>NZ_CP075361.1:0-2427500 GCF_018436245.1 Pseudochrobactrum algeriensis
ATGACTTTGACAACCGCTTCTCCGGATGAGGCCTTTGAACGACTGCTGAGCAAGCTGAAAGCACGCGTCGGCAGTGAAATATTCTCTTCGTGGTTTGGTCGTCTGAAGCTGGATGAAGTCTCCAAGAGTGTTGTACGTTTTTCGGTACCGACCGCATTTTTGCGCTCATGGATCAACAATCATTATGCTGAAATGCTGACCATGCTCTGGCAGGAAGAAAATCCGCAGATTCTGAAAGTTGAAGTTGTGGTGCGCGGCATGAGCCGTACCGCCCGTCCTGTGGCACCTGTTGCTGATATCGTGGCGGAAATTCCGCAGCTTGCTGCGCCACAGCGCGAAAAGCCGGTCTTCCCGGTTGGCCAGAGCTTCTCGGCTGAAAAACGCGCCAGTCAGGCAGAAGTGGCCGCTCAGAGCGCCGCTGCCGGTGCCGTACTCGGTTCTCCGCTCGATCCGCGCTATACTTTCGACAGCTTTGTTGACGGTGCTTCCAACCGTGTGGCACTTGCTGCTGCCCGCACTATTGCCGAAGCCGGCTCCAGCGCCGTACGCTTCAACCCGCTTTTCATCCACGCTTCCGTTGGTCTTGGTAAAACCCATCTTTTGCAGGCAATCGCCGCCAGTGCTTTGCAGCGTCAGGATAAGCCGCGCGTTGTTTATCTGACCGCTGAATATTTCATGTGGCGCTTTGCAACGGCAATCCGTGACAATAATGCGCTGTCTTTCAAAGAACAGCTGCGCGATATCGATCTTCTGATTATTGATGATATGCAGTTCCTGCAGGGTAAATCTATCCAGCACGAATTCTGCCATCTGATCAACACGCTGCTCGACAGCGCCAAGCAGGTTGTTGTGGCCGCAGACCGCGCCCCTTCCGAACTGGAATCGCTGGATGTGCGTGTGCGCTCCCGTCTGCAGGGCGGTGTAGCCTTGGAAATGGCCGCACCGGATTATGAAATGCGCGTGGAAATGCTGAAGCGCCGCCTGAGCGCTGCGCAGGCAGAAGAACGCAATATTGATATTGCTGACGATATTCTGGCCCATGTGGCACGCACTGTGACCGGTTCCGGCCGTGAACTGGAAGGCGCATTCAACCAGCTTCTGTTCCGTCAGTCCTTTGAGCCGAACCTGTCGATCGACCGCGTTGATGAGCTGCTGGGTCATCTGACCCGCGCGGGTGAACCAAAGCGCATCCGCATTGAAGAAATTCAGCGCATTGTTGCCCGTCATTACAATGTGTCGAAGCAGGATTTGCTTTCCAACCGCCGTACCCGCACCATCGTGAAACCGCGTCAGGTGGCGATGTATCTGGCGAAAATGCTGACCCCGCGCTCGCTGCCGGAAATCGGCCGTCGTTTTGGCGGACGCGATCACACCACAGTTCTGCATGCTGTCCGCAAGATTGAAGATCTGGTCGGTGCTGATCTTAAATTGGCGCAGGAGCTGGAACTGCTGAAGCGCCTTATCAACGAACAATCCGCATAAGCTGTCACAGATACCGATGATTCTGTATCGCGGCTCTGGTCGCGATACAGTTCATAGGCGGAATATCGGGGCAAAGAGCGGGTTCATCAGTCTTTATGCAGAAGAAATCGCTGCTGTGCTGTTCTGCGGACTTGCAAAGCCCCCTGAAATTCTGGCAGTTTAGCCGTCCAAGAGGCGCCTGTCGCGCCGTGATCTCCGGTGCAGCTCTGTTTGTTGCCGGACAGATGTTAGCGAGTTCTGTACATCATGCGCGTAACTATTGAACGTTCAAATCTTCTGAAATCTCTCAACCATGTGCATCGCGTGGTTGAACGCCGGAATACGATTCCGATTCTCTCCAATGTGCTGTTGCAGGGAGAAGACGGCGTGCTGAAGCTCAAGGCCACTGACCTTGATCTGGAAGTAACCGAATCGACCGAAGCGGCAATTGATACGGCAGGAGCCACTACAGTTCCGGCGCATCTGCTTTATGACATCGTGCGCAAGCTTCCGGATGGCGCTGAAGTGATGCTGGCCAATAATGAAGACGGCACAGCAATGTCGGTCGTATCCGGCCGCTCGTCCTTTCGTCTGCAGTGCCTGCCACAGTCCGATTTCCCTGAACTGACAGCGGGCAGCTTCACCAATACATTCCGTATGGATGCGAGTGCGCTGAAACGCCTGATCGACCGCACCAATTTTGCGATCTCGACGGAAGAAACCCGCTATTACCTCAATGGTATTCACCTCTATGCCGGTGAAGATGACGGCCGTTTGGAACTGCGCGCTGTGGCCACCGATGGTCACCGTCTGGCACGTGCCGCGATGGAAGCGCCAAGCGGTGCTGAAGGCATGCCTGCGATCATCATTCCGCGCAAAACCGTTGCGGAATTGCAGAAACTGGTTGATGCACCGGATATGCAGGTGACGATTGAAGTCTCGGATGTGAAAATCCGTTTCACAGTCGGCACCGTTGTTCTGACGTCGAAACTGATCGACGGCACATTCCCTGAATATAAGCGCGTGATTCCGGCCGGTAATGACCGCAAGCTGGTGATTGACCGTCAGAGCTTTGCCGCTTCTGTTGACCGTGTTTCGACCATTTCCAACGAGAAAGGCCGTGCGGTTAAGCTCAGCATTTCCGATGGTCTTCTGACGCTGACCGTGAACAATCCTGATTCCGGTTCTGCAACCGATGAAGTACCGGCAGGCTATGATAGTGAGCCGATGGAAATCGGCTTCAACTCGAAATATCTGCTCGATATCACATCGCAGCTTTCCGGCAAGGAAGCTGTATTCATGCTGGCTGATGCCGGTTCACCAATGCTGGTGCGTGATGAGGGCGATGAACATCTGATCTATGTTCTGATGCCGATGCGTGTATAAGTGCACGGGTGAGCACGAATATAAACATTGATGCACAAATTTCAGGTCGCAGCGAACGGGTAAGTTTCCGTCGTCTGCGGCTTGCGCATTTTCGCAATTATGAGAGCCTGTCGCTGCCGCTGAGCGGCGGCCATGTGGTGCTGACCGGCGAGAATGGTGCAGGTAAAACCAATCTTCTGGAAGCGGTTTCCTTTCTGTCGCCGGGGCGCGGCATGCGTCGTGTATCTTACGCTGATGTCAGCCGCAGCGGAGCGCCTGATGGTTTTGCTATTCATGCTCTGCTGGAATCGGCAAGCTATGGCGAGGCTGAAATCGGTACCGGTTTAGCTGGTACCAATGGTGAGGCAGGGCGTAAGGTGCGGATTAATGGTGCACCGGCCAGCGCCGATCAGCTGCTCGATTATTCCCGTATCATCTGGCTCATTCCGGCAATGGACGGGTTGTTTACAGGCTCCGCCGGAGATCGCCGTCGCTTTCTCGACCGTATGGTGCTGGCGATTGATGTCAGCCACGGCAAGCGTGTGCTGGATTATGAAAAGGCGATGCGCAGCCGCAACCGGCTGATTTCGGATTATAACAGCGATGCGCAATGGCTGGATGCCATTGAAGCGCAAATGGCCGAGCTTGGCACAGCCATTGCTGCGGCACGTGCCGAGCTGATGAGCCTGATTGCGGCGATGATTGAGCAGACACCGGATGACAGTCCGTTCCCGAAAGTGGACTGTTTTCTGGAAGGGGAGCTGGAAGGGCGTATCCGTCTTGAGGCGGCGCTGGATCTGGAAGAGAATTTCCGCCGCACCTTGCGCGATATGCGGGGTCGTGACCGCGCGGCAGGGCGCACGCTGGACGGGCCGCACCGCACGGATATGATCGTGCATCACCGGCCTAAAGGCATGCAGGCGGCTCTGTGCTCGACAGGTGAACAGAAGGCACTGCTGATCGGGCTGGTGCTTGCCCATGCGAGACTAACCGCCAATCTTGCCAATATGACACCGGTACTACTGCTCGATGAAATTGCCGCGCATCTCGACGAGGGCAGACGTGCCGCTTTGTTTGATATTATTGACGATCTGGGCGCACAGGCTTTCATGACCGGCACGGATCGCGCGCTGTTTCGCGACCTCAAAGGTGAGGCGCAGTTTTTCAATGTCAGCGGCGCAAACCTGTCAGCTTATGATATTTGAAGGCGCTGCATTTATGCTTTGTCTTTTTTGTTTTACGCCCATCTTATCCGAAAACCGCTTCACACTTTTCAGGATACGCTCTAAACTTTGCGCATGAGCACACAGTCAGAACCTTTCAGCGGATTAGAAATCGAGCGTTATGCGCGCCATATTATCCTGCCGGAAATCGGCGGGGCAGGGCAGCAGAAGCTTAAAAATGCGCGGGTTCTGGTGATCGGTGCAGGCGGGCTTGGCAGTCCGGCACTGCTTTATCTCGCCGCTGCCGGTGTCGGTCATCTCGGCATTGTCGATGATGATATGGTGACATTGTCCAATTTGCAGCGACAGGTGGTGCATCACACCGACAGTATCGGTGAGAATAAAACCGACAGTGCGGCGGCTACGATTCACCGCATTAATCCGCATATTGAAATTGCCTGTCATACATTGCGGCTCACACCGGAGAACGTGACGGAGCTGTTTTCGGCTTATGATATTATCGTCGACGGCTCGGATAATTTCAGCACCCGCTATCTGGTGGCCGATCATGCGGCTTTGCTGGAAAAAGCTTTGGTCACCGCAGCCATGGGGCGGTTTGACGGTTCGCTGACGGTGCTGAAACCCTATGAGAGTGATTCTGAGGGCAATCCACTACCGCATTACCGTGATCTGTTTCCTGAGCCGCCGCCGGAGGGCTTGATTCCTTCCTGCGCAGAAGCAGGCGTGATTGGTGCCTTACCAGCGATTCTCGGCTCATTACAGGCGATGGAAGTGATTAAACTGATTACCGGAATCGGTGAGCCTTTGCTGGGACGCTTGTTGCTTTATGATTCTCTGTCGGCGCGGTTTGAGACCATGCGCTATAAACGGCGGAAGGCAGCAGACCAATGAGCGAGCAGAACCGGTCCTGTCAGGTTTTTACAATCACACCTGATTATGACGGGTTCGACGCTCTGTTGCTGCTCATGCAGGATGCCTTTGCCACGATGGACGGGGTAATTGACCCGCCGAGTTCTGCCGGATTACTGAATGCAGCGATTCTGCGCGGCAAAGCAGGCACAGAAACAGCCTATGGGGTGCTGAGCGACGGACAATTGGCCGGATGCGTGTTTCTGGCAGATAAAGGCGATCATCTTTATTTAGGCAAACTGGCTGTTGCCGCTCCGTTTCGCGGGCTTGGCGTTGCACGTCGTCTGGTCGAACAGGCCGAAAAGCTGGGACGTGAGCGCGGCATGTCGCATATTGACCTGCAAGTACGTATCGAACTGACCGACAATCAAAAACTATTCAAAAAACTGGGCTTTGAAGTGGTCGGAGAAACCATGCATCCGGGCTTTACCCGCGTGACATCGCTGACAATGCGTAAAGGTCTGCTTTAATCATATTCGGGAGGAACCTATGGTGCTGGCACTGAGCGCGGAGGAGCGTGCCATTATCAACGGGCGGGATGGTGCAGGCGCGGCAATGGCCATGCGCATTGTTGCCAGAACTGCCGAACTGATGGGCGCGCCGAGACTGATTCCCATCGCTTCCGCACATATTGACGGTGCGCTCTATCATGGTGACAGCGGTACTTTTTTCGCGGAAAAACTGGTGGAAGGGCAGGCGAAGGTGCGCGTTCGCTCGACGCTCAATGTCGGTTCTCTCGATCTGACCGGTTGCTCCGGTAACCGTCTGCCGCCCCATGAGGCGGCAATGGCAAAGCGCATGATGCAGGCCTATATCAAACTCGGTTGTGAACCGTCATGGACCTGTGCACCATATCAGGCAGGGCACCGGCCGCAAACGGGAACGGATGTGGCATGGGGCGAATCGAATGCCGTGGTATTTTGCAATTCGGTTCTGGGCGCGCGTACGAATCGCTACGGCGATTATCTGGATATTGCCTGTGCTATTGCCGGTCGTGCACCGGATTACGGATTACACAGATCAGAGAATCGCCGCGCGACAATTGTGGTTGATCTGAGCGCTCTTGATTCTGCACTTTTGAGTCAGGCTGTGGCCTGGCCGGTATTGGGCAATCTTTACGGACGGCTGATTGGTGATTCTATCGGCGTGGTGACCGGCGTTGCACCGGAGTTGCTAACAGAGGATGATCTGAAGGCCTTTGGCGCGGCCTCTGCTTCATCCGGCGCTGTCGGGCTTTTTCATATTGCGGGACGCACGCCGGAGGCACCGGATGCCGAAACGGCGTTGCAGGGGCATGAACCGCTGGAAACTATCTGCGTGACACCGCAAATGCTGCGGGAAGCGCGCAATGCTCTGTCTACAGTTACGGCAGACAGAATCGATGCAGTGGCAATTGGCAGTCCGCATTTATCGCTCGACGAGTTTGATCTTCTTGAAACGGCAATTTCAGACCGGCGTCTCACTGTCCCGCTTTATGCCTGCACGGGGCGGCATGTGCTGCGCGAGCTGGATAAGAATCAGCGACGGCAAAGACTGGAACAGGCAGGGGTGATTGTCGTGGCGGATACCTGCGTGGTCGTTACCCCGATTCTGCCGGAGAAAGAGAATGCAGTGCTGATGACCAATTCCGGAAAATTTGCCCACTATTCTCCGGGCAATACCGGTTATGGTGTTGTCTATGGCTCTTTGCAGGAATGTGTTGAAAGTGCCGTCACCGGCCATGTTCAATTCTCTGAGGGGGCATGGTGATGGAGCTACAAAACTTACAAAGCGAACTGCAGGCAAAAATACTGGTTGCAGGCGCAGCGGTGGAAGCACCCGCTTTTGCGCTGACAGCGCCGATCAGCTTTTGGGGTGGGGTTGATCCGCAAACCGGCCTGATCGCCAATGTGCGCCATCCGCAATATGGCCAGTCCGTCTCAGGCAAGGTTCTGTGCCTGCCTGCAACTGTCGGGTCTTCTTCGGCTGCTGCTGTGCTGCTGGAACTGGTGCACAGTAACCGCGCACCGGCAGCGATTATCCTGCATGAACCGGATGCGATTCTGTTGCTGGGTCTGATTGTTGCGGAAGAAATGGGACTGACATTCCCGCCTGCCTATCAACTGGATCGCGATACATATGCCGGTTTAGATCAGCGGCAATTGCATATCAGTGAGCAGGGGACGATTCGTATCTTATAAAAAAGAGCCGGAATTTCCGGCTCTTTTTATGTTCTTAATATTGTTTCTCGCGGTCAACGAGATTGATCAGCGTGCCGTCGCGCTCATAATCGCGGATCATGCGGATAATCTCCGGCACCAGAGCATTGGCCGAAGAACTGGCCGCCGCATGGGGTGTGATCGTGATTTTCGGATTACCCCAGAGCGGGCTGTTTTCAGGCAACGGCTCGGTTTCAAACACATCAAGGGAAGCCGCAGAAAGCAGGCCGCGTTCAAGCGCTGCCTGAATATCCGCTTCATTCTGCAAACCGCCGCGCCCTGCATTAATCAGGATTGGCGCGCCGAGCGGACCGTCCTCTTTCATACGACCGAAGACTGACATGGACAGAATACCTTTGGTATCCGGTGTCAGCGGCAGCAGGCAGACGAGAATATCAACCTGTTTGAGAAATTCGGACAATCCGTCTTTCCCGTGATAGGTGGCAACACCTGCAACATCCTGCGGGCGGCGGCTCCAGCCGCTGACATTGAAACCGATATGTTTCAGCTTGTCCGCTGCATCGCGCCCCAAAACGCCTAAGCCCATAATCCCGACATTGACCTCACTGGCCGCAGGCTGACGGCGGTCTTCACGCCAGACTTTTTTGAGCTGCTGGGCGCGATATTGAGGGCCGAGGCGATGATGATCGAGCACCTGCCAGACCACATATTCGGTCATGCGCATGGTGAGATCAGGCGAAACAGTACGCACGATCGGCAGATCCGGCACCTGATCGTCATGGAACACATGATCCACACCGGCACCGAGCGAGAAGATAACTTTCAGATTGGGCAGATTGGCGAGCGAGCCGCGTTTCTGTTTCCACACCAGCGCATAATCAATGGATGCTTCTTCACCGGCTTTGACCTCGGTAACGATTTCACGCTCCGGCGCAGCTTTGGCAAAGGCTTTGATCCAGATTTCCGGATCCCAGCCGGTCGCTGCAAAATAGATTTTACCCGTGTTTTTTACTGCTGCATTCATTGATTTACCACTCCCTTTTCAGCCGTCTCCAAACGGAAGGCTGCTGCCATCAATGCGCGGGTGTAATCGGTTTTCGGCGCTCCGAAGATTTCCTCCGCCGGACCATATTCCACTGCTTTGCCATTGCGCATCACCAGCACATGATTGGCAAGGGCTTTGACCACGCGCAAGTCGTGACTGATGAAAAGATAGCTTAATTCGTGTTTTTTCTGCAAATTACGCAGCAACTCGACAACCTGTGCCTGCACACTCATATCGAGAGCCGAAGTCGGCTCATCCAGCATCACAAAACGCGGATTGAGCACCATGGCACGGGCAATGGCGATACGCTGGCGCTGACCGCCGGAAAACTCATGCGGATAGCGGAAGCGGCTTTCCGGATCGAGATTAACCTCATGCAAAGCGGCAACGACTTTATCATCGCGCTCGTCGGCCGAGAGTTTCGGCTCATGCACCTGCAATCCCTCGGCGATAATCTCCGCAACCGACATACGCGGGCTGAGAGAGCCGAACGGATCCTGAAACACAATCTGCATTTCACGGCGTAATGGGCGCATATCCTTGAAGGAAAACCGGTCGATATTCTTGTCACCAAAGCGGATTTCGCCTTTAGAGGAAATCATCCGCGACAGTGCTAAGCCAAGGGTGGTTTTGCCGGAACCGGATTCACCAACCACACCCAGTGTCTGACCCGCGCGCAGTTCCACATTGATACCGTCAACGGCCTTCACATAATCGACTGTCTTGCGCAAAAAGCCTTTTTTGATCGGAAACCAGACTTTGATATCTTCTCCGCTCATGACCAGCGGTGCATTTTCTTCCGCAGGCAGCGGTGCGCCCTTCGGCTCGGCACTCAGCAAATGCTTGGTATAATCATGCTGCGGATTGGTGAAAATATCTTCTGTCTTGCCGCTTTCCACGATTTTACCGTGATGCATGACGCAAACGCGGTCGGCAATTTTGCGCACCACACCCAGATCATGGGTGATGAACAGCATCGACATATCCTGTGACTGCTTTAACTCGGCCAGCAATTGCAGAATCTGTGCCTGCACTGTCACATCGAGCGCGGTGGTCGGCTCATCGGCAATCAGCAGTTTTGGCTTGTTAGCAAGAGCCATGGCGATCATCACGCGCTGGCGCTGCCCGCCGGAGAGCTGATGCGGATAGGATTGCAGGCGCTTTTCCGGTTCGCGGATGCCGACTTCATGGAGCAGTTCCAGTGTCCGTGCGCGCGCCTGTTTTTCGCCCATGCCCTGATGCAGACGCAAGATCTCACTGATTTGACGTTCAACCACATGGAGCGGATTGAGCGAGGTCATCGGCTCCTGAAAGATCATGGCAATGTCATTGCCGCGAACACCGCGCAGTTTGTTTTCCGGCATGGTCAGCATGTCTGCACCCTCAAAGAGGATCTGACCGGACGGATGGCTGGCGGAAGGATAGGGCAGCAGTTTCAGCACCGACAAAGCGGAGATGGATTTACCCGAGCCGGATTCCCCCACCAGAGCGACGGTTTCGCCTTTGTGAATGTCGAAGGAAATATGATCGACAGCAACCCTGTCCTGACCATCCTGATGAAAGGCAATCGACAGATCGCGGACACTCAGCAGCACTTCGGCTTTTTCATGGGAACTCATTTAAAAGCCTTTCGCGGATCAAAGGCATCACGCACTGCTTCACCGACAAAGATCAGTAGCGACAGCATCAGCGAGATAACCACAAAGCCGGTTATACCAAGCCATGGTGCCTGAAGATTATTCTTACCCTGTGCCAGCATTTCGCCAAGCGACGCCGAGCCCGGCGGCAGACCAAAGCCTAAGAAATCAAGCGAGGTCAGCGTGGTGATCGAGCCGTTGAGAATAAACGGCAGGAAGGTCAGGGTTGCGACCATCGCATTGGGCAGCAAATGCCGCCACATGATGGTGCGGTTATTGACGCCCAGCGAGCGTGCTGCATTCACATATTCAAAGTTACGGGCACGCAGGAATTCGGCACGCACCACGCCGACAAAGGCAACCCATGAGAACAGCAGCATGATAAACAGCAGTACCCAGAAGCCCGGCGGCAGAATGGCAGCGATGATCAGGAGCAGATAGAGCACCGGTATCGACGACCAGATTTCGATGAAGCGCTGGAAAATCAGATCAACCCAGCCGCCGAAATAGCCCTGTACCGCACCGGCGGTCACACCGATCACACCGGAAAAGGCGGTAAGGATGAGGCCGAACAATACGGAGATACGGAACCCATAAAGCGCACGGGCAAATACATCGCGTGCCTGATCGTCGGTGCCGAGCCAGTTCATATTGCCGATGGTGCAGTTCAGATCATTCACGCCTTCCGCATAGCGGGCGCAGCGCTGTTCTTTCGACATCAGCCAGAACGGTTTGGACGGTGCGGCTTCCGGAATTTCATTATTCACGGTGCGGTAGGAATAGCGAACCGGCGGCCAGATTGCCCAGCCGTTCTGGTTAATCTCGTCCTGAATGACCGGATCACGGTAATCGGTGACCGCATAGAAACCGCCGAATTTCTCTTCCGGATAATCAACCAGCACCGGCATCAGAATTTCGCCCTTGTAGGAAACCAGTATCGGTTTGTCATTGGCGATAAATTCAGCAAAGAGCGAGGTCACAAACAGAAACAGGAAAATCCACAGTGACCACCAGCCGCGCCGATTGGCCTTGAAATTACGCCAGCGTCGCTGGTTGAGCGGCGACAGAAACGGGCGTTTCACACGTACATGAGGGGTAGCCGTGACAGCACTCATCACACATCCCTCCGGTCAAAATCAATACGCGGATCAATCCATGTATAAGTGAGATCGGAGAGCAGACCGACCAGCAGGCCGATCAGCGAGAAGATAAACAGATTGGCGAAGACCACAGGATAATCACGGTTGAGAACGGACTGATAGCCAAGCAGGCCGAGACCGTCGAGCGAGAAGATGGTTTCAATCAGCAGTGAGCCGGTGAAGAAGGCGGTGATGAACGCACCGGGAAAACCGGCAATCACAATCAGCATCGCATTACGGAACACATGACCGTACAACACCTGCCGTTCTGTCAGACCTTTGGCGCGTGCTGTGGTGACATATTGTTTGCGGATTTCTTCCAGAAACGAGTTTTTGGTAAGCAGGGTAGTCGTTGCAAAGGCCGACAGCACCAGTGCCAGCACCGGCAGCGCCATATGCCAGATATAGTCTGTGATTTTGCCCCACAGGCTCATCTGGTCGAAATCCGGTGAAGTCAGGCCGCGCAACGGGAACCAGTCGAAGAATGAACCGCCTGCAAACAGCACGATCAGCATGATGGCGAAAAGAAAACTCGGAATTGCATAGCCGACAATAATCACCGCGCTGGTCCAGACGTCAAAACGTGAACCGTCGCGCACAGCTTTGAGAATCCCGAGCGGAATAGAGATCATATAGGAAATCAGGGTGAGCCACAGGCCGAGTGAAATCGAAACCGGCAGCTTTTCCTTAATCAGATCAATCACTTCAATATCGCGGAAATAGGAATGGCCGAAGTCAAAACGGGCATAGTTCCACAGCATCAGACCAAAGCGTTCCAGCGGTGGCTTATCAAAGCCGAACTGCTTTTCCAGACTGGCGATAAATTCAGGGTCAAGCCCTTGCGCACCGCGATATTTCGAGGAGCTGCCGCTGTCCATTGATATTGCGCCTGCATCAGCGCCTCCGCCTGAAAGCCTGTCCATGGCATCGCCGCCTTGTCCCTGCAATTGCGCAATCACACGCTCTACGGGGCCACCGGGGGCAAACTGGATGACGGCAAAAGAAATGGCCATGATGCCGAAAATGGTTGGAATCATGAGCAGCAGGCGTCGGAGAATATAAGCGCCCATCAGATGAATAATCCTGTTTGTTTCTTATTGTGTTTTGTGAATTTAGCGCAAAGAACTGAATTATGTTTTACCAAGCTGTCCGGCTTTCGCTTTATCATGCCACCAGTAAAATTCCGGATAGCCGCCATAGGGAGGCGATTCTTTCATACCAAATTTGTCCCAATAGGCGATCAGTTTTCCGCCTGCTGACCAGCAGGGGATCCAGTCTCTGCGGTAACGCAACAACCGGTCGAGAATGAGGACAGTGGCGGTCAGGTCTTTGCGATTATCCGCCTGTGCCACATCATCCAGCAATGCATCAATCAAAGGGCTGCTGGTGCCGGTGTGATTTTGTGAGCCCGGCAGGTTGACGCTTTCTGAGCCATACATGACAGCGAGTGTGGCTCTGTCCAAGGTCGGCGATGTGCTGAAGGCAAGCCCCATCATATCATAATCAAAATCCAGCAGACGCTTCTGATAAGTCGCCGCTTCTGCCATGCGCACTGTCGCATTAATCCCGATGGCCTGCAGGTTCTTAATCATCGGATTATAGACGCGGTTAAATCCGTCTGAATCGTTGAGGATTTCCAGCGTGAAAATCTGGCCGTCAGTACCAACCAGCCACTGGCCTTTGCGCTGATAGCCCGCCTCTTTCAGCAAGTCTGCCGCGCGGCGCAACTGTTCACGGTTACGACCGCTGCCGTCCGTTACCGGCATTGTCACCGGATCACCGAGCAGAGCAGTGCGGGTTTCCTCATCAATCAGTGCAGCATGGCGGGTAATAACTGCCTGTTCAGCGGCAGAGGCTTTGCCCTTGGCTTCAAAGTCAGAATTGCTGAAATTCGATTGCTGGCGCTGATACAGATTGCTGAACAGGTTTCTGTTGCTCCATTCGAAGTCAAAGCACAGTCCTATCGCCTCGCGCACCCGCTTGTCACGAAAACGCTCGCGGCGCTGGTTGAGCGCCCAGCTTTGCATGGACGGAAATTTCCATGCAGGAAAGCGTTTCTTGATGACTTTGCCGGTTTCTACCGCGCTGAAATTATAGTCATTGGTCCATGATTTGGAGATGCTTTCTGCACGCCAGTCCAGAATACCTTTTTTGAAAGCCTCAAAAGCCGGTTGTCTGTCGCGGAAAAACTCGATGCGGATACGGTCAAAATTATTACGCCCGATATTCACATTGAGATCTTTAGCCCAATAATCCTCATTGCGCTGATATTCGATAAATTGTCCGGCAGAGAATGCACCGACTTTATAGGCACCGGAGCCGAGCGGAATAGTCAGGCTGTTTCCGTCAAAACTATGCTCTGTGTAATAGGTTTTGGAGAGCACGGGCAGCAATACCATGCTGGTGATGAGACGGCGGTTCTGGGCTGCTGTTTCACCATTGAGGGTCAGCTTCAGGCGATAGTCATCCTCGGCAACGGCGCTATCCATTTTTGCAAGCAGCAGGCGGAGCGCCGGATGTCCTTTTTCTTTCAACAGATCATAGCTGAAAGCTGCATCATGCGCGGTGAGTGGTGTGTTATCGTGAAAACGCGCCTGTTCGCGCAGTATGAACATATAGCTTTTGCCGTCATCGCTGGCAGTCACGCTTTCTGCGATCAGACCGTAAACCGCATCGGGTTCGTCCAGTGCGCGGGTCATCAATGTATCGAAACAGATTTCCATCCGTGGTGGCGCATCACCCAAAGCGGAAAATGTATTGAGCGTGTTGAAAGTGTTCGGAGCCTGATTCAGTGTCCATTCATTGACAGAGAAATTAAAGCTTCCGCCTTTGGGTGCCTGCGGATTGATATAATCAAAATGGCTGAAACCGGCAGGATATTTCAGATCATCAAACACGGCCAGCCCGTGACTGGCTGTGTTTTTGTTCTCCTGCGCTCTGAGCTGAAAGGGGAGAGCGGAGCTCAGTGCCGCTGCCCCGCTTAACACAAGAATCTGCCGCCGGTTCATAAGGCTTTTATGATGCTCTGCCATGATTTTTCTCCCGCTTTGCAGCTGTGATCCGGTCTTGTATCGGGCATAAAATTATACGCCAAAATACAAGACCCAGTCAGAGTGAGCCATTTTATGGTTTAGGCTTTACCCACCAGGAAAACGGATCAATCCCCGCATAATCAGGCTGCTTGTCCGGCAGGCCGAACTTGTTCCAATAGGCAACATTGATCGTATCGGAATACCATTGCGGCACGGTGTAATAATTCCACAGCAGCACGCGGTCGAGGGCGCGGGTGGCAGCCACCAGCTCGTCGTGATCTTTGGCATAGACAACGCGGTCGATCAGCTTGTCGATGGCCGGATTTTTGATGCCGGCATAGTTTTTGCTGCCTTTCAGATCGGCGGACTGGGTACTCCACATCTCTCGCTGTTCATTGCCGGGTGACTGACTCTGCGCCACAACCGTGGTGATGATATCGTAATCGAAGTCATTCACCCGTGCCTGATATTGCGCATCATCAACAACGCGCAGCGACGCATTGATGCCGACGCGGCGCAGATTGTTGATATACGGATTTACAACGCGCTCATCGTTCGGATTGTTGGTCAGGAATTCGAGGGTAAAGACTTCGCCTTTGTCATTGGTGAGCTTGCCGTCCTTCACCACCCAGCCGGCCTGTGCAAACAGATCAATGGCATGGCGCAGATTGGTGCGCATGGCCTGCGGTGTGTCAAAAACCGGCAGCTTATACGGCTTGGTGAAAACAGCATCCGGAACTTCCCCGCGCACGGTTTCCAGAATTTTCAGCTCCTCAGGGGACGGCAGACCGGAAGAGGCCAGATCAATACCGGCAAAATAGCTTTCAATCCGTTTATACTGGTTGAAAAACAGCAGGCGGTTCATGCTTTCAAAATCAAACACCCAGTTGAGTGCTTCACGGACGCGAATATCCTGAAACTTTGCTTTTCTGGTGTTCAGAAATGCGCCCTGCATACGTCCTGCTGCATGAAACGGGAAACTGGCTTTGATAACATCGCCGCGCTCCACAGCCGGAAAATTATATTGTTCTTTCCAGCGCTGAGCCATGTTTTCCAGACGGAAATCATAGATGCCGCCTTTTTTGAAGGCTTCCCATGTCGCATCATTGTTCAGAAAATACTCGTATTTGACCTGATCGAAATTATTCCGTCCGACATGGGTCGGCTGGTCTTTGCCCCAGTAATCCTCTGCGCGTTGCCAGATGATGGATTTACCCGGATTAACGGAGGCGATTTTATAGGCGCCGGAGCCGAGCGGAATTTCGAGAGTGGAGCGGCTTATATCACGCTGCTTGCCGTTTTTATCTTTGCCTTCCCACCAATGTTTCGGCAGCACGACGAGATCACCCATAATACTCGGCAATTCGCGGTTACCGCTCTTGTCAAAGGTGAAGGTGACTTCATTGTCGCCGGTTTTCTCGGCTTTCACGACGTCCGCATAATAGCGGTTATAGAGCGGGGATTGTTTTTTCAGCGTTTCGAAAGACCAGATCACATCTTCCACAGTAATCGGGGTCTTGTCATGCCATGCGGCTTTCGGATTGATGCGGAATTTTACCCAGGAAAAATCATCCGGATATTGCATGGCTTCGGCAACCATCCCGTAGGATGTCGAGCTCTGATCCATCGACTGATCCATCAGTGTGTCATAGAGCATACCGCCGCCGAAATTGGCGAGACCTGCAGCCGCAACACCCTGCACCACATAGGGGTTCAGCGTATCAAATGAGCCGACAGCAACCTGATTGAGTGTACCGCCTTTAGGCGCATCGGGATTGACATAATCGTAATGTTTAAAGCCTGCGGCATATTTAGGCTCACCTGTCAGGCTGTTGGCATGGCGCCATGGCAAATCCTGAGCGGAAGCGAGACTGCTATACAGCCCCAAACCTGCAAGAAGCATAATCCGCAATGCTGTTTTCATTCCGCCACCCGATAATTTGCTCACAAGAATAAGCTTCCACTTTAATGATCCCTGTATGAATTAAAAGGGAAAGCGGGCAGAAGCAGAGCAAAAATCGGAAGTGGCGGATTAAATCTTTGTAATAATCAGGCTTTTTTGACGAATTCGGTTTTCAGAACCAGGCCTTTGACCTGCTTGGTGTTGCATTCAACTTCACCGTCACGGCCGTTGAGGCGGACATTTTTCACCAAGGTGCCGCGCTTGATGGTTTCAGATGTGCCTTTGACTTTGAGGTCTTTGATGAGGGTGACAGAGTCACCGTCCTGCAACTGGGTGCCGTTGCTGTCGCGTACAATTGGTTCATCAGACATGAGACATTTTCCTTCAAAATAAAAGCCGGGCATTAAGCCCGGCTTGATAATATTCAATTGATCTTAAGATCAGTTGGCGGGCTGCGTTGCCGGTGCGGCAGGTGCCGGAGTTTCTGTTGCCGGTGCAGCCGGAGCTTCAGCAGGCTTTTCTTCTGCCGGTTTTGGTGCTTCAGCAGGAGCGGCAGCTTCCGGTGCAGGCAGCGGTGCAGGATTGTCAGACAGCGAGCGCAGATAAGCAATCAGATCAGCGCGTTCATTGTCTTTTTTGTCACCGGCAAAGCCCATAGCTGTGCCTTTGATATAGCCTTTAGGCGAGGTCAGGAACTTATTGAGATGCTCATAATCCCAGACTTCTTTGCCGCCCTGTGAAAATTCTTTCATGGCTGCGGAATAGCTGAAACCTTCAACGGTCGCCATCGGACGGTTCACAACATCCCAGAGATGCGGACCGACTTTGTTGGCGCCGCCTTTTTCACTCGTATGGCAGGCTGCACAGCGTTTGAACACTGTTGCACCGCGTGCAGGATCAGCTGATGCCAGCAAAGTTGCAATCGGAACAGCAACAGCTGCTTCCTTGCCACCAGCTGCCGGTGCGCCGCCTTCTGCAGCTGCAATTTCATAACCGGCTTTTTCAGGATGCGAGGTCGAGAAAATCGCATCGGATGAAATACCAATAGTCATTACAACAAAAACTGTGGCCAGAAAGGCCATGATAAACTTGTTGGACTGAGACGATTCCATGTGGCCGCTAGCGCTCCTCTTCCCCAACGCCTTTAGCTTGGCGGTAATTATTGATACGTCTTAGGGGAGGATTGCCCTCCATTGCTGACTTTCGCCGGAAACTAGGTCTTTTACTTGGCGCTGGCAACACCTATAAGAACTGCAGTACCCGTGACTTTTTGACACTTTCGGATGAATAGCCATGTCTAAGCCGTTTAAATCGCTGATCCTGATCCCCGCCCGCATGGCTTCAACCCGTCTTCCGGGTAAGCCGCTGGCCGACATTGCCGGAAAACCGATGATCGTGCATGTGGCCGAGCGTGCAGTCGCATCCGGTCTGGGACGCGTGGTTGTGGCAACGGATAGTGCAGAGATTAAAACGGCTGTTGAGGCGCACGGGCTTGAAGCGGTGATGACACGCAGCGATCATGAATCCGGTTCGGACAGAATTTATGAAGCTTTGCAAACTATTGATCCGAATAAAGAATTTGACGCAGTAATCAATGTTCAGGGTGATCTGCCAGTGATTGATCCGGCTCTGATTAAAACTGCTTTGCAGCCGCTGATTGACGGGCCTGCGGATATCGCCACCCTTGGTGTTGAGATCACAGATCCCCAAGAGAAGACCAATCCGAATGTGGTGAAGATCGTTGGCTCGCCATTGGCCGGAGCCAATAAATTGCGCGCGCTTTACTTTACCCGCGCCACAGCACCTTATGGCGATGGTCCGCTTTACCATCATATCGGTCTTTACGCCTATCGCCGTGCGGCACTGGAAAAATTTGTCGCGATCGGGCCCTCGGTTCTGGAATTGCGCGAAAAACTGGAACAGCTGCGGGCTCTGGAAGCGGGTATGCGAATCGATGTGGAAGTGGTTCAATCCTTCCCGCTCGGTGTGGATACACCGGAAGATCTGGAAAAGGCGCGTCAGTTTCTGTCCCGCTGAAATTCAGGGAAAACAGAGAAGCATTTTATAAATAGTCAAAGGCACCAAAATGGCAGCGAAGACCAATAAAATATCGTTTCAGGGTGAACCGGGAGCAAATTCCGATACGGCCTGCCGCAATATGTTTCCGACGATGGAGCCGCTGCCATGTGCGACTTTTGAAGATGCATTTAATGCCGTTGAAAATGGTGAAGCCGATCTGGCGATGATTCCGATTGAGAATACGCTGGCCGGGCGTGTTGCGGATATTCATCATCTTTTGCCGGAATCACGTCTGCATATTATCGGCGAATATTTCCTGCCGATCCATTTTCAGCTGATGGTGCTTCCTGGTACCAAAAAGGAAGACATTAAAAGCGTTCACAGCCATATTCATGCGCTGGGACAATGCCGTAAAATCATTCGCGGTAATGGCTGGAAACCGGTGATTGCCGGTGATACCGCAGGCGCTGCCCGTCAGGTGGCGGATCTGGGTGATAAGAGCAAGGCGGCCTTAGCACCATTGCTGGCCGCAGAACTTTACGGGCTGGAAATCCTGCAGCATAATGTCGAAGACGCGGAAAATAATATTACGCGCTTTGTTGTGCTGTCCAAACAAGAACAATGGGCACCGCGCAAGTCACCGGACGAGCTGATGGTGACGACTTTTGTATTCCGCGTGCGCAACGTTCCGGCAGCGCTTTATAAGGCGATGGGCGGTTTTGCGACCAATGGCATCAACATGACCAAGCTGGAGAGCTACCAGATCGGCGGTACTTTCATGGCCACGCAGTTCTATGCGGATATTGAAGGTCATCCGGATGATCGTTCCGTGCAGCTGGCACTGGAAGAACTGGCCTTCTTCACCAAGGAAGTGCGTATTGTCGGTGTTTATCCGGGCAGTGAAAACCGCAAGCAACTGCTTGCAGCTGAGTAACGGCAAGTAAAACAGATTGAAAAAGCGCCGGAGTGATCCGGCGCTTTTTTATTTGTCTGAACACTCTACCCAATGACGGATCAGCGCGCTGGCGATTGCACCGGCAGGCGGTGTGCGTAGGCCTTGCTTATGGACATTATCCAGCATTGCTCTTGCCTCATCGCGGGTAAACCAGCGTCCGTCTTCCAGCTCTTCATAGTCGAGTGTGATCTGATCGGACAAGCCTTGTGCAAAACAGCCGATCATCAGGGAATAGGGAAACGGCCATGGCTGGCTGGCATGATAGGTAACCTGTCCGACGGGCAGGCCTGATTCTTCCCGCACTTCACGCCGGACAGCATTTTCAATAGTCTCACCCGGCTCCACAAAACCGGCAAGGCAGGAATAGGTCAGCGGAGCAAAATGCGGGCTTCGCGCAAGCAGGCACGTGTCGCCACTGTCGGTTTTGCGGGTGACCAGCATAATCACCACCGGATCGGTGCGTGGAAAATGCTCGGCATTGCACGAGGTGCAAACCCGTTTGAAGCCGCCGATCCGCATTTCTGTCCGGTTGCCGCAACGCCCGCAAAAGCGATGTGTGCGGTGCCATGCAAGCAGCGCCGCGCCTTGCGCAACCATACCGCTCAGGGCAGGCGGTAAAAGATGATGCGTGTAGAGTGCGCGATATTCCGAAGCTTCATAAGGTGCAGGAAGTGCCTCCGCGTCCAGTCCGGTGTCGAGTGCAAAATAGGCAATGCCCTCTGCTTCACCCAGCAAAATCAGATTGTCACCGGCAGATAAATCCGCGCCATTTTGCAGAGCGCGGCGCTCCGCATGGCTGAACAAGGCACGCTGTTCCGGTGTGTCCTGCTTCAGAATAATCTTATTGCCGGCAAAAAGCAGAAATTGCGCATCGGGATCA
Source organism: Pseudochrobactrum algeriensis (assembly GCF_018436245.1). Classification (NCBI taxonomy): domain Bacteria; kingdom Pseudomonadati; phylum Pseudomonadota; class Alphaproteobacteria; order Hyphomicrobiales; family Brucellaceae; genus Pseudochrobactrum; species Pseudochrobactrum algeriensis. The sequence continues at coordinate 19,689 of NZ_CP075361.1, forward strand.
GCCAATGCTTTGGCTAAACTTGTTTCGTCCCGTTTCTCGGCCTGCGGGTCAAGTGTCCTGCCGGCAAAGCCAAGACCATGGTTGTTATCTGTCATGTGATAAACTCAGGCAGCCAAAATCACGCAGAAAGACGGGCGCGCAAATCGCTGATCAGTTTGCTGGCTTCTTCGTCCGTATAAGGTTCGCGCGTGCCATGGCCCCAGACCGGACCCGGCCATGCCGCATCACCGCTGTTACGGGCAACAATGTGAATATGCAGTTGGCGTACAATATTGCCGAGCGCACCACTGTTGATTTTCTCGCAGCCTGTCGCTGTTTTCATGGCTTCGGCAACCATAGAAGTCTCAAAGCTGAGCATGGTCTGATCGAGCGGGGTCAGCTCGTGAATTTCAGACATATCCGCACGTTGCGGTACAAGGATCAGCCATGGCCAACGCTTGTCATTCATCAGTAAAAGCTGGCACAGGCCAAGCGGGCCGATAGGAAAGCTGTCATTTTGCAGACGTTGATCGAGGGCGAAATCTGGCATGATGCGGTGCCTTTGTGAGGGATATTGTTCTTGTCCGGCAGTTTTTGCGGTTAGTCTGGAACTATTCAAACATAAAATGCATGAAAATAATCTATATTTTTTTATCTCGACCTATTTGAGCCTTGCATTTTGTGTTCAAATTTCCGATATGAAGCGCGGGAGGTTGGTGGTGGACGTACCACTCGCCAACCGGGTCAGGTCCGGAAGGAAGCAGCCCTAACGAGCTCGGCACGGGTCATCGTGCCAGCCTCCCACCTTTTTTCTCCCCTGAAAATCAGATTGTTGTGCACGGAAAATTCTAAGTTTTCCGAGAGGCCGCTTTCTGTTTTCAATCGGCTGACGATCTGTGCTACAGCAGTGAAGTTTAAAGACGGGATCTGAAGGAGCGCGCGAAATCCATGGATAATAAACCGGCAGACAACGCCTATCGCGTTCTCGCCCGTAAATACCGCCCGCAGAATTTTGACGATCTTTATGGTCAGGAGCCGATGGTGCGCACCCTGACCAATGCTTTTGAAGCAGGACGTATTGCTCAGGCCTGGATGCTGACCGGCGTGCGCGGGGTGGGTAAAACCACAACAGCGCGTATTCTGGCGCGCGGCCTGAATTATAAAACCGACACGATTGATCAGCCAAGTGTGCATCTGACCGAATTGGGTGAGCACTGTCAGGCGATTATGGAAGGCCGCCATGTCGATGTGATCGAGATGGATGCTGCCTCACATACCGGTATTGATGATATTCGTGAGATTATTGAACAGGTGCGTTACCGTCCGGTTTCTGCCCGTTACAAAGTCTATATCATCGACGAGGTGCATATGCTCTCTAATCAGGCTTTCAACGGCCTGCTAAAGACATTGGAAGAGCCGCCGCCGCATGTGAAATTTATTTTCGCGACCACAGAAATTCGCAAAGTGCCGATTACCGTTCTGTCGCGCTGTCAACGTTTTGACCTGCGCCGCATTGAATCCGGTACGCTGACCAGCCTGTTGCGCAAGATCACCGGCCTTGAAAATGTGCAGGCTGATGACACGGCGCTGGCGATGATTGCCCGTGCCGGTGAAGGTTCTGCGCGTGACAGCCTGTCGATTCTCGATCAGGCGATTGCCCATGGCAACGGCACAGTCGACAGCCAGACTGTGCGTGAAATGCTTGGCCTTGCTGACCGTGCGCGCATTATCGACCTGTTTGAAATGCTGATGCGCGGTGATGTGGCAGGCGTTTTGAAAGAATTCCGCGCGCAATATGATGTGGGTGCTGATCCTTCCGTTGTGCTGAGCGATCTTGCGGACTTCAATCATCTGGTCACACGCCTGCGTTTCACACCGGAAGTGGCGCAGGATATGTCGCTGTCGGAAGATGAGCGTGTACGCGGTGCTGAATTTGCCAAAACATTGTCGATCCGCGCCTTGTCGCGCTGCTGGCAGATGTTGCTCAAAGGTATTCATGAGGTGGAAACCTCATCACGTCCGGTGCAGGCGGCCGAAATGCTGCTGATCCGCTTGGCACATTCCGCTGATTTGCCGACTTTGGATGAGGCACTGAAAGCCATTGCCAATGGCCATACTGGCGGAAATTCTGCGCCATCTGTTCCGCAAGGCGGCGGCAGTGGTAATGGGGCCGGTGGCGGTAATACAGCCTATGCAGCCGCTGATGCGGTTTCCGGTCAGATGGTACAGCGCCAGAATAATGGCGGTGCCGCCCTTCGATTAGCTGAGCCTGCTGCGCAGCAGATGATGCAGCCGCAAGCCGTTGTCCAGCCTAAAACAGAGCCTGCTCAGCAGGCCGTGCGCATCCGCGACCTGAATGACATCGTCAATCTGGCCGGCAATAAACGCGACCTGCAGTTCAAAGTGCTGGTCAAGAATTTCGTACGGCTGGTTTCTATCGGCCAGAACCGTATGGAAATTGCGCTGACCGAACATGCACCGAAAACACTGGCCACGGATATGGCACAGCGTCTGCTCGACTGGACGGGTGAACGCTGGATGGTTTCCGTTGCCCGTGACGGTGGTGGCCAGACCGTAGCTGAAGTTGAAACTGCACGACGCGAGGAACTGGTAACAGATGCCCGCGCTGATCCGGATGTGGCGGCGATTCTTGCAAAATTTCCGGGTGCCAAAATTATCGACGTGCGCATTACCACACCGGATGATGATACGGAGCTGGAAATGCAGATGCCGGATCCGGGTGTGGATAGCGGCGATTTGGATGATGACGATTAATATTAGCTGCGGTTGAAACTGCCGTGGCTATGAACCATTTATTGAAAAAGAGTAATTCGAGGAGTTCTGCCACATGCGTGACATGATGGGGATGCTGAGCAAAGCAAAAGAAATGCAGGCCAAAATGCAGGCCATGCAGGAAGAAATCGCGCAGATGGAAGTCAGCGCTACTTCCGGCGGTGGTCTGGTGAGCCTGACCCTGCTTGGCAAAGGCACATTGACCAGTCTGAAAATTGATCCGTCGCTGCTGAAAGAAGGCGAAGGCGAAATTCTGGAGGACCTGATTATCGCTGCGCATAATGATGCGAAAGCCAAGCTGGAAGCGATGATGGCTGAAAAGACACAGGCGCTGACGGCCGGTCTGCCAATCCCTCCGGGCATGAAACTGCCGTTTTAAGGCGACAGATTATCCATACATCATGTGATTATAAATTAACGCCCGATTCTATTCGGGCGTTAAATGTTTTAAGTCTTCACTATGTCAAAACGAATCGCCGGTCCTGAAATTGAACGTCTGATCCAGCTTCTTGCCCGTGTGCCGGGGCTCGGGCCCCGTTCTGCACGCCGCGCTGCGCTGCATCTGATCAAGAAGAAAGATGCATTGCTGGTGCCGCTTGGCTCTGCCATGCAGGAAGCCGCTGAAAAGGTGCGTATCTGTTCCTGTTGCGGGAACGTGGATACCAGCGATCCCTGTACAGTCTGCGAAGATCCGCGCCGTGATCCCTCCACGCTGATCGTTGTTGAAGATGTATCCGATCTCTGGGCGCTGGAACGCGCAGGCACTATGAATGTGCGCTATCATGTGCTGGGCGGTCGTCTGTCACCGCTCGATGGTGTAGGGCCTGATGATCTCAATATTAAAGGTCTGATCGAGCGCGTCACCGGCGGTGAGATCAAAGAGATTATTCTCGCGGTCAATGCCACAGTCGAAGGGCAGACCACCGCGCATTATATCACCGACCAGCTCGATGGTATGGATGTGAAAATCACCCGCCTTGCCCATGGTGTGCCGGTTGGCGGCGAACTGGATTATCTGGACGAAGGGACGCTGGCTGCAGCTTTACGCGCCAGAACAACATTATAAAACCTGACCAACCGATTTTTTATCCAAGTTTCAGGTGGGGTTTGTATAACAGGAGCAGCCATGCAGAAGACTTTCCTCCGTCAGGCTCTGGTGGCGCTGAGCCTGTTTGGTGCAGCAGCGCCGCTCAGCATAGCGGCAGCGCAGGCACAGACTTATTCTGCTGCACTCCAATCCAAAACCAATGCAGCCTTTCAGCAATGGCTGGAGAATGATCTGTGGCCGCAGGCGCAACAGCGCGGTATCAGCCGCAGCGTGTTCAATCAGTCTCTCTCCGGCGTGCAGCTAAACTGGAAACTGCCGGATCTGGTACCACCCGGTACCAAGCCGCAAACACCAAAACAGCAGACACAGTCTGAATTCGGTTCACCCGCCAATTATTTCCGCAAGGGCACAGTTGATTCCGTTGTCAGTAATGGCAAGGTGAAGCTCAATGCCCATAAGAGCTTGCTGGCGAAAATCGAGCGTGATTTCGGCGTACCTGCCGGTATTGTTGTCGCTGTCTGGGGACGTGAATCGGCCTTCGGTTCGGTGAAAATTCCTTATAACGGTTTTGAAGTGCTTGCGACGAAAGCCTTTATGGCAACACGCAAGGATATGTTCCATGCGGAATTACTGGCCGCGCTCGAAATCGTACAAAAAAACTATATGGACAGTGGCCATCTGAAAAGCTCTTGGGCTGGTGCGCTGGGTCAGCCGCAATTCATGCCGACCTCTTATTTGAAACATGCCGTTGATTATGACGGTGACGGACGGCGCGATATCTGGAACTCTGTGCCGGACACACTTGCTTCTATTGCTACCTATTTGCAGCATTTCGGCTGGCAGAAAGGCCGCGACTGGGGCTTTGAGGTCAATGTGCCGCAAGGTGTTTCCTGCTCACTGGAAGGGCCGGATCAGGGCAAGACATTCCGTGACTGGTCGGCACTGGGTGTCACTCGTGTGAATGGCAAAGCTTTCCCGTCTCAGGAAATGGGGCAGGAAGGTTTTCTGCTGATGCCTGCCGGTCGCCATGGTCCTGCATTTATTGTGACGCAGAATTTCTACGTGCTGAAAAACTATAATATGAGCGATCTCTATGCGCTGTTTATCGGCCATGTCTCTGACCGGATAAGTTATGGTGCTGGTGGTTTTCAGCAAGGCTGGGGCGATGTCGGTGGACTTTATCGCTCCGATGTCGCTGATATGCAGAAACGTCTGCAAAAGCAGGGCTATGATGTCGGCAAGCCGGATGGTCTGGCCGGATTTAAAACCCGCCGCTCTATCGGTGTCTGGCAGGCAAAGAACGGCCAGCCTGCCACCTGTTTTCCTGATAAGGCGCTGGTTAAAGCCATTCGCTGATTGTTATCTGGTTTCTTTGACCATCGCATAAAGCGCTTTAAAGGCGTGGCTCTGGTAGCGCTCTCGGTGGTTCAGTAGCCAGAATTGCCGTGGCGGCAGTGTAAATGGTACTTGTTTCAATGTGCCTGCTGCCAGATGCGGACGTGCTGCAAGAGCGGAAAGCACAGTAGCGTAATTGCCTGCTGTCAGTGCGGAGCAGATCGCCTCGTTGGACGGTAGTTCCAGCGCCAGCGGTAAATCCGCCGGATCGCAGCCTTGCTCACGCAAGTAAGTTTCAAAGACGGCGCGGGTACCCGAGCCTTGTTCGCGCAAGATCCAGAAACTTTCGCTCAGTTGTTCTGCCGGTAAAGTTTCAAGCTGTGCCCACGGATGTGCGGGATTGACGACTGTAATCAGCTCGTCATAGGCGACCGGTTCCTTATGCAGCAGCGCGTCATCAGTCTCTGCTTCAATAAATCCCGCATCCGCCAGTCCTTCACGCAGAGCATCGACCACCTGCTCGCTATTGCCGATGGAGAGCTTCAGTTCAATCTGCGGATAGGCCGTGTGAAACCGTGCCAGAACCGGCGGCAACCAGTAGCTTGCTGTGGTCTGGCTGGCATAGATATGCAGGCTGCCGCGCTGCAGACCGGTAATCTCGGTTAGTGTCAGTTCAGCTGCCTGTGCACGGGCAAGCACAGCTTCAGCTTCATGCAGAAAAATACGCCCCGTCTCATTCAGCTCAATTCTTCGGCCAATCCGGTTGAACAATTGGGTCGCATAGCGCTCTTCCAGTGTTTTGATCGCCGCACTGACCGCTGAAGGGGTCAGATGCAGGATTTCGGCTGCACGGGTCAGGTGCTGCTGACGGGCGACCTCCGCAAATATCCGTAATTGTTCAAGAGTCATGGTGCTCAATCATTCGATTTTATTGAATGAAATATACCATATTTTCAAATGGAATGAATGGTTGAAATAAGCGATAGAATTGGAAAAATTATCGGAATAGCAGTCATGTCACACAATCTTCGTTCTAATTCCTCCCGCATTTTACCCGGATTTATGCTCTGTCTTCTGGTGAGTATCGCAGCTTATGCGCTGGAGCATGTCGAAGCGCAGTTATTCGGGCGGGCATGGCTGGAATCGATCGTGCTGGCAATTCTGATCGGCGCGGCAGTGCGTTCACTGTTCAGTCTTTCCGGCCGCTATCATGCAGGTATCCAGTTTTCATCCAAGATGGTTCTGGAAATTGCGATTGTGCTGCTCGGCGCATCAATCAGTGCTGAGGCAGTGATGCAGGCAGGGCCGGCTTTGATCGGCGGGATTGCTGGTGTTGTGATGCTGTCGATTGGTATCAGCTATTCAATCGGCCGGATGATGCGCCTGTCGCATCGCATGGCGGTTTTGGTTGCCTGCGGTAACTCCATTTGCGGTAACTCAGCAATTGCAGCTACAGCGCCGGTTATTGGCGCCAGCAGTGATGATGTGGCATCATCCATTGCCTTTACAGCGGTCCTGGGTGTTGTGGTGGTGTTGTGCCTGCCGCTGCTGGTGCCGTTGCTGAACATGTCGGCTGCACAATATGGTATTCTGGCAGGCCTGACAGTCTATGCGGTACCGCAGGTCTTGGCCGCAACAGCCCCTGTGGCTGCACTGAGTGTGCAGATCGGTACATTGGTCAAGCTGGTGCGTGTGCTGATGCTGGGGCCGGTTATTGTGACAATCGGTGTGATCGGTGCGAAGTCGGGCGGTGCCCGTCCGAAGCTGTCGCAGATGGTGCCATGGTTTATTCTCGGCTTTCTCGGAATGATGGCGCTGCGCAGCCTGTCTCTGATCCCGCAAGCGGTGCTGCCACCGCTGCATGAAGCAAGTACAGCGCTGACAGTGATTGCAATGGCTGGTCTCGGACTTGGTGTGGATGTGCGTACGGTGATGAAGGCCGGTGGTCGCGTCACACTGACCGCTGTCTTCTCCCTGCTGGCTTTGGGAGCAATCAGCCTGTCACTGATTGCTCTGCTGGGCGTGGCCTGATTTTTGCATCAAATTCTTTCACTCATATTGCCCGCCCGCTTTTAAACGGGCGGGCAATAGAGCATTTCCGGTTTATCTTGAATCATTGGAAATGCTCTGTTTCTTCTCTCGCGTATCTTCTCCGAAGCCGGTTCTCACTTTTCAGTTCTTTCTGCGGCTGAGGAAATGCCACAGAACAGCAATGGTCAGAACAACCAGAATAACCGCGACAGCAATCTGAACGGGGCCATTGCCGGAGGCCATAGCGGTGATGCCGGTGACTACACCGCTGAGCGGTGCCAGCGTTTCTGGTTTCTTGAGGATTGGCGGGATTGAAATTTTTGTTTCCCGCGGCTGATTTGGTTTTGTTTTTTTAGACTGGCCGGAAGCCTCATTGGCCAGAGCAAGGGAACGGTTGCGTACGCGTTTGACGCGGGCGGTCCAGCCTTTGCCAAAAGTTTTGAAGGCAGAGAGTGTTTGCAGCCAGTTCTGCCGCAGGTCACAGAGATTATTGATGACAGAGGCAGGGTCGCGAAGATTGAGTGCGCTGAGTGTCTGATCTCCGATAATCCCGTCCTGAGAGGTTCCGGCAATTTTCTGCAGAGCTTTAGCGGCACGGGCAGGGCCGGAATTGATGGCAAAATCAAATACTGCATAGTCAATACCGGCGGGCAGTACATCGCCGGCGATTTTATCCCAATAATTTTTCTTATAAATGTCGGCTGCTGTCTTCTGACTGAGATTGCGGATATCGGCAGCAGATGCCTTTGTTCCCATCCATGCGGATAAGGTAGCCAGAGTGATCCCCATATTGGTGTGGCCACCCGGATCTGCCGGATGATTAACATATCCTCCTTCTTCTTCGAAGACATATGGCAAGACGTTTAAAAATGTCCCTTTTGCCATGGTGTTTCCTTTCGTTGAAATTTATTTTTTAAAAATCTATGTATAAAATATAAAAATACTGCAGTACGATAAGTATATTAACTCAATTTAAAACGCGTGTGAAATTGTTTATTTAAAGTATAAAATGATTTTCATTTGTTGTTATTTTAATATTGCTGTTTTGTATTTGTATTGTTGTAATAAAAAAATCCCCCGCCGGATTGCTCCGGCGGGGGATTTTCAACTCTGGAATGAAACAGGACTCAGATCACAAGGACAAGTCCTGCTTAATCCATATTAGTTGTTTTCGGACTTCTTCATTGCTGCTGCAAGAATGTCGCCGAGCGATGCACCGCTGTCTGCGGAACCGTACTGAGCAACTGCTTCTTTTTCTTCAGCAATTTCGAGAGCCTTGATGGAAACCTGCAGCTTGCGGGTTTTCTTGTCGAAGGAGATAACGCGTGCGTCAACTTTCTGGCCAACGGAGAAACGCTCTGGGCGCTGCTCGTCACGGTCACGGGACAGATCCGAACGCTTGATGAAGCTTTCGATGTCGTGGTCAACCAGTTTAACTTCGATGCCGCCATCGGTGATGCCGGTTACTTCACAGGAAACAACTGCGTTTTTGCGCAGGTCGCCGGAAGAAGCTGCTTCACCAACGCTGTCGCCGGTCAGCTGCTTGATGCCGAGGGAGATACGTTCTTTTTCGATGTCTACATCGAGAACGACTGCCTTAACAACGTCACCTTTGTTGAACTCTTCGATAACCTGTTCGCCCGGACGGTTCCAGTCGAGATCCGACAGGTGAACCATGCCGTCTACATCGCCGTCGAGACCAATGAACAGGCCGAATTCGGTCTTGTTCTTGACTTCGCCTTCAACAACGCTGTTGGCTGGGTATTTCTGAGCAAAGGTTGTCCATGGATTGTCGAGGGTCTGCTTGAGACCGAGCGAAATACGGCGCTTGACCGGATCCACTTCGAGCACAACAACTTCGACTTCCTGAGAGGTCGACAGGATTTTGCCCGGGTGTACGTTCTTCTTTGTCCAGGACATTTCAGAAACGTGGATCAGACCTTCGATACCTGGTTCGATTTCAACAAATGCACCGTAATCGGTGATGTTGGTTACGTTACCAGTGATCTTTTTGCCGATCGGATATTTCGCACCGATGCCATCCCAAGGATCATTTTCCAGCTGCTTCATGCCCAGGGAAATACGATGTGTATCCTGGTTGATGCGGATGATCTGAACCTTAACCTGCTGACCGATGGTCAGGATTTCGGACGGATGGTTTACACGGCGCCATGCCATGTCGGTAACGTGCAGCAGGCCGTCGATGCCGCCGAGGTCAACGAACGCACCGTAATCGGTGATGTTCTTAACAACGCCGTCAACAACCTGACCTTCTTCAAGGTTCTGAACGATTTCAGAACGCTGTTCCGCACGGGATTCTTCCAGAACGGTACGACGGGACACAACGATGTTGCCGCGACGCTTGTCCATTTTCAGGATTTCAAACGGCTGCGGGTTGTGCATCAGAGGTGTAACGTCGCGGATCGGACGAATGTCAACCTGTGAACGTGGCAGGAACGCAACGGCACCATCGAGATCAACGGTGAAACCACCCTTAACCTGATTGAAGATAACGCCATCAACGCGCTCACCTTTGCCGAATTTCTCTTCGAGGCGAACCCAGCTTTCTTCGCGGCGAGCTTTTTCGCGCGACAGAACAGCTTCGCCAAGCGCGTTTTCGATACGCTCAACGTAAACTTCTACTTCGTCGCCCGGCTTCATCGAGCCGTCTTTGCCCTTAGCGCCGAATTCCTTCAGCGGCACGCGGCCTTCAACTTTGAGACCTGCATCGATGATTGCCATGTCTTTTTCGATGGCAACAATACGGCCCTTAACAACATAACCTTCTGCAAGGTCATTATTGGCGAAGGACTCAGCCAGCAGAGCTTCAAAATCTTCGCGTGTCGGGTTAAAATCTGACATGTAGACTCCTGATGTATCCGTGAAATTCACGCGATACGGCGCCGGGGGTTGGTGTTTCGAGAAAGTCTGAAGACAAGCCGTTCTTAAAAAGAACAATCCGGCGCATGGCCTGAAAACAGACAATTTTTATATAAAAGACGCACAATTCGACGATTTTTCTGAAATTCAGACCAATGTCAGGCGCGCAATGCAGCATCTATCAGCTTTTTAGCTTCTAGAAATGCCGCTTCTATATCCATTTTACTGGTATCGATCAAGTGCGCATCGCTTGCAGGTTTTAAAGGCGAAGCAGAGCGGTTCATGTCGCGCTCATCACGGCGCTTCAGATCGTCCAGAACTTCATTATAATCTGCATCCGCGTTTTTTGCACGCATTTCATTAAAACGGCGCTCTGCACGCACTTCCGCTGAAGCGGTGATATAGAGTTTCACCGGCGCATCAGGGCAGACAACGGTGCCGATATCACGGCCGTCCAGCACAGTGCCGGGCAGATTTTCTGCGAATTTGCGCTGCGCTTCCACAAGGGCACGGCGCACTTCCGGCATGACGGCCACTTTCGAGGCTGCCTCCCCGATATCATGGGCGGACAGCACAGTGCGATCCAGCCCTTTGAGGTTGAGTTCCTGTGCAGCGCGCGCAGCAATCGCTTCATCATCGAGCGGTAAACCCTGATCAATCAGGGCTTTAGCAACTGCGCGATAGGTGAGGCCGGTATCCAGATGGTGAAAACCGTAATGCGTGGCAAGATTGCGGGCCAGCGTCCCTTTTCCGGAAGCTGCAGGCCCGTCAATGGCGATGATAAAAGCTTTATCCTGCATTGCGGTTATTGGGCTCCGGCCATGCTGATATCAGCACCCAAACCACGCATCAGATCCATGAATTCAGGGAAGCTGGTTGCGATCATTGTGGCATCATCAACCGTTACCGGTTTTTGAGAGGCCAGACCAAGCACAAGGAAGCTCATGGCAATGCGGTGATCGAGATGGGTGGCAACAGTGCCGCCGCCAAAACCCTTGCCGGACGGATTGCCGCGAACGCTCAGGCTCATCTCACCTTCTGTGCAGTCCACGCCATTGGCTTCAAGGCCACGGGCAACCGCTGCAAGGCGATCTGATTCTTTAACGCGCAACTCATCCAGACCATCCATAATGGTTTCACCTTCCGCAAATGCGGCGGCGATGGCCAGAACCGGATATTCGTCAATCATTGACGGCGCACGTTCAACCGGCACGGTGATGCCGGTGAGTTTTGACGAGCGCACACGCAGGTCAGCCACATCTTCACCACCGGCAAGGCGCGGATCGAGAATGTCGATCTCAGCACCCATTTCCTGCAAAGTGGTAATCAGGCCGGTACGGGTCGGGTTCATCAGCACATTGCGGATGATGATATCCGAACCTTCGGTAATCAACGCAGCCACCAGCGGGAAAGCGGTTGAGGACGGATCGCCCGGCACATCAATGATCTGACCGGTGAGTTTGCCCTGACCGGTGATATGGATATGACGTACGCCGTCTTTGTCAGTTTCAACGCTCAAATCCGCGCCGAAGCCTTGTAGCATCTTTTCGGTGTGGTCACGGGTCATCACCGGTTCGATCACCGTGGTCACGCCCGGTGTGTTGAGACCGGCCAGCAGAACGGCCGATTTCACCTGAGCCGAGGCCATTGGTACACGGTAACGGATCGGATTGGCGGTACGGGGGCCGCGTAATGTCAGCGGCAGGCGGTCGCCTTCCGCGGCTTCAACCTGTACGCCCATTTCACGCAGCGGATTGAGCACACGTGCCATCGGACGTGAGGTGAGGGATGCATCGCCTAAGAAGGATGTTTTCATATCATAGGTGCCGACCAGTCCCATGGTCAGGCGTACACCGGTACCGGCATTGCCGAAATCCAGCGGTGTTTCTGATTCCAGCAGGCAGCCATTGCCGGTGCCGTTGATGATCCAGATATCGCCTTCTTTGCGGATTTGTGCACCCATGGCCTGCATGGCTTTGCCGGTGGCCAAAATATCTTCGCCTTCCAGCAGACCGGAAATGCGGGTTTCACCTGAGGCAAGACCGCCGAACATGAAAGAACGGTGAGAAATCGATTTATCGCCCGGAATACGGATATCGCCCTTCAGGTCGCGTGAGCGACGGGAGGTTGCGGGTTTGGAAACTTGAGAGTGAGGCATAATATTACAGTCAGTTTATGCTGCCGTTTTTTAAGCTTTAAGCGCGTTTCAGACAGCGCGGTCAATCGAGGTGGCAAAGGTCTAGCATAGGTTTAGCCGCAGGTCATCCTGCAAACTGAGCGGAATTTATGCAGGCGGAAGCCTGTGCGGCATTGTGCGGAAAAAGCGGCGTATTTTCGCCACGAAATACCGCAAAGCAGCATGATTCAGCAAAACATGTGTCTTTATCTTTGACAAAGGCATCGAAATCCGTTTATGCACCAAAAAACACCGAAAAGGCTTTCCGGTTTTATCTCTTGTTTCAGGAGATGTGCGGATGCCGCAGCCGGCACAACTTATGAGGCTTGACGTGGCAAAATCTGAACTTGGCACAAAACGTATCGATCCGGAAACGGGCAAGAAATTTTATGATCTGAATAAGGACCCGATTGTTTCTCCTTATACAGGCAAATCCTATCCGCTGTCTTATTTCGAAACCAGCGTTGATACCCGCGTGGAAGAAGAAGAGACAGAAACCGAAGAACTGGATACAGCACTGGATGCACCGGAATTCGTATCTCTGGAAGATGCGGATGATGAAGCAAAAGGCGACGACATTCCTGATCTGGATGATGACGATGATGTGGATCTCGGCGATGACGATGATCCGTTCCTGACCACAGATGACGAAGACGAAGACGATGATGATATGTCCGGTCTTCTCGGCGGTGGCGGCGGTGTTGGCGACGACGACGAAAGCTGATCGCCGGTCATTCCGAACCTGAATTGCAAATGCTCTGCACTGGCACCAGTGCAGGGCATTTTGCTTTTTAGTGCCTTTGCACTGCGGAAATGATGTTTTGCTGCGGGATTTGCAAATAATTTGAATAACTTTGAAAGAGTTTGATTTTTGCTCTTGATCTTCCGTAAAAGGCAATTTATGTAGCCGTCACGAACAGATCACAATCTGCTTCGCACCACCGGAACCGACGCTCAGGTCGGCATGTTTCAAAAACATGATCGGGAATGGGGCCATAGCTCAGCTGGGAGAGCGCTTGCATGGCATGCAAGAGGTCAGCGGTTCGATCCCGCTTGGCTCCACCAAACAATCACAAAACATTTTATTCTATAAAACAATGTCTTGAAAAAGATGCTCTGTTTGATTCTCCATATTCCGATCAAGGGTTTTGCCTTGCCTGAAAAGGAACCAACTGGCTGTCAGTCACATGAAAGCTTTCTGATTAAGCTCAGAGCTTCATCAGAAATTCAGGTTCTTTGAGATTTGCCATTCATTGTCGGCGTTCAGTTCTACGCGCTTGTTGCCTCGGTAGAAGATCGGGTTTCCGGTTTTCTTGTCCATTGAAAAGCGGGTAGGGGCAAGTCTGTCATCCTCGTAGCCGGTTGTCGCCAAGGCAAGTGCTTCTTTGAATTTACCGTCTTTGCATAGATTCTTAAAAAGGCTCAAATTCATTGGTTTGCTTTCATCCATCGTTGTTGCTCAGACCTGCTTTTAGGAACTTCCTGCCCATTAAGCTATGCCTTAGGCACGGTTAATGCAGCATAGTGGCAAAATAGGTGGTATGTTTTCAGCCGAACAGATCTCATGCAGAACGGGATGCGTTATGAAAAAGAAGCTTGTGGTTATTGGTGCGGGTTTTGCAGGCCTGCAGGTCGTTCACGGGCTGAAAAATGCTGATATTGACATTACTTTGGTGGATCGTCGCAATCACCATCTTTTCCAGCCTTTGCTCTATCAGGTTGCAACCACCGTGCTTGCAACATCTGAAATAGCATGGCCGATCCGGCATCTTTTCCGTGATCGACCGGAAGTGACAACTCTGCTTGATGAGGTCGTTGGTATTGACCGTATTCATAAAACAGTGCGCCTGCGTAACAGTGCTGAACTGCCTTATGACATACTGGTTCTGGCGACGGGTGCACGCCACGCCTATTTCGGTAAAGATAAATGGGAAGCCTTTGCGCCGGGTCTGAAAACACTGGAAGATGCAACGACAATCCGCAGGCGCATGTTGCTGGCTTTTGAGCAGGCGGAACTGGAGGCGGATCCGGCCAAGCGTGAAGCATTACTGACATTCGCTGTGATCGGTGCGGGGCCGACAGGTGTTGAAATGGCCGGTATGATTGCAGAACTTGCTCATCACACGCTGCCGCGCGAGTTTCGCCGTATTGATACACGTCAGGCGAAAGTTCTGCTGGTTGAGGCCGGAGCACGTGTTTTGCCGAGCTTCAGTGAGAGCCTGTCTGACTATGTGAAAACCTCTTTGACAAAGCTCGGCGTGACCGTGCGTACCGGCGTGCCGGTCACAGCCTGTGATGAGAGTGGTATTACAATCGGTGAAGAGCCGATTGCCTGTCGTACAATCGTGTGGGCGGCCGGTGTGCAGGCGTCGCCTGCTGCTCAATGGCTCGGGGCAGAATCGGATCGTGCGGGCAGGGTGATTGTCACTAAGGATTTGCGGCTCGCGGATGATCCGTCAATTTTTGTGATCGGTGATACGGCCTCGGTCAAATGGGGTGAGGATCAATCCGTGCCCGGCATTGCTCCCGCTGCCAAACAACAGGGTAGCTTTGTTGCAAAATGCATTCGTGCCATGCTGAAAGGGGAGCCACTGCCTGAAGCATTCAAGTACCGGCATCAGGGTAATCTGGCGACAATCGGCCGAAAAGTTGCGGTTATCGAATTCGGGAAATTCAAGCTGAAAGGCATTCTGGCGTGGTGGATATGGGGTCTTGCCCATATCTATTTTCTGATAGGAACGCGTTCACGACTTGCAGTCGCGTGGAGTTGGCTCTGGATTTATCTGAGCGGATTACAAAGTGCCCGTCTCATCACACAAAAAGAAACCATGCGTGATCCTGATACCTGATATTAAAAATCCCGCCGTTTGGCGGGATTTTTAATATCAGGCAGCGATTTTGCGGCGCATGAACGGTCCATGCGGGATTTCCGGCGGCGCAAAAGTTTCAGCAGAAGCGCGATCCCAGCGGCTGTACCAGTCGGAGAGCTCTTCAATCTCAGGGCCGGAGACCAGAAAGCCGTTTGGCAGATACGGATAGACCTCATTACCGTCGAGAAATTCATTGTCCTTTTGACGGAACATGAAATGATAGGGCATGAAGTCACGCGGATCACTGAGACCAGCCGCACCGGCAAGCTCACCCAGAGCATGCATTGTATTGCGGTGGAAACGTGCAACGCGATTACTCTTATCGCCGACATCGATCGCACGCTGACGCAACGGATCCTGCGTGGCAATACCGACAGGGCAGGTATTGGTGTGACAGGACTGTGCCTGAATGCAGCCGACAGCAAACATGAAGCCGCGTGCCGAATTACACCAGTCAGCGCCCAGAGCAAAAGTACGGGCAATATCAAAGGCCGAGACGATTTTACCGGCCGCACCGATTTTAATCTCGTGGCGGATACCCGCACCGCGCAGCGTATTATGCACAAAGGTCAGACCTTCAAGCATCGGCATACCAACGCGATTGGCAAATTCCAGCGGAGCCGCACCGGTGCCGCCTTCTTTACCGTCAACGACGATGAAATCAGGATAAATACCGGTTTTCAGCATGGCCTTGACCATCGACATGAATTCACGACGGTGACCGATACACAGTTTGAAGCCGACAGGCTTGCCGCCGGAGAGTTCACGCAGCTGGCCGATAAATTTCATCATGCCGATCGGTGTGGAGAAGGTATTATGCGCAGGCGGTGAGATGCAATCTTTGCCCATCGGAATACCGCGTGCTTCGGCAATCTCCGGTGAGATTTTCTTGGCTGGCAGCATACCGCCATGACCGGGTTTTGCGCCCTGACTGATTTTCAGCTCAATCATTTTGACCTGAGGATCAGCAGCCTGAACGGCAAATTTCTCCGGTGAGAATGTGCCGTCATCATTACGGCAGCCAAAATAGCCGGATGCAACCTGATAGATCAGATCGCCGCCGCCTTCGCGGTGGTAACGGCTGATACTGCCTTCGCCGGTATCATGGGCAAAACCACCAATTTTCGCGCCTTTGTTCAAAGCAAGAATGGCATTGGCAGAAAGCGCGCCGAAGCTCATGGCCGAAATATTATACAGGCTGGCATCATAAGGCTGTTTGCAGGCAGAGCCGCCGATACGGACACGGAAATCCGTATCCTTAATCACCATAGGAACAGCAGAATGGGTCAGCCATGCATAGCCGGAACTATAGACATTTTCGATCGTACCGAACGGGCGTTTGTCCTCAACGCCTTTGGCGCGCTGATAAACCAGTCCGCGGATTTCGCGGCTGAACGGTTCTTCATCGCGGTCGCCTTCAATAATATACTGGCGCAGTTCCGGACGGATACTTTCGAGAATAAAGCGCATATGCCCGATGATCGGGTAATTGCGCAGAATTGCGTGTTTGGACTGAAAAATATCATAGACGCCCAGCCCAAGCAGAGAGCTTGAGACGGCAGTGATGATAAGGAGCCATTCGCTGTAAAAGACTGCCCCGATAAAGGAGGCAATGGTCAGGAGCGCAACACAAGTGAGAACTGCATAACGCTGATAAGAGAGCATGATTGTCACCATCTTTATATGAGCCGGAATGAGCCGCTTTTTGAAAAAGAGTCGCTTAACCGGTCGATTGGCGTCTCCTTAGCCCAGCCGTTCAGCGATTGCGAGAGGGATTATTGCTTTGATGTGCGGGGATTTGAGGGAAAATTTGAGCAATTCATTGTGATTAAGCAGAAAACAGAGCTGTTTTCTGCTTAACACCGGTCTTTACGGAGTATTTTCTCCCATAATCGGTTGCTGTGAGAAGCTGCAAATTATACCGGCTGGCTTATAATGCCTGACTGCTGCGCCTTTGCTTGTGGTTTACGCGTGTGAAGGCGGTGCAGAAATATTGTTGCGCATCGAAATCCTGCGTTACTCATCCGTTATATATTTGAAAATATTTTATAAATTTAACATTTCACGCAAGAGAGACGGCTGATTTTCGTCGTTTCCGGCCGATCACAAATGCGATTTGGAAGGAACTTATTAACCTTCATTTTTTATTACTTTGTGGACAGAACTCAGTAGCGTATTTTTGGTTTTTCAGGTCCATGCGTATTCCCCGATCCAATTTCTCCATTGCAACGACTGACCGCTTTGCGGTTTCCGCTGACATGCGTGAACCGGTATCCCAGCCGCAGGAAATACAGAGGCCGGAACAATCTGCTTCTGGCGCTCCTGCACCCGTATCACAGCCGCAAGCGGAACATGTCGTTACAGAATCAGAGGTGGCGGAAATAATCTCCGTTGCCCCTCTCAGCTATGCTCCGGCGGTTGTGACAGAAGTCGCACCGGCAGCATCGACTGCCGCCCCTGTGCCCGTTACCCCGTCATACCCGCTTAGGAGTAAGCAGATGAGCAACAATTTTGCGGTTAAGCATTGGATGGATCAGGACAGATCCGCAAAGGCAGAAGAACAGACTGCTGTCGCGCAGCCTGCTGCGCAGGAACCTGTTGCAGCAGCTGTGCCTGCCGCGCCGCAGGCCGTATCTGCTCCGGCACATCCGAAACCGGCCAATCCGACGATGACCGTGCCTAATCCGCATGTGGCCTATCAGGGCTTGTCTGTACGTGAGCAATTCGGCTCCGGCGAAAAGGTCTGGAAAAATGCTTTTGCTTTGGCCGAGAATGTGCGTTTTACCCGCACACCTGAAAATGAATTGCAGCGCTTGCGCGCCAAGCTGATTGAAGAATTCGGTGCGGAGGAAGAAGTGCAGCCATCTGCACCTGTGCAGAAAGAAGTAGCTGCAACACCTGTCATGCAGCCTGCCACCGCCGCTCCTGTGGCTGCCCAGCCTGTTCGTACTGCGCCGGTTTTGCGCGGACCTTCAAGCATGATTGTTGCTGCGCGTTTGCGCCTGCCTGCCGTTCCGGTTGCACCGCATGTCGAAGCTGCGGCACCTCTGGCCGGTACCGTGCCGACACCGGTGGTCTCAATCGTGCCGGAAGCTGAAGTGGTCAATGCTGTGGTTTCGCATCTGCCTGAGCCGCAGCAGCCTGTGCTTGCTGAACCTGTTGCTCCGGTTACTGAGACAGAGCAGGGCGGTTTGCAGCTGAGCCATTTGTCTGATTTTGCCTTCTGGGAATTTGCCGGATTGCCGGAAATCACCCCTGCTGCGGAAGCTGTTGTTGAGACAGTGACAGAACCGGCAGAAATTTCCGCACCTGTATTGGCACCTGTAGCCGTGATGCCTGTTGCAGAAGCAGCACCGGTTGCGGAAGAAAAATCAATTCTGAGCATGTTCCGTACTGTTGAATGGCGACCAGTGCATGAAGAAGCACAGATTGCTGAAACCGTAGCGGAAACTGTTGTGGAAACCGCAGTCGAGATGGAAGCTGAAACACCGGCACCGGTTGCGGAAGCCGTGGCTGAGCTTGCAGAAACTGTTGCCGCTGTGGCAGAGCCTGCACAGACTGTCAGCAATCCGTTCCTGCCATCCTTTAGTTTTGGCCTGTCCGGCTATCAGATGCCGGTCTATTCAATTGCCACACAGGCATTGAATATGCAGCCGCCGCTGAATGCAGTGTCCGTACCGGCAGCAGAAGAAGCTGTGGCCGTTGCTGCCGAGCCGCTTGCAGAAATGCCAGCTGAAATAGTTGCTGAACCAATTGCTGAAACTGTGGTGGAAGATTGTGATCTGGTGCAGGAAACTGTGGCGGAACAGGAAGAAACACCTGTCGCACCAACTGTTGCACCGGTAACATTCGCTGCCGCTCCTGCGCCACGCAATCCGTCGGCCTCGATCAACTTGTCGATTTTCTCGCCGACCGCTATTGAAACCGGAACTGTAATGTCCGGTGAAGGTTATGAATATCCGCCTCGTGCTTTGTTGCAGGAGCCTGTTTATAAAGACGGTGCGATTATTTCGCAGGAAATGCTGGAACGCAGCGCTGGTTTGCTGGAAAGCATTCTGGAAGATTTCGGTGTGCGTGGTGAAATCATCCATGTGCGTCCGGGTCCGGTTGTCACCCTCTATGAATTTGAACCGGCCCCGGGTGTTAAATCCTCGCGCGTGATTGGTCTGGCTGATGATATCGCTCGCTCCATGTCGGCACTCTCTGCCCGTGTTGCAGTGGTGCCGGGGCGTAATGTGATCGGTATTGAATTGCCGAATTCGATCCGCGAAACCGTGTATTTTCGCGAGCTGATTGAATCGCCTGCTTTCGAGCGCACCAATTGCCGTTTGGCGCTCTGCCTTGGCAAAACCATCGGCGGGGAGCCGGTAATTGCTGAGCTTGCGAAGATGCCGCATCTGCTGGTGGCCGGTACGACCGGTTCCGGTAAATCCGTGGCAATCAACACCATGATCCTGTCGTTGCTCTACCGCCTGAAGCCGGAAGAATGCCGCCTGATCATGATCGATCCGAAAATGCTGGAACTGTCGATCTATGACGGTATTCCGCATCTGCTCACTCCTGTCGTAACCGATCCGAAAAAGGCCGTCGTGGCACTGAAATGGACCGTGCGCGAAATGGAAGAGCGCTATCGCAAGATGTCGCGTCTCGGTGTGCGTAATATTGACGGCTATAATGCCCGTGCAGCTGCAGCGCGTGAAAAAGGTGAGACTGTTACCTGTACGGTACAGGCTGGCTTTGACAAGGCGACTGGTGAAATCCTGTATGAAGAACAGGAAATGGATCTGACGCCAATGCCTTACATCGTCGTTATCGTCGATGAAATGGCCGACCTGATGATGGTTGCCGGTAAGGAAATCGAAGGTGCGATCCAGCGTCTGGCGCAGATGGCGCGTGCGGCCGGTATTCACCTGATCATGGCGACACAGCGACCTTCTGTTGATGTGATCACCGGTACGATCAAGGCGAATTTCCCGACCCGTATTTCCTTCCAGGTCACGTCGAAGATTGACAGCCGTACCATTCTCGGTGAGCAGGGTGCTGAGCAACTGCTTGGTCAGGGCGATATGCTGCATATGGCCGGTGGCGGTCGCATTGTCCGTGTCCATGGTCCTTTCGTATCGGATGAGGAAGTTGAAAAAGTCGTCAATCACCTGAAAGAACAGGGGCGCCCTGACTATCTGGCAACCGTAACTGCTGACGAAGAAGACACGGAAGCGGTTGAAGATGACAGCGCGGTCTTTGACAAGAGCGATATGGCATCCGATGATGGCGATGATCTTTACGAAAAGGCTGTCAAAGTGGTGTTGCGGGATAAGAAATGCTCAACATCCTATATCCAGCGCCGCCTGTCGATCGGTTATAACCGTGCCGCATCTCTGGTGGAGCGTATGGAGCAGGAAGGTCTTGTCGGCGCTGCCAATCATGTCGGTAAGCGCGAGATCATCGGACAGAATGACGGTATGTAATCCGTTAAACTGATCTGCTGTCTTTCAGCAAATAGAAATATGAATACTGCCTACCGGAAAATATACCGGCGGGCAGTTTTTGTTTTTAAGCTATTAGATATATGTAAGTTATAATTTTATAATATAATGCAGGTCGTTTTTATTGCGCAGATATATCATTTTGCGGAGATCTTGTTAAAAAATGACAGTTATTTGCTGTTGTTAAATGTTCCATCTTCACGTCATATTAACCATATGGGTGCATAAAGGGGAGGAGAACCCTGAGATGCGTGAGGTGGGGTATGCAGCGCTACAGATTTGATCAGAAAACCATAGTCGTACAGGCGATTGTCGAAATGATTAAGCGTGGTGTGCCTGCTTCCGAGATGGATATTTATCTCAGCCGCATGGGGCCTGTTGATCTCGATATGCTGCAGCAATGTATGGATGAGGTTTATGCCTATATTGCGCAGGAAGAGGAAAGAGAACAGGAACTGTATCAGGATCGCGCCGTAGCATAATCCGGCTGTCGGGCTGTGCTTATGCCGGAGCAGCAGGATGCAAAAGCAAGATAGATGACACAAAGATAACGTAAATCTGTCATGCTCTTGAAATAATCGGGGCCTATACATAAATAAAGTTTAAGAAATTCGCCTGACTATTGACCACGGATGTACTGGCATTGGTTGAGGCGTTTCATGGAAGGTCGGGACATCCCGGCCTTTTTCATTTTTTAAAGCTTTTTTGCCTGAAGCGATTGACGTCCGGATTGCATCATATCGCTCGCTCTGTCTCCTTGTTTTTTACGCATGTTGTTATCGGAAAACCGGTGCCCGCTTTTCCGTGACATGCTCTGGATTCTTTATTTGGTCGCATTATCGCTGTCGTCAAGTTGATCCGACCTGACTGTGAAATGCCTTGGACCTTTGCCGCTGTTTCCTGATTTCCCATGTTTCATGTGCCGTCTTATGCCTGCCGGATAGTTTTTGCTCCGGACGCGGAAACGTGACCGAGATTCATCTTGCTGTTAGATGCTTTCCTGCTTATAGAAACCGCAAAAGTTCTGGATGCCGGAGTGAATCGGTCTGATATGCCCGTCAATTGTGGGGTCAGACATTCGATATTCCGGTCTGATGGGAGCAGCTTTTATCTTTTCTGAGAGATGAAATTGCTCCGGCCGGGTTTTCTGAAATATATGCGTATAGGCGCCGGTGTTGAAATACGGCGCTTTTTTGTTTATGAATTTCAGAATTTACCGAAACTACTGTATGTTCTTCTTAGTCTGAAACAATGTCAGATAAGAAATAATACAGCATTTCAAAGCAGTTAAGATGTTTTTGAGCTTATTCATGAGCCTGAAATATCTTGGTGAATGTTGATATGTGGCCTGTCCCGGGCGCATTCAAGACGGAAAAATTAAATGAAACACAGATTATTCCGGTCGGCAGGTATCGGTGCGGTTCTGATGCTGACGGCTATACTGGCAGGGTGTCAGCAGGTTGTGCTGTTTCCTAAAGGCGAAGTCGGCATTAAAGAGCGCGACCTGATTGTTTTCGCGACAGTCATCATGTCGCTGATTGTTGTGCCGGTCATTATCGCGACCTTGTATTTCGCGAATAAATATCGCGCCAACAAAGATAATGAATATCTGCCGGACTGGCATCACTCAAACAAGATTGAAGCCGCTGTCTGGATTATTCCGTGCATCGTCATTCTCATTCTTGGTTATGTGACCTGGATTAAGACCCATGAACTGGATCCATACCGCCCGCTGGAACATGCGGCAAAGCCGGTTCAAGTTGAAGTTGTGGCTATGAACTGGAAATGGCTGTTCATCTATCCGGAGCAGGGGATTGCCTCGGTGAATGAGCTGGTCGTACCGGTTGATCGTCCGCTGAACTTCCGCATCACTTCCGGTCACACGATGAACTCCTTCTTCATTCCGGCTCTGGGCGGTCAGGTTTATGCAATGCCTGGCATGCAGACCAAGCTGCACCTTATCGGTAATGAAATCGGTTCCTATGAAGGTATCTCCGCGAACTATAGCGGTGACGGTTTTGCGCAAATGCGTTTCACAACCCATGTGAAAAACGAAGCCGACTTTGAAAAATGGGTTTCCGAAGTTCGCACCTCTGACAAAGCACTGAACCGTGCCGGTTATA
The DNA here is from genome assembly GCF_018436245.1 of Pseudochrobactrum algeriensis. Taxonomy (NCBI): domain Bacteria; kingdom Pseudomonadati; phylum Pseudomonadota; class Alphaproteobacteria; order Hyphomicrobiales; family Brucellaceae; genus Pseudochrobactrum; species Pseudochrobactrum algeriensis. Next base: position 42,410 of record NZ_CP075361.1, read on the forward strand.
TCGAACTGGATCAGCCGACAGAAAAGCATCCGGTTACGCATTATGCCTCAACTGAGCCTGGTCTTTTCAGTGCTGTTATCGGTCGTTGTGTGGATGGCAAGACCCCGTGTGTCAGCCATGGCGGCGGCAGCGTACAGAAGCTTTCACCATTCATCACATCCTCTGTGAAAAAAGAATCGCCTGCGGAACCTGCGTCTAACTGACGGGATTTCGTGACTTTAGGCAGGCAGACCATTGGCAGATTATGGCCAATGGTTTTGCCATTAAAAGTGTAGAGAAATGTTCGGAAAACTTACCCTGGCGGATATTCCGCTTCACGAACCGATACTTGTGGTCACTTTAAGTGCCGTTGTACTCGGCGGTTTGTCTCTGTTCGCAGCCATTACCTATTTCGGTAAATGGGGCGTATTGTGGCGTGACTGGCTGACAACTGTCGATCATAAGCGCGTTGGTATCATGTATATCATTCTGGCGCTGGTGATGCTGTTCCGCGGCTTCTCCGATGCCGTGATGATGCGCGCCCAGCAGGCTATGGCCTCCGGCGCCAATGAAGGCTTCCTGCCTCCGCACCACTATGACCAGATCTTCACTGCCCACGGCGTGATCATGATCTTCTTCGTGGCGATGCCGTTTATCGTTGGTCTGATGAACTTTGCGGTTCCGCTGCAGATCGGTGCCCGCGACGTTGCGTTCCCTTACCTGAACTCCCTGAGCTTCTGGCTGACTGTTGCCGGTGCTATTCTGGTAAACATCTCGCTCGGCGTCGGTGAATTCGCCCGTACAGGCTGGCTGGCTTATCCGCCGCTGTCCGGTCTGGAATACAGCCCCGGTGTCGGTGTTGATTATTACCTCTGGGCTTTGCAGATTTCCGGTATGGGTACGTTGCTCTCCGGTGTGAACCTTATCGCAACCATCATCAAAATGCGCGCTCCCGGCATGACAATGATGCAGGTTCCGGTTTTCACATGGACTGCACTCTGCTCGAACATTCTGATCGTTGCAGCTTTCCCGATCCTGACAGTTACCCTGTCGCTCCTGCAGCTTGACCGTTATCTTGGTATGCATTTCTTCACCAATGATTTCGGCGGTAATCCGATGATGTATATCAACCTCATCTGGATCTGGGGTCATCCGGAAGTTTATATTCTGGTTCTGCCTTGCTTTGGTGTGTTCTCGGAAGTTATCGCGACTTTCTCTGCCAAGCGTCTGTTCGGCTATACTTCAATGGTTTATGCGACCGTTGCCATTACCGTTCTGGCCTTCCTCGTCTGGGCTCACCACTTCTTTACAATGGGTGGCGGTGCCTCCGTTAACGCCTTCTTCGGCGTGGCGACAATGATTATTTCGATCCCGACAGGGGCGAAAATCTTCAACTGGCTGTTCACGATGTATAAAGGCCGCGTGCGTATGGAAACGCCGGTTCTGTGGACTGTCGGCTTCATGTGTACCTTTGTGGTCGGCGGTATGACCGGCGTTATGCTTGCAATTCCGCCTGCGGACTTTGTACTGCACAATTCCGTATTCCTGATTGCGCACTTTCATAACGTGATTATCTCCGGCGTGCTGTTCGGTTGTTTTGCCGGCTTCATCTACTGGTTCCCGAAAGCATTCGGTTTCCGTCTCGATGAAACCTGGGGCAAACGCGCATTCTGGTGCTGGCTGACCGGTTTCATTCTTGCCTTCATGCCGCTCTATATTCTGGGCTTCATGGGTATGACCCGCCGTATCAACCACACTGAAAATCCGGCATGGCAGATTTACCTGATTATTGCCGCTATCGGTGCTGCAATCATTCTGGTTGGTATCGCCTGTCAGATCATTCAGGTTCTGGTGTCCATCCGCAACCGCGAAGCACTGCGTGATCACACCGGTGATCCGTGGGAAAACGGCCGTACGCTGGAATGGTCTGTGGCTTCTCCTGCTCCGTTCTACAACTTCTCTGAAACACCGCGTGTTCAGGACGTTGATGCTTACTGGGATATGAAGAAGCGTGGCGTGAAGCGTAAAACCGACAAGTTCAAGCCGATCCACATGCCGCGTAATACCGGCACCGGTTTCATCATCGGTATGGTTTGTATCGCGCTTGGTTTTGCCGGTGTATGGCATATCTGGTGGCTGGCAATTGCCGCTACTCTGGCCATCATCGCGATCAGCATCATCCATTCCTTCAACAATAACCGCGACTACTATGTCACTGCGGAAGAAGTGCAGCGCATCGAAGATGAGCATACGCTCAAGCTGCAGTCTTTGGGAGTTAAGCCATGAGTGCCGCTGTAACGCACGCTAACGATCACGCCCACGGGCATGACGACGACCACGAGCACCACGATTCCCGCGGCACGACACTGATCGGCTTCTGGATCTACCTGATGAGTGACTGTGTCATCTTCTCGGGTCTGTTTGCCACCTTTGCAGTTCTCTCGCGTTCATACGCGGGAGGACCGACCGGCTGGGAACTGTTCGATCTGAACTTCATTGCTGTGGAAACCGCTCTGCTGCTGTTCTCCAGCCTGACCTATGGCTTCGCGATGATCGCGATGTCACGTAAAAAACAATCCGCCATGCTTGGCTGGATTGCCGTGACATTCCTGCTCGGCGCAGCCTTTCTGGCGATGGAAATCTATGAATTCCATCACCTGATCGAAATCGGTGCCGGTCCTGGCCGTTCTGCATTCCTGTCCGCCTTCTTCGTATTGGTCGGTACGCACGGTCTGCACATTCTGTTCGGTCTGATCTGGATTCTGGTTCTGGTCGCGCAGGTTCTGCGTTCCGGTCTGACAGAAGCCAACCAGACCCGTCTGATGTGCCTCAGCCTGTTCTGGCACTTCCTTGATGTTGTCTGGATCGGTGTATTCTCGATTGTTTATCTGATGGGAGTTCAGGCATGAGTTCCGCGCATAAAACTGAAGCATCGGCCAGCGAAACCAAGAATTATATCATCGGTTTCATTCTGGCCGTCATCCTCACAGCCGTTCCTTTCGGCGTGGTGATGGGACAGTATTTTGACACAACCACAACCGTTGCCATTATTATGGTTTTCGGTGCGGTGCAGATGATTGTTCATCTGGTTTACTTCCTGCACATGGATTCCAAATCCGAGGGCGGCTGGACATTGCTGGCTCTGCTCTTCACCGTGCTGATTTTGGCGATTGTTCTGATCGGCTCGTTGTGGATCATGAACCATCTGGCCATCAATATGATGGAAGTCAGCCCTGAGGCCGCGCGCGCGCTGCCATAAGGTGCAATATGGGTGAGCCTGTCTCACTCACGGGAATAACAATGAACGGCGCTGCTTTGGCTGCGCCGTTTTTTTGCATTTTATATTGAGATGCATGGGTAACCTGTCTCAAATTACAGTCCTTATTCTTTCATAATTTTGATCTTCTCAAAGCGCGTCATTTAAAATTTGCATTCATTTAAATTTCTTCAATTTTAATTTGGTGATTTCGATGAAGATTATTTCAATAATTTCAGGGCTAATGCTGCTGGTAGGAACCGGCATTGTGCAGGCACAGGTCGCGACTGTTTCGGGTACTGTCAATTTACGGCAGGGGCCGGGCACAAACTATATGCGGATTGCAGCTTTACCGCGCGGTGCGGCGGTGCATATTGAGAGTTGCCGCGGCAGCTGGTGTCAGATCAGAAGCAGCTGGGGGATAGGCTGGATAAGTGGCCGTTATTTATCCCAATCCTATCAGGGCTATAATGCTGCACCGGTCTATAATACGCAGCCGCAAGTCACTTTCGGGCTGAATATCGGATCAGGTTTTTATGATGATCCGTTTTATGCTCCGTATTATCAACCTTATTACACGGGCTGGCACCCGCCTTATTACCGGCCTTGGTATCGTCCGGGCTACCGGCCTTATGGGCCACGCTATAATCCTCGTCCTTTTGGCCGGCAGGGCTGGAACCCCCGATGGGGTGTGGGGCCTGTGCATTTTCCGCGCGGAGGATGGCGCAGATAGGATCTGATAAGGCAGATTCTGCAAGGCGATTCCCTGTTATGGAAAACGTGGTTCCGTGGCAGGACTCTTTAAGGGAGGTGGCTGTATTTTAACCAATGCGCATTTTCTTGGAACGTGTTGCAATCCGTATGACAAATGCTTTCCGGAACAATCTTTCATGTCGGTTTTAAATTGCCCTGTGCGGCTGTATTTTTAAAAGACAAATATTTTCAATATTTTACGGCTTTATGCCTCTGTGATTTTCGTTTTTGTTTCTTTCTTAAGATTAAATATTCAAAATTCATATTTGATTGAAAGCCACAAATTAAGTTTTTCTTTAGGTAAAGGAAAATACAAATTAATATTTTATTAAGCATAAATTTTAAAAAAGCAGTGTAAGCTTTTGGATTATACTCTCCGCTAGTTTGATTGTTAGGCATCGCGCGATGGGTGGAGCGGGCTATGCCGAGGAATATGCATATTGACCCCGTTGAATGGGATGATATGCAGGTAATAAATTAAGGAGAGCTCCAATCCGTAAAGTCAGCACCCTCCTGCTGTTCACTGCGCTGCTGCCGGTTATGGCGGCATCGCCTGCGCATGCTTTTGAGCTCTTTGGCATTAAACTTTGGGGTAAAGACAAGGCTGAAGAAGCCGATGATGTCATTGCCGAACCAAAACGCTACAGCGTTGAAGTCACTTCCGGCGGCACCCGCACCAATAAAGACGGCACGGCAGCCGATGTGGAAGATCTTGTTAAAGGCGCTTCACGGCTTGTGGCTGATGAAGAAAAAGCGGCTTCCGGCTCCGGCGGACTGCTGGCCAAAGCACGCGGTGATTACCGCCGTATTCTGATGGCGCTATATGGTGAAGGCCGTTATGGCGGCACCATCAGTATTCTGGTTGATGGCCGCGAAGCTGCAAACCTGCCGCCGGATACACAATTGCCGGATACATCCAAAATTGTCATCAATGTTGATCCGGGACCGCAATTCCTGTTTGCCCGCGCCAGCATAAATGAACTTGCTCCACCGACAGATGACCGCCGCGATCAGGTGCAGTCGCCTGAAAAGGCCGGTTTCAAAAGCGGTGAAATTGCCAAATCCGGTACAATCCTGAAGGCAGAGCGTCTTGCTGTTGAGGCATGGCGTCAGCAGGGCTATGCCAAAGCGAAAGTTACGCGTGAGGATATTGTTGCCGATCATGAAGGCAATGTGCTGAATGCGGATATCACGCTGGAACCGGGACGTGTTGCACATTACGGTCCTGTCAAAGTGCAGGGCACAGCCCGCATGGATCCGGAATTCGTTGCCTATATGACAGATCTGAAACCGGGGCAGGAATATGATCCGGATGATATTGAGCGTGCACGCCGCCGTTTGGCGCGGCTGGATGTTTTCCGCTCGACATCGATTCAGGAAGCACAGGAAATCAACCGCGACGGTATTTTGCCGATGGATCTCATCGTGCAGGAACGTAAACCGCGCCGCTTCGGTCTTGGTGCGAGTTATTCCACGCTGGACGGTGCAGGGGTGGAAGCCTTCTGGATGCATCGCAATCTGTTCGGTAAAGCCGAGCGTCTGCGCTTTGATGCCAAGGTCAGCGGTATCGGCGGTTCGCAGGATAATTCCTATGATCCGAAGAACTTTACCTATGTACTGGGCACATCCTTCACCAAACCGGGCGTGTTCACACCGGATACGGATTTCGTTTCGTCTCTGACCGGTAAGCGTGAGGTTCTGGATAATTATACCGAGACATCGGTCGGCGGACAGGCCGGTTTTACGCATATCTTCAATGAAGATCTGAGCGGACGTTTGTTTGCCAATGTGTCTCGTGCGCAGTTTGATGATGATTATTACGGCAAACGCCAGTTTTTCACCGTGGGGATGCTGGGCGGTATTCTGCTGGATAAGCGCGATAACAAGACCAATGCCACTTCCGGTTATTATGCCGAGGGCGTGGTTGAGCCGTTCTACGAGCTCAAAAACGGCAGTTTTTCGACCAAATTTACCGCAGAAGGCCGTGGCTATTACGGCTTTGGTGAAGATAAACGCGTTGTACTGGCCGGTCGTGTTAAAGTCGGATCGATTGTCGGTGCTGATATGAGTGATCTTCCGCCGGATAAAGTCTTCTTTGCCGGTGGCGGCGGTTCTGTCCGTGGTTATGCTTATCGCAGCATCGGGGTGAATAAGCCGGGGGATGTGGTGATCGGCGGACGTTCGCTGATGGAAATGTCCGGCGAGGTTCGCACAAAAGTTACCGATAGTATCGGTGTAGTCGGGTTTGTAGACGGAGGATATGTCGGGGAAGAATCCTACCCTGATTTTGCGGAGAATCTGCGTTTGGGGGCAGGTGCGGGCTTGCGTTATGATACCAGCCTCGGACCGATCCGTTTCGATGTTGCCGTGCCGCTTAACCGCAAGGCAGGTGACTCAAGTTTTGCATTCTATGTCGGCATAGGACAGGCGTTTTGAACCGTTTTCTCGCTTTCGTAGCCACTTTCTTTATCATTCTGCCGCTCGGTATTTATATCGGGGCATCGCTGCTGCCTCAGGGGGCGGACAGCGTAACGACGCCTGCCACCGGCCAGAGCAATCCTGCGGGTTCAGGCACGCAGACGGCGCAGGCGGACAATCCTGTTTCCACGCAGGAAGCCGAAGAAGAAAAGTCCTATTTCCTGTCTTTTGTTGAAGAAAAACTGTCGGGCCCGAACCGCAAGATCAGCATTACCGGCATTGAAGGCGTTTTGTCGTCTGAGGCAAAAGTCGGCGCTATCACGGTTGCTGACCGCGAAGGCATCTGGCTGCGTATTAAAGATGCCCAGCTGGTCTGGAGCCGTCTGGCACTTCTGCGCGGCCGTTTGAGCGTGGATACACTCTCGGCTAAAGAGGTTGAGTTTATCCGCACACCTTTGCCGGATGAGGGACTGCCGTCACCGGAAGCCGGTGGCTTTGCTTTGCCGGAACTGCCGCTGGCGGTTTTGCTGGGTGAACTGAATATTGAGCGTCTGAAATTTGGCCAACCGGTCTTTGGTCTGGCATCGGAAGTGGCACTGAAAGGCAATCTGACCCTTCAGGACGGATCGCTGGAGTCGCTGTTTGACATGCAGCGTCTGGATGGTCCGGGCGGCACGATGAAGCTGAAGGCGAATTATGCGAATGCCGATCAGAAGCTTGATCTGGATATGCGTCTTTCCGAGCCTGCCAATGGTATTGCCGCCAATCTCCTGAATATTGCAGGCAAACCGCCTGTTGAGCTGGCTCTGACCGGCGCAGGCAAGCTTGATGATCTGAAAGTTGACCTGACGCTTGATGCGGACAGCCAGCGCATTCTGACCGGACTTCTGACCCTGAACCGCAATGCGGACGGCACTGTTACCGGCCGCGTGTTTAATGCGGATGTCAAAGGTCCGATTGCTGCACTCATTCCGGAAAAATTCCGTGATTTCTTTGGCGCAACCTCAAGCCTTGCAGCCAATGGTTTTATCAAGGATGGCGGTGGCTTCCGTCTGGATAATTTCAATCTTTCCAATGCCGCTTTGCAGGTACAGGCCAAAGCCGAAACTGCCAATGACGGCTTTCTGACACGTCTGAATCTGGATGCACTGATTGCCGATCAGGAAAAAGGCCGCGTGCTTTTGCCGGTCAGCGGTGGTCAGACTTCCCTGGCTTCTGCGCGTCTGACACTGGATTACGGCGACCGCCAGTCTGCGGACTGGACAGGCAAGCTGTTGGTTGAAGGTCTGCAGGCCGGTGATTTCTCCGCACAGCAGACCGTGCTGGATATGGGCGGCGCAGCAGAAAATCTGCAGGACGCACAAAACCGCCATGTCGGTTTCAATATTACAGGGAATGTAACAGGAATTAATGCCAGGCAGCCTGAGGTTGCTCAGGCGCTGGGCGACCGTTTTGATCTGGCCGTGTTGGGGCAATGGCGTGCCGGCTCTCCTGTGCAGCTTGAAAAATTGCAGCTCACCGGCAATGGTCTGAGCGCTGCCTTAAAGGGTGCAATTGATAAATTCATTTATACCGGTGACATTGTTTTGCAGGCAAACAGCCTCATGCCGTTCTCGGCATTGGCAGACCGTTCGCTTGCCGGCAGTCTTGATCTGAAAGCAACCGGTACTGTTGCGCTTCTCACCGGCGGATTTGACCTGACGTTGGATGGCACAGCAGAGAATATTAAAACCGGTGAGGATATTGCTGACCGTATTATCAATGGCCGCTCCACTTTGAGCGGTGGTCTGGCACGTTCTGAAAACGGTTTTTCCGCCCGTGGTTTCCGTATTGGTAATGATGCAAATGCAATCACTGCCAATGGCTCATTCTCCAGCAAGGATGCCGATTTTGATCTGGGCGTTGAGATTGGTGATATTGCCGATCTGTCCGATAAGGCAACGGGACCATTGTCGCTGAAAGCCAGTGCACGCGGAACTGAAAACCGGATTGCTCTGGCTGCCCGCGCATCTGTGCCTTCCGGTTCGCTGGAAGGGCGCAAGCTGAATGATGGTCTGCTCGACTTCAATGCTGTGCTTGACGGTTCTGATCCGAAGCTTGCTCCGTCTTTGAGCGGTGGTTTCAGCGGCAGTGCTTTCTTGGGTGGTGAGAAGCTCGATCTTGCCGGTAAAATTGCGCTGGACGAGCAGGGCAAACGCCTGAGTGATCTGAGTTTTGTTGCTGGCGGCACGCGCGTCAGCGGTGATCTGAATATTGCGGACAAAAACCTGCTCGCCGGTCGCCTGAAAGTGGATGCGCCGGATGTCTCAACCGCTGCCGCTCTTTTCCTTGCCAAAGCAACCGGTAGCATCAATGCGGATATTGATCTGTCTTATGAAAATGACCGCCAGAATGCTGCGGTCAAAGCAGATATCCGTAATCTGAATGTTGAAGGTAATGTTATCGGGCAGGCGGATATTAATGCGACGCTTGCCGACTTGTTCAATGTTCCTGTTGTGGACGGCACTGTGAAAGCACAGTCCATCCGCGCTGGTACATTTGAAATCAATGTGGTTGATGCAACGGCTCAGTCTGAAGGCAGCAAAACGGTTTTTCAGGCTGCAACTGATCTGAAGATCGGCACCAAAGTTAAAGTCAACGGCGCATTGGAGCCGCAGGACAGCGGTTTGTTGCTGTCGCTTTCAGATGCGGAGCTGCGTCAGGGCTCAATGCTGACCAGACTGGCACAACCGGCATCTCTGGCGCTGAAAGGCAGCGATGTTACCTTTAACAATATCATCATGCAGGTGGGAGAAGGTCGTCTGAGCCTTAATGGTGCTTTGGCTGATCGCTTCAATCTGGATGTGAAGCTGGATAATCTGCCGCTGAATGTAGCAAACAGCATCCAGCCGGATTTGGGGCTTGGCGGTCTGATCAATGGTCAGGCCAAGGTTACCGGTTCGCGCAACCAGCCTGATGTCAGTTTTGACATTAATGCGCGTGATGTGATTGCCCGCCAGACGCGTGAAATGGGTATCGGCGCCTTGAATGCAACGGCCAAAGGTACCTCGAGCCAGAACCGCCTGAAAGTCGACAGCCGGATTACCGGCGGTAATGGTCTTGATACCCGTGTGAATGGTTTTGTGCCGCTGGGCACGGATAAATCTGCCGGTGCGTTGGACGTGAATGTTGAACTGGCCAATCTGCCGCTGGCTTTGCTCAATGGCGTGGTGAAGGATCAGAATCTGGGTGGTAATGTTACCGGTACCGCAAAAGTCACCGGCGCTCTGACCAATCCTGCCGCCGAGTTCAATCTGAACGGACGCGCGCTGAGCGCCAAACCGCTGGCTGAAAACGGGCTTGCGCCTTTGAACCTGAAAGCTGCTGGTCGTTATGGTGATAAGACCGTCAATATCAGCTCGCTGTCTGTTGACGGCCCGCAAAATCTCAGCGTGACCGCGCAGGGGCGTGTGCCTTTGTCTGGCAGCGGTTTGGGTATTGATGTGACGGGGCAGATTCCGCTGGCGCTTGCCAATCGTTTTCTGTCGGATCGCGGAGCACAGGCAACCGGTACACTGGCTTTGACCGCCAATGTCAGCGGTGGTTTCGACAATCCGCAAATCCGCGGCATGTTCTCGACAAGCGGTGCGCAGATGGTTGATCCGGAAACCAATATCCGCCTCAATAATATTACCATCAATGGCAGCATGGAAGGTCAGACAATCCGCCTGCGCAATGCAAGCGCAGCTTTGTCAACCGGTGGTTCAATCAATGCGGATGGCACGATTTCGATCAATGCCGCGCAGAATTTCCCTGCCGATCTGCGTATCAATTTTGATAAGGCACGTTATGCGGATGGTTCCATGGTGGTTGCGACCATTAATGGCGGCCTGACCATTACCGGCCCGTTGATGCGCGATCCGCTGATTGCCGGTAAGATCGAGATTGAACGCGCGGAAATTACCGTGCCTGAAAGTTTTGGCGGCGGCGGTGCCAATATTGATGTGCGCCACGTCAATACACCGGCATCAGTGCTGATGACGTTGCAGCGTGCTAAGGTAGAAACCCGTGCCAAGGGTTCCGCACCGGTGCCGACATCCCGTCCGACCGTGCCGCAACTGGATGTGCGCGTGATTGCACCGAACCAGATTTTCGTGCGTGGTCGCGGTCTGGATACGGAACTGGGCGGTGCTGTCCGTCTGACAGGCCCTGTAACCAATGTGCGTCCGGTCGGTGGTTTTGAACTGCTGCGCGGCCGTCTGGATATTCTGACCCAGCGTGTAACCTTTGATGAAGGTCGAGTGACCCTGATCGGGGATATGAACCCGCAGCTCTATTTCGTTGCCCGCAGTGACGGCGGCGATATCATTGTACTGGTGACGGTGCAGGGCACGGTGGATAATCCGGATATCAAATTCTCCTCGGAGCCGGAATTACCGCAGGATGAAGTTCTGGCGCGTTTGATCTTCAAGCGCTCAATCTCGGAACTGTCTCCTTTCCAGATTGCACAGCTTGCCGCTGCGGCCGCTGAACTGGCGGGTGGTAAAAACGCCAATCTGCTGGGTGCATTGCGTCAGGGCGTAGGGCTGGATGATCTTGATGTTGTCACCGACAGCAAGGGCAATGCAGCGGTTCGTGCAGGCAGCTATATCCGCGATAATATTTATCTCGGTGTGGAAGCCAGCGGTTCCAATGGTACCAAGGGCACGATCAATCTGGACATTACGCGGGATCTCAAAGCCAAAGGCTCTGTCGGTACGAATGGTGATTCCGGTCTGGGCGTATTCTACGAAAAAGATTACTGACCCGTCAGAGATGCGGATACTGATCGAATTGAAAAACCGGCACAAATTTGTGCCGGTTTTTTGCTTTTTACTGCATTTTTAATGTGTGGCCATTGTTTATGGTAAATGAAGATCCGGCGAATTTAATGATTTTTCAACCATGCGGGCGCACAATCCGACCTCTGAAAAGGTTTTGAAGATACGGATTTATCATGGCAAAGCAGGGTGAAATTCTGAACCGTCGCATTTTTCTTACCGGCGCCGGTGCCTTTGGTCTAGCTGGCTGTACCCAGTCGCTGGATATGTCGGCTTTTCAGCCGGATATTGATATGTCTTCGACCGGCAGTGTGATGCGCCCGCAGATCAGCGTTGATAAAGGCGTCACCAGTAATGAAGTGATGTATGCGGCTGTTCATGAGAATGGTTATTCCCTGCCTGCCATTCCTTATGAGAAAGTGCCGAAACAATTCCGCCGCCAGATTGTGCCGGATCCGACCGGTGAGGTGCCGGGCACCATTGTTGTGCGTCTGAATGAGCGATATTTGTATCTGGTGCTGCAGGGGGCGAGGCCATGCGTTATGGCATCGGCGTCGGACGTGCAGGCTTTGAATGGTCAGGCCGTGCCAATGTGCAATATAAGAAGCAATGGCCGCGCTGGACACCACCGCCGGAAATGATCAAACGCCAGCCGGAGCTGGAAAAATACCGTAACGGTCAGGAGCCGGGACCAGCCAATCCGCTGGGCGCGCGTGCGCTTTATATTTTCCGTGACGGCGTTGATACTGGCTATCGTATTCACGGCAATCCGGAATGGTGGTCGATCGGGCAGGCTATGTCTTCCGGCTGCGTACGTCTGATGAATCAGGATATTATTGATCTTTATGATCGCGTGCAGGGCAAAGCGCCGATTGTTGTGCAGGCCTGATTAAAACTATTTGAAAATAAAAGCCGCGCTGAGCCGGAGCATTTTTTAAATGCTCCGGCTATTTATTTTACGCATTCTCATATGCAAAACCGGTTTCCACTTTTGCTGAAAATGCTTTAGCGCGGCTTTTTTCTGTCTTGGGAGGACAGTGATAAAAAATGATTAAATATGATAGCTCAAACGAGTGTTGTTAGCGGATAGCTGAACCGGTCTGATGGTTTTGCGCAACAACAATCAGAGCCGGTACATCTTTGACGGCTTCCTCAGTCATGCTGAGAAAATGAAAGTTCTGCTGTTGCTGGATCGGATTAGGCGCCACGAACATTGCTGCTGTCAGCAGGATCGCAGCCATAATACCCAAGCGCTTTTCAGTTTTTGCATTCATTATATTCGTCCTGTCGGTTTTGCCCGCGGATCCGGAGCGCTTCGCTCGCAGTCACTGGGCTAAAATCATGGTAAAGTTATGAAAGAGGTTTCAGCTCTTCATATCAGTGAAAGGTTTTGTGCCCTGCCGGTGATAAAACACAGGCAACGGCGTAATGAGGGATAGGCAGCAGCACCTGATCCAGCTCTGCCATGATCTGTGCATAATCCTGCGCGGCTTTTTTAACTTCCGCGACACGGCTGCCGGTCACCAGAGCATCCAGACAGGCATCACGGGTTGTATCGTCACCGTTTTGCAAGGCGGAGATCAGTCCCATCAGCAGGCATTCTTCACGGCAGATATGCATCGAACCATAAGGAAAGGCCTTGAGCTGACAAACTGCACAAAAATGCAGGGTGCGGATGAAATGGGAGAGTTCGGCCAGCGCGAGCTTGGCTTTATCGAGGCCGAGTTCCTGAGTGTAAATCGTCCAGGCCATTTCCCACGGAATAACCGATCCGGTTTCGAAGCCGGATGTCCAGTGGCGATAGCCTTCAAGTACCAGCTTTTCAGCCTGCCGCTCGAAATAATGACTGGATGTTTCAAAAAGATTTCTGACCTGCATATTCATGGGCGACATCCGATCTGTAACGGACGCGAGGGAGCGATGAATATGCGTCGCGGCTGAGGGCGCGACGATAGTACCGCCCTTGGGCGGTAAAGTGCCTGACCAAACATGAGGTCCTCCAATAGAGCGGGTTCAAGGCCCAAACATCAAAGGTTGAATTTATTGCCACGAGCCGGAAGTATCCCTCCCGAAAGCTTTGACAGCGGGAATATGCCGGTGAAAACGGTCGGTTGTCAAACCTAATTTTCAGCATTTATTTAGAAAAGTGTTCTTATTTCAATAGCTTAGAATAATTCCAGAGTATTTTACTCATGTTTTTATTCTAAAATGCAATGCTATCTATATGAATCCGTATATGTTTTGCGTGATTGTCGCAGCTGGCCGGATTAAACGACATTCCGGCCGGATTTTTAAGCTCTGCGACGTCCCGCCTCATGCAGAAGCCTGTAAACAGGACAGGTAAAGGGGAACGGTTCCAGAATCACAATGCGAAGCGCCGATATGATCGGCGCTCCGCCTTAGTCTTTTATCTCCGAACCGATACGGTTTCGGAGAAACAGAAATTAGTGATGGCTATGGTCATTGGCCTTGCCGCCAGCATTACCGGAAGAACCCTTGGATGGATTCACGTGAAACGGTAAATTAACCTTTCCGGCTTTTTCAAATTCCAGCACAACATTGACTGTTTCACCTTCTTTGAACGGCTTGGCCAGATCCATAAACATGATGTGGAAGCCGGTTGGCGCCAATTTCACGGTCTGGCCGGCAGGAATAGCCAGAGGCTCGCTCAGTTTGCGCATTTTCATGACATTGTCTTTCATCGACATTTCATGAATTTCAACTTTTCCGGCTGCATCTGTGGTGCCGCCGATCAGGCGGTCATCTTCTTTGCCCTTATTGGTAATGATAATATAGCCGCCTGCTACGCGGGCATTGGGGATTGTCGCGATGCTATGAGCTTCGGAAAGCTCCAGATCACCGGCTGTCACCACCTCGGCGCTATTGCCACCGTGCGCACCGTGGCCGTCATGGCTTGCCTGTTTTGTGGCAGCCGCCACGAGCAATTGCGGCGCAGGGTTTTTCAGATCATGCGGGTTCTGGCCTTCTGCTGCGATATCCGTCCAGTTTTCGGTTTTACCGTTTTCGCAGGTCTGGATTGTCGGGAACGACAATGTTGTATCCTTGTCGAAGGCTGCAAGTTTGCCGACAACCGAGAATTCATCATAGAAATCGCCCGGCAGTTTGCCGCCTTTCCAGATCACTTCGGTCACGCCGTTTTTCACGTCTTTGCCGTGCACTTTATAACTGTGCTGGTAGTCGGATTTAACAGTTTCAATATCCCATCCGGCTTTCATCTGCGGCTGAGCGGCAATGAAACCTTCCGGAATTTTGACATTGATCTGTGTGGTCGCGGCACCTTCACAACCATGCGGGATTTTGAGGACGGCTTTATAGCCGCTTCCTGCATTAGCCTGAGCTGTTTCAAGTGACACATGTGCCTGTGCCAGACCGGCAGTGCCGAGAAGAAGGCTGGCAACACAGAGTGGTGTGAAAATGGTTTTCATAAATCTATTCCTTGCGAATATCCTGCTTTCCGGTTGCAAATTGCAGGCAGAAAGCATGAAGGCGCTTAAAGCGCATGACTGATATTTCCTGCGGCATTGTGAGAATGCGCAGACCTGTATCAGGCAAGGAAAGGAGGCGCCTGCGGCGGGGCGGCGGGCGGATAAGGTCGGGAGCGGGGCAGAACTTTGGCCGTGCGTCTGACGCTGTTGCCTGTATCTTTGGCAACAACCGGACCACCGGCTGCAGGCGGTGTAACCAGTGCAAAAGCCGCCGAGATACGGCAGGCCTCGCAATCAACCATCATATTATGATTTTTATGATGCTGGTCAGATGCGGCGCTGTTTTCGGAAACGCAGATCGAAACAATACTGCCATCGGGCATTGTTTCATAACGGATGAAAACCGGTTCAGCGGAGGTGCCGCTTTTGGTGGTCATTTGCAGCAGGGGGGCGCTGACATCCACCGGTCTATGGGCAAAAGACAGCAAAACAAGCGCCAATACGCACAGGATGCGTATTAAAACCAGCTTGTTTTTGTGTGTCTGAACCATCACCCTGAACTATATATAACTGCGCTTTCCGCTTTTTAGCGCGGTGCTTTACGGAAGGAAAGAGCTTTCCTCTGTAATAATGATGCCGGATCTCCCTCTGCCTCACGATGTCACAGAGGTTTGCGCGGAAAGGGCTGAAGATAACTTTCTCTCAGACACAAAATCATTTAACGATGAAGCATGAAATGCCGGTCGCAGGATAAAATACTGTGCCGGCAATGGTGAACAGATTATTCGACGGGGTATGAGGCATGTCACAGGTCACCAAAGATGTGGTGCTGGCTCAGCTGAAACAGGTCACTGGACCGGATTTCGAAGGTGATATTGTCAGCCTCGGACTGGTGTCCGATATTTTTATCGCTGATAATAAAGTGTTTTTCTCCATTACTGTGCCGTCTGACCGTGCGCAGGCGATGGAGCCGCTGCGTCTGCGGGCGGAAAAACTGGTGAAAGAAATTCCGGGTGTTGCCGGTGCGCTGGTCACACTGACCGCCGAGCGCAAAGGCGGCCGCACCAGCGATGATGCTCCTCCGCCAAGCCGCCCTCAGCCCGCTGCTCAGGCGCGTCCGGCTGCACATACTCATGCCGCGTCGCAGCCACAGGCAAAACCGGGTATTCCGGGTGTTGGCAAGATTATCGCCGTGGCTTCCGGCAAAGGCGGTGTCGGTAAATCCACGACTTCGGTGAATATTGCGCTCGGGCTTCAGGCACTGGGGCTGAAAGTCGGTATTCTTGATGCCGATATTTACGGGCCGTCGATGCCGCGCCTTCTCGGTATTTCCGGTCGTCCGGAAACGGTCAATGGCCGGATCATGAAACCGATGAGCAATTACGGCCTCAAAGTCATGTCGATGGGCTTTCTGGTGGAAGAAGAAACCCCGATGATCTGGCGCGGCCCGATGGTAATGTCGGCGCTTAATCAGATGATGCGTGAAGTGGAGTGGGGCAATCTCGATGTGATGGTTGTCGACATGCCTCCGGGCACCGGCGATGCTCAGCTGACCATGGCGCAGCAGGTGCCGCTGGCCGGTGCGGTGATCGTTTCCACCCCGCAGGATCTAGCGCTGATTGATGCCCGTAAAGGGTTGAATATGTTCGCCAAGGTCAATGTGCCGCTGCTCGGTATTGTTGAGAATATGAGCTATTTCATCGCTCCGGATACCGGCAAGCGTTATGATATTTTCGGACATGGCGGAGCGCAGCGCGAAGCTGAACGGCTCAATGTGCCTTTCCTCGGCGCAGTGCCGCTGGATATGCAGATACGCGAATTGTCCGATGCCGGTATGCCGATCACGGTGAAAGAGCCGGACAGCCCGCATGCGCAAATTTATCGTGAGATTGCCGAAAAAGCCTGGGCGCAGGTGAGCGGCGGTTCATCCCGCGCAGCACCGAAGATCGTTTTTGAATAACAGATGATGAAATTGAAAAAGGCCTGCAATGCAGGCCTTTTTTGTTGGGTCAGGTAATGACGCTTGGTTTTTCGCGGCCGGTATAATGCGTGATCTCTGTGAGTTCTGCAGCGGCTGCGATCAGCGGGGTCAGGGCAGACTGGGTTTCCAGATCATGCTTGCTGCTGTCAGCCTCATAGCGTTCCAGATAGATGCGGATGGTTGCACCGGCTGTACCGGTGCCGGACAGGCGCACCACAAGACGGGAACCGCCGGCAAAGAGAATGCGGATGCCCTGATGCTTGCTTACTGAATGATCGACCGGATCATGATAAGCAAAATCATCGGCAGTTTCCACAACCATACCCTGCACGGTCTTGCCTTTAAGATCAGGCAGTTTGGCGCGCAATGCATCCATCAGCGCATTGGCACCATCCGAGGCGACTTCTTCGTAATCATGGCGTGAATAATAATTGCGGCCATAGGTCTGCCAGTGCTCATGCATAATCTCGGCGACCGATTGTTTGCGCACTGCCAGAATGTTCAGCCATAGCAGCACAGCCCACAATCCGTCTTTTTCACGCACATGGTCAGAGCCGGTTCCCGCACTTTCCTCACCGCAAATGGTGACAAGACCGGTATCCAGCAGATTGCCGAAGAACTTCCAGCCGGTTGGTGTTTCATGCATGCCGATCTTCAGTTTTTCCGCCACGCGGTCTGCGGCACAACTGGTCGGCATGGAGCGGGCAATACCGGCAATGCCTTTGCTATAGGCCGGAGCCAGATGCGCATTGGCCGCAAGCACGGCCAGAGAATCCGACGGGGCAATATACATGCCCTTGCCGATAATCAGATTGCGGTCGCCGTCCCCATCTGATGCTGCACCGAAATCCGGCGCATTGGCCGACATCAGCTCTTCATAAAGCTCATGGGCATAGACGATATTCGGATCAGGATGATGGCCGCCAAAATCTTCCAAAGGCACGGCATTGAAAACGCTGCCCGCTTTTGCGCCGAGCCGGTTTTCAAAAATCTCTGTGGCATAAGGGCCGGTCACGGCATGCATGGCGTCAAAACGCATGGTGAAACCGGATTGCAGCAGGGTACGGATCGCCTGAAAATCGAACAGGCTCTCCATCAAGGCGGCGTAATCTTTCACCGGATCAATGATTTCCACCACCGTGTCGCCGATCTGATGCGAGCCAAGTGTATCAATGTCGATATCGGCGCAATCGGCAATCTTATAGGATGTGATGGTTTTGGAGTTGGCGAACATCGCTTCGGTCAGTTTTTCCGGAGCAGGGCCGCCATTACTGATATTGAATTTGATGCCGAAATCACCCTGAGGTCCGCCGGCATTATGGCTGGCCGAGAGAATAATACCGCCAAAGGCTTTATTCTTCCGGATGAGATTGGAAGCTGCAGGCGTCGAGGTAATGCCGCCAAGACCGACCAGAATACGGCCAAAACCATTTGCAGCAGCAATTTTGATCGTGCTCTGGATGACCTTGCGATTGAGATAGCGTCCGTCACCGCCGAGCACGAGTGTCTTGCCCTGAAAATCTTCCAGACTGTCAAAGATCGACTGGATGAAGTTCTCCGCATAATGTTCCTGAGCAAAGACAGTCACTTTTTTGCGCAAGCCCGAAGTGCCCGGCTTCTGATCTGTAAAAGCTGTGGTGCTGATAGTTTTAAAAGTCATGATCTGGCTTTGTCCTGACAATAACGGCTCTCGCAAAAGATAAATGCATGTGGAATGAACAAGTTGCATTCATGACGGATATTATAGGCAGTCCTGTGAAGCCGAAGTAAATGATTTCACATAAATAGCGGTTTATTGTTCAACTTTGGTAAGACGGGTTTATTGTATGTGTTTAAAAAGAACATTTTGATCAAAGAGATAGCGGCTGAAGATTGGCAGCCGCGCTGCCCCCAGTGCTTTGGCATGAACACCAACTGTGCCCTCTTCAATCACCGGCGGGATGATTCCCTGTAAATTAAGCCTGCCGATTTCACTCCGTGTAGTTTCAACAATCTTGGCGCGTAAATTTTCCGGCATCCAGCCGTCAATAATGGCAGCAGGAAAATCAATCACGCTGGCGGCTGATGAAATGGCATGGGCAAGGCTGCGCGCGGTCAGCAATACCCATTCATCAAGTACAGGGTTGAAAATTTCCCAATTATCCGGCGCCGCCCAGAGTGGAGCCGTGTTTATATTTTGCTGTTTGAGACTGCGCTCCAATATGAACAGAGATGCGGTATCAATCAGCTGGGCAGGACGGCTGATCTGGCCTGCCGTGGTGACGAAACCGTTGCCCATCGGCATGGAGCCCAGTGCGCCGGCATTACCGCTGCGTCCGGCATAAAGCGTATTGTTGAGCACAACGCCGCCGCCGATAAATGAGCCGATGAAAAAATAGACATAATCCGCATAGTCCGGCCCTGAACCGAAGGTCAGTTCCGCGCCGCAGGCGGCGGTGGCATCATTCTGGATCAGAACGGGAAAAGGCAGTTTCAGGCTCAGTGCTTCGCAAATATCCGTGCTTTGCCAGGCTTGCAAATCCGCAGGCGGCGCGCCTACTTCCTCCACCCAGTTCCAGAGTTCAAACGGCATGGCAATGCCGAGACCGGCGATGCGAGTTTGCTGGAAAGGCGTGAGCTGCGCCGTGAATTGCTCAATAGCCGAAAGCGTGAAATGCAGAATATTATCCGGCACCGGCCACAGATAGGTCTGGTGCATACGTGCGCGGATCGTGCCGGTAAAATCAACCAGAACCAGTTCTGCACTGCGACGCCCGATCTTCAGGCCAAAGGAAAACACGCCGTCAGGATTGAGCATCATCGGCTGGCTTGGCTGGCCTACGCGTCCGCGCTGTTTCTCGCCGCTTAGCAATAATCCGTCCTGCTCAAGATTGCGGATGATGACGGACACGGTTTGCGCTGACAGGCCGGTTAGTCTGGCAATATCTGCCCGCGGCATGGCGCCGTGACGGCGCACAACGGAAAGGATCAGCCTTTCATTATAGGCGCGCATGCCGGTCTGGTCAGAGCCGCGGCTGGTTGTGGCAGGGTCAATAGGGGCGCCTTGCGGATAGTGCATCGGGTGTCCTGTAAGGAGCATTCGGGATAAAGAGCTGGAATAAGAGAATTATTTTTGAAGTAAAGCCTGCGCAGACAGTTTTTGTCATCACGCTGATCTTAGACTGACATAGCGAATTAATAAATCAAGTGGATTTATTAATTGACAGGACTGAAAACCCGTGTTTCCATGATCACGCTTGCACATATTTCTGGGGGCAATAAATTTGCTCTTTCATGAAATCGCAGCGCAGAGGCGGCGGAAGAGGGCGCCTGAGACAATTGATTTGGCTGGTTCAGCTACGCAGTTCAGAGTTCGGACTGATCGTAGAAAAATGACTCTGGGAGGAGTTCATGAGAAAAACTATTCTTACCTCTGCTTTTGCCCTTCTGGCATTGGGCGTTGCGGGTGCGGGAGCGCAGGCGGCTGAAGTGACGGCTTGCGTGATTACCAAAACAGATACCAATCCGTTCTTTGTAAAAATCAAAGAAGGCGCGACTGCCAAATCCAAGGAACTTGGCATCAATCTGAAATCCTATGCGGGTAAAATTGACGGCGATACGGAAAGTCAGATTGCAGCAGTGGAAACCTGTATTGCCGATGGTGCAAAAGGTATTCTCATCACCGCTTCCGACACTAAAGGCATTGTTCCTGTACTGAAACAGGCGCGTGATGCTGGTATGCTGGTGATCGCACTGGATACACCGCTGGAACCGGCTGATGCAGCGGATGCAACTTTCGCAACAGACAATTTTCTGGCCGGTGAACTGGTCGGCAAATGGGCTGCAGGGCGTCTGGGTGATAAAGCCAAAGATGCCAAAGTTGCTTTCCTGAACCTTACCGCCATGCAGCCGAGTGTTGACGTGCTGCGCGATCAGGGCTTTGCCACAGGTTTCGGTATTGATCCGAAAAACAAGGATGTGCTCGGCGATGAGGATGATCCGCGTATTGCCGGTCGCGATCTGACCGACGGTAATGAAGAGGGCGGCCGCCGCGCCATGGAAAATCTTCTGCAAAAAGACCCGAATATCAATGTGGTACACACCATTAACGAACCTGCGGCTGCCGGTGCCTATGAGGCGCTGAAAGCTGTTGGCCGCGAAAAAGATGTGATGATTGTTTCCATCGATGGCGGCTGCCCGGGTGTGAAAAATGTGGCTGATGGCGTGATCGGCGCAACAGCGCAGCAATATCCGATGCAGATGGCAATACTTGGCATTGAGGCAATTAAAAAATTTGCTGATACCGGTGAAAAGCCGAAGCCGACAGATGGCAAGACCTTTGTTGATACCGGCGTGATGCTGGTAACCGATCAGCCTGTTGAAGGTGTTGAATCCATCGACACCAAAGAAGGTCTGGCGAAGTGCTGGGGCTGATCCCTGTGTCCTTCCATTAAAAAATCAACCGGCGTGATCTTCATGCCGGTTCCTTTTCAGGCTGCAGTAACCGGAAGCACCTATGACAGAAACCACGCAAAATCATGAAACGGAAGTCAAGCGCACCCCGCAGGATTTTGAAAAGGTTCTGGTGAACAGCGCTTCCGGTGTCGCCAGTTTTGAGAATGAGGATCGCAGTCTGCTCTACAGAATGCGTGTGATCCTGCATCACAATCCGGCAGCCGTACCGCTGATCGTTTTGGTGCTGTCACTGGCGATTTTTGCTGTTCTGGTCGGATCAAAATTTTTCTCCGCTTTTGCGCTGACACTCATTTTGCAGCAAGTTGCCATTACCGGCATCATTGCTTCCGCGCAGACACTTGTCATTCTGACGGCCGGTATTGATCTGTCTGTCGGCGCTATCATGGTGCTGTCTTCGGTGGTGATGGGGCAGTTCACTTTCCGCTATGGTCTGCCGCCCGAACTTTCCATCCTGTGCGGTTTTGCAGTCGGCGCTTTTTGCGGTTTTCTTAATGGCTGGTTCGTGGCCTATTGGAAATTGCCGCCTTTCATCGTCACGCTTGGTATGTGGCAAATCGTGCTGGCGACCAATTTTCTCTATTCCGCCAATGAAACCATCCGTGCGCAGGAAATCACCGAAAAAGTGCCGATATTGCAGTTTTTTGGAAATAATATCCGCTTCGGCGGTGCGGTCTTTACCTATGGTGTGATTGCCATGGTGCTGCTGGTTCTGGTTCTCTGGTATGTGCTCAATCATACGGCATGGGGGCGGCATGTTTATGCGATCGGCGATGATCCCGAAGCGGCACAGCTTTCCGGTGTACGTGTCAAACCGGTTCTGATGTCTGTCTATATTCTGGCTGGTCTGATCTGTGCACTGGCCGGTTGGGCGATGATCGGGCGTCTCGGTTCCGTTTCACCAACAGCGGGACAATTTGCGAATATTGAATCCATTACGGCTGTGGTGATTGGCGGGATTTCCCTGTTCGGTGGTCGCGGTTCCATTCTCGGCACATTGTTTGGTGCATTGATTGTCGGTGTGTTTTCGCTGGGGCTGCGCCTGTGGGGAACCGATCCGCAATGGACCTATCTGCTGATTGGTGTCCTGATTATCGTTGCGGTCGCAATCGACCAGTGGATCAGAAAGGCTGCGGCATGAAACAGTCAGTTCAGCCGGTTTTATCGGCAAAAGGCCTCGTCAAACGCTATGGCCGTGTTACGGCACTGGATCATGCAGATTTTGATCTCTATCCGGGTGAAGTTTTGGCGGTTATCGGCGATAACGGTGCAGGAAAGTCTTCACTGATTAAAGCGCTGTCCGGTGCGATCCAGCCGGATGAAGGTGAGATTTTCCTTGACGGCCAACCGGTGAGCTTCCGTTCACCGATCGCTGCACGGGCAGCAGGCATTGAAACTGTTTATCAAAATCTGGCTTTGTCGCCTGCTTTGTCGATTGCCAATAATATGTTTCTGGGGCGCGAATTGCGCAAACCCGGACTGATGGGCAGTGTGTTTCGTCAGCTCGACCACAAGAAAATGGAGCAGATCGCCCGCGATAAGCTTTCAGAACTCGGACTGATGACCATCCAGAATATTTCGCAAGCGGTGGAAACACTTTCCGGCGGTCAGCGTCAGGGCGTGGCGGTGGCGCGTGCGGCGGCTTTTGGTTCCAAAGTGGTGATTATGGATGAGCCGACAGCGGCGTTAGGGGTTAAAGAATCCCGCCGTGTGCTTGATCTTATTCAGGAGGTGAAATCGCGCGGTCTGCCGATTGTTCTGATCTCCCATAATATGCCCCATGTATTTGAAGTGGCGGATCGTGTGCATGTGCACAGGCTGGGCAAAAGACTGGCGGTGATTAATCCCCGTCAATGTTCTATGTCTGATGCCGTGGCGCTGATGACCGGCGCATTGACCCCGACTGATGAGATGCTGGCTGCATGATGCCTGAAACACCTGTGATAAAGCGTGAAGCGCTGGCTGCGGAAATTCTGGCGCGGGCAGAGGGGCGGGAGCGTCTGATTGTTGCGATTGCCGGAGCGCCTGCCGCGGGAAAATCCACGCTGGCGGAGGCATTGTGTCAGGAGATCAATGCTTTATCCGCCGCTCAGCCATCTGTTGTCGTGCCGATGGACGGGTTTCATTATGATAATGCCATTCTGGATGCGCGTGGTTACAGGGCGCGTAAAGGCGCACCGCATAGTTTTGATGCGGATGGCTTTCGGGCGCTGTTGTCCCGTTTGAAATCGGAAACCGGTGATATTGCGATTCCGGTTTTTGACCGCTCAATGGATCTGGCACGTGCGGGGGCTGCCATGGTCACAGCGCAGCATCAGATTTTACTGGTCGAGGGTAATTATCTGCTGCTGGATCAGCCGGTCTGGTGCGATTTGCGCCAATATTTTGATCTGAGTATTTTCTTGCAAGTGCCGCTTCCGGTTTTGGAACAGCGGCTTATTCAGCGCTGGCTGGATCATGGTGCGGATTATGAAGCAGCCAGAACGCGTGCGCTTGCCAATGATATTCCCAATGCGCAAACCGTGACAGAACAGTCCCGTGAGGCAGACTTTATCTTGCAGGATTGAAACTTTCCTGTAGGCTCGGGCACATTCGGAATTTAACAGCCAGAATTTACCAGTAAGAGAATGCCCATGTCTGAAACGCTGATCTTTCCTGCCCGCCCGCCGGTAACCTTGCCGATTGAGGGGAGCGATCAGCGCTTTCCTGTTCGCCGTATTTATTGTGTGGGCCGCAATTATGCAGACCATGCGCGGGAAATGGGGCATGACCCGGATCGTGAACCACCATTTTTCTTCCAGAAAAATCCGGATAATCTGGTGACAGATGGCGGCAGTTTTCCTTATCCGCCGCTGTCCAATGACGTGCATCATGAAATTGAGCTGGTTGTTGCCCTTCATAAAGGCGGAAAAAACATTCCGGCAGCACAGGCCAATGAGCATATTTACGGTTATGCTGTCGGGCTGGATATGACACGGCGCGACATGCAGGGTCAGGCTAAAAAACAGGGGCGTCCTTGGGAGACTGCCAAAGCGTTTGAACATTCCGCTCCTTGTTCTGCATTGGTGCCTGCAAGCCGTATCGGTCATCCGCAGGATGGGGCTATCTGGCTGAAAATTAATGGTAAAACTGTCCAAAAAGGCGACATCA
Organism: Pseudochrobactrum algeriensis; assembly: GCF_018436245.1. Lineage (NCBI taxonomy): Bacteria > Pseudomonadati > Pseudomonadota > Alphaproteobacteria > Hyphomicrobiales > Brucellaceae > Pseudochrobactrum > Pseudochrobactrum algeriensis. The sequence goes on from NZ_CP075361.1 coordinate 66,644, forward strand.
ATCAGTTGATCTGGTCCGTGCCGGAAACCATTGCAATTCTTTCCACACTCTATGAATTACAGGCCGGAGATCTGATCTTTACCGGTACACCTGCGGGTGTCGGCGCTGTTGCACGGGGCGATATTCTGGAGGGCGGCGTTGACGCTATCGGACATCTGACAACAAAAGTTGTCTGACCCTTTTGGCGCGGATTGCATTTTACGGCTGGTCTCACGGGCGGAATCTCTGTAAATATTTCATCAACCATGAGATGGAATCCTCAATCTTCGGGATTCTATGACGATTTCTACTGCATGAGCGATACAGTTTCCGGTTGCGTTTAATCAATGCATTCTGCTGTGTCGCTTCTTACGTTTGTCGGGCGGCGGTTCGTTCTGCCTGCAAGCGAAGACAACGAAAAGGATCGCCCGATGGCATTCGAAGAGATCAAGGCGGAAATCGCTTTACTGTTTGAGCAGATGGTCAACCAGCCGGAAGACATGCATGAACTGGCTGAGTCCATTCGTGAGAAGCTCAATGCGATGAGAGCCAGTGGTCTGCCATTGCCGGAAGATCTGGTTGAACTCGAAAAACGTCTTAACAACGAAACGGGTGCCTGATGCGATTTTCAGCTCTGGCTCTCCGTTCTGCTGTTCTGCTCTCCGGTGTTGTGGCTTTGTCGGCCTGTACCACCACCAATAATTCAAAAACTGCCCCCAATTCGGCAACAACTCAGGCTGTTGATGTTGCCGTGGCTGATATGGCGACAGCCGTCGGAGCGCCTGCAGAGGCTGCTTCTATCGACGCTAATCCTGATGGCAGCGCAAAAGGTGCTACAATCGCAGCTTCTGCCTATGCGGCAGAAAAGGGCAATGCTGCACTGGTCGCCGCACTGGCCGTGACAGATGCAGGCGATCCGGTTTTGCCGGCATCCGTGCCGACACCGGCATTCCGTCAGACCGCAACAGAGGCTTTGATTGCAACGGCAACACCATCTCTGGCAACCGGTGCGCATAATACACCGGGTGAAGTGAAATATACCGGCGTTACCAAATCCGGCACGGCGAACCATCTGGTCGAGCAGCGCGCTGAGATCGCGGCAGACAGCAAGCCGGAACTGCATAATCTAATCGGCCAATATGCGGCAGCCTATCAGGTGCCGGAGCGTCTGGTGCACCGCGTGGTGCAGCGTGAAAGCCGTTATAATCCTGTTGCCCGTAATGGTCCGTATTTCGGCCTGATGCAGATCAGCCATGCCACGGCACGCGGTATGGGCTATGATGGCAGCCCGCAGGGACTGCTCAATGCCAATACCAATCTGCGCTATGCGGTAAAATATCTGGCCGGTGCCTATAAAGTTGCCGGTGGCAATGAAACGCAGGCCGTCAAATTCTATGCCCGCGGTTATTATTATGATGCCAAGCGCAAAGGTCTGCTGGAAGAAACCGGTCTGCGCAAAGGCCCGAACTCCATCCGCACCGCTTTTATTGAGCCGGGCAAAGCTACAGAAGCCGCAAAGGCTGTGACAGCCGCAGCAACCGGCAATGTTGTTGATGTGGCGCAAACCGATCCTATGGTCACGCAGTCTGTTGCTAAATCTGCAAAAACATCGCGTGTGCAGCCGAACAGACGGGATTTCAGCACCCGCTGATCTGAAAATTTGCAAGTTTTAAAACCGCCTGTTTCTCTTATGAAGCAGGCGGTTTTTTATTGTCTGCAGCTCTGATCGGGTAATTTTACAGGCAGGTCATTTTGTCGTCATGAATCTATAATCATTCTGACGCATACTCATTTTGACCTCGCTTTTTATCATCACCCCGAAATTGTGCAGGCGGCACCATGAACCAGATTTTACAAAAGGCCGAAGCCTCCGTTGCACGTCTCTATGACAAGGCGGAATTATGGGCGGATGGCATCGTCCATGTTGTGGGCGTGGCTCTGGCTGTTGGCGGCGCAGCCGTGATGCTGTGGTATTTTGCAGGGCAGATTTCACCGGTGATTTATATTTCCGCGCTGATCTATGTGCTGAGTCTCGTGTCTGCCCTGACGATTTCTGCAATTTATAATATCTGGCCGGTCTCACCGGTGAAGCAGTTTCTGCGCCGCTTCGATCACTCCATGATTTATGTGCTGATTGCCGGAACCTATACGCCTTTCATCATGAAAATGGGTGAGGGAGCAGGTTGGCATTTGGGGCTGGTCTGGTTAATTGCGTTTTGTGGTATTGCACTGAAGCTGACAATGCCCGGCCGTTTTGACCGCTTGGCAATCCTGCTCTATCTGGCGCTCGGATGGAGCGGTGTGTTGATCTATGATCAGCTGTTGCAGTTCCTGCCCCTGCAAGTGGTAGTACTGATCGCCGCCGGTGGGATTATTTATTCACTCGGCGTTATTTTCCACGTCTGGGAACGCCTGCGTTTCCAGAACGCAATCTGGCACGGCTTTGTCGTGGCGGGAGCGGCGCTCCATTACAGTGCTGTCTTTCTCGCCGTCCACTAGATTTCTTAGAATTTCGGCTCTGGCGGTCTGCAAATGGCAATTTCCTCCGATCCGGTGCTCATGTACCTTAAGGTACATTCCGCTCCGGTTCTCGAAAATCACCATTTTCGCCACGCCATAACCAAAATCCGCGCCGCGTTTGTGATGCCAAAAGATAAATAAAAAAACAGCCGGATCGCTCCGGCTGTTTTGCTGTTTCAGTCTTTAGTTGGCTTGATTAGCCGCGGTTGCGGGCAGCCAGTGTGCGCAGACGCAGTGCATTAAGCTTGATAAAGCCCGCTGCATCTTTCTGGTCATAAGCGCCGTGATCATCTTCAAATGTCACCAGCTTGTCAGAATAAAGCGACTTGTCGCTCTCACGGCCGGTCACAATCACATTGCCCTTATAGAGCTTCAGTGTCACTTCACCTTCTACATGACGCTGGCTGTGGTCGATCGCCGCCTGCAGCATTTCGCGTTCCGGCGAGAACCAGAAGCCGTAATAGATCAGTTCCGCATAGCGTGGCATCAGTTCATCTTTAAGATGTGCTGCGCCGCGATCCAGCGTAATGCTTTCAATCGCGCGGTGTGCTGCCAGCAGGATAGTGCCGCCCGGTGTTTCATAAACGCCGCGGGACTTCATGCCAACGAAACGGTTTTCAACGAGGTCAAGACGACCAATACCATTGTCACGGCCGTAATCATTGAGTGCAGCCAGCAGGGTTGCAGGCGACATGCGCACGCCGTTGATCGAAACCGCATCACCGCGCTCAAAGCCGACTTTAATGATGGTTGGCTTGTCCGGTGCAGCTTCCGGTGAAATTGTGCGCATATGCACATATTCAGGCGCTTCAACAGCCGGATCTTCCAGTACTTTACCTTCCGAGGAAGAGTGCAGCAGGTTGGCGTCGACGGAGAACGGTGCTTCGCCCATCTTGTCTTTTGCCACAGGAATCTGGTGCTTTTCAGCAAAATCGAGCAGGTCTGTACGGCTCTTGAACGACCAGTCGCGCCACGGAGCGATAATCTTGATATCCGGATTCAGTGCATAAGCCGACAGTTCGAAACGAACCTGATCGTTACCCTTGCCGGTTGCACCGTGAGCAATTGCATCAGCACCGGTTTTCTTGGCAATTTCGATGAGGTGCTTGGAGATCAGCGGACGGGCAATCGAAGTGCCGAGCAGGTAAACGCCTTCATAAACTGCATTGGCGCGGAACATCGGGAAAACGAAATCGCGGACGAATTCTTCACGGACATCTTCAACGAAGATTTCTTTGATACCGAGCATTTCAGCTTTTTTGCGTGCCGGTTCCAGTTCTTCACCCTGACCGAGATCAGCAGTGAAAGTCACAACCTCAGCACCGAGCTCGGTCTGCAGCCATTTCAGAATGATAGAAGTATCGAGACCGCCGGAATAAGCGAGCACGACTTTTTTAACGTCTTTCCAGTTGTTCATTTTATGCATCCAGTACGAGCCGGTACGGCATCTGAGTGTTTTTCGCTTTGCAGCGATGAAATTCTGATATTTCTTTTATCATCTCAATAGTGTGAAGCAAGCCGTCTTAATGGCACAGTCGTGAGATTGTTAAATTTTAGATATGCCCGTGTAAATCCGGTTCCGCAGAAACAAATTCTGCGTTAGTTTGGCCAAACTTAACCGCTTCGGGGCGCATGCATGTCATTCTTAAATTCTCTGACTTTTATTCCGGACTGGCCGGTTCTGGTTCAGTTCGCTATTGCGACATTTATCCTGTCGATCACACCGGGCCCGGATATGACACTGTTTGTTGGTCGTGCCTTATCTGAAGGGAAGGCAGCAGGTTTTGCCTGCCTTGCGGGAGCTTCCAGCGGCATCGTCATCCATACCACAATGGTGGCGATTGGTTTGTCTGCGCTGATTATTGCGTCGCCAAGTGCCTTCTGGGTGCTGAAAGTTGTTGGTGCCGGATATCTGGTGTTTTTGGCTATTCAGGCGCTGCGTAAAGGTTCTGCCTTTTCGCCAGAAAAAAGCAGCGGCAAAAAACATACGTTGTTTCAAAACTGGGCAACGGGTTTAGGGATTAATCTGCTCAACCCGAAGATCATTCTGTTCAACATGACCTTCCTGCCGCAATTCGTGTCAGCGCATGATCCGCATGCACCGGGGAAACTGTTCTTCCTCGGGCTGTCTTTCATCCCGCTCAGCCTGCCGGTAGTGGTGCCAATGATTTTGGCGGCAGATAAATTTGCTGGACTCCTGAAGAAAAATCCGACGGTCACACGCTGGGTGGATTATGTTTTTGCGGGTGTGTTCTCAGTTTTTGCGCTGAAAATTCTGCTGGCTGAAGGCAAATAATTTATAGCATGTCTCCCAAAAGCGGATGCCGGTTTTGGAGTAAAGACATACGTGAAAAGAAAAACTATTTGGTTTCCGGTGTTTCTTTGCCGGAAACCAGATTGCTCCAGCGCCCGGCTACCAGCCAGTAGGTAAAGCCGCCGATAATTCCTGCGGCTGCGCAGCTCATCATCATCATGGCTTCGTCAGCATTTTTCACATCGGGCTGAAAACCTGCCACGAAGAGAATAATACCGGCTGCCAAACCACAGAGACTGTAAAACAGGCTGTCGCGTTTGTTGAAATATTCACCGATAGCAATAGCTGCAAGTGCAGGCCAGAAGGCGAGATAACCGATAATCATCGCCATGAATGGTGTGGCAACGAACAGTCCCGCGCCGAAGCCATATTCAAAACCATCATTGATGATATCCGGCAGCATGCCGATTGTGGAGATCAGCATAATATTCAGAAAAAGACCCGCAGCCAGAACAGCACAGCCATAGCCAAAAATGATGACTGTGAACCGGCCGATCAGTTGCAGGCTTTTATCCATGTTGAATGTATCTTTGATTGAATTGAAGGTTGTTTCTTTAAATTATAGTGTATTATTATACTCTCGTTGTGATGGAATATTTGTCCATCGACCTGCAATCATCCAGTATGTTAGGCCACCAATAAAACCACTGAATAAAATTTTTGCTAAAATGGCGATTATACTGTCGCCTTGATTTCCAGCATCTGAGTAAGCTGCATAAAGAAACAGGTTCATGGTAATTGCAGCTAAAATGTAAAATAATTTATCTCTTCTTGAGAATACTTCTCCAAGCGCGACAATAAGCAATGCTGGAAGAATTGTATATGGCCAAGTAACGTAGCTGTAAAATACTGAAATTAATGCAATTCCTAAAAGTCCTAAAATATTATTCCCTCCCATAGAAGGGTTTATAAAGATAACATTTATAAATCCTAATGAGCCAACTGCAGCAGATACGGCAAGAAAATATCCTGTAAGTATTACGAAAATACGTGCAGTTAAATTCGTTATGGTGATCATTTTGCATCCGTTTTACATGGAAATAAGCGGAATTTTTTAGTGCAAGGTTACTTTAATTAACTAATATTAGATTTACATTGCATCGCAGCGTAAAATTATGCATGTAACTATATACTTCCAGAGTGATTAATAGTTTGTTCTATCAAGTTCACTCTGGAATTGTTTTTCGGGATGTATTGAATAGGTAGGGTGCCGTTTAATCTTCACCGTGATTGGCGATCATCATAGCTTCCAGCGCCAGACGATCAGTTTTACGCATCCGTTCGGATTCCGATTTCAGCTGACCGCAGGCGGCGAGAATATCGCGGCCGCGCGGTGTGCGGATCGGAGAGGCATAGCCTGCCGCATTCACATAATCGGCAAAGCGTTCAATCTGTTCCCAGTCGGAGCACTGGTAGTTGGTGCCCGGCCACGGATTGAACGGAATAAGATTGATTTTAGCCGGAATACCTTTGAGCAGCTGCACCAGTTTCTTGGCATCTTCCAGACTGTCATTGACGTCCTTCAGCATCACATATTCAAAGGTGATGCGCTTGGCATTGGACAGACCCGGATAAGCGCGGCAGGCTTTGATCAGTTCTTCCAGCGGGTATTTCTTATTGATCGGCACCAGCATATCACGCAGATCATCGCGCACGGCATGAAGCGAGATCGCCAGCATCACGCCGATTTCTTCGCCGGTGCGATAGATTTCAGGCACAACACCGGAAGTGGAGAGCGTAATACGGCGCTTGGACAGGGACAGGCCATCGCCATCGGAGGCGATGAGCAGTGCCTTTTTCACTTCTTCAAAATTATAGAGTGGTTCGCCCATCCCCATCATCACGATATTCGTGATCTTGCGGCCTTCCGCAGGCACAATCGCACCATCCGGTGTGTTGGTTTCAGGGAAATCGCCGAGACGGTCACGGGCGGTGAGCAGCTGCGAGAGGATTTCTTCTGAAGTCAGATTGCGTACCAGCTTCTGTGTGCCGGTATGGCAGAAAGAGCAGGTGAGGGTGCAGCCGACCTGAGAGGAAATACACAGCGTGCCGCGGCCTTCTTCAGGAATGTAAACACATTCGATTTCAACCGGACGTCCCGCGCCGCGTGGCGGAAAGCGGAACAGCCATTTGCGTGTACCGTCGGTGGAAATCTGTTCTTCCACAACCTCCGGACGGGCAATGGTGAAATGCTCGGTCAAAGCGCTGCGCAGGTCTTTGGAGATATTCGCCATATCGGCAAAGTCTGAAACACCGCGCACATAGAGCCAGTGCCAGAGCTGCGCGACGCGCATTTTGATCTGTTTGGCCGGAATGCCGATTTCCAGCAAGGCCTCACCCAGCTCCTCACGGGAAAGACCGATCAGTGTCGGCTTTGGTGCCAGCATTGCACGGGCATTGGCGGCCAGTGCATCACGGGTCTGAGGCGTGGTAAGGTCATAAGAAATAGACATCGGTTTTACTTAAGGCTCACAATTGCATAGCCGCATCAGAAGGACAAAAGCCCTGATTGGAAACTGATAAAGCGGCATTGTTGCATGATTTAATGGGGGCGTTTTTCGCGATGAGATCCGCAAGAATACCCTGAAGTGCGGCCTCATAGCACGGAAATGGCGCTGCGTCACGCTTTTATCAAGGGTTATGATTTGCGACTTTTTGTATGCATCGCCGGAATGCAAAAAAGCCGGACATAAATCCGGCTTTTAAACTTTTCAGATTTTACCCGCTTTAGCGGCATTTCTGACCAGCCCGCTTTAGCGGCACTTTTGAATCGCAGCGAGCGCTGCGGAAATGCCTTTCAGGGAATAGGTATATGTGGTTTTTGTACCACGCTTTGATGCAGCATTTACAACCATATCCGCACCGCCGCGCATGGCAGCAATCAGCTTTGGTTCTTCTGCGGCATTTTCCATCCAACCGGATTTACCATTGGTGAACATATTAAAGCGCGCATTGCCGATGGTGACGGTCACTTTAGAATTGGCCTGCAATTCATAACCGGCCATAAATTGCGGCTCAAATGATACGTTCTGGCCTGGCTTCTGGCTGACGAGGAAGAAATTATCTCCGTGGTCTACAGATGCAGGCTGCTTCTGGGTCGGGACGGACAGGACATAACATACTTTACCGTTGCCCGACTGATAGCTGTATGCGCCCCAGGCGTTGAACTGGCTGATCTGGCTCGGCGACTGGGCAAGCGCACTGCCTGCCATAGCCATTGTGAACACAGAAGCCGCGACGATCGATTTTCCAAGCATAGGTCCTACCGGTTCTCTTTCGTTTTGCTTCAAACTCAAAATCCGGGAAACATGCTGTTTAAGGCACGTCCCGTTTGTTTGTCTTAATTTGACTTAATCTGGGTTACCAAACCGTGAAGTTTTGAGGCAAAAGAGAGGTTTTTCTGAAGAATATGCAGAAATTCTCACTCACTTGCCCTTATGCGTGACTTCAGCATCAGGAAAACGGCGATAGTTTGTTCTCGGGTTTTTTGATTCTGTATTCTTTGAAATCAGCGATTTGTGCAGACGGACAGAGGTCAGTGCTCCTGCGGTTCCGCGTCAGGGTTCTGATTTAAGGACTGTCGCGCGGCAGCATAATGCGCCGGTGTAATATGCCGGCGTACTGAGGCCAGCGCCGCCATTAAGACAGCCATATCGTCGGTGAAGCCGATGCCGACCAGAAGATCCGGTACAAAATCAAAAGGCAGCACGAAATAAGCAAGTGCGGCAAGCAAAGTGGCACGCACACGGGCAGGTGTTTTCGTGTCCAGCGCACAATAATAGGATGCGACCAGATCTTCTGTAAAAGGCACTTTGCCTGCGGTCTTTTTCAGGGTCTTCCAGAAATTTTTGCGCACACGTTGTGCACGGCTTTCCTGTTCGCGCTCTGAGCCCGGCTGCAAAATTTCACCTATTTTGACATCATCCATAGCAAATCCTCATTGGGAAAGAGATGGTGTGACCTGAGCGCCTTTACAAGATATCAGGAGTGTTGCCGGTACCGAAAACGGATCACCCAGCATAATCATTGATGAGTTGCGCCATGCGCATATCCAGCGCTGTCAGACCTTTGGCCGAATGGGTGGTGAGGGTAATTTCGACCTTATTATAGGTATTTGACCACTCCGGATGGTGGTCGAGTTTTTCTGCGGCCATGGCAATACGGGTCATAAAGGCAAAGGCTGCATTGAAATCGCGGAATTTGAAGTTTTTACGGATTGAGCCGTGATCTGCCGATAATTCCCAGCCGGACAAGCCGGACATGGCTGCTGAAATTTCTTCACGGGTGAGGGGTGTCCGGGACATGGCAAGCTCCTGAGACGGCCAAAAACGGGGATATGAGAACGGGGATATTAGCATAAAACCGGATTAAATTATCGTAACTTGTTTTTTGTACAGTTTCGGTTCATTTCACATTTTATATTGATGCTGTATCAGAGCAAATTCTGATCGGGTGCCAATCTTGATCCAATGATTGCACAGGCTGAAACACGCCCGCATCCGTTGCTTATAAGTCTTATAGTGTGAATGTCGGGGGGAATGTATGTCGCAGCCATTTTCGATACTTTTCATCTGTCTTGGTAATATTTGCCGTTCTCCTCTGGCTGAGGGTGTTATGCGCAACGTTTTGCAGGAACGCTTCCCGCAGCGGGAGTTTCTGATCGATTCCGCAGGGACCAACGGGTATCACACCGGAGAGGCGCCGGATGAGCGCTCTGTTGCTGTTGCGGCAAGAAACGGAATCGATATTTCCGCGCAACGCTGCCGTCAGCTTGGGGCTGCGGATTTCAATCGCTTTGACCTGATTTTGGGCATGGATCAGAATAATCTGATGACAATCAACCGTCTTGCACCAGCAGGCAGTTCTGCGGTGACAGGCTTGTTCACCGCAGTGGCACGGGATGGTTTTGAGGGCAATAGTGCTGATCGCGGAGAAGAAATCCCTGATCCGTATTATGGCGGAAACGCCGATTTCGAACGGGTTTACCGGATGGTTCGGGAAGCAGCCGAGGCACTGGCCGACCGACTTTCGTGAGGCATTGGCTGATAGACTGGCCTGATATAGAAGCGGCAGAGTAATCTGCCGCTTTTTTTGTTTCGCAGGATGCTGCATCCTACTCTGCAGCACTTTGTCTATTATGGTGCCGCATCTTACTCTGCCGCACCGGCACGAAACTGATAATGCAGAGGCGATGCTCCGTCTTCAAAGCCCGCATTAAATGAAGGCTTGCGCAGCGGCCACACTTCTTCCGTGACATAAGGCCCGCCGCCGGTGGATTCCTTCGACGACATCAGCACAAAACGGGTGACGTTGAACGGCAGCGTGGTGAAATTGCCCCGCTCCGAGAGATAGCGGGCAATCTGCATATCCGGCAGGCCTTTGAGCCGTGCCAATGTGACATGCGGGGTAAATTTGCGCGGGTCAGGCGGCAGCCGCAATCTCTGGCATATCCGTTCCATCTCTGCCTGCAAGGCCAACAGTTCAGGGGATGGCGTAACACCGGCATAAATACTATGCGGTTTTTTGGTGCCGAACACATCGACGCCGGTCAGTTGCAGCGTAAAGCCGGGCCGGTCAATCCGGTCAAGCGCGTGAACGATCTCATCGGCCACATGACCTTCGACATCGCCGATGAACCGTAATGTGATGTGATAATTTTCCGGATCAATCCAGCGGACAGAACCTTTGGGTCCGATAAGCCCGCCACGCAAAAGTGAGAGTGACAGGGCAGCATCCCGGGAGATTTCGAGGGCAGTGAAAAGGCGCGGCATAGCATCCTCCTCAATGGGATATGGTCTCAAATATGGTTCTTTCCAAACCAGCACCATTGATTTGCGGTCTGATCTGGAGCGGCTCTTCAACCTGCAAGTGAAGCAGCTTGTAAAGCCTTAACTGACAGCGAACCACCGATCTGCTCATTGCACAAGTGCTTTGTGAGATAAGCCCCAAAACTTTGTCTGATCATGTTAAGTTTTGCGGCTTTTTACCAGATCATGTGTTTCTGATTGAATAACTATCATACAGATTGTGTCAGGAAAATGAATCGCACTTGTTGATAATCCTCCCGGCAGGATCAGTTGAGATCAATTGATTCCTGATCCAGCATGGCCTTCACATCCGGCAGAATATTGGCAACCATGACCTTCACACCTTGCGGGTTCGGATGCATTCCGTCTTCCAGCAGCAGTTTTTTGTCGGCTGCCACACCGTCAAGAAAGAACGGGTAAAGTCTGACCTGATATTTGTCTGCGAGCTTCTGATAAAGCGGATTAAATTTGGCAGCATAATCGGCACCCATATTCGGCGGTGCAATCATACCGGCGAGTAACACCGGAATGCCGCGTTCCTTTAAACGCGCCAGCATGTGGTCGAGATTTTTCTCGGTCAGTTCAGGAGAAATGCCGCGCAGGGCATCATTCGCACCAAGCTCCAGAATAACCAGTTGCGCTTCATCCGGCACAGACCAGTCGAGGCGAGCCAGACCGCCGCTGGTGGTGTCGCCGGAAACACCGGCATTGGCAACTGCGGTTTTATAACCGGCTTCACTGAGTGCTGTCTGCAATTGGGCGGTAAAACCGTCGGTCTGCGCCAGCTGATATCCGGCCATCAAGCTGTCACCAAAGCCCACAATCTGCACCGTATCTGCAGCGCTTTCCTGTGCCTTTGCGGGTAATGAGACAGCCAAAGACAAACCTAGCAGCAAAGCCATGCCTGTAAGATGTATGAACCGCAATGCCATTGGTTTTTGATCCTGTCCGAGTTTCTTATTTGCATATGGCGAATATTCTGTAGCTTGCAAGAGCCAAATTTATGGTCAGGGCAACAGTATTTCACCCTTTGCCCTGTACATTAGCTTTCTGCGACCCCAGATAGAAAACAATCTGTCTTCAGAGCCTCCGCCATTTATCAGGGAAATGACGCGACCATGCAGCCTCACCAATCCGGTATTACGCTTGAGAATATTGATCTCACACTGGGCAGCAATGCCGCTCGCGTCCATGTTCTCAATGATATTTCCCTGCAAATACAAAGCGGTGAATCCGTTGGTATTGTCGGCCCGTCCGGCTCCGGTAAGTCTACTTTGCTGATGGTGCTGGCAGGGCTTGAAAAAGTCGACAGCGGTCAGGTGCTCATCAGCGGCGAACGGATCGACCGGATGAGTGAAGATCAGGCCGCCGCCTTTCGCGGGCGCAATATAGGCATTGTTTTTCAGTCCTTTCACTTGATCCCCAATATGACAGCACTGGAAAATGTGGCGGTACCGCTGGAGCTGGCGGGGCGCGATGATGCATTTGCCGTTGCCGAACAGGCTTTGAAATCAGTCGGGCTTGGCCATCGTCTGTCGCATTATCCGGCGGCACTTTCCGGTGGTGAGCAGCAGCGTGTGGCGATTGCCCGTGCCTTGGCACCGCGACCGGCTATTCTGATTGCCGACGAGCCGACCGGAAATCTTGACAGTGAAACCGGTAACCAGATTGCTGATCTGCTTTTCTCCAAACAACAAGAATACGGGCTGACAATGGTGCTGGTGACGCATGATCCGTTGCTGGCTGCCCGTTGCGGACGGGAGATTCAGGTGCGCTCCGGTCGTATTCATTCTGATCCCGTGTCTGGCAAGAGCCACACACATGAAGAGGTCGTTCAGGCGGAAGCCGCGCAATGACGGCGGGCACGACAGGGATGACAAGTAAAACTGCAACGAAACCGTCTTTCGCACTGGCGCTGCGCTTTGCATTGCGTGAAATGCGTGGCGGTTTGACCGGCTTTTATATTTTTCTCGGTTGTATCGCGCTTGGTGTTGCTGCCATTGGCGGAGTGAATTCCGTTGCCCGTTCTATTGCCGATGGTCTGGCAGTTGAAGGACAGGCCATCCTCGGCGGTGATGTCAGTTTTATGCTCAATCAGCGTGAGGTGACGGAGCAGGAACGGCAGTTTTTGAACGCGCAAGGCACGGTGTCTGAGAATATCACTATGCGTTCAATGGTGCGCATGACAGATGGTTCTGATCAGGCACTGGTTGAAGTGAAGGCCGTGGATAGCGCCTATCCGCTCTATGGCACATTAAAACTGGCACCGGATCTGGCGGCTTCAGAGCGTTTTGCATTGCAGAACGGAGCCTATGGCGCGGCTGTGCCGCAGCTTTTGCTGGATCGTCTGGGTTTGAAACTCGGCGACCAGATCATGCTCGGTTCGGCAAAATTTACGTTGCGGGCGATGATTGAGAGCGAGCCGGATATGCTGGGTTCCGGCATGGCTTTGGCACCGCGTTTTCTGACTTCTGATGAAGCTCTGCGGGCGTCCGGTCTTATTCAGCCTGGCAGTCTGGTCAATTATATTTATAAAATCGCTTTGCCGGATACAGCGCAGGCGGGGGCACAGGATACACGTCTGGCAGCGCTGGAAGCTGCAGCCGAAAAGAATTTCCCTGAAGCCGGTTGGAATATCCGCAACCGCAATAATGCGGCACCGGCTTTATCCGCTAATATTGAGCGGTTCTCGCAATTTCTCACCCTTGTCGGTCTCACATCGCTGATTATCGGCGGTGTTGGTGTTGCCAATGCCGTACGTAGTTTTCTCGACGGCAAACGGCCTGTTATTGCGACCTTTAAATCGCTCGGCGCATCGGCTGATTTTGTGGTGCTGATTTATCTGTTTCAGATCGTGGCTATTGCACTGATCGGAATTGTCATTGGTTTGGTACTGTCGCTGGGGCTCAGCGCTGCGGCGATCTATGGCCTGTCGTCCTATCTGCCGGTCAGCGGCGGGCTCAAACTCTATCCGCAAGCGCTGTTGCTGGCGACAGCTTTCGGGCTGATTACCACGCTGATCTTTGCTCTTCTGCCTTTGGGGCGGGCGCGGACAATTCCGGCAACGGCTTTGTTCCGCCAAAAAGGTTTTGACCAAAGCGGATGGCCGCCATTGCTCTACATGCTGACTGCCGGACTTCTGTTGCTGATATTGATCGGGCTGGTGCTGTTTTTTGTTGAAGATCAGCGCATTGCCGGTGTGTTTATCGTGGGAGCGGTTGCTGCGTTTATCATTCTGCGCGGGGTCTCATACGCGTTGCGGATGCTGGCGCGTAAAGCGCCGCGGTTCCGCTCTCCGGCTTTGCGGCTGGCAGTCGGTAATATTCACCGTCCGGGTGCGCTGACACCTTCGGTTGTGCTCTCGCTCGGTCTTGGCCTGACTTTGGTTGTGGCACTGGCTCTGGTTGACGGTAATTTGCGTCGTCAGATCACCCAGAGCCTGCCTGCCCATGCGCCGAACTTCTTCTTTGTCGATATTCAGAATACGGAGATCGATGGCTTCCGCGATCTGTTAGCGAAAACAGCGCCGGAAGGTAAAGTCGTCAGTGCAGCGATGTTGCGCGGACGCATCGTGGCTTTGAACGGCACCGATGTTGATAAGGTGACTGTGCCGCCGCAGGGTGCATGGGTGCTGCGCGGAGATCGTGGTATTACTTATGCGAAAAATCTGCCGGAAAATTCCACAATGACACAAGGTGAGTGGTGGTCTGCAGATTATAGTGGTGAGCCGCTGGTGTCTTTTGCGGCCAAAGAAGCGGAAGAACTCGGGCTTAAAATCGGTGATACGGTGACAGTGAATGTGCTTGGCCGGAATATTACTGCGAAGATCGCCAATTTCCGTCAGGTACAGTGGGAAACTCTGGCGATCAATTTCGTCATGGTATTCTCGCCGAATACTTTTGCCGGCGCGCCGCATTCATGGCTGGCGACACTGACTGATGCCAATGCGGCACCGGAGCAGGAGGCCAATGTGTTGCGCACCGTGACACAGACTTTCCCTGCGGTCACATCTGTGCGGGTTAAAGATGCGATTGAAGTGGCCAATGATCTGATCAGCCAGCTGGCGGTGGCAATTCGCTGGGCTGCATCGGTTGGCTTGCTGGCGGCAATTTTGGTGTTGGCCGGAGCACTGGCGGCAGGTAATCGTGCCAGACAGCATGATGCGGTGGTGCTGAAAACATTGGGTGCCACACGTCTCACGCTGATCCGCGCTTTTGTCTATGAATATGCGCTGCTTGGCTTGGCAACGGCCGTTTTTGCCCTTGGGGCGGGCGGTCTGGCTGCATGGTTTGTGGTGGTAAAGCTGATGAATTTGCAGATGCGGATGCTGCCGGACGTGGCCTTTTTCACAGTGCTGACGGCGCTGGTTCTGACTGTCGGTTTTGGTCTTGCCGGTACATGGCGGGTGCTTGGGCAGAAGGCAGGGAGTGTTTTACGGGAATTATAAAGGCTTAGATACTCTGTTTTATCGTGCTGAGAGAAACAGGATGAAGCGTAAAAGATTCTAAAAACAAAGCTTTTTTACTGGTAAAGGGTTGTTTGGTCTTGTTTTGAACATGCAAAATAACCATTATATCAGGCAGGCATGCTGGGGTTCCGCCAGCGGCGCCTGGGGAGCGCCCCCGACACCGGACGGAACAAGGCAAGAGGAATATTATGGTAGATTTTCGTAATGTACAGGCGCAGAGCCCGGTCGGGGCGCGCGCAGACGCAGCCGTCGATCAGGGACTGCGCTCATACATGCTTGGCGTTTATAATATGATGGCGATTGGTCTGGCCGTAACCGGTCTGGCTGCACTCGGCACATCCTATCTCGCCATGAACAATCCGGCCTTCGCACAACTTATGTATGGCAGCCCGCTGAAATGGGTCGTAATGCTTGCTCCATTGGCTGCCGTATTTTTCCTGAGCTTCCGCATTGAGCGCATGAGCGTTGCAACCGCGCAGCTGACATTCTGGGTTTATGCCGGTCTCGTTGGTCTGTCGCTGTCCTCGATCTTCCTCGTCTTTACCGGCGAGAGCATCGTGCGTACGTTCTTCATTACCGCAGCCTCTTTTGGTGCCCTGTCGCTTTACGGCTACACCACCAAGCGTGACCTGTCGGCAATGGGCTCGTTCCTGATGATGGGTCTGTTCGGCCTTATCATTGCCTCCGTGGTTAACATCTTCCTCGGCTCTTCTGCTCTGCAGTTTGCAGTATCGGTTCTTGGTGTTCTGATCTTTGCCGGTCTTACCGCCTATGACACCCAGCAGATCAAGGAAATGTATTACGAAGGTGATGCATCCGATGCGATGGGTCGTAAGATTGTAATGGGCGCACTGCGTCTTTACCTCGACTTCATCAACATGTTCATGTTCCTGCTCAACTTCCTGGGCAACCGTGAATAGTGCTGAAGGTTTTCAGGTTTTGAAATCAGAGAGGGCAGCCGCTGGGCTGCCCTTTTTCTTTGTGGTTCTACCAGCGTATCTTAAATCCGAGATTGCCGGAGAGACTGTAATTGTCACTGATATTCTTCGTGGCGCCGCTGGTTTCAACTGTGCCGAAGACAGCATATTTGCCGTCATTCCAGCTATAGGTCGATCCCAGCGTTAATTGCAGCTGTGTGCGTGCTTGTCCGCCGGTATAGAAAGGTGTGCCGGAAACAAGGATAAGATTGGAATTTCCTGTGAAGTTTTGCTGCACACCAACCATGCCGTAAATATCCAATTTTCGGGTGAAACCGGCAGCATCCTGCCATGCATTCTCATAGTTCGTTGCCAGACCAAGACGACCCAGCACATCATTCTCATTGGAATGATGTACTCTCGCATCGTAGAAATCCGTATAATCTTTCAGGTTCAGGCCGGAATAGGTCAGTTGTGCCTGCGGCGTGAACGACCAGAAATCATTATACTGGATGCGTTTTCCGACTTCGATGCCAAAACCATAACCGGTATTATTATGATCGGAGACATGGTTCTTTCGTGTCAGATCAGAATACAGGTCGGTCTTATACCAGCTGACCTGTGTCTGAGCATCGACATAAAAACCATTGTCGCCATACCATGTCAAAGCGCCGCCGAAACCATAGGCCTGCGTGTTGATATCGCCATCGCCATAGCGTGAATAGCTTCTGCTTTTGGCATCAATATAATGCACCCAGCCGCTCCCGATCAGACGACCGCTCTCGGTTTCACGCAGCTGGCTGTCGAGACCCGCTTGTACCAGCCAGTAATTCTGGCGGTATTTGCTGGCAATGGTTGATGATTGCGAGCTGTAATTTTCCTGACCGGCCTCTGTGCGTATCCAGAACAGCCCTGTATCCGTGACAACTGTACCGGCTTCAGGTGGCCGATAGCCAAGCCCTGGGCCATCGCCTTGGGCAATATGATAGGCTCCTGCACCACTCCAGTAGCGGTTTCCTGCGCGGGTATAGAGCGATGACATCAAAGTCTGATTGATGCTTCTCATGCTTTCAACATTGTTGTTGTAAAGCGGCACGCCCGGCTGATAGCGCGGATCCGGATTTGGCCCCGTAGGTGCTGGTGGTACAGGTGGAGTAGGCGGTGACGGAGGTGTTGGAGGGCCCGGAGGCACTGGCGGGCCCGGAGGTGTTGGCGGAGTAGGTGGAGTTGGAGGGGATGGTGGTGATGGCGGGGAAGTATTTGTACTACGTAAATACCAGTTGCCATCATCTGTTGAGGGGAGGCCTTTTTCGAGCGTATAGGCATAAGCGCCGGCTATAATGGCATCTTTTTCATCGGGTGTGGTGTAATCGGGATTACCCAGAAACATTGTGGCATCCGATTGTCCGTCTACTTCGATGATCTGAATGCCGTTGACAGTGGGGGCGCCGTTTCCATATTTATTTTGTACTATTATAGCTGATGAGCCTAATGTAATTCCGGTAATATTTATTTTGTCAGTGAAGGAGTAGTCATCACCTAAATTTACATCAATAACAATTTTACTGTTTTCATTACCAATATAACTTCCATTGATTTTCATTTCAAAAAAATTTGAGCTGTCACCTGGTGATAAAGTTGCATCACTAGAGATATCTGAAATATTTACAAATCCTGATAGTGTCGATGTGTCTCGTAGAAATATTTTATTCTCAATGGTTAATATATTTTGTTGTGATCCGGTATGTATGTAGGAGTTGTTAAATGCGTATATTTCCCCTCTTCCTGTAATGTTGCTATTTAAATTGTACACTCCATTTGTGTTGAAGAAATTTATTAACGCTATCCCCTCTCCTGTTTCTATTGAATTGGCAATAAATTGACCGCCTGACTGGGTGTTGCTACCAATGTTAATTGTTCCTTTTGAGCCAGGTTTTTGGGCGATAATAATCTTATTGGCCGTTTGCAATGTTGCATTGTTTAGAAGGGTGATTGTGGCGTCACCACCTTCAGCTAAGATAATATTATCACGTGATAATAATTTGCTGTCTGCATCCGATATTGTTGCTTCAAAATCGGAGTTTTGAATTTTGGCTAAAGTCAAATTTTCAGTAAAAATTTGAGCGCCCTCAGTGATATGTAGACTCGTAAAGCCTTTATTTGCGAAGGTTGTTTGGCCAAGGGTTGCCTGAGTTCCTGAATCTTTCGCAAAAATTTGCAATGAGGATGCGTAATCTTCACCTGTTGAAAATATGGAATTTGTGTTGGTTTGGATTAAACTTGCGCCAGATTGCAGTACAATCTTAGTTGGACCTGGATTGTATCCATGATTTAAGTTTCCGCCGATTGAAAGTTTTCCGTTACTGGAAATGCTTATTGTATTTCCAGTTTCTGCTTTTTCAAGCAGAACAAATTCTATTACATTGAGTGTTCCTCCATCAATATTTAACTTTGGAGAGTCTGTGCTGGTTGTTGCACCAAAACTTAATTGATTTATTGTGGTGTTATTGCCAGATGTAATTGATGGGTCGAAAATAGCAGATTTACTAAATATTACCCTGTCGGCCTCTCCTGGTATGCCATTGACCTCGGCCCCGTTGCCTTTCGCCCAGTTACTTGTCTCAAACCAGTTTGTGTTAACTGTTCCGCTCCAAGTGTATTCTGCTGCATGTAAAATACTTGGTTGGGAATATAATATCGTTGTAGATAAAATTAATGCGTAATATTTATTTGATTTAAGAACCATGATTATCTCCTTGGTTCTTAATTGATATGTTTAATGTTTACTTATATCAGCTGTTATATTTAACAAGATTTTAATTTATATGATAATTTAACGTTTATAAATCTACGCTGTGACTTTTATAGCAAAACGCCGCTGAAGAAATTCAGCGGCGTTTTTATTCATAATAAGCGCTTAGAGCGGTTTGCGTTCATGTTAGATCGCAGTGTTCGCTCTAGATTCCTTAGTCTGTCGCATTATCTCGACGTCAAGTTGATCCAACTTGACTGTGAAATGCTCTAGCTATCAGGCTTTGGCCAGATCACGCAGAACGGTCTGCAGAATGCCGCCGTTCTTCATGTAGTCCAGCTCATCCAGCGTATCGATACGGCAGATCAGCGGAACCTGCTTCACTGAACCGTCAGCGAAAGTGATAGTTGCATTGGTCTTCTGACGTGGACGGATGTCTGCCAGACCTTCAATGGTAACCACTTCGTCGCCCTTCAGGCCGAGGGACTGCCAGCTTGTGCCTTCTTCAAACACAAATGGTACAATGCCCATGCCGACGAGGTTGGAACGGTGAATACGCTCGAAAGACTGAGAGATCACAGCTTTGACGCCGAGCAGGTTGGTACCCTTAGCAGCCCAGTCACGGGACGAGCCGTTACCATATTCAACGCCGGCAAACACAACCAGCGGAACGCCCTCAGCCTTATACTGCATTGCTGCATCATAGATCGAGGTTTCTTCCTTGCTTGGGTAGTGAATGGTGTAACCGCCTTCGCGGCCATTTTCACCGAGCATGTGGTTGCGGATACGGATATTCGCAAAAGTACCGCGCATCATCACTTCGTGGTTGCCGCGACGTGTACCGTACTGGTTGAAGTCTGCTACGGCGACGCCGTTATCGAGCAGATATTTACCGGCAGGGGACTGTGCCTTGATCGAACCGGCAGGCGAAATGTGGTCAGTGGTGATCTTATCGCCGAACAGGCCGAGCACGCGAGCGCCCTTGATGTCGGAGATTTCACCGGCTGATTTGCCCATGCCTACGAAATATGGCGGGTTCTGCACATAGGTCGAGTTATCGTCCCATGCATAGGTCTGGCCGGCTGGCACCTGAACGGCCTGCCAGTTTTCGTCTCCCTTGAACACATCGGCATATTTTTCCGAGAAGATCTTGCGCGTTACGTTCTTGGCAATGAATTCCTGAATTTCAGCCGATGAAGGCCAGATATCACGCAGGAATACAGGGTTGCCGTCTTTGTCTTCACCAATTGGTTCTTTGGTCAGATCCTTGGTGACTGTACCGGCCAGAGCGTGAGCAACAACCAGTGGCGGGGATGCCAGATAGTTGGCCTGAACGTCAGGTGATACGCGGCCTTCAAAGTTACGGTTACCGGAAAGAACAGCAGCGCCGATCAGGCCTTTTTCATTGATGGTCTTGGAAATAGGCGCAGGCAGCGGACCGGAGTTACCGATACAGGTGGTGCAGCCGAAGCCAACCAGGTTGAAGCCCAGTGCGTCGAGATCTTTCTGCAGGCCTGCATTTTCCAGATAGGCAGCAACAACCTGAGAGCCAGGTGCCAGCGATGTTTTAACCCAAGGCTTGGTTTTCAGGCCTTTGGCAACAGCATTACGGGCAAGCAGACCGGCAGCAATCAGCACGCTCGGGTTCGAGGTGTTGGTGCAGGAAGTGATCGCAGCGATCACAACATCGCCGTGGCCGAGATCGAAATCTTCGCCTTCAACAGCGTAACGGGCGGTCTGACCGGTTGTTTTCTTGTATTCTGTTTCCAGAGAAGTTGCGAAACCGGAAGCAATACCTTCCAGAGCAATACGGCCTTCAGGACGCTTCGGACCAGCCATGGATGGCACAACGTCAGCCATATCCAGCTCAAGAATGTCTGTGAAGACAGGGTCTGTGCTGTCAGCTTCACGCCACATGCCCTGTGCACGGGAATAGGCTTCAACCAGAGCCATGCGATGTTCGTCACGGCCGGTTGTGTTCATGTAGTTGAGGGTTTCTTTGTCGATAGGGAAGAAACCACAGGTCGCACCATATTCAGGGCCCATATTGGCAATGGTTGCGCGGTCTGCAAGGGTCATATTGTCGAGACCCGGACCGAAGAACTCAACGAACTTACCGACAACGCCTTTTTTACGCAGCATCTGGGTAACGGTGAGCACGAGGTCAGTCGCGGTGACGCCTTCTTTGACCTTACCGGTCAGTTTGAAGCCGACAACTTCCGGCAGCAGCATGGAAACCGGCTGGCCGAGCATCGAAGCTTCCGCTTCAATACCACCAACACCCCAGCCAAGAACGCCAAGGCCGTTGACCATGGTTGTGTGGCTGTCTGTACCAACGCAGGTGTCAGGATAAGCAACGGTTTCGCCGTTTTCTTCTTTAGTCCATACGGCCTGCGCCAGATATTCAAGGTTAACCTGATGGCAGATACCTGTGCCCGGAGGAACAACGCGGAAGTTCTGGAATGCCTGCTGGCCCCATTTCAGGAAGCGGTAACGCTCGGCATTGCGTTGATATTCGAGATCAACGTTGTTTTTGAACGCCTGCGGATTACCGAATTCGTCAACGATCACGGAGTGGTCGATTACGAGGTCAACCGGTACCAGCGGGTTGATTTTTTCAGCATCGCCGCCGAGTGCCACCATGGCATCGCGCATCGCAGCAAGGTCAACAACGGCAGGAACGCCGGTAAAGTCCTGCATCAGCACGCGGGCAGGGCGATAGGCGATTTCCGCGCCTGCGGAACCACGGTCAACCAGCCATTTAGCGATATTCTCGATATCCGCTTTCTTGACGCTGCGGTCATCTTCGAAGCGCAGAAGGTTTTCAAGCAGAACCTTCATGGAGAATGGGAGTTTGGATACGCCTTCAAGACCGTTTTTTTCAGCTTCGGTCAGGCTGTAATAAACATAGTCTTTGCCGTCGACGGTAAGCGTCTTACGGCATTTGAAACTATCGATGTGAGACACGATGTTCGTCCTTCATGCTTACTGGCCGGAAAACCAGGACGAACGCCTCTGCTGCGTTTCAAGGACGCGCTTAGGTGCGGGTGCAGTCATTTCCGCTGTCCGTCCCGAGGCCTGTGCTTAACAAGGAACTTGTTTAACAAACATCAGGCTTTAGAGATCGGCCAAAAATGGTTTCCACGCCGACCGCTGGCATGGTAGCTGCTATATAGTCAGTTTTTTAAAACTGTTCCAGACTCTTAAAGCGTAAAATTATGCTGTTGCGGCGAAATGTTGCGGCTTGTTTTGTCGAGGTTCCTGATAGGGAAAACCGGACAATTTGATGAATATTCGTGGTATCGGAGGCCTTATGCGGCTTGTTGCGGAAAATCTGAGCGGAGAACGGGGCGATAACCTCCTGTTCAACTCTCTGTGCGCAAGCCTGCGCGATGGTCAGGCTTTGATTATCACAGGGCCGAATGGCGCAGGAAAATCAACGCTGCTGCGAATCATTGCCGGTCTGTTGCCCGCTTCTGACGGTACGGTCTGGCTGGAAACAGATGACGGCTTAGAGCCGGTGATGGCGCACAGCCATTATCTCAGTACCCTCAATGCAATGAAACCGGCGCTGAGTGTTTATGAAAATCTGAAGTTCTGGCAGGATTTTCATGGAAGCCCCCTGCACGACATTGATGAGGCGCTGGAAATTGTCGGCCTCTATAATATTGATCATCTGCCTTACGGCTATCTCTCCACGGGGCAGAAACGCCGTGTAACCATTGCCACGCTGCTCTGCTCGCACCGGCCATTATGGCTACTGGATGAGCCGACCTCGGGGTTGGATACCCATGCGCAAGCGATGTTTGCCGGTGTGATGCGCGAGCATTTGAAAAAGGGCGGCATGATTGTTGCGGTCACGCATATTGCGCTCGGGCTGGAGCAGGCGGGTTTTGATGCGGTGCAGCATTTGCGGCTTGAAGATTACCAACTTGGCGATCACAGTGCTGAAACGCAGGGCTGGCTGTCATGAAGGCTTTGTTCTGGCGTGATCTGCGTATTGCCGTCCGTGCGGGCGGTGGTGCTTTAACCGGCATCCTGTTCTATCTGGCTGTTGCCGCCGTCGTGCCTTTTGCTGTCGGGCCTGACCTTAAATTGCTGGCGCGCATTGGCCCTGCAATGTTGTGGCTCGGTGCGCTGCTGGCGGTGCTGCTCGGCCTTGACCGGTTGTTTCAGGCGGATCGTGAAGACGGCTCGCTGGATGTGATGATCATGGCGCGGGAACGTCATTTTCTGACCCTGACAGTGATCGTGAAATGTCTGGCGCATTGGGTGGCAACGGTTTTGCCGCTGGTGATTGCCGCGCCGTTTCTCGGGCTGATTATGAATATGGAGCCGCTGGCAATCGGTGCAACAGCGCTCACCTTGCTGATCGGCACACCGGCAGTGATCTTTATCGGCGCATTGGGCGCGGCGCTGGCCGTTTCCATGCCGCGCGGCGGGTTGCTGGTCTCGGTGATGATCCTGCCTTTGACTATTCCGGTGCTGATTTTCGGTGTCTCGGCATCCTATGGTGCGGTGACCGAAAATGCAGCTTTTCTCTCACCTTTGCTGATGCTGTCGGCGAATACACTGATTGCTGCTATTATCGGGCCATTGGCCGCAGCTTTCGCATTGAAAATTTCGACAGATTAAACCCATATTCTGAATAAGAGTGCTGCCTCTTGCGAGGTTTCTCTAAGGATAGCTTAAGCTTACAAATATATCCGGGTATCTATGACTGAACGATCAACTGATAAAGCCTTATCCAAAGATGCACCGCGCCGCTTTCAGGCGCTGCTCGATCTGGCTAATCCGACACGTTTTCTGAGCCTGAGCAGTACAATCCTGCCATGGATGACAGCGCTGACGGTGCTGTTGTTGCTAACCGGCCTTTATATGGTGTGGTTCGCACCGGAAGACTATCAGCAGGGGCTGACCGTGAAGATCATGTTCATCCATGTGCCTTTCGCATGGCTGTCGATGATGTGCTACACGGTGATGACCATTGCAGCACTCGGTACATTGGTCTGGCGGCATCCGCTGGCTGATGTCTCGGCCAAAGCTGCTGCGCCGCTCGGAGCGATGTTTACCGCATTGGCGCTGGTTACCGGCTCACTGTGGGGCAAGCCGATGTGGGGCACGTGGTGGGTGTGGGATGCGCGTCTGACTTCGGTTTTCATTCTGTTTCTGATGTATCTCGGTATTATTGCTCTGACCCGTGCCATGGACGATCAGGCAAAAGCAGCGCGAGCTGCCGCTGTTCTGACACTGGTTGGCTTTATCAATATTCCGATCATCAAATTCTCGGTCGACTGGTGGAATACATTGCATCAGCCTGCATCCGTGTTGCGTATGGAAGGGCCTGCCATGCCGCCAAGCATGCTTTATCCGTTGCTGGTGATGGCACTGGCGATGACCATGCTGTTTTTCACGCTGCATCTGATGGCGATGCGTAACGAGATTTTCAGCCGTCGTATTGCGGCAATGCGCAAGATCGCAGCGCGTAATGCCGAGCGCGAAAACCGCAAACCGGCAGGAGAAGCGGCATGACGCATCTGAGCTATGTTCTTATTTCCTATGGTGTTTCTGCCACGGTGATTGTGGCGATTGTTGCATGGATATTGCTGACCCAGACGCGTTTGCGGGCAGAGCTTGCACGACTTGAGAAACAGGGCATTCGCCGCCGCTCGCAAAAGGCAGATTGATAATGACTGATCCGGTGAAGACATCTGGCGGAACGGATGCTCCGCAGAATAAAAAACGTGTTGTGGTGGCGCTTCTGCCGCTGCTTATTTTTGCAGCACTTGCCGGTATTTTTACATGGCAGTTGCTGAGCGGAAAAAATATGCAGGAAATTCCCTCAGCTTTGATCGGACGCGATGCACCGCTGACCGATCTGCCGCCGCTGGAAGGATTGCGGTTGGCTGACGGAGCGCTGGTGCCGGGCTTGAAAGGCGCTGATCTGAAGGGACAGGTGACGCTGGTCAATATCTGGGCATCGTGGTGTGTGCCGTGCCGCGATGAGCATCCGCAGATTATGAAGCTGGGGCAGGATAAGCGCATTAAAGTGGTAGGTCTGAACTATAAAGACGCGCCGGAAAATGCACTGGCCTTTCTGAACAGTCTCGGCAATCCTTACAATGTCGTCGGCACAGACCGCTCCGGCCGCGCCGGTATTGAATGGGGCGTTTACGGCGTGCCGGAAACCTTCATCGTCAACCGTGAGGGCAAAATTGTTTATAAATTCGTCGGGCCTTTGAGCTCTGAAAGTCTGGTCAAACAATTCATGCCTGAGGTTGAGAAGGCGCTGGGTAGTTTTTAGCTTATGGTATTGGTCGAATAGATATTATTTTTACAGATAATCGTTTCGCCAATATCTTTAGTTTTTCAGATGGATTATTTTCTATAATCAGTACAGAATTAGCGTTAGGAGGAGTGGCTTTTGCAAGCTGCATAGCCCTCAATACAGCTCGATATTTAATGCATTGAAAAAGCCCACGCTCCATTTCAGCTTTACTTGCATTTCGAGCTTTCACTTCGACGGCTAATAACGAGGTTTCATTTTTAAAAATAATATCAACACGGTCTCCTGAGGAAAGGATGTATTCTAATTCTCCTTTTTCAAAAAATCCAAAGCTTGATATTACTTCAGGATGAGTGCTTACCCACTTTTTGAGTTTTTTATGCTCGTCACTTTCTGGGTTATGTGGGCATGGTTTTTGGTCTACTAAATCTAGAGGTTGGCCACGATCTCTAGATGCCTCATCTTTGTTGCTAATTTCAATTTGAAGATATTTAGCAATGTAGCGCCATTCTTCGAAAGAAAAAACAGAGTTTATTTCTTCTAAAGCATACGAATCTCTATCTTTTTGATGGAGATTTTCTATCTGTTTTTTATTTTTGCCTTGAGATCGTTTTAGATAGCCATCAACGCCATGGCTGGGTAATCCGCTGTCTTTATTAACAATTATTGCGTTTAAAAGAGGAATATCAATTTTCAGCTCTGCACTTAGTATTTCACAAATGTCTCCAATTTTTCCTGCAACATTTCTGAAGGCGATAGGCAAAACTGTTGGTTTATTTTTTTCGCGTAAAAACTTGTTAAATTCACCATACTGGATTGTATCGCCATCAAGCGCACTTTTTATCACAACGGGTAATAAGAGCCTTGTTGTGGTATCAGTCCACTTATCTCCACTGCTAAGCAATTTTTGAGCGCTACCCAATGCTATTATTATTTTATTTGACATGCTCCCCCCTTTCGATGTTTTTCTTAAAAAAAACGCCCCTGATATTGGGGCGTTTCATTAAGTGATTATTTAGTGCCTCACTCCGGCACGTGTCTCACTGCACCTTTAGCAGCGCTGGTGGCCATGGC
Organism: Pseudochrobactrum algeriensis; assembly: GCF_018436245.1. Lineage (NCBI taxonomy): Bacteria > Pseudomonadati > Pseudomonadota > Alphaproteobacteria > Hyphomicrobiales > Brucellaceae > Pseudochrobactrum > Pseudochrobactrum algeriensis. The sequence goes on from NZ_CP075361.1 coordinate 92,761, forward strand.
TGCATAAGCACGTAGTGCTGTGGTGACTTTGCGCTTGCGCACTTCTGTCGGCTTCCATGCGGCAATACCTTTGGCTTCCATCTCTGCGCTGCGGGTTGCCAGAACAGCATCATCAACAGCCAGATGGATTTTGCGGTTCGGAATGTCGATCTCGATCAGATCGCCTTCTTCAACCAGACCGATCAGGCCGCCTTCTGCGGCTTCCGGTGAAACGTGACCGATGGAGAGGCCGGAAGAACCACCGGAGAAACGGCCGTCAGTAATCAGCGCACAGGCTTTGCCCAGACCTTTCGACTTCAGATAGCTGGTCGGATAGAGCATTTCCTGCATGCCCGGACCGCCGCGCGGGCCTTCATAACGGATCAGGACAATATCGCCTTCTTTGATCTTGCCGTTGAGAATGCCGAGAACCGCACTGTCCTGACTTTCAAAAATACGCGCAGGGCCGGAGAAGGTCAGGATGCTGTCATCCACACCGGCTGTTTTAACGATACAACCGTCCTCCGCCAGATTGCCGTAGAGCACAGCCAGACCGCCGTCCTGTGAGAAGGCATGTTCTTTGGTGCGGATAACGCCGGTTTCACGGTTGCTGTCGGTGTTATCGAAATAACGGTTCTGGCTGAATGCAACCTGTGTCGGAACACCACCCGGAGCGGCACGGAAGAACTCATGCACGCTTTCATCGGAAGAACGCTTGATATCCCATTTTTCCAGAGCATTTTTCAACGTGCCGGAATGTACCGAGCCGACATCGGTGTTGAGCAGGCCTGCGCGGTCAAGCTCACCGAGAATACCCATAATACCACCGGCGCGATGCACGTCTTCCATATGCACATCCGGCACAGCAGGTGCGACTTTACAAAGAACCGGCACTTTGCGGGACAGGCGATCAATATCGGACATGGTGAAATCCATTTCCGCTTCATGCGCTGCCGCCAGCAAATGCAGAACGGTATTGGTGGAACCGCCCATGGCGATATCCAGTGTCATGGCATTTTCAAAAGCTGCAAAGCTGGCAACTGCACGTGGCAGCACGCTTTCGTCATTGCCTTCATAATAGCGCTTGCAGAGGTCAACAACCAGACGACCGGCCTCAAGGAACAGTTCTTTACGTGCCGCATGGGTCGCCAGTGTCGAGCCGTTGCCCGGCAGCGACAGGCCAAGCGCTTCGGTCAGGCAGTTCATGGAGTTGGCAGTGAACATACCGGAGCAGGAGCCGCAGGTCGGGCAGGCGGAGCGCTCAATCGCGTCCACTTCTTCGTCAGTATATTTGTCGTCAGCGGCTGCAACCATGGCATCAACCAGATCGAGCTTTTTGACCTTGTCATTCCAGACAACTTTACCGGCTTCCATCGGGCCGCCGGAAACAAATACAACCGGAATATTGAGGCGCAATGCGGCCATCAGCATACCCGGTGTGATCTTGTCACAGTTGGAAATGCACACCATCGCATCGGCGCAATGGGCATTGACCATATATTCAACCGAGTCGGCGATGATTTCGCGTGATGGCAGCGAATAGAGCATACCGTCATGACCCATGGCGATACCGTCATCAACCGCGATGGTGTTGAATTCCTTGGCAACACCGCCTGCTTTTTCGATTTCGCGGGCGACCATCTGGCCGAGATCTTTCAGATGCACGTGACCCGGCACAAACTGGGTAAAGGAATTGACCACAGCGATAATCGGCTTGCCGAAATCACCGTCTTTCATGCCTGTGGCGCGCCAGAGGCCGCGCGCACCCGCCATATTGCGGCCGTGGGTGGAAGTTCTTGAGCGATAGGCTGGCATGATCTTATTCCCTTATGCATTAACAGCGCTGCGAAACTCCTGTTTGCAGAAGTTGCAGAAATGCAGTGTTATCTTTTCAGATATGTCTTACAGTACCCGAGCGTACGGTGCAAAGTACAAATTGCCTCACATGCAAAATTCTTCGCGTGCAGCAGCGCAAAAATAAAAAAGCATCGCCCGTTTTGATACAGGCAATGCTCTGTCTTTTATATTACCGGCGTTTCTGTGACTGAACTCAGAAAGCTTTGAAAGTCAGCGTTGTCAGCGAGCGGATGATATGCGGGATATCATGAACATTATCATTGATAAATTTGCCGATATCATCACCTTCCTGAATATAAATCTTTGCGAGAAGATCATATTCGCCGCTGGTGGAATAAAGTTCCGAGGCGATTTCACGCTCATAGAGTGTCTTGGCAACATCATAGGTTGTGCCGGGTTTGCACTGGATTTGCAAAAATACTGGTTTCATCTCACATCTTTCCTGTAAGAGAACGGATCATATAAAATTCAAAGCAGGTCAGAAAGACTGCTGTCTGACGGCACAAATAGCAGTCTGTGTGCTTTAAGGGTAGCGAAAAATCCTGCCTCAATTTTACTGTGCAGCTTTATCCTTGTTTACACAATTGCTGAACAATGTCTGCTCTTTGGCGCTGTCATCGGCTTCAAGAAAAGACAGAATGCCTTCATCGCCTTTTGTGTGCCAGCGATAGCTGTCCTGTTCATCAAGAGCGATATAACGTGCACCTGAAGCCGCTGGCCAGATACGCATCGGCACCAGCTTGCCTTCCGTGTAAAGGACAGCTGCTGATTCATCATTTTTCAGACCGTTGATATAGACAACATCCAGCTCAACATTGCGTTCGCATATATAGGTCACTTTGGTAAGCGCCTGCATCTCGTCAGCTTCCTGCGCGGCAACACTGCCTGCAAAACCGCAAAGTAAAAGACCGGCAGAGAGTGATGGGATGATTGCTTTCAGCATCAGTTTATCCTTTTCGTTTACAGCACTTACAGAGAAGGCAGGGAACCTGCGGGCAGAAAAACAGGTCTGTTTGCGGAATTTAAAATAAGATTCTTATTTTGATCGTCCAATAAAAACCGTATCTGGCATTAATATGATTATTTGTCAGATATTTAAAAGCAGAGACAGCATAGTTCAGCAGAAAAGGCATTATAGCGCGTGATACAGGCTGGTTTGACATTTCGCAAAATATTCACCCCTGCGGGTATGCGCATCAGTGCGTTTGCTGCCCTCGCAGTGCTCACCGGTTGTGCCGGTGTGAATTATGTACAAGCCAAATATCAGGGGCTGCCTTCGGTTGAGTTTGTCGGAAAAAGCGGTGTTAATTATCGTATTGTCGATAACCAGACCGAAAGCCGTCTGCTGATCGGGCCGGGGCTGGCAGGAACAGCCACGCAGAATTTTGTCAAAGGTTTCTCAACCGGAACAGGGCTTGGTGTCACGCCGCCGGTTGTTTTCCGCGATGTGGCGGAAGAATATCTGAAATCCACCGGTAAACGCTGCGAAACCCGCGATGTGACACTGGTTGTCGATCCTTATTATGAGGTGCGCTATAAGTGCAGTCTGCGCAGCCCCCGTATGGGTTCGGGTATGGTTTTTTGATGCGGGATACTGAACTGTCTTTGGCAAAGGCGAATTTTTATTTTACAATGCGCTCATCTGAGGAAGATTATTTCCGTGGGAGCGGAGTATTGAGGTTCCTGTAGCATCCTTCTCCGTTCCGGCTCTGTTAGTTTGTTTTTGAACATGAAACGGAGGCCTTGATGATACTGATGCGAAATACTTTTTCCGCCTTTGCTGCGCTGATCGCTGTATCTGCGGTGTCCATTCCTGTGCAGGCACCCGCTGCCCAGACCCTGCTGAATGTTTCTTACGATCCGACGCGGGAATTATATAAAGAATTTAACGATGCCTTTGCCAAATACTGGCAGGCCGAAACCGGTGAGACGATAACCCTGCGCACATCGCACGGCGGCTCCGGTGCCCAGGCGCGCTCTGTTATTGACGGTATTCCCGCAGATGTTGTGACGCTTGCTTTGCAAAGCGATATTGATGCCATTGTCGAGAAAAGCGGCAAGATCAATGCGGACTGGCGGCAGAAATTTCCGAATAATTCTGCGCCTTACACTTCAACCATCGTCTTCCTGACCCGCAAGGGCAATCCAAAAGGCATTAAAGACTGGGGTGATCTGATTAAGGACGGGGTGGAGGTGATTACACCTAACCCGAAAACCTCCGGCGGTGCCCGCTGGAATTATCTGGCCGCATGGGCCTGGGCGCATAGTGAATATGGCGGCGATGAAGCCAAGGTCAAAGCCTATATGACAGAATTGTTCCGTCATGTGCCGGTTCTGGATACCGGTGCGCGCGGCTCGACCACCAGTTTTGTGCAACGCCAGTTAGGTGATGTGCTGCTGGCATGGGAAAACGAAGCCTATCTGTCAGTTGCGGAATTCGGAGCGGATTCTTTTGACATTGTCGTGCCGCCGCAATCCATTCTCGCCGAGCCGCCGGTTGCCGTGGTGGACAAGAATGTCGATGCCAAAGGTACCCGCAAACAGGCGGAAGCCTTCCTGACCTATCTCTATTCCGAAGAGGGGCAGAAGATTGCAGCCAAACATTTCTACCGGCCGTCAAAACCTGAACTGGTGCCGGAAGCCGACCGTAAATGGCTGACGGATGTCAAGCTGATCACGATTGATGACCCGTTATTCGGTGGCTGGGTTAAGGCGCAGCCAGCCCATTTCGGGGATGGCGGCACATTCGATCAGATTTATAAACCGGTCAAATAAGTTCCGTCTTTCATGGTGTTACCTATGGCAGAACTCACAACAAAAACGGGCGGCGGGAAACCGGATCAGCCACATAAAAGCGGGAAAAAACCGCCCTTCTGGCAGGCATGGCGCAAGCCGTCCATCCTGCCGGGCTTTGGTCTGACACTGGGTTTCAGCGTGGCCTATCTGTCCCTGCTGATCCTGATCCCGCTGATGGTGCTGATGCTCCATGCCGTCGGGGTGGGGCCGGCACGCTTCTGGCAGCTGGCGACTGATCCCCGACTGGTTCATGCCTTGCAGGTCAGTTTTTTCAGTGCGATTTTGGCCGCGCTGATTAATGTGGTTTTTGGCGGCATTGTTGCATGGGTGCTTGTGCGTTACCGCTTTCCGGGCAGAAGGCTGGTCGATGCGATGGTCGATCTGCCTTTCGCTCTGCCCACTGCCGTTGCCGGTATTGCGCTGACAGCGCTTTATGCGCCGAAAGGCTGGATCGGTGCATGGCTGATGCCGCTGGATATCCGTATTGCTTTTACACAGGCCGGTATTGTGGTGGCGCTGGTTTTTATCGGCCTGCCATTTGTGGTGCGCACGATCCAGCCGGTGATTGAAGAGATCAGCCGTGAACAGGAAGAAGCGGCGGCAACACTGGGTGCAAGCCGCTTTCAGACTGTGTTTCGTGTGCTGTTGCCCGGTTTGCAACCGGCTATTCTGACCGGCTTTTCGCTGGCCTTTGCCCGTGCAGTCGGGGAATATGGCTCGGTGATTTTTATCGCCGGTAACCGGCCTTATTCGACTGAAATTGCGCCTTTGCTGATCTTCATCAAGCTTGAGGAATTCGATTATTCCGCAGCTACAGTGCTGGCTACGGTGATGATGCTGATTTCTTTTGTGATGCTGCTCATTGTCAATCTGATCCAGACACGGACACGCAGGAGATATGGCTATGGCAGCTAGTGCCGGAAAACTGTTTTCGCGTCGTCTGAAACATAATCACACGACTCATAACCGTTCAGCGGTTACAGAAACACCGGCTATGCGCTGGTTTCTGACACTGACAGGTCTGCTGTTTATGGCCTTGTTCATTGTGCTGCCGCTGATCGTGATTTTTGCTCAAGGATTCAGCAAAGGCACCGGTGCTTATCTGGAGGCACTGACCGATCCGGATGCAGTCTCGGCTATCCGCCTGACTTTGCTGATTGCGGCTATTGCAGTGCCTTTGAATATGGTTTTCGGGATTGCTGCTTCATGGGCGATTGCCAAATTCGAGTTTCGCGGCAAGACCTTTCTCATCACGCTGATTGATCTGCCGTTTTCGGTGTCACCGGTGATTTCAGGGCTGGTTTTCGTGCTGCTGTTCGGCGGAAACAGTATGCTCGGATCATGGTTTCAATCGCATAATATCCAGATATTGTTTGCTGTTCCCGGTATTGTTCTGGCAACAATCTTTGTCACTTTTCCATTTGTTGCCCGTGAGCTGATCCCGTTGATGCAGGAACAGGGAACAGGCGATGAAGAGGCAGCCTTGTCTCTCGGGGCAAGCGGCTGGAAAACCTTTCTTTATGTGACTTTGCCGAATATCCGCTGGGGGCTGCTTTACGGCGTGTTGCTGTGTAATGCGCGTGCAATGGGAGAGTTTGGTGCGGTGGCGGTGGTGTCGGGACGTATTCGCGGATTGACGACGACCATGCCGTTGCATGTGGAGATGATGTATAGCGAGAATATCGTGGCGGCATTTGCAGTGGCATCACTGCTGGCGGGACTGGCGCTGATAACACTCGTTTTGAAGACGATACTGGAAATGCGTTTTTCGCATGACGGGGTTTAGTTTGTAATGCGTTTTGCGCATGAATAGCGCATCCCGAAAAGTGTGAGCGGTTTTCAGGGTACGCTTACAACAAAGAGACAGAGCATTTTGAATGCTCCAATATGAATTGCATTGCACTGGCATGAGGGTGCCTGAAAGGATTGAGAATGGAAGTACGCGTTGTTGAGGTGCGCAAGGAGTTTGAGCAGTTTCCGGCGCTGCACAACGTTTCGCTTGATATTCGTTCAGGCGAGCTGATTGCTTTGCTCGGCCCTTCCGGCTCGGGTAAGACCACATTATTGCGTCTGATTGCAGGGCTGGAAAGCCCGACAGAAGGCACGGTCTATTTTGGCGAGGATGATGCCTCGAATAAAACCGTGCAGGAACGCAATGTTGGTTTTGTATTCCAGCATTATGCTTTGTTTCGTCATATGACATTGGCGCAGAATGTCGGATTTGGTTTGAAAGTACGCCCGCGCTCTACGCGTCCGTCCAAAGCGGAAATCCATAAACGCGCGGTTGATCTGCTCAATCTGGTGCAATTGCAGGGCTTGGAAAACCGTTATCCGGCGCAGCTCTCCGGTGGTCAGCGTCAGCGTGTGGCTCTGGCACGTGCCATGGCGATTGAACCGAATGTATTGTTGCTGGATGAGCCTTTCGGTGCACTGGATGCGCAGGTGCGAAAAGAACTGCGCAAGTGGTTGCGTGAGATTCATGACAGCACCGGCCATACCACCGTTTTTGTAACCCACGATCAGGATGAGGCTCTGGAACTCGCCGACCGCGTTGTGGTGATGAGTCAGGGGCGCATCGAGCAGGTGGGGACACCGGACGAGATTTATGACAGTCCGAATTCTGCTTTCGTCTATGGTTTTATCGGTGAATCCAGCCGTCTGAATGTGCGTGTGGAGCAGGGGGCGCTCTGGTTGGCGGATCGCTCGCTGGGGCTGAAAGCAGATCAGGCAGACGTAGAAGCGGTACTGTATTTCCGCCCCCATGATGTGGAGCTGGTGGAGGGATGTGGCGGCTGCATTGCCGGTGTGGTCACCGCGACACGGCGTGTGGGCGCCAAGCGCCGTGTTGAGCTGGAAGTCGGCGGTAACCGCGAAATTGTCGAGATTGAAATTCCGGCAGAGAATGAAGCGGTGACCGGCAGCCGTCTGGCATTCCGTCCGAAATACTGGCGGGTCTTTGCCTCTTAAAACTGAAGAGATACAGCTCGAAAAATGATTCTCTGAAACGCCGGATACAGGGCTGAATTTAGGCTCGGATATCCGGCGTTTTTCTTATCAGAAAGGGGGACTTTCAAAATAATTTAATCCGTTTAAAGTGCGGTCAGGCAACTTTTCTCACCCTCTGGCATTATATCAAAGCGTGCTGCCCCAGCTTTGTCAGGGCTTGCGCATTGTCGGAACGCAAATTGCAGAGGGTAGCCTGTTGATTTTTATAACGTAAAGTTAAAATCAGCTATGATTTGTGCTTTGCGATTTTACCAAATTCGACCATGGCATTCTTTGCGGACGTAATTTGGTCATAACTGTTTAACACCACCGGTCATGCGTGAATCTTCATGAAATTCACGGGATCTGAAGCATGTGTTTGCGGATATGGCAAATCTGACCATCCGTAGCGGAACTTAAATCTTATAAAAGGCTGTAAAAGGCATATGCCGGCTTTGTCTTTCTCTCTTTCATCGTTGTTTTCCCGCCCTGTTGCTGACCGCCTTTTGCCGGTTTTGCCTTTGCCAATCAGGGGGCATTATAAAACACCAGAAGAATTACAACTGCTCGCTGCGGCGCTGGCCCGCAATGAAGCCGTGCGCCTGCCCGATTATGAGAAATTCGACTTTAACAAACGGCTTGCAGAAAATGCCGGTCTGATCCTGCATGCCTATCGCTCATCCGATGCGGCATCGCGTAACGGCGAGACGATTACGCCGGCTGCCCAGTGGCTGCTCGACAATTATTACGTTGTCGATAAAAGCATGCAGCAGGCACGCCGCGATTTGCCGGACAAGTTTTTGCGCCAGTTGCCGCTGGCAGCCAATATTCATCCGGATGGTGCTGTATCAAAAAACACCGATGCCTCTGCCAATCTGAGCACCGAAGGCCTGCCGCGGGTTTTCGCACTGGCATGGCTCTATGTTGCCCATAGCGACAGTGGTTTCTCGCTCAAAAGCCTGAAAGCACTGATCGACGGTTTCCAGAGTGTGGAGCCGCTGCGCATCGGTGAATTATGGGCACTGCCATCTGTTATTCGTTTCATGCTGGTGGAAAATGCCCGCCGTTTGGCGCTGCGTGTTGAGCGCGCCCGTGCGATGCGCAATTTCGCCAATCGCGTGGCGGACAAGATTGTGGTCGCCTCTTCACCGGAAGAGCTGCAATCCATCCTGACAGAATATAGCGAACCGGCTCGCGACGGCACTTTCGCCACGCATCTGCTTTATCGTTTGCGCAGTGCATCCACGGCTACCGGACCGGCGATTGAATGGCTGGAAGCCCAGCTTGAAGCCTCCGGACGCGATGTTGAGGAGATTATTGTCGAGGAACACTCCCGCCAGTCCACCGGCGGTATGACCATGGGCAATATTATCCGCTCGCTCAAAACCATTGATGACGTGGACTGGACCTCATGGGTTGAGACTGTCAGCATTATGGATGCGATCCTGCGCGAGAACAGCGATTTCGAAAATCTCGATTTCGCTTCACGCAACAGCTATCGCGTGACCATTGAAAAGATCGCGCGTAATTCCCGTATGACGGAAATTGAGGTGACCAATACGGCTCTGCGGCTGGCGCGTGAAAAATCGCTGCGTGAGCATAAAATCACCGAGCGTGAACAAAGCGGTGCGATTGCCTATTATCTGAGCGGCAATGCCCGCACCGAGCTGGAACAGATTTGCGGTTATACCCCGCCTTTGTCATCGCGCCTGCTGCGTCTCTATCGCGGGCTTGGCCTGTGGGGGATTGCTGCACCGGTCTGGGCAATGACCATCGGCCTGCTGGTGCTGGTTTATACCGGCATGGGTCGCATCGGTTTTGGCGAGAGCGAACAGCTGCTTTTCACTATCCTCGCGCTGTTCCCTGCCTATGAAGCCTCACTTGGCCTGTTTAATTCGCTGGTGCCGTGGTTTGTGCAGCCGAACCGTCTTGTCGGTTATGAATATCGCGACGGTCTGCCTGCCGATGCCCGCACGCTGGTAGCCGTGCCGACGCTGATCAATTCGCGCGACAGTGTGGATGAACATATCCGCAATCTCGAAGTGCATTATCTGACCAATCCGCGCGGTGAGGTCTATTTTGCGATTGTCAGTGATTGGACAGACAGCAATGTCGAAGTCACGCCTGCCGATATGGAAGTGCTGGATTATGCCCGCGAGGAAGTCGCAAGGCTTAATGCGCATTATGCCGGAGAGGATTATGCCACCAATGGTCAGGCGCGGTTCTTCTTCCTGCATCGCCGCCGTCTTTACAATCCGTCACAGGGTTGCTGGATGGGCTGGGAGCGCAAGCGCGGTAAGCTGCATGAGCTGAATCTGCTGCTGCGTGGCGACCATGATACCAGTTTCTTCCCGTCGGATGTGCCGTTGCCGCGTGATATCCGCTATGTGATGACACTGGATTCTGATACCCGTCTGACACCGCAATCGGTAACCAATCTGGTCGGTAAGCTGTCGCATCCGCTCAATCATCCGGTCTTTGATGAGAAAACCGGCCGCATTACCAGCGGTTACGGTATTTTGCAGCCGCGTGTTACCCCGTCACTGACCACCGGCGACGATGCGTCTTTCCTGCAGCGCGTCTTCTCCGCTAATCGTGGTATCGACCCTTATGTCTTTGCTGTTTCCGATGTCTATCAGGATCTGCTTGGCGAAGGCACTTTCACCGGTAAAGGCCTCTATGATGTTGATGCCTTTGAAAAGGTGATGCAGGGCAAGATTGAGGAAAATACAGTTCTCAGCCACGATCTGCTCGAAGGCGGTTATGCCCGTTGTGCGCTTGCCAGCGATGTCGAGGTCGTGGAAGATTACCCGACCGGCTATAATGTTGATATTTCCCGTCATCACCGCTGGGCGCGTGGTGACTGGCAGTTGTTGCCGTTTCTGTTCTCAACCGGCAAAGGTGTCAGCAATGTCACCCGCTGGAAAATGGCCGATAACCTGCGTCGTTCGCTCAACCCGATCATGTGGGTGATTGCGTCTTTTGCCGGCTGGTGTTTGCTGCCGCTCGGCGTTGCTACCATCTGGCAGCTGTTCCTGATTTTGGCGATGTTCGTGCCGATGATTTTCGGCATCGTCACCAATCTTATTCCGGTGAATATGGATTATTCGCTGAAAGGCCATGCTCAGTCGGTGCTGACTGATGTGACGCTGGCTTTTGCGGATATGGCGCTGCGTCTCAGCTTTATTGCCCATAGCGCAACGCTGATGGGCGATGCGATTGTCCGTACTTTCTATCGTCTGTTTGTCTCCCGCCGTTATCTTTTGGCGTGGCGTGCGGCCGCGCAGATGAAGTCTTCCAATACGCTGGATTTCTATGTGCGCCTGATGTGGCCGTCGCTGCTGATCGGTGCATTGGCATTCCTGCTTCCAGTGCTGTTTGGCAGCAAAGCCGTACTGATTGCCGTGCCTTTTGCTGTGATCTGGATTGCCTCGCCGTGGATCGCATGGGCAGTGAGCCGCTCGGCCAAGCCGCAGGATACGCTGGAAGTCCGCTCCAGCGATAAAGGCGATCTGCGCCGCTATGCCCGCCGTACATGGCGCTATTTCGAAGCCTTCACCAATGAGGAAGGCAACCATCTGCCGCCGGATAATTATCAGGAAGATCCGGTGGGTATTGTGGCAATGCGCACATCCCCGACCAATATCGGCGTCTATTTCCTCTCTGTGATTTCGGCGCGTGATTTCGGCTGGATCGGCTTCAACGATACGCTGACCCGTATCGGCCAGACGCTGGATACGTTGGAGAAGATGGAGAAATTCCGCGGCCATCTCTATAACTGGTATGAGACTGATACGCTGAAACCATTGCAGCCGCTTTACGTGTCGGCAGTGGATAGCGGCAATCTGGCCGGTCATCTGGTTACACTGTCTTCGGCGCTGGAAGAATGGGCGCAGGCACCTTCCGTCTATCTGCAGGGCGATTTTGAAGGTATTCTCGACGTTAACGACATTCTGGAAGAGGCAATTGCTGCCATTCCGGATGATCGCCGTATTCTGCGACCACTGCGTCGCCGTTTGGAAGAGCGGATTGCCAATTTCCGCCGTGCTGTGCGTTCCTTCCGCGAGGAGCCGGAAACCGCCTCTTTCCGCACCATCAATATTTCACTCTTCGCCAAGGATATTGAAAAACTGGCGCTGGAACTGGATGACGAGCTGGAAACCACCCAATCGCAGGAAGCGCTGGAATGGGCACGTACACTGGTTGCTACCTGTAAAGCCCATACGGATGATGCGATCGGCGAGCATAATGCTGAAGAACTGCGCATGCAGTTGCAGAGCCTTGCCAGCCGTTCCCGCCAACTGGCCTTTGACATGGAATTCGGCTTCCTTGAGCGCAAGGAACGCCGTCTGCTGTCGATTGGTTTCCGCGTGCAGGAAAACGAGCTGGATGAGAGTTGCTACGATCTTCTGGCTTCGGAAGCCCGTCTTGCCAGCCTGTTTGCGATTGCCAAGGGTGATGTGCCGGTAGAACATTGGTTCAAACTTGGCCGCCTGCTGGTGCCGGTTGGTTGGAAAGGCGCTCTGCTGTCCTGGTCAGGCTCAATGTTCGAATATCTGATGCCGCCGCTGGTGATGAATGAGCCGCTTGGCTCGCTTCTTGACCAGACCAACAAGCTGGTCGTGCAGCGTCAGATCGAATATGCCACCTCGCGCGGTCTGCCTTGGGGGATCTCGGAAGCAGCCTATAATGCCCGCGATCCGCAGATGAATTACCAATATTCCAATTTCGGTGTGCCGAAACTGGGTCTGCAACGCGGTCTGTCACGTAATGCGGTGATTGCACCTTATGCGAGCCTTTTGGCTTCGCAATATCGCCCTGCTGATGCGGTTTCCAACCTGAAGACCTTGCAGAAGCTCGGCGCTTTGGGGCGTTACGGTTTCCACGATGCCGTGGATTTCACTCCGTCGCGTGTGCGCGAAGGTGAAAAATGCGCTGTGGTGAAAAACTATTATGCGCATCACCACGGCATGTCGATTATCGCGGTCAATAATGTGATTTTTGATGGTCGTATGCGCAGCCGTTTCCATTCCGATCCGGTGATTGAAGCGGCTGAACTGCTGTTGCAGGAAAAAGCACCGCGTGAAATTCCGATGGTTTATGCCAAGACGGAAAATCCGATGCGTGTGGACAGCGGTGCCTTTGATGAAGCGCCGATGCGCATTATCGAAGAGCCGTTGAAAGCACCACGCAGTGTGCATCTGATGTCCAATGGTCAGTATTCGCTGATGCTGACGGCTGCCGGTAATGGCTACAGCCGCTGGCATGATCTGGCGATCACCCGCTTCCAGCCCGATGCGTCTGAAGGCATGCAGGGCAGCTTCCTGTTCCTGCGTGATATTGAAAGCGGACGCTGGTGGTCGGCGACCAGTGAGCCGTCGCGCCATCTGGAAACAGAAACCAAAACGGTGTTCACGGAAGATAAAGCTGAATTCTACAAGACCTCCGGCGATATCAAGACTGTGGTGGAAACCATTGTCACTACCGATGTCGATGGTGAAGGACGCCGGATTGATATTATCAATACCAGTTCGCGCGACCGTGTGATCGAGGTCACATCCTATGCGGAGCTGGTGCTGAATAATCCGGACACGGATGATGCACATCCGGCTTTTGCCAAGATGTTTGTGGAAACGGAAATCGCACCGGACGGCACAACAATCTATGCTAAACGGCGCAAACGCGCACCGTCAGACACGGAAGTGCATGTGGCGCATTTCGTGACCGATCTGTCGGGCGCTGTGCGTGAAACGGAAGCCGAAACCGACCGCCGTGTCTTTATCGGCCGTGGCCGTACCCTGCGTAATCCGGCGGCTTTCGACCCGGAGATGAAGTTTACCGGCAGTCAGGGCACGGTGCTTGATCCGGTTGCCTCATTGCGCACCCGTGTCCGTGTTCCGGCGCATAAAAAAGTGTCGCTGGTGTTCTGGACACTGGCAGGCGGTTCGCGCTCTTATCTGGAAGAAAAAGCGGCGGTTCTGCGTTATCCGGAAGCTTTTGCCCGTGAATATACGCTGTCATGGACACGTTCGCAGGTGCGTCTGCATCATGTCGGTATCAAACCGGCTGAGGCGACAGATTACCAGAAAACCGCTGCCTATCTGATCTATCCGGATCGCGCTTTGCGCCAGCCGTCAGAAGTGATTGCTGCGGGGCTTGGTGCTCAGTCTGATCTCTGGCCATTGTCGATTTCCGGCGATGATCCGATTTTCGTGCTGCGGATTGATAATGAGGCTGATCTTGAAGTGCTGCGCGGTGTGCTGAAAGCACAGGAATACTGGCGCGAAAAAGGTCTCACCGTTGATGTGGTGGTGATCAATGAACGGGCATTTTCCTATGCGCAGGATACCCAGCGTGCAGTTGAATGGCTGACGGAAAGTTTCCGTGTCCGTTCGCAGCATCAGGGACAGAAACAGCACATCTTCACGGTGCGCCGCGATCAGATGAGCGAGGCGTCCTATAATACGCTGCTGGCTGCTGCACGGATTGTTATGCATGCGCAAAACGGCTCTCTGGCAGAGCAACTCAAGCGTATTCAGGAACTTTCGGTTGATCTGGCACATCGCAAAGAAACCAAACCGGAAAGTGCTGATCCGCGTCTGAACCGCCGCGACAGCCGTCTGGCTGCAGAAGCTGATGCCGCACAGCAAAGCGGTGATGGTGTAAAAGCTATCGCTAAATTGCCGGGTGTGGCTCCGCGTCAGTCTATAACAAATAAGCCGGTTTCCGGTGACGGGCTGGAATTCTGGAACAGCTATGGCGGTTTTGATACAGACGGCAATTATGTTGTGCGTCTCAATGGCGACCGTACAACGCCGCATCCGTGGATCAATGTGATTGCCAATGCGGAATTCGGTTTCCATGTTTCAGCGGAAGGTTCCGCTTTCACATGGAGCGGTAACAGCCGTGATTATCAGCTGACCCCTTGGTCAAATGATCCGGTTTCGAATCTGCCGGGCGAGGCGCTTTATATCGCGGATCGTGACAGCGGTAAGGTTTTTGCACCTGCGGCTAATGTCATTCGTGATGCAGACGTGACCTATGAAGCGCGTCACGGTCAGGGCTTCAGCACGTTCACGTCCAAACATGGCGATGTGCTCTGCGAGCTGACAATGGCGGTTGATCCGGACAAGCCGGTGCGTCTCACGCGCCTGCGGCTTGTCAATCGCGGCCAGTCGATGAAACGTCTGCGGCTCTATAATTATGCGGAATGGGTGCTGGGCAATGTCCGTGCTAAAAATGCCGCTTATATTGTGCCGCGTTTTGACGAGGAGCTGGGCGCGCTCTTTGCCCGTAACCCTTATCACACCGACAAGGCAGGTCAGGTCGCTTTCCTGACAGCCAATATTCTGCCGGCATCAGTCACTTCTGACCGGCAGGAATTTATCGGTGTCACCGGTTCCGTTACCGAACCGGACAGTGTGATGCAGGGCAAGTCCCTGTCTGGCACAGTCGAGGCCGGACGTGATCCTTGCGCGGCTCTGAGCTATGATCTGGAACTGAGTGCAGGACAGACCAAAGACATTCTGTTCATTCTTGGCAATGCCAAAGATGAAGAGACAGCACAGGGACTGATTACCTATAGCCGTGGTCTGGATATGGATGATCTGCTGGCACGCACTTCCGAGCAATGGCAGAATTTTACAGCGCCATTGCAGGTGAAAACGCCGGATCGCTCTTTCGATCTGATGGTCAATCGCTGGCTGCCTTATCAGAGCATGGCTTCGCGCATTCTGGCGCGTGCGGCGTTCTATCAGGCCAGCGGTGCCTATGGTTTCCGCGATCAGTTGCAGGACACGCTGTCACTGCTGATGCTTGATCCGCACTTGGCACGTAAGCAATTGCTCAATGTTGCCGGTCGTCAGTTTGCGGAAGGCGATGTGCAGCATTGGTGGCTGCCGGTTACCGGAGCAGGCGTGCGCACACTGATCTCCGATGATGTGGTGTGGCTGTCCTATGCGGCAACGCTCTATACGCAGGTGACCGGCGATCTGGCGGTGCTTGATGAGGACGTTGCTTATCTGCAGGGCCGTGCTTTGGGCGAGGGCGAACATGACGCTTTCTATCAGCCGGAGGTCTCGGACAAAACCGACACGGTCTATGAGCATTGCGTGAAAGGGCTGGAACTGGCCATGCAACGCTCCGGACAGCACGGTCTGCCGCTGATCCTTGGCGGCGACTGGAATGACGGTATGAATCTTGTCGGTGTTGAAGGTAAAGGCGAGAGCGTCTGGCTCGGCTGGTTCCTGAGCTATACATTGCAGCAGTTTATTCCTTTAGCGACAGCACGCGGCGATAAAAAGCGTGCGGAAGCTATGCAGCAGCATCTGGATGCTTTGAACAAGGCGCTGGAAGATCATGGCTGGGATGGCGAATGGTATCGTCGCGGTTATTTCGATGACGGCGCACCGCTCGGATCGCACCTGAGTGGCGAATGCCAGATTGATGCGATTGCCCAGAGCTGGGCTGTGTTGTCCGGTATTGCTGATCCGACGCGTGCGACCCAAGCAATGGCTTCGCTTGAAAAGCACTTGCTGGATGAAGAGGGCGGCTTGCTGCGTCTGTTCACTCCGCCATTTGACAAGACCGAACATGAGCCGGGTTATATTAAAGGCTATCCGCGTGGTGTGCGTGAGAATGGCGGGCAATATACCCATGGTGCCACATGGGCGATCATGGCGCTGACCAAACTTGGCCGTGGTGATGAGGCTTACAAGCTGTTCTCGCTGATTAATCCGGTGCATCACGGCGAAAATCCTGAGACCTATCGTGTCGAGCCTTATGTGATTGCAGCGGATATTTATTCTGTTGAACCACGTCGCGGTCAGGGTGGCTGGACATGGTATACCGGTTCTGCCGGCTGGTTCTACCGCGTGGCGACAGAAGGTATTCTCGGCTTGAGCAAGCGCGGCAATGCGCTGTTCCTCAATCCGGTACTGCCGTCTGACTGGGATGGTTTTGAACTGGATTACCGTCATGGTGAAGCACTGTATAAAATCACAGTGCGCAATAAAGCCGGTCGGGACAGTCTGAAAGTGGACGGCAAAGCAGTCAAAAAACGCGATGCCGGTATTGCACTGACAACGCAGGGACAGCACGAGATTGTGCTTGAACTGAAATAAGTCAGACTAAACAGAAACTTTAAATAAAGGGCGGTGAGCAATCATCGCCCTTTATTTTTGCTGAATTCTGCTTATGGTCTGTCCAACAAGAATGATGCTCAGGATGAGAATAAATCTCATCGGATCAGATAAGGACATCTGGCATGACCAGAACAGATATTGCGCAGCGCGTTTATAACCATACGTGGAAGCTGGATCCGATTGTTCGCAGTCTGCTGGATACGGATTTTTATAAGCTTTTGATGCTGCAAATGATCTGGGGGCTGTATCCGCAGGTGGATGCTACTTTCTCGCTGATTAACCGCTCGAAAACTGTGCGGCTTGCCGATGAGATTGATGAAGGTGAGTTGCGTGCGCAGCTTGACCATGCCCGTTCATTGCGTATGACCAAAAAGGAAATGATCTGGTTGGCCGGTAATACATTCTATGGCCGCAAGCAGATTTTTGCGCCGGAATTCCTGCAATGGCTCAGCACATTCCAGCTGCCGGAATATGAGCTGACACGCCGTGACGGGCAATATGAACTGCATTTCCACGGGCCGTGGACGCATACGACAATGTGGGAAATTCCCGCACTGGCGATTATCAATGAATTGCGCTCCCGCGCAGCGATGAAGTCTCTCGGGCCTTTCGCGCTGGATGTGCTTTATGCCCGTGCCAAAGCCAAAATGTGGGGCAAGGTTGATCGTCTGCGCCAATTGCCGGATCTGAAAATCTCTGATTTCGGCACCCGCCGCCGTCATTCGTTCCTCTGGCAGCGCTGGTGTGTGGAAGCGCTGAAAGAAGGCATCGGCGATGCCTTTACCGGCACCAGCAATGTGCTTCTGGCGATGGACACTGATCTGGAAGCGCTCGGTACCAATGCCCATGAATTGCCGATGGTGCTGGCAGCTATGGCCGATACGGATGAAGAATTACGCTCGGCACCTTACCGCGTGTTGCAGGACTGGAACCGTTATTATGGCGGCAATCTTTTGATCGTACTGCCTGATGCATTCGGCACAACAGCATTCCTGCGCGATGCACCGGACTGGGTTGCCGACTGGACAGGTTTCCGCCCTGACAGCTCACCGCCTATTGAGGGCGGAGAGCGGATTATTGAATGGTGGAAATCAAAGGGCAAAGACCCGCGTGAGAAATTGCTGATCTTCTCCGACGCACTGGACGTGGATACGATTGAAGAAACCTACCGCCACTTTGAAGGCCGTGTGCGGATGAGCTTTGGTTGGGGCACCAATCTCACCAATGATTTCATCGGTTGCGCACCGAAACACGTTTCAGGACTAGGAGCCATTTCACTGGTCTGTAAGGTGATTGACGCAAATGGCCGTCCGGCGGTGAAACTCTCGGATAATCCGTCAAAAGCCACCGGCGATCCGGAGGCGGTGAAACGCTATATCGAGTTTTTCGGCGGTGAAGATCGCGTTACACAGGAAGTGCGGGTTTAAAATACAAAAGGCGGCTTTTTAAGAAAGCCGCCTTTTCCATATCAAGTGATTTCATAATCCCATGGCGGATTGGCACCGGCACGCGATACGGTAATCGCAGCGGCTTTGATGCCAAAGGCGATGGCTTCGGTCAGCTGTTCTTGCGAGATGGCCGCAAGGGATTGCTTATTCAGCAGGCCTTGTTTTTCAAGGCTCACCAGCACACCGGCATTGACCGTATCACCGGCACCGACTGTATCGGCCACGGTGACTTTTTCGCCACCGACACTGATTTTACCGCAAGCCGCATAGGCCACTGCACCATCCGCGCCTTTGGTGACGATGATGATTTTAGGTCCGTTCTGTCCTTCTGTAGCCAGCCAGTTGCGGATAATCGCATCATGATCCGTGCCTTCATCAAACCAGAGCAGGTCTTCATCTGACACTTTGACAATATCAGCCAGTGCAATCATCCGCTTGATCCGCGCCAGATGGGCGGCTTTGTCCGGAATAAAATTCGGGCGGATATTCGGGTCGAGCATTGTCACACGGTTTGGCGCTTCCCGCTGCATCAGCGCTTCATAAGTACTGCCGCAAGGTTCGGGAATGAGGCTGATACCGCCAAACATCAGGGCGCTGACATTATCATCCAGTACCGGCAGTTGCGCCTCACTGAGCAAACGTCCGGCAGTATTCTCATCGTAGAAATTATAACTCGCCTGGCCATTATTCAGCCGCACAAAGGCAAGCGTTGTCGGTTGATCCGAGACTGCACAAAACCGCGTATCAACGCGGGATTTTTCCAGTGTATCGCGCAGGATTTGCCCGAGAAAATCAGACGACAGGCCGGAAAAAAATCCGGCCTTTGCACCCAACCGGCCAATGGCAATGGCTGTATTGAACACGGAGCCGCCTGCATGCGGCACAAAGCCGGTCTCGCCGCTCTGTGTTTCGCGTGGCAGCATATCAATCAGCGCTTCTCCGCAGGAGAGGATCATGCTCTCACCCTTAAACGTGTTGACCGCCATTGATGTGGATTTCCGAGCCGGTCACGTAGGATGAGGCTTCAGTGCAGAGGAAATAGATGGTTTCAGCCACTTCCGATGTCTGGCCGAGGCGGCGCAGAGGCATCTGCTCCACCAGTTTTTCTGTGCCCGGTGACAGGATGGAAGTTTCAATTTCGCCCGGTGCAATCGCATTGACGCGGATACCATGCGGGCCGAAATCCGAGGCCATTTCACGGGTCAGACCGGCAAGCGCTGCTTTCGAGGTTGCATAGGCGGTACCGGCAAAAGGATGCACGCGGCTTCCGGCAATCGAGGTGACATTGACCACCGAGCCCTGCGCTGCTTCCAGTTCTTTGAACAAACCACGCGCCAGCATGATCGGTGCAAAGAAGTTTACCTGAAACACATCGCGCCAAGTGGCCATTTGAGTTTCAATGGAATTGAGGCGGCTTCCGCCAGCGCCTTTTGGCGAAATACCGGCATTGTTGACCAAGGCATTAAGCTGACCGCCATTGTCTTCCAGACGACGACGGATTTCTGAAATTGCACGACCGATATCTTCCGGATCAGCCAGATCAACCTTGATATGATCTTCAGGGCCAGCAGGCCACGGGCAGTTGTCGGAAAAATCCTGACGTGAGCAGGTAATGACACGCCAGCCCGCCCGTGAAAAACGCTTCACGGTTGCATGGCCGATACCGCGGCTGGCACCGGTCAGTACGATGGTTTTTTTAGGCGTATCAGTCATTTTAATCGGCCTTTATTGCTAATTTTAAGTGGACACTATCACTATAGATTTTAAAATTTGCAAGGCGTGTTTAAATTTGGCACTGAATGATTCAAGCATATAATTTTTTAAAAGATGCTTTTGAGAAACGGAGATATTTATGTCGAAACTGATTTTGGCAATCGATCAGGGTACAACATCCAGCAGAGCCATTTGTTTCGATCAAAATCATAAGATCACCGGTCTCGGGCAAAAGGAATTTACGCAGCATTATCCCAAATCCGGCTGGGTCGAACACGATCCGGAAGAAATCTGGCAAAGTGTTGTCACGACCTGCAAACAGGCCGTTGAAAATGCCAGCGCCAGTATGGAAGATGTGGCTGCAATCGGCATTACCAATCAGCGTGAAACGGTGGTGGTCTGGGATAAGACAACCGGCAAGCCTGTCTATAATGCGATTGTCTGGCAGGATCGTCGCACGCAGAAAGACTGCCTGAAACTGAAAAAACAGGGCATTGAGCCGCGTATCCGCCGTAAGACAGGCCTGTTGCTTGATCCGTATTTTTCCGCAACTAAGCTGGCATGGATTCTCAACAAAGTGTCCGGTGCGCGTAAAAAAGCAGAGAAGGGCGAGCTGCTGTTTGGCACAATCGACAGTTTTCTGATCTGGCGGCTGACCGGCGGTCAGGTTCATGCCACCGATGCCACTAATGCTTCCCGCACGCTGCTGTTCAATATTGCCAAGAATGAGTGGGATGAAGAACTGCTGAAACTGTTCAACATTCCGCGTAACATGCTGCCGGAAGTAAAAGACTGTGCCGATGATTTCGGAGTGACAAAAGCTGATGTGCTGGGCGTGGAAATTCCGATCCTCGGTGTGGCAGGTGACCAGCACGCGGCAATGATCGGTCAGGCTTGTTTTGCCAAAGGTATGCTGAAGGCGACTTTCGGCACCGGTTGTTTCGCGCTGCTCAATACCGGCAAGGATAAAGTTCTGTCGCGCAACCGTTTGCTGACGACGATTGCCTATCGTCTGAACGGTGAGGTGACTTATGCGCTGGAAGGTTCGATCTTTGTCGCCGGTGCAGCGGTGCAATGGCTGCGCGACGGCTTGAAAATTATCAAAAATGCAGCGGAGTCCGGTGAGCTGGCGCTCAAAGCCGATGAGACACAGGATGTCTATCTGGTGCCTGCTTTTGTGGGCTTGGGCGCTCCCCATTGGGATGCAGAAGCGCGTGGCGCGATTTACGGGCTGACCCGTAATTCGGGGCCCGCCGAGATTTCCAAAGCTGCGCTGGAATCCGTTGCTTATCAGGCACATGACCTGCTTGAAGCCATGCATAAAGACTGGAAAACGGACACCAGCGATATTGTTCTGCGGGTTGATGGCGGTATGGTTGCCTCCGACTGGACGATGCAAAACCTGTCAGACATTCTCAACGCGCCGGTTGACCGTCCGGTTATTCTGGAAACCACGGCGCTGGGCGCGGCATGGCTTGCAGGTATGAAAGCCGGTCTCTGGGGCGATATGCAGGCTTTTGCCAAAGACTGGCAGCAACAGCAGCGTTTTGAGCCGCTGATGGAGCCGACGTTGCGCAAACGCAAAATCAACGGCTGGCATAAGTCTGTGCGCAGCACGCTCAGAGCGAAGCAATAAAATGCTGATCAGGGTGGCGTCAGCAGAAGATGCGGCAAAGGTTTGCACAGTGCTGCGCCGTTCAATCACGGAGCTTTGTGCCGCAGATCATCAGAATGATCCGCAGATTTTAAGCCAATGGCTTGCCAATAAGACAGAAGAAAATCTGCGGGCATGGATTGCGCGCGAGGGGCAGGTCTATCTTGTCGCCGAGATTGACGGGCGGATTGCCGGTGTTGCGGCTGTCTCGGCAACGGACGGTGTTTTGCTCAATTATGTTTCACCGGATTATCAGTATCGCGGTGTCAGTAAAGCTTTGATGGCAGTATCTGAAGGCTGGCTGAAAGGGCAGGGGCAGGTTGTGAGCCGTCTGACCAGCACGGCCACAGCAAAACAGTTTTATGAAAAGCTCGGTTATTTGCCCGAGGGCGATGCCAAAACGGGAAGGTCTGGCATGCCGTCCTTCCCGATGAAGAAACTGCTATAAGCATTTCCAGCAAAAGTGCGAAGCGGTTTTGCGTAGGACAATGCGTAAAAACAAATAGACAGAGCGGTTCCTACGATTCATTCTTAACTGGAACCGCTCTGATTATTCCCCGTTGCCCATAATCACGTCCAGCAATGTCGTGTTTTTGCGCACGGGTTGTCCGCCGACATCACCTTGCGGGCGCGGGCCGTCATAGGCCGGATCTCCGGCCACCGGCGGCGGTGCATTATTGCCCTGTGGTGTCTGTACCGGATAGCCGGAATTGTCAGGCAGAGGTGTCGGATAGCCTGAATTATCCTGAACCGGCGGCGCTGTATTTCTAACCGGTGCAGGGTTTTCCTGTACGGAGATCGGCGGTTGCGCAGGCTGATTTTGCTGAGACGGCAATTGCGCACCGTCAGGCTGGCGTGGTGCACCCGGCGCCGGTGGCCAGTAAGTGTCATCATTCTCCGGTAAGGCCGGATAACCGCTATTATCCAGTGCCGGTGGCTGCTGGCCGATACTGGCCGTTGCATCCGGCAGCTCGTCGCTACCACCCGGCAACACATTCTGAATTTCATAAGTGCTCGGCAGATCAGCAACCGGTACACCTTTGTGGGCGGCAGTCATGAAGGTTTTCCACGCCATCGCAGGCAGGCCGCCGCCGGTGACTTTCTTGGTCGGTTTGCCGTCATCATTGCCGAACCACACGCCGGTGGTCAGATTGGCCGTATAGCCGATAAACCATGCATCACGCGAGCTTTGGCTGGTGCCGGTTTTGCCTGCTGCCGGCCAGTTGCCGAATTTGGCACGTTTTGCTGTGCCGTCTTCAACTGTGCGGCGCAGCATTGCATTCATCATACCCAGCACCTGCTCGGTAATGATGCGTTGCTGTTGTTCAGCCGGATAGTCATAGAGGGTTTTGTCATCACCATCGGTGATTTTGGTAATCATATGCACCGGCGCACGGTAGCCGCCATTGGCAAAAGGCACAAAAGCATCGGTCAGTTCCATCAGGGTGACTTCCGAGGTGCCGAGCGCCAGTGAAGCATTGGTGGTGAGGGCAGACTGAATACCGAAACGATGGGCGGTATCGACCACGGCCTGCGGGCCGACTTCCATTACCAGCTGCGCGGCAACCGAATTGAGCGAGTGAGACAGAGCTGTAGCCAGCGTTACTTCACCGAAATATTTGCCGTTATAATTGCTTGGCGTCCATTTGCCGATGCGCACCGGCGCGTCATTGCGGATGGAATCCGGTGTGCGTCCCTGTTCCAGTGCAGTCAGATAGACAAACGGTTTGAAAGTGGAGCCGGGTTGACGGCGGGCTTCCGACGCGCGGTCAAACTGGCTGTTGGCATAGTCATAGCCGCCGATCATCGCACGCACGGCTCCGGTGCCGTCAATGGAGACGAGGGCGCCCTGACTGACATCCATTTTCTTGCCGTTCTGCGAAATCAGATCACGAATGGCCTCTTCACCAACCTTCTGCAAATCCAGATCAACAGTGGTATGAATGGTTACATCGCTTTTGGTTTCACCGATCAGCTTCGGCAGTTCCGACAATACGGCATCTGCAACATAATTTTCCGACCCTGACCAATAGGCAGCGGCACGTGTCGGTGGTTCACTTTCGGCAATGGCTTGTTCTTTGAGGCCGATCATGCCCTGATCGCGCATGGCAGCCAGTACCAGTTTGGCACGATCATTTGCAGCTTTCGGGTCGCGGGCAGGCGAGAGGCGTGACGGTGCTTTCAGCAGACCTGCCAGTGTGGCGGCTTCGGTGAGGTTCACATCCTTGGCAGATTTATCAAAATAGCGCCGTGAGGCGGCATCCACGCCATAGGCCCCGGAGCCGAGATAAACACGGTTGAGATACATCTCCAGAATCTGGTCTTTGGTGTAAGTATGCTCAAGCCACAAAGCGAGCATCACTTCCTGCACCTTACGTTCCAGTGTTCTGTCCGGTGAAAGAAACAGGTTCTTGGCCAGCTGCTGGGTGATGGTAGAGCCACCCTGTACTGCACGACCTTTGGTAATATTGGTAAAGACGGCGCGACCGAGACCAATCGGATCAACACCATAATGGGAATAGAAACGCCGGTCCTCAATGGCGATGACCGCTTGCGGAATGAAAGGCGACATTTCCCGCAAGCCGATAGCCTCGCCACCGGTCGTGCCGCGATTGGCAATCAGCTTGCCGTTCACATCGAGGATTTTGACATTCGGCGGACGGTCAGGAATGGCCCAGTCGCTGGTCGGCGGCATTTTGGCAGCGATATAGATCACCACACCGGCAAGGGCGATACCGCCCCACAACATCAGGACAAATGACCAGTAGAACAGACGACGCAGCCAGCGGAACGAACCGGAAGCTTGCTCTTGCTTTTTTGATTTTCGGGGAGCGCGTTCAGGGCGCGGTGCACGTTTTTTGGACGCGCTGCCATTCACACGGTCACTCTCATCAATGCGCATTTCATCTTTATTGGCAGGCGTCTCTGGCTTTCCGAAGGACGGTTCTATGCGTCGGTCTTTTGAATCTCTGGAAGCCATATGCGTTGGTAAACCTGCTTAAAAAATTGAATAGCTGTGCTTTGCACCGTAATTGAGGCAGTTTAAAGAGCAGTAAAGTTTTGCTAACAGTATAATGCTGTCATCAGGGCTTTGAAATTATGCTTTGTATTCAAGAGTGTACTTAAGAGCGCATCCCGAAAAACGTGCAGTGGTTTTCGGTGAAAGATGCGCGTAATAGCAAATGGACAGAGCATTCTGATATTCTGATTAAAACTGGAAATGCTCCAGCTCATTTAATGCAGGCTGCACACGAAAATACTATTCAGCTTTTGTGATATTTCATTATAGAAAACAGGTTAAACTGGTTCAGATAGGTATAGCGTGACACAACGGATTGACTGGGTCGATATCGCCAAAGGGATATGCATCATTTTTGTTGTGATGATGCATTCAACGCTGGGTGTGGAAGAGGCCGCCGGTCAGACCGGCTGGATGCATAATGTTGTCGCCTTTGCCAAACCGTTCCGTATGCCGGATTTCTTTCTGATCTCCGGCCTGTTTCTGAGTGCGGTGATCGACCGATCGTGGTTGCGCTATCTTGACCGTAAAGTCGTGCATTTCCTGTATTTCTACGTGCTGTGGCTGACCATTCAGTTTGTTTTTAAAGCACCGGGCATCATGGCCGAGGGCGGCGTTTCCGCTGTCGTCAGTGCTTATCTGATGGCCTTTATCGAGCCTTTTGGCACGCTGTGGTTTATTTATATTCTGCCGTTTTTCTTTCTGGCGACACGTTTCATGCGTGAGGTGCCGCATTGGCTGGTATTGACTATGCTGGCCATTCTGGAAATCCTGCCGATCCATACCGGCTGGATCATGATTGACGAATTCTGCTCACGCTTTGTCTATTTCTATGCCGGTTATGCACTGGCACCGCAGATTTTCCGTATGGCTGAATGGGTGGCGCGCAACAAAATGATTGCCGTAACCGGTCTGCTGCTCTGGGCTTTTGTCGAATATCAGATGGTGTTCACACCTGTACCGGAATTCGGCCAGTCGCTGCTGAGCGGACAGGCATGGCAGGCAGGCGGTCTGGGCGGCTATAGCGAATTGCCGCTGGTCTCGCTGTTCCTCGGCTTCCTCGGCGCGCTGGCGATTATCAGCGTATCATCGCTGCTCGCCTGTTTAAGTTCAGCGAATATTGTGCATCGGGTGCTTAGCTATCTGGGCGCGCATTCCATTGTTGTTTATCTGGCATTCTTCCTGCCAATGGCTGTCACCCGCACAGTGCTGCTGAAAACAGGTATCATTACCGATGTCGGCACGATTTCGCTGCTGACTATGGCGATGGGCGTGATCCTGCCGGTCATTCTCTATGTGCTGATTGATAAAACCGGCTACGGCCGCTTCCTGTTCGCACGGCCGCAATGGGCGATTATAGACCGCAGCGGGACTGTTCCGGTGCGTGTATAAAACAGATCATAAAAAGCCCGCTTAAAGCGGGCTTTAAATTTTACAGCGGTTCCAGTTAAGGCTGAATTGTTGGAACCGCTGTAATTATTTGTTTTGACGCATTATCCGACGCATCGCAGCAGGAAAAGAAATCAGTCCTGCGAACTGATTTCCCTGCGGAGGCGCTTCGCACTTTTGCTGGAAATGCTCTAAGCGTGGGCGAAAATGTCCTGTTCGTCCCAGCCCATCAGATCAAGTTCTGCGCGGGTTGGCAGGAATTTAAAGCAGGCTTCAGCCTGTTTTTCGCGACCATCGCGTTGCAGACGATATTCCAGAACTTTTTTCAGACGATGCAGATAGAGAACATCGGACGCTGCATATTCAAGCTGCGCCTGAGACAGGGTTTCCGCTGCCCAGTCAGAAGACTGTTGCTGCTTGGAAATGGATACTTCCAGAAGCTCCGAGCAGATTTCTTTCAGGCCGTGGCGATCCGTATAGGTGCGGGTCAGTTTAGAGGCGATCTTGGTGCAGAAAACCGGCTGCGGCATCACGCCGAATGTATGTGCCAGCACTGCCAGATCAAAACGGCCGAAATGGAAGATTTTAGTGATCGAACGGTCTTTGAGCAGCTTGACCAGATTAGGGGCTTTTTTCAGCCCTTTTTCGATCTGAATAATATCCGCGGTGCCGTCACCCGGTGAAATCTGCACAACGCACAGACGGTCACGCAGAGGATTGAGCCCCAGCGTTTCCGTATCAATAGCGACGGAATCCACCTGATAATTATCAAGATCAGGCAGATCGTTTTTATGAACGCGGATAGTTGTCATTGAAAGTTCCGTTATCTTATTTCTTTGAAAGTGCAGCGAGAATGCGCGCCCCTTGGCGACACTTGCCGCCAAAATTCTGGCCTCACTTGGCGGCAAGTGCCGCCAAAATTCTAGCCCATGAACGCTGGCCTTTATGGAAGGAGGATAGCTCGTATTTTTCATTCGGGGAATGGATGCGGTCATCTTCAAGGCCGAAACCGACCAGCAGGGAATCCATGCCGAGGAATTTGTCGAAGTCACCGACAATCGGAATAGAACCGCCCATGGCAATCAGCACCGCAGGGTTCGGCCATTCGTCGGACAAAGCCTGTTTGGCCTGTGTCACCAGCGGTGAATCATAGGAAAGCTGGATAGCCGGTGAACCGCCATGCGGGTGGAATTCCACGCGGCAATCGGCAGGCAAACGGGCTTCGACAAATTTGCGGAAATTGGCGCGGACTTTATCCGGATCCTGCTTATGTACGAGGCGGAAGGAAACTTTGGCCGATGCTTCTGCGGCGATCACGGTTTTGAAACCTTCACCGGTATAGCCACCGATCATGCCGTTGACTTCAGCAGTCGGGCGCGCCCATGTCTGTTCCAGAACGCTGCGTCCCTGTTCGCCCGATGGTACGGAAAGACCGATAGGACCGAGGAAATTCTCAGGGGTGCGGCCGAGGCCTTCCCATGATTTGAGAATCTGGCTCGGTGTTTCTTCCACGCCGTCATAGAAATCTTCTACGGTCACGCGACCGGTTTCATCATGCAGGTCAGCGAGAATTTTTGACAGTACATGCAGCGGGTTGGCTGCTGCGCCACCGAAGAAACCGGAATGCAGGTCGCGGTCAGCGGCTTTAATGGTGATCTGTTCACCTACCAGACCACGCAGACCAACACAGATTGCCGGTGTATCACGGTTCCACATTGAGGTGTCGCAAACCAGAGCCACGTCGGCTTTGAGTTCTTCTTTGTGGCTGTCGAGGAATGGCTTGAGCGATGGTGAACCGGATTCTTCTTCACCCTCAAACAAGATGGTCACTTTGACAGGTAACTGGCCGTGGACTGCTTTATACGCGCGGCAGGCTTCGACAAAAGTCATCAGCTGACCTTTGTCATCGGATGTACCGCGACCGGTCAGGATTTTACGGCCGGCTTCAACTTCTTTAACCGCAGGATCAAACGGATCATTTTCCCAGAGATTCAGCGGATCAACCGGCTGCACATCGTAATGGCCGTAAAACAGTACATGCGGGGCATCTGCCGTTGCACCTTCATGATGGGCAACAACCATCGGGTGACCCGATGTGTCGCGCACACTTGCATCAAAGCCAATGCTCTTCAGATCTTCTACCAGCCATTCCGCAGCTTTGCGGCAGTCGGCTTTAAAAGCCGGATCTGTCGAAATGGATTTAATGCGCAGAAGATCAAACAGATGATCGACACTGTTGTCGAGATTCTGATCGAGGTGCTGAAGAACAGGTTCAAGTGCTGACATGTTACCCTCATGAAAAAGCATGCTTCGACTCGCAAAGCATGAATGTGTTTTTAAAGTCCGGACGGTTTTAGCGTAAATGGCCGGAGACTGTACAGGGATGATGTCGGGCATTTGCTGTAAAAGTGGGAACGGCTTTTGCGTAAACACAATGCGCAACAATAAATGGCAATTGTTGTCTTTAACCGGAAAAGCAAAAGCCGTTACGGTGAGGGGAACCGTAACGGCTTGTAATAAATGGTGGCAGCCAGAGGGGGGGGAGGCTACCACCCCGGTTTTCCGGCGGGGGACATGCCGAAAAACGGAAACCGACAATGTTGTCGATAGGGCTAATGTGGCCAGAAAAAGTGGCAATACAAGGGCTGAAACGCGGCGTATCAGTCACAAAAAAGTTATTGCTTATAGGGCGCCGGACAGGGCGGAAGATAAGCGAGGATTATTTCGTAACGAGCGATATGGCGTGATTTCTTTTTTCGCTCTTATGCTTTACATCTTTTACCATGAAAAAAGGTGATCATCTCTTCCTCGTCGACGGCTCCGGCTATATTTTCCGCGCATATCACGCCTTGCCGCCACTCACCCGCAAATCAGACGGTTTGCCGGTTGGTGCGGTGTCCGGTTTCTGCAACATGCTGTGGAAGCTCCTGAAAGATGCGCGCAATACGGATGTCGGCGTGGTGCCGACCCATTTTGCGGTTATCTTCGATTATTCGTCACAGACTTTCCGTAAGGAAATCTATCCGGAATATAAAGCCAACCGTACTGCCCCGCCGGAAGATCTGATCCCGCAATTCGGCCTGATCCGTCAGGCCACTCATGCTTTCAACCTGCCTTGCATCGAAAAAGAAGGCTATGAAGCGGATGATATTATCGCCACCTATGCCCGACTTGCCGAAGAGGCCGGTGCGACTGTCACCATCGTCTCATCAGACAAAGACCTGATGCAGCTCGTGACCGAACAGGTCTCGATGTATGACGGCATGAAGGACAAGCAGATTTCAATCCCTGAAGTGATTGAAAAATGGGGTGTGCCGCCGGAGAAGATGATCGACCTGCAATCGCTGACCGGCGATTCAACCGATAATGTGCCTGGCATTCCGGGTATCGGGCCAAAAACTGCCGCACAATTGCTGGAAGAATTCGGTGATCTGGATACGCTGCTTGCCCGTGCCTCCGAGATTAAACAGAATAAACGCCGCGAGAATATTATCGCTTTTGCGGATCAGACCCGCATTTCGCGTCAGTTGGTGACATTGAAGAATGATGTGCCGCTGGAGGTCGATCTTGATGGTCTGATGCTGGAACCTCAGGACGGACCGAAGCTGATCGGCTTCCTGAAGGCGATGGAACTGACCACGCTGACCCGCCGTGTGGCTGAGGCCACAGATACGGTTGCGGCGGAAATTGAGCCGATTACTGTGGAGACAGAATGGGGTGCGGAAGCACGCGGTCCCGATCTTGATCGCGGCACGGATATTGCTGAAGCTTCGGCACCGGAAAAAGCGGTTGCGACTGTAAGTGCAGAAAGCAACGGCCAGCTGATGCGGCCGCAGACGCTGGTGGAAGCGCGCAAAGCGCAAGGCGCATCAGCCAAAATTGATCATTCTGCTTATGTTGGCGTTACCGATATTGCGGTGCTGAAAGACTGGATCGATCAGGCGATTGATCAGGGTTTTGTGGCTTTTGACACCGAGACAACCTCGCTTGATCCGATGCAGGCGGAACTGGTCGGTTTCTCGCTGGCTTTGGCGGCAGGCAAAGCCTGTTATGTACCGCTGACGCATAAATCCGGTCAGGGTGATCTGCTCGGTGGCGGACTGATTGAAGGGCAGATTCCGCTGGATACAGCGCTTGCAGAGCTGAAGCGTCTGCTGGAAAATCCGTCTGTGCTGATTATTGCCCAGAATATGAAATATGACTGGCTGGTCATGCATCGTCTTGGCATTGATATTGCGCGTTTTGATGACACGATGTTGCTGTCCTATGCGCTGGATGCAGGCACCGGCACCCATGGCATGGATGCACTTGCTGAACGCTGGCTTGGTCACACAACAATTCCTTATAAGGAAGTAGCGGGTACCGGAAAATCGGCCGTGACATTTGACATGGTGCCGATTGATCGCGCCATCGCCTATGGTGCGGAAGATGCCGATGTCACATTGCGCCTGTGGCAGGTGCTGAAACCGCGTTTGGCTGCGGATGGCATGGCATCGGTCTATGAGCGGCTGGAGCGCCCGCTGGTCGAAGTGCTGGCGCGGATGGAGGAGCGTGGGGTCAGCGTTGATCGCCAAATTCTCTCCCGCCTTTCCGGCGATCTGGCGCAGTCGGCTGCGGCCATTGAGGATGAGATTTACACGCTTGCCGGTGAGAAGATGAATATCGCTTCGCCAAAGCAACTCGGCGATATTCTGTTCGGAAAACTCGGGCTTCCGGGTGGTTCCAAAACTAAAACCGGACAATGGTCAACCTCGGCGCAGGTGCTGGAAGATCTGGCGGCGGAAGGCCATGAGCTGCCGCGCAAGATTGTGGACTGGCGCCAGCTCACCAAGCTCAAATCCACCTATACGGATGCACTGCCCGGTTATATTCATCCGCAGACCAAGCGGGTGCATACCTCCTATTCCATGGCGGTAACGACCACAGGACGTTTGTCTTCGTCAGAACCGAACCTGCAAAATATTCCGGTGCGCACTGCTGAAGGCCGCAAAATCCGCACAGCCTTTGTGGCGCCGCAGGGTAAAAAGCTGATCTCTGCTGATTATAGTCAGATTGAACTGCGTGTGCTTGCACATGTGGCCGATATTGCGCAGCTGAAAAAAGCCTTTGATGACGGTATCGATATTCACGCGATGACGGCATCTGAAATGTTCGGCGTACCCGTAGAGGGCATGCCTTCTGAAGTGCGCCGCCGCGCCAAGGCGATTAATTTCGGCATTATTTACGGTATTTCGGCCTTTGGTCTTGCCAATCAGCTGTCGATCCCGCGTGAAGAGGCAAGTTCCTATATCCGTACCTATTTTGAGCGTTTCCCCGGTATCAAGGATTATATGGAAACAACCAAGGCTGCTGCGCGTGAACAAGGCTATGTCGAGACTATTTTCGGCCGCCGCATTCATTATCCGGAGATCAAAGCCAGCAATCCGCAGGTGCGGGCGTTTAATGAGCGAGCTGCGATTAACGCGCCTATTCAGGGTTCGGCGGCAGATATTATCCGCCGTGCGATGATCCGCATGGAACCGGCACTGGCAGATGCAAAGCTCGATGCGCAAATGCTGTTGCAGGTGCATGACGAACTGATCTTCGAGGTTGATGACGCACAGGTTGACGCGACCATTGAAGTGGTGCGTGAGGTGATGGTCAATGCGGCAATGCCGGCTGTTTCGATGACTGTGCCGTTACAGGTTGATGCCAGAGCCGCGCAAAACTGGGATGAAGCGCATTGATCTTATGCAGTTAATGCAGTAAGAGGCACCAGAACATGTTGCAGAACTCCGGTTTTGCAACATAAGCGCCTTAAAAAGCGAAAGACTGGTCTGCTGTGCGGAATAGATTGTAACAATCGCCCGTTGCAGGTTGACCTCTATGTCATTCGCCTTTACGTAGCGCAGCATCATCACTTATTGTTGTTTGCTTATTTACGTTACCGGTCACGGATGTGTGAAAGCATGGTATACGGCTTTTTGCCGTTTCATCATGAATGAAGCCAGGGATGGGACATTTGCTTCTGAAACTTCAGGGCAAATAATGTCGGGGCCAGTTGATGCGTGGGTGAGCCATTGCTGAAAGTCATTCATGACCTTGCCTTCTACTATTGCACCAGCCCTTGCCGGTGCGCTCAAAGCTCGTGGCTATGAGGAACTGACCTCCGTTCAGGAAGCTATGCTGACGCCTGACAATGACGGTCGCGATCTGCTGGTTTCCGCTCAGACCGGCTCCGGTAAAACTGTTGCTTTTGGTATTGCCATGGCAGCTGATCTGCTCGAACAGGGCGATCGTCTGGAAGCCCCGCGTGCACCATTGGCTCTGATTATTGCGCCGACACGCGAACTGGCTTTGCAGGTTGCCCGCGAGCTGGAATGGCTCTACGCACCAACCGGTGCCCGTATCACCACTTGTGTTGGTGGTATGGATATCCGCACAGAACGCCGCAATCTGGAACGTGGTGCACATATTATCGTGGGTACACCGGGTCGTCTGCGCGATCATATCACACGCCGTGCGCTGAACATGTCTGATCTGCGTGCTGTTGTGCTTGATGAAGCCGATGAGATGCTTGATCTCGGCTTCCGCGAAGATCTGGAATTCATTCTCGGTGAAGCTCCGGAAGATCGCCGCACACTGATGTTCTCGGCAACGGTTTCCAAATCAATCGCTTTGCTTGCCAAGCGTTTCCAGAAAGATGCTTTGCGCATTACTGCAACCGCCAGCCATGAAAAACACGCTGATATTACCTATCAGGCAATGATTGTGCCGCCGCATGAGCGCGAAAACGCGATCATCAACACGCTGCTCTATTATGATAATGTTAACACTATTATCTTTGCTTCCACCCGTGAAGGCGTGAAGCATCTGGCAAGCCGACTGAGCAATCGTGGGTTTTCGGTTGTGGCGCTGTCCGGTGAATTGTCACAGGCTGAACGTACCAATGCGCTGCAATCCATGCGCGATGGCCGTGCCCGCGTTTGCGTAGCAACAGACGTTGCTGCACGCGGTATTGATCTGCCAAATCTTGATCTGGTTATTCATGCCGATCTGCCGAATAATGGTGAAACATTGCTGCACCGCTCCGGTCGTACCGGTCGTGCCGGCCGTAAGGGCACCTGTATTCTGGTGGTTCCTTTCTCCCGCCGCCGTTCGGCTGAGCGTCTGCTGCAAATGACACGTCTGGATGCCAAGAGCATTGCAGCGCCGACCATTAATGCGGTTCAGGAAAAAGTTCGTGAGGTTATCCTCAGCAACGAACGTCTCAGCGATGAAATTCCTGAAGACATGCAGGAACTGATGCGCGAATTGCAGGCGCGTTATACGCCTGAACAGATCGCAGCCGCTTATTTGCGTCGTGAAATCGAAAGCCGTCCGGCACCGGAAGACGTGTCTGAAGGCCCGGTACGCGCTTTGGGCGCACCGGCACGCGAACGTGGTGAACGTGGCGAGCGCTCCGAGCGTGCTCCGCGTGAAGACCGTTCCTCCTTCAATGGCGGTGCATGGTTTACACTGTCGGCTGGTCGCAAACATCGTGCCGATCCGAAATGGATTCTGCCGCTGATCTGTAAAGCCGGTCAGGTTTCCAAGGGCGATGTTGGTGCAATCCGTATTCTTGAAAACGAAACCCGTTTCGAGATTAACAGCGAAAAAGCCAAAGAATATTTTGCGACTGTTGAAGAGCAGGGTACAGGCGAAAAAGGTCTGGTTATCCGCACTTCAACCGCACCTGAGCAGGAAAGCCGTGGCCCGCGTTCTGATCGCGGTGGCGAACGCCGCTTTGATAAACGTGGCGGCGACGATAAGCCGGGCTGGGGTGCACCGAAAGGCAAGTCCCGCTTTAAAGGCGGCGAAGGCAAGCCTTTTGGCGACAAACCAAAAGGCCCGCGCAAGCCACGTGAAGGCGGCGACCGTAAGTTCTCCCGCTGATAATTAAGCTTTGAAGAACCCGCTCTCTGAGCGGGTTTTTTATTTTCATAAGGTAATAACTTGCTGTTTGGTAATGGTTGGGCTAGGTCTCTGATATATTAGATTGCCTTTGGGCAAAATTACATGCAGGGAGGATACCGCAGCCATGACCGCAACCATCACAATTACGCTCGATGAAGCTTACAATCTAGCGGAAAAGACCTTTATCAAGCTTGGTCTCTCCGAGGAACATGCGCAGGCCAATGCGCGTTTGCTGCAAAGTTGCCAGCGTGATGAATGCGACTCTCACGGGCTTTATCGGGTTCTGAGTTGTGCTCAAACCATTAAAACCGGTGCTGTGGTATTGGATGCGGAGCCCGTAGTGGAAGACCGTGCCGGCGGTATTGTCGCGGTAGATGCCAAAGGCGGTTATTCTTTGCTGGCGCTGGAAAAAGGCCTGCCGATGCTGGTGGAGAAAACCCGTAAACTCGGCATTGCCGCGATGGCGATCAATCATTGTGTGCATTTCTCGGCTCTGTGGCCGGAAGTGGAAATGCTGGCAGAACATGGTCTTGTCTCGCTGACAATGGTGCCGAGCCATTCATGGGTTGCACCTGCGGGTGGCAAAACCGGTGTGTTCGGTACCAATCCGATCGCTTTTGGCTGGCCGCGTGCAGGCAAATATCCGTTTGTTTTCGACTTTGCCACCAGTGCTGCGGCACGGGGTGAGATTGAACTGCATCGCCGTGCAGGTAAACCGATCCCGCTGGGCTGGGCAGTTGATAAAGATGGTGAGCCGACAACCGATGCCGAGACTGCACTGCAAGGCGCGATGCTGACATTCGGCGGTTATAAAGGTTCGGCTCTGTCTGCCATGGTCGAACTACTGGCGGGGCCGCTGATCGGTGATATGCTGAGCCTTGAATCTCAGGAGTGGGATAATGGCCGCGGCGCAACACCGAAACACGGGGGAAATCGTGATTGCCTTGAATCCGGAGAGTTTCCTCGGCGCAGCAATGGCGGAACATATGGCGCGGGCGGAGAAAATGTTCTCGGCGATTACAGATCAGGGGGCACGTCTGCCATCGCAGCGCCGCTATGAAGCCCGTGAACGCAGTCTGGCCAATGGCACGGTGACAATTCCGCAGAAGCTTTACGATGATATCCGTGCGCTGTAACGGCTAAATCGTCTAGAGCGCCGTGTGCCAGACTTGGCACACAAAGGTCGCTCTAACACTTTAAAATTAGAGCATGATTTTACCTTAAACTGATCCAAGTTTAAGGAATTATGCTCTATCATTTTGAAACTGCGGCACAAGTATCACGCCCCTTTGAAAAACGCAGTTCATAATTGCTTAAGAATTGACCGTGAAGCGGTGCATTGTTATCGCTTTACATGGAAAAGGTTTTGTCTGGGCAGCATTGTTTCAGACAAATGAAAAGGGAACACGGTGCTTAATCCGTGACTGCCCCCGCAACTGTAACGGTGAGCGGCCTCCGGTAAGCCACTGTCTGAGAGGACGGGAAGGCGGAGCGTTCGTGATGACCCGCAAGTCAGGAGACCTGCCTTTTCCGGTCACCAGCCGGTGCACGAGGGGTGCGCAGGCGCGGACGTCCGTGACGGTGACATTGTTAAAATGTTGCCGTATGCGGATAAGTGACTGTTTATTCAGCCTGTCTCAAATGCGGTTTGTATCATTCAGGGCAATGTAATGCGGATAAAGCGTGCATTGTCTGATCTATGGCGGGACAGCATGACACGCAATTTGTTGCAGCATAAAAAATCCATTTTGGTACTCGGAACGGCTTTGACAGTTTTCAGCCTTGGCAATGCGGCGCTGGCGCAAGAGAAAAAGCAGGAACCGGTACAGCTTAAAGAAATTCTTGTGACAGCCGGACGCACGCCGATTGAAGAAGGCAAGACCGGCCGTGCTGTAACTGTGATTACCGGCAAGCAGCTTGAGCAAAATCAGGTGCGTTATGTGGCCGATGCGCTGCGTATGGTGCCGGGTTTTGCCGTGTCGCGCTCAGGCTCCAAGGGCGGCATGACCAATATTCGTGTGCGCGGTGCTGAAGCTAACCATCTTCTGGTGATGGTTGACGGCGTTGAAGTCAGTAGTGCTGAGGGCGGTGCATTCGATTTCGGTGCTATTCAAGCTGATGACATTGATCGGATCGAGATTTTGCGCGGCCCTCAGAGCGCGTTTTGGGGGGCAGGTGCTGCGGCCGGTGTGGTGAATATCATCACCAAAGGTGGCAAGCGCGACGGCTTCAAAATCAGCGGTGCAACGGAAGCCGGCAGTCAGAATTCATGGCTCGGTGGTGTGCTTTTGCAGGGTGGTGCAGAAAATTATGATATGGCGCTGGCCGCCTCCTACCGCCACACCAAGGGTTTCAATATTTCCGATATTGGTGATGAAAAAGACGGCGACACCAATCTGACATTGAACGGTAAGGTCAATATTGATCTGTCTGACACTGCTAAGTTGGATGCGACTTTACGTTACATGAAAAATCGCACGGATCTTGATGCTGACCCAGTTTGGAATCCCGATCCGGCTGATTCATTAAACAATTATGGCCAGACATCTAATCTATTAGGATCGGTTGGGTTGACATGGACTGGTCTTGAGGATGCTTTAACTCAAAAACTGCGTTTTACAGGCAATTCGATACATTATAAGAACGTCACGCCTATGTTTCCTGTATATGAAACGAAAGGTCGGCGTTATACCGGTTCTTATCAGGCAAGCTATGTTTTTGATACGCCAAGTTTTGCAGATGCTCATCATACGATTACCGGTGGTATCGACTGGAAGCGCGAGACATTTTCGACAACAAAAGATTATGAACGCGATAGTTATGGTTTTGTTGGTCAGTATAATGGCGAATTCTGGGATCAGTTTTATTTAAATTTAGCTTTGCGTCATGATCTGAATGATGAGTTTAAAGACGCAACGACTTATTCAGTGAGTACCGCTTGGGCTATTCCAGATACAGACATGCGTTTGCACAGTTCTGTCGGTACTGGTGTCAGAAACCCCGATTTTATCGAACAGTTTGGCGTCTTTTACTTCGGCCCTGAAGGCTTTGTAGGCAATCCAGAGCTGAAGCCAGAGCATAATTTGGGGTGGGACATTGGTGTTGAGAAGAGTTTATTTGATGGCAGGCTGCTTCTGGATGCAACGTATTTTAACAACCGTTTTCGTGACAAAATCAGTCGCAATGGCAATAAACTCATTAATATACCAGGGATAACGCGTACACACGGTGTTGAACTGTCAGCTACGTTAAATCTGACTGATGGTTTGACTGCAGGAGCAACTTATACTTATACTTCTGCTAAAATGGCAGATAACAAAGATTTAGTGCGAGTGCCGCGTCACTCCGGTTCTGTGAATGTGGCTTATACATTCTATGAGGATCGTGCCCGTTTGTTTGGCGAAGCTGTATTCAATGGCAACATGAAAGATAATAACGTTGGCACATTTCCGGTATCTGTTGTGACATTGGACAAATATACCGTTGTTAATATCGGCGGCAGCTATAAGTTCACAGATAAGCTTGAAGGTTATGCCCGTATCGAAAACCTGTTCGATAAAAAATATCAGGAAGTCTACGGCTATAATACACCGGGTCGCGGCGCATTTGCCGGTTTGAAAGCCTCTTTCTGAGAATGGTGCGTTTAACCGCCCTCATCAGTTTTACCAAAAGGCAGGCCGTTCTCGCGGCCTGCCTTTTGTGCTTCTGCATCTTACCGGTGCAGGCGCAGGTAATGCCGAAGCGGGTGGTTTCGCTCAATCTTTGTACGGATATTCTGGCGCTGTCACTGGCCGATCCGTCTCAGATTGTCTCTGTCAGCCATATTGCGGCAGATCCGGTTTCTTCGCCAGTCGCGGCGCAGGCTGGCAGCTATCAGCTCAACCGTTCCGGCCTTGAGGAAATACTGGCGCTGAAGCCCGATCTGGTTTTGGCTTCAGTCTATACAGCACCGGATAAGCTCGCGGTTCTGGAGCGAGAAGGCATAAGGATTGAGCGTTTCGGTTATGCGCAGAGCTTTGCTGATATCCGCCAGCAGATCACGCAAATGGGGCAGGTACTCGGACAGCAAGACAATGCACAGGCACAAATTGCTGAAATTGATCAGATGCTTGGGTCTTTGCAGAAGAATACACAACCGGTAACTGCGCTGCTTTATGAGCCTAATGGTTATACCTCCGGCGTGGGAACATTGTCAGATGAGATTATGAAACTGCTGGATATTACCAATCTTGGTGCCAGTGACAGCAGACTGGCAGCAGGGCGTGTATCGCTGGAGGATCTCATTCGCCTGAAGCCGGATATGATTGTCGAGCCTGAATTTTATGAGAAGCCGGCACTGGCCTATCAGAATTACCGGCATCCGGTTATGCAAGCACTGGTCAGTGATCAGGGGCGTAAAACGCAGCATGTGGCTGTGCCTGCGCGCAGTTGGTCGTGCGGTTCAGTCTATACGCTGGAAGCAGTGAGAATTTTGCAGCGTGCCAGACAGGCAAACGGAGAGCGATGATGGATCAGAACCGGCGTTATTATGGTCTGTTGCTTGCGCTTGGCGTGGTGCTGATTGCCTTGTTTGTCATCTCGCTGCTGACCGGTTCGTCCTCCATCAGTCTTATGCAAGGGCTGTCCGGCCTGTTCGGGGTGGGGGATAGCGATACCGTATTGATCATGCAGCAATTGCGGCTTCCCCGTGCCTTACTAGGCTTGATGATCGGGTTGACATTGGGTCTGTCCGGTGCAGCTTTGCAAGGTTATTTACGCAATCCATTGGCGGAGCCCGGATTACTTGGCGTTAGTTCTTCCGCCTCACTTGGCGCAGTGTTGGCGCTTTATAGCGGACTGTCTTTGCTGTTTCCTTTAAGCCTGCCGCTGATGGCACTGGGTTTTGCATTTATAGCAGTGATATTGGTGCAGTTTCTGGCAGGTGGCAGCGGCTCTACGATTACGGTTATTCTGGCCGGTGTTGCAGCCTCGGCCTTTGCCGGTGCGCTGACATCACTGGCACTGAGCCTTGCGCCCAATCCTTTTGCCCTGATGGAAATTGTCTTCTGGATGCTCGGCTCCTTAAATGACCGTTCCATGAGCCATGTCTGGCTAGTGCTGCCGTTTATGAGTCTTGGCTGGCTCATGCTGATCCTGTCCGGCCGTTCACTGGATGCGCTGACTTTGGGGCAGGAAACTGCAGCCAGCATGGGTGTTGATTTGCGTAAAGTGCAGTTTCTTGTGGTGGCAGGTACGGCAATGAGTGTCGGTGCGGCAACGGCTGTGGCAGGAGCAATTGGCTTTATCGGGCTGGTGGTGCCGCATGTCTTGCGCCCCTTTGTTGGTTCGCGCCCGTCGCGTCTGCTACCGGCTTCGGCACTGGGCGGAGCGGTTATGTTGCTGGCAGCTGATATTTTCGTACGCCTTATTCTGCCGGAGAAGGATCTGAAACTCGGTGTTCAGACGGCTTTGATCGGTGCGCCATTCTTCCTGCATCTGGTGTGGAGATTGCGCAAAGGAGCAGAAATTTGAGTCTGTTACGCGTTGAAAATCTCTCGGTTTCCCGCCAGAAGAGCATCATAATCGACGGAGTTTCTTTCACCATAGGTGAAGGCGAGTTTGTCGGTCTGATCGGCCCGAATGGTGCAGGAAAGTCCACGCTGCTGCGTGCTTTGCTGGCGCAACTGCCTTATCAGGGTTTAGTCACCTTAAACGGGCAGGAAAGCGCGCAGCTTAAAAGCGTAAAGCGTGCGCAGTTTCTGTCCTATATTGCGCAGGATCGTGAGATTAGCTGGAATATGCGCGTTGAGGCTGTGGTGCAGCTCGGCCGTCTTGCCCGTCTGCCGCAATTCTCCGGCCTGAGCAAAGAGGATCAGCACCAGATTACTTCTGCCATAGAAGTGCTGGAGATTACTCATCTGCGCTATAAACCGGCGCGGGAATTATCCGGTGGTGAACAGGCACGGGTTCTGATAGCCCGCGCCATTGCACAGGACACACCTTTGATGCTGGCCGATGAGCCGGTGGCAGGGCTTGATCCGGCACATCAGCTTGGCCTGATGCAGATTTTCCGTGAGCTTTCCACACGTGGCCGCAGCATTATCTGCACATTGCATGATCTGGGGCTGGCCGCACGCTGGTGTACCCGCCTGCTTTTGTTGAAAGACGGTTGTCTGGTGGCTGATGGCACACCGGCGGATATTCTGCGTGAAGAGGTGATCCGCGATCTCTATGGGGTAGAGGTGTATCGTACGCAAACACCGGACGGTCTGATTATCCAGCCGACACATATTGTAAGATAAATAAAAAACGCCGGAATTTCCGGCGTTTTTTATGATTATGCAAAATGGATTAAACGTCCAGATTGGCAACGCTGAGCGCATTGTCCTGAATGAACTCGCGGCGTGGTTCCACTTCGTCACCCATCAGGCGCGAGAACAGAGCATCGGCGCTGGTCGCATCGGTCACTTTTACCTGCAGCAGCGAACGTGCATTCGGATCCAGCGTGGTTTCCCAAAGCTGCTCGGCATTCATTTCGCCAAGACCTTTATAGCGCTGCAGTGACAAGCCTTTGCGACCGGTTGCAAAAACTGCTTCCAGAAGCTGAAGCGCACCGGAAATGGTTTCGCTCTTATCTTTGCGGCGCAGAACCGGCGGCGTGGAATAAACCTCATGCAGACGTTCGCTGAAACGATCCAGCTGACGGGCATCGGCAGAACCAAGCAGCGCCATGTCGATAATTGCGGTATCTTTTACGCCGCGCAACATACGTTCAAAGCGGAAGCCTTCTTCCGGTGAATAGGTGCCGCTCCAGCCGCGTTCCATATCTTCGGCGATCATGTCGAGGCGTTTGGCAACAGCGTCGGCCAGAGCCTGTGCTTTCGCAGGATCGTTGGACGCTTCCACATTCATCGCACCGGCAATCACGGCCTGCTCGATCACTGCACGGTCATAGCGTGTATGTAGGCCGTTCAGCACTGTGCGCAGATTGCGGGCATCATTGATGATCGACAGCAGATCGGCACTGGCACGGACTTCACCATTGCCAAGTTCCAGAGTTGCTTCTTCGAGGCCGGTTTCAATGAGGAAGTCCTCAAAGGCAGCTTCGTTCTTGATATATTGCGAAGACTTGCCACGTGTCACTTTATAGAGCGGCGGCTGCGCAATATAGATATGGCCGCGCTCAATCAGCTCCGGCATCTGACGGAAGAAGAATGTGAGCAGCAATGTGCGGATGTGAGCGCCGTCAACGTCAGCATCCGTCATGATAATGATTTTGTGGTAGCGTAGCTTTTCCGGATTGAAGCCGCTGGTCTCGTCCTTACCGATCGAGGTGCCGAGCGCGGTGATCAGCGTGCCGATCTGGTCGGAGGAGAGCATACGGTCAAAACGGGCGCGTTCCACATTGAGGATCTTACCGCGCAGCGGCAGAATGGCCTGATTTTGACGCGAGCGTCCGCCCTTTGCAGAGCCGCCAGCCGAGTCACCCTCAACGATGAAGATTTCGGACTTGGCCGGATCGCGTTCCTGACAGTCTGCCAGCTTGCCCGGCAGCGAGGTGATGTCAAGTGCACCTTTACGGCGTGTCAGATCGCGGGCTTTACGCGCCGCTTCACGCGCGGCAGCCGCTTCCACAACCTTGGACATCAGCACTTTGGCTTCACTCGGATGTTCTTCCAGCCATGTGGCCAGCGCTTCGTTAACGAGGCTTTCCACGACGGGACGAACTTCCGAAGACACCAGCTTGTCTTTGGTCTGGGATGAGAATTTCGGATCCGGCACTTTTACCGAGAGCACTGCTGTCAGACCTTCACGGCAGTCATCACCGGTCAGATTAACTTTCTCTTTCTTGGCAATGCCGGAGCTTTCCGCATAGCCGGTCATCTGACGGGTCAGCGCACCGCGGAAACCGGCCAGATGCGTACCGCCGTCGCGCTGCGGAATATTATTGGTGAAGCACAGCACGCGCTCATGATAGGTGTCGTTCCACCACATGGCGACTTCAACGGTCATGCCGTCTTTTTCGCTGATAATATAGATCGGATTTTCAAGCAGTGCTTTTTTGGACTGGTCGAGATATTTGACAAATTCCTGCAGACCACCGTCATAATGCAGAACCTGCTCAATCACATCCGCATGGCGCTTATCAGCCAGTTTGATGCGCACGCCGGAATTCAGGAATGCCAGTTCGCGCAGACGGCGTTCCAGCGTCTCATAGCTGAATTCAACCATGGTGAAAGTGTCCGGCGACGGCAGGAAGCTGACTTCTGTGCCGGTTTCATCGCCTGCATTGCCGGTTTCCACCAGCGGTGCATCAGCTACACCATGGGTAAAACTCATTTCATGAATTTTACCGGCGCGGCGGATTTTAAGCTTCAACCAGATGGAAAGCGCGTTCACCACGGAAACGCCCACGCCATGCAGACCACCGGAAACCTTATAGGAGTTCTGGTCGAATTTACCGCCTGCGTGCAGCTGGGTCATGATAACCTCAGCGGCAGACACGCCTTCTTCCTTATGGATATCGGTCGGAATACCGCGGCCGTTATCGGTTACAGTGCAGGAACCGTCGGCATTCAATGTCACGGTAACCAGTGTCGCATGACCGGCAAGCGCCTCGTCAATCGCGTTATCCACCACCTCGTAAACCATGTGATGCAGGCCGGAGCCGTCATCCGTATCACCGATATACATGCCCGGGCGCTTGCGCACCGCATCAAGCCCTTTCAGAACGCGGATGGAATCCGCGCCATATTCAGGATTAGTCGCATTGATATCTGCGGAAAGGTTCTCGCCTTGAGGATTTTCAGTGGTCTCGCTCATGAAAGACTTTCGTTAGCGTTGCCGTAAGGCTTATGCCGTCCGGTAAAAAATTTGGCTGATTATAGATTCCGGCTTACCGGAACGGGCCGGAAAGTGCTGAAACGAATCAGGCTGAAATGGTCTCTTTAATATAGTCGCTGAGAGCCGATTTACCAAATTTTAGCGCTGAAAAACGGCATAATTACCAGTTTTTATGTAATAAACCGCGCCCGAGGCGAAAGGCCTTGTAAGAGCCTGTCCGCATCGGGCGCGGATATGTTCAATTCTGCTTCAAAAGCGCGGATCAGACAGTTACAAACTGTCCCATCATGCCGACATCTTCATGCTCCAGCACATGGCAATGGAACATGAACGGATGTGAGCGTTTGCCCTCTGCTTTGAAGTGAACCAGCAATTCGGCTTCCCCGTCGACCAGCACGGTGTCTTTCCATCCGGCCTGATAATCCGGTGCTGCCTGACCATTTTTGGAAAGGACACGGAAATTGGCACCGTGAATATGGAACGGGTGTCCCATTTCAACAGATTTCAGCTTCCAGATTTCCATGGAGCCGAGCTTGGCTTCCACATCCACGCGGCTCATGTCGAAAGGCTTATCCGCAATCGACATGGTGATGCCGGAGGTGGCAGCCGTCAGCGACGGTCCCATCTGGTCAGCTGAACGGGCAGAGTGTTCACCGTGATCCATTGCACCGGACATCATTTCCTGCATTTTTGACGGTTGCGGCATTTGCATCTGCCCCATCTGGCTGTGATCCATTTTGCTATGGTCCATCTGTCCCATTTGACCCATCGGGGAACTTTCGCCGCCCATCATTTTTTTGCGCATCATCGCCATGTTACCGACCATGTTTTCATCAAAGACGAAAGAACGGGTTTTGACGGACTTGGCCGGATCGGCAGCAGCCGGCTCTTCCAATGCGGAAACAAGTTTCATCACATCGGCTTTCAGACCATCGCTCACCTCAAAACGCATCAGATGCTCAAGGCTTTGTGCATCACCCAGTTTCGGTGTTCTGCCGGAGCCGTCATCAGGTAGGCTGATCAAGTCGGCAGCCATACCATTGGAGAAATCGACCAGCACTTCATAGCGCTCACCCGGTGCAATGGTCAGAATATCCACCGCTGCCGGTTTGGCGAGGAAGCCGCCATCGGACGCAATCGCGTGCATCATCCGGCCATCGCTGAAATGGAAGTGATAATTGCGC
The DNA here is from genome assembly GCF_018436245.1 of Pseudochrobactrum algeriensis. Taxonomy (NCBI): domain Bacteria; kingdom Pseudomonadati; phylum Pseudomonadota; class Alphaproteobacteria; order Hyphomicrobiales; family Brucellaceae; genus Pseudochrobactrum; species Pseudochrobactrum algeriensis. The sequence goes on from NZ_CP075361.1 coordinate 136,686, forward strand.
GAATTGGAGGCATTGAGCAGGCGAAGGCGCACAATGCTTTGCGGCACTGTGGCAACAGGGGCAATAGCACCGTTGACGGTGAGATATTGGCCACGGAAACCATGCATCAGATCCATGAAATCCGGTGCGTAAACATTGTCACCGTCAATCACGCGGCGATCCTGAAATACCAGAAACAGGTCGTCGGTGCCGAATGTATCCGGCAGGCCGCGTTCACGATCACCACCATCGCTGACATGCAACATACCGGCCGCACCCATATGTGCCTGACGGGCGGTTTCCATATGTGTATGCGGGTGAAACCAGTTGAACGATGCCGGTTGATTGATGTCAAATTCCGGCTGCCATATAGCGCCCGCATTAATCACATTATGCGGCCCGCCATCCATATCAGACGGGATCATCAGCCCGTGCCAATGCAGAGTGGTGACTTCATCCATAGCATTTTCAATAGCGAAGCGCACATGGGATTTGTTTTGCAGGCGCAGAACAGGACCGAAATAATTGCCGTTAATACCGGCGGAAGCGGCACTGCTGCCAGCCTGAAAACTGTGGCGGCCTTTAGCGATCTTCAGCTTGACCAAACCGCTATTATCCGGCTGCAAAAGAGCGGGATGGGGCAGTTTCACACCTGCTGGAGCAGCGGATGCGGCAGGCGCCATTTTGTGCATATCATGGGCGCCCTGTGCGTTTGCGCGATTGAGATGCAGTGCTGGCAGGGCAATAGCAGACAGGCCACCAAGGCCGAACAGCATGGTCTGACGACGATTAAGTGTTTTCATCGGAATACTCCGTTTATGTCAGAAAATATTATCACCTGCGCCGAAGGTCAGCGCGGTGCATTGTAATTTTCAGGCACAAACAGAGATCGGAGGGCGATCGGAAAGGGCAGGCGGCAGTCCGTGCAAGACCTGCATATAGGGCGCGCTTAGTGCGCGCGGAAAGGCATCAATTTGTGCCATAACCGGTGCTACAGGAACAGGCATAACACAGCCGCTGACTGCACAGGCCATGCCCTTGGTGCTGTGATGCTGGCCGGTTTCCGGCGCTTTATTGTGCTGCCCGTGATCCGTTGTTTCATGCGCCGGCGCAACATGTGTAATTTCGGCTGCAAGCGGCATAACAGGTGTGTAAGCCTGTGCAGACATCTGAAAGGCACAAAACTGCAGCATCATGAACGCAAGCAGAAACAGCATAAGCCGGTATGGCAGGCTGATAATGCTGTTGATTGCGGATGACACGGAAGCGGGCTTTCATATTTCTCTGGAGTTAACAGCACATATAGGCAGGCGGGACAGCCTTGACCAGTGCGCGTTCCAAGTTTCATGTCAGATAATTACGGCAAAATTTGCAGGATCGCTGTTTTGCCTTATTGTCTTTCCTATATCTGTTTGAGGTAGCCGCTGTTTCCGGTGCTGCCAGAGCCTTTACAGCGCATTCAACTTGCTGTGTACGCTCTGGATTCTTGAGTGACGCATGCTTGCGGACGTTGAATGAAGACATTTAACTGCGGCATGCGTTTGGGGGCACAAGGCTGATACCAGAACAGCATGATGAAACATTTTCAGGATGGCATCATGACTGAATTGCTAGGATCTTCACTTTCAAATGCCGGTGCAATTCCGGCAAAGCAGCCTTTTGTGCCACCGGCACCGGTTCCGCGAAAAGATCCGGTCGGGCGGCTGGAGCTGATGCGGATTGTCTATCGTAACCCGTTAGAGCTTTGGGGCGAGCCTTCCTATAATGAGCCGTGGGTTGAGGTGAACTGGCTCGGTATGCATACGATTATCGCCAATGATCCGGCGCTGATCCGTCATGTTCTGGTGGAAAATCCGCAAAATTATCCGATGGGTACCATCCGTCAGCGCGTATTGCGCCCGATCCTGCGCGACGGGTTGCTGACCGCCGAAGGCTCCACATGGCGGCGTTCACGCAAGGCTATGGCGCCGGTGTTCACGCCGCGTCATATTCACGGCTTCGCCGATGCCATGCTGAAAAGTGCGCAGACTTTCACCAACCGCTATCGCATATCCGGCACGGTGACAGATGTGTCGCGGGATATGACATTGCTGACCTATGATATTCTGGCTGAGACATTATTTTCCGGCGAGATTGCCGGTGATCCGAAGGAATTTGCCCGCCAGACAGACCGGTTGTTCGAGACGATGGGACGGGTCGATCCGTTTGATCTGCTCGGTGCGCCGGACTGGTTGCCCCGCCTGACACAATTGCGCGGCCGCCGTTCATTAGGCTTTTTCCGTTCCATTGTGGCGGAGACAATTCAGCTGCGCAAAGAGCGGATGGATCGCGGTGAAGCCGTGCCGAGTGATTTCCTGACACTGTTATTGCAGACGGAAACTTCCGCTGAAAAACCGGATGGCCTGTCGCGGGATGAGATTGAGGATAATCTGATTACCTTTATCGGTGCAGGGCATGAAACAACTGCACGGGCACTGGGCTGGACGCTCTATTTACTGGCGCAAGCCCCATCAGAGCGCGCTGTCGTGGAAGCGGAAATTGATGCATTCATGAATGGTGAAGGCAAAGATTTGCCCCCACATCAATGGCTGGAAAAACTACCGCTGACCCGTGCCGCTTTTGAGGAAGCGATGCGGCTTTATCCGCCTGCACCTTCGATCAACCGTGAGGCGCTTGCGGATGATCAGTTCGGTGATCTGAAAATTCCGGCAGGCACAGCGGTGATCGTGATGCCGTGGACAATTCACCGGCACCGGAAATATTGGGATAATCCGGAGGCATTTATTCCGGCGCGGTTCCATCCGCAAAACCGCGATAAGATCGACCGTTTTCAGTATCTGCCATTTGGTGCGGGCCCGCGCGTCTGTATTGGTGGCAGTTTTGCGATGCAGGAGGCGGTGATTGCTCTGGCGGTTCTGTTGTCAAAACATCGTTTTGATATGGTGGGCGATGCACAACCGTGGCCGGTGCAAAAACTGACCACCCAACCGAAAAACGGCTTGCTGATGAAGGTGACGCCGCGCTGAGTTACAGCGCGGCATATAATTCCGGATTTGGCGTCAAAACCGGAATATCACAGGCGGGCTGCGTGCCAGCGTAAGTGCTCATCCATAAAGGTCGAGATGAAATAATAGGAATGGTCATAGCCTTCCCGCATATTCAATGTGAGCGGGATGGCCGCCTTGGCACAGGATTCCTGTAGCAGCCACGGGCGCAGACCATCATCCAGAAAACTATCCGCTGTGCCCTGATCGACTAACAGGCTTTCAATCCGGTGACCGTCTTCAATCAGCGATGTTGTATCATAAGCGCGCCATGCACTCTGATCGTGCCCGAGATATTTCTCAAAGGCAGGCTTTGACCATCCGGCCGTGGAAGGTTGGGCAATCGGTGCAAAAGCTGAGACAGATTTAAAACGTTCAGGATTTTTCAGCGCAATGGTGATTGCCCCATGACCGCCCATGGAGTGGCCGGTAATTGCCTGACGGGACATATCCAGCGGAAACTCCTGAGCCACCAGTTCTGTCAGTTCTTCCGTAATATAACTGTACATCTGATAGTTTTTAGCAAAAGGCGCTTCTGTAGCATCGAGATAGAAGCCTGCGCCTTTACCGAACTGCCAGTTATCCGGCTCATCCGGCACATCATCACCGCGCGGGCTGGTATCAGGACAGAGAATAGCAATGCCAAGTTCGGCGGCAAGGCGGCGATATTCGCCTTTATCCATCACATTCTGATGTGTGCAGGTCAGGCCGGAGAGATACCAGAGAACAGGCACGGGGCCGTGCTCTGCCTGCGGCGGCAGAAACAAAGCAAAAGTCATATCACACTGGCAGGCCTCACTTTTATGGCGATAGACGCCCTGATTGCCGCCGAAGGCTTTTGCCTTTGAAATGATTTCCATGAACTAACTCCCCAGAGCCACAGCAACATTGACGGCTGCGGCAACAAGTACGGTATTGAAGAAAAAGGAGACGATACTGTGCAGCAGAGTGACCTTGCGCATGGCCGGTGTCGTGACGCTGGTATCGGAGGTTTGTGCGGTCATGCCTATCACATAAGCAAAATAGACAAAGTCATAACCGGAGGGCTCCGGCGTATTCGGAAATTCAAAGCCGCCTTTATGGTTGCGTCCTGAGCTTCCGTTTTTGGGCGTGGTCTGATCAGGTTCCCAGTACAGATGCGCATAATGCAGGGCTGTCATCATATGAATTGTAAACCAGCCAAGCGGCACTGCGGCCAGTGTCGCAGCAAATGTGAACTGATCATGCTGTTGTTGCTGCTGATTTATCAGGATGAACAGCGAGGTGATGGAAGAAACCACAGTCGCAAAAGTGACGAGAAAAATAATCCAGACCGGCTCGTCAGTGCTTGCAGCATGTTTCTTCAAATAAGCTGCACTTAAATGCGGCAATGCCCTGAAAGTCATCAGCAGATAGAGAATGAAGAAACAATTGACCGCAATCACCGGCGCCGGTGAAAGGGAGAAAATCCGGCAGATCAGAAAGACTGCCGCGCCGCATGCCGCTGCAATATAGAAGGACATATGACGGCGCAGCAGAAAATTCATACAGAGGCTCCGTTTGCCGGTTCCAGACGCATGTCGATATGCGGAATGCCGTCTTCCAGATATTCTTCGGAAATGGCGACAAAACCAAAAGAACCGTAGAATTTCTGCAAATGGCTTTGTCCGCCAAGCTCAATTGGCTGGTCAGGAAAGCGTGCTTGCGCAAAATCAACAGCTTCCTGCATCAGGCGCTGGCCGAGTTTGTAGCCCCGATAGTTTGGCGCTACCACAACACGGCCGATTTTTACTGCTTCATTCTCTTCCGGTGGCAGAACCCGCAGCGTTGCTGCGAGCTCCTCCCCATCAAGAATGCGCAAGTGAAACGCACCGATATCCTTGCCGTCGATTTCCGCAAAGGCGCAATTTTGCTCGACGATAAAGACCTCCATACGCAGCTTAAGCATTGCATAGAGTGCGCGTGGTGTCAGATCGTCGAGCTCGTTCCAGCGGAAAATAAACTGTGTCATCAGAATGTGATGACCGAACGGATCGATTTGCCTTCATGCATCAGATCAAACGCAGTGTTGATCTCATCAAGTGGCATTTTATGGGTGATCAGATCATCAATATTGATCTTGCCTTCCATGTACCAGTCAACGATTTTCGGCACATCGGTACGACCACGCGCGCCGCCGAATGCGGTACCTTTCCAGACACGGCCGGTGACCAGCTGGAACGGACGGGTGGCGATTTCCTTGCCTGCTTCAGCCACGCCGATGATGATGCTTTCACCCCAGCCGCGATGGCAGCATTCCAGTGCCTGACGCATCACATCGGTATTGCCGGTTGCGTCGAAGGAATAATCGGCACCGCCGTCGGTCAGATCCTGAATGGCCTGCACCACCTTGTCATTGCCGATTTCACGCGGATTGATGAAGTCGGTCATGCCGAATTTCTTCGCCATTTCCACTTTGGCCGGATTGATATCAACGCCGATGATCTTATCGGCGCCAACCATACGGGCACCCTGAATAACATTGAGACCAATACCGCCGAGGCCGAATACCACAACATTGGAGCCCGGACGCACTTTGGCGGTATAAATCACAGCGCCGATGCCGGTTGTTACGCCACAGCCGATATAGCAGATCTTATCGAACGGTGCGTCTTCACGCACTTTTGCCAGCGCGATTTCCGGCAGAACGGTGAAGTTCGAGAAGGTCGAGCAGCCCATATAATGGAAGATTTCGCCGCCGTCGCAGGAGAAGCGCGAGGTACGATCCGGCATGAGCCCCTGACCCTGCGTGGCGCGGATCGAGGTGCAGAGATTGGAACGCTGCGACAGGCAGGTTTTGCACGAGCGGCATTCCGGTGTGTAAAGCGGGATCACATGGTCGCCCGGACGCAGTGTGGTGACACCTGCACCGACTTCGCGCACAATGCCTGCGCCTTCATGGCCGAGAATGGCCGGAAATTTGCCTTCGGAATCAAGGCCGGACAGCGTATAGGCATCGGTATGGCACACGCCGGTTGCCATAATTTCCACCAGAACTTCACCGGCTTTCGGACCACCGATTTCGATTGTTTCAATAGTGAGTGGCTTATTGGCCTCCCAGGCAACGGCTGCGCGCGATTTCATGGCTTTGTTCCTCTTAAATCAGTGGTCTTTTATTTCAGATAAGAGCGGATAATCCGCATAAGCTGGTCGATTTCTGTATCCATTTCAGCCGGAGATAGAGCTTTCTGCGGCTGTTGGAAGGTCTCTTTTAAATGGCTTTCCAGAACTTCTGCCATCAGGCCGGTAGCGGCACCGCGCATGGCGGCAAGCTGCTGTAAAAGCGCGCCGCATTCTGTGCCTTCCTCAACCGCGCGCTCAAGCGCTTCCACCTGACCTTTGATGCGGCGCAGGCGTGTCATGACGCGTTTCTTGGCTTCCGGTGAGTGGGGCATAGTTTTCTACCGATGAATATGGTGATGAAAATATATACTATGGGGGAGTATGTCAATTGATGTGCCATATCTGCTCCTCAAGAATAGTAAAGCATAACGCGGCTGTTTATAATTCGCAGCAATCAGAATCATTTATCAGGTGCGTTGTCTTTGCCTCAGCAGTCCGTTTCATCCCTTCCGCTTTTGCCTGTCCGTGAGGCGCTGCCGCAATTGGATCATGCCTTGCAGGCTGGCGGCTCTGCCGTTCTGGTTGCGCCGCCCGGTGCGGGTAAGACGACTTTGGTGCCACTGCATCTTTTACAGGCAGACTGGCGCAATGGTGGGCGGATTATTGTGCTGGAACCGCGCAGGCTGGCGGCGCGCGCTGCGGCCACACAAATGGCACGCCTGCTCGGCGAAGAGGTTGGCAAAACGGTCGGCTACCGGATGCGCCTCGACAGCCGTTTTAATGCGCAGACGCAAATTCTGGTGGTGACGGAAGGCGTGTTCGCCCGCATGATCCTTGATGATCCGGAATTATCCGGTATCTGCGCGGTGCTGTTTGACGAGTTTCATGAGCGCAGTCTGGATGCTGATTTCGGACTGGCGCTGGCGCTGGATGTGCAGGGAGCCTTGCGCCCCGATCTCAAAATTCTGGTGATGTCGGCAACGCTTGACGGTGCGCGGGTGGCGGAACTGCTCGATAATGCGCTGGTAGTGGAGAGTGAAGGCCGCAGTTTTCCTGTAGAAATCCGCTATCAGGAACGCAAAGCCGATGAGCGGATTGAAGATGCTATGGCGCGGACAATTCGTGCCGTTCTGGCTGATGAACAGGGCAGTTTGCTGTGTTTTCTGCCCGGTCAGGGTGAGATTGAGCGTACAGTTCGTGCCCTTGAAGGGCGGGTTGGTGAGCATGTGATGCTCTGCCCGCTCTACGGAGCGATGGACGGGCGCGATCAGGATGCGGCGATCAAACCGGCACCGGAAGGCAAACGCAAAGTAGTGCTGGCGACCTCGATTGCCGAAACCTCAATCACCATTGACGGTGTGCGGGTGGTGATCGACAGCGGTCTGTCGCGTCAGCCGCGTTTTGAACCGGCGACCGGTCTGACGCGGCTGGAAACCGTGCGCGCATCACAGGCGGCGATTACGCAACGTGCAGGGCGTGCGGGGCGAACCCAATCCGGCATTGCGATCCGGCTCTGGCATGAGGGGCAAACATCATCGCTGCCACGTTTTACCACGCCGGAAATTCTGGAAGCTGACCTGTCGTCGCTGCTGCTCGATTGTGCGGCATGGGGTGTGCAAAATGTCAGCGACTTGCGTTTGCTCGATCAACCCTCAGCGGCCAGTCTGAAAGAAGCGGCGACCTTGCTGAAACGGCTTGGCGCACTGGATGCAGACGGGCGGCTGACGGCTTCCGGTGAACAGATCAGAAAGCTGGCTTTGCCGGCGCGGCTTGCGCATATGGTAGCCGAGGCTGCCAATCGCGGTGAAGCCTTGCAGGCGGCAGAGCTTGCCGTGCTGATGACCGAGCGCGGCCTTGGCGGTAATGATGTTGATCTCGATGCGCGGCTTTCCCGTTTTCGTCGGGATCGCGGTGATCGTGCGCAAAAGGCACGCGGACTGGCACGCTCGCTGATTAAAGATTTGCCGGTAGCCAATGCGCAAAATAAAGAAGAAGTTCATGCGGGTCGTCTGCTGCTGGATGCTTATCCGGATCGCGTGGCCAAAGCGCGTGGCAATGGCGGGCAGTTTATTCTGGCCAATGGCCGTGGCGGCGAGCTGGATGCCAGTCAGCATTTGTCCCGAGCATCGTGGCTGGTGGTTGCTGATCTGACCGGACGGGCAGGGGCGCAGCGCATTCTCTCAGCCGCTGAGGTGAGTGAAGAGGATATCCGCAAGAGCTTGGTGAGCCAGATCGAAGGCGGCCAGCAGGTTATCTATGACCCTGAACGCAAAGCCTTGCGTGCCCGTGAGGCAGTGCGGTTGGGCGCAATAACTCTGTCAGAGAAAAATCTGGCAGCGCCATCGGGTGAAGCCGCTGACTTGGGTGTTATTCAGGCTGTGCGCCAATATGGTTTGGATATTCTGCCTTGGGACAAGTCTTCTTTAACGCTGCGCCGTCGCCTTGGCTGGCTTTATCGCGGGCTAGGTGAGTCATGGCCGTCGATGGATGATGAGCATCTACTGGCGACACTGGAAGACTGGTTGCTGCCGTTCCTGACCGGCGAGGCGCGGCTCGATAAAATCAGTCAAACTGCTTTGATGAATGGCCTGCGCTCTCTCGTGCCGTTTGATCTGCAACGGCAGATTGATACTTTGGCACCAACACATTTTACTGTGCCGACCGGCTCCAATATCGCAATTAATTATGAGGGCGATGAACCGGTAATCGCCGTGCGGGTGCAGGAGCTGTTCGGCCTGACGACGCATCCTTCCATTGCCCGCGATACGGTGCCGCTGTTGCTGGAGCTACTATCTCCGGCGCATAGACCGATCCAGATCACCCGCGATTTGCCGAATTTCTGGAAAGGCTCATGGGCCGATGTGCGCACCGATATGCGCGGCCGTTATCCGCGCCATGTCTGGCCGGAAAATCCCGCAGAGGCGGATCCCACTCGGCGTGCCAAACCACGCGGGACTTGAATATTTCGGCTCTGGCGGCCTGCAAATGGCACTCTTCTGCGCTTACCTAGGCTCACGTACTATTGTACGCTCCGCTCCGGTTCTCGCAGAGCACCATTTTTGGCTCGCCATAACCAAAATATGGCGGGAGCGTTCGGGGGAAATTAGCCTGCGGCAGGATGGCGCAGATTTGCTTGCGTACATGCCGATTTTGCCGCATAAGGCATTTTATGCGCGATAATTTACGGGGAATGACTGAATGGCAAATGGTGATCTGATAAACCGGGCCTCGTCGCTTTCCCGTCGCTTGCGTCTGACAACATTGGTGCGCGTGCGCTGGTTTGCCATTACCGGCCAGACCGCAGCTGTTTTGTTCGTTTCTCTGTCGCTGAATTTTGTGTTTCCGTTGGGTATCAGCTTCGCGCTGATTGCCGTATCGGCATGGCTGAACCTGTTCTTATCCTTCCGCTATCAGCTCAATCACCGTCTGGATTTGCGCACGGTTCTTTTGGTACTGGCCTTTGATATCCTGCAACTCACCGGCCTGCTTTATCTGACCGGCGGTCTGCAAAATCCGTTTGCCGTGCTGCTGGTCGTACCGGTGATTATTGCATCAACCGCTCTGTCTGTGCGCAGTATTTTGCTGCTCGGCCTGATGGCGATTGCCTGTGCCAGCGTACTGGTGGTGTGGCATCTGCCGCTGCCATGGTATAGCGGTATGACGCTGGAACTGCCGCTGATGTTTGTCATCGGCGTTTGGTGTGCCATTGTTTCGACGCTGATTTTCAGCGGGGTTTATGTTTACCGGATTGCCGAAGAGGCGCGTTTGCTGGGTGATGCTTTGAGCGCCACTGAGTTGGTGCTGCAGCGTGAGCAGCATTTATCGGCGCTTGACGGTCTTGCCGCTGCTGCTGCTCATGAGTTGGGGACACCGTTGGCGACCATCACACTGGTGGTCAAGGAAATGCAGCGTGCTCTGAAAAGTGATGACCGTTATGCCGAGGACATTCAGTTGTTGTCCTCTCAGGCACAGCGCTGTCGCGAAATTCTGCAACGTCTCACCAGCCTGTCTTCGGAAGGCGAAGAGCATATGTCGAAACTGGCATTGTCCTCGCTGATTGAAGAGGTGATCGCGCCGCATCGTAATTTCGGCATTCAGATTGATGTTGAGAAAAAACCTGATCCCAAATCAATGATTGCCGAGCCGGTTGTCCGTCGCAATCCCGGTGTGATTTATGGTCTGGGTAATCTGATCGAGAATGCCGTGGATTTTGCCAAGACCGAGACACAAGTGGTTTGGGGCTGGGATGAAAATTCGGTACGCATCACGATCCGTGATGATGGCAAAGGCTTTTCCGTTGATATGCTCGACAGGATTGGCGAGCCTTATATGTCGCGCCGCAGCGATGAGCGCAATGGCGGCGGATTGGGGCTTGGGCTGTTCATTGCCAAAACACTGTTGGAGCGTTCCGGTGCGCATATCTCCTTTGCCAATCGTCCTGAACCGGGTCAAAGCGGTGCGGAAATTACGATTGTCTGGTCGCGGCAGGCGCTGACAGCATAAATCCGATTCTCCGGAGAAGCGGGGAGGGTGTCTGAGACTGAAAGATTCGTTTTTCAGTGTTTGAAACTGTGGCCTTTATAGGCATATTTTGAGTAAAATCTCTGTGAAATGCTATGAATTTTGTCGTTTTACATGAATAGTTACATTGCATATTTGACTTTTTGACGCAGGCGCAGCAATAAGTAAAAAGACAAAAGACGAGTAAGGAATACCTGATGGATGATATGAGTCAGGATGATCACCTTGCCATCGGCAGTGATCCTTCGCTTCTTCTGGTTGATGACGACAAACCGTTTCTGCAGCGGCTCGCGCGTGCTATGGAAAGCCGTGGTTTTACAGTAACAACAGCTGAATCCGTTGAGGAAGGCATTGCTGCTGTGAAGCTGGCAGCTCCGGCCTATGCCGTTGTTGATATGCGCCTCGGCGACGGTAATGGTCTGGACATTATTGAAGCTATCCGTGCCAAGCGTGAAGATACCCGCGCCATTGTGCTGACCGGTTACGGCAATATTGCCACCGCTGTGAATGCCGTCAAAATCGGTGCGATTGATTATCTTTCCAAGCCTGCGGATGCGGATGAGGTTTTTGCAGCGCTGACCCGCCGTGACGGTGAGAAGATTGCGCCTCCGGAAAACCCGATGTCCGCAGACCGCGTGCGTTGGGAACATATTCAGCGCGTTTATGAAATGTGCGAACGCAATGTTTCTGAAACAGCACGCCGCCTGAATATGCATCGCCGTACTTTGCAGCGTATTCTGGCCAAACGCGCTCCGCGTTAAGCTTTATGTTTATAATTATGCCGGCTGGTCTTTCAGTCGGCATCACTGAGCGGCATCGACACGCCTGCCATTTCTGCAAGTGTCAGCCGGTTTGCGCCGATCCGCGCCAGCTGTAATGTCAGCGCTTTGCGTGTGGCTGGTGCCAGTTTGTGCTCCGGTGCATCGCGCAGAATTTCCCCGCCATAACCGTCCGAGAGTATAAAACCGCAATCTTCCGGAAAGATCTCGCGCGGCACCTGTGCATGGGTGGCAAAAAACAGCCGGTCGCAATAATTGCGGTAATCCGGCCATTTCTGATCGGCTTTCCAGTCCTCGACAGATGATTTGATTTCAATAATCCAGATTTCACCTTTGCGCGTCAGCCCGACCAAATCGGCGCGCCTGCCTGAACGCAGAGAAATTTCAGGCAAAACATAAATATTCAAATCAAGACACAGGCGCTGCACGCCGCGCCGCACCAGCAATGCCAGTTCAGACTGACGGCCGTCACTGAGAGGATGTTGTTGAAAAGGCGAGATAATTGGCATGTGTCTCTGTCAGTATAGGTGTCCGTTTATCTTGGGTAACGGATTTTATAAAAGATAATCATGGTTAATGATTGATTAAGGATCAATGATTAACTTGTTCCCAACAAATGTTGACTGTCATTACGGTTTTCTGAGGGGAAAAATGGTATACAGAAATGCACTCTCCGCCGCGGGTCTTTTTTTGACAATGGCGCTGGCCGGTTGTTCGACAACCTCACCTTTTCAGACCAGTACGGCATCCTATTCCAGTGTTACAGATGCAGCCTATGTGCTGCCGACGGTTCCTGTTCAGAAAATCGCACCGGAATATCGCCGTCAGCAGGTTAAATATGAAACGACAGAAGCGCCCGGTACAATTGTCGTCGATACGCAGAACAAGTTTTTATATCATGTCGAGCCGGATGGTAAGGCGATGCGCTATGGTATCGGTGTTGGTCGTGAGGGCTTTCAGTGGAAAGGCAATGCCAAAGTTGCCATGAAACGTGAATGGCCGACATGGACACCACCGGCACCGATGATCAAGCGCCAGCCGGAACTGGCAAAATATGCCGGTGGCATGAAACCCGGTCTGAACAATCCGCTGGGGGCCCGTGCGCTCTATCTGTATAAAGGCGGACGTGACAGCGGCTATCGTCTCCATGGGACGCCGGAATGGTGGTCTATCGGCAAGAATGTATCTTCCGGCTGCATCCGTCTGATTAATCAGGATATTATGGATTTGTATGACCGTGCCGGTGTCGGTGCCAAGGTTGTTGTGCTGTAATCTGGTATGGCAGAGATAATAAAAAACGCGGCTTTTAAGCCGCGTTTTTTATTGATGATTTTTCTGAAATCTCAGATAGCTTCGACCTGCAGAACTTCCGGAACGAAATGTTTCAGCAGATTCTGAATACCGTGTTTCAGTGTTGCTGTTGAAGACGGGCAGCCGGAGCAGGCGCCTTTCATATGCAGATAAACAACACCATGCTCAAAACCACGGAATGTGATGTCACCACCGTCTTGTGCCACAGCAGGGCGCACGCGGGTTTCGATCAGTTCTTTGATGGTTTCAACGATTTCCGCATCCGCATCGGCGAAGAACTCGCCTTCGGTATGATCGTGACCTTTGGACTGTTCTGACGCCATGACCGGTGCGCCGGACATCATATGTTCCATAATCGTGCCGAGGATGGCCGGTTTGAGATGCTGCCATTCTGCACCGTCTTTGCTGACAGTGATGAAATCATAGCCGAAAAATACGCCGTTTACGCCTGGTACTGCGAAGAGTTTAGCGGCGAGAGGCGAGGTATTGGCGGCGCTGTCCGCATCGCGGAAATCAGCAGTGCCTTCCGGCATAACCACTTTACCCGGCAGGAATTTCAGGGTCGCCGGATTAGGTGTGGCTTCAGTCTGGATGAACATTGAAGTTCTCCCGTGTTAAATGAGGGGCTGTAAAGAAAATACGGCAACCATGACCACAGAGTTGCGTGATTGCTCTTAATATAGGTGTTTCAGGCGACGGCATCAATGTCATCGTCAGAAAGATCTGACGGAATGACTGTGACCGGAACAGGGAAGGATGCGCCACGCCCCGCGATCGACTGTACCAGCGGTCCCGGACCTTCTTTGCCGGAACCGGCAGCCAGTACCAGAATGGCAATATCCTGATCTTCTTCAATCAGGCTGTGAATTTCTTCCGCAGTCTGCCCCTCGCGCACAATCAGTTCAGGCTCAATGCCGTATTGCTCACGCAATTGTGTTGCATATTTATTCAGTGCTGTCTGCGCCCGTTCCAGTGCCTCTGCCCGCATAATATTGCCGACACCAAGGAATTGCTGGAAATCTGACGGGTCGATGACGAACAGCAACACCAATGCGCCGCCGGTATTGCGCACACGGCGTGATGCATAGGCAACCGCACGTCCGCATTCGGGCGTTTCATCAATTGAGACAAGAAATTTACGGCGGTGGCCGGCTTCCCGGCTAAGACGTTTTGAAACCATGCGCGGGAATTTGCCACTCAATAGGCCCGACTGCAAGATGACAATTTTGTGGCGGGGCGAAATTTTACATATTTGCCTTATGAAAATTACGCAATTTTCTGTCCTGAACCTGTGCCGTAAAATCTATGCCCGTCGTTTATATTGTGTTTTCAGGCACTTTGTGTTTGAAAAGACAGGCTATCGTCCTGCATTTCTTGCCGTTTCACATTACTGTGTAACAGAGTGATTTTTTATGTGCGGCAGAGTTGTTGCGGCTTCAGGGCCGGTTTCTGCTTGCTGCGGACAAGGCAAAGTTCAAAAATGACCAAGACTTATGGCAAGCTGGCCTCGCGCGTTTACGAGTTGGATAAACCGGTCGGGCGCTCTTTCGGCGATGTGGAATTCTATCTCGAACGCCTGAAAACCACCACAGGGCCGGTTCTGGAGCCGGCAACGGGCAATGGCCGTATGCTGGTGCCGCTGGCACAGGCGGGGCACAGCGTCAGCGGGTTTGATCTGTCTCCTGAAATGCTTGAGCTGTGCAAAGCAAATTGCGCGCAATATGGTGTAAATGCAGAGCTGAGCCTGCAGGGTTTCACGACATTTCATTATGCGCAAAAATTTGCAGCGATTGTGCTGCCAGCCGGTTCTTTCCAGCTCATGACCGATCCGCTTGATGCGATGAGCTTCCTGCGACGCAGTAAAGAGACGCTGGCTCCAAACGGCAAATTACTGCTGGATATTTCTGTGGTCGGTGATTTCATGGATCACGCACCGCGTGCGCGGCACTGGCAGGATGGCGAAGATTTGCTGACCTTGCAGGAAATGCGCACCGCAACGGATTATGTCAAACAGGTGGTGACATCGCAGCTGCGTTATGAGCTATGGCAAGACACGCAACTGGTGGCAACGGAGATGGAACTATTTTCTTTACGCTGGTGGGGCGTGTTCGAGCTGGAACTGGCACTGCGTGAGGCAGGTTTTACGCAAATCAAAATCTACGGCGATTATCAATCAAGCGATTTTGATACGGGCTCAGTTGGTACTCTGACCTTCGAGGCGCAATAGAAATAAAAAAGGCAGGGAATTCCCTGCCTTTTTTGTATTTTTATTTCTGCAGAAAGCCGACAATGTCGCGGACATTGTGCATGGTTTCTTCAGCAATCACGCTTGCGCGTTCACCACCGTCACGCAGAACGGCATCAATATAGGCCGGATCGGCTACCAGTCGACGCATTTCATGCGTGATTGGAGAAAGCTGCGAAACAGCGAGTTCTGCAAGCGATGCTTTGAACTCAGAGAACTGCTTGCCGCCGAAATCACGCAAGACGGCTGCTTTGTCCGTGTTGGTCAAAGCTGCGAAGATACCGATCAGATTATCCGCTTCCGGACGGCCTTCCAGCCCTTCCACTTCTGAAGGAATAGCATCGGCATCTGTCTTGGCTTTACGGATCTTCTTGGTGATGGTGTCTTCATCATCAATCAGATTGATACGCGACAAGTCGGACGGATCGGATTTCGACATTTTCTTGGTGCCGTCACGCAGCGACATGATACGCATCGCAGGGCCGGAAATCAGCGGCTCTGTGATCGGGAAAAAGCCCGATACAGTTTCATCACCAACAGCCATTTCCACGCCGATACCGAGTGAGGCAATGCGGTCGGAATAGTCATTGTTGAATTTCTGCGCAATGTCACGTGTCAGTTCAAGATGCTGTTTCTGGTCGTCGCCAACTGGCACGGCGGTGGCACGATAGAGCAGAATGTCAGCAGCCATCAGGCTCGGATAGGCCAGCAGACCCAGCGAGGCATTTTCGCGGTCTTTACCGGCTTTGTCCTTGAACTGCGTCATGCGGTTCATCCAGCCGATACGAGCAATACAGTTGAACACCCATGCAAGTTCCGCATGCTGGCGCACGCGGCTCTGATTGAAGACAATGCTCTTCTTCGGATCAAGACCGGCAGCCAGATAGGCGGCGGTGAGTTCACGCGTGGAATTTAAAAGTTCCACAGGATCCGGTAAAATTGTCAGCGCATGCATATCAACGACGCAATAGACGCAATCCTTATCGTCCTGCAAGGCGACCCAGCGTTTGATTGCGCCAAGATAATTGCCGAGGTGAAGATTGCCGGTTGGTTGTGCGCCGGAGAAAATGCGTTCTTTGAAGGTGTTCATTCTTGATAAATCCTGAAGCTGGTGGAGAGCCGGTCGAGCGTGATTATCGTCGAAACGTAAGGTTTGATAATCAGGGATGCTCTGGGGTTGCTTTTAAGGCTGGCATATGTGGTTTGGACGCATGCTGCCAGTCTTGGCTAAAAAGTTTGGATTATAAAAAATATCCGGAAGGCAGGCGTGTAATCCTGTCTTCCGGATGCGTTATTACTGCCAGAGTGCTGAAAAGCAATCAAGCGGAAATATCTGTATTTTCCGGCGTTGTTGCTGCTTTTTTACGGCGGCGCATATTGCCTTTCAGGGCGGAGAGGCTGGCACCGCCAATGGCAAAAACCGTCGCAAAATAAACAATCATGCTGCCGATCACGAGCAGGCCGAGCGTTGTTGCCTGCACCAGTAGTCCTGCCTGCCTGCTCAAATAGGTTTCAAAATATTGAGTGGCAAAATACAGAGCTGCGGCCATGATCGCTGCTGCGATAATCAGGCGCGGAATACGGCGGATGAGACCGGCATCATAATCCCAATGTTTGCGCCAGATCAGCACGGACAGCAGCAGAACGGCATTGACCCAACCGGCGGTGATTTCCGCCGTGGCAATGCCGGTTGGGCCGAGACGCGGGAACAGGATCAGCGCCAGTGTCACATTCACCACCACCGAAATACCGGCAAAGATCATCGGTGTGCGGGTATCCTCACGGGCGAAGAAACCCGGAATAAAGGCTTTAATCAGCACAAAGGCTGGCAGGCCGAGACCGTACACTGCGAGAATTTGTGAAACAATCAGCGTGGATTCCGGGCCGAACTGCCCGCGTTCAAACAACAGGCGCACCAGTGGTTCGGAGAAAACCAGCAGGGCTGCCGCCGCAGGCAATGTCAGGAACAGAGTGAATTCGACAGAACGGTTCTGCAGATTTCCGGCTTCCTGCATATGGCCGCCGCGCAAGGCACGCGACAATTCCGGCAGCAGAACGGTGGCAACAGCAATACCAACCACGCCGAGCGGCAACTGATAAAACCTGTCAGCATAAACGAGAGAGGATACGGCACCGGCTGAGCCGGATGCAATATTGGTATTAATCAGCAGATTGATTTGCGTGATGCCGCCGGTAATCGCGGCAGGCAGTGCCAGTACCAGCAGGCGGCGTACATTGGGGGTCAGTTTCGGGCGGCGAAAGCCGATTTTGATGCCGGCACGGCGTACTGCAAACCAGACAATGGCGAGCTGTACAACACCTGCCGCCATCACACCCCAGGACAGGGCATAACCGATTTGCAGCGGGTCGTAATTCTGCGCCCATGCCAGCAGCAGCGCGCCGATCAGAATGAAATTCAGGAAAACCGGCGCAATGGCTGCCGCGAAATATTTATGCAGGCTGTTGAGCATACCGCCCATCATCGCTGCCAGCGACATACAGGCGAGATAGGGGAACATGATCATCGCCAGATTGACCGTATTCTCAAACTTCACCGGATCACTGGTGAAGCCCGGTGCAATAACTGTACTGACCAGAAACGGCATGGAAAGCTCCATGGCAATGGTCAGTCCGAGAAGAATGGTGAACAGCACACCGAAGACTTCTTCAGAAAAGCGCTTGGCACCATCCATACCATTTTGCTCGATCTCTTTGGCAAAGAGCGGCACGAAAGCGGCGTTGAATGCACCCTCAGCAAACAGTCGCCGGAAAGTATTCGGGAAGCGGAAAGCGGTGTTGAAAGCATCCGCAACAGGGCCGGTTCCGAGAAACGCTGCCATCAGCATTTCACGGGTAAAGCCGAAGATTCTGCTCATCAGCGTGCCGGAAGCAACAGTTGCGAATTTTTTCAGCAGGCTCATGAATTCATCTCGTGAATAGGGAAGGACAGGCAGGCAGTGCGGCAGGCTTTAAAAAGACGCAAGCCGGATTAACCTGCCGTTTCGCGCAATTTTTTCGGATCGCCGTTTTTGTTATCTGGTGCTCTGCTATCACTCCCGCTCTTGTCAAACAAGCTGAGGAGGCGTTTCTGGATATTGGCCTGCTTGGTCGTACCGGTGATTTTTTGCCCGTCGAGACCGGTGACATAGAAAGTATCAATCACTTTCTCACCGAATGTCGTGATATGCGCCGAGGCAATATTGAGCGAAAGATCGGAAATCGCATTGGTAATTTCCGACAACAGACCGGTACGATCCAGCCCTTTGACCTCAATCACTGTGAATTTTTCCGAGAGCGTATTATTGATATGCACCCGCGGCGTGACATGAAAAGCACGGGCAGAGCGTCGCGCCTTTGTCTTGCGTGCCAGAACCTCCGGCAGATAGGTGGTGCCGGTCAGCACATCTTCAATCAGTTGACCAACACGCGCAGCACGGCGCATTTCATCATCATTGGTATCGAATTCACGGCTGATGAGAATGGTATCGAGCGCCCGCCCGTCCGTGGTGGTGAAAATCTGTGCATCAACAATATTGGCACCTGCCGCTGCACAAGCACCGGCAATGATTGACAACAGACGCGGGTGATCGGGAGACAGAATTGTCAGTTCGGTCACCGCTTCAAATTCATGCGGGCGTGCCAGAATGTTGAGGATTTTGCCTGCTTCATCGCTGGCACGGATGAAATCCGCATGACGTTTCTGGTCTTCCTGCGGCACGGTCAGCATATAATTATCATAATGCAGTGCCAGAACAGCTTTCCGCTTGTCCTCCGGCCAGTCGCCAAGCTGCTCGGCCAGCTGGCAGCGTGCCTGATTGCTGCGTTCAGTCTGGCTCACTTCCGAGAAACCGCCGGTCAGCAGTAATTCTGTTTCATGATAGAGTGTGCGCAGCAACTGGCCTTTCCAGCCGTTCCAGACGCCGGGGCCGACAGCTTTAATATCGCAGATTGTTACCAGCAGCAGTAGTTTCAGCCGCTCGGTGGTCTGCACAATGGCGGCAAAATCGGCAATGGTTTTGCGGTCGTTGAGGTCACGTGATTGCGCAACCTTGCTCATAGTCAGATGTTCCTGCACCAGCCATGCCACCAATTCTGTCTCTGACGGATTAAGCCCGAAACGCGGACATAATTTGCGGGCGATTTTCGCTCCGGCGGTGGAGTGATCCTCCGGCCTGCCTTTGGCAATATCGTGCAGCAGCAAGGTCACATAGAGCAGATGACGATCATTTTTCAGTGTCGGCAACAGGCTGTGGGCGAGCGGATGCTCGTTTTTCAGCGTCTCATGTTCAATCTCGGACATAATGGCGATGCAGCGCAGCAGATGCTCATCGACGGTATAATGATGATACATATTGAACTGCATCATCGCGACGATCTTGCCAAAATCAGGAATGAACTGCCCCAGCACGCCGGATTCATTCATGCGGCGCAAGGTACGTTCCGGTGTGCGCGGCGAGGCGACAATTTCCAGAAATAACCGGTTGGCTTCCTTGTCATTGCGCACATCGCTTTTGATCAGTTTCAGCGAGCGGCTGACGCGCTGAATAACATGCGGGTGATATTGCAACCCGTGTTTATCGGCGAGATAGAACAGCCGGATCAGATTAACCGGATCACGCTGAAACACCTCATCATCAGCAATATTGATGCGGTTATGGTCGAGAATGAAGTCCGTGCTGCCGGCAATTTTGCGTTTTTTGCGGGTCAGTGTGGAATAGATCTGGCCGGTGCCCGGTGTTTCTTTGAACTGCTCTTCTTCCAGTGCGGCACTGATGATGCGGGTCAGATCACCGACATCTTTGGCGACCAGAAAATAATGCTTCATGAAGCGTTCAACACCGGTCTGCCCCGGATGATCGGTATAGCCGAGGCGGGTGGCAATCTCACGCTGAATGTCGAAGGACAGGCGCTCTTCCGCCTTGCCATAAAGAAAATGCATATGGCAGCGCACAGCCCAGAGAAAATCATCGGCCTTGCTGAACAGCTTTGCTTCGCTGCGGGAGAAAACACCGCGTTTAATCAGCTCTTCTGTGGAATGAACGCGGTAAATATATTTGGCAATCCAGAACAGGGTTTGCAGGTCGCGCTGCCCGCCTTTGCTCTCCTTAACATTCGGTTCCACCAGATAGCGCGTTGAACCCGCTTTCTTGTGGCGGATATCGCGCTCAATCAGCTTGGCCTGCACAAATTCCGCACCGCTGTCGGCAACGATCTCCTGATCGAAACGGGTGGTGAGTTCGTCAAAAAGTTCTTGGCTGCCGGTGAGAAAACGCGCCTCCAGTAATGAGGTGCGGATGGTCATATCTTCGCGCGACAGGCGGATGGCATCATCAATATTGCGCGTGGAATGCCCGACTTTCAGCCCCATATCCCAGAGCATATAGAGCATATATTCCACAACCTGCTCGCCCCATGGCGTTTGCTTATAGGGCAGCAGAAACAGCAGGTCGATATCAGAACCCGGTGCCAGACCGCCGCGTCCGTAACCGCCGACAGCGACAATGGCGAGGCTTTCCGCTTTGGACGGGTTCACCGCCGGATAAATATGCTCAACGGTAAAATCATAAAGTGCGGCAATGATCTGGTCCATTAAGCCGCTGATGCGTCTGGCACAGGCAATACCGCCGCCGTCTTCCAGCAACATGGTCTCGGCACGGGCTTTACCGTCTTTCCATGTGGTTTTTAGTGTTTTCAGAACCTGATTGCGCATCTGGTCTTTGCTTGCATCTGCGTTGACGATCTCTGTGAGCGCGGCAGCAAGCGCCTGCCTGTCAATGATGCGGTCAAGATGAAGATCGGACAAGCGCATGGATCATGGTTCCGTAGTAGCAAAGTTACGATGCAGAAAACTGAGCATGGATTAAAGCTGAACGCAACGGTAAGTCTGCATTGTGCTTTAAACAAAAAAGGCCGGAGAGTGCTCCGGCCTTTTGAGTTTGGTTACTGAAATAATCAGTTGGTTGCCGCATAGGCGGCAAAGGCCGCCATATTGGCAATGTCGGAATCCTTGGCGCTCAGCGGTACGATCTGCACAGCCTTGTCGAGACCGGTCAGCAACGGGCCGATCAGTGTTGCGCCGCCCAGTTCCTGCAGCATATCAGCGGCGATGGAGGCCGCATGATAATCTGGCATCACCAGCACATTGGCTGGGCCTGTCAGGCGGGTGAACGGATAGGATTCCATCAGCTTGCCGTTGAGAGCCACATCGGCACTCATTTCACCGTCAAATTCAAAGTCCACATGGCGTTTTTCGAGAATACGCACGGCTTCCTGAATTTTTTCCGAACGCGCACCGGACATATGACCGAAGGTGGAATAAGCCAGCATGGCAACGCGCGGCACATAACCCATGCGGCGTGCAACATTGGCGGCTTCCACGGCAATATCAGCCAGTTCTTCCGCTGTCGGCTGTTCATGCACCGCAGTATCGGCGATGAAAACGGTACGGCCACGGCACAGAGCCAGCGATACACCGATCATCCGGTGACCCGGTTTCACATCAATCACGCGACGTACATCTTCAATGCTGGTGGCATAATTGCGGGTTACGCCGGTAACCATGCCGTCCGCATCGCCCATGGCGACCATGCAGGCCGCAAAATGGTTGCGGTCATTATTGATCATGCGCTGGCAGTCGCGGAACAGGTAGCCTTTACGCTGCAACTTCTCATAGAGATAATCAGCATATTCCGAGGTGCGCTTGGACAGACGGGCATTGGTGATTTCAATACCAAGTTTGTCAAGGTCGATACCGGCCTGTTCGGCTGTTTCACGAATGCGGTCTTCTCGGCCGAGCAGAATGGCTTTACCCAGACCCTGCGATGTGAAGGAAACGGCGGCACGGATGATTTGAGGTTCTTCACCTTCGGCAAAAATCACGCGCTTGGTATGACGGCGAATACGGTCATAAATGCCGGTCATTGTCGAGGCGATCGGATCGCGACGCGCAGCCAGAGACCGTGCATAGGCATCCAGATCTTCAATCGGCTTACCGGCAACACCGCTGTCCATTGCGGCTTTGGCAACAGCAACCGGAATTGTGGAGAGCAGGCGTGGGTCAAACGGCACCGGAATAATATAATTCGGACCGAAGCGCGGGCGGTTTCCCTGATAGGCGGCAGCCACATCATCCGGCACATCCGTGCGTGCCAGTTCTGCCAGCGCATTGGCCGCAGCAACTTTCATCGCATCATTGATGGTGGTGGCGCGAACATCGAGCGCACCACGGAAAATATACGGGAAGCCGAGGACGTTGTTGACCTGGTTTGGATAGTCAGAGCGGCCGGTCGCGACAATCGCATCGGAGCGGATAGCTGCGACTTCTTCCGGTGTGATTTCCGGATCAGGATTGGCCATGGCGAAAATAATCGGATTATCGGCCATGGAGCGAACCATATCTTCGGTCAGTGCACCTTTAGCGGAAACACCGAAGAAAATATCCGCGCCTTCCATGGCTTCCGCCAGCGTGCGCTTCTCAGTCTTGACCGCATGGGCGGATTTCCACTGGTTCATACCTTCAGTACGACCCTGCCAGACCACGCCTTTGGTGTCACACAGCGTGACATTTTCGGACGCAAAGCCCATGGCTTTGACCAGTTCGATACAGGCGATACCGGCAGCACCGGCACCGTTGCAAACCATTTTGGTGGTCTTCAGGTCGCGGCCGGTGAGGTGCAGAGCATTGATCATACCGGCGGCGGCAATGATTGCAGTACCGTGCTGGTCATCGTGGAAAACCGGAATATTCATCAGCTCGCGCAGGCGGCTTTCGATGACAAAGCACTCAGGCGCTTTGATGTCTTCCAGATTGATACCGCCGAAGCTCGGGCCGAGATAGCGCACGGAATTGATGAATTCTTCCACATCGGTGGTATCGACTTCCAGATCGATGGAATCCACATCGGCAAAACGCTTGAACAGCACCGACTTGCCTTCCATCACCGGCTTGGAAGCCAGCGCGCCGAGATTGCCAAGACCCAGAATAGCGGTGCCGTTGGAGATCACGGCAACCATATTGCCTTTGGATGTATAGTCATAGGCTTTGGCGGGATCTTCCGCGATCGCTTTGACCGGTACAGCAACACCCGGAGAATAGGCCAGCGACAGATCGCGCTGCGTAGCCATTGGCTTGGTCGGAGTAATTTCTAGTTTGCCCGGACGCCCTTTGGAGTGGAAATCCAGCGCCTCTTGCTCCGTCAGGGATGTGCCTTTTCCGGCTTGTGGTTTCTGGCCAGATTGCGGCTTCTGGGTGGTCTTATCGTTGGTCATTGACCCCTCCGATTTTCTCTGCGAGGGCGGTTGTCAGCTTATGCAGCGTGAACGGCCATAGTATTATAATATATTGAAACATCCTTCGGATGGCTGGGCAGTGTGTTTATATCAAGTCGGCCTGTTTGTGTAGCGCAATATTTGAAAAGATTCCGATGTTTAAAGACAATATTCGTATAATCGGCTTCCGGCGAAAATCACGGGGATATAAGCAACTGGCTGCTTCACAGGGCTTTGTTGGAAGTTTTAAACTGAAGCGTATCCCGAAAAGTGTGAAGCGGTTTTCGGAACAAGATACGCGGAAAACAAAATGGCAGAGCATTTCCTATTGGTTTAATCAAAACCGGAAATGCTCGTGCAGGATTTTGAAAAATTATTTCAGGAACATGTGTATTCCCTATGACGCAGCATGATACAGCCTCAGTAAAACCTGACCGGACGCCTGAACTCGCAGATGAGCCGCAGAGCACTTATGATGCAGGCCTCACCGCGCGCCCGACGCCGATGATGGAACAATATATTGAGATCAAGGCTGCCTATCCCGACAGCCTGCTGTTCTATCGTATGGGCGATTTTTATGAGTTGTTTTTCAATGATGCGATTGAGGCATCAGAGGCTCTCGGGATTACACTGACCAAGCGCGGCAAACATCTGGGTGAAGATATTCCGATGTGCGGTGTGCCGGTGCATACGGCAGATGATTATTTGCAGCGTCTGATCGGCAAGGGCTTCCGCGTGGCCGTCTGTGAGCAAGTGGAAGATCCGGCAGAGGCGAAGAAGCGCGGCTCCAAATCCGTGGTGAAACGCGATGTGATCCGTCTTGTTACACCGGGCACAATCACAGAAGAGAAACTGCTTGATCCGGCGCGCGCTAATTTCCTGATGATACTTGGCCGCGTAAAAGGTGCGGAAGAAGGTCGGCTGTCGCTGGCATGGATTGATATTTCCACCGGCCAGTTCCGCATGACGGAAACCACGCCTGAAAAACTCTATGCCGATATTATGCGCGTTGATCCGAGCGAGCTGATCGTGCCGGAAACCGCCTTTCAGGATCCGCAAATCCGTCCGGTACTGGATCTGCTCGGGCGTATTGTCATGCCACAACATCCGAGCCTGTTTGAAAGTTCAACGGCAGAAGAACGCATCAAGCGCTATTACGGCGTGGCAACTTTGGATGGTTTCGGTGAATTCAACCGCACCGAACTTTCCGCCATTTCCGGTGCCATTGCATATTTAGAGAAAACCCAGATTGCCGAGCGCCCGCCGCTGATGCGGCCAGAACGTGAGACGGATGGGTCGTCGCTGTTTATTGATCCGGCAACCCGCGCCAATCTGGAACTGATGCGCACGCTCTCCGGCAATCGTGAAGGCTCATTGCTCAAGGCGGTTGACCGCACGGTCACCGGTGCCGGTGCACGCCTGCTGGCCGAGCGCCTGACAGCGCCGCTGACTGAGCCGGAAAAAATTACTACAAGACAGGATTCGGTCGCGTTTTTCTTAAGTGAAACACCCTTGGCACAGGGGCTGCGTGCTGCTTTGCGCGGTGTGCCGGATATGCCGCGTGCCTTGTCACGTCTGGCGGTCGGGCGCGGTGGTCCGCGTGATCTTGGTGCCCTGCATGCCGGTTTCCAGGCGGCACATCTGGTGCGCCAACTGTTTCAGGATAAGCAATTGCCGGAAGAGCTGGCACAAGCCTGCCGCTCTATCCTCGCATTGCCGGAAGATTATGCGCAATTGCTTGATCAGACTTTGGCGGAAGAACTGCCATTGCTGAAACGTGATGGCGGTTTTATCCGCACGGGCTATCGTGCCGAGCTGGATGAAATGCGCAGTCTCCGTGATCAGTCGCGTCGCGTGATTGCCGGACTTCAGGCTGATTACATGGAAGAGACGGGCGTAAAATCGCTCAAGATCAAGCATAATAATGTGCTGGGCTATTTCATCGAGGTGACTGCCAATAATGCCGGTGCACTGACCGATACGGATGAGGCCAAAGCACGGTTTATCCATCGCCAGACTATGGCCAGCGCCATGCGTTTCACCACAACAGAGCTGGCGGAGCTTGAAACCAAAATTGCCAATGCCGCTGATCGTGCACTGTCGATTGAACTGGCAATTTTCGAAGAATTAATCCGTCACACAGTTGAAAATGCCGATGCTATTCGTGCCGGTGCTGCAGCGCTTGGTGTGATGGATGTGTCGGCAGCGCTGGGTGTTCTGGCCGATGAGCAGGGCTATTGTCGTCCAAAGGTGGACGACAGTCTGAACTTTGCCATTGATGGCGGCCGTCATCCTGTGGTCGAGCAGGCGCTGAAAAAGCAGGCCGCTAATCCGTTTGTGGCCAATGATTGCGATTTATCACCAGAAGGCGATCAGAAATTTGGCGCGATCTGGCTTTTGACCGGCCCCAATATGGGCGGTAAATCGACCTTCCTGCGCCAGAATGCGTTGATCGCAATTCTCGCTCAGATGGGCTCTTACGTTCCGGCTACATCTGCGCATATCGGTATTGTTGATCGGCTGTTCAGCCGTGTTGGAGCATCGGATGATCTGGCGCGTGGCCGTTCCACTTTCATGGTGGAAATGGTTGAAACCGCCGCCATTCTCAATCTCGCCGGTGAACGCTCATTGGTCATTCTCGATGAAATCGGTCGTGGTACCGCAACCTTCGACGGGTTGTCGATTGCCTGGGCGAGTGTGGAATATCTGCACGAGAAAAACCGCTGTCGCGCTTTGTTCGCCACGCATTTTCATGAAATGACGGCACTGTCAGAGAAGCTGGCACGGCTTGCCAATGTCACCATGCGGGTGAAAGAGTGGGAAGGCGATGTCGTGTTCCTGCACGAGGTAGCCAAAGGTGCCGCTGATCGCTCCTATGGTGTGCAGGTTGCGCGTCTTGCCGGACTGCCTGATGCGGTGGTTGAACGGGCGCGCGATGTGTTGCATCGCTTGGAGGAGGGGGAAACCTCCGGCAAGGCTGAAAAGATCATTGATGATCTGCCGCTCTTTGCTGTCGTTGCCAAGCCGCGTGAAGTGGCAAAACCGGCGCAGGATAGTGCATTACTGAATGCAGTACAGGAAATTAATCCTGATGATCTGACACCGCGCGAGGCACTGGAAGCCTTGTACCGCCTGAAGCAATTGTCGGTTAAAAGTTAAATTCTGACAGGAGAATTTACATGGCAGTTCTGAGGATCGTAGCTAATCTGGCAGGTTCTGATCTTCAGGCTGCGCGGGTCTTTTATGAGGAACTGCTGGGGTTGGATGTGGTTATGGATCACGGTTGGATCGTAACGCTGGCTGCCGCAGCGACCGCAGAAAACAGACCTGTCCAACAGCTCAGTTTAGCGACAGAGGGCGGCGGCGGAACGGATGTGCCCCGTCTTTCCATTGAGGTCGATAATCTGGATGAAGTCTATCATCGCGCACAGGCTGCAGGATTTGAGATCATCTATCCGCTCACGGAGGAGCCGTGGGGCGTGCAGCGTTTTTATGTTCGCGACCCGCTCGGATATGTCATAAATATCTTATCGCATTAGACATAAAAAAGACCGGTATATTGCCGGTCTTTTTGTTTTCATCACATCATACAAAACGGTCAGCTTCAGCGCCGTAATAATTGATGTAGCGACTGGAAATACGCTCTACCGGCAGAACAATCAGCACGTCCGTAGTGCCGAACTGATGGTCAACCACTGCACCGTCACCGATCATCGCGCCGAGGCGCAGATAACCTTTGATCAGCGGCGGCATGGAGAACAATGCCACTTTCGGATTGATGGCTTCTTGCGGAACAATATCCATTGAGCGGTAATGCTGCTCAAGCGCACGGACATCCCATTCCGCATCAGCGCGGCAATTATGATGCAGGAAAGACAGCGGCAGTGCATGGGCTTCCGGCACCGTACCGTGGAATGAGGCGCAGCCGAACATCACTTCAATCCTGTGCTGACGGCAATAGGACCAGATGCCCTGCCACAGCAATTCAACCGTACGCTTGGAGCGGTATTCCGGCTTCACGCAGGAGCGGCCGAGTTCAAGAAATTGCAGGCCGGGCTTGCGTTCAAGCAGTTTGGTGATTTCATATTCACCGGCAGAATAGAATGTATGACCTGCCGCGAGCATGTCGCTGCGCATCAGGCGGTATGTGCCGACAAGCTGCTCTGCCTCACCGCCGGAGATTGATGTGTCATAAACCACCAGATGATCGCAAATCGCATCATAATGGTCGCTGTCGCGTTCTTCGAGAATGGTATTCTGAGATTTTTGCGCACCGAGCTCGGTGTAAAAAACATCGTAACGCAGTTTTTGCGCAATACGGATTGTGTCCGGATTATCCGCAATCCGCACAATAAGACTGCCCATACGCCCCAGTATCTGGCCGGTCAGTGAAGAAAAACCGGCATCAGCTAAAATGGCGCCTATTTCAAGCGTATCTGGAGGTGTTTGCTTCATGCGTGCATCATGCGCGGTTTGTGAAAAAATTCCAAGAGCCTGTGGCAAGATATATCCTCCGCCGGATTCAACTGTCTCAGTGCTGTCCGCAAGTATTTTGTCTGCTTAGCCACGTTTCTGAGTTGCGGTATTTATAGAGGATGTCTGCGTCAGGCATGTGACATATGCCTTTTAGATTGTCTTGTCAGGCCGTTGAAACTGACAGGTAGGAAGAACAGCAGCATGTGAAAAAGCCGCCGGCAAATCCGTTTAAATTGATTTGCCGGAGATTTTGTCAGGGAAATGACCGTATTTGGTGAAGATTTTTTGGGGGGGCAGCCCGCAGAGCGGGACTTTTTTCCTCTCACCCCGCAGAGCGGGACTTCTTCCATTGCACCAGTTCGTCGAGGATAATCAGACCGGCACCGGTAGAGATGTAAACGTCGGCCATATTGAAGACCGCAAATGACCAGCTAGGCAGATGGAACAGGATATAATCTACCACATAGCCGAGCAGGCTGCGGTCGATGAGATTGCCCAATGCACCACCAATAATCAGCGCAAAGCCGATACGGCTGATCACCCGTTCCGGTGCAGTTGTCCACCACAGATAGGAGACGAAACCGATGACAGCAACGGTCATGGCTATCAGGCCGCCGTCATGCAGCCACGACAGCATGGAGAAAGCGATGCCTTCATTATGGGTGCGGTAAAGCGCCAGAAACGGCAGCAGATCAATCTGCTGATTATAGTCCATGCCGCTCTCAACCAGAAATTTGATATACTGGTCTGAGGTGACAGCGAAAACGATAATCAGAACAGACCAGAGAGTGGCACGTTGGGACATAGGGGCTTAAACTCCTGCGTGTCTTAGTTTAGCGATCATCCAGAACCAGAGCGTCACGGCGGATTTCGTAGAGCATGACACCGGTGGCAATAGCAAGATTAAGCGAATCCGCACGGCCAATTTGAGGGATACGTGCTAAATGCGAGCAAATTGCAGCAAGATCGTCAGGCAATCCCTGCTGCTCATTGCCCATCATCAGCATAACCGGCTGCTTATTATAGGGAATAGTGCGGTAGTCGACGGCACCTTTGAGATGCGTTCCCACCAGCACGCCCTTATAGGATTTGCGCCAGTTGATGAATTCGTCGTGCTTGGCACGGTAAAGCGGCACGGCAAAAACTGAGCCCATTGTCGCGCGCACGGTTTCCATAGAATAAGGATCAGTGCAGTCGCCGATCAGGATAATACCTTTGGCGCCTACCGCATCAGCGGTGCGGATAATGGTACCGAGATTGCCCGGATCACGCACGCGGTCAAGCGCGATATAGGTGTCATTGCCTTGCGGACGCAGTCTTTCCAGCGGTTCAAAACGCTGGTCAAAAACACCGGCGACCATTTGCGGATTGTCTTTGCGGGTGATTGCCGCAATCACTTTTTCTGAAGCTTCCAGCACCAGACCGCCACCGGCTTTGGTACGGGCTGCAACTTTCTCCACCAGCGGATTGCCTTTACCGGCTTTGGAAAACACCAGAGTGCGGATGCGCCAGCCCTGCTCAATCGCGTCGATGACCAGTTTCAGACCTTCCGCCAGAAACACGCCCTGCTGGTCGCGGAATTTCTTCATCGACAAAGCACGCAGGTCTTTGACGATCGGATTGGTCAGGCTGGTAACTTCTTTAACGCTACCGGTGCGTGGGGCATCTTTGCGGGAAAAATCATTGTCTTTAGTCATGAATTGGCAATCCAGCGGGAGAACATAGAGGTGGAAAGCGCGCGCTCGGCTGAGCGTTCACGCAGGATGAGCTCGCCCGATTCAATCACGCCGTCGCGTCCGGTAAAGCGGTCGCGCATCAGCTCGTGAATGGCAAAGAACGAGGCACGGATCGAATAGGCGGTCAGCACAACGCTGAGGGCATCCGGCGAGAGGATCGCGCGGCACATATCGACCATTTGCGGCAGATTGTCGAAAAGCTGCCAGACTTCGCCATTCGGACCGCGGCCATAAGCGGGCGGGTCGAGCAGGATAATGTCGTAAGTATTGCCGCGGCGCTCTTCGCGCGCCACAAATTTGGTTGCGTCTTCGCAGATCCAGCGGATCGGCTTGTCTTCCAGACCGGCAAGCGCCTGATTTTCACGCGCCCAGTTGATAGCCTTTTTGGAAGCGTCCACATGGGTCACTTCAGCACCGGCATGGGCGGCAATCAGCGAGGCAACGCCGGTATAGCCGAACAGGTTGAGGACGCGCACGGAACGGTTGACCTGTTTTTTGCGGGCATCGCGCACCTGCTGCGCCATGAAAGCCCAGTGTGCGGCCTGCTCCGGAAAGACGCCGACATGGCGGAACGAGGTGAAGCGGCCGAAGAAGCGCACATCCTGCAGCGCCATTGGCCAAGTTTCACCCAGTGGCTGTTTCGGAAAATGCCAGCGTCCCATGCCTTCTTCATCGGTATTGCCGGTGAAGATTGCATCGGCTTTGTCCCATTCGCTCTGCGGCCATGCAGGCTGCCAGATAGCCTGCGCCTCAGGGCGGATGATGCGGTAAGGGCCGTATTGTTCAAGCTTGAGACTGTTACCGCTGTCGAGCAGCGCATAATCTTCGCTCGGGCTGGTCTCAAGAATGACAGGAAGGTTTTGCTGAGGTCGCTCGCCTGTCAGTTTCAGCAATGAGCGCTGGGCGACAGCCGGTTCAGCCGTTACTTTTTTCGGTGCAGCCGGTGCAGCATTTTCAAAAGCCGCAGCATTCTGTTCGGTTTTAGCAAATTTCGGGCGCGGTTTTTTAAAACCCTGCGAAGGTGCAGCCGACACCGCTTTACGGTTATCGCGTGACTGTGCGGCCGGTTTGCCCGCAGATCGCGCTGATGAACCATTATGAGATTTGGCGGCTTTTCCTTTTGGCGGTTTCACCCTGTTTGCTCCGAAACTGTTAAACTCAAAATACTATACCATCAGATGGTGCAATATTTTCTGTTTCGTAGAGCATGGCAGCCTTTTGGGAAAGCTGAATCTAAACGGGAATGTCTTATAAATGCATCTGTGCCCTGAAAAACTTCATGGTTTAAAGCTTTTCAGGGCAAGAGATGGCCAGGATCAACCTTGTTGTTTCAGGCTCTTTTCATAGACCATAATGCCGGCGGCAAGGTCTTCCATGGCTGCACCAACGGATTTGAACAGTGTAATGTCCTGATCGCTTACGCGGCCTTTGACTGTTCCGCGTGCCAGATCAAACAGATCGCCGAGCACATGATCCGGCTTGATAATGCCGTCACGCAAAGGCTGTGTAATGTCGCCGCCTTCTTTCAGAGCACCGTCTTTGGTGTCGACAAAAACACGGGAGCGCAGCACGGCTTCGTCATCACTTTCACGCATATCCGGCGTGAAAGCGCCGACCAGATCCACATGGGTGCCGGGACGCAAATGTTTCCCGTGAATCAATGGTTCGGTTGCCAGAGTGCCGGCGGCAACAATATCCGCCTGCTGAATGGCTGCGATATGATCTTCAGCAATATAGGCATTATAGCCTTCATCACGCAGTTCTTTGAGTGTTGCTTCTGCCCGTTTCGGATTGCGCACACAAAGCGCAATATCGGTGATCGGACGCACAGAACTATGGGCGCGGACGAGATTGGAAGAAACCGCTCCGGCACCCATAATGACAAGACGCGATGCATCTTCCCGTGCCAGATAGCGGGCGGCAAGAGCGGAGGCTGCGGCCGTGCGCCAGCGGGTCAGGCTCTGGCCGTCAATCAGTGCTTTTGGTTCGCCGGTAATGCCGTCAAGCAGCAGGTACACACCCATAACCGCAGGCTTGTCGATCAGGCCGTTGTCCGGTGATACGGTGACGATTTTAACGCCCATATAGCCTTGCGACTGATGCTCAAGTTTATGGAAATCTGACCATGCAGGCATCAGCAACAACATGGACGGGCTGCCCTCAGGGCGTTCAACCGGATGGTGATGGCGCACAGGCTGGATCATGCCGTTACGGAAGGCGCTGTCCAGCGCATCGACCAGTTCCGGCCAGGTCATCAGATCATCAACGGCAGCAGCGGAAATATGAAGCATTATTTGTCAGGCCTTTTATGATGCCGCCCATTGTCTCCTGCAATGCACGGACATTTATTTTCATTAGAGCATTTCACAATCAGGTTGGATCAACTTGACGCCCGTGATAATGCGACCAAATAAAGAATCTAGAGCGTAGCGCATTTAATTATATCCACTGCGCTCGCTCGATCTCCTTGTTTTCACGCATGTCACTATCGGAAAACCGGTGCCCGTTTTTCCGCGACATGCTTTAGAGCGCCGTGTGCCCGATCGGGCGCACAAAACGCGCTCTCACAACAACAGATTGTTCCCATGCCTGAGGGGAGGAGACAAGCACCGATCTTTATGAAGTTGATGAAAAAGCCTGATAATATATGTGGTCTGCATGGATGCAGCGCCGAGATCAGGACAGGGAAGATGCGGATGGCAGGTTTTTGGCTTCCGCCTGTTTGGCGCGGGTCAGGAGTGCATCGGCTTCTGCTTTGCGCTTGCGTGCCAGTTTGCGGTGCCGTCCCTGTGTGAACCAGATCAACAGACCGCCGGTAATAATACCAACAAGAAAAGCCCCCAGCACCCAGAGAAACAATGGTGCTGTATAGGTCAGAGCAGGATTGCCGGGATTGAACGGATCAAGCGTTACACTGACTGCACTGCGATTGGCGACCGACAGTACAATTAAAATCACTGCAAGCGGCAAGGCAATGACAAGTGTCAGAAAACGGTTGGTCATGTTAATATCCGTAATTCTCGGGCTGCACTGCATAAAATATAAGTGCTATCAGGCATAAATATGCCCGATAGCAAAAGTGCTGATTTTATATCACTGTTCGCATGTTGCGCATAAAGACGCTTGTATATGCGCTGCAGCTATTATTGATTAATCGTGGCCGTTATTGAGGCGATCACGCAGTTCTTTGCCGGTTTTGAAGAACGGAACCCATTTTTCCTCAACATCGACCGATTCGCCCGTGCGCGGGTTGCGTCCGTTGCGGGCAGGGCGGTTTTTCACGGAAAAGGCGCCGAAGCCACGGAGCTCTACGCGGTTTCCTTCCGCCAGAGCTTCAGTAATTTCATCGAAAACTGCACCGACAATATTTTCCACGTCGCGCTGGAAAAGATGCGGATTGCGGCTGGCGATGATCTGCACGAGTTCAGATTTAATCACTGCGTTCGACCTCTCTGCAATATTAGCGCTTAATCCGGCCGTCTGAAACTGACCGCTGCGCTTCCGGTTTTGATATACTGCGCATCTGACCCGCACCTTGAATAAGGATCGGGGAATGCGCCCTAAAAGAATACTCTCAGAACCTGTATGCGGGCTGTCCCCGTCGGAACAGAGACAGCTTAGTATGAATAATATGCCTATGCTATTAATATTTCATAGCATAACTATCTGAAAATACGCATTATCTTTAATGTTAAACGCATTTTACGGGTATTATTGCGGTTTTTCTCCGTTGCTACCGTGCCAAACTGAAAGCATGCCGTCAAGGAAGATACGCTGACCGATCTGTTCATCAAATAGTGCGCCGGCCTGATCGGACAAGCCCATGTTCCGCAACAATAATTTCATCGCAGCAGAGGAAAGCAGGTCATTATAGGATGAGCTTTCAGCTTTCCACTCGATAACCGGCAGCTCTTTGTCGATGCCTTTGGTCTCAAGCCATGCAACAGAGGTTTCCTCATCGCCGATCGCGTCAATCAGCTTATGCTGCAATGCCTGACGGCCGGTATAGACCGAACCGTTGGTCAATGCAGGGAGCTTGTCGGCTGTAATCATCGGGCGGCGTTCTTTTACCAGACCGACAAACCAGTCATAAGTATCTTTGACGGTGTTATCGATCATGGCCTTGGCTTCTTCACTGGCCGGAGAGAAGAAATTCGGCTCGGCCTTCAGCGGGCTGGATTTGATGGTTTCAAATTTCACGCCGACTTTGTCCAGCAAGGCGCTGATATCGGGATATTGAAACAGCACACCGATCGAGCCGATCATTGATGTCTTATGGGCAATCACATGGTCTGAAGCGATGGCAATCATATAGCCTGCGGATGCTGCCAGTGTGCCGACCTGTGAGACCACCGGTTTTTTATCGGCGATTTTGCGCACGGCATCATAAATCACTTCGCCGCCGGTCGTGGTGCCGCCGGGAGAGCTGATATCCAGAATGACGCCTTTTACCATATCGCTCTCTGCGACATCTTTGAGACGTTTCAAAAGCTCTTCATTGTTATAAATGGTGCCGGTAATGGAAATTTTTGCAATGTGAGGCACATTGCGGGAAGACTTGCTGCCGTTGATGTAAAGCGCAGCGAAGAGTATCATTGCCGCAACAAGCAGCAAAGTGACGGCACGCCAGAAAGTCAGCTTACGGCGAATTCGACGACGTTCAAGCACTGCATCGGCAGTATAAGTCATGAGATATGTCCGTTCTTGGGCTTATATGATGTCTTTATATGTCGCATAAACAGAATGTATTTTGGAAGCGGGGATAATATCCGAGGAAGACCTGAACATGGTATTATCAGGTTTTTTAACCTCATATCATTGAAAAGTGATCTGAGTTAAACCTCCGGAACGCACAACTGCAGCAATGCAGCTTGTTTTGGACGCGGTATCATCCCATTTATACCACAATAAAAAGCGATTTGAGCGCACTATACAGAATAGTCGTGCATTTCACCGATAAATATTAATACCTTACGTGTAGGCAGCTGGCAAATTGCCGGTTTCAGGAGTTTTGGACTGTGTCAGACCATAAGATGGTTTTCGGAGCGTCACATAAAAGTACCGCTGTGTTTCACGCTGCGAAGAGACACAGCATGCGCGTGCGCGTTCTGAAAACCGCTTTGCCGGTTGTTGCTCTCGGCGTGGCTGCGGTTTTCTCATGGTACACATTTCTGGCTACGCCTCCCTCTCCGGTGAAAGTTGAGCTTGATCCGTCTGAAAGCGGCAAGCTGGTGATGACCGGCCCGCAGCTTAAAGGCTACACCAAGGATAAGCGTCCGTTTTCGATGGTTGCCGAGCGCGCTGTGCAGGATGCCAAACAGAACGGCGTGGTTGCGCTGGAAGGAATCAAAGCGCAATTGCCTGTCGGTGATAAAGACAGCGCCGAGATTGATGCGGCATCCGGCGTCTATGACAGCAATAATGGTCATTTGCAGTTTGATAATGCGTTCACGGTGAAGACAACCGATGGCATGGAAGCCAAGCTGGGCTCTGCCAATGTGAATGTGTCGAGTGGCGAGATGTCGACCGATAAGCCGGTCGATATCCGCACAAAAAACGCACATATCCGCGCGAATAAAATGCTCATTAAGGAAAACGGCAAGGTGATGGTGTTTGATGATCAGGTTCAGCTGACCATTGAGCCTGTTAAGGAAACCGTCTCCGCAGCGAAAAAGGGCAGCTGATTGCAGCACCTGTGCTGCGCCCGTAAAGCAGTCTTTGTTTCACCGTTGAACAGAGTGTGATAGTGATTTACACCAATAAGTAATACGCCTGTTATAGATGTGTTGGCAGACTGCGTATATTCCGGCCGGACTTATGGTCCGGCGGCAAGAATATATTCAGAAGTTTGTTGTTTTATTCTCAAACTTGCGATTTATAACAAGGGTGATTTTCGAGGGAATGAATATGATGCGGCAACAGGCAGGCAGCGAGCTGAAAACAGGCTCACAGAATACAGTTTCGGGCAAGTCTGCGCTGCGCCTGACAGGCGTGAAGCAGATCGCCGCCCTCTTCATATCCGGTTTGCTGACTTTGCCTTTGAGCCTTTCAGGTGCTCAGGCACAGCAGGGTGTTCCCCTTGACGGATTGAAATTATCTGACAGCAAAGAACCTGTGTCGATTGATGCCGGTAAAATGGAAGTGCGCGACAAAGAGGGCATTATCATTCTCACCGGTAATGTTTCGGTCAAACAGGGCGATATTCTCCTGCGTGCCGGTCGTATGCAGGTTCATACCGGCAAAACAAAAGACGGCGGCGATAAAGCCGGTGCTGATAAAGCCAAAGGCGGTATCGGTGGCCTGAGCGGCGCTGGTCTGGATGCCGGCGGCATTGAGAAAATTGAAGTGGACGGAAAAGTCTATCTGAAATCCGGTACACAGGTCGCAACCGGCGATGCCGGCACTTATGATGCCAAAGCGCAGACAATGGTGCTGACCGGCCAGAAAGTTGTGCTGTCTGATGGTGATAATATTGCCACCGGTTGCAAGCTGACAGCCAATACCCAGACAGGCAAAGCCTATCTGGAAAGCTGTAAAGGACAGTCCGGCCGCGTTTCTATTATTCTGTCTCCTAAAGCCGAGTAAAAAATTGCAGATCAGAGCTGTTCTGGTCTGCAACTGAGCTGATAAATTTAATTTTGCTTGTGCTTTGAATGCAGGCACCGGCTTTGATAACTGGTCTGGATTTCTATTGTCCTCTTTAAACGCCCAAACCGATCATGCTCCCGATAATGCCGCGGCTGATGCCGCGGGCAATTTGCAGGCGCAGTCTGCCGGTGCGGAAGGACAGCGTCCGCCTCAGGAATTGTCACGGCTTAAAGGAACGCTGGTTGCCAGAGGCATCAGCAAGAGCTATCGTGGCCGTCAGGTTGTGAATGGTGTGTCCTTTGGTGTGCGTGCCGGTGAGGCTGTCGGTATTCTGGGGCCGAACGGTGCCGGTAAAACCACTTGCTTTTATATGGTGACCGGTCTGGTGCCGGTCGACAGCGGTACGATTGAGATCGACGGTTTTGACGTAACATCTATGCCGATGTATCGCCGTTCACGGCTCGGCATCGGCTATCTGCCGCAGGAAGCTTCGATTTTCCGTGGTCTGTCGGTTGAAGATAATATCAAGGCCGTGCTGGAAGTGGTTGAAAAAGACCGCAAAAAGCGTGCCATTGAACTCGATGCGCTGCTGGAAGAATTCCATATCACGCATCTGCGCAAGGCGCAGGCGATTTCACTGTCGGGTGGTGAACGCCGTCGTCTCGAAATTGCCCGTGCGCTGGCATCCCGCCCGAATTTTATGCTGCTGGATGAGCCTTTTGCCGGTGTGGATCCGATTGCGGTTGCGGATATTCAGCAGCTTGTGCGTCACCTCACCAGCCGCGGCATCGGTGTGCTGATTACCGATCACAATGTGCGTGAAACGCTCGGCCTGATTGACCGCGCTTATATTATCCATGCCGGACAGGTGCTGACCCATGGCCGTCCGAAAGAGATCGTCGCCAATCCTGACGTACGCAGATTGTATCTGGGTGATCAGTTTACTCTGTAAGTTCAAATTTTACGCAAAGCGTTATTAGAGCATTTCACAGTCAAGTTGGATCAACTTGACGTCGGGATAATGCGACAAACTAAAGAATCTAGAGCGAGCATTGCGATCCAGCATGAATGTAAACCGCTCTAGTCAGCGAATCCCGGGAGCAGTTTCTGCTCCCGAATTTATTTGAAATCGTTGATGATTTTGATAGCGGGCGTTTATTTCGCCGGAATTTTCGACAGGCGCTTATATAGTGACTGATTGTGTCAATCAAAGAGCTGTCCGCATATTCTTTTGGCACATGCAAAGTTTATTTTATTTTATGTCAGTTCGCTTTGCGCAATGCCTTCGCTTGTGGTTAGATTGAGGTGTTCGAATATAGACAGCGAGGTACTGCCACATGAGTCTCCGCGTTTCGGGTAAACATATGGACATCGGTGATGCTTTCCGCATCAGAATTGAAGACCGTGTCCGTGATGCTGTTAGCAAATATTACGAAGGTGGCTTTTCCGGTACAATTACAGTCGTTAAATCAGGTTCCCGTTTTACTACGGATTGCACTTTGCATCTGGATACCGGAGCGACTCTGCAGTCTTCTGCAGAAGCGCAGGATCCGCAATTTTCTTTTGACGCAGCGGCTGAAAAGCTGGAGACAAGGATGCGCCGCTATATGCGTCGCCTCAAGTCCCGCTCTCTGGTTCAGTCAGCGCGCAACAATCATCAGAATATCGCCTATAGCGTGATGGAACCGGCTCCCGACGAAGATCATGATCTTCCTGAGGATTATGCGCCGACGATCGTCGCGGAATCATCCGTTTCTCTGCGCACGCTGAGTGTTGCATCTGCCGTTGTTGAGCTTGATCTGACAGAGCATCCTGTATTGGTCTTCCGCAATGCAGGAAGTGAAGAAGTCAACATTGTCTATCGTCGTCCGGATGGCAATATTGGCTGGATTGATCCGTCCAGAGTCGCACAGGCAGCCCGCGTTTAAGGCTGAACAGACAGGCCCCGCTATTTGCGAATCCGCAGATAGCGGGGTTTTGCTTTTCCGGAACAGAATATTGAAGCGATGAGTGGGTTACCTCTCCCGTTTCCGGATGTATTTATACATCAATCAAAAAACTTGAAATTTTTCTCATATTTTAACTCACTGAAATAACATATAAAAAATCAAATAATGTTTTCTGCCCTGTCTTCTGCGTGGTTGCGGCTGTTATTCACGATATCTAGAGATAGGAATTTTTGTGTTACTGGTGTACCTTGAGCGGAATGCCGCGAAGCAGGCGTCAGTGAATGCGTGTTGTAATCTTTTTTTAATTTTTATTTATGATTGAAATCAATGCGTTACGGATTTGATGCGTGAAAAGTGTGAGTAGAATCGCGAATTTGACTTGAGTATCTGTTGAATGGGCAGTAGATCACTGCACCTCCCGGTTACGGAGATGATTACTCCGCATGAGAGAAGGAATGGAGAAAATGGATCTTAGCGATCTGATTCAGCCAGGGGCGATTATCCCTTCGCTGAAGGCAAGCTCCAAGAAGCAATTATTGCAGATCTTGGCTGAGAAGGCTGCTGAACTCACAGGTCTTTCTGAGCGAGAAGTTTTTGAAACTGTGACTCAGCGTGAGCGTTTGGGGTCTACCGGTGTTGGCAACGGCATCGCGATACCACATGGCAAACTGCCGAATATCAGTAAAATTACCGGTGTTTTTGCGCGTCTTGAGCAGCCGGTGGATTTTGAAGCACTGGATGACCAGCCGGTTGATCTGGTCTTTCTGTTGCTTGCACCGGAAAATGCCGGCGCCGATCATTTGAAGGCACTGTCCCGCATTGCGCGTTTGCTGCGCGATCCGGATATGGTTGCCAAATTGCGCGGCACCGTTGATGCGCAGGCTCTGCATTCGTTTTTGATTGCGCCGCCTGCAGCCAATGCGGCCTGAAAAGTTGATAATTCTGCTGAGTAAGCAGGGTTAGTTGAATTAAAAATGCCGTGTTTGCCCTGTGCAGCGCGGCATTTTTCATGAAGCGGGAATAAAAACAAAACCCGCCTGTGATACAGGCGGGTTGTAATGTGTTTAACCGGTTTCACTTTTCAGGATGCGCTTAATGCAGCATCACTGTGTGGAGTTCATGTTCCTGTGCTCCGGCCAATGCTGTGGCGCGCATATCGGAAAGCATGATCGGGGTTCCGCTGGCGCCGAAGAGAGCCCAGAGTTCCATGCCCGGCGCCATTGGTGGTAATGCAGGGAAGCGCCGTGACAAATCTTCGGAGCGAACTTTGCGCAAATAGGCTATTTCACCTTCGCCGAGATGGGCAAATTCGAATTCTGTAAAAATGTGTTTGTCAGCAGTCATTTTAGGCCTCCTGTCCTGGCAGCTCAAAATTGACGCTGCCTTTCGAGAGCATTTGCAGTTGCATTTATCAGCCGATAAAACTGCAACCACGGAGCTGATTATAACAATGAACCCTTTACAGTTCTTTTATAATCCTGAGAACGGTCACTCTTTCACGTTTATACTAATACGCTTGACGAGGCGTTCTGGTTCCGGTCTGTCGAGATCAATCGACAATAATCCGTTTTTTAGTTCCGCGTTGACCACGCGCATACCGTCTGCCAGCACAAAAACACGCTGAAACTGACGTGCAGCAATGCCGCGATGCAGATATTCCCGCTCGGATTCATCAGTCTG
The DNA here is from genome assembly GCF_018436245.1 of Pseudochrobactrum algeriensis. Taxonomy (NCBI): domain Bacteria; kingdom Pseudomonadati; phylum Pseudomonadota; class Alphaproteobacteria; order Hyphomicrobiales; family Brucellaceae; genus Pseudochrobactrum; species Pseudochrobactrum algeriensis. The sequence continues at coordinate 176,343 of NZ_CP075361.1, forward strand.
CCGTCCGCGGATAACCAGCTGGTTATCTTCAGTCGTAACTTCCAGATCGTCATCAGAAAAACCGGCAACAGCAAGCGTGATGCGCAATTTCTCAGGAACCGGTTGTTCCTGATCCTGCGCAGAACTGCGCAGTCTTTCGATATTATATGGCGGATAGCCGTCACCGGATTTAGCAATCCGTTCCAGCGTTTTTTCCATCGTATCGAAACCCAGCAGCAGCGGGCTGGAGAAAGGTGTAAGTCTGGTCATTGTTCAGTCCTTAAGAGCGACCGTTTGGGGAAAACCCGTAGCGGCGTTTTCCTGTTCTTTATATGGCTTGAGAAAAGCTCCACTTCAAGAGCAACAGCTGATATGTGCGTTATCGTTCAAGATTCGTGCTGAAAATAATTTCACTGCATTTATAGTGCGCCTGAAAGCTCATGAGTTCACATGACAGCATGCGCAGATTTTTTGATGAAAGGGATGGCTTTGATGGCCCGCAAAATTATTATCGACACAGATCCGGGGCAGGATGATGCATTGGCAATCCTGCTGGCACTGGCAAGTCCGGAGCTGGATGTGCTGGGTATTGTTGCTGTGGCCGGTAATGTGCCTTTGCCTCTGACGCAGCACAATTCTCTGAAAATTGCCGAGCTGGCAGGCAAGCCGCAGACAAAGGTTTTTGCAGGCGCGTCCAAGCCGCTGGTTCGTCCGCTGGTCACCGCAGAGGAAGTCCATGGCCGCACCGGTCTTGATGGTCCTGATCTGCCTGAGCCGGTGATGAAATTGCACAAGCAGCATGGTGTGGATTTCATCATTGAGACTTTGCTGCATGAAGCTGCGGGCACAGTCACGCTTTGCGTTCTCGGACCTTTGACCAATATTGCACTGGCGCTGAATAAGGCTCCTGAAATTGCCCCGCGCATTCAGGAAATCGTGCTGATGGGCGGTGGTTTCTTTGAGGGCGGCAATATCACGCCAACCGCTGAGTTCAACTTCTATGTGGATCCGGAAGCGGCGAAAGTCGTTTATGCCTCCGGTGTGCCGATTGTGATGATGCCGCTGGATGTTACCCATAAGGCGCTGACAACCGCAAAACGTATTGAGGCTTTCCGCTCCCTTGGTAACAAGGTGGGTGATGCCTGTGTGGCAATGCTGGAGTTTTTCGAACGCTTCGATGAGGAAAAATACGGCACAGACGGCGGACCGCTGCATGATCCGAATGTAATTGCCTATCTGCTGAAGCCGGAACTCTATTCAGGCCGTCATTGCAATGTTGAGATCGAAACCGCGTCCGAGCTTTGCCTCGGTATGTCGGTAATCGACTGGTGGGGTGTTACCAAACGCCCGAAAAATGCAATCGTGATGCGTGATGTTGACCACGAAGGTTTTTTCACATTGCTGACCGAGCGTATCGCAACGCTTTAAATATAGAGACGACAAAAAAGGCCGGAGATTGCTCCGGCCTTTTCTTTTACTGGACTTCTGCCGCGTAAGGAATGGAAGGCTGAGCACCGGCTTTCAGGCAGGTGAGCGATGCTGCCTTTGCAGCGCGCTGGCAGGCATCACGCAAAGACAGGCCGCTGTCGAGACCGGCTGCGAGATAGCCGCAGAATGTGTCACCGGCACCAACCGTATCCACCGGTTTAACCTTCAGGGCAGGCAGGCTGTAATGCTCATCCGGCGTTGCCACCATAATGCCCTGCGCACCCAGCGTTACGATAATGGTACGGCCATAATGTTCGGCAAAATCGATCATTCTGGCCTGACGGTCATCGCCGGACAATTCAAGCTGAACACTGGCCAGATCAAACTCCGTTTCATTGGCAATAATAATATCGGCGCGCGGCAACAGGCTTGCGGCATCATCGCGCCAGGGCGCGGTATTGAGAATGCAGGTTGTGTCGCTGGTTTCTGATGCAGCGATGGCTTTCTCCAGTGTCGGCAGCGGAATTTCCATTTGCAGAAGCAGATAACCGCCATCCAGATCAGCGGTGTTTACATCGTCTTGCGTAACCAGACCATTGGCACCCGGAATGACGATGATGGTATTTTCGCCGCTGTCTTCAACAGTGATGAGCGCGATACCGGTGGCATCGCCGCGTGTGGCGACACGGGTCAGATCCACGCCGTCGGCACGCAGCAATGCAACGGCCTGCGAAGCGAAGGAATCATCACCAACAGCACCGACCATACGCACGGATGCACCGGCACGTGCGGCAGCGAGTGCCTGATTGGCACCTTTGCCGCCGGCGGCTGTTGAGAAATTTCTGCCTGTGAGGGTTTCACCGGGCTCCGGCAGTTTCGGACTGCGGGCGATGAGGTCAAAATTAATCGAGCCGATAATCGTAATCATAAAACATCCGGTATTTAACCCGATCGTCAGCGGCGGCTGCGTGTCAGGGCGTTGGAAAAAGCACTTGCAAAGCTCTCGCGGTCATCGGGTGGCAAAAATCTGCCAATATCCAAAGTTCTGCCGTCACTATGCAGCTGCATCTGGATAATGCCGATATCATCTTTACGGGTAATGTGAAACCGTGTGCGGAAAGGATTAAACTGATATGCGCGGATACGTCCTGAAGCGGAGACTTGCCTGATGAGCAACTGTTCGCGTGACACCGTAATTTCTTCCCGTTGTCTGGCGGCATAATAATTAAGCCGGAACGCCAGATAGATCAGGGCAATGTCCAGTCCGAACAGCCCAACCACCGGCCCGACTACTGGCAATGCACCGATCTGCATGAAAACCATGCCAATACAGGCCCAGAGCAGCAGCAGGCTTAAAATCATAATCTGAAAACCGCGCGGTGAAAGCGAGCGGTAGGGAAGCAGGGTCGCTTTGAAAAACTGTGCGCCATAGGCGTCCGGATCCGCACCGTCCGGATGGTAGGGTGCATTCATGGCAATAACTCTCGGGCCGCATATCGTTGGTAAAAGCTCGGCAGCACAAAATGCTAGAGCAAGTTTTGTGTGCCCGAAAAAGAGCACGGTACTCCAGCCTGCGGCAAGCTTGCAGATAGGCTTCTTGCTTATAGCTTACTATATAAATGCCATGCAGAACAACCAGACCCAGATTCCCGCAAAATCTCAGCGTCGTGTCAGCGGCACGCTTTACACACCGGCAGAAATCCATGAGATTTTCCGGCGGTTTTCCGTGCAGCGTCCGGAGCCGAAAGGCGAGCTTGAGCACGTCAACACTTTCACGCTGCTGGTGGCGGTGATGCTGTCGGCGCAGGCAACCGATGCGGGCGTGAATAAAGCAACGCGGGCATTGTTTGCCATTGCTGACACACCGCAAAAAATGGTCGATCTGGGGGAAGAGGTTGTCGGCGATTATATTCGTACGATCGGCCTGTGGCGTAATAAAGCGAAGAATGCAATTTTATTGTCTCAGGCGCTGATTGATCATTTCGGCGGTGAAGTGCCGGGTGACCGTGATGCACTGGTGACTTTGCCGGGGGTGGGGCGCAAAACCGCGAATGTCGTGCTGAATATGGCTTTCGGCCAGCCGACAATGGCGGTGGATACGCATATTCTGCGTATTGGCAACCGGATCGGCCTTGCGCCTTACAAAACACCGGATGAGATCGAAGCCAAGCTGGTGAAGATCATTCCGGCAGAATTTATGATGCATGCCCATCACTGGCTGATCCTGCATGGCCGCTATGTCTGCAAGGCCCGTACACCGGATTGCGCCAATTGCGTGATCGCCGATATTTGCAAATCGGCGCAGAAAACCAATACGATTCCGGCACCCTTGCTACGGATCGAAGATTAAGCGCGGTGCAGAAGCTGGCGCAGGGCGGCAGTTGGTGCATCAAACACGTGTGTCTTGTGGCGGATAAGTGCAGCGGCATTTGCCATAGAGGTTTGCGCCAGAACTACCAGCTGGCTGCCTGTATCATGTGCGGCGTTCGCAGTATCTGCAATTGCTCTTTCATAGGCTTTGATCTCACCGGCACGGAATAAATCCCATGCGCCGTCAATCAGCCTGATATCGGGTGCGACCTGCGCATTGGCAAAGACCTGACGGAATAATTCTGTCGTCGGTTCCAGTGTTGTCGGGGCAGTACACAGAACACTCACAGATAAACCGCTCTCCAGAGCCTGCTCTGCCAGAGCACGGTCTGTGCGCAGAACAGGCTTGGCAAAACCGGCGCGGGCACTGTCAGCGATTGCACCAAGGGTTGAACAGGTCACAAGAACTGCATCTGCCTCAGTGATGAGGTTTTGGATGATATGCAGCGTTGCCATTTCAATGGCTGGAGTAATACCTCCCTGCTTTTCTGCCGCTTCCAGCAATTCACCGTGAACCGCATGGTTGAGCTGTCCGGCATCAAGCTGGAAGGCTGCGGCAGCTTTCCCGAAAATTTCAATATTGCTGGCGGCCGTATGCAGGCAGGCAATGCGCATCTGTTTCTCTGTCAGTTTCTGTTGTTTGTGACCGGTTTCTTGCCGCTCAGGGCTTTATGCAGATGCACCATCATGGCAGCGGCGAAGAGCGGTGTCAGCAAATTGATGAGCGGTATCGCCATAAATCCGGCAATCACCAGACCACCGAGAAAAACTGTAATCCGGTTTTCTTCACGGAAGGCTTTGGCACCATCCTCGCCGCGATAGCGCATGGCTGCAAATTCAAAAAACTCACGTCCGAGAAGATAGCCGTTAACGATGAAAAAGGCGATCAGATTAACGCCCGGTATCAGCAGCATCAGCAATGCGAACAAATTGCCGAGGATGACCACAACCAGAAATTTGAGCGAATAGACGAGGGAACGGCCAACCGGCATCGGTGTGCCGGCCGGTTCATTGCTGTAATCTTCGCGCTCGATAATCTCTGCCACATCATCAAGAAACATACCTGCAATCAACGCAGTAACCGGCGCAATCAGAAAGGCGAGCAACAGCGCCAGCACAAAACCGGCGGCAATCGCGGCAAACAGGCCGAGCCAGCTTGTCCAGTCCGGCATAGCAGGCAGCATATTTTCAAACCACGGCCATGCCAGCCAGAAAAAGAACTGCCGTGCCAGTGCCCATAATGCGATCAGCGCCAGCAGGGTCAGGCCGAGCGATTTCCACAGAACTGAGCGGAACTCCGGTGAGGGCAGGCGATAGAGGGCATTAAGCGCGGCGGTGAGGATCATCGGGGCTCCGTCTTTTTTGTCTGGCGCGCATCTTATACGAAAACCGCTATACACTTTTCGGGATGCGCTCTTTTTTCCGATAGATAGGGAGCCTGTACGGGTGCAACAAGATGAGTTTTACAGATCGCCCGCTGTATTGATGAAAATGAAAACGCTTTTCTGCACTGGCAAAAAACACATTCCATAGATAGAACTGGTGCCGCAATGGATGTGAGGGCTGAGTTCCGGTCATCCGCCGCGAAGTTTTTATGGGAGTAAAAGCCATTTCTGCCGCCAAATATGACGTGTTATGCATCGGGAATGCAATTGTCGATATTATTTCCCGCACCGAAGATGATTTTCTGGTCAATAACGGCATTATCAAAGGTGCTATGAATTTGATCGACAGCGAAAGAGCCGAGCTGCTTTACAGCCGCAAAGGCCCTGCGATTGAAGCGTCAGGCGGCAGCGCAGGCAATACTGCGGCAGGTGTGGCCAGTCTGGGCGGTCGCTCTGCCTATTTTGGCAAAGTGGCGATGGATCAGCTCGGCACGATTTTTACACATGATATTCGTAGTCAGGGTGTGGCGTTTGATACGGCACCATTGCAGGAAGGCGTACCAACCGCCCGTTCCATGATTTTTGTGACGCCTGATGGCGAGCGTTCCATGAATACCTATCTCGGTGCCTGCGTGGAGCTTGGTATTGAAGATATTGAAAGCTCTAAAGTCAGCACATCCAAGCTGGTCTATTTTGAAGGCTATTTGTGGGATCCGCCACGCGCCAAAGAAGCAATCTTGCTGGCGTCGAAAATCGCCCATGAGCATGGCCGTGAAGTGGCTATGACTTTATCCGATCCGTTCTGTGTGGATCGTTACCGTGATGAGTTTCTTGATCTGATGCGCTCCGGAACGGTTGATATTGTTTTCGCCAATGAGGCGGAAGTTAAATCACTCTATCAGACTTCATCTTTTGAGAGTGCGCTTGAAGCCTTGCGTGCCGATTGCAAACTGGCTGCAGTGACCCGTTCGGAGCAGGGCTCGATCATTCTGCGTGGTGATGAAACCGTGGAAGTACAGGCGATTGAAATTGACGCGCTGGTCGATACAACCGGTGCAGGCGATCTTTATGCCGCCGGTTTCCTCTATGGCTATACCAATGACTATCAGTTGAAAGAATGCGGTGCGTTCGGCTCATTGGCTGCCGGTATTGTTATCCAGCAAATCGGCCCGCGTCCGCAGAATAATCTGAAGGATATTGCTGCACAGGCCGGTCTTATCAAAGCCAGCTGAATGGATAAATAAAACGGGTAGATATGACTTCCCGTTTTTATTCGTCGCGCACAATACCGTCACGTTTGAGTTCTTCTTCTGTGCGTCCGCGCCGCGCTTTGTGTGCAGGCAGTACCCAGCCGTAATATAAAGCGCCGCCGCGGATCAGAAAAGCGATGCCGGTACCGGCCAGCACAGAGAAGGTGATCGGCGCATTGAGCGCACTCAGCGCCACAAACGTACAGGCACCGGCAAGCGCTGCGGAAATATAGATTTCACGGCGCATCAATACAGATGGCTGCCCTGCCACCACATCACGCAAGACGCCGCCCATTGTTGCGGTGAAAATACCGGCAACGATGGCCACCCATGCATTGAAACCGAGATGCAATGCTTTTTCTGCGCCCATCACGCTGAACATCGCCATACCAATCGCATCAAGCCAGAGCAAAATACGATAACGCGATTCAACACGGTGTGCGGTGAAATAGACCAGAACAGCAGCACTGGTGCCGATCAGCAGATAGAGCGGTTCACGCACCCAGTTGACCGGTGTATTGCCGAGCATCAGATCACGCAGGGCACCACCGCCGACGGCGGTCATATTGGCAAGAAAGATGAAGCCGATAATATCAAGACGGCAGCGCGAGGCTGCCAGCGCACCGGTTGCGGCAAAGACAAAGACACCGGCATAGTCGATAAAATCGATAAATGTCATGTCTTGTCCTCCCTTATCTAAGCAAATCGCACCGGATTGCTTATGCTTGTGTAGCGCAATTTTATAAAAATTCAGCCCAATAAAAAGCGGACGCAAGGAAAGCCCTGCGTCCGTTTTGTCTTTACACTGAGCGACTGAGACTGATGTTAAGCCGCAATGTCAGGATATTTTATTCTTTAGGACCGCCGCGTGATACGCCGACCATGGCCGGACGCAGAACGCGGTCGCCGATGGCATAGCCGGTCTGCATGACCTGAACGACCGTATTATTCGGCACATCAGTATTCGGAACTTCAAAAATCGCCTGATGGAAATTCGGGTCGAATTTCTGACCTTCCGGCGACAACTGGGTTACACCATGACGCTCCAGTGCATTGATCATTGCACGTTCAGTCATTTCCACGCCTTCAGCCAGTGCTTTCAGGCCTGTGTCTTCAGCAAGCGCATCTGTCGGAATAGCATCCAGCGCACGACGCAGATTGTCCGATACAGAAAGCATGTCACGGGCAAAATTGGTCACCGCATAGGCTTTCGCATCCTGCATTTCGCGGGCAGTGCGTTTACGCAGATTTTCCATATCGGCAGCCAGACGCAGCATCTGGTCTTTCAGCGCATTATTCTCCACCTGCAATTCGGCAAGCGGGTTGATGGCATCTTCAGCGGCAGCATCATCTTCTGCAGCTTCAGCCACTGCTTCATCCTTGCGCGCTTTCAGAAAATCATCAGCGGCACGCTTCAGAGCATCGCGGTCACGCGGATTATTCAGGTCGCGCTGGCCAAGATCTGGGGTTTCGCCGTTTTTCTTTTCGTCAGCCATTATTCTCTTCCGTCTTGAATCATATTGTCTGGGATATCGATGTTTGTGTACTGAAAATCAAGGCCATCGCTCTGTGGCGCGGCAAATTAACAGGGTGAAACCGGTTTTAACCCCGCAACAGGCGGGAAACCAGCGAGGCCGTATAGTCCACCATCGGCACGATACGGGCATAATTGAGCCTTGTCGGGCCGATCACGCCAAGCGCGCCGATGACCCGTTGTTCGGAGTCGCGATAGGGCGCAACCACCAGTGAGGAGCCGGACAGGGAGAAGAGTTTATTCTCCGAGCCGATGAAAATCCGTACACCAGAACCGGCTTCCGCCAGATCCAGCAGCTGGATCATGCCTTCTTTGGTTTCCAGATCGTCAAACAGCAGGCGTAACCGTTCCAGATCATCCTGTGCGGAGATGTTTTCCAGAAGATTGGAACGTCCGCGCACAATCAAACGGGTTTGCTGGTCACCGGATGCACCGCTCCACACTGCCAGCCCCTGTTCCACCAGATGCTGGGAGAGGCTGTCGAGCGCCTGACGGGTTTCCTCCTGCAAAGTTGCAATCTGTGTGCGGGCTTCGGCAAGGGTTTTGCCGTGGATATGGGCATTCAGAAAATTCGAGGCTTCAATCAGCTGAGAAGACGTCACACCTGCAGGCAGGTCAAGGACACGGTTCTCTACATCGCCGCTTTGCGTGACCATCACCGCCAAAGCACGGGTCGGGTCAAGCCGCACAAATTCAATATGCTTCAGTGCGCCTTCGGCCTTAGTCGCCAGTACCAGACCGGCACCGCGTGACAGGCCGGAGAGGATTTGGCTGGCTTCGGTCAGCACATGCTCGACAGAGTTATTTTGCCCTGCTGCCCGCACCTGATGTTCAATGCTGCTGCGTTCATCGGCGGGAAGGTCGCTGACCTCCATAAAGGCATCGACAAAGAAGCGCAGACCTAGTTGGGTCGGCATCCGGCCTGCGGAAATATGCGGAGAATAGACCAGTCCCAGATGTTCCAGATCACTCATCACATTGCGGATGGTTGCCGGAGACAAAGATAAAGGCAGCAGACGTGACAGATTACGCGAGCCGACCGGCTCGCCGTCATTCAGATAGCTTTCAACAATGCGCTGGAAAATATCGCGTGACCGCTGATCCAGCACCTGTAAAGGGGCATGCAGAGTGTCAGCACGATCCGGTCTTATCATAGGTTCATTGGCTCCGTTTATACGCAATATATAGGCTATTGTGCAGCGCGGGCAAAGGGCGGGAGATGCCCTTTACATGTTTCCCCTTCGATTTTCCTTTAAATTTGGCGACTACAGGCTTAGAAGCAGGATAACTGCCTTTCAAAGGTGTCATCAGATTACAGTCAGGCTGCCGCTTATTGGCGATGCAGTCTTGTTTTAAAAGGAAAATCCATGCGTCCATCCAAACGCACTCCGGACGAAATGCGTGCAATCTCTTTTGAACGCGGTATTTCCAAACATGCAGAAGGCTCCTGCCTTGTGAAATTCGGCGATACCCATGTGCTTTGCACCGCAAGTCTTGAAGAAAAAGTTCCGGGCTGGATGCGCAACAGCGGTAAAGGCTGGGTCACAGCGGAATATGGCATGCTGCCGCGCTCAACCGGCGATCGTATGCGCCGTGAGGCTGCCAGCGGCAAACAGGGTGGCCGCACACAGGAAATTCAGCGTCTGATCGGCCGCTCCTTGCGCGCTGTTGTCGATATGCAGGCTCTGGGTGAATATCAGATCACTGTTGACTGCGACGTTATTCAGGCCGATGGCGGCACTCGCACCGCGGCGATTACCGGCGGCTGGGTTGCACTGCATGATTGCCTGCGCTGGATGGAAGCCCGCCAGATGGTCAAGGTCGACAAGGTTCTCAAGGACCATGTTGCTGCAATTTCCTGCGGTATTTACGAAGGCGTGCCGGTAATTGATCTGGATTATCCGGAAGATTCATCTGCTCAGACCGATGCGAATTTCGTGATGACCGGTCGCGGCGGTATTGTTGAAGTGCAGGGCACAGCCGAAGGTGAACCATTCTCGGATGAAGAGTTTGCGGCGCTGATGGTACTGGCACGCAACGGCATCAAGCGTCTGGTTGACCTGCAGAAAATGGCTGTTTCTTAACTCGGCAACAGGCTGCTCTGAATGCATTCTGAATTATCCAATAATTTAATTGGATAATTCCCCCGATCGTGAGCGGAGAATGTTCCGGAACCTGTTATAACGGGCCGGAGCATTTCCGTAACAATGATAATGGTGGGAAATTCATAATGCAGAACGAACAGCTGAAACCGAAACAGATCCTTGAAACCGCGCTTTATGTGCGCGATATCGAAGAGGCTGTGCAGTTCTACCGCGATATTCTGGGGTTGGAGCTGGCATTGCCCTATAATCATCGCAATGCATTTTTTCGCTGCGGCGAGGGCGTATTGTTGATTTTCGACGCCAGAGAGACGGTAAAACCGGCACCGGAAGGGGCGCTGCCTGTCCCGAGCCATGGTACAACCGGTGCAGGCCATATGTGTTTTGCAGCCAGCCGCGAGGAAATCGCACGCTGGAAGCAACATCTGGAAAAACATGGTATTGAGGTTGAGCGCGAATTTGACTGGCCGAATGGCGCGCGCTCACTTTACATCCGCGATCCTTCCGGCAATTCACTGGAATTCGCTGAACCCAAATTATGGAATAATGGATAAACTGATGAGAGAGCTGAACAAAGGCAAACTGGTTGTTGCAAGTCACAATGCGGGTAAGCTCAAAGAGTTTGCGGATCTGATCGGACCGTTCGGCTTTGATACGCAGTCCGCGGGTCAGCTTGGTCTGCCGGAGCCGGATGAAACCGGCACGACCTTCGAGCAGAATGCTTATATCAAAGCTTTTGCGGCGGCTGAAGCAACCGGTCTGCCGGCTCTCTCCGATGATTCCGGCATGATGGTTGATGCGCTGGGCGGTGAGCCTGGCGTCTACACTGCCAATTGGGCGGAACTGCCGGATGGCAGCCGTGATTTCAACATGGCGATGGGCAAAGTTATCGATAAGCTTGCTGCCGCAGGTGCAATGCTGCCGGAACAGCGCAAGGGTCGCTTTGTTTCCGTAATCTGCCTGTGCTGGCCGGATGGTCACGCGGAATATTACCGTGGTGAAGTGGAAGGCCAGATTGTTACGCCACGCGGCAATGACGGTTTCGGCTTTGACCCGCTGTTCCTGCCGGATGGTTATGACAAGACATTCGGTGAAATGACTGCAACGGAAAAACACGGCTGGAAGCCGGGTGATGCGCATGCCTTGTCGCATCGTGCACGCGCATTCAAATTGTTTGCCGAAGCAAAATTTGCCACGGCGGAAGTTAAATAATGCAGTCCCTGTCTGCCGTCGCTAATGCAAATAGTGTGAACCCACTGCCTATATTGCAGGCCGACGGGGATCATGCTTTCGGCATTTATCTGCATTGGCCGTTCTGCATGGCCAAATGTCCTTATTGCGATTTCAATTCGCATGTGCGGCATCAGCCGGTAGATCAGCCGCGTTTTGCGCAGAGCTTTCTGCGTGAAATGGCGACTTTGCGCGAGCGGACAGGACCACGCACGGTTACCAGTATTTTTCTGGGCGGTGGCACACCATCACTGATGCAGCCGCAAACCGTCGGCGCGTTGCTGGATGGAATCGCCAAATACTGGTCCGTTGCTGACAATATTGAAGTGTCGCTGGAAGCCAATCCGACCAGTGTGGAGGCCGACCGTTTTCGCGGCTACCGCGCTGCCGGTGTCAATCGCGTATCGCTCGGTGTGCAGGCACTGAATGACCGCGATCTCAAGCGTCTCGGACGTTTGCATTCTGTTGCCGAGGCGAAAGTGGCGATTGGTCTGGCACGCGAGATTTTCCCGCGTCTGTCCTTCGATTTGATCTATGCCCGCCCTGACCAGACGATTGCCGACTGGAATGCGGAATTGCGTGAGGCGGTAGCCCTCGCAGCCGATCATTTGTCGCTCTATCAGCTGACAATTGAAGAAGGCACACAGTTCTATAATCTCTGGAAGGCTGGCAAACTGACCACGCCGGAGCCGGATCATGCCGCAGCACTTTATGAAGAGACGCAGCGCGTGACAGCAGAGCTTGGTCTGCCTGCCTATGAGATTTCCAATCATGCGGTTGCAGGGCGTGAGTCCCAGCATAATCTGGTCTATTGGCGCTATGGCGAATATGTCGGCGTTGGCCCCGGTGCGCATGGGCGTTTCCGTGAGAATGGCACACGCACGGTAACCATTACCGAAAAACATCCTGAAACATGGGTGGATAAGGTTGAAGCCTCCGGTCACGGTATTATTGAAGAAGAATATCTGACAGCGGAACAGGAAGGCGATGAGTTTCTGATGATGGGACTGCGCCTGAAAGAAGGTGTTGATCTCAACCGCTATCAGAAGCTGACCGGCCATGGTCTGAACCCGCAGCGGCTGGAAGAGTTGCTGGAGCAAAAATTGCTGGAACTGCGCGATGAGCGTTTCTTGCGGGCAACGCCGGATGGTGCTTTGCTGCTCAATACGCTGGTTGCAGAACTGACTGCATAAGCCTTTAAAATAAGGATAGAACGTGGAAGACAATCTACAGGAAACGCGCGGCTATGTGGTGGGGGAAAAGAACTTCCGTGCCCGCCCGATTGAGCCTGCGCTCTATATTGTCGCCACGCCAATCGGTAATCTCGGTGATATAACTTTGCGGGCGCTGGAAGTGCTGGCATCGTGCGATGTACTGGCCTGTGAGGATACGCGCGTTACCCGTGTGCTGCTCAATCGTTTTGCGATTGCCCGCCGTCCGATGGCCTATCACGAGCATAATGCTGCTGAAGCCGGGCCAAAAATTCTGGAAGCACTGGCGACCGGTAAAAGCGTGGCACTGGTTTCCGATGCCGGTACGCCGCTGGTTTCCGATCCGGGCTATCGTCTGGTCGAGGAAGCCCGCAATGCCGGTTATAAAGTGGTGCCGGTGCCCGGTGCCTCGGCGGTGATGGCGGCTTTGATGGCCTCCGGCCTGCCGACCGACAGTTTCATGTTTTGCGGCTTCCTGCCACCGAAGCAGGGGCAGCGCCGCAATAAACTTGAGACCTATAAGACCATTGATACGACGCTGATTTTCTTTGAATCGCCTAACCGTGCCTCGGATACATTGCAGGATATGGCGGCAGTCTTTGGTGCGGATCGCCCTGCTGCTCTGTGCCGTGAGCTGACCAAAGCCTATGAGACTTTCTCAACCTCGACTTTGGGTGCGCTGTGCGAGCAATATGACGGCGAAGACCGTATTCGCGGTGAGGTGGTTTTGCTGGTCGGTGCGCCGTTGCAAAATTCCGTGCCGGTGACCGAGCAGGATATTGATGCTCTGTTGCTTTCGCTTGCACAGGAGCTTTCACCATCCAAAGCAGCCGGCGAGGCCTCCCGTATGACCGGTAAACAAAAAGGCGAGCTGTATCAGCGCCTGATGATATTGAAGGCCAAAAGCTAATGCGTCAAACCCGCCGCGCATGTCTCCCAAAAGTGTGAAGCGGTTTTGGGGAGAAGACATGCGCAAAAACAAAGCGAAGCAGCAGGCATTTTCTCGCGGAATACGGGCGGAACGGCTGGCTGCTTTCGCTCTGATGCTTAAAGGTTTTCGCATTGTCGAGCGACGTTACAAAACACGCTTTGGCGAGATTGATCTGATCGCCAGACGCGGCAGTCTGGTGCTGATTGTTGAAGTCAAAGCCCGTGCCTCCGTTGAAGCGGCGATGGAAGCTGTCAGTACTATGAACCTGTACCGGATTGAGTCCGCAGCCGATCATTGGCTTGCCCGTCAGCCGGATCATGACAGGCTTTCTCTGCGCTTTGATCTTATCGCGGTGCTGCCGCGCCGCTGGCCGGTTCATATTCCGGCGGCTGTCAGTTTCCGGAACTAAATTTCACGAAATTTGCAAAACTCGCAAAAGCGATGCGGCGCAGCGGCCAAGCGCACAAGCCTGTTGCTTATAAGCTGTCGCAGAATGCGCGATACTCGGCACAATCTTTAACCACCCTTTGAAAGGTGCTGATTGTGACGGCTCACCCAACCAGATTAACGGCTTTTCCGGCTTTCTTCCGCGTGGACAGCGCGGCAGTGCTGATCGTTGGCGGTGGTGAAGAGGCGCTGAACAAAGCGCGTCTGATTGCTGAAACAACAGCGCAAATCCGCATCGTGGTACCGGAAGGTGAGACACCGGAAGCTGATCTGGTGCAGTTCGTGCTGGATGGTGGCTATGATTTACGTACCGGTGCTTTGCAGGATAATGATTTCGCTCAGGTGAAACTCGCATTCGTGGCGACAGGTGATGCCGCACAGGATGCAAATATCGCTGATGAGATAAAAGCACGGCATATTCCGCTCAATGTGGTCGACAGGCCGCATCTGTGCGATTTCTTCACACCTGCGCTGGTGGCTCACGCACCGGTTGCCGTGGCAATCGGCACGGAAGGTGCAGGGCCGGTATTGGCGCAAAAACTGCGCCGCGAGATCGGTGCAGCGCTTTCTCCGCAGATCGGTGCACTGGCGCAACTGGCTGCGGATTATCGCGACAAGGTGGAAAGCACACTGCCGAGAGGTACAGCGCGGCGTCAGTTCTGGAATGTATTTTTCAACGGCACAATTACACAGGCTGTTGAGCGCGGTGATCTGAGCCTTGCGCGGGAGCTGGCCGATCAGGCTCTGATTGAGGTGAATATCCCTGCCGGTTATGTCTGGCTGGTTGGTGCTGGACCGGGGGCTGAAGATCTGCTGACTTTGCGTGCGCAACGCGTGCTGATGCAGGCGGATGTGATCCTTTATGATGCGCTGGTGCCGGAGAGCGTGGTGACTATGGGCAGGCGCGATGCGGTACGCATCCCTGTGGGTAAGCGCAAAGGCTGCCATAGCAAAAGCCAGAGCGAGATTAATCAGCTGCTTGTTGAGCTTGCTCAGGAAGGGCAGCGCGTTGTGCGGCTCAAATCCGGTGATCCGCTGGTCTTTGGCCGTGCCGGTGAAGAAATGGCCGCTTTGCGTGCAGCCAATATCGGTTTCGAGATCGTGCCCGGCATTACTTCAGCCATTGCCGCTGCCGCAGATATGCAGTTGCCTTTGACATTGCGTGGTGTTGCATCCTCCCTGATTTTCACCACCGGTCACGATATGGCGGGGGGCATACTGCCGGACTGGGCGCGGCTCGCTCTCAGCGGCGCAACCATTGCTGTCTATATGGGCGCAAGCGTTGCCGCTTCTGTTGCGAGCCGCCTGATCGGTGCCGGTCTGCATGAAGATACGGCGGTGGCCGTGGTGGAAAATGCCGGACGCACTGAGCGCGTAATGCTGCACGGCCTCTTAAAAGATCTGGCGCATCTGGAAAATCATAAAGAGCTGCGAGGGCCGGTGATGGTGATTATCGGCGATGCGGTTGCCGGTGCCTCTCTGGAAGATGCCCGCCCGCTTGCCCAGCAACAGACACCGGTATTGCATGCCTTGAAAGCCGGTGAAAAGGAGAAAGCATAATGACAGTCAAAGTTCTGAGTGCCAATCGTTTGAGCGACGGTGTTTCGGTCTGGCTTGCTGCGGATGGTCATTGGGCGAGTTCCATTCGCGGGGCACTGCTGGCGCGCCATCCTGAGGCTGTGGCAGCGCTGGAAGCGGCCGGTCAGCAGGCCAGCCGTTTTGATGAGGTGGTGGATATCAATCTGATTGATGTGGAGGAGCATGGCGACGAGTTGTTGCCGGTTCGTCTGCGTGAACGCATCCGTCTGTCCGGCCCGACAATCACGCCTGTTGTACGGCTGCATTCGGTAGCCGGTTGAGTTTTAATGCGCATTGGGAGAGCGTTGAATGTACCGGTATGATGAGTTTGACCGCGAATTTGTTTTCGCCCGTGTGGAACAGTTTCGCGATCAGGTTGCACGTCGTCTGAGCGGTGAGCTGAGCGAAGATCATTTCAAGCCGCTGCGGCTGATGAATGGTGTCTATCTGCAACTCCATGCCTATATGCTGCGCATTGCTATTCCTTACGGCACTTTATCCTCCCGTCAGATGCGTAAGCTGGCGCATATTGCCCGTGTCTATGATCGTGGCTACGGACATTTTACAACGCGACAGAATTTACAGTTCAACTGGCCGAAACTCACCGATATTCCCGCCATTCTGGAAGAACTGGCCGAGGTGGAGATGCATGCTATCCAAACCTCCGGAAATTGCATCCGCAATGTAACAGCCGATCATTTCGCCGGAGCGGCACTGGATGAAGTAGCCGACCCGCGTCCCTATGCCGAAATTTTACGCCAATGGTCATCACTGCATCCGGAATTCTCCTATCTGCCACGCAAATTCAAAATTGCGGTCACGGGGGCTGAG
The DNA here is from genome assembly GCF_018436245.1 of Pseudochrobactrum algeriensis. NCBI lineage: Bacteria > Pseudomonadati > Pseudomonadota > Alphaproteobacteria > Hyphomicrobiales > Brucellaceae > Pseudochrobactrum > Pseudochrobactrum algeriensis. Next base: position 192,619 of record NZ_CP075361.1, read on the forward strand.
GCAGATCGTGCGGCCATTCAGGTGCATGATATCGGGCTGCATCTGAAAGAGAACGAGCAAGGACAGCGCGGCTTTGCAGTCTATATCGGCGGCGGGCAGGGGCGCACGCCGATGATTGCCAAAAAGGTACGGGATTTTCTGCCGGAAGCCGATTTGCTGACCTATATTACCGCTATTGTGCGGGTCTATAATCTCCACGGTCGCCGCGATAATAAATATAAGGCCCGTATCAAAATCCTCGTCCATGAAACCGGACTGGAAGATTTGCAGGCGCAGATTGAAGCCGAATGGCAGGTGATTAAAGACAGTGATCTGAAATTGCCGGAGGCCGATATTGCGGCCATTAATGCCTATTTTGCTGCGCCCGCTTTGCCGGAGCGCGCAGAGGGGCGCGGGCTTGTCGCTGCCACACGTAAAAATGATGTGGGTTTCGCCTCATGGTTTTCCCGTAATGTGACACCGCATAAACATCCTGATTATGGTGTGGTGACAATCTCACTCAAAGCGATTGGTGAAATTCCGGGCGATGCGTCAGCCGATCAGATGGATATTGTGGCTGATCTCGCCGAGCATTACGCGCAGGCAGAAATCCGCGTCAGCCATGAGCAAAATCTGGTGCTGCCGCATGTGGCACTGGCCGATTTGCCTGTGCTTTATGCGCAATTGCAGCAGGCCGGTCTTGCCACAGCCAATGCAGGGCTGATTACTGATATTATTGCCTGCCCGGGTCTCGATTATTGCGCGCTGGCCAATGCCCGCTCCATCCCTGTGGCGCAGCGTATTTCCGAGCGTTTCGGTTCGCAGGCGCGGCAAGAAGAGATCGGTGATCTGAAGATCAAAATCTCCGGCTGCATCAATGCCTGCGGTCATCATCATGTCGGCCATATCGGCATTCTTGGCGTGGAGAAAAAGGGCGAGGAACTATACCAGATCACGCTCGGTGGCTCCGGTGATGAGCAGACATCTATCGGTGATATTACCGGTCGTGGTTTTTCTTCTGAAGACGTGGTGGATGCCATTGAAACGGTTGTGAATACCTATCTGAATATCCGCAGCGCACCGCAGGAAAGTTTTCTGGAAACCTATCGGCGCTTAGGGGCGCAGCCGTTCAAAACCGCACTCTACGGGGAGGCTACCCATGCAGCCTGATACGCATCAACGAGTTGCGGACAGGGTTCAGCATCTCAATCATCTTTATGGTGAGGCTCCGGCTGAGGACATTATTGCTGCCAGTGTGCAGGAGTTTGGTGCAGGGCTGGCAGCTGTATCCTCTTTCGGTGCGGATTCTGCAATTTTGCTGCATCTGATTGCGCAGGTGCAGCCGTCATTGCCGGTTTTGTTCTTGCAAACCAATAAGCATTTTCCGGTGACATTGCGCTATCAGGCGCAACTGGTGCAGGAGCTTGGGCTGACAGATGTCCGCGATCTGTTACCGGATGCGAGTGCTTTGAAAACCCATGATCCGCTGGGCGCACTGTGCCTGACAGATAAAGACCGTTGCTGTGATTTACGCAAAGTCCAGCCGCTTGCACAGGGCATCGCACCATTTCAGGCATGGTTCACGGGGCGCAAGCAGTTTCAGGCGGCTACGCGCAACAGTCTGCCCGCTTTCGAGGCTGTGGGGCAGCATATCCGCATTAATCCTCTCAAAGACTGGAATGTAGAACAGCTGGAAACCTATCGCGAGGCGCATCATCTGCCGCCGCATCCGCTGGTGGAGCAGGGCTACCGCTCCATAGGTTGCATGCCATGCACGCGGCCAGTCAGTGATGATGAAGATCAGCGGGCAGGGCGCTGGTCAGGTTCCGGTAAAACCGAATGCGGTATTCATCTGGGTGGGCTGGAGCAGCATTTGCAGCAGGATAAAACAAAGGGAGCAGATGCATGACGGATGTTGCATTGCCTGCCGTCTGGTCACGCAGCGGCCTGACTGAGGATGAATTTGTAGCGGTTGAGACGCTTGAGGAAATTGCGGATCATACAGCTGTGTTGCTGTCGCTGACACTCTGGGCAGAACTGAACACACAGCCAAACCGCCTGCGCAATATCCGTATCGGTGTGCGGGTGGAGGCAGGAGAAACGCTGGATGCGCTGCTAGCCGGTCTCGACCGGATTGATGTGCTGGTGCTGGATTTTCCCGCCTTTAATGACGGGCGCTCTTTTTCCAAAGCCGCACGGCTGCGCTCTCATTACGGATTTGCCGGTGAGATCAGAGCATCAGGCGCTGTGCATATTGATCAGGTGAGTGCGATGCTGCGCTCCGGTTTTGACACGCTGCAGGTTAAAGATGCACGGACTTTGCAACGTCTGCTTACCGGAGAACTGCACGATAGCGGTCTTTATTATCAGCCGGTTGCCGGTGGCATTCATGGTGCCGAGCAGGGGCTGGCCGGATATAGCTGGCGGCGGCGACAGGGTCTGTAAGATCAGCTGTTTTCAATGCAGCCTGAATAGTTTTCACTATGGTCAATTCACGGTTTAGGGACAGGGAGGCAGGAATAAAGCTTGTTTTATGTGCTGAAAACATTATCTACCATTATATCTCCCAAGTCTGCGTTGTTCAAAAGGCATCGTTTTGAGTTCTGATACACTTTTCATTCATGTAACCGATCAAAAGGGCGAGCGGCATACGCTTGAGGCTCTCGAAGGCTTTCGCGTTATGGAAGTGATCCGTGACTGGGGCCTGAATATTAAAGCGGAATGCGGCGGTGCCTGTGCCTGCGGCACTTGTCATGTTTATGTAACGCCGGAATGGGCGGATAAACTCTATGACCCGCAGGATGAAGAGCTGGATCAGCTCGACCAGACCTTCCATGTCGAAGATAATTCACGGCTTTCCTGCCAGATTATTATGACGCAGGATCTGAACGGGCTTGAAGTCCGGCTGGCTCCGGGCACGGAAGCAGACCGTGAAGCGGCTTAACGCTCAAATTTCACATTGAATTGAAGATGACTTTTCCGGCGCCCATATGATAGATAACCATTCTTCATATCAACCGGCTGGTTAGGAAACACTCGTGATACGGCATATTGTATTTTTCAGCGTCAAAAGAGATCAGGACGTGGAGGATGTATGTCGCCGTTTACGGGCTCTGGCGACGATTCCCCATTCCGAATGTTTTGAAGTTGTAGCGAACAGCAAAGTTGATCCGATGTGTGACCGGATTGATCTGGTTGTTTATGGTGAGTTCCGTGACGAAGCTGCACTGGCCGCCTTTAAAGCGCATCCGACCTATGATGCAACGACTCAGGCTGTACGCCCGTTGCGCGAAATGCGCTATTCGGCTGATTTCACATCAACCATTGCCTGAAATAATCCCCTGAAAAGCAGTGCGATTGCTGATATTCATGATGATCTGCAGTTGAAGATTCACGTTAAAAGTGATTGTCTGGCTTTGAAATGACGACAAGCTGGCGGTTATTACACTGCAGGCTGTGTTTAAAACTGCTTTAAGCCCGCACGGGCTGGTACATAGGAAATGCATATGGACGATTATGAAAAATATGCCATGGGCATGATGATCGTTTTCGGCGCGCTGATTATTGGTGCCCTGATAACCGTAAATCTTGTGGTTTATGACAAGCCCGGCTTCTTGTTTGCACTTGGTGCGGCAATCGTCGCATGGTTTTCGGCATTCGCTGTTTTGCTGGATAAGCCGCGTGTTTACGGCGCATTGATTGCTGTGGCGATCGGTCTGGTTGCGGCTTCAATCGGCTCTTATGTTACCTGATCAGCTGATAAAGTTTGACTTTAATAAAACGCCGCCTGTTTCAGGCGGCGTTTTTGTTTCTGTCAGCGGGGCTTACTCAGATATAAGGGGAGTAGCACTGACGGCGCGGGCCGTAATTCGGCTGAAATGTATTGTCGGACGCACGGTAAGACCGGTAGCGGTTATAGCACCAGTTGATATGGGCATTGCGGCCGGAGCGGTAAACCGGTGCCGGACGGTAATAGCGTGGTGGTGCCGGACGGTAATAACGGAACTGCGGCTGATAATAAGGTCTGTAATAAGGCCGGTAGTGTGGACGATTCCAGTGACGCGGCCGGTCATAACGACGATCATAGCGACGGTCGTAACGGCGGTCATAATGCCGTCTTTCACGATATTCGCGGCGTTCCGGATAATATTGAACATTCCGGCTCAGGCCTTGTTTTGCTGCGGTCATATCCTGCAACACAGCACTATGAGCTGCAGCAACCGGCTGCGCTTGCGCTACAGTGCCGAAAGACAAAATGCTCATAGTCAGCGCTGTCAGCGCCGCAGTAAAATAAGAAAGCAGTTTTCTCATTTCTGTTTCTCCTCAATGAAGGCGCACTCAATAATCTTCTGTCAGCGTTTCATGACATATGCTTATCCGGCGCATCGGGCATGGTACTCTCTGAGAGATGAACGCTGCATGACTGTAATTATTCCCGCGATACAAACCGGAATTTGCTTTTTCCAATATACGCTGAAGCCACGGAAAAACTGCGGCGAATTTATGCCGGTGATTTCACAAATCATAACGGCAATGGCGCGTTCGGTGAGCAGTTGAAAGCAGGAATGGAGGGATTGCGCATTTGACATAAAGATATGTTTATGTCATCAACTCAAAACTATTTGAGTAACAGGCAGGAAATATAATGAGCACTTCACTGGATGATCTGTTTGGCCCCGTCGCTGCAAAGCCGGATGGTTCGGAAGTGCTTGCCGCTTTGCAGAAAGCTGCCTGTGAACGCATCCTCATTCTTGATGGTGCGATGGGTACGCAGATTCAGGGGCTGGGTTTCCATGAAGAGCATTTCCGTGGTGAGCGCTTTGCCGCTTGTGAGTGTCATTTGCAGGGCAATAATGACCTGCTAACCCTGACCCAGCCACAGGCAATTGAAGAAATTCATTATGCCTATGCGATAGCCGGTGCGGATATTCTCGAAACCAATACATTCTCTTCCACTTCTATCGCACAGGCCGATTACAGCATGGAAGAGGCGGTTTATGATCTGAACCGAGATGGTGCCCGTTTGGCACGCCGTGCCGCTCTGCGTGCGCAAGCCAAGGATGGCCGTCGCCGTTTTGTCGCCGGTGCCTTGGGGCCGACAAACCGTACGGCTTCCCTGTCGCCGGATGTGAATAATCCGGGTTTTCGCGCCGTGACATTTGATGATCTGCGCATTGCCTATGCCGAGCAGATCCATGGTCTGGTCGATGGCGGTTCGGATATTATTCTGATCGAAACCATTTTTGATACGCTTAATGCTAAGGCTGCGGTCTTTGCCTGTGAGCAGGTTTTTGCCGAAAAAGGCATCCGCCTGCCGCTGATGATTTCCGGTACAATCACCGATCTTTCCGGCCGCACATTGTCCGGTCAGACGCCGACAGCTTTCTGGTATTCGCTGCGCCATGCGCGCCCGTTCACAATCGGTCTCAATTGTGCGCTGGGTGCCAATGCGATGCGTGCGCACTTGGCAGAGCTTTCAGGTGTTGCCGATACATTTGTTTGCGCCTATCCGAATGCCGGCCTGCCGAATGAGTTCGGCCGTTATGATGAGACACCGGAAGTGATGGCCGCGCAGATGGAAGATTTCGCGCGTGAAGGTCTGGTCAATGTGGTGGGCGGCTGTTGCGGTTCTACGCCGGAGCATATTACCGCGATTGCTGAAGCCACGGGCAAATATGAACCACGCAAACCGGTGAAACTGGCGCCATTAATGCGCTTAAGCGGTCTTGAGCCGTTCACACTGACCAAGGATATTCCGTTTGTGAATGTCGGCGAGCGTACCAATGTCACCGGTTCTGCCAAGTTCAAAAAGCTGATTACCGCCGGTGATTACACCACGGCGCTCGATGTTGCCCGCGATCAGGTGAATAATGGTGCGCAGATCATCGACATCAATATGGATGAAGGCCTGATCGACAGCCAGAAGGTGATGATTGATTATCTCAATCTGGTTGCTGCCGAGCCGGATATTGCCCGTGTACCGGTGATGATTGACAGTTCCAAATGGGATGTGATCGAGGCCGGTCTGAAATGCGTGCAGGGCAAACCGCTGGTCAATTCTATCTCCCTGAAAGAAGGTGAAGAAGCCTTTATCCATCATGCCAAGCTGGTGCGTGCCTATGGTGCTGCCGTGGTGGTGATGGCTTTTGACGAGACCGGCCAGGCGGATACCAAACAGCGTAAGGTCGAGATTTGTACCCGCGCCTATAAAATACTCACCGAAGAGGTCGGTTTTCCGCCGGAAGATATCATCTTCGATCCGAACGTGTTTGCCGTGGCGACAGGGATTGAAGAGCATAATAATTACGGCAATGATTTCATCGACGCGACCAAGGAAATCATTGAAACCCTGCCGCATGTGCATATTTCCGGCGGTGTTTCCAACCTGTCCTTTTCGTTTCGCGGCAATGAACCGGTGCGTGAAGCGATGCATGCGGTGTTTCTCTATCATGCCATTCAGGTCGGCATGGATATGGGGATCGTTAATGCCGGTCAGCTGGCGGTTTATGAATCCATTGATCCGGAATTGCGTGAAGCCTGCGAAGATGTGGTGTTGAACCGTCGTGATGATGCGACCGAGCGTTTGCTGGAAATTGCCGAGCGCTTCCGTGGTGCAGCGGGCAAAGAAGCAAAAGAGAAAGATTTAAGCTGGCGCGAATGGAGTGTTGAGAAGCGTATTGAGCATGCGCTGGTCAATGGTATCACCGAATATATTGAAGCCGATACGGAAGAAGCCCGTCAGAGCGCCGAGCGTCCGCTGCATGTGATTGAAGGCCCGTTGATGGCCGGTATGAATGTGGTGGGTGATTTGTTCGGCTCAGGCAAAATGTTCCTGCCGCAGGTGGTGAAATCCGCCCGCGTAATGAAACAGGCCGTGGCAGTCCTGCTGCCATATATGGAAGAAGAAAAGGCGCAAAATGGCGGTGAAACTCGCCAGAGTGCCGGTAAAATCCTGATGGCGACGGTGAAGGGCGACGTGCATGATATCGGCAAGAATATTGTCGGCGTGGTGCTGGCCTGTAACAACTATGAAATCATCGATCTCGGTGTGATGGTGCCAGCCGCGAAAATCCTGCAGGTGGCAAAAGATGAGAAGGTGGACATTATCGGTCTGTCCGGCCTCATTACACCGTCGCTGGATGAAATGGTGCATGTGGCAGCAGAGATGGAGCGTGAAGGCTTTGATCTGCCATTGCTGATCGGCGGTGCGACGACCAGCCGTGTGCATACGGCAGTGAAAATCCATCCGAAATATCAGCATGGCCAGACCGTCTATGTGCTGGATGCCAGCCGCGCCGTTGGTGTTGTATCGCAGCTTTTGTCGCCGGAGCAGAAAGACGGCTATGTTGCCGATATCCGCGCGGAATATGCCAAGGTGACAGCTGCGCATGAGCGTAGTGAGGCGGAGAAGAAGCGCCTGCCGCTGGCGCGTGCCCGTGAAAATGGCGAAAAGCTGGACTGGGAAAACTATACCCCGCCGAAACCGACTTTCCTCGGCACCAAAGTCTTTGAAACCTATGATCTTGCAGAACTGGCGCGCTATATTGACTGGACGCCGTTCTTCCAGACATGGGAACTGAAAGGCCGGTTCCCAGCAATTCTCGATGATGAAAAACAAGGCCCTGCTGCGCGTCAGCTTTATGAAGATGCGCAGGCCATGCTGAAGAAGATCATTGATGAGAAATGGTTTGCACCGCGTGCGGTCATCGGCTTTTGGTCGGCCAATGTGGTGGGCGATGATATTCATCTTTATAAGGATGATAGTCGTCAGGAGCATACGGATACATTCTACACGCTGCGTCAGCAGCTGTCGAAGCGCGATGGCCGCCCGAATGTGGCGCTGTCGGATTTCATGGCACCAAAGGGTAGCGGCAAGGCTGATTATATTGGCGGTTTCGTCGTCACTGCCGGTATTGAGGAAGTGGCGATTGCCGAGCGTTTTGAACGCGCCAATGATGATTACTCCTCCATTCTCGTTAAAGCACTGGCCGACCGTTTTGCGGAAGCCTTTGCGGAAGCCATGCATGAACGGGTGCGTAAAGAATTCTGGGGCTATGCGAAGGATGAGACTTTCACGCCCGATCAGCTGGTGGGTGAGCCTTATGCGGGTATCCGTCCGGCACCGGGCTATCCGGCACAACCGGATCATACGGAAAAGACCACTCTGTTCCGTCTGCTCGATGCCACGGCAACCACAGGTGTGGAGCTGACAGAAAGCTATGCGATGTGGCCGGGTTCTTCGGTTTCCGGTCTCTATCTCTCGCATCCGGATAGCTATTATTTCGGTGTGGCCAAGGTCGAGCGCGATCAGGTTGAAGATTATGCGAGTCGCAAAAATATGCCGGTTGCGGATGTGGAACGCTGGCTTGGACCGATATTGAATTATATTGCTGAGTAATATTTAACGCCTTGAATAAAGTAATTTATTCAAGGCGTTAAGCAGATTTATAAGTTTATTTTGTTCATTTGCCGTTCATATATCCAGATATAATTTTTCCGTGCATTTCATTGTTTTCTTTTTGCAGAGCATGAATTGCAATCAAATTTAATGTTTATAAAGGTGATTTTTATGAAGCGTTTTATTATCGCAATTGCTGCCCTTGGTATGATCGCTCCGGTTGCAGCTCAGGCTGCACCTACTGCCAATGCGCCTATGGCAGCGCAGACGCAGAAGTCTGTTGCTCAAAAAACGATGGCCGCAAAAATTGTCAAAGGCAAAAAAGCCGCTGCTTCTAAAACAACCCAATCGACTATGAAGAAAACAGCACCTAAGCAGGTAAAGAAATAACGCTGATAGCGTGAAACAACCGGTGATTTTGTCCGGTAAATTACGCTGAGTTGCGTAGTCAGGCACAAATATCGTAGCGGTATTTGTGCCTTTCTTATTTTATAAGTGTGCTGACATGAGCGGCAATAGCGAGGCTGGAGGTTAGCCCCGGACTTTCAATGCCGAACAGGTTGATAAGCCCTGTTATGCCGTGGTCGTCACTGCCGGAAATGCGGAAATCCGCTGCTGTTTCACCGCTGCTACTCAGTTTCGGGCGGATGCCGCTATAGGTCGCTTGTAAAACACCGTCCGGCAATTCCGGCCAATATTGACGGATTGCAGCATAGAAACTGTCACCGCGCTGCGGATCAACGGAATAATCAAGACCTGTCTGCGGGGCGACATGCTCCAGCCATTCCACATCGGGGCCGAAGCGCATTTGCCCGTTGAGATCAAGCGTCAGATGTACACCCAAGCCCCCGTCTACCGGCACCGGATAAATCAGATGCGAGAACGGATTTTTGCCGGATGCTGAGAAATAATTGCCCTTGGCAAGATGCAATGCCGGAATATGCTCCGGCGCCAGCCCGTCTATGGTTGCGGCTATCGCCTGTGCACCAAGACCGGCAGCATTGATGAAGCGCTCGGCTTCCAGCGTAAATTCTTCACCGCTTTCACGGTCGCGGGTGGTAATAGAGAAGCCGCCATCAATCTGCTCAACACACAGGATTTCGGTGTTGAAGGCAATAGCTGCTCCATGATTTTCCGCATCGCCCTGCAGGCTCAGCATCAGAGCATGACTGTCGATAATGCCGGTGGAGGGGGAGAATAAAGCGGCAGTACAGCGGATGGAGGGTTCCAGCGCCTGTGCTTCTGCCGCACTCAGCCGTTGCAGATCATGCACGCCGCAGGCTTCGGCACGCGCTATGATTTTGTCCAGCGCGCTATGCTGAGCTTCCGATGTGGCGACAATCAGCTTGCCGCAGCGTTTATACGGAATGCCCTGTGCTTGCGCGTAGGCATAGAGCCGTTCTTTACCTTCAACGCAAAAGCGGGCTTTCAGACTATCCGGCTCGTAATAAATGCCTGCATGGATGACTTCGGAATTACGCGACGAGGTTTGCGTGCCGATCATATGTTCGGCTTCAAGCACCAGAGTTTCAAAACCGCGCATTGCCATTTCGCGGGCAATGGCCAGACCAACCACACCGGCTCCGGCAATCACACAAGCTGTCTTTTCCATAAATCATCCCCGTCTGCTCTCCGGCGGGCAGGTTATGCCGAGCGGCAGATGGTACGCAAGACAAAAGCTAGGTGAAAGCTGCGGAAAATCACGTTTGCGGTCATCGGAGAAAGGCATTCCATGTCTGGCTTCTTCCGCGCAATGAAAATGACATTCACCGGCAAACTTAAAGATATCATCCTTTCTCACTTGTGCGGTCTTTCGGCATGATGATGCGCATGTTTCATCGCCGGAACAGCGTTTCTCTGAGTGAAATGAAGGCCGGACAAAATACGGAATTGAGTATGAGCCTTGCACTGCATGTAGCGGATCTTGTACCGCTGACCTCTGACCGTCAGACCAGCCCGCATTTCGGCCGGTCTGTCGCGCCGCTGACCCATCTGCAAAGACTGGAAGCGGAGGCTATCCATATTTTCCGTGAAGTCGCTGCGAATTTTACAAAGCCGGTGATGCTTTATTCTGTCGGCAAAGATTCATCCGTAATGCTGCATCTGGCACGCAAGGCTTTTTATCCGGCGCCGCCGCCATTTCCGTTTCTCCATGTTGATACGACATGGAAATTCAAAGAAATGATTGCCTTTCGTGATGCGCAGGCCAAGGCGCACAAGCTTGATCTTCGGGTGCATATTAATGCGCAGGGTGTGGAGGCCGGTATCAATCCGTTTATTCACGGCTCCAATGTCCATACAGATGTGATGAAGACGCAAGCTTTACGGCAGGCGCTGGATAAATATGGTTTTGATGCTGCCTTTGGCGGTGCACGGCGCGATGAGGAGAAATCCCGCGCCAAGGAACGGGTATTTTCATTCCGCAATGCGACCCATAGCTGGGATCCGAAAAATCAGCGCCCAGAAATGTGGAATATTTACAACACGCGCATCCAGACAGGCGAGTCGATCCGCGTGTTTCCGCTGTCTAATTGGACGGAAGCAGATATCTGGCATTATATTTATCAGGAAAATATCCCGATTGTGCCGCTGTATTTTGCAGCGCCTCGTCCGGTTGTCGAGCGTGATAATATGCTCATTCTGGCCGATGATGAGAGGCTGCAATTGCGCGCGGGTGAAAAGATTGAAACCCGTATGGTGCGGTTCCGCACACTGGGCTGCTATCCGCTGACTGCCGCAATTGAATCGCAGGCGCAAACCTTGCCGCAGATTCTCGAAGAAATGCTGCTGACGCGCACATCGGAGCGGCAGGGGCGGCTGATCGACCGCGATGAGGCCGGTTCCATGGAAAAGAAAAAGCGGGAAGGATATTTCTGATGACGGATAGTATCACCCGTGCAGATCATTCAGATGCAGTGATTACGGATTATCTGGAGGCGCAGGAGCACAAATCGCATTTGCGGTTTCTGACCTGTGGCTCTGTTGATGACGGTAAATCCACCCTGATCGGGCGGCTGCTCTATGACGCCAAAACCCTGTTTGAAGATCAGATATCGCAACTGCATCAGGACAGCCGCAATCATGGCACGGCAGGCGATGATATTGATTTTGCATTGCTGGTGGACGGGCTTGAGGCAGAGCGTGAGCAGGGCATCACCATTGATGTGGCTTATCGGTTTTTCGCCACGCCGAAGCGGCGTTTTATCGTCGCCGATACACCGGGGCATCTGCAATATACACGCAATATGGTGACGGGGGCTTCCACTGCCGACCTCGCTATTGTGCTAGTTGATGCCCGCAAAGGTCTGCTGGAACAGACACGCCGTCACAGCTTTATCGCTTCGCTGCTAGGCATTCGCCATATTGTGCTGGCGGTGAATAAGATTGATCTGACCGGTTATGATGAGGCGATTTTTAATCAGATTGTGCTGGATTATCAGGCCTTTGCGCAAGGGTTGGGCTTCAGCACTGTTCAGGCCATTCCGGTATCGGCACGCTATGGCGATAATATTCGCGCATCTTCAGAGAAGATGCCTTGGTATCAGGGGCCTTCACTGCTGGAATGGCTGGAGACTGTGGCAACGGATACTAAAGCGGATGCCGAACAGGATTTTCGTTTTCCGGTGCAATATGTCAGCCGTCCCCATGCGGATTTTCGCGGTTTTGCAGGCACGATTGCCTCGGGGCAGGTCAGTGTCGGCGATGAAATTACTGTTGCCCGCTCCGGCGTGAGTTCAGCCATCCGCTATATTGTGACAGCAGATGGCGAACTTGAAACTGCTCATGCCGGACAGGCTGTGACATTGGTGCTGGAAGACGAACGCGATATTTCCCGTGGCGATATGCTGACGCATCCGCAATCACGGCCACAAGTGAGTGATCGCTTAGCGGCTAAGCTGGTCTGGTTTGCACCGGAGCCATTGCGGGCAGGGCGGCAATATTGGCTGCGTAGTCAGACCGATCAGGTCAGTGTGACCGTCAACACGCTGAATTACCGGATTGATATTGAAAACACGGAAAAACAATTCGCACAGGAGCCTGCCGATCAGTTGCAGATGAATGAAATCGGACAGGTGGCTTTGCAGCTTTCCGCGCCGCTGGCCTTTGATCCTTACGGGCAAAACCGTGCGACCGGTTCTTTCATTCTGATTGACCGGCTGACCAATGCAACTGTTGCCGCTGGCTTGATCGATCATTCTTTGCGCAAAGCCTCGCATATTCACGTGCAGGCGGCAAAAGTTACACCCGCAGAGCGGGCGGAACAGAAATATCAAAAGCCGGCACTGTTATGGTTCACCGGTCTGTCCGGTTCCGGCAAGTCGGCGCTGGCAACAGTGTTGGAACAACGTCTGCATCTGGCGGGGAAGCATACATTCATTCTCGACGGCGATAATCTGCGTCATGGCCTCAATAGCGATCTCGGTTTTTCAGCGGAGGATCGCAGCGAGAATATCCGCCGTATTGCTGAAACATCGCGTCTGATGCTGGATGCAGGGCTGATTGTGCTGGTGTCGGTGATTGCACCACTGGCACAGGATCGCGCTTTGGGTCGCCACCTTGCCGGAGAGCATGATTTTGTCGAGATTTTTGTCGATACGCCGCTGGAGCTTTGTGAGGCCAGAGATGTGAAAGGGCTTTATGCCAAAGCCCGCGCCGGTGAAATTCGTGATTTCACTGGTATTGATGCCCCTTATGAACGACCGGAAGCGCCGGAGTTGCATTTGCACGGGCAGACAGGCAGTGTGGATGATCTTGCCGATGAGATTGAGAAATATCTCAATCAGCGTGGTCTCATGCATAGTCTGGTCGATGAAGGCTGGTCAATTTAGTCTTGTCTGGGAGCAGTGTTCCTTCTGATTGCAGAATGTTATATATCGCCCTGAATGGGCGTGAGGAATTCAACATGAGCATTGAAAAGACGTCACTGGCTAATGATGATCTCATGGCAGTGATGCAGCAGGCGGCGCTTGAAGCCGGTCAGGAGATTATGCGGTTTTATGAGACTGGTTGTGAGATCAGTCTGAAACCAGATGCATCTCCTGTGAGCGAAGCCGATCACGTTGCTGAAAAGGTTATTCTCAAAGCCTTGCGCGCTTATCTGCCCGATGTGCCTGTGGTTGCTGAAGAAGAAATGGCTGCCGGTGACGGGCCTCTCGAGATTCGTAATCGTTTTTTCCTCGTTGATCCGCTGGATGGCACAAAAGAATTTGTGCTGCGCAATGGTGATTTCACAGTCAATATTGCGCTGATCGAAAACGGGATACCTGTGAGCGGTGTGGTCTATGCACCGGTCAGCCGCAGGCTCTATTGCGGGTCGCCGTCCGGTGCATGGCAATATGATGTGCAGCCGGAGGCTCTGTCGGAGGCAATACGTTTGCAGGTGCGTGAATGCGGCGAGCAGAAAACCGCTGTCGCAAGTCGCTCCCATAATACACCGGAAACAGATGCTTATTTGCAGAAACAGGCAATCGCATCCTGTGTGAGCGTCGGTTCATCTTTGAAATTCTGTCTGCTGGCCGCCGGTCAGGCTGATGTCTATCCGCGTTTCAGCCGGACAATGGAATGGGATACAGCAGCAGGCGATGCGGTATTGCGTGCGGCAGGCGGTAAGACCCTGACATTGGATGATCAGCCGCTGACCTATGGCAAGCGCAACCAGCCGTCAGACAGTGACTATGCCAACCCGTTCTTTATTGCTTATGGCGGTGCCGGGCCGGTCTGAACAGGCTCAGCTATCAGAAGCATTTCCAGTTTATCTTGGATGCACTCTAGTTACATACGCCCGCAATTGCGAAGCTGGGCTGCATAACGCTGCGAAATATTGGTGGCTTTTTTGGCAGCGCGCTGCACCATGGCATTGCCGCGCCAGCTGCCTTTTGCATAGCCGCCATGACCGGAATAATAAGCCAGATACAGATTATACGGATCGCTCAGAGAGATACCGTTACTGATATTGCTCTGCTTGTGATACCAGCCGACAAAATGGATCGCATCGCCGAAATTGGTGCGGCTCGCACCATAACGGCCGGTTTCACGCGTATAACGTGCCCATGTGCCGTCCAGCGCCTGAGAATAGCCATAGGCGGAAGACTGACGCTTCCACGGAATGAAACCGAGCAGCTTGGTACGTGGCGGGCGCGCATAGGGCTGGAAGCTTGATTCTGTGTAAATCGTCGCCATCATGATCGGGATCGGCACGCCAAAATCACGCTCGGCTTTTTTGGCATCCTTATGCCAGTTATTCACCCAGCCGTCGCGCTGATCGAAAATTGCACAGGCATTATTGACTGATTTGGGTGCAGAGGCGCAACCAGCCAGAAAAACAGCAAAAATAAGAAGGAATTTTTTCATTTAGGCGATCTTTCAGGCAGGCAATCTCTGGGGCGAAATGAAACATTCCGTCTTGCGAAAAAGACGATCCGCAAAACAGCAAAGTGATAATGCTGAAAATCATAACGTGAAAAACTTCGGCAAAATGTGGTGCAAACAGGTTTTGAATGACTATGTTTGCTGGCGTAGTTAACCTTGGGTTAAAAACGCGGTCGCCGATACCGGCGCTCAAATATAAAAATAACGTGCGATGATTAAATCATCCACGTTCAAAATATTGAATTCTATAGGGAAATTTATAAACACCGTTTGAGGTGTGATGGTCGGAGCGAGAGGATTCGAACCTCCGACCCCCTGATCCCAAATCAGGTGCGCTACCAGGCTGCGCTACGCTCCGTTGACCGTGAGGCGGCTTATAGCGCCGCATTTTGCTCCCTGCAAGCGAATTATGCAAAAAAATCAAAACAACTGTTTATTATTGAAATTTATGAGCTTTTTGCGTCTGATTTTCACTGTTGTCAGAATTGATTTTTGTACGGAAAAGACCGGTTTTTCAACGCAATGTGCGCATTGATCTTGATTATGAATTTATAAATAAATCAATATAATCAATTATTTAATGGCTAAATTTTCAGATTAAAATTTATTGGATTTGTCCGGTTTTTGCAAAATATCGCTTGGCAAAAATGATTTTCCGATCCTATGGTCAAAGAAGGAATACAAAACAGTTTTGAGTGAGTTTTAGCCGTCCGGAATGACATCCGTTCAGGTCATGCATGTTCTTTGATTCTTTTCAGGGGCAAATAATGCAATCAACCGCGATCAATACAGAGCAGTCCATTCAATATTTTACAAGTGAGTCTCCGGCGGGTGAGGCAATCTTGATCCGTCCGGAAGGTTTTCGGGAATATGATGCGCGTTGGTGGTATGGCTTTGCGGGTACTGAACAGTCCTCTGAGATTAATCTGGCAGGTATAACAGCTGTCGGAGCAGGTTTGGCGCATATGGTGCGGCAGCGCGGTATCGAACCGGCAATTGTGGTCGGCCATGATCTGCGCAGCTATTCGTTTGAGATTAAGACAGCGCTTATCAAAGGCCTGATATCCGGCGGGATGCAGGTCTTTGATATCGGGCTTGCGCTGTCACCTATGGCTTATTACGCGCAATTTGCACTGAATGTGCCGTCTGTTGCGATGGTGACCGCCTCACATAATGAAAATGGCTGGACAGGGGTGAAAATGGGCTGTGAACGCCCTTACACATTCGGACCGGCGGATATGGCTGAGCTGAAATCAATTATTCTGGAGCATCAGGCTGAGCCGGCTAAAGGCGGGTGCTATAATTCCGTCAATAATATCGAAAAGCTTTATTCCGCAGCTTTAACAAAAGGCCGCTTTTTAAAACGCCATCTGAAAGTTGTTGTTGCCTGCGGAAATGGCACTGCGGGACTGTTCGCTCCGCAAATTCTGCGCCGGATTGGTTGTGATGTTGTGGAAGTTGACTGCGCGCCGGACTGGAATTTTCCGCATTATAATCCTGATCCGGAAGCCGCTCCCATGCAAAAAGCAATGGCGGAGGCGGTCAGGACCTATGGAGCTGATCTGGCTTTCGGCTTTGATGGTGATGGCGACCGCTGCGGTGTGGCGGATCATGAGGGCAATATTATTTATGCTGACCGTATTGGCTTGCTATTGGCGCGGCAATTCTCAGAAAAGTACAAAGCCGCGCATTTTATTGTCGATGTGAAATCGAGCGGATTGTTTCGCAGTGATCCGGTATTGCAGGCTTATCAGGCAACGATCGAATATTGGAAAACCGGCCATTCCTATATCAAGCGACGCATGGAGGAGTGCCGCGCATTGGCGGCGTTTGAAAAATCCGGCCATGTGTTTTTGAACCAGCCTTTGGGACTGGGTTATGATGATGGTCTGGCAACCGCCATCGCGGTTTGCGAAATGCTGGCTGCCCATCCGGATCAGAGTTTGGCCGCGCTCCACCGGCAATTGCCGGCCAGCTATGCAACGCCGACGCTCAATATTCCCTGCTGTGATGGTGAAAAATACGGGCTGGTTAGCCGGATACAGGATTATTTTGCCAATTTGTTTGAGGCGGGTGGTTCATTTGCAGGGCAGAAGATTACGGAGCTTCTGACGATCAATGGCGCGCGTGTCACAGTGGCTGACGGCACATGGGGATTGATCCGTGCATCGTCAAACAAGCCGGATTTGGTGGTGGTTGCCGAGAGTCCGGTCTCGCTTGAGAGGCGCAATGACATGCTGCGTGCAATCAATGATGTTTTGAGACAATTCGGGGCAGGGGAATTACCCGATTTTGAGGGCGGTTTTTAAGTTTTTTGAATAGCTTGGGCGGGGGCGTTGGCTATGGCTTTTGATCGGGAAAACGGAAAGTTCAACGTAATTAATCATACGAATTTGCCGTTGTTGAGTTTTGTGATGTGCGGCGGCAGTGGCTCACGTTTATGGCCGCTCTCCAGAAGTGACAGGCCCAAACAATTTCATCGCCTGTCCGGCGATGAGAGCCTGTTGCTCGCGACTTTAAAGCGCCTGCAATTTGCTCCCGAGAACAGAATTTCTGTGATCGGTGCACAGGCTCATTCCGAGCAAATTGCAGAAATAATTTCTGCTATGTCTGATGTGGGGGATATCAGGACAATCTTAGAGCCTGTGGCGCGTAATACCGCTGCGGTTGCAGCACTGGCCTCGCTGTCTGCATTATCGGGCAGTGATGATGCTTTGATCCTGCTTTGTCCGGCAGATCATGAAATATCGACTACAGAGCAGTTTTGGCAGAGCGTAGCGCAGGGAGTTCCTGCTGCTGCGCAAGGAGCGATTGTTACATTCGGGCTTTTGCCGGAACGGCCGGAAACCGGCTATGGTTATATTCAGGCCTGTGAACCGCACGGCACTGGCTATGTTATCAGTCGATTTACTGAGAAACCGGATTATGACAGTGCATTGTCCTTCATCCGGCAGGGAAATTACTTCTGGAATTCCGGCATATTCTTGTTTCGTGCCAGCACTATGCGGGACAGCTTTCTGCAATATGCACCGGATATCTGGCTGGCTGCGCAGGCTGCACTTGATAAGGCAGAGCGCGATGATAATGCGATAAGATTACCGGAACATCTCTATCAGTCTGTGCCAGCGATTTCCTTCGATCATGCGATTATGGAAAAAGCAGGCAGACGTGTGCTGATACCGGCTTCATTCCGCTGGAGTGATCTCGGCTCATGGCACTCTTTGCTCCAACATCAACCGCAGGATAGTTGCGGCAATGTGCTGTGTGGGGACGTGATCGCCCATGATTGCAACAACAATTATATCCGCAGTGAACGCGGATTGCTCGCAGTGTCCGGCCTGAATGATATGGCTGTTATTGCCACTAAGGATGCAACCTTTGTGGCTCCGCTGGCACAGAGCCAGCATGTGCAGGCCATTGTCAGGCAGCTGACGCAGCAAAATCGTGCAGAATTATATTATGAAGCACCCATTTCTCTGTCGGGTACGCACCGGCAAAAGGTGCAGGACTGGTTATTTGAACAGGCACTGCCCCTCTGGTCTGTACGTGGTGCCGATCATCACCATGGCGGTTTCTATGAAAGCCTTTCTATGCAGGGGTTGCCGGTTGCAGGCCTTCGCCGTTCACGGACAATGGCACGGCAGATTTATGCTTTTGCGAAAAGTTCTCAGGCGGGATGGAGCGGGGAGGCTGCTGGTCTGATTGCTCATGGTCTGCTCTTCATGCAGGCAAAAGGGCGCAGTCGCAATGGCGGCTGGGTGCAGTCATTTCATGCTGATGGCAGTGTGGCGGAAAGTCAGGAAAATTTCTACGATCAGACCTGTATGCTGCTTGCACTGAGCTATGCTCATCAGGCCGGACATAATCAGGCTCTGCAATTGGCGCAGGAGACTCTTGCATTTCTGGATGCCAGATTGGCTTACCCAAAAGGCGGTTTCTACGAAACATCTGCTGACCACGCTAATCCGCAGGCTATACTCAGCAGCAATGCGCATATGCATTATCTCGAAGCCTGTCTGGCATGGCACGAGGTGAGCGGAGATCTTATGTTTCTCCGTCGTGCAGCCGAGATTGTAGCTCTGTGTGACTATTACTTTTTTGATCGTGATTATTGGTGTTTGGGTGAATATTTCACTGCAAACTGGCAGCGGATGCTGGATGAGCGTGGCGACCATACGGAGCCCGGCCATGCTTTTGAATGGGCAGCGTTGCTCAGTGATTATGCCAATCGCACCGGTTGCCAAAATACACAGCGGATGGCGCACCGTTTGTATAGTAATGCGATTTCCAGCGGCATTAACCGGACGACAGGACTGGCCTATAATGTGGTGTCGCGCGAGGGCAGGCTGGTAGATAGCGGCAGCCGCAGCTGGCAGCAATGTGAGGCGATTAAAGCCGCGATCATGCTTGATGGCTATAATGGTCAGGATATGAAACCGGAAATCGAAACACGCATCGCCACTTTGTTTCGTTGGCACCTACATCCTGCAAAATGCGGTTTGTGGATTGACCGCGTTAATAAGAGCGGAACCAACTGCTCCGGTCATGTACCGGCTTCAATCCTCTATCATCTGGTCAGTGCGCTGACTTTATATTTGCAAGTCACAGCTAAAGCAGCTGACACATCTATGACGGGCAAGTCAGGTATAGCTGAGAGGATAGCTATGTCAGTCTGAAAGGAATTGTCTGTGGAATTATGCTGATACAAAACAAACTTATTTGAATATGAGGTTGATCTGCTTGTGTTCAGCCACTGATTAGTTATCCTGACATGCAAAGCTGTTTCAGGAGAAGCGAGAGCCGGATTTCCTGAAGCCGCGTTCAAAAACAATCAGAGCGGGCGCGGAGGATAAATCCGCATCAGGCACGTTTTGTCCGTTTAATGGGTAAAATCAGGCAGATTTTTATGCAGCACTCTCCGCGTCATCGTGCCATTCTGGAACAGGCTAAGCTGAAAGGTCAGGTGCTGGTTGATGATCTGGCTGAACAATTTCAGGTCAGCCCGCAGACAATCCGTAAAGATCTCAATGATTTGTGCCGTGCGCAATTGCTGACCCGTACCCATGGCGGAGCACTGTTTCCCTCCGGCGTGGAGAATCTGGAATATGAAGCGCGTAGGCAGATTGCAGCCTCGGAAAAACAGGCAATCGGTCAGGCCGCAGCTGCATTGATACCGGAAGGCGCATCGCTTTTCATCAATATCGGCACGACTACTGAGGCCGTGAGCCAGCATTTACTGTCGCATAATCAGCTGATGGTGATTACCAATAATATCAATGTCGCCAGTCGCTTACGCGTCTATTCAGGGCTGGAAGTCATTATTGCCGGTGGTGTTGTGCGCGCCAGTGATGGTGGCATTGTCGGTGAGGCGGCAGTTGATTTCATCCGTCAGTTCAAAGTGGATTATGCAATTATTGGCGTTTCAGCGATTGATGCCGATGGTGCATTGCTCGATTTTGACTATCGCGAGGTAAAGGTTGCGCAGGCGATTATCGCCAATGCCCGTCATATTATTCTGGTTGCGGACTCCACCAAAATGGAACGCAGTGCACCTGTGCGAATGGGGCATTTATCGCAGATTGATACTTTCATCACCGATCAGTGCATTGAACCGTCATTGCGTCAGATTTGCGCCGATCATGATGTGCAACTGATTGAAGCTTTGAAACTTTAAGACCTGATAGGTTTTATCTCGCGACTGCATAAGTTTTTTGCGCGTTCTTATTTTTGTGAAGTTTCGTTTTTTCGCTCGATTTAGTTTCGTTTTTTACTATATTGCTTTCATATTGCGGATGATGCCGGATTGAAGACGATTCCGGTGCGCCGTTTTTCATGTGTCACAGCCGTGTCAATTTATCGTGCTTCAAGCAGTTACGTATTGAATTGACATGATTTTCGGCGGAGCTTGCGACGTGGTTGCAAATACGGACTACGATATTTTCATTATTGGCGGCGGTATTAATGGCTGCGGCATTGCCCGCGATGCCGCAGGGCGTGGTTTCCGCACCGGTCTGGCCGAAATGAAAGATCTGGCAAGCGGTACATCTTCCCGTGCAACCAAACTTATTCATGGCGGATTGCGCTATCTGGAGCATTATGAATTCCGGCTGGTACGTGAAGCCCTGATGGAGCGCGAAGTGATCTGGGCTAATGCCCCGCATGTGGTCAAGCCAATGCGTTTCATTCTGCCTTATCATCGCGGCGGTGTGCGTCCGGCTTGGCTGTTGCGACTGGGATTGTTCCTGTACGACCATATTGGCGGGCGTAAATTGCTGCCTGCAACCCGCACCTTGAATATGAAAACCGATAAGGCTGCGGCACCGCTGAAAGACATGTTCACCAAGGCTTTTGAATATTCCGATGCATGGGTTGATGATGCACGTTTTGTGGCACTCAATGCGATGGATGCTAAAGAACGCGGTGCAACAATCCGCACCCGCACCAAAGTCATTGCCGCACGGCGCACTGCTGATATCTGGCATTTGACATTGCTGGATTTGCGCTCGGGCAAAACCAGTGAGGTGACATCAAAGCTCGTGGTGAATGCTGCCGGCCCGTGGGTTGACCGTGTGCTTGCCGGTGTGGAAGGTCTGTCCGAGGTGCATAATGTGCGTCTTGTGCAGGGCAGCCATATTGTGGTGCGTAAGAAATTCGACGGCGATCGTTCTTATTTCTTCCAGAATAATGACGGGCGCATCATTTTTGCTATTCCTTATGAAAATGATTTTACGCTGATCGGCACAACGGATCAGGACTATCACGGTGATCCGGCGAAATTAGAAATTACTGATGCCGAGAGCGATTATCTGTGCTCTGCCGCCAGTGAATATTTCCGCGAACCGGTAAAGCGCGAAGATATTGTCTGGGCTTATTCCGGTGTCCGTCCGCTCTATGATGACGGAGCCGATAAGGCGCAGGAAGCCACGCGCGATTATGTGCTGAAAGACGATGCCGGTGAGAATAAAGCACCGCTGATTAATATTTTCGGCGGTAAAATCACAACCTATCGCCGTTTATCCGAGCATATGATGCAGAAGATCGAGCATTTTCTCGGTAAAAAAGGTGCGTCATGGACACATAAGGCGCCATTGCCGGGTGGTGACTTTCCGGTACAGGATTTTGGCCGGATGAGCGCGAAGCTTAGCATCCATTATCCTTTTCTGACGCCATCTCATGCGGCACGTCTGTTCCGTATGTATGGTACGCGTGCGCAGTGGATTTTGGGCAATGCAGCGGATTATAAAGATCTCGGTCAGCATTTTGGTGCCGATCTTTATGAAGTTGAAGTGCGTTATATGATGGTGCAGGAATGGGCACTGACCGCAGAAGATATTGTCTGGCGGCGTAGCAAGCGCGGACTGGTCATGACGGCAAGCGAGATCGCGGCGCTGGATCAGTTTATGAAAACCGAAACCGGTTACCATGAGGAAGCGGCGTAACGCTTTTCATATTATCCACTTGTAGTTTCACACCGCAGCAGGAAACTTCCGGCTGCGGTGTTTGTT
Source organism: Pseudochrobactrum algeriensis (assembly GCF_018436245.1). Classification (NCBI taxonomy): domain Bacteria; kingdom Pseudomonadati; phylum Pseudomonadota; class Alphaproteobacteria; order Hyphomicrobiales; family Brucellaceae; genus Pseudochrobactrum; species Pseudochrobactrum algeriensis. Next base: position 214,870 of record NZ_CP075361.1, read on the forward strand.
TTTACAGCCATAGTTTCTCCTCCTTTGGGTCTCATCTTCATGCTCTTCACAGCAGCATAAATCTGGACTACCATTCTCTGTGCAGACACTGAGTGAAGCATAAGAGCAGTTTTCATTTTGACAGATGTTTGGATGCAGAAAACCGCTCTATCTCTTTGTATTACGCAGTTTCGAACGGAAAACCGTAAACACTTTTCCTGAAACTGCTCTGAGGAGCAGCCGATGAGCATTCAGTCAGGCGAAATATCCGCCGCGGCAGGTCAGTCAGTCTTCAGCGCTCATGCGGAGCGGGTTCACTCTGCCATTCGCGGCAGTGGTGCGGCGCGCTCGGCCCTCGTTGCCTCATGGCAGCGCTCTGCCCGTTTGCATGGTCTCAAGCCGCAGGATCCCGGCAAACCCCAAACTATCACCGCTCAGAAACTGCGCGAAGTGCAGGAATATGTCGAGCCGCTGACCCATCTGGCACAACCGGTGCTGGATCGTCTGTTCCTGTCGGTTGGCGGTATCGGTTGTTGTGTATTGCTGGCTGACGGTAATGGTGTGCCGGTGGAGCGGCGCGGGGCTGTTGCGGACGATAAGACATTTCATAAATGGGGTCTATGGACGGGTGCCGTCTGGAGTGAAGCCTGTGAGGGCACCAACGGCATTGGCACCTGTATTGTCGAGCAACGCGCAGTGACAATCCACCGTGAACAGCATTTTCATGCAAGAAATGCAGGGCTTTCCTGCTCTGTTGCCCCGATCCACGATCATACAGGGCAGCTTGTTGCGGTGCTCGATGTATCCTCCTGCCGGTCTGACCTGACTGAGGCCTATGCAGGGTTGATTTTTGCTGCGGTGAATGACGCGGCACGCAAGATTGAGACAGATTATTTCCGCTATCATTTCCAGAAAGCCCGTATTGTTCTGGCGCCTGTCACTGAGCATAACAGCGGTGCACTGCTGGCAATTGATCGTGATGATATGGTGATTGGTGCCAGCCGTTCCGCACGTCTGGCACTGGGGTTGGGCGAAGACGGGTTGAAAGATCCGGTTCCTGCGGCCGATTTCTTCGGAACGCTGGCTGAGCAGGATATGGATATGGCCGAAGCTGAACGCGGTGTCATTATCCGCGCCCTTGCACGGGCTGAGGGTAAAATTTCCTCGGCAGCCAAAATTCTTGGCATGAGCCGTGCAACCCTGCATCGTAAGCTTAACCGTTTGCAAATCAGACGAAACGGCTGAGCCGCGCGGCATTCCGGAAGATGTGAAATGTTTTTTGGACGGGATGCACGAACTTAAAGCCATCTCTCAAACTGTCTCATTCTTGCGACATTGCGGGCAAGCGTTTGTGATGAGTGCTCCGCTGGCCTCATGACAAGCTGCGTATTTCCCGCAACATTATTTGTGAGTTCAGGCATTTGCATCTGAGGAGAGATGTAAATGCCATGACTGAGCGAGAAACAGGGAGAGAGACAATGAACAAGGTTGAAGTAAACCGGACTGTTCATCCTGAATTTGCCAAACGCTATGGCAATTTCATCGGCGGCAAATGGGTCGAACCGAAATCCGGACGTTATTTTGAGAATATTTCACCGGTCAACGGACAGGTTCTCTGCGAGATTGCCCGTTCCGATGCAGCGGATGTGGAATTGGCGCTTGATGCCGCCCACGCTGCGAAAGAAGCATGGGGACGCACCAGTGCCGCAGAACGTGCGCTGATCCTCAACAAAATCGCTGACCGGATGCAGGATAATCTGGCACTGCTCGCCGAAGCTGAAACCTGGGACAACGGCAAGCCGATCCGCGAAACCACCAATGCCGATATGCCGCTGGCGATTGACCATTTCCGCTATTTTGCCGGTGCTATCCGTGCGCAGGAAGGTGGCATCTCTGAAATCGATCACGATACAGTCGCCTATCACTTCCATGAACCTTTGGGTGTGGTCGGGCAGATTATTCCGTGGAACTTCCCGATCCTGATGGCGGTGTGGAAACTGGCACCGGCACTGGCTGCAGGTAACTGCGTGGTGCTGAAACCGGCTGAGCAGACACCGGCTTCTATTCTGGTGCTGGCGGAACTGATCGGTGATCTTTTGCCTGCCGGTGTGCTGAATATTGTCAACGGTTTCGGCCTTGAGGCCGGTAAGCCTTTGGCTTCCAGCCCGCGTATTGCCAAAATCGCCTTTACCGGTGAAACCACCACCGGCCGTCTGATTATGCAATATGCCAGTCAGAATCTCATTCCGGTCACGCTGGAGCTGGGCGGTAAATCGCCGAATATCTTTTTTGAAGATGTGACCGCGGAAGATGATGACTATCTCGACAAAGCCATTGAAGGCTTTGTAATGTTTGCGCTCAATCAGGGTGAGGTCTGTACCTGCCCGAGCCGTGCGCTGATCCATGAAAAAATCTACGATAAATTCATGGAAAAAGCTCTGAAACGGGTAGAAGCGATTGTGCAGGGTGACCCGCTCAATCCGGCAACCATGATCGGCGCGCAGGCCTCGCAGGAACAGCTGGAAAAAATCCTCAGCTATATGGATATCGGTCGTCAGGAAGGCGCGGAAGTGCTGACCGGTGGCGAGCGTAACCAGCTTGGCGGTGATCTGGCCGGCGGTTTTTATGTGAAGCCGACGGTATTCAAAGGTCATAATAAGATGCGAATTTTTCAGGAAGAAATCTTCGGTCCTGTGGTTTCCGTTACGACCTTTAAAACGGATGAGGAAGCGCTGTCGATTGCCAATGACACGCTTTATGGCCTTGGTTCCGGTGTGTGGACTCGTAATGGCAACCGTGCTTACCGCTTTGGCCGTGGTATTCAGGCAGGGCGTGTCTGGACAAACTGCTACCATGCTTATCCGGCGCATGCGGCCTTTGGTGGTTACAAACAATCCGGAATAGGGCGCGAAAATCACCTGAAAATGCTCGATCATTACCAGCAGACCAAAAATATGCTGGTGAGCTACAGCCCTAAAAAACTGGGCTTCTTCTGATCTGACGAAATGATCTCCCCCGAAGCCATGACCGGTTTCGGGGGAGATATGCATAACAAAAAATGAGAGCGAACGCAGTGAGTAGGATGCGTTGCAAACGTTCTGAATGTGGTTGCATTCCACGGCTGTCAGGCTGATCCGGCCTGATTGTGAAATGCTTCAGCCACGGTGATCCGGTCAATCCGGCTCGCCGACTTTCCGTAATGTTGGTGTCATGAATGGAGCAGAAGGAGTGCCTCTCTTTCTGCCAAAGGAGATTGTTATGGCAAAAACTATGAAAGCCGCTGTTGTACGTGAATTCGGAAAACCCCTGACAATTGATGAAGTGCCGATACCCGTTCCGGGGCCGGGGCAAATTCAGGTTGCTATTCAGGCATCCGGTGTCTGTCACACCGATCTTCATGCGGCTGAAGGCGATTGGCCGGTGAAACCAAATCCGCCATTTATTCCGGGACATGAAGGTGTGGGCTATGTCTCCGGCGTTGGTGCCGGTGTCAAACATGTCAAGGAAGGTGACCGCGTTGGTATTCCGTGGCTTTATACGGCTTGCGGCTATTGCAATCATTGTCTCGGTGGTTGGGAGACCTTGTGTGAATCTCAGGAAAATACCGGCTATTCTGTGAATGGCGGCTTTGCCGATTATGTGGTGGCTGATCCGAATTTTGTCGGTCATTTACCGAAGAATATCGAGTTTAACGAAATCGCGCCGGTACTCTGCGCTGGTGTGACTGTTTATAAAGGGCTGAAAGTCACGGATACCAAACCTGGTGACTGGATGGTGATTTCCGGTATCGGCGGGCTTGGCCATATGGCGGTGCAATATGCCAAAGCCATGGGGCTCAATGTTGTGGCTGTCGATATTGATGACGCCAAACTTGATCTGGCGCGACGGCTGGGTGCAGTTGCAACCGTCAATGCCAAAACCAGTAATGATCCGGCAGCTGAAGTGAAAAAACTGACCGATGGCGGTGCGCAGGGCGCACTGGTGACAGCGGTCTCGCCAAAAGCGTTTCAGCAGGCGCTGGGGATGATGTCGCGTGGCGGCACGATTGCTTTCAACGGTCTGCCTGCCGGTGAGTTTCCGGTGTCGATTTTCAACATGGTGCTGAATGGCGTGACATTGCGCGGTTCCATTGTTGGCACAAGGCTGGATTTACAGGAGTCGCTTGATTTCGCTGCAGATGGTAAAGTGAAGGCGACGATCAGCACTGACAGGCTGGAGAATATCAACGCGATTTTCGACAAGATGCGCAAAGGTGAAATCGAAGGCCGTATCGTGATGGATATGACCAAATAGCCCACAAACAGGAGGGCGTCATGACTGAAGCAGAAATGAACACGAATACAGCGCCGCTGAACAAAGTGACTGCGACGCCTGACGCCCTCAAACTGATTGCCGAATTGCAGGCAGAATATGGCCCTGTGATGTTTCATCAGTCCGGCGGTTGCTGTGATGGTTCATCGCCGATGTGTTATGCACAAGGTGATTTTCTGATCGGCGATCAGGATGTGCAATTGGGTGAAATTGGCGGTGCGCCGTTTTATATCAGCCGCTCGCAATATGAAGCATGGAAACATACGGATCTGATTATTGATGTGGTGCCGGGGCGGGGCGGTATGTTCTCGCTCGATAATGGCCGTGAAGTGCGTTTTCTGACCCGCTCGACCATTTGTACGATTTAATTGCTCCCAAGGCGTGACGTAAAAAAGGGCGGAAATTCCGCCCTTTTTTATATGTCTGTATGGCTTATGGCAGCTTGTAAGACATCACATAATCACCGGCTTTAGTGCCGACTGAACCATGACCACCGGCAACGATCAGCACATATTGTTTGCCGTCTTTGCCGGTATAGCTCATCGGTGTGGACTGGCCACCCGCAGGCAGACGTGTCTGCCAGAGTTGCTTACCGGTGGTGAGGTCATAGGCGCGTAGATAATCGTCAACCGCTGCGCCGAGGAAGGCAACGCCGCCTGCGGTAATCATCGGTCCGCCGATACCCGGCACGCCGAGTTTCAGCGGAATTGGCACCGGTGCCATATCTTCTACCGTGCCGTTTTTATGTTTATAGGCGATCTTGCCTGTGCGCAGGTCAACACCGGCCACATAGCCCCATGGCGGCGATTGGCACGGAATGCCAAGCGGTGACAGGAGCGGCCCCATAAATACGCCGTAAGGTGCGCCGTCATTACGGTTCAGCCCCTGTTCACTGGCTTTTTCATCCTCACCTTTCGGCGGTATCTGATCCGCAGGCACAAGGCGAGAAGTGAAGGCCAGATAGGTCGGCATACCGAACATCACCTGACGTTTCGGATCAACCGCCACGCTACCCCAGTTAAAGACGCCGAAATTGCCGGGATAGACAATTGTACCCTGCAGGGAAGGCGGGGTGTAACGACCCTCATAGCGCAGCGAGCGGAACTGGATGCGGCAGGCAAGCTGATCGAACATCGTTGCCCCCCACATATTGGCTTCCGTCAGCGGCGGAGGATTGAAGCTGAGACCGGAAAGCGGCTGTGTCGGTGCGGAGAAGTCTTCCGGTATTGCACCTGTCGGGGCTGCAACTTCGGTCACAGGAATAATCGCTTCACCGGTACGCCGGTCGAGCACATAAATATCGCCCTGCTTGGTTGGACCAACCAGTGCGGGCACAGCTTGCCCGCTCTTATTGGTAATGTCGAGCAACACGGGCTGAGCAGGCACGTCCATATCCCAGAGATCATGATGCACAGTCTGGCGTACCCAGCGCACCTGACCGGTTTTTACATCCAGAGCTGTGATGGAGGAAGAATATTTCTCTACCGCCTCACTGCGCCCCATGCCGAGCTGATCCGGCACCTGATTACCGAGCGGTATATAGATCAGGCCGAGATTTTCATCAGCGCTGAACACCGACCAGCTATTCGGTGAATTGGTGGTGTAATGCTCACCGTCCGCAATCGGTGTGGTGACATCAGGATTACCGGAATCCCAGTTCCACAACAACTGGCCGGTGAGAATATCAAAGGCGCGGATAACGCCCGACTGTTCCTGCGTCGAGAAATTATCATTCACCGCGCCGCCGACGATGATTTTTCCGTCCATCGCAGTTGGCGGGGAGGTGGAGTAATAATAGCCGGACGGATTATATTTCATACCGCGGGTCAGATCGAGCACGCCTTTTTCGGCAAAACTCTCGCAAATCCGGCCGGTTTTGGCATCCAGTGCAATCAGATGCGCATCCGATGTCGGCAGATAAACCCGCTCATAACAGGCCTGATCTGCGGCAACGCTCTGGTCTTTCCAATAGGTCACGCCACGGCAGGTCTGGTGCTGGCGCTGGGTATTGGCGCTGACCTCAGGGTTATAGCGCCACTTTTCCTTGCCGGTATCCGCATCCAGCGCAATGGCAATATTATGCGGCGTGCAGAGATAAAGCGTGTCTTCAATTTTGAGCGGTGTCACCTGATAGGTGGTTTCCGTCACATCCTGCGGCTGGCGCACATCGCCGGTTTGGTACTGCCATGCAAGCTGCAGGCTAACCACATTTTCCGGTGTGATTTGTGTGAGTGGTGAATAACGCTGACCATATTGCGTGCGGCCATATTGATGCCATTCGCCATCCGGTACCGTATTGCCCATATCCGGTGTTGCCGCGACCGCTTCTGTGGGAAGGGAACCGTCGAGATTATGCGGGTCTTTGGTGATTGAGATACCGGCAACAATCAGTGCGGCCGCGATTGCCCCCAGCAGCGGCAGAGGACTGGCGCTGCCTGCACGTGCCTGTTCTATCGTTGGTGCAACTTCTCTGCTGGCAGGGCTGAGCGCTTTGCGGATCGGTGGCAGCAACAGCCACAGACCCAGCAGCACAATAATGCCGCCGCGTGAACCGAGCGGCCACCAGTCAAAGCCGACTTCATAAAATGCCCAGCCGAGTGTGCCGAGAATGATCAGGGCATAGACCCAGAGTGCCGCAGCACGGCGGGTGAAAAGCAGTATGGCGGTCAGTAAGAAACCGGCCGCTGTAATAATGTAATAAAGGCTGCCGCCCAGCAGGGCGAGTTTTATGCCACCATAACCAAGCGCGATGCCTATGAACGCAAAGAGGATGGCTGTTAATGAAACTAACACAATGCTACCCCTTATTTATTGAATGGGGAAGAATATAGATCAGTAAAGCACAGCGGGAAGTGCTTCGAAACATTTATTTGAAAATAGAACAAATGAATCGGCGCAGATACAGTTAATTCTGACAGGAAAAAGCGCAGGAAATTCTGTAAAACAATAAGTAAATCAATTCTCTAATCAATTAAAACGCCGCCCGTAACAGGGCGGCGTTTTGTTTGAAAGCATTAGCCTTGGGAGGATGGTGCTTTTATAGGCGTGTGCTGGTGAAACTGCGCAGGCGCAGCGCATTGGTCAGCACGAAGATACTCGACAGTGCCATGGCTGCCGCAGCCAGTACCGGCGAGAGCAGGATGCCGTAAAACGGGTAGAGCAGGCCTGCCGCAACCGGAATGAGCGCGGTATTGTAGGAAAACGCCCAGAACAGGTTCTGACGAATATTGCGGATGGTCGCTTTGGACAGAGCAATCGCATCCACAACAGCAGTCAGATCGCCGCTCATCAGCACCACATCGGCGCTTTCAATTGCGATATCCGTACCGGTGCCCACAGCCACACCCACATCAGCAGCAGCCAGTGCCGGTGCATCATTGATGCCGTCGCCGACAAAGATGATTTTACGGTCAGAACCTGCGAGACGCTTCAGTGCTTCCACTTTACCATCCGGCAGAACTTCCGCTGACACCTCATCAATGCCGAGTTCTTTGGCAATGGCATTGGCCACGACTTTGCTGTCACCGGTAATCATCGCCACTTTCAGGCCAAACTTATGCAGGGCATCAATCGTAGCTTTGGTTGTAGGTTTCAGCTCATCCGCCACGGAGAAGGCGGCGACCAGTGCACCGTCGCGTGCCATATAGAGCACGGATTGTGCTTTCGCGGTCATTGCCGCTGCGGCCTCTGCACCGGTGCTGACATCAATGCCGAGCTTTTTCATGAAACGTTCTGCGCCGACATGGATGGGCTGACCGTCAACCATGCCACTGACGCCGAAGCCCGGTACAGCTTCAAAGTCTTTGACTTCCGGTTGTTTCAGCCCCTTGTCTTCCGCAGCCTGTACCACAGCAGTCGCAATCGGATGTTCTGAGCGGGATTCCAATGCGGCTGCCAATGCCAGCATCTCATCAGCATTCTGATTGCCGAATGTATGGAACTGCGACAGCACAGGTTTGCCAATGGTCAGCGTGCCGGTTTTATCAAAAGCGATAATATCGGCATCGCGCAGGCTTTGCAGGGCATCACCACGGCGGAACAGTACACCCATTTCCGCACCGCGACCGGTACCGACCATGATCGAGGTCGGTGTTGCCAGACCCATGGCACAAGGACAGGCGATAATCAGCACGGCAATGGCATTAGCCAGCGCGAAGGTGAAGGCCGGTTCAGGGCCAAAGATAAACCAGATCAGGAAGGTGACAAAGGCTGCGAGCATAACCGCAGGCACAAACCATGTCGTGACTTTGTCGATCAGGTTCTGGATCGGCAGCTTATCGGCCTGTGCATCTTCCACCATGCGGATGATCTGCGAGATCACCATATCCGCACCAACCTTGGTGGCGCGATAGGTGAAGGCGCCGGTCTTGTTGACCGTACCACCGACAACCGTATCACCGACATTTTTCGTGGCAGGGATTGGCTCACCGGTAATCATAGATTCATCAATATAAGACGTACCCTCAGTGATCTCACCATCGACCGGCACTTTCTCACCCGGACGCACCAGAACGAGATCGCCTGCACGCACATCCTCCAGCGGAACATCCTGTGCCACGCCGTCACGCACCACACGCGCGGTTTTGGCCTGAAGCCCGAGCAGATGGGCAATGGCATGGGATGTGCGGCCTTTGGCGCGGGCTTCCATCCAGCGGCCGATCAGGATCAGCGTAACGATAACCGCTGCTGCCTCATAATAGACATTGACGGTTTGCGCTGGCAGGACAGAGGGCATGAAGGTTGCAACAACCGAGAAGCCCCATGCTGCCAATGTGCCGACAGCTACGAGCGAGTTCATGTCCGGACCGCCGCGCAACAGCGCCGGAATACCGATACGGAAGAAACGCAAGCCCGGACCAAACAATACGAGCGTTGTGAGAATGAACTGGAGATACCAGCTGTTTTGCGTACCGATTGTGCCGGCAATAAAATGATGCAGCGGCGGGAACAGATGCGAACCCATTTCCGTGATGAAAACCGGCAGTGCTAAAGCACCGGCGATCAGCACGTCGCGCTTGAGGGTTTTAATCTCGGCATCATTTTTCTCTGCACGGCGTTCCGCACCGCTTGCAGGAGCGGCCGCTGCCACAGGCTGTGCCGGATAACCGCTTTTGGTGACAATATCCGCCAGCATTTGCGGCGTGACTGACGGATCACTGAGCGTGATATTGGCGCGTTTGGTCACCAGATTAACGGAGGCTGCAGCAACGCCGGCAGAGGATTGCAGGGTCTTTTCCACGCGTCCGACACAGGATGCGCAGGTCATGCCATCTACTTCCAGCACCACCTGTGCCGGTGGTTGCGGAATATGCGCGGTGTAACCGGCTTTCTTGATAGCTTCGGCAGCAAGGCCTGCATCCGGCTTATCTGCAAAGCGCACGGTGGCCTGCTGTGTCGCCAGATTGACTGTTGCGCTGTTGACGCCCGGCAAAGCGAGCAAGGCTTTTTCCACACGGCCTACACAGGAGGCGCAGGTCATGCCGTCAATATCAAGCGTAACAACAGGCTGACCCGAGCGTGTCTGCTCAGGGTGACTATGTTTGGTCATGACAGAAACTCCTGCCTTTAGCCGAGGATTTTTGTTTCGTAACCTGCCGCATCAATGGCTTTGGCAATTGCTGCTGCATCTGCCGGAGCCGAAAAACCGATGCTGGCTTGCTTCTTCGCCAGATCAACGCTGACGGTGCTGACACCTTCAACGGCTTTGGCGGTTTTCTCAATTTTTGCCACGCAGGAACCGCAGCCCATACCGTCAACAGAGAGCAGAACAGTGGAGGAAACGGATTGTGTCATGATGATCTTCAGGGCTGATCGTGCGGAAAGTCCCGCCTGCGGAAGCCCTGCCTTTCTTGTCAGTTTCAGGCGCATGTCAGCGCTTTTGTTGATGTTGACAAGAAGATAGGGCTTCCCATGATGGGAAGGTCAAGGACATTTTCCGTAAGAAATATATTTAATTTAACTATATGATTTTACGTAATTTTATCCGTCATATCCCGCGATGAAGTCACAAACATCGCGCTGTGACATCGGTTTTCCGGTGAAGAATCCCTGTACCTCACCGAATTGTTCGTCTTTCAGGCGCGTGAGCTGTTCCTGTGTTTCCACGCCTTCTGCCGTCGTTACAATATTGAATGCGCTGCCTAGAGAAACCACAGCCTGAATAATCGCCAGATTGCGTTTGTCATTATCAATATTGGACACAAAACTGCGATCAATCTTGATCTTATCAAAAGGGAAAGTGCGCAAATAATTGAGGGACGAATAGCCGGTGCCAAAATCATCCATGGCAATGCTCACGCCCAGATTGCGCAATTCGAATAACAATTCGGTATTATGCTCGGTATTGGACAGCAGCACTGTTTCTGTGATTTCCAGTTCCAGACGGTTGGCCTGCAAGCCGCTTTCTTCAAGGGCGGATTTCACCATGTCCAGCATGTTGCGGCTGTTAAACTGTACCGGCGACAGATTGACGGAAACTTTGATTTTCTCCGGCCATGAAATGGCATCCTGACAGGCCTGCCGCAGAACCCAGGCACCGATTGCAGAAATGATACCGGTATCTTCGGCAATCGGAATGAAATCATCCGGTGCGACCAGTCCGCGGGTCGGGTGCTGCCAGCGCAACAGAGCCTCACATCCGGTAATAAGATCTGTCGTCAGCGAGAAAATCGGCTGATAAAACAGCACAAATTCATTATTTTGCAGAGCGGTATGCAATTCCAGCGCGGTGCGGTGGCGTTTTTCGACTGCCTCGCGCATGGATCTTTCATAAAAACGGTAGACACCGCGCCGGTCTGCCTTGGCAGCATAAAGCGCCAGATCGGCATTGCGCAACAGCGTATCAATATCCTCACCATCTTCGGGGGCAATGACAACACCGATGGTACAGCCGACATATTCAGGACTGCCGTCCAGATGAAAAGGTTTGCTGAACAGATTGGTGATTTCTTCGGCAAAATGGCCGATTTCCTGCCGGTGATCAGGGTTTTCCGGGTCAAAAGGATGGATGATCGCAAATTCATCACCGCCAAGACGGGCAATAAAATCCTGCGGTTTCAGAAAGGCGCTGAGACGACGGGCGACCTGACAGAGCAGGGCATCGCCTGCCGCATGGCCGATACTGTCATTGATATGTTTGAAGTGATCGACATCAAGAAACAGCAGGGCATGGCTCTGGATTGCTTCCTTTTTGGAGAATAAATCCGTCGTATGGCGCGAAAAATAGACCCGGTTCGGCAGATTTGTCAGCGAGTCATGCATGGCCGTATAGGTCAGATGCGCCTGCAGAGCCTGTTCTTCCGTGATATCTTCCATCAACCCGATCAGGTAACGCGGTTTTTCTCCGTTTTGCGATGGAATTGTGCGTTTCATCACCCGCACATGACGGCTGTGACTGCGTAACGGAATTTCATTTTCGGCAGTGAAAACACTGTCGCTCTCCATCACATATTGATCTTGCGTGACAAAATTACGGGCATCTTCTTCACTGAAAACCTGATGATCGGCTTTGCCGATGACATGCGCAGATTCTTTGCCGGTAATGGCACTGGCTGTTTCATTGAACAGAACATAGCGCCCGCTATCCTGCATATCTTTAATGAAAACCCCGATCGGCAGGTTTTTAATCAGACTGTCGAGCAATGAGCGGGTCTGGCTGATTTCATTGCGCGCTTTGCGGATTTCTGTCTGATCCTGAATGATCGCGAGAATTGCAGGCTGATCGTTGAAATTTGTACGCCGTCCATAGGTGATGACTTCAATTGTCTCGCCATTGGCTTTCAGATGTTTCCAGATTTGCGGCTTTCCGAAGTCAGTTTCTGCGTGGATGGCAGCGATCATGCGTTCGTGCTCGGATTCAGGGCGGATATCCAGCACAGTCATCCGGCTCATCTGCTCCGGCGTATAGCCGTAAAATTCAAAAGCAGCGTCATTCAGCAATAAAAATTTGAGCGAAATCGGATCATACAGCCACATCGGAATAGGGTGCTGTGTGAAGAGCAAACGAAAATCATTCTCTGATAAAGCAGGCTGAAAATACAGCGGGGAGTCGATCTGACTGTTCAGCGGGGCAGTTGTCATAAAGGCTCCGTGTCTTTTAGTTGGCAAACATCATGCCCGGCAGTGCCGTGCGGCTGTTTACACCGCATGATAAGCCTACACGACACATCACAAATCTTAAAACTACATTACAAGCCTGCGATAATTTTTTTCCAGATATTTCTGAGGAAAAATAGCGAATAAAATTACATCTATTTGAAAAATATAGAGAATTATCGTTCTGGCGATGTTTCATTATTTGTGACGTTTTTTTACAATTTTGTTTTTTTGAATGCAGAACAGTGCCGGAGCATATCCGGCGGTGGAATTTGTCGTCTTTGCTCTTTGTCATCTCTTGCTTCGGAGTGCCTGTTTACCTAAAAGCTAACGCCTGTGTGAAGTTTTTGTGAAGTCTTTGTGACTGCTTTTTTATCAGCAATGACCGGTAAAATTACCGGCAGAGACAAACAGGCAGACGCATCGTGTAACGCTGCAGGAACCGGAAAGTTCCTGTTATTTTGGAAGCTGCCCATTGAGCAATCTTGCGACGCCGGTCCCTCATCATGCACCGCATGCTGTCCCTTACTCTGACAGCGCGCTGAATCACGGGGATAAGTGGAAGGGCGCGCGGCGCAATGGCCGGTTCTGTGCATATTTTGCCCGCAGGCACTGGTTCTGGCGCGCATTGATTGCCACAGCCGGAACGCTGTTCCTCACCCTATCTGTCGTGATGCTGACCGAGTGGCTGATGCGCGGTTCCGCTGCATCATGGAAGCAGTATTTTACGCTGACACATCGCCCGCTCTGGACGACATTGGCTCTTGTTTTCCTCACACTGTTTTTGCTGGACAGCCTGCTGGGGCGTTTGTGGCAGGGTGTTTTGATTGTTGCGCCGGTTTTGCTTGGGCTTGCATGGTTCAGCCGGCAAAAGGGCATGTATCTCGGCGATCCGCTCTATCCGAGTGATCTGCTTTATACCCGTCAGGTTGTTGATCTGATGCCATTGCTGGTGCGTGACAGGCCGCTGGATGCGGCGCTGATCGTGCTCGCTTCGATGGCGGCTCTTGCGGCTTTGTATTTTTGCTGGCGCTTTTTCCGTCGCTCTGTGCCGCGTCTGAGCTGGACTGCGCGTGCAGCGCGTCTTGCTGTGGCCATACCGGCTCTGATCTGGTTCGGCAGTATTTCCGATTATTCCAGCTTCTCCTATATCCGCGACCGCATGGGCATTGTGCCGATGATGTGGGATCAGAAGGAAAATTATGCCCATAACGGTTTGGTTGTGGCGTTTATTTTCAATATTCCCATGGCCAATGTTTCTGCGCCGAACGGCTATTCGCAGGAGCGGATTGCCAGTATTGCGGAATATTTATTCCCTGCAGATGATGACAGCGGTCTGCTGGGCGGCTCATCTTCTGCCCACGGCAATACCATTGTTCCGGTTGCCGCACGCAATGACGAAAAGCCAGATGTTATTGTTATTATGAGCGAATCTTTCTGGGATCCATCCCGTCTTCCGGGTGTGGCCTTTGATGAAGATCCGATTAAAAATGTGCGTGCCAATCAGTCCGGCCATGTGTTTTCGCCGGAATTCGGCGGCATGACCGCAAATGTTGAATTTGAAGCGCTGACCGGTTTTTCGAATGCCTTTTTGCCTTATGGCAGCATTCCTTATCAGCAATATGTGCGCAGACCTGTGCCTTCGCTGGCTTCATTCTTCAGCGAGCAGGGTTATGAAACCCGCGCGCTGCATCCCTATCGCCAGTGGTTCTGGAACCGTGGCTCTGTCTATGAAAATTTCGGCTTTGATAAATTTCTGTCCGAAGAAAATCTGCCGGAGCTGATGAAAAAAGGCCATCTGGCTTCCGATGAAGAATTCACCAGCGAGATTATCCGCTCGGCTGAAGAGGCGGAAAAACCGCTCTTCCTGTTCGGTGTATCTCTGCAGGGACATGGTCCTTATGCGCCAAGCCGCTATCCGGACAGTCAGATCAAAGTTGTTACCAATGCTGACAGCGCTGTGAGTGAGGCATCCAAAGGGTCTGTGCGGTCTTTTGCACAGGGCGCACAGGATGCGGATATCAATCTCGGACGGCTGATGGCTTGGGCGAAGAAGCGCGAGCGGGAAACAATTATTGTTTTCTTCGGCGATCATCTGCCGCCGCTCGGCGATGTCTATGTTGAGAGCGGCTATATGAAGAACCGTACGGCCAGCCGCGTGGATACGGCCGATCATATGCTGGCGCAGCATGAAACCCCGCTGGTATTGTGGTCAAGCCGTACAGACAGTTTGCGCGGTGTCGGCACAATCAGCCCGTCTTTCCTGCCGCTTTATGTTCTGGAAATGGCCGGTCTCCAGCATCCTTACTACACCGGATTTTTGAGCAAAGTGCATCAGGAATATAGCGTGATTGATGGCCATCTGCTGCTGGATAAAGATTACACACCCCATGCCGGATGGATGCAGCAACCGGTAATGCCGCAGATTTTGCAGGATTACCGTCAGGTTCAGTATGATATGATGTTCGGAAACAGCTATTCCAAAGAAAAGATGTTTCCGTTTATCAGTGCCGGTATTTATGCCACGACCGGTGAGAACAATAAAAAACAGGTTACTTCGCAATATTAGCGGATTGAGCGCCTGCTTTTTTACTGACTTGCTATGATGAAATAATTTTTTTATGTTTGGTCAAAGATTGCGACTATCGTTCTTTGTTTGACCGTCATCAGAACGGGTTTTCCCGTAAAATGACCGGCATCTGCACTGAACCGATCAGGGAGAGGCAGATTTGAAGCGACATCTCACGCTATTTGCGCTCGCTCTGTTGCTTCCTCTGATTATATTGGTCGGCTTTTTTCTATGGCTTCTGGTTTTACAGGAAAGAAGCCATATTGAAAATCAGGCTTTTGATGTTACCCAATCCCTCGCGGTTACAATTGACCGTGAGGTCTACGGCCTTCAGCGCGCAGCTGAAATTATCAGCTATTCCAATATTCTGAAGAATGGCCGTTTTGATATTCTCCAGACGACCCTGCATGATATGGCGCAGGAATTAAACATCAATATTACGGTCTATGATCCTGAGGCGAAACTGCTGGTTGCCTCGGATCCTGCACGGGTCGGTGATCTGCCGCTGCTGACAAAAACAGATCTTGCGGCTGCCAAAGCGGCAGGCAAACCCTATGTCACCGGTGTGCGGCGTGCTCATGAGAATACACCTTTTTGTTTTACGGTGGTTCGTCCGGTTTTTGTTGACGGGAAAATCAATTATTTTCTGGCGCTGAGCATGGAAGCACAGCGCATTACCGATCTTTTGAATTTGAGCGGTATATCCAAAAACTGGATTGCGGTTGTGGTGGATCAGAATGATCAGGTTCTGGCGCGCAATAATAACAGCAATGATTATACGGGACAGCTGATACCGGATAAATTGCGTGCGGAAGCCACAGATAAGCAGGGGCGCTGGCGCGGACAGATTCTCGATGGCAATCAGGTGGCCGGTTATTATATCCGTTCGCCGCTGAGCGACTGGCGCATTGCGATCGGTGTTAACCGCTCGGAGCTGAACTGGCCGGTTTGGGTGGCTTTTGCCTATTTTATCATCCTGTTACTGGGCACATTATTGCTGAGTGCCTTGCTGGCAGGGTTCTTCGGACGCCGGATTTCGAAGCCGGTCAGAAAATTGGCCGCACAGGCTATGGCTGTGGGGGATGTGCAGGCGATAAAGCCGTTGGGTTCGGGCATTAGCGAGCTGGATGTTGTTAGTGAGGCACTGATACAGGCCGATAAACGCAACCGTGCGAAAGAGCTGAAACTTCTGGAAGCGCAATTGCGCCTGCAAATGGCGCTGGATGCCGGTAATATCGGTGTCTGGGAGTATAACCCAGAAGATGCCGAAGTAAGCCTTGATGGCCGTGCCAGCCACATGCTGGCATTTAAGGACAGACGTAAAATCAATTTTGTTACGGATTTTATGCCTCTCGTCCATGAGGAAGATAAACTGCGCGTTGAAACGGCTTTGAGCAACGCGCTGACATCAGGCGATATTGTCCGCGAGACTTTCCGCATCCGCGATACGGAACAACCGCATCCGGTCTGGGTGACGGGTATCGGCAGGCGTATTTATACGGATATCGGCAAACCTTCGGTTCTCGGGCTGATTGTGAATGTGACCGCTGAACAACTGGCGCTGGAGCAGCGGGAAGTGGTAGCGCAGGAGCTGAACCACCGGCTGAAAAATATGTTCGCGGTGATTATCAGCTTAATGAGCCTTTCCGCACGGGGCAAAACGGATGTGCAGGATTATGTCGGTCAGATGCGGGAGCGCATGACAGCGCTGGCCGGTGCATTTGAGCTGACCTATCAGAAAACACCCGCTGTTACGGGGCAGCATAGCACGATCTCACTGAATGAATTGCTGACCCGCCTTACGCAGCCTTATGTCTTTTCTGATTTGGAGCGCATTTCCATAGAAGGCGATGCACTTTTATGCCCCGTAGCCCATGTCACGCCGATGAGTCTGGTGTTTCATGAATTGATGACCAATTCTGTCAAACACGGAGCGCTGTCAGTGCCGCAGGGACATGTCCGTATCGAACTATCCGCATATGAGGATTTTATGCGGATTGAATGGCGGGAGACCGGCGGGCCGCAAATTATGCAGGAGCCGTCACAGCGTGGTTTTGGCTCCCGTCTCAAACAGCTCAGTATTGATGTGCAGATGCGCGGTTCGTTTAAGGAAATATGGGACAAAAACGGCCTTGTTTTTGTGATTGAGCTGCCATTGCCTGATATGCCTTCAGAAAAGAGTGCATAAAACAAAAACGCAGAGTGGTCAGGAAAAGATCAATGCGGGTGCTGTTTCCTGGCGCTGCTTTTTAAACTGCCGGTTTTCTTATTGAGCGTCATCTGATTTTGCAGCGACAAAGCATTGATGATTGCGCAATCCGGATCATTATCGCCATGGCAGCGGTCTGCCAGCTTCTGCAATGTATCGGCCATAGAGCGCATATCAGCGATTTTGGTTTCCAGTTCAGCCACATGCGCCAGCGCAATCTGCTTCACTTCGGAAGATGCGCGCTGATCATTACGCCAGAGATTGAGCAGTAATTTAATCCGTTCCAGCGACAGGCCGAGATCGCGGCACTGACGGATGAAGCGCAGATTTTGCACATCACGGTCGGAATAGACACGATAGCCGGAGGCCGTGCGGTCAGCCGCATCAATCAGGCCGATGGATTCATAATAGCGGATCATCTTGGCTGAAATGCCGGATGCTTTTTCTGCTTCGCCGATAATCATGATTGCTCCGCTCCGTTTCTTGTCTTGCCATTTATATAGGGTGCGCAGGGGTTTATCAAAGATGCTGTGCGGAGATAAAAATATTAGGTGATGACAGCTGTCCATTTTTCCTGTAGATACTGATATATCAGGATCATTCCGAATGAGCATCGCTTTATGAGGCCTGAACCATAGTCACAATGCTTTAAATGATATTAGTTTGATGCATCATATATGGCATGGTGCTGGCGGAACGAGTGACCGGCTATTCGCAAAGGGGAGTTTGCAGAATATGACATTGCATAAGAATCTGATCAACGGCGAATGGGTTGGCGGCGAGGCTATCCCGAATATCAGCCCGTCTGATACCAATGATGTGGTGGGTGAATATGCCCGTGCAACGCAGGCCGATGCACTGAGCGCGATTGCAGCCGCCAAAGCAGCTTTTCCAAGCTGGTCACGCTCCGGTATTATGGAGCGCCATGCAATCTTGCGCAAAACTTCTGATGAAATTCTGGCGCGCAAAGAAGAACTCGGTCGCTTGCTGGCACGCGAAGAGGGGAAAACGCTGCCGGAAGCTATTGGCGAAACTATGCGTGCCGCGCAGATTTTCGACTTCTTTGCTAATGAAGCCCTGCGCCTTGCTGGTGAAGTTCTGCCATCCGTGCGCCCGAATATCGGCGTGGAAATCACTCGTGAACCGGTTGGTGTGGTCGGTATTATCACACCGTGGAATTTCCCGATTGCTATTCCGGCATGGAAGATTGCACCGGCCCTTTGCTACGGGAACACCGTGGTGTTCAAACCGGCTGATCTGGTACCGGGCTGCGCCCATGCAATCGTTGATATTCTGCACCGTGCGGGCCTGCCAAAAGGCGTTCTCAATCTGGTGATGGGCAAGGGCTCGGTTGTTGGTCAGGCCATTCTCGACAGCGCTGATGTGCATGCCCTGACATTCACCGGTTCCACCGGCACCGGCCAGCGTGTTGCTGCGGCTTCGATCGTGCATAACCGCAAATTCCAGCTGGAAATGGGTGGTAAAAATCCGTTTGTTATTCTGGATGATGCCGATCTCGATGTGGCCGTTGAAGCAGCGCTCAATTCGTCTTTCTTCTCGACCGGTCAGCGTTGCACCGCGTCTTCCCGCCTGATTGTGCAGGACGGTATTCATGACCGTTTTGTTGATGCACTGGTTGCCCGCATGAAGACGCTGGTGATTGATGATGCGCTGAAATCCGGCACGCATATTGGTCCTGTGGTAGACGACAGTCAGCTGAAGCAAGACTTGGATTATATTGCACTTGGTACACAGGAAGGCGCAAAACTTGCCTTTGGCGGTGAGCAGCTGGAACGCAGCACACCGGGTTTCTATTTGCGTCCGGCCTTGTTCACAGAGGCGACAAACCAGATGCGTATTTCCCGCGAGGAAATCTTCGGCCCTGTGGCCAGCGTCATCCGCGTTAAATCCTATGAGGAAGCGCTTGCAACGGCCAATGATACGGCTTTTGGCCTGTCTTCCGGCATTGCAACAACCAGCCTGAAATATGCCACGCATTTCAAACGCAATTCCGATGCAGGCATGGTGATGGTCAATCTGCCGACCGCAGGCGTGGATTTCCACGTGCCTTTCGGCGGCCGCAAAGGCTCCAGCTACGGTTCGCGTGAGCAGGGGCGCTACGCGGCGGAATTCTATACCACCGTCAAAACCGCCTATACGCTGGCAGGCTGATATAACGGGCGAGAAATAAAAAGCGGAGAGGGAAACCTCTCCGCTTTTTTGTTTAGTCCAGCGCTTTAAGATTGCGTTCAATCGCAGCGCGGCGGCTTTCAAGGAACGGTGGCAGAGAGAGGCTCTCTCCCAGACTTTCCATTGGCTCATCGCTTGCAAAGCCAGGCCCGTCTGTAGCGATTTCAAACAGCACACCATTGCCTTCGCGGAAATAGAGCGAGCGGAAATAAAACCGGTCGATCTCGCCGGAAGAGCGGATCTTGTGGTCATTCAGCACACGCAGCCATTCCTGCATGCCGGCTTCGTCCGGTGTGCGGAACGCGACGTGATGGGCAGCACCTGCACCTTGTTGCGCGGCAGGCAGATCAGGCTGCACAGCTACATGCAGTTCAGCCGCTGGCCCGCCTTCACCCATTTCATAAACATGAACATGACCCTGACCATCCGGTGAGGCATAGTCGCGGGTTTTACGCATATTCATCAGCTTGATGAGAAAAGGCTCCGTATATTTCAGATCCGGCACACTGATCGTGATCGGGCCGAGGCCGCGGATCTGATGATCTGCGGCAACAGGGCTTTTCTCCCAAGGATGCGATTCACCGGTTTTACCGTCATCCAGCAAACGGAAACGCTGACCTTCGAAATCCTCAAAATCCAGAGAGGCACGTCCGTCGATGAGCTGAATATCACCAGCCTGAACATGCGCATCGCTCAGGCGCTTACGCCAATATTCCAGCGAGTCCTGACCGGAGACACGCAGACCAGTGCGGCTGATGGAATGTGTGCCGCGTTTTTCCGGTGCAGTCGGCCAGTCGAAGAAAGTGAGATCAGAACCGGGGGAGGCCTGACCATCGGCATAAAACAGATGATAGGCACTGGTATCATCCTGATTGACGGTTTTCTTGACCAGTCGCATCCCGAGAAGATCAGTGTAGAATTTCTTGTTTTCTTTCGCCTGTGCGGTGATCGCAGTCAGGTGATGAATACCTGTCAGGTTGGGTGACATCATATCCTCCTATGCCGGTTTGCAGATTGGAATGATCCGGCTTGTTGATCTTCCATATAGGGCGCTGTCTTGCCGGAAACAGGGACAAAGTCAGGACACTGCGTCTTGCGGGTGAAGAGGGTTCTGCTGCTGATGCTGTATACACGCAGCTATGCGGATCCCTTCATATAGCTGAGATACGCCACTGTTATCAGAAGGAAAAACGAGAGAGATTATGAGTTCTGTTGAAAGCCTTCTGCATACATTCGCCAGTCTCACGGCCGCGTTTATACTCGGCGGTATGATTGGTTTTGAGCGGCAATGGCGTCAGCGGCTTGCAGGGCTGCGCACCAATACGCTTGTGGCGCTTGGCGCCGCTACTTTCGTGCTTTTTGCCTCGCTGGTTGACGGTGATACCAGCC
Source organism: Pseudochrobactrum algeriensis (assembly GCF_018436245.1). Classification (NCBI taxonomy): domain Bacteria; kingdom Pseudomonadati; phylum Pseudomonadota; class Alphaproteobacteria; order Hyphomicrobiales; family Brucellaceae; genus Pseudochrobactrum; species Pseudochrobactrum algeriensis. The sequence continues at coordinate 235,611 of NZ_CP075361.1, forward strand.
CGACGCGCGTGGCAGCACAGATCGTTTCCGGTATCGGCTTTCTGGGTGCAGGTATCATTTTCAAGGAAGGTTTTAATGTTCGCGGGCTGAATACCGCCGCGACTTTATGGTGCTCGGCGGCAGTCGGTGTTATGTGCGGCGCGGGTTTTTATCTCCATGCAGCGATTGCCGCCTTATTTATCATCAGCGTCAATTTATTTTTGCGGCCGCTGGTACATCTGATTGACCGGCAACCCGCCAGCGGTGGTGAGTTCGGCACCCGCTATGCTGTCAGTATTGTCTGTATGGGCGATGCTGAAGCGCATGTGCGGGGGCTGTTGCTGCGTGATCTAGGTACTGTTCTGCATATTCAGGATCTGGAAAGCACGAATATTGAAGACAGCAATCGCGTTGAGGTCAATGCATTGTTTCGTGCCGATAATAATCAGGATCCGCTGCTGGAGCAGATTATTGGGCGGCTGAGTCTTGAGCCATTGGTGACATCTGTACGCTGGCGCTATGTTGCTGCCGATGACGGGGATAAGGATTATTAGCCGGACTATGTTTTTTGCGTTGTTTTATTCAACATGCTCATAGGCGCCTCTGTCGATCAATGAGCCGGTGATGCGCGGGTTCATCGCAAAATCCTTGATGCCCGTGGCAGGGAATCCTGTTGCTGCATTAAACCGGCCATTGTTTCTGCCCGGAGAACCCGCAGCGAGGCGAAAATCTGAAGCACTGGCATTGATGAAGGCAGGATTGCCTATAATGCTGCCTGTATCACCGCTGACGGCTGTGAATGCGCTGAAATTATTGGGAGATGTGCTGTCATTGTAGTAATTTTTATTGTTCCAAAACCAGCGTGTAAAGCTGCTGCCGGATGTTGTGTAATATAAATTACTGGCAAGCTTCACTGTGTCCGGCACTGAAGGGATAAAGCTGGTGATTGCATAACCCTTTGTTCCGGCAAAGAGAATATTATTGCTGAAACTTATATTGCTGACATTGTGACCGAGCTGAAACTCACCGGAATTGATGCCTGAAATGTCACGGTTATTATTCTGATACAGAGTATTGTTTGTGATCGAGATGTGAGCGGCACCGCCCGACTGAGTCGCATCATATCCGCCTGCGAGGATACCGGCATCCTGATTGAAGCTGATGATATTGTTGCGTGCTATAATATTTTCAGTCACCTTGCCGCGCTGCTCACTCAGAAGCCATATACCGCCATCATTGGCGTAAATATTATTGCGCTCAACGGTAATATCCCGCCCGCCATCGACATAGATGCCTATGGCCGCAGCCGCAAAGGTCAGTGCCTGATTGCCGTTGGTTGAAAGATTATACACCGTGTTATCTGCAATCCAGCCGTTTCTGGCGCGGTTATAGTCCGCACGGTTGTTGCCGTAATAGCCGGTCGCATCAATGCCTATAAAATTATTGTCGTGTACCAGATTATTGGTGACCTGCCAGCCGTCGACATTGCCGCCAATGGTCAGGGATTCACTGGTTCCGGTTTTCAGATTATACAACTCATTACCGTCCACGATGACATTCTGTATCGGTACTGGCTGCTGTCCGTAAACAGCAATGCCCAAAGCATTTGCATTGCCGTTTGCAGGCAGATTATTCGCCTCAATGCCGTGAATAATATTGTCTCTGATCTCAATATATTTTCCGGTGCCCTGAGCAAGAACGCCAATGGCAATGAATTCCGTGCCGGATTTATAGTTGCGGATTTCAAACCCTTTAATGCGTATATAGCTGGCGCTGTTGAGGCTGATGAGGCCGCGCATGCCATAGGGCTCTGTGATCAACCCGCTACCGTCGATAATTGGCTTTTCACCGGCATATCGGGTGAGTGTGATAAAACCACTCTCCGCAGAACCTGATTTGTTGAATGTCACTGTCTCATTATAGATACCGCCGCGGACCGTGATTGTATCACCGGCCTGTGCCTGATCGACAGCATGCTGAATGCTGCGCCATGGGGCAGAATAGCTGCCTGAATTGCTGTCAGCGCCTGTGGTCGCGACATAATAAATTGTTCCGGTACGGCCATAGGCAACATTACAGATCTGGAAATTAGCAATTTCCGTTTCATCTGCCACAGAGACGGCGGAAATGGTGACATTGACAGATTCGTCCATATTGGCGGGAGCGGTATACAGGCCGGAATTTGTTATGGTTCCGATTGCGGGTGCGCCGCCTTTTACTCCGTCAACCATCCAGATGGTGTTATTCTCAGATGCTGGCGTGTCTGCTGCCTGAAACTGCTGTTTTTGCAGTGCTTGCATCGGCCTGCAGTCCGGTGAAGTGCCGGCAGTGGCTGCCGGTGTATTTTGCAGGATGATTGTCGCTGAAAAAGCGAAGAGCAGGCCTGCAGCCACATATTTATGATTTGAGATCGCTGATTTCGTATTTTTCAAAATAAACAAAAAGCGCATCTCCTGAGAATCACATTGTAACGAATATTTATTGTTGCGAATGCGAGCAGGGCGGAGAAATATTTTTGATATTCAACAGAGGAAACAACACGCGTCAAGGTGATTCGAGTGAGTGGTCCGGAGATGCGCATGTGAACTCTATGTGCTTGTAATAAGCACAGTGTATAACGCATGAAACTATCAAATGTGACAGGAGTTTTTCTGATCTTCAGAAAGTCAACTTCTCAATTTTGAGAAGGAGTGGCGCACCCGAAAGGATTCGAACCTCTGACCCCCAGATTCGTAGTCTGGTGCTCTATCCAGCTGAGCTACGGGTGCTTGCCCTAGAACCGCTCCGTTTCGGTGCGGTAAGCGCTCTCTAAAGGGTTCTGTTTGGCATTGCAAGGGCTTATGATGAAAAACTTTCAGAAATTTGTATTTTTTTTGAAGGCTGGGGATAAATATAAGAAAACCACGCGATTGCGTGGCTTTCCTGAAGGCGCTTTTCGCGCAGAGCGTTGAAATAATTAAACCATATTGCGTTGTGAGCGCTGAAACGGTGGCGGATAGATGGGCATATCAGGGATACGAATCTCAAATAATGCACCGTCTTTGTAATCGTCACGCAATTCTATGGTGCCGCCATGGGCACGAACCAGTTCCTGAGCAATAACCAGCCCCAATCCGGTGCCGTCGCTGCGTGTTGACCCGCGAAAAGCGGTGAAAAGATTGTCCCGTGCTTTCTTAGGCAGGCCGGGACCGGTATCCGCCACGGCAATATAACAGGTATTGCCTATGCGCCACGCGCTGATGGTCAGGCATTTTTCGGTTTCCGGCTGCCGGTGATAGGTGCCCATTGCCTGTACCGCATTGCGGCAGAGATTATTCAGCACCCGCAGCATTTGTTCTTTGTCGATATAGGCTTCAAAATCGACGGGAACCATATTGCGGAAAGCAATCTGCACATCGGATGGAAGCACCAGCATATCTTCCACTTCATGGATCAGCGGACGCAACAGGCGTTGCTGGCGAACCGGCACGGCTTCCTGTGTGCGGCCGTAAGCGATCACAGTCTCGGAATAGGTGATGGCGCGGTTCAGCGTGCGGATGAGCTTCGGTGAGAAGCGTTGCACAACCGGATCATTGGTATCGGCAAGACTGTCCGACATCAGCTGTGCTGAGGCCAGAATATTGCGCATGTCGTGATTGATCTTGGAGACGGCCAGACCGAGATCGGCCAGATGTTTACGCTCCTGAAACAAATGCTGCAGATGTGTCTGCATCTGCGCTAGCCTGTTCTGGGCATAGCCAAGTTCATCTTTGCGGCAGGAGCCGTCAATAATCAGCGTCGGATCATCCGGTTTCTGCCCGAAAGCAAACATATTCTCATACATATGGCCGACAGGGCGCAGCAGCAAACGGTGAATGATGAAATAAATCAGCGCGGCCGCGATCAGCGAAATCAGCAGCGATATGGCAGCAATAATACGGGAGTTTTTGATCAGCCTGTTATGCAGGGCATTATCGCTCATCACAAATTCAACCGTGGTGCCGCTGTAATCGGGCGGGCCTGACACCTGCATTGTCTTATTGCCGCCGCTGATCAGGGTGAGCAGAGCGCCCCAGAAATCACTCAGTGGCGTTGCTGTTGTCAGATCAATATATTCATCGACCTGCACTGCCTCCGGTGAGGCGGCAAGAACACGGCTGCTGCCATTACGGGTGACTGTAATGGATTGTGCGCCTGTGGAGCGCAGTAACTGATCCTGAATCTGCAATTCCAGCGTCGTGTCCGGATTCGCATCGAGCAATAACAGGCTGGAAGTGGCAATCATTGTATGTTTGGCATTCAGCCATTGATTGCGCATATTCGCCAGTGACGGCGCGAGAATGATAACTTCGGCAATCAGCACGGCCAGAATTGTCATCAAAAGTAATTTACTGGAAAGGCGGTGACGCAGCGGAATATGCAGGTCATCGGGATCGTTCGCAGTAAAATCCGATCCGGTATTGGTGAAGACCGGCGGGATACTTGTGCTTAAAGGTGCATTGGCGGCAATCGCGGAGAGGGATGTTTGGGTGCCGGATGTCGCGTCGCTGCCTTCCGCAGTCAGATCAGCTTGCTCACGGCTGCGCGCCTGTAATTCCTCGGCGCGCTTCTTTTCTGATTCTGCAGAGGCTTTGTCAGCAGGCCTTTGAAAATCCTTGCTTTTCATAAAGGTCATTTCACCCATCCGTCAGGCTGACAGGTTGTTCCTGTCCCCCGTCTCCACCCACGGACCAAAACAGGCGATCGCCCGGGTCACGGATTGTACAGTTGCATAAATATGCCTGACCGCAAGCCTGTCCCCACAAAGGCTAAAATCCTGCAAGTTTGTAATATAGGCGCTTTAAGCCAAAATTTCAAATTTTCGTGTGCTGTTTATTTATCGTGCGGTGATGAGGGAGTTATCCCTGAAGAATGCCAAAACAAAAGTTTTTATTTTAACATTTGTTTGATTATCTGAAATTGCTCTGCTATATGGCTCTCATCAGGACGATTGAAACGGAGAATGGCAATGGTGCAGGGCGATCAGGATGTGAACCAGTCAGCAAAAGCCGGTGCGCAAAATCTGCAAGATCTCTCCGCGCAGGAACGTGCTGTTCTGGAGATGATTGTCGCTAATCCGTTTGTCGGTCAGCAGCAGATTGCTGATGCGCTGAAACTGGCGCGTTCTACGGTTGCCGCTCATATTGTGCAGCTGACCCAGAAGGGTTTTGTTCTCGGGCGTGGCTATTATCTGCCGGAGAATAAACGCATCGTCTGTATTGGCGGCGCGGTCTTTGATCGTAAATATCATGCCCATGCCCCGCTCATCAGCGAGACATCCAATCCGGTCAGCGGTTATCGCAGCCATGGCGGTGTTGCCCGTAATGTCACGGAAAATCTGGCGCGGCTCGGCGTGAATATCGGCTTTGTTTCTATTCTTGGCGATGATGAAACCGGGCGCGCTATTCTTGATCATCTGCGTCTGCTTGGTGTCGATGTCAGCCGTGCGATTGTGACCAATGAAGCGCCGACTGCTGAATATGCTGCCATTCTTGGGCCGGATAATGAGCTGGCACTCGGCATTGCCGATATGGGCATTTTCGACCTGTTCAAGCCTGAAACACTGGAAACTGTCTGGCCGCATCTGGCTTCGGCTGACTGGGTTTTTGCCGATTGCAATCTGCCGCAGGCAACATTGGAAACCTTGCTGGCGAAGAAAACCGGCAGCCGTTTCCGTTTGGCTGTTGATACGGTTTCCGCACCAAAAGCACTGCGTTTGCCGCAGGATCTCAGTGGTGTTGATCTGCTGTTTCTCAATCTGGATGAGGCGCATAGCCTGTTGCGTCACCCTGCGGGTACACCACGCCTGACAGCCGAGCAGGCGATCAATGCCTTACATGCGCGCGGCGTTGCCAAAATCGTCATGACCATGGGTGCTGGCGGTGTTCATATTGGCGATGAAAGCGGCATCCGGCATATTGCCAGTGTGCCAGCGCAGCCGGTGGATATTACCGGTGCAGGCGATGCGCTGATTTCCGGCACGCTTTATTGTCTGCTTGACCGGAAGGAACTGCCCGATGCAGTGCGCACCGGTACTTTGCTGGCCACGCTGACAACCGAAAGCGACGCAAGTGTCCATCCGGATTTGTCTGCACATTTTCTCGAAGCGAACCTTCATCGTATTCGCGACTGATTTATCTCCATTAAACTCCCTCAGAAAGGCTGCTCCAGCTATGACCCGTTTGACTATGCATTTCAGCGATGAAGTCCGCGCCGCTCTCGATAAAGGCGCACCTGTTGTTGCTCTTGAATCCACGATCATCACCCATGGCATGCCTTTCCCGCAGAATTTGGAAATGGCGCGTAAGGTTGAAGCTGTGATCCGTGAAAACGGTGCGACACCGGCAACCATTGCTGTGCTCAAAGGTGAAATCCATGTCGGCCTCGGTGATGCCCAACTGGAACAGCTTGCACAGACCACCGATGCGGTGAAAACATCGAGCCGCGATCTGGCTGCTGATATGGTGCAGGGACTGACTGCCGGTACTACTGTTTCCGCAACCATGCGTATTGCTGCGCTGGCCGGTATTGAAATCTTCGCCACCGGCGGCGTTGGCGGCGTGCATCGCGGTGCGGAAGACAGCTTCGATATTTCCGCCGACCTGAACGAACTGGGCATGACCAACACCACTGTGGTTTGCGCGGGTGTGAAATCCATTCTCGATATTCCGAAAACGCTTGAATATCTGGAAACCCAGCGCGTGCCGATTATTGCGCATGGCAGCGATGATTTTCCGGCATTCTTCACCCGCTCAAGCGGTTGTAAAGCCGATCACCGCCTGAACAGCGCGGAAGAGATTGCGAAAGCGATGGCTCTGCATCATGCGCTTGGTTCCGGCACCGGTATTCTGATTGCCAATCCGATCCCTGAAGAAGATGCACTGACACCGGAATTCATTAACGGCACGATTGAAGCCGCTGTTAAGGAAGCTGCCGATCAGGGCGTTGGCGGTAAAGATGTGACACCGTTCCTGCTGGCGCGCATCAATGAATTGTCGGAAGGCCGCAGCCTGAAAGCCAATATTGCGCTGGTACTGAACAATGCCAAACTGGCAGCCCGTATGGCCGTTGCCTATAAAGCTATCGTATAAAAGACAGTATCCTATTGAGTTCAGCGGGCGGAAACATCGTGTTTCCGCCCGTTTTGCTTTGTCAGACCTATGTCATGGTAAGGCCTTATTAACCATATCGGCTCATCTCAGAGCGTGAGACGTGGTTTAAACAGAGCCGGATACCGGTTTTACGGGCTTTCCGGCACTTTGCCGCAACAGGATTACAGAAATTTAATTAGACCTGAGACCGCAGATTACGCATTTTAAGAGCAGAATGCAGCGAGCCTGTCTGTGCAGGCAATTAACTCAGGTTGCGGCAAGATCGGAAGATAATGAAAAACTGGAAACAAATTACGGTTTGTTTGGTCGTGGCTGCCGCCGCCTTCGGGGGCTGGAGCTGGTATAATACTGAACGTTCCGCGACACAGGCCACCGGCGGCGCACCGGCAGCAGGGCAGAGTGGCGCGCGCAACGCGCCTTTGGTGGTTGTAAAGCCAGCCCAGAAGCAGGTCGTCAATGACAAGCTGAGTGCCATCGGCAGCGGCGTTGCGCTCAATACGGTCGCGGTTTCGCCTTATTCAAGCGGAACTATTCGCCGGTTTCTGGTGAGTGCAGGCACCACTGTCCAAAAAGATCAGGTCATTGCCGAACTGGATGCGGAAACAGAACAGATTGCCGTTGAAAAAGCGCAGGTGCTGCTGAAAGACGCGGAAATCACACAACAGCGTATGGCAACTTTGCGGGCTTCCAACACGGCGACACAGGTACAGGTTGTTGCGGCAGAGCTTGCTCTGGCCAATGCAAAACTGGCTGTGAAGGATGCAGAACTGGCGCTCAGCCGCCGTTCGGTTACAGCACCGATTGCCGGTATTGTCGGTATTCTGCCGGTGGACGCAGGGAATTATGTAACATCCTCCACCACGATTGCTACGATTGATGATCGTTCAAAACTGCTGATTGATATCTGGGTACCGGAACGGTTTGCACCCCAATTGCGGTTGGGGCAGGCCGTGACAGCAATGCCGACGGCTCTGCCAGGAAAAAGCTTTCAGGGGCAGGTCAGCGCTATGGATAATATGATTGACGCGGCCAGCCGAACTTTGCGGGTGCGTGCGGAAATTACCAATCCGAGCGATGTGCTGCGTGCCGGTATGTCTTTTACCGTGACTATCCTTTTCCCCGGTGATCAATATCTGGCGGTTGATCCGCTTTCTGTGCAGTGGGACGGTGACGGTTCCTATGTCTGGCGCATTACCAAAGACGGCAAGGCCGAGCGTGTAGCTGCGCGGATTATCCAGCGCAATGCCAATGCGGTGCTGGTTGATGGTGCACTGGCTGAGGGCGATACGATTGTCACCGAAGGTGTGCAGAATGTGCGTGAAGGCGGCAATGTGACGATTAAGGGCGCGGGCAATACCGCCAGCCCGAAAGAACCGGCCACAGCGCAGGCAAACAGCAAACAGGCAGGATGATGATGAATTCTGACAAATCATCCGCTGAAACAAACACGGTGACTGAGGATGTAACCGGCGCTGAAGAAAAAGGCGGCGGGCATAATCCGCAGACCGGCGGTTTTACGGCATTGTTTATCCGTCGTACGGTTTTTGCTTTCGTGCTCAATGTGCTGATTGTGGTCGCAGGTCTTGCGGCTCTGAGCGGCGTGGATATCCGCGAATTGCCGGATGTTGACCGTCCGGTGATTTCCATCAGTACCACTTTTGACGGTGCATCTGCAGAAACGGTTGACCGTGAGGTCACGCAGGTTCTGGAAAATGAAGTTGCCCGTGTTTCCGGTGTGAAGAATATTTCTTCAACCTCATCATTCGGCCGCAGCCGCGTGACGGTTGAGTTCAATGACGGCGTGGACATCAATGTCGCCGCTGCTGATATGCGTGACTCGATCTCGCGCGTGGCCAACCAGATGCCGGAAGAAGCCGATGCATCGCGTATCATCAAGGCGGATTCCAATGCTGATGCGGTCATGCGTCTGGCAATTGCGTCTGAAACGCTCAGCGTTGATGATATGACGGTGATTGTGGAAGATCAGATTGTCGATGTGCTGTCTGCTGTTCCCGGTGTGGCCGATGTGGAAACCTATGGTGACCGTGACAAGATTTTCCGTATTGATATCGACCATAAACGTCTGGCCAGTTATGGCCTGACCTTTGCCGATGTCAGTTCGGCACTGGCTTCTATGGCGCTGGATCAGCCCGCCGGATCGCTGCGCAGTGCATCTCAGGCGATTGTGGTGCGCGCCACAGCATCGGTTTCCTCGCCGCAGGATTTCGAGAATATCATCATTAAAGGGCAGACCCGCATCCGCGATGTCGCCAATGTCACGCTGGGGCCGGATATTGAAAGCTCGGCAGTGCTCAATAATGGCCGTAACAGTATCGGCCTTGGCATTATCCGTCAGGCACAGTCCAACACTTTGGATATTTCGGACGGTATTCGTGCGGAAGTTGAGCGCCTGAATAAGACATTGCCGGAAGGCATGACAATGCGGGTGACCAGTGATGATGCGAACTTCATCCGTGGTGCTATGCATGAAGTGGAAATCGCGCTGACCGCAGCGATCCTCATTGTTATTGCTGTTATTTATATGTTCCTGCGCGATATCCGCGCGACACTGATCCCGACGGTTTCCATTCCGGTGGCGCTGGTCGGTACTGTGGCGGCGATTTATCTGGCAGGATTTTCGATCAATATTCTAACCCTGCTGGCGCTGGTTCTGGCAACCGGTCTGGTGGTGGATGACGCGATTGTGGTGTTGGAAAATATTGTCCGGCGCCGGTCGATGGGGCTGGGGCCGCGTGCGGCTGCGGTGCTTGGCACGAAAGAAGTGTTTTTTGCGGTTATCGCCACAACACTGACACTGGTGGCGGTGTTTGTGCCGATTTCCTTTCTGCCCGGACAGGCCGGTGGCTTGTTCCGCGAATTCGGTTTTGTGCTGGCAATTGCCGTGCTGCTGTCCTCCGTGGTGGCGCTCACACTGTGTCCGATGCTGGCTTCGCGGTTTCTGACGGCGGAAAGCATCGCCCATGAAACCGGAACAGATAAACCGCGCGGGCTAGTCTATCGTATCAGTGCCGGTTTGGCGCAATTCTATCGCCGCAGTCTGCACTGGTGCCTCAATGCACCGTGGATTGTGGTTGCGGCTGCTCTGGTCTTCGCCTTTTTCTCGTTAAGTGCCTATACGACTTTGCGTCAGGAGCTGACCCCGAATGAGGATCGTTCTGCGGTTATGCTGCGTATTTCCGGTCCGCAGGGCATCAGTATTGATTTCCTGCGTTCGCAGCTTGAGCAGATCGATACGGCGCTCAAACCGCTGCGCGATAATGGCGAGATTGTAAACTCCTATGCCATTGCCGGTTCCGGTGGTGCGTCCAATAACGGTTTTATGGTGCTGACACTGGCCGACTGGGCAGAGCGCGACCGTAAGCAGCAGGATATTGTTGCCGATATTAATAAGCGTCTGCGTCCGATCACCGGCGTGCGTGCATTTACTCTGCAGCCAAACAGTCTCGGTATTCGCGGTGCCGGCAATGGTTTGCAGTTCACGCTGGTCGGCAATGATTATGCAACGATCCAGCCGGTGACCCGCGCTTTGCTGGCCGAGATGGAGAAAGATCCGCGCTTCCAGCAGCCGCGCCTGTCGGTGGACGCAACGCAGCCGCAACTCTCGGTACAGATTGACCGCGAGCGGGCATCGGATCTCGGCATTGATATTACCGGCCTCGCCAATGCGGTGCAGTCGGTGCTCGATGGCCGCAGGATCGGCGCTGTCTATATCGGTGACCGTTCTTATGATGTGAAGATGATGGCGACGTCCAATCCGATCAATGATCCTACGGATCTGGAAAATGTCTTCATGCGTACCGGTGACGGCCGTTATGTTTCGATGGCAACCATTGCTTCGGTACGGGAAATTGCGGTGCCGCCGCAGCTGGCGCGTGAACAACGCCTGCGCTCCATTGCGATTACTTCAGGTCTGAGCAGTGATTTTGCTCTGGGCGATGCTTATAAAACCGTACAGGAACTGGCCGCGCCATTGCTGCCTGCCGGTGTGCAAATGGTGCCGCTGGCAGAAGCGGCAACTTTAGGCGAAACCTCAACCGGTCTGTTTCTGGTGTTCGGCTTTGCGGTAGTGATTATTCTGCTGGTTTTGGCCGCGCAGTTTGAGAGCTTCGTCAGTGCGCTGATCGTTATGGCGACCGTGCCGCTGGGGCTTGGCTGTGCCATTGTGGCGCTGATCCTCACCGGCACGAGTCTGAATGTGTATAGCCAGATCGGGCTGGTCTTGCTGGTCGGGATCATGGCGAAGAACGGTATTCTGATCGTGGAATTTGCCGATCAGTTGCGCGACCGTGGCCTGTCTTTGCGTGAAGCGGTGGAAGAAGCATCGAATATCCGCCTGCGTCCGGTTTGTATGACGATGATCTGTGCGGTGCTTGGTGGTATTCCGCTGGTCATCGCCTCCGGTGCCGGTGCGGAAGCCCGTATTGCGCTGGGCTGGATTATCGTCGGCGGTCTTGGACTGGCAACCATTGCCACGCTCTATGTGACACCGGTTGCCTATCTGCTGCTTGGCCGTTTCACCAAGCCGAAAAGCGATGAAGAAAAACGTCTGGATCGCGAGCTGGCTCATGCGGCTACGCTGGAGATGAAACCGGAATAAAGCCGGTCAGAACCTCATCTGTATATAAAAAACGGCGGGTGTTCCCGCCGTTTTATAGTTGATGGATACTTTATTTCACACGCCAATCGGCATCAGCGCGGGATCACGTTCCACTTTGCGTGGTGCTACTACCTCTTTCCATACCGACAAAGCCTGTTGCTGCGGTGTGTTCGGTGCGCGCTCAATGAAGCGCCCGTCACCCGGCTCTGCCAGAATTTTTCCCTGCGCATAGGCAACGCGCCCGCCGCTGATGGTCATACGTGGCAGGCCGGTCACTTTCATGCCTTCAAAAACATTGTAATCAATCGCCGAATGCTGCGTTTTGGCCGAGATTGTCTTGGTTGCATTCGGATCCCAGATGATGAGATCAGCATCTGAACCCTCCAGCACCGCACCTTTGCGCGGATAGATATTGAGAATTTTCGCTACATTGGTGGAGGTAACAGCGACAAATTCATTCTCGGTCAGGCGACCGGTACGCACACCTGTCGTCCAGAGCACCGGCAGACGTTCTTCCAGCCCTGCGGTACCATTCGGGATTTTGGTGAAATTACCAACGCCGTGGCGCTTTTGTTCGGTGGTGAAAGCGCAATGGTCGGTGGCCACACATTGCAGGCTGCCTGCGCTCAAACCTGCCCAGAGACTGTCCTGATTGATCTTGTCGCGAAACGGCGGTGACATCACCCGCCGTGCCGCATAGTCCCAGTTTTTATTCTGATATTCGCTTTCATCCAGTGTCAGATGCTGGATCAGCGGTTCACCATAAACACGCATGCCTTTCTGGCGCGCACGGCGGATAGCTTCATGCGCCTGTTCGCAGGAAACATGCACCACATAAAGCGGCACGCCTGCCTGATCGGCGATCATAATCGCACGGTTAGTGGCTTCGCCTTCCACTTCCGGCGGACGGGAATAGCTGTGCGCTTCAGGCCCTGTATTGCCTGCTGCCAGCAGATTTTGCTGTAATTGCGCAACAATATCGCCGTTCTCGGCATGCACCAGCGGCATGGCACCGATTTCCGCACAGCGGCGGAAAGAGGCGAACATCTCGTCATCATTGACCATCAATGCGCCTTTATAGGCCATGAAATGTTTGAATGTATTGACGCCGCGTGCCACCACTTCCGGCATTTCATTATAGCAGCGCTCACTCCAGCCGGTGACAGCCATGTGGAACGAATAGTCGGTGCGTGCTTTGCCTGCTTTCTGAAACCAGTCCTGCAAGGCTTCCAGCAAATTACCCTCTGGTGAGGGTAGTACAAAATCCACCACCATTGTGGTTCCGCCTGCCAGTGCCGCAGCGGTGCCGCTGTCAAAATCATCGGAACTGTGGGTGCCCATGAACGGCATTTCCAGATGGGTGTGGGGGTCAATGCCCCCCGGCATAATCAGGCAGCCATAGGCATCAATTGTTGTGTCGCCCTGCAAATCATGGCCGATAGCGGCAATTTTGCCGTCTGCAATCAGAATATCTGCATCGTAAGAGCGGTCTGCGGTAACAATTTTACCGCCTTTAATCAGTGTTGTTTTCTTATCTATATGCGATCCGGAATATGACATTGTTCGTTTCCCCTTATGGTTTTTTGCGAACAGATGCTGATTAATCGAAAAGGTTAAGGGCTCCGGCACAAATGACTCATGCCGGAGCAGGTATTTATACGATTTCAGCGGTCTCCAATGCTGCATGCAGCAGCACATCAGCGCCGTTACCAGCCCATTCTTTGGTGATGTCTTCCGCCTCATTATGGCTCAGACCATCAACGCAAGGGCACATAATCATGGCTGACGGTGCAACCTGATTGATCCAGCAGGCATCATGGCCGGCACCGGATATAATATTGCGGTGTGACAGACCGAGACGCTCGGTTGCCTGACGGATGGTCGAGAGGCAGGTCTCATCAAAGGAAACCGGATCAAACGCGCCGACTTCCTCAATCTGATAGGTCAGGCCGACTTTCTCACAGATTTCCGCAACGGATTTCTCCAGTTTCTGAACCATTTTGGCCAGTTCGTCTTTATCCGGATGACGGAAGTCGGCTACAAAAACAGCAGTACCCGGAATGATATTGCGGGAATTCGGGCTGATATGGGCATAGCCCACGGCACCCACGCCATTCGGTGCGTGCTCCCATGCAATTTCATCCACACGCTCGGTAATACGCGCCATACCAAGCCCCGCATTCACACGTTTGCGCATCGGTGTTGATCCGGTATGGGCTTCTTTGCCGGTCAGCGTAATTTGCAGCCATTTTAACCCCTGACCATGGGTTACAATACCGATATCCAGACCTTCATCTTCCAGAATAGGCCCTTGCTCAATATGCAGCTCGTAATAGGCTTTGATCGGGCGCTTGGCGGTCGGGATTGAACCTTCAAAACCGATGCGTTTCAGCTCGTCACCAACGGTTTTACCTTCCGCATCCGTGCGGGATTTCGCCCATGCTTCATCAAAGAGACCGGCGAAAACACCGGAAGCCAGCATGGCGGGAGCAAAACGGGCGCCTTCTTCATTCGTCCAGTTCACGACCTCAATCGGATGGCGGGTTTTAATGCCCAGATCATTGAGGGTGCGCACCACTTCCAGCCCGCCAAGGACACCAAGCACACCGTCAAATTTACCGCCGGTCGGCTGTGTATCCAGATGGCTGCCGAGCATCACCGGTGGCAGCGACGGATCGCTGCCCTCGCGACGGGCAAACATATTGCCCATCGTGTCGATGCCCATAGTCATACCGGCATCTTCGCACCATTTCTGAAAAAGCAGCCGGCCTTCACGGTCTTCATCGGTCAGGGTCTGACGGTTATTCCCCGTTGAAATGCCGGGGCCGATTTTGGCCATATCCATCAGGCTGTCCCAGAGGCGGTCAGCATTGGTTTTGAGATTGCTGTTCAGATGCGTTTTCATGTCTGTTTCCGTATGCGGTCTGTATTAATCATGATAAGCTCATAAAGGCGCGGGGAGACGGCATGTGGATTTCCTCCTCATTCAGCGCATCGTGAAAGATGATGCGTTTTGGCGTAATAAGCGCAGCCTTGTCAGAGGCCGCACAAAAAGAGCCTTGATTGTTTCCCCAAAAACACGTTGATTACTGCTCCGTTCTGTTGCGGAGTATTTATGAAACCGGCTTGCTTCCGTTGCTGGAAACCGGCTGCTGTATCATCCACTAAAATCCGTTCAGGACAAGAGAATATCGGTGGCCGAATTTGCCTGTAACGCATTATATTTGCAGGCAGTATGAAAATGCGGGGAAGAGCAGCATGGTACGGAAATCTAAATCGGCTAAAGACATTTCCGTGATGCAGCAGGAACAGCCTGAAAGCCTGTCGCGTATTCAGGAAATGAACCGCAAGCTCATTCTTGAGGCCGCGCTGGATGTGTTTTCGACCTATGGTTTTCGTGGTTCCACCATCGACCAGATCGCGCTGAAATCCGGTATGTCGAAGCCTAATCTTCTGTATTATTTCCGCCGTAAGGAAGATATTTACAACACCGTTTTGCAACAGACGATGGAAGAATGGCTGGCTTCGCTGCAGTCTATTGATCCGCAGGGCGAACCGCTGGAGGAGCTTGGCTCTTATATCCGCAACAAGATCGAGATGGCGTTCCGCAATCCTGCGGCTTCGCGCCTGTTCGCCAATGAGATTATGCATGGTGCACCGGCAATCGGCACTTTCCTGCAAGAGGATATGCGCGAACTGGTGGATGAAAAAGCGGCCATGATCGGGCAATGGATGGAAGAGGGCAGGCTGGCAAAGACCGACCCGCATCATCTGATTTTCACGATCTGGGCGACGACCCAGCATTATTCCGATTTTGAAACGCAATTGCGTGCTGTGCTCGGTGAAAAATTTGATGCGCCGGATTGCTGTGAGAAAACGGTACAGGTGGTCAGCGCCATTTTGCTCAACGGTATCCGGCCCCGTTAAGCAGGGAGGAGTTGCGGCAGAAAATTCTCTGCCGCTCTCTGTTTTATGAGCTGTGATGACTGCCTGTCCTGTCACCGTTTACCGCCCCTATTCCGCAGCCTGTTTGTGTTTTGCCATCGGATTGTTCGGATGGGTTGTCCAGTTGGCATAATCAGGGCTGATTGGTTCTTTTGTGCGCGGATCAATACCGGAAACCTGCTCCATCGTGATACAATCCTGCACAGGGCAGACACTTACGCAGAGATTGCAACCGACACATTCCTCATCAATCACCTCAAAATGGCGCACACCATCCACCATCGAAGTAATCGCCTGATGGGATGTATCCTCACAGGCAATATGACAGCGGCCGCATTTGATGCAGGCATCCTGATCGATCCGCGCTTTGGTGGTGTAATTGAGGTTGAGATATTGCCAGTCGGTGACCTGCGGGGTTGCGCGGCCACGGAAATCATCGAGTGACTGATAGCCTTTGCTGTCCATCCAGTCGGACAGACCGTCGATCATTTCTTGTACAACCTTGAAACCATAGGTCATGGCCGCCGTGCAAACCTGAACCGTACCGCAACCGAGTGAAATATATTCCGCCGCATCGCGCCATGTGGTGATGCCGCCGATACCGGAAATCGGCAATCCGCGTGTTTCCGGATCGCGGGCAATTTCCGCCACCATATTGAGCGCAATCGGTTTGACCGCAGGGCCGCAATAGCCGCCATGGGAGCCGCGCCCGTCAATGCTTGGTTGCGGGGCAAAATTGTCGAGATCAATGGAAACAATGGAATTGATGGTATTGATGAGCGATACCGCATCGGTTCCGGCATTTTTAGCAGCCCGCGCAGGCATACGGATATCGCTGATATTCGGGGTGAGTTTGGTGATAACCGGCATGCGGCTATATTGTTTGCACCATTTCACCACCATGGCCACATATTCCGGCACCTGACCGACAGCAGCACCCATGCCGCGCTCGCTCATGCCGTGCGGACAACCGAAATTCAGTTCAATCCCGTCGGCACCGGTTTCTTCCACCCGTGGCAGAATGGCCTTCCATGCTTCCTCTTCGCAAGGTACCATGATGGAGGCGATCAGAGCGCGGTCAGGCCAGCGGCTTTTCACCTCTTTCATCTCGCGCAAATTGATTTCCAGAGATCGGTCAGTAATCAGCTCAATATTGTTGAAGCCGAGCAATCGGCGGTCGGCACCCCAGATCGCACCATAGCGCGGCCCGTTGACATTGACGACCGGCGGGCCTTCCGCACCCAGCGTTTTCCAGACAACACCACCCCAGCCAGCCTTGAAAGCGCGTTCCACATTATAGGCTTTGTCGGTTGGCGGGGCAGAAGCCAGCCAGAACGGATTGGGTGAACGGATACCGAGAAAATTCGTGGTCAGATCAGCCATGTCAGTGATCCTTTGCCGAAGATGATGTCGTGTGATTGTGCACCGATGGTGCGTGCGGATGGAGGCTCGGCAGGTCTTTGCGATTGGCTGCCAGCACGGCCTCGGCAAAGCCGCTCACGGCTTCCGGCAATTGCATCAGATGCTGATGGATGGATTGCGCCGCGATCTTGCCGTCTTGCACGGAGGCCACGGTAAGATCCTGACCGCCAGCAACACAGTCTCCGCCAGCCCAGATGCCTTTCACACTGGTGCGGTTTTCAGTATCAACTTTAATCCGGCCGCCGCTCATTTCCATGCCGCTGGCACCAAGGCCTTGGCCGTCAAGTTTTTGGCCGATGGCCTTGTAAATCTGGTCGGCGGGCAATGTGAGTGTAGCACCCGTTGCAACCAGTTTTCCGTCACGCTGCTCGGTGTGAGCAAAGCGGATCGCGATGGCCTGCCCCTGATCATTGAGCAGAATTTCCTCCGGTTGCAGGCAGTCACGGATCACCACGCCTTCGGTCTGTGCCAGTTGCTGTTCATAGAGGCTGGCATTCATATGTTCGCGGTCACGGCGATAGGCCAGCGTCACGTTCTCTGCGCCCAACCGTTTGATCTGGATAGCAATATCAATCGCGGTCATACCGCCGCCGATAACGACTATATTGTTGCCGATATTCAGGCGGGAAAGGTCAGAGCTTTGGCGCAGTTCTGCGATGGTGCGTACGGCATCCAGCACATTCTCGGCATCTTCACCGGCAATATGCAGCCGGTTTGTGCCGCCAAGGCCAAGCCCCAAAAACACGGCATCATAACCGGAACGTAAGGCATCCAGCTGAATGTCTTTGCCCAGCGCTTTGCCGGTTTCAATCGTTATGCCACCGATTTTCAGAATGAATTCCAACTCGCGGGCAGCGAAATTATCGACGCTTTTATAGGAGGCGATGCCGTATTCATTGAGGCCGCCGCCTTTCGGGCGGGCTTCAAAAATCGTCACCGTATGGCCTTCGCGTGCCAGCGCATGGGCGCAGGCAAGACCGGCAGGTCCTGCACCGACGACCGCCACGCTTTTGCCGGTAACCGGCGCGCGGGTGAAGGGGTGAACACCGCTTTCCATCAGGTGATCGGTGGCATGACGCTGCAATAGTCCGATACGTACGGGCTTGCCTTCTGCCGCTTCACGCACGCAGGCTTCTTCGCACAGAGTTTCAGTCGGGCAGACACGGGCGCACATACCGCCGAGAATATTCTCGCTCAAAATCGTGCGTGCAGCACCTTGAGGATTGCCGCCTGCGATCTGGCGGATGAATTGCGGAATATCAATATGGGTCGGGCAGGCCGTCATACATGGTGCATCATAGCAGAAATAGCAGCGGTCCGCTTCTACCAGTGCTTCATGTTTGTCGAGCGGTGGATGCAGATCGGCAAACACATCCTGATAATTATCAAGGCGGTTCGGCCGGATATCCGCTGCTGTATTGTTGTGCCTGTCATGCGAATGCTGGTCACTCATGCTCCTGTCACTCCTCCCGGCACAGTCGCAGTTAAGACAAGCGATCTGGTGCTTAAAATCAATGTCAGAGGTGCCGGACGGCTGTTCGCGCAAGTGCGCCAAGCAAAATCCGGTTATGCAAATGCTGTCTCAGAACGCATGTTGATGCGCGTCCCGCATTGGTTCATTGCTGCATGGTGGGGAAGCGGCGTGGTTCCCTTATTATACGCCGGTTCCGCAATCTGTCAGAGCTGAGCACTTTTTGGTTTGTGTGCTTTTGGCTTCTGTAGACTCAGCATGACAGATTTTTGCGGAAGGTCAAATTTTTTATCAGATGGTCAAAATATGACAAATATACTCATAAAATACACCTGAGTTAAGCGCTGCCTTGGCGTATATTTTGTGCTGCGGCTTCGCCGATATTGGCGAAAAACCGGTCAGCTATTTTGCGTGCCGTATTGCCGAGCAGCTTGGTGCCGAGCTGGGCAATTTTACCGCCTGCATCGCCATTGATCGTATAGCGCAGAATGGTCACATCAGGGCTTTCTTCGATCAGTTCCACATCGGCACTGCCTGCCGCGAAACCGGCAATCGAACCCTGACCTTCACCGCTGATCGTATAAGAAAATGGCGGGTTGAGATTGGAGAGGATCAGCAAGCCGTGAAAGCGGATTTTGATGAGGCTGAGATTAACAAGAATAGCCGCCTGAATGTCGGTTTCCGACAGCCGCTCCAAGGTCTCGCAACCCGGAATACAGGGCTTGAGAACGTCCACATCATTCATCGCATCCCAAACAGCCTGTCTTGGTGCCTGAATGCGTTCTTCGCCGGTCAGATCCATATCTATCCTTTTAAATTTATGTGGTGCAGAATATTTTTAACCCGCTATCTTGTTAATGATATCGGTTTCAATCACAAGAAAACAACGTCTGAATTTTGTTTTTATTTATCATGCCCTTAAAACACTTCAATCGGTTCATATCTAAAGTGTTATAGGTTGTCTTTGAGAAGCAGTTATTCTTTATCCGGGAGTGGTTGGCATGGCATGGAATGAGGCGGCAATTGCGGCAGGTGTGACAGCCTTGAAAGCACATTGGCAGACAGTTGCGCAAAAGCAGAATATGCGTGAGGCCTTTACCGCAGATCCGCAGCGTTTTGAGCGCTACTCCCTCAAACTGGATGATTTACTGCTCGACTGGTCAAAATGCCGTGTCAATGACGAGACAATGGCATTGCTCAAAGATCTGGCCGTGGCCTGTAATGTCGAAGGCCAGCGCGATGCCATGTTTGCCGGCGAGCCGATCAACAGCACCGAGAACCGTGCCGTTCTCCATGTAGCCCTGCGGGCAAAACCGGATGATGTGATTGTCACAGACGGTGAAAATGTCGTGCCGCAGGTGCAGGATGTGCTGCATCGTATGAGCCTTTTCAGTGAGGCAATCCGTGCCGGTGATCTGGCTGGTGCCACAGGGCGCACCATCACCGATGTGGTGAATATCGGTATCGGTGGTTCAGACCTCGGACCGGTGATGGCAACACTCGCGCTGACACCGTATCATGACGGGCCGAATACGCATTTCGTTTCCAATATTGATCCGGCGCATATTGCCGATACGCTGCGCGGTCTCGATCCGGAAACCACGCTGATTATCATCGCGTCGAAAACTTTCACCACGATTGAAACTATGACCAATGCGAAAACCGCCCGTAAATGGGTGGCCGATGCTCTGGGGGAAGAGGCTGTCGGTGCGCATTTCGTGGCTGTTTCTACCGCACTCGATAAAGTAGCAGCCTTCGGTATCCAGCCGGAGCGGGTCTTCGGTTTCTGGGATTGGGTTGGCGGGCGCTATTCCGTGTGGTCGTCCATCGGCTTGCCGGTCATGCTGGCGATTGGCGAACATAGGTTTAAAGAATTTCTCGCCGGTGCCCATGCAATGGATGAGCATTTCCGCACCGCGTCGTTTGAGCAGAATCTGCCGATGATGCTGGGCGTGATCGGCTATTGGCATCGTGAAATCTGCGGCTTTGGCAGCCGCGCGATTATCCCTTACGATCAGCATCTGGCGCGTTTACCGGCCTATTTGCAGCAGCTGGATATGGAATCCAACGGCAAGAGCGTGAAGCGTGACGGTACGCCGGTTTCCGGTGTCACCGGTCCTGTGGTCTGGGGTGAACCCGGTACCAACGGGCAGCATGCTTTCTTTCAGCTTTTGCATCAGGGAACCGATACAATTCCGCTGGAATTTATGATCGCAGTGCATACGCATGAACCGGAACTGCTGGAGCAACATCAGATGCTGCTGGCCAATTGTTTTGCCCAGAGCGAGGCGCTGATGAAAGGCCGCACGCTGGAAGAGGCACAGGCGCAGCTGCGTGCGCGCAAATTGCCGGAAGCGGACGTGGAGCGCATTGCCCCGCATCGTGTTTTCTCCGGCAACCGCCCGTCGGTCACCATTCTCTACGACAAGCTGACACCTTTTGCGCTCGGGCGTCTGATCGCGCTTTATGAACACCGTGTTTTTGTGGAAGCGCAGCTCTTTGGTATCAATGCATTTGACCAATGGGGTGTGGAGCTTGGTAAAGAATTGGCAACAGAATTGCTGGATGTCGTTACCGGAAAACAAAATGCCGGTGGCCGCGATACCTCCACACAGGGTCTGATTGCACATCTGCATCAGGCATCGCAGGTGTAAAAACCTGATCCTCATACACTGAAAACTGCTTGCCGATACGTGACAAGCATCTGTTTTTCGTGTTTGTTGATAATGGTTTATGGAGTAACCGCCGGAATGAGGTGATTGGAAAACCTGTCCGGCGGTCAATGGGTGGAATACATTATGAAAACGGATCATATACAGTTTGCCGGTGATGTGCCGGGCATTCAGGTGGAAATGCGTGTACTGCGTTTTGAAGGCGCAGATACAAGCGCGCCGACGGCTTATTTGCAGTCATCATTGCATGGTGCTGAATTGCCGGGGCAGGCTGCGCTGCATTTCCTGATTCCGATGCTGCGTAAAGCGGAAGAGGAAGGCCGTATCAAAGGCGATATCACGATTGTCCCGCAGGCTAATCCTGTGGCCTCCAATCAGTGGCAGAGCCATCAGCATCTCGGTCGTTTTGATTTCTTCTCCGGTGTGAATTTCAATCGCAATTTCCCGTTGCTGGAAGATTTCAACACTTCTGCACTGCCGCAGCCTGATGCGCCGGTTTCTATCGATAAGCGTATCAAGGCAATGCTGGTTCGCATGGCGCTGAAACATGAGATCGTGCTCGATCTGCATTGTGATGATGAGAGCGAAAACTATCTCTATGTGCATGAAAATTATGCGGAAGATCTGCGTGATCTGGCAACAGCACTACGCTCGACCGCAATTCTCGCCGGTGATTCAACCGTTAGCGCGGCTTTTGAAGAGGCCTGTGTTAATCCGCTGCTGCATATGAAAGAGGGCGAGCGCGATATGCGCCGCCGTGCGGTAACAACCGTTGAGTTTCGTGGTCTCAATGATGTTGATCCGGCAACCGGTCTGGCTGATGCGGAAGGGCTCTATCGCTTCCTCGTGCATCGCGGCGTGGTGGAAGATGCGTCCAGCCAGCTTGGCGAAGCATTTAACGGCCCGATTGCGCCTTTCTCCCGTGTGGAAATGATCCGTGCGCCGCAGGGCGGTATGGTGCTGTATCATGTGGCGCTGGGTGATATCGTTAAAAAAGGCGATCTGCTGGCAACGATTGTCACCGTGCCGGGTGAACCTGAGCACGATATCAAACTCTGCGCACCGCAGGCCGGTCGCGTTTTAACCTATCGCAGCCTGCGCTATCTGCGCCGCGGCGATGATGTGATGAAGCTGATCGGTGATGAACCATCGGCACAAAGCAAACCTGCCGGTTCACTGGAGGCATAATGTCAGCAACTGTAGCAGTGCCGTCCGGCTCTGAAAAAACGATCCGTGCCATTCTTTTCGACAAGGACGGCACGCTGGTTGATTTTAACAGGACGTGGTTTTCCATTTCCTGCGAACTGGCCAGACGCTCTGCTGCCGGTGATGATGCCTTGGCGAAATCGCTGCTGGATGCCGGTGGCTATGACTGGCAGGCGGAGAAATTCCGCGCCAATTCCGCAATCGCCGCCGGAACGGTTGAGGATATTGTTGCACTCTGGCATCCGCAGGATACAGACGAGCAACGCCGTGCACGCGTCGCTGAATATGATATTTACGGGGTTGAGGAAGGTGCCAAACAGGCGGTGGCTGTTGAAGCATTGAGCCAGACCCTGCAAACCTTGAAAGCGGCCGGTTTTATCTTAGGCATTGCGACCAATGATTCTGAGGCCGGTGCACGGGCAACAGCTGCTGCACTCGGTATCAGTGATCTGTTTTCCGGCTTTATCGGCTATGACACGGCAGCGCGTGCCAAACCTTATGCTGATCCGCTGTTGCATTTTGCGGCAGAAGTCGGCGTGGCACCGGAGCAGGTGGCGATGGTTGGCGACAATCCGCATGATATGGAATGTGCCAGAGCGGCCAAAGCGGGTCTGGCGGTTGGTGTACTGACGGGCAACAGTCCGCGTGAAGTGCTTGAACCGCTGGCTGATATTGTGCTGCCGTCTATTGCGGATTTGCCGGATTATCTGGCCGGAAAGTAATGTCTGCTTGTATTTAAAATTAAAGGCCGGTGATTCCACCGGCCTTTTTTCTGTTTAGTCTCATTATCACGGGCATCAAGTTGATCCAACTTGACTGTGAAATGCTCTAGCGCAATTCGCGGCGCAGAATTTTACCGACATTGCTTTTCGGCAGACTGTCGCGGAATTCAATTATACGCGGACGCTTATAATTGGTCAGCCGCTCGGCGCAGAAAGCTTTCAGTGTCTCTTCGGTTAGTTCCGGATCGCGGCGCACCACAAACAGCTTTACCACTTCGCCGGAATGTTCATTGGCAATACCGATAGCGGCAGCCTCAACAACGCCCGGATGTTCCGCTGCAACTTCTTCAATCTCATTCGGATAGACATTGAAGCCGGAGACAAGGATCATATCCTTCTTGCGGTCCACAATTTTGGTGAAACCGCCTTCATTCATGAAGCCCATATCACCGGTGCGGAAAAAACCGTCAGGGAAAATAGCCTTGGCTGTTTCCTCAGGCCGGTTCCAATAGCCTTTCATGACCTGCGGACCACGCACACAGACTTCGCCCACTTCACCAAGCGGCACATCATTGCCGTCATCGTCACGGATCGCCACATCAGAACCCGGTACCGGCAGGCCGATAGTACCTGAAAATTCCGTTGCATTGAGCACATTGGCCGTGGCAACCGGCGAGGTTTCCGAAAGGCCGTAACCTTCAGTAATCAGGCAGCCCGTCATCTTCTCCCAGCGCTCGGCAACAGGACGCTGAACCGCCATGCCGCCGCCAAGAGTGAGGATAAGCGGCTTGAAATCCAGCCTGCGGAAGTCTGCATTTTCCATCAGGGCATTGAACAAAGTGTTGAGCCCCGGGAAAATATGAAACGGTGCTTTTTGCAGCTCTTTCACAAAAGCCGGAATATCCCGCGGATTTGGGATAAGCAGATTGCGGGCACCCTGCTGAATACCCATCATCGCATTCACGGTCAGGGCAAAAATATGATAGAGCGGCAATGCGCAGATATAATTGATATGCTCCGGCCGGCCTTTATGCTGGAAAGCCACATCCAGCCACAGGCGCATTTGCTCCACATTGGCAAGAATATTGCTGTGCATGAGCATGGCACCTTTGGAAATGCCGGTCGTGCCGCCTGTATATTGCAGAAAAGCCAGATCATCCGGTGCAATCACCACCGGTTTGAATGTCAGTTTTGCACCGCTGGCGAGGACAGATTTAAAGCTGTTATGTGCCGGAATATTCCATGCAGGCACCATTTTCTTAACACGGCGCACGACGAAATTGATAATCGCACCTTTAAGCCCGTGCATATCGCCCATAGAGGCGACAACCACATGCTTGACCGATGAATTTGGCAGGACTTTCTCCAGAGTATGGGCAAAGTTTTCGAGAATAATAATCGCTTTGGCACCGGCATCATTGAGCTGATGTTCCAACTCGCGTGGGGTATAGAGCGGATTGACATTCACAACCACCAGCCCTGCGCGCAAAATAGCGGTAATCGCAACCGGATATTGCAATACATTCGGCATCATCACGGCCACGCGGTCGCCTTTGACCAGTCCGCGTGATTGCAGCCATGCTGCCAGAGCCGCCGATTTTTCATCCAGCTCTTTATAGGACAGAGATTTGTCCATGCAGGTGAAAGCAGGGCGGTCGCCATATTTCTTGCAGGATGTGAGGATCAGATCGGTGATCGATTGATAAGCGGACGGGTCAAGCGCATGCGCTACCCCTTGCGGATAATTGCTGAGCCATGGTTTGGCATCATAAGGGCTGGCTGTTTTTACCGGCTTGGCAACTGGTACTACGGCCGGTTCCGGTGCCTTGTCAGCAATTTTCACTTCCGGTTCGGCTTTTGCAACCTTGGCAGCGGCTTTAGCGGCAGGCTTAGCGCTACCAGCTTTCGGGGCGGTTTTGGTTTCCGCTGCTTTTGCTGCCGGTTTTACCGCAGCAGTTTTTGTTTTGCCGGCAGGCTTTCCTGCCGTGGTATTGGTTGCAGGCTTTGCTGTTGTTGTTTTGGCAGGCTTTTTGGCTTCTGCAACTGTCGGAGCCGCAATGTTTGTTGCCTCCGGTGTGGCAGTTTTTTTGGCCGGAGATTTTTTCGGTGCCGCAGATGTTTTTACTGCAGTCTTTGCCGGTTCGGCCTTGGTGGCTGCCACTGTCTTAGCTTTCGCTGCTGTGCTTTTCGGAGCGGATTCTTTGACCGGCTTTGTTGCGGCTGTTTTGGCCGCCGTGGTTCCGGTTTTCTTTGCGGCGCTTTTTGTTGCACCGGCCTTGGCATTCCCATCACTCGAACGTGTCATTCTGCCTCCCAGAATTCCTGTTGTGCCGGCATATGCTTCCGGAAAGTTTCCGGTGTATCGGGTCTTCCTCGCTAAAACCCGTCTGCCAACAACTTAACCAAGATTATGCCGATATCAATATCAGACATGATCTTTCCATTGACGTAAACGTAAATTCTTTATCAGGCAATATGTCTGATTGATTTGGCTGTATGAAATACAAGGCCGGTCATGGGATAGCCGGCACTGCGGGCGTCGTCTTCTTTATGCAATAATTTTTCTGTCTTTGATATTGTGTGAAACAACAAACCTGTAAGCCTCTTATATAAGTAAAAAATCTTAGCTTAATGACGGTAAGATAAAATAATATGTCTTCTGATGTGCTGGTGAAGCACTATGCTCTTTAAAGATTCAATGACATAGGCCGACTTGATAAATCCGCAGATATATCGGGTCTTACACAGCATTATGAGCTGTAAAGGAGCCCACCGCAATGCGATTTGCAAGTGTATTCCCGTCAGTTTTACAATTGATCGGCCGGACACCGCTTGTCGAACTCAGCGGATTTGACACTGGGCCGTGCCGTTTATTTGCGAAACTGGAGAGCCAGAACCCTTCCGGTTCCATCAAAGACAGGGTCGCTCTGAGCATTATTTCCGCAGCGGAACAATCGGGTCAGTTGCGGGCAGGCGGTACAATTGTCGAAGCAACAGCCGGTAATACAGGGCTTGGCCTTGCGCAGGTTGCGGCACTGCGCGGCTACCGGTTGATACTGGCTATTCCGGATAAAATGTCCAAAGAAAAAATCCGGCATTTACGGGCTTTAGGGGCAGATGTCCGGCTGACACGTTCTGATGTGGATAAGAACCATCCGGAACATTATCAAAATCTGGCGCGGCGTATCGCAGAGGAAATTCCGGATGCGTTTTTTGCCGATCAGTTTTCCAATCCTGCCAATCCGCTGGCACATGAGATCGCAACAGGGCCGGAAATCTGGGAGCAGACAGATCATAAGGTTGATGCGGTCGTCGTCGGGGTAGGCTCCGGCGGTACGCTGACGGGGCTGGGGCGTTATTTCCGCTCAGTTGCTCCGCAGACGCAAATCATACTTGCTGATCCTGAAGGTTCGGTTCTGGCGCCATTTATCGCGACAGGGCAGTTGGCACAAGCCGGTCAATGGTCGGTGGAGGGGATAGGGCAGGATTACATCCCTGCGAATGCTGATCTCTCTTTTGTCAGCCGTGCTTATACAATGTCCGACCGGCAATCTGTTCAGGCTGCCCGCGATTTGCTTTTGCGTGAGGGCATTCTGGCCGGAGCATCGTCCGGTACTTTGCTGGCAGCGGCTCTGCAATATTGCCGCGAGCAGACAGAGCCCAAAAATGTGGTGACGCTGATTTGTGACAGCGGCTCCAAATACTTGTCAAAAATGTTTGATGATAACTGGCTGCGCGAGCGGCATCTGAGTGAGCGCGCAGTGCAGGGCAATCTGGAGGATCTGATCTCGCGGCGCCATCAGGATGGTGCGGTGGAAGTAACCGCACCGGATGAAAATCTGCTTGAGGCCTATGGGCGGATGCGGCGCAATGCTGTTTCGCAATTACCTGTGCTGGATGGTGGCAGGCTTGTCGGAATTATTGATGAAAGCGACATCTTGAAGGCCGTGGAGGGCCCGCCGGAAGGGCGCTGGTCGCGCTTTGCGGTTCAGGTTTCATCGGCAATGACCCCGCAACCGCGTGTCTTACAGGTGGACGCACCATTGAGTGCGTTGCAGAGTTTCTTTGACCGTGATGAAGTGGCGCTGATTGTGAATGGTGCGGATTTTATCGGGCTTATCACCCGTATCGATCTGATTAATCATTTACGCTATGCCGGTAAAAATACGCGTGATGCATAAAAAAACGGCCATATGCTGCAAGGTGCATATGGCCGTTTCAGTCTTTTCCGGTCAGCTTCGGCTTTCAATGCCGCACAATTGCATCGATTGAGGCAAGGGGCACAAAGCGCATCTTTTTTAGCTGTTCTTATACAGATATGACTGCCGGAAAATGCAGGATTGGATTTCGGGTGCCGGAGGGCTCCTTTTCTGCTGTTTCAGCCGAAGACTGATGTCAGGCTTGTCGCAATTGCCCAGATAAGAAATGCAGCCGGGACAGCCAGACCGGCCAGAAAAATTCCCAGAAATACATAGGCCGCATCATCGGTGCGGTTTCTCATCTGATCGGCAGGCTTTTGCCATTGAGCGGGTACACCATCATACATTGCGGGTCTCCTCCGATATCTTCTTAATGGATTTATTATGATCTGAATGAGAAATACTGCAATACTGAATATAAAAAGATTTGAATTGCACGAAAATGATGGTATTAGCTGTTTTCTGTTACTGCTGGTTTTAAAAATATGATATTTCTCGACATGTAATTTTATAAATATTGATTTTAACTCTATGATTTTTATAAATTTTACTTTTATACTGTATTTTTTGAAGTATCTGTAATTTCAATAATTGCTGAATGTTTCGATAAATATGAGATTTCAGTACGATTTGTAGTCTCAAAAATCCCGTGAAGCCGGACAAAATCACTGCAAACTGAGTCGGGTTAACCGGCACTGGTTTTCATCATGTTATTGCAGCCTGTTGTCGCTGCTGCAGTTCTTTCGTGCGTGTTACGCATAGCGGCTTCACTCTGCCTTGCAATGCTGCATGACTGTTATGCATTATTGTTTATTGTCGGTTTTTTTATCTGCCGCTATATGTCTGTCCATCGGGTTCGTTCTCCTCCTCCCAATTGGACCCGATGACGGAATGCGGTACTCCTCCTCCCAACCGCATCCATAATCAGGCCGCGCATCTCCTCCCCCGCGCGGCCTTTTTCTTTTTCCAAATCGATTAAATTCATTTCCGTATTCAGCGTTCGGGCTATATTCTCGGCGCGAAAATCACTATTCGTTATTTTGTTGCGATCAAAACATTATAAATGTTTGTTTTGTAACAATATGGTGTAATAGTGCGCTACCTGCTCCTGCAAAGCATGATATTTGTAGAGGGCAGGAGTTCTATGAGCTTTGTCTGTTTGTTTGCCCCGTTTATCCCTTGGCTAAAAAGGACCTGAAAGTGAAGCAGCGCGATAATTCTGTATTTCTGAATTCCTATTCCGGTTTCCTGTTTGATATGGACGGAACATTGGTCAATTCCATTCCGGTTGTAGAGCGGATCTGGCTGGAATGGGCTGCGGAACACGGGGTAGACGGGCCGGAACTGCTCAAAAAAGTACATGGCATCCGCGTTGTTGACGTTATCAAAATGCTGAATATGCCTCATCTTGATCCGGCAGCGATTGCAGCCGCTTTTCTGGCTGAAGAAATGCAGGACTTTGCCGGTATTCGCGCTATTGCCGGTGCAAAAGATTTTATCGCCAGTCTGCCTGCTGACCGCTGGACGATTGTCACGTCCGCGCCGCGAGAACTGGCGGAAGCGCGTCTGGCTGCGGCCGGTCTGCCAGTGCCGGAAACCATCGTCGTGGCGGAAGATGTGAGTGCTGGCAAACCTGATCCGTCCGGTTATCGTCTTGGTGCGCAGCGTCTTGGCTTTGATGCTGCTGATTGTCTGGTTTTTGAAGATGCACCGGCCGGTATTGCTGCGGGTAAAGCGGCTGATTCTGATGTTGTGGTGATCAGCGAAACCCACAGTCACGTGGTGACAGGCGGCAATGTTGAGTTCCGCGACTTTATCAATTTAGGCATCATGCAGGACGGCGACGGACGTTTGCGCCTGAGCGTCGGCTAAGTGTTTACAATTCAGGCCTTGCGATAGGCCTGAATAATCTCTGCCAGAATGGCCACGGCAATCTCTGTCGGTTCCTGTGCGCTGATCGCTAATCCGATCGGCGCATGAATACGCTCTAAATTTGTCGCTTCAAACCCTGCTGCTGTTAAACGCTCCAGTCGTTTGGCATGAGTTTTTCGGCTGCCCAAAGCACCGATATAGAAGCAATCGCTTTTCAGAGCGGCAGTGAGTGCCGCATCGTCGAGATGCGGAATATGGCTGAGCGCTACAATCGCTGTAAAACTGTCCGGCTGATTGGTTTTGAAAAATTCTTCCGGCCATATTTCGTGTAAATTGATAGACGGGAAACGTTCCGCCGTGGCAAAGCCGCTGCGCGGATCAATGATACTCAGATCATAACCGGTTATACGTGCCATTTGTGCCAGCGCCTGAGCGATATGTACGGCACCGGTCACCACAATATGCGGTTGCGGGCGGTAAGTCTGAATAAAGCCGGTTTCATCCAGTTGCGTGATTTTGGCATTATCCGGTGCGGGCAGGATGGTAATCTGCCCGCTTGTCAAATCTGTGCGGCTGGTAATGCGCCGCCGGTCGTGTTGCGCCTGCACGATCTGTGTCACCATCTCATGCATCGCTGCATCATAGGGAGCAATCAGCAGCCGGATCGTACCGCCGCAGGATAATCCTGCGGACCAAGCGGTTTCATCGCTGATACCAAAAGACAGATCATGGGCTTGTCCGGTTACCAGTACGTCTAAGGCTTGTGCAATCACTTCCGCCTCAATGCAGCCGCCGGAGACTGATCCTTCAAAATTACCCTGATCATCGCAGATCAGATGACTGCCCGCAGGGCGCGGTGCAGAACCCCAGACAGAAAGCACGGTAACCAGAGCCAGTTTACGCCCCTGTTCAAACCAGTTCTGCGCAATATGCAGCGGATTGACGGTAGGTTTTTCCATGGAGAGTATCCTCCTGTCAGGGCAGAAACTTTATTTATCGCGCAGGATTTCGCGGCGCAGCACGATACTGGTGGTCAGGTCTTCCACATTCTCTATTTCAGCAATTTTATTACGGATTTCGTTCAATGCGTTGATGGATGCTACTTCTACTTCCACCACCAGATCAAGCTGGCCGCTGACCGACGAGACTTTGCGTACGGCCGGTAATCCGGCGAGAATATCGAGAATGGAAATACTCGGTGTGCGTTTCAGCGTAATCATCAGAAAAGCCTGTAAGGCCGCATCATCCAGCAGGCCGATATCGGCGCGGTAGCCGCGGATCACACCATTCTTCTCAAGGCGTGCAACGCGCTCGCTGGTTGCGCTGCGGGACAGGCCGACACGCCCTGCAAGGGTCTTCATCGGAATGCGGGCTTCCTGAGACAGAATGGTCAGAATTTTCTGATCCGTAGCGTCAATATCCTGCATCATTTCCCCTCTGAAACTGCATGGTTTTTACGATGAAAAACCTCACCGGCAAAGTGACGGTTACTTGAAACAAAGTGCCGGTGCAACCGGCACTTTGTCTGATGCGCATCTTTTTATGCTGTGCAAATCTGTCCGCATAAGATGCAACGCTTGTCTCAAAGGCAGGCTCATGAAACGGAACAACCATGCTTGATACCGCGCCGCAATATTCACTCACCGATGCCGCTTCTCTGCTCAAGACTCATTATGGCCTGAGCGGTGATCTGTCGCCGCTCAACAGCGAGCGCGACCAGAATTACAAGGTCGTGACAGCAGACGGTAAAATCTTCATTCTGAAGATTATCAATGCATCCGAACCGGTGGTGGAAAGCCGTTTCCAGACTGCATTGCTCAACCACATCCGTGACCATGCCGGTCACCTGCCGGTGCCGCATATCGTGCCGACGCTCAAAGGCGACAGCCTCGCCGATACGCTTTCCGTCAATGGCGATGTGCATAATATCCGCTTAGTCGGTTGGGTTGATGGTCTGCCGCTGGCAGAATCCGCGCGCTCATTGCAGGCTTTGGAAGGTCTTGGCGAATTACTCGGCCAGTTTGATGCGGCTTTGCAGGGCTTCATGCATGCCGGTGCTTTGCGCGATCTCGACTGGGATATGACAAATGCAGGCCGCTCGAAAGACCGTCTGCATTTTGTGAAAAATGCTGATGACCGCGCTTTGCTGGAACGTTTCATTGCCCGTTTTGAAACACAGGTCGCACCAAAGCTTGGCACACTTCGCTCCGGAGTGATACATAATGATGCCAATGATTGGAATGTGCTTGTCGGCAATGACAATCATGATGTGATTGCCGGTCTGATTGATTTCGGCGATGCACTTTATACGCCGGTGATTGCGGAAGTTGCGATCGCAGCTGCCTATGCTGGATTGGATCATGATGCACCAATCAGCGCCGCCGCTGCTATCGCCAAAGGCTTCCACAAATATTACCCGCTGCGTGAAGAAGAACTGAACCTGCTCTATGATCTGATCGCTATGCGTCTGGTAACTTCGGTCACGATTTCCGCCTCGCGTCATGCGGAAGCTGAAGACAATCCGTATCTGGCTATCAGTGAAAAACCGGCATGGGATTTCCTGCGCAAGCTCGACCGGATGGAACCGCTGTTTGCAACGGCAATCCTGCGTAAGGCCTGTGGCTTTGATGCGGTTTCCGGTGCATCGGCAACGGTCAACTGGCTGAAGAATAACCGTTCAAAGCTCTTGCCGTTACTGGATAAGCCGGTGGCTGCCTA
Source organism: Pseudochrobactrum algeriensis (assembly GCF_018436245.1). NCBI lineage: Bacteria > Pseudomonadati > Pseudomonadota > Alphaproteobacteria > Hyphomicrobiales > Brucellaceae > Pseudochrobactrum > Pseudochrobactrum algeriensis. Next base: position 267,565 of record NZ_CP075361.1, read on the forward strand.
TCCGGCGGAACTGGTGCCTTACGGTGATCCGACCCATCCGATGACCATCAAATCGGCAGAAGAACAACCGGTTATTGCACAGGCAATGTGGGAAGAACATTGCGCTGTCACCGGCACGGAAGTCGGCATCGGTCCTTGGGGTGAGGAACGCACCGTCTATGCCGGTACGATGTTTGAATCCAAACTTGTGAAGGGCAAACGCCGTACCTATCATCTGGGGCTTGATCTGTTCATGGCTTCCGGCACGCCTCTTTATACGCCGCTTGATGCGATTGTCCGTAGCGTGGATATTGAGCCGGATCCGCTGGGCTATGGTTGCCTGATTACACTGGAACATCGCCCAGAAGGTTGTGCGCCATTCATTTCGCTCTGGGGGCATCTGGCGCATGAAGCAGGCAATCGTCTCAAAGCAGGCGATATTCTGAAGGCTGGTGATCTTGTCGCTTACATGGGCGATGAAACCGAAAACGGCCATTGGGCACCGCATCTGCATTTGCAGATTTGTACCGATACCCGCCTGACTGCGATGGATATTATCGGCGTGGGTGAAGAAACCTATCTCGATGTCTGGGCAGAGCTGTTCCCTGATGCCCGCAATTTCGCCGGTATGGCCGAAGAGTTCTATCAGCAGTCAGGCCGCAGCAAAGAAGAAATCGTGGCGATGCGCCGCGAGATGTTGCTGCCGAACCTGTCGATCTCCTATGAAGATCCGATAAAATTTGTGCGCGGTGACGGCGTTTGGCTGATTGACCATAAAGGCCGTGCCTATCTCGATTGCTTTAACAATGTCTGCCATATCGGTCATGCCCATCCGGCAGTGGTGGAAGCTATGGCCAAACAAGCCTCAACGCTCAACACCAATACCCGTTATCTGCATGATAATATTGTTGCCTATGCAGAGCGCCTGACCGCCACTTTGCCGGATAATCTCACCGTTGCCGGTTTCACCAATAGCGGTTCCGAGGCCAATAGTCTGGCACTGCGCATGATGCGTGTGCATACGGGACGTGAAAATGCGGTTGTGCTCGACTGGTCCTATCACGGCACGACGCAGGAGCTGATTGATATCAGCCCGTATAAATTCAACCGCAAGGGTGGCAAGGGTGCCAAGCCTCATGTTTATGTGGCAAAAGTGCCGGACAGCTATCGCGCACCAAAAGACTGGGCACCGGAAGATCACGCCAAGCTCTATGCGGAAAGCGTGGCCGAACAGATTACGCTCATGCAGGCCAAGGGTGAAGGGCCGGGCTTCTTCATTGCTGAATCCATTCCGAGTGTTGCCGGACAGGTCTTCATGCCGGATGGCTATCTCAAAGAAGTCTATAAGATGATCCGCGATGCCGGTGGTATCTGTATCGCTGATGAAGTGCAGGTAGGTTTTGGCCGTGTCGGCAGCCATTGGTGGGCGTTTGAAACGCAGGATGTGACACCGGATATCGTGACCATGGGCAAGCCGATCGGTGACGGTCATCCGATGGCAGCGATGGTCACTACCCGTGAAATCGCTGACAGCTTCAATAATGGCATGGAATATTTCAACACATTTGGCGGTAATCCGGTGTCCTGTGCCGTTGGTCTTGCGGTTCTGGATGTGATTGAGAGCCAGAACCTACGTGGTAATGCGCTGACAATCGGCAATTATCTGATGGATTCTTTCCGTGAGATGCAGAACCATTATGAAGTGATCGGCGATGTGCGCGGCCTTGGCCTGTTCCTTGGCATTGAACTGGTCAATGACCGCTACACCAAAGAACCGGCTACCAACATTGCGCGCGCCGTGTGCAATGTCGCCCGTCGTCGCGGTATTTTGATGGGAACAGAAGGCCCGTTTGATAATGTGCTGAAAATGCGCCCGCCAATGATCTTCAGCAAGGCTAATGCTGATCATCTGCTGAATGTTCTGGATGAGGCTTTCGCAGAAGTGACGAAGAAATAAACCGAGCGTATCCCGAAAAGTGTGAAGCGGTTTTCGGACAAGATACGCGTCAAATAAACAAAAGGCCGGTGAGTTTCACCGGCCTTTTGTTTTATTGTGCTGATTTGGAGCGGATATAGGCAATCAGATTGCTGATATCTTCCGGCTTTTTCAGCCCGACAAAGATCATTTTATTACCGGGAATAAATTGTTTTGGCGCGGTGAGATAAGAAGTCAGAGTTGCTTCATCCCAGACCATGCCCTCTTCACCGGCTTTGATCATGGCCGGAGAATATTTAAACCCTTCAACTGTTGCGGTTTTACGGTCAAGAATATTTACCAGATGCGGGCCGACGCGGTTTTTCTCTTCTTCAATTGTGTGACAGGCCATGCATTTTGCAAAAACTTTTTTGCCTTTATCAGCATCACCTTCGGCAAATGCCGGATAGGTTACAGCGAGGCCTGAGAGAAGAGAGAGACCAATAATCATTTTGGCAGACATGCGCATAATTACACCTTGATTAAATCATTGTATCTGCGCTGGATTTTAGCTGAATTTTGCCGCAGCAAGGCTGGTGTTAGCGTCGCTGCGACAAAGCTATACAGGGAGGCTCATGCCAAGCGTTTCATATTTATTTGAAACGGCCGCCGCGCTGCAAAACCTCGATCTTGTAACCGTCCGGATCGGTAATGAAGAAGAAACGGCCGACCAGCACACCATCCGGTTTGAATTCAATCAGCTTGCCCGGATTGAGACCGGCTTGTTCAAGACGGGCATGTTCCGCATCAAGGTCAGACACTGAAACAGCGAGATGGCCGTAGCCGTCACCCAGATTATAGGGTTCAGTGCGGTCTTTGTTGATCGTGAGTTCAAGTTCAAATTCGCTTTCCGCATTGCTCAGGTAAACAAGCGTGAAAGCCTGAAAATCAAGACGGTCTGCAATCTCCAAGCCAAAGGCGGTTTTGTAGAATGCAAGGGAGCGGGCTTCATCAAGCACGCGGATCATGGAGTGGATGTTTTTTGCCATAGGAGCACCGGTTATGAGAGTTTGGAACAGGCTTTCTTGCAGATTCTGCCCTGTTTGTCCCGTTTAACGGCCAGCTCAATGCCGCAGAATAAAGCTATATAAGATAATTCGCATGACTTCATGCCAATGCGTGACAAAGTAGACGGCTGCGCATGATTGGAAAGAGCGGCTGAAAACGCTATGACATTTGCGAAAGACGGGTTGCTTGCGGCGCGATGCAACCGGCAAATGCGGAGAGAATTGCGTGATACCATTCCTGCAGGCAGACGTTCTGGCAAAACCGGAGCCGTTGGATTTTTACGATGCGTTGCGGCTGAGCAGCTTTGGCGGTGATATTGAATTCAGCGCGGCCACGACCACCGTTTATGCAACCGACAACTCCGTTTATCAGGTGCGTCCGCAGGGTGTGATCTATCCGCGTGGATTTGAGGATTTGCAGCAGATTGCGCAGCTTCTCCAAAGGCAAGAATTCCGGCATCTGAAAATGGCGATGCGCGGTGGCGGCACCGGCACCAATGGTCAGTCGCTGACCGACGGTGTTGTGGTTGATACCTCACGCTATATGAACCGTATTCTCTCGATTGATCCGGAAAAACGCATTGCCCGTGTGCAAAGCGGTGTGGTCAAAGATCAGCTCAACAAAGCGTTGAAACCCTATGGCCTGTTTTTCGCGCCGGAGCTTTCAACATCTAACCGTGCCACCATCGGCGGTATGATCAATACCGATGCCTGCGGGCAGGGCTCGTGCCTTTATGGCAAAACCTCCAATCATGTTTTGGGCTTACGTGCCGTTTTGATGGATGGCAGTGAGCTGAACACCAGACCGGTCTCAAAATCGGAGCTGGAAGACCTGCAAAAGCCGGATACCCGCAGCGGTGCAATCTATCGGCTGGTGGATGAGATCGAGCGTGATAATCGCGATCTGATCAATCAGACCTTCCCAAAGCTCAACCGCTTTCTGACCGGTTATGATCTGGCACATTTACGCGAGAGCGACGGCGGGCTTAATCTCAATTCTCTGCTTTGCGGAGCTGAAGGAACATTGGCACTGATTGCTGAGGCTGATCTCAATCTGCTGCCGATCCCGCGGTTCGCTGCGCTGATCAATATCCGCTATGATGACTTCAACACCGCGCTGCGCGATGCCCGTTTCCTCACCGGATTGCAGGTAGCATCGGTTGAAACGGTGGACGCTAAGGTGCTGTCACTGGCGCGTGGCGATATTATCTGGAACCGGATTGCGGATTATTTTCCGTCAGAGGAAGGCAAGCGCACAGACGGTATCAACATTGCCGAAGTGCTGGCCGATAGCGCTGACGAACTGGCAGAGAAAATCCGTTTTGTCAGTCAGTCTCTGGCGGATTCTCCGCAAAGCGGCCGTCACGGTTTTACCACCACAGAAAAACCGGATGATATTGAAGCCATCTGGACAATGCGCAAACGCGCGGTTGGTTTGCTTGGCAATGTCGAAGGCGCGCGCCGTCCGGTGGCATTTGTAGAAGATACGGCGGTACCGCCGGAAAATCTGGCTGATTATATTCTTGAATTTCGTGCGCTTCTCGATGGTGAAGGGCTGGATTACGGCATGTTCGGCCATGTCGATGCCGGCGTGCTGCATGTGCGTCCCGCTCTTGATCTGTCCGATCCTGCGCAGGAAGTAATGATCCGCCGTATCTCTGATGCGGTGGTGGCATTGACGCTCAAATATGGCGGCGTTTTGTGGGGCGAGCATGGTAAGGGCGTGCGCTCAGAATATGTGCCGGAGTTTTTCGGCCCGCTTTATCCGCAATTGCAGCGTATTAAAGCGGCTTTTGATCCCTATAATCAGCTCAATGCCGGTAAGATTGCCACGCCGGATGATGAGCCGCTGACAAAGATTGACGAGCTGGCCTTCCGCGGTCAGAAAGACCGGATCATCCCTGCAGATGTGCGCAATGCTTATGACAATGCGCCTTATTGCAACGGCAACGGTGCCTGTTTTGATTTCAACACAGATTCCGCGATGTGCCCGTCTTTTAAAGGCAGCGGCGACCGGCGTTATTCTCCGAAAGGCCGCGCTTCACTGATCCGCGAATGGCTGCGCCTGCTGAGCGAAAAGGGCATTGATCCGCGCCGCTCGGCACAGGCGCTGCGGAATAAACCGCTGTGGAGCGGTTTACTTGGCCGCATCGGCAACAGTCTCGGTTCTAAAAATCGCGATGACTTTTCCCATCAGGTGCGCGATGCAATGGATACCTGTTTGGCCTGTAAGGCCTGTGCAGGGCAATGTCCGGTCAAGGTCAATGTTCCGGCCTTCCGCTCCAAATTCCTTGAGCTTTACTACAGCCGCTATCTGCGTCCGCTGAAAGATCCGCTGATTGCCTCGATTGAACATATGATGCCGCTGGTTGCCAAAACCGGCAGGCTTTATAATGGTGTGATGGGTAGTGGTCTTGGCCGCTGGGGTATGAAACAGGTTGGCCTCACAGCTTTGCCGTCACTGAGCGATGTGAGCCTGACAAAAGAACTGCGCGCCCGCAATATTCAGATGGCGGATGCAAATGTGCTGAACAATCTGAGCGCAGAGCAGAAAGCCAAAGCGGTTATTCTGGTACAGGACAGTTTCACGAGTTTCTTCGATACACAATTGCTGCTGGATGTGCTGGATTTGCTGAAGGTGCTTGGCTTCACACCTTATCTGGCTGAACTGAAGCCAAATGGTAAAGCGCAGCATGTGCATGGCTATCTGAAGTCCTTTACCCGCACGGCACGCAATACCAGTCTGTATCTCAACAGCCTTGCCAAAAGCGGTGTGCCGCTGGTCGGACTTGATCCGTCGATGACGCTGACCTATCGCAGTGAATATCGCTCTGCGCTGCCAAATGAAACCGTGCCGGATGTGAAGCTGCCGCAGGAATGGCTGGCGCAGCATCTGGGGCAGATTGCATCCGATATTAAGCCATCGCTCGAGCGTGCCGCACAGAATTATATGCTGCTGCCGCATTGTACTGAGAAGACCAATGCCACGCCGACAATTGCGGCATGGGCAGCGATCTTCAAACATTTCGGCATCAATATGGTGATTGGCGAAAGCGGTTGCTGCGGTATGGCCGGTACTTTCGGCCATGAATTGCGCAACCGCGCACTGTCAGAAAATATCTATGATCTGAGCTGGCGACAGAAAATGCAGACCCATGGCCGCGAGCAAATCGTGATGGCCACAGGTTTTTCCTGCCGTTCGCAGGTTGAGATCATGGAAAAGACGCAAATTCAGCATCCTTTGCAGGTTCTGAAGCAATTGATTGCTTCCTGATCTTAAAGTTTGCAAACGGGTGCTATGAGCTCAAAGCGCAGAAAAACTTTAGCCGTTCTGTTAGGGCTCGCTCTGACCGTGCCGGTTGCAGGTTTCGCTTATACAAAAGTGCTGGGACGTTTTGCTTCCGGCACAGCGCCAGCAATGGCAGCTGTTGAACAGCAGGCGGATAAAATCATCGTGCGTAAAAGCGCGCGTGAACTGCAATTACTGCGCGGTGATGAAGTCTTACGCATCTATCGCATTGCATTGGGAGGCGCACCGGAAGGTCATAAATTACAGGAAGGCGATCAGAAAACACCGGTCGGTAATTATGTGATCGACTGGCGCAATCCGCGTTCCATGGCACATCTCAGTCTGCATATTTCCTATCCCAATGAGCAGGATGCAGCCAAAGCCAAAGAGGCGAATATATCTCCGGGCGGCAATATTATGATCCATGGTCTGCCGAATGGCTGGAGTGCTCTCGGAGCGATCCATCATCTCTGGGACTGGACGGATGGCTGTGTGGCGGTGACAAACAGCGAGATGCGGGAGATCTGGTCGCTGGTGCCGAATGGTACGCCGATCTCCCTTTATGAATAACGGGCGCTGAAATCCGCTTTTGAAAAAGCAATCATGTTCAAAATATGCCTTTTTTCGGCTGAAAATCGGATTCCCCCCTTGAAGCAATCGTAACAATGATTAATTAGAATGCATCTGTAGTATGAAGGCTGCGGGAAATTCGGCTGGTGAGAGGCACCGGCATCCGCCTTGCAACTGTTTTATACAGCTGGGTCAATCATTACGGAGCTAACACGGTACCGGGCCCCTCTGGCGAGAGTTTACGGCGCTCTCGTGATGTCGGTACTGCCGCAAATATAGCCGGCGGACATGTGATCATGAAAAATTCTTTCATGTTTTCTGCGGAAGGTCATCAGGCCGATTCCGCTTTTAACTTTTGTTCTTATATTGATAATGCGTATCGTACAGACCGGTCTCCGGCCACTAAGGAGATCGTGAAATGAGCACGCCTGCATCTCAGAAAACTGTTCTCAGCTATTTTACCTGGGCATTTATTGTCACCGTCGTCGGTCTGGCGCTTGGTGCATGGCTCGGCTGGCAGTCCACCGGCACAATCGGTGGTATGGCCTCGATCTTTTTCATCTGTACGGTTCTGGCCGTGCTGGAAATCTCGCTGTCCTTTGATAATGCGGTGGTGAATGCCAATAAGCTGAAAGATATGACGCCGGAATGGCAGCATCGCTTTCTGACATGGGGTATCATCATTGCCGTTTTCGGTATGCGTATTGTTTTCCCGCTGCTGGTTGTGGTGATTGCTGCCGGTATCGGTCCGATTGAAGCGATCGTTCTGGCTGCTGCGAAACCTGAAGAATATGCGCGTATCATGACTGATGCGCATCTGCCGATTGCCGCTTTCGGCGGTACCTTCCTGTTGATGGTGGGACTGACCTATTTCTTCAATTCCGACAAGGATGTGCATTGGTTCGGTCCGCTCGAGCGTCCGATGACGCGTCTGGCTGAAATCAAAGGGGTTGAAGTTGCAATCGTTCTGATCCTGCTTCTGACCTTCTCGTCCATTCTTGGTGAAGTTGAAGGTACAACTTTCCTCTATTCCGGCATTTATGGTCTCCTGACCTTCCTTGCTGTGGAGGTGGTTGGCGGTATTCTTGATGCTTCGCAGAAAACGCTGAACGCTGCGGCGCAGGGCGGTTTTGGTGCTTTCCTTTACCTCGAAGTGCTGGATGCCAGCTTCTCCTTCGACGGTGTGATCGGTGCTTTTGCTCTGTCGCAGAACCTGTTCGTGATCGCGATCGGTCTGGGTATCGGTGCGATGTATGTGCGTTCCATGACCATTATGCTGGTAGAAAAAGGCACATTGAGCGAATACCGCTATCTGGAACATGGTGCATTCTATGCGATCCTGATCCTGTCGGTGGTGATGTATTTCCAGACACTCGTGCATATTCCGGAAGTGATTACCGGTCTTGGCGGTGCGGTACTGATCGGTATCGCATTCTGGGCATCGGTTCGTCATAACCGCCGCGAAGAACATGCAGAAGCAAAAGCTGAAGCTGTAGCAGCCGAATAAGCTGTTTCATCACCTTCACGTAATTATGAGCCGCCGGATCACTCCGGCGGCTTTATTATTTTGCATGATTGCAAAGCTGCGATTATTGCTCATTGATGAGAAACAGCATGCACGGACAGCGAGAACGGAAGAGGCAATGGAAACAGGCGGACAGAATATGAGTGACAAACAAGCTGTTTCTGTGAGCATTGATGCAGTTAAGCCGCCGGTACAGCATGGTCTGTGGCGCTCCTATATGCTGATTTTTCTGCCAATGCTGCTGTCCAATATTTTGCAGGCGGCTTCTGGTACGCTGAACGGTATTTTTGTCGGCCGCATGATGGGCGTTGATGCGCTGGCGGCAATGTCCGCCTTTGCTCCGGTGTTCTTTTTGTTTCTCGGGCTGATTATCGGTCTTGGTGCCGGTGCTACCGTTCTGATCGGGCAGGCATGGGGCGCACGGGATATGGTCAAGCTACATGGCATTGCGGGCAGTGCGGTGGCAATGGTGATGACTGTGTCTGTTACCGTTGCAATAATGGGCGGATTATTTGCCACGCAGCTGATGGCGTTTTTAGGTACGCCGGAGGCCGTGCTGAACGAATCCGCCCATTATGCCCGCATCATGATGATGGGCATGCCGGTGATTTTCCTGCTCTGGCTGATGAGCAATATGAGCCGTGGCGTGGGTGATGCGGTCAGTCCGCTCTGGGCGCTTGTGGTTGCAACATCTGTTGCCATGGTGCTGACACCGCTCTTCATTGAAGGCTGGCTGGGTTTTCCGCAGCTTGGGGTGATGAGTGCAGCAGTTTCTACGGTGATTGCTTCCGCTGTGGCACTGGTCTGGCTGATCTGGCACTGGAACCGGCGCAATCATCCTATGGCATTTACACGCAGTTTTCTGGCTCTGATCCGCTTTAACGGCACCTATTGCAAAACCATTTTGCGCGTTGGCCTGCCGACAGCCTTGCAGATGCTGACCATTGCTTTTGCCGAGATCGTGCTGCTGGGGCTGGTCAATGGTCATGGTACGCAGGCGACAGCCGCCTATGGTGCGATTGTTCAGACATTGGGCTGGGTGCAGTTTCCGGCCATCTCTATCGGTATTACCGCCTCAATTCTGGCTGCACAGGCGGTCGGGGCAGGGCGTAATGAGCAGGTGCATAAGATTGTGATTGCCGGACTGCAGCTGAACTGGCTGGTAACCGGCTCCTGTGTGGCACTGGCCTATTTACTGTCCGGCTATATTACCAGTGCCTTTCTGACAGAACAGGCCGTCGCAGATCTGGCGGCGCATTTGCTGCATATTGTGCTTTGGACGATTGTATTATTTGGCATGAGCAGCGTGTTTATGAGCTCAATGCGGGCAAGCGGGGCAATCTATGCCCCGACCGTTCTGACCATGAGTGCTATCTTGCTGGTGGAAATTCCGGCAGCCTATTTGTTCAATCAATGGATCGGCATTGACGGAATTTGGTGGGCTTATTCGCTGACCTTCGCCACGATGCTGTGTCTGCAATCGGGCTATTATTATTTCATTTTCAGTAAGCGGAAAATTGTGAAGCTTATATAAATTATGTAAAAAAGCCGGCACTGCCGGCTTTTTTGTTGTTATTTCACATTGGCAGCAAGACCGGAAAGAACACCCATCCAGCCGACAGCTTCCGCAACATTTGCACAATCGAAGCTGATGGTGGTGGCATCTGTGCGCTTGGCACAAGGGATAATTGCCATCTGATCGGCCAGCAGCGGGGAATTCATAATGAATTCTGCATGGATACGGCCGGTAAATGGTTTCCAGACTTTCAGCTCATTTTTGCGCTCAACTGCTTTTTTCGCCAGATCACGGATCATCGCACGGGCATTCTGAACGGAAATCTGACGCGCTGCACGGTTGCCTAGGGCTGTTTTGACGGTGGCAAATTCAGCCTCAGGGAAGAACGGGCGGTTTTCCTGCTCGGTCTGATCATCGCCACTAATCAGTGCCACCGGCACACCAAGCTCACCGGCATAGGCACCATAAAAGCCGGGTTCGCCGACAATCTGTCCATTGAGTTTGATGGTGCGGAAGGCAAAGCCGTTGGTGGTATGGGCCAGCACGCCATATTGCGCGGCACTGGCATGATGACCGGTGAAAAACAGCAGGTCAAAGCTTTCATCCAGACCGGCAGCCATATTGAATTTTTTGGGGCGGCCAAGGATCAGTTCTGCTGCCGGATGCAGCATTTCCGGAATAATATTGACCATCGGGCCATGCGAGTCATTGACCAGAATATAGTCTGCTCCGCCTGCCAATGCGCCTTCAATGGCGGCATTGACTTCTTCTGTCATCAGGCGGCGCGCCCGCTCATATTCCGGATTGCCGGGTTGCCCCTGCTGGGATGTTACAACACCTGCAACACCTTCAATATCCGCACAAATATAGACTCTCATATTTCCCCTCCGGCAATCATGATTGATTCCGTAATTCCGAGGCTACCTTGACAAAAAAGCCCCGCAGCTTCAACCGAAGTGCGGGGCTTGAAGGACTTAAAATCTTATAGATAGAGCAGATTAGCTGAAGTCGGCCGGATTAATGCCGAGGGTGCGCAGGTCTCTTTCATGCGGACGACGGCGGCCTTCAACAGCAGCGGCTGCGGAAGCTGCGGCACCGAAAACAGCCAGTGCACGGCTGATGAAATTACGGGAATGCTTTGTACGTTCTGTCATCTTGCTTCTCCGTGTTTGGGGCTTTGTCTATTGCAAAGCCGTAATCTGATACTCCAAAGATGGGATCACCAAGCCGTTTTCACAACTGACAGAATAACAGAGCTGCCATGCATGAATCGCATGGCCGGTTAAATAATGATGATAAGCAAAGAAAAAGCCCGCCGGCATAACCGGCGGGCTCATCATTTTCGGGGGTATAAAGGTTTAGAGCATTTCACAGTCAAGTTGGAGCAACTTGACGCCAGTGATAATGCGTCCAAATAAAGAATCTAGAGCGAGCGCTATGATCCAATCTGGACGTAAACCGCTCTAGTCCTCATTCGCCGCAAGCTGTGACAGAACCTGACCGCGGCCACGGGCACGCATAATCAGCGGTACGATCAGTGCCAGTGCTGCAATTGTCAGCAGCACAGCTGCAATAGGGGAGGTGAACAACACGGTCACATCACCCTGACTGATCGACAAAGCGCGACGTAATTGCTGCTCAGCCAACGGGCCAAGGATCAAACCAACGACTGCCGGTGCAATCGGATAACCGAAGACACGCATACCATAGCCCATCAGGCCGAAAGCCAGCAGCATACCAAGTTCAAAGATCGACGGATTAGCACCGATTGTACCAAGCGTGGCGAACATCAGAATACCGGCATAGAGCCATGGTTTAGGGATGGTCAGCAATTTGACCCACAGGCCGATCAACGGCAGGTTCAACACCAGCAGCATGAAATTGGCGATGAGCAAGCTGGCAATCAAACCCCAGACCAGCTGCGGATTAGTTGCAAACAGCAGCGGGCCCGGTTGCAGACCATATTGCTGGAAACCGGCCAGCATGATTGCAGCGGTTGCTGTTGTTGGCAGGCCGAGTGTCAGCAATGGCACGAGCGTACCGGCAGCGGACGCATTATTGGCAGCTTCAGGTCCTGCAACACCTTCAATTGCACCATTGCCGAATTCTTCCGGATGTTTGGTGAGTTTGCGCTCGGTTGCATAGGAGAGGAATGTGCCGATTTCCGCACCGCCGGCAGGCATGGCACCAATCGGAAAACCGATAAATGTACCGCGCAGCCATGGTTTCCAAGACCGCGCCCAGTCTGAGGCAGACATCCACAGCGAGCCTTTAACGGCTTCCACTTTATCCGGTGCGCGTGCGCCCTGAGCGGCGATAAAGAGCGTTTCGCCGATCGCGAACATGGCAACGGCCAGTGTGGTGACTTCAATGCCGTCAAGCAGATCGGGCACACCAAAGGACAGACGCGCCTGACCAGTCAGCTGGTCAATACCAATAGTGGCAAGCGCAAGGCCGATAAACAGGGATGTCAGGCCGCGCAATGCGCTGTCGCCAAAAGCCGATGACACGGTGACAAAAGCCAGTACCATCAGCGCAAAATATTCGCGGGGGCCGAAAACCAGTGCAAGTTTAACAATATAAGGCGCGATGAAAGCGAGGCCGATGGTTGCAATCAGGCCGGCAACAAAAGAGCCGATAGCAGCCGTTGCCAATGCAGGGCCGCCGCGCCCTTTACGCGCCATTTTGTTACCTTCCAGAGCGGTAACAATCGAGGCGCTTTCACCCGGTGTATTCAGCAGAATAGATGTAGTGGAACCGCCATACATGCCGCCGTAATAAATACCGGCAAACATGATCAGGGAACCCGCAGCATCGAGCTGATAGGTAACGGGCAGCAACAGGGCGACAGTCAGTGCGGGGCCGATGCCCGGAAGCACGCCGACAGCGGTGCCGAGTGTCACGCCGATCAGCGCATAGAGCAGGTTCATCGGCTGCATCGCAACCACAATCCCCTGCATGAGAAATTCAAATGTAGACATTAATCATTGTTCCCGTGTTGAGCCGCTTTACGCAGAGGGTAAGGCGCTGCGGCAACGAGGAGACAGCCGGTGGCTTTTTAAAAGAACAACCGCTCTAACGGCCCCGCAGGCAGTGACAATTGCAGCAATTTGGCAAAAACCAGCCAGATCACATAACAGGCGGCAATTCCGACAGGGATCGAGAACCATAATTTGCGCTTACCGAAACCATAGGCCGTAAGGGCGAACATGATGCCTGTGGCAATAGAGAAGCCTGCCGTGTTGAGCAGCAACATCTGCGCGGTCAGACCGCCGACAATCCACAATACCGGTTTGACTTCCTGCGGCTCACGTTCGGGAAAATCATGGCGGAAAGCAGCAATAATTGTCCAGATCGCCAATCCTGCAAGGCCAAAGGCAATGGCTTTCGGCACAGTGGCAGGGCCGACCTGCGAATAACCGGCAGCCTCGGAAAGACGTGCCATATCCCAGAACATCACGCCGGAAATGACAAGCAGGATGGCCGCGATACAAAGCGCCGCCCGATCGGGGCGACGCGCTGTTACAGGTTTCAGTTCACTCATTGAACAAGACCGATGTCTTTCAGAACACCTTCGGTTGCCTGAATATCCTTATCGAGCTGTGCGTCAAAAGCGTCGCCTGCCAGATAGGTGTCAGCCCAGCCTTTGGTTTTCAGAGTTTCCTGCCAGGATTTGGATTTTGCCAGCTTTTCAATATCCGCATTGATTGCGGCTTTCTGCTCGGCGGAAATGCCAGGTGCTGCAGCCAGCATGCGCCAGTTTTCTACAACAACATCAAGGCCGGATTCTTTCAGGGTCGGTGCATCAATGCCTTCGATCCGTTCGGCACTGGAGACAGCCAGCAGACGCAATGTGCCGGATTTGACCTGTGATTCAAATTCTCCGTAACCGGAAATACCGGCAGAAACCTGACTGCCGAGAATTGCTGCCAGTGCTTCACCACCACCGGAATAGGCAATATAGTTGATCTTCTTAGGATCGACGCCTGCAGCCTTGGCAATCAGACCAACAGCGATATGGTCAGTACCACCGGCAGAACCACCGCCCCATGATACTGCGCCCGGATCTTTTTTCAGCGCTTCAACCAGGTCGCCCATTGTCTGGAAAGGAGAAGAAGCAGGTACAACGATTGCTTCATATTCGCCGGTCAGACGTGCGATTGGCGTAACATCTTTCAGGGTTACCGGTGATTTATTGGTCAGAATAGCGCCGACCATTACATAACCTCCGACGATCAGAGCATCGCCTTTACCCTTTTGCTGGCTGGCGAATTGTGCAAGACCGATCGTGCCGCCGGCGCCCGGTACGTTCTGTACCTGTACTTTACCGGAAATACCTTCCTGCTGCAGAACAGTCTGCAGGGAACGGGCTGTCTGATCCCAGCCGCCGCCCGGATTGGCCGGTGCAATAATGGTGTAATCTGCTGCATAGGCAGGCAGCGCCAATGCGCCTGCAAAGAGGGAAGCGAGTAGAAGTTTTTTCAAGTCTGATCCTCCTGATGCTGCGTTTCAACGCAGGCTGTGGTTTTTAGAAAACGCACGGGAAGGATCAGGCATGTGGTGCCCCCGACCATATACAGTGTTCCTCCCCGGTACTGTTTAACCGCCTCCACGGACAACAGTCCCGCTAATCGATCATATGAAGCTGACGCGAACCTGACGCACCCTGCGCTTTGCGCATAATTATTGAGACTTGCGCTGTTTTCAGGAACGGCTCTTACTCATATGTCTTTTGAAGATTGTGAGCCTGTTCCTGTGAAAATCAATAATATTTTTTCTGCTGGCGCAGTACATCATTCCATTTGGCAATCAGGCGGCTGCGTTTAACCTGATCGAGATAGACCATCAGGCCGGGGCTCACAGGCACCGGTTTCAGTTTGTTACCATAGATTTCCTGCATGGTCAGAGCGGTATTGTCTCCGGCCACTTCAGGGCTCACAGCCGGTATCTGCAACTGGCGGGCGAGGATAGTTTGGCCTTGCTTAGACATGAAGAACTCAAGATAGCGTCGCCCCAGTTCCGGCGAGGCGGCGGCTTCCGGTACCAGTCCGATACGCGACATCACCACAGTATAATCTTTAGGCAGAATAATCCCGACATCGGGATTACGCGATGCCCAGTCTGCGGCATAGGAGCCGAGAATATTATAACCGAGCACGAAGCGCCCGTCGGCAACGCGTTCCACAATCGCCTGACTGGTGGAATAGAGTTTGACCCCCGCTGATCCCATGGCCTGAATAACAGTCCAGATATCGTCAAACTGCTCCTGATCGCGCGCCATGAACAGAAAGCCGACGCCGGAGCGTTCAATATCATAAGTACCGATACGGCCGAAAACGCTTTCACCCTGCTCTTTGAGATAGGCAACCAGTTCCGCACGGGTTGACGGTGGTTTGCGGTCTTTAAATTCCGGCTTGTGATAGACAAAAACTGCTGGCTCAAATGTCAGCGCATAGGCGGTGTTGCGCCAGTTCGCCCAGCTTGGCCAGCGCTCGCTCATCGGCAAAATACTGGCTTGCGCATAACCGTCATTGGTAAGTTTGACCTGCAAATCCATGGCTGAGGAAAAAGCGAAATCGGCTGTTTTCAAGCCGTCATCGGTTTCCCGCACGATGCGCTCATAAATTTCCGTGGTCAGCATATCCTCATAGCGCACGGTGATGTCAGGGTTGTTTTTCTGAAACCCTTCAATCATCGGCCGCGCAAGCGGCTCGTCGAGAGAAGAATAGACAACCAGCACCGGCGCATTCTTGTCGCCGCTGAGTGCCGGAAACATCATGGGCGTTGCTGCCACAGCGCTATTCCACACCGGCAATAAACTTAAAACCGCACTCAGCCAGAAACGGCGCACGTCCTGTCCTCCCCAATCTCGCTGGCCCAAACATTACTGACAATGCAGGATTATTTCTTTGTATCCGCTGACATTGCCCTTGTAATCATTATATGCTGTGTCGGGGAGAAACAATACGGGCTGCAACAGGGCAGCAGGGAGATGTTGTCAGCGTGCGGATTTTGCTGGTTGAAGATAATAAGGCGCTGTCGGAAGGGCTGGGCGCTTTGTTGCGCGGTAGCGGCTATGCGGTTGATATTGTTGAAGACGGTGCATCTGCCCATGCCGCCGCTGCGGCTGAGAACTTTGATCTGGTGATTCTTGATCTCAACCTGCCTGAGATGGACGGGCTGGATGTGCTGCGGGCCATGCGTGCGCGGCATAATCAGGCGGCTGTGCTCATTCTGACCGCACGCGGTACACCGGAAGAGCGCGTGCGCGGACTGGATCTCGGTGCGGATGATTATATGATTAAGCCGTTCGATATCAGCGAGTTTGAGGCGCGTGTGCGCGTGCTGTTGCGGCGTCAGGCGGGATTGCGTCATGCGCTGGTGCATTTCGGTGCTGTCACACTGGATCTGAATACACGCACTTTCAGTTCTGCCGGACAATCGATTGATATTCCGGCGCGGGAGCTTGGCTTGCTGGAACTGCTCTTTGTACGTGGTGGCAAGGTCGTTGCCAAAGAAGCGATTGTGCAGTCTCTCAGCGGTTTTGACCATGAACTGAGTTCTAATGCCATTGAGCAATATGTCAGCCGCTTGCGCAAAAGGCTTGCGCCTTACGGGCTGACGGTCAGGACAGCGCGGGGGCTGGGATATTATCTGGATCGTCTGTCCGGCACCCAGCCGGTTATTATTGCGGATGAAACTGTGGATTTGCCCGCGGATACACAATGAGGAAAAACAGCTATTCTCTGCGCAGACGTTTGCTTGGCTGGTTGCTGGTTTCAACTATGCTGATCGGGTTGATTGCGCTGGCGGATACGTATCAGGAAGCTGTCAGCACGGCCAATAAGGTGGCGGATCGTGTGCTGAGTGGTTCGGCGCTGGCGATTGCCGAGCGTGTTGTGGTGTCCGAGCATGGTGATCTGGAAGTGGATATTCCCTATGTCGCCTTGGAAATGCTCACTTCTGCCGCGCAGGATCGGGTGTTTTATCGGGTGGACGGCCCGCCCGGCCAGTTTATTACCGGTTATGAAACATTACCGCTGCTGAAAAATCCGGAAAATAAGGATGTTGAATTTGGCGACGGAACCTATCGCGGAGAGCCGATCCGGCTGGCTTTGCTGCGCCGTTCCGCTTCGACCGGTGTGAATTCCGTGCCTTTTACAGTGACTGTCGCCGAGACAACTATGGCGCGTCGGCAGCTCACGCATACGCTTTTGCTGCGTTCTGCCCTGCGGTTGTTGTTTATGATTGTCGGCACTGCATTGGTGGTCTGGATTGCCGTGACCTATGCTTTGCGACCGCTTTATCGCCTCAGTGATGCAATTGCCGAGCGCAATCCGCAGGACTTGCATCCGATCAGCGAGCATGTGCCCAATGAGGTGCAGGGGCTGGTAGAAACGGTCAATTCTTTCATGGTGCGGTTGCAATCGGCGCTGGATGCACTGCGCCATTTCACCGGCAATGCCAGTCATCAGTTGCGCACACCTTTGGCAGTGGTGCGCACGCAACTTGCTCTTGCCCAGCGTAGTCAGGATCGCCAATCCATGTTGGAAGCGGTCACGCAGGCCGATCAGGCTGTGGCGCATGCCGAGCGTATTCTGGCGCAGTTGCTGTTGCTGGCCAAAATTGATGCATCCGGCGACCAGACTGTGCAAGTGCTCGGATCTGTTGATCTGGCTGAGATGGCGCGGCAGATCACCGGTGATTACGTGCGTGAGGCAGCGCGGGGAGATATTGATCTGGGCTATGAGGGGGAAGCCAGCCTGACCGTGCAGGGCGACCGGCTGCTGCTGGAAGAGGCTTTGAAAAACCTGATTAGTAATGCGTTGCTTTATGCCGGTACAGAGGCCGTCGTGACTGTGCGTGCGCGCAGGCAGGGGGAGCTTGTTTTCCTTGAGGTTGAGGATAATGGCAAGGGCGTGCCTGAAGAGCAGCTTTCCCTGATCCGCAATCGTTTTGACCGCGGCTCTGTTGCAAAAAACACAGGACATTCTCCGCAAGGCAGTGGTCTTGGTCTGTCGATTGTCGAGGAAATTGCGGCTTTGCATGGGGGGCATCTGATCTTGCAAAAAGCAGTCCAGAGCAAAGGTCTTCTCGCGGCCATCCGGTTTTCTGCTGCTTCGTAAAATATTCTGGCCGGTTATCATTATTGCCGGTTTTTGATAGATCATTCCGGCCGATTTACTGGCACACAGACACTTATCTTGTTGCAAGCTGAAGGTTTTTGGCTACAACCGCCAGTAACTTGAATGATAATGTCAGATTTTGTAGGCGGGACGACGGGAGAGATTGTAATGCCGGATATCGTAAAACGGTTTTTTGCCTATTATCGTCCGCATAAGCTTCTGTTCGCTGTCGATTTTTGCAGTGCGGTATTGTCCGGTTTGCTGGAACTGGCTTTTCCGGTGGCCGTTACATTATTCATCGACCGGTTGTTGCCGACCAATGAATGGGGGCTGATTGCTCTCGCGGCCGCCGGTTTGCTCTGCGTTTATATTTTCAATGCCGGTTTGCAAGTGGTGGTGACCTATTGGGGGCATATGCTCGGGATCAATATTGAAACCGAGATGCGCCGCAAAGCCTTTGATCATTTGCAGAAACTCTCCTTCGGCTATTTCGACAATCAGAAGACCGGCCATCTTGTGGCGCGTATGACCAAAGATCTCGAAGAGATCGGCGAGGTCGCCCATCACGGTCCCGAAGATCTGTTCATCGCGATCATGACGCTGATCGGCGCTTTCATTCTGATGTTCTGGGAACATTCGACACTTGCTATTATTACAGCGCTGATCGTGCCGGTCACTGCATGGGTGACATTGCGCTATGGTGGTCGCATGACCACGACATGGCGCGCACTTTATGGCCGCGTGGCGGCTTTCAATGCGCGTATTGAGGAAAATGTCGGCGGTATCCGTGTGGTGCAGGCTTTCACTAATGAAGACCATGAACGCGCGTTGTTTGCCGAGGATAATCAGAATTATCGCAGCACCAAGCTTGAAGCCTATAAGGTGATGGCAGCCTCCACATCGCTGAGCTATTTGTCGATGCGCTTCATTCAGGTGGTGGTGATGCTGTGCGGAGCATATTTTGTCATTCGCGGCGACCTGAGTGCCGGTGGTTTTGTCGGTTTCCTGCTGCTGGTCGGGGTGTTTTTCCGCCCGATTGATAAGATCAATTCGGTGATTGAAAGCTATCCGAAAGGGATTGCCGGTTTTCAGCGCTATCTGGAGTTTCTGAATACGCGTCCGGATATTGCTGACCGCGCCAATGCCCGCGATGCAGGCAAATTACAGGGCAATATCCGTTACGATCAGGTTTCCTTCGGTTATCAGGATAATCGTCCGATCGTGCATAATCTGAACCTCGATATTCAGGCTGGCGAGACCATTGCATTTGTCGGGCCCTCCGGTGCGGGAAAAACCACGATCTGTTCTTTGCTGCCGCGTTTTTATGAAGTGACCGGCGGTGCTATCAGCATTGACGGAATTGATATCCGCGATATGACGCTGAAATCCCTGCGCAGTAATATCGGCATTGTCAGTCAGGATGTATTTTTGTTTGCCGGTACTATCCGTGAGAATATCGCCTATGGTCGTCTTGATGCAACGGATGCCGAGATCATGGATGCTGTGCAACGGGCGCGTCTGGGCGATGTGGTTGCCGGTCTGCCGGCGGGGCTGGATACGATTATCGGTGAGCGCGGTGTCAAGCTTTCGGGCGGCCAGAAACAGCGTCTGGCGATTGCCCGTATCTTCCTGAAAAACCCGCCGATCCTTATTCTGGATGAGGCAACTTCCGCTCTTGATACAGAGACAGAGCGTGCCATTCAGCAATCCCTGTCGGAATTGTCGGTCGGGCGCACTACTTTGGTGATCGCACATCGTCTGGCAACAATCACCAATGCTGATCGCATTGTTGTTGTGCAGGACGGCAGTGTGGCGGAACAGGGCAGTCATCAGCAATTGCTGGCAGCAAAATCCGGTCTCTACCGCCAGTTGCTTGAAGCACAGAACCGTGCGGCCGAGGTGTAGGAGCTCTGCTTTCTGCACCCTGCAGATAATGCTTGTGTAATTGTGCCCTAGAGCGGTTTACGTCCTGACTGGATCTCAGTGCACGCTCTAGATTCTTTAATTTGCCGCATTATCACGGGCGTCAAGTTGATCCAACTTGACTGTGAAATGCTCTGGTCGGGAATGCAGGCCAGCTCTGTCCGTTAATTGTGAACGCAGTGTCCATCAATATGACGAATTGATACGATACCGTACGGTATGATATTGGTACTGCAAATTGAAGGACAGGACAGATCATGAATCCTAAACTTGCAGCCGCACTGGCCACCATTCTATGGGGCTTCACTTATATTGTTTCATCTAACATGCTGCCGCATAATCCGGTTTTTATCGGTGCAATCCGCGCTTTGGGTGGCGGTATTCCGCTGTTGCTGTTTGCCCGCACAATGCTGCCGCGTGAATGGTGGTGGAAAATTCTTGTGCTTGGCACGCTCAATGCCGGTTTGTTTTTCGGCCTGATCTTTG
Source organism: Pseudochrobactrum algeriensis (assembly GCF_018436245.1). Taxonomy (NCBI): domain Bacteria; kingdom Pseudomonadati; phylum Pseudomonadota; class Alphaproteobacteria; order Hyphomicrobiales; family Brucellaceae; genus Pseudochrobactrum; species Pseudochrobactrum algeriensis. The sequence continues at coordinate 287,961 of NZ_CP075361.1, forward strand.
TTGCGGCTTTGCGCCTTCCGGGCGGTGTGGCCGCAACCATCCAGGCTTTGGGGCCGCTCTTCACTATTCTGCTGGCATGGCCGCTGATGCAGGTTATTCCGACCGGTCATAAGATTTTCAGCGTCTTGCTGGGCGCCGTTGGTGTCAGCCTTGTTGTGCTGCGCGGTGGTGTGCAAATGGATATGATCGGTGTTCTGGCGGGTTTAGGCGCGGCCTTATCTGTGGCACTGGGTGGTATCTATGTCCATAAATGGGGTCGCCCGTGTTCTTTGCTTGCATTCACTGGCTGGCAGCTGGTTGTCGGTGGCGTTGAACTGGCAATCCTTGCTGTGATTTTTCAGGACATTCCGTCTTCTGTTACGCTCGTGAATTTTGCCGGTTTTGTCATTCTTGCACTCTTCCTGACGGCGCTGGCTTTCGCTTTGTGGTTCCGTGGTATTGAGGGCGCAGGACCATCCGCAGTCGCTCCGTTCTTTCTGCTCGCTCCGGTGACAGCTTTTATTATGGATGCTGTTTTTAATGATATGGTGCCAAGCTGGCTGCAACTTGGCGGTATTGTTCTGGTGCTGGGAAGCTTGCTCTATGGACAGCTGGTTGATCGCAGATCATTCAGACCGGCACGGCACCATCATAAGATTACCGATGCTGAGAAACAGGTAGAAAAACAACCGGAGGCGGCTGAATGAGCACAGAAAAACCAGTCCGGATTACCCGCCGCGGTATAGAGCGGCGGGAGCAGATCAGAACCATCGCCGGTGCCCTGTTTCTGGAGCATGGCTATGAGGGCGTGTCGGTTGATGAGATCATGCGTCAGGCCGGTGGTTCAAAGACCAATCTCTATAATCATTTCGGAGATAAAGAAGGCCTGTTCATGGCTGTTATCTCGCAAATGAGTGAGACTTTCACTTACGGGATCAAAGATCTGGATGTCTCCATGTTGCCGTTGAAAGACGGACTGGAACGGTTGGGTCGTCAATTGCTGTCTGTCCTGATGGAAGAGCATCACGTGGCGTTTCAGCGGCTGGTTATCGCGGAATCGGGACGGTTTCCGGCAATTGCACGGACATGGTTTGAAAAAGGCCCGCAAATGGCGCGGCATTATTTCGCCAAGGCCATTGCCCCGCATGTAGAGAACGGCAGTCTGCGACAGGGCGACCCTTATATTATGGCCACCCATTTCCACGATATGATTGTTGAAAATCTGCTCAGTCTGGCTTTGCTGGGGCAATATGTGAGTGTGGAAATGCAGCACCGGACTATAGACGATGCTTTGCAGACACTGCTGCATGGCTGGACTGTGCGCAATGACCGGACAGGAGGAATATTATGAGCCCGAACTGGATTTATCAGCTTTTATCCATGCCCGTTATTCAGCTGTTGGCGCGTATTTTGCTGACCATGACATTCTGGCTGAGCGGGATTGCCAAGCTCTTTGATTTTCCGGCTGCGGTGGCTGAAATGGCAGCAAATAATCTGCCGGTGCCAGCCTTGTTTGCGGCACTGACCATTGCCGTGCAACTGATCGGTTCCGCTCTGATTATTCGGGGTTGCTCACTGGTCTGGCTGGGTGCCGGTGCGCTGGGTGTGTTCACCGCTATGACAATTCCGGTCTCCCACGCTTTCTGGCGGGCAGAAGGGGCAGAAGCCATCGCGAAAATGCATGTGGCTGTTGAACATATGTCGGTTATCGGCGGGCTGATTATTGTAGCTGTTCTTCATGCAATTGTGCCGCGCCTGCGCAGTAAATAATTTTTACACGGTACGGTTCTTGTTCAGCCATTCAATATCATCGCCCAAAGCTTGTGCGAGGGTGGCTTCCATATGACGAAAACGGCGGATCAGTTCTTCTCCGAAGGGTGTGAGGACTGCGCCGCCGCCTTGTTTGCCGCCACGCTGAGAGGTGACGGAAGGTTCACTGAACATGGAGTTCAGGGCATCAACCAGCTGCCATGCACGGCGATAGGACATATCCATGGCGCGCCCTGCCGCTGATATTGAGCCGGTGTCGCGAATATGTTCAAGTAGCTGGATCTTGCCGCGCCCCAGCCGCGCATTTTCAGGAAAATCAATCCGCAATACCGGCTTCAGCAAAGCGATATCCTGTTGTGCCATGATTGGTTCTCCGTTCTGTCTTCAAAAATTAATTGCTTAAAAAGTCGGCGGTGTACAGGCGCTGATAACGTCGCAGGCCACCGGCCCGACACAACGAAACCGGTGCGGGCGCCGGCTTTCAAAATAATAACCGTCACCTGGTCCCAATATACGCCTCTCACTGTCGACAGTCACTTCCAGACGACCGGCAATAACAATGCCACCTTCCTCACCTTCATGCACCAGTGGTACTTTGCCGGTATCCGCGCCCGGCTCATACCGTTCTTTGAGAATTTGCAGCGCCCGCCCGAACAAGGTGTCGCCCAGCTGCCGGTAGGAGATTTTGCCTTTGCCGATCTCGACAAACTCCTCAGACTGATAAAACGCCTTTTGTGGCATATCCGGTTGCAGGGCGAAAAACTCCGACATGCCGATCGGCAGGCCGTCGAGAATGCGTTTCAACGCGCCGACAGAAGGATTGGTCTGATTGGCCTCAATCAGCGAAATCGTGGCATTGGTTACACCGCTGCGCTTTGCCAGTTCGCGCTGCGACAGACCTGATTTTTCACGGATGAAGCGCAAACGGCCGCCAATATCGATCTCACCGGTCATGGGTATCTGTTTCCGCTGTTGAGGTTGTTAAATATTTTAAACATTTTATATTTTTTGCCAAGCAGATCAAGGTGATAATGAGCGCAAGAAATAGACTTGTTTCGCTCTCCGAAGCATGGCCAACTCTTAGCCACATATAAGGGAGAGGACGGTTTTCCGTTTGGAAAATTGCGCCGGCGAGGAGCGAAACAATGACTGATTTAACCAATAGTCCTAAGCTTGACAGTTTCTGGATGCCGTTTACGGCAAACCGCCAGTTCAAATCTGCGCCACGTATGCTGGCTACAGCTGAAGGCATGTATTACACGGATGTGGACGGCAATTCCGTGCTGGACGGTACTGCGGGTCTGTGGTGCGTGAATGCCGGTCATGGTCGCAAGCAGATTGCCAGCGCCGTCGAAAAACAGCTTTCGACGATGGACTTCGCACCGACATTCCAGATGGGGCACAATATTGCTTTTGATTTTGCTACCCGCCTTGGTGAAATTGCACCGCGCGGCGACGGCAAAATTCTCGACCGTGTTTTCTTCACCGGCTCCGGTTCAGAATCCGTTGATACCGCACTGAAAATCGCGATTGCCTATCAGCGCGCGATTGGTCAGGGCACCCGCACCCGCGTGATCGGCCGTGAGCGCGGCTATCATGGTGTGGGTTTCGGCGGTATTTCGGTTGGTGGTCTGGTCAATAACCGCCGCGTGTTTCCGCTGCTGCCGGGGGCTGACCATCTGCGCCATACCCATGATCTTGAGAAAAATGCTTTCAGCAAAGGTCAGCCGGAACACGGTGCCGAACTGGCGGATGATCTGGAACGCATGGTCGCGCTGCATGGTGCGGAAACCATTGCCGCGGTGATTGTAGAGCCGCTGGCCGGTTCAACAGGTGTGCTGGTGCCGCCAAAAGGTTATCTGGAACGCCTTGCTGCTATTGCCAAGAAACACGGTATTTTGCTGATCTTTGATGAAGTGATCACCGGTTTCGGTCGTCTTGGTTCACCATTTGCTTCGGATTATTTTGGTGTTACGCCGGATCTGATCACCACCGCAAAAGGTCTGACCAATGGTGCCATTCCGATGGGCGCTGTCTTTGCCAGCCGTCATATTTATGATGGTCTGATGCACGGGCCTGAAGGCGCGATTGAACTGTTCCACGGCTATACTTATTCCGGCCATCCGGCAGCCTGTGCGGCAGGGATTGCAACGTTGGATATTTATGCGGAAGAAGGGCTGCTGACCCGCGCTGCCGAACTGGCGGATGACTGGCAGGAAGCGATCCATTCGCTGAAAACCGCGAAAAATGTGATTGATATCCGCACTCTTGGTTTGGTGGCCGGTATTGAACTGTCTTCGCGTGACGGTGCTGTTGGCGCACGCGCCTATGATGTGTTCACCGATTGCTTCAAAAAAGGCCTGCTGATCCGCGTGACCGGTGATGTGATTGCCCTGTCTCCTCCGCTGATCGTCAGCAAAGAAGAAATCGCCAAAATCGTTTCGATCCTTGGTGATGCGATCAATCGCGTATCGTAAGTTTTAGACATGAAAAAGCCCCGAAGATGATTTCTTCGGGGGCTTTTTTAATGCTTAAATTATTTCGCGCTGTCAGTATGCGGTGCTTCCTGCCACTTGTCCCAACCGGTCAGAATGGTTTGTGCATAGGCTTTGCCGACGCGATAGGCATTGGTGGTTGCCAGTTTAAAGCCGCCGGATTCTGATTTCAGCGATTCCAGAGCATCCTGATCTTCGCCCTGACGATCAAAATTTGATGCAGTACGCAGTAGGGCAATACGGTCGAAATCCAGTTTGCCAGCTTCCGATGCACGTTTCAGTGCAGTCAGAGTAGCATTATCTTCCATCTGCGAGGTGCAATAGGTGGCTTTACCATCGGTGAGCAGTTCGACCCATTTTTCCATGAACAGAGCCATTTTAATGCCGTGCCAATAGGTGTCGCTGGAGAGCGTATCGCACATGCTGACAATCGGAGCGCCGGTTGCAATATCGCCCTTGTAATGTTTGCGATAGGCTTTGGCACCGTCGCCATCGAGCAGTTCTACATCCTTGGTCACGCTGAAAGCATAATCTGTGAGTTTGGCATTCAGGGCATAAACTTCTGTACCTGCTGACCATTTGGCTTTTTCAGTCGGATTGCTGGCACCAAGTGCGAAAGAACCGGTTTCCCATGTATCCGGCACTTCGCTCTGGTCGATGCGGTGGTTGAGGTCAGCATCAACGGCAAATTTTGCCCAGTGAGCGGAGCCGAGGGTGCCGTGTTTCGGATCAACACCGGCAATACCGGCAATCAGAAAATAAGTTTTGGAGAGATCGAATTTTTCGCTGAGTGCCATGGCCGAGACCGAGCTTGCCGCATTGGCAAAACCCATGGCGGTTGTCATGTGGCACAGACCTTCGTCAGTGCAGTCAACATTCGGATATTCCGGATTAAGACCGGCCAGCTTGATCTGCTGCGTGAATTTCTCGCCCTCAGCCCAAGGTTTGGCTTCCTGACCGAACATGGTGATAACCATGACTTTCGGTGCAATTTTAGCAGTATCCTGCGCCAGCGCCGGAGCAGCCAGTGCGGCAGAAAATGTAATAGCGGTAAGAGCGGAGGCAGAGAGGAGAAGAGCGCGCAATTCTGAATACCTTCGATGATATGACATTGGTCAGTTTCATCCGTGGTGACAGGTGCGTTGCGATCATGACTGATCAGACTTTAACTGCTGGCCGGAAAGAAACTGATCTTGCGTCTTGTACGCGATCTGCTTTGAGAGCGAAACCGGAATCTCTGCCGGAAACTTGTCGCAAGTCTGTTTGTCACAGGCAGAAGAGAGCTTCTGTGATTACAAGATCTTCTTTGCCTGCAGAAAAGAATACAGAGGGATATTTCATCTCTGCTCGTAAAAAGAAATCAAATTCCAATAATTGCTGATCGTGGAAAATTATCCCTCTTGGAGATGCGGGAAACCGCTCCTATGATGCTGTTTTTAAACTGGTCAATGATCCCATGCTGCAAGTGCCTGCCTATATGCTCACAACCGGTCCGGTACCGGCCTATCCGGAAGTTCTTCGGGCATTAGGGCAGCCGGTTTTGTATGATTACATCGATGCATTTCAGGCCTTTTATCAAAGCGTGATTGAGAAGCTGGCGCAGGTCATGCGCACCGGCAATCAACCGGTGATTATGCAGGGTGAGGCTATTCTTGGTATTGAGGCGGCAGCTGCGGGTCTGATCGCCCGTCAGGATGTGGTGCTCAATCTTGTCTCCGGTGTCTATGGCAAAGGGTTCGGCCCCTGGGCTGCGCGCTACGGTCGTGAAGTCATTGAACTGGCAGTGGATTATGATGATGTGATTGATCCGCAAGCCGTGGAGGCAGTACTTAAACAGCGCCCTGACATCAGCATAATTGCCGTTTGCCATCACGATACACCTTCGGGCACACTCAACCCGCTGGCGGAAATCGGTGCCATTGCCGCACGTCACGGCGCTTATCTGATTGTCGATGCGGTCTCATCTTTTTGTGGCATGGATGTGCATCCTGAAGCTGTACATGCGGATATTTTCATTACCTCTCCGTCCAAATGTCTGGGCAGTACACCGGGTCTGACGCTCGCGGCAGTGAGTGAACGTGCATGGCAGAAAATGGCGGCGAACCCTGATGCACCACGGGCATCGTTTCTGAGCCTTTTGGACTGGAAAGACGCTTGGCGTGCAGGCAATGCTTTTCCGGTCACCCCGTCTGTTGCGGAAATTTATGCTCTTAACACAGCGCTCGATCTTTATTTGGCGGAAGGCGATTCAAACGTCTGGGCACGCCATGCGCAAACGGCGCAAATCGCCCGTGAAGGTGTTAAAGCATTGGGGCTGGAATTATGGCCGCGTCAGGAAATCTATGCTGCACCGACTGCGACCGTGTTCAAATTGCCGGATGGCATCAGCGATGTGGCTTTGCGCGATCTGATGCTACACGACCATGATGTGCTGGTGTCGCTGGGTCGTAAGGATACGGCTGGTAAGGTTTTGCGTATCGGGCATATGGGGGCATCAGCGCAACCGGAATTTGCGGCAAAGGCTGTTGAGGCTTTGGCCGGTGCATTGAAAAAACGTAAGATTTAAGCGGTTACAGAGGGACAGGGTATTATGACAAGATTGACACTGAATCGACGTGCTCTGCTGGCGGGAACTGCCGGTGTTGTGGCATTGTCTGTTCTGCCGCGTTTTGCTTTCGCACAAACGGCTGAAAAACAGGCCTCCGTTGAGCCGGTGCGCGGTGGTCGTCTGGTTGTGGCCGCAGACAGCGAACCGGCCAATCTCAATCCGGCAATTGTGGCCTCAAACGGCGTTTTCTATGTGGCGAGCAAGGTTGTCGAGACTTTGGCCGAGCAGGCTTATGTCGATGCCCAGCATCCGGATGGTTTGAAGCCATTGCTGGCGACCAGTTGGGAAGGCTCGGCAGATGGTTTGTCTGCCACATTCAAACTGCGTGAAGGCGTGACATGGCATGACGGCAAGCCGTTCACCTCTGCCGATGTGGCTTTCTCGGCGCTGGAAGTCTGGAAGAAACTGCAAAATCTTGGCCGCTCAGTTTTCAAAAATCTGCAAAATGTTGAGACACCGGATGAGCATACGGCTGTCTTCCGCTTTTCCGAGCCGACACCATTTCAGCTGATCCGTAATGCGCTGCCGGTAGTGACTTCGGTACTGCCGAAACATCTCTATGAAGACATGGATATTGCGAAAAACCCTGCTAATGAGAAACTGGTGGGCACGGGGCCGTTTGTCTATGGCGATCACAAACCGGGCGAATATTACCTGCTGAAGCGCAATGAAAATTATTGGGACAAACAAGCACCTGCGCTGGATGAGATTATCTATCAGGTACTACCGGATCGCGCTTCTGCGGGCAATGCGCTGGAAGCAGATCAGATCCAGCTGGCTGCTTTCTCTGCAGTGCCGCTGGCTGATCTGGAACGAATTTCCAAAGTGCCGGGGCTGAAAGTCTATGCCAATGGCTATGAGGCGCTGACCTATCAGTTGAGTGTGGAACTTAATCATCGCCGCAAAGAACTGGCTGATCTGAAAGTACGCCAAGCTATCGCCCATGCGATTGACAAAGATTTCGTGGTCAAGACGATTTTCCTTGGTTATGCCAAGCCAGCGACAGGGCCGGTACCGGCTTTTGACACGGTGTTTTATGCGCCGGATACGCAGCAATATGTCTTTGATATTGCCAAGGCTGAAAACCTGCTAGATGAGGCTGGTTATAAAAAAGGCGCTGACGGTTTCCGCTTTAAGCTGAAGCTGTTGCCTGCACCATTCTTCAATGAAACCAAGCAATTCGGCGATTATCTGCGTCAGGCTTTGGTGAAAATCGGCATTGATGCAGTGATTGTTGCCAATGATTCACCGGCACATCTCAAAGCGGTCTACACCGATCATGATTTTGATATTGCTGTGGCTACGCCGGTTTACCGTTCTGATCCGGCAATCTCGACAACAGTGCTGTTTCAGAGCGGCTTGCCTGCCGGTGCGCCATTTACCAACCAATATGGCTATAAGAATGAGGCGGTCGATGCGCTGATTGCCAAAGGCGCAGTGACTTTGGACGACAAAGCGCGAGCAGGCATCTATCAGGATTTGCAGCGTCTGGTGGCAGAAGACCTGCCGCTGATCAATGTTGCAGATTTCTCGTTCATTACGGTTGCCAGCGAACGCGTGCAGAATGTCTCGGATAATCCGCGCTGGGCGGTGTCCGGCTGGGCGAATACCGGTTTGCAAGAGTAAATATCAGTGCCGTTTCTCCTCCGTCGTCTTGGCAGTATCCTTCCGGTTCTGGGCATTGTTCTGGTGGGCAGCTTTCTTATTCTGGAAGCTGCCCCCGGCGATGCTGTGGATGCTTATGTGGCACAGATGGGCGGGGCGGATGCGCAGCAGCTTGAAGCTTTGCGCCAGTCATGGGGATTAGATCAGGGGCCGTTGCAGCGGTTCTTTGCCTATGTCACGGCGCTGTTCTCCGGTGATTTCGGCTGGTCTTCGGCCTTTCAGCGTCCGGTGCTTGATGTTATTCTGGAGCGGCTTCCGGCAACATTATTGCTGATGGGCGTATCGACATTTTTGGCATTCTTTGCCGGTTCTCTGCTTGGCATCGTGGCCGGTGCCAAACCGCATTCCAGGCGTGACCGATTGTTATCGCTGACCTCGCTGACGCTTTATGCCGTGCCGGGTTTCTGGCTGGGCTTGGTGCTGATCGTGATCTTCGGCGTAACATTGCGCTGGCTGCCAATCGGCGGGCTGGAAACCATTGCGTCCGGCAAAACAGGACTGGCCAGAGCGGCAGATATCAGTCGCCATTTGATCCTGCCTGTTGCGGCACTCTCCAGTGTTTATCTCACGCTCTATCTGCGGCTGATGCGGGATCGCATGGCCGATCTGCATCAGGAAATGTTTGTGCAGGCGCTTAAAGCACGCGGTATTTCCTCACGCCGTATCATCTGGCGACACATTGCCCGTAATGCGGTTTTACCGGTGGTGACAATGTTAGGCCTGCAAGCCGGTGTGATGCTTGGCGGCAGTGTGGTGATTGAGAGTGTCTTTGCCATTCCGGGCTTCGGACGTCTCGCCGCAGAAGCCGTTGCCAAACGCGATACGGCCTTGCTGCTGGGTGACATTCTGTTTGGTGCTTTTGCAGTGATCATTGCCAATCTGCTGGTTGATCTGGCCTATGCGCGGCTTGATCCGCGGGTGCGGAGCCAGCGCCAATGAAGTTTTTCCAGGCTTTGGACAGACAGGGTAAAGCCGGTATTGGCCTTCTGATACTTTTAGGATTGATGGCGCTGTCTGCACCATTGCTGTTTGCCGGTGATCCGCTGGCGATTGCCGGAGACCCGCTGATACGGCCATTCACAGATCACGCTCATTGGCTCGGGACAGACCGGCTGGGGCGCGATGTGCTGGCAGGTCTGTTTCATGGTGCACGAACGACTCTGCTGGTGGCGCTGAGCTCAGCAGCGGCAGCGCTGATTGCCGGTAGTCTGGTCGGCACATTGGCTGGTTTTCTCGGTGGTTTTGCCGATAATGTTCTGATGCGGATCACTGAGGCGTTTCAGACTGTGCCGGGCTTTTTGCTGGCGCTGGCGATGATTAATGTGCTGGGGCCGAGCATTCCGACGCTGATTATTGCAATCAGCATCGGCAGTTGGACGCAGGCTGCGCGAGTGACGCGGGCTGAAGTGCTGTCTCTGCGTGAGCGCGATTTCGTCGCCGCTGCCCGTACGCTGGGGCAGGGGCCGTTCTCCATTGCTTTTCGGGAAATTCTGCCCAATGCCTTCGGCCCTGCGGCATCGCTGGCAGCCGTTTCGGTCGCGGCGGCTATTCTGATTGAAGCCTCACTGGCCTTCTTAGGCTTTGGCGATCCGAACAGTGTGACATGGGGCACGATGATTGCTGAGGGACGCAGCGTGTTGCGCTCAGCGCCTTATCTATCCATCATTCCGGGGCTGGCATTGGTGGTGACTGTTCTTGCCGTGCATCTCACCGGACAGGCGCTAACCCGCCGCCCATCATCAGCGAGGGAGCACAGCAATGTCTGAGGTCTTTCTTGCCGTACAGGATTTGACGGTTCGTTACGGGGCGCAAACTGTGCTGCATCCGGTCAGCTTTGAACTAAGGCAAGGTGAAAGGCTAGCGCTGATTGGTGAAAGTGGTTCCGGTAAAACCACATTGGCCATGGCGATTGCTGGTCTCTTGCCCGCTAATGCTAAAACTGCCGGTTCAATCCATTTTCCGGCTTTAGCGCATGAGCCGCGTGCGGGGCGCGATATCGGCGTGGTGTTTCAGGATCCTGATGGTTCGCTTGATCCGATGATGCGGGTGGGCGATCAGATTGCCGAAGTGATTGTCACGCATCTTAAAACTTCCTGGACTGAAGCTCGCCAAAGAGCGGCAGAACTGATGCGGCAGGTGCAGATTGCGGACAGTCAGCAGCGCTTACGCAGCTATCCGCATGAATTCTCCGGCGGGCAGAAACAGCGTATTGCCATTGCCGCAGCTTTGGCTGCACAGCCGCAATTGCTGATCGCAGACGAGCCGACCAGTGCGCTGGACACGGTGGTGCAAAATCATGTGGCGCAATTGCTGGATGGTCTGGTGCGGGCGCAAGGGCTGACAATGCTGTTTGTGACCCATGATATCGCGCTGGCCTCACAACTGGCCGATAGAATTGCCGTGCTTTATCGCGGGAAGCTGGTGGAGCTCGGCACGGCTGAACAAGTGATCACCGCGCCGCAGCATGATTATACCAAAGCCTTGCTGGCAACCCATATCGGGCTGGACTGGCAAAAGCAGCCGCGCCTGCCTGAGATTGACGGTGTGTTATGAGAGAGGTTTTGCAGATTGCCGGTCTCAATAAGGCCTTTGGCAAAGATTCGTCAAAAGGTTTGAAAAATATCAACCTGACACTTCATGCCGGTGAGACACTGGCGCTGGTCGGGCGTTCCGGCTCTGGTAAAAGTACTTTGGCACGACTGATTATGCGGCTGAACGAACCGGATAGCGGCAAGATTATTCTCAACGGCACGGATATGACAGTCCTTCAGGGCAGTGCGCTGCGGGAGAAGCGTGCTCAATTCCAGATGGTGTTTCAGGACCCTTTGGCGGCTTTTAACCCGCGCCATACGATCAGCCAGATCTTACAGGTGCCGCTGGTTCTGCATGGCAGTCAGCAGCATACGAACCAGCAAATTGCTGAAGTCTTGCAACGGGTTGGTCTGACAGCGGATATGGCTGACCGCTACCCGCGTGAACTCTCCGGTGGTCAGCGTCAGCGTGTGGCGATTGCCCGCGCACTGTTGTGCAAGCCTGACCTGATTGTGTTGGATGAACCCGTATCGGCTTTGGACATATCAGTGCGTGCGAAAATCCTTAATCTGCTGGCCGATTTACAGCGCGATAATGGCATTGCCTATCTGTTTATATCGCATGATCTGGCACTGGTACGGGCTTTTTGTGACCGGATGCTGGTGTTGCATGAGGGCGAGATTGTTGAGCAGGGTGTGCCGGATGAGGTACTGCAAAACCCGCAGACCGAGCCGACGCGGCAACTGGTTGATGCCGTTCCAAAACTTATAACTGAATTCGGCAAATCTTAACGGCGAAATCAATGAAGTGTCGCAGAGCTGGCAGAATGCGCCCGCTTTTCCGGTAAAACAGATGCACCGGTACCGCTGGTAATTCATAATCCGGCAGCAGGCGGATCAACTCGCCGGAGCTGATCATATCCTCAACCATATAATGATGCAGAGAAACAATGCCCGTACCTTGGTAGGCAGCCTGCCGCATGGCCGATGTATCATTGAGGCGCAGAACTGTGCGCATTGCCACGTCCTGATGATCCCTGAATATCAGCCTGTTCGGGTGGCGGCGCATCGTATGGGCAATCAGATAATGTTCGCTCAGATCATCCGGTTGTTGCGGGTGACCATGGCGCTCCAAGTAGGACGGTGCGGCACAGAGCCAATAGGCAGTCTTGCCGATGGAGCGCTGGATCAGCCCGGCATTGCCTTGCATGGTCATGCCGAAAATCAGGTCGATATTCTCCTGTTCAATATCCGGAAAGCGCTCTGCCAGTTCCAGATCAAGGGTAATATGCGGAAAGCGGCTGGTAAATTCGTGTAAGTGCGGCAGCAAAAATTGCGCGGCCAGCGGTCTTGCAGCGACAACACGCAAAGTACCGGATGGCTCACCGCGCATTTCCGAAAGATAACGGCTTTCACGCTCGCTCAGAAGGCGCAAAGTCTCGGCCGCATAATCTTTGAAAATCCGGCCTGCCGGTGTCAGCTGCATGCGCCGTGTGGTGCGTTCAATCAGCCCCAGTTCCAGCTGGTTCTCTAGCATTGTCAGTTGTTTGCTGACGGCAGGAGCGGTGAGCCCAAGTTTTTTGGCCGCCGCAGCAATGCTGCCAGCCTCGGCAATATCCAGAAAAACTTGCATCTGCTGTGGTGAAGCGCGAAAATTTGGCGACATCTATTCGTAACTTTAAGTTATGAAATCGTAATTTTAACAAGGCTTATGTTACTTATTAGATTGTTTTAAGGACTGGCGCAAATTCTGGATAAAGAAAGGAATGCGCCATGACCACATTGGCTGCGCAAACGGAAACACTCCGTAAAACACCGGCTTTGCTGCTTCTGGCGCTGCTGGTTACACTGCCGCAAATCGGTGAAACAATTTACACGCCCTCTCTGACCGATATGGCGCAGGGTCTGAATATTTCCGCATCGACAGCGCAAACAACACTGAGCATCTTTTTTGCCGGTTTTGCGCTTGGCGTTTTATGCTGGGGGCAGGTGTCCGATCACATCGGGCGACGTAAAACCATGATCATCACACTGGCACTGTATCTACTGGGTTGCCTGATCTGTCTTTCTGCATCCTCGTTATGGGTGCTTAATAGCGGACGTTTCATTCAGGCTTTCGGCGCGGCCAGTTGCTCGGTGGTGATTCAGTCTGTCTGCCGAGAGGCATTCAGCGGTGAGCGCCGCGTGGTTGTTTTCACAACAATCGGTATGCTCATTCCTGTTTCTGCGGCGGCGGGGCCGTTTATCGGGGGGCTGAGTGTCACGCTCGGTGACTGGCGTACCGCTTTCATGGTGTTACTGGTGCTCGGTGCTGTCTCTCTGGTGCTGGTCTGTGCAGCTTTTCCTGAAACTCTGGTGAAGCAGAACCATAAATCATCCCTGATGCAGATTTGGGCACGGATGCTGCGCGATGGGCAGGTGATCGGCACTGGTTTGCTGATCGGTATCGGTAACGGGATTATTTTCAGCTTCTATGCGGAAGCACCGTTTCTGCTGATCAATATGCAGGGCTTGTCGCCCGTTACCTATGGGACGCTTTGTATGCTGGTCGTGTCCGGCAGTATCTGGGGTGGTATGGCAATGCGCCGTTTGAATACGGCAGGCTATACAAGTCAGACGGTGATGATGGCTGGTATTCTGCTGTTGGCTTGTGCCGCTGCCGGTTTGCTGGTCGTGAGCCTGCTGACAATGGGACAGCTTTATCTTGTGTTGTTTACCGGTTTTTCCGTACTGTTGTTTGCCGGATTTACCCTTCTGACAACCGCCTGTTTGCATGGCGTCTTGCAGCACTATCACGATGCTTTGGGCACGGCAGGCGCTTTGCTTGGCCTGTTTTATTATGCGGTGATCACAGCGCTTACAGAGGGCATGGCATTGCTGCACAGTGGCTCAGCGCTGGTTTTCCCGAGCTATGCGCTGGGGCTGAGTGTGGTTGCCGCAGTCATATTCTTCGTTTGTGTTTACAAGACACGGATAACCGGCTTTAAAGCCTGATACAGCGCGGTATAGCGTTGATAGGCTGTTTCATAAGCCGCATGGAGTTTTTTATCCGGCTCAATGGTTTTGATAATCTGCGGGCTGGTGCAAATAGCCAGAGCATCAGCATTTTCAGCAGCAATCAGTCCAAGACGTGCAGCCCCGAAAGCCGCGCCGAAATCACCGTCGGCAGGCAGATGAACCGGCATATTCAGAGCGGTAGCCAGTGCTTTCAGCCAATAGGTCGAGCGTGAGCCGCCGCCGATAGCCATAACACTTTCAAGCTGTGTGCCGGCTTTTGCCAGAGCTTCCAGATTGTTACGGAAGGCAAAAGCCACACCTTCAAGCACGGCTTGAGTGAGTGCCACACGATTGTCGCTATGGCTGATCCCTGTGAAACTGCCGCGGATCAGGCTGTCATTATGCGGGGTGCGCTCGCCGGAAAGATAAGGCAGAAAACTCACTTCTGACGGAGCCTGCAGATCATCGCCGAGTTCCTGCGTTAGCGCCGCAGCTTCATGGCCGGTAATGGTGCTGTACCAGTTCAGGGCATCGGTCGCGGAGAGGATAACGCCCATCTGGTGCCATGTCTGCGGCAGAGCATGGCAGAACGCATGAACGGCACTGTCAGGACGCGGTAGAAAACTGTCATTGGCGGCAAATAACACACCGGATGTGCCGAGTGAGGCAAAAGCCTGTCCGGCTTTCACCGTGCCGATACCACAGGCGGATGCCGCATTGTCACCGGCACCACCGGCAACCACTACACCTGATGCCATGCCCCATTGCTGACACAGCTCTGCGCGCAATGTGCCGGAGACATCCGTGCCTTCGACAAGGCGCGGCATCTGGCTTTCATCAAGCTCTGTTGCTGCCAGCAGGTCAGTCGACCATTTGCGTTGTGCCACATCCAGCCATGATGTGCCGGACGCATCGGACATTTCGCTGACATGCTCTCCGGTCAGCCACAGACGCAGATAATCTTTCGGCAGCAGGATCTTTTTAATGCGGGCAAAAATCTCCGGTTCATTGTCCTTCACCCAAAGCAATTTCGGCGCGGTAAAACCCGGAAAGACAATATTGCCGGTCAAGGCGCGGAATTGCGGATCAGCATCCAGTTGCGCAGCTTGGGCGTGGCTGCGTGTATCATTCCAGAGAATGGCGGGGCGCAACACTTGATCCTGCGCATCCAGCAGAACCGCGCCATGCATCTGGCCGGAAAGGCCGATGCCGCGCACATTCGAAAGCGCAGTGCCATGTTCCGCTTTTAGCCGGGTGATTGCTGCTTCTGCTGCCTTTATCCAGTCTTGTGGCTGTTGCTCAGACCAGCTTTGATGCGGTCGGGAAACATGGAGCTCTGCATGGGCAGAGGCGATAATGCTTTGTTTCTCGTCGATCAGCAGTGCTTTGAGGCCGGACGTGCCGAGGTCAAGACCGAGATAAAATGCCATGCTGCTGATCCTGTGACTGGAATTGTGAACAGGCCGCAGCTAACGACAGAAACTTAATGCAGGCAATAGTTTTTATTCTTCATTGAGCGACATGCTCTCGATAGAAAACTCCATGCGATCAGCCGCAAAGCGAGTTGTTGAATATTCCACCGGCACGCCATTGGTATCGACATTGACCGATTGCGCCGTGAGCACAATCGCCCCCGGTGTGAGCTTCAGGTGCAGCAGATCCTGTCCGTTGGCGTGCTGGGCGGAAATCAGTGTGGATTTGCGGAAATAATCCTCAACGCCCGATTGCTTCAGTGCTTTTGTGACTGAGCCGCTGCTCTTGTAAAATTCATCAAATTGCGGAAAACGCTGTTGGTCAAACCAGCTGTCAGACATGGAAACCGGCTGACCATCAGCAATGGACAGGGTTTCAAAATAATGCACTTGCGCATTTTCATCACTAAGCTGCAAAGCATGGGCGACTTCGGCTGAGGGCTTTTCAACCCTGTGCGACAGGATGATCCGCTCCTGCTGTGTGATCTGTTCGGCCAGACTGGTGGACATGCGCGTGCGCTTGCTGATGGGATAGGTCAGGCGTTTGGCATTGGCGATAAATGTGCCACGCCCTTGCTCTGCCCGTAACACACCTTCCTGTGTCAAAGCCGCAATCGCACTGCGCACCGTATGGCGATTGACGCCAAAGCGGGCAGCCAGTGTCATTTCCGGCGGCAGCTTCTCGCCGCGCTTGAAATGCCCGTGTTTAATTTCCCTGCGAATTTCATCGGCAATCTGACGCCAGACGGCCACACCGCTGTTTCGGGCGATTTTTGTTGTCTCTGCCATTTAATTTGCCGCAGCTCCGCTGATTGTCATGTGCTTGTCACTAAGAGTGTTTAAGACAATAATTAATGTCTAGTTGTATAGATAAATAGACAATTTAGAGCGGTGTGTCAAATGAAGAATGAAACCGAGAATTTACCCGAAAAGCTGCAAGGCGAACGGCGCAAGGTCGCCGCTTTGCTGGCAAAGGCAGAATTGAAGGAGCTGGCTTCCTTCTGGAGTAATCAAGCAGAGCAGCCGCAGGTTGATGTGTTGCGCGGCCCTGAAACCGGACTGGTGATGGTGCGTGGCCGTATCGGTGGTGGCGGTGCCCCGTTCAATCTGGGCGAAACGACTGTGACCCGTGCAACTGTGCGTGTGTCGTCAAGCTCCTCAGAGGGGCTGGTTGGGCATTCCTATGCACTGGGACGCGATCATGAAAAAGCGCGTCTGGCAGCGATTGCCGATGCTTTGTGGCAGGCGCCGCAGAGCCGCGAGATCGTTGAGCGTGATCTGTTGCAGAAAATTGCGCAGCGTCTTGATGCCCGTGCCACACAGCGTCGCCGTGAAGCGGCGGCAACGAAAGTGGACTTCTTCACCATGGTTCGGGGAGACGACTAATGGCTTTTGATAATCAGGCTTTTGAAGGTGGTTTCACTGACGCCGTTTATGATGCGCAGACCTGCTTCCGTGCATTGATGGATGCTTTGGCCAATCCGGGCACGATCCAGCCGCTGACTGCCGAAACGCAGCCGCCATTGCCGCTGACACCGGAGCTCGGTGCTATTGCGCAGGCATTGTTCGACCATGACACCAAGGTTTGGCTCGACAGTCGTTTGGCTGCAAGCAGCGCTGTGCGTGAATGGCTCGCATTTCAGACTGGCTTTGAGCTGGTTTCCGAAGTTGGTGAGGCGAATTTCGCGCTGGTCAGCGACGTTGCCCACATGCCGCCGCTGGATGTTTTTGCCAAAGGTACATCGGAATATCCGGATCGCTCAGCCACTATCGTTATGGCGGTAGAAGGTTTCGAGGGTGCGCAGACTTTGCAGCTTCAGGGGCCTGGTATTGAGCATGTCCGTGACTTTGCACCAAGTGCTTTACCGGTACGTTTCAATGAACAATGGGCGGCTAATACTGCCTTGTTCCCGCGTGGTGTGGATCTGGTTTTTGCAGCATCCAAAACTGTTGCCGCACTGCCGCGTAGTACCAAACTCATAAAAAACGGAAATTGAACCATGTATGTTGCAGTTAAAGGCGGTGAAGCCGCTATTCAGAATGCACATCAGTTGCTGGGTGACCGCCGCCGTGGTGACCGCTCAGTACCGGCATTGCAGCTGGAGCAGATTGTGGAGCAGCTGGGTCTGGCCGTCGACCGTGCTATGGCCGAGGGTGCGCTTTATGATCGTGAGCTGGCAGCGCTGGCAATCCGCCAATCGCGCGGTGATCTGATTGAAGCGATTTTTCTGGTGCGTGCCTATCGTACAACCTTGCCGCGCTTCGGCTATTCCGAGCCGCTTGATACAGCGCAGATGCTGACCGAGCGCCGCATTTCCGCAACCTTTAAAGACCTGCCGGGCGGCCAGCTTCTGGGCCCGACTTTTGATTACACCCATCGCCTGCTTGATCCTGAAATGGCTGGCGATCATCCGGTGGCACAAGGCGTGCAGCGCGATGATGAGACTGTTGGCGAAGATATGCCGCGCGTGACCGATATTCTTGGTGCCAATGGTATGATCGAGCCGGATGGCGAAATGCCGGAAGGCCATGTGCCGGGCGATCTGACCCGTGAGCCTTGGACATTCCCGATGGAACGCGATCTGCGTTTGCAGGCTTTAGCACGCGGTGATGAAGGCTTCCTGCTGGCGCTGGGCTATTCCACACAGCGCGGTTATGGCCGCACGCATCCGTTTGTCGGTGAAATCCGCATCGGTGAAGTCGAGGTTGAGCTGGATGTGCCGGAACTTGGCGGTCTGGTATCGCTTGGCGCTGTGCAGGTGACTGAGTGTCAGATGGTCAACCAGTTTGCCGGTTCTGCAACACGTCCACCGCAGTTTACCCGTGGTTATGGTCTGGTGTTTGGTCAAAGCGAACGCAAGGCCATGTCGATGTCGCTCTGTGATCGCGCATTGCGCAGCGAAGAATTTGAAGAAGACATTACCGCACCGGCACAGGATGAGGAATTTGTGATTTCCCATTCCGACAATGTGCAGGCGACCGGTTTCGTTGAACATCTCAAACTGCCGCATTATGTGGATTTTCAGGCTGAGCTTGATCTTATCCGTCGTATGCGTGCCGAATATGCCAGCCACAATGATGCACAGAAGGAAGCCGCAGAATGAGCGTTCTGATGCAATATAATTTTGCTTATCTTGATGAGCAGACCAAGCGGATGATCCGCCGCGCATTGCTTAAAGCCATTGCGGTGCCGGGTTATCAGGTGCCTTTTGCGAGCCGCGAAATGCCGATGCCTTATGGCTGGGGTACCGGTGGTGTGCAGGTAACCGCTGCGGTTTTGGGCGCTGACGATACGCTGAAAGTGATCGATCAGGGCGCGGATGATACCACCAATGCCGTGTCGATCCGTGCCTTCTTTGAAAAGACGGCACAAGTTAAAGTGACGACCCGCACGGAAGATGCAACCATCATCCAGACCCGTCACCGTATTCCGGAAGCACCGCTCAAAGAAGGCCAGATCCTTGTCTATCAGGTGCCGATCCCTGAGCCGCTGCGCTTTCTGGAACCACGCGAGACAGAGACCCGCAAAATGCATGCGCTGGAAGAATACGGCCTGATGCATGTCAAACTCTATGAAGATATTGCCCGCCACGGCCATATCGCCACGACTTATGCCTATCCGGTGAAAGTCGAAGACCGTTATGTGATGGATCCTTCACCGACACCGAAATTCGACAATCCGAAAATGCATATGTCACCGGCTTTGCAGCTGTTTGGTGCAGGACGTGAGAAGCGTATTTACGCTCTGCCGCCATACACCAAAGTCGTGAGTCTCGATTTCGAAGATCATCCGTTTGAAGTACAGAAATTCGCTCAGCCTTGCGCCATGTGCGGTGCCAAGGGCGTCTATCTCGATGAAGTGGTTCTGGATGACAAGGGCGGTAGCATGTTTGTTTGCTCCGACACCGATTATTGCGAAACACGACAGGCCGATGGTCACGTTGGCCATCTCTCTGCAAATAATAAAGATATCGGACAAGTGTCCTCAGGTCTGGAGGCAGCCCAATGAGCGATATAAATCATGATACGCCTTTGCTGCGTGTAAACGGATTGTCGAAATTCTATGGCAACCGTCTTGGTTGCAGCAATGTGTCCTTTGAGCTGTATCCGGGTGAAGTGCTGGCGATTGTCGGTGAAAGCGGCTCCGGTAAGACGACACTGCTCAACTGTCTTGCTACACGCTTGCAGCCTTCAGTCGGCGCTGTTGAATATCGGATGCGTGATGGCCAGTTCCGTGATCTGTACCGGATGAGTGAGGCCGAGCGCCGCTTTCTGATGCGTACCGATTGGGGCTTTGTGCATCAGAACCCTTCTGACGGTTTGCGTATGACTGTCTCCGCCGGTGCCAATGTCGGCGAGCGTCTGATGGCTGTCGGTGACCGTCATTACGGTAAAATCCGCGAGACAGCGACGGACTGGCTTGGCCGTGTGGAAATTTCCGCCGACCGTATTGATGACCAGCCGCGTGCATTCTCCGGCGGTATGCGTCAGCGTTTGCAGATCGCCCGCAATCTGGTGACTGCACCGCGCCTGATTTTCATGGACGAGCCGACCGGTGGTCTGGACGTTTCCGTGCAGGCACGTTTGCTCGATCTGTTGCGCGGTCTGGTGGCCGATCTCGGTCTGGCTGCGATTGTTGTGACCCACGATCTGGCGGTGGCGCGTCTGTTATCGCACCGCATGATGGTGATGAAAGACGGTCATATCATCGAAGCCGGTCTGACCGACCGCGTGCTGGATGATCCGCAGGCACCTTATACACAGCTGCTCGTTTCCTCGATTTTGCAGGTTTAATCATGACTATGCCTCTTATTGTTTCGGAAGTGGCAAAGAGCTTCACCATGCATTTGCAGGGCGGTATTGCGCTGCCGGTGGTGACAAATGTATTCTTTGCGCTGAAAGCCGGTGAATGTGCTGTGCTCGGTGGCCCGTCCGGTGCCGGTAAAAGTTCGATCCTGAAAATGGTCTATGGCAATTATGCCGTGGACGAAGGCCAGATCATTCTGCGCCATCACGGTAAGCAGATTGATATTGCCTCGGCTGATCCGCGCACGGTTATGGCTGTGCGCCGTGATACGATTGGTTATGTCAGCCAGTTTTTGCGCACTGTGCCGCGTGTCAGCGCGCTGAATGTGGTGGCTGATCCGTTGTTTGCCCGTGGTGTTGATCGTGAGCAGGCGCAGGACAAAGCCCGTGAATTACTGGCTATGCTCAACCTGCCGCAGCGCCTGTGGGATCTGCCGCCAGCCACGTTCTCCGGTGGCGAGCAGCAGCGTGTGAATATTGCCCGTGGTTTCATCACCGATCATCCGGTGTTGTTGCTTGATGAGCCGACCGCTTCGCTCGATGCCAAAAACCGTGAAGTTGTTATGGAGTTGATCCGTCGCAAAAAAACAGAAGGCGTGGCGATGCTTGGCATTTTCCATGATGAAGATGTGCGTGAGGCTGTGGCTGACCGCATCATCGACGTGACCGAGTTTGCTCCGGGTTATGTACGTCAGGGAGCAGATGCATGACCAGATTGTCAGAACAGCCGTTTATCCATCCGGATACGGAAATTTCCGACAGCACATTTGGCCGCTATACGGAAATTGGTACCCGTTGTCGTATTTCTGAAACGGAAATGGGTGACTATTCCTATATTGAGCGCGACGGCATGGTCTGGTGCGCCAAGATCGGTAAGTTTGCGAATATTGCCGCTTCGGTGCGTATCAATGCCACCAATCATCCGATGTGGCGCGCAACACTGCATCACTTTACCTATCGCGCCAATGATTACTGGCCGGATGCCGAGCAGGAAGCGGATTTCTTTGAATGGCGCCGCGCTCATGAAGTGACCATCGGTCATGATACATGGCTGGGGCATGGCGTGACCGTTTTGCCCGGTGTTAAAATCGGTAATGGTGCGGTCATCGGCTCTGGTGCTGTGGTGTCCAAAGATGTGGCGCCTTATACGATTGTCGGCGGCGTGCCTGCCAAACTCATTCGTCAGCGTTTTTCCGATGCGATTGTCGAGCGTCTGGAAGCTCTGGCGTGGTGGGACTGGGATCATCAGCGCCTGCGTGATGCACTGGATGATTTCCGCAAGCTTGAAATTGAAGCTTTTCTTGAAAAGCACGGCGGCTGATAGCCAAGCTGCTGAATCCAATCGCAGAACAGAGCCGCCGGAATTTCCGGCGGCTTTTTTGTCAAAAATCTGATTCAGAACTTTCATGGAAGTGTAATCTAACTTACATTTTCATTTCATATCACGCGCCTAATTTCGCAGGGAAATTGATAGAGGGCGCTGATGCTGAAGCTTGAAAATGTAACCCGTCGTTTTGGCGGCAATACTGCGGTTGCAGATGTAAATCTGGAAATCCCGCAGGCCCAGATGGTGGGGATCATTGGCGCATCCGGTGCCGGTAAATCCACTTTGTTGCGAATGATTAATCGTCTGATTGATACATCGGACGGTTCGATTGTTTTCAAAGATCAGGACGTGTCGCGTCTGCGCGGTTCTGAGCTGCGCCGCTGGCGCAGTGATTGCGCAATGATTTTCCAGCAGTTCAATCTGGTGCCACGTCTTGATGTGCTGACCAATGTGCTGCTCGGCCGTCTTAATCAACGTTCTACAGTTAAAAGCCTGATGGGCATTTTCTCCCGTGAAGAGCGCGCACAGGCTATCGCCAATATCGAGCGTCTGGACATTGTCAAAACCGCCTTGCAGCCTGCCGGAACATTGTCCGGTGGTCAGCAGCAACGCGTGGCGATTGCCCGCGCGCTGATGCAGAACCCGAAAGTTATTCTCGCAGATGAACCGATTGCCTCGCTTGACCCGCGCAATGCGCAGGTGGTGATGAGCGCTTTGCGCGACATCAATAAGCGCGAAGGCCTGACAGTTATCACCAATCTTCACACGCTGGATACCGCACGCACCTATTGCGACCGGATCATAGGTATGCAGGGCGGACGCGTTGTGTTCGACGGAACACCGGCTGAACTCACACAACTGGCAGCGCGCCGCATTTATGGTGCCGAAGCCGATGATGAAAGCTTCTCGGAAGCTGTGACTTCAACAGCTCTGGAGCAGCCTGCACCGGAAGCTCCGGTCAGCCCGCAAGTGGCACGACAGGTCGCAAAGCTCGTTGCAGACGCACAGTAACACTCATCCAAAACCAAACGATAATCGTTTAACAGGAGAATGGTTCATGACCTTCAAGAAGCTTTTGCTCGGCGCCGTTGCGCTGTCCGCAGTGGCAACCGCAACCGCAGCGCAGGCAGATAAGCCTGAAGTGTTCCGCGTTGGTATTATCGGCGGCGAAAACGAAGCTGACCGTCTGCGCAATTACCAGTGCATTATTGACCAGCTGCCAAAGGCAATCGGCGTTAAGGAAGTTAAACTGTTTCCTGCTGCCGACTATGACGGCGTTATTCAGGGTCTGCTCGGCGGCACACTGGATTATGCAGAGCTTGGCGCTTCCGGTTATGCCAAAATCTATCTGACCAAAGAAGATGCTGTTGAGCCGATCCTGACCACTGAACAGACCGATGGTTCGACCGGTTATTATTCGATCATGGTTGCCCGTAAAGACAGCGGCATCAAGACTGTTGCCGATATGAAAGGTAAGAAGCTTGGTTTTGCTGATCCGGATTCAACCTCCGGCTATCTCATTCCGGTAACCTCGCTGCCAAAAGATCTCGATGGCGCGACAGTTAAAGATTATTTCAGCGAAACCGGTTTCGGCGGCGGCCATGAAAATCTGGTTCTGGCTGTAAAAGACGGCAAGTTTGATGCCGGTACAACTTTCGGCTCCGGCGTTGGCAGCTTCGATGAAGGTTACACATCCGGTAACCTGCGCAAGATGGTCGACAAAGGCCTGATCGACATGAAAGACTTCACAGAAGTCTGGAAATCCCCGCTGATCCCGAACGGCCCGATCGTTATCCGCACAGCCATTGATGCTGATCTGAAAGCCAAGTTCAAAACCTATATGATGGATCTGCCAAAGACTGATCCGGAGTGCTTTGCTTCCACAATGGGCGGCGATTTCAAGTCCTATATCGAAGTGAACAAAGATTTCTACCAGCCGGTTATCGACGCACGTAAGTCGCAGATCGGTCAGTAAGATTAAGTTGCGGCCAGTGTCAAAGAATGATGCTGGCCGCATTTTTGTATCCTTTTTAGGCGGGCCCGATGACCCATTCTGTTTCTAAGCCATCCCTGTCCGGTGAAGCCGCTTTGGTCGAGCAGCACTGGCGGGAGCTGTCCTCCCGACGTCGTACCTATACGCTGCTGATTATCGGTGGTTTGTTTCTGGCGCTCTCCGCATCTTTGTGGTTCGCCAATGAAAGCAATGCCGGTAAATTCTGGGAGCGTCTGCCGCATTTCTTCGATTTCGTCGGTGATATGGTGCCGCGTGACGGCTGGGAAGTCTGGCGGGCTTTGTTTGATCTGCCGTCACCTTATTTCGACGGTAGCCAGAAATATGATTATGAGGCAGGCCGCGTCTATCTGTTCGGCAGCGTTTTCTATATTCCTGAATATTTCTACAAAATGCTGGAGACGCTCAATATTGCCATGATGGCAACGTTGATCGGCTTTTTCTTTGGTTTCATCCTGTGTTTTCTTGCGGCTAAAAACCTGACAACCAGCCGCGCACTGCGTTTCTTCGTGCGCCGTTATATGGAAATCCTGCGTGCTTTCCCTGAGATCGTGATTGCCGGTTTCTTTGCCGCTATTCTCTCGCTGGGGCCAATTCCTGCGATTTTCGCGGTTGGTATTCATACGATCGGTGCGCTGGGTAAGCTGTTTTTCGAAGTGGTTGAGAATGCCGATATGAAGGCCGAGGAAGGTCTGCGTGCCGTCGGTGCCAACTGGTTTGAGCGTGTCGGCTTCGGCATTGTGCCGCAAGTCATGCCGAACTTCATGTCCTATGCTTTCCTGCGTTTCGAGATCAATGTCCGTGCATCCACCATTATCGGTGCGGTTGGCGGCGGCGGTATCGGTGAGGCATTGCGCCTGTCGATCGGTCATGGCCATCAGGCAAAAACACTGGCGATTGTGTTTCTGCTGCTCGTTACAATCATTGCGGTGGATCAGACCTCTGCATGGCTGCGCGGCCGTCTTGTCGGCGCTCAGGCCTTTCAGTTCGGAGCGTAAAAAATGACAGCTTTGACTTTAAACGCCGCTCAGATTGCTGATTACGAAAACCGCTATCCGCAGGTCTTTCGCCGCCCGTTTTCCAAACGCTATACATTGCCGCTGATCGGTCTGGGTATCGTGCTTTATATGGCCTATAGCTGGTGGTTCTTTGCCATTGGCACCGTGTTGTCGGAGGGGCAGTGGGATCGCGCCGGTATTACTGCCCGTCAGTGGTATTCCTATGAAGTGCGCCCGACCATTCGCCTAAACACTGGTTTGAATGGTGATGAGGCAAAAGTTACCTATCCGCGCTTTTCGGTACTGGGCAAGAATCCTGATCCGGAATGGGTGCAGCAGGCAAACGGCCGCACCAGTGTGATTTTCGGCAGCTCTGAAGCGCTGCATCTCAGTGGCAATACGGTTGTCGTAGAGCATGGCGGCGAAGTGCTGAATGTGCGCATTGATGCCGATGCTGCCCGACCTGTTGATGATAAGCCGCTGCCGTCTTGGGCATTGCTGAAAAATGACGAAGTGCAGGTGGATTTCGGTTTCTCCGGTGAAGCTCGTATCATGCCGGAGCGTATCACCGTCAATCGCCGTTTCTTCGGCTGGCCGAACTTTGTGTTCGATACCAATTCGCCATTCTGGGGCAAATCAGCTGGTGAGGTCGCCTCGCTGATCGTCTCCGGTGAGCGTATCAAACCGGAAATGTCCAATCTGTCGCTGGCTTTTGACAATATCTGGAACAATGCGGAATGGCAGCACGGCGATGTCTGGATCAAGATGCTGCAGACGATTGTCATGGCTTTTGTCGGTACATTGTTTGCTGGTATGCTCGCGCTGCCGCTGGCTTTCATTGCGGCGCGTAATATCACGCCGAACTTCTTTGCCAATCAGATTACCAAGCGCCTGTTCGACTTCCTGCGCTCGGTGGATATGTTTATCTGGGCGCTGTTCTTCACCCGTGCTTTCGGACCAGGGCCGCTGGCTGGTATTTCGGCGATCTTCTTCACCGATACCGGTACGCTGGGTAAACTCTATTCGGAAACGCTGGAAAATATCGATGATAAACAGCGTGAAGGTGTGAAATCGGTTGGTGCATCACCGTCCAATGTGCAGCGCTACGGTGTTATTCCGCAGGTGATGCCGGTCTTCCTTAGTCAGATGCTGTATTTCTGGGAGTCCAATACCCGTTCGGCAACGATTATCGGTGCGGTGGGTGCCGGTGGTATCGGTCTGAAACTTTGGGAAGCCATGCGCACCAACTCCAACTGGGCAAATGTCGCCTATATGGTGATCCTCATTCTGATCGTGGTGTTTGTATTCGATGCCATTTCCAATGCGCTGCGCTCACGTTTGACCGGTGATCGCCGCGTCTCACAGAAATGAGACAAAAACTTCAAATCAGCGTTGTCTGATTGTCACAAAACTCCTGTAGGCCACAGCCATGCTGCGTGATCCGATCATGCAGCATGGTTGTTTTTTGTAGGAAAGCATAATTTCGATGACACGCGACACGCGCCCTTCCGATATCGTTTTTAAAAATGCCCGCATCATCCTCGAGGATGAAGTTATCACCGGCACGATCCAGATTCGTGACGGAAAAATCGCTGATATCAGCTCTGGCAATGGCATTAGCGGTGAAGATTTCGGTGGCGATTATCTGATGCCGGGTGTTGTGGAACTGCATACCGATCATCTGGAACAGCATTATGCGCCGCGCCCGAAAGTACGCTGGAACGCCGATGCGGCCTTGATGGCGCATGATGCACAGATTGCTGCTTCCGGCATCACTACAGTATTTGATGCTCTGCGCGTTGGTCTTGACGGCGATACCGATATTAATTCCGATGACATGGTGCTTCTTGCCGATGCGATTGCTGATGGTCAGAACAATGGCCGCTTGCGTGCAGACCATTATCTGCATTTGCGCTGCGAAGTGTCTTCACCGAATTGCCTCGATGCGTTTGAATTGTTTGAGCACAATCCTCAGGTGAAGATTGCCTCCCTCATGGATCACGCTCCGGGACAGCGCCAGTTTGCCAGCCTTGAGGCCTATAAGACCTACTATATGGGCAAGCAGAAAATGACACAGGCCGAGTTTGATGCGTTCTGTGATCGTCGTGTGGCGGAATCTGTGGCTCATGCAGACCGTTTCCGCAAAGAAATTGCTGCCCGTTGTCAGGCCAAGGGTATTTCGCTTGCCAGCCATGATGATGCGACACTTGCCCATGTGGATGAAGCGATTGAGCAGGGTATTCATGTGGCCGAATTCCCGACAACGCTGGAAGCTGCCAAAGCCTCGAAAGAAGCCGGTATGGCTGTGCTGATGGGCGCACCGAATATCGTGCGCGGCTCATCCCATTCCGGTAATGTCTCGGCGCGTGATCTGGCTTCCGCCGGTCATCTCGATATTCTGTCGTCCGATTATATTCCTTTCAGCCTTGTGCAGGCAGTTTATACACTGCCGCAACTGGTTGATGGCTATACGCTGCCGCAGGCGATCAATCTGGTTACCCGCAATCCGGCTAAAGCTGTCGGTTTTACTGACCGCGGAACACTTGCATCGGGCAAGCGGGCTGATATGGTTCGCGTTCATATTCAGAATGCGATACCGGTGGTACGTTCAGTATGGCGGGAAGGGCAGCGCGTACTCTGAGTGCGGTTGCAATATTGAGTGACGGAATGAATGGAATGACCGGTATTTTTGTTGCCGTTGTGGGGCCGAGCGGTG
Organism: Pseudochrobactrum algeriensis; assembly: GCF_018436245.1. NCBI lineage: Bacteria > Pseudomonadati > Pseudomonadota > Alphaproteobacteria > Hyphomicrobiales > Brucellaceae > Pseudochrobactrum > Pseudochrobactrum algeriensis. The sequence continues at coordinate 315,336 of NZ_CP075361.1, forward strand.
CGGGCAAAGACACAATCATCGACTATGCACGCACGCATTTGCCGCAGGATGGCAGCTATCATTTTGTGCGCCGCGTCGTGACCCGTGATGCCCATGGCAATACGGAAGATCATGATACACTGACCGAAACGGCATTTCTGGAAGCGGTTGAGCGGTCAGAATTCTGCATGCACTGGCAGGCACATGGCCTCTATTATGGTCTGCCTGCCTCGGTGGAGCAGGTGATTGAAAATGGCGGTGTGGTGATTGCCAATCTGTCCCGCCGTGTTCTGCCGCAATTGGCCGCGCGTTTCCCGCGTGTGGCGATTGCCCATATTACCGCAACTCCGGAAGTGCTGGCGCAACGTCTTGCATCGCGCGGGCGCGAAACACCGGAATCCATTGCGCTGCGCTTGCAGCGTCAGGAACCGGTTGAAGCCGGTGATGTACCGGTCTGGGTGATTGATAATTCCGGTGATGTTGCCGCAGCGGGTGAGGCTTTTACCAGCCAGTTGAATACCTGCCGCGGCTGATTTGGCTTTAACTATGCGATGAAAATAATTCAGGGCAGTTTCGGGAAAACGAAACTGCCCTGATCTTTATGGTTTTTCCGGTGCCGGCCTGTCATCGTCATCCGGCAGGAAAATCCGGTTGGCGGCTCCGTCCATATCCTCATATTGCCCGCTTTTCAGTGACCATAAAAATGCTGCGAGCCACATGCCGCCCAAAAACAGGGCAATGGGTATGAGGAAAATCAATATATTCATAATCTCAGGCCTTTTGTCGCTTCAGCAGGCTTAAAGGAGAGGCCGCTTTCTGGCCTTGTTTTTTACCTGCCTTCAAGCGAAGGGCGTTGCTGACCACGAGGATCGAAGACAGCGACATGGAGAGCGCTGCAATCAAAGGCGTGACATAGCCGAACAGCGCAATGGGTACGGCAATAATATTATAGATCAGTGACAATGCAAAGTTCTGGCGGATCAGTTTGCCTGCCTCGCGGGAGATTGCCACTGCCAGCGGCACCGCTGTCAGGCTGTCATGCAGGAACACGAAGTCCGCAGCATTGCGGCCAATATCCGCTGCCGTTGCCGGTGCCATCGATACATAGGCAGACATCAGCGCAGGCGCATCATTCAGCCCGTCACCAACCATCAGCACTTTATGGCCTTCATTGGTACACTCGGTCACCAGTTCTGATTTATGGGCAGGCAGAATTTCTGCGCGGTATTTCTTAATACCAAGCTGACGGGCGAGGGCACTGACTGTTTTTTCTTTGTCACCGGAGAGAATTTCAACACTGAGTTTTTCATCTTTCAGCGCCTGAACAGAGCGCGCAGCATCATCACGCGGACTGTCTTCAAAACTGAACGCTTCCAGCAAAGTACCATTGCGGCTCAGAACGGTTTCCGTGCCGGTGCTGGCATTGTCCTGTGAAACATCTTCAACTGCCCAGTCACGGCGACCAAGACGATAAATATCCTGCCCCATACGGGCTTCGATACCGGCACCGCTGACCTCTTCAATCAGATCAAAACGGATGTTTTTTGCCGGATTGGTGAAGGCGGTCAATGCACGCGACAGCGGGTGACGCGAATAGAGTGCCAGTTCGGCGGCCAGTTCCAACGCATTCTGATCGAGATTGCCGCGCTCCATGAGCTGTGGCTGGCCGAGTGTCAGCGTGCCGGTCTTGTCAAACATCACACTGTCAATTTCAGCCATACGTTCCATCGCGGAACCGTCTTTGACCATGATGCCGTTTTCAAACAGGCGACGTGCGGCCACAACCTGCACAATCGGTACAGCCAGAGCCAGTGCACAAGGGCAGGTAATAATCAGCGTGGTGATCGCGACATAGGTGGATTTGTACCAGTCGCCGCTCAGATAAAGCCAGACGATAAAAGCCAGAAATGCAGTGGTGTGGACAAGCGGCACATAAAGTGCGGAAGCACGGTCTGCGAGCTGGCGGTAACGGGCACGGCCACCTTCTGCGGCATCCATCAGGCGCACCATTTCCGCGAGGAAAGAACTATCAGCAGAGGCGGTGGCTTTAATGGTCAGCGGGGCGGTGAGGTTCATGGTACCTGCACGGATTTTCGATCCTTGTGTCACCGGAACCGGCACACTTTCACCGGTCGCAATTGAACAATCGAGATCAGAACGGCCGCTTTCAACTACAGCATCAACAGGCACGCGCTCACCAACGGCCAGAATAATGCGCATAGACGGGCGGATATCGGCAATCGGCATGAAGCTGTGCTGGTTGTCATCGCCGATCACTACGGCACCGCGTGCGGCCAGCTGGCTTAAACCTTTCACTGCAGAGCGGGCGCGTTCGCGCATCACATGATCCAGAGTGCGGCCGATCAGCAGGAAAAACAGCAATGTTGCTGAAGCATCAAAATAAGCATGCTGGCCGGAATTGAGCGTTTCATACACACTCATCACAAAAGCAAGGGTGATCGCCAGCGAAATCGGCACATCCATATTGCTGCGGCCATGTTTCAGCGCGTTCCATGCGGACATATAGAAAATCCGGCCGGAATAGACCAAAGTCGGCAGTGCGATCAGGCCGGACAGCCAGTGGAACATATCGCGCGTTGCGGCATCCGCGCCGGACCAGACCGACACGGAAAACAACATGATATTCATCGAGGCAAAACCGGCGACAGCCAGCGCGATCAGCAGGCGGGAAAGCTGCGGATCTTTATCATCACCGAGCTCAAAAATATGGGCGGGGTAACCGGCTCTCTGCAAAGCATCAATCACATGCGGCGGTTCAATCCCGTCTTTCCAGCGGACAGATACCCGTTTGGATGAAAGATTAACACGCGCATAACTGATTTCAGGCAAAGCATTCAGCGCAGTTTCAACAGTCTGAATGCACAATCCGCAATGAACTGAGGGAACAGACAGGTCAAGCTGACGCTGGCCATCGCCGAGTGTGCGGCTGGCCAGCAGTAATTCTTCCGGACGATAATCCGCAGCTGAAAACTGAATGCCGGAACCACAGCAACTCATTGCGCTGATCCTTGTGTCGGCTGGTTGTCTGCGGTGATGGTGAATTTACCACCGGCAATATTCACACGGTTGACCTGACGGTAAGGCAGATCAAGTCCGGCATAGGTATTGATTTCAACTACCCAGTTTCCGTCTTTCAGATCGGCTTCTGCGGTCAGCACATTATTACCTGCAGGCATCAGATTCAGGATCTGGTCTTCTTTTTCATTCACTGGCCTGCGGAAAACAGCCGTTGCGCCAAGCGCTTTGACCGGCGCGCCATTAGCATCGGTCAGGCTATAGCTGACAATACCGTCTTTATAATCCAGATTTTGTTTCCAGTTGAGCGCGGCATGTTCTTTGCCGAGCTGGGATTTTTCATTAAATTCCTGACTGGCAACATAGGAGTTCTGGACAACAAGGCCGGACCAGCTGCGGATTGCTGATGTGGCCATAATGACATTCACGATAATAATCACCCCGAAGAAAGCGATCATAATCGCAAGCATATGCCAGCCGGTAAATTCGCGTCCCTGAGGGGCAGGGGAAGACGTATTCTGCTTGATCATCACGTTTCTCCGTTATCAGCGCTTTTCAGGGGCAATGAAAGTGGCTTTATAGGTTGCTGACTCGGTTCCGTTAACATCACGGACTGTCATGGTGAATGGTGTGCTGCCCGGAGGGACTGCGGTCTTAGGCAGGACAACGAACACTTTCAGGGTTTTCAGACGATCCGGTTCGGCGTTGAAAATATGGCGCCCTGAACCGTCTGTTGCCTGATCGGCCACATGCACTTCTGCCTGTGACAGGCCGTCAATAATCAACTCAAACTGGCGTGGTTCATTGACCATGTTCAGTAGTTTGACCGTATAGCCGTTGCGGATAGAACCATCAGACAGCAACACATATTGCGGGTTACGATCCTGCAGCACATTGATGCCGATCCGTTCGCGCATCAGCAAAGTTGTAATCAGCGCTACACCGATCAGTGCCCAGATCGAGAAATAGAACAGGCTGCGCGGGCGGAAAATCTTGGACATTTTCAGCTGCTGCACCTTGTCATTAAAGGTGTTTTTAGCTTCATAAATCCGTGTCGGCTCAATCGGTGTTGTGCCGTTATTGGTCGCCAGCGCCATATTGAGATCATAGTCGGACAGCGTGGAATAGGAGATCAGGCCGCGCGGCTTGCCGATTTTGTCCATAACCGAGTTACAGGCATCAATACACAGCGCACAGGTAATGCATTCCAGCTGCTGACCGTCGCGGATATCAATACCCATCGGGCAGACGGCCACACAGGCATTACAATCCACGCAATCGCCGACACTCTCACCGGCAGCAATGGCTTTTTTGGAATTACGGGTGCGTGGCTCACCGCGCCAGTCATTATAGGTCACTGTGAGCGAGTTTTCATCGAGCATGGCTGCCTGAATACGCGGCCAAGGACACATATAAGTACAGACCTGCTCACGCATCAGCCCGCCGAAAACATAGGTGGTGGCGGTCAGAATAGCGACAGTGATATAGGCGACCATTGCGGCCTGACCGGTCACAAATTCCATCAGCAATGTTGGTGCATCTGCGAAATAGAAAATCCATGCACCGCCGGTCATAACGGCGATAGCCAGCCAGATTGTATGTTTGGTGACGCGTTTTACAAGCTTATTGGCCGTCATCGGGGATTTGTCGAGTTTGATACGTGCATTGCGGTCGCCTTCAACGGCGCGCTCAACAACCAGAAACAGATCAACCCATACGGTCTGCGGGCAGGTATAGCCGCACCATGCGCGCCCCGCGACACTGGTAACAAGGAACAGGCCGATACCGGCCATAATCAGCATACCGGCAACGTAGTAGAATTCCTGCGGCCAGATTTCGATGAAGAAGAAGTAGAAGCGGCGATGTGCAATATCAATCAGGACAGCCTGATCGGGGGCGTAAGGCCCGCGATCCCAGCGCAGCCATGGCGTGAGATAGTAAATGCCGAGTGTGATGAACATGATAATCCACTTGAAGCGGCGGAAATCACCACTCGCTCGTTTCGGGAAAACCTTGACACGCGCGGCATACAGAGAGCCGCGTTTCTCAGACGAATTCACCGCCTGCGCATCGATACGTTCAAATTCACCAACATCTGACATGGTACACTCCGGGGGCTAGAGCTGTTTGCGTTCAGATTGGAGTATGGCGCTTGCTCTAGATTCTTTATTTCATCGCATTAACACTGCACTCATTGAGGGCATTTGAGCGCGGAATGCTTAAGGGCAGTCTGAAAACTGAAATGGTCTTATAAAACTGCACTCAAATCACTCAGAGCGGGTTCCGGTTATCGGAACAGAAATCCGCACTGAGTTTCTAAGGTTTCATCAGAGCCCCGTTTTTCAGATTATATCTGCTGGGCTTGCTGATTTTTTGAGCACCGGCCGGAATATTTTACACCAATATTTTACACCGGCCGGCCATGACTTGAAACAGGGCGTTTTTACTCACCGCCACCCAGAGAGTGGACATAGATTGCCAGCTGTTTCACAGTTGTGTCACCCAGACGGCCTTCCCATGCAGGCATTACGCCATGCTTGGGATTTCTCACCTGTTTGGCAATTTCCGCTTCGCCGGAACCGTAGAACCAGATCGCATCGGTCAGATTTGGCGCACCGAATTCCTTATTGCCCTTGGCATTTTCGCCGTGACAGGCAGCGCAGTTTTCAGCAAAAACCTGTTTGCCTGCGGGTATCAGGCTTGCATCATGCGGTGTCGATGTCAGGCTGGTGACATAGGCTGCCACATCACGGATCTGCTGCGGCTCAAGAATGTCGCCATAGGCAGGCATTTCGGAGATGCGTGTTTCTTCGTCATCCTTGGAACGCACGCCGTGGCGTACAGTCTGCAGGATTTCATCAATAGAACCGCCCCACAGCCAGTCATCATCATTCAGGTTCGGATAGCCTGGGGCACCCTGTGCACCGGAACCGTGACACTGAACACAATTCACACGAAATGCCGCTGCACCGCCTGCAATTGCAAACTGGTTGAGCTGCGGATCAGCTATAATTTCCTGAACGGATTTTTCTTTAATAGCTGCCAGAATATCCTGACGTTCACCCTGAATTTTGGTGTTTTCTTTCCAGAAATCACCACGGCTCGACCATTCCAGAAGACCGGAAGTGGCGCCGTTGATGAGCGGCCATGCCGGATAGGCAACAGTATAGGCAATCGCCCAGACAATGGTTGCATAATAGGCATAGAGCCACCAGCGTGGCATCGGATTATCAAGTTCCTTGATGCCGTCCCATTCGTGGCCGGTTGTTTCAACGCCTGTTACATCGTCAATTTGCTTATCAGTCATTGTTTTCGTCCTTGAACGGAATGGCTTTCGCAGCATCGGCAGCTTGTTTGCTGCCTGGACGGAAGGCGAAGAAGACAACAAAGAGGAAGAAGAGGAACATGCCTAACAGCCCCCAGCTGTCGGCAAAGTGGCGCATGGTCGTATAATCCATGATGAACCTCCTTAACGCGACTTCGGTGACTGGTCGTAAGTTGAGAAATCAACCAGAGTTCCCAGCATCTGCAGATAGGCAACAAGTGCATCCATTTCGCTGACAACCTTCGGATTGCCATCGAAATCGCCGGTCTTGGCTTTAGGGTAGCGGGCAAGCAGAGCCTCTGTATCGGCTTCCGGATCAGCCTGCGCTTTCATATCCGCCAATGCATTGTCGACCATTTCCTGATTATAAGGCACGCCGACAGCAATATTGGCTTTCAGATTGCCGGTAATGCCGGACATATTCAGCGGCGTGTTCATCAGGAATGCATAGCTCGGCATAACCGATTCAGGCACCACATCGCGCGGCTCAATCAGATGCTGAACATGCCATTCATTCGAGTAACGGCCGCCGACACGGGCAAGATCAGGCCCTGTACGCTTCGAGCCCCACTGGAACGAATGGTCATACATGCTTTCAGCTGCAAGGCTGTAATGACCGTAGCGCTCCACTTCATCGCGGAACGGACGGATCATCTGCGAATGGCAGGTATAGCAGCCTTCGCGGATATAAATGTCACGGCCTGCCAGCTCCAGAGGAGAGTAGGGGCGCATGCCCTCTACTTTCTCAATGGTGTTTTGCAGGTAAAACAGCGGGGCAATTTCCACGATACCGCCGACAGTGACCACAACCAGCGAACCGATCAGCAGTAAAGTAGCGTTTTTTTCAATCAGCGAGTGTTTTTTGAGAATAGACATAACTCACCTGCTCCTTATTCTGCCGGTTTCAAATACGGGCCGGTATTGGTGTCTGAGATTGGTGTCGAGCCCGGAATTGCGGCCTCCTCTCTCAGATCACCCTTGATGGTCTTGTAGACGTTCCAGGCCATCACAAGTCCGCCCGCCAGATACATCGTGCCGCCAAGTGTACGGATGACATAGTAAGGGAACATTGCAAGTACTGTTTCGGCGAAGGAGTAAACCAGGAAGCCCTGATCGTCATATTCGCGCCACATCAGACCCTGCTGGATACCGGCAACCCACATGGAAGCGGCATAGAGCACGATACCAAGTGTAGCCAGCCAGAAGTGCCAGTTGACCATGCGCACAGAATAGAGACGCTCACGGTTCCACAGGCGCGGTACAAGGAAGTACACGGCCGCAAAAGTGATCATACCATTCCAACCGAGCGCACCCGCATGAACGTGACCAATGGTCCAGTCTGTATAGTGCGACAGCGAGTTAACGGCCTTAACCGACATCAGCGGGCCTTCGAAGGTCGCCATACCGTAGAAGGCAATAGCAGCAACCATCAGACGGACAACCGGATCAGTACGGATTTTATCCCATGCGCCGGAAAGCGTCATCAGACCGTTGATCATACCACCCCAGGACGGCATCCACAGAACGATGGAGAAGACCATGCCGAGTGTCTGTGCCCAGTCCGGCAGCGCTGTATAATGCAGGTGGTGAGGACCGGCCCAGATATAGAGGAAGATGATCGACCAGAAGTGCACAATCGACAGGCGGTAGGAATAGACCGGACGATTGACCTGTTTCGGCACGAAATAATACATCATCGCAAGGAACGGCACGGTCAGGAAGAAGGCCACGGCATTATGGCCGTACCACCACTGGGTCACCGCATCCTGCACGCCGGAGAAAGCCGAATAGCTTTTCACGCCGAGGAAAGAGACCGGAATTGCCAGATTGTTGATCACATGCAGCATGGCAATGGTGATGATGAAGGAGAGGTAGAACCAGTTGGCCACATAAATGTGCGGCTCTTTACGCTTCATCAGCGTGCCCATGAAGATCACGAGATAGACAACCCAGACAATGGTCAGCCAGAGATCGACATACCATTCCGGTTCAGCATATTCACGCGACTGGGTGATGCCGAGCAGATAGCCGGTGCCTGCCATGACGATGAACAGGTTGTAGCCCCAGAAAACGAACCATGCCAGATCGCCGCCGAAAAGGCGCGCACGGCAGGTACGCTGCACCACATAGAAAGAAGTGGCGATCAGGGCGTTACCGCAGAAGGCAAAAATAACAGCTGATGTGTGAAGAGGGCGGACACGGCCAAAATTTAGCCATGGTCCCAGATTCAAATCAGGGAATGCGAGCTGCGCAGCAATGAAAACACCAACGAGGAAGCCGATAACACCCCAGAATACTGTGGCAATGACACCGTAACGGATCGGACCGTCCATATAAACGGACTGATCTTCCTTCACAGGCTTCAGACTGTAATCTGCATTACGCAGCAGTAAGACTGTAAAAATCACAAGAGTGAAAAACAGAACCCACATATGGCTTCTGAATAATGGATCATGCGTAAACCCCGCGGCCAGCAGTGCTAAAAAAGCACCGAGCCCGGAGATTACAATTCCCGCAGCGTAATTCATGAAAAATCCCCTCGCGCGCGCAACTTATCCTGCCCGCAAATTACAGAAATGCCTGCAATTCGAGCAATATAGCGGGTATTATATGCGACGGAAAAATTTAGTCATTGATTTAAATCAAGTACGGCCGGTGACAGGGCATGTATAAATGAAGCGTTTTTTGCGTGATTTTCCGCTAATTCGCAGCATATTGACGGAGATAATGGCTTCGGGTTTTGTTGTTTGCGAAATAATTTAATTATGACAATGTGATATGTAGAATTTTCTATAAATATCATATAGTTGCCTGATAAATTCTTATATCTTTATTGCTGTATTTACAGAAATTTCTGAAATAAATGTAGGAAATTATTTAGATTTTTCAGTTCTGAACCGGATCGGGGAATAGTCGTTTAAGCTTTGAAAATTCAGCCGGAACAGGTGCGTTGTGTCTTGCTGCGCAGGGTGGGGCTGATTGTCGCTGAGGCTGTGCCGGTGGCCGCTTAGGCGCCGGTTTTAATGGTACTGCAAAGTACAGCAGGGGCTCGGATCGCTCCAGTCTGGAATGATTCTCATCTCTACAGAGCTGTTTGTGCAGGAAAAATCACAGAAAACAGTACCAGTTTGGCATTGATAGTTACGTTGCCAATGTTTTTCATTATGCAAAATTGCTATCAATTTATGCAATTTTCGTCTGGTAAATTGTCAACATTTGCGGCGCGGGCTCTTGCTTTGGTACCAGTTTTTTGCAAGCATGTTCTTAACAAACAAAAATAACTGCTGACGGACTGACCGGTCAAAAGCCCGGGAGTAACCGAACAGTACAGGGGAATAAAAAAGCCACCGGATCTCGTATGAGTGAGGCTTTTCCTCAGCTCAATCATTAACCTTCCCGATCTTCATATCGGTAGGGCTCGCTGAATTATGTCTTGTCTTCCTTGAAGGCAGGGTGCTGGGAGATAGACAGAGTATGGAATATGCAGATCTCGTCCTTGCGGGCGGGCGGATTTTTTGCGGCCTTAATGAAGGGTTTGTTGAGGCGCTTGCAATTGCTGACGGTAAGGTTCTGGCAACCGGCACTACAGCTGAGATTGAAGCACTGACCGGTGAAAAGACACGACGTGTCGATCTGGGCGGACGTGTTGCGGTGCCGGGACTCAATGATGCCCATATGCATCTTCTTATGCTTGGCATAGGTATGAACGAGATCAATCTGCGCCCTGAATCAGGCGTGCGCAGTCTCGAGGAGATTTTCAAACGTATTGCGCAGGAAGTAGCTGTGAAACCGGCGGGTGAATGGATCCGTGGCGGCGGCTATGATCATTTTGAGCTGAGTGAACAGCGCCATCCGACGATTGAGGAACTGGATGCGATTGCGCCCGATCATCCGGTTTATATCACCCGCACCTGCGGTCACGTTGGTATCGCCAACAGCGCGGCCATGCGTCTGGCAAATATTACCCATGACACACCAAGTCCGTCCGGTGGTCTGATTGAAAAGCGCAACGGCAAATTATCCGGCCTGCTGGCAGAATCCGGTATGCGTGTGGTGACGGATAAAATCCCGCCACTGAGCCGTGATGAGCTGAAAGCTGCGATTACCCGCGCTGCGGAATTCATGCTTTCGCAGGGTTTTACCTCAGTGATGGATGCCGCTGTGGGCATGGGTTACGGCATGGAAGAACTTCATGCCTATGAAGAACTGGCAGCAAGCGGTAATCTGCCGATCCGCACATGGGTTTGCATTTATGGCAATCATGACGGTATCGGCGATCAGGCTCATGCACAGGGTTTCCGCGCTAAACGTCAGACAGGCAATTTGCGCTACGGCGCAATGAAAGTTTTCTCGGATGGCAGTGCCGGTGGTCTGACAGCCGCTATGAGTGAGCCTTATGTGGCAGGCGATCCGAATAATTTTGGTATTTTCTGCTATTCCGATGCGGAAATGCACAAGTCCCTCAAGCATTATCATGAGCTTGGCTATCAGCTGGCCATTCATGCGATTGGTGATGCGGCGATTGAACAGGTACTGTCCGGTATTGAGAATGCCGACAGTGCGCAACATCCAATTAAAACCCGTCGTCATCGTATTGAACATTGCGGCTTCCTGAGCGACGGGCAGATTGAGCGGATGGCCAAAGCCGGGATTGATCCGGTACCGCAGCCGATGTTCATTTATGAGTTTGGCGATCTTTACGTTGCCAATCTGGGCGAAAAGCGCGCCCATGCATCCTATCCGATGCGCAAATGGGTGGATGCCGGTTTGCATCCGGCTGCGTCTTCCGATGCGCCGGTCACCTCCACCAATCCGTTCCAGAATATCTACACGCTCGTCACCCGCAAGACCAAGGTCGGTTCGGTGATCGGCGGAGACCAGTGTCTGACACGGGAAGAAGCCATTCACGCTTACACGCATTTCGGCGCCTATACGCAGTTTGCGGAACAGGACATCGGACGTCTGGTGGCAGGTATGGCGGCGGATATTGCTGTGTTGTCGAAGGATATTTTCACCTGTGACGTGGAAGAAATCCGCAGCGATGTGGTCTGCGATATGACCGTGCTGGATGGCAAAGTCGTTTTCGAGCGGCAGGTGTAACTGTTCAGGTTCGGGGCGCGTTAGCGCGCCTTGAACCGACAGCCAGAGAAAGGCAATTTCATGCTTCGGCACACGTTACAACGTCTGCTTCTCGCTTTACCGGTCATGTTCGGTGTGCTGCTGCTCGGCTTTTTGCTGATGCAGGTGGTGCCGACCGATCCGGCACAGGTGCGTGCAGGGCCTACCGCGACACAGGAACTGGTTGAGGCTATCCGCCGTGATCTCGGTCTCGATCAGCCTTTGTGGAAACAGTTCTTCTATTATATCGGCCGCCTGATGCAGGGCGATCTCGGCGTTTCCATCATCAATAATGTGCCGGTCTCGCAGGAACTCGGTGCCACAATCGGCCCGACACTGGAGCTGATGGTTGCATCCCTGATCTGGGCAATTCCTCTGGGCATTCTGCTCGGCACAGTCGGTGCATATTATCGCGGCTCGCTGCTGGATCGTTCGATCATGGCGGTGTCTGTTGCCGGTGTGTCTATCCCTGTGTTTTTTCTCGGTCTGGTGCTGGTCTGGCTGTTCGGCTTCAAATATCCGATCCTGCCATTTACCGGTCGCCTCGGGCCGTTATGGACATGGGAAGGCTTCACCAGCATCATTCTGCCTGCGATCACGCTGGGCGGTGTGTTTGTCGGCCCTGTTGCCCGTATGACGCGTACATCGGTGCTGGATGTGCTGGGTGCGGATCATATCCGCACCGCACGCGCTAAAGGTCTGAAAGAGCGCAAAGTTGTCACCCGTCACGCGCTACGCAATGCGCTGGTGCCGGTGGTGACACTGATCGGTTTGCAGATTGGCTTCCTGCTCGGCGGTGCTGTGGTGGTTGAGACGGTGTTCTCATGGCCGGGTATTGGTCGTCTGGCAGTCGGTGCGATTTTGTCCAGCGATCTGCCAATGGCGCAGGGCACGATTATCGTGATGTCTCTCGGCTTTATTCTCGTCAATCTGGGCGTTGATATTCTCTACGCTGTGCTCGATCCGCGTGTGAGAGGTGCATGATGACCAGCCTTGCAAAAACAACTGTTGCGGATGCAGCGCAACCGGCAGAGCAGGAAATTGCCTTCAAGCGCGTCAGCGTGTTGCGCATGCTGCTCTCCGATACCGGCTCTGTCATCGCTTTGTCTTTGGTGGTGTTGACCTTGTTCTGTGGCCTGTTCGCCCCGTGGCTGGCACCGGAAGATCCCTATGGCGGCAATCTCGGCATGATGCTGAAGCCAATCGGTGAAGCAGGCTATCTGCTCGGCACTGACGGGCAGGGGCGTGGCATGGTTACGCGTTTGCTCTATGGTATCCGCACCACGCTGTTCATGGGCTTTGTCTCGGTGTTCTTCGGGTGTGTGGTTGGCGGGATTATCGGTTTTGTGGCCGCTTATTACACCCGCTGGAGCGGCTTGCTGATGCGCTTCATGGATGTGCTGCTGTCTTTTCCTGCTATTTTGTTCGGTTTGGCAATTGCCGCAATCTTTGGGCCGGGTCTCACTGCCGTTATCATTGCGCTGTCGATTGCAACCGTGCCGCTGATGGCGCGTGTGGTGCGCGGCGGTGCGATTGTCGTGTTGCAGCAGGATTACATTGAAAGCGCGCATTCGCTCGGCATGTCCGACAGCCGCATCATTTTCAAATATGTGCTGCCGAACTGTCTGTCATCGATCTTCGTGTTTGTAACGCTTCGTTTCGGACAGGTGATCCTGCTCGGTGCGGCACTATCCTTCATCGGCCTTGGCGCACAGCCGCCGACAGCGGAACTCGGTGCCATGGCATCGGAAGGGCGTAACTTCCTGTTCTTCGCACCGCATGTCTCGGTTCTGCCAAGTCTGGTGATCTTCATTATCGTTCTGGCGTTTAACGTGCTGGGGGATTCCCTCCGTGACGCGCTCGATCCGAAATTACGTAAATAAAATCATTTTTGGCGGCGGATCACTGCACAGAACAGTGGGCGCCTCATCAGGAGGACTAAAATGAGAAAATATCTGACTGCCACTCTCGTCGCCGGTGTTGCTGCCAGTGCCGTTTTGTCCGGTGCAGCCTATGCCCAGACCAAGGCGCCATTGTCGATCCTGCGCGTGATCGATGCGGATAATTACGATCCGATCCGCTCCACTGCAACAGCTATGGTTGAAGTCATGGCGATGCTGGGTGACACGCTGGTCTCGCTCGATTTTGACATGAAAACCGTCAAACCGGGTCTGGCGGAAGCATGGTCGGTATCCGAAGACGGTAAGACCTATACTTTCAACCTGCGTAAGGATGTGAAATTCTGCGACGGCCGTCCAATGACGGCTGCCGATGTAGTCTATACGATTGAGCGCTGGCAAAACCCGGAAAAACGCTCACCGACTGCCTTCCGTGGCGGTAAGGTCAAGAGTGTAACCGCTAAAGACGATTACACAGTGATCTATGAGCTGGAAGAGCCGTATTCCGATCTTCTGCCGCAGCTGACCATGCCGTTCTCGACCATTGTGGACAAAGCAACCGTAGAGAAGCTCGGTGAGAATTTCGGCGTGCAGGGCTTCAACGGCACCGGCCCTTATTGCTGGGTCAGCTGGCAGCCGCGTCAGGAACTGAAGCTCAAGAAAAACCCGAATTACACATGGGGACCGTCATTCTATAAAAATCCAAGCCCGCAGGTTGATGAAATCGTCTGGCGCGTGATCCCTGAAGCCAATACTCTGATGGCCGCAATTCAGGCGCGTCAGGCAGACATGACCTATTATATGCCGCCGATTGCGCTGACCACGATGGAAAGCATGCCGGGCATTAATGTTTCCAAACAGGAAAACTACATCTACGACATGTTCATGGGCTTCAAGATCGACAAGCCTGTGGTGTCCGATCCGGTGATCCGTAAAGCCGTGAATATGGCGACCAATAAAGCGGCAATCACTCAGGCGGTGTATTTCGGTCATGGTAAGGAAATGAAGTCGCTCGTTAATCCGGCGATTATTGATTTCGATCCTGAATCCGCAAAACTGATGCCTGCTTTCGATCAGGATGCAGCCAATAAAATGCTCGACGAGGCCGGCTGGAAAATGGGCGGCGACGGCATCCGTGAAAAAGACGGCCAGAAAGCCACGTTCCTTGTTTATGGTTTGCGCAATGCAACCAACCCGACTGTGAGTGAGGCCATGCAGGCTGATCTGCGCAAGATCGGTATCGACATGAAAATCCAGCTCTGGGATGCAACTGTCGGCTGGGGCAAGATGGCAACGCAGGAATTTGATGCGTTCTATATGAACTATCCTGCACTGACTGCCCTTGAAGCGATTGGTCTCTACTTCCCGAGCCGTCAGGCCCCGACACCAAACCGCATGAACTGGAAAGATCCGGCAACGGATGAGCTGATCCGTAAAGCGGCAACCACCACCAGCAAGGAAGAACGTCACGAAGCGCTGGCAACCCTGCAGCGTAATCTGACCGAGGCCAATGTCTGGGTCACTCTGTCGTCCGAGCCAATGTGGCTGATCGCCGGCGACCGCGTGGAGGGTGCCAAGGCACACGGTATCTATGGTGCCGGTATCTATAAAGGTCTGGATATTTCTCTGAAACGCTAAAGACAAAAACAGGCGCGGCTCATGAGCCGCGCCTGCACAATCTGTAATTCAGGCGCAGGGGAGTGATGCGGTGAGTGTAACAGTTATCAGAAACGCGGATATTGTCGTTGCATGGGATAAGGACAGCCAAAGCCATATCTATGTGAAAAATGCCGATGTCGCTTTTGAAAACGGTAAGCTGACTTTTGTTGGTACAGGTTATACCGGTGCTGCTGATGCAGAACAGGACGGCCGTGGCTTTATGGTCATGCCGGGTCTTGTCAATATCCATTCCCACCCTGCAAGCGAGCCGCTGAACAAGAGTATTCTCGATGAGCTCGGTTCTCCGGGTCTGTATAATTCCGCGCTTTATGAATTTATGCCGATTATCCGTCCGGATGCGGAGGGTGCAGAGGCTGCATGGAAAGTCGCTTATGCGGAACTGCTGAAATCCGGCGTCACAACACTGGCCGATCTCTCCGTTGCGCATCCGTCATGGATTGATCTGGCAGGGCAGAGCGGTCTGCGTGTTTGCATTACACCAATGTTCCGCACCGCGCGCTGGTACACCAAAAACGGCCATGTGGTTGAATATGAATGGGACGAGGCCGTTGGTGAAAAAGCCATGGCACAGGCATTGGAAATGGTGGATGCCGCTGAAGCGCATTCATCCGGCCGTCTGTTCTCGATGCTGTGTCCGGCACAGATCGACACTTGCAGCGAAGGCCTGATCAAAGAGAGCTATGCGGAAGCACAGCGCCGCAAAATTCCGTGGCAGATTCATGCCGCACAATCGACCGTAGAGTTTCATGAAATCACCCGCCGTCACGGTGTTTCGCCTGTGCAATGGCTGGAGCAGCTTAATGTATTGGGCGAGACCAGCATTGTCAGTCACGGGATATTCCTCGATGATTATCCGCGCAATAGCTGGTATACGCGCCGCGATCTTGATTTGCTGGTGAAAACGCGCACAGCAGTAGCCCATTGCCCGACTGTGTTTATGCGCCGTGGCATAGCCATGCGTGATTTTGGCCGTTATCTGCGCGCAGGTGTGCGCCTTGGTATCGGCACCGATACCTATCCGCATAATATGCTCGAAGAGATGCGCCATGTCGGTTACGTGGCGCGGATGATGGCTGAAAACCCGCGCACCGTTACCTCCGGTGAGATTTTCACCGCAGCAACTGTGGGTGGTGCCGATCTTCTCGGACGTGATGATATCGGTCGCTTGGAAACAGGCTGCAATGCCGATCTGGTGCTGGTCAATCTCGCGCATCCGATGATGCGCCCGGGCTATGATCCGATCCGCAGCATGATCTATGCCGCAGCCGAACGCGCCGTGGATACGGTCTATGTCGGCGGGGACAAAGTGGTCGAGAAAGGCCGCTGCCTGACGATTGATTTCGAGCAGGCCGCCGAAGAGCTCCACGCCGCACAGCAACGCACAGTTCAACGGGCACCGCAGGAAGACTGGGCGAAACGCCCCGTTACTGCTTATGCCCCGCATTCATTTTCCGGCCTGAGTTAAACTGGCCAAAGCAATATTCCGGTCATATGGAAATATGACCGGCTTGGAGATTTCTATATGACAGAACCGGTACTCGAAATCCGCAATCTCGTCACGGAGTTTAAAACCCCGAACGGTGTTATCCGTGCGGTGGACGGTATTTCGCTGAAAGTCGAGCGCGGCAAGACACTGGGTATTGTGGGGGAGAGCGGTTGCGGTAAATCCATGCTGTCGCTGTCTGTCATGGGGCTGGTGCCGCCACCGGGCAAGAATGCCGGCGGTGAGGTGATTTTTGAAGGACAGGATCTTCTGAAACTGTCGGCTGATGAGATGCGCAGGCTGCGCGGCAACCGTATTGCGATGATCTTTCAGGAGCCGATGACTTCGCTCAATCCGGTGCATACAATCGGCTATCAGCTGGTTGAAGCCTTACAGGCGCATCATAAAAAACCTTACAAGGAAATGCGTGAGGAAGCGATCGAAGCACTGCGCAAAGTGCGTATTCCTGCACCGGAGCGCCGTTTTGATGAATATCCGCACCAGCTGTCCGGCGGTATGCGCCAGCGTGTGATGATCGCGATGGCACTGGTCTGCAAGCCGGTGTTGCTGATTGCCGATGAGCCGACAACGGCGCTCGATGTGACTATTCAGGCGCAAATCCTCAACCTGCTGCGCGAGTTGCAGCAGGAAACCAATATGGCCATTATCCTCATCACCCATGATCTGGGTGTGGTGGCGCAGGTCGCGGATGATGTGGCGGTAATGTATGCCGGTAAGGTAGCAGAGCGCGCTTCCGTCAATGCGATTTTCAAAGACCCGCAGCACCCTTATACTATCGGTCTGATGGGCTCGATGCCGCGGATGGACGAGGATGTTGACCGGCTGGTGGCAATCAGCGGTGTGGTACCGCCTCCATTCCGTCTGCCGTCCGGCTGCCGGTTTAATCCGCGCTGCCCGTTTTCAGATGAGGAATGTACAGCAACTCTGCCTGCTCTGCATGAACTCCAAGCCAATCACCTTGTTGCCTGCCATAAAGCTCCGGTGGAGGATTTCGTATGACACAACCACTTCTGGAGCTGCAGGGAATTTCCAAACATTTTCCTGTCAAAAAAGGCCTGATCCGTCAAAAAGTGGTGGGTACAGTCCGCGCCGTGGACGAAGTCTCTTTCAAGCTGATGCCAGGGGAAACACTGGCCATTGTGGGCGAAAGCGGGTGCGGCAAGTCTACGACTGCCCGTCTGGCGCTGCGTCTGCTGGAACCAACCGCCGGTCGGGTGCTGTTCGAGGGTGAGGATGTCACCAATGCCAGCGGCACCAAGCTGCGTGATCTTCGCCGTAAAATGCAGGTGGTGTTTCAGGACCCTTATGCCAGCCTTAATCCGCGCATGACGGTGGGAGAGCTGATTGCCGAGCCGATGCTGGTGCATGGGGTTGGCACCGATACTTCGCGCCGTGAGCGGGTGATTGAACTGCTGCGCCGTGTTGATCTGGCACCTTACCATGCCGCGCGCTATCCGCATGAATTTTCCGGTGGTCAGCGTCAGCGTATTGGTATTGCCCGTGCGCTCTCGCTGTCGCCGAAACTGATTGTCTGTGATGAGCCGGTTTCGGCGCTCGACGTGTCCATTCAGGCGCAGGTCGTCAATCTGCTCAAAGATTTGCAGAAAGAGATGGGACTATCCTACCTGTTCATTTCGCACGGCTTGCCAGTGGTCAAACATATGGCTGACCGTGTGGCGGTGATGTATCTGGGGCAGGTGGTGGAGATTGCTGACAAGCATCAGCTTTATAACAATCCGCGCCATCCCTATACGCAGGCTTTGTTGTCTGCCGCGCCGCAGCCTGATCCGGCTTCGCGTGGCTCGTGGAATGTGCTGGGCGGTGATGTGCCAAGCCCGCTCAATCCGCCGTCCGGTTGCCGTTTCCATACGCGTTGTCCGCTGGCGCAGGATTTGTGCAAGCAGCAGGTGCCTGAATTGAAGGATTTAGTAACTGGCCAGCAGGTCGCCTGCCATTTCGAAGCACAGGTACCTGTCTTCAAACATGCCGCGCATTTCGCTTCCGGTGCGGAGAAATTGCAGCAACGTCTCGGATTGTTTGCCAAGAAACGTGCTGAAAAAGAACAGGCTGCTTAATATAATGATATTGATACAAAACAGGCCGCTTCATTTCTGAAGCGGCCTGTTTTTTGTTTGGTGGTTATTTCCAGATTTCGCCGTCCACTTTGCCTTTCAGCTCCGGATAATCCTTGAGCGTGAAATGCGGTGTACCAAGCTTCTGCTGGTCGAAATAATCTTTGGTCACTTTGACAACAGTGCCGGAGAGCAGCGCAATGGCGATCAGGTTGATGGTTGCCATCAGACCCATGGCGGCATCGGCAGCGTTGAATACGGTGAGGATGCTTTCATAGGCACCCCAGACCACCATCAGCAATGTGGAACAACGCAACAATGTGAGCCAGAGATGTCTGTCCGCACCCAGATAAATCATGGCATTTTCCGCATAAGCGTAATTACCGATGATCGAGGTGAAGGCGAAGAAGAAGATCGCGATACTGATGAAATAGCTGCCAAACCAGCCGATATGTGCGGTCATGGCTTCCTGTGTCAGCAGCGTGCCGGTCAGGCCGGAGCCCGGAACCAGCTTATGCGACAACAGGATCATAATCGCGGTTGCCGAGCAGATCAGAATTGTATCAATGAACACGCCCAGTGCCTGCACAAAGCCCTGCGAGGAAGGGTGGTGCGGATTTGGTGTGGCGGAAGCGGCAATATTCGGCGCAGAACCCATACCGGCTTCATTGGAGAACAGTCCGCGTTTCACCCCATTCATCAGAGCGCCGGTGATGCCGCCTGCCGCTGCTTCAATGCCGAAAGCGCTTTTAACAATCAGGGCAAATAATGCAGGGACTTCAGTAATATTGGCAAGCAGCACATAGACGGCAACGCCCAGATAAATTGCCGCCATAAATGGCACAACCAGTTCGGCCACGCGGGCGATCTGGCGGATACCGCCGAAAATGACAATACCGGCCAAAGCCGCAATGACGAGGCCGACCAGAACTTTAGAGAAACCGAAAGAGCCGTTCATCGCATCGGCAATGGCATTGGCCTGCACGGCGTTAAAAACAAGGCCGAATGCGATAATCAGACAGACGGAAAAAATTGCTGCTGCCCACGGGGCTTTCAGACCTTTGGAAATATAGAAGGCAGGGCCGCCGCGAAACTGGCCGTCATTATCGCGGGTTTTATAAAGCTGTGCCAGCGTGCTTTCAGAATAAGCTGTGGCCATGCCGACAAAGGCGACGATCCACATCCAGAAAATTGCGCCGGCGCCACCGAGATAAAGCGCGACTGCCACACCGGCAATATTGCCGGTGCCGACGCGTGAGGCGAGGCTGGTACACAGTGCCTGAAACGGGGTAATCCCGCTGTCATCGCGTTTTGGCGCACGCATGACCGAGCGGAAAAATTCAGGAAAATGGAAGATCTGAAGGAAGCCCAACCGGACCGAGAAATAAATCCCGACAGCGAGCAATCCGTAAATCAGCACATAATCCCAGAGGATCATGTTTATAAAGCTAATAATTGTATTCATCGGTATGACGCGCTCCGCTGCACCTTCGGGTGAGGTGAATATGTCGTTTTTATGATAATTATGATCTGATAAATTGGTTTTAGCTTATATTCACAGCGAATGCATGATTTTTTAAATCAGTGTGGAAATGCGCAATTTTCCGGATTTAATTTTGGTTTTTCAAAAAGATACAGCCGCTCGGTCTGTGTAAAACCGGCGGCTGTTATAAAAAATATTATTGCTGATCCGACGTCAGAGCTTCAGCTTTACGTGACGATTCACGTCCTTATAGAGCAGATAACGGAACTTTCCGGGGCCGCCGGCATAGCAAGCCTGCGGGCAGAAAGCGCGCAGCCACATATAGTCACCGGCTTCCACCTCCACCCAGTCCTGATTGAGACGGTAGACCGCCTTGCCTTCCAGCACATAGAGGCCGTGCTCCATTACATGGGTCTCGGCAAACGGAATAATGGCGCCCGGTTCAAACGTGACGATATTGACATGCATGTCATGTCGCAAATCAGACGGGTCAACAAAACGGGTGGTCGCCCATTTGCCGTCGGTGTCCGGCATGGCAACCGGCTCAACTTCGGATTCATGCTTGAAAAAGGCTTCCGGCACATCCAGACCGTTCACATATTCAAAGCTCTTTCTGATCCAGTGAAAGCGGGCAGGCGCATCGCTTTTGTTGCGTACAGTCCAGAGGCTTTTCGGCGGCAGAAAAGCGTAGCTGCCCGCGCGCATGGCATGGTCTTTGCCGTCAAGCGTAATGACAATATTGCCCTCAACCACGAAAATACCGGCTTCGGCATCCGGATCAGGTTCAGGTCTGTCACTGCCGCCCTGCGGTTCCAGTTCCACAATATATTGGGCAAAACTCTCGGCAAAACCGGAGAGCGGACGGGAGAGTATCCAGACGCGGGTTTTATCCCAGAATGGCAGGCAGGATGTAACAATATCCATCATCACGCCTTTTGGGATAACCGCATAGGCTTCGGTGAATACGGCACGGTCGCTCAGCAATTGCGTCTGCATCGGTGCGCCGCCCTTGGGGGCGTAATAAGTGCGCTCAGTCATAATCTCTCCCGTTACTTTTACCCTCAGTGCGCAGTCAGGCCGGTTTTCAGCGTTTCTGCAAGAGGGATAACGGGATTATCATTAAAAAAGATAAATTGTCGACAATATTGTATATAATATCCCGTTTATCTTTTCAATAAACGGGATACAGAACATCAATTATGCAAGATCAGGCCGGTCTGTGGTGATCTGACGGATCGGCGTATTTTTCCAGAATTCCAGTTCCGGCTCAGTATTAGGTACCCACACGCCCAGACGTTCCGGTGCAATCCGATCGGTAATTGCATCCCAGCTATGGGCAAGCAGAGCTTTTTCAACGGCCAGAATATCGGCATGGCTGCCGAAATAGTCGAGCGCTTCTTGCAAGCCACCGAGAATAGTGGCGCTGAAAGCATTGAGTGAGGCGAGGCGGCGCATTTCCGGCGCAATGTCTTTTACTTGTTGTAGCACCTGACGGGTAAAGCCGGTGAGAATGCACTGATCTTCCATATCCTGCGCACGGATAATCTGTACAACCGCATCGGTGAGACCGTCATAGAGATCACCATTGACGCGGTTCTTCAGTTCCACATGCAATTCCATGCCGGTCGGTTTGAAGATTTCCAGAACCTCTTCAAACAGCGGAAGATGCTCATCCATACTTTCACGCAAAATCGTGTTCTTACGTGCCTGTTTGGAAAGCTCCGCCACATCGCCGATGCCGTTAGTGGTGCGCTCTAAAGTCGGATCATGCAGCACAACCACTTCACCGGCATTGGTCAGGTGCAAATCAAATTCCACACCGGCAATATTGAGTTCAGCGGTTTTGCAAAAACCGGAGAGTGAATTTTCAGGCCAGAGATTACGCGCGCCGCGATGGCCGATAATACGTGTCATTGTCTTGCTTTCTGTTATCGAATAGTCGGGTCGAGCTTGTCACGCAGCCAGTCACCAAGAATGGAAATCGACAGCGTGGTGAACATGATCACAAAGGCCGGTGCCAGCATGATCCACGGCGCGGTTGTCAGATATTCACGGCCGTAGCCGACCATATTGCCGAGGCTGGATTTCGGAGGCTGCACGCCAAGACCTAAGAAAGACAGGCTGCTTTCCAGCAGAATGATTTCGGGGAAAGTCAGGGTCATGGAGACGATCAGAGTCGAGGCAATATTCGGCAGGATATGGCGCAGATAAACCCATGATTGCTTAGCACCAAGCTGCGTGACTGCGGCGGCATAGCCTTGCGAGCTGGCAGAAATCGCCAGACCGCGGGCAATACGCGCATAGCGCTCCCAGCCGTAAAGCCCCATCAGGCAAACCAGCAACACCATGGAATTGCCGAAGAAGGCCAGCACGGACAGAGCGAGGATCAGGAATGGCAGTGCCGCCTGAAAGTCGGCCAGTGTCAGCACTACCTGCTCCACGGTCTTGCGGAAATTCGCTGCAAGAAAGCCGACGGTGGTGCCGAGCAGGGTGGAAATAATCGTAGCGCCAAAAGCAATCAGCAGGGAGACACGGATGGATTCAATCAGGCGGGACAGCACATCGCGCCCCACCTCATCCGTACCGAGCCAATGCTGCGGATGACCGGGCATCACAAGGCGGCTTTTGAGATCCATTGCGGTGATGCTGTAAGGGCGGATCCAGTCAGCTGCGATAGCGATGATGATCATCGCTGCAAACCAGATCAGCGACAGCATCACCAGCAGCGGTATACGCTTCTTTCTGCGTTGATGGACATTGACCACGGGAACGGCGGTACTGTCACTGATTGAGAGTTCAGACATCAGCCGGTTCCTTTACGCTTTGGCCTGATTATCGCGCAGGCGCGGATCGAGAAAACCATAGAGCAGGTCAACAACGAAGTTTGACAGCACCATGGTGGAGGCAATTAGCAGCAGGATACATTGCACTACTGCGAGATCACGGTTGGAGACAGCAACCACCAGCAGGCGTCCGACACCCGGCCATGAGAACAGGGATTCAATCACCACTGCGCCAGCAACGAGTGAGCCGACCATGAAGCCGACCAGTGTCACAATGGGGATAGCTGCATTGGGCAGTGCGTGATTGCGGATGACATCGCCCCAGCGCACGCCTTTGGCACTGGCGGTGCGGATATAGGGTTGGCCGAGAATTTCGATCATCGCACTGCGGGCAAAACGGGCGAGAATAGCTGCACCGGCAATGCTCATTGTCAGTACCGGAAGAATGGCATGCATCCATGTATCACTGCCGCCGGATGGCAGCCATTTCAGCGTCACGGAGAAGATTAGCACCAGCACCAGACCCAGCACGAAATTCGGCAGGGTAAAGCCGATAATGGCGGTCATCATCACCAGCCGGTCGATGATACTGTCACGATGGAGTGCCGCATAAACACCGGCAGGAATACCGATTGCCAGATTGAGCAGCAATGTCGGAATAGTCAGCATCAGCGTGGCCGGAATACGCTCGGCAACCAGATCAATGGCTTTTTGCCCGTCGCGCATGGAGACACCGAGATCACCCTGAAAAATAGCACCGAAATAGCTGAAATATTGCACGAGGATCGGCTGATCCAGCCCCCATGCCTTGCGGAAGGCTTCAATCGCCTGCGGCGGTGCATCAGGGCCGAGAATAATCTGTGCCGGATCGCCGGACATGCGCAGTACAATAAAGGCAAAGGTCACAACCAGCATAACTGTAATAAAAGCCCGCAACAGACGGGTGAGAAAAAAGGAAATCATCAGTCAGTCCTGTTATCCGGCTAATGCTATGGGTTGCGATGCACCGTCATATAAGTGGCTTATTTGCCCCTTGTCATAGAGATGACAGGCAACACTATGCTCTTTGCCAGTGTGCAAGGTTTCCGGTACATCGGTGCAGCAACGCTCCGAGGCAAAACGGCAGCGTGGATGAAAGGCGCAGCCGCTGGGTCTGGCTGCCGGATTTGGCGGTTCGCCCTGCAGGATAATGCGATTGCTCAATAAAGTTCCGGGCACGGGAATGCTGGAAACCAGAGCCTGCGTATAAGGATGCTGGGGTGCCTGAAAAATCACGTCGGACGGTGCTTCTTCAACAATCCGTCCCAGATACATCACGGCCACGCGGTCACTGATATTGCGCACCACTTTCAGGTCATGGCTGATAAACACCATGGCAATGCCGTTTTTCTCTTGCAGGTCGCGCAGCAGATTGACCACCTGTGCCTGAATGGAAACATCCAGCGCAGAGACCGCTTCGTCACAAACCAGTAGCTCCGGATTACAGGCGATGGCACGGGCAATCACCACACGCTGGCGCTGCCCGCCGGAAAGCTCATGGGGAAAACGCGCTGCATGATGGGGCATCAGACCAACAGACTGCATCAGCTCTTTCACCCGTGCCGCACGGCTTTCTTTGTCGCCAATACCGTGGATCAGCAGCGGTTCTTCAATCTGTGTGGCGATGGTCAGACGACGGTCGAGGGCAGCCAGCGGATCCTGATAGACAAGCTGCATACGTTTGCGCAAAGCCCGCCATTCATTGGTGCGGGCAGGCGGCAGAACCTCACCGTCAAAACGCACTTCACCGGTACTCGGACGCTCCAGCCCCAGCAGCAGGCGACCAGTGGTGGATTTGCCGGAACCGCTTTCGCCGACAATGCCCAGCGTTTTGCCTTTTTGTAAGGACAGGCTCACCGCATCTACGGCTTTGACTTCTGTTGGCTTGGC
Source organism: Pseudochrobactrum algeriensis (assembly GCF_018436245.1). Classification (NCBI taxonomy): domain Bacteria; kingdom Pseudomonadati; phylum Pseudomonadota; class Alphaproteobacteria; order Hyphomicrobiales; family Brucellaceae; genus Pseudochrobactrum; species Pseudochrobactrum algeriensis. Next base: position 340,143 of record NZ_CP075361.1, read on the forward strand.
AAACAAACCGCGCTTTGAGGTGTAGATTTTGCTTAGATTTTTGGCTTCGAGCAGTGGCTTGTTCATGACAACACCTGCTGCTGTGCTGCCGGAGCAGGTGCAATGAATGCAGCCGGTATGACCGGTGCTACAGGAATAACAGTGTCACGTATTTCGACAGGGCGGAAACAGGCGACATAGCGATCATCCTGATTGCCGGTCAAAGGCGGCAGATCGCTTTTACAGCGGTTTTCCGCACGGTTGCAACGCGGAGAAAAGGCGCAGCCTTTCGGTAGTTTTCCCGGTTCCGGCACAGTACCTTCAATCGGGATGAGACGTTCACGGCCGCCGTCAATACGCGGGATCGCATCAAAAAGCCCGCGTGTATAGGGATGGCGCGGCTGGGCAAACAATGCTTCAGTTGAGCTTTTCTCGATCATACGACCGGCATACATCACGCAGACCCGTTCGCAGATTTGCGATACGGCACCGAGATCATGGCTGATAAACACAATCGCCATGCCGGTTTCCTGACGGATACGGGCGAGCAGGTCGAGCACCTGCGCTTGAATAGTGGCGTCCAGCGCCGTGGTAGGCTCATCGGCAATCAGCAAATCCGGTTCACCGGCGAGCGCCATGGCAATCATCAGGCGCTGGTTCTGGCCGCCGGAAAACTCATGGGGAAAATTATCAAGACGGCGGGCAGCATCGGGAATGCCGACCAGTTCCAGCAGGCGCAGCGCTTCTTTGCGCGCAGCCGCACCGGAAATACCGCGATGCAGTTTCACCGCTTCTTCGATCTGCTTACCGACACGGATCACCGGATTGAGTGAAGAGGACGGGTCCTGAAAGATCATGGCAATGCGGGCACCGCGCACAGATTCCAGCTTGCGCCGTGGTGCGCCGACCAGATTAGCACCGTCAATGATGACAGAACCGGAGACAGTGGCTTTCTTCGGCAGCAGCCCGAGTGCTGCCAGCCATGTTACGGATTTGCCGCAACCGGATTCCCCGACCAGCCCGACGGCTTCACCTTTTTCGATTTTCAGATTGATACCGTGCAAAGCCTGCACGCCGTCAAAAGCCACTTTAAGATCGGCGATCTCGACCAAAGCCATCGACGCGCTCCTGTCATAAATATCGGCATCAGATGCCGAAGCAGAGAATGAAACAAAAAAGCCATGCGGATGGTGACACCCGCATGGCCTAAAGGGCTTAACCCCAGTTGTTGCTACGGAATTCCATGGCGAAGGCCGGTGCGGCTTTCCACTTCACGGATTTGCGTTTGGCGGTAAAGGTCGCGTTCTGATGCAGCAGCGTATAGGCCGGATCTTCACGCTCGCAGATTTCCAGCATCCGCTTGAAGGCTTCACGGCGTTTGCCCTGATCCATGCTGGTTTCAAGGAAACCGGACAATTCGTTCATTTCCTTATTGGTCCATTCGCCAACCTGCTGCTGCTGGCCGTTCGGGCCATGCTGGCTGACAATGGAGGAAACAGGATCATTGAACGGAGCAGAGTTCGACCAGTCACGCACAGCGCGGGTCGGGGTCTGTTCCAGAATCTGCTGCCAGTTTTCCTTCATTTCGATCTCAACATTAAGACCGGCCTGCTGCCACATCTCCACCAGAATCTGACCTGTTGCGGTCTGGTTGGTGTAGTAATTGTTGAGCAGGCGATAAGGGATCGGATCGCCTTTATAACCGGCTTCTTTGAGCAGCTGGCGGGCGAGGTCCGGATTATATTCCGGCACAGTCCAGTCCTTGATGAACATGTCATCATAATAAGACCATTGCAGACCGGCCGGAATTTCTGTGCGGCCTGCCCAGAGGCTGTCCACGATAGCCTCACGGTCAATCGCATGGGTGAATGCGCGGCGGATCAGCGGATTGGCAAGCTGCGGATGGTTCTTATCAAATACGGTCAAACGGTGATTGAGAACCGCACCACCGAGCACTTCAAATTCCGGATTCTTCTCGATGGTTTCGATCTGATCCGGCGGGATATCGCAGGCGAAATCATATTCACCGGAGAGCAGGCCGTTGACGCGGGAGGCCACTTCCGGCACCTCAACAAAGCGGATGCTTTTCAGCGGCGGGCGACCGCCCCAATAGTCGTCATGGGCTTCAAGCTGCAGATAATTATCCGGCTTGAATTCAACGATCTTGTAAGGGCCGGTGGTCACAGGCTTGCGCGCCCAGTCCAGATAGCTGTTGGCTTCTTCAAAAGAGCGGCGGTTCATAATCTGGCTGCCGTAACGGGAAATACGACCTTCCAGCGTGATATCCGGCGTACCGTTTTTGAAGCGCACGGTATATTTATCGATGATCTCAACACCGAGCAGCGACGGGAAATTGCGGCGGGCTGTGGCAGGCACTTCCGGCGGCAGTTCTTTGCTCTCGCGATTGGTGGGGTTCATTTCCAGAACGCGCAGGGTCTCACCGGTATTCGGCTTGGTGTCACCGAACATACGATCCGTACTGAAAGTGAAAGCCACGTCTTCGGCGGTCATTTCATCGCCGTTGTGGAATTTGACGCCTTGGCGCAGTTTCAGTTCAACAGTCTGATCGTCAATACGTTTCCACTCGGTCGCCAGTGCCGGAGCACGAACGAGATTATTCATATAATCAAGACCGATCAGCGCTTCCCACAATTGCGAGAAGAAAACGCGTTCGCCCACATTGGACTGTTCACGCAATACATCAAGCGTATTGGAATTGGATACTTTTTGCACCGCAATAGTGATGGAAGGACGGTCATTGCTCTGCGCAATAGCAAAGCGTGGCAGGGTCAGAGAGGCTGCGCCGAAGCCGATCAGGCCGAGTGCATTACGCCGGTTAATCGAAACCATCAAAGGTCTCCCGTTGTTGACAGAAATGTCATGCCGTCCGGCCGTTAAAAGCAGGGGTAAAGACCATGCCGGCATGGGCTGGCAGCGGAATAGGCTCTCTGTATGACAGGGGTATAAATCTGATTTTATCTTTTCATGACGTTCTGTTGACGGTGGGGTTCTGTGTTGCAACGGTATGAATTATTTATGAAATTTTGAATTTTGAGCAATTTTGCACAAGGCTGTAAAATGCCTGACATATAATGCAGGCAAGAGCGCGCCCATGCGGTTGGCGGCAGAGTTGCTGCGCCGCTCTGTCGATGCATATTATGGAATTGTGCATCGCGTTTTGGCGCCATCCTTCAACGAGTGTGGCTATCTGATTATTATCGAGGACGAGACAATGTCTGAACTGCCGATTATTGGTGCTGCCCTGCTGGTTGAGGAAATGCCTGTTCATCGCGACTGGTATCTGGAAAAGCCGCGTGATCTGGAAATCCAGAGCTTTATCAATGCTGATGTTTTGATCGGCGACTGGAAGCCGATGGCTGAAGAAATCAAGAAACAGCTGGATGGGCATCAGGGGCGTCTGGGCATTCACGGCCCGTTCTGGGGTTTCACTATTGATACACCGGATCCTGATGTGCGTACCGTTGTACAGAAACGTCTCGATCAGGCGCTGGATGTTTGTGAATTCCTCGGCGCCGATCAGGTCGTGATCCACAGCCCGTTCACCACATGGTCGTATAACCATCTGGATGACGGTTTTAAAGGCCGTGAAGAAATCACAGAAAACACCCATCTCACTCTGGCACCGGCTATTCGCCGTGCAGAAAATATGGGCGTGACTTTTGTGATTGAAAATATTGAAGATATCAATCCGTTTGAGCGCCTGAAACTGGCTGACAGTTTCAATTCATCTGCCGTGGCAGTTTCTATTGATACCGGCCATGCGCATTATGCCCATGGTAATACCGGTGCGGCACCGGTTGACCATTTTGTTCACGCCGCAGCCAACCGTTTGCAGCATGTGCATTTGCAAGATGCGGATGGCTATGCAGACCGCCATTGGGCAACCGGTGATGGCACAGTCAACTGGAAGGCCGTCTTTGCAGCACTCAAGCAATATGATAGTAATCCGCGCCTGATCTTGGAAATGCGCGATCATAATGACATTAAAAAGTCGATGAAATATCTGGAAGCTGTTGGTCTCGGACAGTAAACCTTTAGCAGCCGAAAAGAATTGTTGTTGCGTCCTGCCGGTGTTACACCGGCGGGATGTTGCATTTTAAGGAGCCTGTTATGTCTGTTTTGCGTCCGGTTTTGTCTGCCTGCCTTTTGTCTGCTTTATGGACAGGTACAGTGCTTGCACAACAAAATCCGGCAGAACCGCAGAAGCAGGAACAGGGTAAGGCGGAAGGCCCTTGCGCGGCTATTTTTGCTGAGGCGGATTTGTCTTCACTTCTGGACGGTGCTGAAATTACCTATCGTACAGATGGCTGCACACTCAGCAATGTCACCATCGATGCCGGAACCTATCAGAGCTGGTCAGCCGAAACTGTTGAAATCCGCAGTGCTCCGCTGGAAAAGGATGCTGAATACTGGCCGGAATGGGCTGAAATCTCTGTCAAGTCTGTCGGATACTGGCCGTCCAGTCTGCCTGCGATGCGTTATTTAAGCAAAATTCAGAAGAATGGTTTTGATCTGAAGCTGGCTTATCAATGGGATAAGGACAGTAAAATATTCCGCGTGAATGAGGCGCGTTTCTCCGGCCGGTATATTGGTGAAGTGCTGTCATCCGCGACGGTTGAGCTGTCTGAATTACCGCGTTTTGATATTCTGGGGGCGCAAAGCTCATCTCTGGAAACCATTAAAATTCGTGAGATTTCGACCGAGCTCGACGATCAGGGTTTCTTTGCAAATTATGTTATGACAACTATCGTCGGGATGATCGGTTATAATGATGATCCGGAACCGGAAGTTGAAAAATATCGCTCTATGGCGCTGGCCTTTGTTGCGGGCTTGTCAGCCAATATGATTGATGCTGATGGCAAACAGGCACTCAGCCGTTTGATTGCTGATCTGCCGCATCCGCAATCTAAGGCCGCGATAAAGCTGGTTTTTGATCCGGCTTATGCTGTGTCCCAATCCGATAGCTCACCGCTGGCTGTACTGGCTGCGTTCCAGAAAAATCTGAAAATCAGTGCTGTTTACGCCGGTAAATAAGGCTTTGGCAGCATTGTTATGAGCGGGTTTGACCGGACCTGCACAAATTTGTTTACGCGGACTTGCGTTTTGTGAAACGGTTTCCGGTGGTCTCGGTGTCTGGTTTTCGTTATAGCGGAAAAAACATTTCGTATCAGGCATCGGGACATTATTCATATGCAAGCTCTTGAACAGGCGTTTCCGCGCCGCGCAATTCAGATCAAAAACTCCGGATTTTCCGGTGGTATTATCCTCTCTTTTGCGATGATTGTCTGTATGGCGCTTGGTGCGTTTCTGCTTTGGTACCAAGGGCCGGGTATTCTGCGCGACTATAAAATCAGCCAGAATCCGGTCGTGGACGAGATTGCCAGCTTGCGTAAAGGCGAGTGCAAAACCCGCCAGCTGATTATGACCGATTGTAAAGCCGATATTGTTTTCAAGGACAGTGCCGGTCAATCTGTTCAGGAGAGCGTCAGCTTCATGTTTTTTGACATGAACCGCTCCGGCTATGATGTGGAAATCGTTCGCTCCGGTGATGATCCGTCGCTGGTGACACTGGATCTGGGCATCGAAAAGCTCTGGGATCGCATTTTCACGCTCGGTGTTTTCACTGTGCTGCTGATCGGTGGCGCGATTGCTGTGATTGTGGCCATGTTCAGAACGCGTGGTCTGAATAAGAAAATCCGCAAACCACTGCCTCTTAAGCCGGTTGCTGTCACCGTGACCGGTATTCAGTCGAATTACGGTATGCGTAATGTGTTTTACAGCTATCTGAATGAAGCGGGTAAAAAGAAGAAGCGTGCCAGCCGTTTTAAGAAGAAAGAAGAGCCGTTTTATCTGAGCGTTGCAGCCGGAAATAAGAAGAATGAAACACCCGCGCTCGCTGTCCTGCCACAGGGATGTGACGTGCCGGTGTTGCTGGATGCAGATCTGAACCGGCTTGATCTGACGGCGGATGAAAAACAGGCTATTGAGAACGCACTGGCAGTTTGACTGTAATAATGTGCAGAGAACTTGTTCTTTTGAACAGGTTCTCTTTAACTGGCGGAAATCGGACAATTTGTCGGGAAATAATGTTTACCGGCAATATGCAGGCACTTTATTAGGAATGCGCCTTTTGATGCTTGGCGTGACGCACACAAAATCTTGACATTCAGCTTATACTGGCAATTGTTTCCCTATGCAGGTGATGGTTGATATTGATTTGTCAGACTATATTGCCTTGTGCGAACCCGGTATAAAAGGTGCGGAATGCTTGACAAAGGCTTGATACTGATTGTTGAAGATGAACCGGCAATTGCCGGTATTCTCGAAGCTTACCTCATCCGTGACGGGTTCCGCACAGTCTGTGCTTCTGATGGTGAAATAGCATTGCGCCATCATGCCATGCTGTCGCCGGATCTGATCCTGCTGGATGTCAAAATGCCCAAATATGACGGTTTTGAAGTTCTGGCGCGCATCAGGCGGGAAAGCAATATTCCGGTAATTATGATCAGCGCGCTGGCAGAAGATCTGGATCGTCTTTCAGGTCTGCGCCTCGGTGCGGATGATTATGTGATTAAGCCGTTCAACCCGCAGGAAGTTGTGGCGCGGGTGAATGCCGTGTTGCGTCGCACCCGTAATAATGCGGCCAATGCAGCGATCCGCTTTGAGAACATTCTGGTTGATTTCGATGCCCATGCGGCTTTCACCGATACGGATGAGGAGCGGCAGCTGCTGCCGTTAACGCTGAGCGAGTTTCGCATTCTCGCCCATATGATCCGGCGTCCGACCCACGCATTTCCGCGCAATGATCTGCTGGATGCCTGTCTGCCGCAAAGTGATGCGCTGGTTCGTACCATTGATACGCATATTGCCAATCTGCGTCGCAAAATTGAAGCATCAGGCGGGCCGTCCGGTCTGTTTCCGGCGGTACGCGGTATTGGCTACCGTCTGGCAGAACCAAGATGAAATTATCCCGCCTGTCGCTGAGTACGGTTTCAGCTCTGGTCACAGCAGCGATGCTGATGCTCAGTTTTTCGATTATTTTCTTCGGTGTCATGTGGGTACAAGGCCTGTATGAGCAGCAATATCTGAGCCAGATCAGTGATAATGCCCGTCTCGCTTATGAGATGCTGGACAGGGGGGAGCTTCCGAAAGAGGCCGATTTTCTGGCTCTTGTCCAGCAACTGACGCCTTTATACGAAGACGCAGAGGCTCAGCTTTATCTTCTGGTGCTGAAATTCGGACTTGGGGCTGCGTTGATTTGCAGCCTCATCGGTTATTGGCTTGCCCGTAAATTCAGCAGCCCTTTGGAAAAGCTTACACGCGTAGTGAATAACCTGCGTGAAGGCGATTTTTCCGTCCGTGTTCCTGGCACGGTTAAAGGCACCAGCGAAGTTGCGATGCTTATCGAGCGCTTCAATGCGCTGGCAGAAGAGCTGGAGAATATGGAACGCCGTCTGCGCTTCAATACCATGGCTGTGGCCCATGAGTTGCGTACGCCTCTGACCATTGTTCAGGGCATATTGCAGGGAATGGCCGATAAGATTTTTCCGCGGGATGATGACCGGATTCAAGACCTGTTGATGCAGGTGGAAGGTTTGACCCGTCTGGTCAATGATTTGCGGACCTTATCGCTTGCAGCCAGCCAGAAACTGGTGACCGAGCGCTGTAATACAGATATTGCACAGGCGGCCGAGCAGGTCTTGCAGGCTTCACGCTCACTGCTCGCTGAAGCGGGAATGGTGCTGGAAACCAATCTGAAGCGAGCCATCATTCCGGCGGATAGTCAGCGTCTGCGGCAGGCCATGCTGGCGGTTCTGGAAAATGCCTGCCGTTATGCATCATCCGGCGGATATTTGCGCTGTGAAAGCGGATATCTGAATAAAGAAGAAGCCTTTCTGCGCATTATTGATCGCGGACCGGGCTTCGATCAGGAGTTTTCCGGTCATACGATTGATGTGTTCTGGCGTGGCGAGCCGTCCCGTGCAAGAGCAACCGGCGGGTCAGGTCTGGGCTTGTCAATTGTCCGTGCAATCGTGACTGCCCATGGCGGCAGGGTGGAACAGGCCAGTCTTGCTGAGGGCGGAGCTTCCGTGACCATGATTTTTCCGCGCAAATTGGCGGAGAATAAGCCGGACGGGGCAGCGGCATAAACTCATAATATCCGGTTTTTAGTTCCGTATTATGGAGTAATGTTTTTACACAACTGTCATAGAATACAGTTTTCATAGGTAAATTATAAAAATATTATTGAATATATTGTTTGACGATAAGTCTTAAACCGGATCACATCTTCTTCCGGTTAAATCTTGACAATTTTGCTGCACATCAACGCGTGTAATAAACGTGAGCGAGAATTGTTGAGTGCCATATTATACGGGGTTTCAGTCAGAATTTCAGGATAAGAAGAACCTGCCTGCCAAGTTGCAGCAGAGGTTACATGCGCTTGTGTCTTCTTCATTCCTTCCGCGCAATCCAAAACGACCGCAAGCTATCAGGCGGAATCTTTACAAAAGTGAATTTTTACTGACAGGCCAACATGTGATGCTTGCCGGACGGAGTGTTATCCCATGAGAAAGCTACCTCATGATTTACATTTATGTTTTGTTTTTATTGTATTTATTCGTGCGTGAATTTCTATGGGTATAAATAATAATCTGCCTGCACTGATACGCAGTTCTGCCGGTCCATTGCACGGCAATGTTTCTGCCATTCGCCATGGCAATTACAGACTTAACATACTGATAAGACTGGCAGTGATTGTCAGCTTTATCTTCATGGTGATACCGGTCATTGATATTACGGTTTCCGGCTGGTTTGCAGATCGTGCAGGCCAGTTTCCGCTGCATGAAAACCGCTTTTTACTGACATTGCGTGATCTGCACCGCACTTTGCCGGCGATCATCGTGCCTGCATTGCTTGCTTGTCTGATCTTGCAAGGTCTGTTTAACCGGCGCTGGCCACCTGCACCGCATAAGCTGCTTTATATTCTGTCTGTCTATGCTATCGGCGCGGCAGCTATTGTTCATGGTTTGAAATATCTTGTCGGCCGTGCCCGTCCGAATGAAATTATGGAATTCGGCGGCAGTTCGTTTTTCAGTCCGGCATGGCAGATTGCCAAGAGCTGTCAGAGCAGTTGCTCTTTTCCGTCAGGTGAATCTGCGAGTGCTATGGCAATGCTTGCTATTCCGCTGGTTCTGGGCGGTACCAATCGTGTGCTGCTGCTGATTATTACTGGTTTTGCAGCTTTGGTTTTCTCATTGAACAGGCTGGTTATGGGTGCCCATTTCCTGTCGGATATCACGCTGTCATGGCTGTTTGTTGCGATTACTATGGCGTGGTTCTGGCCGGTTTTTCAGCGCCATGGCGATCGCATTGACAGCTTCATTTTCAAGATCGGTCAGCGTATCCGTAATCGCGGTTTCGTGTGGCTGGCTCCGGTTGCGATGATCTGTAGCGGGCAGGGCTTGCACCAGTCCATTTTTTAAAAGCGCGGTGAAAAGCACTCGGCTCCGTATAGCCGAGTTCTGCCGCAATCATACCGACAGGCTTATCGGTTTCCTGCAGCCAGTTCAGCGCATATTGGCGGCGAAGTTCTTCTTTGAGGCTGCTATAGCTCATGCCGTCTGTCCGCAAATGGCGGCGTAATGTCGGTTCGGATATATGCAGGCTTTGCGCTGCCTGTGCAAAATCCGGCCAGCTGGCAGGCGGGGTTTCCCGTAGCAATTTATGGATCGCTGAAGCATTGCCGCGATCATAGCGATAACGCAGCAGAATATTGGCAGGTGCCTGTGCCAGAAACTGCCTTAGGGCTGCTTTGCTGCGGTGGATTTTCAACGACAGTAATACAGGGTCGAAGCTGAGGCTGGTCTCCTGTTGGAAAAAACGGACTTTGGTGCTGAAAAAATCCAGATAATCCGGCCTGTCCGGCGGAGGCGCACCGCGAAAACCAATATCGTGGATAGGCAGGCGCCGTTTCACGAGCCAGCACAGCACGCCGTAAAGAATGAGAAAAAAGGTGCGGTAGGCGAAGGCCGGACGTGCGGGGCTCACCTCACGCAGCACAATAACAGCAAGCCCGTCACGCAGGATCAGTTCTCCCTTCGGCTCACCGATCAGCAAGGTAAAAAAGCGTAATGACCGGCGGATGGCATGTTCGAGATTATCGCTGGAAAGAGCGGCATGGCACAACATGGCGAAACTTCCGGGTGGCATCGGGCGCTGGCCAAAGCGGAAAAACTCACACTGAATTTCCTCCGCAATCGCCAGCCAGAGGCGGCTGTAATGTGCGGCATCCATTTTGAAATCCGGTTGTTGTAAAGCATTGGCATCAATACCGGCACCTGCCAGCACATCCGGTATTTTTGCAGGTGCATAGTGTTGCAAGACTGTCAGTGCATCATCAACAAAGCCACGACCGATCATTGTCTCCTCCTGCTCCTGAATAACAAGATATGGCAAAACCGATCATAAAATAAAGTCCAAACTGTCATTCTTTGCCATAGATCTTAGGGCTAGGCTTGATGTTTCTTCATCTGAATATGCAACTCCGGGAGGGCGCGCAGATGGCAGATCCTGTGGTTATTGTCGGTATGGCACGTACACCTCTGGGCGCTTTTCAGGGCGCTTTCAGCACAGTACAAGCGGCAGAACTTGGTGCAACAGCAATCAAAGCCGCGATTGAGCGGGCAGAGATTGCAGCACACGAGATTGATGAGACTTTGCTGGGTTGTGTGTTGTCTGCGGGGCAGGGGCAGGCACCGGCACGCCAAGCCGCCATTGCCGCCGCTATTCCCGTGGCATCAGGCGCTACGACGATCAATAAAATGTGCGGTTCCGGCATGAAGGCCGTGATGCTGGCGCATGATATGCTGGCCGGTGGCAGTGCGGATATTATCGTAGCCGGTGGCATGGAGAGCATGACCAATGCGCCCTATCTACTGGATAAAGCCCGTGGCGGTTATCGCATGGGACATGGCAAAATCAGTGATCATATGTTTCTCGACGGGCTGGAAGATGCCTATGAAAAAGGCCGCCTGATGGGCAGTTTCGCCGAGGATTGTGCCGAGGCCTTTCAGTTCAGCCGCACCGCGCAGGATGAGTTCGCGCTGCGCTCTTTAAAGCGTGCGCAGACGGCGCTGGAGCGCGGTTATTTTTCAAAGGAAATTGCGCCGGTTGTGACGGGAAACGGCAATTCCGCACATCTGATTGATATGGATGAACAACCGGCCAAAGCACGACCGGAGAAAATTCCGTTTCTGCGACCTGCCTTTCGTGAGGACGGAACGGTTACGGCCGCCAATTCCAGCTCGATTTCGGATGGTGCAGCGGCACTGGTGCTGATGCGTCTTTCGCAGGCAGAAAAACGCGGACTGACACCGCTTGCCCGTATTGTTGCGCAGACATCTTATGCCCATGAGCCGCGCCTGTTTGCCACGGCGCCGATCGGTGCCATGCGCAAACTCTATGAGAAAACCGGCTGGACAACAGATGATGTCGATCTTTTCGAGATCAATGAGGCCTTTGCTGTCGTGACAATGGCTGCAATGCAGGAGCTCAATCTGTCAGCGGAGAAAGTGAATATTCATGGCGGTGCCTGTGCGCTCGGCCATCCTATCGGTGCATCGGGTGCACGTATTCTGGTGACATTGCTGGCAGCTTTGCAGACCCATGATTTGCAACGTGGCATTGCCAGTATTTGCATCGGCGGCGGTGAGGCAACAGCGATAGCGGTGGAGCGTTTCAACTGACAATCAATGCGGTTTTATGAAATCGCAGACACAGTGATTTATGCATTTTGGGAGGATTGCATGAGGCAGCTGAGTACGGAGAATTTTAAGCAGGCGCGTGATTTTCTGTTAAAATATCGCGAGGATTATCAGGCCGCGAAAGCCGGTTTTGTCTGGCCGGAGGCGCTGCCTTTCAACTGGGCGCTGGACTGGTTTGATGCCGAGCTTGCTGCCAATCCGCAAAGCCGCGATCAGACCGCTTTGTGGATTGTTGATAGCGCCACGCAAACAGACATAAAATTGAGTTTTGCCGATCTGAGCATCCGCTCTTCCCAGCTTGCCAATTATCTGCGCGGGCTTGGATTGAAGCGCGGCGATCATCTGTTGGTACTACTCGGCAATGTGCCTGCCCTGTGGGAAGTGATGCTGGCAGCAATGAAACTCGGCATTATTGTCATCCCAGCGACGACATTGCTGACACCGGATGAACTGTCTGACCGACTGGAGCGCGGCCATGCCTGCGCTATTCTCGCAACCGGCGATCAGCTCTTAAAATGCGAGGGACTGGCCGGAAATGAGGTGCTACGCATTCAGGTTCCAAATGCTCACGTAACGGAAAACAGCAACTGGCATGATTATAACGAAGCCTTCAATCAGCCCGATGAATTTCAGCCGGATGGTGAAACACAGCCGCATGATCCGATGCTGCTTTATTTCACTTCGGGTACCACGGCCAAACCGAAGCTGGTGCGCCATAGCCATCGCAGCTATCCGGTAGGCTCACTTTCGACCATGTATTGGGTTGGTCTGCAACCGGCCGATATCCATCTGAATGTCTCGTCTCCGGGCTGGGCGAAACATGCATGGAGTTCGCTCTTCGCACCGTGGAATGCCGGTGCCATAGTGCTGGTTGTCAACCAGCCAGCCTTCAGCGCCAAGGTGTTGCTGGCAGAAATGCAGCGCTGCGCAGTGACCACGATGTGTGCCCCGCCAACGGTGTGGCGTATGCTGATACAGGAAGACCTCAAAGCCTGTAAAATGAACCTGCGCGAAGTGGTAGGTGCCGGTGAGCCGCTTAATCCTGAAATTATTGATCAGGTGCGCGACGCATGGGGACTGACCATTCGCGATGGTTATGGCCAGACTGAAACCACGGCACAGGTGGCCAACACCCCCGCGCAACCTGTAAAAAGCGGTGCTATGGGCAGGCCATTGCCGGGCTACGAAGTGGTGATCCTTGATGCAGACGGTCATGCAGCGCAGGAAGGCGAAGTCTGTCTGGTGCTGGATGATAAGCATCCGGCAGGGCTGATGCAGGGCTATCAGGAAACGGACGGCAGGCTCAGCGGCACCGATGGTCGTGTCTACCGCACCGGTGATGTCGCCTATCAGGATGCTGATGGTTATTTGCATTTCGTTGGCCGCGCCGATGATGTGTTCAAATCCTCTGATTATCGTATTAGCCCGTTTGAACTGGAAAGCGTGTTGCTGGAACATGATGCGGTGACTGAGGCTGCTGTCATTCCGGTAGATGATCCGATCCGCCTGTCGGTTCCCAAAGCCTATATTCTGCTGCGTGCCGGTGAAGAGCCTTCGCGTGCGCTCGCACTCTCGGTGCTGCAATATACCAATGAGCGTCTGGCACCGTTCAAGCGCATCCGCTCGCTGGAATTTGTGCGGGAACTGCCCAAGACAATCTCCGGAAAAATCCGCCGTGTGCAACTACGCCGTTTTGAGCGGGAGGGCATCGAGGATGATGTGTTTCGTGGTGTAGCTTTTAATGAGGGTGAATTTCCGGAACTGAACATCGGGCGCAACAGACCTGTGCAGAGTGAAGGAGAGAACCATGTCCGGTGAACTCAATGAGGAGCAGAGCAGCATTTTCGCTATGGCTGCGGATTTTGCCGCGCAGGAACTGGCACCTTATGCTCTGGAATGGGATGAGCGGAAGCACTTTCCCGTGGACGTGCTGCGCAAGGCAGCGGCGCTGGGTATGGGCGGTATTTACATCCGTGACGATGTAGGTGGCTCCGGCCTGACCCGCATGGATGCGACTCTGATTTTTGAAGCACTGTCGCAAGGCTGTCCGGTCATCGCTTCATTTCTGTCGATCCATAATATGTGCGCATGGGTGATTGATGCCTATGGCTCAGAAGCACAGCGGCAAAAATGGTTGCCGCAACTGACACCTATGGAGCTGATCGCCAGCTATTGCCTGACCGAACCGTCCTGTGGTTCCGATGCCGCCAATCTCAGCACCAAAGCCGTGCGCGATGGTGATGATTATCTGATTACAGGGCAGAAGCAGTTTATCTCCGGTGCCGGTGCGAGTGATATTTATATCGTGATGGCACGAACCGGCGCGGCAGGAGCCAAAGGCATCTCAGCCTTTATCGTGCCGAAGGATGCAGTTGGTTTGTCCTTTGGTACCAATGAAAAGAAAATGGGCTGGAATGCCCAGCCGACCCGCACGGTGATGTTCGATAATGTGCGCGTACCGGCGGAAAACCTGATTGGTCAGGAAGGCATCGGTTTTAAAATTGCTATGTCTGCGCTTGATGGCGGGCGGTTGAATATCGCCGCCTGTTCGCTCGGCGGAGCGCAGGCCGCTTTTGACAAGGCACTGACCTATATGGATGAGCGCAAGGCTTTTGGCTCCAAGCTGCATCAGTTTCAGGCATTGCAATTCCGCCTTGCCGATATGGCTACGGAGTTGGAAGTAGCGCGCACATTTCTGCACCGTGCAGCCCGTGCGCTCGACCGTCATGATGCCGATGCGGTGAAACTATGCGCTATGGCCAAACATTTCGTCACTGATGCCGGATTTAACATTGCCGATCAGGCGCTGCAACTGCATGGCGGCTACGGTTATCTGAGCGAATATGGCGTGGAAAAACTGGTGCGTGATCTGCGCGTGCATCAGATTCTGGAAGGTACCAATGAAATCATGCGGGTGATTATCGCCCGTGAGCTACTGAACGGGAGAGGCAAATGAACACTCAAACAATCGGTTTTATCGGCCTCGGTCATATGGGCGGGCCAATGGCGGCCAATCTCGTCAAAGCGGGATTTAACGTGCGTGGTTTTGATCTGGTTGAGGCATCAAAACAAGCAGCTAAAGCAAACGGCGTTCAGATTGCAGATAATGTTGCGCAGCTTGTGCAGGGCGCTGGTGTGATTATCACCATGCTGCCTGCGGGTTCCCATGTTTTGAGTGTCTGGCGTGAGCTGACAGCGCTGGTTGTGCCGGACACACTCTTGATTGATTGCTCGACCATTGATGTTGCCAGCGCCCGCAAGGCGCATGAAATGGCGGCAGAGCATAAATTATTGAGCATTGATGCGCCGGTTTCCGGTGGTGTGGTTGGTGCAACGGCGGCAACGCTCACCTTTATGGCTGGTGGCGAAAAAGCTGCTTTTGACAAGGCTGAACCGGTTCTGGCCGCTATGGGCAAGCGCATTGTACATTGCGGTGATGCGGGTGCAGGGCAAGCGGCGAAAATCTGCAATAATATGATCCTCGGCATCTCTATGATTGGCGTGTGCGAGGCTTTCGTTTTGGGGGAAAAGCTGGGGCTGTCCCAGCAGGCATTATTTGATGTGGCCTCCACTTCGTCCGGCCAGTGCTGGGCGCTCACCACCAATTGTCCTGTGCCGGGGCCGGTGCCGACATCCCCTGCAAACAGGGATTATCAGCCGGGCTTTGCTGCAAGCCTGATGCTGAAAGATTTGAAACTGGCGCAGGAGGCGGCTGCTTCTGTGGGGGCAACCACGCCATTGGGAGCGGAGGCGGCACAGCTCTATAATTTGTTCAATGCGCTTGGCTCCGGCGGGGAGGATTTCTCCGGTATTATCCGCCTGTTACGCGGCAAGGAGGGTACATCATGACTTATGAAACCATTCTCACAGAAATGCATGGTCGTGTGCTGCTCATCACGCTGAACCGTCCTCAGGCGCTGAATGCGCTGAACCGCCAACTGGCGGCAGAGCTGATCGCAGCGGCGGAGGCAGCAGACAAAGACGAGCATGTGGGTTGTATTGTTCTGACCGGCTCTACCAAAGCATTTGCTGCCGGCGCGGATATCAAGGAAATGCAGGCGCAGGATTTCAGCACTATGTTCGCGGCAGACTGGTTCGGCGAGTGGGAGCGTTTTACCTCGGTGCGCAAACCGATTATCGCAGCTGTGGCAGGCTATGCGCTGGGCGGCGGCTGCGAACTGGCGATGATGTGCGATTTTATTCTGGCGGCAGATAATGCCCGATTTGGCCAGCCGGAAATCCGCCTTGGCGTTATTCCGGGCATGGGTGGCTCACAGCGTCTTACCCGCTTTGTCGGTAAATCCAAGGCGATGGAAATGTGCCTGACAGGGCGGATGATGGAGGCCGATGAGGCCGAGCGCTGCGGTCTGGTTTCCCGTATCATCCCCGCAGATCAGCTGCTTGAAGAAGCTTTGAGTGTGGCATCCACCATTGCGGAGAAATCTCTGCCGGTAGCAATGATGGCGAAAGAGGCTGTGAATGCGGCCTATGAAACAACACTGTCTCAGGGTGTGCAATTCGAGCGCCGTCTGTTCCATTCAGGCTTTGCCAGTCACGATCAGAAAGAGGGGATGAGCGCCTTTATCGAAAAACGCGATCCGTTTTTTCTGCATCGCTGAGACCGGAGCACGCATTCAGTTCAGGCGTGAGAAGTCTGTGAAAACAAATATCGGCTGAGAAGATTTTTTGGCTTGATCAATTTTGTATCCTGGATAATCATAGTGAAAAATATAAGGGAACACAGGCTTGTCCAGCTATAAATGGAGCAGCCAAACGAGGCTGCTGGACGAAGTTGCGCAAGCACTTCGTGAGAGCATCTATGCGGGTCAATATGCGCCGGGCACGATTTTGCGACAGGAGCATATTGCTGCTGAATTTGGTATCAGCCGCACGCCGCTGCGTGAAGCATTGCGCGTGCTCGAGCGCGATGGTCTGATCGTTCATCTCCCTGGTCGCGGTGTGCGTGTGGCAAATGTTGACCTGCCGCATTTGCTCGATGCCTATGCCGTGCGTGAAGTGATTGACGGTGTTGCTGCTCGTTTTGCTGCCGAGCGCGCCGATGCAGGTGCGATTGCCGGTCTTGAGAAACTCATTATGCATCAGCGCTCGATAATCGAGCCTTGGGATTCCAAAGCCTATACGCAATCCAATGTGGATTTTCATCTGGCGGTAATGGCAGCAGGCGGCAATGCTTCTCTTGAGAATTTTGTACCTCTCTTGCGCATGACATCGCAGGTCTTTGCGCCGGTTTTTGCACTCACAGCAGAGCGGGCGAAAAATGCCATTGAGGAACATGCTCTGATCGTTGGGGCGATTGCGCGCAAAGACGGTACAGGGGCTGAGGAATTGGCGCGGCAGCATATCCGCAAGACCATCAACAGCCTTCAGATGATGCAAAATAATCAGCAGGAAACATCCTGCGGGAGAGAATGACATGGCACACGGGATAGAGAACGGACAGCGGCGCTACGGCAATTTCATTAATGGTGTGTGGCAGGATGCCGTGCAGGGTGAGGTGCTGACACTGAAAAATCCGTCAGACGGTAGTGATCTGGCGCTGATCGCCCGTGGCACTGCGGCTGATATTGATCTCGCCGTTGATGCTGCGCGTGCAGCCTTATCCGGTCTCTGGGGAAAAATGACCGCAACCGAACGCGGCCGTATTCTGCATAAAATCTCAGAAGCGGTATTGCGTGAGATTGATCTTCTGACTGTGCTGGAAGCACGTGATGTCGGCAAGCCTTTAACGCAGGCGCGCGCTGATGTGGTAGCGCTGGCGCGTTATCTGGAATTTTACGGTGCCTCTGCTGACAAGGTGCATGGTGATACACTGCCTTATCAGAATGGTTTCACCGTTCTGTCTGTCTATGAGCCGCATGGTGTGACGGGGCATATTATCCCGTGGAACTATCCGATGCAGATCCTTGGCCGCAGCCTTGGTGCGGCTCTGGCTATGGGCAATGCTGCGGTGGTCAAACCCGCGGAAGAAGCCTGCCTGACTATTCTCGAATTTGCGCGGATTGCCCACGAGGCCGGATTGCCGACCGGTGCGCTGAATGTGGTGACAGGACTGGGGGGCGAGGCCGGAGCGGCTTTGTCTTCGCATCCGCAGGTCAATCATATTTCTTTCACCGGTTCCTTGCGCACGGGTGAGGCAGTGCAGGCGGCAGCGGCTAAAAATGCTGTGCCGGTGACTTTGGAACTCGGCGGTAAATCTCCGCAAATCGTGTTTGCTGATGCGGATATTGAGCGTGCATTGCCGTTTCTGGTCAATGCAGGCATTCAGAATGCGGGGCAGACCTGTTCTGCTTCTTCGCGCATTCTCGTGCAGCGTGAAGTCTATGAACAGGTGATTGCCGCTATGAGTGAGCGCTACCATGCGCTCAAGGTCGGTGCAGCGGAAGCTGATCTGTCGCTCGGGCCTGTTGTCTCAGCACGTCAGAAAGCGATTATTGAAGACTATTTGCAACTGGCAAAACAGGATGGTTTGCAGGTTGCGGCGCAGGGTGAAATTGTGCCTGATGCACCGAAAAACGGTGCTTATGTGCGCCCGACTTTGCTGCGTGATGTGCCACCGCAACACCGTTTGGCACAGGAGGAAATTTTCGGCCCCGTGCAGGTGATTATGCCGTTTGATACGGAAGAGGAAGCCGTGGCTCTGGCCAATAGCACGCCTTACGGGCTGGTTTGCGGTGTGTGGACAAAAGACGGTGCACGGCAATTGCGCATGGCGCATGCGGTGCATGCCGGACAGGTGTTTATCAATAATTACGGAGCAGGCGGCGGCATTGAGCTGCCTTTTGGCGGGGTGAAACGCTCCGGCCATGGTCGCGAGAAAGGGTTTGAGGCGCTTTACGGCTTTGCCTCGCTGAAAACCATTTCGGTCTATCACGGCTGATCTGCAGAAAATCGCATGGGAGAATACCGCATAATGACTGGTTCGCTTGAGAATAAAACTGCAATCATCACCGGCGCAGGTTCGGGGTTTGGTGAGGCTATGGCGCGTAAATTTGCCCGCGAAGGTGCAAATGTGGTCGTCGTTGATCGCGATGCTGCGGGTGCAAAGCGCGTGGCAGGAGAACTTGGCGGCAAGGGGCTGGCGGTTGAAGCGGATATTGCATCGGAAAATGGTGTGGCGGAAGCGGTGCGTCAGGCACAGATGCAGTTCGGTCGGATTGATATTCTCATCAACAATGCCGGTATCGGCCATAAACCACAACCGGCGGAAAATGTGCAGCCGGATGAATTTGACCGTATTGTTGGCGTGAATATTCGCGGCATTTATCTGATGAGCCGTGCTCTGATCCCGCATTTTAAAGATAATGGCGGTGGCGTTATTCTCAATATTGCATCTACCGGCGCTGCCCGTCCGCGCCCGAACCTCACATGGTATAATGCCACTAAGGGCTGGGTTGTTTCCGCCACCAAGGCGCTGGCGATTGAACTGGCACCGGAGAATATCCGCGTCAATGCACTCAATCCTGTGGCCGGTGAAACACCGCTGCTCACGACATTTATGGGCGAGGATACGGAAGAAATCCGTCAGAAATTCCGCGCTTCCATTCCGCTTGGCCGTTTGCTGAAACCGGAAGATCTGGCAGAAAGCGCTGCGTTTTTGTGCTCACCGGCAGCGAGTATGATCACCGGCGTTGCATTGGATGTGGATGGCGGCCGTTCAATTTAAAACTGCGGCTTCGGATGTGATAAACCTTTGAACGATCAGTGGTTCGTATTAAAGTCGGCCAGCTCTATTCCGGTAATTCCTGAGCAACATCAGGATGATATAAATAAGGGGACAGGCAATGCGATATAAATATTTGACCGGACAGTTCATGCTGGCAGCAATGACGGGGATTGCTGTTGTAGCGACGAGCGGTTCAGGGCTGGCAAAAGACACATTGGCAATCGGCGAGGTGCTGGAACCTCCGGGTATGGACCCGACAGCAAATGCTGCGGCTTCCATTCGCCGACTGACCTATAATAATCTCTATGAAGGTCTGGTGCGTATTGATGAAGAGGGCGCTGTTAAGCCGAACCTCGCGGAAAGTTGGACGATTTCACCGGATAATCTGACCTACACATTCAAGCTGCGTCAGGGCGTGAAATTTCATAATGGTACGCCCTTCGATTGTTCCGTTGTGAAATTCACCTATGACCGCGCCATAGCGCCGGATTCCACCAATGCGCAAAAGGCACTGTTTGCGCCGATTGAAAAGACAGAATGTCCTGATCCGGCAAGTGCTGTTGTGACGCTGAAACGTCCGTCCTCCACCTTCCTGTTCGGGATGGGCTGGGGTGATGCGGTAATGATGGCACCGGATACGATTGCCACCAACAAAACCAATCCGGTTGGCACAGGGCCGTTCAAATTCAAGCGTTGGCTGCAGGGCGACCGGATCGAGTTCGAGCGCAATCCTGATTACTGGGGCGAGCCTGCTAAGCTCTCTGCGATCACTTTCCGCTTCATCAGCGATCCGTCAGCGGCTGCCGCTGCGGTTATGGCCGGTGATGTCGATGCTTTCCCTGAATTTCCGGCGCCGGAGCTCATCAGCCGCCTGCAAAGCGATGAACGTCTTGCTGTGGAAATCGGCTCGACAGCTGGCAAGGTGATTATGTCACTGAATAATGCGCGCAAGCCTTTTGACGATGTGCGGGTGCGCCGTGCGCTTGCCCATGCCATCGACCGGAATGTGGTGCAGGAAGCGATCACGACCGGCCTCGCCAAGACCATTGGTGCTCATTATACACCGGCTGAACCGGGCTATGTCGATCTGAGCGATACCTATCCTTATGATGTGGCGAAGGCCAAAGCATTGCTGGCTGAAGTCGGTGTTCCTGCGGGTACTTCCATCACTATCATGTTGCCGCCGCCTGCCTATGCACGCCGTGGTGGCGAGGTGATTGCGGCAATGCTGGCAGAAGTTGGCATCGAGGTGAAACTTGTGCCGGTTGAGTTCGCGCAATGGCTGGATCAGGTCTTTGCCCGCAGCGATTTTGACGCGACGATTATCGCGCATGTGGAAACCCGCGACCTCGATATCTATGCGCGGGATAAATATTACTTCAACTATAACAGCCCTGAATATAAGGCGATCTACAAGCAGTTTTCTGAAGCAACAGACGACAAGCAGCAACTTGAATTGCTTGGTCAGTTGCAGCGCAAACTCGCTGAAGACGAGCCGAATGTGTTTCTCTATGCCCTGCCGAAAATCGGCGTCTGGGACAAAAAGCTCAAAGGCATGTGGAAAAATCAGACCATTCCGGCCAATGACCTGACCAGTGTGTACTGGGCAGACTGATCCTGTTGATGCTGAAATGAATATTGAAGGAGGCCGCATTTGCTGCGTTATTTTACAGGGCGTCTGATCTCTCTGATCCTGACGACGCTGGCGGCCTCTGTTATTGTTTTCCTGCTGATGCAGGTGCTTCCGGGTGATCCGGCAGCGATTATGCTTGGTATTAATGCGCAGCCTGACACTTTGGCGGCTTTGCAAAAACAACTCGGTCTCGATGCTCCGCTAATTGTGCGTTATTTAAATTGGATTACCGGCTTTCCGGTTGGTGATTTCGGCACCAGCTATACCTATTCCGTGCCGATCAGTGAGCTGATCGGGCCACGCTTGCAGGTGACTTTGCCGCTGGCGGTGCTGGCGATGATCCTCTCCGTGGTGATTGCTATTCCTCTTGGTGTGATCGCCGCTTCAAAGCGTGGCAGTGCGACCGATGTGGTGGGGATGGGCGTTGCACAGATTGGTGTGGCGATCCCGAATTTCTGGCTCGGTTTGCTGCTGATCCTGTTTTTTGCTCTCACACTTGGCTGGTTTCCGGCTTCCGGTTTTGCCGGTTGGGAAAATGGTCTGTGGACAGGCACCCGCTCGCTGATCCTGCCGGCTGTGGCGCTGGCCTTGCCGCTGGCTGCCATTCTGGCGCGCGTTACCCGCTCTGCGGTGTTGGAAACCTTGAGTGAGGATTTTGTACGCACAGCCCGCGCCAAAGGTTTGAGCCGCAATGCAGCCTTGTGGAAACATGCGACGCCCAATGCCCTGATCCCCGTGGTGACGATTTTGGGTCTGCAATTCTCATTCCTGCTGGCCGGTACAATCATTATTGAAAACGTGTTCAATCTGCCGGGTCTTGGCCGTTTGATTTTCCAGTCAATTGCGCAGCGCGATCTGGTCACGGTGCAGTCGCTGGTGACCTTACTGGCAGCCAGTGTGATTGCAGTGAACTTTCTGGTTGATATGGCCTATGGCTTTCTCGATCCGCGCCTGTCTGCAGGAGTGCGGGCATGAGCATGGCAGAAAATTTCTCCCGCTGCAGCCGTATGGTCTTGCTGTCTTTCGGACTGAGCCGCAGCCTGCTGATCGGGACAATTATTACCGGATTTCTGATCGGACTGGCCGTGCTGTCACTGGTCTGGACACCTTACAGCCCCACAGGCATGAATATTCTGCGCAAATTGCAGGGGCCGTCGATGCAGCATTGGCTGGGCACCGATGCACTTGGTCGTGATGTGTTGTCGATGATTATGGTCGGTGCGCGTAACTCTTTGTCGGTGGCGTTGATTGCTGTTGCGGTTGGTATGGGGCTTGGTGTGCCGCTCGGCGCCTATGCGGCGGCACGCGGTGGCATGATCGACGGTTTTGTCATGCGCATGACTGATCTGGCTTTCGCTTTTCCGGCACTGCTGACAGCCGTGATTATCACTGCCGTATTCGGTCCCGGTGCGGTTAATGCGATGATCGCTATTGGTATTTTCAATATTCCGGTTTTCGCCCGTATTACCCGTGGTGCGTCGATGGGGCTGTGGAAGCGCGATTATGTGCTGGCAGCCCGCTGTGCAGGGCGCAGCGATGTGGCGATTACGCTGGATCACATTCTGCCGAATATCGGCCATGTGCTGATCGTGCAGGCGACTATTCAGTTTGCCTTGGCTATCGTGGCGGAAGCTGGCCTGTCCTATGTCGGTCTTGGTACGCAGCCTCCTATGCCAAGCTGGGGTAAGATGCTCAATGATGCGCAGACCTATATTTATGACGCGCCGCATCTGGCGATTTTTCCGGGGCTGGCCATTACCTTTGCGGTTCTCGGGTTGAATATGCTGGGTGATGGTTTGCGTGATATACTCGACCCGCGTGTCAGGAGAGAGAGATGACCATACCGCTTCTCGAAATCCGTGATCTGGGCGTGCATTTGCAAGCCGGAGGCAGGCAGGCCGAAATTCTGTCCGGCATCACACTGACACTAAATCGTGGTGAGCGTCTGGGCATTGTCGGGGAATCCGGCTCGGGTAAATCCATCACCGCATTGGCGGTCATGGGGTTGCTGCCGCATCGTATGGCTTTGAGCGGAACCCTGCGCTTCGACGGACAGGATCTGACAACAATCTCAGAGGCTGCTCATTGCACGATGCGCGGGCGGCAAATGGCGATGATTTTTCAGGAGCCGATGACGGCGCTGAACCCGATTAAAACCATCGGTGCGCAGATCAGTGAAGGCCGCCGCCTGCATCTGAGAGAGAACCGTGCCGATGCCGATAAGACCGCGCGTCGTTTGCTGGATCGTGTTGGCCTTGCTGCCCCGCGTTTTGATCTGGAACTTTATCCGCATCAATTATCCGGTGGCCAGCGCCAGCGTGTGATGATTGCGATGGCACTGGCCTGCGAGCCGGAATTGCTGATTGCGGATGAGCCGACCACGGCACTGGATGTCACCGTTCAGGCGCAAATTCTTGATCTGCTGGATGAGCTTATTGACGAGAGCGGCACGGCACTGTTGTTGATTACCCATGATCTCGGCGTAGTCTCGGAAATGACAGATCGTATTGCGGTGATGTATGCAGGGCGCGTGGTCGAAACCGGCGATACGCAGGATGTTTTTCGCCATATGGCGCATCCTTATGCGCGCGGGCTTTTTGCAGCCTCGCCGCATAGTCTGACAATACGTCCGAAGCCGGAAAACACGGATAAACGCCAGCGTCTGACCACGATTGCCGGTGTGGTGCCCGATCCGTTCAGTCGTTTGCCACAATGTGGCTTTGCTGACCGTTGCCGTTTTGTGCAGGCGGATTGCCGTGCAACAGTCCCGCCGTTAGGTAATACGGGTTTTCTGGATGTGACGCATCGGGTCGCTTGTTTTCATCCGTTGACAGATGAGGTGATGGCATGACTGCTCTTCTGGAAGTGCGTGATCTGGTGCGTGATTATACGCTGCCAAAACAGTCCTTGCTTTCCAAGCCGCAAAATTTGCGGGTGCTGCATGGTGTCAGCCTCAGCCTGAGGCAGGGCGAAAGCCTTGGCATTGTCGGCGAATCCGGTTCCGGTAAGTCTACACTGGCACGTTCAGTCATGGGACTGGAAAAGCCGCAATCCGGTAGTGTGACCATCAATGGCAAGGATATTTACAGTCTGGGGCGAGCGGAGCTGAAAGCCGCGCGCAAAGAGTTTCAGGCTATTTTTCAGGATCCTTACGGTTCGCTCGATCCGCGTCATTCTGTGCGCCGCATTCTGGCGGAGCCGGTTGTGTCACTGGAAAGTGCCGCAACAGCTGAAAACCGTGAAGAGCGTATCCGTCAGGTGCTTGAGGCGGTAGGCTTGTCCGCATCAGCTGCGGATAAATATCCGCATGAATTTTCCGGCGGTCAGCGCCAGCGTATCGCGATTGCCCGCGCATTGATTACGCGCCCGAAACTGATTGTTGCCGATGAGCCGGTTTCGGCACTGGATGTTTCCATTCAGGCGCAGGTGCTCAATCTGATGATGGATTTGCAGGAGCAATTCGGCCTGTCCTATCTGTTCATCAGCCACGACCTTGGTGTGATGCGGGTGATTACAGACCGTGTGGCGGTGATCCATCTGGGCAGAATTGTTGAAGAAGGGCCGACCAATGAGGTCTTTGACAATCCGCAGCATCCATACACACAAGCACTGGTTAATGCCGTGCCAAAACCGTTTTCCGGCCGACGTAAAAAAATACGGGCGTAAAATGCGGATGAAAGCTTTGTAATGAAAAACTGAATGTCTGTCTGAAGATCAAAACCCGCCAAGAGGTTCGCGTCAGACAGGGAAATGGGAGCAGATATGTCCGAGCTTGCTGATTTAAGCGCTGTCGAAATGGTTGCCGGTTATAAGGCGGGTACTCTGTCGCCGGTGGAAGTGGCAGAATCCGTGATCGACCGGATTGAGCGTTGCGAGCCGCAGCTTCATGCGATGTGGGCTTTTGAGCCGGAAGCGGCACTGGCCGCAGCAACCCTGTCGGAAGGTCGCTGGAGGCGGAAAGAAGAGCGCGGGCCGATTGACGGCGTGCCGCTGACTATCAAAGAAAATATTGCCACCAAAGGTTTGCCGGTACCGCTCGGTTGCGCAGCAATAGCATTGAACCCGGCGGCAAAAGATGCACCGCCTGCTGCCCGATCCCGCGAGAGCGGTGGTATTATTCTGGGTAAAACGACGATGCCTGATCTCGGCATGTTGTCGTCCGGCCTGTCGAGTTTCCATGAGCTGGCGCGCAATCCGTGGGATCTGGCCACCAATCCCGGCGGTTCCAGTGCAGGGGCGGGAACGGCAGCTGCTGCCGGTTACGGTCCTTTGCATATTGGTACAGATATTGGCGGTTCCATCCGCCTGCCTGCCGGTTGGTGTGGGGTGGTGGGGCTTAAACCGTCTTTCGGACGTATTCCGATTGATCCGCCTTTCATCGGTCGTGTTGCAGGGCCGATGACACGGACAGTTGCAGATGCTGCGCTCTATATGTCGGTTCTGTCCAAGCCGGATCGCCGCGATCCGATGAGCCTGCCTTACAGCCGTATTGACTGGATGAATTTGAAGCGCGATGTCAAGAATCTGCGTATCGGCCTGTGGCTGGATGCCGGTTTTGGCTCCGCTGTGGAGCCTGAGGTCAAAGCGGCGGTAGAAGCCGCAGCACAAGCCTTTGCCAATGCCGGTGCGATTGTTGAGGAAGTGCCTAGCTATCTCACCCGTGAGATGATTGACGGGCTGGATCATTTCTGGCGTGTGCGCTCATGGGGCGATATTTCCAAAATGACGCCGGATAATCAGGCAAAAATCCTGCCTTATATTTATCAGTGGGCAGAAGGCGGCAAGGATTTGAACGGTGCGCAGGTCTATCAGGGCTTTGCGCAGATCGAGGCCATGCGCAATGCGGCGCTGGCGGCAATCAGCTCTTATGATTTTATTATTTCGCCGACAGCGCCGATGCCGACTTATCCGGCAGAATGGGCTTCACCGCTGAATGATCCGCAGCGCCCGTTCGAGCATATTGCTTTCACCGTTGCCATGAATATGTCGGAACAACCTGCTGTGTCTGTGAATTGCGGTTACACGGAAAAAGGGTTACCGATCGGTTTGCAGATTATTGGTCAGCGTTTTGATGATCTGGGCGTGTTGCAACTTGCCCATGCCTATGAACAACTTCGCCCACAGCAAAGGCCGTGGCCGAAAATATAGACAGCAGAGGTTAAGGGGACAAACGGAATACATTCTGCCATTCGGGGGGAGCGGCAGAAACAGCATGCAGTATCAGTTCCAGCCAATGGAGAAGTGCAGTCATGTCATATCCGCCACTCTCATTACATATGCCCCGCACGATGCGGGGAGAAAGTGTCCCGCCGCCTAATCCGCATTTACGTTTTGCCGGAGCGGGCGAAATGCGCCGCCCGCCGGTTGATTCCGATCCTTATGCTATGCATGATCTGGCCTATAATCTGGTACGGGTGCTGGATGATGACGGCGAGGCTAAAGGCGAGTGGGTGCCGGATCTGACGGCAGAGCAATTGCGCCACGGTCTGCGCTCCATGCTCAAAACCCGTGCCTATGACCGGCGCATGATGCGCATGCAGCGGCAGGGTCAAACCTCTTTCTATATGCAATGTACCGGTGAAGAAGCGATTGCCTGCGCTTTTCAGATGGTGATGCAAAAAGGGGATATGAATTTCCCCACCTATCGCCAGCAGGGACTGTTGATAGCACAAGGTTTCCCGCTGACCGATATGATTTGTCAGGTGCTCTCCAACGAAAAAGACCATCTCAAAGGGCGGCAATTGCCGGTCATGTATTCGGCACCGGAGGCCGGATTTTTCTCGATCTCCGGTAATCTCGGCACGCAATTTGTGCAGGCCGTCGGCTGGGCCATGGCTTCCGCTATGCGCAGTGATACAAAAATCGCTGCCGGATGGATCGGTGACGGTTCCACTGCCGAGAGTGACTTTCACGCGGCGCTGGTTTTTGCCTCGGTCTACCGTCCGCCGGTGGTCCTCAACATCGTCAATAATCAATGGGCGATTTCATCGCCGCAATCGGTGGCAGGTGGCGAGAATATCAGCTTTGCCTCCCGCGCTCATGGTTTTGCTATTCCGTCTTTGCGGGTGGATGGCAATGATTATCTGGCGGTCTATGCGGCAGCAAGCTGGGCGGCAGAGCGGGCACGGCGCAATCTGGGGCCGACACTGATTGAATGGGTGACCTATCGTGTGGCGCCGCATTCCACCTCCGATGATCCGAGCAAATACCGGCCGAAAGAGGAGGAGCTGAACTGGCCGCTGGGCGATCCGGTAGAGCGGCTCAAACAACATCTGATCCGCAAAGGTGAATGGAGCGAGGAGCGCAATGTGCAGCTGCTGGCCGGTATTGATGCAGAGGTTAATGATGCCGCCCGCGAGGCTTTGAAATACGGCACTTTGCATGAAGGGCCGAAAGTCAGTCCCGCAACCATGTTCGAGGATGTCTATAAGGACATGCCGCAGCATTTGCGCGAGCAGCGCCAGCAGATGGGGTATTGATGATGTCAAAACCTGTATTGCCAAGACGCACAATGATTGAGGCCATCCGCGAAGCGATGGATGTGATGATGGAGCGTGACGACAAGGTGGTCGTGTTCGGTCAGGATGTCGGCTTTTTCGGCGGCGTATTCCGCTGCACGGAAGGGTTGCAGCGCAAATATGGTGAGGCGCGCTGCTTCGATACACCGATTTCCGAAACCGGTATTGTCGGTGTGGCGGTCGGCATGGGCGCCTATGGCCTGCGTCCTGTGGCGGAAATCCAGTTCGCCGATTATGTCTATCCGGCCTATGACCAGATCGTCTCGGAGGCCGCACGTCTGCGCTTTCGCTCTGCCGGTGATTATACCGCGCCGATGGTGATCCGTATGCCATGCGGCGGCGGTATTTTTGGTGCGCAGACCCATAGCCAGAGCCCCGAGGCATTGTTTACCCATGTGGCGGGGTTGCAGACCATTATTCCGTCCAATCCTTATGACGCCAAAGGCCTGCTGATCTCGGCCATCGAGAATGATGATCCGGTGATCTTTCTGGAACCGAAACGGCTTTATAACGGGCCGTTCAACGGACATTACGACCAACCGGTCGTACCTTGGTCAAAACATGTTTTGAGTGAAACACCGGAGGGCTATTACTCGGTGCCGATCGGCAAGGCGGCCATCCGGCGCAAAGGTTCCGCAGTCACAGTGCTGGCCTATGGCACTATGGTGCATGTGGCGGAAGCGGCTGTCACCGAGACCGGTATTGATGCTGAGGTGGTTGATCTGCGCTCGCTGGTGCCGCTGGATATTGAGACGATTACGGCTTCTGTCGCCAAGACCGGACGCTGCGTGATCGTTCATGAAGCCACGCGATTGTCCGGTTTCGGTACGCAACTGGCGGCGGAAGTACAGGAGCGTTGTTTCTATCAGTTGGAAGCGCCGATCCTGCGCGTGACCGGCTGGGACACGCCTTATCCTCATGCCCATGAATGGGATTATTTTCCGGGGCCGGAACGGGTCGGTCGGGCACTCATGCAAGTGATGGAGGCATAAATGGTGAAAAAGATCATTAAAATGCCGGATATCGGCGAAGGTGTTGCCGAGGCTGAAATCGTCGAATGGCATGTCAAAGCCGGTGATGTCATTGCAGAGGATCAGTTGCTGGCTGCGGTAATGACCGATAAGGCAACGGTAGAGGTGCCGTCGCCTGTGGCTGGTACAGTCCTGCAGATCGGTGCGGAGGCCGGAACTGTAATGGCTGTTGGTGCAATGCTGGTTGAGATTGAGGTTGAAGGCACGGGTGCCGATGATGTATTGCCACATCAGGCCGTGCAGACATCCGCCGTGCCTGAAAGACAGGTTCCCGCACAAACAGTGCCGGAAATGCCGGTTTTGACGCCGGTTCAGCAGGTGCAGTCCGTTCCGTCAACCATCCCACATGACAAACCGCTTGCATCCCCTGCTGTCAGAGCATTGGCACGGGAACTGGGGATTGATCTCTCTCATGTAAAGGGCAGTGGCCCTGCAGGGCGCATTACCCGCGATGATCTTGATCATTTTACGGCCAGCGGCGGCAGTGCTCAAAGTTCGGCCTATCAACGTCGCGACGGTACAGAGCAGATCAAAATCACCGGACTACGCCGTAAAATAGCCGAGCGCATGGCCAAATCCTCCCGTGAGGTGGCACATTTTTCCTATGTGGAAGAGGTGGATGTAACCGATCTGGAAATTCTTCGCAGTACGCTCAATGCAAGCCATGCGGAGCGGCGCGGAAAACTGACGGTATTGCCGTTCATTCTCCGTGCGCTGGTTGTGGCATTGCGGGATTTTCCGCAGATGAATGCGCTCTATGATGAGGAAGCGCAGGTACTGACCCGTCATCAGGCCGCCCATATCGGTATGGCAACACAAACACCATCCGGTTTAATGGTGCCGGTGCTGCATCATGCAGAAGCGATGGATCTCTGGGCAATGGCTGCGGAAATCACACGGCTTGCTGCTGCCGCGCGCGAAGGCGTGGCAAAACGCGAAGAACTCTCCGGCTCCACTATTACCGTCACCAGCCTCGGTGATCTCGGCGGGCTGGTGACGACGCCGGTGATCAACCAGCCGGAAGTGGCGATTATCGGTGTGAACCGCATCACGATACGCCCTCAATGGCAGGAGAACCAGTTTGTGCCGCGCAAAATGATGAACCTGTCATCCTCTTTCGATCACCGGATGGTCGATGGTTATGAGGCCGCCGCTTTTATCCGCCGCATCAGGCAATTGCTTGAAGTTCCCGCAACACTTTTCATTGAGGTGTGAGATGGAAGATATTGCAACACATGTGCTGATTATTGGTGGCGGACCTGCCGGTTATGTCGCTGCCATCCGTGCCGGACAATTAGGACTGCCGGTGATACTGGTTGAGAAAGAACAGCTGGGCGGCACGTGTCTGAATATCGGCTGTATCCCTTCCAAAGCACTGATCCATGCGGCTGATGCCTATCATCATGCACTTGCTCAGCAATCCGGTTCTGCGCTGGGCTTGCGTGTGGGAGATGTGTCGCTGGATTGGGGCAAAACGCTCAGCTGGCAAGGTGCCATTGTGCGGCGGTTGACCGGTGGTGTTGAAGGCCTGTTGAAAAAGCACAAGGTGACTGTGCTAAAGGGCACTGCAGAGATCATTGACGGCAAAACGGTCGTGGTCCATGGCAAGGCCGGTACAACCCGTATCCGCACCAAGCATCTGGTTCTGGCAACCGGATCTCTGCCGATGCAGATCGGTGCTTTGCCTTTCGGTGGCAATGTTATTTCCTCAACAGATGCTCTGGCGCTGGAGCAGGTGCCGAAACGTTTAGCTGTGATCGGTGCTGGTTATATCGGTATGGAACTGAGTACAGCTTTTGCCAAACTCAGCTCGCAGGTGACGATTATCGAAGCGGCTGACCGCATTTTGCCGCTCTGGGATGCAGATCTGACTACGCCGGTGCGCAAGCGGCTGACGACGTTGGGCGTTACTGTGATGACGCGCAGTGAAGCACGGGGATTAAGCGCAGACGGCGGCTCTTTGCTGGTGCACCAGCATGGAAACAGCGCGCCGGTTGTTGTGGAAGCTGACAAATTTCTGGTGGCAGTCGGACGGCGATCAAATATCAGCGGTTTCGGGCTGGAAAGTCTTGATCTGGCGATGAATGGTGCCTTCATCCGCATTGACAAATATTGCGCGACCTCGATGCTCAATGTCTGGGCAATCGGCGATGTGACCGGTGAGCCGATGCTGGCGCATCGGGCAATGGCACAGGGGGCCATGCTGGCGGAACATCTGGCCGGACATAAAGCAGCGCTGGATGAGCCTGTGATACCGTCTGTTTGTTTCACTGATCCTGAGGTGGTAAGCGTTGGATTGTTACCGGATCAGGCGAAATTACAGGGCTATGAAATTGTCACCGGAAGTTTTCCGTTTATGGCCAATGGCCGTGCCATGACCCAGCAGGATGAGACGGGTTTTGTCCGTGTTGTTGCGCGGGCCGATAATCATCTGGTGCTGGGTATTCAGGCCGTCGGCCATGACGTATCTGAGCTGGTCAATGGTTTCGCTCTGGCATTGGAAATGGGCACTGTGCTGGAGGATGTGGCGCAAACCATTCATGCGCATCCGACACGCGGCGAGGCTTTTCAGGAGGCCGCTTTTACGGCGCTTGGCCGCAATCTGCATAGTT
Source organism: Pseudochrobactrum algeriensis (assembly GCF_018436245.1). Classification (NCBI taxonomy): domain Bacteria; kingdom Pseudomonadati; phylum Pseudomonadota; class Alphaproteobacteria; order Hyphomicrobiales; family Brucellaceae; genus Pseudochrobactrum; species Pseudochrobactrum algeriensis. The sequence continues at coordinate 371,386 of NZ_CP075361.1, forward strand.
AAGATTATGGCGGGCTTTGCCGTGGCAGAACCCGCCATATCGTAATTATTGTTTCGGCAGCTTGGCAATGAAATGTTCTTTCAGCCGGTCAATATCTGTCTGTGACCAGTTGACATTGGTCACCTCTACCCATGCGTCGATATAATGTTGGGGTGCATAGACATGGCCGTGGCCGATCGGCGTGGTGGTAGCCAGCATCAGGTCAATAGCCAGCTGTAACATGCTGACTACCGGATACCATTTCAGCTGCGGGGACACATCAGGGCCACGCGGTGCTTTCATCCAGTCCGGCTCGCGGTAGAAGTCTTTCGGATCAAAGAACACAATCGGATCACTGGCATATTGCAGATAGACAATCCGCATAGGCCCCCAATGGCTGTTTGGCAGTTTCAGCGCATTATTCTGGTTGGTGAAGCGTGCATAGGAACCGTCGCGGAACTCCGGCAGCCATTCCGGTGTGCCTTCATTACGGTTATTAGTGATGGAGCGCCACAAACGGCTGGTGAATGGCGGGCCGCTCCACAAAGCGCCCTGATAAGGATCGCCCAGCACCTGAAACAGTTCCGAGGAAAGCTGGGAATTCATCGCACCGAGGCTCAAACCATAGAGATAAAGTTTTGGACGTGTGTCTTTCGGCAGTTTGGTCCAGTAATCATAAACCTCGTCAAACAGAGCCGTTGCGGTTTCGCTGCCATAGCCCGGCTCAACGAGCAGCGAAAGCCAGCTGGCGAGGTAGGAATATTGCACGGCAACGCTGGCAATATCGCCGTCATGGAGATATTCCACCGGATCAATGCCCATTTCATCGACCCAGCCGGTGCCGGTCGGAATGGTCACCAGCAGCAGAGAGCGGTCAAATGCGCCGACGCGGATCATTTCTGCAAGCGCAAGTTTGGCGCGTTCTTTAGCAGTTTCAGCCGAGCGCAAGCCCACATAGACACGCAGCGGATTTTGTGCCGGACGGCCGGTGAAATTGCTGATCTGCTGTGCATCAGGACCGGAGCTCACATAGCTGCGTCCCATGCGCCCTAACTCATCCCATTTTACCAGAGAGGCAGCACTGCCGCTTTTCAGCGGGTCTTGCGGTTGCGGGACTTCCGCTTCCATCAGCGCGTCAAATTGACGGTAGGAAGAATCCATCACATGCAGGCCAAAGCGGAACAGCACACCATTGATTGCCATGCTGAAAATCACGGCGGCAACCAGAAAACCGGTAAAGCGTGACAGGCGTGGCGGGATATAGCGGTCGAGCCAGCGGCTGGAGCTGCGATAAATCAGCTGAAATAAACGGGCGAGCGCGATCAGAATAACAAAAGTGATCAGAGCAATCAGGCCGGTTTTCAGCGGATGCGCGCTTTCAACTTTTTCCAACCCCATCAGACTGCGGATGGAATTTTGTCCGTCTGCCGCATGCCACAGAAACACCATAGCCGTGATGATGGTCACGGCCATGGCAGTAATTTTGATGATAGTGGAAATCCGGCCTTTAGGCTTCGGTAATTGCAAATAGTTCCACAGCCAGAACAGAAACACACCGATCCCGTAACCGATGGCGAAACAGGCGCCCGACAGCACGCCCTGTATCAGAAAGGGGCGCGGCACCAGCGATGGCGTAAGCGAGGCTGCGAAGAAAAGTGTGCCGAGCAACATCCCGATCAGCGACAGGGAACTCCAGAATTTTTCCAGCCAGACTGGTTTCATCAGTTATTTTCCCTTTTGTTTCAATGCAATGCACAAAAAGCGGTGCAGTCTTTATTTGCCATAGCCGTAATAAACCGGTCCGCAGCTTGACGTGCAGTATCACGCAAGACCGGTTTGGCGCGCTCGATAATATTGCTCAGCATTTTGCGATCTTGCAAGGAGATAGCTTTGGCAATTGCGGGGGCGTTATCTGCCAGTGCTTGCGCCAGTCTTTCCTGATTATGGGCATTGAGTTCAGGATTGCTTAACATAAGCGCGGAGCCGTTGATAACCTGCTGTAAACCGAGCCGCAATTTAAGGATTGTATCCGTCTGTGCTTTGCCGTTGCTTGTCGTTTTCAGTGTTTCGGCATAGTCGCCTGCGGCTTCGAGTGCGGCAGCAATGAAGCTGACCATAGCGGCAGAAGAGCGGGTGATTTCATCCTGAAAAGCGATACTGTTTTTCTCAGTATCTGCCGGTTTTTGCGGGTCAGTTGAGAAAGACACATAGGCCTTGGTCACCTGTGCCTGCTGCTGAATAATATCCATCAATATTGGCAAATCGCTCACCTGATAGGGTGCCTGACCGATAATCGCCGGCACATTCCACAAGTCTTCAAGCACAGGCGCATCCTGACTGTTGGACAGGCGTGGCGGGAGTTTGGTGCGCTTGGTTTCTTCCAGCCGCACAATAAATTCCTGCAAGGCTTTATTCAGGTGATCGGTACCGGTGGCGGGTACAGTTGCCTGTAGTGGGCTGCTGAAAGCAACAGATATGCCCAGCGCCAAAATGGCGAGTGAAAGGCGTTTGAAATGTACCGGCGCCATGAAATCTCTCTTACGGTTCTGATCTGAACTGTCTGCATAATACAAAAATTGCAGCAAAAGACACTGAATTCATGAGGCTGACGAAGTTTTGATAGGAGAAGCATCAGAGGAGGTTTTCGTCAAAATTATAGATAAAAATTCAACATTGGGTTTATTGCGATATAAATTTATAGATTTTTTTATATGGACATATCAATTTTGACGTTTTAACTGAAGTGAAAATTACGAATCTCGTAAAATTATCTATAATTTATGCCAAGCATCATTTTATAAGGATATTTCATGTCTCAGCCTGTTTCTTATCAGAATGCACCTCAGACACGCTGGACGGCAGAAGAGGCACGTCGCGTCTATGATCTGCCGTTTAATGATCTGATGTTTCAGGCGCATGTCATCCACCGGCAGAACTTCGACCCGAACCGTTTGCAGATGAGCAAATTGCTGAGCATCAAAACCGGCGGCTGTCCTGAGGATTGTTTTTACTGCAACCAGTCTGCGCATAATCCGACCGGCCTGAAGGCATCCAAACTGATGGAAGTCGAGCGTGTGCTGGCTGAAGCGCGGCAGGCAAAAGCAGCCGGTGCCACCCGTTATTGCATGGGGGCGGCATGGCGCAGCCCGAAAGAGCGCGACATGGATATGATCGTTGCCATGGTTGAGGGCGTTAAAGCCATGGGCATGGAAACCTGCATGACGCTTGGCATGTTGTCATTGCCGCAGGCGCAGCGTCTCGGTGCTGCGGGGCTCGATTATTACAATCATAATATTGATACATCTGAGGAATTTTACCCGCAGATTATCACCACCCGCACTTTCGCAGACCGGCTGGATACGCTGGATAATGTGCGTATGGCCGGTATCAAAGTCTGCTCCGGCGGTATTCTCGGTATGGGGGAGAGCGAGCAGGATCGTGTCAATATGCTGGTGACGCTGTCCAATCTTGAAGAAGTGCCGCAAAGCGTACCGGTCAATATGCTGATCCCGATTGAAGGCTCCAAACTCGCCAATGCCAAGCCGGTGGATTCCATCGCTTTCATACGCATTATCGCCTTGGCACGGATTATGATGCCGACATCCCATGTGCGGCTTACCGCAGGGCGCAGCAATATGAGCGATGAAATGCAGGCAATGTGTTTCTTCGCCGGTGCCAATTCGATTTTCATCGGTGATGTTCTGCTGACAGCCGCCAATGCCGGTGATGACCGCGATACGGATTTGCTGAAGCGTTTGGGCATACAGGCTGAGACTGTGGCTGAGGAAAGCTGCACATGCTGATGCAGGCTTACAATGCGATATTGCAACGGCTTGAAAATAAAGGACGGCTACGCAGTCTCAACGTGGCGCAAGGTGCAGATTTCTCATCCAATGATTATCTGGCACTGGCTGGCTCGAACTATTTGCGCAATATTGCCTGTGAAGCGCTGGAGCGTGGCGTGCCGGTCGGCTCCGGCGGCTCGCGTTTGTTGCGTGGCAATCATCCGGAGCATGAAGCACTGGAGGCGGAAGCCGCTGCTTTTTTCAAAGCGCCTCAGGTTTTGTACTTTGCCAGCGGTTTTGATGCCAATCAGGCAGTATTTGCAACGCTGCCCCAAGCTGGCGATCTGGTGCTTTATGATGCACTGATCCATGCCAGTATTCATGCAGGGTTACAGGCAGGCAAGGCGAAGACCAAAAGCGTACCGCATAATGATATTGCGGCCTTTGAAGCGGCGATCCGGCATTTTCGTGCGACAGAGAAAAGCGGCAATATCTGGCTGGCAGTGGAAAGCCTCTATTCGATGGATGGTGATTTTGCACCGCTGGCAGAGCTGAGTGCTTTGGCAGATCATTATGACTGTTTTCTTTACATTGACGAGGCACATGCGACCGGCGTGTTTGGCGCAGGCGGGCGGGGCTTAGCGGCAGATTTTGCAGGGCGAGATAATGTTCTGATCCTGCATACTTGCGGCAAGGCACTCGGTGCTTCCGGTGCGTTGCTTTGCGCGGAAAAACCTATGATTGATGTGCTGATTAATCGGGCCAAGGGCTTTATTTTCTCAACTGCGCCAGCGCCTCTGCAGGCAGCGATTGTGCGCGGTAGCTTGAAAATATTAAAGACGGAACCGCAGCGACGTGAGAAATTACACGCACTCATTTGTTATGCAGAACAGTATTTGCAGCCAAGTGGTTCGCAGATCATTCCGTTTATCGTGGGCGATAATCAACGTGCAGTCGCAATGGCCAAAGCTATGCAAAATCATGGCTTTGATATCCGCGCTATTCGACCACCGACCGTGCCGCTTGGCACAGCGCGGCTGCGTATTTCTATCACATTAAATGTTGATGAGGCAGAGATCAGCCGTATGGCTGAAGTGCTGAAACAGATTGCAAATTCCTATGAATAATCCTGTATTTATTGTCAGCGGTACTGATACCAGTATCGGCAAAACCATTTTCAGCGCAGCACTGACTCAAGCCCTGCAAGGCAGCTACTGGAAACCGGTGCAATCCGGTCTTGAGGAAGAAACGGATAGCGAGACCGTGCGTCGTCTGGCGCCGGATTGTCCTGTCCTGCCGGAGCAATGGCGCTTGCAATTACCTGCCTCACCGCATCTCTCAGCCCAGGCCGAAGGGGTGAAAATCGATCCTGCTGCTCTGACCATTCCGTACTGCGACCACCCGCTGGTGGTGGAAGGTGCAGGCGGCTTGATGGTGCCGCTGACACGATCCCAGACTTATCTTGATATTTTCACCCGCTGGCAGCATCCACTCATTCTCTGCGCACGCACGCAGCTCGGCACGATCAATCATAGTTTGCTGTCATTGGAAGCACTGCGCAGCCGTAATATTCCGGTGCTCGGCGTGGCCTTTATCGGTCATGCGCATGAGGACAGCGAAGGGATCATCTGTGAACTAGGAAAAGTGCGCCGCCTTGGTCGGTTGCCGGTCGTGGATGATCTGAACCCGCAGACATTGAGGCAAGCCTTTACAGAGAACTTTAATTTGCATGATTTTACCGGAGGTGTCCGATGAGTCATTATTCATCGCCGGTCTGGCATCCGTTTACCCAGCATCTGCTGGAGCCTGTTACGAAAAAGATTACCCGTACGGAAGGTGCCTATCTGATTGATGAAGACGGGCGCAAAATTCTTGATCTGATCTCGTCCTGGTGGGTGATTACGCATGGTCACCGAACGCCGCCGATTATGCAGGCAATTCGTCAAGCAACAGAACAATATGACCAGATCATTTTTGCGGAATATAGCCATGAACCGGCTGAACAACTGGCACGGGAGCTGATCCGAATTGCGCCACATGGTCTGTCTCATGTGTTCTATTCCGACAGTGGCTCAACTTGCGTGGAAGTGGCGCTGAAAATGGCGCTGGGCTATTTCCATAATCGCGGCGAGCCACGCTCCAAAATTGCGGTGATGGCCGGTAGTTATCACGGGGACACAATCGGCACTATGTCTGCCGGTGAGCGCGGCGTGTTCAATGCGGCCTATGATGCACTGCTTTATGATGTGGCCACAATTCCGTTTCCCGTTGAGGGGCGCGAACAGGAAACACTGGATGTGTTTGAACAGCTCTGCCGTGGCGGGAACTTGGCAGCATTGATTGTCGAGCCGCTGGTGCTTGGCGCAGGCGGCATGAAAATCTATCCGGCTTTTGTTTTGCGGCAGTTAAAAGCGATTGCCGAGGCGCATGGGGTTTTATTGATCTGCGATGAAGTGATGACCGGCTGGGGACGCACTGGCACTCTATTTGCCAGTGAACAGGCCGGTATCACACCGGATATTTTGTGCCTCTCTAAGGGTATTACCGGCGGAGCGCTGCCGCTGGCGGCGACGCTGTGTGTACCGGAAATATTTGAAGCGCATCTCTCAACGGATCGCAGCCGTACTTTCTATCATTCGAGCTCCTATACTGCGAACCCGATTGCCTGTGCGGCAGGGCTTGCCAATGTGCAAATCTGGCGTGATGAACCGGTTTTGCAACGCGTACAAAATTTGCAGGCGATGCAGAGCCGTGAGCTGGTACGTTTCAAAAATGACCCGCGTTTTGAGAATGTCCGGCAATGCGGAACTATCACAGCGCTGGATGTTAAAGCGCAAAATAGCGGTTATCTCTCGGATGTCGCTCTGCGGCTGAAGGCATTTTTCCGCTCTCATGATGTGCTGCTGCGGCCGCTTGGTAATGTGCTGTATCTGATGCCACCTTATTGTGTCACAGCGCAGGAATTGCAGCGCTCTTATCTGCTGATTGATGAGGCGGCAGCCTTGCTGCAAAGCGGCAAATTATGAGCGGTTTTTATCCGTCATCTATTATCAGCTTTGGTCATGCCGTGCCCAAGCGTCAGGTTTTCAATGCGGAGATTGAAGCCGAACTCGGGCTTGAGGCAGGTTGGATTGAACGCCGCACCGGCATCCGTAGCCGTTATTGGGTTGCAGATGGAGAGATGCTGACGGATCTTGCAGCAGAGGCCGGACGCATGGCGCTGAGAAATGCTGGTATAGTTCAATCTGAAATCGGTATGGTGCTGCTGGCAACATCTACGCCCGATCATCTTTTGCCGCCTTCCGCACCTTTGCTGGCGCATAAATTAGGGCTCACAGGTGCCGGTGCTGTCGATCTTGCCGGTGCCTGTTCCGGTTTTCTCTATGCGCTGGTGATGGGGGATGCATTGGTGCGCATGCAGGGAAAGGCTGTGCTGATCGTTGCGGCAAATATTCTCTCGCGCCGTATCAACAGGCAGGAACGGGCATCTGCTGTAATGTTCGGCGATGCGGCCGGAGCCGTTGTTCTGGTACCATCCCAAGATGGGCTTTGCAGTCTGGTCAGTTCCACACTCACCAGTGATGGCAGTCATTATGATCTGATCGGCATTCCGGCAGGTGAAACATTGATGACTATCCGCGATGGCCGCTCCATGTTTGCGCAAGCGGTGAAGACCATGGCCGAATGCGGCAAAACAGTTTTACAACAAGCCAATGTTGAACCCGCTGCGATTGGTCATTTTGTGCCGCATCAGGCCAATGCGCGGATTTTTGATGCTGTGGGTGAGCAATTGCAACTGAGCAATGCGGTGACCGCCCGCACGATCGCTGATTATGGCAACTCATCAGCGGCGACCATTCCGCTTAGTCTGTCTCTGGGGCAGGGTGCTTATCGTAAAGGCGATCTGATCTTGCTGACAGCGGCAGGCGCAGGACTGACAGGCGGCGCGGCACTGCTCAATTACACGGGATAATTCGGTAAATTTTATAGGCTGATTGCCGTATCACTATTTCACAAGGCATGGCGCGGTTTCTTATTCTTGTCTCCGGTATGGAGGAATTGGAATGGTGAAGCAGCAGAAGCCTTTTGCGGGTATTACGGTGCTGGATTTTTCCCGCGTTTTGGCAGGGCCGTTTTGCTCGGCCATTCTGGCGGATCAGGGCGCGGAGATCATTAAGGTCGAGCCGCCGCAGGGCGACGATCAGCGCTATATGGGCGCGGTGCGTAACAATCAGAGTATCAATTTTCAGCTGTTTAACCGCAATAAGCGTAGTCTGAAGCTCGACCTGCGCCAGCCGGAAGCGGTGAAGATTGCACAGGAGCTGGCGTTGAAGGCCGATGTGGTGCTGGAAAATTTCCGCCCAGGTGTGGCTGACCGCTTAGGCATTGGCGCAGAACAGTTGCAGGCGCTGAAGCCTGATCTGGTCTATTGCTCCGTCTCCGGCTTTGGCCAGCAAGGGCCGATGGCCGCTATGCCGAGTTATGATGTGGTAGCGCAGGCGCTGTCCGGCATGATGAGCGTGACCGGCGAGGTATCGGGTGCCCCGACATTGGTTGGCGACTCCATCGGTGATATTGTTTCCGGTATTTATGCGGCGCAGGCGATTTCTGCCGCGCTTTACCGTCGCTCGGTCACCGGACAGGGCGCACGGATTGATGTGGCTATGTTTGATGCGCTGTTCAGCCTGCTACCGACTGTGCTCGCCGGATGGCAAGGCAGCGGTAACCGGCCTGCACGCTTTGGTAACCAGCATCCGCTCTCCGCGCCTTTTGGTGCTTTTGCTGCATCGGATTCGCCTTTCATTCTTGCCGTGGCCAATAAGGCTTTGTTCGCCCGTCTCGCAGAGGCGCTGGGAAAACCACATCTGGCGGAAGATCCGCGCTTTGCTTCCGATCAGTTGCGCAGTCAGAACCGTGATGCTCTGCAGGCCGAGATCGAAGACTGGTCACGGCACTATACTGCTGCCGAAGTGGTGGAGAAGCTTGGCAAAGCCGGTTTGCCGGTGTCAGAAATCTGGGCGGTGGATGAGGCCGCACAAAGCGCCCATGCGCAGCATCGTCAATTGTTGCATGAAGTTGAACATCCGCAATTGGGCAAGCTTCTGGTGCCGGAGCAGCCGGTGCATTTCGACGGCTTGCCGCGCGGTGACATCCGGCAGGCACCGGAGCTGGGTGCTGACGGTGCGGATATTTTGCGGGAATTTCTGAATATGGATGAGGCACAGATCAGTGCGCTGACAAGCGCCGGTATTGTCTGATTATCCTTGTGATTTAAGGGACGGAGTACAAGAATGGGACTACAGATTACGGATGCCGACCGCGCATTCGCAGCGGATGCACGCGCTTATTTGCGTGCCAATCTGCCGGAAGCATTGGCCTATAAGGTGCGGCACAATATTCGCCTGACTAAGGAAGACCTGACCGGCTGGCAGGAAGTGCTGGCGGCACGCAACTGGTATGCAATCGGCTGGAGCAAAGAGATGGGCGGTGCCGGTCTGACACCAGTGCAACGCTATTTGTTTGAGCAGGAATATGGTGCGATCTGTGCACCGCATCCGTGTCAGTTTGGCATTGCTATGGCGGGGCCTGTTATCCACTCCTTTGGTAATGATGAACAGCGGGCGCGCTTTCTGCCGGACATTCGCGAGAACCGGACATTCTGGTGTCAGGGCTATTCCGAACCGGGGGCAGGGTCTGATCTGGCTTCGCTGACAACTTCCGCTGTGCGGGATGGTGATCATTATGTGGTCAATGGTCAGAAAATCTGGACGACATGGGCGCAATGGGCAGACTGGATTTTCTGTCTGGTACGCACGCATAAAGGCGAACGTCCGCAGCAGGGCATTTCCTTTCTGCTGATTGATATGCGCACCCCCGGTATTACGGTTCGCCCGATCCGAACACTGGATGGAGAAGCCGAGTTTAACGAGGTGTTTTTCAATGATGTGCGTGTACCGGTTGAAAACCTGATCGGTACTGAGGGCGAAGGCTGGGGCTATGGCAAATATCTGCTCGAATATGAGCGTTTTTCCATGTCCGGTGCTGCGCGTTCCAAGCGTATTCTCGGTGAATTGAAAGAAGATGCTGCACGCCTTGGTGTAGCGAATGATCCGCTGTTGCAGGATCGTATGACGCGGATTGAAATTCAACGTCTGGCGCTGGAGCATATGGAACTGAAACTCCTGTCGCAGAGTGAAGCGGGTGAAAATCCGGGTCCCGAAGCCTCAAAGCTGAAAATCCGCGGTACAGAAATTGCACAGGCATTGGCGCAATTACGACTGGATATTTGGGGTTCGCAGGTGCTGCCTTACAGCGAGGCATTCCTTGAGGGGGAGGCGGATGCGGAAAATCCGGCCGCTGCCGGTGCCGCTGCTGCGTGGCTCAACTTGCGCAAGCTGACGATCTGGGGTGGATCAAATGAAATTCAGCGCATGATCCTTGCCAAACAGGTTCTGGGTTTAAGGTGAGGAGAGCGGATATGCAGAAAACACGTGAAGAAAAAGCAGACGAATTGCGGATGCTGACGGATTTTGTGACCCGCTTTGCTGCCGATCACACACCGGAAAACGGTTTGCCACAGTCTGACCTTGGTCTGTGGCCGCAGATTGCGGAAATGGGGCTGATTGGTCTTGCACTGCCGGAAGCATCAGGCGGTGCGGAACTGGGCGCAGAAGGTCTGGCAGCTGTGGCGCAGGCTCTGGGAAGTGTTGCCTTGCCGGTAGATTTTGCTTGCGGTGCAGCACTCGCAGCAAGTCTGTTATGTGAAGCGCAGAAGAGCAATCCGGATGTTGCGCCATTGCTGGAAGGTTTTCTCACCGGTGAGTTGCGCATAGGCATTGCCGGTCATTTGGCGACCTCTGCGCAGGGCATCAAGTCTGCTAACCTGCCGGAACTGACCGGCAATGGTCTGGCGCTCAACAAGCAACAGGTCTTGGGTGTGCGGGAGCCGGAAAAGCTGTTGTGTCTGGTGCAACAGGATGGTGGCGTTGCCCTGTGTCTGGTCTCTGCGGAAAAGGCGCAGTTCCGTCAATTATCAATGATTGATGGCCGGATGATGAGTGAAATTACGGCAGATATTGCACCGGCGGATATTCAGGTGCTGCTCTCCGGCGCTGATGCACAGCAGCGCATGGAGGCTTGCGCCGCAGATATTCTGATTGCCGTTGCCGCAGACAGTCTTGGCGCGATGGATAATCTTTACCGGCAGACGCTGGATTATATGCGGATGCGCAAGCAATTCGGCAAAGCGCTTGGCTCTTTCCAGACCATTCAGTTTCGCCTCGTGGATATGTCAGTGGCGCTGGATGAGGCAAAAGCCTTGGTCGAAGCTGCAGCGGAAGCGCAGGATAATGGTGCGGAAGATGCCCGCGCACTGACCCTTGCCGCATGGGTGCAGACATTGTGGTCAGCCCGCCATATCGCGCAGGAGGCTGTTCAGCTTCACGGCGGTATCGGCATGACTGAAGAATGCGCGATTTCCCCGCTGGTCAAGCGTCTGCTGGTGAATGAACATAGTTTCGGTCAGGCAGAAGCCTATATGGCAGCCTATCGTCAGTTGGCTGCCTGAAACGCCTTACGCAAACACGCGAGCAGAATATGCTCCGGCTCATTGAGATTGCGGGTGCCGCTGGTGCCCGCAGTCAGATAAAAATGCGGCGCATCCGGCAGAATGTGCTGTAACAACGGCTTGGCGGAACTGATATTGTCTGCCAGAGCCGCAGGGATAATTGTGCTATAGCCGTTACCCGCGAGTGTAAGGCATAATTGCAGGGACTGGGTTTCCAGTGCCGGTTGATACTCGGTCGCTTCCGGCATTTGCATCAACGCGTTGCGGATACTGTCACCGGTAGCAGGCAAAGCCAGCGGTGCGTCCTCTGCATCAATATCGGAAATATATTGCAGCGGCCCCAGATCAGTTAAGAATGCAGAATTTTCAGGGTGCATTGTGCTATCGAGCAGAGCAATAGAGCACTCTCCCTGCTTTAGCCGTTCTTGCAAAATATGCGCCGGTGCTTCACTTACTTTCAGCAGAACATACGGACAAAGCCGCTGCCATTCACGCATCGCATTGCTGATCGCTGTGGCGCTTGACTGGCTGAGCAAGACCATCGGGCTGAGGCCGAAAGAAATCACCGGCTCGTCCATGACTGCAATTTGTTGCGCGCCCTGACGGATCGCATCGGCCAGATTGAGCACGCTTTGCAGCAAAGGCGCTTTATGTACCGCAGTCGGCAGCGGGTGCAGGCCTTTATAGTGGCGGGCAAACAGAGCTGTGCCCATCAGCTGCTCTGTCTTGCGTAATTGTGCAGACAAAGCAGGTTGGGTCTGATTGAGCCTGCGGGCGGCCTCGCTCATATTGCGGCAATGATAGAGCGTCAGAATACTCTGAATATCGCGCAGGGAAACCGGCGGATTATAGAGCGTTACAGTCTGTCTGCTCAGTTCTTCACGCACCAGTGTGATGAAATCCTGTGCGACGATAGTCAGCTTTTCATCTTTGGTGGTGATTTTTGCAGTAACCGGACTATGCAACGGGTTTTGCAATTGCAGCACCGCAAGATCATTGCGGCTGATACCGCTGGCAAGCAGGCTATGCGGTGCCAGCAGAAGTACCGGCTGCTTGGCTTGCTTGAGACGGGTGAAAATCCCCACATCTTCCGACGTCATCTCCGGCGCAGGCAGATCATGCTGGCAGCAATAGGCGCGGATACGCGCTTCTTCAGCTGGTAAGAGTGGCGGTAGCCAAAGACTGTAATTGCGCAAATCTTCGGGGCTGAGCGGCGCCTGATCCTCATCGGGTATCAACCCGCCCGCAACGGCAATCCATTCATCATCAAACAGAAATTGTTCCTGCTCGCTGCCATTTTGCGAGGCATAGCCCATCAGAATATCTGTATTCTCAGGTTTACTGGTGTTGAAGGCGCTGATCAATGGCGAGCGAAAATGCACTTGTGCATAATATTCAGGATGGGAAAGCCGGAACGGGCGCACGGCTGCCGTTGCCGCGCGGGATAATTTGCCGAACATGAAATGCAGCGGTGAGCTGACTTTCAACGCAGTTGAAATGGCCTTGCCGGAGAACGCGGTTTCTACTGCCTGCAAGGTCGCAGTTGCCTGCTGAAACAACCAGCGGCCTGCTTCACTCGGTACAAGTCCCTTTGGACCGCGCACAAAAAGCTCCAGCCCTAACTCCGTCTCAAGCGCAGAAATTGCGGTGCTGAGAGTGGAGGGCGAAATCTGCTCGGCTTTCGCCGCTTCTGCATGATTATAATACTGGCAGGCCAGAACAAAATAGGCGAGGGAGCGAAGTTCCATGGTCTGTGCAGCTTTATGTTTTTAAAGGACAGTTTTCTATAACTGTTCCTCAATGCAAATGACCAGCTTAAAAACAGGATTGAAGCAGACAAAACAAAACCGGCGATGCAATGCAGAGCCGGTTTTGTTGTTATGTGATTTACTGGTCAGACGCTGAATGTTGTTTCTGTATTCAGCGGATAGATCGGGCGACGCAGCTTTTTATAATCGCGAGCGCCGAGATTGGCTGTGCTCAGTCCATCCGCATCCACTTCGATAATCGCTGAGGCAATCGGCCCGAAAGCTGCGCGGAAATGCTGCTGGGATTTCACGACAACAATATCATAATCAGCAGGCTCAATGCCGACGCTGCGGAACAGGTTTTTATCCAGCATTTGCTGCCGTTCTGATGAGATCAGCATGTCGGTATTGCCGACGCGGAAACAGACGCTTTTACCAAGTGAGGCAGGCAGTCCCTGAAACATCGGCCCCTCAAAAGTGATATTGCCGTCTGAAATGGCAATAACTTCGCCGGTCAGCGTAATTGCACCACCACCGATTTTCGGGTCAACTTTACCGCCAAGGCTGACAGTGCATTGCGCACCAATACCTGCCGATGCCAGTTCTGCAACGGCCTGCGGGTCACAGAAAGCACCAAAAGCCGCACGCCCGACATTGGTTTCCAATAAGCCCTTCAGCACGGTTGTAGCATCACTATAGGCGCCGCAACCCGGATTGTCGGAGAAATCGGCGATTACCAGCGGGCCTTGCTTGGTGTTGCCGGCAAAATGCGCACGGATTGCCTCGGGCATTTCCGGTGCCTGCAAGCGGTTATCCTCATCCTCGCGACGGCTCCAGATTTCCTGACACAGTTGCTCGGCATGGCTGACAGCCTGTGCTTCCGTTATTTTGTTGCGGTCATAGCAGATGACAGCAGATGATCCTGTGTTGAACACATCGGCATCATAGAACCCCGCATTAATGGAGGTGGCAAGAATGCCGTTCTGCGCTGCAATTTGATCGGCAACTTCCAGAATTTCGGTCATCGCGCAGGCATGAGTAGTACGGCCGTCATTACAGCCATTGAGCATTGGCGGCTGACGCACGGCAATCGCAGGGCTGATCTGACCGCGCATTGCTTCTTCAAGCAGTTTACCTGCCTTACGGCCACATTCAGCCATATCCACATGCGGATAGGTGCGGAAAGACACAGCAATATCCAGCAGCGCACTCATTTCCGGCGCGCTATTGGCATGCAGGTCGAATGTACCGGCAACCGGTATATCATTGCCGACAATCCCACGGATAAATTGCAGCAATTCGATCTGGGCATCATCCGCGCTTTCCGTGCACATGGCGCCGTGGAAAACAATGAATACGCCGTCCGGTTTGTGTCCCACAAGCGTTTCAGCCACATCACGTTGAAAATGCTCGATCATGGACTTTTCAACCAAGCCACCCGGTTCGGCACGTGCGGCAACGGTATAAACCGGTTCCCAGCCATAGGCTTCGCAACATTCGATAAAGCCGCCGATCTCGGAATTGGTGCCGCGACAGTGGGTTTCGATCTCCTGACCTTTAAAATAATGGCAGAGATGGAAGTCCTTCAAAGTGGTCTTCAGCTTGGAAAAAGTATTGGTTTCCTGATTGAGTTCAAGAACGGCGACTTTGAAGCTCATAGGGGCATCTTTCATTTATGCGGTATTGATATTGCAAGCGAAAGGCTTTCTGCCCCGCCTGCTTTTGCTGTAAGCGGGGCAGAAAGCATGAGCCTGTGAACGGAACGCTGTTTGCAGGCTACGGGGGAAGAAATGATCTGAGGGTGCAGATTTACTTCAGATAGGCGCTGGCATTGACCGGACGAACCATAATGTCGAAGTCAAAATATTGCTGGCGGATCTTGTCGTAAGTGCCGTTTTTGATGATGGCTGCAAGCGCGGTGTTGAGGCGCTCTGCCAGATCACCGCTGTCTTTACGCACGGCCATCGCATTGCCCTGTGCCGCATCCAGAATGAAAGGCTTGCCGGCAAATTCACAGCAATTGCCGCTGTCCTGCGCCAGCCAGTCGCTCAGTGCCATCTGACTTTCCAGAACCATGTCGAGACGACCGCTGTCCATATCGAGGAATACCTCGCTGAGCGAAGGATAGAGTTTCACTTCATTGTCAGGGAAATAGTCTTTGAGCGTATCGACCGCAACCGAGCCGGACTGGGTGCCGATGACCTTGCCTTTCAGGGCTTCTTTGGAGATTTCCTGAATGCCGAGATCCTTGCGGGCAATGAAATGCATGGCATTGAAATAATACGGATTGCTGAAAGTAACCTGCTTTTTGCGCTCTTCATTGACGGCCATTGAGGCGATCATCACGTCAAATTTGCCGGATTGCAGGGCAGGAATAATCCCCGACCATTCATGCGTGCTCCATTCGCACTCAACTTTCATTTCAGCGCAGACGGCTTGCCCGATATCATAGTCAAAACCTTTGATTTCGCCGCTGCCGGTTACATAATTGAACGGCTTGTAGTCACCTTCTGTGCCGATGCGCAGTTTTTCTGCCGCCGGAGCCTGAGCGGTCATAATGCCCAGAGCGATCAGGCTTACCGCTGATATGAATGCTGATTTCATTAAAGATTCCCCGATGTTGCCCTTCATTCTTCTAATGTCTGATTTTAGAATAAAGGCTTGTTCTTGGCGCTTCCATTCGCCGTGTGAAACTAATTTAATATCAATTAAAACATTGATATTAATAATTTAATTGAATTTTTATTGTTTTTTCAATTGCCAGCATGATGGATTTAAAATCTGTATGCAATGTGAAAAAATTGATTTAAAATATCGAAATAATTCATATCTGAAAAATTCCGGACAGGATGAAAGATGCGTGATTTACCCGGGTTGAAATCATTGCGGGCTTTTGAGGCCGCTGCGCGCTGCGGCAGTCTCACGGCAGCAGCGGATGAATTATGCGTCGGGCAGGGCGCGGTCAGCCATCAGATCCGCCTGTTGGAGGACTATCTGGGTTTGCGGGTGTTTATCCGCAGACAACACGGCGTGGAGCTGACACAGGAGGGCAGTCTGCTGTTCACATCCTGTCAGCGTGCCTTTGATGATCTGGCCGGAACAATCCGCCATATCAGCCCGCGCACGGCGCAGAAGGTGTTGCGTGTTAAAGTGGGGCCGTTCTTTTCGATGAAAATCATTGCGCCGCGCATTTCTGAATTTTTGGCGCAGCATCCGGGTCTGCAGCTGCATCTGTCCCATCTTGATACCAATGTGCCCGCATCCGGCCAGCCGGATATTGTGATTGATTATCGTCTGGGCGGTGTGGCCGGAAAATTCTCAAAACAATTGCTGCGTGAAAGGCTGGTACCGGTTTGCGGGACGTCCATCCGTAATCAATATAAGAGTGCAACGGAACTTTTATGCAGCAACCGTCTGCATTACCGCTCCGTATCGGAATGGCAGAGCTGGATTGCCACATCCGGTCTGATGCTGGGTCACAGCCAGCAGGATCTGATTTTTGATGATCAGCATATTATTCTGGAGGCAGTAAAAGAGGGGCAGGGTGTGGCGCTGATCGATCAGGCGCTGGTTGAGCAGGAGCTTAAATCCGGCCATATGTTTCTGGTCTCGGAACATTGCTTTGAACCTCAGGAGACTTACCAGTTTGTATGTCAGGAGGACTTGTTTCGGTCAAAGCCGGTGACAAAAGACTTCCTCGACTGGTTGCTCAGAGAGGTTGCGTTACGGCGAAAGCAACAGGACGCACCAGAATTACCCGGCTGAGGCCGGTAGTACCGCTGCATCTGACAAGGATACAGCGGTGAATGATTTATCGCGACAGCGCCTGACTTGGATAGCGCAATGTTGCATCAAACGGATTGAGCTTGCTGGAAATCAGTGCTGCTTCTTTTTTCAAAAGATCAGCGATGGTGCGCTGGCGCTGTTCTGTCAGGCGCGAGGCCAGTGTACCGATACTCAGCGCCGCAACGGCTGTGCCGTTCTGATCCAGCACCGGCACGCCCAGTCCTGCCATGCCTTCAATCATTTCAAAATTCATATGGGCAGCGCCGGTCTGTCTTACGCTGTCAATCATAATGCGCAGATCAACTTCATCAATCGCTGCGCGGTCGAGAATGCGCGGCATGTTAAAACGGATAATCGCTTCGCGCTCTTCCTCCGGCAGAAAAGCCAGAATGGCAATACTGCCCTGACCAATACCGAGCGGAACTTTGCCGCCGATATCACCTGTGAAAGAGCGGATCGGAAACGGGCCTTCCACGCGGTCGAGACACACGACATCAAAACCGCTGCGCACCAGCAGAAATACAGTGTCGTTAAAGGTAGCTGACAGACGTAGCAGTGCCGGACGGGCAAAATCCAAGATACCATCGCGCTGGCGGGTTTGCGCTGCCATACAGAAAAAATCCAATGAGAGGCGATAGGATTTCGTGTCGTTGATCTGCTCAACTAGTCCTTCGCTGATCAGGCTTTTCAGTAGGCGATGCGTGGATGGCTGGCTGAGTTCCAGCTCGCGTGCCAGATCAATCAGCCGCATTCCGTCCCGTGAATGAGCGGCCAGTCCTTTTAAAATCTGGATGGCTTTTGTGAGGCTCGTATTCACAGGGGATTTCGTATTTTCACTCATTGCGCGACTCTTGAATTGAAATAATTCCGTATTATGGATTAAACTATATAAAATATTTCAGAATAGAAAATAGAATTTGTCTAATTCGCAAATTTTCTGTCAATTATTGGATAAATTCCGCTTTAAGTGAAATCTGCCCTCATGCCCTTGTTACAAGGCAGCCATGAAATAGGCCGATTGAGAGAGCGGTAAACGGCCGGATAACCCGCAGCGCAGAAATGCCGGTACTGCTCAGGGAGGTATGCATGAGCTTTTTGAACCTGAAACAGGTTTCCAAAATTTATGGAAAATTCACAGCGGTGAAAGATTTCGATCTGGCTGTGGAAAAAGGTGAGTTTATCTCACTGCTGGGCCCTTCCGGCTGCGGCAAGACAACGACATTGCAGATGATCGCCGGTCTGGTGACGCCATCATCCGGTTCTGTCACGCTGGATGGTCGCGATATTACCTATACAGCTCCGGCACAGCGCCAGCTCGGCGTGGTGTTTCAGAGCTATGCGCTGTTTCCGCATATGACTGTTGCGCAGAATGTCAGCTTTGGTTTGGAAATGCGCAAAGTGCCGAAAGCGGAGCGCGATGAGCGCGTGAAAGAAACGCTGGCTCTTGTGCATCTTTCCGCATTGGCCGACCGCTATCCGCGTGAAATGTCCGGCGGTCAGCGTCAGCGTGTGGCGATCGCCCGTGCACTGGTGATCAACCCGCCGGTGCTGTTGCTGGATGAGCCGCTTTCCAATCTTGATGCGCAGCTGCGTGAAGAAATGCAGTTTGAACTGCGCCGTATTCAGCGTGCCGTCGGCATTACCACCATTATGGTGACCCACGATCAGGCGGAAGCTTTGTCGATCAGTGATCGCATCGTGGTGATGGAAAAGGGCAATATCACGCAGGTTGATATGCCATATAAGCTCTATGAGCATCCGCGGAATGATTTCATTTCCAACTTTGTCGGCAAATCCAATTTCCTGAGTGCACAAGTTGAAGCGGATATGCTGGCGATTGAAAATACCGCTATACGCTTCAAACCGGAACAGGCTGTGAGCGGCGACAGGGTTTCTCTGTTCATCCGTCCGGAAAAACTAAACCTGACCAATGCCGGTGCCGGTCATGTGGATGGTACTGTTGCCACCCGCTATTTTATGGGCAGCCAGTGGTTTGTCACGGTTACTACGCCTGCCGGACAATTGTCTGTGTCGCTGCCAAATGTTGGCACACCGCCACCAGCAGAAGGCGAAACAGTTGGTTTGGTCTGGCAGCATGAAGATTGCCGGATGCTTGCAGGCGGAGCGGCCTGACCATGAGCGCAACCTCCGCCGCCCCATCTCAGGCAAAACGCCGCTTTGCTCCGCTGTTTCTGGCAGGGCCCGCGACTTTGCTTTTCATCGGTCTTGTGTTGTTGCCGCTGGCGCTGACAGTCATTCTGTCGTTCAACAGCTATAATTACGATACTGGTATCGAAAACACCTTCACCCTGCACAACTATACGCAAGTGTTGCAGGATGATTATTACCTGTCGATTTTCTGGCGTACCTTGCGTCTTGCGCTGATCACAACCGTGATTGCCGTGGTGATCGGCGTGCCGGAAGCCTATATTCTCTCGAATATGCGCTCCCCTTGGCGCTCGATTTTCCTGCTGGTGATTATCGGCCCGCTGCTGGTTTCCGTTGTGGTACGTACCTTCGGCTGGAGCATGATCCTTGGCCGTAATGGTTTTATCAATGGTGCGCTGACAACGGTCGGGCTGGAGCCGGTGCAGCTGCTCTATACAGAAACCGCGATTGTTATCGGTCTGGTGCATATCATGCTGCCATTCATGGTTATTCCGGTCTGGACAGTGTTGCAAAAACTCGACCCGACAGTTGAAGCCGCAGCGCTGACACTTGGTGCATCGCGCTTTACAGCGCTGCGCCGCATCGTGTTTCCGCAGGCCATGCTCGGCATTCTCTCCGGAAGCCTGATTGTCTTTGCCTTGTCGGCAAGCTCTTTTGCTATTCCCGGCTTGCTCGGTGGCCGCCGCTTGAAAATGGCTGCAACCGTTGTCTATGACGAGTTCATGATCGAGCTCAACTGGCCGCTCGGCGCTGCCATTGCCATCATTGTTCTCGTCGCAAACCTCATCATCATGATTGCCTATAATCGTATGATTGAAGGTCAGGCCAAACGGAAGCTGGGGTAATATCATGCAGAAAAATGGTCCTGTTGCTCTGATTTTTCACAGCCTTGTCGTCATCTTCATGCTGGCGCCGATGGTGGTGGTCTGCCTCGTTGCCTTTACACCGGAAAACACACTGACAATGCCTTGGAACGGGCTGTCGCTGCGCTGGTTTGAAGCCGTGTTCAAGCATAATGATTTCATGACCTCTTTCGGGAACAGTCTGAAACTGGCCTTCCTTGCGGCGACGATTTCCACGTTGCTGGCGGTGCCGTCAGCACTGGCGATCAGCCGTTATGATTTTGTGGGGCGCGATGCACTGAATGCGCTGTTCCTGTCGCCGCTGATTATTCCGCATCTGGTGCTCGGCGTTGCGTTCCTGCGTCTGTTCTCGCTGATGGGCATGAGCGGTTCGTTCTTCTGGCTGGTGGCAACGCACGCGATTATCATCACGCCTTATGCGCTGCGTCTGGTACTGGCCTCATTAAGCAGCATGGATCGCAATGCAGAAAACGCTGCCCGCACGCTGGGTGCCGGTGAATGGACTGTGTTCAAGCGCATTACACTGCCATTGCTGTTGCCGGGTGTGAGCGGCGGCTGGTTGCTGGCTTTCATCAATAGTTTCGACGAGCTGACGATGTCGATCTTCGTGACCTCGCCGTCAACAGTCACACTGCCGGTGCGCATGTATATGTATGCCAGCGAGTCGATTGATCCGATGATGGCTGCGGTCTCTGCCCTGATGATCCTTGTGGCGACGGTTGCGATGGTCATTCTGGATCGCCTGTTTGGTCTGGATCGTATTCTGGTCGGAAAAGGCTGATCCGCAGTGAGTGCTCAAACGCAAACTTCACATAGCGGCGGGCAGTTTCACCGTCGCTACCGTCAGGATGAAAAGCCAATCGGCTTTTCACTGAACGGTGTTGCGCAGGTCGGACGCCTCGGCGATACGGTGCTGACTGCCATTATGGCGGTCAGCTGCCATGTGCGCCAAACCGAGTTCACCGGTGAGAACCGTGCCGGTTTCTGCCTGATCGGTGCCTGTCAGGATTGCTATGTCATGACGGAAGAGGGGCAGCGCCTTCGTGCCTGCACCACGCCGTTGCAGGAAGGTATGCGTTTTGTAACAGCCATACCTGCGGGAACCGGAGTGTGATGATGGCCAAAGCCGATTTACAGCCGGTGATTATCGGAGCGGGGCCTGCGGGTATCCGCGCGGCGGAAGTACTGGTCAAGGCTGGTTTGCGTCCTGTTGTTTTGGATGAAGGTTTGCGGGCAGGCGGGCAGATTTATCGCCAGCCACTGATTGATGACGGCCGTTCTTATGCCAAACGCTATGGTTCTGAAGCATCAAAAGCCAAAGCGCTGCATGAAACATTTGAATTGCTGAGACCGGCGATTGATTATCATCCGGAAACGCTGGTGTGGAATATTTCGCCAAGCGGTGACACACGTTTTCTCGATGTTATATCCAATGGCAGCTATCGCCGGATTGAATGTTCCGAACTGATTGTGGCGACCGGCGCGACGGATCGTGTTCTGCCCTTTGCCGGCTGGACAACACCCGGTGTCTATACGCTTGGTGCCTCGCAAACGGCACTGAAAGCACAGGGCGTGACCATCGGAAACAAGCTGGTTTTCATGGGCTCGGGGCCGCTGCTTTATCTGGTAGCATGGCAATATATGAAAGCCGGTGCCAAAGTTGTGGCGGTGCTGGATACGGCACCTTTCAAAGCCAAATTGCATCTGGCGCAGCTGGCGCTCCATGCGCCGCGTATTGTGGCACTTGGTATGTTCTATGCCATGCAGTTGCGTCTTGCCGGTGTGAAAACCATCTATAATGCACGTCCCGACAGCATTGTCGGCAAAACCCATGTTGAAGGTATCCGCTATCATATTCAGGGCAAGTCCGAGGTCAAAACATTGGCTTGTGATGCACTGGCCTATGGCTTTGCGCTGCGTCCTGAAACACAGCTGGCTGATCTCGCCGGTTGTGCTTTTGAGTTCAACAGCCGTGACAGAGCATGGCTGCCGGTGCGTGACGCACAGGGGCAGAGCAGCGAGCAGGGCATTTACCTTGCCGGTGACGGCAGTGGTATTGCCGGTGCCGATGCAGCGGAAATCTCCGGTGAAATGGCCGCTTTGGCTTTGGTGCAGAAGCGCGGGCTTCCTGTTGATACAGCGCGCATCAATGCTCTGCAAAAAGCTCATCAGAAGATCATCCCCGAGCGCGACCTGCTGGAAAAGGCCTTTCCGTTTCCGCGTGATTGGTTTGAGACCGTCAGCCCTGAGGTCACTTTGTGCCGCTGTGAGGAAATCACCGTGGGCGAGGCATTGAACGCGATCAGCGGCGGCAGTATCCGCGAGATCAACCGTCTGAAAGCCCTGAGCCGTGTTGGCATGGGGCGTTGTCAGGGGCGGATGTGTACTGCCGCAGCCACAGAACTTCTGTCATCGCAATTGCATATTGATGCATCTGAAATCGGGCGGCTGCGTGCGCAGGCGCCGGTGAAGCCAGTGCCACTTGGTTTCGGTGCGATGCAACAGGCCGGTGAAGACGAGGTGGTATCATGACCAGACGTCTGGAAGCGGATGTAGCCATTATCGGTGGCGGTCTGGTCGGCAGTTCTGCGGCACTGGCGATGCGCAAGGCCGGTTTGTCGGTGATCCTGCTGGATAAGGGCTTCTGCGGCGCGCAGGCCAGCGGTGTCAATTATGGCGGTGTGCGTCGTCAGGGGCGCGGTGTTGAGCAATTGCCGCTGGCGGAATTGTCTCATGCAATATGGGCTCGTTTGCCGGAATTGATCGGCATTGATGGTGAATATCAGCGTTGCGGTCATTTGAAACTGGCACGCACGGAAGAAGATTTCGCCAAGCTCGAAGCCTATGCTGCCAGTGTGCGTCCGCATGGTCTGGAGTTGGAACTCATCAGCGGCAAGGCCGTGAAAACACGTTTCCCGTGGTTGACCGGCGATGTTGCCGGAGCATCGCTCTGCCATGATGACGGCCATGCCAATCCGCGTCTGGTTTCTCCGGCTTTTGCCCGTGCAGCCCGCGCTGCCGGTGCCACGGTGCTGGAACATATGCCGGTGCATCAGGCCGTTAGTACCGGCAGTGGTTTTGTGCTGCAGGCCGGTGAGAACACGGAAATCCGTTGCTGTCAGCTGGTCAATACGGCCGGTGCATGGTCGGATAAGTTTGCCAGCCAGTTTGGTGAGAGCGTTCCGCTCAAGAAAATCTATCCGTCGATGGTGGTGACAGAACCGCTGCCTTATCGCCTGCCAATGAGCATGGGCGAAGAGGGCGGCAGTTTCTATGGCCGTCAGGTGACGCGCGGTAATTATGTGATGGGCGGCGGGCGCGGAATTGTGCTGGATAATCCGGACTATTCGCGACCTTCGGTGACTGCCGCCTCATCGGTTATGCAGCGGGCAATTGCGCTGTTTCCGCATCTGGAACATGCCCATGTTATCCGCTTCTGGTCCGGCACTGAGGCTGAAATGCCGGATGGCAATCCGGTTATCAGCGCGAGTTCCAAGGTGAACGGGCTTTTTCATGCTTTTGGTTTTTGCGGAGCGGGCTTTCAGACCGCACCAGCTGTGGGGGCGGTGCTGTGTGATCTGGTAACACAAGGCCAAAGCAACATACCGATCGGGGCTTTCAGCATTGATCGTTTTCATAACCTTCCTGCCTGAGAACGGGTAGAGAAGGCAATCTTTAATCTTCATAATGGGAGTAGCACGAAATGAATTCTAAACTGACAATGGTTTCCGTTCTGGCATTGGGTGCCGCTGCTGTTGCAACAGCTGCACAGGCAGAAACCAAGACACTCTATATCGGCATGAATGGCGGTAATTTTGAACGCGCTTATACCGAGCATGTTCTGCCACCGTTTGAAAAAGCCAACAATGTTAAAGTTGTCGTGGTTCCGGGCACTTCAGCCGATATTCTGGCCAAAGCAACCGCTGCCAAAGACAACCCGCAGATGCATGTTATGCTGCTGGACGACGGTGTGATGGTACGCGCTATCGGCAGCAATCTTTGCCAGCCAATCTCTGATGATCCGGTGCTGAAAGAAATCCAGCCGGCAGCGCGTCTGAAAGACGATATGGCCATCGGCGTTGATATGGGCATGACCGGTCTTGCCTATAATAAAAAGCTGTTTGATGAAAAAGGCTGGGCAGCACCAACCTCATGGATGGATATGGCTGACCCTAAATTTGCCAATGCGGTTGTGTTCCAGTCCGCTTCAGCTTCCAGCTTTGGCCTTCACGCATTCCTGATGTTTAACCGCATTCAGGGCGGCGATGAAAACAATGTTGAGCCGGGTTTTGAGAAATTCTCCGACACCATCGGCAAGAATGTGATCGAGTTCATTCCTAGCTCGGCCAAAATCTCTGAAATGGTGCAGACCGGCGAAGCTGCAATCTTCCCGCTGACACCAACCGGCGTGAACAATCTGAAGGACAAGGGTATTCCGGTGGAATATGCGCAGCCTAAGGAAGGTTCGGTGGTTCTGGCCGTTACCCAGTGTGTGATTGCCAATAATAGCGAGCCGGAACTGAGCCAGAAGCTGGCACATTATCTGCTGTCCGCCGATGCGCAGAGCCTTGCTCTGGACAATGGCAATATCATTCCTTCGAACATCAATGCCAAGGCCGGCAATGAAGACGCAGCCGCCAAGCTCACAGCATTCCGTGGTTACATGGAAACTGCAAATGTTCTGGACTGGGATGCGGTCAACAAAAACCGTCAGGCATGGAACAGCCGCTGGAACCGCACAATCGAGCGTTAATCAGCCGCTTTTTGCTTGAAACTATATGGCCCGCGATCTCTGATCGCGGGCTTTTATTTTACCTTCTTGATATTTACACTTATTTGTCAGACATTCAGCAGCAATATTCAGAACAATCATGTCGACATTCTCTTGAAAATAATTAAACAGGCAGGATTATGCATGCCTGATACGAATTGAGAGATAAGTGAAATAACGGGAGTTTCCATGTCCAAGGCAGAAAGTGCCCAGGCTACGCCGGCAAGTCAGATATTTGACAGGATATGGCTCTCGATTGCCGAGCGGCGGCTGAAGCCCGGCACGCGGCTGAAAGAAGAAGAACTGGCGGAAATTTTTGATGTCAGCCGTGCGCGTATCCGTCAGGCACTGGCTACGCTTGAGCGTGAAGGACTGGTGACAATTCAGGCCAATCGCGGTGCATTTGTTTCCGAGCCATCGGTAGAAGAAGCGCGGGATGTGTTCTATGCCCGCCGCGCTATTGAACATCGGGTGGTTGAGCGCCTGTGCGAGAATATCAATAAAGAGCATGTTCAGCGGTTGAATGCCCATGTGGAAGAAGAGCGCAATGCTGACCGGCAGGGCAATCGCACGGATATTATCCGGCTTTCCGGCGGGTTTCATCTGTTGCTGGCAGAGCTTGCAGGATCATCTTTCCTTTATGGTATTGTCAAAGATCTGATCTCGCGCACATCGCTGATTACGGCCGTTTATCGCTCACGCCATTTGCATAATTGCGGGCCAGATGAGCATCAGGCAATTGTCGAACATATTGCGCGTGGTGATACGGAAACGGCAATCAAAGCCGTGATTGAACATCTCGACCGTGTCGAATGTGAATTAGAACTGGAAGATGACAAAGATCAGTCCTCCAGTCTGCGCGCCGCATTGCTCTGATTTTCATTTATAATTACGCGATTTTTAGCTCCGGTAAGCCGCAGGCCTGCCGGAGTTTTTTATATTGTTTAAAATATTTGATGACAAATATGTTGACAATTATGTCTGCATAAAACATCGTCTCAATCCTGTTCGGCACTCTCCCGTCTGAGGAAAAGGAGGGTGCTGTTATCTGTCGGCGAGAGGGACGACTATGACTTCACTACTGAAAAAACTATTATTCTGCACGGTTGCAACCTGTATCAGCACTGCATCTTTTGCTGAGACACTGCGCTGGGGCGGTGCACGCGATATTTTTTCGCTGGATCCGTATTCCTATGGCAGTACGTCTAATCTGGCGTTTCTGAACCATATTTACGAAGGTCTGGTGCGCTATACGCCTGAATTCGTTGTTGAGCCTGCGCTGGCAACCAGCTGGGAGCTGATCGACAATAAAGTTTGGCGCTTCAAACTGCGCGAAGGTGTGAAATTTCAGGACGGTTCCGATTTCACCTCTGCGGATGTTCTCGCTTCCATGAAGCGCGTCAGCCATCCGTCATCACCGCTGCGCGGCAATATTCCGCTGTTTGTCGGTGCAACGGCTGTTGATGATTACACCGTTGATATCGAGGTCTCGTCACCGAGCCCGCTTTTCCTGAACGACATGACCAATATTTTCATGTTCGACGGCGACTGGCTGGTGAAAAATAATTCTGAAATGCCGACCGATGTTGGTGGTCAGGTTGAAGGTTACACAACCTTCCACACCAATGGTACAGGCCCGTTCCAGCTCGAAAGCCGTGTGCCGGACAGCAAGACCATTCTGGTCAAACATAATGGTTGGTGGGATACACCGAAGCACAATCTCGACCGTATTGAATTTACCCCGATTGCCTCGCCTGCAACCCGTGTTGCAGCCCTGCTTTCCGGCGAGATTGATCTGGTAGATGGTGTGCCGCTGCAGGATGTAAAGCGTCTGGAAAGCACACCGGATATCCGTGTGGAGCAGCGCCCTGATCTGCGCACCATCAATCTGGTGTTTAACCGCAAGGAAAAGCTGAACGACGGCCGCGATAATTTCTTCAACGATATTCGTGTGCGTCAGGCAATTGACCATGCGATTGACCGTGATTTGCTGGCAAAACGCGTCATGCGCGGCATGACCCATACGGCCGGTACTGTCGTTGCACCGGAAATTCCGGGCTATACGAAAGAGCTGGATATTCCGACAAAATATGATCCGGAACTGTCCAAAAAACTGCTGGAAGAAGCCGGTGCTGTCGGCACAGAATTCACCTATCTCTGCATGAATGATGAGAGCGTGAATGAAGAGGATGTCTGCTCGGTGATCGTCACCATGCTGAGCCGTGTCGGTCTGAAGCCGAAGCTGGATATCGGCCCGCGTGCTGTTCAGGCACCAAAACGCTCGAGCGGTAAATCCGATATGTTCATGATCGGTTGGGCGAATGAGCCGACACTGGATGCCTATTCCATTCTGGTGCAGGTTCTGTCATCACGCAAAGGCGCTGCCGGTGTGGCAAACTATGGCGGCTGGTCTTATCCTGAACTCGATGCGCTGACGGAAAAAGCAGCGCTGGAAATGGATCGTGACAAGCGTCTGGCTTTGGAATCCGAGGCACTCGGCATTGTTAAATCCGAAGTGATCATGATTCCGCTGCATCAGCAGCCAATGGCATGGGGCATGACCAAGAAAGTGGAAGATGTCACCATTCGTGCCGACAATAAGCCGCGTCACTGGCTGACGCGTATTGCTAAATAAGCATAATATTTGCTGAATTTCGATATTTACAGCGCCTGCAAGGTTCATTTGCAGGCGCTGTTTCTGTTTTTGGATCGGGTTTTCCCCGATATTATCTGTTTGCTCTAATATTTTGTAAAAAAATATGTCGACAATTTAGTTGACAATGAATTCTGAATTCCACACACTCTCCCCGTCCGGACAAAACACCATCAAGA
This sequence comes from Pseudochrobactrum algeriensis, assembly GCF_018436245.1. NCBI lineage: Bacteria > Pseudomonadati > Pseudomonadota > Alphaproteobacteria > Hyphomicrobiales > Brucellaceae > Pseudochrobactrum > Pseudochrobactrum algeriensis. The sequence goes on from NZ_CP075361.1 coordinate 398,886, forward strand.
GTGAAGAGCCGGTTGTCTTTTTTGGGGAACAAATTCATGAAATTCAGAAAATCGATCCTCGCGGGTCTGATGGCTTTCGCATTAGGTCATACCGCGCATATTGCTTCTGCTGAGACTTTGCGCTGGGGCGCAGCGCATGATGTCTATTCGATGGACCCTTATTCCTACGGCGACAGCTGTACGATTGCCTTTCTCAGCCACATTTATGAAGGGCTCGTGCGCTATAATGCCGATCTGAAGATCGAGCCTTCCCTTGCAACCAGTTGGGAAGTTGTCGGCGAAAACACATGGCGCTTTAATCTGCGCAAGGATGTGAAGTTCCATGATGGTGCGGATTTCACCGCCAAAGACGTTCTGGCTTCGCTCACCCGTGTGAGCCACCCGACATCGCCGCTGCGTGGCAATCTGCCGGCCTATAAATCCGCTAAAATTGTTGACGACTATACAATCGATATCGAGCTGACAGGCCCTTATCCGCTGCTGCTTAACGACCTGACCAATATTCATATGTTTGATGAAGACTGGCTGGTGAAGAACGATTCCCTGCTGCCGACCGATGTGGGCGGGCAGAAGGAAGGTTATGCGACCTATAACACCAATGGTACCGGCCCGTTCAAGCTGGAAAGCCGCGTGCCGGACAGCAAAACCATCCTGCTGAAAAATGAAGGCTGGTGGGATAAGCCGCAGCACAATATCGACAAGATCGAATTCACCCCGATTACCTCTGCTGCAACCCGCGTAGCAGCGCTGCTTGGCGGCGATGTGGATTTCTCTGAATCCGCGCCGACGCAGGATCTGGCGCGTTTGGCTTCAGCTCCGGGTCTGCGCCTGATGGAGCGCACCGATCTGCGCACTGTGTTTGTCGGCTTCCAGCGTCGTGAGAAGCTGCACAACGGTGATGAAAACCAGTTCAACAAGCTGGGCGTGCGTCAGGCTTTTGCCCATGCGCTGGATATGGATCTGATTAAAAAGCGCATCATGCGTGATAAATCCCGCAATGCCGGTACGATTATTGCACCGGAAATTCCGGGCTATGTGCCGGAGCTGGATACGCTCTACGGCTATGATGTGGATAAAGCGAAATCGCTGCTGAAGGAAAACGGCGCGGAAGGCTTCCCGTTCACGCTGGTCTGCACCTATGAAAACTACCTGAATGAAGAAGAACTGTGCAACGGCATGGTTTCCATGCTGACCCGTGCCGGTTTCAAACCGTCGCTGGATATCGGGCCGACAGCTGTGCAGGCACCAAAACGTACAGCCGGTCAGGCCGATGCCTATATTCTCGGTTGGGCGAATGAGCCGATGCTCGACAGCTATTCCATTCTGATGCAGGTCATCCAGACCAAATCCGGTGTTGCCGGTGTATTCAACTGGGGCGGCTGGTCCTATCCGGAACTAGACAAACTGGTGACAACAGCCTCCACAGAAATGGATCGTGAGAAGCGTCTGGCCTTGCAGACACAGGCACTGGAAATCGTCAAAAAAGAAATCATCCAGTTACCGCTGCACCAGCAGCCGATTGCATGGGTTCTCACCGACAAAGTGGAAAGCGTTGTCCAGCAGGCTGATAACAAGCCGCGTCACTGGCTGACTGTTCTGAAGAAATAACGAATTTAGCTATGCCGCGGTCATGCAGATTGCGGCATAGCGTGATTATCCTTGGGAGAGGGAACTGAATGCTTGTATTTATAATCAAGCGACTGGCAAATGCGGCGATGGTTATGCTCGCCGTGGCATTGCTGGCTTTCATGATTTTCCGTTTTGCGGGCGATCCTGTTGAACTGATGGCCAATGAACAGATGAGCCAGATCGACCGTGACAATCTGCGCGAGCGTCTGGGGCTGAATGACGGTTTTATCACGCAATATGCGCGATTTGTCAGCGATGCTGTTCAGGGCAATTTCGGTATTTCCTATCGTAACGGTCAGGAAGTGCTGGGGCTGATCGCCGAGAGCTTTCCCGCAACGATGGAGCTGGTGATTGTCGCCACCCTGCTGTCGCTGATTATCGGTATTCCGATGGGGGTGATTACGGCCATTCATCGCGGCAAATGGTATACGGAGCTGTTCCAGTTCGCCTCGATCATCGGCGTGTCTCTGCCGAGTTTTGTGGTCGGTATTCTGCTTATTCTCGTCTTCTCGGTAAGTCTTGGTTTGCTGCCTGCTTTCGGGCGCGGCGATGTCGTGCAACTCGGCTGGTGGTCGACAGGCTTCCTCACTCATTCCGGACGCATGGCGCTGATCCTGCCATCTATTGCGCTGTCGCTCTATCAGATTACGCTGATTATGCGTCTGGTACGCGCTGAAATGCTGGAAACCCTGCGCTCAGATTTTGTTAAATTCGCCCGCGCCCGTGGCATTCCGCGCTATCGCATCTATTTCCGTCATGCGCTGCGCAACTGCTTAATGCCGGTTGTGACCATGACCGCGATGAATGTCGGCTCGCTGATCGCTTTTGCGCTGATTACTGAGACCGTGTTCCAGTGGCCGGGCATGGGCATGCTGTTCATTCAAGCTGTGACATTTATCGATATTCCGGTGATGGCCGCCTATCTTTGCATTGTTTCTTTCATCTTTGTTGCGCTGAATACGCTTGTTGATATCACCTATGCTGTGATTGATCCGCGCCTGCGCGCCGCTACACGTTAAGGGGCAGACATGACAGACAAAATAAACGCCCCGATTGTGAAACCGCAAAGCCGCTGGCAGCGTATGCGCGACAGTGATCTCTGGTGGTCATTTACCCGCAATAAGCCGGCAATGATTGCAGCCTTTCTGCTGTTTTTCATGATCGTGACCGCTTTTGCAGCACCGCTGATTGCACCGCAAAATCCGTTTGATCCGGCACAGCTTGATCTGTGGAATTCCGAACTGCCGCCGATCTGGAATGCTGACGGTCAGTGGCCTTATCTGCTGGGTACAGACACACAGGGGCGCGATATTCTCTCTGCCATTCTTTATGGCTCGCGTATCTCCATCCTGATCGGTGTGGCTTCCGTTGTGCTGTCGCTGATCGTGGGCTTAAGCTTTGGTCTGATCGCCGGTTATATGCAGGGCATTATCGATAATCTGCTGATGCGTATCGGTGATGTGCTTCTCTCAATCCCGACCATTCTGATCGCTATTCTGGTCAGCGCCGTGGTGCGCCAGATGCTGCCTGCCGATCTGCGTGATTATGCGGCTGCCGGTGTTCTGGTACTGGCGATCACACTGTCTGGCTGGGTGCAATATGCCCGTACCGTGCGTGCGCAGACCATTGTTGAGCGCTCCAAGGAATATGTTCAGGCTGCGCGTCTGCTCAAGGTGCCTGCACGCCGCATCATGATGTACCACATTCTGCCGAATACGCTGACGCCGATCCTTGTGGCAGCGACGCTGAATTTTGGTATGGCAATTCTCACCGAAGCCACGCTCTCCTTCCTTGGTATCGGTATGCCGCCGAGCCAGCCGAGCCTTGGCACACTGATCCGTCTGGGCAACCAGTTCCTGTTCTCCGGCCTGTGGTGGATCACCGTTTTCCCTGTTCTGCAGCTCTGTCTGCTCGTTGTTTCTGTCAACGTGCTCGGCGACTGGCTGCGCGATGCCCTTAATCCGAAACTGAGGTAAAATTTATGTCTGATCTTTTGTTGCGCAATGTGCGCCCACAGGCAGGTGCTGTCACCGATATTCTGATCCGTAATGGTCGTATCGCTGAGTACGGAACCAATCTCAGTGCGGAAGGTATGGCTGTTGAAGACGGTCAGGGACATATTGTTATCCCTGGTCTGATTGATGCCCATACTCATCTGGATAAAACCAATTGGGGTCTCGACTGGCATGTGAACGGCAAGCAGGCTTCTCTGCGTGAGCGTATTGATTTTGAACGTGAAATGCGTCTCGAAATCGGTCTCGATCCGCATATTCAGTCGATGCGCCATGCCATTGGCCTGATCGCTCACGGTTCCAGCCATATCCGCAGCCATGTGGATATTGATACGACCCATGGTCTGAAAATTCTCGAAGGCGTGTTTGAAACCCGCGAGAAGCTTAAAGACCTGATCGACATCGAAATCGTTGCTTTCCCGCAATCCGGTCTGATGGTGATGCCGGGCACATTGGAACTGCTGGATGAAGCGCTGCGTCAGGGCTGTGAAGTGCTGGGTGGTATTGATCCTTGTGGTATCGACCGCGATCCGAAAGGCCAGCTGGATGCGCTGTTTGCGCTGGCAGTAAAACATGGCAAGCCGATTGATATTCACCTGCACGAACTGGGTGAACTCGGTGCTTTCACCATGGAACTGATTTTCGAGCGTATCCGTGCCAATGGCATGCAGGGTAAAGTCGCGATCAGCCATGCTTTCACACTCGGTGCGAATGATTATCTGCGCGTGTCGAGCCTGCTTGAGCAGCTTCGCGAGCTTGATGTCGCCATCCTCACCACCGGCGCACCTTCCGTTCCGGTGCCGTCCGTGCTGCGCCTCAAAGAAGCAGGCATCCGCATGGGTGCCGGTTGTGACGGTATCCGCGATACATGGGGTCCGTGGGGTCAGCCGGATATGATCGACCGTGCCAAAGTGATCGGCATGAAAAACGGCCTGCGTCGTGACGTTGATCTGGAGCATGTGCTGCATATCTGCTCGCAGGGCGGTGCTGATGTGATGCAGCTGGAAGGCTATGGTCTGGATGTTGGCTGCAAGGCCGATATGACATTGCTCACCGGCCAGACACTGGCTCATGCCGTTGTTGATGTGGCACCGCGACCGCTGGTGATTAAAGGCGGCCGCGTTACTGCGCGTAACGGTACAGCAGTGGTGGAAATGCCATGACGGACAAGACACAATTCACTGCACTTGAAAGCCTGAAACTGGGTGCGCGACCTGAAGGGCGCACACTGCTCACAGCACAATGGGTGCTCGGGCATATTGATGGCCAGCATCGCCTGTATAAAAATGGGGAAGTGGTGATCGAAGACGGCACGGTGCTGTTTGTCGGTCACGATTTTGCCGGTGATGTTGCCCGCCGTATTGATCTGGGCAATGCGCTTATCAGTCCGGGTTTGATTGACCTCGATGCGCTGTCTGATCTCGATACAACTATTCTCGGTATTGACCATCATCCGGGTTGGGCGAAAGGCCGTGTTTGGCCAAAATCCTATATCGAGAGTGGCCCTTATGAAATGTACAGTCAGGACGAACTGGCATTCCAGAAGCGCTTTGCATTCGGTCAGCTGCTGCAAAACGGTATCACCACAGCAGCACCGATTGCCTCGCTGTTTTACCGCGAATGGGGAGAAACCGTTGCGGAATTTGATGCGGCAGCGGATGCGGCCGGTGATCTCGGGTTGCGCGTTTATCTGAGCCCTGCTTATCGTTCCGGCGGTATGATGCTGGCGGAACCGGGCAAGATTGTACCGGTCTTTAACGAAGAGCGCGGTTTTGCCGGCCTCAAAGATGCAACTGATTACATCTCCCGTCAGAATGGCCGTCATGGTGATCTGGTGCGTGGTATGCTGGCACCGGATCGCGTGGAAACCTGCACCGCTGATTTGCTGAAGCGTACGCAGGATGTGGCGCGTGAACTGGATTGTAAAATCCGTTTGCATATGGCGCAAGGTCAGATGGAAGTGGAAACCGTGCGCAGTCTTCACGGCACCACTGCACCGGTCTGGCTCAACAGTCTTGGCGTGCTCAATGACCGGATTATTGCTCCTCATGCCACCAATGCAACTGATGAAGATCTGGCGCTTTATGCGCAGAATAATGTGTCGATCATTCATTGTCCTCTGGTTTCAGCCCGTGGCGGCAGCACGCTGAAGTCGTTCTCCAGTGTGAAAAAGCGCGGCATCAATATTGCTATGGGCACCGACACCACACCGCCCGATATGCTGATGAACCTGCTGATCGGGCTGATTACCTGCCGTATCAATGATGGCACACCGGAGAGCATCCGCTGTGCTGATCTGTTTGATGCAGCCACACTGGGCGGTGCCAAAGCCTTGGATCGTGATGATCTTGGTCGCCTGCAGGCAGGTGCCAAGGCTGATATCGCTGTGTTTGGCCTTGATGATACATTCATGGCACCAAGCATTGATCCGATCACCACGCTGGTTACCGGCGGTTCCGGCAAAGTTACCAAAGCGGTGTTTGTCGATGGCCGGCTGTCGATGCGTCACGGTGAGGTTGCAGGCATTAATATGCAGGCAGCACGTGCGCAGGCGCAGGCGCAATATGACGGCCTGATCGCCAAATATCCTGAGCGTTCCTACAATAATCCGCCGGTATCAGAGATTTTCCCGCCGAGCTATCCGCTGGCAGGCAAACATGGAGAGGAAGCATAATATGGCAGATACCTCGTCCAATAAACCGACCCTTGAGGTCAAAAATCTGCGGGTGGATTTTCCGGGCAGACGCGGCACACTGACTGCCTTGTCCGATGTCAGTCTGTCGATCATGCCGGGAGAAATTCTCGGCGTGGTCGGTGAGTCCGGCGCCGGTAAATCCATGACCGGTCTGGCCGTGCAGGGCTTGCTTGAATCACCGGGACACATTGCCGGTGGTGAGGTTTTGCTCAATGGTCGCCGCATTGATAATCTCAGCGATAAAGAAATGCAGAAAATCCGCGGCCGTGAAATTGGTGCGATTTTTCAGGATCCGCTGACCTCGCTTAATCCGCTTTTCACCATCGGATCACAGCTGGTGGAAACCATTACCCAGCATTTAGCCTTAAACCGCACACAGGCACAGGAACGGGCGATTTCGCTGTTGAAAGAAGTGGGTATTCCGGCACCGGAAGACCGCATCAATCATTATCCGCACCAGTTCTCCGGCGGTATGCGCCAGCGTGTGGTGATCGCACTCGCGCTTGCCGCAGAACCAAAGCTGATTATTGCCGATGAGCCGACAACCGCGCTGGACGTGTCTATTCAGGCGCAGATCACTTCGCTGTTGCGCCGTCTCTGCAAAGAACATGGCACAGCGGTAATGCTGGTGACCCATGATATGGGCGTGATTGCCGAGACTGCTGACCGTGTGGCGGTAATGTATGCCGGACGTTTGGTGGAAAACGGCCCCGTTGAAACCGTGCTGAAAAACCCGAGCCATATGTATACGCGTGGTTTGATGAGCTCCATTCCGGCGCTCGGAAAGCGCGTGGAACGGCTCAACCAGATTGACGGCTCCATGCCGCGTCTCGATGCTATTCCGAGCGGTTGTGCCTTCAATCCGCGCTGCGTGAAAGCCTTTGACCGTTGCCATAAGGAGCGGCCTGATCTGATGCCGGTTGCCGGCGGATCAGGTGTCAGTGCCTGCTGGCTCAATGCGGGAGCTGCCTGATGAATGATATTGCTATGAAACAGTCACCTGCCGCGCTTGAAGTCAAAGATTTAAGCATTTGCTTCGATGTTTCCGCGCCATGGCTCAATCGTGTGATCGAGCGCAAACCGCGCCAGATGCTGCATGCGGTCAATGATATCAGTTTCAGCGTGCCGCAGGGCGGGTGTTTGAGCCTTGTTGGTGAATCCGGTTGCGGTAAATCCACCGTGGCGCGTCTGGTGACCGGTCTTTACCGCCCGAGCAATGGTGAAATCCGTTTTGCTCCGTCCAAAAACGGTGCGCCGCTGTCGGCACATATGATCTTTCAGGATCCTTATGCCAGCCTCAATCCGCGCTGGCGGGTACACAGCATCATTGCTGAACCACTGCGTGAACTGAAGCTGCGCAAGACTGAAGCCGAGATCAATGACCGTGTGGAAGAATTGCTGAAAATCGTTGGTCTTGCACCATCGGACGGCAAGAAATTCCCGCATGAGTTTTCCGGCGGTCAGCGCCAACGTATTTCGATTGCCCGTGCACTTGCCGGTGAGCCGGAATTTCTGGTCTGCGATGAGCCCACTTCGGCACTGGACGTCTCTGTGCAGGCGCAAATTCTCAATCTGATGCGCAAGCTTCAGGATGAGCTTGGTCTGACCTTCCTGTTCATCAGCCACGATATGAGCGTTGTCCGCCATATGTCGGATCGTATTGCGGTGATGTATCTGGGGCGGATTGTTGAGGAAGCGGACACGGAAACCCTGTTTTCTGATCCGAAACATCCTTACACACGCCTGCTTTTGGAAACGATCCCGAATATTGCCGAACCGCATCGTGACCGTGTGATCGGCGGTGGTGAAGTACCAAGTCCGCTGAAACCGCCTTCAGGTTGTACTTTTCATCCGCGTTGTGCCTTTGCCGACAGCCGCTGCTCGGCAACAAAACCGGAAATGAAAGCCTATGATGACGGCAGCCGTGTTGCCTGTCACCGCATCGGCGAAATTTAAGGTTTAAATTTAGAAGAACCCTCCGTGCCGGATGTCTTCGGATATCCGGCACCATCCGGCAAAAGGCGGCAGAGGTCACTCTGTCGTCTTTTGTTTTTTACACATTAAAAAGCCTCCGGACATTGCTGGCCGGAGGCTTTTTAATAGCGTTGATGGGTGTGGTTATTTCACACGCGGATAGTCATAGGCACCGGCTTTGGAAGTGCGGTATCCGGCGCTGACATAGGCTTCAGCGAGTTTGACAGCGGCGGTAACGCCGTCAATTACCGGCAGACCGCAGCGCTGCTCCAGCCGTTCGCACAGTTCAGACATACCGGCACAGCCGAGCACAATCGCCTCAGCATGGTCTTCGCGTTTGGCGCGCTCGATTTCCTGCACCAGCATTTCTTCCGTATGGCAGGCATCGTCTTCCAGAGCCAGCACCGGCATATCAATGGAGCGCACGCGGCGGCAATGATGGGTTGCGCCATATTCCTGCACAAGATCCTCAATGATCGGCACGGAGCGGGGTAGGGTAGTGACAACGGAGAAGCGTTTGGAAATGGTCATGGCAACCTGCACAGCGGCCTGACAAATGCCGAAAACCGGCCCTCCGGCAACTTCACGCGCGGCATCCAGTCCCGGGTCGTCAAAACAGGCGACGACATAGGCATTAAAGCCTTTCGCTTCACCTTCGCGGATGAGCTGCAGCATGGAAGGAACGGCCATCGCCTCGTCGGCATGACCTTCAATACTGCGCGGGGTATCTACCGGATTGATCGCTTCAATAGTCGTTGTCGGCAAAGCTGCGCGACGGGCGCTGCGTTCTGCCTGATCGGTCATGGACTGGGTGGAGTTCGGATTGATAAGGAGTATGCGCAAGGGCTTAGCCTTTATTGGTCAGACGATCCTGAAACGCAGCTAATCCCGGCGATTTCAGAACGAACTGGTTATCGGAAGCGATGTAATTATCGGCATGCAGACGGGCGATTGGCTGATAAGTGTCCGGATTGACGTAACGGCCAGCATCATCCAGACAGTCGCGGCGCACATGCATATGCACAACCTCGCCAAGCACGATGACGCGGCGCTCATAATCAATCAGCCGCTCCACACGACACTCCATCGAGCAAGGAGAAGCCGGAAGCCAGCGGGAGCAAACCTGTGCGCCTTCCTGCGATGACAGTCCGGCCATTGCCACTTCATCAACATCCGGCTCAAAGCCGAGGCCGCAAACCAGCATGGCATCGGAAAGCGCCATATCCACCATATTCACAGTAAATTCCTGTGTCCGGCGGATATTAAGGACTGTATCCTTTTCCCGTCCGTCCTGCCTTGTCTGAATACCGAGAATGACAATCGCAGGATCATGAGAAAAGACGTTGAAAAAGCTCATCGGGGCGGCATTGTCCTGCCCGTTTTCCGCGCGGGTTGTGACCAGAGCAATCGGGCGCGGGCCGACAAAATTTGTCAGCAGCCGGTAGCGATCCTGCGGATCCATACGCGTGAAATCAAAATCCATTCATGTTCCCCCGTTTATTGTTGTGGAGTCGGCTCAGCTTAGAAAAATTCGCTAATATTGTCTACAAATATGTTGTCAATAATTTACGTCTTTGTTTGCAATTAAAGAAAAGAAATTTGCTATATTCAGTGATATGAAGCTGATATATGAGATTGCAAATTCTGAAAGAGACGGAAGGTCTGACTGATGATTGGTGGTTCTGATTACGCTACAGAGCTGAACGCAATTCGCCCTTGGACAAATATTGCGCCGGCAATATCAGTCGCTGAGCGGCTGGGGCGCATTGAGAAAGCCCGCAGACTGATGGCGGAAAGCGGTGCAGGTGCGCTGATCGTTGGCGCAGGCACCAGCCTCAATTATTTCACCGGTATCGGCTGGGGCATGATCGAGCGTCTGGTGGCGATGGTACTGCCGCTGAAAGGCGAACCCTATCTGGTCTGTCCGGCTTTTGAAGCGGGCTCGCTGGAAGCTGTGCGCATTATGGATGCGCGCATCCGCCTGTGGGAAGAGCATGAAAGCCCGTCAGAGCTGGTGGCGCAAATTCTGCAGGACGAGAATTGCAAGGTTCTGGCCATTGATCCGGCGCTGCCATTCGGCATGGCGAGCAACATCGGCAAAGCTGCACCTTCCGTCACCTTGCAGGATGCAACGGCGATTATTGATGGCTGTCGCAGCGTGAAGTCACCGGCAGAAATCGCGATCATGAAACAGGCCATGCAGATGACACTGGAAGTGCATCGCCGCGCTGCCCGTATTCTGCATGTGGGTATCAAAGCCAGTACTGTGCGCACATTTATCAATGAAGCGCATAAGGCTATTGGCAGCAATGGCAGCACTTTCTGCGCTGTACAGTTTGGCCGCTCTACTGCTTTCCCGCATGGTTTGCCGCAGGATGATGTGCTGGCTGAAAATGACGTGGTGCTGGTGGATACCGGCTGTCTGGTGCAGGGCTATAATTCTGACCTGACCCGCACCTATATTTTCGGTACGCCGACCTCTGAGCAGCAGCGTATCTGGGATATTGAAAAAGAGGCTCAACTCGCAGCTTTTGCGGCGGCTAAAATCGGTGCACCCTGCGGCTCTGTGGATGATGCAGCCCGTGCTGTGCTGGAGCGCCATGGTTTGGGGCCGGATTATCAATTGCCGGGTCTGCCACACCGTACCGGTCACGGCATTGGCATGACCATTCACGAAGCACCTTATCTGGTGCGCGGGAATAAGACTGTTTTACAGGCAGGGATGTGCGTTTCTAACGAGCCGATGATTGTTGTGCCGGAAAAATTCGGTATCCGTCTGGAAGATCATTTCTATATGACTGAGCAGGGCGCTGAGTGGTTTACTGAACCGTCTTTCAGCATGACGCAGCCATTTGCGTGAATTTAAAAAAAGCCGCTCAAAACTGAGCGGCTTTTTTGTTTCCGGAGCGTGAATTATTTGCGTAATTCGGCTTCAATTTCATCAAGAACCTTATCTTTGCCGATGCCGGTCAGAAAGGCCAGACCTTTGATGACCGGTTTGGTCACAGATGCTGAGATCGGTGTGGTCGAGACGATGAAATCCACATTATCAGCAAGAGACGGCACTTCCGTAGCTTTGGCCTGCTGAGCATTGAAAGTGAGGCCGCGCTTTTTCATTTCCTCGGTTACAGTGGCATTCACCGCTGTTGAGGTGGCGATGCCGGTGCCGCAGGCAAAGAGAATGGTTTTCTGTTTAGCCATGAGGTCGCTCCTTATAATATTATTTAACCGAGTAGTTTTTTAAGGTCGTCTGTTGTCTGTGCCAGTTTCAGCCCGTCGAGAATCTCCGGTGACTGAATTGCGCCCATAATGGATTGCAGTGTTTCAATCTGCTTGTCCTTATCATTGATGGCAAGCAGGAACACGGTGCCGACGCCGACTGTTTCATCCGGATCTTCCATATTCGCGAAATCAACCGGTGTTTTCAGCGTGGCCATGGCAATTGCTGCTTTCAGCACATGCTCAGGATCAGTATGCGGCACAGCGACATTGTCAGAGCGCTCCAGCGGCAGGCCGGTCGGCATAGACTGTTCCCGTTTCACAACCGCATCGGCATAGCTGTCTTTGACATAGCCGAGCTGATGCAACCGGCTGGCCAGGAGACGGATAACCTCCTCATTGGTTTTTGCCTCAACGCCGAGCAGAATTGCGTCAGCTGTAAGGGAATTGAAGAGGCTGGTCGCCATCCTGTTTCTCCGTTTACTATGAATATTGTGCATTTACCCCGTTATCGCGGGGTAAATGCTTGAGATAATTGTCAGGCTGCGGCCTGATCTGCAGGTTCATCAGCGGCTCCGGCTGCACGTTCCCAAGCCAGCGTATTGCGGCGATAGAGTACAAACAGAGCAGCCACAACCACAGCCAGCACACCGATACCGGCAACGCCAAGCCACTGAATTGCTTCAATGATAACATATGGAATCCACAGGAAGCCATCGACCACCGAAGTAATCTGCAAGGCATTATCCGGTAGCTTGAAGCCCGAAGAGACGGCGGCGCTGGTGAACAGCGGTGCCAGAGCATTGGCCACATAGAAACCGATTGTCAGCGTGATTGTGCCGACAATAACCATGCGGAACACATTGCCTTTCAAAAGCGGAGCGGTAAGCGCCACGATGAACGGAATAACCGCAAGGTCAGCAAACAGGATAACGCGGTTGCCCGGAAGGATAACCGAGAGCAGGATCGCAATCGGCACAAGGATCAGCGATGAAGAAATCGCAGCCGGATGGCCGATCAGGATTGCTGAATCAAGGCCGACCAGCAATTCGCGGTCGCCGGTGCGCTTGCGCACAAATTCCTGCGCGGCATCGGATACCGGCAACAGGCCTTCCATCAGAATTTTCACCATGCGCGGCAGCAGCAGCATCACAGCGGCCAGTGTCATACCGGTGCCGAGAACTTTAGCCAGTACCGTGCCGAAATCACCGGCATTGTAGAAAGCGATGGTTCCCAAAACCAGACCGATAATCAGGCCGAGCACCACCGGTTCCCCGAAAACACCGAAGCGGCGTTCAATGGTTTCTGTGCTGATATTGACTTTGTTAATGCCCGGAATGCGGTCGAGAACCCAGTTTACGACAATGGCAATCGGCAGAATTTGCGCCGATGCAATATGCGGCACGGAAATGCCCGGCACATCATAGAATTGCTGAACGGCACGCGCTGACCAGTCGGCAAACAGCAGCGACAGCGCGGCAACCAGAGCGGCAATGGCAATACCATAGGCCAGATTGTCGGTTGCGGCGACAACGAGCGAGCCGATAAAGGCGAAGTGCCAGAAGTTCCACACGTCAACATTGAGTGTGCGTGTCCAGCGCATCAGCAGTAATGCAATATTCACCGCGATGCCGACCGGAATAACCCACAGACCGACGGAAGAGCCGAAGGCAATGGCGGCGGCAGAAGGCCAGCCCACATCAACAATGTCACGTTTAATGCCGGTATTGGTAACGATTGCCTGAGCCACTTCACCGATCGAGGTGAACATCAGGCCAAGCACCAGATTGATACCGATAAAGGCAACGCCGATGGTGACGGCCGCGCGAAACGCCTTGCCGACCTTTGCCCCAAGGATGACGGCGATAATAAAGATCACGATTGGCAGCAGGACTGTTGGCCCCAGTGTATCAATCGCGGATTTCAAGCCATTCAGGAATTCATTCATATCTCCAAGCCTCCCGGGATATGTAAGAGCGTTATTATGTTGTGATGCAACATTTGTTTTTTAGTTAATACCAAAGTGTATCTGCGAAATTTATATCCAAGTCAATCGGGGGCAAATGTGACCTGAAGAATTTCGCTCTTAATAAGCCGTGTTTTTAGCGGAAAATATACAGAAATTTACGCAGCTCAGAATTTTTTCCTGATGCTGCGCATTGGTTTTCGTGACGCTGCTGCGGCGTGGTTTTACGCTTTTGTGTCGTGACCTGCGACTGTTTTACTGCAGATGAATTGAACAGAGGTATTGACTTGAATACAAATGTTCAATACCCGATTATAGAACTGATAAAATCAGACAGAGCGTCAAGCACCCAAAACGCTCTCAGGAGGAACTCATGACCACCAATGTTGCGCTGACAGGGCTTGCCCGCGATATGAAAGCCCGTGCTGATAGCGGCAGGCCAATTCGTATCGGCCTGATCGGATCAGGTGAAATGGGTACGGATATTGTGACCCGTGTTGCGCATATGCCCGGTATTGAGATTGGTGCTATTTCCGAATTGCGAGTGCCGAATGCGCTGAAAGCTGTCGATATTGCTTTTCAGGAAAGCGGTCATGGCCGCGAGGTTAATACGGCATCCGACCTGACCGCTGCTATGGAAGCGCACAAAGTTGCTGTTACCGACAATGCCGATCTGATCCTTGAGAATGATCTGATTGACGTGGTGATTGATGCGACCGGCGTGCCTGCCGTCGGTGCGGAAATCGGCCTGCGTGCCATGGAGCACGGTAAACATCTCGTCATGATGAATGTTGAAGCTGATGTGACCATCGGCGCTTATCTGAAAAGCGAAGCGGATCGCCTTGGCGTCACCTATTCGCTTGGAGCCGGTGACGAGCCGTCTTCCTGTATGGAGCTGATCGAGTTTGTTTCCGCTATGGGACACCCGATTGTCGCTGCCGGTAAAGGCAAGAACAATCCGCTCAATATTGATGCCGTGCCGGATGCCTATATGGAAGAAGCAATCCGCCGCAATATGAATGTGCGCATGCTGGTGGAGTTCGTTGACGGTTCCAAAACCATGGTTGAAATGGCGGCAATCGCCAATGCCACCGGTCTGGTGCCTGATAAGGCCGGTATGCACGGCCCTGCCGCAACCCTCGACCAACTCTCCTCAACCCTGATCCCTGAAAAAGACGGCGGCGTGCTCTCTCGTGTGGGCGTGGTTGATTATACTATCGGCAAGGGCGTGGCACCGGGCGTGTTTGTTATCGCGGACATGTCCCATCCGCGTATTTCCGAGCGTATGGAAGACCTGAAAATGGGCAAAGGCCCGTATTTCACCTTCCATCGTCCTTATCACCTGACCTCGCTGGAAGTGCCGCTGACCTGCGCCCGCGTCGTGCTCTATGGCAAGCCGGACATGGTGCCGCTGGATAAGCCGGTGGCTGAAGTCGCAGCTGTGGCCAAGAAGGATATGGCGGTCGGTGAAATCCTCGATGCCATCGGTGAATATTGCTACCGCGCATGGATCATGACGGCCGGAGAAGCCCGCGCAGCCAAAGCCATTCCATGTGGTTTGCTGCAGGGCGGTGTCGTTACTGCACCGATTAAAAAAGGTGAATTGATCACCTATGCTAATGCCGCTGTGGCAGCAGGTTCCAAGATCGCAGAATTGCGCGCCCGTCAGGACAAACTGGTCTACGGCGCCTGACATTATTGAATTTGATATACGGCCTCATCAGGCCCCCGTTCTGATGAGTGCCTTGAGGAGTAAACTTTGATGGCTCAGGTCAAAAAGGCTCAGACGGACGACGGCGCGAAGGGTGATTTGCGCAATCTGCCCTTTGCTTTCCGTGAATATTCACCGGAAAAGCTGAAAGAAGCGCTGCATAAAATGTATCTGATCCGCCGCTTTGAAGAAGGCGCGGAAGAAAGCTACACCCGCGGACTTATTCACGGCACTATGCATCTGTCCATCGGGCAGGAAGCCAGCGCTATGGGCATCTGCCTGCCGCTGGAAGAAAATGACATGATCGGCTCGACCCATCGCGGTCACGGGCATTGTATTGCCAAAGGTGCTGACATTGGCCGTATGTTTGCCGAGTTCTTCGGCAAGGAAACCGGCTATTGTAAGGGGCGCGGCGGCTCCATGCATATTGCGGATGTTTCCAAGGGCAATCTCGGTGCCAATGGTATCGTCGGCGGCGGTATTCCGATTGCTGTCGGTGCTGCGCTGTCGGCCAAGAAACAGAAAAACGGCAAGGTCGTTATTTCCTTCTTCGGTGACGGGGCCAACAATGAGGGCGCGTTTCACGAGGCGCTGAATATGGCCTCGGTCTGGAAACTGCCGGTGGTTTTTGTTTGTGAAAACAACGGCTATGGTATGTCCACCTCGACCAGGCGCTCGACCGCGGTTGAAAATATCGCTGACCGTGCTGCCGCCTATAATATGCCGGGTGTGATTGTTGACGGCAATAATCTCTCTGATGTGGCCGAAGCTGCCCATGAGGCGATTGAGCGGGCGCGTCGCGGTGAGGGTCCGACCCTGATCGAGAATAAGACCTATCGCCTGCGCGGCCATTCCAAGAGCGACCGCAACCGTTATCGTACCAAGGAAGAGATCGAGGATTGGGCAACCAATCGTGATCCGATTGCCCGCTTTGAGGCTGATCTGAAAACCTACGGCCTCATTGATGATGCCGAAATTGAAACAATCCGCACCAATGTCGAAAAAGAGATCGCTGACGCTATCGAGTTCGCCAAGAACAGCCCGTCACCGGATCTCTCCAATCTGACACGCGATGTATACACGGACTGATAGAAAAATGGACACGACAATCCGTGAGTTGAGTTATTCGCAGGCTATTCAGGAAGCGATGGCAATCGCCATGGAGCGCGATGAACGCGTTTTCCTGATGGGTGAAGATATTGGTGTTTACGGCGGTGCTTTTCAGGTCACCGGCGATCTGGTGCATCGTTTCGGTGAAGACCGCGTGATGGATACGCCGATCTCCGAGCTTGGCGGTGCCGGTGTTGCCGTCGGTGCTGCACTGACCGGTATGCGCCCGATTTTTGAATTCCAGTTCTCTGATTTTGCGGCGCTCGCAATGGAGCAGATCGTTAATCAGGCGGCAAAAATCCGTTATATGCTGGGTGGTGCGGTTTCCGTGCCGCTGGTGATGCGCTTTCCTGCCGGCTCCGGCACCGGTGCCGCAGCGCAGCACAGCCAGAGCATTGAGGCGTGGCTTGGCCATGTACCGGGTCTGAAAGTTGTTCAGCCGTCTACCCCTTATGATATGAAGGGCATGTTGCTGGCAGCAGTAGAAGATCCTGATCCGGTGATGATCTTCGAGCATAAGCTGCTTTACAAAATGAAGGGCGAAGTCCCTGAAGGCTATTACACCGTGCCGCTCAACAAGGCGAAAGTGGTGCGTGAAGGTACAGACCTGACCATCGTTGCCTCGGCAATTATGGTGCATAAGGCGCTGGATGCGGCGACTGAGCTGGCCAAGGAAGGCATTAATGTTGAAGTGATCGATCTGCGCTCTGTGCGCCCGATTGACCGCGAAACCATTATTGCCAGTGTGAAGAAAACCTCGAAACTGATGTGCGTTTACGAGGCGGTCAAGACATTGGGCATCGGCGCTGAAATCAGTGCGCTTGTCGCTGAAAGCGATGCATTTGATTATCTTGATGCTCCGATCATTCGTCTTGGCGGTGCGGAAACACCAATCCCTTATAATCCTGATCTTGAACGGGCAACGGTGCCGCAGGTGCCGGATATTCTCAAAAGCGCCCGTGAACTTGTGAAGGGGGCACGCTAGTCATGGCGGTTGAAGTCATCCTGCCTAAAGTTGATATGGATATGGAGACCGGCCAGATTTCGCGCTGGTACGCCAAGGATGGCGATACGGTCACCAAAGGTCAGTTGCTGTTTGAGATTGAAACAGACAAAGCCGCTATGGAAGTGGATGCACCGGCATCCGGTATTCTCGGCGATGTGTCCGCTGCGGAAGGTGCAGTCGTACCGGTCGGTCAGGCTGTTGCATGGATTTATGCTGAAGGCGAGGAGCGGAAAGCTGCCAGCAAACCGGTTTCAGAACCGGCTGTTGAACCGCAAATATCGCCTTCAGTCTCTGAAGCCCCCGCTGTGCAGCCGGTTGTTACCCCCGCGCCGGTTGCACAGACTGAAATTGCAGGCATTCGTGCGACTCCGCTGGCGCGCAGGCTGGCGAAAGATGCAGGCCTTGATCTGAATGCGATACAGGGTTCCGGTCCTAAAGGCCGGATTCAGAAGAAAGACATAGAGTTCAGCTTGGCAATTGCGGCACCTGCTACTTCGCCGGTGCAGGTCACCGCATCCCGTCCGTTTGTCACATCTCCGGCGCAAGCTGCGCTCAATGCGGTCTGGTTGCGCCAAGGTGAAAGCGGGCAGTTGCCAATTGTGCTGATCCATGGCTTTGCGTCAGACCTCAATAGCTGGCGCATGTTGCTGGCCGGCGGTACTTTACGCAATCCGGTTCTGGCGCTTGATCTGCCAGCCCATGGCGGCTCACCGCGCTACGTGCCGGAAAGTATTGATGCGATTGCGGCCAGTGTGGAAGCAACGCTGGCAGCGCATGGAGTTGAATCCTGTATTCTGGTCGGTCATTCGATGGGTGGTGCAGTTGCGGCTGTCACAGCTGCACGCGGCATTGCGGATGTGCGCTCGCTGGTGCTGATTTCCTCTGCCGGTCTCGGGCCGCAGATCAATGGTGCATTCCTCAACGGTCTGGTGCAGGCCAAAAGTGAAGCAAGCATTGTACCCTGGCTGAAAGAACTGTTTGCCGATGAGAATATGCTCTCCAGAGCCTTTATCAACGCAACGGTTGCGCAGGCACAGGATACGGAACTACGTGCAGCACAAGCCGGTATGGCGGCGCATTTATGTGCGGACAATACGCAGACATTTGAAATCCGCTCAAGCCTTGAGAGGCTGGCAATTCCTGTGCGGCTGATCTTCGGTGCGCAGGATCGCATTATTCCTGTGGCTCATGCCCATGGCCTGCCGGGAGAGGTGGGTGTGCATGTGTTCCGCAATTGCGGACATATGCCTCAGCTGGAGCAGCGTGATGTTGTGCTGCGTATCATCGGCGAGTGCAGCAGGGCAGCACAATAAAATTGCAGAAAACAGGCTGCATACCGTTCCCTCTGTATAGCCTGTTTTTCTGATCCCACCCCCGCCGGATGCAAGGCTTTCCTTTCCATCCTGCGGGGGATTTTTTAGTTCTAGAGCATAATTCCTTAAACTTGGATCAGTTTAAGGTAAAATTATGCTCTACTTTTAAAGTGTTAGAACGACCTTTGTGCGCCCAACGGGGCGCCCGACGCTCTAATTATGCGATGGCTGCGTGAGTGCAACGGCAGGATTGTCTGCGCCGAGTGCACGCTGCACTGCCGCGCGTGCCGAGGCAAAATCCGGCATCACCCAATTGGGTTCCTGTCCCAAAAACTTGTCGAGAAAGGCGATGGCAAAGCCCGGCATTTCAGACGCATTTTCTTTATATGTCCACCAGGTGCGCAGATCATTGGCGCTCTGGTCAATATCGGGGCTTATGCCGAATTCTTGTTCCTGTATCGCGGCAATCGCACAGATACAGTAATTGGTATAGAGAAAACCTTCCGGCCAGAAGCGGATGATTTCGTTCAAATTCTCCATCTCGCCGGTCAGAACTTTATCCGGCGCATTCACGGCTCTGGCGGGGCTGAGGCGGATCAGCTCTTTAAGAACCAGACCGGCGGCAAAAATAATGAAATCCTTGCGGTCAACAGCAGCATAATGCTTGTTCTGATTGACCAGCTCGATCCAGTTGAGAAAGGCTTCCGTCAGGCGTTTTTCATCAATATCATAGCGCATACCGGTCATTTCGGTAATCAGACCGGCATGTTTACGCAAAGTCGCCCGAAACCAGCGCAGCTGACGCAGCCTGTGCCGTAAATCAGGCACATTTGCCATCTGGTTTTTGAATAGCAGATCCATCATGAGCTCTTTCTTGTATCGGTCTTTTATGCGGGCACTTTATTGACAGTAATCATAAGCGATGACAGGAGAAATGTCATGGTCCATTCGCTTTGATCTGCGTGTAATGAATTATACATATTGACATTAAAAAAAACAAATGTTCTCTAATTCACTCGGGAGAATGAGCTGATGACGGGTTCAGAGGCAGTCGGGAGGATATCGTATGGCGATATGGCAATGGGCATTATTAGCTTTGGCATTGCTCTGGGGTTTCCAGTCGCTGGGTGTCTGGTTCCAGATGCGTCACTATACCGATGTCATGAAGGGCATCAGCAATAAATACAAAGACGGATATGTTGGTGCCGGTCATGTGCGCGGGCGTTTTGGTAAGGGCGTTATTGTTCTGATCGTGGTGGATCGTGATCTGGTTGTGCGCAGATTGCTGGAGATG
This sequence comes from Pseudochrobactrum algeriensis, assembly GCF_018436245.1. Classification (NCBI taxonomy): domain Bacteria; kingdom Pseudomonadati; phylum Pseudomonadota; class Alphaproteobacteria; order Hyphomicrobiales; family Brucellaceae; genus Pseudochrobactrum; species Pseudochrobactrum algeriensis. Next base: position 418,815 of record NZ_CP075361.1, read on the forward strand.
AGTGGTCGTACAGTCTTTGCCAAATTCACCCGTCGTGATGCTTTTGAAGGGCTGACACTGACCCAATTGCGGGAGCAGCTGGAACAGGACAAATTTCAGCCGGCTGTGGCACATGCGGTGCGCTCTGCAATCGAACAGGCTGAAAGGCTGGCTGATACGTCTGACGGAGAGACCGGACTAACCGGTCTGAAGACAGCGGAAGCCTGAACTAAAAAAGAGTAGGGGAGGCCGCATGTCCGGTGCGGCAATCAGGGAGGTAATATGTCAATTACAGCAATGTTGGCACAACATGCCGACGTCACCATGCAATCCCTGCATCATGCGGGGGGGCTGGTATCCGACGCAGTGTTAAACGCAGGGCTGCACAGCAAAATGGCGGTGCAGCAAAGCGGCAATGATCTCGTGGTATTGGCGCAGGCCAGCACCGATACGGGAACAGCGGCTGCAACCGGCGGCAATATCACTGTCGATCAGTTCCGTGAACGCCTGCAAAATGTGCAGCAGGAAGAGCAGCTCGGCTGGCTTACCGCTTTGGGTAAACACTTTATCGGTGTGTTCCAGAAGGGCGGCGAGGTTCTGACCGGCTTTGTTACCGGTATCATCCCGACACTGATCGTGCTGATGACCGCTTTTTACGCGATCACCGAACTGGTGGGCGAAAAGCGCGTGCATGGTCTGGCACGCGGTGCCGGACGTATCGCGCTGACCCGTTATACGGTTTTGCCTTTGCTTTCGGTCTTCTTCCTGACCAATCCAATGGCCTATACATTCGGCTCGTTCCTCGAAGAAAAGCACAAGCCTGCATTTTACGATGCTGCGGTTTCCTATGTGCATCCGCCGCTTGGCCTGTTCCCGCATATCAATCCGGGCGAGTATTTCGTCTGGGGCGGCATTCTTGTGGCGCTGTTGGAGCTGGAAAAGAAGGGCGCAGTGCCGGGCGGTTATCATATCACTGTGGCGATCTGGTATGCGCTGGTCGGTCTCGTAGTGATCCTGCTCAAAGGTATGCTGACAGAACGTATTACCGCCATTATGGCGCGCCGTCAGGGCATTGAGCTCTGAGGGGCGGGAGGGGAACATGGCAAAAACCTATAAATCCGTAACAATTAATCCGGGTTCCGGCGGCTGGGGCGGCCCGCTGACCATTCAGCCGACCGAACAGCGCAACAAGGTTGTTTCTGTCACCGGTGGCGGTATTCACCCGATTGCCCGTCAGATTGCAGACCTGACCGGTGCTGAAGCGGTTGACGGCTTTAAAAGCCCGCCGATTGAAAGCGAAATGGCTGTTGTAATCGTGGATTGCGGCGGCACGGCACGTTGCGGTGTCTATCCGCGCAAACGTATTCCGACCGTTAATGTGATGCCGGTCGGCCAGTCAGGACCATTGGCACAGTATATTACCGAAGATATCTATGTGTCGGGTGTGAAGTCTGAAAATATTGCCCTTGCAGATGGTTCCGCACCGGCGGCTGCTGCTGCGACACAGACCAAGGCTGAGGCACCTGCTGCACCGGTTGAACAGCCTTCTGAGGGCGGTCTGATCGGCTTTATCAGCAGTGTCGGCCGAGTGATGGGCGGCATTGTCGGCGTATTCTTTAATGCCGGTCGCCGTACCATCGATCAGGTTATCCGTAACGTATTGCCGTTCATGGCTTTCGTTACCATGCTGATCGGCTTCATCCTCTATACCGGTATCGGCGATATTCTCGCACAGCCGCTGGGGCCGCTTGCCAATAATATTATCGGGCTGCTGATCCTGTCCGCAATCTGCGGCCTGCCGTTTCTGTCACCGGTTCTCGGACCTGGTGCAGTGATTGCGCAGGTGGTTGGTGTGGCAATTATCGGGCCGCAAATTGCCAATGGCACGATTGCTCCGGCAATGGCTCTGCCTGCACTGTTTGCCTATAACACGCAGGTCGGTTGTGACTTTGTACCGGTTGGTCTGGCATTGGGTGAAGCCAAGCCGAAAACCATCGAGATCGGTGTGCCTGCGGTTCTCATCAGCCGTCAGATCATGGGGCCGGTTTCGGTGCTGATTGCATGGGCTGTGAGCCTGATGGTTCTTTAAAATAACACATACAATACAAAGAGCGGTCTGGTCGCCAATGACTGGCCGCTCTTGCAAAGCAGAATAGATTGAAAGGTTCCGCCATTATGACAATTTCTCTTAAAACGCGGATTACCGCTGTGGGTCCTGAAGTGGCGGATCTGGCTGAAGGCGGCGTAGTTATCCTGTTTGCTGACGGCTCTCCGTCAGAACTGGCTGAGGTTTCTGTGCTTCATGCGGTGGAAGCCCAACCGTCTGCTGAAGCCCCTGCAACCGGCGCAAAGATCAGCATCGGTTCTCTTGAGGCGACGATTACCTCTGTCGGCTCCAGCGCGTGGCAGAAAGTGCTGGATATCGGCCATGTGGTGATTTCGTTCAACGGTTCTGAAAGCACCGAGCGTCCGGGAGAAATTTGCGCTTCCGAAGTGGATACGCAGGCGCTGGTGGCGCAATTGCAGACCGGCACCGCGATTATCATTCACGCATAAATTCAGACTATTGAAACAGGTATAGCATGGAACGCTCGACAATCGTACGGGTGCATGAAGGTTTACATGCACGGCCGGCTACCCGCTTTGTAAAGCTTGCCAAGAGCTTTGAATCGGACATTGAGATTGCTAAAGCGGACAAAAGCGTCAGCGCAAAAAGCTCCGTGAAGCTGATGCTGCTCGGCGTTAAGGAAAATGACACGGTGACCGTGCGTGCCGAAGGTGCGGATGCGATTGAGGCACTGGAAGCGCTGATCGGCTATCTGGAAAATCCGCTGTCGGGTCTGGATGAAAATGCGGATGCTCCTGTTGTTGCGAGCGCGCCTGCATCTGTTGAACCAATAGTTCCGGCTGTTACGCTGGCAGAGCCGGAAGAGACCGGTTTCATCACCGGTATTGCCGCCAGTGAAGGCGTGGCAATCGGTGAGGCCTATCCGTTTTTCCCGCCGGAAATCTCTGCTGATAACCGCACGTTGAAAACCTCTGAAATATCCGCAGAACTTGCCCGTTTTCATGATGCTGTCGCGCATGTCCAGCAGCGTATGGATGCGGAGCTGAAAGCGGATAATCTTGCCGAGAGCGATCGCGGTATTATTGCGGCATTGAAGGATATTGCTGCGGACGAGACTTTGCTTGATGAAGCAACAGGACTGATCCGTGGCGGGCTGGATGCACTCTCAGCTATGCTCGGTGCCAGTGCAGCCGTTGCCCGTCAGTTCTCAGAGATTGATGACCCTTATCTCAACGCCCGTGCTGATGATGTGCAGGCCGTTGGTCGTCAGATTTGTCTGGCGCTTCTGGGACAGCAGGATATCAGTCTGGAAGCCTTGCCGGATGGCGCTATTCTGATTGCTGAAGATATCGGTGCATGGGATTTCGCCCGCGCACCGCTGAAAAAAATCGGTGCGATTGTCTGTGGCCATGGCGGCGCAACTTCCCATGTGGCGATCATTGCCCGCACTCATGGTATTCCGGCGGTGCTCGGTCTGGGTAAAGCGGTGCATCAGCTGAAAGATGTGAAGCAGATTGCTGTTGACGGCAGTAAAGGCCGTGTCGCGCCGGATCCAGATGACGTAATCTGCGCGGATTTCAAGCAGCGTATTGCAGATGCGAAGGCTGAAAAACAGGCTTTGGAAGCCTATCGCACCATGATCCCGCAGCGGGCCGATGGTACAGTAATTGAAGTTGCCGCCAATCTCGGTGCACTGGAAGAGATTGAGGTGGCGCAGGCAGCCGGTGCGATGGGTGTCGGCCTGTTCCGTACCGAGCTGCTCTTCATGAAACATATGCATCTGCCATCGGAAGATATGCAGACGGAAACCTATTCAGCTTTGCTGAAAGCTTTTGCACCTTATCCTGTGATTGTACGCACGCTTGATATCGGTGGTGACAAGCCGATTGCGGGCATTGAATTTCCGCAGGAGGAAAATCCGTTTCTCGGCTGGCGCGGTATCCGTATGTGTCTTGACCGGCCGGATATTTTCAAGCCGCAATTGCGTGCCTTGCTGCGTTCTGCCGTACATGGGCAGCTTAAAGTCATGCTGCCGATGATCTCGGATGTGGCGGAAATCCGCGCAACCAAAGCTTTGATTGAGACATGCAGACAAGAACTGCTCAGTGAGGGCAAGGTTTGCGGTCAGTTTGATCTTGGCGTGATGATTGAAACGCCTGCCGCTGTTTTTGCTGCACAACAGCTGGCACAGGAAGCCGCTTTCTTCTCAATCGGCACCAATGATCTGACCCAATATGTTATGGCTGCAGACCGGCTTAATCCGACTGTTGCCAAGCTGAATGATGTTTCACATCCGGCGGTGATGGCCGCCATTGAGATGACTGCAAAAGCAGGCGTGCAAGCCGGTATTATGGTGGGAATGTGCGGTGAGGCGGCAGCAAGGCCGGATCTGATTGCAGAATTTATCCGCATGGGGCTGACAGAACTGAGCATGAGTCCCGCTTCAATCCCGCGGGCAAAGAAGCTGATTTCTGAGCTTAAATAAATTTAAACACCGCCGTAAAATACATTCTTATGGCGGTGTCTTGTCTTTACGGCAGATGAAAAATCAGTGTGGCAAACAGTTTTTGCAGTGCTGCTTCATCCTTGTTGTGCAGGCTTTCAAGAATACGTTCGCCGCGTGCTTCCACTGCCAGCAGGGCGCTTTCCAAATTATCAATATTTTCCATATCGACCGGTTTGGCTGTTGCCAGACCACAGGCCAGACTAATGGCCGCAAAACCTGAAATCAGGGCTTGTTCGGACAGGGTGCTGGACTGGCGCACCGGCTGCTGGCGCAATATTTCCTGAAACAGCGCCGTGCACAGTCTGGCAGTCTGCTGGATTACATCAGTTTTCGGATCATGCAGGCGGGCAATATCCGCACTATAGCGCTGTTTCATGTGATTATAGACCGACATGAAAACGGCTTCCTGAATCAGCACGTTTTCTGCTTTGTTGCGACGCAACACGGCCTTGGTCAGATAATACATATCGCGGTGAAACGCGCGCTGTCCTTCTTGTCCGCTTGTGAAATAGAAGCGCAAACCCTGCACATCCGGCGCAGTGTCATGAATGGACGGATTGTCGGAAACCAGAGAAATCGAGATATTTTCAGCGGTGCTGAATGCTTTATCCATCACGGTTGCGGCAACATGTGCAGCACGGTTGAGGACAATATCCGGCAGGATTGCCGGTTCCGCAGCCTCATTCTGGCCGTGACGGGTACGGCGCAGGGCATAACGCAGGCCTCGCAGCTTGTCTTTGATACTGACGGCGATGTCGTTCGGAATGTCCTGATGCATGGTCGTTCATCCTGCGCGCATGATGCGGGTATAACCCGAAATGATGACGGGATTATTGTTTCTTCATGGCTGAAAAAGCAATAAGCTGCGCGCAGAAAAACCTGCTTATCGGCCAGTCTTTCAGCAGGTCGTATAAGTATGTGCAAAATATTCGGGGAATTGGGTTGAAAAGCACAAAGCGCAAATCGGGTAATGTTCAGGAAACACCGGAATTTATCGTCGGATCAGAAGGTGTCGCCAGCGAGAATAAAACCAACAGGCTGCGCACCCGCGCGGCATGGATGTATTATGTCGAGCAGATGACCCAGAATGACATTGCGGATGTGCTTGGTGTCGGTCGCGTAACGATTGTGCGGCTGCTGGCCGAAGCCCGTGCCCGCAATGAGGTGAAGATCACGATTGAAGGCAAGCTGGCCGGTCTGACTGCGCTGGAAAGAATGCTGGAGCAGACCTTCGGGCTGGAGCGGGCAATCGTTGCGCCGCTGTCAACGCCGGAGACTGACCCGATTGTGCCGATTGCTGCTGCAACCGGTGCTTATCTTTCCGAGAAAGTACAGCACGGCATGCGCATTGGTGTAGGCTGGGGGCGCACATTATCCGGCACTTTGCAGCATATCGGTGCGCGTAGTCTTAATGATCTTAAAGTGATTTCGCTACTCGGCGGAATTGCCCAGCCGCGCCGGTTCAATCCGCCGGAATTTGCCTGGCAATTCGCGCAGATTTTTCAGGGCGAGGGCTATCTGATCCCCGCACCGGCACTGGTTGACAGTCAGGAAACGCGTGAGGCATTGGTTGAACGCTGCGGCCTGAAAGATGTTTTCGAAATGGCTGATGATCTGGACATGGTGCTGCTCAGCATCGGCGGTATTGAGACGGCCAGCAGTACATCCTATCGCGTCGGGCTGATTGATGAAGCGCAGAAGCGCTCTTTGATCGAGAATGGCGCAGTCGGCGATATGCTGTTCCATTTCTATGACCGCAATGGCGAGATCGTTTCCGATCCGGTGCATGAGCGCGTGATGTCGGTCAGCATGGATAAGCTGCAAAAAGCACCGGTGCGTATCCTCACCTCCGGCGGGCCGGAAAAAGTGGTGGCATTGCTCGGGGCGATGAAGCTGCTGAAACCGACTGTTTTCATCACCGATGAAATCAGCGCCGCAGAAATGTTGAAGAAATATCAAGCCGGCAATTAAAACTGTAACGCCCCCCTCCGCATGATTGAACGTTGGGGAGGGGGACGGCTTAGCCGGTCTGTGGATTAAAGATTTTTGATCGCATTGATGCGGTCGATACCACCGACAACCGGTGCGAAATCATCCCATACGTTTTTTGCACCGGCCTGCCACTGGTCATAATTTTCCGGTTGCAGTACCTGCGCACCATGTTCCTTGGCTTTGGCAATCGCCGCGCTTTCATCATCAACAATCAGCTGATTAAAATAGCCGGTGGCTTCTTGTGATGCTTCCTGCAGCACCTGCTGTTGCTCGGTATTGAGACCGTTCCAGAAATTGGCAGAGAAATAGACCACACCCGACGCCCAGATATGGCCGGTTTCAGTGACAAACGGCACAACCTCATAGAGCTTGAAGCTCGCATAGGCTGATTTTGTCAGATCCATCGCATCGGCAACGCCGGTTTCCAGTGCATTATAGGTTTCGGTGATCGGAATACCCACCGGCGTGGTGCCGAAATTGCTCCAAAGCTTGGTATGCAGCGGGCTTTGAATAACGCGGATGCGTTTGCCTTTGAGTTGTTCCGGTTTGGTCACGGCTTCCTTGGTCAGCAAATGCCGTGCGCCGTAATTGATGAAGCCGATGGCAATGAAGTTCTGCGCTTTGAGCTTTTCCTTCAGATCATTGCCAGTCTCGCCCTGCACGGTTTTCAGCACATGGTCTGCATCTTTGAACAGGAATGGCAGGTCAAGAATTTGCAGCTCCGGCACCCAGCCGGAAAGTGCGGAAACGGTAGAGAGGCTGCCTTGCACGGAACCAAGGCGGATGCCCTCAGCCACTTCCTTTTCACCGCCCAGAGCACTGTCTTTGACGATGTTGAAACGGAACTGTCCCGGCAGTTTTGCTTCTACGAGATCACGGATTTTCAACCAGATTTTGGTTTCCGGCTTATCATCGCCAAACAGCGAAGCGATAGTGATCGATGTTTTGGCCTGTGCCGTGCGGATGAGAGCAGGCATGGCAAGGGCGGTGGCAGTGCCGAGTGTGGCAGTGCGCAGAAAATGGCGGCGGTTAAGCGTAATCATAGCGGGAAAATCCTTATGAGAGCAGGTCAGATGAGCAGAGCCCATGCGCCGAGAATGACGAGAGAAAACAGAAGAGCGATGAAATAGGGTGTCATGGCTTTGAAGAGAGCGGTGGCGGGAAGGCGGGTCACACCACTGACCACAAAGACCAGCATGCCGACAGGCGGGGTCAGTCCGCCGATCATGAGATTGACCACGAGAATGACACTGAACATTACCGGATCAATACCTGCTGCCACTGCAATTGGCAGAAAGATCGGGCCAAACAGCAAAATGGCAGCACCAATATCGAGCACAAGGCCGACAATCAGCAATACGAGATTGATGGCAATCAGAATGATGATCGGGTTCGCGCCAAGACCGTTGACCAGATCGGAAATCGTGCCAGAAATATCATCCACTGCCAGCAGGAAAGCGAAAGGGCTGGCCGTGCCGATAAGTAAGCCGATAGCAGAGGCTTCTTTGCCGGATTGCCTGAAAATATCATAGAGCGAGGTAATGCCGACTTTGCCGATAACGGCCATAATCAGCGTGTAGAGCGCAGCAATGGCTGCGGCTTCTGTGGTGGTGACAACGCCCATGCGGATACCGACCACAACGATAATGCCAAGGCCGAAAGCCGGGATGGCACCGATGGCTGAATGCAGGCGTTCCTGTCCGCTGGCACGCGGCTGTGTCACCTGTTCGCGCACGGTCAGATGAATGGCAACGGCAAGGCAGAGAGCCATGATCGCACCGGCAAAAAAACCGCCGACAAGCAATGCGCCGACAGAGAGATTGGTTGCCGCTGCGAGAATGAGAAAAGCAATAGACGGCGGGATCACATTATCCAGCACAGAAGTTGCCGCAATAATCGCACCGGCCTGCGCAGGCGGATAGCCACGCTTCACCAGTTCCGGCTGGAAGGTTGCAGCGCCGAAGGCCGCATTGGCGACAGAAGAGCCGGAAGCACCGGAAAATAGCACACTGGTTAGCAATGTGGTTTGCGCCAATCCTGCACGGCGATGGCCGACAAGTGAGGAGGCAAATTGCACGATCTTCTGCGCAATGCCTGCGGCGGTAAGCAGGCTGCCCGCCAGCAGAAAGAACGGAATTGCCAGCAGCAGGAATTTGGAAACACCGGTTACGGTGGAAGACACAACTGCCGGTTCCGGCAAGGTGCTGCCAAAGGCAATGGCAATATATGCAGCAGCCAGAAATGCATGGGGCAAAGGTGCAGCAACCAGCAGTCCGGCCAGCGCAATCAAACCCAGCACAATGCTCGGGCTTAAATCCGTATCAATCTGGATATGACTGACAGCGATATAGAGCGCCGTTGCCAGCAGGCCGGCAATCAGCAGATCCGGTATTTTATTCTCGCTGATGCGCTGTAGCCCCAGCACAATCAGAATAAAGAACCCGCCGAGACCGAGAAAGCCGAAACGTATCCATTCCGGCAGGCCGAGTGTCGGAGAAATACCGCCAAGCAGCACAGCAATCCGCGCACTGCCGAAGCTGAGGATCAGCCCGCTCATCAGCGTGAAAGTGTCCGCAATAATAGCTGCGCCACGCTGACCCGAAGGCGAGAGACGGGATGTCACCAGATCAAGCCGCATTGCCAGTGCCGAATTGATTGCCAGCGGCGCACCAAAGGCAATCAATGCAACATAGAGCCATGTGGCCAGTTCTTCAGAGCCGAGAAGACCGGTATTAAACCCGTAGCGCAGCACCACTGTTGTCAGCACAATCAGCAGCAATGCGGCAAGGAGCGCGGCACAGATTGCACCCAGCAGATTTTCAATGCCGGTCAGCATTGTTCTGGCAAAGGATTGCACCGGTGTTATTGCGATCGCGGGATAGGTCTTCACTGTACTCATCATCAAGCCGGAACTGCCTTAGAGAGGTCGCGGTCAAACAGCGTTGACCATGTGTAATTCTTTGCTTGCTTTACTTCTGTCGAAACATCAAGACGCGGCAGCACAGTTTCCCCGAAACGATAGGCTTCTTCCAGCAATGGCATACCGGAGAGGATGAATGTTTCCACACCCGCTTCACGATAGGCTTCCAGTGTGCGGATAACCGTATCCGGTGAACCGACAATTGCAGTGCCCGGACCCGGACGCACAAGGCCGATACCCGCCCAGAGGTTTGGTGCAACTTCCAGATCACGTAAGTTTTCAGGCTTAACACCGCCATGCAAAGCACTCATGCGTTTTTGGCCAACGGAATCCGTGTTGGAAACAAAGCGCTGATTGGCAGCAATGGATGCGGCATCCATCTGCGCATAGAGATCATTGGCGGCTTCCCATGCTTTGGCATCGGTATCGCGCACAATCACATAAAGGCGGATGCCATATTGCATAGTACGGCCGAATTGCTTGGCACGTTCTTTAACCTTGGCAATTTTCGCACCAATCTGCTCCGGTGTTTCACCCCATGACAGGTAAGTGTCGGTATGCTTGGCGGAAACATCGAGGGCTTTATCGGAGGAGCCGCCGAACCAGAGCGGCGGCGGGGTAATCGTGTCGCCCACCGGCAGTGCCAGTTTGGCACCGGTTGTGGTGAAATATTTTCCCTGATAATCCACGCTCTCTCCGGCGAACAGTCTGTGCCAGATGGTCAGATATTCATCGGCCATATCATAGCGTTCATCATGGGGAATGTTCATGCCATAGGCGCCGAGCATTTTGGCATCACCCGATACGACATTGACCAACAGGCGGCCGTTGGAAAATTCCTGGAAACTCGCCGCCATTTTGGCAAGCAGGGTAGGGGCAATCAGACCCGGATGAATGGCAACGAGAAATTTCAGCCGCTCCGTATAAGGTAGCAGCGAATTGGCCAGCCCCCAGACATCATGGGCACCAGTGGCAAAGAGTGCGCCGGTATAACCCAGCTGGTCATAGGCCATGGCAAGCTGCTTGTAATAACCGAGATCAACCTTGCGGGAGCCTTCCGGCTTCCACGGATAGGCACCGTCAGGTGCGCACATATACCAGAAAATATTCATATCATTGTCCGTATTCTTAAATTGCGGTGATGTGGCGATCAGGCAGCCTGCGGATAAATCTGCGCAAGGCGGTCAAAATGCCCGTGACGATGCAGAACTTCTGCTTCTGTCTGCTGTTCTGTGAGAATGGTTTCATCCGCCGGAATGACAGTGAAATCGCGTGAGGCAATCACCTTTTCCCAGCCTTGCAGGCTGGCTTCCGTTGCGCCGCTTTCCACCAACCTGCGGGCGGCCTGATGCGGATCGGCAGTGATTTCACGGCCGATACGTGCCAGTTCCTGCGCAATTTTCAGGCGGGTTTGGGCATCAAACCCGCTGCTTTCCAGCGTCCAGAACAAAGAGCGGTTGGGAATAGTAGAGCCGCAGCGCGAGAGCAGGCGGATATCATCGCGTTCAAGGGCATTTTCCAGACGCGGTGCCATGGCAATCCATGCATCAACACGACCGTCGAGCAGAGCTGGCAGGGCATCATTCACTTCTGGCTCGATGCGTTCAATATCGGTGAGGCTGAGGCCTGCTTCTTCCAGATTGCGTGCCAGATAATAAGTCTGGAAAGAGCCGTCTACCAGTCCGATGCGACGGTGTTTCAGATCAGATGTGGATTTGATCGGGCTGTCAGTGCGCACCAGAATGGCACCATTGGCAGGACGTGGGGCAGAGGCGGCGATATAATTGACAGGCAACCCGTCCAGAGCTGCAGTGATCGGCGGGGTTGAGCCGGTGCCGCCAAAATCAATCTTACCTTCTGTAATCAGTCTGCCGGTGTTGCGCCCTTCGCGATAGGCAACAAACTCACCATCCAGTGCGGCAAAGGCATCAGGCCAGACCTGTGCGATACGCAGATGCAGATTGCTGGGATGAACACCGATTTTCATAAACTGCCCTTTCAGAAGACAGGCAGAAACCGGAATTATCCGCCTGTGGTACTGAGATACAATTTACGTTTTTGTAAAATGAAAGCCAAAGCGGGCTGTTCTAATTTTGTGCGGCTTTGTAACGGATTATTCTAGTTTTTGGCATGTGCGCAGGTCATAATTTTTAACGCTTGAATTTATAACATATTGATTAATATCAGTTATCAATATATTTTTTTATAGAATGTTTGCGCGTGGTTATAATGAGAGGTTTAATGACCAAGCCGGTTGCAGCCCGTTTATGCCGTTCGGTCACCACAGCGAGTGACCTGCTCAAGCTGATTGCCAATGCAAACCGGCTGGCGCTGGTCTGTTATCTGATGGAGCAGGAAGCGCAGGTCGGTGAGCTGGAAGCGGAACTGCGTATTCCGCAGCCGAGCCTGTCGCAACAATTGAGTATTCTGCGTGAAGCAGGTGTCATTGTCTGCAGGCGCGACGGCAAGACGATGATCTATAGTGTGGCCGACCCGCGCGTTGAGCAGATTGTTCTGCGGCTACGGGAGATTTTTGACGGGCTGGAAGATGTGACCGGACGGAATATGACAAGCCGCCAAACATCCGATGCGATGCCCGACCTGATGCCCGACCTGATGTTTGACTGATATGATTGATCTCTACACATGGATTACGCCCAACGGGCTGAAAACCTCCATTGCACTGGAAGAATTTGGCTTGCCCTATCAGGCGCATGCAATCGACCTGACCAAAGGCGAGCAGTTCTCTGAATACTTCCGCAAGATCAGTGCGGGCTCTAAAATTCCGGCGATTGTCGATCATTCAAACGGGCTGACATTGCTGGAATCCGGTGCGATCCTGACTTATCTCGCAGAGAAGACCGGCCGGTTTTTGCCAGCATCAGGTGCTGAGCGTTATGCGGTGCTGGAATGGGTGTTCTGGCAGGTTGGTGGTTTTGGCCCCACGCTTGGCCATGCGCATTATTTTCTGACCTATCATCCGGATGTGGCACCGGCAGCTTCCGCGCTTTTCGCTCATGAAACCAAGCGGCTTTACGAGAAGCTGGAGCAGCATCTCAACGGTAAAGACTATCTGGCAGGAGATTATTCCATTGCTGATATGTCGGTCTGGCCGTGGGTCTCGCGTTTTGAACGTCATAAAATCAATCTCAATGATTATCCCTCCGTCCGGCGCTGGTATTTGCAGATCGCACAGCGCGAAGCTGTGCAGCGTGGCTATCGTGTGCCGGTTTTTACGGGGGAGATTCCTTTGCCGCCCCCGCTGACACATGAAAATTCTGAGGAAAGACTATGACTGCGCCCCGCATAACCGGATTTTCCGGCAACCTGACCAGCCCGTCAAAAACCCGTGGCTTTGTTGAACATATTGCCGGACAGGCAGCTTTGTCCCTCGGCGGTGTGTTATCCGTCTATGATATTGCCGATCTGGGCGCGTCGTTTCCTGCTGCGCGCTGGCCATCGCAGCTTGACAAGCAGGCTTCTGACATTGTGGATGAAATTGCCGCTGCTGATCTGCTGGTTGTCGGTACGCCGACCTATAAAGGCAGCTATACAGGGCTGTTCAAACATTTCTTCGATCTGCTTGATCCGAAATTACTGCGTGGCAAACCGGTCATTCTGGCTGCAACCGGCGGCGGTGATCGCCATTCGCTGATTGTCGAACACCAGTTGCGTCCGCTATTCGGGTTTTTCGAAGCTTTTGCACTGCCGACCGCGATTTATGTTTCAGACCGCGATTTTACCGATGGTACGCTCAGCAATGTGCTGATTGAGAACCGCATTGCGCAGGCGGTTTCTGAAGCTGTGCGTGTGGTTTCCGGCCATCATTATCAGCAGCAGGCGGCTGAGTGAGTATCTCACTCAGCGCAGCATAATCAGCGCCATTCCGGCTACCACCAGCAGAGCGCCAAGCCATGCACCATTGGCGGGGCGCTCACCGGTACGCAGCCATAGCAGCGGCAGAATAATCACCGGTGTTGTCGCCGAGATGGTGGAGACAATACCGACTTTGCCGCCGGAGAGCGCAAAGAGCAGCAATGTCATGCCGAGTGCCAGCGAGAGAAAGCCGGTCAAAGCGGTGAGGAAGGCAATCTTCAGCGTAAAAGGCTTTTTGGGTTTGAGCGCCGGAAACGGCAATTGTGTCAGCACGGTCAAGCAGCAGGCGGCAATGCCAACACGCAATAGCGAGGCCAATGCCGGATCAATCCCGCTGGCCATGACAGGGCGGGCGATAATCGAGCCGATGGCCTGACCGGTTGCTGCCGCCAGCCCCAGCCCGACACCGATCCAGAGCGGGCCTTTGATCTTTTCCCATTCATGGATTTGCGCACGGCGCTTGCCGAACAGAATGGCCAGTAGTACGCCGGATATAGTGACGGCGATGCCGAGCACACCCATAGGCGATAATGTTTCATCCAGCAGCAGCCAGCCAAGCACGGCGGCAATCGGTGCATTGAGCGCAAACAGAATACCGGAGCGGCGGGGTCCAAGGCGGTTCAGAGCGGTGAACAGCAGAGAGTCGCCGACGAAAATCCCGATCAGGCCGGAGAGCAGCAGCGGAACTGCACTGTCCCAGCTGAGGTCACGCCATGTACCGGAAATCAGGACATAGACCAGCAATAATCCGGTGACGAAAACCTGTCTGCCGCGGTTGAATGCCAATGCGCCGACATGACCGGCGGGAATGGCAGAAATAATACCTGTAAACGCCCAGCAAGTCGCGGCTCCGAGTGCGGCGAGTTCATATACAGGCATAGTCGTGATCCGGATGCAGGATGAGAAATGTTTGAATAACAAAGGCTTCTACAGATACAAAGCCTTGCCGTCCAATCATATTGCGCAGAGCGGATCATCAAAGTTTCAGATCAGATCATGTCTTTATGCGATGACCGGATTTGATCATGCTCCTGTTGCTCTTGCTTACAACATAAAAAAAATGTGGCCGCGAAAATCGCAGCCACATTCATGATTTCAAATTGTGTTCGTAACTTATGGAGTTACGTCAAAACCGAACCATTTTTCGGACAGCTTTTTGATTGTGCCGTCTGCTTTTGCGGCTTCAATCGCTTCGCTGAACTTCTTCTGCAGCTCAGGTTCGTTCTTACGCAGACCAACGGCAACGCCGCGACCCAGAACGCCGCCTTTAAAGTAAGGACCGGTCAGAACGATATCTTCATTGCCTGGCTTTTTCGCAGCATCGGCCAGATAGGCCAGCGACGCTACAACCAGATCAACGCGGCCGGACTTCAGATCCAGATCGTGTTGTTCAGTAGTCTTATATTCGCGGATATCAGCGGAATCTTTGAAATAGGTGTTGAGCAGTGTCAGGCCGAGCGAAGCGGTCTGTACGCCAACAGTGCGGCCTTCGATTGAAGTCGAAAATTCGCCGATGGCTTTCTTGGTGGCTTCATCTTCATTGGCAAGGAACAGAGTTTCGCCGGTATGCGGCAGTTTCGCATATGGGCTGTCTTTCAGCGTTGCGAAAGTCTGTGGTGTCAGGCCGTAGGAGACCGAGAAATCAATGGTTTCTTCGCGCTTTGCAGTGGCGGTCAGACCAGCCATGATCGCGTCGAATTTACCGGCATTCAGAGCAGGGATCATGCTGTCAAATGGTGTTGCAACGAGCGTGCATTCCACTTTCATATGATCGCAGAGATATTTGCTCAGCTCGATTTCATAACCGTCGAGTGTGCCGTCCGGCTTGGTGAAGTTGTACGGACGGTAAGCACCTTCAGTTGCGATGGTTACTTTTGTCCATTCCTTTGCCTGTGCAGTGACGCTGGCCGATACGGCGCCGAGCAACATTGCAGAAGCAAGAAGCGATTTGGTGATGAGGCTGATTTTCATAGAAGCACCCTGTTAGATAATTGTTTTAGTTCGATCAGGCCGCATTTTCGTGGCTGATGAATTTGCGGAAACGTTCTGACTTGGAATTGGTGAAGACTTCCGACGGTGCGCCGTCTTCTTCAACCTGACCCTGATGGACAAAGATAACGCGGTTGGACACGTCACGGGCAAAGCCCATTTCGTGAGTCACGACCAGCATTGTACGGCCTTCTTCAGCAAGTCCGCGCATCACGCGCAGAACTTCACCTACCAGTTCCGGATCAAGTGCGGAAGTCGGTTCGTCAAACAGCATTACTTTTGGCTTCATTGCCAGCGCGCGGGCAATCGCTGCACGCTGCTGCTGGCCACCGGACATATGCGACGGATAGTAATTGCGCTTATCGGCAATACCGACTTTCGCCAGCAGTGCTTCCGCTTCTTCAATGACTTCAGCGCGGTTGCGCCCCTGCACATAGATCGGCGCTTCAATTACATTTTCCAGAATGGTTTTGTGTGACCAGAGATTGAAGCTCTGGAAGACCATGCCGAGTTCCGAGCGAATGCGCGAGACCTGTTTCTTGTCGGTCGGGTAGCTTTCGCCTTTGGAGTTCTGCGCCATCTTGATGGTTTCACCGGAAATGGTGACCGTACCGGATGTCGGTGTTTCCAGAAGGTTGATGCAGCGCAGCAATGTGGATTTACCCGAGCCGGAAGAGCCGAGAATGGAGATCACTTCACCTTCGCGGGCTTCGAGCGAAATACCTTTCAGCACTTCGACCTGACCGAAATTCTTGCGCAGGTTTTCGACTTTCAGCGCGACCGGTGCGGATGCGGATACTGTATTGCTCACGATGCTTTTCCTTCAGTAGGAATATTGGCCGGTACGCTGACAGGAACAGGCTGACGCAGATATGGCGTCAGGCGGTATTCAGCCAGCAGCAGAAGACGGGTCAGAATGAAGTTGATGGACAGATAAATCGCACCGGCGACGACAAAAACTTCAATCGCGCGATAGCTCTCGGCAATCAGCTTGGCAGCAATACCGGTCACTTCCATCAGCGTGATGATCGAGGCCAGCGAGGTGGCTTTGACCATAGAGATCATTTCATTGCCATAGGCAGGCAGTGCCTGACGGATAGCAAGCGGCATGACCACGCGGCGGAAAGCGGTGAAGCGGGACATGCCGCAGGCTTTGGCTGCTTCAATCTGGCCATGAGGCACGGACAGCAGGCCGCCACGGATGATCTCGCCGGCATAGGCGGCAGTATTCATCGTCAGAGCGATAACCGCACACCAGTAAGGTTCACGCAGGATCGGCCACAGGAAAGAGTGACGGATCGCCGGAAACTGGCTGAGGCCGTAATAGATGATGAAAATCTGTACCAGCAGCGGTGTGCCGCGGAATACAAACACATAAATACGAGCAATCCAGTCCAGCACAACATTGCCGGACAGGCGCATCATCGCGATGACCAGAGCAAGACAGGCACCCAGTGCAATCGCAGTCGCGGCCAGTTTCAGGGTCAGAGGCAGACCTGCCAGCATGGCGACAAAAGATTCAGCGAAGAATTCAAAACTCATTGGGCTCTCCTCACGCCGCGGGAGAAATAGCGCTCAGCAGACTGCAGAATGCCGCCTGAAACAGACGAAATCAGCAGATAGAGGGCACCGGCGATCAGGAAGAAGTTGAATGGCAGACCGGTTGAACCGGCACCGATCTGTGCCTGACGCAGCAGTTCCACAACGCCGGTCACGGAAACCAGAGCGGATTCTTTCAACGATACCTGCCACACATTGCCAAGGCCCGGCAGCGCATGACGCAGCGACAGAGGCGCAATGATACGGCGGAATTTCAGCCAGCGACCCATGCCGCATGCGGTTGCCGCTTCCAGTTCGCCTTTGGCAACGGCTTTGAACGCACCGCGGAAGACTTCCGTGTGATGCGCGCCGCAGGAAATGGCGATAGCCAGCATGCCGGCGAGAAAGCCCGGAAAGCCGAGGAAACCTTCAGCGCCGAACAGTTTGCCGATTGCGGTAATCGCTGCACTGCCGCCGAAATAAAACAGATAGATAATCAGCAGGTCAGGAATGCCGCGGATAATGGTTGTATAACCATCCGCGATGGTACGGGTAATCCGTCCGCCTGAGATTTTTGCCCAGGCACCGAACACGCCGATGACTGCGCCGAGCAAAAAGCCGGTCACAGCAAGGGCAACACTCATTAATGCGCCGGTGAGCAGAACTTGCCCCCAGCCGTCAGGCCCGAAGCTGAGGATTTCAAAAAAGCTGAGTTGCTTCATAATGTCCTTGGCCGGTTAGAGCAGTTTCAGGAAAAGTGGGAACTGGTTTTCCGTCCGAAACTGCGTGTGAATAGAAGGAGAGATGAAAGAAATGGTTGTCATAATGGATTCCTGTAGCCCGCTGACTATGCTTTTTGCACGGGGAGGGCAGGCTGCACATCATCCGGTATCGGATTGATGAAAACTGTACCGCCGAGGCGTTTTTTATGATCTGCTTTGGCCGCTGTAATATGTTCCGGATTGCGGAACAGTTCTGCAGCGGTGCTGCTCATGATTTTCGCTGCATGTGCCATGCCTTTATGGGCTGCAGGCAATTTACCCTGCGCCACCATTTGCCATGAATGCAGCGGCGTGCCGATTGCGCAGGTCGCACCGCGCATTTGCACAGTTGGTACCACCCAGCTTACACTGCCCACATCGGTAGAGCCGACAAGGGAATTATCCCCGTTATACGGCTTATAGATCTCTTCGCATAGGGCAAGGCCGTCTTGCTGCTCAACACCAAAACGGCGGAAAGCATCCGAGATATCTTCTTTGCTCAGAGTATCCTGAAATTCGCGGGCAGTTTTTCTGTCCTGCTCGTCAAAAACAGGTGCGCCGAGACGTTCCAGCTGGATCTGCATCAGCTGTTCAAGGGTTGAATTGCCGATCAGATTGGCATCACCGCTGATGATCTCATCACGCACCGACGTTTCCGTCATCAGGGCTGCACCCTGTGCAATTTTACGAACGCGTTCCAGCAATGTCTGCATTTCCGGCAGGCTGAGCGCGCGGATCAGGTAACGTACAGTGGCTTTGGCCTGCACCACATTCGGTGCAATGCCGCCGGTATCTGTCACAGCATAATGGATACGGGCGCTGGAAGGCATATGCTCGCGCATATAATTGACGCCGACATTCATCAGCTCCACAGCATCCAGCGCACTGCGGCCGAGATGCGGGGCGGATGCGGCATGGGCTGCGCGGCCGGTAAAATGGAAGCTGATTTCATTGCAGGCCAGAGAAACCGGATCATTGACACCGGCAAAAGGAGCAGGATGCCAGCAGAAAGCGACATCCACATCATCAAACAGGCCTTCACGAACCATGAAGCCTTTGGCTGAACCGCCTTCTTCCGCAGGGCAGCCGTAATAACGTACACGGCCTTTGATACCGTTTTCTGCCAGATAGTCTTTCAGCGCGGAGGCTGCGAGGAGTGAGCCGGAGCCGAGCAGATTATGACCGCAGCCATGACCATGGCCACCGTGCTCAATTTCCTGCGGCTCTGCCAGACCGGCAATCTGGCTCAGGCCGGGCAGGGCATCAAATTCACCGAGAATAGCAATGACAGGGCCGTCTTCACCGGCTTCGCCCATAACGGCGGTCGGCAGACCGGCAATACCGCGCTCTACGCGAAAGCCTTCATCCATCAGCATCTGCGCATGGGCATCGCTGGCTTTATATTCTTCGTAATTGGTTTCAGGATTGTCCCAGACTGTATCACTCAGATCAAAATAGGCAGGGCTTTTCTCTTCAACGATATCCCAGATATCAGAATGATTTTTCAATTGCCTGCTCCGTTTGATCCTGACACGCGCTGCATCCTTTACGGATAGTGTCGTGCTATGCTCGTTTACCCGTTCAGACTGGGAAGATGAAGGGGTATTACAACTTATTATTGAGTGCTGATAAAATTCCTTGGTCCCGCTTACAAGTGCTGATTACATCAAAAGCTGCCGTTCAACATAGTTTGATGCTGATACGGGCTGTATAAAGACAGCATGCGGGTCTGGAATATCCTCCGTTGCAGACAACCTCCTCTTTCTGCGCGCTGATAACTACAGTGACGAAATGGCAGAGTACAGGCACAATAATGCTCAAAAAGACGGCATTATTTGCCAATATGGATGGTTGATGTGCCGAAACGGGCGTGAAACAGCGCTTTTGAACACTGTTTCAGGCTGAGAATAAGCATAATGGTCAGTTTTGACGGATGTATAAAGTGGTCGTGATTCAGTGGCCGTTGACCAGCCCGAGGATCAGCTGGTGAATATTTCCGCCCTGTGCCATGTCTGAACGGTCAAAATCGCGGCCGCGCTGGCGCTGCTCCTGAAACAAATCCGAGAGCACTTTATTCAGCTCTGTTTTGAACTTGGTGCATTTCGGATCATTGGCAACGGACATCCCGACGGTGGCCGTTTCAATTTTCTGTACCATTTCTTTGATGTAATCGCCGTGAATATGCTCATGTTTTTCAATGCCGGCATAGAATGTTGCCCAGAGCGCGGCAGTTTCCGGCGGTAGCTTTTGCGCCGGTCTCGGCAATGTATATGTAATTGTCAGTTTTGGTTTGGCAGAAACCAAAGTGCAGTTGCCGTCATCGGTTTTATATTTGCGCGACCAGAGCAATGTGAAATTTGTATGCGCAATGGTGCGTCTGTTCTTGCCGATCTGCGGGCCTTTTTGGCCGATGGAAGCATAGAGCTCTGGACCTGTTGTGCCGGAGACAGAATAGGTTTCCACCTTCTCAATCGCCTGCCACTCAGCTTGCGCACTGCCTGCCCAGATTGTGCCGGTTGCAAGCAGGGTGAAGAAAATACTTTTAACAGACATGCTATCTTCCGGTTTGACCGACATTGTTGAAAGAATGCCGGAACCGGCGTGTCTATACCTAGAGCGTATCCCGAAAAGTGTGAAGCGCCTTCGCGGGAAAAACAGTCCACTGACTGTTTTTTTATCCCGCTTCGATCGGATAACATATGCGCAAAATAAAAAGATCGAGTATTTTTGCCGGAATGGATCGTATCAGTGAAAGCATCATGCGAATGGCCGAAAGCCGGTCTCCCGTTTCACCGGTTCTGAGCCTCCCCTGATTTAGTTGGGATGATTGTGATTTTCTTCAAAATTATCAATGGCACTCGGGCGGAGATCGTTACACTATCACGATACGGAATCACTTAACTCCGGTCATCAATCACTTTTTGACCGGACTAAGAGCGTAGTCTGAAGACTGTGAAACAGTTTTCGGGATGCGTGTAAAATGAACAGGCAAGGCAGTTCTGTTGGTTACTTGAACAGAGGGGTTTTGTCTGCCGGATGGAATGGGGAATACCAGTATGAATATTTATAAAAAGGCGCTTTCGGCGACAGCACTTGCTTTGCTGCTCGGCGGAATGGCCTCTGCTCAGGCTTCAGCAAAAACACTGATTTATTGCTCTGAAGCGGCACCGGACAATTTCGATGCGGCAACCACCACATCAGGTGCAACTTATGACGCTTCGGCGCGTAACGTGTCCAACGGTCTGATTAAAATCAAGCGCGGCTCAACAGAACTGGAACCGGGACTGGCCGAGCGCTGGGAAATTTCGGAAGACGGTAAGGAATATACTTTCTTTCTTCGCAAAGGCGTAAAATTCCAGACAACCAGCTATTTCACACCAACCCGCGAATTCAATGCGGATGATGTAATTTTCAGCTTTGACCGTCAGGGCAACAAGGAAAATCCGTTTTACGGCAAGGGGACATGGCCGCAATATGGTGCCTATTCTTTCCCGACACTGATTAAAGAAATCAAGAAGATCGACGATCATACGGTTAAGTTCGTTCTGAATCGTCCGGAAGCAACCATGATTGCTTCGCTGTCGCTGACTTTTGCTGTAATCCAGTCCAAAGAATATGCGGATCAGCTGGTGGCAGAAGGTAAAACCGATCAGCTGAGCCAGTTGCCGGTTGGTACCGGCCCGTATCAATATGTGGATTATCAGGCAAACAGCGCTGTGCGTTTTCAGGCCAATCCTGATTACTGGGGAGGCAAGCAGAAGATCGACAATCTGATTTTCGCGATCACCCCTGATGCTTCCGTGCGTTATCAGAAGCTGAAGGCCGGCGAATGCCATATCATCGCTTATCCGAACCCTGCGGATATTGATGAGATGAAAGCGGATACTTCGCTTGAAGTACAGCGTAAAGAAGGCCTGAATATTGCTTTCATGGCATACAACACTGTTGTTGCACCATTTGACGATGTGCGCGTGCGTAAAGCGCTGAATATGGCGATCAACAAACAGGCGATCATTGATGCTGTGTTTGGCTCAACCGGTATGGTTGCGGTCAACGCAATGCCTCCGGGCGTATGGGGCTATAATAAAGACGTTAAAGACGATGCTTATGATATTGAAGCATCGCGCAAACTTCTTGATGAAGCCGGTGTTAAAGATCTTTCGATGAAGATCTGGGCAATGCCTGTACAGCGTCCTTATATGCCGAATGCCCGCCGTGCAGCGGAATCGATGCAGGCTGATCTGGCAAAAGTTGGAGTTAAAGCTGAGATCGTCTCCTATGACTGGAGCGAATATCTCAAGCGCTCGCTGGAAAAAGACCGTGACGGTGCAGTCATGCTCGGTTGGACCGGTGGTATGGCTGATCCGGATAACTTCCTTGCAGCTTTGCTGGGTTGTGAAGCTGTCGGCAGCAGTAACCGTGCCAACTGGTGTAACGCTGATTTCGAAAAGCTTATTCAGGCGGCCAAGCTGACCACGGATCAGGCAGAACGCACCAAGCTTTATGAACAGGCGCAGGTGATCTTTAAAGAACAGGCACCGTGGCTGACGATTGCCCATCAGGTGATGGAACAGCCGGTCAGCAAGAAAGTTAAAGATTTCCGCATCGATCCTTTCGGCGGTTATCTCTTTGAAGATGTTGATATCGAAGAATAAGCAACACGATCTTACCCGTTTTTGGTGAGCACTTGTTTCAAAATCAATGGCGCCGTCACCGGCGCCATTTCTGCAAGATGAAATGAAACTGTAAGCTGATACCAAAGTTCATTGAGTAAAACTCATTGGACTTTGGTTAAGCCCGTGTGGTGATTGAACATTTTCAAGGCGTGATGCGTTAGCATCTTAGCGCCTTGGTATGAGGTAAAAGAATCCGATGGATATTGTTGAACGCTTTCTGAACTATACCCGTATTAATACAACAGCCGTATCCGATGCGGGGAAACTCCCGTCCAGCAGCGGCCAGACTGAACTCGCCAATCTGTTGGCAGGCGAGCTGCGCGATTTGGGACTTACCGTGGAAATGAGAGATCATTCCATCGTGGTTGGTACATTGCCGTCCAATATCAAAGATGCCAGCCGTCAGGCACCGGTGATCGCATGGGTTGCCCATATGGATACCAGTGGTGAATATACTACTGATACCAAGGCGCATGTGGTGGATTATCAGGGCGGGGATATCGTCCTCAATAAAGCGCTTGATATTGTGATGCGCGTTGAGGAATTTCCGGAACTGAAGCGTTACGAAGGCGACCGCATTATCGTGACAGACGGCACCAGCCTGCTGGGTGCGGATAACAAGTCAGCGATCGCTGAAGTTATGCATGCGATGCAGGTGTTGCAAGATAATCCGCAGATTGAGCATGGCGAGGTTAAAGTCGTGTTTGTGCCGGATGAAGAGATCGGTCTGCTGGGCGCGAAAGCACTGGATGTACCGAGCCTCAATGCGGATTTCGCCTATACGCTGGACTGTTGTGCAGTGGGTGAAATTGTCTATGAAAACTGGAATGCCGGTGAGTTCCACATCACTTTCCGCGGCCAGCCTGCCCACCCGATGTCGGCTAAGGGCAAGCTGCGCAATGCCATTCTCTATGCCCAGCAATATGTTGGTATGCTGCCGGCGGGTGAGCGGCCGGAACATACGGAAAATCGTGAAGGCTATTACTGGGTCAAAGCTATTCAGGGCAGCGTGGCATCGGCCAAAATCGTGGTTGATATCCGCGATTTTACTGTAGAGGGCTATGATAAACGCCGTAATTTCATTGATACACTCGCGGCAAGCTTTAACCAGTTGCATGGTGAGGGCACAGTATCGGTTGAATATCGTCCGATGTATCGCAATGCTGCCGAAGGCCTGAAGGGCGATAATTTCTATCCGGTTGAACTGGCTCTGGAAGCGATGAAAGCTATTGGTGTCGAACCTTATGCCATTCCGATGCGCGGTGGTTATGACGGTGCAGTTCTGTCAGAAAAAGGTCTGCCTTGCCCGAACCTGTTCTGCGGTGCGCATAATTTCCATTCGATCTACGAGTTCCTGCCGGTTGGTTCTCTGAACAAGGCATCGGAGATGGTGATTGAGATTTTGAAACGCGCAGCAGCGGCTAAACGCTGATTAAACATACGAACACAGTTATGAATGTTACAGGCGCGGAAGAACACCGCGCCTGTTTTTATTCTGTCAGCAACAATGTGTGGAAACCGGTAATACGCAGCAGATGCGCGCGCCATTCGGCAATGGCCTGATAATTATTCACATACCACCGCAGAGCCGAATAGACCTGATTGAACGCGCCAACTGTCATCATCAGTCCGCCGAAATTCAAGCCGCCGGAAAAATAGATCGGTGCGGCGGCCAAAATCGGCACCACAATAGCCATCCAGCCAAAGCCTGATGAAATCCATGTGAGATTGGTCTCCATAAGGATCAGCTTTTTTATGCTGGAATACAGGCCTTGAAATTTACCGCGCAAAAAACCGATTTTCCGCTCGCTCTCATTGGCCATCGGGTAATTATCGTTTTCACTAATAATTTTAACAAGAGCGGTTCTGAATTCTGCTTCCTGCGCTTCACGGGCGGCGTTCAGTTTGACCAGCCCGCGCCCCACCAAACGGCTTAGGGCAGAGGCAAGTCCAACATAGAGAATGGCCGCCCAGACCATATAGCCCGGTAGTGAGAATTCGTAGCCATTATAGCGGAATACAAAACCTTCCGACACATTCCACAGAATGCCGATAAAACTGAATAAGAGGATGGAAGACTGAATGAAGCCGATTGTCAGCCCCGTGGTTGAATCTGCCAGCTGTCTTGTATCCTGATGGATGCGCTGGTCGGGATTTTGCGCATAAAAACCGGTCTTATCGAGTTTGGATGCCTTATTGCCATGTAGCCAGCAATCAAGAAGATTTTTGACAATAGCTTTGCGCATCACCACAGAAAGCGTTTGCTGAAACCAGTTTTGCGCAACATTGAGCACCAGCAATCCGGCAGCAATGAAAACAAAGATCTGCAACTGCCGGATAAATTCCGGAACATCCCGCTGCTCAATGGAATTGTAAAACGGTACATTCCATTGATTGAGTGTCACCTGCCCATAGGCGGTTGCCAGCAAAATCAGCAGCAGCGTAACAGACATGGCTGCCAGTTTCAGAAATTCTTCCGAGGAATTCAGAAGCTTGCGCAGAATGCCGAGTTGCGTGAAAAAGGGAATGTCCGGTAGGTGACTGTCGCTCTGAGGGTCTTGTTGATGTGGCACCGAAATGACTTCTTTCAGCTGCTGCATAATTTAAAATCTTAGAGCGACCTTTGTGCGCCCCATTGGGCGCACGGCGCTCTAATGACCCTGTAATTTTAGGCTGGCTGCAAAGTAATAGAATTCGGGGAGCCGATCCAGAGCGGCCATTGAAAAAAATACGCTGCAATTTCATCAATGATAGAAACAGCGAGCAAAAAAATCCCCCGAACCATTGCTGATCGGGGGATTGTCTCTTCAGCACTGAGCAGGAAGATCAGTCTTCTTTGCCGTAAATGCCGGTATGGATGATGCCATCGGCACCGCACCATGCGCGATACATGCCGGGGCTGTTGAACGGCAGTTCGATATTGCCTTTGGCATCAACGGCGATCAGGCCGCCGGAGCCGCCGAGTTCGCCCAGTTCCTGCACCACATCACCCGCAGCCTGTGCAAGGCTCTGACCTGCCCAGCGCATACGCGCGTCAATTTCATGACCAACCGCCCAGCGAATGAAATATTCGCCATGACCGGTTGCGGAAATTGCAGCGGTTTTATCATCTGCCCATGTACCGGCACCGATCACAGGGCTGTCACCCACGCGACCCGGTGTTTTCGCGGTCATGCCACCGGTGGAAGTTGCAGCAGCAATATGACCGTTTTTGTCGAGTGCAACAGCGCCAACGGTGCCGTGTTTACGTGCCGGATCACCATCATCCGCCAGACCAAGACGACGACGTTCCATTTCCGCTTTCAGTGCATCGAGACGTTGCTGGGTGCCGAACCATTCCGGTTCCATCATTTCCAGACCGGCATTTTCACAGAAGCGCTTGGCACCGTTACCGGCGAGGAACACATGCTCGGTCTGTTCCATGACCGCGCGGGCTGCCAGCACCGGATGACGCGGGCCGCAGATGCCGGTGATCGCACCGCAGCGGCGTGTCTCGCCGTCCATCACGGCAGCATCCATTTCATGCGTGGCATCAGTGGTATAAACCGCACCGCGACCGGCATTGAACAGCGGATTATCTTCCAGTGCCATAACGGCGGCGGTGGCGGCATCCAACGCGCTGCCGCCTTCGTGTAAAATTTTCAGACCGGCTTCCAGACAGGCTTTGAGACCTGCGTGATAGGCGACTTCCCGTTCCGGTGTCATATTGAATTTCAGGATTGTGCCTGCACCGCCGTGGAGTGCAATTACAGGAGTAGTTTCAGACATGGTATTCCTCAGATATTGAAAGCTGTCATGAGAACGCCGTCTCAATTGAGACGGCGTAACTTCATCAGTCAGAGCGTAGTTTCGGGTCCAATGCGTCGCGAAGACCATCACCAAACAGGTTAAAACCCAGAACAGTCACGAAAATCGCAATGCCCGGAAACAGGGTCAGGTGATCGGCAACGCCCATATAGGAGCGTCCGTCTGCCAGCATGGCACCCCATTCAGGGCTTGGCGGCTGTGCGCCCAGACCGATGAAGGAGAGGGATGCCGCAGTCAGAATGGATGTCCCGATACGCATGGAGAAATAGACGATCACATTCGGTAATGTGCCCGGCAGAATGTGGCGCAGCATGATCACGCGGTCTTTAACCCCGATAGCGCGGGATGCATCCACATAGACTGTGCGCTTGAGCTGCAATGTGGTGCCGCGGGCAAGACGGGCAAAAACCGGAATCGAGAAGATCGCAACCGCATAGATCACATTGGTGATGCCAGGTCCGAGAATGGCGATAACAGCGATCGCCAGCAGGATACCCGGAAAGGCCAGCAGCAGATCGCACAGACGCATCACAGCGGAGTCAATCCAGCGACCGTAATAACCGGAGATGATGCCGAGCGAGACGCCCACCAGAGCACCCAGTGTTACGGACAGGAAGCCGACGGACAGCGAAATCCGTGCTCCCCAGATGATGCGGCTGAAAATATCGCGGCCATAGGTATCCGTGCCTGCCCAATGGGCGGCACTTGGTCCCTGCAGCACGGCATTATAATCCGGAATGGTCGGATCATAAGGGGCAACAAACGGCGCGAAGATAGCCATCAGCACCAGAGTGATGATGAAGATAAGCGCAACCATAGCCACTTTTTGTTTTTTAAAGCGGCGCCAGAATTCAGCCAAAGGCTTGCGCATTTTTTCGGTGGGTTCCACCACAACAGTTGTCGCACTCATTTGTAGCGGATCTCCGGATTTGCGAAAGCATACAGCACATCAACCAGCATATTGATGAAAATGAACTGCAGCGAGAACAGCAGGATCAGCGCCTGAATGACCGGATAGTCACGATAGGAAACTGAATCGACCAGCAGACGGCCGAGACCCGGCCATGAGAACACGCTTTCAACCACAATCGAACCACCGAGCAGGAAGCCGAATTGCAGACCGACCATGGTGATGATCGGGATCAGCGCATTGCGCAGAGAGTGTTTCCAGATCACACGGCGTTCCGGCACACCTTTGGCGCGTGCAGTGCGGACATAATCTTCACGGGCAATTTCGATGAAGGAAGAGCGGGTGAAACGCGCCATAACTGCCGCAACACCGACGCCGAGCGTAAAGGACGGCATGACAAAATGCTGCCATGTGCCGTAACCGCCGGTCGGGAACCAGCCGAGATGGACGGAAAACAGGTTGATAAGCAGCAGGCCGAGCCAGAAAGGCGGAAAGGAAATACCGGAAACCGCAATAATCATACCCGCATAATCAGGCCATTTGCCGCGTTTGACAGCGGAGACAACGCCGATCAGCAGGCCGAGAGCCGTTGACCAGAGCATGGCGAACAAGGTCAGCCAGACGGTCGGCATCAGGCGGGCGCCGATTTCTTCCGCAACAGTGCGGCGGGTTTTCAGCGAAATGCCGAAGTCGCCCTGTACAGCGCGGGTAAAATAGCGGACGAACTGTTCAGGCAGCGGTTTATCAAGCCCGAGAGAGGAGCGCACAACGGCGACATCTTCAGCGCTGGCTTCAGGGCCGGCAACAAGACGGGCAGGATCACCGGGCAACATATGCACGAAGGCAAAAACGCAGACCATCACCATCGCAATGACAGGGATAGTGGCCAACAGCCGTTTGATCAGATAGGCAAACATGGATTTCCTTTCTGAAAAACTGTGCTGACCGTATTAAGCGTATCCCGAAAAGTGCGAAGCGGTTTTCGGAAAAGATACGCGTCAAATAGCGGTCAGCACTCGCTTTCAGATGCGATTATTCAGCAAAAGCGGCATCTTCGAGCAGGAAGCCGCGGTCAGGCAGCATATAAACGCCCGACAGGCTTTTGCTCTTGGCAGCAATATTCTGACCTACACCAAGGAAAATCCACGGTGCATCCTGCCATGCAAGTTTCTGCACTTCCGCATAGGCTTCAGCACGTTTTGCCGGATCTGCAGTTGCAATACCTGCTTCAATCGCTGCATCAACCTTCGGGTTTTTATAATATGCGACGTTGAACATTGCAGGCGGGAAGCTCTGGCCGTAAAGCAGCGGGCGAATACCCCAGTCAGCATCACCGGTCGAAGCAGACCAGCCGCCGTAATACAGCTGCACGGTTGCATCTTCAGGCTTATCAACGCCCCAGACTTTCTGCGCGGCAACACCGGCTTCAAGCGGCACGACATTGACCTTTACATTGATCTGCGCCAGCTGCTGCTGGATGAACTGCGCGGCACGCAGGGAACCGGTATTGGAGGCAGCCCAGACTTCTGTTTCAAAACCGGCTTCGAGGCCTGCTTCTTTCATCAGTTCTTTGGCTTTGTCGAGATTGAAAGTGTAGTCACCGGCTTTCACATGGAATGCCAGAGCCGAAGGAATGATGGAATCTGCCGGTGAGCAGTAACCATTGGAGACAACTTTACAGAAAGCGTCTTTATCAACGGCATAGTTCAGAGCCTGACGCACGCGCAGATCATCAAACGGCTTCTTCAGATTGTTCATGGCGACATAGGTTTCAACGATCGACGGTGTCGCTTCGACCTGAACATTCGGATTGTTTTCGACTGCCTTCATCAGTTCAGTCGGGAATGTCGGAATGTACTGAGCTTCGCCGGTCTGCAACATCGCAAAACGGGCGCCGGATTCCGGAACGGAGCGGATGGTCACGCCGTCAACTTTCGGCATGCCTTCTTTCCAGTAATTGTCGTTTTTCACGACTTCCAGTGTATCAGCAGCCCAATGTTTGAAAGTGAACGGGCCGGTGCCGACCGGATTACGGTCGATATCTTTGCCGAATTTTTCCAGCGCTGCCGGAGAAATCATCATCGCGCCCGGATGGGCGAGAGAGGCAACCATGGCACCGAAAGGCTCTTTGAGGGTCAGTTTGATGGTTGAGTCGTCAACGGCCTGTACTTCCTTAACCATGGAAACAAGGCTGCGGCGGGACAGTTTGTTATCCGGATTGGCAAGGCGGTCAATGTTGAACTTGGCAGCAGCAGCATTGAAATCTGTGCCGTCGTGGAACTTGATGCCCTTGCGCAGTTTGATTGTAAACTCGGTGGCATTTTCATTGGCTTCATAGCTTTCAGCGAGAAGCGGGATCAGTTTCATATCCTTGTCGAAACCGAACAGACCCTGATAAATCAGGCGCAGCGAGGTCTGGGACAGGGTGTCATTGACCACAGCAGGGTCAAGACCGGTCAGGTTGTCCTGAACAGCAACGGTGAGCGATTTCGCCCATACGGTGCCCGGAAGCATGACAGCGGCAGCTAATGCCGATGACAGCAGAATTGATTTCAGTTTCATTAGTCTCTCCTTCCACTTATTATTTAAAATCACCGATCGGGTGGCGGGCTACAAAATGGCCGGGTTCCACCTCAACCAATGGTTTGACAACAGGCATATCGTCGGGCTTGCGCACCGGACTTGGGATTTCGCCCTCAATCAGCGGTCTGTTGCGGTCGCGCCGTGCCGGATCGGCAATCGGCACCGCAGAGAGCAGACGGCGGGTATAGGCATGTTGCGGATTTTCAAAAATCTGACGGCGCGGGCCGATTTCAACAATCTGTCCGAGATACATCACGGCAACACGGTGCGAGACGCGTTCAACCACGGCCATGTCATGGCTGATGAAAATATAGGACAGGCCGCGTTTTTCCTGCAATTCCATCATCAGATTGATGACCTGCGCCTGAATGGAAACGTCCAGTGCGGCCACAGCCTCATCCGTAATCAGAATATCCGGATCACCGGCCAGAGCGCGGGCAATACAGATACGCTGACGCTGGCCGCCGGAGAACTGATGCGGATAGCGGCGCGCATGTTCCGGCTGCATGCCGACATCGCGCAGCAATTGCACAACGCGCTCCTCAATCTCATTGCCCTTGGCAAGGCCATGGGTGATGAGCGGTTCGGCAATAGAGAAGCCAACTGTCAGGCGCGGATCGAGTGAGGCAAACGGATCCTGAAACACATATTGAATTTTACGGCGAACAGCGAGTTTCTCAGCGCCGCTCAGCTTGAAAATATCCTTGCCGCGATAGTGTACTGAACCGGAAGTGGCTTCCTGCAACATCATCAATGTACGGCCGGTGGTGGATTTTCCGCAGCCGGATTCACCGACAAGTGCCAGAGTTTCGCCCTGACGCAGATCAAAATTGACCTGTTCAACCGCGTGCACGCGACCTGCCAGCTTGGAAAAGAAACCACGGCGGATATCAAAACGGGTGACGAGATCGCGCACCTTCAGCACAGGTTCGTCGGATTTGATTGTATCCTGCGGCGGGGAAACTTCAAATTCAGCAGGCTTGCCATTTGCATGATCAGCTTTGAGCATCGGGAAACGGCGCGGCAGGTCTTCACCATTCAGTGCACCAAGACGCGGCACAGCAGCCTGCAAAGCACGGGTATAAGGATGCTGCGGCGACTTGAAAACGTCCTCTACAGTGCCTTCTTCAACCTTTTCACCGTGACGCATCACGAGAACGCGGTCAGCCACTTCTGCCACCACACCCATATCATGGGTGATGAACAGCACAGCCATGCCCATCTCTTCCTGCAACAGGCGGATGAGGCGCAAAATCTGTGCCTGAATGGTCACGTCAAGCGCGGTGGTCGGCTCATCAGCGATCAGCAGTTTCGGTTTGCAGGACAGCGCCATTGCAATCATCACGCGCTGGCGCATACCACCGGAAAGCTGATGCGGGTGGCGGTCAAGCAGGCGTGCTGCATCGGGAATACGGACTTTTTCCAGCATGCGCAGCGCTTCCGCACGCGCTTCTGAAGCAGAGCAATTCTGGTGCAAACGCACAGCTTCGGCAATTTGTTCGCCAACGGTGAAAACCGGGTTGAGCGAGGTCATTGGTTCCTGAAAGATCATGGCAATATCATTGCCGCGGATCTTTTCCATCGCTTTCAGGGAATGTTTGGTGAGGTCGGTGGTAACACCGTCATTGCCGGTAAAGTGGATGCCGCCTTCGGTGATCTTGCCGCCGCCGCTTTCCACCAGACGCATAATGGCCAGCGAGGTTACGGATTTACCGGAGCCGGATTCACCAACCACAGCCAGCGTTTCTCCGGCCTTGATCTCGAAAGACAGGTTCTTAACCGCACGGAATGTGCTTTCATCACCTTTGAAATCAACGCTGATATTCTCAACGCGGATAACCGGTGCTGTTTGCGGGTTACTCGGCTTCACTGACATCCGTGGTCCTCGTTTTGGACTGCGGATGCTGTTCATCATCCGCATAAAAATAGGGCATGAGAAAGCGTGTCATCGATACGGCATCGGACACGCTCTGATGATGGGCCGCCAGAACGGCGAGAATAGTTTCAAAAGCAGCAAGTGCGGCAATGCCGGAACTGTGCAGAACCGGATGATCCGCCGGAATGAAAATCTGCTCATGGCTGAGGGCGCAAAGCGGAGAATGCGCTCCGTCCGTAACCGCGATGCAATAGGTGCCGCGACCACGGGCGAGCTTCATAAAATCGACTGTGTGTTGTGAATAGCGTGGCAATGCCATGGCGATCAGCAGGTCTTCAGGACCGAGGCCTGCGATTTTGAGCGCGACCCGCTCCATGCCGTTCTCACCGGTCAGCATGATCTGTGCACGGCTGAAAGGCAGCAGCCTGTCGGCAAAAAGCTGGAGCAGATTGCCGCTGACACCAAAGCCTAAGAATGCAATGCGCTGGGCGTTTTGGATACGCATGGCGGCGCTTTCCCAGACCGGATTATCCGCTTGCTTTGCAACAGTCTGTACCTGTGAAAGAGCATTCTTGAAGGCGTCTTTAATCACACGGCGCGGCGGAATGTGACGGGCGCGGTCGATATTTTCAACCGGCTTCAGCAGAGACTGATAGCCCTGCACGGCATGGGCGCGAAATTCGGTAAAACCGTTCAGGCCGAGCGCTTTGACAAAACGTGTGATGGTGGCGGTGGAGGTTTCGGTGGCTGTTGCCAGCTCTTCAATGCCCATTGTGGCAACCGGAAAGGGGTTCGTCAGCACGAAATCAGCAATTTTCTGCTGATTGGCTGTCAGGCGTGACCACTGTGCTTCAATAAGCGCCGGTAGATTCACCGATCTTTCCCCCTCATTATTCTCCCGAAAAAAATCCTATCAAAAAAGATTCAAAATGAAAATCTTTTTCATAAGAGTGTCACAGAAATAAATTTCTACGATGCAGAATGAAATTTGGCCGCTGTTCGGATGGGAACAGCGGCCTGAAACAGGTTCAACAGAGAGGGAGCCGAAGGCTTTGTTATTTCAGGCTTTTGATCGAGCCAATATCTGCACCATCCGTGCGAGTTCGGCTTCACTTGAATTGGCAAAGCCAATGCGGAAAGCCTCTGTGGCACGGCTTTTATCCAGCTCAAAATGTGCACCGGGCAAGACGGAGAGGCCGGAGCGGGCAGCATTTTCAGACCATGTTTGTGCACAAAACCCCTGATTGAGTCTGAACCAGATGGCCAAACCACCAGCCGGAAGCGAGAACCGGCCGTCATCGCCGAGCAGGTTTTGCAACTGTCCGGCGAGAAAGTCGCGTCTTGCGTGATAAATCCGGCGGGCTTTTCGGGCATGGCGCTTGATAGTGCCGTCAGCGAGAAGGTCACTCAGGGCAAGTTCCAGCGGCAGGTCGCCTTGCCGGTCAATCGCCTCACGGTGCCGGATCATCCGCCTGAGAATATCCGCCGGTGCAACGGCATAGCCGATACGAATGCCCGGAGCCAGAACCTTGGACAGGGAGCCGAGATAGATAACCGGCAGTTCCTTGCCGGAACGCGCGGTTAATGGCAGGACAGGGCGGCCGTCATAGCGATATTCATTGTCATAATCATCCTCGATAATGACCAGACCGTAACGCTGTGCAATATCAAACAGGCGCAGCCGTCTTGCGGCTCCGAGCGTGACTGTTGTCGGATATTGATGATGCGGTGTCAGGTAAACAGCTTTGAGCTGCGGGTCTTGTCGGGCAAGTGCCTCAAGAGCATCAACATCAATCCCGCCTTCATCCACCGCTATGCCGCAGATTTCTGCGCCCGCTGCACGAAATGCCGACCATGCCAAAGGATAACCCGGCTGCTCAACGGCAATTTTTGTGCCGGGTTCAATGATTGCTTTCGCGGCCAGAAACAGCGCCATCTGGCTGCCTCTGGTAATGAGAATGTCTTTCTCAGTAGCCACCAGACCGCGCTCGACATTCAGATAGGCTGAAAGATTTTCCCGCAGTGATTTATTGCCTGCCGGATCACTATAGGAGCCGCCATGGGTGAAATTGGTGCTTGTCAGTGCACGGCGGAAAGCCTGCGCAAAGGCGGTTGTCGGCAGCAGGCGTGCATCCGGCGCGCCGTCAGAAAATTTGAGTGTAAAAAGCGGCAGATTGCTGTTCACGGGAGAGGGCTGTTTACCGGCCGTTGTTGTTTTTCCTGAGCCGGAAACGTCCGGCAGGTCATGGGAAACAAAGGTGCCGCGCGATGGTTCAGCTGAAAGCCAGCCCTGCATTGTCAGTTCGTGATAGGCCGCATCAACAGTATTGCGGTTGAGTTTGAGTGTTTGCGCCAGCGAACGTGTGCCGGGCAATGCCGCGCCGGGTTTGAGGCGGCCACGTTCAATCTCGCTAATAATGGAGCGGGCTAAGGCCAGAAAAATCGGTTCCCGTTCGCGGGCAGAGACTTCGATTGCAAGTGCGGTACTTTTTCTCATCACAGACCTGAATTGATAAAGGCAGGATGCTGCCTGTTCCATATTAGAGCGGAAGAGAGGCTTCAGACGCTGGTCAGCCTTGCAGGCGGCGTGACCAGTCCTCCGTTTTTCGTGTGGCTAGTCGCTTAACGGCATAATCACGCCAGCTCTGCGCAAGATGTTCAAGATCGGCCATCACAGCCAGTTCTGCAAAATTCAGCGTATCGACATATAAAATATGCCACGCTTTGCGGATGGTCCAGTCAGGCGAGGGGCGTTCAATCAGTTGTAATATATCGCCGGCTTCAACAAAGCCTTCTTGTAGAACGCGATAATACCAGCCGGTACGACCGCTGCGTTGCACACGCAGGGACATGTCGCCGGTATCAAAGCGGAAATTAAGCTTCCAGCAGGGCTGACGTCCCTGACTGACCTGAATAACGGCGTCACCAGCCTGAAATATGTCCCCGATTGCAATAGTCTCTTCTGTCAGGCCGGTGGTCGAAATATTTTCACCGAATGCGCCTGCCTGTTGCAAGACATCGCGCTCGCCGATTTCCTGCTTCCAGACCGCATAATGTTCATAGGCATAATGATGAACAGCTTTTTCCGGCCCGCCGTGATGCTTGCGATCACCTTGTGCATCCTTGGTGAAGCCTTCCGTGCCGAGCCAGTTTTTGCCCTGTGACGGAGTTTTGGCAATTGCACTGGGGGCTTCGCGGGGGCCAAGCGGGGCAACGGTACCGGTCAGAACTGTATTTATCGAAATCATATCTGCGTTCTCTGGGCATAAGGAGAGAGCCATTTCTGACCAATATTATGACTGATATTGGTCAGAAATGGAGGCCGACCTTGGATTTGAACCAAGCTGAACGGATTTGCAATCCGTTGCGTAACCTCTCCGCCATTCGGCCTGATCTTGGGGCTTAGGATCGTGTAGTTTTCAAAATATCTTGGGAGGATGTTTTGTAAAACCGTCTCCTGAATAATGCTGTTCAGGGCAAAGCGGATGGTCCGGTTTTTATATTCTGAACAGGCCGGTAGCGATGTGTAATGCATAGAAATACAGAATAGAAAATCAGATTAATCAGTATATTTGTCAGTCAATCGGCCTGTTATTGTCGGATTGTTTCTGCCTTTGCTTTTATTACAGGTCGAGATTGCGTAGCCAGTTTTCAAAGCTGACCTGTTTGCTGTTCGGGACAGGGAAATCTGTCGGCTCCGGATGGGGTGCGGACAGGTTTTTGCGCACTTTGCTCGGGCTGACGCCGAACTCATTGGTGAATGCGCGGGTGAAATTTGCGGCAACATCAAAACCGGCCGTTTGGGCAATGTCGAGAATTCTGTCCTGATTGGCCGGATCCTGCAATGTTTCATAGGCCGCTTGCAGGCGCTGTTTGCGGATATA
Organism: Pseudochrobactrum algeriensis; assembly: GCF_018436245.1. Lineage (NCBI taxonomy): Bacteria > Pseudomonadati > Pseudomonadota > Alphaproteobacteria > Hyphomicrobiales > Brucellaceae > Pseudochrobactrum > Pseudochrobactrum algeriensis. The sequence goes on from NZ_CP075361.1 coordinate 454,181, forward strand.
ATTCAGAACGCCGCCATGGGACTCGAACAGCTGATAAAGCCGCGTGCGGGATATGCCGACCGACCGGCAGATTTTCTCTGCTGTGAGTTGCGGATCGTGCAGATTGTGATGAATGTAGTGATGCACCCGTTCCATGGTTCCGAAGCCGATTTGACCCGGATGGTCATGGTCTGGACGGACACAGGGCTCAACGCCGTTCACAATCATATTCCTGATTGTTTGTACAATACCGGGCAGATCATCCAGTGTCAGCGAGGGCAGATGTGTTTCAACCTGAGCCAGAAAATTCGCCAGCAGCGTGGCAAGCGTTCCTGACAGGATGGAATTATTGACAGACTTGAATAGACCGGCCTCGCCGGAAAACAGGCTGTAAGGCATATAGAGCAGCACAATTTCAGAACTGGTGCAGCGCCCCCGATAGGGGTGTCCGAGTGTGCGGAAGGCCACGCGACCCGAGCCGGTTTTAATAACTTTGCCGTCAACCTCCGTCCATGCCTGCCCGCTGCGTCTTAATCCCAGATACCAGTGATCAATCGGGCTGTAGCGTAATTGTGCAGCAGTGCGGGCGTAACTATAGGCATCGCTCTGCTGCCGGACAAACAGCATTTTCCCGAAATGCCAGACAGTATGGGTAGCGAAAAATCCGTCCTCAGGCAGAACATTGTCCGGCAAACGGACATCAATAATCGGCCGCATATAAACGCGCCATGCCTCGAATTGCTCTTCGGGAGGCAGGTCCTGCGTGGAAAAATGCAGCGACGGTAAAGGCGGTGCGGTTGAAGGAATGATCACCGGCTCAAGAACATCCTGACCGGTGCGGGGAAAGCGGCGGCGCTCAACCTGCGGCCATGTTGCTTCAGCTCTCAGCCGGTCAGTGTTTCCTTCCGGGGTGTCAGATTGCTTATGCATGCGTTTCCTCCGTCCACTGCATATTTTCGCAGTGAAATCTTGTGAAATCTCTCAGCACATCATCCTCAAGCAATATCTTATCATATCAAATAAGAAATGTACGAAATGATAATTTTCAGGATGCAGTGATAACGACAATCCTCTGACGGAACGGTATATAGTATATAAAAGTAATTTTGTTAAAATTTCGTTTATATTTTGAGTATTTTTAGTAAGTTTACTTAAGTAATTTCATTAAATTTCTTTTTACATCAATGCAGATTTAAAGATAAATTTGATGGAGTTGAAGATGAGTGAACTTAATCACCACATTGGTAATCAGTCTGGCAGAACACCTGTACGTGAGCTTTATGCTGTTCAGTCGGATATATTACATAAGCAGATTATTGTCACAGGCGGAGCCGGTTTTCTCGGTTCGCATCTCTGTGAGCGTCTCCTCCGTTCAGGCCATCGGGTTATCTGTGTTGATAACTTCTCGACCGGCAGCAAGCAGAATATTATGCATCTGCTTGGCTATGACACTTTCAGTGTTATTGACCATGATATTGTTGAGCCGTTCGATCTGGAAGCGGATGAGATTTACAATCTCGCTTGTCCCGCATCGCCGCCGCATTATCAGGCCGATCCTGTTCACACAACGCTGACCAGTGTGCTGGGCGCGTATAATCTGCTGACACTGGCTGCCCGCTATAATGCCCGCATTTTTCAGGCGTCAACATCCGAGGTTTACGGCGATCCGCATATTCATCCGCAGGTCGAAACCTATTGGGGCAATGTCAATCCGTTCGGCCCGCGCTCCTGCTATGATGAGGGAAAGCGCTGTGCGGAAACCCTGTTTTTCGACTTCCACAAAGCCTATGACACCGAAATAAAAATCGTCAGGATTTTCAATACTTTCGGCCCGCATATGCGGCCGGATGACGGACGTGTGGTCTCCAATTTTATTGTTCAGGCGCTGAAGGGCGAGGACATTACGATTTACGGTGACGGCACGCAGACCCGTTCCTTCTGCTATGTGGATGACCTGATCGAAGGTTTTGTCCGTCTGATGGCGGCCGATGCATCGGTGACAGGACCGGTTAATCTGGGCAATCCCGGTGAGTTCATGATCGGTGAACTGGCGAAGATCGTGATTGATCTGACAGGCTCCCGCTCGCGTATTGTTCACCATCCGCTGCCTGTCGATGACCCGCGCCAGCGCCGTCCTGATATCTCGCTTGCAATGCGTGAACTGGGCTGGCAGCCGCAGGTGCAGCTGACCGAAGGTCTGGAAAAGACAATCACCTATTTTGACAGCCGTCTGAGCCTCTCCGGATACAGATTACGGGAGATAGCCAGATGACAGCAAAGCGCATTCTGATTACGGGCGGTGCCGGTTATATCGGGAGCCATACAGCCAAGCTTCTGAAATTCCGGGGTATTGAGCCGGTTGTTTATGACAATTTGTCTACGGGGCACCGGTCTTCCGTGCGCTATGGCCCTCTTGTGCAGGCCGATATTCTGGACACGATGCTGCTGACGGAAACGATCCTGCGCTATATGCCGGTTGCCGTTATTCATTTTGCCGCGTCCGCCTATGTCGGGGAATCCGTCACAGATCCTGCAAAATATTACCGTAATAATGTCTGCGGAACTTTGTCTTTACTGGATGCCTGTCGCGAGACAGGGCTGGATAAGGTGATCTTTTCTTCGAGCTGCGCCACTTATGGCGTGCCGGCAAATTTGCCGGTTGCGGAAACTGCCGCCCAGATCCCTGTCAGCCCTTATGGTCAGACCAAGCTGATTGCTGAACATATGCTGGCCGATTATGCCTCGGCTTTCGGGCTGCGCTATGTGGCTTTGCGCTATTTCAATGCCTGCGGCGCTGATCCGGAAGGTGAACTGGGAGAATGGCATGATCCGGAAACCCATCTCATCCCCCGCGCGCTGCTGGCAGCAGCCGGAAAAATCGCACAGCTTGAGATTTTCGGAGATGATTATGACACTGAGGACGGCACCTGTGTGCGGGACTATATTCATGTCACTGATCTCGCCCGCGCCCATGTTCTGGCTTACGATTATCTTGCCGGTGGCGGTGACAATCTCGCGGTCAATCTCGGGACAGGGCGTGGCTCTTCTATCCGCGAAATCCTCAATACGATCGACAAGGTAACCGGCCGTACGGTTCCTGTAATTATCCGTCCGCGTCGTGCAGGTGACCCGCCGGCTCTTTATGCCGATCCCGCTCTTGCACGCCATATGCTTGGTTTTGAACCGCAATATTCGGATCTGGAAACAATCGTCCGGACTGCGGCTCCTTTCTTCGGACTGGAGGCGAGATCATGACACTTCCTGCCATCAACAGACAGAAGTCTTTCACGCTGAATGGCGAACCGCTGCTGGTATCCGTATTTCAGGGCTACAGGCGGGCAGAATATATTGCCGGTGTTTCTATATGGCTGGCGGCCTTCATCTATTTCTGGGTCTGGTGGTTGCAGCCTGAACATCATGTGAGTGTATTCGGCAGTCTTGTAGCAACGCTGGTGCTGGCTTGGCTCACATTGCTGCCAGCCTATTTTCTGGGCATGTTTTACTTTGCGGTTAAGCCCGTCGGTGCTTTGCGCATACCGCAGAACAGCCGGATTGCCATGGTTGTGACCAAGGCACCATCAGAACCATTCTCCATTGTCGCTGAAACTTTGCAGGCGATGCTTGCGCAGACACAGCCGCATGATACCTGGCTTGCCGATGAAGATCCGTCACCGGAAACACTGGCGTGGTGCCGCGCGCACGGGGTTTTTGTATCGACACGTAAAGGCCGCGCCGACTATCACCGGCAGACATGGCCACGTCGTACGCGCTGCAAAGAAGGCAATCTTGCGTTTTTCTACGATCATTACGGTTATGAGCGCTATGATTTTGTTGCGCAGCTTGATGCCGATCATGTGCCTGAGCCGGATTATCTCTGGCAGATGTTGCGGCCATTCGCCGATCCGGCAGTCGGTTATGTTTCCGCGCCGAGTATCTGCGACCACAATGCTGCGGAAAGCTGGTCGGCACGCGGCAGGCTCTATGCCGAAGCCAATGTTCACGGCTCTTTACAGGCAGGCTATAGCGGTGGTTTTGCGCCGATGTGCATCGGCTCCCATTATGCAGTGCGCACTGTAGCGCTCAAGGAAATTGGTGGTCTCGGGCCGGAACTTGCTGAAGATCATTCCACAACGCTGATGATGAACGCTTATGGCTGGCGTGGTGTCCATGCGATTGATGCGATTGCGCATGGCGACGGCCCCCGCACTTTCGGCGATCTGATTACGCAGGAATTTCAGTGGGCACGCAGCATTGTAATGATCCTGCTGCAATATTCGCCGGATCTGATCCCGCGTCTGTCGCCGCGCCTGCGTTTCCAGTTCTTGTTTTCGCAACTCTGGTATCCGCTGTTTTCGCTGCTCACAGCAACACTTTTTGCCATGCCGGTTATTGCACTTATTCGCGGCGAGAATTTTGTGGCTGTCACTTATCCTGACTTTCTCACGCATTTTGTGCCGCTTTCGCTGATCCTGCTGGTCTTCGCCTATCGCTGGCGGGCAACCGGAACTTTCCGGCCTGAAAACGGTAAAATTCTGAGCTGGGAGAGCGCGCTCTTTCTGCTCGCCCGCTGGCCTTGGGCACTGGCAGGCTCGGTTGCGGCATTACGCGACTGGATGACCGGATCTTTTGTGGATTTCCGCGTGACCCCGAAGGGAACATCCGAGGTTGATCCGCTGCCTTTCAGGGTTCTGGTTCCCTATGCCTTTGTTGCGCTTGGTTCCGTATTGGCGGTGTTTCTTGTGCCGGATGCCGGTGAAAGTCGTGGCTTCTACCTGTTCGCCATTCTCAACAGTGTGACTTATGCCGTGCTGCTGATCGTGGTGCTGGTGCGGCACAGCGTGGAAAACAAAGTGCGCATGACCACGCGCTATTACCGTCCGGCAGTGCTGGCGACTATTCTGTCTCTCATCCTTCTGCCCGGAATTGCGACCTTTGAACGGGGACGTGAAAGCCTCGAAGTGCTTGCCTGGGGCGCAAAACATGTCCGGCTTTTTGATGAACGCTATTCGGCAGCCGGTGCCGGTGTCGGCGGACAATCGCTGCGCATAACAACATTCAGACCGCATTGGCGCTCCGGCGCATCAATAAACATATCGGAAGATTAGAGCGTATCCCGAAAAGCGGGAACCGGTTTTCGGATAAGATACGCGCAAAAACAAAGAGATAGAGCATTTCATCGGATTCAATCAAAATTGAAATGCTCTGGAAAATTATAACAGGGAGGCGCCTCAGGGCGTTGCAGATCATGAAAATCACGATGATAGGAACCGGATATGTCGGCCTCGTCAGCGGCACCTGTTTTGCACATTGGGGCAATGACGTTATCTGTGTCGATAAGAATGCTGCAAAAATAGCCGGACTTAATCAGGGCATCCTGCCGATCTATGAACCGGAGCTGGACGGGCTGGTCAGCAAATATCATCAGGCGGGGCGTTTGTCTTTCACCTGCGATCTGGCCGCAGCGGTCAAAGATGCGGATATTGTGTTTATCGCTGTCGGCACACCGGCGCGCGCCGGACACGGCGATGCGGACCTGTCATTCGTCTATATGGCTGCCAAGGAAATCGCACCGCATCTGGCGGAAGGTGCCGTGGTTGCGGTTAAGTCCACTGTGCCGGTCGGCACCGGTGATGCGGTTGACAAGATTATCGGCTCGGTGCGCCGCCGCGGCAGCTATTCGGTTGCCTCCAATCCTGAATTCTTGCGTGAAGGCGCAGCCATTCCAGATTTTCTGAAGCCGGATCGCGTGGTGATCGGTGTTGAGGATATGCATGCACAGGCCGTGCTGATGCAGCTTTATCGCGATGTCTTTGCACCGCATGATGTGCCGGTTGTCGTTACCAGACGACGCACATCCGAGCTGATTAAATATGCAGCCAATGCATTTCTGGCGACCAAGATTACTTTTATGAATGAACTGGCCGACCTGTGTGAACTGGCAGGTAGTGATATCAGTGATCTGGCGCTGGGTATTGGTCTTGACCGGCGCATCGGCTCCAGTTTCCTGAATGCAGGTCCCGGCTATGGCGGTTCCTGCTTCCCGAAAGATACGCTGGCTTTGTTGCGTACCGCTCAGGATTACGGCGTAGCCTTGCGGGTAGTCGAGGAAACCGTAACAGCAAATGAAGCACGCAAGCGTAAAATGGCGCTGAAGGTGCTTGATGCTGTCGGCGGTGATGTGGACGGACTGACCATTGCGGTTCTTGGCCTGACATTCAAGCCGGATACGGATGATATGCGTGAGGCACCGTCGGTTCCTCTGATCGAGACTTTGCAGCGTTTCGGGGCAACGATACGCGCTTTTGATCCGGTGGGAATGCCGAATGCGGCGCAGATGCTGGATGATGTGGCTTTGATTGATGATCCTTATGAATGTGCACGCAATGCGGATGCCGTTGTCATCGTGACAGAATGGGATTGTATCCGCAGGCTGGATCTGACCCGCTTGAGAAAACTCATGAATGCACCCGTTCTTGTTGATCTGCGTAATGCTGTTTCTCAGGAGAGTGCAGAGGCAGCGGGCTTCCGTATTACGATGATTGGTAAACCTGCCCGAAATCACAAGGAAGCACATTCTGCCGGCAAGGCAGCAAAGGAAACACAGCCTGTCCTTCAGGGACGGGGCGCAAGAGGCAGGCTTCACACCGGCAATGATGAAAAAGCCGGAACAGCAGGGAGAAGCAGGCTATGAGCAGAGATAACAACAAGACAAGAAATCAGAAGCATGGTGCAGGCTTACACCGGTTTGGTGTTGCGCTCGCCGTACTGACAATGTTGGGTGTGCCCGTAATACCGGCCGGTGCCGCAGAGCCGGTCAAAGTGCCCGCAAAGGCAAGAGCAATGTCCGCTGCAGAGCTCTATGTGCTTTACCGGGATAAAACCTGGCAATGGCCGGACGGCGCAGGCCGTATGCAGGATAAGGACCGTACCTTTATCGGCTGGTCGGGTTCAGGGGATGATACCCGCTGGGCTGAAGGGCGCTGGGTACTCAGTGATACTGGGCTGATGTGCCTGAAAGCCGACTGGTATGGCATTCAGGCAAAGCAGGGCAAAGAAGCCGGTAAAACCTGCTTCCGTCACCGCATTTATGAAGACACGATTTATCAGAAGAAAGAACCTTCCGGCAGCTGGTATGTTTTTAAACATGCCAAAGCCGCAGACAGTGATGAGTTCAAAAAACTTGTTGCTGAGGACACTGTGAGCGCACAGCTGGCAAAGCTGCAGCCGCTCACACAACAGGCAGATGCCAAACAGCAACCGTTCTCTGCACAGGCTCCGAACGGTGCAAATTAAGGCAGGAGAAAGGCAATGGGTAAGATATCCAAAATCGTTGCATTGTCATTCGTCGGGGTCATGTTATCCGGTACTGCTTACGCCGCAAGCAGCACTCCGCTCGGTATCCCTAACGAGATGTCAGCAACCAAAGACCAGCCATCCACGAAACGTCCGGTGATTACGCAGGCATCGGTCAGTTTCGGTGCGTATGATCCGCACGGAGACTTCGGGGATGACAAGAATTCAAAAATCGAACATCTGTTTCTGCCATGGGAAGATGTCGAGCTGGGATCATTGACACTTGCTGATGATTACGCGCTCAAACGCGGCCGTACACTGCTGATTTCGGTCGAGCCATGGTCGTGGTCGCCGGACTGGCGTATTTCCTCACCGCAACTTTTGCAGAGTATTCTGAACGGGGAGCGGGATGTGTATATGGCCAAGGTCTGCACGGAAGCCGCAAAACTGAAAAGTCCGGTTATCATCCGTTGGGCGCAGGAAATGGATGAAACAGACAACCAGTTTACCTGGGCGCATTGGCAGCCTGACGAATATGTAAAGGCGTATCAGCGTATGGTGCGTGTGTGCAGGGAGAGCCTGCCAAATGCCAAATATATGTGGTCACCAAAGGGCAATGAGGGGCTTCAGGCCTTTTATCCCGGCGATGACTATGTTGATATTATTGGTCTTTCCGTCTTCGGTTACCAAAAATACGACCGTGCAACCAAGGGCGGGGATCAGACTTTCTCTGAACGTCTGGCACCGGGTTATGACCGTGTAAAAGGCTTTGGCAAGCCGATCTGGGTTGCCGAACTGGGCTATGACGGTGATGCCTCATATGTCCGCAACTGGGCGGAAAATGTTGCCAAAACTCATCCGGAATTTCCTGAACTGAAAACCGTGGTTTATTTCAATGACCGTGAAGTTTATCCATGGCCGGACGGTTTCGGAAAGCCTGAATGGCGCGTTGTGAATGCACCAACCAACTGAACCACGCTGTCTGAGCGTGAGGGAGGCGATTATGTCAGTGTTTCGTACAATGACACTTATAATAGCGGTAGCCGGCGGATTGGGTTTGAGCGTTTCCGCTGGTCTTACAGCTCAGGCAGCGGCGGCGTCAGGAGCAGACACGGCTAAGCCGCTCAGCAGTTCTGAAATCTACCGGATTTACAGCCATAATTCATGGATGTGGAAAGACGGTGCCGGTTATTTTGCCGTATCAAAACGGCAGTTCAAGGCATGGTCCGGCAGGGGCAGCAATGCTTCTGCCGGTCAGGGGATCTGGTTTATCACCGATCCCGGAAAGTTATGTTTCCGTGCGACATGGTATGAAAAAGGTACCAGTTTTCCGGCAACAACCTGCTTCAGCCATCGCGAAAAGGACGGCGTGATTTATCAGCGAAAAGAGCCGAATGGTGACTGGTATATTTTCAAACACGCACCGGCAAGAAAAGGTGATGAAATCACCAAATTCCGCCGGGGCGATTATGTGAGCAGACAACTGGACCGCATGATGCCGGCAATGGCATCCAACTGACTATGAGGCTGGCGGCAGATATCTTGTTTGCCGTCAGCTTCTGTTAAAGCAGCGTGTTTTGCTGCCGAAACCACTTGGTGTGCAGATATAAGGCGCACGTCCCAGATAATTTGCGGAAGCCACTCTGACTGATTTTGAAGATGTCACTGTTTTGGTAGCAGCAACACGCGGTGCTCGTTGCGTACGCGGGGCTTTCATATCATCTGCTTTGGCGATGGCAGTGGTTTTTGCAGGCAGGCCATAACCGACTTTGGTGACAGACATTGCCTGTGTCTCAGCGACATTATAACCAGTGCTGCATCCGGCAAGGGCCAGACTGCCAGCCAGAACGGCTGTAAGAGCGAGTGTTGTGGATTTGAAAGGCATGCGATTACGGTGACCCGCGAGGATCTTTGCGGAGAAGAGTTGCATTCGTGTGAACCTTTGTTCCGATGCCGTGACACAGGAACTTATAAACTGAATAAATTAATACGAAGTGATTAAGATCGGGGACAATTAGTAATTGAAGCATTGCCTAATTGAGTTAGATCTAAAGTTGTAAGGGCTTCATATAGTATCAGTCGCGGGAACCCAACCCCTTTTCGCGGGAATGCTGCCGGACAACGAGACAGGCTTGTAACTCATGATACCGTTTTTTGTACTTGCCCGGCGTGCTGCATAAAATTTACTGCAATTCAATAACTTGCCTGCCTGCAACCGTTTTCCCTGCAATCGGCGACCTCAGGGCGTTTGCGACAGATTTTTGTACGGATGGTTTAATTTGCGTCGAAATGGCGCATGCAGGGCAGGAGATTCTCTCTGCGAGATTTATCCGGTCTCATTATTGAGCTGTGCAGAAGCGGAAGCTGCGGAGGAATTCCGCTATAAAAGATTTTTCAGTTTGGGTTGCACAGAGCAAAATTGTCAATTCTCCTGCGTAAATCAGGCGTGACTAAAAAAATATTCTCTGGCAAAATTTATCAATAAAATTATGATGTTAAATAAAATGCAATTTCGACTTGCTTTGCATTTTAAGGACTGTTGTTTATAATCGTTGATTATAATGCTAAAAATTATTTCTTTATAATAAAGCCCTTGACATATTTCTGCTTTATCGGAATTATCCATTTTAGCGGACATTTTTCCACCAGATCCGATATTTCTGCCGAAGGGAAGCGGCGAAGTATTTTCAATCGATCCTGTGGGTGAGCCTGATCTGCGCCTGATAATAAAAAACAAATATCTTCAGGGGAACATAATGAGGAAGACTCTTCTGGTTAACCGCCGGTCAGCATTGAAGCTGGTTGCGGCAGGGACAGCTGTGCTGTCGTCACCATATATCATCAGACCGCGTCCGGCATGGGCTGAAAACGGCGTTCTGAATGTTACAACCTATGACAAATTTTTGCCGCAGGACTTTCTGGACAAGTTCCAGAAGGATACCGGTATTGAAGTGCGCGTTCGTCTGACAGACGATCAGGGCAAGCAATATAACCTGCTGACTGCGGAAGGCGCCAATCCGTCAACCGACATCGTGACGGTTGCTGGGCACCGCTATAGCCAGTTCATCCAGTCCAAGCTGATTTCTGCAATTGATACAGATAAAATCAGCAACTGGAAAAACCTTAATTCTGTCTATCAGGATGCCAAATGGGCACGCGTTGAGGACAAGCTCTGGGGGCTGCCAATTCTGGCCGGCTATGAGGGGCTTGCACGCAATACCGATTACGTTAAGGAAGCGGACAGTCTGGAGATCATGTTTGATCCGGAATATAAGGGGCAGACCTCTTATATCGTCAGCGACTTCCTGACACTGGCCATGCAATATCTTGGCTATGACGGTGACTTTGTCAGTTATACGGATAATCGTGAGCTTGCACAAAAGGCCACTAATGATGCCCGCGACCTCCTGATTAAACACAAGGATATGGTGCGTAAATATTACGATGCCGGTTCCGAAGTGCAGCAGATGTTTATCAATGAAGATATTTATCTGGCGCATTCCTGGTCAGGTCCGGTTGCCAAGCTGATTATGGAAGGCCATCCGATCCAGCTTTCTGCACCGAAAGAAGGCACATTCGGCTTCGTTTACACGCTTAACATCGTCAATAATGCACCTAATCAGGAAAATGCCTATAAGCTGCTCAATGCAGTTCTGGCAGATCCGGCAGTCGGTGCATCGATGACCCGTCAGTCCGGCTACAGCTCCACCATCAATGGTGTTGCTGATTTGCTGAATAACCGTGAGAAGATGGCAGCAACCTTGCCGCAGAACCAGCTTGAACGGGTTATTTTCTTCAGCTCCGTCAACCGCGACATGAAAAACGAACTGGTTGACCGTGCGACTGCTGAGGTCAAGGCCGCCTGACGGCTCTGCGTTCTGAATGAATGTTTGCGCCCGATCCGGCGCAAACATCCTTCCCGTAAAATGACTGTCTGATGAAACAGCACGACATGCGTCGCAGGGCTGAACAGGAAAGCTATATGTCTGACACCTCTATCAGGGACGATATTGGTATAAGCCAAAAAGCGGAAATGCCGCGCTATTCGACACGGATAGCAAAAGTCATGAATTCCGGCTTGTATCAGAAAACATTGGGAGCCGCGGTCAATTCGCGTTACGGACGCGTGATCCTGCTGGCAGGTTTTCCTCTGCTCTGGCTCATTTTTCTGCATGTCGGGCCGATTTATCAGATGCTGAAAATCAGCCTGATGTCGCAATATCCGTTGCCTGCGGGCAGTGAGCCGCAATATACGCTGGATAATTATGCGATCTTCTTTCAGGAGTCGATTTACTTCACGCCCCTGATCCGCAGTTTCTTTTTCTCGCTTTTTGCAACTACAGCAACCCTGATCGTGGTTTATCCGGTTGCCTATTATGTTGCGAAAATTGTGCGTCCGGAAGGCCGCTCCAAAGCACTGCTGCTGCTGCTCGTGCCGTTCTGGGCAGGGGAGTTGATCCGCACATTCTCGGTCATTATGCTGCTGGCAAACCGTGGTGCGCTCAATGTTTTTCTGCGGGAAATCGGCCTGATTGACCGGCCGATCCAGATGCTTTACGGCCCGTTCTCTCTGACATTCGGCCTGATCTATCTCGTGTGCCTGTATATGTTGCTGCCGCTTTATTCGGCGATTGAGAAAATCCCGTCATCCTATCTCGATGCCGCTGCCGATCTTGGTGCAGGTCCATGGACACGGTTCCGCAGAATTATTCTGCCTTTGTCCAAGGAGGGCATTATTTCGGGTTGCTCACTGGTCTTTCTCACGACAGTCGGTGTTTTCGCCACACCAATGCTGCTTGGCGGGCCCGGCACAGTGATGTTCCCTGAAACCATCAGCGGCTTCTTCCACGGCGCCAGCAATAAATGGCCGGTAGGCGCGGCTTTTGCCATCATCATGCTGGTAACCGCCTTAACTGCTGCCGGAATTTTCATGCGCCTTGTCGGCGGCCGTAAACGGAGGGTGATCTGATGCGTAACCTGTTTCATGATGCACCGCGCACGGCTTTGACAGCAACCTATTGGGCTTTCGTCATCTATCTGATGCTGCCGTTGATGCTGATGATGGCGATGAGCTTTAAAGATGCCAGTTTCATTGCTTTTCCGATCAGCGAATGGACTTTTGACTGGTATGTCAAGGTCATGCAGGACAAGCAGTTTCTCGAAGCTGTTATTTATTCCGTTCTGATTGCTGCGGCGACCACGCTGGCGGCTACGACTATCGGCACATGGATTGCCATGCTGATTGTGGCGGAAGGGATTAAAGGTCAGGCAATTATTTTTGCGCTTGCCTGTCTGCCTGCCGTTGTACCGGGTATGATCTCGGCGATTTCGATGCGCATTTTCATCTCGTCGATTGATATGCCGACAGGTACAGCCGCCATTATTCTGGGGCACACAGTGCATGCCGTGCCTTTTGTGGTGGTGATGGTGCTGACAAGACTGCGCACAATGCCGGGCAATCTGGTGGATGCGGCACGTGATCTCGGTGCGGACAGCGTTGTGGCTTTCTTCCGGGTGACACTGCCTTATCTCTGGCCTGCAATCATGGGCGGTATGATCTTCTGCGTGCTGCTGTCGATTGATGACTTTGTGCGCACCTTCTTTCTGGGTGGCTACAAGCCGACGCTCCCGATGCTGATTTTCGCCAAAGTGCAGGGCGGTATGTCTCCTGAAATCAACGCCATGGCAACGCTTGTCCTTTTGGTGACCGCAGCCGTTGGCCTCTATGCAGAATATAAAACCCGCCGTTCGAGGACACGCTAATGGAACCGATCGTTAAATTTGAGAATGTAACAAAAAGCTATGGTTCTTTTGTTGCGGTGGAAGAGCTTAACCTGACCATTGAAGCAGGCAAGTTCATCACATTGCTCGGGCCTTCCGGTTGCGGTAAATCCACCACTTTGCGTATGCTCGGCGGATTTGAAACACCGACATCCGGCCGCATCATCATCGCAGGCAAAGACGTGACAAAGCTGCCGCCTAATAAGCGCGATGTGAATATTGTGTTTCAGGATTATGCGCTGTTTCCGCATATGTCTGTTGCTAAGAATATTGCTTTCGGTCTGGAGCTAAAAGGCCGCGACAAGCACTTTATTCACAAGCGGGTGACCGAGCTGCTGGAACTGGTACAGTTGCAGGATTATGCACATCGCCTGCCGTCAGAACTTTCCGGCGGTCAGCGTCAGCGTGTGGCCCTGATGCGTGCGCTGGCACCGGATCCGCAGGTGTTGCTGCTGGATGAGCCGCTCTCGGCGCTCGATGCGAAACTGCGCCAGCAGATGCAGATCGAACTGAAATCCATTCAGGAAAAAACCGGCAAGACCTTTGTCTTTGTTACACATGATCAGGAAGAGGCACTTACAATGTCTGACCAGATTATTGTGATGAACAAAGGCCGCATTGAACAGATGGGTGATCCGCATACACTCTATCGTGCACCGAAGAGTGTTTTTGTCGCCAACTTTATCGGTGAAACCAATCTGCTGCGCAGTCAGGTTTCCGGCGTTGAAAATGATATGCTGAAGCTGAACTGGAACGACAATATTCTGACGGCTCCGCGCGGCACTGCGAGCGTTTCAGCGCAGGACGGCTATTTCATTGCTCTGCGCCCTGAAGCGATCCGCTGCACAGAAACAGCACCGGAAAGTCAGAACCGTCTGAAGGGCCGCATTCGTCAGCTGGTCTTCAAAGGCAATCATACATCTGTCTTTGTTGAGGTGGACGGCGGTACCGTTCTCAATGCGTTGAGCCATCCGGCAGATATCACTTCTTCCGTCGGGGATGATATCTGGGTCAGCTGGAAGCCGGAAAGCGCAACAGTCCTGCCTGTTTCGAACTGAGGTCATGCAGATCATTCCGGTCGCTCTGATGTGACCGGAATTTCATCATTATCTGAGAAAACCGGATGGAAATGAGTTATGCAATATAACGTGCAGGCACCGCTTAACGTTGCCGCTTCCACTCTTGAAGAACTGGAACATCGTGTCCGCGATGATCTGGCTTGTCTGTGTTATCCGCCTGCAAACTGGGTGGAAACGACTGATAGTGCAGAGAAAGTGCATGATGTCGTGATTATCGGCGGCGGTATGTGCGGGCTCGTTGCCGGATTTTCACTGCTGGCGGGCGGCATCCGTAATATCCGTATTTTCGACCGCAGTCCTCAAGGTTTTGAAGGCCCGTGGCTGACTTATGCGCGTATGGAAACACTGCGCTCGCCAAAACAGCTGACAGGTCCTGCCTATGGTATTGCTTCGCTGACATTCCGCTCGTGGTATGTGGCACAATTCGGCAATGATGCATGGGCTGAGATGGATAAAATCCCGCGCCCGATGTGGATGGACTATCTGCGCTGGTACCGGAAAGTTCTGTCTTTGCCGGTTGAGAATAATGTCGAGGTAAAATCCATCCTGCCGGAAGGGCCGCTGATGCGCCTGACACTGGCGGGCAGTGGTGCCAAAGAGGCGACAATTCTGGCGCGCAAAATTGTCATGGCGACTGGTCGTGACGGTATGGGGCATCCCAATATTCCGGATTTTGTGGCGGGACTGGACAGGAAGTTCTGGGCGCATTCTTCTGATGCGATTGATTTTCAGGCGCTGCGTTCCAAACGGGTGGTTGTGGTCGGTGTGGGAGCCTCTGCGGTAGATAATGCCGCTGAAGCGCTGGAAGCCGGTGCCAAAGAAGTGCGTCATCTCATCCGCCGCAAGGAAATGCCGCAGATCAACAAACTGATGGGTATTGGCTCCTTTGGCTTCACGGCCGCTTTTTCCAAGCTGGATGATGCCCGCCGTTGGCAGATCATGAATTATTCACTGCGCACCCAGACCCCTGCGCCGCGCGGTTCAACGCTGCGGGTCAGCCGTCATGACAATGCGTATTTTCATTTTAATGCCGGTGTGAAATCGGTCGAGCAGAGCGGTGATGAACTCATTATCACAACGCAGGACGGTAGCCGGCTGGTTACGGATTTCCTGATCCTCGGCACCGGCTTCACCGTTGACCCGCTGGCGCGCAAAGAGCTGGAAGCCTATGCGGATAAAATCCTGCTCTGGCGCGATTGCTATACACCACCGGCCGGTGAAGAAAATAAAGAACTCGGCAATCATCCTTATCTGTCCGCTGACTTTTCTTTCCGCGAGAAAGAGGCAGGCACGGCTCCCTGGCTGGCTAATATCTACAGTTTCAATGCCGGTGCGGCGGCCAGTCTTGGCAAGCTGAGCGGCGATATTCCGGGCATCAGCGAAGGCGCGGCCATTCTCGCCCGTGAGATTGCAGCCCGGCTTTATCAGGAAAATTTTGAGCAGCACTGGCAGGCCTTGCTGGATTACAGCACGCCGGAACTGCAGGGCGATGAGTGGAAAGCTTCACCTTTACCGGATGCAGAGCAGATACAGTCGCAACAGGCGGAGGAGGTATAATGACGGAAACCACGGATATTCTTATCAGCGCCGCCGGTATCGGAGCCACAGATCCTCTGCGTGAGGTACTGGCAGGCCGTGCGGATATTCTGGCGCTGACACAGCAAACCCATGACAGTGCCTTAATGCCTGCTGATGCGGGCGGGCTGTCCCGTGCAGAGCGCGCTGCCATTGCGGTGCGAGTTGCCAGACATAATCAGGACGAAGCGCTGACACAGCATTTCACAACTTTGCTGGAACAGGCGGGCAATGCTGCAGAAGCGGCTTTGATTGCTGATCTGAGCTTCAGCGGCGGTGACGATCAGCGTTTGCAGGCTTTGATCCGGCATACGGATATTGTGACGCGCTCTCCTAAAGATGCCACAGGTGCCGATATTGAAAAGCTGCGTCAGGCCGGTGTGAATGACGCTGATATTGTACGGCTTTCGGAGCTTCTGGCTTTTGTCAGTTATCAGATCCGCGTTGCAGCCGGTTTGCGTTTGATGAGAGGTTTACATGGGTAAGACCATTCATGAATTCACGACAACAGTGCCGGTCTGGAAACCCTATGTGACGCCGGTTGTGCTGGCGGATGCAACGCCGGAACAGCTGGATGCGCTGAAAGTCACGCCGTCCAATACCAAGGTTTCTGACTATCTTCTGGTGCTGGCGCATGATGCTGAAACGCTGAAACACCGGTCACCGCTGTTTAACGGCGTGATGTATAATCGCGGCGGCATGTCCCGCGCAGAGCGGGAAATCGGGGCAGTAGGAGCCTCGGTTGTAAACCAATGTATCTATTGCGCGGCGGTACATGCAAGCCGCTATAATCAGCTGGCAAAGGAAGAGGATACCATTGCCGCCATTTTTCGTGATGGTGTGAATGCGGATATTGAACCGCGGCTGAAAGCAATTTTCAATTTTGCAGTTCGCCTCTCGGCCTGCCCGCCGCAGGCTGACGCAACCGACATGCAGGCTTTGGCTGAGGCGGGGCTGGATCAGAATGAAATCCTTGATCTCATTCTGTCTGCATCGCTTTTCGGCTGGGCAAACAGACTGATGCATACATTGGGAGAGCCTGTAGAGGAATAGGTCTGCGGCATAGTTTGAGGAGTGAGCAAATGAAGCAGCTGACACCACCGGAAATCGGGCCTCGTTTGCAGGCTTTGCGTAAAGAGCGAAAACTTACACTGGCAGACCTCTCCGTTATGGCAGGCGTATCGCGTTCCATTCTTTCCGAGATCGAGCGCGGTAATGCCAATCCGACCTATGGCACGCTGTGGCATCTGACACAGGCGCTTGGGGTTAATCTGGATTGCCTGATGGGCGGCGTGACCAATGAGCGGACAGATCAGATTCATCTGCTGCCCGGCAATCTGACGCCGACGATCCGCAGTCCGGACGGTACCTGTACTTTGCAGATTCTTGCACCGGCCGGCATGATTGCACTGATCGAATGGTATCTCCTGAATTTTGATCTCAACGGCAAGCTGGAGAGTGAGGCGCATAGTCCGGGAACAATGGAGCATCTGCATTGTCTTGAGGGTGAAATCCACGTTTCCAACACAGCGTCACAAACAGTGGTCAGGGCAGGCGAGACAGCCCGTTATTCGGCAGAGGTGCCGCATTGCCTGACCAGTATCGGCAGCCAGCCTGCCAAAGCTTTTCTGGTCGTTGCCTTTGCCGGTGTGAATGGCGGCTTTGGCAGCAATTTACGACCCAAATAACAAAATGCGGAACAACCGCAGAATAATTTGAATGATTATGAGTGAGGAACAGAAAACTATGCGGGCAGGGATTATTGGCGCCGGATCAATCGCGTTTGGTATGGCAGCATTTCTGGAACAGGCAGGCCATACAGCTATTCTCTGGTCACCATCGGGTGAGCGCACAAAAGCGCTGGCCGCAGGCGAGGCGCTGACTGCCTCCGGTGCTGTGACCGGCACATTCCGGCCGCAGGTGGCTGCTGATGCACGTGCATTGGCCGAAGGTTCTGATGTGCTGGTAGTGGCTCTGCCTGCCTATGGGCACAAGGCGGTGCTGGATGCTGTGGCACCTTATATCCGTGCGGAGCAGAGCGTTATTATCAGCTCCCATGCTTCCTTTGGTGCGCTCTATCTGTCCCGTCTGCTGGCTGCGCGTGATATCAGCGTGCCGGTCATTGCGTGGGGAACTACGGTTGTCTCAGGCCGTCAGCTGAGCCAGACGGAAGTGAATGTGAATACTGTACGCAAACGTATTGATCTTGCGACAGTGCCGGAATCTCGCAGCGCAGAAGGGCTGGCACTTTGCCAGACATTGTTCGGGGATCGTTTCGTGGATCGTGGCAGCCTGCTGGCCATTGCCTTGTCCAATCTCAATCCGCAAAACCACATGGGCATTGCACTGGGGAATATGACCCGTATGGAACGCGGTGAAAGCTGGAGTCAGGGGCAGAATGTAACGCCGAATGTCGGGCGTCTTCTGGAAGATCTGGATCAGGAGCGCATCAATGTTGCTACTGCTCTGGGGCTGCAAGTGCGGACGATTTTCGAGCATTTCCATCTTTCATTCCATGTTCCTGTCAGCTCGATTTCGCAGATGAATCAGGAAATGCATGCCGCAGGCAATGGCGGAGCCGGCCCGACCACAGCGGACAGCCGCTATGTCACGGAAGATGTGCCGTTTGGTCTGGTGATGACTGCCAGACTGGCACGTCTTGCAGGTAAACCTGCCGAACTGCATGAGGCAGGTGTTAAAATCTTCTCGGCAATGTACGGACGGGATTTTACTGCTGAAAACGATCTTTTGAACGCATTGGATATGGATGCGCTTTCCCTGTCTGACCTGACCGGACTTTGCAAAAATGGTTATGCAACCGGTCAATAACTGATCTGCATTCTGTCTGCCCTGCATCGGAAAATCCTGATAAAATGCGGGGCAGATGCCGGTATAATTGTGAGAGAGCTTCAAGCATGACACATGATTTTCTTCGACATCTCCGTTCCGAGCTGGATGGCCTGAAAACATCCGGCCTGTATAAAACCGAGCGTATTATTACCTCCAAACAGGCCGGTGAAATCGAAGTGGCCTCGGGAGATCGCGTTCTGAATTTTTGTGCCAATAATTATCTCGGACTGGCGGATAATGAGGAGCTGACAGAATCTGCCAAGCAAGCGCTCGACCGTTATGGCTACGGCATGGCGTCGGTGCGTTTTATCTGCGGGACGCAGGAAGAGCACAAGCAGCTGGAAGACCGGATTTCCTCATTCCTTGGCATGGAAGATACCATCCTTTATTCTTCCTGTTTTGATGCGAATGGCGGGCTTTTTGAAACGCTGTTCGGTGAAGAAGACGCAATTATTTCTGATGCGCTGAACCATGCCTCGATTATTGACGGTATCCGTCTGTCGAAGGCAAAACGGTTCCGTTACGCCAATAATGATATGGCTGCGCTTGAAGAAGAGCTGAAGAAGGCGGAGGGCTCCCGCTTTAAACTGATCGCTACAGACGGCGTGTTCTCGATGGACGGAATTATTGCCAATCTGCAGGGCGTTTGTGATCTCGCGGACAAATATAATGCGATGGTCATGGTAGATGACAGCCATGCGGTTGGTTTTGTCGGCAAAAACGGTCGCGGCTCTGCGGAATATTGCGGCGTTGAAGGACGGGTTGATATTATCACCGGCACGCTCGGTAAGGCGCTTGGCGGCGCATCCGGCGGCTATACATCTGCCAAAGCTGAAACTGTGGAATGGCTGCGACAGCGCTCACGTCCTTATCTGTTTTCCAACACACTCGCGCCGGTTATTGCTGCGGCATCACTGAAAGTTTTTGATCTCATCGAAAACGGTGCGGAACTGCGCGCGCGTCTCGCTGCGAATGCAGAACTGTTCCGCCGTGAAATGACAAAGCTCGGCTTTACACTTGCCGGAGACGGCCACCCGATCATTCCGGTGATGCTGGGTGATGCGGCGCTGGCACAGGAAATGGCCGCGCGAATGCTTGAAAAAGGCGTCTATGTGACCGGCTTTTCGTTCCCTGTGGTGCCGAAAGGTCAGGCGCGTATCCGTACACAAATGTCGGCAGCCCATTCGGAGCAGGATGTACGCAAAGCCATTGCGGTCTTTGAACAAACCGGCCGTGAATTAGGCATTATCTGAGGGAACTCCAATGACAAATATGATGAAAGCCCTGGTGAAAGCAAAGGCAGAACCGGGTCTGTGGATGGAGCACGTCCCTGTTCCTGAGATCGGCCCGAATGATGTGCTGATTAAGGTCAAAAAATCCGCAATCTGCGGTACGGATGTGCATATCTGGAACTGGGATCAGTGGGCGCAAAACACCGTGCCTGTGCCAATGGTTGTCGGTCATGAATTTATGGGCGAGATCGCAGAGATCGGCTCGGCTGTAACTAAATATAAAGTCGGCGAACGCGTCTCGGGTGAGGGGCATATTGTGTGCGGCAAGTGCCGTAACTGCCGTGCGGGGCGTGGTCATCTGTGCCGCAATACGCTGGGCGTGGGTGTGCACCGCGCGGGTTCTTTCGGAGAGTTCATCTGCCTGCCGGAATATAATGTGGTGGCAATTCCCGATGAAGTGCCGGATGAAATCGCCGCTATTTTCGATCCTTTCGGCAATGCGGTGCACACGGCTTTGTCTTTCGACCTGATCGGCGAAGATGTGCTGGTTACCGGTGCAGGCCCGATCGGCATCATGGGGGCGATGGTCGCCAAGCGTGCGGGCGCGCGCAAGGTTGTCATCACCGATATCAATCCGGTGCGGCTGGATCTGGCCAAAAAAGTCGGCATTGATTATGTGGTGGATGCCTCAAGAGAAAATCTTGATGACGTCATGAAATCCATCGGTATGACAGAAGGCTTTGATGTCGGGCTGGAAATGTCCGGTGCTGCACCTGCATTCCGCGACATGATCGACAAGATGAATAATGGCGGCAAGATCGCTATTCTCGGTATCGCCCCTGCGGGTTTTGAAATCGACTGGAACAAGGTCATTTTCAAAATGCTCAATCTGAAAGGCATCTACGGGCGGGAGATGTTTGAGACCTGGTACAAGATGATCGCCTTTGTGCAGGGCGGGCTTGATCTGTCTCCGGTTATTACGCACCGTATCAGGATTGATGAATTTCGAGACGGTTTCGAGGCCATGCGCTCCGGCAATTCCGGCAAAGTGGTCATGGACTGGTAAATACGGCCTGTGCTTTTTATGCTGCCGTCAGATTATAGCGATCTGACGGCAGTTTTTGTTTCATATGGCTTATTCAGCGCTTAGTTTCAGATATTTCTCAATCATATCAACAACGTGAAGGCGGCGTGTGCGGATATTCTCCTCCGAGGATATATCGACGCCAAAAGTAACGGACAGCGTATATTGGCTGGAAAGATACATGAAGCTGAGAGAGACGATGGAAATATAAAGCTGGGTGGCGTCGATCCCTGAGCGGAATATTCCTGCCGCAACACCGCGGTCGAGCTGTGTCTGGATCGACTGGATAAACGGGCGTGACGAGCGCGGTATGCTCGGGATGGTACGGATGAACTCTCCCTGCAACAGGTTTTCACCAAGCACGAGTTTGATAAAGGCAGGGGTGTCCCGCATATAATCAAAGGTGAATGCGGTCAGGGTTTTAATCGCATCCATCGGGTCGCGGTCGAGTATGCTCAGCTCTGCTTCCCTGCCGCGCAGCTGGTTATAAACCTGTTCCAGAGCCGCTTTATACAGTGTCTCTTTGTTCTGGAAATAATGGTAAAGCATGCGGATATTACAGCCCGCGCGCTCGACGATCCGCGATGTGCTGGCGCCGCTCAGGCCATATTCGCAAAATTCAACAATGGCTGATTCGAGAATAGCCTGGCTTGTGGCTTGTGCATTGCGCGAGCGCACAGCTTTGGAAGTGTTCATATCCACTTTACTCATTCTGTAATCCTCCGACGCTCTGACATTTCAGACCGTATATTTACGCATTTTGCAATGAGGGCAATTGACAAGAAAGTAAGTAATAGCTTACTTATTTAAAAAAAACTACTTCTTGTCACGCATGACATAAAAAGAGGAGGGGAAAGATGATTAAGGGAATTAAAAAGGCCCTGCTGCTGGGGGCTGCACTGGCTGTCAGTGTCGCGGGATCACCGGCACAGGCTCAGAAGTCTGATCAGATTACTGTTGCGATTACCGAAGGTGTGACGGGTTATAATCCTTATGCGGATTCCGTTGTGCTGATCGGGTCGATCTGGTGTCAGATTTATGGTTGTCTGACGCGCTGGGATTTTGAACAGGCAAAATTCGTTCCGTTTCTGGCCGAAAGCCTTGAGCCTGAAGATGACCTGAACTGGATCCTGACATTGCGTCCGGATCAGAAGCGTCATAACGGAGAGCCGGTTGTCATTGCAGATGTGATCCATTCGATGGAGCGCGCGCGTAACGACCCGCAGAGCATGTCGCAGGCCTCTGTCCAGTATATTAAAAATGTTGAAGCGCTTGATGATCTGCGTATGCGGATTACAACAACGCAAAAAATCTCCACGCTGCCGAATTATCTGGCATTCATGCAGATCACATCCAAATCCATCTATGACAAATACGGTGCACAGGAAGCTGATCGTCAGCATCCGATTGGTGCAGGCCCGTATAAATTGGTGGAAGTCGGTATCGGCAGCCATATTGTGATTGAGCGCGTGGATGGCCATCCGATGGTCAGTGAGACAAATCCGAAGCGCATTCTCTACCGGATGATGACCGAGCCGGAACAGCGTGTGACCGCGCTGGCCAATGGCGAGGTGCAGATCGCACAGGGAATTCCGCCGCAGCTGATTAACCGCGTGCAGCAGATGTCGAACGCGACAGTTGAAATGGTCGATTCCGCAGAAGCTATGTTCATTGCCATGAGCCCTGAGACCAAGCCATGGGATGATGCACGGGTACGTAAAGCGGTATGCCATGCAATCAATCGTGAGGGTATTGCCCGCGCTATTCTCGGTAATCAGGCAACCTTACTGAACGGACCGGTCGGTGCAGGCCAGCTTGGCTATGACGCGGATTACAAAACGCCGTTTGATTATAATCCGGAAAAAGCAAAGAGCTTGCTGGCAGAGGCCGGTGCAACCGGTGTTGCGGTTGATCTTTACACGCCGGTAGGGCGCTATATTGCAGACCGCCAGATCACAGAAGCGATTATTCCGATGCTGGAAGAGGCGGGCTTTAAAGCAACGCTGAAGACACCGGAATGGGCAACTCTGTGGACGAATGTACAGCGTGGCGACACACCATTCTATTATATGGGGCGCGGCAATATGCTGGATCCGTCCCCTGCGCTGGCGCAATATTTTGAAACCGGTGCATCACCGCGTCTGAAATATTCCAATGCGGAAGTCGATAAATTGCTGCAGGCCGAGCGTGAAGAATTTGACTTCACCAAACGGGTCTCCATGCTGAATAAAGCCATGGTGACGATCACGGAAGACGCTCCGGCTTGTTTCCTCTGGCTGCACCGACTGGCATGGGGTGTTTCCAAAAGCATCGATTTCAAACCGAGCAAAGCCGACCGCGTGAACGGCTGGGAAATCCACCTGCGCTGATTTCCCATGCGGATTTTCTGAAGCCGGATAAGGGATATTCCTGTCCGGTTTCGGGAGCCTGCCGATCCGGTTGTGCTGATCAGACTATGTACCCGTCTTTTTAATATTGCGTATGCCGCAGCCGGAAGTTTGCTTCCGCTTTGCCGTGGCATGCTCCGGTCAATTCCCGAGGATTTTCCATGTTGGGCTATACGCTGAAGCGCGTGTTGGGCACAATTCCTGTGCTCTTCATGGTGACACTTTTGATTTTTGTACTGATAAAACTCGCCCCCGGCGATCCTGTGGATATGTTGGTCAGCGATGAGGTAACTGAAGAGATCCGGCAGAATATCCGTATTGCCTGGGGGCTCGATCAGCCTGTCTATATTCAGTATCTGACCTTTATCAAGAATGCACTGATGGGTGATCTGGGAGAATCCTTCCGCTATCGCGAACCTGTCATGGATCTCATTTTACAGCGTTTGCCGGCCAGTATTGAGCTTGCCATTTATTCCACACTGCTTGCCGTCATTCTGGGGCTACCGCTTGGTGTCTGGGCTGCCAGCAAGCCGAACTCCTTTGTTGATACGATCGGCTCAATCGGCGGGTTTTTCGGCATCAGCCTGCCAAATTTCTGGCTGGGGATTCTCCTGATCCTGCTCTTCGCAGGCATGTTTAACCTCCTGCCATCGGGCGGGCGTGCAACATGGGGCATGGATGTTCCGGCTATTACAGGCTTCCTGACTATTGATGCGCTGCTTGCAGGGCGCTGGGATGCGCTGTGGGATGCAGTGCGGCATCTGACATTGCCGGTTATTGTATTGGGCACCAATATGGCGGGCATCATAATGCAGATTACCCGTGCATCCGTGCTGGAAAATTTGCAGGAAGATTACGTCATGACCGCCCGCGCCAAGGGTATGTCAGCACGTGTTGTGCTGTGGCGCCATGCTTTCCGCAATGCCCTGATTTCCGTTGTCACCATTATCGGACTTGAATTCGGTACACTCATCAGCGGTGCGATCATTGTCGAGACGGTCTTCTCCTGGCCGGGCATCGGCTATCTGCTGCTGCAGGGCATAACCTTCCGCGATTTTCCGCTGATTACCGGCCTTGTCCTCGTCTACACCTCGCTTTTTGTTTTTATTAATCTCGTGATTGACATGATTTACACGATTGTCGATCCGCGTATCCGTCTGAGGTAACGCCGATGACTTTCCGTTTCAGTACAGAAAAACTCACAGAGATTGTCAAAACGCCGAAAGCTGTTTTCGGACTGGGTGTTGTCAGCCTGTTGTTGATCGCCAGCCTCTTTGCACCATTCTTGGCACCGTTTGATCCGAACAAGCAGGATCTGATGCTGGCTTTGATGCCGCCGCAGCCGACCGGCCCGCATTTTCTCGGCACGGATCATGTCGGTCGGGATTTGTTGAGCCGCATCATTTACGGCTCACGCGTATCGCTGATTATTGCTGTTGCCGTGGTTATTTTCTCCGGTCTGGTTGGTGTCACACTCGGTGTGGTTTCCGGCTATTACGGCGGTCGTGTTGACTCTGTCATTCAGAAATTTCTTGAAGTGGTCTGGGCTTTCCCGCCCTTGCTGCTGGCGATTTCCATTGTCGCGTTTCTTGGCCAGAGCCTCGGCATTCTGATTATCGCGCTCGCCTCACAACGCTGGATTCCTTATTGCCGTCTGGCACGCGCCGAGGCGCTGAGCTTGCGTGAACGGGATTTTGTTGTGGCCGCTCGGTCGCTCGGTGCGCGGGACGGTCACATCTTGTGGAAACATATTCTGCCTAATCTCATCCAGTCATCCCTGATTGTTGGTACTTTCGCGATGGCGACAGCGATTATTGCTGAATCAAGTCTCAGTTTTCTGGGGCTGGGTGTGCCTGCATCAACGCCGACATGGGGCGGAATGCTGGCAGATGCACGCTCTTATATCAGCACATCGTGGTGGATGGCATTCTTCCCCGGCCTTTGCATCTTCACCACGGTGCTGGCCATCAATCTGCTTGGTGATGTTCTCAGAACGCATTTTGATCCTCGTCTGAGCACGAGATGATCTGAACTTTGTTATCCAAAAATTCTGCAACTTAAAAAGAAGGAACAACTACTTTGGTCGAACGTATTGAAATTTCAAAGACTGATGGCGCTCTGAAAAGCATGGCCGTTGTTCATAATGATATGGTGTTTTTGTCCGGTGTGCATGCAACCGACACAAGCGGTGATATTAAAGAGCAGACAAGAGAAGTGCTGCAGAAAATTGACCGGCTTCTGGAAACCGCAGGCTCCGATCACAAATCCATTTTCGTTGTTCATATCTGGCTGAAAGACATGCGCTATTTCGGTGCCATGAATTCTGTGTGGAATGAATGGGCTGACCCTGCCAACCCGCCTGCACGTACCTGCGTCAGCGGTGAACTCTACCGTTCCGATGTGCTCGTGGAAGCTGTTGTGATTGCTTATCGCAGCTGAAACGCAGACCGAACTCAAGCCTTAAGAACTGGAGAACCCTATGGAACTGAGAGAGCTTGGCCGGATCGACGGAGCAGGGCATCAGCCGAGAATATGTCTCGGAAAAGCATCCGACAAACTGGCTTCGGTCTGTCTGACAGCACCGGATAAAGGGGGAGATGTCAAAGACCAGTCTTTGCAAATCCTGAATATCATTGATGACTATTTTCAGAGTGTCGGATCATCGCGCAAAGACATTCTGATGGTACAGGTCTGGCTGTTCGATATCAGCGAATATGACGCTTTTTGCGAAGTGTGGAATGACTGGATTGATCCTGAAGGTGTTCCGGCATTGTCGGTCGTAACGGGACATGCGGCACGGCGTGACTGCGCCGTCGAAATTCGCGCTTACGCCGCTTGCTGAGACCATAAAAGCCTGTTTGCCGGAGATTATGATGACCGAAAAATTGCTCGAAATTTCTGACCTCGCTGTAAAGTTTAAGGGCATGGATGCCACAACTTTTGCTGTGAAAGGCATAGACCTTGCCATCGGGCGCGGGGAGATCGTGGCGCTGGTCGGTGAGTCCGGCTCCGGCAAATCGGTAACGGCCAAGTCGGTGATGCGGCTGGTCGGATTTATGGGCGGTACAATCACGGGCGGACAGGCACTGCTTTATGACAAAGCGGGGCAGGCTGTTGATCTCTACGCGATGGATGAAAAGCAGGTGCAAGCGCTGCGTGGTGATCGGATTGCCATGATCTTTCAGGAGCCGATGACATCGCTCAATCCGGTTCTGACAATTGAGGCACAACTGGCTGAAGTTGTTATCCGGCACCGGCAGGTGAGCAAGGCTGAGGCAGGGCGCCTCGCATTGGAGGCGCTTAATCAGGTGCGCATTCCGGAAGCTGAGCGACGGTTGAAACAATATCCCCATGAGCTGTCAGGCGGTATGCGCCAGCGTGTGATGATCGCCATGGCCATTTTGTGCAAGCCGGATTTGCTGATTGCTGATGAACCGACGACAGCACTGGATGTGACTGTGCAGGCGGAAATTCTGGCTCTGCTGAAAACTATTCAGCAGGAAACCGGCATGGCCATTCTGCTGATTACCCATGATATGGGAATCGTGGCTGAGATCGCCGACAAGGTGGTGGTGATGCTGAACGGAGCAATTGTTGAAAGGGGGGAGGTTCACGCTGTTTTCAACAATCCGCAGCATGAATATACCCGCCGTTTGCTGGATGCCGCGCCCAAGCTTGGTGAGATGCGCGGTAATGATGCAATTGCCGTTGAGAATACATCGGAGGCTGTACTAAGTGTGCGCAACCTCGTGACACGGTTTTCTGTGCGTCAGGGCATGTTTCAGCGCGTTGTTGCCAATGTTCACGCAGTGGAGAATGTCTCCTTTGAATTGCGGGAAAAAGAAACCTTGTCACTGGTTGGCGAAAGCGGTTGCGGTAAATCCACGACTGGCAAAGCGATCATGCAACTGATACAGACCAATAGCGGTGAAATCTGGCTGCAGGGGCGTAAACTGGGAGACATGAATGCCTCGGATATGCGTGAAACTCGCAAACGTATCCAGATGGTTTTTCAGGATCCTTATGCGTCTTTGAACCCGCGTATGACAGTCGCGCAGATTGTTGCGGAACCGCTGCATATTCATGGTATGGGAACTGCCGCTGAAATACAGGCACGGGTTTTGCAATTGCTGGACAGGGTCGGCCTGACAAAAGCACAGGCAGATCGCTATCCGCATCAGTTTTCCGGTGGTCAGCGGCAGCGTATCTGCATTGCACGCGCACTCGCTCTGAACCCGAAAGTCATTATTGCCGATGAGCCGGTTTCCGCTCTGGATGTGTCCATTCAGGCGCAAATTCTGGACTTGCTGGAGGAAATTCAGGAGGAATATGCCATTTCCATCCTCTTCATTTCCCATGATATGGCTGTTGTTGAAAAAGTGAGTGACCGCATCGCGGTTATGTATCTGGGTGAGATTATCGAGATCGGCCCGCGTGATGCTGTCTTGAGTTCACCTGCACATCCTTATACGCGGCGTTTGCTGGATGCAGTGCCGATTGTGCATCCGGAGAAACGTCGTGAGCGCAAGCTCTTGTCCCGTGAACTCAAAAGCCCGATCCGTCCGGTCGGCTATCAGCATGAGGCAATTCCGCTGAAGAGCGTCGGCTTTGAACATTACGCACGTATCAGCTGACATATAAGACAAGATTCCGGTAAAGCAGGCAGTTTTCAGGGCGCTATGAGCATGGTGCGCGGCTGCCTGTTTCACTATGCCCGCAGGCAAAACGATCAGGAGAAAGACGAATATGAAGGGAGACAGAAATTATATTTTCCTGATGGCTGTTGTCGTTGTAGGACTCAATCTCCGGCCCTTTATTGCGGCTATCGGCCCTCTCGCAGAAGATATCAGTCACGCAACCGGATTGAGCCATCACGGTATGGCGCTGCTGACACTGATACCTATGGCGCTGATGGGGTGTGTGGCATTTGCCGGTCCCGCATTGTTACGCACGGGTGAGATGCGCGGCATTCTTCTTGCGGCACTGACTTGTATCACTGTCGGCACTTTGTTGCGGCTGGCTGTAACCACGGGGCCTGCATTGCTGATGACAGCAGCTATTATCGGCCTTGGCGTTGCGGCGGTGCAGGCGCTTTTTCCTGCAATTATCAAGCAGCGTTTTCCTGACCGTTTTGCCAATATTATGGGGCTTTATTCCGCTATGCTACTGGCAGGCGGCGCGCTTGGCGCGCAATTGTCACCTGTCATTGTGCAACTGACCGGAACATGGCAGGCAGGCTTTGGTTATTTTGCAATTATGGGGCTGCTTGCAACTGTTCTGGTCTGGGCGGTACTTCCTGCTTCTTCCTCAGTTCAGACCGGTAAAAGCCTGACAAAATTATTCTCCCGTCCGCGGGCATGGTTGCTGATGATTGCATTCGGGCTGGTGAATGGCGGCTATTCATCCGTCATAGCCTGGCTTGCGCCTTATTATCAGGAAGCGGGGTGGAGTGTTACGGCAAGCGGTAGTCTGCTTGCCGTTATGGCGCTGTGTCAGGCTGTTTCCGCTCTGATTATGCCTGCTTTGGCGCAGGGCAACAGCAGGGATCGCAGACCATGGCTGTGGCTGGCGCTTGCGATGCAGTTTACAGGATTTGCCGGTTTTGCTTTTGCCCCAGCAAGCGCTCCGTTTCTTTA
Organism: Pseudochrobactrum algeriensis; assembly: GCF_018436245.1. NCBI lineage: Bacteria > Pseudomonadati > Pseudomonadota > Alphaproteobacteria > Hyphomicrobiales > Brucellaceae > Pseudochrobactrum > Pseudochrobactrum algeriensis. The sequence goes on from NZ_CP075361.1 coordinate 483,077, forward strand.
TGTTGCGCTTGTCGGTGCCGGATTGGGTGGCTGTTTTTCACTGCTGCTGGTGGTGGCTCTGGAGCATATTCCTGACCCGTTACAGGCCGGAGCGCTCTCCGCAGTCATGCAGGGCGGAGGATTTTTGCTGGCAGCCCTGCCGCCTTTGATTGTTTCCGTGCTTCATGAGCAGACCGGAAGTTTTGCTGCGGGCTGGAAATGGCACATGGTCAGCATTGCTATTGCGGCAATCCTGACCAGACGTCTTGATCCTGAAACTTACAGTCCGGCTATGTTGTTGCTGACTGAGCCTGTGAATGCATCTGACCTGTAAATGGTCTTGTCAGGCGGCGATCGTCCAGCCGCCGTTTTCACCGTGCTTCAGCATCGGTGTGGTGAAGCAGCCGCGTGTCATCTCGGCAAATTCAGTGCCGAGTTGCTCAAGCGGGGCACGCCAGCGCTGGGTTTGCAGCATTGCCGCACCGATAACGACCGGCTTGAGTGCACGGGAATTCAGCAGATTGAGCGCAGCCACAATCGACGAGCCGCTGGAAATCACATCATCCACCAGAGCAATGCGGCGACCGTCGAGCAGCGGCAGCATACGCGGGTCGATATAGAGACGTTTGATCTGATCCGGTGTGGTGATGGAAGACAGTGGTACCGATAGTTCTTCCTCATACCAGAATTTGCGCGAAGTACCCAAAGGCACATAGCGGCTGTGACCGAGTTTGCGCGCCACTTCACTGGCAAGGGTCAGACCCAGTGTCGGCAGGCCGACAATCACATCCGGCTCAAAGGCATTGAGTTTAGCGGCCAGATCATCAGATAAAGCGTCGACCACATCAAAGGCCGCCTGATTGACGATCAGCGATGCCAGTGCATGTTGTTTATCCGAGAGGGGGCGGATCGGCAGTTGCAGCTGACGGCCGTCATCCAGCGTGGCCGGAAAGAAAGTTTCATGCACACCCTGTACATTGAAAGTTTCAGGCGCATAGAGTTTTTGCCAAAATTCATGCGGTTGCATCATGGTCTCCCGACAGTTCCTGCTCCACAAGGCGTGTCCAGAAGCGCACGCCGTGTTCAATGGCGTCGTCATTGAAGTCATAGGCAGTATTGTGGTGCAGGGCACCGTCTACAGCAGGACCATTGCCGAGCCAGACATAGCAACCCGGTGCCTCACCGGCGAAGAAGGCGAAATCATCGCCCGCAGTGGAAGGCGGGAAGCTGGTGCGCACTTTGCTGCCAAACACATCCTGTGCTGCACGCAGTGCACGCGCTGTGGCGTCGGCATTGTTGACGACCGGCGGGATACGGCGGATAAAATCATATTCGGCAACAATGCCATACATCATCGCAGTACCCTGCGCGAGGCGGCCGATTTCCGTCTCAAGCTGGTCACGGACATGCGGGGTATAAGCACGGGCCGTGCCGCCGATTTCCACAATATCCGGAATAACATTAAGAGCCTTCGGATCACCCGCCTGCAATGAGCAGGCGCTGACGACAGCCGGTTGCAACGGATCGACCACGCGACCGATAATTGTTTGCAATGAGGCGATGAAAGTAGCCGCTGCTGTGACCGGATCTTTGCCGAGATGTGGCTTGGCACCATGGGTGCCAGTACCGCAGAAAGTCACACGCCAGCTGTCGGAAGAGGCGAGCTGGGGGCCTTCAACCACAGCGATTTCATCAGGATCAAGACCCGGCATGTTATGCAGGCCATAAACCGCATCGCATGGAAACAGGTTGAACAGTCCTTCTTCAACCATGCGCTTGGCGCCACCGCGACCTTCTTCTGCAGGCTGGAAGATGAAATGCACAGTGCCTGAGAAATTACGGCTTTTTGCCAGCGCACGGGCTGCACCCAGCAGAAGCGTGGTGTGGCCGTCATGGCCGCAGGCATGCATTTTACCGGCGAATTTTGATTTATAAGGACGATCCGCCATTTCCGGCATTGCCAGCGCATCTATATCTGCGCGCAGGCCAATGGTGCGGGTGCCGTTACCGATCTGTAAAGTGCCGACCACACCTGTACCGCCAAGACCGCGATGAATGGTGATACCTGCCTCTTCCAGAAGTTTGGCAACAATATCCGATGTGCGCTCTTCTTCAAAACCGAGTTCAGGATGCGCATGCAGATCGCGGCGCAGCTCGGTCAGAAAAGCAATATCGTCGAGGATAGGATCAGTCATAGGTATTACTCTGTCACTTGCAAAATAGGGGAGGCCAGCACTTGTCCGGTTTTAACATCGGCAATGCCCTGATCAGTCTGGTGCGGGCCGGCATTGCAGGCCAGTGTTGCACCAAAACAGGCTTTGAAAATGAGATAAGGCGGCTGCCAGTCCACCACATCATCCATAGCTGTGCGCAAAGCTGCAAACTGTGCGGCAACACCGGCCAGCGATGCCTCAGACACCAGACCGGAGACCGGCAGCGGAAGCAGGGCGGTGACTTTGCCGCTATGCGCAACTGCCATGCCGCCACCGGCAGCGACCACGGTATTGGCTGCGAGTGCCATATCTTCTTCATTGCCGCCGAAGACTGTGAGATTATGGCTGTCATGGGAAACTGTGGTGGCGAAAGCACCACGCCAGCTGCCCCATTCACGCAGGAAGCCAACGCGCGGTTTCGCTTCTGCACGGCCATGGCGATGGGCAACGGCAATCATGGTTGCACCTTGCGGCGGTACTACAAAACCATTGACGACGTCCGTTTCCGCTTGACCCCATTGAGTAAAGCGCGGGCGGTCAATGGTTGCCACCACAACGCTCTTGGCATCGCTGCGAATGCGGAAATCATTCGGCTCTAGCGCATCAATCTTCATGGATTGCAGGAAATCACCGGCGCTGGTGTTGGTGAGGGAATGTGCGAGAACACCGCTTGAAGCAGCAACTGCACCATTGGTCAGCACGGTCTGTGCAGTGAAATCGGACAGGTTGTCGAAGATCACAATATCCGCACGGCGACCTGCTGCAATCAGCCCCAGATCATCGCGGCCAAAGCGGCGCGCTGCATTGAGTGTTGCCGCCTGCAAAGCCCATTCCGATTTCATGCCATAGCGCACGAGGCGGCGCACCACATCATCAAGACCACCGGCATTGAGCAGATCATCAGGGAACACATCATCCGTACAGAGGGTAACAGTCTGCGGCAGATGGCCGAGGCGGTTCAGTTCCTGCACAAATTCCGGCAGCAGATGGTCGTGGGAGCCGCGCATCTCAATAGTGAGACCGGCGCGCAGTTTTTCCATCAGGTCGCTGCCGGAAACCAGCTCATGATCGGAGGTTACACCCGCAGTCATAAAGGCCGCGAGATCAGAGCCGGTGAGGCTGCGTGCATGGCCGCAAACCGGCTTGCCCGCTGCAAGTCCCGCATGGACAATGGCACTCATCCGCGGTTCGCCGTCAATGACATTGCGCATGGTCATGACTTCGGCAATACCGCCGATTTCAGGCCGCGCCAGCAGGTTATTCAGCACATCAGCGTCAAAGTCCGCTCCGGCCAGTTCCAATCCCGGTGCGGACGGCACACAGGAAGGTGCCAGCATAATGGTACGCAGCGGCAGATCACGGGTTGCCGCAATTGCCCAGTCAACACCGGCTACGCCATGCACATTGCCGAATTCATGCGGGTCCCAGACAATGGTTGTCACACCACGCGGCACCACGGCATTCGCATAGGTGGCAGGGGTGATCATCGAGCTTTCAATATGCATATGCGTATCGATTAGACCCGGTGTGATATAACCGCCTTTGGCATCAATGATTTTGGCTGCATCTTTACGGCTGTCCGGTGCATGAACAGAGGCAATCAGAGCGCCGGTGATGCCGATATCAGCACGGCGATGTTCGCCGGTCACCATATCAATGACGGTGCCGTTGATAATCAGGCAGTCAAAAGCTTCTGCGCCGCGTGCTGCGGCTGCTGCTCTAAGGCGCAGTTCAGGAGAACTCAGATCAAAGGGTTCTGCATGTGTCATGATTTGGCTGCCTCTGTTCTGAGGGCATCGAAAATAATGCCGAGAATGGCTTCCGCATCGCCGTCAGCTGCATAGGCGGCGTTGAATGTGGCATGGCTGGAGCGTGTTTCCACCACGGTGCGGCCGCGTGTCAGCGAGCCGCAAAGTTCCGCACCAATGAATGCCCTGTCAAAACGCACCAGATCAGGACGGGCAAAAGCCACAGCTGCCGCCGGATCATAGAGCGCCATGGCTGTGCGGCCACGCGAGATCGCAATATTGATAAAGCCGCCGGTCATATCGGCAATCAAAGCGGCATTGGCACCACCGGCTGCGCGGATCGGATGCACATCATCCGGCGTGGCCAGAATTTTACGGCAGAAATCAAGCTCCACCATTTTCAGTGACAGCTCATGGGCAAGCACAATTGCCAGCGCTTCCGGATCGGCCAGAGCGTTAAACTCGGCCGAGGCCGTGTGATTGCCTTTGCCAACGCCGCCGCCCATCCAGACCAGCTCGTCAATCCGTGCTGCCAGATCGGGGCGTGCCAGTGCCAGTGCGGCAATATTGGTGAGGGGGCCAAGTGCAAGAACGCGCTTGGTGCCGCAGGTATTTTCAAGCCAGTTGCACAGGGCGGTGAAGGCACAACCCTGTGTATTATCTTCACAGACAGGAAGGTTCAGGCCGAGTGTCGGAATGCCGGTTTCACCGAGAATTCCGGCGGCAGTTTCAATCTCCGCCAGAACCGGTTTGTGCCGCCCGCGATAGATCGGAAAATCCCAGCCGAAAACCTGTGTCGCACCCGCCGCATTGCGGCAGACCTGACCAAGTTCCGTATTTCCGAAAACGAGAGACACGCCGTCGATTTCTAGACCCAGATGTTTCACCACCAGTATGGCGGCGATATCATCAAAGCCCATATCCGTATCAATCCAGACACCCATGCTGAAATTTACTCCCGTTCCAGAATTGCCGCCTGATCAATTGGCAGATCAAAGGCAACCTCATCGCCCAGTGCATAGGCAGGCAGAGCGGCATCAACATCGGCTTTGACTGAGCCGAATGGTGTTTCCAGCACATATTCACGGGTGTTACCGGCAAATGCGGCGCCGCGCACAATACCTTTGAGCGGGCCGGTACCAAGCGTGACGATCTTCGGGCGGAACGCCAGACCGGCAGCTTTCGGCAGTGGTGCATTGAGCGGCACTTCACCAGTTTCGGAATAGAGCTTGCCATCGCGGATTGCATAGACATTCTCGAAGCCGACAAAATCCGCCACAAAGCGCGATGCCGGATGATTATAGATCTCTTCCGGTGTGCCGATCTGTTCAATCGCACCGGCACGCATCACCACGATACGGTCGGCGAGCGCCAGAGCTTCCGCCTGATCGTGGGTCACGAAGATCATGGTGACGCCGGTTTCCTGTTGCACGCGCTGCAATTCAGTACGCATGTCGAGACGCAGACGTGCATCCAGATTGGACAGCGGCTCATCGAGTAACAGTACTTTCGGTTCCATCACCATCGAGCGGGCAAGGGCAACACGCTGCTGCTGACCACCGGACAATTCCGGCGGCTTGCGGTCGGCAAATTTTGCCAGCCCAACGGATTTCAGGCCGCTTTCAACTTTCTGGCGCAGTTCGTCACCTTTGATGCCTTTGAGTTTGAGGCCAAAGGCAACATTGTCAAACACGGTCAGATGCGGGAACAGTGCATAGGACTGAAACACCAGCCCGATTTCGCGTTTATTGGCGGCAACGCGGGTAATGTCTTTGTCGTCAAGACGGATAGTACCGCCTGCCACATCCATCAGGCCTGCAATCGCACGCATGGTGGTGGTTTTACCGCAGCCCGAAGGGCCGAGCAGCGCCAGCAACTCACCTTTGTTGATTGTGAGATTGAGCTTATCCACGGCTGTGGTGTTGCCGTAACGCAGTGTCAGCTGGTCGAGAGTAAGAAAGGCTTGATCAGACATAGCGGGAGAATCCTAGGAAACGTTCTGCAAGAAGGACAATGCCCATGGACAGAAAAGCAAGCAGAGAGGAGAGGGCGGCGATGGAAGGGTCAAAAACAATTTCCATATAGCCCAGCATATCGATTGGCAGGGTGCGCACACCGGCGCCGGAGAGGAACAGCGACACCGGCACCTGATTGAAGCTGGTGACAAAACCGAGAATGAAAGCGGAAAGAATACCGCCGCGGATATTCGGCATCACTACGCGGAAGAACGCACCGGCGCGCGAGCAGCCGAGCAGCACAGCCGCTTCTTCCATGTCTGAGCGCAGATTGTTGAGGCTGGCAGACACCACACGCACCGCATAAGGCAACACCAGTGCTGTATGCGCTAGAAACAGCGCCAGCGTGATGGACATACCAACCGGCACCACGAAATAACGCAGCAGTGCTAAGCCGACGATGATGCCCGGCACAATGATCGGTGAGGATACGATTGTGCGCACGGTTTCGGAAAACGGCATGTCATAGCGTGCCATCGCATAGGCTGCCGGTACACCGAGTGCCAAAGCCACCAGAGTGCCGCCGACCGCCAGAACCATGGAGGTGATGAAACTCTGCTGGAAACTCTCGATGGTAAAGACCTTATAGACCCATTTCAGCGAGAAGCCCTGCGGCGGGAATGCCAGTGTGTCACCGGCCGAGAAAGAGGCGGCAACGATGATGAGGAACGGGCCGATCAGAAAGACAATGACTAGCCAGAGAACCAGATTGGCCGGATTAATCAGCCGTGAAAGCAAATTCGAGTTCATTTTTTGCCCTTCACTGTCGCAATACGCTTCAGAAGAATATTAGCGGCGAAACTCATCACGACGAGAATGAGAGCGATAACGCTGGCCGCAGCAAAATTATTGGATACGGTTACATGCTGATAGAGCAGTGTTTCCAGCATCAGAACCTTGGAACCACCGAGAATGGCCGGTGTGATATAGGCGGTGAGCGAACCGGTGAAAACCAGAGTACCGCCGACAACCAGACCTTCTTTGGTCAGCGGCAGAATGATTTTCCAGAACACTGTAAACCAGCTGGCACCGAGCACGCGGGCTGCAGGCACGACATCTTTCGGCAGGTTTTCCAGCGCACTGATCAGCGAGATCACCATCAGCGGCAGAAACAGCTGCAGCAGACCGATGAAGATCGCGGTTTCAGTGAACAGAATACGCAGCGGTGCATCGCTTAAGCCCACAGTCTGCAGGGCCTGATTGATAATACCGGTGCGGCCGAGAATAACGATCCACGCATAGGTACGGGCAACCGGCGAGATCATCATCGGCAGCATGATCAGGCCGATCATCCGGCCTTTGGAATTGGCAGGCAGGCCGACAATCGCCCATGCGGTGGCATAGCCGATAATCGCAGCGACAACGGTGACTTCCAGTCCCAGCCGCAGGGTACGCCAGAACACGGTGCGGTTCATCGGCTCGGAGAAGAAATCAATCCATGGGGCAATTGTCCATCCTTCTGTTGATCTGAAACCTTCAGACAGCAGAAGAATAACAGGGACGAGGAAGACAAGTGCCGCGAAAAGCGCTGCCGGCAAGGCCAGCCACATGGCTTCGGTGCGGTTGTTGAACATAAGCTTTCCTATAAGACAGGTGGCCTACAGCATAATTCCTTAAACTTGAATCAGTTTAAGGAATTATGCTGTAAATATAGTGTATTAGAGCGACCTTTGTGCGCCCTAGAGGGCGCCCGGCGCTCTAACCGGAGGCGGGATAATGCATCAAAAAAGAAAGCTGCCCGTGAACTGAAAATGTTACGGGCAGCTGCTGTTATTTGGGCCGGATTACTGGCCGATTTTGGCGTTCCATTCTTTCAGCCATGTGTCGCGATTGTCGAGAACGACATCGGACGGAATGAGCTGAAGGCTTTTGGCGGTTTCTTCGCCAATGGTGAGGTTGCCGGCAATTTCGTCGGAAACCTTGACTTCTTTATTGGCAGGGCTGTCGACCAGCTTTTCAGCAATCTTGGTCTGAATTTCAGTGGAGAGCCAGAAATCCATGAATTCCAGAGCCAGATCACGGTTCTTGGAATCCTTGGCAACGACCATCACATTCATGCCGCCGGTCTGGCCTTCTTTCGGTGTTGCCCAGCCGAGTGGCAGGTCAAGCTTTGTGAAAGGTGCCCAGGAGAAACGACCGATTGGTGCTGCCCAGATTTCTTCCTGCTGCATCAGCTGCACGAGCTGCGAGGATTTGACGTAGAAAGTCACGATGTCATCGGATTTTTCACCAACGGCAGCAATGGCGTTTTTCAGATCAGCTTCATTATGGCCGAGGGATTTTTCCAGCATGTAAAGCGCTGTCGGACCCTGATTGGTGGTCACATTCGGGAAAGCAATATGCGGTGCATATTCAGGCTTCAACAGGTCTGCCCAGGACTCGATTTTCATCTTATCGGTGCGGTAAACGATCGAGGTCGCATAGAATGTGTAACCAACGCTCATGCCGTCTTTGTTCGGGTCTTTGGCAATGTCGTAGAGCTTGTCGAAGTTGGAAAGCTTCGATGTGTCGATCTTGTCGATCAGACCGGCGCGGGAAGCCTGCAGCGCATCGGCCATGGAAACAACGGCCATATCCACAACAGGACTGGCTTTGTTGGCTTCCATTTTAGCCAGACGTTCTACGCTGTTGCCGGTTTCAACAACCAGTTTACAGCCGCATTTTTCTTCAAACGGCTTGTAGAGGATTTCTTTGAAATCATCCTGCGCAAAAGCGTAAACCGAGATGGTCAGGGTCTTGTCAGCGGCATAAGACGCTGTGGTCAGAAGCGCCATGGTGGATGCGGCGATGAGTTTCTTCAGCACTTTTAAAGTCCTTTTGCGGAGTTGGAGCATTTCCAGAAAAAGTGGGAACCGGTTTTTCGTCCGGATAATGCGATAAGAACAAAGAGACAGAGCATTTCTGATGTTTTCATTGATACTGGAAATGCTCTGATGAGTGATCAGACAGAATAGAACGGCATGTTTGGCGGGCAATCAGTGTCATTGGCACACGGGATGTGCCGAAAGTCGGCACCGGTCCTTTGCGGTTTTCACTTTTGCTCTCAATAGCTTGCACCAGTGAGGCAATGGCAATCTCACCGATGCGCGGCAAATCCATGCGCACGGTGGAAAGCGCAGGCGTAATGCCTGAAGCCCAGAACAGGTCATCAAAACCAATAACACTGACATCATCCGGCACACGGTAACCGCTGTGATACAGCTCGGTCATCGCACGCAGGGCATGCACATCAGACACGGCGGCAATGGCCGTTGTGCCGGATGCAATTTTCTCATTCAGGCCGAGATGGGCGCCTTTGCCGAATTCAGCCTCGTGATGTTCGATCCACAGAACATCAATGTCTGTTTGTCTGCCTAATCCTGCACGAATACCGCCCAAACGGTCATTCTGCACGATAGAGGCCGGATTTTTACCGATCAGCAGCACTTTGCGGTGTCCGCCGGACAGCAGATGCTGGCCCACCAGTTCGCCGCCCTGCCAGTGATCCGCCGCAACAGTATTGCCGGGGGTTGAAGGGCTGTCGATCACCGCGACAGGAATGTCCAGATCCGCAATGCGGGTGCCAAGACGCGGTACGATCACCAGACCATCGACACCATATTCAATCAGGCGGTTAATCGCTTCAGTCTGCAGGCTGACGTCGCCGCGCGAGTCTGCAATCAGAATACCATAACCGGCAGCCGCCGCTGCCGCTTCAATCGCCTGTGCGATTTGTGGAAACAGCGGATTGGCAATATCCGGCAAGACCAGACCCAGTACGCTGTTGCGCCCTGTACGTAAAGCCCGCCCTGTATGGCTCGGGACATAACCCATCTGGGCAGCTTTGGTTTTAATGCGGGAGATAAGACTGGCCGATACGCGTCCTTTGCCGGACAGGGCATTGGACACCGTTGCAACTGACACGCCAAGAGCCTTAGCGACGTCGCTAAGATTGACCGTTTGTTTTGGTTGCAGGGAATCGGACATAAGACGATCTTGATTAAACGATTAATCATCTTTCGATACGGCTTCTTCGCCGGAGAGTCAATGCGACTAAGACGGATGTTTTACCGGATAGGTTGCAGAGATTATTTCAGGGCATCAGCGCTGTGGATTACGGCCGTGCGCCCCCAGCCGAATAACACTGCGGTACTATGTGCGGCTAAGGCAGCCATAAAAATCATCCAGAACAGGCCGTGCCATTGAAAGTACAGGGCAAAACTGAGCAGCATCAGCCATGTAATCGCAAACCAGCTTAGCACTGCCCATTGTCTGCCCTCGCTGATGCCGCCTAAAGCAATGGAGCCGGTTGCGAGGAAAATGAACAGCAAAGCCTGTTCTGTGACAGATTGGCTGATCTGATAGCCATAGAGCCAGATATAGCCGGTCACGAGTGCAAACAGGATGACAGCACCGCTTAGGATGATAAAACCTGAGCTGACAAAATCCGGCGCTTTCTGTTGTTTCTTCTCTCTGCGTGCCTGCAAATATTGGCGAAAAGGCTCATTGCTGGCAATAAACGGGTTCTGAGAAGATTTGTTGCCTTTTACGCCATAGGCGAAATCTGTTTCAGGCAGATCCGGACGATAGGTGCCGAACAGCCTGTCCCAGAACACAAAACTTCCTGCATAATTCGAGTCCGAATAGGCTCTGTCATCCACATGATGGATGCGGTGATGCGCCGGTGTGACCAGAATATATTCCAGAAAACCAAGTCTTGGCGTGAGAGCGCTGTGGTTCATCAGCTGGATTGCATAATGCAGCACCGAAACCGTAATGAAGACGGATAGCGGAACGCCCAGCAGTGCCATGGGAATAAAGAAAGGAATGGAGGCGAGGGAGGAATACCATGAATTACGCACGGCCAGCGACAGATTGAAATGCTCTCCCTGATGATGCACCACATGCACAGCCCAGAGCAGCGCGAATTTATGATGCAGACGATGCAGCCAGTAAAAGCAGAAATCCCACATCAGAATAGCAAACAACCACAGCCAGACCGGTGACCACTCCGACACAATATTCAGGCTGAAATTTGCAACAATAAAACCATAACAGGCAAGTTCCAGACCACGAAACAGCCAGAGCATCAGATGGCCGGAATTCAGGTTGAACACCACATCATGCCAGTCGACTTTTTCCTTGCCTGTTTTGCTCAGGATAATCATTTCACTAAGCACAAGGATAATCAGCAGAAAAATCGGAAAGGTAATAGCGATCATGTGGCGCGCCTCACAGCCATTTCCGCTCTGATATTCAGCACCCGCTGAGTGAGCAGGCCTGCGCAGATAGCCAGAGCCGCGCCGCCGAGCAGGTCTACGAATTGGTGGCGATGTAATTGCAGAATAGACACTGTAATCGCTGCGCCCCACAGTGCTATAACGGTACTGCGCAGAATATGCGTTCTTTGCCAGAGCGCACAGACTGCCAGTATTGTGAGCGTCACATGCAAGGATGGCAGGCAGTTCTGCAATGAATCATATTGGATCAGCAATTTCAGAACCGAGGCGCTGAATGTATCCTGTGTAACCGGCGGAAACTGCATTGTTGTCGGCCAGAAGGTGAAAATGATCCCTGCGCCTAAGGCAGAAAGCTGCATGGATCTCGCCAGCCAGACCAACCGTGTTTGCGGGCAAAACAGATATGCCAGCGCCACCAGCGGGAAAAATGACAAGTATAGCCAGATAGCATTTGGGTCGAAATCAAACCACAGATCAATCGCTGACGGTTGCAGCATGATGGCCGATGCCTGATCCTGACTGCTGGTCAGACTGTAAATCAGCCCGACAGCACCCCAGCCGGTCAGCATAGTCCAAAGGCGCAAATACAGCGAATTCATCCGGTCTCCCGCTCATTTCCCGTCTGCGAAACATGGTCTTTCGCTGAAACACAGACCCGTTAAATAGCCTGACTTTGCCGTCATTGTCACTAAACTCCGTTACAAAACGTCTCTTGACGGAGACCGGCTATCATGCGACCCCGTTAAGGAACACCATAATTTAATTGCGAGTATCAATGGCCATCGTTGAAAATGGTGCGGGAAATCCCGGATTGAAACCAGGGTTGAAAATCGCAGGAACCGGCGCTTATCTGCCTGAAAAATGTGTTCTCTCCACGGAAATTGATGCGATGCTGGACTGGCCGTCCGGTACTGTGGAAAACCGCTTTGGCCTCAATGTCCGCTACGTGGCGCAAGGTGCGGAAACCAGTTCTTTCATGGCTGAGCAGGCCGCCTTGCAGGCACTGGACGCTGCCGGTATTGCGCCGCAGGAGCTTGATCTTATCCTCGGTGCCTGCGGGGTTATGGAGCAGGTTATTCCTTCAACCGCCACACTGGTTCAGCACCGGCTGGGTTTGGGGAAATCCGGTATTGCAGCTTATGATGTGAATGCAACCTGTCTCAGTTTTATTCAGGCGCTTGATCTTGCCGCTATGAAAATTCAACTGGGGCTTGCCCGCAATGTGCTGATCTTTTCCGCAGATATTGCCTCAGTCGGTCTGGACTGGAATGAGCCGGATGTTGCCGCGATTTTTGGTGATGGTGCAGCAGCGGTTGTGCTAACAGCCGATGGCGAAGGTCTGCTTGCCAGCCATTTTGAAACCTATTCGGAAGGGCGCGATGCCTGTGTGCTTGCTGGTGGCGGCACACGAATATCAGCCGCAGTTGATCCGGTGGCAGCAGCGGATGCCTCTTATTTCCGCATGAACGGGCAGGCGGCTTTCCGCGTAACAGCGCGTTATCTGCCACGGTTTCTGAAGCGTTTGTTCGCGCAAGGTGCGCTGAATATTGCTGATATTGACTGTATCATTCCTCATCAGGCGAGCGGCCCGTCACTGACACACGGACTGGCACGGATCGGGCTTCATCCGGATAAGGTTATCCAGACATTTTCGCGTTTCGGCAATCAGATCGCCACATCCATTCCGATGGCACTCCATATGGCGGTGACGGAACAGCGGCTTAAGCGCAATGATCTGGTCTTGCTTGCCGGTACTTCGGCAGGGATTTCTATCGGCGGAACAATATTGCGGTATTAATGGCAAAGATACTTGTGACAGGGGCAACAGGATGCCTCGGCAACACTCTGGCAAAATATCTGTCTGCGCAGGGACATCAGGTTCTGGCACAGGGGCGTGATGCGCGTGCCGGTCAATTGCTGCAAGCGCAGGGGATTGAGTTTATTCCTTTTGATTTACGAGCCGATTATCCGGTGCAAGCCTTTCAGCAGGTTGATATTGTCTTTCATTGCGCCGCTCTTTCAACAGCCTGGGGCAAGGCGGAGGATTTTCAGGCGATCAATGTAACCGCGACACAGCGCCTGCTGGATGCTGCACGCAAAGCGGATGTGGCGCGGTTTGTCTTCGCATCCTCGCCGAGCATTTATGCCAACGGAGAAGACCGGTTTAATCTGGCGGAAGATGCGGAATTGCCTGCAAATTTCCCCAGTCATTATGCCCGTACCAAATATGAAGCGGAATGTCTGGTGCTTGCCGCAGACCGGCAGGGAGCTATGCGTACCAGTGCCTTACGTCCCAGAGCGATCTACGGCACCGGTGACCGCTCGCTGATGCCGCGTTTACTGCAGGCAATCCGCCGCGGGCGGGTGCCTATGATCGGCGGCGGGCAAAGCCGGATCGATATTACTCATGTGTCGGACGCAGCGCAGGCTATGGCGCTGGCCGGTTTCAGTGAAAATGCGTGTGGTGAGGTTTTCAATATCACGTCCGGCAAGGCTTACCGTTTCTCGGAATTGCTGGCAGCGGTCTGTGCATTAAATAATGCTCATCCGCGTGAAGTTCATATTTCCTATGGTAATGCCATGCGGCTGGCCAAAGGGTTGGAATTTTTGCATCGCATTTTCGCACCTGATCGCGAGCCGGTGCTGACCTGTCAGGCAGTGGCCTCGCTCGGTCGCAGTCTCACACTGGATATCAGTAAAGCACAGGAAGAACTGGGATACAGACCGGCCGTGGCGATTGAGGACGGGATTAAAGATTATGCCGGCAATCTCTGAAACCATTCTGGATTTTACATCTTTTCATGTCGGCTATTGCAACGGGCCGCTGGCGATGACGCAGCGCAGTGCACCGTGGTGTATCGGGCGTTTTCCTGCCGGTATTGCAGTGCTGCGCCATCCGGTGCGCGGCACAATTCTGTTTGATACGGGTTATGGAAAGCTGTTCGGAGAGGCAACGACACCTTTCCCCGAGCGGATTTATCGCTGGCTGACACCCGTAACCTTTGATGCTGATGACAGCCTGACAAAACAGTTGCAAAAGCGTGGCATTGCTCAACCGGATCTTGTTTTTCTTTCGCATCTTCATGCCGATCATGTGTCGGGCCTGTTCGATCTGCCTGTAATGCCGCCGGTGATAACATCGCGTCAGGCGATTGAGAAACTGGCCGCGCCACGTCTTGCGACTTTACAGGCGGGATGTCCGGCGCTCATCCGCGACAGGCTGAAATCTCTGAATTTACAGGCCGTCGAGTCATTGCCTTGCGTCAATCTTGCAACTTACGGGCTTGAGGCTTTCGGCAATGGCTATAATCTTCTGGGCGATCAGTCCGCGCTGGTTGTGGAACTTCCGGGGCATGGCTTCGGTCAGACAGGTTTGTTTCTGCCTGCCACAACACTAGGCGCAATTTTTCTGGTGGCAGATGCGATCTGGAGCCTTGAAGCACTGAGACAAAACCGGTTGCCGCCCGATATGACTTTGCGCCGTCTTGGCGACCGCAATGCTTTTCTTGAGACTTTTGCAAAGCTGCGCGCATTCCATCTGGCCAATCCGCAGGTGCGGATTATGGCTTCGCATTGCATGGAAGCCTATCCTCTGAACAGCCACGGGGAGAGAGGATGACCCCGCTTACCGTCTTTCTCCGTGCCCGATATGGCAAGGGCTTTGCATCCCGTGAGGCGATTGCGCAGCATCAGCAAAAGGCGTTTCAGCATTTGCGCCGCAATATCATGCCGCGCTCTCCTTTTTATGCGCCTTATGCCGATAAGCCGCTGTCTGACTGGCCGTTGATGAATAAAGCTCTGATGATGGAGCATTTTACTGATATCAACACCGTCGGTATCACGAAGGAAGAAGCTTTGCATATTGCGCTGACCTCTGAGCAGGAGCGTGATTTTGCACCGATGATCCGCAATATTGCTGTGGGGCTTTCTACCGGCACATCGGGACAACGCGGGCTTTTTGCCTCGAACAAGCGTGAGCGGGCATTATGGGCTGCGCTGATGCTGGGGCGTTTTTCACCGTCATTCCTGCAGCGGCAGCGTGTGTCTCTGTTTCTGCGCGCCAATAATATGCTCTATGAGCGGCTGGGCAATGCGCTGATCAGTTTTGAATTTTATGATCTTTTACAATCATTTAACAGCCATTTGCAAAGGCTTGCGGATCAGCAGCCCACAGTGCTGATCGCACCGGCACAAATTCTTGGTTTGCTGGCACAGGCGCAGAAAGAGCGGATAATCAATATCGCCCCGCGCTGTATTATCTCCGTGGCAGAAGTGCTGTCGCCGGAGGACAAAAGCGCGATTGAAACGGTGTTTGGCGTGCGGGTCGATCAGGTCTATCAATGCACGGAAGGTGTATTAGGCATGACCTGCCGCGCCGGTAACCTGCATCTCAATGAAGCCTATATGCATATTGAGCGTGATATAATTGATGAAGCCAGCGGGGCTTTTGCACCAATCATCACGGATCTGACGCGCGAGACACAGCCGGTGCTGAAATATCGTCTCGACGATATATTAATTCCCGATAATGAGCCTTGTCCGTGCGGTTGCGCCAGTCTTCGTCTTAAGCGGATTGAGGGGCGTTGCGATGATATTCTCTATTGGCACACAGCAGACGGCACATTGCGTATGATCCCGTCTGATCTTATCCGGCAGACGGTGGCGACAGCCAGGGCGGGTATCAGCGATTATCGGGCTGTACAGCACGGGCAGCAACTTCTGGAAATATGGCTGGAAGCGGCCGATTATGAGCAGGCCTGTGCAGAAGTGACACGTAATTTGGCGGCACAGGCTGTGTCAGTGAAAGCGCAATTGCCGGAACTGCGCTTTCATGCAGGTATTCATACGCAATATGATCAGAAGCGACGGCGTGTCATCGCTAAGCCCTGAGACTGCTTGTGAGCAGCTCCAGCAGGTTGGATATTTATCCTTTTGTGAATAAAGGAGTGACAATCTCCTTCAGGATGCCGAGCGCTGCGGCATTGGCCTGATCGTCGTCCGATGCTTCAAATTCCGCAAGTTCAATCCCTGCAATTTTCTCACGCGGCAGCGCTGCAAATAATGCGCGGAGTTGTTCCGGCAGCAAGCCGTGCTGCACTTTATAAGCGGCAGGCACAAAGCCCGGTTCAAGCGCATCCCAGTCAACATGAATCCAGACCGGTGCATCGCCGGTGGCTTTCATAATGGCTTCCGGCGTTACTTCTGATGGCGGAATAACGCGGACACCGGCTTTTTGCAGCAATGCAGCTTCTTCATCATCAATGTCCCGTCCGCCGACAATAATCACCTGTTCCGGCCGCAAGCCGCTGCCTGAGCCGCTGTCCCAGAGGCCGCAGGCCGCAGCAACTACCATGCCGCCAAGATAGCCGGAGCCGGTTGTAGCAGGAGTGTTGAAATCGCCATGAGCGTCGATCCACAAAACCACACTGTCCGGTCGTTCGCGGGCAGCTACAGGCAGACTGGCGAGACTTGCTGAACAGGTATTGGCAAGCAAAACCGGTATCCGGTTTTGGCGAAGGCTGTTTGCCACAGCATTGCTGATTGCGGTTAATGTGTCATGCGCCTGAGGCAGGCTCTCTGACCAGTCATCCTCTCTGGCCGGTGAAGGTGTTCCGACTGTGGTGACCGTTGCGGGGATGAGCTCCCCAACCATTGCGGCGGTGAGGGCGGCACCGGGAATTGCGCCCGATGTACGGTCGGCAATACGGCCCTGAGAAAGAATGATGTCGAAGGCCATATCCGGACTCGCTTTTCATGGTAACGGAATTTGCTGTTACGCATTTCTATAAGCGGGATAAATATTTGTCATCTTTAAACTTTTCCCCGAACAACATATTCAGTGCACGGCAGCGGCACGCAGGGATTGGTCGAATGCAGCACGCGCCGGACGCGACAGCGCAGATACAGATTGGGAGAACCATTCCGCAATATCCTGCCCTGCTGCCGGTGCAGTCAGACCGGCTCCGGTGCTGAAATTTCCGGTCGCCTGAGGGTATTGGCTGAGCGCTGCGGCAATGCCACCGGCAAAGAAACCGGCATCTTTTGCATGGGGAAACCATACGCTGCCGTCTTTCTTCTCAGCCTTGTCCAGCATAGCGCTATTCGCAATAAGCCCCGCCCATTGCTTGCCCAAACGCTCTGCCTGCCCATGTGACAGCATAGCAGATGCGTATTGTTGCAGGGCTTTGCGCCCGCCAATATTGCTCTGCAAATGATTGGCTGTTTCCGGCAGATTTGCTTCAACCGCAACGGTCAGTTTTTCAAGCTTTGCGGCATCGATATCGGTTGTTGCACCGATGAAACTGTCCAATGTGATATTGGCCGCAAAAACCGGCGCACTATACAATGTTGCAATTGTAATAATGATTTTCAGTACCGGTATTTTGCGAATGATTGTCATAGCTGTTTCAACTCATGAAATAGGTGAAATTGTTCCATTGACTGAAATATTCAATATCAGCGCTTTCCGGTGGTGACATTACACTTATTGTTTCAACCGACGTTAATCAAAGACGTCGCCTCAGACTTTTATGAAGCTTCGGCCACTTTATGGACACAGAAAAATCATCTGCTACCATGGTCTGAATATTCTGAGCTTTCCTCAACGTGATACGGAGAGACTGCATGAGTAGCAAACGCCTCTGCTGGGCGGTTATCCTGTTCCTCGGAATGCCGAATTCCGGCATGGCGCAGGATTATCTTTTCCAGAATTTTGCGGCAAGTGATGCTCTGGGGCAAATGCATCAGTCCATGCGCGACAACATGATGCCCTCCGCGCGGGAGCGTCCTGCACCGCAAAGGAAAAGCAAGCAAAGAGCGGTTTCCACGACCTATCGGGCATCTCCGGCTGTATCATTACGGGTGCAAAGACAATTTACGGATTTCGTGGAAAAAACATCGGGACGTCAGGCTGGACAACAGGTGCGGGAAATCTTCCGCAAACGTAATCCGGTCGCCAGCTGGGTCAGTATCGTCAAGGCAGACGGATTTCGCTCCGGCGATGTGGTTGATGCCGTTGCGGCCTATCTGATCCTGAACTGGATGATGGCCAATGGCAGCGATAATAACCAGCAGCAAGCGAGTGCTGTGCGGCAGCAGATCCGGCAGGCCTTGAGCAATAATCCGGGATTTGCGCGTTTGGGTAATGATGAGCGTCAGGCACTCGCAGAAACCTCAATGCTGAATTTTCTTGTCCAGCATGCGGCCTATATTGATGCGCTCAAACGCGGTGAGAAAGTGATGATCCGCCGTCTTAGTGATGCGGCGGTTGCCCGTTTTCAAAACCAGATGAATATGAACCTGCGGGAAGTGAAAATAACCGCAGCGGGCTTCCGGTGAAGTCTGAAGCCACGCTGACGGTTATTGAGGCGTATCTTCTGCGGTGCTTGTCCTTGCCGGTTGGGTCAGCGGTTCCGGCACAGGAGTGCCGGTGAGTAATTGTTCGCGTCCGGAAAAAATGTCACCCTGAACCTGTTCTGTCAGGCGTTTGGCATCGCGGCTGCGGATATCATAAAGCGTATCAACCGCGCTTTCGTCATCAAGACCGAGCTGGCGCAGCCCTTCCATACCGAAAAGCAGTGCGGATTCAAAGGTTTCGCGCAATTCGAAATCAACACCGGCCTTGCGCAATTCAATGGAATGGGTTCGGTCAAACGACCGTACAAGAAGTTTTGCAACGGGAAAATGCTGTTTAATCAGATCAACAATGTGATTGGTCACTTTGGGATCATCAATACAGATCATAATGATTTCAGCTTCATCTGCGCCGGAATGATGCAAAATGTCGAGCCGCGAGCCGTCACCATAGAAAATCCTGAAACCGAATTTTTGCGCTTCACGGATACGGTTCGGGTCGGATTCAATGATGGCGACTTCTGTCTGATGTGCCAGCAGCAATTGCGATGCAATCTGTCCGAAACGCCCGAAGCCGATCAGCAAAACCCTGCCTTTCAGATTGCAAACCGGCTCAACGCCGTCAAGGGAGGCGGTTTCCTGTTTCATAAATCTTGCGCCTGCCAGCAGGATCAGCGGCGTGACTGCCATAGACAGGATAATCACCGTTGAAAACAACGCATTGTCGCGGGCATCGATAAGGCCGTTGCCGAAAGCTGAAGTGTAGAGCACGAAAGCAAATTCACCGCCCTGCGCAAAGAGCAGGGTACGTTCCAGTGAATGATGGTGACTGGAGCCGAAAAGCCGTGCAACACTGTAAATTCCGACGGCTTTGGTAAGAATATAGGCAATCAAAAACAGAAGGATCGTCGGCCAGTCGGTTGCGACAATGCCGAGATCGAGCGACATGCCGACGGCAAGAAAAAACAGTCCCATTAAAAGCCCTTTAAAAGGCTCAATGTCGCTTTCAATCTGGTGGCGATAACTCGATCCGGAAAGCATTACGCCAGCCAGAAAGGCACCCATTGCCATGGAAAGGCCGCTGGCTTCCATCAGCAATGCGGCGCCGAGCACAACAATCAGGGCACCGGCAGTCAGAACTTCGCGGGCACGGGCGCGCGCCAGCAAGGCAAAAAACGGATCAAGCAACCATCGCCCGACGGCGATCAGCAGCAGAATGGCACCGACGGCAATTGCGATACCGGTCAGGCCGCTGGCCTCATGCTGCTGGGGTGCAAGAAAAGCAACCAGTGCCAGCAGAGGCACGATCATCAGATCTTCAAGCAGCAGAATGGAAACGGCTTTTTGCCCCTCAGGCGTCGCGATCTCACCGCGTTCCTGCAGCATGGACATAATGACGGCTGTCGAAGACAGGACAAAACCCGCTCCGGCGATCAGGGCTGTGACGGGCGCAAGACCGAGAAGCATCCCGACACCGCTGAGCAGGGCAATACAGCCGAGAACCTGCGCCAGACCAAGGCCAAAAATCTGATGCCGCATCGTCCAGAGTTTGCTTGGGCGCATCTCCAGTCCGATGACAAAGAGAAACATGACAACGCCGAGCTCGGAGAAATGCAGAATTGTGGCAGGGTCGGTAAACAGTCCCAGAACGGATGGTCCGACAAGAGCTCCGGCAGCGAAATAGCCAAGTACAGAGCCCAGACCAAGTCTGCGAAAAAGCGGTACGGCCGCCACACCTGCTGCGAGAAGTACCACTGCCGGTCCGAGTGTTTGTCCAAGCC
This sequence comes from Pseudochrobactrum algeriensis, assembly GCF_018436245.1. Classification (NCBI taxonomy): domain Bacteria; kingdom Pseudomonadati; phylum Pseudomonadota; class Alphaproteobacteria; order Hyphomicrobiales; family Brucellaceae; genus Pseudochrobactrum; species Pseudochrobactrum algeriensis. Next base: position 503,385 of record NZ_CP075361.1, read on the forward strand.
CTTCTGCTGCCATAGACGCTCCGTTCCGAATGTTGGATTTTAAGTATTGCTTATATAAAAAGACATTATTTTTGTATTGCGGTCAATATAATTGCCGAAGGGGAAATCCCCTCCGGCCGGTTTGCGGGTGTTCTCATCCGGTCAGGCTTTAGCAGGAAGGAACGCGGCTCTGACCTTCAAGGGTGAAGCGCCCGTCTGCGCCGCGCTTATAGACTTCCTGAAAATTCTCTGATCCGCTCTTGTAGGAAACCGTAATGCTCTTGCCCTTTTCAGCGGCAGTAATCATGCCGGTAACTTCTTTGGCTGTTGCTTCATCACGGGCATCGGAGAAAGCGACTGGGATGCGTGCGATTTCAACAGGACCGGATGCGCCAAGTTCGGTCAGAACGCCGAATGAACAGAAAAGTCCCTGTCCGCCGCCACCGCCTTCCGTGTAGAGAACCGGCGCGTCAGTAATATCTGCGCTCCATCCCCAACTGTCTGCGGGATTGCCGACAACGCCTGTCATACCGACATTCAGCCATTCACCCTGAGATGTATAGGGATATCGCGGTTCGCCTGCATCATGGTCCAGATAATGGACAGCATTGAGACCTGAGCAAGCCTGACTGGTGCATTCATTGGCACCGGTACTTACAAGGGCAACACGGGTATCAGATAACGGGATGAACGCTAAAGGCACAAAAAGGAAATTATCATCGCCTACTGTGACTTTGGCCTCACTGCGCGCAGCTTTAGGGAATGCAACTTCAAAGGCTGCGGGTACACCGGCGGGAACGACATCGCGGTTTACGGCTGTAATTTCAAACAAGGGTTGAGCAGAGACTGCAACTGCCGGAACGGTGAGGAAAGTAGCCAGACCGCAAATGAGGGTAATATTGCGATATCTCATATAACCGCGACTCCAATAATGTTGTTGTGTTGGCGTAAATTTTACGGGGCTCATAAAGAGCATTGTTTTTATATCTGGCGCAACAGGAAACAACAGAAACTGCGGGAAGATATAATTTCGCAATTATTGTTTCGATGTCAAAATTGTTGCTGATGAAATTGTGTAATCTATTGTGATGCGCTGATGCGGTTTTATGGAAATTCATTTTTGTATAGGTTGTTGATATTCGGTCTGACGACCGGTTCATATTTGCACTGAAAGGCTTTCATAATGCTGATTTCTTTGATGCATAAATCCGGCTGGGCGCTGGCGGCTTTAACCGCAGGTTTGATGACGGCTCAGGCTGCGCCTTCCTTTGATTGTGCAAAAGCATCCGGTGATGCCGAGAAGGCTATTTGTGCATCTGCGGTGATTGCTGCAGCTGATAAGAAACTTGCTAAAACCTATGCGGAATTGCTGAAGAAGCTGGATAATGAAGCGGCCGCAGCCCTGAGGAATGATCAGCGACAGTTCATTGCAGACAGAGATGAACTTTTCACTCTGACCACACAAACGCAGGAGAGGCTGACGGAGCGGCTTGAGTTTACGCTGACCAACAGGGAGAAAATCCTCAGTGCTGTTGAACCATTGCCTCCGGCGGGATTGCAGGGCACGTGGCGTAACAATAATGCGCTGCTCACAATCTCTGCCGATAAAGCGGGCAAGCTTACATTCGACGGTAATGGCACGGAACAGGTCACAGGCTATTGGACATGTAATGCTGAAGGTGTTGTAGAGCCTGACGGCGAAGCAAAAGGGAAAGTTGCTGTCGATAATGGCTGGACGATAGAGCTGACCCGTGCAGGTTCAGTCTTGAAGCTCACGGAAAACGGGCCTTCCGGCACAGTGCCTTATTGTGGTTTGAACGGTGCAATGGCCGGTACATATTTCTATGTCGGTGCTGCACACTAAAGCTCCGTGCCCCCGTTGGACGCACAAGGGGCGCACAAAACTCGCTCTGGCACTTTAAAATTATGCTCTAAGCGGAGCGCTGAAGTATCATCAGCGCTCCGTTTGTTTTTATGCGGATCAGAAACGCAGTGTCATGCCGCCGATAACCGTGCGACCACGGCCGAGTTTTTGTGCATCCATATATTGCGCAGGCTTGTAAGCTTGATTGGTGATATTCTCAATATTGAGGAAGAAGGTCGCATTTTCATTATACTTGTAGGATGCATAGGCATCTGCAAGCATATAGCCTTCAACATCAATCAGCTGAGGTCCCATCGGCGGTTTCACCGCTTTGGTCTTGCCGACACGGCGGATTTGTCCACCGATTGTCAGTTTTTCATCCAATGCGCGAAAACCGGCATTAATGGTCACAGTATAGTCCGGCAGACCATTCAGCTCACCAATTCCAAAGCCATCCGACCACATGCCATAAGGCAGATCTGTTTTGGTTTTTGAGTAAGAAATACCGGCAAAAGCAAAACCGCTGTCATAATTGGCTTCCAGTTCAAAACCTTTGATACGGGTTTTACCCGGTATATTGATGAATTTCAGCATCGGCATATTCTTCATCGAGTAAGGACCCGATGTGATGTAGTTTTCAACATCATTGCTGAAGTAATTGGCTTTCATGCGCAGGGCATCGCCGGAGGCCAGCACATCTTTCTCCAGCACATTCACGCCGAATTCCCAACCCTTGCTGGTCTCGCCTTCGAGGTCAGGATTAGGACTGGTCGGGTTCGGTGTCTTGCCATGTGCTCCAGGGAAGAAAGTTTCAGTCACAGTCGGCGGGCGGAAGGTTTTCGCATAGGTGCTGTAGAGCTGGATGCCGTCCACAGGTGTTACAGCCAGTGTCACCCGCGGGTTCAGGCTGCTGTCAGACCGGTCGATCGCTTCAAGCACGGTTTCGCTGCCGCGTTTTCTGGCAACATCACCCTGCAGCCGGAATGTGTCATAGTGGAAGCCGGTTGTCAGATCGAACATGCCATAGGAGAAAGTCGCATCGGTAAACAGGCTGCCAATGCCGATCTTGCCGTCTCCGGGGCCGCCTGTGCCCCAGGACTGACCATTGGTCACATCATCATGATAGTATGCGCCGCCATAGGTCAGTTTCAGCGCAATATCATTGGGCAGATCCAGATGACTGCGATTGGTGACATCAATCCCCATACCCTTATCGCGGGTGAACTGCCCTGCATAATTTCCTTCCGTAAATCTGACCTGCGCATCATTATAATAGGCGTTAACGGTCAGATCGATCAGGTCATTATCGGGCGTGAAATCATAACGCGCCGTATAAGTCTGATTGCGATAGGTTTGCGGTTCACTGCGGATTGTGGATTTATTATTATACCAGACACCGCCCAGCAGCAGTTTGTGATCCTCACCATTGCCAAACTCCAGTTTGGCAAGGCCGGACTTCAGATCTTCCTGCTGGTTGGGATTGATCAGGCGGCGGCCTTTTTCATCCACCCCGCTTTTCGGTGCGCCGGAGTCGCGACGGTTGAAAGCGCCCATAAAACCGATACCGTTTTGCGTGCGTGCACCGGCTGCTGCCATTCTTGACCAGTCATAGGCATTATTACCGAATTTAATGGTCGACATGGCACCATAGGAATTGCCGGGCAAGATCACATCATCAATACCCAGAGTGCGGAAATTGGCCGCCCCGCCCAGCGTGCCGACACCGGCAGCACCACCCAGAGAGCCACGCCCCATATCCATTCCAGCGAGCAGATCACTGTCGACAAAAGCAGAGCCGCCGGACACGCCATGTCCCATCACGCGTATATTCTGGCGGGCACCGTCAATCATCATATTCACACGGCCATAGCCTTCCATGCCGCGTATATTGACCGCAACACCGGCGCCGGACATTGCCTTGCGGGTAAATGTGCCTGCAGAAGCGCGCAGGGCATTATCAATATTACCGGCATTCTTCTCCTGAAGTGTCGCCGCATCAATGGAGGTTACCGCCGCAGTTGTTTCATAAGGAGCATCTTTACCGGCAACCAGACCGCTGACACTCGGCGTGCCGGTGTTGACGGTAATCACATTCAGCTGCACATCCGCATCACCTGCCTTTGCTGCATTCTGTGTGCCGGGGCGGATCAGGGTGAAAGAGCGCGCATCATTGCGGCGATAGGAATAGCCTGTACCGCTGAGCATTTGTGCAAGCGCCGCATCGACACTCAGCTTGCCTTGCACGGGTGCGGTGCGGATATTGGCGGGCAGGGTGCCGTCAACAAGAATATTCGTGCCGGTTTGCGCTGCAAAGCGCACAATCGCGGAAGACAGTGGTTGTGCAGCAAGCGAAAAGTCACGTTTTGCTTCTGCGGCAGCCGTCGCAGTTGCTTCAGGCTGCTGTGCATGAGCCGCAGGTATGATGAGTGCAGCAATCGCCACAGAACAGGCCCAGATTTGCGGACGCAAAATCATACGCTTTTTGAGGTTTCCGCTTTTTACCGGCAATGGCATTCCGTTTCTCCAGATCAGCAAACAGGTTCTGACTGTAAGACGGAAAGCTTTTGTGATTTTCTGATAAAAATAATCATATTTTAAAAAATAATTTGAAAGCGCAGTTTTCCGCTAATTTGAAAGTGTTAGAGCGACTATGTGTGCCAAGTCTTGCACACGGCGCTCTAGGCGCTATAAATCAGCGTGCCCCATAGCGGTATATGGCGGGTCTTAATCGGCAAAGTTTGGGTGAGTTGTGTCAGCACCGTATCAATGTCCTGAATATTGATGACCAGTGTCACCGGACGTTGCGCAAGGCTGCTATCCATTAATATCAGCTGCTCTGCCGACCAGCGATTGAGCACCTGAACAATATCACTCAAAGGCTTGTCGATGAAAACCAGCCGCCCTTCCAGCCATGACAGATCAATCTGGTCGTCTGCAGGCAGCGGGGCGCTGATCTGCTGCTTTTCATAAATGAGTTTTTGTCCCTGCTGCAACGTGACGGATTGTGCAGCATAATCAATGCGAACAGCATGTTCTGTCACCAGAACTTCAGCCAGATCATTGAGCAAAGCAATATTGAATTTTGTGCCAAGAGCTGTCACACGGCCGGAAGCGGCCTGAACAGTGAAAGGCGCCTGACCGCGTGCAACGCTGAAATAGGCTTCGCCGTGATGCAGGATAATATTGCGCTGCGTCTCTGTTATTTTGACAGACAGAGCAGTGCCGCCGGACATATGGATTTGCGAGCCGTCCGCTAAGTCCACAAGACGGCGCTCACCGCTGGCGGTTTTAAAGTCCGGTGCGGTCGTTTCCATCACACTATAGCTGCCTGCACCAAAAGCGGCGAGCAACACTAATTTGCCGAAATTGCGCCGGTTCATGCGGCGCGTGGTCTTGCGCTTTTGCATCCGGTGCATCTGCGTTGTACCCGCCCAGAGTATTTCCGCTTTTTTATAGGCCTCGGCATGGTGCGGATCGGCTGCAATCCAGCGCCGATGCGCGGCTATTGTCTCTTCATCGGCTTGTCCGTCACTCAGCACAGTAAACCAGTCGATTGCCCTGCGCAGCACCGGATCAAGCGCCTGTTCGGCCTCAGCGCTCCAGAGTTCATTGTCGCTGATGTCTGGTTTGGTGATCATACGCGCCTACCTGTCAGACCGTTTTCCGCCTGACTGACGCGATATTGCAGATGGATCATCACGCGGTTCATCTGGCTATAGGCAGTTTGCAGCGGCAGATGCAATTCACGGGCAATGTCAGCAAATGTCTTACCGTCAAGCCGCATGAGATAAACCCGACGCGGAATATCAGGCACTTCCGACAAAGCCTGTTCGAGTATGCGCATGAATTCAGCATCTATCAAAATCTCATCGGCCAGCGGCGCGGGATCGGCAAATGTTTCGCTTAATGCAGCGGTATGACCGGCTAGCGGATTCAGTTTCTGGCTGCGGGCATGGTCGGTCTGCAAATTTGCAGCCACGCGGAAAAGATAGGCTTTGTGATTGTCGGGCAGGGTTGCAAATTTATTTTTACGCGCTGAGGTCATCAGGCGCAGAAAAGTCTCCTGAGTCAGGTCTGCCGCCACATCCTGCGCAGCACCGCGACGGCGCAGAAAGCGTTGCAGCTCTGCGCTGTAATTTCTAAAAAGGGAGGTGAAGTTCCACATTATCAGGTCAAAAACTATCGCTGTCGCATAAAGGATTCTGTCAGAAATTTTATGCTGTTTAATAAATATGACTTAAATAATCAAGTTAATCTATGTGTTTGTATCCGGCTAATAAATGCCTCGCCGGAGATAAGCTGTCGGTAAGGATCGGATACAAAAAACACGGTGAAAAGTCTCCTTTTCACCGTGTCTTCCCAACGTGGCTGTCATTATAGTTTTTCAAAGACTGGAGGTCAGAATAACTATTAAATATCCACGTCTGTTAAGGAGACTGATCGTTGAAAAATCTCCTTAATACTGTTCATCAGAATGAACGTTGGAAACGGATCACACCGCCGACAGCATCTTTTTCGCGGGAGAGAATGCGAACAGGATGGTCTTTTTTCCATGTGGTGTAGTTGAATTCCGGAGTAATGGTGAAACCCGGAACCAGCTGATAGGCGACATTCGCAGCAAAAGCAGTTTTGCCCCAATCCTCGTAAGCAGCCTGAATGTTGAAAGTCGCATTGTCTGTTGCTTTGTACTGCGCACCACCCCAGACAGCCCAGTCACCACCCCAGTTTCCATACATGCCGGTATTCTCTTCATAAGAAGCGTAACCGCCCTGCACCCACAGGGAGAATGTGTCTGTTACATTCACATCAAGGCGAACTTTACCGGCCCATTCTTCAAGATTGGAGTCATAGGCGACAGTGCCTGCAATCGCGCCCCAACCCTGTTCAAACTTCAGGCCGCCAACAACATGCGGCATATAGCTGTCGATACGGTTATTGAAGTCGCGCTGCAGCCAAACGCCGGAGGCATCATCATAATAATTATTTTGCCCTTTATCGCCGCCTTGTTCGAGCGATATGATGGCTGAGAAACCATTGCCGCCGGCAAAAGTGTAGCTGATCAGATTGGTGCGGTAATAACCGGCTGCAACCACGTCATCATTGATGATGTCGCCGAGATATCCGGTGAAAGTATGAAATGCGGATTCATCCAGCCCCATCCGCAGACCGCCAAGCTGTATATAAGCATAATTCAGCGTATGGGCGCCCTGTGAACCATTTGAGAAGTTGAAGCGGTTTTCAGTAAATGTTTTGAGCGTGCCCAGTTCGGTTTCCGAAATGGTATAGGTGCGCAGAGTGAAGCGTGCGAGTTTATCCCAAGTGTCTTGATGGTCGCCATTCGCATCAACATAACCGAGTTTGCTGCCAGTGTAGGGATCATCGCCGCCAGCCGCCTGATAACGAACATAACCGCCGATGCGTAAGCAGGTTTCTGTGCCGGGAATGTAGAAATAGCCAGCGCCGTAAGCATCGCAAACGCGCACATATTCCACGGCTTCCGGTTCCGGTGCAACGACAGCGTCGGCGGCCTGCGCTCCGGTTGCCGCAATAAGTGCAGCCGCAGAGCCAAGAAGAAGACTCTTAATAGTCATGGCGTTAATCCCGCTTAGCTTTGTCAGTGTGAAATTTACTGGCTAAAGTTTACGGGTTGTGGTCGCTCTTACTACTGTAGAATCTTGCAGGATGCGGTGTAAATTTCAGAAAGCCGGTCGGGCATTGACGCCCAACCGGCTTGTTTTTTGCATTTTATTTGCGTGCAACAGGGCGAACCAATGGTGTCACGCGTCTGATGGTAACGCGGCGGTTTTCCTGCTCGGCAGCTTGTGTGCGGATTTTCAGGAAGCGTTCGCCATATCCCTGCGTTACAAGGTTTTCTGCCGGAATGTCATAGACTTCTGTCAGCAGGCTTGCCACAGATTCCGCGCGCTGGTCGGACAGCACGAGATTTGAGCGGTCAGAGCCGATAGCGTCTGTGTGCCCTTCAATGAAGAAGGTTTCACCAGGGTCTTTGGCGAGCACTTTTTGCATTGCACTTGCAACTTTGCGCAGGGTTTTGGCCTGCGACAGTGAAACCTCGGCACTGCCGGTGGCAAAGTGAATTGTATCCAGATCGATACGGCGCACCTTGTCACGCAGACGCGCTGAGTGACGGACTTCATCAATCGTGTAGACGCGTTCAACCCGCTCTACAGGCGGCTGAGCAAGGAAGTCATAGAAGTCACGTTCCGGATCTGCAGCGACATCAATAATATAGTCAGTGACAGGAATGGTCAGCCGCATCGGCGGCAGATCATATCCGACATCGAAGATTGCTGCACGCGGGCTGTCATCATATTCAGGTGCATAGATCATCAGATATTCATTGCCGTCACGGTCGATACGTGAGCGCTGCAGAATGTCGCCGTAACGATCATAGATTGTTACGATCTCATAACCGCCGGGACGTACAATGGTTTCGCGCAAGCGGCCGCGCGGCAATTCATCATAATATGAACGCTCGGCATCACGACGCAGGCGGGGGCGATCATCACCACGGACGAAGATGCGGTCGCCCGTCTCCAGAATGATGCGGTTATCAACTTCCTCAACGACTTTCACATTGGTGATATTGTTGATTGTCGTGTTGTTAATAACGGTATTATTCACAACCGTATTATTGATGATATTTGTAGTGTCCGGAACCACAAAGGCTGGTGCATCTTTGATGCGCGTGCCTTCTTCTTTGAGATTGGCTTCAATCTGCTGCGGCAGATTTTCAGAGATCGTGGCCGGAATTTCAACCTGAGCAGCGGCATCATTCACAGGCGGAGGCGTATTCTGCTCCTCGGCTGCACGCTGTTGCTCTCGCTGTTTACGGCGCTCTTCTCTGGATTGGTTGCCGCCGAAATTATCCGCATCCTTATCACTGTCAAGAATGGCGGCTCCGTTTTCAACGGGCAGAACAATGGTTTCATCTGTGCTGGCAGGATCTTTGGCAATCTCCTGCTTTTGCTCAGGTGTACGCTCGTCAATAATTTCAGCTTTAGGTTCGGCAGGCTGGTTGTTTTCAGGCTGCTGAACTTCCTGCTCCGGCTGTGGTTGCGGCACCTGCTGATCCGCTTGTTTGGCCGGTTCAGCCTCTTGTTCCTGAGGCTTTTCATCAGTTACAGGCGGTTGAGGGGCAGGTTGCTCAGGTGTTGTCTGAGGGGCAGGCTGTTCTTCCGGTTGCTTTACAGGCTCCTGTTCGGTTGGCGCAGGAGGTGTTTCTTCGGATTGAGCAGGTTTCGGTTCAGGCTCCGGTTTAAGGTCAGGCTTTGGTTCTGGCGCTGGCTTCGGCTCCGGGCTTTCCTTAGGTTTGGATTGCTCTGCTGCCTCTTTGGCCTGCTTTTCTGCTTCTTCGTCTATAGCTTTTTGCTGGTCAGCATTTTTCTGCTGTTCGGCAGCGTCTTGCTGTGCCCGTTCTGCAGCCTGTTTTTGTTCTTCTGCCTGTCGGGCAGCCTCGTCCTGCGCTGCTTTTTGCTGCTCTTCAGCTACACGTTTTGACTCTTCTTCGGCAGCACGCTGTTGCTCAGCGGCACGTTGCTGTTCTGCAGCCTGTCGTTCAGCTTCTTCCTGAGCGGCTTTCTGCTGCTGTTCGGCTGCGCGTTTTGCCTCTTCTTCGGCCGCGCGCTGTTGCTCAGCGGCACGTTGCTGTTCTGCGGCCTGTCGTTCAGCTTCTTCCTGAGCGGCTTTTTGCTGCTCTTCAGCTGCACGTCTGGCTTCTTCTTCGGCCGCGCGCTGTTGCTCGGCGGCACGTTGCTGTTCTGCAGCCTGTCGTTCAGCTTCTTCCTGAGCAGCTCTTTGCTGCTCTTCAGCTGCCCGTCGCGCTTCCTCTTCGGCTGCGCGCTGTTGTTCCTCAGCCTGTTGCTGACGCAGCATCTGATCGTCAGCCGGCTGTTCGCTGTTTTCCTGTGCGAGGATGATCGGGGCTTCTGATGTGCCGGCCTGAACAGGCTGCATCATGATGGAAGCCGAGAAAGCCGGAAAAACAACTGTTGCGAGCAGTTTAGAACGAAAACTCATAATCCCTCTCCTTAGGAAGGCAGAAATTGCATAGGTTGCATTTCGTCAATTCCCGATCGAAATAACACTTAATTGCCGGTGCTTATTATTTGCTGATTTATGGCAAATTTCGGCGATATGAGGAAATGGTTAGTTCACGTTTTATGAACCTTTGCTGAATGTCAGAGAGCAGAGGTCTTATGAGTATAGTAAAATCCGGCCGTTGCTAAGCCGGTTTGCTGGCGAGAAATGCAGCACGCGCGACATCCTCTACCTGATGATCCTGTAATGTGCTGGTTGCAATACGCACTGCTGCCAGCGGACGGACTGAGAATTTGGAACCCGGTGCCACGGCAATATTGCGGGCGGCCAGCGTAATCAGTGCAAATTGTTCGGATTCTACCGGCATCAGACAGCACAGACCATGATTGTCCGGAATGTTTTTGCCGTGCGCGGCCAATGCCTGCTGAAAATAGCTGGCACGCTGCCGGTAAATCTGCTTTGCCTGCTCCAGACTATGCTGCGTTGCCTCATCTTTGAGCAGCCATGCCACTGCCGATTGCAGAATACGGCTTGTCCAGCCGGAACTGAAGCTACGATAAGACTGGATTTGCTCAACAAGGCTGGCTGAGCCGGAGAGAACTGCCAGACGCAAATCAGGACCTAAAGTCTTGGAATAAGACAGAATATGGACCACCCGATCAGGAAAACGTGCGCCGAGTGTCTGACGCGGTGCCATGGCAATATCGGCAACACCGTCATCTTCAATGATGAGTGTATCATGCCCTTCCAGAACATCACCCAATGCCATCAACCGTTCTTTGCTCATGCAATGGCTGGTCACGGAATGAACCCGTGGCTGAAACAGAAACGCGGCAGGTTTCTGCTCCAGAGCAGATGCCAGAGAAGAGGGCAGCGGGCCCTGATCGTCACAGGTGACCGGAATGATTTTAGCGCCGAAATCTTCAAGAATATCAAGAAGGCGCATCGCAGTCGGATCTTCAATGGCGATGGATGATCCGGGCGTTACAAGGGCATGAATAAGCGTATAAGTGGCATTATAGCCGCCATTAGTGGCCAGAAAGGCTTCCGGCTCATAAGGCCAGTCGCGGCGCACAGCCTCTTCAAGCTCAGGCAATATACGCACACGCTGATAGCTGTTGAGACCATCCGCCTGAGCACCATGGCGCAAAGCCTGTTCCAGTGATGGCAGTAAAGCTGTGTCCGGTATGGCCATGGAGAGATCCAGTACATCATCGCCGTAATTGCCGAAGCTCATCAATCGTGCCGGTTTTGCTGCAAAATGATCACCGCTGACCCATGTGCCGTTGCGGCCTTTGCCATTGATAATCTTGAGCTTACGCAACTCGCTCAAGGCCTCGGAAATGGTGGCGGGGCTGATCCCCAGAACATAAGCCAGATCACGGATCGGCGGTAATTTGGTGCCGACCGGCAAGGCGCCGCGTCTGATTAATCCTGCCATGTCGCGGGCAATGCCGCGCGTCGTGCGGTCTTCAAGGTGGCGGGCAAACCACTCGCTGGAGAAATCAGGCACCATAATTATTTATCCGATTTAATGTTCAGTAACATAATAACATTTGATCGGTTCAATTTGAACATTTAACTTCATTTGTACAGAGGAAATTTTGAGGGAATATTTATGCCGGTTAAATTGCGTATCGCTGTGCGTGACTGGGATTATCTGACACCGCTGGCTTTGGGCGATGTGCGTTCTGAAAAGCTTGATGTGATTGTTGATCGTGTGGGCACGCTGGTTTCTCATCCGGGAGAAGATGAGGCCCATGAAGCGTCCGAAATGTCATTCAGCCGTTACGTTTCTTTGCGTGATGAGGGTGATACCAGCATTACCGGCATTCCGAATTTCATCATGCGCGGCTTCCGTCATCGGTGCATCATCACCAGTACAGACAGCGGTATTACCGGTTTTGAACAGCTGAAAGACAAGAAGATCGGCGTCACCGGCTGGCGCGATTCCGGCAATACATGGACACGTGCGGCACTGCGCCGTCATGGTATCGGGGTTGAGGATGTCTATTGGTATGCAGGCCGTTTGACAGAAGCGCATCCGGTTACAGATCGTCTGGACGGTTTTGGCCGTGCAGGCCGTATTGAGGCCATGCCGGGTGAACAGCCGATGATGGATGCCCTGCGCGAGGGTGTGCTGGATGCAGTATTCACGCCCTTTATGCCGGATGGTTATTTTGGCAAAAACTCCGGTTTCCGTCAGGTGCTGGCCGATTTCCGCAGTGCGGAGCTGGCCTATTATAACGATGTCGGTTACGTGCCGGGTATGCATCTGATGGGTATCAAGCCGGAAATTCTGGCGGAACATCCGTGGGTGGCGCAGGAACTGAGCGATCTCTTGGATGAAAGCCAGCGTGTGTGGACAGTAAAGCGCCGCAAATATGCGGAAACCACACCCTGGATGCTCGATGAATTGCTGAAATGCGCACAGAATCTGCCGGAAAACTGGAATGTCAGCGGTATCGCCGCCAATGAGGCGATGATTAATGATTTCGCTGATGAATTGCATTTGCAGGGTATTTTGCAGCGCAAACTAAGCGTTGAAGAACTGTTTCCGTTTTATGCGAACAAGGCGTGATTGCGCCAGCCAAAGCGTATCCCGAAAAGTGCGAAGCGGTTTTCGGATAAGATACGCGTAAAAACAAACAGACAGAGCATTTCCTGTCATGGAAGACAAACTGGAAATGCTCTGAACTATTGGGAGAGTGAGATGAAAAAAACTATACTGGCAGCTGCTGTATTTGGCAGTGTTTTTGCACAACAGGCTTTGGCTGAGGATGTGAAAATTCCGGAACAGGCATTGAATGAGGCGCTGCGCGCCCGTCTGCCGGAAGACATCATCAAGGCCGGTGTTATTAATGATGTGAATTCCGGTTCCTTCCCTCCTTACCAGATCATCAATGGTAAGGACGTGAACGGCGATGCGACGGACATGACCGATGCACTCGGTCAGCTGCTCGGTATCAAAATCACCCATTCGACAGTCAGCGGTCTGCCATCGGTTCTGAGCGGTATTTCTGCCGGACGTTACCAGCTCGGCTTTGGACCGAACGGTGACTTCCCGTCCCGTCAGGGCGCCAATGATTTTGTAGACTGGGTGCGTGAATATGTGGTTTTCGCGGTGAAGCATGGCAATCCGGAAGGCATCACATCGCTGGATACAGCCTGCGGCAAGCGTATCGCTGTAATGGCGGGCGGTTCGGCTGAGAAAGTGATCAAGGAGCAGAATGAGAAATGCACCGCGGACGGCAAGCCGATTGAAGTGCAGTCTTATAATGACCAGCCAAGCTCTATTCTGGCCGTGCGCTCTAACCGCGCCGATGCGTTCTTCTCATCACAGGCACCTCTGACCTATTTTGTTCAGCAGTCCAATGGTCAGCTGGAACTGGCTGCAACCGGCCAGAAAAACGGCTTTGATGACCTGTATCAGGGCGCAGTGCTGCCAAAAGACTCACCGCTGAGCGAAGTGTTCCGTGACGGTATCCAGATGCTGATCGACAACGGCACCTATGCCACGATCATGAAAAAATGGGGTCTGGAAAAGAACATGATTGATAAAGCCGGTATCAATCTCGCCGGAAAGACCGCGCAATGAGTGAGTTGCGTGGTTCAGGCGCAGCCGTGGGTGATGTCGAACGTTTCGACGTCGCCCGTGCGCGCGCACCCTTTCCGCTGAAACGTGTGATCCTGTGGGCAGTTGTTCTGGGTGTGGCACTCGATTTCGGTATTATTGTTGCCAATAATCCGAATTTCGGCTGGCCGGTCGTCGCCGCTTATTTCTTTGATTCAACAGTGATGGAAGGGCTGTATATCACCCTCAGCCTGACCGTTGTGGCGATGATTATCGGTGTTGCACTTGGCCTTATTCTGGCAATTGCCCGCATGTCGCAGGACAGGCTGGCAAGTTCGCTGTCCAATCTGTTCATCTGGTTTTTCCGTGGCACACCGCTGCTGGTGCAGTTGATCTTTTGGTACAATCTTTCAACCTTGTTTCCGAAAATCTCGCTGGCTATCCCGTTCGGCCCGACACTTGTCAGCTGGAATACCAACGACCTTATCACACCGCTGACCGCTGCGATTGTTGGTCTGGCACTGAATGAAGCAGCCTATATGGCGGAGATTATCCGTGGCGGCCTGTTGTCTGTTGATAAAGGACAGGGCGAAACCGCAGCCGCTTTTGGTATGACACGGGCACGCGCATTGCGCCGTATCATTATCCCGCAGGCCATGCGTTCTATCGTGCCGCCGACAGGGAACCAGCTGATCAGCATGATTAAAGCGACATCACTTGTCAGTGTTATCGCCATGGCTGATCTGCTTTATTCCGTTCAGTCGATCTATAACCGCACATTCGAGGTTATCCCGATGCTGCTGGTTGCGGTTGTGTGGTATCTGCTGATTACATCCGTGCTGAATGTCGGACAGAGTGCGATTGAACGTCATTATAACCGTGGTGAACGCGGCGATGCGGTCAAAGATGAAGCACCGGTTCAGATGCAGGAGAATGCATGATGGATAAGACCGCCAATATGCAAAAACCTCTTGTTCATGCCCATAATGTGCACAAGGCCTTTCACGGTATTGAAGTGCTGCGTGGCATTGATCTGGAAGTACGCTCCGGCGAGGTCGTGGTTATTCTCGGGCCTTCCGGTTCGGGCAAATCCACCTTCCTGCGTTGTATCAACCGGCTTGAAACCATCGACAAAGGTTCGATTTTTGTCGATGAGCAGCAGATCGGTTATAAGTATAAAAACGATCGCCTGCTGCCATTGTCAGACCGTGCTATCGCCAAACAGCGTAGCCAGATCGGCATGGTGTTCCAGCAGTTCAATCTCTATCCGCATATGACTGTTTTGCAGAATGTGATTGAAGCTCCGGTCGGAGTTCATGGCCGCAGCAAAAGCGAGGCTATTGCAACGGCCAAGGAATTGCTGGCGAAAGTCGGTATGTCCCACAAGATCAATGCCTATCCGCGCCAGCTTTCCGGTGGTCAGCAACAGCGTGTAGCGATTGCCCGTGCACTGGCCGTGAAACCGAAACTCATCCTGTTTGATGAGCCGACTTCCGCGCTTGATCCGGAACTGGTGGGTGAGGTGCTGACAACCATGCGCAGTCTCGCCGATCAGGGGCAGACGATGATCGTGGTCACTCACGAAATCGGCTTTGCCCGTGAGGCCGCAGATCGTGTGATCTTTATGGACGGCGGCAAGGTGGTTGAAGAGGGCACACCGGAAGAGGTGATCGAAAATCCTCAGCATCCGCGTACCCGCAGCTTCCTCAGTCGTTTTATCTGATAAAAAACAACACGCCGGATACAAAACCGGCGTGTTTTGCATATATGATACAGTAGTTTGAGTCTCTGACCGCAATGCAGCATGCCTGCCGATAAATATTACAGGAGATCCCGTTATGAGGACGGGAGCAGACCATGACACAGTCCGATAATTTCGCCCGTATCGCCGATCTTGAACCACGCCGCAGCGCATTGGAAGAAATCCGCCATCATCTCCATGCCAATCCTGAATTGTCTTTTGAAGAAGAAAAGACCGCAGCCTATGTCGCTGAAAAGCTGGAAGGCTGGGGCTATGACGTTACCCGCAATGTCGGCGGCCACGGTGTTGTCGGCCGGCTGACTGTCGGTACCGGCGGTCGCAGTGTTGCGATCCGTGCCGATATGGATGCGCTGCCAATTCTGGAGAAAACCGGCCTGCCTTATGCAAGTACAGTGGCTGGTAAAATGCATGCCTGCGGTCATGACGGTCATACAACCATGCTGCTTGGTGCGGCTGAACATCTGGCACGGACAAAGAATTTCAACGGCACTGTCACACTGGTATTCCAGCCGGCAGAAGAAGCCGGTGAAATCAGCGGTGCACAGGCAATGATCGCGGACGGTCTGTTCGAGCGCTTTCCGTGCGATGCGATTTTCGGCCTGCACAATCATCCGGGTGCGCCGGAAGGCACTATTCTCACCCGTTCCGGCCCGATGATGGCCGCGGCTGATACGGCTTATATCAAAGTTATCGGCAAAGGCGGTCACGCCTCCCGTCCGCATCTGACCGTTGATCCGGTGATGGTCGCCTGCAGTTTGGTGATGGCTCTGCAAACTGTCGTTGCCCGCAATGTCGATCCGACAGAAACTGCAGTGATTACAGTCGGCACTATTCACGGCGGCGAAGCATCCAATGTTATTCCTGATGATGTTGATCTGGCAGTGAGCATCCGCTCGTTCTCGCCGGTTGTACGTGAGCTGCTGCAAAACCGCGTTTGTGAACTGACTGAGCAGCATGTGGAAGCCTATGGCGCGACAGCTGAGATCAAATATGAGCTGGGCTATCCGGTGGTGGTCAATTCCGATGCGGAAACCGCTTTTGCGACAGAGGTTGCGCGTGAGCTGATCGGCGATGCCAAGGTTTCAACCTGTCCGTTGATCCCGGGCAGCGAGGATTTCTCTTATTTCCTCCAGCACAAGCCGGGTAGTTTCCTGCGTCTTGGTAATGGTGTGGATTCAGCCGTGTTGCATAATCCGAAATATAATTTCAATGATGCCAATCTGCCGGTCGGTTCTGCGCTCTGGGCGCGGCTGGCTGAACGTTATCTGGCTGCCGGTGGTAATAGCTAAAGCATGTCTCCCAAAAGTGGGCACCGGTTTTGGGATAAAGACATGCGTTAAAACAAAGAAATAGAGCGGGTGCAGTGGATCAGATTACATGCAGCACGCTCTTGTAAAACGCATCTGAGAGATAAAAAGGTGGTTCGCCACCTTTTTATATGCACTCCTATCATTATTTTCTGCGGATGGTGCAGGCTTCATATCCGTTGGCAAAGAGACGTCCGGCACGCATACCGATCATGCGTGGCATGTCCGCCAATGTGGCGGCACCTATAGAATGTGCCATAGCGATTGTTGCCTGAGCACAGATCGCAGCATCTTCCGCAGCATTATGATGATGAAAGCTCAGACCAAGATAATCAGCAAGAATATTCAGCTTGTGTGACGGCAATTGCGGCCAGACCATTTGTGCCATTTTGACTGAACAAAGATAATGCAATTCAGGATAGCTCTGCTGATACTGATCCAGTGAAGCGCGCCAGACACTGAAATCAAAAGCTGCATTATGGGCAATCATTGTGGCTCCCATAAAATCATCGGCGAATTCATCCATCACTTCCGGAAATTCTCCGGCATCTTCCACATGCTCCGGACGGATACCGTGGATGGCAATGTTGAAAGAGGAAAAACGCATAGTTTTCGGCCGGATAAAGCGCTCTTCAACCCGCACGACCTGACCATCTTCAATCCATGCCAGACCGACAGAACAGGCGCTGCCGCGTTGTTCATTGGCAGTTTCAAAATCAATTGCAATGGTTTTCACGGGATGCTCCGGCACTGTCTGTATGTGTTGTTACTGGAGAATAATGCGCGCATGGTCAAGAACCGGAGCTGCTGATGGCGGTAAAGCCGTCAAATCGCACTCCATTCCTCCATTCTCTCGCGAATGAGATTACGCAGAATGGGGAACATCGGCGGCTGTGAGCGACCGGACAGGCGAATGATGGCGAATTGCGACGTGTCTGAAACAGGACGCACAGGAACTTCCACCAGTTGTCCTGATGTTATCAGCTCATGTGCCGGTGCGATAACGCCGTAATAAATGGTCTGACTGCTCAATGTGGTCTGAAGCAACCCGTCAATCGCATCGGAGTGAAAGGTGACACTCTCATCGGGATGGGCTTCCGGTCCGTAGATCGCGACCATATTGCGTATCTGCTCAGGCGCGAGGATTGTGGTTGCCAATGGCCATGGCCGCAGATCAGAAAATTTGACCTGTTGATTTTGCAGCAAGGGATGCCCCTGACTGACCAGAAAACCTGTGCGCAATGCGGGCAGCATTTCAATATGCAGATCTGCGGTTATCGTTACACCTCTGATTTCGACAACCAGCATGTCCAGCGTTCTCTCCCGCAATGCCTGCACTTGCAGCGGAATGGAACCGCGCATCAGCAGAATATGCAAAGACGGATTGGTGGTTGAAAACCGGCTCAGAAGCGGCGCTGTCAGCAGGGCGCTTGGTGTTGACCCAAGCCCGATCCTGATCCTTCCCGCACTGCCTTCATGCTGCTGTTTGACAACTCGATAGAGTTCTTCGGTCTCGAACAATACGCGGCGTGCATGGTCGAGCACCACATTGCCAAAAGCCGTGACTTCACAGCGCTTGCCGATTCTATCAACCAGCTTCATCCCCAGCTCGGCTTCCAGTTGCGCAATACTGCGCGACAGTGCCGGTTGGGTGAGATGCGCATGTTCCGCTGCCCGTGTGAAAGAGCCTTTCTCAGCAAGCGCAATAAAATGTCGTAATTGCTGAATGTTCATGAAACTTTCCTAAACTGGTATGCCTATTATGCATGATTATCAAATTTACTATGCATTGGACAAATGAAAATGCACCTCTTAGCTAACATCGGTAATAGTTTTTAAGTCTAGGAGGGTGGAGTCATGAAAAACATCAGAGCGCTGATTGAGCGCGATGTTGAGGAGTTTGTTGCGCTGAGGCGTGATCTGCACCAGCACCCTGAACTGGCATTTAACGAAATCAGAACCGGTGGCATTGTCGCTGATCTGCTGGAAAAATGGGGCTATAAGGTTGAGCGCAATATCGGCACAACCGGTATTGTCGGCCAGTTGTGCAATGGTGAAGCCTCAGCGGCCATTGGTCTGCGTGCGGATATGGATGCGCTGCCGATTTTGGAAGCAACCGGTCTGCCTTATGCCAGCGTCAATAGTGGTGTGATGCATGCCTGCGGACATGACGGTCACACAACAATGCTGCTTGCCGCTGCCAAAGCGCTGGCCGAGCGCCGCAATTTCAGCGGTACTGTTAATCTGATCTTCCAGCCTGCTGAAGAATATGGCCGCCCTGATAGCGGTGCAGCCCGTATGGTTGCTGACGGCTTGTTTGAAAAGTTCCCGTGCGATGCCGTGTTTGGTATCCATAATATGCCGGGTTCGCCGCAAGGCCAGTTGCAGTTTTATGATGGTGCGATGATGGCATCGTCCGACAGTGTTTCCATCAAGATCACCGGTCGCGGCGGCCATGGTGCGCAGCCGCATACAACGGCCGATCCGATTGTTGCAACCGCTGCTATCGTGATGGCCTTGCAGACTGTTGTCGCACGAAATGTTAATCCGCTGGATGCGGCTGTCGTTACCGTCGGTGTTATGCAGGCGGGCATGGCGAATAATGTCATCCCTGAGACTGCACAGATCGAACTGACAGTGCGTTGTTTCAAGCCGGAAGTCCGCGATCTGCTTGAAGACCGTATTCGTGATCTGGTCGCCACGCAGGCACAGAGTTTCGGCGTCAAAGCTGATATTGATTATGTTCGCGGCTATCCTGCCTTGCAGAATTCCACCGAAGAAACAGAGTTCGCACGTGAGGTTGGCAAGCGCTTTGCCGCTGAGGGTAATTTTGTTGCCCAGACCACGCCGATGACCGGTAGTGAAGATTTTGCCTTCATGCTCGAAAAACGTCCGGGTTCTTATATTTTCCTCGGAAACGGCGATCAGCCGGGCCCTGTGAGCCGTGCGCTGCATAATGACGGCTTCGATTTTAATGACGCGAATATCGTTGAGGGAGCCGCCTATTGGGTGGCCTTGACGGAGGAATTTCTGAACGGCAACACAGGCCGTAAAGACTAAAACTATTATATCTGTTGGAGGATAACCATGAGCGCTTCTGTTATGCACGCGCCGCATACGGCTTCGGACGATCTGTCCGGCCAGTCTGAAAAACCACCGGTCAAGGCAATTGCTGCGGCCGTTGCCGGTAACGCTCTCGAATTTTACGATTTTATCGTCTATTCGTTTTTCGCGGTTTATATCGGGCAGACATTCTTCCCGCTCGGCAGTGAAACAGCAAGCCTT
Organism: Pseudochrobactrum algeriensis; assembly: GCF_018436245.1. NCBI lineage: Bacteria > Pseudomonadati > Pseudomonadota > Alphaproteobacteria > Hyphomicrobiales > Brucellaceae > Pseudochrobactrum > Pseudochrobactrum algeriensis. The sequence goes on from NZ_CP075361.1 coordinate 523,217, forward strand.
CTGGCCTCAGTTGCAGTTTTCGGTGTGGGCTTTTTCACCCGTCCGCTTGGCGGCGTTCTGATTGGTGCTTTCGCGGATAAAGCAGGGCGCCGCGCTGCAATGATCCTGACTGTGACGCTGATTACCGTCGGTACATTGGGTCTGGCCGCAACGCCGAGCTATGAAACAATCGGCATTGCCGCGCCGATCATCGTTCTGCTATGCCGTCTGTTGCAGGGGCTGGCACTTGGCGGTGAAGTCGGGCCGGCATCGGCCATGCTGATTGAAGCTGCACCGCGCGATAAGCGCGGCCTTTATGCCAGCTGGCAGATTGCCAGTCAGGGTATCGCCGTCGTTGCCGGTGGCCTGATGGGCGTGCTGGTGTCATGGTATCTGCCACATGAAGATCTGGTGTCATGGGGCTGGCGTATTCCGTTCCTCGTCTCGCTGGCGCTTATTCCGATTGCGCTTTATATCCGCCGCGCTTTGCCGGAAACTCTGGAAAAGCCAAGCGATAAAACCGGTACGCAGATTGTGACTTCGGTATTCTCCGATCACACACGTTTTCTGGTGCTGGGTATTCTGGTGATGATTTCGACCACCGTGTCGACACAGGTAGGCAACTATATGACCACCTATGCCATTCAGACCCTGAAACTGCCTGCAATTCTCGCGCAGGCCGGTACAGTGCTTGGCGGTACGATGACTTTCATTTTCGCCCTCGTTGCCGGTTATCTTGCTGATAAATATGGTCGCAAAGGCGTGATGATCTGGCCGCGTATCGTGCTGATGATCGTTATTATCCCACTGTTCTTCTGGCTGTCGGAATCCAAAGATGCGACAGTGCTGCTGATTGTAACCGCTGCGATTACACTGCTCACCTCGATGACAGGCGCTGCAAGCCTTGTGGCAATCCCTGAGATGATGCCGATTGCTCTGCGTGCCACCGGTGTTTCCCTGATCTATGCGATCGGTGCGACATTGTTTGGCGGCACCACACAGTTTATTATCACATGGCTGATCGGCATTTTTGGTGCTGTGGCACCGGCTTATTATGTGGTTGCAACCAGTGTGATTTCGCTTGTGGCGATGTTTATGATGCCGGAAACCCGTAATTTTGACGTTAAACGTTAAAAGATCGCGCATTTGAGAATGGACAGAATGGCTGGCATTGTTTAGCCATTCTGGCTCACAAGCAGGCGGTGATGCGGTGTAAACCGGTCACCGCTGCTTTCATGACTGTTGGTTACGCAATAGCGGTATCTCAAAGGTGTAAAATAGTTGAAACAGCGTTTGCGCGCCGTACTCGATGAAATCGAGGCTGAAATCAAAGATACCGGTATCCGTGGCAAAGTCGCTGATTATATTCCGCCTCTTGCACAGGTTGATCCTGCGAAATTCGGCATATCCATTATGCTTCATGACGGCACACTGATCTCTGCCGGTGACGCTCAGGAAAAATTCTCTATCCAAAGTATTTCCAAAGTGTTTGCTCTGGCGCTGGCTCTGGGCAAAAGAGGTGACGGCATTTGGCAGCGTGTCGGCCGTGAGCCTTCAGGCGATCCTTTTAACTCCAGTGTCTTGCTTGAGCTGGAAAAAGGACTGCCGCGCAATCCGTTCATCAATGCCGGTGCGATTGTGATTTCAGATATTCTGCTGAGTTCACATCAACCGCGTGAAACGATCGGCGAGATTGTACGTTTTGTGCAATCCATCGCTGAGGATGACGATATTTATATTGATGAAGTGGTGGCAAAAGCAGAAGACCGCACCGGCTTCAATAATGCGGCGCTGGCCAATTTATTGAAAGCGAATAAAAATCTCGACAATCTGCCGCCCCATGTTCTGGGCGTGTATCACCACCAATGTGCTTTGGCGATGTCCTGTGAGCAACTGGCGCGGGCAGGGCTGTTTCTTTCTGCATCCGGCCGCAATCCGGTCAGTAATCACCGTATTGTCAGTGTGGAACGTGCCTTGCGTATCAACGCGCTGATGATGACCTGTGGTCACTATGACGGCTCCGGCGATTTTGCATTTCGTGTCGGCGTGCCAGCCAAAAGCGGTGTCGGTGGTGGTATTCTCGCTATCGTTCCCGGTATTTCATCCATTGCTGTGTGGTCGCCGGGCTTGAACCAGCACGGCAACTCGCTGCTTGGCACACGCGCTCTGGAAATCCTGTGCCGCCGTATGGGCTGGTCAGTGTTCGGGAGCTGAAGCGATGTTCTCTGTGAGATTTGCATCGGGCAAAAACGAAAAACCTCACTCCTGAAGGGGACTGACACAGAAGCTTCGTTTTGAAACCGGATTGCGCCAGCATTTTGTTGCATCGATATGGCGAAGTCCGGCTGTTGTTACCTCGTTGAGTAACCACGTACCATCTCTTTGATAGACGACGCTGCGGTCACCGTCGGGCCATACATAGACTTCGAGCCTGATCTGACGGCGTTCTTCTTTGAGTTGCCCGGCAGCTTGGTAGAATGAAAATTCACGGCATATCTTGTCGGAATAGACAGACCCGCGGTCATCCTCAACGCGGCACTGCACGCGGTTATGGGAATATAGTCCCTTGCTCCAGTCGGTCAGCAATTTCCGGTTCGCCTGACAAGCCTGCTCAATATTGTCCATGCAGCCCATGTCATAGGCTCTGGAAGCTTCTGATATCATGTCACCTGAGTTTTGCAGATCTTCAGGTGTTACAGAGGCTGCACTGTCAGAGTTGTCATGTGCCTCCAGCAACATATTTCCGTATTTGAGGCAGGCCTCGCCATCTGTCGTCTTCACGTAAGGATGAAAACATCCGTTCCGATAGGCTATAGCGGCTTTTTGTAAATCTGTTTCTATACCAAGCCCTGAGGCATAGATATTTCCGGCCAGTTTGCATGCATAGGCTGACAGCCCCAGATCGGCAGAATTGCAGGCAAATTCCGACCATTGCAGTGCATTGGCATAGCGGGTCTTCTGACTCAATGCGAATTTGGCTGCATCATAGCAAATACGCACATCCGCAAGTCTTTCGTTGGCGTGAGTAACCTGATATCCGCACGTCTTGGTGTAGACATCCATCGCGGCGTTAACTTCACCGGCAGAGTTCAAACTATCTGCTAAGGAAAGGCAGGTACTGGCGGGGTTGTCATCAAAGCGACAACCGGTACGCAGCACGGATAACAGAGTGACGCTTTTGTCGTCCTCAGGTGACTGATTTGTCTCCGGATTATTTTGCGCTTTTGTAGCTATAAGCGATGCTAATGCCTGACAGCCATTGATATTTTCATTATTACACGCATTCGCCAGCATTGTTTCAATATTGTGTACCTGATCTGTGCTTTCCAGAGAAGCATAGGCGGATACCGCAGCGCTGCACGCCTGCGGGCCGTTGGACGTTTTGTCTGTCATGCATGTCATAACAAGCGTGTCGTAGAGTTTGCGCTGGGCAGGTTTTGCCGTTTCGAGATTTGGATCAAGCGCAACACCAAGACTGTCACAAATGCTGTCCTTGTCAGACTGTCCGGCGCACAACTTGATTGCTCTGGCTGCTGCCGCATTCCGGTCTTCAGCAGACCAGTGATCAGTTAGTTTGGTCTGTACTGCGCAGGCCGCCGGATCACCCGCGATACAGCCGCGTTCAAGCAAACCTTTTGCTTTTGCAATTCTTGTATCCGTGAGTGGCGGCGTTTTGTTTGCCTGCAGAAAATCCCGATATTTATAATAAGCGGGTTTACAGTGTACAATATTGGGTTGTTTCGGGCCGGGTGTACAAATTTCTTCAGTCAATGATCCGAGTGAATAATTCTCGTCGGCCGTTGCAGATGTATATTCACCGCGGGCTTGCACGACATATCCGAAGGCATCAGGAACTTCTTCACAAGCCCATGCAATACCGGATCTGCATGCTGTGAGTTTCGCGGTAAAATTTGATGCGGCCTCTGCAAGCGTAGGCTTTGTATAAGGTGCGGTGCCGCGGGCAAGCAGAATGCAGCTCACAGCCTGACGTGCGTCGCAGCCCGGCTTGGCAAGTTCAGGCAGTACAAGATCTTCAGCATTGCCGGTGCCGCCCTCGACCGTGCGAAACTGCGCATTCTCCAAGGTATTGTCTGTGCGGTTGATCGCCAGCTGACAGCCGCGTATGTCTCCTCCCATACAGCCCATCAGAGCGTAATGTGTAACCTTTGCGGGTAAAGTACCGTCCGGATCTTCTATATTGTAGATCGCTTCAGCATAGCTGCTGCAGGCTTCGTTCAAACCCAGATCGCAGGCTTTCTTAAGATTGGTCGCATTTCCTGCTTCTCCCATCAAGTTGCGGGCGGCGGCAAAACGGTCGGAGACAGAGGCAAAGCGATCATTCTCTCCCTCTGAGAATTCCTTCTCATCTTTCACTAATGCTTTAACAAATTCGGTACCAGTTGAGCATTCGCTGTTTTCGGGAAGATCACTGGCGCGGGCTATAATACTCCCGCTCGCCCGAATATTCAGCAGGCCAAGTGAAAGCGCATATTGACCGTCAGCCAATCGGTAAGCGGCCATGGATGGGCGATATTCTTTCAGAGCGACGGCTTGCTTGTTCAAAGCTGTTAGCGTGTCTGTCTTAGCCGCGATCAGATGGCAGGTATTGGGAGGAGCCTGAAAACTGCGGCCTCTGTCAGAACGCTTGGTGAAATCGCAAAAATGACTGATTTTTTCTACAGGCACAAAACCTGTTGCACGTTGCAGGCCTGTTCCGGTTGCATAGTCAACTGCAAAATAAGGCAGATTATCTGCCCCGAAGGTGACGTCCTTTAACCGAACCTCTTCGCCCGATTTCAACATATGGGCAGGGGATTTTCCCGGAGCAGCCATCACTGATGTGGCTTCACATATGTGTCTGGTACTCAGTTCCTGATAGGGAGGTAAATTCTTGGAATGAGCAGAATGAGTGACTGTGAAAACTGACAGTAGCAACACCAGTAAGCGCACAGCTTCTTTTTTGATCCGGCTTATACTGATCACTCTGCAAATCATCATGCTTTCTCCGCAATAATTCCGACAATACAATGCCGGAATACATGCTTCATGTAACATAGATAATTATGATCTGAATATATTATCCTCGCGCGATCAAACACATGCGGAGTTCACAGCTCAATGACCTGTCTGCTCACTCTGGCCTGTTCTGCAGTCAGCGCCATCAAATGACTTGTGACTGATTTTTGAGCAGCGGTTCTGATTTCATGTCCATAAGGAGCGCGTAGCGCAGTGGCGAAATCTTCCATCAATCGCAGATCGCCGCCCATATGATCACCGGCAAGTGTTTCAATCTGAATTGTGATATCCGGCCGGTCATCAAAGAATTTAATCACCAGACTGCCGTCTTCAAAACAACCGGTCAGTTCTCCCTCGCTACCACCGATGTGGATATGGCGTTCGGTGCGCTTGTTGAAGGCATGAACTTCAAAACTGGCGGTAATATTATTGGTAAATTCAATGCCGACAATCTGCCGGTCAACCACTGTATTGTCACTGTGATAAACACAACGGCCATAAGGCCCGTTACGGATCGCCTGCGTGCGCGCCTCAAGACTGGTGTCAACGGAGATCATGGAAACCGGCCAACCGGTATGCTCTCCCAGATAAATCCGGCGTGCGGAATAGGGGCATGTCATTTCCACCAGACAGCCATCGAGACAACGTTCCGCAGCGCCTTGCGGGGCGTTCTCCGGTGTAAATTGTTTCAGGCTGCCGAAACTGGAAATACGTAAAGGCGTTTCATCCGTCAGCCAGTGCAGAATATCCATATCATGGCTGCATTTCGCCAGTATCAGTGGACTGCCGTCTTCTAAGCGCCGGAAATTGCCGCGCACATAACTGTGCGAATGATGATAATAACCGATATTTTCGGAAGCGCGGATACTTTGCACAGTCCCGAAAGTCCGGTTCTCAATCAGCTCTTTGATCTTGGCAAAGAACGGTGTGTAGCGCAGCACATGACAGATCATCAGAAAGCGCTGGTTGCGGTCGGCGGCTTCCGCCATGCGTTGACAGGCTTCAACCGTGGAAGCCATCGGCTTTTCCAGCAGCACATTGAATTTGCGATCTAGAGCAGCAATGGCAACAGTTTCATGATCCTTGTCGAGATTGGCCACGACAACTGCATCAATGTTTTTGAGCGCGTTGAGCATGGTGATACTGTCTGAAAAGCAGTTCTCCGGCGCAATGCCATGCTTGCTGGCAAATGCAGCAACCGCATCCGGTCTGATATCGCAGACGGCGGCAAATTTCATAAGATGCGGGTTTTTCAGGGCAATATCGCCATAGGCATTGCCGCGATAACCGGCACCGATAAGAGCAACCTGCGGGATCTGTGTCATATTGCTATCCGCTGTAATCGGAAAAAATGCGGAGCTTTTGAGCGCTGTATATCGAATAGACACACAAGGCTGTAGGCTCCGCAGTCTGGGGGTGAAGGTGTAATGGTTATGATTTGCGTGCGCCGACCAGCTCATCCCACTTGCGGAAAGCCTGCACCATTTTTTCCGGTTTCAGCGGCAGCTCAATCGGATTATTGGCAATCAGGTCATCATATTCAGGTCGTCCGAATTGCTTGATAATATCCTGACTATGCTGCGGGGCCATGGAAAGCGGAACATTTTTCACCGCGGGGCCCGGATAGAGCGAGCCTTCATTATAGGCAAAGGCCTGTGCTTCCGGTGTGAGCAGGAAGGCCATAATGTCCAGCGTCACCGCCAGAACATCATCTTTCACGCCTTTCGGAATACACATGAAGAAGGCATCAGAAACCCAGTGGAAGCCTTTCAGTGTGGAGATTTTAGCTGTTTCCGGCACAATGCCGACCGCGCGCGGATTAATGTCCCAGCCGGTGGTGGTCACGATAATATCGCGTGAACCTTCGCCGAATTCCTTCATCGTTGCGCCGGTACCTGCCGGATAATAATCAATATAATCGCCGAGTTCCGCGAGATAGCTCCATGTTTTCTCCCAGCCGTTGATCGGATCGGTCGGGTCTTTGTCACCGAGAATATAAGGCAGCCCCATCATGAAGGTGCGGGCAGGGCCTGAATTTGTCGGACGGGCATAGAGGAAACGGCCCGGATTTTCTTTTGCCCAGGCCAGCAGTTCTTCAGCACTTTCCGGTGCTTTTGCCACACGCTCCGGTGCATATTCAAGCAGCGGGCCCGAAGGGTAATAGGTGACAACCACACCGTAACCGGCACCCTGAATTTTATGCAGGTTCAGGGCTGCAGGCTCGTAATTGGCTTCAATATCAGGAAAAGTTTCATTAAACTCTGGCAGGATTTGCATCCATGTATCTTCGATAAGACCGGCTGCGAGACCGTCACTGCCGGTCAGCACAAGATCAATATCAACGCGATTGCTTTTTTGTTGCACTTTGAGTTTACCGGCCAGTTCGGTCACCGGTGCTTTCAGAAACACGATGCGGGAAACCTTATCCGGATTGCGCTCGGCATAAAGTTCAAGAGCAGGCTGTACGAGCGACAAAGCCCCGCCGACATCCATCAGCTTCACCTCGACCGGTTTGGCAGGCAGCGGCATTTTGCGGGCAAAACTTAAGCCACTCCCAGCCAGAAATGCGGTTGCGGATGCACCTGTAATCAGCACGCGCCGGTTCATTCTCAGATCATTGATTTTCATCCTGTTCCCCTTTTTATTTTTATAGGTTGAGCGGTTTTGATGCTTATGTGTCATGCTCCGGAAAGGTTGCTTTCCGTATAAACAGATCAGATGTCCATTCGATGAAACTCACAGGCTGTTTTATGCCTCGGGCAGCGAGAACAGGCGCCAGAAGTGCCTCAACATTACCGGATGCCATGCGCACTGCTTCATCAAAGGAGGCAATGCCCCATGCCACAAGATTACGCACAGCCTGATCGAGACACAGCGTTGAACCGGCGAGACCGGCACCATTCGGATTTTTGACCATGCCATTGTCATGGCGCTCAATCCGCATATCCGCGAAATGATAAAAGCCTGTCTCAGCCGCTGCTGCGGAAACCGCATCGGTTACCAAAACGGAACGCGAAATCCCCTTCGCCCGTATCATTACTTTGAGCGCTTGCGGCGGAATATGAAATCCGTCGGCAATGAGGCAGGCGGTGAGGCGGTCTTCTGCCAATTGGGCAAACAGCGGATTTTCCAGCTTTGGCATATGCTGCGGCAGGCCATTGCCGAGATGGGTGGAAAGGCTGGCTCCGGCCGAGGCTGCTTGAGCCGCAGTCTCAAAGTTACAATCAGAATGGCCGATGGCTGTGAGAATATTGCGGGCCTTCATCGCTGCAATAAATTCTTCAGAACCGGAGAGTTCCGGCGCCAGCGTCACCAGCAGGATCGGTGTGGTGATCCGCGCCTGCAAATCATCAATCAGACTGGCATATGGTGGTGTCATAACGCCAGCCGGATGGCATCCGGCAAAACCCTGTTGCGGGTTGAGAAACGGCCCTTCAATATGCAGGCCTAAGCATATCAGACGGCCAAGTCTGCTATGCTGAATGGCATTATCCAGCACTTGAATACGCTGCAGCAACACATCCGGTGCAGCAGTGATCAGCGTCGGCAAACAGGCGGTGACACCTGACGCGAGCATAGCTTCTAATGCATGGTCGAGTTCAGATGCGGTAAGCTTGCCGGAGTTGAAATCAACACCGGCAAAGCCGTTGACCTGAAGATCGGTTAAACCTTTGGTGCGCATGACAAAAGCGACGCTGATTGGGTGTCGAGCAAAGCCACAGTGTTGTTGTGATTTTGCAAAATGGATGCCGGATGAAGCGGTGTTACTGGTCCTTCAAGGGCATTTTTAACAGCCTGCGCCTTACGTTGATCCGGCACGGATAGAATGATCAGGGACGATTTCATAATCTGTTTAATGCTCATGGAGATAGCCTGAGCAGGCACATCTTCCAGCGTGGCAAACCAGCCTTCACCCATTTGCTGACGGCGGCAGGCTTCGTCCAGATCAACAATAATATAAGGTTTGTCGGTCTCGAAATCGGCCGGCGGGTCATTAAAAGCCAGATGGCAATTTTCGCCGATACCGGCAAAGCAAACATCAATGCTTTCATTCATGATCAGCTTGCTGAGCCTGCTGGCTTCTGCTTCCGGATTATCTTCGGCATTGATTTCGTGGAGTGTGACTTTACCGCCGAGCGGTTTAACAAAGCGCTCAATCAGATAGCGGCGGAAGCTTGCCGGATGGCTCTTTTTCATGCCGACATATTCATCCAGATGAAAAGCGGTGACTTTGGACCAGTCAATATCCGGTTCGCGGATCAGTACTTCCAGCATTTCAAACTGGCTGGCACCGGTAGCAACAATAATTGAGGCTTTCCCCTTGTTGCGCAGAGCCGATCTGATGGCTTCCGCACCACGTTTTGCTGCAGCCTCTCCTAATTGCTGTTTCGTGTCGAAAACACGTATTTCCACGCCATTCTCCCCGTTTTAAAAGGCAAAGCATCAGCACTCCCGCGCATGACGCAGGCTGCAAAGCTCTGATTGTAAGGCTGATCGGTAATGTCGCTTTTTTAAGCTGGCACTGACCTCTGCCTCCTCCTGATTAAAAGAATACACCTTCATTTTAGGCTTGCAAGTTATTTTTGAATAATATTATTCAAAATAATAATATGGGATGAGTTGCTATGCAGAATTTTCAGAATCTCCGCTTTTCCGATGCGCATCAGCGTGATTGTGCCCGTGTTGTCAGCAGTCTGCTGGAGGCGGACGGGCAGTCCCGCGCCAGCCTTGCGGCTACGCTTGATCTGACCTCGATGACAACCTCACGCATTATTGCAGATTTGCTGGATAATGGTTTTGTAACGGAAGACGTGGCTGAAAGGCGCGGGCGCGGGCGCCCCGGAACACTCGTACGATTGAACGCCAAACGGGTCGGCTTCACTGTTATTAAAATGACCAGCTATCTGGTGGAAGGCGCTTTACTGGACTTGCAGGGGAATATTATTACCTCGCAGACCAAGTGTTTGAATGCTGATGCTGATAATCAGCAGATGACGGTTTTTCTGCAACAAATGATACAGGCATTGCGGGCTTCGCAACCGGATATGATGGTGCATGTCGGCACGACAATTCTCGTGGCGGGTATTGTCGATGTTAAAAAAAGGGTTTGGCTGATTACATCCCGCTGGCCGCAGGTGCGGGACTTTAATCTCGCTGAAGCCTTGAACCCTGTTACGCCGCTTGTCTGTTTGTTCCGCCAGCTGGATATCGAACTGGATGTGCATTTCAAAGCAGAGACTGCGCCGGTCAATACCGCTGCATTATTGCATTGGGGCTGGGGGATCGGGCTTGCTTATTGTTCCCGCGATGTTGCCAGTATTGCCCATCAGGGGCCTTTTGGTGAGATCGGCCATTGGCGTTTTGATACATTGCAGGATCGCCCTTGCGGTTGTGGTAACAGAGGTTGTCTGGAAACGGCGGTTGCCTTGCCGGTCTTGTTGCAGCAATTGGGGCTGGATGAGCTGATCAGCTTGGGTCAAGAGCAGGATATCGGCGGATATTTGCAGGATGCATCACTTGCAGACCATGTTGATATGCAGCTGGCAATCCGTCTTGTGGCGCGGGCGCTGGGCAATATGTGCCGCATTCTGTTTCCTGACAGAGTCTATCTGACAGGGCCGTTTACTTCTAATCAGGCTGTTTTTACTCAGTTATGCAGTCAGTTTCAGGCAGAAGGGCTGGTTGGTGCTTTAAAACTGCCCGATGTGATTATGGTACAAACCGAAAATCAGGACATTTTGCATAGCGCTATTCGTCCGCTGATTGAGAGTGCTCTCGGAAACTTACCCGCTATTGCAGCGGGGGAATTATAGCGTATCCCGAAAAGTGTGAAGCGCCTTCGCGGGGAAATCAGTCCACCGGACTGATTTCTAAATCCCGCTTCGATCAGATAAGATACGCGTTGAAACAAAGAGTTAGAGCGATTTTACCGATTTAATTTTAACGGGAACCGCTCTAAATCCGCCGTCAGATAACATGATCTGACGGCGGGTGTATTTTTTAATTGTTAGACTGTTTGGCGCGGGCAACAATCTGTGTCGGATTGACAAAGCGCAGTGCCAGTAACAGCCATACCAGAGTGGTAATCATATAGATCACTGCCATGGCATCAATAGACTGGACTGAGCGTACGCCCGAGGCAAAGACAGAATAATAGAGCGCCACAACAAGCGTCTGGCTGGTTGGTCCTGCGGTGAGGAATGTCAGCTCAAACATGGCAACTGTGCGGACAAGCACCAGTAGCAATGCAGCCAGAATGCCGGGCAACAGCATCGGCATCAGTACATAGCGAAACAGCTGGAATTTATTCGCGCCAAAGACATGGGCAGCTGCTTCCACTTTCGGATCAATCTGCTCAATGAACGGGATCATCACCAGAATAACAAAAGGAACGGTCGGCACTAGATTGGCCAGCACAACGCCCCAGAATGTCCCTCCGACACCCGCCTGATAGAGCACGGTTGCCAGCGGAATACCAAACGTGATCGGCGGCACCAGCAACGGCAGCAGAAACAACAGCATCACCAGATTGCGGCCGGGAAAGTTACGGCGCGCCATGGCATAGGCTGCCGTAACGCCGAGCAGACCGGACAGAGCCACAACCGTGAAGACGATCTGGAAGGTGACAATCAGCACATCACCGAGCTGGAACTCCCGCCATGCGGTGAAGTACCACCGCGTTGTCAGTGCCTGCGGCAACCATGTGCCGAGCCAGCGCGTTGAAAAGGACGAGAGCACTACTGTTGCGATCATTGCCAGCAGGTTGATGACAAAAAAGGCAACAATGACCCAGACCGCGGTGATCCATAATTTGGATCCGATAGAGGTATCTCTGATCATATTAGCCTTTACCTCCGCTGGTCGCGCCGCGATAAAACAGACTGCGAATGCCAAGAACCCCAGCGACAATCGCCAGCTGCACAGTGGCCATAATCATGGCAACAGCGGATGCCATTGAATAATCATATTGCTCAAAGGCTGCCTGATAGGCGGCAATGGAAATAACGCGTGTCGGCCCTGCCGGAGCGCCAAGCAACACGGCGGACGGGAAGACTGCGAAAGCCAGCACAAAGGACAGGCAGAAGGTAATTGCCAGTCCAGGCATCAGCAGTGGCAGCAGGACGTGGCGGAAGCGTTGCCAGCTTTTGGCGCCATGAGTTGCTGCGGCCTGTTCCAGTGCCGGATCAATACCGGTGACATAAGACAAAGTGAGCAAAAAGGTGAAAGGAAAGCCGGTAATAATCAGCGATGCGAAGACGCCCCAGTAATTATTGGTCAGCTTTAACGGGCTGTCGACAAGACCGATAAACATCAGCGTGCGGCTGAACCAGCCCTGAGGCCCAAGGTAATTGAGCAAGCCTTCAGCTACCAGAACTGTACCCAGCGTGACCGGCAGAACAAGAATGGTGGTGAGCAGGCGCTGACGGCGCATCAGCCGGACACGGAACGCCACCGGCACAGCAATCAGCAGGCTGATCAGCGTGACAGGGATGGCCAGCCACAATGTCGTTCCGATAGTTTTATACAAAAACGGATCGGAGAAGAACTTGATATAATTGGCAAACATACCTTCCCCCTCTTGCGGGGTGAAGGAGAGTAGCAAGCCATAGATGAACGGATAGATAAAGACCCCCAGCAGGAATATGACCGCAGGCAGAACCAGCATGGTTGTGCCGTCGATCCCTTTGACGGCGAGCCTTTGTCGCAGTGACAGTTTTTCAAGATCGGAAGAGGTGTTCATGTGTCACCTCACGCCGGAAACACAAGAGCACGGGCAGGGTCGATAGCCAGCGCGATAGCGCTGCCTGGTGCTGCATTCGCTGAAGCGTGAAACACCAGCTCATGTGCATTATCGGTGCTGGCAGTGCCGACAAAATCACGACCGCGATATTCAATAGTCTCAACTTTTGCCAGAATATTTGATTGGATGGTTGATGCGTTTGCAGCTGTCGTGCTCACATCATCCGGTCGCACTGCAAGAACAGCATTTTGCCCGATGGTCAGCGGTACCCGCGCGGTACCGGAAATCTGGGCATTGCCGATATCGAGTGTCACCTTGCCGTTCTGTTCGGCGATAACTTTACCGGAGAGGCGGTTGCGGTAGCCCATGAATTCGGCCACATCCAGATGATCCGGGTGTTCATAAAGCTCGACCGGTGAACCGACCTGACGGATTTCACCATCGCGAAGCACCACAATCCTGTCGGCCAGCGACAGGGCTTCATCCTGATCGTGGGTCACATAAATTGTTGTGGCACCAAGTTGATTATGAATGCGGCGGATTTCAGCACGCATTTCCAGACGCAGCTTGGCATCAAGATTGGACAATGGCTCGTCCATCAGAACCAGAGGCGGTTCAATCACGATGGCGCGGGCAATGGCAACACGCTGCTGCTGGCCGCCTGATAGCTGCCCCGGCAATTTGTCTTCCTGACCATGCAAACGTACCATGGCAATGGCGGCTTCCACACGGCTGTTCATTTCCGCTTTGGGTGTGCCGCGCATTTTCAGGCCGAAACCGACATTCTGGCGTACAGTCATATGCGGAAACAGCGCATAATTCTGAAACACCATACCGAAACCGCGATCTTCTGGTTTCAGGGTGTCGATACGGGTTTTATCAATAAAAATACCACCACCCGTTGTCGCGAGCAGTCCGGCGATACAGTTCAATGCTGTGGATTTTCCGCAGCCGGACGGGCCGAGCAGGGCAATAAATTCGCCTTTCCTGATCGAAAGGGAGATGCCTTTTAATGCCTGATGAGCTCCGAAAGACCGGCTGAGCTTTTCAAGCCGGATTTCCTCAAAGGGTAGTGACGCAAGTTGCATGAAATACCTCATTGCCGGATGTCACCTGAAAGGCAGATGACATCCGTCGTTTACCGGTTTTATTTTGGCTGGCTGGCGACTTCTTCGTCCCAGCGACGGAACGCGACGACCATGGCATCCGGATCAAGCGGCAGCTCCACCGGATTATTTGCGATCCAGTCGGCATATTCTGCGCGGCCATATTCCGCGATGGCATCCTGACTGGATTGCGGTGCCATGGAGAGCGGCACATCTTTGACCGCAGGGCCCGGATAGAAATAGCCTTCATCATAGGTATAAGCCTGCTGCTCAGGGGTGAGCAGGAAGCTCATCAGATCGAGCAGGACAGCGAGTTTTTCGTCACTGACACCCTTCGGCACGCTCATGAACTGCGCATCGGCAACCCAATGGAAGCCATCCAGTTTGGCAACGGCTGCCTCTTTTGGCACGACACCAAGCACGCGCGGATTGATATCCCAGCCGGTTGTGGTCACAGTCATATGACGGGTGCCTTCGCCGAGCTCTTTCATCAGAGCGCCGGTGCCGGTCGGGTAATATTCAACATATTTATGCAGCTCTTTCAGATAAGCCCATGTCTTATCCCAGCCTTTGACCGGATCGCGCGGGTCTGCATCACCGAGCAGATATGGCAGACCCATCAGGAATGTGCGGCCGGGGCCGGAATTGGCCGGACGGGCATAGGCAAATTTATTCGGATTTTCTTTTGCCCATGCGAGCAATTCTTCCGCATTGGCAGGCACTTTTTTTACATGCTCAGGCATATATTCGAGCAGCGGACCCGACGGATAATAAACGACTGCAACGCCGTGATCTTTGGCAAAGGCCTGCATGCGCCATGCCGGTTCCAGATAAATGGATTGCAGGTCAGGTAAGGCCGCGGTGTGGTCAGGAAACAGCTTGACCCACAGGTCCATTTCCAGTCCGGCAGCCAGCGCATCTGCGCCGGTCAGCACCAGATCAATATCGAGGCGCTTGGCGGCCTGCTGCGCTTTCAGCTTGCCCGGAAGTTCCGGTGCCGGTGCTTTGGTGAAAGTAATTTTTGAAACCAGTTCCGGCTTGGCCGCAGCATAATTTTCAATTGCTTTCTGGGTCAGCGCCAGATTGCCGGCGACATCAACAATGTTGATTGCGACCGGCGATGTCGGCAGTGCCAGTTTGCTCTGTGCCCAGAGCTTTGTTGCCGGCAGTGTAGCAAGAGCTGCCAGACCACCCAATGTCTGTCTGCGTGTGAAATGCATGACTGTTCCTCCCCGTTGTTTTTTATTGGTCGTACGGCCTGCCTCCTCAGAAAGGCCGTCTTTTATTTTAATATATTAGTCTATCAATTTTGCAGGGCAAGCAAAAAATATCCCGTTTTTACGGCTTGGTGCTTACGAACCTGAAATTCTGAACTGTTTTAGTCGCGCCGCTTGTCAGTAATGTTTCAAGCTGCTGTAAAATGACGGATTTGAAACGTGCATTTTGAGCGAGTTCAGGCGCGAAAATACTGTCAAAAGCCAGCAATGCACTCAGTATATCCTGTGCTGTGGTGAGCCCCGCCGTTGCCTGCAAGAGTTGTTCACGTAGCGGATCACGAATGTCGATAGCTTGTCCGTGTTCATCTTTACCGGTCACAAAGCGCATCCATGCGGCGACACCAAGTGCGAGGCGGTCAAAAGACTGACCGGCCAGAAGACGGTTCTGGATTGTATTCAGCAGGCGCTGCGGCAGTTTCTGCGAGCCGTCCATGGCAATCTGCGCTGTCCGGTGATGCAGAGCCGGATTGCAAAACCGTTCAATCAGCTGGTCTTTATAGGTTGAAAGATCAAAATCCGGCAGAGCGGGCAGTGTCGGCGTTATTTCCTCATCCATCATGGCGCGGATGAATGTTTTAAAACCGGCAGCGGCCATGGTTGCGGATACGGTTTCATGACCGGAGAGAAAGCCGAGATAGGCAAGTGTGGAGTGACTGCCATTGAGCAGACGCAGCTTCATCAGCTCAAAAGCGGCGACATCGCGGACAAAGGTTGCGCCGGATTTTTCCCATGAAGGGCGACCGGAAGGGAAATGATCTTCAATCACCCATTGGCTGAACGGTTCTGTGCAGACCGGCCATTGATCTTTCACGTTCAAAGCACGGCTGACACTTGCGCGATCCTGATCGGTGGTTGCCGGTACAATGCGGTCAATCATACTGGACGGGAATGCAACATGTTCCGTGATAAAACGGCCAAGTTCCGGATTTGTCAGCTCGGCAAGCCGGACAGTCACACGCTTTAGTGTTGCACCATTGGCTGGCAGATTATCACAGGAGAGAATTGTGAAGGGCTGTAGTCCTGATGCGTGTCTTCTCTTGATGGCCTCTACCAGAAAGCCGGGGGCAGAGCGCGGCGCATGCGGGTGTTTCAGGTCATGGATAATATCGCTGTTGCTCTCATCCAGCGTGCGGCTGGCGGGGGCGTAGCAATAGCCTTTTTCGGTCACAGTCAGCGTGACAATGCGGATATCCGGCTGGCACATGGCTTGCAGCACGGCGTCCGGGTTTTCCGGTGCGACCAGAATATCGGTGAGACAGCCGATAACATGCAGTTTTTCACCGGCACCATCACGCACGGCAACACTATAGAGATAATCTTGCGGAGCGAGTGCATCTCTGGTGTCGGGACTACGCAGAGAAACGCCGGTAATGCCCCAGCTCGGGTCATCCTGCAGGATATTCTCCGTATACACCGCCTGATGCGCACGGTGAAATGCGCCGATGCCTAAATGGATAATCCCTGTTTTCAATTGAGAGCGATCATAGGCAGGTTTGCCCACAGTTGCAGGCAGATCGGCCAAGGTTCTGTCAGATAGAGAATTGAGTGTTCCGGTCATAATTTATAAGCCTGTTTAGCCAGCCGGTAGCTGAGGTCATGAGCGACCTCATAGGCTTCTTCCTCATTAAGGCGGTGCTCAGCAACAAGACGGGCAAGGAAGGCACAATCCACACGGCGTGCCATATCATGGCGGGCGGGAATGGAGAGATAAGCGCGGGTGTCGTCATTAAAACCGACGGTGTTGTAGAAACCGGCGCTTTCCGTCGTCAGTTCACGATAGCGCCTGATCCCCTCCGGACTGTCATGGAACCACCATGCGGGGCCGAGCTTGAGGGCCGGGTAATGCCCCGCCAGCGGTGCAAGTTCGCGGCTGTAAGCCGTCTCATCCAGCGTGAACAGAATAAGCGTCAGGCGCGGATCATTGCCATGCGCATCAAGCAGAGGTTTGAGTTCTTTCACATAGCCGGTCTGGTTCGGAATATCCGCACCTTTGTCAAAACCGAAAGCGGAAAAAATCTGCGGATTATGATTGCGGTATGAGCCCGGATGGATCTGCATGACCAGCCCGTCATCAATGCTCATGCGAGCCATTTCGGTCAGCATCTGCGCGCGAAACAGTTCTGCATCTTCCGGTTTGACCGGTTGTTTGATGATCCGTGCAAACAGCGCTTCCGCTTCCTCTGCCGAGAGATTGGCTGTCTGTGCAGTCGGGTGACCGTGATCGGTGGATGTTGCGCCGCGTGCCTTGAAATAGGCGCGGCGGCTGCGGTGCGCCTGCAAATAACCCTGATAGGTCATCGGATTATTTGTCAGTGCGATAAATTTTTCCAGTTCACTCTGAAAATCAGGACGGGATGCATCAACCACTGCATCTGGACGGTAGGCGGGAACAACGCGCCCGTGCCAGCCTGAGCTAAGGATCGCATCATGATGTGTCAGCGGATCATTGGCGGAATCCGTAGTGGAGATTACTTCAATATTGAAGCGGTCATATAGCGCGCGCGGACGCATTTCCGGCGTCGCCAGCCTTTCGGAAATCAGATCATAAAGCCGGTCGGCATTGTTCTCGCTGAGACGTTCTGTAATGCCGAAAACGCTCTCCAGAGAATGTTCAAACCAGAGGCGTGACGGTGTGCCGCGAAACAGAGGCCAGTGTTTTGCAAATAATCGCCAGATGGTACGGCTGTCGGCTTCCACCGCTGCGCCATCCAGACGGGCAATGCCTAATTGCTCCAGCGGAATGCCCTGCGAGTAGAGCATACGGCAGATATAATGATCGGGTTTGACAAACAGGGTTGCCGGATCGGGAAAAGCGATATCTGTCGCATACCATGACGGTTCTGTATGCCCGTGCGGGGAGATAATCGGCAGTTTTTCGACCGATGCGAACAAGCGTCGCGCTATGGCGCGGCTGTCTGCCTCCGCAGGCAGAAGGCGATCCGGATTGAGTGCCATTGCTGGTCTTTTCCTCCCTGACAGACTTTGAGGTCTGTTTCCCGTCATTGCTGTCCGGCTTTTTCTGTCCGCGGTTTTTGATCCGTCTTGTACAGAATTTACATCCGGCGCTTGGCGAACAGTAAATAATAATATATTAGTATGTCAACAGCGCATGGATTTTTTGTTTCGGATCGCAGTTGCGAGCGGATAAACAAGACCTGAAGACTTGAGATTCAGGCAGGAGAACAAGATTGAACACGCAGCCGACATTCGGGCAGATATCCTCAGGAAGGCGGCCTGCCACAGGGCGTGAAACCGCAGCAAAGCTGATTTACCGCGCATTACAGGCGGATATTGTTGCAATGAAGCTGCTGCCTGGCACGGCGCTGAACGAGAAAACATTTATTGAGCAATTCGGTGTGAGTCGCACGCCGGTGCGTGAGGCGCTTATTCGTCTGGCTGAAGAAGGGCTGGTCGATATTTTCCCGCAGTCAGGCACTTTCGTGGCGCGCATTCCGGTTGATCTGATACCGGAATCTGTGGTGATCCGTCAGGCGCTGGAAGGAGCGACGGCGGAACATGCGGCATTATCATCAACACCGGAAGCCGTCGCTAAGCTGGATGAGCTGATTGATATGCAGCAATTCCATGCCAGCCGTGAAAAGCTCGGATTGTTTCATGAAGCAGACGATGCTTTCCATGAGGCAGTAGCGGAAATCGCCGGTTATCCCGGCATCTGGCAGCACCTGAAACTTGTGAAAATCCAGATCGACCGTGCACGGCGCATGACCGTTCCGGTGCTGGGGCGTATGGATCAGGTTTTGCGCGAACATAAACTAATCAGGGATGCCATTGCCGCCAAAGATGCACCGGAAGCGATAAAGGCGATGAAGCATCATCTCAGCGCTGTTCTGCCTGATATTGACGAATTGCGGAAAAGCCATCCGGATTTCTTCGTCTGATCAGGTGTTCGTCAGCTGCCGCAGATTTTCAAAATCATAAAATATAAAAACTTATTCGGAGGAGGGGTTAATGCGTCAAGCGTGGAGATGGTTCGGGCCGGATGCCGGTGTGCCTTTGGATGCTGTACGTCAGGCCGGAGCGACAGATATTGTATCTGCTTTGCATGATGTGCCGATCGGACAGGCATGGACGTCCAACCAGATTGCAGAACGCAAGACGCTGATTGAAAATACCCCTGCTGACCGTACGCCGCTTGTCTGGTCTGTGGTGGAGAGTATCCCGATCTCAGATGCGATCAAGCGTGAAGGCGGTGCTGCAAAACAGGATATCGCCGCATGGATTGCCTCAATGGAGGCTTTGGCGGCACATGATATTAAAGTTATTTGCTATAATTTCATGCCGGTTGTGGACTGGTGCCGCACTGATCTGGATTATGTAACGCCAACCGGCGCGACTGCCATGCGTTTTGATCAGGATCGTTTTGCTGCTTTTGATCTGCATATTTTGCAGCGTAAAAATGCGGAACGGGATTATTCCGAAGCTGACCGTCTTGCTGCCCGTGCAACCTATGAGGCGATGAGCGAGGCTGAGATTAATCAGCTGATTTTCAATATTGCCAGTGCTTTACCGGGTTCGACAACCGAGCCGCTGACGATACCGGCTTTCCGCGACAAGCTGGAAACCTATGCCCATGTGGATGCCAATAAGTTAAGACAAAATCTGATTGCGTTCTTGGAAGAAGTGACCCCTGTTGCGGACGAACTGGGTGTGCGCCTGACCCTGCATCCGGATGATCCGCCTCGCTCCCTGTTCGGACTGCCGCGCATTGCTTCAAATGAAGCCGATTATGCCGCGATTTTTGATGCGGTGCCGTCACCGGCCAATGGTATGTGTTTCTGTTCCGGCAGTCTTGGCGTGCGGGCGGATAATGATCTGCCTGCAATGGCGCGCCGTTTTGCATCACGTATCTATTTCTCGCATTTACGGGCAACCACGCGACAGGGTGACGGGCGCAGCTTCTATGAAGCCGCCCATCTTGAAGGCGATGTGGATATGGTTGCATTGCTGCGTGCGCTGGTCGAGGAAGACCGCAAGCGGGATAGCGGATCAAAGATTATTTTCCGCTCCGATCATGGTCACCGTATGCTGGATGATCTGGCAAAACAGGTGACACCGGGTTATCCGGTTATCGGCCGGTTACGTGGCCTTGCAGAATTGCGTGGCGCGATCACCGCATTGGATGCCGGTGCTTTGTGTCCGGCAAAGGCGGGCGGGTGAGCGATGACCCGTCAGAACAGTCCGGTTATTGTCCTTCATCCGTCTGACCATGTGGCGGTTGCGCGGGTGACAATCCGCGCCGGAGAGCCTGTCGGCAGTGGTGAACTTGTCGCCGCTAATCTGATCGGCAAAGGGCATAAAGTTGCACTTGTGCCCATCACAAAAGGACAGGAAATCCGCAAATACGGCAATGTGATTGGTGTCGCGACAGAGAATATTGCTGCGGGTGCGCATGTGCATCTGCATAATCTGGCAATGCTGCCGTCACAGCACGAGCATGAATTCTGTGTTGATTATGCGGAGCCGGAACTGTTTCCTGAAGCGGAAAGACGCAGTTTTTTGGGTTTCGACCGCGGTGCAGGCGGGGTTGGTACGCGCAATTATATTGGTGTGATTGCAACGGTGAATTGTTCGGCCACAGTTTCACAATATGTGGCGGATCATTTCAACCGCATGGGCGGTTTGAAAGACTATGACAATATTGACGGTGTTGTGGTGCTTGGGCATGCGGGTGGCTGCGGGATCAATACCCAGTCGGAAGCCTATCGGGTTCTGACCCGCACGATACAGGGCTATGCCCGTCACCCCAATTTCGGCGGCGTGTTGCTGATCGGGCTGGGTTGCGAAACCAATCAGATTGCTCCGATCCTTGAACATTACAAGCTGGAAGAAGGTGAGCGTTTGCAGACGCTGACCATCCAGCAATATGGCGGCACACGGAAGACAATTGAAGCGGCGATTGCAGCGATTGAAACTATGTTGCCGGTTGTGAATGCGGCGCAGCGCACACAACAGCCTTTGTCGCAGCTTAAACTCGGTTTGCAATGCGGCGGGTCGGATGGCTATTCGGGGATTTCCGCAAATCCGGCACTCGGCTATGCGTCGGATTTGCTTGTGCGGCATGGCGGCACCAGTGTTTTGTCGGAAACGCCGGAGATTTACGGTGCTGAACATTTGCTGACCCGCAGGGCGGCGCGGGCGGACATTGCTGAAAAGCTGTTGTCACGGATTGACTGGTGGCGCGATTACACGCAGCGCAACGGCGATGAACTTAATAATAATCCGTCTCATGGCAATAAGCTGGGCGGGTTGACCACAATCCTCGAAAAATCACTCGGTGCCGTGGCGAAAGGCGGCTCTATGCCACTGCGTCAGGTTTATGAATATGCCGAAACGATTGATGAGGCGGGTTTCGTGTTTATGGATACACCGGGCTATGATCCGGTTTCTGTGACCGGGCAGGTGGCAGGGGGGTGTAACCTCATCTGTTTCACCACAGGACGTGGATCCGTCTCGGGTTTCAAACCTGCGCCGAGTATTAAAATCGCAACCAATTCAGATATGTATGAGCATATGAAGGAAGATATGGATCTGAATTGCGGTGGTATTGTTACCGGTGAAGAGAGTATCCAGCAGGCAGGCGAACGTATCTTTGAGGAGATTATTGCTGTTGCTTCCGGTCGCAAGACAGTGAGCGAGATTTACGGCTATGGCGATAATGAATTTGTGCCATGGCAGCTCGGGGCAACGACCTGACAAACAAATAGCATGACGGGGGAATGGTGAGGAAAAAGCTCTTTTTGTCTGCCGGTGAATGTATGATTGAAATGTCCTCACTGGGAGGCAGTGAGTTTCATCTTGGCTTTGCAGGCGATACTTTAAACACCGCATGGTATGCGCGCGCTTGTCTGCCTGTGCAGGACTGGGATGTGTCGTATTTTACCCGTATCGGTACGGATAGTTTTTCTGCCAAGATGAAAGATTTTTTGAACCGAAACGGGATCGGTACTGCCTATATTGAGGAGGATACGCAGCGTCAGGCTGGTCTTTATTTGATCGAAGTTGAGAACGGGGAACGGCATTTTACTTATTGGCGCAACCAGTCGGCAGCACGTCTGCTGGCGGTCAATCAGCCATTGCTCGCCAAGGCTTTTTCCGATGCCAATATCATATATTTTTCTGCGATTACGCTGGCTATTCTTTGTCCTGAGCAGCGGACAGTATTTATCTCTCATTTGCGAGATGCTGCCCGTGCGGGAAAAACGGTGGTGTTTGATACCAATATCAGGCCGCGTTTGTGGGAGAACCACGATATTTTGCGAGAATCGATCATGCAGGCGGCAGCGGTTGCGCAGATTGTTTTGCCGAGTTTTGATGATGAAGCGGCAATGTTTGGTGATCGTAGTTTAGAGGATTGCGCTGTCCGCTATCGCGCTGCCGGTGCACAGGTCGTTGTGGTTAAAAACGGCGGCGGCACAATGCTGATTGCTGATGACAATGGCATGCGCCAGATCACGGATATTGAGCCGCTCATACCGGTGGACACAACCGGTGCCGGAGATTCATTCAATGGCGGTTTTCTTGCGGCACTGTTGAGTGGCAAAGATATTGAGACGGCTGTCAAAGCCGGTCATGCTGTTGCCTCTCAGGTGGTGATGCAGCGCGGAGCATTAATGCCGATGGGGCAATTAGTGTAATATACAAAAGTCATTTATTTGCAGAGCCTTAATAAAAAAAGGCCGGTTTAAACCGGCCTTTTTATTCATTTATTTTACTGGTTTGATATTCATCGCCAGCGTATCTTCATCAGCGCGCGGTGTCAGTTCCACCTTGTCTTTCTTCACAGCCCATGCACTGAGCTGGATCGCCAGCGGCAGATCAGGACGATCCGTTGCTACCAGATTATTCGCCTTTTCAAGTAAAGTGCGGCGCTCATCTGCATCCATCGCTGCGGCTGCATCTTCAATCAGCTTGTCCATTTCCGGATTGGCATAGCCGCGCACGTTAAACGCACCGAGCGATTTTGCCGGTTCATTGGAATGCATCAGCGATGACAACATGTAATTGGCTTCGCCGGTCAATGTACCCCAGCTTGCCATATAGAGCGAATATTCACCGCGGGTTTTCGCAGGGTTGAACACCGCTGCCGGAACACCGTTGACATCCGCAGTAATGCCGATCGCAGCCAGCATCTGGGCGACTGTAGGTCCCAGCTCATTCGGCATACGGTCATTCGAATAGCTCAGTGTAATTTTGAAACCATCCGGATAACCGGCTTCTGTGAGGAGCTCTTTTGCACGATTAATATTGAATTCAGGTGCCTGCAGCGACTTATCATAGCCGAAAATATTGGAGGTCACCAATTGTGTCGGTACGGCTGCCATGCCTTCCAGAGCAAATTCGACAATAGTCTCACGGTCAATTGCCAGATCAAAAGCCTCTCGCACGCGCGGGTCAAGCAGCGGATTTTTGTCCAGTTTGCTACCATCCTTGGCAAATACCATCGGGCTTTTTTCGCGGAAATCAAATTCGAGATAGCTGATATAGATGCTCTCATTTTTCACAACTGTCAGCGATGAATCCTGTTCAAGAACAGGCACATCCGAGGCCGGCACTTTGGAAATAACATCAACCTGACCGGCTTTCAGCTGGGCAACGCGGGCAGCATCATTCGGGATTTCCTTGCGGATAACGCGATCCCACGGCTGCGCACCACCCCAGTAACCGTCGAAACGCTCCAGAACCAGATCCTGTGTCGGTGCCCATGAAACGAATTTATAAGGGCCGGTGCCGATTGTCGCTTTACCGGTATTAAAGCCTTCTGCTGCTGTTTCCTGTGTTGAATAGGCGGCAGCCGCTTTATGCGAAGTGATAAACAGACGGATAAAATCATTCGGCAATGTCGGTGCCGCAGAATTTGTGGTCACGCGCACAGTCAGCGGATCAACAACTTCTACCGATTTAACACGGCGCACAAAAATCGTTGCCGGATTTGGTCCTGTTACATGCGGAATACGCTCGATGGAGAATTTCACATCTTCCGCTGTAAAATCCGAACCGTCATGGAATTTCACGCCTTCGCGCAGTTTGAATTCCCATGTCGTATCATCAAGTGCCTGCCAGCTCACTGCCAGCGACGGCTCAAGCTCAAGATTATTGCCTGAGCGGATCAGCGTATCGAAAATATGTTTCGTCGCTTCGGCATTGGCGGCAGTTGCCGTGAAATGCGGGTCCATCGACGCAGGGCCGGCTTTAATTGCCATAACCAGATCGGCTGCAAAAACCTGTCCGGCGCTAAAAAGCAATGTTGTGCCAAGCATTAAAGCATGCAGTGTTTTTTTCATGTGAATAGTCCAGTCCCCATTATTAGTCTTGTTCAAACTCTTCATCACGCTCCGGCAGATCGGAGGCAATTGTTTCCGGCCATTCGCGGGAGGCGATCACCAGTTTGGTCAGCAGTTCCGAGAGCATCATGCGCTCAGCAGGGCTGAGCGTTTCCAGCATCAGGCGTTCACGCTCGAGCATCGGCGTCATTTTCGCTTCAACAATGGCGCGACCAGTATCGGTCAGGCACAGCACAACACGACGCAGGTCATCACTGTCATCCTCGCGTTGCACCAGTTTCAGGCGCGTCAGCTTTTTAGTGGCGCGGCTCAGTGTGTTTTTCGGAAAGCCGGAACCGGCAACCACTTCGGACAAAGTCGTGCGGTCGCGCAGAAACAGCGAATACAGCACCACAAATTCCGGCCGCAAAAGATCATGATCCGCACCGATCAGCCCGTAGATCGGATTGTTGTAATGCAGAGCCAGATAGTTGATCCGGAAGGACAACCAGCACGGATTTTCCCATAATTTTGTATGCAGAATATCGCTTTCGCTGATGCGGCTGTCCGCCGCCTCACTGCGCCCCGCGCGCCCCTCTAACAGAGCGATTGCTACGCGTTCCTCCATCACTTCTCCCCGTGACAGTTTAGCAATTAAGTTCCATTCAGAACAAGATATAGCTTGTTTTAAGGATGTCAAACGTAATTTTTGTTCCAATTGGAACTTGTATGCGAAATATTTTCATGGATAATAGTTTTCAGAAACCCATGAGCGCAGACTCGGGAACACATTCGAAATGAGAGGAATTTCACATGCATATTAACGCCATGCACTGGGCGCAGGTTGAAGAGCGCGTCAAACAGGACGACCGCTGCATCCTGCCAATCGGCAGCGTTGAGCAACATGCCCGCATCAGCCTTGGCACAGATATGATCCTTGCCGAGAAAGTATCGCTGGATGCCGCAGAACCGCTGGGCGTGCCGGTATTTCCCGTGCTCCCTTATGGTCTGGCATCCAGTTTCGCCGACTTCCCCGGTACAGTATCCCTGAGCCTGCGCACCTATATCGGTGTGATTGAAGATATTCTCGACAGCATTTACCGCGCCGGTTTCCGTCGTATTCTGATCGTCAACGGCCATGGCGGCAATGCGCCTGCCGGTACTGTTGTGTCTGAGTGGCTGAACCGCAACCGCGATGCCAGCGTCAAAATGCACGATTGGTGGCGCGCACCACAAACCATGGGCAAAGTACTGGAAATCGACAGCCGTGCTTCCCACGCCTCATGGATGGAAAACTTTCCGTGGACACGTCTTGAAGGCGTTCAGCAGCCGGAACATGCGGTAGAGCGCATTGATTTTGGTGCAATGGCACGGGTTGATGCCGGTCGCAAACGCGCCCTGCTGGAAAGCTGCGAAGGCAATTATCACGGACTTTTTGAACGTCCGGACGCCGATATGCTGGCAATTTGGGATGTTGCTGTGCGTGAAACCCGCTTTGAACTCGAAAACGGCTGGCACTGAAATTTATAAATTTCCGGACAGGAGAAATCCTGTCCGGCATTGGAAATAGTTAAGCGGATACGGCGGGAGGAAACTGTCCACTATCCGCTTTTGGGGGAGCATAGCTGATGATTGCATTTATTGTCAGACGCTTATGGCAGGCAGCATTAGTGATGCTTGTCATGTCGCTATTGGTTTTTATGGGAGTCTTTGTCATCGGCAATCCTGTCGATGTGCTGATCTCACCGGATGCGACACAGGAAATCCGTGACAGGGTGATCGCCCAATACGGTCTGGACCTGCCGGTATGGCAGCAATATTTGCAATTCATGAGCAATCTGCTGCATGGCGATTTGGGGCGATCCTTCGTCTATAATATGCCTGTTTCCGAGTTGATTGCATCGCGCTTGCCTGCAACCGCCGAACTGGCTCTGACTGCCGTGTTCATGGCCAGCCTCATAGGTATTCCGCTTGGGATTTATGCCGGTTACAAGCCGGATAGCTGGGCGTCGAAAATTATTATGGCGCTGTCTATTCTCGGCTTTTCCGTTCCGACTTTCTGGATCGGGCTGATGCTGATTATGGTTTTTGCCGTGCAGCTTGGCATCATGCCGGCAGGCGGACGCGGTGCCACAATTTCCGTGCTCGGTGTTCCTGTCAGCTTCCTGACGCTTGACGGTCTGCATCATCTGGCACTGCCCGCCATCAATCTGTCTCTGTTCAAATTATCGCTGATGATACGACTGGCTGCGTCCGGTACGCGTGAAATTATGCTGACCGACACGATTAAATTCGCCCGTGCTGCCGGTATTAACGAGCGCACAATCCTGCGCCGCCATGTGTTACGCCTGATCTCTATTCCGCTTGTGACCGTCTTTGGTCTGGAGCTCGGCTCAACCGTTGCTTTTGCTGTTGTTACGGAGACGATCTATTCATGGCCGGGTCTTGGCAAGCTGATCATTGACAGTATCACCTCACTCGACCGTCCGGTGATGGTGGCCTATCTGATGCTTGTTTCCCTGCTTTTCATCACGATTAATCTGATTGTGGATCTGTCCTATGCAGTCCTTGATCCGCGCATGCGTCAGGGAGGCGGCAAATAATGTCATTGCTCAACAGCAGATCATTACAATTCTGGTCAGAGTTTAAACGTCATCCGGTGCCGGTTATTGCTGCTCTCGTGGTATTGACCATCATTTTACTGGCGGTTTTTGCGCCGTTGATTGCGCCGCAGGATCCCTATGATCTCTCCAGCCTCGTGCTGCGAGACGGACGTCGTGCGCCCGGCTATATCGGCCAAGGTGGCTATACTCATATTCTGGGCACCGATGGACAGGGACGCGATCTCTTCTCTGCCATTCTGTACGGGTTGCGCATCTCATTGGAAATGGGCTTGCTCGCGGGTGCGATTGCCTTTGCCATTGGCGCATTGGTTGGCTCAACGGCAGCCTATGTCGGCGGTCGTTTTGAAGCTTTCATCATGCGCGTCATCGACCTGCAGCTTTCCTTTCCGGCCATTCTGCTGGCCTTTGTCGTGGCAGCACTTCTCGGACAAGGCAAAAGCCAGCTGATTATCGCTCTGGTCTTTTCACAATATGCCTATTTTGTGCGTACGGCGCATGGTGCAGCCTCTGCTGAACGCCATAAAGACTATGTCGAGGCGGCACTGTCTGTGCCGATGAGTGGCTGGTTCATTGTCACCCGTCATATTTTGCCCAATGCTATGCCACCACTGATTGTTGTGGCAACAGTACAGGTTGCCTCGGCAATTTCGCTGGAAGCGACCCTGTCCTTTTTGGGTGTCGGCCTGCCGCCGACAGAACCATCACTCGGCATGCTCATTTCCAACGGTTTCCAATATCTGCTGTCCGGCCGCTACTGGATTTCGATCTATCCGGGCATTGCACTGATCATTCTCATCATGGCGATCAATCTCGTTGGCGATCAGATCCGCGACCAGCTTAATCCGAGGTTGAACAAATGACAGCTCATCTTCTTGAAGTCACTGATCTGCATACGCATTTCGAAACCCGTGCCGCTACCATCAAATCTGTCGATGGTGTCTCCTTTTATCTCGACCGCGGGGAAATTCTGGGACTGGTAGGTGAATCCGGTTCCGGTAAATCCATCACCGGCTTTTCCCTGATTGGTCTGATCGATAAGCCGGGACGCATCGTGCAAGGCTCTGTCAAACTGGAAGGGCGTGAACTTGTCGGCCTGAGTGAAAGCGAATTGCGCAAATTACGCGGCCGTGAAATCTCGATGGTCTTTCAGGATCCGATGATGACACTCAATCCGGTGCTGACCGTTCTCGATCAGATGACACTGGCACTGCGCGCGCATGAAACTATTTCGGACAGCGATGCCCGCACACGATGTGTGGAAGCTTTGCGCCGTGTACGTATTGTCGATCCGGAACATAAGGTTGATTTCTATCCGCATCAGTTTTCTGGTGGCATGCGCCAGCGTGTGGCAATTGCCATTGCTTTGCTGCACAATCCGAAAGTGGTGATTGCGGATGAGCCGACCACAGCACTTGACGTATCCGTACAGGCGGAAATTCTGACCGAGGTGAAAGCACTGGTCGCTGAACTTGGCATTTCGATGATCTGGATCAGCCATGATCTGGCAACTGTTGCCTCAATTTCAAAACGCATTGCCGTGATGAAATCGGGCAAGATTGTTGAGACCGGCCCCGCTTCAGAAGTGCTGAAAGCACCAAGCCATCCTTATACACAAGGTCTGCTGGATGCCCTGCCATCACGTTCCAAGCCGGGGCAAATGCTGGGCAAACCGACGGATGAAGAAGAAGCATCGTTTCAAATCGTGGCACCGGTAACGGAAGCCAAACCGGATTTTGTGACTGTTCGCAACGCGGTCAAACGCTTTGAATGGAAAAGTGATTTCTGGGGCAGGCTTGGCCAGAAAATCGGCCTGCTCAAACCACGCAAACCTGTCATTGCCGTCAATCATGTCAATCTTACCATCGCCCGAGGGGAGGCGCTGGGGTTGGTCGGAGAATCCGGATCCGGTAAGTCAACGCTCGGCCGCATGGTCTGCGGGATTTATCAGCCAACTGAGGGGGAAATCCGGCTATCCGGCCAGCCTGTCATGTCTGACCATGTACACGGGCGCAAACTGACGACCAAAATCCAGATGATTTTTCAGGATCCGTTTGCATCGCTTGATCCGCGCCGCACTATCGGCCAGTCCATTGCAGAAGGCCCCATTGCCCATGGTTTGACCACAAAAAGCGAAGCTCGTGCCTATGTGGCACAGTGGCTGAAAGCGGTAAGCCTTGATCCGGCCTTTGCTGACCGCTATCCGCACCAGTTTTCCGGTGGTCAGCGGCAGCGCATTGCCATTGCCCGTGCTTTGGCGATGAAACCGGAAGTGATTGTCTGCGATGAGCCGGTGGCGTCACTTGATGTGTCCATTCAGGCGCAAATTCTCAATCTGCTCCTGCGGTTGCGCAAAGAGCTGAACCTGACATTGCTGTTCATCAGCCATGACTTGTCCGTTGTGCGTCACCTCTGTGACCGCATTATCGTTATGCATCACGGCAAGATTGTTGAAGAAGGCATGGCTGAAACAATTTTCGAAGCCCCGCAGCAGCCTTATACAAAGATGCTGCTCGATGCCATTCCGAAGCTGGCCTAGACGCGCGATACCTGCCAGTATATTCAACGCGATTATCGGATCGCGTTGAATATTCAGGTAAGGGGATGCTATTGAAAAATCCGGTGTTTTTCAGTCTTCTGATATTTTTTATACTCGTCGCCGGTTTTTTCAATTTGTTGCTTAATCCTGCGCCTTCGCAATATCCGTCGATTGGCGGTGGCGGATATGACTTGTCCGGATTTGTCTATACGCTGTGCCTGCTGCTTTTTACTTGTCTGTGGTCTGTCATTCTGCTGATTACCAGCCAATGCGTAAAAAGGCCGGTTACAGCACGCCGGCTTGTTCTTCTGGCTATGATCAGTGCTTTGACATTTGTTGTCTCGTTGCTGCTTTATCACGATAATCTGACGTAAAAATATGATGTGCTGTTTACCCGTCACAGCGTCATCTCTCGCCAATAATGCATCATTCAACGGGGCAGAGTGTCAAAAAATATCCCTGCAATATGTGTGAATTTGTTCAGCATCCGTTGACAGCGCTTAAGGGTGCTCTACTTTATGTAAATACATTCTAAAATATCGATTTTTCTTTTTTATTTTCATGGTGATAGGATGATGACACGCCGTCAAACTTTATTGGGGGCTGCCGCCGCTGCCGTTGGTCTGTCGATGCAAACGCGTCGGGGGCAGGCGGAAGGTTCATCAGCGCGTGCTGCGGGATTTTGGTATCCGGAAGAAACAGAGCCGCATGAGCGTACTTTCATGCAGTGGCCGGTTAATCCTGTTGTCTATGATGATCCTGATTTTCTTGATGATATTCAGAAAACGATAGCGAAAATCGCCAATACGATCGCAGAGTTTGAGCCGGTTGTGATGCTGGCTGCAGCAAAGCATCACGGTGCTGCACGCAAACTGATATCGCAGAAGGTGGAGTTATGGGACATTCCGACTGACGATTTATGGTGTCGCGATTCCGGCCCTTCATTTGTCGTCAATGGAAAAGGTGGACTGGCCGTCACACAGTTTAATTTTAATGGTTGGGGAAACAAGCAGACCCACAGCGCAGACGGTAAGATCGCTACACAGATAGCCGAACGGTTAGGCTTGCAGGTTTTTGATGCAGGTCTGGTAGGGGAGGCGGGCGGCGTTGAAACCGATGGCCACGGTACGCTGATCGCTCATGAAAGCAGTTTCGTTAATGCCAATCGCAATCGGGGCAGCAAAGCTGAAATTGAGAAGATGCTGCTGGATACGATGGGTGCACGCAAGATGATTTGGGCGCCCGGAATTATTGGTGCAGATATTACCGATTATCATATTGA
This sequence comes from Pseudochrobactrum algeriensis, assembly GCF_018436245.1. NCBI lineage: Bacteria > Pseudomonadati > Pseudomonadota > Alphaproteobacteria > Hyphomicrobiales > Brucellaceae > Pseudochrobactrum > Pseudochrobactrum algeriensis. The sequence goes on from NZ_CP075361.1 coordinate 554,059, forward strand.
TGCGCTTGCCCGTTTCGTTAAGCCGGGACAGTTGCTGATCCAGGTGGGTGATGAAATTGACGCCGAAGACCCATGGTCGGTTGCCTCCTTCGAGACGCATGACATTCTGGCCGCAGCGAGTGATGCCGAGGGGCGCAAACTGGATATGGTTATTTTGCCGGAGCCATACGATATTCGTTCGAAGAGCCGCGATTTTGTGTCTTCTTATGTGAATTATTATGTTTGTAACGGCGGGGTGATTGCTGCGGAATTCGGAGATCGTGAGGCCGACGAGCGGGCTGCTGCTATACTTGGCAAATTATATCCCGGCCGCGAGATTGTTACACTGAATATCGATCCGGTAGGGGAAGTTGGCGGTGGTATTCACTGTGCAACTCATGAACAACCCAAGGTCTGAATATGTGGAACTGGTTACGGCGCAATACTGAACCCTTGGCCGCTTTGGGCGGAATTGCTACGGCCTTTGCCGCGCTTTCAGCACTGATTATCATTCCGTATCAGGTCGGTCAGGCCGATCTGATACAGCGGGATCAGACCGCGCGCGAAATATATCGCGAGTTTCTGAACCTGACTGTTCAAAAGCCGGAGTTGGCAAGAGCTGATTATTGCTCGATCAGCAAGAAAACAGAACTCACCGCTTACGGGGCATATGTCGAATATCTGCTTTATACGGCTGAGCAGATGGTCGAAACTTCACCGGACTGGCGCGCACCAATGGCCGGATATTTGAGTGATCACATGGAATATCTATGTGATTCCGAGGGGCTGGGAGCGCGTGACGGGGTGGCTGATCTGCTGGCGCAGACGGGACTTGTCTGCAAGCCTGAGAATACCTGCTCGCAAAACAGTAGCCCTTAAAACTATATGCGGGGAGGGAGGTTTACACCCTGCCAGCATTGTTGGCGGTGAGCAGGTGGTTTCAATCAGCAGTGTACAGTCTGTTATTCTTCAAAGCCGCTTTGCTCAGCGGATATAGGTTTGCAGGTTCCGCTGTCTTTCTCGCCAACCATGCGCTTGTCACGGATGACTGTGTTCTTTGCGAGATCGATTTCCCATACAACAGAACCTTCATTCAGGCTCGTTTTTTGCCCCATTAAATTATTGGGAAAAATATTTTTCATCGCTGTTTTTATGTTTAAGAGTCACGTCGAGGGAAAATTATTCAAAAATATCAATTAATTATTGGTTAACTATTTCGAATCATGTAGTGCCCCTCATCAAGGTGGGGGCCTAATTGAATATGTTTTAATTACCCGCGAACTTTCAGTTCGCGGGTAATTGATTCTGCGCGCTTGTGTTTTTGTTAAACACGGGTGAGCAGCGCTTTCTTTTATGTCCCGACCGATGTGTAAGCATAGGTTTTAGGGACGAAATGAAACGGTTATTTACAGTGTTTATCATGGCGATTTTTGCCATGTTCAACTCTCTGTCTGGCGTTTATGCGCAAAGCGTAACAGGCTGGACACTCAATATTAATGCTGACAAACAAAGTCCGCTGGCGGCCGGTACTGAGATTGAGTTTTCTGCGACTGTAAATAACAGTGATAATTTCCCGACCACGCCGACGAGCGTTGCATTTACGATCCCAGCATCGGTTAAGTTTTACGGCCTTGATGTTGATAAGGACGTTTTCAGCGGTTGCGCCCCAATGCCTGCCATTGGCGTAGAGCTGACTAACGATGCGATAATTACCTGTGAAGTGCGTATACTTCAGCCGCAGGAAAGCGTAACCGCTAAAATCCGTTTGAGCCCTCAGAAAGAGGGTGTTGTCGTTTTTAATGGTAAAATTGCCAAGAACGGCGCTGAGCAGAACCGCAGCATTACTGTTAACAAAGGCGCTGACTTAGCCCTGACATTGAATGCTCCTGCTGAAGTTAAGGGCGGTGGCAAAGTTAACTTTACCGCGACTGTTAAAAATGAAGGCCCGTATCCGTCAAAGGGTTCAACACTTACCTTCCCTGTCCCTGCAGGTGTTGTGATGGACCAGCCGATGGAAAATGGCTGCACATTGTCGGGCAATATTGTCACTTGTGAAATCAAACAGGAAATTGAACCAGGCCAGTCTCTGGATTTTGGCTTTTCCGGACAGGTAACAGTCGGAAACAGCTCTAACATTCTGATTGCGGCTGAGGTGATTGCAAACTCACCACTCGATCCGGACGTTGAAAATAATAAAGCACTTGCAAATATGAAGGTTCTTGCCGGTACGGATGTGAGTCTGAGCAAGGTGCGCTCCCCGCAAGGTCTTCTCCTAACCGGTTCTCCGGTTGAATTTACTTTGACGCCACAGGTTGCCGGTGATGAGCCTTCACAGGCGGTTATCAAAGATGTTTTTCCGGAAAATTATGAGTTTGTAGGTTTCGGAAATCTGGCCGGCACTGGTTGGGCTTGTACAATATCTGGTCGAGATGTGGTTTGTGAGTATACCAAATCTGCTGGCAGCCAGTATAAGACGCCGATCAAAATTAATACTACGGCAATTAAGGCGACGCATGACGGTCAGGGAGCAGGTGCGCCTGTTACCAATGAAGCGACAATAACGTCTAAAAATGAAGACCCTGATTATATTGGTAACAACACCACTGATGACGGCGGCGCGAGCATTGTTGATCCGGCGATTGATTTAAAGGCGCACAAATCCGGCCCTGAGCATGGTTTGCTCATCGTTGGTCAAGAATATGAATATGTTCTCAGAAGCAGCAATATTGGAAATGCCGCTTTCGCTGGCGAGCTGACGATAACAGATCATCTGCCTGAGGGCATGATGATGGTATCGGCAGATACGCCTGATGGTTGGTCTTGTACTCCGGCTTCTGTCCCGGGTGAGGCCGATGTTGTTTGTAAAACAAACCAGTACACAAAAGATAATCCGCTTGGCGTTGGTGCCTATACCACCCCGATCAGGCTGAAGGTCAAAATGACCAAAAGCGGCACATTTAACAACGGTATGACCGTTTCGCTGCCGGATAATGTTACAGACGTCGATTTAACAAATAATACAGTTCATGTTGGCGGTAATGCGGGTTCCGAAGACGACAAAACTCTGGCTGATCTGGAAGTCAAAAAGTCCGTCATCGGCAAATCGGCTGTAAAAGCCGGTGAAAAAATCGAATTTGCTATCGAAATCATCAATCATGGTGACGCAGTGGCAACTTCGGTTGTCATGGATGATCGCATTGAGAATATTGTTGCAGGCGCACTGGGCGATAAGGCGGTTGTTACCCTTGATGTGCAGAAGGGCAGTGCAAGCGGCATGGTGTGTACGGCACCGCCGAGCGGTGCCTATCATGTCAATCTGAAATGCGACATTGCAACCTTGCCGGTTTGTGTGTCGGGTAAAGATTGCCCTATTGTTAAAATTAGTGCTTTTGCGGGTAAAGAAGGCACGCAGCGCAATACGGCGCATGTTTTCTCCACCAAAGTTCCGGATGCAAATCAGAACAATAACTCTTCCTTTGTTGATTACACTGTTGCACCGGTAACGGATGTTACTGTTCTGAAATCCAGCCCGTCACAGGCGCTTGGTGCAGCCGCAGGTCAGGGGCTGGTTTATACCATTGCTGCCCGTGTCAATGATAACGGTCTGAGTGGTGCGGACAATGTTGTTATTGAAGATAAGTTGCCAGTCGGTGTTCGTTTCGTTGGTATTACCGAAAATGGCGCAACCTGTTCGACAAGCCTCAAGGAAGGTGAGGTCGTTACTTCCGCCAATAGCACCATCACCTGTACATGGGCGCGTCTCGAAAACGGCACCCAGAAAGAAGTGGCTATTGAAGTTAAGCCTTCAACCGGTCAGGTTGAAGATGAGCTTGTCAATAATGCAACGGTCAGCACCACGACTGAAGAAACAGACAAGACCAACAATGCTGCCAGCGTTAAGGTGAAAATCCTTGCACCTGCACTTGATCTTTTGGTGACTAAAACCGATACGGTTGATGGCGAGCAACATGATCCGGTCGAGAAAGGCACCAATACAACTTATCTGATTGTAGCCAAAAATGATGGCCCGTCGGATGCGTATAATGTCAATATTGTTGATACATTTCCGGTAGCCGGTTTTTCCTATGATAAAGTGGAAGGTCAGTCGGCAGGCCTTACCTGCTTACCAGCAAATGTGAATGCTGGTCAGGCAGGCGGAACGCTTACATGCTCTATTCCGGTACTTAAAGCCGGTACTGAAGTGCAGTTCAAAGTCCAAATGAAGTCTTTGGTACGCGGTACTTATCAGAACAAAGTTGTAATAACTTCTGATGAAACAACTAAAAACTATGACCGTAATCCGGCCAATAATGCGGATGATGAAACAACCACTGTTCGTGTGAAGTCCGATGTCAGCGTTGTCAAAAAAGCCAACGAGCCGGTTGTTGATCTGCGTCAAAGTTTTACCTGGACGCTTACAGTTGAAAGCCTGTCAGGTGACGGCCTTGAAGTTGCTGAAGATGTTATTCTCACAGACACTTTGCCGGAAGGCATGGTGCTGACTAAAGAGCCACGTATTGTCAGCGGCAAGGGTGGTTCATGTCTCGGTGCTGTCGATACACGTCAGATCAGATGTGAACTCGGTGATATGGAACCGGCGGAAAAAACGGTCATTGAGCTCACCACAAAGATCACGGATCTTAAAGCAGAGGCAATGACCAATGCCGCTTCTGTCACGACAAAATCTTTCGACAAGAACCCGGGCAATAATACGTCTAGCGACAGTGTTCAGACTGTGCTCGGTGGTTCGGTAAGCGGTAAAATCTTCGTCGATTTCAACGAAAAAGCTGATTTCAATACTGGTATGGATACCGGCGTTACTGGGGTGACTGTCACCCTGGATGGTAAAGCCCAGCATGATGGTGCAGCACTCACATTCACCGCACAGACTAACGCTGATGGTAGCTATAATTTCACAGGCGTTCCTGCCGGTGAATATCAGGTCAGCTACAGCAAGGTGCCGGACAGTAGCAAATACCAGACCGGTGTTTCTGTGCCTGGTACCAATGATTATAATGATAGCAAGACCTCATCAGTGAACAACACAACCCTCGGTTCGGTTGTCATTGAAAAAGATTCCAAGAGTGTTGAGAATAACTTCACACTCCACGTCACGCCTTCGGTTGGTCTGAGCAAGGTAGCCAATGCACCTGTTTCAGTGGGTGATGGTACTTATACTGTCACATATACATTCACGGCCAAAAACCTCAGTCAGGAACCGTTGAAAGACATCACGCTGACGGATGTTTTGAATGTTGGCGCACAGAATTTTGGTTCTCCATCAGCGGATAATGTTCCGCAGCCAGGGTTCTACAAGGTTACATCCGTCAGCACGAACAGCGGTTCACTCTCAGCTGGTTTTAATGGTGCAACCAATACGCTGATCGTTAGTAATGCCGTGCTGCAGCCGAATGCAACGCTGATTGCCACTGTAGTCGTGCGGGTTAATCCTGATAAACCATGGAAAGCCAATCCGCTTGTTCTGACCAATCAGGCAGATGTTACAGCAGTCGGCGAATATTCCGGTAAAGCCGGCATTGCGGACAAGTCAGACAACAGAGCCGGTGGTGAAAACTATCCGAACCGGAACGTGCCGACCACCGTTAATATTGTGCCGGAAGCAGCGATTAAGCTGGAAAAAACCGGTGCGCGCATTGGCGGAACTGGCGAGATTACAGCCGGTGACGTGATTGAGTATACATTCAAAGTTACCAATACCGGTAAAACACCGCTCTTTGATGTGGTTGTAACCGATCCGAAAACTGGTCTGGTCTGGACTGCGAATACAAAGATTGCAGAACTCGCCGTTGGCGCCAGTAATGATACGGCCTTTAAAGCGACCTATGTCGTCAAACAGACAGACATTGATAATGGTACGCTGGAAAATACAGCGAGGACTGAAGGGACTTGGGGTGACTTTAGCGGCACGCCGCAAACGGTTACTTCAACAGATAAATTTGACCTGCCGCTGAGCGAACCTGCTCTGAGGTTTGAGAAGAAACTGAAGCAGTCAGAGGTTAAAACCCCGTCAATTGTTGGTGACAAGATCACCTATGAATTCATAGTCACCAATACCGGTAACACGACATTGAACAATGTAGTGATTACAGATGAATTGGCTGGTGTGGTGGATAGCGGTGCCTTTAATATTGGTACTCTTGCACCGAAAGCAACGAAGACTGTTGAGGCTTATTACCTGCTGAAATTGCAGGATATTAATGCCGGAAAAGTTGTCAATAAAGCACTGGCCACCGGCACTTATGGTCCTGATGACAAGAAGATCACCACACCGCCTTCAGAGGTGGAAGTTCCGACCTATCGTGATCCGAAGCTGACGCTTGTAAAGGCATTAAGCTCGGTTGTGCCGGAACCAGCCTATGCCGGAGATATACTGGAATGGACCGTGACAGCGACCAACGAGGGCAATGTCACTCTCTATAATATCAAAGTCAGTGATCCGCTGGTGGGTGCAGTTATCGCACCGGCATCACTTGCCTCGCTGGCACCAGGTGAAAGCGGTACATTTACGGTTAAAGCACCAATCCAGCAGGATCATCTGAACGCTGGTAAGGTAATCAATACTGCGAAGGTTGATTTTGAAGATCCGACAGGCCCGCAGCCGCCGGTGGATTCTAATGAAATTGTAACGCCGCTTGCACATAAGCCTTCGATCAGCCTTGAGAAGGTGGCTATTCTTGATGGTCTGAGCAATCCGGCAAAGATCGGTGATGAACTTCGCTACAGCTTCACTATCCGCAATACCGGTAACGTCGCGCTCAATGGTTTGGTTCTGACCGATCATCTGGATGGCGTGATTATTGATGTTGCTGATCTGACCCGTCTGGAAAACTTGATTCTGCAGCCGGTTAATGCGGCCAAGGACAATGATGCTGAAGCTCAGACTGTTGTTTACGGTACTTATAAGCTGAAGGTTGCCGATATTAATGCCGGTAAGGTTGAAAACACCGCCGATGTTAAGGGTATTCCTGAGCACGGTGATAAGACACCGGTAACGGATGACAGCAGCACCGATACACCGTTGGATCGCGACCCTTCGATCAAGCTCATCAAAACACTTGAAGCCTCTTCATTGCCGAAGCCTGCCAAGGCTGGTGACGTTATCAAGTTCAACTTTGCTGTTCACAATACCGGCAATGTGACACTTGAAAATATCCGCATTGTTGATCTGGTTACCGATGTGCAGGTCGTCAATCAGTCTAACTGGACTGGTCCGTTGGAGCCTGGTGAAGCCAACACAGATGCGTTCACTGCAACCTATGCATTAAAACAGTCTGATATTGATGCAGGTACTTTTGCCAACACGGCACAGGTATACGGCTCAAGTGTAAACGGTATGCCGGATGATGTGACGGATATTTCCGGTACTGATCTGACCAATGACGATAAAACTGTTGTTGAACTGGAAACCTCGGCATCGGTGACGATTGTCAAATCGGAAGCCCATGCCTTCTCTTCACCAACACAAGTAGGTGAAGTCATCACCTATTCCTTCCTCGTCACCAATACAGGCAATCTGACACTGACCAATGTCATTGTGGAAGATCCGCTTGTTGGTCTCGTGCCGGATATGCCTTTCACCATTGCGACATTGTTGCCGGGGGATGCGAATGCGGTCACGCTGACAGCGACCTATAAAGTCACACAAGCCGATATTGAAAAAGGTGAAGTCGTTAATCAGGCCACTGTTACCGGTGACTATGTTGACCCGACTGACAAGACAACTAAGCCAGTGACACCGGATGTTTCAGAGGAAATCAAAGTTCCTCTGGAGCAGAGGCCGGGTATTGCTGTCGTGAAGGAAGCGAACTCCAAGCTGACCGAACCGGCGGAAGCCGGACAGGAAATTGAATATACATTCACTGTCCATAATACCGGTAATATGGTGCTGAATAATGTGGTTCTGAATGATCCATCGGCAGGTATAACGCCAAACAGTTTCACCATTGGCACAATGCAGCCGGGTGAGCAGCAGGTATTCACAGCCACTTACGCCATTACTGAAGCGGATATTGATGCCGAAAAGGTTGTTAATCAAGCAACAGTGAAGGGCACCTATGGCGATCCGACTACTCCGAAAGACATTGAAGATCCTTCAGGCCCGACAGTGGAGACAGACGAGCCGACTATTGTGCCGGTTATGCCTCCGCTGCCTGAGCTGGAAATCATTAAAAAGGGTGAATGGAACGACGCTAACGGCAATGGCTATCCGGAAGTTGGTGAGACACTCGAATTTACATTTGATGTTGCCAATAAGGGGAATGCACTGCTCAATAATGTGACTGTGCAGGATGAAGGTCCGCTATTTGCAGGCAACCGCGGTACCAATCAACTGTCCGCGATTACTCCGGCACCGGTGACCCTGAAACCGGGTGAAAGCCAGACTTTTAAAGCAACTTATGTGCTGTCACAGGCTGATATTGATGCAACTGCCGGTCTTCCGGAAACGCTGACCAATATTGCCTTGGCCAAGGGCGATCAGCGTAACGGCAAGCCTTATGAATCTGAGGAAGATAAGGCGAAAATCAATCTGCCTGCTACCGAGCCGTCATTGGTAAAAATTACGAAGCAGGCACTGCTGCATCAGGTTCGTCGTGGTGACCGCGTGCCTTACATCATTAAGGTCGAGAACACGTCGTCGAGCAATGCAGGCCCTGTGCATGTGATCGATACGATGCCTTCCGGTTTCCGCTATGTTGCAGAAACCGCCATTGTGAATGGTGACAAATCTGAGCCGGAGATCAGCGGTCGCCGTCTCCAGTTCAGGAATCTGAAGCTTGGGCCAAACAGCACAATCGAGATCCGTCTTGAACTGCTGGTTCTGAGTTCGGCGGGTCCTGGCAAGCACATCAATATTGCCACCGTAACGGACAAGGACGGCAAGCCGGTTGCACCTGATGCACAGGCGATTGTCGAGATCATGTCTGAACCTGTTTTCGATTGCGGTGAAATCATCGGCACTGTCTTTGATGACAAGAACCGCAATGGTTATCAGGATGAAGGCGAAAAAGGTCTGGCCGGTGTGCGTGTTGCAACCGCTAAGGGCTGGCTGATCACAACGGACGAATATGGCCGTTTCCATGTGCCTTGTGCAGCGATGCCGGATCAGCGCATCGGTTCCAACTTCATCATGAAGCTTGATACCCGCACGCTACCGACAGGCTACCGTCTGACGACTGAAAACCCGCGTGTTGTCCGTCTGACTGCCGGTAAAATGACCAAGCTGAACTTTGGTGCATCGATCAGCCGTGTTGTTCGTCTTGACCTTCAGGATGCAGCTTTTGAAGCAAACCGCGTCGAGCTGAAAAAGCAGTGGGCTGACAACCTGCCGCAGCTCGTGGAAGTCCTGAAACAGGAAATCTCGGTTCTGCGTCTGAGCTACAAAATGGCAGGCAATGAGCAGTCATTGGCCAAACAGCGCATGAAACATGTCCGCAAGCAGATCGCTGATCTGTGGAAGCGCAAAGGAGATAACTACCCGCTTGAAATCGAGACACGTGTGGAGGTGAGCAAATGAGCCGCTCAGTGAAAACCGCCACGCAATTTAAGGTTATGAAAATGTCTCAGTTCAAACTCGGTTCTTTCTCCCGTCTCGCTCTTCTGGCCAGTTCCGCACTGATGGCAGGCCATTTCTCAACCGTTTCAGTCTTGGCGCAAACCAAGACTGAAACCACCGAAGGTTCAGACCTGCGCGGTAAAATGTCGGATGACAGCTCGCTGCGTCATCTGACAATCGGCGAAAATACCGAAAAAGGTATTGCTGCCGATGCGGGCAATATTCCGTTCATGATCAGTGTGGATGGTGATACGGTTGAAACCAGTGCCTCGAAACCAACGGCTCAAACACCACGTCAGATTGATCGTGAGCGCAAAACCGATGTGGATTTGAGCAGCGTTGACATTCAGATCAAATTTGATGGTCTGGATGCGTCGCCGATCCTCAATGTTTCCACCATGCCGGTGCGTCGCAGCTACAGCGCCAATGAAACAGTCGAGTTTCTGGCAAGCACCAACTATCCGGCTTTTATTGAGCGTTCGGAAATCCGCATTTTCGCAATCGGTGACGGCAAATCGGTTGATAAGCCTGTGGCTGTTGTGCCGGTGAAAACCAATGCCAAAGCGCAATGGGTGATGCCGGCACAAGCCGATGAACGTGAATATGCCTATGTGTTGCGTGTTTATGATGAAAAAGGCCGGTTCGACGAAACCGAAGCTCTGACTTTGCGCCGTAGCGAAAAGAAAGATATTTTGGGCGATCGTGCGGAAGCTGTTGCACCGGGTATGGGCGAAGACAGAACTGCACTTCGCAATATTCGCGTGCAGGGCGGTGCGGTAACAGTTCACGGTACCAATGTACCGGATGGCTATAAGGTCAAAGCTTTTGGTGAAACCATTCCTGTCGACCCGCAGCAGAAATTCGTAGTGCAGCGCATTTTGCGTCCCGGCGATCACGATATTGATGTCGGCATTAATGACGGCCTGAAAGGCGACGGTCTGGCCTTTAACCGCGATATCACTATTCCGGATAATGACTGGTTCTATGTCGGTTTGGCTGACATTACCCTTCGCAAGCGCAACGGCGACAACGGTATTGAAGCCGTGCGTCCGGGTGAATATGACAGCACCACCACCAATGGCCGTCTGGCATTTTATCTTAAAGGTAAAATCAAAGGCGAGTATCTGCTGACGGCTGCTGCTGACACAACCGATGACGAACTCGATAACATGTTCCGTAATTTCGGGAAGCAGAACCCGCGTCATCTGCTGCGCAAGCTCGATCCGGATGATTATTATCCGGTCTATGGTGACGATTCCACTTTTGTGGAAGATGCACCGACCAATGGTAAATTCTACGTCCGTTTAGAGCATGGTGACAGCCGTGCAGTATGGGGTAATTTCAAAACCCGCATCACCGGCACAGAGTTTATGCGCTCTGACCGGGCACTTTATGGTGCGCAGGGCGTTTACCGTTCGGAAGAAACAACAAGCTTTGGCGAGCGTAAAACCGAAGTTGATTTATATGCTGCCCAGCCGGATACATTGCCGCAATATGAGGAATATCTGGCAACCGGTGGTTCGGCTTATTTCATGCGCCGCCAGAATATTGTTGAAGGTTCTGAAACCATTACGGTTGAGTTCCGCGATTCAGTAACCGGTCGCGTTATTGAGCGCCGTACACTCAGAGCCGGAGAAGATTACCGCTTTGATTATATGCAGGGCGTGCTGATCCTCAATCGTCCGCTTTCATCCTCTGCCGGTACATCCGATCCGGTGCGTGACGGTGCATTGGGCGGCAACAAAACCTATGTGCTGGCACAATATGAGTTTGAACCGGTTGCCGGTGATCTCGACGGCTACAGCCTTGGTGGCCGTGGCCAGCAATGGCTGAATGACAATGTGCGTGTGGGGGTGACTGGCTATCAGGAAACCACGGGCACTGCCGATCAGAAGGCCGGCGGCGTTGATATTCGTGTGCGCCATTCCGACACCACTTTCATCGAGGGGGAAGTGGCCGGTTCTGACGGGCAGGGCTTTGGCTTTACCCGCTCCACCGATGGTGGTCTGACCAATAGCAACACCCTTGCTACCGGCAATAAAGGTCGTACCGCTCTGGCATGGCGCCTGAAAGGTCAGATTGATCTGGCCGATATTCAGGAAGACGGCGTTCAGGGTAAAATCGGCGGCTATTATGAAGAAAAAGAAGCCGGTTTCTCCAGTCTTTTCGACAATACCAGCGTCGATAAACGCCTCTGGGGTGCTCATGCTGATCTGGATGTGACGGACAAAACCCGTCTGAAACTCATCTATGATGATTTCTGGGATGCGGACGGTCAGATCAAACGTGAAGGCAAGACTTCCGTCAGCCATGAGATTGACGAATATTGGAAAGTGTCATTTGGTGTGACTTACACCGAACTGATGTCACCGACCGCTATCCGCTCAGGCAAAACCGGCTATGACGGTTCCCGCGTAGATACAGGTATGCGTATTGATTACCGTCAGGATGACGATCACCTTTATTATGTCTTCGGGCAGGTAACAGCCGGTCGCTCCGGTGATATTAAACGTAATGACCGTATCGGTGTTGGTACAGAACTGAAACTGACCGATACAATCGGCACGCAGGCAGAGATCTCCTACGGCACCAATGGTCTCGGTGGTCTGGCCGCTCTGACCTATGATCCGAATGCTGATGATCATTATTATGTCGGTTACCGTCTTGATCCGGACAGAGCCTTTGATCTCAATCGCAGCTATGATCTGATCGGCCGTGATAAGGGTGCCATTGTCGGCGGTGTGAAGCGTCGTATGAATGATGTGCTTTCAGCCTATTCGGAAGGCAATTATGACTTGTTTGGTGTACGCAGCGCGCTGACACACACTTATGGTGTGGTCTATACGCCGGATAATGTCTGGACATTTGACGGTGGTTTTGAAGGTGGCCGTGTCCGCGACAACACCACAAATTCCTCTGGCGTTGAATATTCTGACTTTGACCGTTATGCGCCGTCGCTGGCCATCGGCTATAAGGACGAGGAGCGCGGCATTACCGGTCGCTTGCGTGGTGAAGTGCGTGTCGAGCGCTCAGACGATCATACCCGTGACCAGAACACCTATCTGTTGGCTGGTGCCTATTCATGGAAAACCAATCCGGACTGGCGTGCACTGGTCAGTGTGGATGCGGTTCTCTCGGATACGAAATCGGATGTCACTTCATTCCAGAACACGGATTATGTCGAAGCCTCATTCGGTTATGCCTATCGTCCGGTGGAAAATGACCGCCTGAACGCGCTGTTCAAATATAGCTGGCTCTATGACATGCCGGGCAATGGTCAGCTGGGCAGCGGTGTTTCCAACTATCGTTATGCGCCTGCACAGCGCAGCCATATTCTGTCGGCAGACTTTACTTATGATCTGGTGCCGTGGCTTTCAGTCGGTGCCAAATACGGTTTCCGTATTGGTGACGTGAAATACCGTCCGGCAGAAAATGATCATAAATTTGACAAGGACTGGCAGCGTTCATCCGCCCATCTGGGGGTTATCCGTGCCGATCTGCATGTTGTTAAAAAGTGGGATCTGCTGCTTGAAGGTCGTGTGATGCATATGCCGGAAGCCAAAACTACCGATTTTGGTGCGCTGGCAGCGGTTTATCGTCATGTGGGCGAGAATTTCAAAGTTGGTGCCGGTTATAATTTCGGCCGCTTTTCGGATGATCTGCGTGACCTGAGCCTTGATGACCGTGGCATGTTTGTGAATTTTATCGGCAAGTTCTGAGCCGGATCACTATACGGATAATAACAATACGGGCAGCGAAAGCTGCCCGTATTGTTTCTGCGGCATTTTGCAAAATTCCAAGGATTTATATTGCTGAGCACGGACTGTAACATTCATCAGGATTGTGACGTTAGAAGCCGCCTGAGCGTGCTTAGAGATTTTCCTTGTAGAACGGAACGAGCTTGGCGAGTGCCAGCCTGACCGGTTCTTCCTTGTCATACAGGTCGTAATGCGACCAGCCTTCGAGAACCACAAGCTCCTTCTGTTTGGAGGCTGCGCGCTCAATAATCTCGCAGCCGTCGCGATAGGCGCCGAATGCGCCGACCTTATCACCGACCACAATGCAAAGCGGCTGCGTCAGGAGTACTTCCGCCAGATGAAAGGCATCCCAGCCCACTGCTGCTGCCTGATGCGACAGGAGCGAGCGGTTCAGACCGTTGGGCTTTTGACCACGTGGTGTGCGGTAATAATCAGTTGCCTCCAGCGGATCGCGATCAGTGATGCCGGCAGCGCGGGCTTCCTCAACAGAACTGGCAAGCAGATTGTCAACGTGAAGCTCTGCGCCGCGCGCTTCAGCTGTACGCTGTCTGGCCATTGCTTCCAGCGCGGCGATCGGATTGAGGGCAGTGAAATTACCGCGCATCAGACGGCCATAATTCGCGCCGGTGACGGTGCCAACCGCCTTGATGCGGCGCTCAGTCATTGCAGCATTGATTGAATAGCCGCCGCCGCCGCAAATGCCGAGTACACCAATGCGTTCTTCGTCGACATAAGGAAGCGTCACCAGATAATCGGTAACATGGCGGAAATCTTCGACACGCAGTGTCGGGTCTTCGATAAAGCGCGGTTCGCCGCCGCTTGCACCCTGAAAGCTTGCATCAAAGGCGATGACAACAAAGCCTTCTTTGGCCAGCGCTGCGCCATAGACATTGCCCGAGGTCTGTTCTTTGCAGCTTCCGATCGGATGTGCGCTGATGATGGCCGGATATTTCTTCGTTTTGTCGAAATGCGTCGGGAAGTGGATATCGGCGGCGATATCCCAATACATATCGTGATTGCGGATTTTCACGGTTTCCATGATGTGATCTCCTTAATTCCGGAGGCGAGTGACATTCTCACTGGCCGGTTTACATGAAGGCAGGTTTGTCGCCACCGGTATTTGGTTTGTTAATGCCGATATTGCGGTTACCAAGTGCACCGGTCGTTTCGGTTAGTTTTACGACCACGGCTGCCACGCTTTTGCGTGAGATCTCCGTGCCTTTAAAAGGCTCGTGGCGCTCAGTTGTTTCGTAGGTGACTTCGTCTGCATCAGTCAGCCAGGCAGGGCGCAGGACGGCATAATCCAGACCTGATGCCTCCACGAGATCGGCAGCCTTGCGATATGGCGGTAAATATTCACCGATTTCCCGGTTGTTCCACGCACCGAATTTACCGGGTACTTCGTCATAAATGCCAAGCGTTGTGCAGAAAATCAGCTTCCGCGAACCGGCATCTTTCATGGCGGTGATAATGGCGGCGGCTTGCGCGTCGACATCTCCGGCAAGGTTCGCATAAACGACATCCTGACCACTCACGGCATCTCTCAGCTTGGCAGTGTCGTGAACATCACCCTCAATCACACGGGCATTGTCAGGAATATCCCGACCAAGTTTCCTCGCATCGCGAAGAAACAGCGTCATCTCTGTGTCGCCAAGTTCAGCCAGCATATCAACCACATGCTGTGCGATCTGACCGCTTGCGCCAAGGATTGCAATTTTCTTCATTATTTTGCTCCGTATATTCATTTCATGAATTTAACATAATCCACTCGACGTAACGGAAAAATGGGGGCATCCTTCAATCAGTTTGAAGCTGTAATTCATAATGAGCATATAATGGACCGTAATCTTCTGCCTGCTCTTGCTGCCTTTGCGGAGGTTGCCCGCGAAGGGAACTATACTCGTGCAGCTGGTCGTATCGGTATTTCGCCATCGGCTTTGTCGCAAACGATCAGAATGTTAGAACAGCAGCTCGGCGTTCGTCTGCTTAACCGGTCGACACGTTCGGTATCGCTGACAGATGACGGCCGGAAATTACTTTCTCAGATCGAGCCGGGTCTTGCAATGATATCACATGCGGTCGTCGCTGTCGGTGAGGCGCGCGAAAAGCCAAGCGGTGAAATCCGGCTGAATGCGCCGCGGGTTGTCACGCATCATTTTATTGAGCCGTATCTCGGAGAGTTCGCCCGCCGGTATCCTGAGGTTCGTGTTGAATTATTTATCGATGACGGGTTGGGTGACATTATTCGGGAAGGCTGTGACGCGGGTATTCGCTTGCGTGAAAGTGTGACAGACACGATGGTTGCAGTGCCGGTCACTCCGCCGGTTTCTCTTGCCGTGGTTGGTGCACCTGCTTATTTTGCAGCTAATCCTCCGCCGAAGGTGTTCAGGGATCTGACACAGCATAATTGCCTCGGTTTTCGTCTGTCGGGTAGCGGAGCTGTATTCCGCTGGGAATTGACCGATCCGCTTACAGGAGATGAAAGGCTGTTCCAGCCTGCAGGAACATTCGCCACGAATAATGATGATGTCATGCTGAATGCTGCGCTTCAGGGAATAGGTCTGATGATGCATCTGGACTTTGCTGTCAGCCAGCATCTTGCA
This sequence comes from Pseudochrobactrum algeriensis, assembly GCF_018436245.1. Classification (NCBI taxonomy): domain Bacteria; kingdom Pseudomonadati; phylum Pseudomonadota; class Alphaproteobacteria; order Hyphomicrobiales; family Brucellaceae; genus Pseudochrobactrum; species Pseudochrobactrum algeriensis. Next base: position 569,973 of record NZ_CP075361.1, read on the forward strand.
TCCGGCGCTTTGGTGCGCGTGATGGAAGATTGGTGTCCGCCCTTTGATGGTTTCAACCTCTATGTTTCCTCACGGGATCAGATGCCTGCAAAACTACGCGTTTTCGTTGATTTTTTGGTTGAGAAGCGGCGGCAACTGGAGCGATAGAGCAATATGATTGAGCGCATTGCGTAAATCTGTAAGCAAATTGAGGATAAACTGTTTATTGTTCTGGAATTTTCAAATTGCTATTAACAATATTCCGGTCAGAATTATTAAATATACTGTAAGAATGATTAGCATAAGAGCTATGTACATTGTTCACCTGTTCAATTTTTTTGAAAAAGAACATCGGAACATTACCGTAATATTACGATATTTGTAATGAAATCACTCAAAGAAAATTCATTGTTATAATTTGCGTAATGTTGCCGCAAGGTACAAAGGTCAGGTTGCTCCCCGAATTGCTGTTTAAAAGCGGGGTTACCGGTAGTGCGGAGCAACAAAATAAATTTCGGAAAAACAATAACTTGGTCGTTACAAAAAAATACATCAAATCTGATAAAATACTTCCCGATTATCGTTCTGTTAAGTGGTTGTGCGAGTGTCCCTTTAAAAGAGGGGGGTACTCTTACTTCCTATAGTAATTTAAGTGAGCCGAAAGGAAAGTTTGCTAAGAAAAAACTTTACTTGAATTTTGGCGTGTTAAAAAAAGTAAGAACCGTAAGTATATTTCCGACGTCCTTTATAAATTCTGCTGAACGGCGCGTTGATAAAGTACAGGACAGAACCCTGCTGGCAAATGCGATTGATCGCGCTGTTTGTTACACTCTGAGTGAAAAATATAAAATTGTTCCTGCCGGTGAGCCGGCCGATCTCACAATCCGTACCGTTATTACCGATGTTGTGCCTACAAAGTCTGGTATTGCGGGCGCTGCAAAGGCGATTTCTATCGGTACAGCTATTGCCTTACCTGTAGGGGTTCCGCGATTACCGTTCGGGCTGGGCGGATTGGCTGTTGAGGCAGAGGCTACGGATCCGCAAGGGGCTCAGGTTGCGGCAATCGTCTGGTCGAAGGGGGCGAACTCATTCACCAGTGAGGCGCGTGTGTCGCAGGTGGGGGATGCCTATGATTTGGCTGCGGCTTTTGGTTCTGAATTTTCCAGACTGATTATCGAGGGTAAAGAGCCGGGTAATTTTGACCTTCGTTTGCCGTCCGGATATGAAATTCGCACAAAACTGGGTGGAAAACCGGGATCGGCTCTTTGCGAGAATTTCGGTCGTCAACCGGGTGTTTTGGGGGCGATCGGCGCTTCATTGGGAGCGCCTCCGTCATGGACGGATAAAGGCTCTAAATCCCTCTCTGCACCAAAACAAAGCAGCTTATCTGCGCAATCAACACCCTGACAGGCATGAGTATTTATAGCTTGGCACCTGCCACGTAACGTTGCCGTAATGTTCAGGCGGGATTGGTCATATGCTGACATATATAAACTTATTGAGGATATTATGCGTAATTATTTTGCGATAGGTCTCCTGATGGCGCTGATGGGCTGCGAGACAACAGACTATAGAGGCCGTTGTAACGAATACGGATTTCTTCCCGGAACAGATGCCTATGCGCAATGTGTGCAGCGCTTGGATATGTCGGATAAAGACCATTTGAGAAGGGCATATCCGCCTCCGACATATGGTGTTCCCCGCGGGGATCTTCTCTAGTTCGGTTGTCCGTTTTTACTGACACGTTTTTAATGTGGTCAGCTAAGCGGCCCTGAAAACATGCTAAAAGTGTTGGTGTTCGCAATGTGCAATCAATTTGACTCTGATCATATCAATGGCGGCTCATGCATATTCTGATAGTGGAAGACGATCGTGAATTGGCGGCTTCGCTGAAGGCTATGATGGAGGCATCCATTGGTGTTGCGGACACATTTGACACCGTTGCAGATGCAGAATCTGCCTTGCTTGCTTTCAAATTTGATCTGGCAATTATCGACCGTCATCTTCTGGATGGTGACGGTCTGTCTCTGCTGCCCACTTTACGGCAGCTTCGGCCGCGGCCTGCTACCCTGATATTAACAGCATTAGATGATCCGGCTGATATTGTTGCGGCACTGGATAAAGGTGCGGATGAATATATCAGTAAACCATTTGAACCAATGGAGCTTATTGCCAGAGCGCGGGCTGTGCTTCGCAGATATAATCTGGATGAGACCGGATGCACGCAGTTCGGGAATTTATCATTCGACCTTATCAACCGTTCCGCCATGGTTGAGGGGAGTATTATGAATACTCCAAGACGTGAGCTTGCTATTTTGGAGGCGCTCATCAGACGGGCGGGGCGTGTTGTCCAGCGTGATAATCTGGAAGCATCAGTTTACGGCATTGATGATGAACTGGGTTCTAATGTCATAGATTCCCATGTGTCGAGACTGCGGCGGCGTCTGCGGGAAGCCAAGTGTAATGTAACAATACGCACTATACGCGGTATAGGTTACATGATGGTGCAGGAATGAAGTTCATGCGCTCCATCGCTTTTCCCGTTGCTGTCCTGCTTGTTATGGGCATGGCGCTGATGATGACAATCAGCACAATATTAACATTAGTGTTTTTATTGATATCTTCGGACACGGAAGGCCGGCAAACTGTACCGCTGGATATTTTGGGAAAACTCCTGCAGTCCAGTCAGTTCTATGCGCCGTCAGGCCAGCTTGAACTTAATATTGGCGGCATATCTGCCGATATTATTGGTTTTGCAGAGCAACAACCGGATTTTTGGTATCTGCTGAGTGACGGAACTCAGACGATAACCCATGGGGTTGTGCCTCCGTCTGTTCAGAATGCGCTTAATACAGTTCCGGCCCAAATATCTTCATTTCAGTTTCACTTCACAACGGGTGAAGTAACCTATCAAGGCCTGCGCCTTGTTGATGGTGCCAATCCTCAGGCATTTGTCGTGCTGGGCGGTATTTCATTTACCGGAGTGCAAACAATTTTCGTTGCATTATGGGGGATAGGCCCTCAGGGCTTGTATCATTTGCTTGGGGCTGTACTTGTCGCTACGGCGACGATTGCAGCGATAGCGGTTAAGCGTGTGATTGCCTCACCTGTAAGACGGGTTGTAAATTCTGCCGAGCAGATTGACGGCTTGCCCAATGGACGCAGGATTTCAGATCGTGATACCCCTTCAGAATTAAAGCCGATGGTTGCTGCGTTTAATACGGCTTTGTCGCGTATTGATGATGCGTTTGAGGCTCAGCGTTTTTTTCTTGCCAGTGCATCGCATGAATTGCGAACACCGTTGACCAAGCTGAGAATAAAACTGGAAAAGATAGAAGAGCCGGCAATACGTGATGTGCTGATACGGGATACAGCGCGTTTGGCTTCAATCGTTACAACTTCTTTGCAACTGGCGCGGTTGTCCGGCCAGTCATTGGCATTTGCTCCGGTTGATCTCGCACATGCAGCCCGCCAAATCGTTGCTGAACATGTTCCGGCTGCTCTTAAGCAGGGCGTGGAGATTGAGTTCAAAGCACCTGAAAAACGGATAACAATTTCCGGTTCAGAGGCAGCGCTTCGGGTTGCGCTGGATAATTTAATCATTAATGCGTTGTGTCATGCGCAAGGAACAGAAATGCTGGTGATCGAAGTGCTTCATCCTGGCATATTGCGTGTTACCGACAGGGGGCCGGGTATTCCCGATGCAGAACGGGGCAGTATGCTGAAGCCTTTTGTGAGAGGGGCGGGTACTGTGGTTGAAGGGGCAGGGATGGGACTTGCAATTGTATCCCAGATTATGAGCGCCCATAATGGATCGGTGGCATTATCCGATGCGACTGGCGGGGGATTGGTCGTGAGTTTGACCTTCCCCGCAGGCTAAGCGATCAATATCAAAGTGAATTTATTCTTGATATTATAGCTATGGCGATTGGCCCCCATAGTAAAGATACGGGTATGATCGTTAAAAGCATAAAATTTATTGCGGATCTGATTTTTTTATAAATCATAGATTTAATCCATTTGTTGAAATGGATTTGTCTGTGATTTCGTATGATGGCGTGGAAATCTTGTGATTGTTTACAATATTTGCAAGGCAAATTCCGATGAATATTACGAAAATTTCGACTGGTTTTTCAGATAATTTTCTTGATAGTTTTCTTTTCAAAGAACATCTCCATCTCTATGTCACCTGTTTTTAGGTGAAACATTGAATTGGAGTGATGTTTAGAATCTGACTGTTACGGCAACATTACCTCTTTAAAACCAGCTCTTGAACTTGAAACAAGCGGTTGTGATCGACAGAAATATGGGGGGTGAGGTTTCCCATTCCTGTACCCGCTATATCAAGCGGAGCTCTCGCAATTTAAGCAGGGGGTATCTGACTATTAGAAGTGAAATACCATTCCTAATATCCGGCTGTTTATTCGGGAAGCATAAATGTTAAGCTTGTGCGGTATCCTCATGAAAGTTTCTTGTCTGCAGCAATTTCAAATCACTGGATTAAAGTGGCATAAACGAGATAGCGAAACGGGCCTTGTGTAACCGCATCAAAGGGATAGCAGGTTGCAAGAACCAGCTGAGAACCCGCTGCGTGAATATCGATCTGCGCCTCATCCCAACGCGCAACACTCATTTGCGTGGCACGATAGGTATAAGTTTTACCGTCAGTGCGGGTAATGCGAATAAGATCGCCTTTCTTAATATCTTTGAGAAAAGCAAAATGCGTGTCGCGATGTGCTGCATAAACTGCCGTTCCTGTCTCACCGGCTTTGGGTGTGTTCTGGAGATGGCCGGGCCCAAAAGCCAGAGCTTGTCCGCTTGCACCATTGAGAGCGATTGCTGATGCAGCCAGACGTGGCGCTTCGATACGCGCTACCGGCCATGTATCCGCCCATGCCCATGGTTTAACCTTTTCACCTGTTGCAATGCTCTGGGTGAAGGCACGCTCAAGCAGGAATTGAGCTGCATAGGCTTTTGCATGGATCCACAGTCCCTGACTGAGAAGTAGAAGACCACAGGCCATCACCGCAATTGACAGCAAGATGAGAGGGGAGCGCACCAAACTGCGCTCCTTTGCCTTTGTATCTTCTGCAACAAGAATACCCATCATGCATTCTCCTTGCGACGTGCCAACCAGAAGATGAGAAACCCGATAAACATAATGCCTAATCCCTGAAGCATATTCAGCATTGCCGGAGTTGCGGTTTGCGGCAGTGACATGGTGGGTGCGGGAATATTCGGTGCGGCAGCACGGTTCTTGCCTCGAGCAAATATCTGCTCTTTGCTTGCATCGGCATGATCAAGCACGCTGCGGTCTGCACGAATACCGAACAGTGTCTCAAAGTCCCAACCGGCAGGAAGCTGCAAAGGAATGTCGGCGCGGGTGAGTGGGGTATTTGCTGGGCGGCTCGGTGTCTGATCGACGGCAACAAGACTTGTGAGACGTGTTACCAGATGATGTTCCAATGCGAGGCTGAGGATACGAGTATCAGCTGCCAGCTCAGTGATCTTGCCGAGCTTCATGTCCACTTCAGCATCGTCGATCTTGCGACGCGCCCAGATCTTGGAAATACCTTCCGCCGGACTGGCTGCATCAAGCGGCAGGGTCACTGTCCATGGACGGGTTCCGACTGTGCCTTCAACCGTCATTGTGCCGCTGACTTGTTTGGTACGTGCAGCGAGCACCAATGGTTCCCCCTGATAAAGATCAGGAAGCAGACCCGGCGTCAGGCTGATGCCCTCCTGTGAGAAACTGGTTTTTACATTGGTGACAACCGGACTTTCGAGTTTATCGAACAGTTCACGCATGCGCTGGTCGACTTCTTCCACCGAGCCGATATGTGTGAAGGTGCCACGGCCAAGTTCAGATGCCTTGTTCATCAGATAGGTGTTGGGCGCCGAGCCGATGCCAACCATGAAGAGACGGGAGCGGTCGCGGCGGGATGCGATGACATCAAGCATTTGTCGTTCATTGCTGATCTCGCCGTCGGTCAGAAACACGATCTGGCGCAAGCCATCCTTTTGGTGGCTGTCATCAAGTGCTGCGTGCAAAGCAGGCAGCATTTCTGTGCCGCCTACCGCTTCAAGCGCAGAGACATAGTCGCGTGCATTGGTAATATTGAGTGCTGTGGCAGGGACAGAGTCATCAAAAAACTTGGTCAGCGTGTCATCAAAACGAATGACGTTGAAACGGTCGGTTGGTTTTAATCGGGAGAGGGCATAATCGAGACTGGTTTTGGCTTGCTTGATCGAAGTGCCACCCATCGAACCGGAATTGTCGATAACAAAGATGATTTCCCGTGTTTCATTCACAGGGCTTTTGATGCGCGGCGGGGTTATGTAGGCCAGCAGATAATTGTCATTGCCAACATGTTCACGAAACAGGCCGACGGTGGGCATTTCGGATTCAGCAGCCTGCCATTCGAGAACGAAATCACGCTCAGCCGTGGCCTTGCCATCCAGAGTAATTGTTGAGGCCAGTTCGCCCTGCTGGTTGATTTTGACAGGGTGATACAGGCTCTTAATATTGGCGGTGGGGAAACCGGCTTTGAGATTGATAGTAATTGTCACCGGATTAATGCGGTCTTCATCTGGCATAATCAGGGGTGTTTCAATGGCTCTGTTGTCTGAACCATGCGTTGGTTTTATTTTCTGCTGCCCCCAGCCGCTCTGAATGTCAGCGGTTTCAACAATCGGCTCGCTGTTTTCAGGATTATAGCGCGGTGCAACAACAAGCGGCACACGCATAGAAAAGCGATTATCGCTCAGGCGAACGGCCTGCTGATATTCGATCTGAATGACAAGTTTTTCATTCGGACCAAGATTAGCAACCGCATTGGTGAAGATGTTGGGGCGCTGTTGCTCGATGAGAGCAGCCTTCTTACCTTCGCTTTTCGCCTTCTCATAGATTTCGCGCGCGGCCTGTTTTTCCTTGATGTCGGCAACAATAACCCTGTCGCCGACAATCATCTTCAGGGAGTAGACTGCACTGTCTTCAGGCAGTGGGAATACGTATAGGCCTTCAACCCAGCTATTGGTCGGATTTTCAAAAACCTGACTGAGACGGGCGCGGGCGGTGGGGCCACTGACATCAATGTTGAAATCACTGGCAAGCCGTGGTGCTTCGATATATTGGCCGGCTTCACCGCTCTGAAGCAGAAGGCTGCCGCTTTGCACCGCATTCGGCGTTACATAGGCTGGCTGTTCAGCACGGGCGGAAGCCACGTTGAGAAGCGAAAGAACAACGGCCAGAACTGGCAGTAACAGCATATTCACAAACCAGATGAATTTGCAGAACTGAGACAGGCTGATTGCCCTTGTATTGTTGTGGGACTGTCTGATGGCAGGCGACATTATAAGCTCCTGTATCTGTCGGATAACTGGAGACAATTTGCGCTGGAGTGCTGTTTCCTCGCCAGCGTAAGCTTTGCCAAGTTTTGTCCGTACTTTGCCGCAAGCCACCTTGCAGGCTCCGCCTATGTGTGGAATTGTGAAGGAAAGTACGGATTCAGGAAGTTCTCATGTCTCAGCACGATGCGGTTTTGTCCGATCAATTGAATCTCCGCGTCGCTGAACGTGTACGTGAGGAGATCGCGCGCCGCAGGATTTCCCGCCAGCATCTGGCGGATGAGGCACGTATCAGTCTCTCGACACTTGAAAAAGCACTCTCAGGGCATCGGCCTTTCACGCTTGCGACGATTATCCGGCTTGAGCAGGCGATGGGATTTGAACTGCGCGATCATGCGGAAACAGAAAAGCCAAAGCCAGCCGCGATCAACGGACATGCGGCGGAAGAACTTGGTGCCTATTCACGCGCTGCCGTTTCGTGGTTAGAGGGGACATTCCTCACGCTTCGTCCTTCTTTTGGTAATAGCAGTGATATTTTTGCTTATTGCACAGACATCGTCTGGGATGCCGGAAACACACATTTGAAATTTGAAGAACGTGAGCGCACCGACGCGTCATTTTCGCAGCAGGGTTGTGTCTCCGTTCCGCATCTCTCAGGCCATGTCTATCTTGTGACCAATACGTCCGGACAATACCGCATGGCGGTACTTTCGCGCCCGAGTATCGCGGGTGAAATGTATGGTATTCTCACGACATTGCGTGCAGGGCAGGGCGCACAACTGACGCCGGTATCCGTGCCTTTAGCACTCATCCCGATAAGGGTTTTTGAAGCGCCGGTTTTTGGACGGATAACAACCGCAGATCAGGTCTATGATCAATATGCACGGTTTCTTAACAAGACCATCGGCGATGGCTATGCAAGTTTTGTGATGCCGTCATAATCGGGGCTAAGGATAATCTATCCATCTCATTCTGTACGACCAAATCAATCGCAGCTGAAATCGGTATTACAGCAAGACAGCCTGAGTAATTACATCGGGTGGATAGCGGCTGCGGCGGATCATAAGGCATTGCCAATCTGGTGCTGCTTATGTGCGGGCTGTCTGCTTTTCTCCTGACGTCGTTTTAGCTTGCAATGGTTCAGTCCTGAATGGTCTTCGCTCGCGCAGGCGTGCCTACACTTTGAGACTTGGAGATATAAAAATATCTTTATATGCGCTTGACACTTCGTTGTGATTGCAGCTAGGTAGAGATGCCTAGGTTCTCCGGTCGTTGTCTGCAGCGTGCCGGAGCTAAGAGGGAAGCCGGTGCTCCGTATTATGCGGAAAAGCCGGCGCTGCCCCCGCAACTGTAAGCGGCGAGCTGACGTCCAGCATGTCACTGGGATTTAACCCGGGAAGACGGACGGAAGCGATGACCCGTGAGCCAGGAGACCTGCCTTGGCGAAAGAACGTCCACGGGCGGGGTGTCCCAGTGTGCCGTAGCGGAGGCCGCATCGCGGCCTGTACTGCTATGTGCCCGCAGACCCATGCCCCCCAACTCAATTGGGGCAGAATATGTCGCAGAACTTCAATTTCGCTATCAAGAGCGTTCCGTTTAACGAGGATTATCTTCCCTCGGAGAATACGCGCATCACCACCAATTTTGCCAATCTGGCCAGAGGCGATCGTCGCCGTGAGAATCTCTGCAACACCTTGCGGATGATCGACAACCGGTTCAATGCCTTGGCGCATTGGGATAACCCCCAAGGTGATCGCTATTCGGTCGAGCTGGACATTATTTCCGTCACGTTGGGGATTGCCGGCGATGAATTCCCGCTGATTGAAATCCTCAAGACAACCATTGTCGACCAGAAAACCAATGAGCGCATCGACGGTATCGTCGGAAACAACTTCTCGTCCTATGTGCGTGATTACGACTTCAGTATTGTTCTTCCCGAGCACAATCAGAACCAGCCCATATTCAGCATTCCGGCCAATTTCGGCGATCTGCATGGAAAGCTTTTCAAATCTTTCCTACGCTCAGAGACATATGCATCTCACTTCGGCAAAGCGCCCGTCATCTGCATCAGTGCTTCGACCAGCAAGACCTATCATCGCACTGACAATCATCATCCCATAATGGGCACCGAATACCGGCAGAATGAATCCTCGTCGACAGATCAGTATTTCGCAAAAATGGGGATGCAGGTTCGCTATTTCATGCCGGCAGGCAGCGTTGCGCCTTTGGCTTTCTATTTTATCGGCGACCTGCTTGGCGATTATTCCAATCTCGAGCTGATCAGCACCATCAGTACGATGGAGACGTTTCAGAGGATTTATCGGCCTGAAATCTATAATGCCAACGCTGCTGCAGGCGCGGTTTACCGGCCGAATTTGAAGCACGGGGATTATTCGCTGACACGCATTGTCTATGATCGTGAAGAGCGCAGCCGGTTGGCCGTGGAGCAAGGCAAATTCACCGAGGAAAATTTCATCAAGCCATACCGGACCGTTCTCGACCAATGGTCCGCTTACGACGTCGCCTGACTGAAACGAAACAGAGGTCACCTATCTTGAAAACACTTCTTCCTACATCGACCGCAGGCAGCCTGCCTAAACCCTCCTGGCTCGCGCAGCCTGAAAAACTCTGGTCACCCTGGAAACTGCAGGACGAGGAATTACTGGAAGGCAAGCGGGACGCCTTGCGGCTGTCACTGGCCGACCAGCAACATGCAGGTATTGATATCGTCAGCGATGGCGAACAGACACGTCAGCATTTCGTGACGACTTTCATCGAACATCTCGACGGCGTGGATTTCGAGAAGCGCGAGACCGTGCGAATCCGCAACCGCTACGATGCGAGCGTACCGACTGTTGTCGGGGCTGTGTCACGCCAGAAGCCGGTTTTCGTCGAGGATGCCAGATTTTTGCGTCAGCATACCACGCAGCCGATCAAATGGGCCCTCCCAGGTCCCATGACCATGATCGATACTCTCTATGATGCCCATTACAAGAGCCGCGAAAAGCTGGCTTGGGAATTCGCCAAAATCCTTAATGAGGAAGCCAGAGAGCTGGAGGCTGCTGGTGTCGACATCATTCAGTTCGACGAGCCTGCCTTTAACGTCTTCTTTGATGAGGTGAATGACTGGGGCGTCGCCACGCTGGAGCGCGCAATCGAAGGCCTCAAATGTGAGACTGCCGTGCATATTTGCTACGGCTACGGCATTAAAGCCAATACGGATTGGAAGAGTACGCTTGGTTCAGAGTGGCGGCAATACGAGGAATCATTCCCCAAGCTGCAGCAATCCAGCATCGGCATGATCTCGCTGGAATGTAAGAACTCCCATGTCCCGATGGATCTGATCGAGCTTATCCGCGGCAAGAAGGTAATGGTCGGTGCCATCGACGTGGCATCCAATACTATTGAGACGCCTGAGGAAGTTGCTCAAACGCTTCGAAAAGCGCTTCAATTTGTTGATGCTGACAAGCTTTATCCGTGCACCAATTGCGGCATGGCTCCACTCTCCCGGCCTATCGCTATGGGCAAGCTTCAAGCCTTGAGCGCGGGCGCAGAAATCGTCCGCAGAGAACTCACTGCCTAGAGCATAATTCCTTAAACTTGGATCAGTTTAAGGTAAAATTATGCTCTCATTTTAAAGTGTTAGGGCGAGTTTTGTGTGCCAAGTCTGGCACACGGCGCTCTCGTGCTGCAAGCAATGTCACGCGTTCAATAACAAATACGCGGTTTCACGAAATCTGCACTCCGGAGTTGGCCGTTAGAGCATTTCACAGTCAAGTTGGATCAACTTGACTTCTTGATTATGTCAAGTTGGATCAACTTGACGCCCGTGATAATGCGACCAAACAAAGAATCTAGAGCGAGCGCTATGATCCAATCCGGACGTAAACCGCTCTAGCGGCCATCTCCCACACTTCAACCCGATACGGGGACCGAATGGATATATTTGATCAACCTCTGGAAATCGTGGACAGGGCGGCATTCCGCAATGGTATGTCGCGGCTCGGCTCAGCCGTAAGCGTCGTCACCACTGTTTTTGGTGGCAAGCGCTACGGTTTTACCGCCTCGGCAGTCTGCAGCGTCAGCGACACTCCGGCAACGCTTCTCGTCTGTATCAATCGGACAAGCTCGTGTTTTCCTGCTTTTGACAACGCGCGCCATTTCTGCGTGAACACGTTGACGCCGGGTCAGGAGGAGATCTCGGATGTCTTTGGCGGCAAGACGCCAGTTGCTGATCGGTTTGTGTTTGGCGAATGGGAAAAAGGTCTCACGGGTGTTCCGGTACTGGCCGACGCATCGGTAAGTTTCGAGTGCGAGCTCACCAATGCCATTGAGCAGGCGACGCACCGCGTCTTCTTCGGGCGGGTCATCAATATTCGTGAGAACGATGAAAAGGCAACTTTATTCTACTGCAGACGACGCTATTTCGGGGGCTAAAGAACCGTCTCGGCACTGTATCTGTCATTTGGCGCCCGCTGCGTTGACGATTTATCAATGTCGGGTATCCCTAAGGCAGCGGTTAAGCCGAAATATCCGTGCTTTATAACTCCTGCTCGTTATTAAACTTTTCGAATAGCAGAAAACGGCTTCAATTTCCGAAAAAAACATGATTATATAACTCAACAATTAATTGAAACCGATCTGCCTCAGAGAGTCTCGCTTGCAAACCGTCGATCATAATAAGAAGGATGGGTCGTATTTCGTTGAGGTATTTTTCTCCGTACGAACAAGGCTGACAAAGGTCATTGACGGCTGCCTTAAAGACCGTGTGGAAACACAGGACCTTGTGCAGGACACTTTCGTCAGATTGTGGGAGCGAAAAGGCATTCTTGGCGATGTCAAAGATCTCAAAGGTTACTTTATACGCACCGGCCGGAATATTGCATTTGATTATCGCAGGCGACTTCAACTTGCTCCCGTCATTGTCGATGTGCAAGAGCTTGAGTGGGTTCAGGATAATGCGCCATCTGCCGAGCAGCATCTGATTTCTCGTGAAGAGCTCCTGCGGCTACAGAAGATTATCGCGGATATGCCGCCACGTGCACAGCAAGTCTTTATTTTGTATCGTATCGAAGGCATGACATATGCTCAGATCGGTGCACAGCTTGGTATCTCACCTAAAACAGCATTCAATCACATGGTGACAGCGCTTAAAAATTTGCAGGCTGAAAAATCATCTTTTGATCGTTTCTGACCGGCGTTTTTTGCTCCGTGTCTCTTGCCGGAAAACCGCTTCATATTTTCAGGATGCGTCCACGTTAAGCGGCCTCTGTTCAACGCTCTGATATCTTATCTGCCGGAAGTGAATTGTGTCTAAGTCAGAAGAAGAGAATATTTCCAATCAAGCGGCACATTGGTTTGCATTGCTTCTGGAAGAACATATTGAAGAAGCTGAACTGGCAGGTTTCAGAGTCTGGCTGGAGGCTGATAGCCGTCATGCACAAGCATACTCCCGACTTGAACATTTGTGGAGCAGTGCAGGCATGGTGCCGGATCTATCCCAAACACAGCTTTCTCGGCGAAAACTGTTGAAGGGTGGCGCTACAAGCCTCGCATTGCTTTTAGCAGGCGGTGGGTACTATCAATTCAGTGTAAACCGGCCAGATTATTATAGTGCAACCGGTAAGGTAGAAGCCGCGGTTTTGCCTGACGGATCGAAGCTGCGATTGTCGTCAGCGAGTTCGGTTACAGTTCATTTCACAGAGCAGAAGCGTCTGGTGAAACTTATCGCCGGCGAGGCGTTTTTCGACGTTACTCCGGATAGTGCACGTCCCTTTACGGTCAGCGCGATGCATGTGAACACCACAGCGCTTGGCACTGCTTTTTCCGTTCGTCACGAAGATGACGGCGTAAGTGTCGTCGTCTCTGAGCACTCGGTCAGAGTGGAGACCCCATCGCAGTCCGTAGAGGTCGAAGAGCGTTATGCGGTGCGAAGTCGCGGGAATAATCTCAGCATTCCGGAACCAGCCGAGCTTGATACGAGGCTGTCGTGGCTTGATGGTCGTCTTGTTTTTATTTCCCGTCCGCTTGGCGAGGTTGTCAAAGAACTGGAACAATGGCAACGCGGAAAAATCATCATCACCGATGCTGCATTGGCACAAAGACCGGTAACCCTGATCATCAATATTGAAAGAACGGATCAACTCACGCAAAAACTCGCCGAGGCACTGCCGGTCCGCGTCGAAAACTGGACGCCATTACTCACCCTTATTCGTCCGCCTTAAATTATTTTTTCCATTTTTTGACCGGGATTTTTCGACCAGCTCTTCGTCCTTATAGATAGAGGCGCCTTTTAATATGGCCGAAATCTTTTGAAGGAGACGTTTATGCTGGCAGTAATAACACGAACCGGATCCGGTTCGAAAATCCAGCAGGTCTTCAAAACCACACTGCTTGCATCGGCCTTATATCTTGCATTGGTGCCATATGGGGCGACAGATGCTTTTGCTCAGGCGACAACACCTTACAGTTTCTCCATTCCGCCACAGCCATTGGCACAGGCGTTAGTCCGTTTTTCTGCAGTCACCGGCGTAGATATTGCCTTTGACGGAGCGTTACCATCAAACATCCGCTCAAACACCTTGCAGGGCACATATTCAGCGGCCAGCGGGCTGGGGCAACTTCTTGAAGGAACAAATCTGACCTATCGGTTCAGCGGCGCTTCAACCGCACTGATAATCAATCCGGCTCAAACGTCTGGCAATCGTCTCGGCGCTGTCGATGAGGGTACTGTTCTTCTTGATACAATTACAATTTCGGGTGGAACCGGTATAAGCGCTGCGGACGCACCATATCAAACGCCAGGATCAAGCGCTTATATATCCGCTGATGAGATTGAAGCACGGCGCGGCACATCACCGGGGGATGTTTTTTCGGGTATACCGGGCGTTCTGAACGGAGAATCGCGCAACTCCGGCGGTGTTGATGTCAATATTCGCGGTATGCAGGGGCAAGGCCGCGTACCGGTCATCGTGGATGGCGCTTCGCAGGAAGTGTCTGTGTATCGCGGTTATAACGGGGCGCAATCACGTTCTTATATTGATCCTGATTTCATCGGTGGCATGGCTATTGAAAAAGGGCCAAGCAATGGTGCAGATGCTACCGGCGCAACGGGTGGTGTGGTGCGCATCAGCACAATCAAAGCGGAGGATATTCTGCTGCCCGGTGAGACTTTTGGTGCACGCCTCAAAGGAGGTTTTGTTTCCAATAGTTCGGGAGTTCCCGCTCTCGGTACGCCTGTGGGACAAGGCAGCAATAATGACACTGGTTTGGATCGTCCTGGCGCATTTGTCCCGACATCAGGCAATGGCAGTGTTGCCATTGCAAAAACATCCGAGAATTTCGATATAGTCGCAGCCTACGCCCGACGTAAAACCGGAAATTACCACGCCGGCACACATGGATATGATGCCGACCTCAGCAAATTCCGCCCTGGCGAAGAAGTGCTGAATACATCGACAGACAATACATCCTGGATGTTAAAAGGGAATTTTCGCTGGGATGGCGGACATTCGCTGGAGCTTGGCTATACCAAATATCTCAGCGAATACGGCGAGATCATGCCAACCCAATTATCTCTGTTTGGCGGTGTGCCATATCAGGGCTTTCTTAATAAAATTGATCTGGACACTTATACAGGCCGCTATGGCTGGAAGCCTGATGATAATGATCTCTTTGATGTGCGGCTTGATACATTTCTCACAAAAATGGATTTGCGTATCAATTCATCTTTGTATTCTTCAGGTTACCCGATCGGGCTCGTTGATTATTATACAGGCCAGACACGCTGGGGTGCGACGCTTTCCAATACGTCTTTGTTCGCAACAAGCCTTGGTGATTTTTCATTGAACTATGGCACATCTTTCACCAGAGAGAATGTAGGCCTGCCGAGCGGCTACGAATTTGCATCAGCCGGTACAGCTGGTACTACGCCCGCACCACGAATGGGCAACCGCGAGGAATGGAGCGGTTTTGCCACAATGGACTGGCAACCTCTTGATTGGCTGACACTCTCGCCAAGTCTGCGTTACTCCCGTTTTCATTCCTTTGATCGCGCGCCAAAGCTCTCTAATACCGGCGATCTGATATTCGGCTCACCCTTGGAGAGTGAAGCATCAGGTTGGTCACCACTTGGCACGATCAAAATTGAGCCGGTCGATAATCTGCAACTCTATGCCAAGGCTGGCAGCGTTCTGCGATCGCCGAGTATTTTTGAATCCCTCACCAGCCTGTCCTTTACAGTGCAACCGGATGAAAATCCTATCCGTCCGGAGCGCAATCGCACTGTGGAACTGGGTGTTAATTACATGGCGGATGATGCTTTCCTCGCTGGCGATAAGCTCAGGCTGCATGCCGCTTATTTCGACAACCACGTCAAGGATTACATCACCCGTGCAGAAGGCACCGGTGGTCTGAGACGCATCAATCTCGACTACGCTGATATGCGCGGTTTCGAAGTGTCCGGAGAATATGACACCGGCCAGTATTTCGGAGGGCTTGCCTGGAACCATTATACCCATGTCATGTTCTGTGCACCAGAAGGGGTAATGTCTGCACGCCATTCAACCTGTGCGCCGGGAGGAATCTATAATAGTTTTGCTGTTCAGCAAGTTCCGCCAAAGGATACTGTAGCCATTCATTTAGGGGGGCGTTTTCTGGACGACAAACTGACCCTTGGCGGACGTATGACCTATGTCGGAAAGCGTATGGTGAAAGGTCTTGGTGATGGTACAGTTGAAACCGGTTTAACGAATATCCGCCCCGGCAGCTGGAATCCCTATGTGCTGCTTGATCTCTATGCAACCTATGAGCCGAACGAAAACGTACAGATGCGTTTCTCGGTCGATAATGTTACAGACCGCTACTATATGGATGCGCTGAGTGCCTCGCTGATGCCCGCACCCGGACGCACTTTCCGATTTGATCTCACGATCAAGCCATCCCTTGAGGGCGCATATAGTGGCGACGGATCGCTGTTCTCAGGCCTGACCTCAACAAGCGAAACAGAAACTGTGGCCACGGACTGGACAGGCTTCTTTGTCGGGGCAAATATTGGCATGGACTGGTCGAAACTCAGCGGCACAACAACAGCCCTGAATGGTACATCCAACGCCTATGCCGCCAATGAATCGGCTGCACTCGATCTCTCCGGTGCTTCCTTTGGCTTGCAGGCAGGTTATAATCACCAGTTTTCAAATGGTTTTGTTGCAGGCTTTGAAGCAGATATTTCAAAGCCGACATTTTCAGGCAATCAAACAACCTATTCAACTGAATCCGCAGATTATAAGGACGGCACCATCCAGTCAGTGCAGGATTATCAGTATGATGTCGCGGCTTCCGCCAAGGCGAAATTTGGCTACGCCTTCAACAGGATGTTTGTTTACGGTACGGGCGGAATAGCACTGATGAATGAAGTGCAGACGCGGGATCAATATATTTCAACCGGTGCAACATCTTCTATGTTGGGTGGAACAGGAACGAAATTCAATTATTCTGAACAGGAAGAGGTAACCCGTCTCGGGTTCACACTCGGCGCTGGTATGGAATATGCTTTGAGTGATAAATGGTCGATAAAGGCTGATTATAACTACACAAGATTTAGTTCCAAAACATTCAATTTCGACGGTGCAGCTTCAGGTGTCGTTGCCCCTTATGATGAACGTATTCGATGCGGTCGGGTTAACAGGCCTGCAGCATGCCCGCCAGGTTTCAACGGATTTCATAATGTCAGTTCAAGTGGTACGGGCGCAAAAATCGACGGTCGTAAAGCCGAAAATAAATTGCAAAACCACAGCATCAAAGTGGGCTTGAACTATCGTTTCTGAGTGCACTTTTTCAGAGATGTTGATGTATTAGAGCATTTCACCGTCAAGTTGAACCACTTGACGGTGAAGTGCTTTACGTTTGAGGATGCAACGCTCCTGTAACCTGCATCTGAACATAATTCGGGTTTTTGTGGCTATAAGAGCTGGTTTGGTTTGCCTGAATAGTTTCGGGCGTTTCTGTAAGGCAGTTTATTAGTGCCCCTAACAATCACGGATAATCCCTGATTACTGGGCTAGTTTTAGAATATTGAAATATAAGGCAAGCTATTAATTTTATGGTGCCGTTTACGCGCCTGATCGAAGTTGCAATTATGTCCAGTTCTGGTCATCGGCAAATAAGTTGCGAACTACTAAAATTGAGGCGAAATGGTCATGGTGATGGGCTGCGCTCTAAGGTAGCTATACGGCTTACCTGAGTTTATAAACTGTGCCTAAAAAGGCACAGATGCAGTGAAATGTGCGCCCGCAAATATGTCACTTGTGATGGTGTGTTCTGGTGCTGAGGAGCGGGCTGAATTTGCAAAGGCTCAATAAAATCAATATATAACATGATAAATTTCCTCATATTTTATATGGGTAGTATAATAAGGCGTCGTTTAGGCTTAGAATAGGTCTAAACTTATGTTCTTGCTGGTAAAATTTCCTTTCTCTATAGCGATCTATCATCGGGCTGAATAAGTGCTCGATTGAAAGTTTCACCATTATTCAGGACATTTTATCTTTCCATATGACGTATAGTTGGGAAAATATCGCAAGCCTGTATGCTGACGAGCGGGGGCGTTTAAAGCGTCTCCTTATTCAGCGAGGTTTGTCCGCCCATTATGCAGCAGATGCTGTGCAGGAGGCATTTCTGCGGCTGCTGCGTACGCCGCGTGAAGACGTGCGGGACTTGCGCAGCTATTTACGTCGCACCGCTGTAACAGTGGCAATCGACCATCAAAGACGAGAGAAACGAAGGGCTGTATTTATAGATCCCTGTCTGGCTCTTCATGATAATATGCAGGATACCGCACCTCTCGCAGATGCCCTGATGATTTCACATGAAGAACTTGAATTGCTGGATGCTGCATTACTCGATTTGCCGCCTCGTTGTCGGGAGGTACTCATACTCCATAAATTCGAAGGGCTGAGATATAGTGAAATATCCGAGCGCCTTGGGATTGCCAAGAATACGGTCATGGTTCACATGGTGAAAGCGCTTGGTATATTGAGGCATCGTATGAACGAGATTAATTCTGTTGGTGAATAGTTTTGAGTTCTCAATATGCGCAGAGCTGCGTGCCGAATAGCAATGCAATTCATATTCAACTCTCAGGCAGGTTTTTTAATTTGCATCCCTGTGACCCTATAAAGCAATTACCTGAACAAGCTTGCTGATGAAAAAAACTGATCCCGATAGCATCAATGATGAAGCTGTTCAGTGGTTTGTGCTGTTGCAGGATGATGATGTTTCACAGGCACAGCTTGATAGTTTTAAAACATGGCTTGAAGCTGCTCCGGATCATCAAATGGCCTGGAATGAAGTTGCACGTCTATGGAGTGGGCTGGATCAGCTTGGTGAAAAATACACACCCGTTCATGGGGATGCCGGTTACCAGAAAACGGAGTTGCCGCACCGCACCTGCTTATCACCATGGAAGGCGGTTGTGCTTGCTGCCTGCTTTGCATTGATAGCCGTTACAGGTTGGCAGCTCACACCGTCCGGTTTGATGGCCGATTATAATTCAGGTGTTGGAAAAAGGCAGATCGTAAAGCTGGAAGATGGCTCAGAAGTGGAGCTTGGCACTGCAAGTGCGATTGATGTCAATTTCAGTAAAGATCAGCGCATAGTGAGATTGATTGCGGGTGAAGCCTTCTTTTCAGTCACGAAAGACCAGCAGCGTCCCTTTATAGTCAAAGCGGAAGAGGGGCAGATACGTGTGCTTGGCACCGCTTTTAACGTCAAGATTGAAAATGGCGTAACGGTTGCTGTTACAGAAAATACGGTTGAAGTCAGTACGCCGTCCAATCAGGCTTCAAAGGTGACGAAAGGTGAAATGGTTCATTATGACAAGCACAGTTTATCACCCGTCCAGCCTGTTGATCTGGAGACTGTGCAGGCTTGGCGGCAAGATCAGCTCATCTTCAAAGATACCCCGCTGGACGAGGTGCTGACTGAAATTCAGCGTTACCGGAATGGCCGCATCCAGCTCTTCAGTGCGTCAGCAGGTAAACAACGCGTCACGGCAGTCTTTGATGCCAGACGGACTGACGAAGCACTGGATATTATAGCAGCCAGTCTCGGGCTGCAGATCTATAGAGCCACAGATCTGTTCGTGGGCATTACGTCAAAATAATTATCCTAAAAACATTCCGAACGACTAATTACTTTTGCCACTTCGCACGTCTTATTTATAGGAGGCGTGATCCATGTCCGCTTCTGTGTAAGATGAAACGGAATTGTGGGAATGAAGAAAACAAAAAGCGCAACAATGAGCTGCCTGAATCCGGTGCTGTCAGTTTTGCTCGCAAGCACAGCCTTCTTTAGTGTCACTGCTACAGGCTCTGTTCATGCTCAAATACAGGCACCAATTAATGCCAGTATCAATATTCCCGCACAGCCTTTGTCTGCTGCATTAATCGCATTTTCACGCCAGACACAGATTGAAATTTTTGCCCCGACCTCATTGTCTGCAAACAAACAATCGTCTCCTGTAAAAGGCAATATTGCACCTGAAGATGCATTGAAGGGGCTGCTTGTCGGTACAGGACTTCAATATAGGTTTTCCGGTAGCCGGTCCGTTGTTATCGAGGGCGCATCTGCACAGGATACAAATGCACCGGCTGAGGGGGCAGTGTTACTGGATACAATTACGGTCAGCGGCGGTTATCAGGAGGCGCGTGGTGCATTCGATGGCTACCTGGCAGGCTTAACAGCAACTGCAACCAAATCCGGCACGTCTTTGCTGGAAATCCCGCAATCAGTCAATGTGATTGGACGGGAAGAGATTGAAAGCCATACCGCGTCTCGCCTTTCTGAAACTTTGCGCTATACACCGGGTGTGACAGTTGAAGCTGATGGCGTGGATTCACGTTTCGACTCTATTTCAATTCGCGGCTTTAACACTGAGAATGCAACCTGGCTCGACGGAATGGCCTATCAGGCCGGAGCCAGCCTTGGCAGCGGTAATAACTGGACAATTCCGCAGATCGACCCGTTCACACTGGAAAGGGTTGAAATTCTTAAAGGGCCGTCCTCTTCGCTTTACGGCCAGCTTCCTCCCGGCGGTATGATTAACCAGCTTTCCAAACGGCCAAGCTCTGAGCAGTCTTCAACTGCTCAGGCCGGTGTGGATGGCTTTGGTAAGGGTAGTATAGGCTATGACTGGACCGGCCCGCTGACTGAGGGCATTGATTTCCGTATCATTGCCAAGCTTGGAGAGACCGGTGCACGTATTTCTGAAGGTGATCGTAAACGCACATTGATTGCACCTTCCATCGCTTTTGACGTCGGTGAAGGTAAGCTGACATTACACGCCCAATGGCAGCGCGATCGCGGTGGTATTGAATATACATGGCTGCCAGCATACGGAACATTATGGAGCAATCCTAATGGCGATATTTCGCGTAAGCTTTTTACCGGTGACCCTGATTTTAATAGCTATGACCGGGATCAGACTATTGTCGGTTATGAATATGAAACACCGCTAGGTAATGACCTGACTCTGCGTCATGCTCTTCGTTGGTCGCAAGTCAAAACAGATCTGGAAATGATACAAACCGACTTATGGTTTGATAATCCGGCTGACTGGGACTGGCGTACGATGGAGCGCTATGCCGTCAAAGCAACCGGTACTGCTAATAATCTGGTGAGCGATACATCCTTCAATTGGGATACTGATATCGGAGATACGCGACACCGGTTTATCGCGGGCGTCGACTATGCTTCCAGTAAGTTTAATGCCACGCGGCTATCAGGTGATGCACCATCTTTAGATTTATTCAATCCTGTCTATGGGCAGGGCGGGATCGGTAATTTTGAATTATTAAGTCACACGGATTCCAAATTGGATCAGCTTGGTCTTTATGTTCAGGATCAGGCTGAATTTGGTAACTGGCGGTTCCTCGCTGGCTTGCGCCACGACTGGACAAAAGCCCATGCAGATAATGAAAAGCGACGCGGAAGTGAAATCATTGACCAGAAAAACAGTGCCCTCAGCGGAAGGCTGGGCTTGCTTTATCTGTTTGATAACGGCGTTGCACCTTATCTGAATTACGGAACATCGTTTCAGCCGGTCGTTGGTGCCGACTTTGAAGGTGATGTCTTTAAACCAATGCGGGGCAAGCAATTTGAGGTTGGTGTCCGTTATGCACCATCCGATGATCTGCTTTGGAGTGCTGCACTTTTTGATACGCGCCAGACCAATCGTTTGACTGATGATACAATTAATGGCTGGCCATATCAGGTTCAGACGGGTGAAGTTCGTTCGCGTGGTTTTGAAACGGAGTTGAAAGCTGATCTGTCCAATGGATGGGGCGTGACAGCGGGCTATTCTTATGTGGATACTAAGATCACAAGCAGTGAAATCCTTGAGGAGTTGAATCAGCAGCTCATCTATTCCCCGCGCCATCAAGCCAGCTTGTGGGTGGATTATACTGTCCAGAACAGCATTCTAGAAGGATGGAAGATTGGTTCAGGCGTGCGCTATACCGGTTCAAGCCGTGGCGGTGACGTTGAAACACCATCGGGTTATGCCGGCATCAAAATACCAGGTTACACATTGGTGGACTTCCGTTTGTCTGCCCCGTTAAGCAAGTTGCATGATGGTGCAAAGCTGAATTTCTCGGTGAGCAACCTGTTTGATAAAAAATATGTCAGCGGTTGTGGTAGCAACTGGACATGTGGTTATGGCTATGGCCGCACAATGCAGTTAACCGTTTCATCAACTTTCTAGAGCAATCCGCAGTCAAGTTGAATCAATTTGACTGCGGTGATAATGCGACAATCAAAAGATATTAGAGCGAGCGCAGTGGATACAATTAAACGCGGCACGCTCTAAAACAACAACGGCCATCATTGCAGCTTGACTGGCGGGGGCAAGTCAAGCTGCCTTTTTTAAGGTATATTCTATAGTGCCACGGCCATTGGTGTGCCGGATACGGGGTCAGACGCAACCATAACTTTAAGGCCGAAAACCTCTTCCACAAGGGCAGGGGAAAGTATCTCGCCGGGCGCGCCCGCCGCTATTACCCTGCCATCAGCAAGCGCAATCAAATTATCAGCATAACGGCACGCTTGATTAATATCATGCAAAACAGCCACAATGGTTTTGCCCTGTTTTCGCAATCTGACAAGTAATTGCATCAACTCAACCTGATGCGACAAATCCAGAAAGCTGGTTGGCTCATCCAACAGTATGATCTGCGTATCCTGAGCCAAAACCATTGCAATCCATGCTCTTTGCCGCTGCCCGCCGGAGAGTTCGGATAGTAGCTTGTCGGCAAGGCCTTCCAGACGTGTCGCTGACAGAGCAGTGGCAACGGCCTCATGATCTTTCGGGCTATAGCGGGGGAAGAATGACTGCCAGGCAAAGCGCCCGCGAGCTACCAGTTCCGCAACAGTAATACCTTCCGGTGCGATGGGAGCTTGCGGTAACATGGCTACGTTTCGAGCCAGTTCTGACGGACGCATATTTGTAATACTGCACCCGTCTAATGTAACGCTGCCCGCTGCGGGGCGTATGAGATTAATAATACTCTTTAAGAGTGAGGACTTGCCGCAACCATTTGCCCCTATGATCGCGGTAAAGTGCCCGTCCGGTATGGCAGCATCAATCCCCTTGAGCACAGTATGGTCATTATATGAAACCCATAATTTATCCGTGCGTAAGCGTGCTTTCATTACCATTGTGTGGTTTTCCTTGCCAATAACCAGACAAACCAAATGCCGCCAAAGCAAAGTGTGACAACACCGACTGGTACCTGTGTCTGTCCCAAGCCATGTTGAGCAATCATGTCCGAAGCAGATAATAAAGCTGCACCGGTTAACGCTGCCAGCAAAGGCGCTGTGCCGGCGCTGGAAGCCAGTTTACTCGCCAGTTGTGGCGCAACCAGTGCGATAAAGGCGATTGGCCCGACAATCGCCGTTGCCATAGCCGATAATGAAACACCGGCAAAGATCAGCAGACGCCGTGTTCGTTCAACCGATAGTCCGCTTGCTTGTGCCAGTTCATCACCGAGTTCCAGCTGTCTGAGCGCGCGGGTGAGTAATAGTGATGCCGGAATTAACATAGAAAAAATAAGCGTCGCAGCAATCAATTGCCGCATTTCTACACCGCTGAACGAGCCTGTGCCCCAAACAGAAACCGCCACGGCTGTTTCAGGTTCTGTTTGTAACAATAGCCATTGACTGAAAGCAAAAAGCAACTGGCCGATGCCAATGCCGATCAATATCAGGCGAAAGCCCTGCACACCGTTTTTCCATGCAAGACTATAGACAAGGATTGCAGCAATCATGCCGCCCGCAAGAGCACCTGTAGCGGTCGCAATAAAACTGCCGCCGGTCAGGAGAAGCAACATCGCCCCGGCATAGGCACCGGCATCAAAGCCGATAATATCAGGGCTGCCTAACGGATTGCGTAATAAGGATTGGAAAATGGCACCTGACAGTCCCAGTGCAGCCCCGATCAGTACAGCGAGACCCGCGCGGGGCAACCGCCATTCCCGAACAACCATTGCTATGGTTTCATCACCTTTGCCCAATAAGGCCGACAGCACTTCACGGGGTGTTACCGGAAAATCACCAAGGCATAAGACGCTGATAAAAATGACAAGAGTCGCGGCGAATAATAAGATGCCGGTCAGATAGGCACGGTATATTTGTTTAACGGGCTGAAAACTATTTCTCATGAGTTCAGCCTGCCGCCGCGCCGCGCCAGAATAATCAGGATCGGGGCACCCATCGCCGAGGTGACAAGGCCAACCGGCAACTCGCCTTCAAGTAATACTACTCTTGCAATAATATCGGCGGCAATGAGGAGGACTGGGCCTGAAAGAGCGCTGCCTAAGAGCAATAAACGTATATTGGGGCCGGTTAAATAGCGTACAGCATGGGGCACCATCAGCCCGATGAATGCAATGGGACCGGCAGCCGCCGTTGCCGCGCCTGAAAGAGCGGTTAACGCGATTAATGTCAGCAGCCGTGTCCGGCCAAGATTGACCCCCATTGCTTTCGCCATATCATCACCCAGCACGACACTGTCGAGCGATCTTGCGACGATGATTGCTATGAACGCACCAAGCAGAAGAACAGGGGTTACGGTATAGAGAATTGTCGTGTCTGTAATGACAAGAGAACCGGCACCCCAACCTAATGTCCGGCGAAATAATTCGGGATCCCGAAATAAAACAGCCGAAGTAATGCCGCCTAATACAGAGCTGAGCGCAATGCCCGCCAAAGTCAGCCGCAATGGCGTAGCACCTGACCGGCTACCGAGAAATTGTACGCCTAGTGCTGCGGCCATTGCGCCTGCAAATGCCATTACAACTGTTGCGTAAGGAGAGTGCAACCCGCCGACGGCAATGCCAAGAACAATGGCAAGCGCTGCACCTGCATTAACGCCAAGCAAGCCTGGGTCGGCTATAGGGTTGCGTGTCAGCGCTTGCATAAGCGCTCCGGCAAGACCAAGACCAAGCCCAATGAGGATTGCCATTATGGTGCGCGGCAGACGTAAGGATAAGATCATTGTGGCTTCTGGGTTCGCTCTGCCGAGGAACGCATCCCAAAGCTCATTCGGAGGGATTGATTTAGCACCGATCAAAAGGCTTGCAATGCTGAAAATGAGCAAAGCGGCGATAGGATAAATCAGCACTGCTGAATTTACCTTTTTCATTCCTCGGATATTTGACCGCGTGTCCAGTAATTGCTGATATCACACCGCTCTGATGGCAGATTCAGCGATTTGACTGCACTGCGCAATGCGTCTGCGGAGCTTCGTTCGCACGCACCCCAGAGGAAGTCATCTGCCGATAGTGCAAGCGGTTTTATAAGATCGATAAAAGCTTCTGCGGTGTCAGGAGCCTGCTCAAGCCAATTTAATTCAACATTTTCAGCTTGACGCAAAAGCTGTTGCATATCTGGATCATCGCTGAAAATGAAAGCCTTAATATGCATGGATGCCGGACGCATGGCCAGCCAATTGGCAATTGCCGGAATAGCTGTTTCGTCACCAAAAAGGATAGCGCGAGCTGCAGCAGGCATCAGCATTGAAGCTTTAGGGCCGGCAATATGAATTTGGTCACCCACCTTGGTTTCAGCTGCCCATTGTCCTGCAATGCCGTGATCGTGCAAAACAAATTCGAGATCGAGTTTGCCGCTTTCAGGATCATAAAGGCGTGGCGTATATTCTCTGGAAATAGCAGAAGGATCCCGCGGCCATCGCAAACGACCTGTTTCTTGTGTTGGTAAGGTTAGAATATTGGAAACTGCATCGGGGAAGAAAATCTTCACATGATCATCAGGGCCCAGACTGATAAATTCACCTTGTGTGCCTGCCTCATTTGTAAATGCTGACAATTCAGGGCCACCCAGAGAAATTTTACGCAAACGCGGCGCGATATCTTCTACCGCCAATACTGTCAGTTTACGCAGCGTAATAGGAAAACGACGGATCTCTGTCATGTCAGGATTGATCTTCCATATGTTGTAACAGCCCTTCCATTGCATCCAAAAAAACAAGGGCGTCTGGATAAGTTTCAGGCCATAGATTTCTCAGGCCAAGCATGTTTTCAGCTTTCACTGCCGGCAGGTCTCGAAAACCGGTGAAATTCCAGAAATCTGCAATTTCCGGTGCGGGTTCATCGTCCAGTGCCGGATAAAGAATGCCGCCAACATCAGCTAAGGCTCCTATTTCCTCATAGGAAAGTGTTACGCCATTGCGCTCGGCATTATGGGTAAAAGCAGGAAGGCGGGCTCCGATATCGCTTAAAACTCGGCCGGACCATGAATTGGGTGCATAGACTACAATCTGGCGGTCCCTGCCGGAGACAACAGCAAAAATTTTACGATTTAAAATAGGGCTCCAGCGATCGCGCATCGCACGGCAACGCTTTTCGTAACCGTTTTTCGCTTCAGTAATTTGCGGTTCAAGACCCATTGCGACAGCTAGCTGAAAGCTGACATCAAGAAGTTTGCCCGCACCTTCCGCTCGCAGCAAAATCGTAGGCGCTATTGTACTCAACTTGCTATACATGGCGGAATAGTCAGAACCGCTTCTTATCATCCCCACTATGAGATCAGGACGCAGAGCAAGAATTTTCTCATAACGGATTTGTCCGTCATAAGTTGTCTGCCCGACAAGAGGGATGTTTTTCGCGAGCTCTCTGGCCGCTGGGCTCATGGATATATCGCTAAGTGCGGTGGTTCCAACCGGAACAAGACCGTGATTGAGCGCAATAGCACCTGCGCTATCCAGCGTCACGATACGGGTTGGACTTGCAGGCAGGGCAACAGAACCAAATGGCGTGTCTATAGTCGTAGCATGAGCTGTGCCCGAGCTTGCCAGTACAGACGCAGCGGTAGCAAGCATAAAATATCGTCGCGTCAGCATCCGCTGCGCACTCAATCCACCAACCTGATTTTGTCCTGTCAATTTCATAAGTTGTCATTATAACACGCTTTTAAAATGTCCAGCTAAAAGTGTATTAAAAAGGTCAAGTATTATGAATAATGGCTTTCCGGTAGATTTCTTCGCTGACTTGGTTGCTGATATAGACGAAAATGGTCCGGGTTTTGCTGCCGGATTCTGGTCTGATCAACAGGCTCCCCAATATTTTACACACGGACTCGCCCGCATAGGCGGAGCGATGATCGATGCGCATACCAATTTTGACATAGCCTCAGTATCGAAGATGTTTACCGCATTGTGTGTAGGAATTCTCGCGCGGGAGCATAAAATTTCTTATGAGGATTTATTAGGTGATCTAATTCCTGAAATGCGCAATGCCGCACCTCATGTTCGTTTGCGGCATCTCATGCATCACACATCAGCTTTACCAGACTATATGGAGCTGTTTGCAAAAAAGGGACTGCACTCTACTGATCGTCTCGGAATGCAACAAACTCTTGAAATTTTGAGTGAGCAACCTCCTGCACCCATGCCGGGTCAGGAATTTAGCTATTCGAACTCCGGGTATGTTCTTTTGTCGGCAGTTATTGAGCGTATTACCGGCCTTACTACAGCGCAATTCATGCATGAGAATATTTTTGCACCGTTAGGGATGAAGACAACTCGTCTTGTAGACCGGATGCCCCCTGATTTTTCTGATGTGGCTCAGTCATATGACGGCATCGATAACGGACTAACAATGAACACTGAGGTCAATCCACTCTGGGATATGACCGGTGATGGACAGATTTACTCTAACCTTAACGATCTCGGGCTCTGGGTTAAGGAGCTGATGTCACCTATTGTTTTTGCGGATATTTTGCCGGATCTCATGAAATGCGGCACCTTTGATGATGGTAGTGCTCTTAATTATGGTGCTGGTTTTATTCATGAATATGAAAGCGGACAGCATATAATTGGCCATGACGGGGGCTGGGCAGGGTTTCGGTCGTCTTTATTGATTTTGCCGGACACAAGACAAGCTGTCATCATTTTGAGTAACCGGGCTGATTTTGAAACCGGAGAATTAGTCAAGAAGGTTGCTAAAGCATGTCTCGGATAAGAGACGCCGGTTTTCCGACAACAACATGCATAAAAACAAAGAGATAGAGCAGGTGCGGTGGATATGATTAAATGCGACACGCTCTAGCTGGACTTGTCACAGATTGCTTCCGCCATCTTGAGTAGATTAATTGTGGATTAGTGAGGGGGGGATGGGGCCATAGATACTAACGATTTTAGACGTGAAGCCGTTCGTATTGCACTTACAAGCGGGTTAACTCATCGCTAGGTAGTATCTGATGTAGATGTTGGTTTTCTACGCTAACCAGAGCACTTTTCAAATACATCAATGGGTTTTACAACATCCAAAGAAGATATTCTTTGAACAAAATAACGCCTGAGCGAGATAGTGAGGCGGAAATAAAACGGGGTAAGTCCAGGGGCTCTAAAGTGCCTGCACACGCCTTGGCCACGTTCTTAAATAGAAACCGGAGAAAAGGATCTCATATGAAGCAGGCAATCATACGCTTGAACCCGCCTGAATTACCGGATACCAGCGCAATTGGATACTCCCAGATCTCTGTGGTCGAACCGGGACGCATGGCCTACATATCTGGTCAGGTGGCGTGGAGAGCCAGCGGTGAACCTGTCCCGGCGAATCTGGGTGAACAGATGGCAATTGTTAGTGCGAACGCTCGAACCGCTCTGAAGTCCATCGGCGCTACTCCGGAGAACATTGTGGTCGCCCGCGTTTACGTGGTTGATCTGACGCCAGAACGCCTTGAAGCGCTGATGCCACCATTGCTTCATACGTTTGATGGAGCGCAGCCTTGTATAACTGGGGTCGGAGTTTCCGCGCTCGCCGCCCCGGAGCTTCAGGTGGAGCTGGAGCTCGTCGTCAGGTTGCCGGACTGATTGCGGTTGCATCCCGTTCTTAGCGCTTAAGCGCTATTCCGGCAGATCGTTTAGAGTTAGTGGGAAAGGTGGGGGATGGCGAACAGCAAGTGTCGCCCTCCTAAATGACGACGCGTCACGATTGGATTCTTCGTGTGCTGCAGCGGCATCGTCATATGTGGCCATTAATAGCACTCGCCATATTGGCTTGGACGTTTGGCAAGTGGAAGTCGTGTTCGTCAATGCCTGCGATACCGGGAGAGGCGGGGCGGAATGCTGATAAGACTGTGTTGTTGTTGCTGCGCGCGAAGGCTATGTTCGGGAGTTGAAATGTAATTGTAACAAGCTCTGCGGAAGAAGAAACCGTTCAGCCAATTGGTCTCTCCGGCTTCTCCCGCTATAGGGTATTATGAAAAAAACGGTTCAGGATAACCTTGATCAGGCTCTATACGCACCTCGGTAGATGGCTGGCAACTATGAGACGGGCGGTTATACTCTATCTCTTAAGATTCAAAGATTGAATAAGCGCCGGTCTCTCTATCCGGCCTTAGGTACATCATTACGATCCTGTTTGAATGCGTTAGCAAACCGGCGCATCAATCGCACTAGGTCGGCAATGTCTTTTTCGTCCCATTTATCGAAGATCGCTCGACTCATCCGCTCACGCGCTGCATCGATCTTGTCAGTCATGAGTTTTCCCTCAGGTGTTGTAATCGCTTCGCGAACTCTGCGGTCGGCAGTACTGCCTCTGCGAGCGACAAGACCCAGACCGTCAAGTTTGGCGACCTGGCGGCTTACGGTCGTATAGTCCAGCCCGACCCGCTCCGCGAGTTCGACGACACCGATAGGCCCCATTCGTTCGACAGCGACGAGGAGCCGAAACAGGGCGCGGTCCAGTGAAATACCGGCCTCACGTACCAGTTCATCGTCTCGCTGCGGACGATTCATCGCACTGACAATCTCGATCAAAGACCCATGCAGATCTCGCATCATTGCTGATGTATGTGTATTTTGCACATTATTTATTGACATTACATTTGACTCCTATTATGTGCATAATACACACATGGAGGCAGAAATGACAAATGATTTCGCTGCAGATGTACTCATTTGCGGAGCGGGAGCGGCTGGCCTAACGCTCGCACTCGAGCTTGCGCGCCGCGGTGTTTCTTTCCGATTGATTGATAGGTTGGAAGCGCCCTTCCACGGTTCACGCGGCAAGGGGATACAGCCCAGAACCCAAGAAATTTTCGAGGATCTGGGTGTTCTTGACAAAGCCGTGGCCGCGGGTGGTATGTATCCACGACAGCGGACATATCGGGATGACGGAAGCTACACCGATACTGATATGGCGGAGATCATCCAACCCACACCGGCAGAGCCCTACCATCTGGCGCTCATGGTTCCGCAATACGTGACTGAACGCATTTTACGTGCGCGGCTGACTGAACTTGGCGGCCGAGTAGAGTTCAGCCATGAATTGAAAGGCTTTGAGCAGGATAGGGATGGAGTTACTGCACGTATCGGCCATCCCGAACACGAAGAGATCGTTCGGGTGCGCTGGTTGATTGGCGCCGACGGTGGGAAAAGCTTTGTCAGACGCTCTCTTGGGATCAGCTTCGCAGGTAAGACACTCGATGCTCGGGCAATTGTCGCGGATATAATGCTTTCCGGGCTCTCATGTGAGGTCGCACATCGCTTCGCCAGAGGCGGAGACATGAGCCGGCAAGTATGGATCGGTCCGCTCGCCGGTACGGATTTGTTCCAGATTCAAGGACCTGTCGCGAATGACACGCAGGTTGATCTCTCCGCGCACGGGCTGAGCGCTTTTCTGGCGGATCGCACAGGTCGGTCCGACATCATTGTACACTCTGTTCAGTGGGCATCAGACTATGAGATGAATGCCCGCCTAGCGGACAGTTACCAACTGGGACGCATCTTTCTGATTGGTGATGCTGCCCATGTCCACCCTCCGACGGGAGGTCAGGGTCTGAATACCGGCGTACAGGATGCTTATAATCTCGGGTGGAAGCTTGCAGCTGTCGCGCGTGGCGCCCCTGACCGGTTGCTTTGTAGTTACGAAGCCGAGCGGCGTCCGGTTGCCGAAGCCATGCTTGGGCTCTCGACCAGGCTGCTGGAAGCCCTAAAGGTAGGAGAAATGCGGCGTGGTCGTGAGGTTCGCCAACTCAATATCGGCTACCCTTTGTCGCCGCTCTCTTTGGACTGCACCGCGGCTCGATCTCAACTGCCGGCCGGTGAGCGCGCTCCCGATGCACCGTTGCGAGGCGCTGGAGGGCAGGTTGTCCGTCTTTTTAGCTTGTTCAAGGGTCCTCATTGGACATTGCTGGCATTCGAAGCCGAACAGCAAGCCTTTGAACCGCGCGAATTCTTGCATATTCACCGGATCGGGCCTTGCGGGGAACTCTCTGACGAGTGGGGGTATTTCAAAGACGCATATGCAATGAATCCTGGCGACTATATCCTGATCCGCCCGGACGGATATGTAGGCGCAATCTTTGCCGCTGATCGAACCAACGAAATTGAGATGTATCTCATGGAGGTAGGTTTGCCTCCCATCAAAGGAGATTGCCAATGAGGGCGGCAATCGTAGCAGTGATGGGGATTGAGCCAATCTTAGGCGAGATCAATCTGCATGCCCCACGAGAAGGTGAGAACCTGATCAAAGTGACCGCGGCAGCACTCAGTCACGCAGCAAAGGCTCGCGCATTCTGTGCCCGCTACAATACGAATGGCGAATTTCCGCTTATCGTCGAGATCGCGGACGAAGTGTTGCAACTTATAAACCCGACCGATCTGAATATCAGTTGCGGGAAAGCTCCTTTCACTGGCTTTGACGCCGCATGGCCGAAGAACGGCAGCACGTTGCGAGCTATTTTCGACCTCATACAGGGGGCAAAGTGAAGATGACTGAAGCTGCCTACTCGAAATCGGCTTCCAGTGCGGCCTTGCGTCGGAACTGGCGCATTTTGGTGCCACTCTTTCTGGTCGTTTGTATTTATTCTGCCGGAATGGCTTCGGTGTTGCCCATCCTGCCATTCTACCTCAAAGAGATGGGGGCAACTCCGCTGATCTTCGGCTTCGTTATCGCTACGGAAGCTTTCTCTCATTTTATCGCCGCACCTACCATTGGTCAGTTGTCGGATCGGTTTGGCCGGAAACGGGTTCTGTTTGCATGCCAGGCAATGGCAGCAGGAAGTTTCTTCCTTCTGGCGGTCGCTCCAAATGTGTTCGTGGTGATAGTGGCGCGTGCGCTCTTTGGGTTGACCGGCGGTAATTTCTCAGCCGCGGTCGGGTATGTCGCTGACCACACCGCACCTGAGAATCGCAGGCAAGCCATCAGTGTCCTGACTGGAGGCGTCGGTTTGGGCGGTGTTGCCGGAGCTGGCCTGTCCGGTCTTCTTTCTAACGCCTCGCTTACGCTGCCAATCTTTGCAGCTTTTTTCCTCTCAATAGTTGCTATGATCATTTCTTTGTTTGCGTTGAAGGCCGATCAGGCTTCAACAACGCAATCCGGATCATACGAACGCGAGAAAACATCGTTTCGCGCGATTGTTTCATCTCCGGTTATACGCATCCTTATTATAGTGATGTTATGCCATTTTCTGTCATACGGCATTTACAGCTCGCAAATGCCGATCTTTCTCGCGGAAACGTTTACCTGGAACGGACAGGCTTTCGGCCCACAGCATCTTAGCTACATCGTTGCTGCCGATGGCGTAATCAACATTTTGGTTCAACTCTTTGTCTTGGGGTGGCTTGGCGGGCGGTTTTCCGAACGTCAGCTCATCCTTTTGATATTTGGATTGATCTGCTCCGGCTTTCTCATCGCAAGCCTGGCCACAACCATCCCGCTTCTCGCATTGGCGGTGCTTTGTGTGAGCGCAGGCGATGCAATGGCAAAGCCGACTTATCTTGCGGCTCTATCAGTCCACGTAACGGCAAGCCGCCAAGGCGTCGTCATTGGCTCGGCCCAGTCACTGGGTGCGTTAACGGATATCGTCTCCCCATTGATCGGCGGTTTTATTTTGGGACACAAGCTTTATGGCGTCTGGATAGGCTTGGCGATCACGGTCGCTAGCATAGGCGCAGTATTGGCACATGTGAGGCTACCCTCAACTGATCCGGAAACACAGAAGTCCTAAACGGAGCCGCTGTTTGACAGCTGGTACTCCCCGGATTTGCAGCGGATCACGCCCCGAAATCACATGGAGTTATATGGATGAAGCACTCTGTGCGAGTGAAAACACAGCGAAACTTCGCGAAGACATCTCTTGGAGGCGCGCTCGTCGGTATCCTGATTGTTGTGGTGGCAATTTCAAGCGGGTGCGCAACGCCAGAACGTGCGGCATACAATGCATCTGAAGCTCGTCGCGCTCAGATTGCTGGATTTGAGAATATCAGGGCGCATGTAGATGACCCTAGGCCTCCGGCCTCAGTGTATGATCCCTGGAAGCCGGTTATCATGGCTGACAAGCCCACAATGCTTGCCATTTCCGGAGGCGGTGCAGGTGGAGCGTTTACTGTGGGCATATTGTCTGCATGGAGTGAGCTTGGAACCCGCCCGAGGTTCGAGGTGGTAACGGGTGTGAGTACAGGGGCACTGATTGCGCCCTTTGCGTTCCTAGGTTCTGAGTATGATGATGAGCTCCGACAGCTTTATTTATCGGGAGAAACACGAGGTCTCATTGATATCGAATGGAAGGGAGCCGGGTTTTTCTCTGCGGGACTCCTGAAGGGGCAGGCTCTACGCAGAAATGTTGAACAGAACATCACCGCCGGAATACTCCGCCGTATCGCAGCCGAGCATCGTGCAGGCCGGCGGCTCCTGGTTATGACGACAAATCTCGATACCCAGCGGGCTGTCATCTGGAACATCGGAGCGATTGCTGACAGCCGCAGGCCGGATTCTCTTTCACTGGTTCGGCAAATACTGATCGCATCGGCAAGTGTACCGGGTATTCTTCCGCCTGTATCTATCAGAGCAGTTGTCGATGGAAAGCAGATAGAGGAGCTGCATTCAGATGGAGGCAGCTCGGCGCAGTTTTTCACCCTTCCGGAATCTTTGCTTGTTACTCAAAACAATCATGCAAGAGGTCAAAATCTGCATATATACGTGATCGTAAACAACGCGCTCATTCCAGAATTCTCCATGTCGCGTGAGAGGGCTCTGCCGATTATTGGGCGGGCTTACGGCATACTTTTGAAGTCGCAAACGAAACAGGGACTTATCGCGCTGTATAATTTCGGGGAACGAACTGGCATGGAGATAGATATCGCATCGATCGATCAGCAGGTCCCTTATTCGATGTTGAACCCGCTAAGCGTTAATTATATGCGCAAGGTGTATAATATTGGTTACGACAAAATGATGAAGCAGCACCTGTGGGCCAAGCGACCAGTTTTTAATAAATTGCCGCTTACTCGATAAAACCCGGCTTGGGACATGCCGGGACGTCTGTCAATTTTTATGCAGCTAAAATGGTAGCTAGCAGTCGTATCACGCGCGCTCAGTTGCGAGGCATCGTTCACTCCAGGGTGTTGAAATCATTGATGAACAGTTCTGCCATGAGCGTGATTGCCGATTACTCTTACAGTGTGCACATCTAACCGGTAACTAATCTTTGAAAATATTGCTGGCAGCGTGGTTTTTCTCTCCTAAAATGGGAGGCCGTTTATATATGCAACGCTTGGCCGATCCTTAAAGCTCGACTTGAGATTAAAGATTTATGAGAACTCAAGGAACAGAGCTTTTCACGGCTTTACATGGTTGCTGAAGTGCGTCTTCAATGTGAAAAAGGTGCTAGTATGCCAGATAATCCTGATATCAAATCGGCGAAGCCTAAAAAAAGGCCTCTGATTGTAAGTGGTAATGCAACCAATGTGTTGCAGGAAAGCCGTGATGCAGTGGTTCTTTTGTCGGGGGGAAATCCCCAAATCGCAAAAGGTTATGGTAATCAGCCAGTTCAGGATTACATTGCGGCAATGCCGGAGTGGAAAAATACAATTGGCCAAAAGATTGATGATCTGATTGTCAAAGCCATTCCTAATGTTGAGAAGGCCGTAAAATGGAACTCGCCTCTCTACGGCATGCAAAGAGGTGATTGGTTTCTTGGTTTTCATTGTCTGACAAAATACGTAAAAATAGCATTCTTTCGTGGTTCTCAGTTGA
The DNA here is from genome assembly GCF_018436245.1 of Pseudochrobactrum algeriensis. NCBI lineage: Bacteria > Pseudomonadati > Pseudomonadota > Alphaproteobacteria > Hyphomicrobiales > Brucellaceae > Pseudochrobactrum > Pseudochrobactrum algeriensis. The sequence continues at coordinate 604,853 of NZ_CP075361.1, forward strand.
TGCCGGAGCCTCCCGGGAGTTCCAGGCAAAAAGATGTGCGCTATCTTGATGTATATGAGAATAGACCTTTGGACGAAGAACAATTCATCGAATGGGTTCTGCAGGCCAGTCAGTTGCCTGGGGAGAAAATGTAAGTATCACGCTCAAAAATAATGCAGGAATATATTCTTGTTATCTGGACAATGATGCTGCAACTGCTCAGTGTTGCTGCTTCACCAATTCACGCTACAAGGCGAATTATAGTGTCCCTAGCAATCACGGATAATCTCTGATTGCTGGCTTAATTTTAGAATATTGAAATTTAAGATAAATCATTGATTTTATGGTGCCGCTTACGTGACTCGAACACGTGACCCCATCATTACGAATGATGTGCTCTACCAACTGAGCTAAAGCGGCAGGGAGATGCTCCCGCACAGAATGCGATAATTTTATGCAATCTGTTCGGGCGCGTGATAGCGAAATCTCATTCTGATTGCAAGGCGCAAAAGCAAAAAGAAGCGGTTTCCGTTATGGCATTCTCGAAGTTTAAAACTCCCTGATAAAATGAACAGCCTTGCTTATTCTGTCAGGGAGTAAATCTCAGCTATAGTACTGTTTTTTGAAGCGAACTTACGATCTTGCTAAGCTTGGCAAAGCGTGGATTTTGCCTTTTTATATTGCTCAATCCAGCGTTCAACCAACTCTCCGGCGGGCAGGACTTCTTTGACTGCGCTGATCCCCTGACCGCAACCCCAGATATCTTTCCAGGCTTTTGCACCGGTGGTGGCTTTATGGAAGTCCATTTTGCTCGGATCAGCCTCCGGTAAGTGATCGGGATCCATTCCTGCGGCTTCAATGGACGGGCGCAAATAGTTTCCATGAATGCCGGTAAAATAATTGGAATAGACAATATCTTTCGCGCTGGATTGCACGATCATGTCCTTATAGGCATCAACAGCATTGGCTTCTTTGGTCGCAATAAAAGGCGAGCCGATATAAGAAAGATCTGCGCCCATTGCCTGTGCTGCGAGAATGGCACGGCCACTGGAAATGGCGCCGGACAGGGCAACAGGACCATCAAACCATTCGCGGATTTCAGCAATCAGCGCAAAAGGCGACAATGTTCCCGCATGGCCACCGGCACCGGCGGCGACAGCAATCAGTCCGTCCGCGCCTTTGCGGATGGCTGAATTGGCATGGCGGTTATTGATAACATCATGCAGAACAATCCCGCCATAGGAGTGAATTGCAGCATTAACCTCAGGCACTGCGCCGAGAGAGGAAATAACAACCGGAACCTTATATTTGACACATAATTCCAGATCCTGCTGCAAACGCAGATTGGAGCGGTGCACAATCTGGTTGACGGCAAAAGGGGCTGCGGGCCGGTCAGGATTTTCCTGATTATATTGCTGAAGTCCTTCGGTAATCTCTGCCAGCCACTCATCCAGCTGTGTGACGGTGCGTGCATTCAGCGCCGGAAAAGCACCGACAATGCCGCTTTTGCACTGCGCCATAACCAGTGCAGGATTGGCGATGATGAAAAGCGGCGCACCGATTGCCGGTAAGCGCAGATTGGTTTTGAGAATATCCGGTAGAGCCATGTCGCAGTCCCGTAATTGACGTAAACGTAAACGGTATATTGCTGGTAAGGATTGCAGGATGTCAAAGGCAAAATATAAAAACCGCATCATTTTGGTTCAGTGAAGCTTGGCGGTTGACTTATATGTAATATTTACTGTGAAATATGCAGAATGAACATGTTTATGCCATGTCGGCAATTTTACTAAAGATGCGTCGGTGCGGCATATTTCGGAAATAGAGGTTTTTTGCACAAATAGTCTTTGTGGAACAATATGTTAAGATCGTATATAATCTTTTTATATCCCCGTGATAGTTAGGATTTCATAAGACTTAAAAATAAGTTAATGCGTTGGTCTGCTTATTCGTGCATCAATAAGAGTAACAGCGCATCAAGCCGGTAGTAGGAAGGGACAATTTTGCAGGGCATCGAAAGTGCAATACGCAACGCTTTGACCAAAGCGGATTCGTCTGATCCGGCTATGCGCCAGCGGATTTATGAATCCGTCTGGAGCGCGCATGAACGCGCTATGGCAGCGAATGCCCAGCTTTCAGACCCGCAACGTGCTGAGCGGCGCGAGAGGCTGAAGGCCGCAATTTCCCATATCGAACAGGAAATGCGCGCGAATGCGAACCGTGTTTCTGATGAGGAAATGCTTGCTCCTGCGCCGCAATATGATGGCGGATTGGGTGTTCCTGATCTTGATCATAGTGATGTACGCTCTGAGGGTAAGGGCTCTCGTAAGCGTAAAAGCAAAGCGGAAACCGAGCCTGATCTGGGTTATGAACAGGGGCTCAGCCAACCTGTAAAACCTAAAAAACGCAAAAAATCCCGTATTTTCTCTCTGGCACTGCCATTGGCATTTTTGGTGACTGCCGGTTTGATCGGCTGGTCGCTCTATAATAGTTTTGTTACCATCGGTCCGGTAGGAAACGCACCGCTTTCGCAATCCGGCAATGCCGGTCCTGCGATGCAGGGTAATGAGGCTGACAGCAAAGACTGGGTGACAATTTTTACTCCTGCACAGCCTGATCGTATTTCTGTTCAGGGAAAAGCTACCGCTGAAATCGGGGGTTCCGGTAATGCCCGTTATGTCCGTATTAAATCGCCGACTGCAACAGATACGGCCAGTTTTGACATTGGTCAGGGTGTGCTGGATCAGCTTGAAGGCAAGCAGGCGACATTTGAAGTCATGGTGCGCAGCGACGACGGCGGAACCGTGCAAATGTCTGTCAGCTGCGATCTGGGCTCTCTGGGCGATTGCGGACGCAAGCGCTATGATGTGACAGACCAGCAAAGCAGTCTGCTGTTTGATCTTCCGGTTCCTGAAGTATCGTCGGCAAACAGTTCCGGTCGTCTTGTTCTGACCAGTGATATTAACGGCACTGGCAAAAGCGTCGATATTTATACAATCCGGGTTAAAACCGTAGAATAATCAATTTGCCGGAGGATCATCCGGCAGCAGTTGCATCAGATTTTGTATGATATCGGCCTCTGCAGGTGGTTTGTCCCAGCGCAGTCTGGAAATGCGCGGAAAGCGCATAGCCAGTCCTGATTTATGGCGTGTGGAGCGGTTAAGCCCTTCAAAGGCAACCTCTACAACAAGCCCGTGCTGCCGGTCTGCCCTGACAGCCCGTACAGGCCCGAAACGCTGAGTTGTATTCTCCCGTACAAAACGGTCGAGCTGTTTCATTTCCTCATCGGAAAAGCCGGAATAGGCTTTGCCGACGGGGAGTAACTGTGCCTGTTCACTGGCATCAGACCAGACTGCAAATGTAAAATCCGAATAATAGCTTGAACGCTTGCCGTGACCGCGCTGGGCGTAAATGAGAACCGCGTCGATAATATAGGGATCGCGTTTCCATTTATACCACGGGCCTTTTGGTCGCCCTGCACTGTAAACGCTGTCCGCACGTTTGAGCATCAGTCCTTCAATCACGGCATGAGGCGGGTGGTTGCGCAGGTGCCGCAGCTCGGCAAATGTCTGAAAGGTGAGCAGGGGAGAAAGATCAAAATAAGACGGATCAAGCTCTTTGATAAAGTCTTCCAGATGCTGCCTTCTTTGCGCAAAAGGCAGATTGCGCAAATCTGATCCGGTGAGGCGGTTGCCGCGATGCAGCAGATCATAGACACGGATGAAGGCAGGATAATCCTGTAATTGACGCGCAGTGACAGTTTTACGGTTCAGCCTTTGCTGCAAGGCATTAAAAGAGGCGGGCTCTGTTTTGCCGTCTGCATGGCGGATCAGCAATTCTCCGTCGAGAGCGCCTTCAAAACGGATGGCTGAGACAATATCCGGAAAGGCATGGGTAATATCATCACCGCTGCGGGAATAGAGCTTTTTGACACCGTTTTCACTGACAGCCTGTACGCGGATACCATCCCATTTCCATTCTGCAGCAAAATCCTCCGGTGTGAGTTTCTCTGTTTCAGCCTCATCCAGCGGTGTTGCAAGCATGACGGGGCGAAACGGTGCCGGATTATCATTTTCCGGTTTGCTGCTGCTGCCGTCGAGCCAGCTGAACAGGCTGAGATAAGGCGGGGTCAGCCCGTGCCACAATTCCTCAATCTCGCTCAGTTCAACCTGACCGAAATCCGCAAGTGCCTGCTTTGCCAGCCTTGCGGAAACACCGATCCTTAAGCCGCCGGTGACGAGCTTCAAAAGAGCGTATCGCTCAGAGACATCAAGCGCATCCAGCAAAGTCTCAACCAGTTGCGGCGCGGCATTGCGCGATGTTTGCTGGAGTGTTGTGATAACAGTGCCGAGGGACAAGTCATTGACCGGCTGCACATTATCGGCTGCAGGCCAGATCAGAGAAATCGTCTCCGCGAGATCGCCGACATAATCATAGGAATAGGCAAATAATTCACTGTCGACGCGTGTCATGGTTAGTGCACGCAACAGTGCGGGTTTTACACTGTTTAACTCAAGTGTGCCTGCCAGCGCGGCCAGTGCATAGCCGCGGTCAGGATCAGGTTGCACGCGGAAATACTCGGTCAGCAATAGCAGCTTTTCATTGCGGCGCGGCGTGAGCACCAGTCTGTCGAGCAATGCGGCAAAGGCTTTCATATATCTGCCTCATCTTCATAGCCGACGAGATGCAATGGTTTCGCCGAGATGGTGTTGAGAATGCACCAGCGTACCAGAGCTTCCTCGCGCCCGTGTGTCACCCAGACCTGCGAAGGGGAGAGTTCTGTGATTGTATCGGTCAGCTCATCCCAGTCGCAATGGTCGGAAAGGATCAGTGGCAGTTCAATTCCGGATTGTTTGGCTCTCTGGCGGATACGCATCCAACCGGAGGCATAACAGCTGACAGGATCAGGAAATCGTCTTGACCAGCGGTCAGCCATTGCAGCGGGCGGGGCAATAATCAGGCTGCCCGCGAAATCTGCTTTTTGATGTGTTGTTTCTGAAGTGGCAGGGCGCAGCTCTCCGAGGGCAATACCCTGAGATTGATAATATTGGCAAAGCTTCTCCAAGGCGCCATGCAGATAGATGGGGGCATCATAACCGGCCTGACGCAGCAGGCTGATGACCCGCTGTGCCTTGCCAAGCGCATAGGCACCGACAATATGGCTGCGTTCGGGCAAAAGCTGTAAGGATTGCAGCAGCTTGGTAATTTCATCGGCTGGTCGCGGATGCCGGAAAACCGGCAGGCCGAAAGTGGCCTCGGTAATGAAGACATCGCAGGCCACGGGTTCAAACGGTGCGCAGGTTTTGTCCGCAACACGTTTATAATCGCCGGAGGCGACAATTCTGGTTCCTTGATATTCCACTGCAATTTGCGCGGAACCCAATACATGACCCGCCGGATAAAAGGTGACTGTAACGCCGTTGATATTGAGCGGTTTTCCGTAATCAGCGATCTGACTGGTGCGCGCATAATGCTCGCCAAACCGGATGCGCATAATATCCAGCGTCTGGCTTGTAGCCAGCACATGATTACTGTCTGCACGGGCATGATCGGCATGGCCATGGGTAATCAGCGCGCGGTCAACCGGACGCACCGGATCGATATAGAAATCACCGGCCGGACAATAGAGCCCCTCGAGGGCAGGGTGCAGCAGTTCTTCGGGACGCATGGAAATAACATAGACCGGATGCAGCTTTAAACAAGACCATAGCCGGTGCGGATCGATGCGGCCGCCTGTTTGCCGTGAGCACTAAAATTGAACCCGCTTTGGCTGTGTGAAATCCGTTCGGGTTGCAAAAAATATCTTGTCAAATGCCCCGCATCACTGCATATCGCGTGCTCTGCAACAAATGCGGTAAGAATGGCGCGGGCATTTTTCTCTTCCGGTGATCTGATAGCGGATCGCCGTGCTCATTATGCGGTCATGATGTCTGAGGCGGGAGACCATTCCGCAGCAGCCGACCTGATGCGCCAATCGCTTGATTATCTGACATCCCAGTTCCGGCAATGGCCTGCGGGCCTGTTTATGCTCAGCGAAATGCATGAAAATGCGGGCGAAACAGATGAAGCTGTGGCTCTCTGGCGACAGCTGCTGAAGCTTGATCCTGAAGACCGTTTTGGCGCGGGACTGAAGCTGGCACAATGCGGTCTTGGCGAAACACCGGATGCGGCGCCGCCTGCCTATATTGAGGCACTGTTTGATGCCTATGCACCGGATTTTGAGGAATCTCTGGTCGATAAACTGCAATATTGCGGGCCGCAAAAACTGGCGGAACTGATTACCAGACATTTTCCGGAGCGCAGCTACCAGCATGTGCTGGATCTGGGCTGCGGCACCGGTCTGATGGGAGAGGAAATCCATCAGCGCAGCGGTTTGCTGAGCGGTGCGGATCTCTCAGAAGCCATGCTGAAAAAGGCGGATGAGAAGCAGATTTATACAAGGCTGATTAAGGCAGATGTAAACCAGTGCCGCAAGGCGGATCTGGTCGATGAGGCTCTGCCACAACCGGATATGATCCTTGCTGCCGATGTGTTTATCTATATCGGCCAGCTGGAGCGCGCTTTCGCTCTGGCCGCGGAATGTTTACGGAGAGGAGGGGTGTTTGCCTTCTCGGTGGAAACACATGACCGGTCTGAAGCGCAGAGTTCAGACGGTTCATGTGATGATATGATTTTGCAACCGTCTTTACGTTTTACCCATTCTGCCCGCTATATCGAAAATTTATTACAAGTCAGTCGTTTTGAATTGCTGGATTATCAGCGCATTGCTCTGCGTCTTGATCGCGGAGAATATCTCGATGGCTATGTCTTTCTTGCCCAAAAATGCTGAGCCGGTACGGTTTCGGCTTTCTGTTGTCTGAACAGAGATCAATCCGTGACGCTTTAAACACAAACGGGACTTCACACCTGTCGGGATGCACCCTACATTCACCCTGTGAAACCGATATCCGCTGCCGATAAATCTTCCGGTCAAGATGTTCTGCCCGCTGTCTTTGCACAGTGGTTTGCGGATAAGGGCTGGCAGCTGCGCCAGCACCAGCGTGAATTGCTGGAGCGCAGTCTGGCGGGGCAGTCCACATTGCTGATTGCACCCACAGGAGCCGGTAAAACGCTGGCCGGTTTTTTGCCTGCACTGACTGATCTGACATTGCGCGCGCAGAGTGGTGCGCGTAATCAGCCACGCCGTTCCGGTATTCACACACTTTATATCTCGCCGCTCAAAGCACTGGCTGTTGACATTGAGCGCAATCTGTCAAAGCCGGTTGCGGAAATGGCACTACCGGTAACTATTGAAACCCGCACAGGGGACACGCCTGCCCATAAAAGGCAGCGGCAGAAACTGGCGCCGCCGGATATATTGCTCACCACACCGGAGCAACTGGCTCTGTTACTGGCGGGCAAAGATGCGGCAGATTTCTTTACGGATTTGCGTTTTGTAATTTTTGATGAGCTGCATGCGCTGGTTACTTCAAAACGCGGGCAGTTGCTGGCACTGGGGCTGGCACGGCTGCGCAATCTTGCACCGCAGATGCAGACAATCGGCCTGTCGGCAACAGTGGCGGAGCCGAATGATCTGCGCCGCTGGCTGGTTGCGCAGGGCGATACTCCTGCACTGGCCGGACTGGTTACTGTGCAGGGCGGCGCAAAGCCGGAGATCAGCATATTACAATCCGGTGAGCGGATACCATGGGCCGGTCACAGTGCCGGCTATGCACTCGGCGATGTCTATGAACTGATCCGGCAATTCCGCACGACATTGATTTTCGTGAATACCAGATCGCAGGCCGAGCGGATTTTTCAGGAGCTCTGGCGTATCAATGAGCTGACCTTACCGATCGGCCTGCATCACGGTTCGCTGGATGCCACACAGCGTCGCCGTGTGGAGGAGGCAATGTCCCGCAATGCTTTGCGTGCAGTTGTGGCGACCTCGACCCTTGATCTGGGGATTGATTGGGGTGATGTCGATCTGGTTATCCATATTGGTGCGCCGAAAGGTGCCAGCAGACTGGCGCAGCGTATCGGGCGCTCCAATCACCGTATGGATGAGCCAAGCCGTGCGGTTCTGGTGCCTGCAAACCGTTTTGAAGTGCTGGAATGCAATGCGGCGCTGGTGGCCAATGTGGAAGGGGTGCAGGATACGCCGCCTCTGGCCGACGGGGCTCTGGATGTGCTGGCGCAGCATATACTCGGCATGGCCTGTGCCGAACCGTTTCATGCGGATGTGCTCTACGCGGAAATATGTTCGGCAGCACCCTATCAGCATTTATCCCGTCATCAGTTTGATCATGTGCTGGATTTTGTGGCAACCGGTGGCTATGCGCTGCGTGTCTATGAGCGGTTTGCAAAAATCCGCCCGATGCCGGACGGGCGCTGGCGTGTCAGTAATGGTAAAGTTGCCCAGCAATATCGCCTCAATATCGGTACGATTGTTGAAGCACCGGAACTGACTATCCGCATGATCCGTAAGGGGCGGAAACTTGCAGGAAGTGCTGCCAGCCCCATGCGCGGCGGGCGGATATTAGGGCGTATCGAAGAGTATTTTCTCGAAACGCTGACACAAGGCGATACGTTCTTTTTTGCAGGTCAGACTGTGCGTTTTGAAGGTATCCGCGACAATGAATGTCTGGTGTCGCAGGCCTCCGGAGAGGATGCGAAAGTGCCGGTTTATGCGGGCGGTAAATTTCCGCTCTCAACCTATCTGGCCTCGGAAGTCCGTGCGATGCTGGCGGATGACAAAAGCTGGCAGCAATTGCCGGATCAGGTGCGTGACTGGCTGCAATTGCAGCGTAACCGCTCCCTGCTACCGGCACAGAACGAATTGCTGGTCGAGACTTTTCCGCGCCAGAACCGGTTTTATATGGTGTGCTATCCGTTTGAAGGCAGGCTGGCACATCAGACATTGGGGATGTTGCTGACGCGACGGCTGGATCGGACAGGTGCACGACCGCTGGGATTTGTGGCAACGGATTATTCGCTGGGGCTGTGGGCGGCACGTGATCTGAATGCGATGATGGAAGATGGTGAATTATCGCTGGATGCGTTGTTCGATCAGGATATGCTCGGGGATGATCTGGAGGCATGGCTGGATGAAAGCTATCTGCTGAAGCGCACTTTCCGCAATTGTGCGTTGATTTCCGGTATGATTGAACGGCGCCATCCGGGTAAGGAAAAGACCGGCAGGCAGCTGACGATTTCCACGGATCTGATCTATGATGTGTTGCGCAGCCACGAGCCGGACCACATTTTACTGCAGGCGACACGAGCAGAGGCCGCAGCGGGGCTGCTGGACATTGCCCGTCTCGGAACAATGTTGCAGCGTGTACGCGATCACATCGTTCATCGTAACCTGCCGCATATTTCGCCTTTGGCATTGCCTGTGATGCTGGAAATCGGCAAAGAGCGGGTTGCCGGAACAGATGATGATTTGCTGGAAGACATGACCCGTGAGGCACTGGAAAATTGACAAGTGTGATTAAGCAGGCGCATCAGGGCGGCGCGGATATTCTCATCAATGATACGCTGTGCCATCTTGATCCACGCGGGGCATTATACCTGCCGTCATACCGGACGCTGGTGGTGTCTGATCTGCATCTGGAAAAAGGGTCATTCTTTGCTAAGCGCGGCATGATGCTGCCGCCCTATGATACGCTGGCCACTCTATCGCTGCTCAAGACCATCATTGATGATTATCAGCCATCTTGTGTCATCAGTCTCGGAGACAGTTTTCACGATTGTCAGGGCGCATCGCGACTGGTGGAGGAAGCATCCGGTTTGCTTCGCCAGATGATGAAAAGCCGCCAATGGTTATGGATTGAAGGCAATCACGATCCGGTGCATCCGGCGGGGCTTGAAGGGGAGACCATGGCGCAATTCAGGCTTGGCGGTCTGATCTTCAGGCACGAGCCGCTTGCGGGAGATAATCCCGGCGAGGTGTCCGGTCATTTGCACCCCGCAGCAAAGATTATCCGGCAGGGGCGCAGTGTGCGGCGCTCTTGTTTTGTCAATAATGGGCGCCGCCTGATCATGCCGGCATTTGGTGCCTATACGGGTAGCCTTAATGTGTTGGATAAGGCATTTCGCGGGCTGTTCGATGTGAATGGTTTTGACGTGCATTTGCGCAGTGAAACGCGGATATTCACTGTACATCCGCGTTTTTTGCGACCAGATTAATTAGAGCGGTTTGCATCCGGATTGGATCATAGCACTCGCTCTAAATTCTTTATTTGGTCGCATTATCACTGCCGTCAAGTTGATCCAACTTGACTGTGAAATGCTCTAGAGCGCCGTGTGCCAGACTTGGCACACAAAGGTCGCTCTAACACTTTAAAATTAGAGCATAATTTTACCTTCAACTGATCCAAGTTTAAGGAATTATGCTCTAATCTTTACGGAACAGCAATTGTCCGAGCCAGCCTGTGAGACCGGCGAGAAAAACGGCAAACAGACCATAGGCAAGACTATATTGATGCGCTGCCTCAAAAATCTGCTGCTCGAGACCGGCTTTGACAATATTGAGATGGGTATTAGCTTCCCCGATAAACACGCCATGGCGAAACAACAGCGCACGGGCTTTGTGTCGCCCGACCGGCACATTGGTTGAAAGCGCCAGTGTTGCACGGAACAAGGTCTGAGAAACGAATTCGACCGAACCGACTTTCTGGCTGTAAAGTCCCTGACGGGATTTCAGATCGCGCAACTCCTGCCCGAAGCGCATGGCATTCGGATCTGTCAGCGTGCCATATTCAGGGTTCAGCGCGAAATAATTGACGCCGAGCGAAAGCTGGCGATAGGTTTTCTCATCGGTAATATCCTGCAGCGGTCGCGTGGATGCCAGAGAATAGGAAAGCGGCACAGATGTGAATGTTTCTGAATCCGCATTGACCCAGACGCCGAGATAGCGTGACTTTTCACGCACGACGAGATTACGCTGCGGGCCTTCCAGCACCACGATAATATCGTAGCGTCCTTGCCTGCGGATCAGCGGATCTGCATTATCCAGCGCACCGAAAATTGTCAGATTGGTGCCGCTGAAATTGGATGCAATGGCAATCGTTTCTGTCGAGAGGCCGATCTCAATTGTTTCCGGCAATTGCTGCGGATCTTGCAGGTTTGTGACCGCAGCCATTTCCTGTCCGCGCTCTTTTATCCGTGTCGCGGCATTACCGCTCTGGAGCGGTATCAGTGCGGTGAGCAAAACGGTTGCCAATAAACTTTTGCGGAAGATCTGTTTCATCTTACTCATCCGCAAAGCCGATGGAGAAAAGATTATCCGGCTGAATGAACAGGCCGAAAGCCAGTCGCAGTGCAACGGCAAGAACCAGCAATGCCAGCAGCATACGCAATTGTTCACCGCGCAATTTTCGTCCTGCTCTTGCGCCATATTGCGCGCCGATCACGCCGCCGACCATCAGCAAAAAGGCCAGTACAATATCAACCGTATGGTTATTGGTCGCCTGCATCACTGTTGTAAATGCAGTCACAAAAGTGATCTGAAACAGCGATGTGCCAACAACCACATTGGTCGGAACGCGCAGCAGATAAATCAGCGCCGGAACCATGATAAAACCGCCGCCGACACCCATTACGGATGAGAGCAGGCCGATACAAAAACCGATGGCCAGTACCGGAATAATACTGACATAGATCATCGAGGCGCGGAAACGCGCCTTGAACGGCATACGGTGAATCCAGTTATGTTGCCCCGAGCGGCGGACATCCGGTGCTTTGCCGTCTTTGTTGCGGCGCAGGGTACGCCAGCTTTCAACGGCCATCAGACCGCCGACAGAGCCGAGAAAGACCACATAAAGCAGGGAGATAATCAGATCGAGCTGACCCAGATCACGCAACAGCGAAAATATGTAAATACCGACCAGAGAACCGACAAGGCCGCCGATCACCAGCAATATGCCAAGCTTGAAATCCAGCGTCCGGCGTTTGAAATGCGTAAGCGCGCCGGAAACGGAGGAGGCGATAACCTGATTGGCACCGGTGGCAACAGCAATAGCAGGCGGTATATTGTAGAAGATCAGCAGAGGAGTAATCAGAAATCCGCCGCCAACGCCGAACAGACCTGACAAAAAGCCGACAGCCGCCCCCATGCCGAGAAGAACCAGCATGTTGACTGAAATTTCTGCTATTGGCAGATAAATACCCACGACCCACTACCATTATTATGACACTGCCGGAGATTGAAATCTGTATCCCTTTATCCGGTGTACAGCTAAGCTCCCCGCAGAGTTCTCCCGAAAATAATACCCGGCCTATCGTCAGACTTTGCAGCTTTTCGATGGCGGCGGGCGGTTATTCTTCGTGACCTGACAGAATTCTGAGTTTAACCGCCATTTGCGGCGTTAAACCTGAAAATACATATGCTGATGTCGTTTTTTGCGTGCTTTTTGTATGCAACACACTCATCGTCGCAAAAAACTGTTAATTTTCTGCGCCTTTGGTAGCGCCAAGTCAAACCATCACTGTGCATAAGATGATGCGAAACCGTCAGCCGGAATAGTCACCGGAGATTGTGTGCGGCAGGTGTTGCAGTTAGGTCGCAATTTTATACGCAACGGCCATAAAAATACCCCTCTGCCAGCACGGCAAAGGGGTATGATTTCTTGTTGTTGCTGATTGTTGCCGGTGCAAATCAGCTGTTTTTGGCGAGCAGTGCTTCAACCAGCTTCTGATCCACTTCGCCGGTCGGCTTCATGCCATTGGCTTTCTGAAAAGCGGAAATCGCTTCTCTGGTCTTGTTGCCCATAATGCCGTCTGCCGTGCCTGCATCATAACCGTTTTTCTGCAGGATCAGCTGAATATTACGGACGGCTTTCTTCATATCGACGGAAGCTGTGGTGACAGCTTTGTCATCAGCCCAGGCATCCGGAATGCTGACCGAGTTGGCATCCTCAATCATGTCCTTCGGCTTCCAGAGCTTGGTCAGATTGATTGCCCGCTCCAGTTGTTCAGGCTTGAGGGATTTTGCAATCTGGTCGCGCTTGTCAGCCGCATCCGTATCACCGGCATTGGCAGCCAATGCGAACCATTTATAGCTTTCTTCCAGATTTTGTGTGCGACCCAAACCCTTAGCGGTCAGAATGCCCAGATTATACTGGCTGTCTTTTACGCCGAGTTCTGCAGCGCGGAAGAACCATTTGGCAGCATTGTCATGGTCTGCCTTGCCGTCCGGTCCCATTGCATAGAGCACGGCAAGATTGTGCATGGCGCTGGCATTGCCCTGTGCAGCAGACTGCTCATAGAGTTGTGTTGCCTTGATCGCATCGCGCGACATACCAAGGCCTTTTTCGTTGAAATTGGCAAGGCGGTACTGGGCCGGTGCAAAGCCGCGTTCAGCAGACAGAGCATACCATTTGGCAGCTTCGGCAAAATCGCTGGCAACACCGCGGCCGTCAGTATAGCGCATGCCGATTTCATAAAGAGCACGGGCATCCCCGCTTTCGGCGGCATTGCGCAGGGCAATCGGGCCGGCCTCTTTCGGCACTACAGGTACTGCTGTCAGCTTCGCCGTTGCAGCAGCTTCGCTCTTTTGCGGCAGGCTTTGCGTTGTCGTCTGATCCGGTGTTGTTGTCTCAGCCTGAGCCGTGTGAACCGGCGTGCTGTTTGCAGGCAGTTCCGGCATTGGCTGCATGTCCGGCGCGGTTGCTACCGGCGGATTAATGACCACAGGCTTGATAACAGCCTGTGTGCTGCCGGTCATTGGTCTGGCAGAGAGAGGCTCTGTCGGAAATTCGCGTGAACCAAGCGGCTGCGCTTCTGTACCGTCATAAACCGGACCATGGTTCAGGCTGGTAATCTGAAGCGTGGATGCAGTCTGTTCTTCCGGCCGCGCCGGATTATCAAGCGTGGTGATTGTCGGTAAAGCAGGTTTCTTGTCTTCAATCACAGCCGGAGCGGTATTAACCGGTGCAGGCTGCACACTGGCCAAATCCGGTGACTGCGGAACAACGCTGTCCTGCTTTTCAGTCAGATAGCTGTTGCCAAGCTGCAAGCCGGTTACTGCAATGATGATGGCGCCGATAGCCAGCAGAAGCGGCTTGCGCAGGGAGCGCTTTGGCTTGTCTGGAGCAGTCGTGCGTTCTTCATCGGATGTGATGTCGCCGCCCAGAGTACCGTCGCTCATGTTCTGATCGCGCAGACGTCCGGTTTCATCCGCTGCAGCTTGCGCCGCACGGCGTGCCGCGCTGATAAGATCGGATTTACCGGAGGAGGGATTATGATCCGGCCCGCGGCCACGCTGTTCATCGCGAACACGGCGGATAATGGCGTTGAGATCCGGCATTGCTGCAAGGGTCTGGTCGGTGCTTTTTTCTTCGGATTTGACCGGAATACGGTTTGCCGCAGGCGGCGTATCCAGTGTCAGCAGATCCGTGTCTTCAATCTCAAAAGCATCGGTTGTTGCTGAAGTCGGGCTGTTTGGCTTGGAACGGCGCACAGCCTGAGCCAGACCGCTCAGCAATGATTTGCGTGCTGTAGCGGTTGTTTCGGTCTCTGTATCTGCAGCTATTTTCTCCGGTGCAGGATTGGCAGCGGATTTGACAGCGGCACGTGCAGCTTCAATAGCCGCCGCAGCCGGTGACGGCACGGCGGAAAATGGTGCGTTGCGTGAAGAATTACCTGCTGTTGGTTCCGGATCATTGCCCCATTCAGGAATAGAGAACTGGCTGGTAAAGCGTGTTGCATTATTCTGTTCGCGCGACTGAGCGGCAGGACGCGAAGGCTGCGCAAAAGGCGGTTTCTGCAGATTGTCTTTTTCAATCTGTCCAAGACGCTCGGCAATTTTCAATAATGTATCATGAACCTTGTTAAAGGTGCGGCTGTTACGCTCATCCGTATCACGGGTCAGCTGCTCCAGCGCCTTGAGATCATCGGCAAGCTGGCGGGCAAAATCTGTGTCGCGGGAAGGGCCTTTGTCCACAACCTGACGAATGGCTTCCTCTGCGGCTTCACGGGCAGCGCTCAGAACTGTGTCGCGGTTAATGTCGATGGCGCGTTCAATCACATCGAGACGCGGCTTGATCTCTGCCAGTTCAGGCAGCAGGCTTTCCGGCTTGCTGAGCTGTTCTGTGATAAAACCAAGCTGCTTTTCGAGATTGCGCATCAGCTGTTGATCGGCAGCCGGTGCTGCTGGTGCAGCCTGCAATACAGCGGTTTGTTCCGAGACCTGACGGGTAATCAGATCGAGGCGGTTTTCCAGTGCCTGAATAAAGCGGTCATCATTCAGCGCGGTTTTATGGGCGCTGTTGCGATATTGCTCGTCCAGATGACTGGTCAGATCGGCAAAACGGCGGTCGAGTTCTTCAAAAACAGCGTTTTCCTGCTCCGGCTGCTGGCGATGATAGCTGGTCGCAAGAATTGCGCGGCTGATTTCATCCAGACGTTCGTCCAGCTGACGCAGGGAGTGGCTCTGATTGTCCGGCAGTTGTTCAATGGCATGGCGCAGATCATCGAGGCGTGTCGCGATCGCATCCAGAGCCGGATCAATATGTGCCGACTGGCTGGCATGGAATTTTTCAGTCTGCTGCTGTTCAAAATTGTCAAAGCGCTCATCCAGCGCATCCCAGCGATGGCTCATACGGCGCAGGGATTCTTCCCGTGCCAGAGTCTCAACAGTCCGCTTCAGTTCTTCAAAATCACGACGCATAATTGCATCGGTATTCGGGCTGTTATTGGCAGACAGATTGCTGGTGCCTGCGATAAAGCGGTCGGCAGCGGAAAGGCGTGCCGGATTGTGCTGCACACCTGTATCAGACAGATGCAGTTTTTCGCTGATTGCTGCTGCCTGTCTCAGTTCTGTACGGGCGCGCAAACGCTGTAATTCGTCGGCAATGGCAGCCAGAGCTTCCTTGTGCGGATTGTCCGCAGAAGCCGGTGCAGATGGTGCGCGCGGTGCAACTGCCGGATCATTGCGCAGAAATTCAAGGGCATCAGGCGATGCCGTTTCATCGGCAACCTGTGTGTGGCGGGAAAAGTCTTCCGCCTCCCGCCGCTCGACAAGATGATTTTCAAGGGCGGACAAAGTGCGGTTCAATTCCTCAAGCGATGCAAGCGGACGGCGCTCACGGCGCATATTCAGATTATCGAGAGGAGACCGCTGATTTGTCATCGCCGTTTACACTTTTCAAACTGTGCGCCTTAAAGGAGCTGATCAGATTGTCTGTTTGTTTTCGCCTGCAGATCTTGCTGGCGGATCAAGGCAAGGTCTTTGTTGAGGTGGTTGCAAGGCACCACACGAAACACAGACTTTGCCTCAGACACAGTTTTGTCGAAACGTGGTAAATAAGCGGTTAATTTTGGTGATAATTCTTAACTTTATCTTTGTCTGAGAATGAGTGCGTCCTGATTAATCTATAGGAACGCTGGTGTTCAGGAGATCCGCAAGGGCGGCAGACAGGCTTTGAAACGATTATGTTTTTAAGGATATGCTGATTTATGTAATGCAATTTTCATTTAACAAAAAAGCCCCGCCTCATAGAGGCAGGGCTTTAAGTTCCGCTTGTGATCGTTAACGATCAGCAGATTAGAACTTGTAGTTTACGCCGATGCGAACTTCGCTAACTTTAGTTTTGAAGTTACGATCATTGATGTTTGCTGCTGCATTTGGATCAAAGAGGTGTACTCTGTTCTTTCCAAAATCTTTATAAAGATATTCACCTTTTACAGTCCAGTTATCTGTTACTGCATATTCAAGACCTGCGCCGACAGTCCAGCCAACAACTGTTTTTGAGTTGTTTGTATCAAAGGCTTGACCGCTGTTGCCTTTCCAGCATTTACCTACAGTTACTGAGACCAGAGTGCTGTCACAACCGAGATTGTATTTTGTATTACCCCAGGCAATACCACCTGTGACAAATGGCAGGAAGCGGTCTGCTGCGTAACCCAGACGAGCACGTACTGTACCATTGGTGCTTAGCTTATCTGTACCATAATATGGGCTGTGCTGATTTTCATCACGTCCATACCAGTTTTTCTTCACGCTACCGAAGGAGACGTCAGCTTCTGCACCAAGTACGATATTATTATCGAACTGCCAGTTGTAACCGGCCTGCAGACCACCAAAGCCACCTTTAGTTTTCTGCTCACTCGCTTGTGGATTATTTACATCCTGTGAACGACCCCAGCCGTAACCGGCATGCGCACCGATATAACCACCGGTCCAGCTGAATGCGGAATATTCAACTGGTGCTGGTTCTGGAGCAGAAACAATAGCGTCTGCGGCGAAAGCCTGACCGGACAGTACAGTCATGGCGAGAAGGGCTACGATTTTTTTCATATCAAAAGTCCGTTCGTTAAAGAATTTGAACTGACCATATCGGTAAAAAAATTAATGAACACCCTAAAATTATAGTTTAAGAATTGCTAATCAATATTTGCCAAGTTGCTGAAATATCTTGTTTTTCCATAATACTGGACGCGAAAATACACTTAAAATATATTAACTGATTGAAAATCAAAATGTTAAATTATTTTAGAATGAAGTAATTTTATATTGATTTAATATATTTTAGATTTTCTTTATATATTGTTTATTGGTTTTTACAATTGTTTATGTTGCAAAAATGTATCTGTTTTTCTGTGTGAATTCTAAATTTATTTTCTGCAAAGTTGTGATTTTCATTCAAAAAGCCCGGTTTTGAAGAATCGAACAGCAGTTTTGAGGTGTTTAAAGTATTTCCTCTTCAGAGGTCTCTGTTTGGTGCACTCAGTGGCAAAATCCTGAATTTAAATTTTCAAAAAACGAATTTTTGACGTTTACGCAAACGTCAAAATTTATTAGGCTGATGTTCGAAGGTGCCGTAAAGTTTTTTGCTGTCTCATAAAAATGACGGTTTTCACGCAAGAGTGCATACTGTCAGACAGATCCCGTGATAGGCTGTTAAAGGCGACATGGGAAAGCGAACAGATACTACCGGAGAGGAGTCCGGTCGTATCTGGGCAGAAAGAGAACGGCACCACAGAATGCAGATCAGTCTGTGTTCTGAATGTTTGAATGACAACGCGCGGGAGAGGTGGCGTCTTCATGAGCACCTCCGCCTGCATTCCGGCAGAGCAATCATCTGCCGACGTCAAACTTGGAGGAAGTGCATGCCAGTCTATCGCGCGCCGGTTCGGGATACGCAATTTATTCTGAACGATGTTCTGGGCGTACAAAGCCGCAATGATCTGTCGTCTTATGCGGAAATGAGCGCAGACACGATTGAAGCTATTTTGCAGGAAGGCGCGAAGCTCGCCGAGCAGACATTGTTCCCTGTCAATTATAGCGGGGATCGTGAGGGCTGCGAACGTCTGCCCGATGCTTCTGTGAAAGTGCCGCAGGGTTTCAAAGAAGCCTATGATCAATATTGTGCCGGTGGCTGGGTTGGTCTTGCCGCACCGGAAGAATTCGGTGGTCAGGGGCTGCCATATCTGCTCCATGCTGCCGTTGGTGAATATATGTCCTCGGCCAATATGGCGCTGATGATGTATCCGGGCCTGACACAGGGTGCGATTGCGGCAATCATCACCCACGGTACGGATGAGCAGAAGCAAGCCTATCTGCCCAAGATGATTGAAGGCCGCTGGTCGGGCACTATGAACCTCACCGAACCGCATTGCGGTACGGATTTAGGTCTGTTGCGCACCAAAGCTGTGCCGCAGGCCGATGGTTCCTACAAGATTACCGGTTCGAAGATTTTCATCTCTGCCGGTGAGCACGGCATGACCGATAATATTATCCATCTGGTGCTGGCGCGTATTGAAGGCGCTCCAGAGGGTAATAAAGGCATTTCGCTGTTTATCGTGCCTAAATTCAATCTTGATGCCAATGGTGAAGCGGGCACACGCAATGGTGTGGCTTGTGGCTCTATTGAAGAAAAGATGGGCATTCACGGCAACTCAACCTGCGTGATGAATTATGATGACGCGACGGGCTTCCTGATCGGCGGTGAAAACAAAGGCCTGCGCGCCATGTTCACCATGATGAATGAAGCGCGTCTTGGTGTGGCACTGCAGGGGCTGTCGATTGCCGAAACCGCCTATCAGAATGCCGCGGACTATGCCCGTGATCGTTTGCAAGGACGGGCGCTGACCGGTGCGAAATATCCGGACAAAAAAGCCGATCCGATCATCGTGCATCCGGATATCCGCCGCACGCTGATGACCATTCGCGCTTTTAACGAAGCCGGTCGTGCCTTGCTGCTTTCAACCTCGCTGCAATCCGATATTGCCCATCACTCTGCTGATGAAGCTGCACGCCAGTTGGCTGACGATCATGTCGGGCTGCTGACACCGGTGCTGAAAGGTGTGCTGACCGATAAAGGTTTCGACCATGCGGTTATGGCACAGCAGGTCTTCGGTGGTCATGGCTATATTGAAGAAAACGGTATGAGCCAATATGTGCGCGATGCCCGTATCACCATGATCTATGAAGGCGCCAATGGCATTCAGGCGCTGGATCTGGTGGGGCGTAAGCTGCCTGCCAATGGCGGTCGTGCCCTGATGGCCTATTTCAAAGAAATCGGCGATTTCTGTGAAGAAAACCGTGCTGATGAAGCCCTGTCTTTCTACACCAAGCATCTCAAAAAAGGGCTGAACGATCTGCAAGGCGCATCTATGTGGCTGATGCAGAATGCGATGGCTAATCCGGATAATGCCGGTGCTGCTTCAACAGATTATATGCATCTCTTTGGTCTGGTCGCTTTCGGTTATATGTGGGCGAAAATGGTGAAAGCCGCACAGGCAAAGCTGAATGCCGGTGCTGGTGACAAAGCCTATTATGAGGCTAAACTTGTCACAGCCCGTTTCTATATGGAGCGTATCATGCCGGAAACACAATTGCGTCTGGCTCGTATCCAGACCGGCGCGGATACTCTGATGACACTACCGGAAGGTGCTTTTTAAGAGCTGCTCCGAGCGCTTCTTAAAACACTTGCGAATTTGGGAGTTAATTGAACTATGGCTGATGCTTTTATTTATGATCATGTGCGCACACCGCGCGGCCGCGGCAAGAAAGACGGGAGTCTTCATGAAGTGCCTGCGGTGCGTCTTGGTGCCAAAGTGCTGGAAGCTCTGCGTGATCGCAACGGCATTGATACTGCAAAAGTAGACGATATTATTTTCGGCTGTGTCGATCCGGTGGGGGAAGCCGGTGCGGTTATTCCGCGATCAAGCGCTTTTGAAGCAGGATATGATTTTAAAGCACCGGGTATGCAGATTTCGCGCTTCTGCGCTTCCGGTCTTGATGCGGTTAATCTCGCTGCCGCTAAAATTGCAGGTGGCACAGACGAGCTGGTGATTGCCGGCGGCGTGGAAAGCATGTCACGCGTCGGCATGGGTATGTCCGGCGGTGCATGGTATATGGACCCGTCGGTCGGTTTTCCGGGCTGGTTCATGCCACAGGGTGTATCGGCTGATCTGATTGCCACGAAATACGGCTTCTCCCGTGAGGATGTGGATGCTTATGCGGTGGAAAGCCAGCGCCGTGCAGGCGAAAGCTGGAAGAAGGGTTATTTCAAAAACTCCGTCATTCCGGTGAAAGATGTCAACGGTCTGACTATTCTTGATCATGACGAGCATATGCGCCCGACCACCGATTTGGCGGCGCTGTCTGGTCTTAATCCGTCTTTTGTGATGCCGGGGGAAATGGGCGGCTTTAATGCTGTGGGTATTCAGGCGCATCCGGAAGTCGAAACCATCAATCACGTTCACCATGCCGGTAACTCATCCGGTATTGTTGATGGTGCGGCGGGTGTTTTGGTCGGTTCCAAGCGTGCGGGTAAGATGCTGGATATCAAACCGCGCGCCCGTATCCGCGCTTTCACCAATATCGGCTCCGATCCGGCATTGATGCTGACAGGCCCTGTGGATGTCACGGAAAAACTGCTGGATCGCGCCAAAATGAAGCTCTCGGATATTGATCTGTTCGAGCTGAATGAGGCTTTTGCGGCTGTGGTGCTGCGCTATATGCAGGCTTTCAATATTCCTCACAATAAAATCAATGTGAATGGCGGTGCGATTGCCATGGGGCACCCTCTGGGCGCAACCGGTGCAATCATTCTCGGCACTGTGCTCGATGAGCTGGAGCGGCGTGATCTCAATACGGCACTGGTTACCCTGTGTATCGGTGCAGGTATGGGCACGGCAACCATCATTGAGCGTGTGTGAGGGAGGGTAGTCCAATGACAAATTACAAGAATTTCAAAGTTGAAACCGGCGCTGACGGTATTGCCGTTGTCACATGGAACATGCCTGACAAAAGCATGAATGTGCTGACTGTTGAGGTGATGACAGAGCTTGACCAGATTATCGATCAGGTTGTGGCAGATGCGGCGATTAAAGGCGCGGTGATTACGTCCGGCAAGGATACATTCTCCGGTGGTGCCGACCTCACCATGATGCAGGAAATGCTGGCGCGTTTCAAAAAAGAGCAGAAGCAGGATGCTGACAAAGCTGTCCAGAACCTGTTTGACAATGTCGGTCGAATGACCGGCCTGTATCGTAAGCTGGAAACCTGCGGAAAACCTTGGGTATCTGCGATCAACGGTACCTGCATGGGCGGGGCGCTGGAATTATCGCTGGCTTGTCATGGCCGTGTGGTTTCCGATGCGGAAGGCGTGAAACTGGCACTGCCGGAAGTTAAAGTTGGCCTGTTCCCGGGTGCCGGTGGCACGCAACGTGTGCCGCGTCTGGTCAATCAGCAAGACGCTCTGCAGATGATGACTACCGGCTCGAGCCTGACTGCTGCCCGCGCCAAAGGTATGGGGCTTGTGCATGAAGTGGCTCCGGCGAAAAAGCTGGTGGAAACCGCTAAAAAGATGATCCGCAACGGGTTGAAGCCTGTTCAGCCTTGGGATGAGAAGGGCTTTAAACTGCCGGGTGGTGCGATTTACTCCGCAGCCGGTGCCAATCTCTGGCCAGCGGCGACAGCCATTTTGCGTCGTGAAACTTCCGGCAATTATCCGGCGGCACTGACCATTCTCAAATGCGTTTATGAAGGTCTGCTGGTACCGTTTGATACCGGCCTGAAGATTGAGCAGCGCTATTTCACGCATATTCTGCAGACCACTGAAGCGCAGTCGATGATCCGCTCACTGTTCGTATCCCTGCAGGAACTGAACAAAGGCGCACGTCGGCCAGCTGATATTAAGCCAACCAAATTCAAGAAAATCGGTGTTATCGGCGCTGGTTTCATGGGCGCAGGTATTGCTTATATCACTGCCAAAGCCGGTATTCCGGTGGTGCTGATCGACCGTAATCTGGAAGCGGCAGAAAAGGGTAAAGCCCATTCCGCTGATCTGATTGCTAAGGAAATGCAGAAAGGTCGGATGACGGCTGAGGATAAAGACAAGCTGCTGGCATTGATTACGCCTTCTGCCGATTATGCGGCGCTTGATGGTGCCGATCTGGTGATTGAAGCTGTGTTCGAAGATCGCGGCGTCAAGCAGGCGGCAACCGAACAGGCGGAAGCGGTGCTGGGGCAGAATGCAATTTTTGCTTCCAATACCTCGACCCTGCCGATTACCGGTCTTGCCAAAGTCTCACAGCGTCCGAAGAATTTCATCGGCCTGCACTTCTTCTCACCGGTTGATAAGATGATGCTGGTTGAAGTGATCATGGGCAAGAAGACCGGTGAAAAGGCGCTGGCAACAGCACTGGATTATGTGCGTGCCATCAAGAAGACGCCGATTGTCGTCAATGATACACGCGGTTTCTACGTCAATCGTTGCGTGCTGCGTTATATGTCTGAAGCCTATAATATGCTGGTGGAAGGTGTGCCGCCTGCAATGATCGAAAATGCCGCCAAAATGGCCGGTATGCCGGTCGGGCCGCTGGCACTTAATGATGAGACAGCGATTGATCTGTCGCAGAAAATTCTCAAGGCAACGCTGGCTGATCTGGGTGACAAGGCGGTTGATCCGCGCCATGTCGAACTGGTCAATACGCTGGTGGATAAATATGACCGCCTCGGCCGCAAGAACGGCAAAGGCTTCTATGATTATCCGGCGCGGCCTGCCAAGAAACATCTGTGGCCTGAACTGAGTACACTCTATCCGCAGCAGGATGCGGACAAAGTGGATGTGGAAGTGCTGAAAGAGCGTTTCCTCGTCACTATCGCTCTGGAAGCAGCCCGTGTGATGGAAGAAGGTATTGTGACCGATCCGCGTGAAGCCGATGTCGGCTCCATTCTCGCCTTCGGTTTCGCGCCTTATACCGGTGGCACGCTGTCTTACATCGACGGTATGGGCGCAAAAGCTTTCGTCAAACTGGCGAAGAAGCTGCAAAAGGATTACGGAGCACAGTTCAAGGCACCGAAACTCCTGACCGATATGGCCGAGAGCGGTGAGACTTTCTATCAGCGTTTCAATCCCTATAAGGCCGCGGATAAAGCTGCTTAAAGCATTTCCAGCAAAAGTGGGAACCGGTTCTGCGTCCGGAAATGCTCTAACACGCAGTTTTGATCGAAATGTTGAAAATGGCGCGGATATCTCTGCGCCATTTTCATTTTTGTTGATGTTCTGATGTATGAGCTGAGTTATACTTATGAGGATTTTATTCCTTCGGATGGCTTATGTTTACCCATGAAGAACTCTGGTCAGCCATTGATAATGTGGCAAAGCGGGCGCAATTGACACCGTCCGGTCTGGCACGGCGTGCCGGGCTTGACCCGACGACGTTTAATAAGTCCAAACGCTTTGCGGCGGATGGCAGGCCGCGCTGGCCATCAACGGAATCTCTGGCTAAAATTCTGGAAGTCACTGCAATGGATGTGATGACATTTGCACAATTGCTGGCAGGCGAAAAATCTATTAATCCGCAGCAGAAGAAGCATGACAATGAACAGGAGTGAGTATGCGTAAACCGGCGACCCTTCGGACAATCCTGCCGCCGATCCTTGCTTTCAGTGTTGGTGCTACTTTATTTGCCGCCTATGTTGCCCCGTTTTACGGCGCGCTTGATCGTGAAACAGGCAGTGGTGAAACCGGTATTGTCATAGAAAATTTCGATCTGCCGGAAGATATGCCGCCGGAGCGTTTGCCGTCCGGTACTCTTGCCGGATCTTCAGAAGGTGACGAAAACAATACACAGCCGGATAATCCTTTGCCTGATGTTTCCGGCGAAATGCAGACTAAGCCTCTGGAACGCGTAGAGCCGCGCCCGCCTTTGAGCGATCTGGGGCTGGCTACGCCGGTGCAGGAAAAAACACCTGAGGCAACACAATCTGAGAAACTGACTGAAGAACAGGCGGCCGCAGGAGGTTTGTTCTATCGTCCTGTGGCATTGGCTGCAGGCAGACTGGCCGTGGGCAATCGCACGATCGAGCTGAACGGCATTGATATTGTCGAGCCGGATGCATCCTGTTCCGATGTGAATGGTGACGTCTGGCAATGTGGTATGCAGGCACGCACAGCATTTCGCTCATGGCTGCGCGGTCGTGCTGTCAGTTGTAATATGGATGGTGTTGAGCAAAATCAGGAGCTGATCCGCACAAGCTGTACATTGGCGGGTACGGATGTTGCACGCTGGCTGGTGGAAAATGGCTGGGCGCGCGCTACTTTCGGCGGCCAATATGCAGACAGCCAGACACAGGCTGAGAAAATGCTGCTCGGTGTTTTTGGTCGCAAGCCGGTAACCGATATGCCGCAAAGCGCAGGGGATAATCCGGCTGGTATTGCGCCTGCACCTTCATTGCCTGCGGAGAATCCGGTGCCTGATATAACTGCACCTGAAGTCACCACGCCGGCACAACCGGTCGCGCCGGATTTACCGTTTCCACCTGCACCCCAGCAGTAAAGCATAAAAAAAAGCCGCGTTTCTGAGAAACGCGGCTTTTCTCTTTTTATTTGAAGTCTCAGGCGCGTTTGAGTGCCTCGGCAATCAGACCGCGTGTTTCATCAATGCCGTAAAGCGCTACGAATGAACCAAAGCGTGGGCCGCGTTCTTGTCCGATCAGCACTTCATAGAGCATCTGGAAGAACGAGACGGACACGCCAGGGCCGCCGTCTGGGCTCTTCTTATTATGATCCTGATAGCGCTCGATAACACGCGCCACATCCAGAATAGCATTCTGGATTGTTGAGCCGTCTGCACCGCTGTCCAGCGCGGCCAGTGCCGCATCTAGATCACGTAATGCCTGCTGTTCAACTTCATCCGGCGCACGGAATTTCTTGCTCGGCTTCACGAAATCATTGAAGTAGCGAATGGCATATTCCACCAGAGCATTGAGCTCCGGATGGGTGGCCGGAGATGCACCCGGTGCATAGCGGGAAATAAAGCCCCACAAGGTGCTGGCATTTTCCGCATTGGATGCACTGACAAGGTTCAGCAACATGGCAAATGGTACCGGCAGATCAACCTTCGGCGGATTGCCGTAATGCTGATGCCAGACCGGATTGTTCAGGCGTGCTGCCCAATCCTGCTTTTCATAGGCGGCCAGATAAGTGAAATATTCATCCACGGCTTTCGGGATCACGTCGAAATACAGCTTCTTCGCTGTTCTCGGCTTCTGGAACATGTAGAGGCCGAGGCTTTCCGTCGGTGCATAGGTCAGCCATTCATCAATGCTGATGCCGTTGCCTTTGGATTTGGAAATCTTCTGGCCGAGATCGTCGAGGAACAATTCATAGACGAAATGCTCAGGCGCACGACCGCCAAGAATTTCACAAATCTTGTCATAGATCGCCTGATTGGTCTGGTGATCTTTGCCGAACATTTCAAAGTCAACGCCGATCGCTGCCCAGCGCATGCCGAAATCCGGCTTCCACTGCAGTTTCACATTGCCACCGGTGACAGGCAGGGTGGTTTCAACGCCGTTTTCATCGTCAAAAGTGATAGTGCCGGCCTTGGCATCAACCTTTTTCATCGGCACGTAAAGCACGCGACCTGTAGTTGGCGAGATCGGCAGAAACGGGCTGTAAGTGGCGCGGCGTTCCTCACCCAGTGTCGGCAGCATCACGGCCATAATGTCGTCGTAGCGCTCGGCGGCACGCAGCAGCACTTCATCAAAGTGGCCGGACTTGTAATATTCCGTGGCACTGGCGAATTCATAATCGAAACCGAAAGTGTCGAGGAAGCGGCACAGCATGGTGTTATTGTGATCCGCAAAGCTCTTATAGTTGCCGCCAAACGGATTTGGCACAGCCGACAGCGGCAGTTGCAAAGCTGGTTCAAGCGCTGCACGATCCGGCACATTTTCCGGAATCTTGCGCATGCCGTCCAGATCATCCGAGAAGCAGATGAGCTTGGTTTTGACTTTATCTTCGGTCAGAACGCGGAATGCATGGCGCACCATGGATGTGCGTGCAACTTCGCCGAAAGTACCGATATGCGGCAGACCGGACGGGCCATAGCCGGTTTCGAAAATCACGACTTCGGGAAAGCCGGTTTTCTCGTACCGTTTTATGATTTTCCGAGCCTCTTCAAAGGGCCACGCTTTCGCCTGTGCTGCTGCCGCAATCAGGTCGGGCGCAAGGTCGATGTGGTTTGAGCGGTCGGTTGTCATAATATCTTTCCTGATAGGAGGTGTTGGTTTGAAATATCCGCACTTTTTACGGGTACGGACAGACAGGTCTATGGTGAGATGCGGGTTTCGTCAATGATGTGCTGCGCTTTCTTTACAAGCGCTGGGGGATATGATGCGCTTTCTTTGCAAGCGCGGGTGTGTAATGCAAAAATGATGGGGGTTGTGTGCATTATCCTCAGGCTGAAATGCAGTTGAACACTTGTTAAGCCCTGTGGAATAGTTTCAAAGTCATAAAAAAGCCGATGCAGGAGTTCTTGGAAATGAAAATCACGCCGCAAGATGCGCTGATCTATATTATGGTAACAGTTTCAGCTGCGGATACGCGGATGACAGATGCGGAATTGTCCTCCATCGGAAATCTTGTGCATCGCCTGCCGGTTTTTACCGGCTTTGATGATGAAAGAGTGCCGGAAATTGCTGAGCGTTGCTATGAATTACTGACCAAGGATGATGGTCTGGATCGTATTCTGGATATTGCCCATCAGGCACTGCCGGAAAAACTTTATGAAACAGCCTATGCGCTGGCTGTTGAAGTGGCTGCTGCCGACCTGCATGTTGAACAGGAAGAACTGGCATTTTTGCAGCTGATGCGAGATCTGTGGAATCTTGACGAGCTCAGCGTTGCTGCCATTGAGCGCAGTGCGCGTGTGCGTTTCCGCAAGTTGTAATCCGGTGATGAGCGCATCTTTTTTGAGATGCGCTCATTTTTCCTTAATAGAAATCGACCGGAAAATAGCGCAGATACAGGTCGTCCAGCACACCTTTGCGCTCCAATGCATTGAGTGCATTATTGAAGGCGAGACGCAGATCCGCATCTTGCTTGCGCAAAGCAATCGTCATTCCCTGTCCGAGAAATTCCGGTGCCGGATAGCTGCCGCCGATAAAGCGGCAGCAGGAGCCGTCCGTCGCGGTATTGCCTGATGCTGTGGTCGGATTCATCCAGAGTGACAGACTCATTGCATCGCCGAAAAGCAGCTGGATTTTGCCATCTCTGAGATCCTTATAGAGTAGCTCGCTGTTGCTATAAGGACTGGTTTTTGCTTTCGGGAAATAGGTTTTCAACAAGGCTTCATGGGCGGAACCGGCGAGAACACCGACTGTTTTCCCGTCAGGTGAAAAGTTCTTATCGGCCAGTTCCGATGTTCTCACTGTCACAAAACGGGCTGGCAAGCTGAAATAAGCGCGGGTGAAGCTGAGTGTGGTGCGTTTTTCCCGATCCGGTGTCAGTCCGGCAATCAGCGCATCAGTTTCGTTTTTCTGCAAGGCGGGAAGCAATTCATTCCACGGGCGGGCTTCGATCAGGCAACGACTGGTTATCGCCAGTTCCTGACAAAGCGCACGGATCAGATCAATATGATAGCCGCTCAGCCGTCCTTGCGGGGAGAGGCTGTTGAAAGGTGCAAAATCTGTGCCGGTCAGGAAACGTATCTGCGCTCTTTGTGAAATATCCGGTTTTGCCGGTTTCTGGTCATCTCCCGCCAGATAGGGCGGGGCGGCGTAGGATGCCGAAATGCCGGAGGCGAGTATCAGCAGGATCGCAGAGCTGACGGCTGCGCAATATTTTAACGCCCGTTTGAGCGGGGCGGAAAGAACATCATTGCGCATTGGCTGACTGCAGCTCCTGTTGGTTTGTCCGGATTTTGCTCAGTATAAAATTTTCTCCTCTTTATAGAAAGCAGAACCCGCGTGAATAATAAATTTATTTTTTGAACAATAATTAATGTTGGTATTATTGAAATTGAATGATTTGTATATTGTATTTTTTACAGTTGATATTTTTTTAAAATGATTATTATTGTTAATTTATCGTAAATTTCAAAATAGTTTTGTTTTGTTGCTTCTAATTTAATTGAGTTGATTTTGGTTAAATATTCGCGGGGGCGAAATGACACTACATTTGTTGTTTACACAAAGCTTTATAAAACTCTGTGCAGCATTTTCGGTTCGGCTTGTCGCGGCGGGATTGGGTAAAGCGGATATTATTGCGGCCTTTGCCAGCGCTGCACGGCATAATACGTCTTTTAATGATGAACTCGTGCACAAAGGCGCAATTTCTGAAGCGGCACTTTACAGGCTTTGGGCTGAAGAAACGGGGCTGACTTATGATGATGCGCCGGATGCGGAAGAGGTTTTGTTGCGCCCTTTTGACGGACCGGCTCGTCTCAGCAGTATCCGCCATATATTGATTGCGGGGTCTAAAGGTCAAAGCCTGCTTTATATGGCACCGGATCTTCGGGAATTGGCGATGCTGAAATTCTACTTGCGGCAATATCCTGAAATGCGTGAGCGTTTAAGACTCTGTCCGCCCTCTGTATTGGTGGCATTATTGCATAACCGTTATGGCAAAGCCGCTGCCGGACGGGCACAAAAAATGACACCCGCACATCTTTCCGCCAGTCTGGTACTGAACGGCTGGCAGGGTTTCTGTTTCGCAGGCTTACTTATCGGGCTGTTATGGATGTTTCTGACGGAGGGCGGCTTCCGTCTGGCCTTTCTCTATTGGGGCATGACATTGTTTTTCTTTGCCTGCGTAACCATTCGCCTTCTGGCGGCGTGGAACGCACGGCCGCTGCATATCAGACCGCTTGCACCATACCGGCTTCATGATCTGCCGGTTTATACTGTGCTGGTGCCGCTTTATAAGGAGGCAGGGATTGTGCGGCAGCTTATACAGGCGCTCAGTGCCTTGAACTGGCCGGTTGCAAAGCTGGATATCAAACTGATTTGCGAGGCTGATGACAGTGAAACTCTGGCAGCGCTGTCACGGCATAAATTGCCTGCGCAATTTGAAGTTCTGAAAGTACCCTCGATTGGACCGCGTACCAAGCCCAAAGCCCTGAATTATGCACTGCAATTTGCCCGTGGCGAATATCTTGTCGTCTATGATGCGGAGGACAGGCCGCATCGCGATCAGTTGCTGGAGGCATGGCAGGCGTTCCGGCGTGGTGGCAGTGATCTCGCCTGTCTGCAAGCACCGCTGGTGATCGGAAATTTCAACTGTAACTATCTGACACGCTATTTTTCTTTTGAATATGCAGGATTATTTCGCGGGTTTTTGCCATGGCTCAGCCGTCGTGGTGCCGTAATGCCTTTGGGCGGAACATCCAATCATCTCCGGCGTAAAGTACTGCAGAAGGTCGGTGGCTGGGACAGCTATAATGTGACGGAAGATGCAGATCTGGGGATGCGACTGGCACGCTTCGGTTACAGGGTGGATGTGATTAACCGTCCGACGACCGAAGATGCACCGGAAAATTATAAGGACTGGAAAACGCAACGCACCCGCTGGTTTAAAGGCTGGATGCAGACATGGCTGGTGCATATGCGCTCGCCTGTTCAAACCTGCCGTCAGTTAGGTGCAGCACGTTTCAGTCTATACTTGTTATATACAACAGGTCTGCTGTTATCCGCTTTGCTGCATCCCTTTATGCTGGTCAGTCTGATTTGGGGTATTGCTCTAACAATCTCCGGTTATCACGACCAGTCGGTTGTGGCTGCGGTTTTGTTTAATGGTCTGAATTTGCTGACAGCTTATCTGAGCTTTCATTTGCTGTGTCAGAAGACACTGCGTTATGAAGAAAAACGCCGGTATTTTTATCTTTGGGGCGTGCCTTTATATTGGCTTCTACTGTCCGTTGCATCATGGCGGGCATTTTATCAGATGTTCACTGCGCCCCATCACTGGGAAAAAACACCGCATTTTCCTAGCCGTATTGAGAGCGGGTTAAAACACGTTGAGGACGACAGAAGAACTGTGCAGACTTTACCGGCGCATTATGCACAGGAAGGCTTAATCATCCGG
This sequence comes from Pseudochrobactrum algeriensis, assembly GCF_018436245.1. Lineage (NCBI taxonomy): Bacteria > Pseudomonadati > Pseudomonadota > Alphaproteobacteria > Hyphomicrobiales > Brucellaceae > Pseudochrobactrum > Pseudochrobactrum algeriensis. Next base: position 635,140 of record NZ_CP075361.1, read on the forward strand.
CCGGATTGTCACAAAACCGCAATATAAATCATAAATAGTCCGGCTGTTCTTTCGGGGCGGAGTATGCGCTTTTCCGGAAAAACATTTGTAATCAGCAAAATAAATGTATTCTGTGAAACTGTGCTGCTATCGGAAAGATAATATGCGCATCTGTTGGAATAGAACATAGCAGGCTGCAACAGGGCAGGCATAAAGGCGGCATTCAGATCTATGGTTACCGGTCAGAAACAGCAAGGCGGCGTTTCAAACATAATGGCATCAGATACAGATGGTGAGCGGAAGCAGGAGAGTAGTCAGCAGAGATTGCTAAAATCTTTGCGTAAATCGGCGTCTTCTATACTGATAATCTTGCCGTTGTTTTTGCTGCTGCGCTATTGGGGCGTTTCCGTACCCCTTGCTGCGGCAGGCTGTGTGCTGCTTTTTATTCTGGTGATTGCTCTGGCGTTTTTCAGTACACCGAAACCAGTTGCGGTTACGACCAAAACCGGCAAGCGGGAGGGGCCGCTGTCGCGCCTGTCCGGTGAGCGGCTTGCCGATTTTCTGCCTGATCCGCTGGTGCTTTTTGATACAGACGGTACGATCCTTTATGTCAATCATGCAGCTCGCGAAGCATTCCCGCCACTGGCTCGGGATGCGTCACTGTATTTATGTTTTCGCTCGCCGGAAATGCATTCACTGATACAGGGGATTATTGCTGACGGGCAGGCGCGGTCATCGGATTATCTGGAGCGGCTGCCGTTTGAGCGCTGGTATCGTGCTTCGGTCATGACTTTTGAAACGGCAAAAGGTGAGGCAGATTGTTTTATCCTGATCTTCCGCGACCAGACGGAGTTACGCCGTATTGACCGTATGCGGTCAGATTTTATTGCCAATGCCAGTCATGAACTGCGCACGCCTCTGGCTTCATTGCGTGGTTTTATTGAAACGCTGCAAGGCCCTGCGCGCGACGATGCTGCTGCGCGCGAGCGTTTTCTTGGCATTATGCAGACACAGGCAGACCGCATGTCGCGTCTGATCGATGATTTGCTGTCTCTTTCCCGTCTGGAAATGAAGGCCGCTATTCCGGTTAAAGAACGCATTGATATCGGGCAGGTGCTGAGCCATGTAGTGGAAACACTGGCGCCAATGGCCTCGGGTGTTGGTGTAACCATTGAATGGACAAAGCCGGATCATCCGGTCTGGCTGCCCGGCGACAAAGACGAGCTTATTCAGGTGTTCCAGAACCTGATTGAAAATGCCTGTAAATACGGGCAAGCGGGTAAGCGTGTTATTGTCAGTCTTGATGAGCAGGGGGGCGAAGCAGCGTCAACCACTGCAGATGCATTGCGTGGTTTTTCCGTCAGCGTAGAGGATTTCGGTCCCGGTATACCGGCGGAGCATTTGCCACGTCTGACGGAGCGCTTTTACCGTGTCGATGTGGATAGCAGCCGCGCTCATAAAGGGACGGGATTGGGGCTCGCCATTGTTAAACATATTCTGACCCGCCATCGCGGAAGGTTGATCGTACGCTCGCAGCTTGGAAAAGGCGCTGTATTCACAGTCGTATTTGCTGGGTCATAATCATAGGGTGCGATCCGCGGGCGGACTAATCAGCGTTTAACGCCGCGGATCAGCTGCCATTTCAACGGCCGCAGAGCCTGCCAGAATGACGTGGCACGTAAACGCGCCATTATTTCTTTATGTGCTTCATAGAGGCGGCCACGTAAAGTGGCGCAGACGGTGAGACGTTTAAGCGGAATGGTCAGATCACAGTTCTGCAATTTCCAGTCTTCGTCACCAACGCCAAGATCAAGGCAATTATAGCCTTGCTCTTTCAGGTCTTTGATAAGCAGATAATGTAATACATGGCCGGGGGAATATTTTGCCCAGTTTTTCAGATTAGAAGCAATCATGATGCCGTAATAATGTGGGCCGCTGACCAGTCCCCACATACAGGCGAGAATTTCACCATTCAGTTTCAGCGCAGAAAAATGCAGCACACCGGCTGATTGAAATACCCGTGTTGCTTCGTTGAAATAGTGAATTTTCTCAGGATATTGCTCAAATCCCGGCACATGCGTTTCAATAAAGCGCTGTTGTTTTTCTCGCAGCATGAAGTTCAGCAATGCCTGATTTTCGGCGTCATTTTTCGAGATAAAAAACTCGCAATTGCCTAATTCATGGAGGCGGCGGAGTTTGCGCCGGATAATTTTCGGGCGCACGAGGCTTTGCTGTACTCTGTCCCAGTCATGAGACAATATATTGGCATGGCTGTCCGCTGAGTTGCTCTGATTGGCCAGCAAAAATATCGGATTGGTCAGATTACCCAGTTTTTCAGGCATATTATTCAAATCGGCAAAATCAAAAACCGGCAGAGCTTTCTGTATCTGCTGCCACACATTTTCTGCCTGCGCACGGGTCCAGATCATTCCGCAGGCAAACAATACTGGCGCATTATAATCGGCCACACCCTGATCTGTAAAAGACAGGATGCGTGTTCCGTTGCGCACAAAGATAGCCAGAGGCAGAAACATAACCGGTCTGCCGTTTTCTGTACGAACTTCGATAAGGCACAGCTCGGCCTTCAATGCCGTAGCATAGGTTTTTTCCCAGATTTTCAAAAATGTTGTGGTCTGAAAAATATGATAATTCGGACTTGCATGGCTATGCAGTTTGCCGGGCCCGTTCTTTTCAGCGGCAGGCCAGTCGCCGGAAACATCGTCAACGGACTTAAAACAGCGGATCTGATAGGTCGGGCATAGGGAGATTTGCGGATCGGAACTGAGGGCAAGATATTCGCTTTTAGGAACTTGCGCAGTTTCGAACAGGCTTAAATCCGGCTCTCCCCGGGAAAGCTGTATCGAACTGATTAATGCCATGCCGCTTGCCCTGTTTTGTTCAATGATAGTCAGGCGTGATGCTGAAAGCCGTTTTATGTTTGATTGAAAGCTAGGGCGACTCTGGCAGAATTGTGTAAACAATGTCCTAGGGAAAAATTTGAAACACAGAATTATTATGTTGCTTTGCAGATAAGCAAAAAACAGGACGTTGCTTGGTGGTATTTAAGTGAGTTTTATTTAAGTGAAATAATAATATTAACGTATTTTGAGAATATAGTCTGCCAGCATGTTCCATGGCCGTGTTAATTGCATTTTATATGTCTTATGCCTATATGCGCGTGATAGCCCGATGCTCAGACAAGCAGGATGTAAGATGGCGGTCTCAATCATTATCAAAGCATTGAATGAAGAACGACGGATTGCCGCCGCGCTTGAAAGTGCTCTTGCGGCTTTGCCTGACGGGCAGGGTGAAGTTATTCTGGCTGACAGCGGTTCCCGCGACCGTACGATTGAGATTGCAAAGCAATATCCGGTAAAAATTGTTCAGATTGAAGCGCCTGCCAAAGCCAGTTGCGGATTGGGGCCTCAATTGGGCTATCAGTATAGCAGCGGCTCTTTTATCTGCCTGATGGACGGTGATACAGAACTGGCACCGGACTTTATTATCGAGGCGCTGAAATATCTGGAAGCAAATCCGCGCGTTGCCGGTGTTACCGGCCATGTGATGGAGCGCAATAATGAGAGCCTTGAATATGTCCGGCGCGGCTTGCGGAAAACCGCGTATAAAGCAGTCGGAACGATCGACCGTATTAATTGCGGAGGACTTTACCGGCGCGAGGCGATAGAAGAAATCGGCTATTTGTCTGACCGTAATCTGCATAGCTATGAAGAATATGATCTGGGTGTGCGTTTACGTGCCAAAGGCTGGACATTGTTTCGTCTCGACCGGCGCTTCGTGTATCACACGGGGCATAGTGCCAATGCATACAAGCTTCTAATTAAGCGCTGGCAGTCAAAATATATTCGCGGCATCGGAGAATTGCTGCGCTCGGCAACGGGCAAGCCACATTTCAAAATGTTGTTTGCCGAATTGCCGGAATTACGTCTGTGGATGGCAGTTTATGGATGGATTATCGCGATGCTGCTGGTGCTGGCTGTTTTGCCAACCGGTATTGCACTCTTGATTGATCTGGCGATGATTGCTGCTGCAGTAGCTTTGATGAGTGTGAAACATCGCAGTTTTTCAATCGGACTCTATTCAGTTACAGCATGGTTTTTCCATGCTGCGGCACTGCCGCTTGGCTTTTTCACGCCGCGCAAAAATCCTGCTGCTATGATCGAGAGCAAAATCATTCAGGAAAACAAGCATTAGAGCATTTCACAGTCAAGTTGGATCAACTTGACGCCCGTGATAATGCGACCAAATAAAGAATTGAGACGCGAGCGCTATGATCCAATCTGGACGTAAACCGCTCTAGAGCGACGGACACCTCTTCGGGTGCAATAAGGTCGCTCTAAACTGAGTTCTGTTTTGCCCTGCGCATCAAGCGCAACAGCACCAGCCATGCGCAGATAGCGATGGAGATTTCAATCAGATAGATCGAAATAAATGTACCTGTCGGCGGCATCAGCCATGTGGCAAATGCCAGTATCGGCGCACCGATTATATTGCCGGTGTTAAGAATAGCCGCGCGATAGCCGTGTTCACCGGCGGATCCCATTACCTCGACGCTGACAGACCATAATGCATAGAAAATAATGACCCAGCACAGCACCTGCGTGAAATAGACCATGGACTGATATTCCTGACCGAAAATCAGTGGCAGATATGGTGCCAGAAAATAAACAAATGTCGCTGTGAAAACGGAAATACCCAATGCCATCAGCGTGGCTTTTTGTGCCAGCGGCCAGGCTTTGTCGATGCCGTTCGCACTCATTTTGGCAAAGCGGGGATAGAGCAAACGGCTCATGGCATCAATATTCAGATAGCTGCTGTCGACAATACGTCGTGCAACGCCGTAGCTGCCGATGACTGCGGGGGAGAGAAGAAGACCAAGCAGCAGCAAGTCGATATTCTGGCGAATGGCGCGGAAGATGAAGGGTGTTGCAAAGAAAATACCGAGTTTGATTTCTTCACGCATAATACGGAAGATAGGTTTGCCCAGTCGCATTAAAAACAGCCAGTATATTCCGGCAACTAAAACGTGACAGGCAAATTGCCACCAGGCCCAGCCGTTAATGGTGCTGACGCCAAACACAATACAGGCCAGAACAGCCGCAAGTGTACGGGCAAGGGCGAAGCCGACCACAGAAAGATTGGCTGCTTTGAAATTGCTGTGTCCGATATAGACGGCCTCAGCCAGCAAAATCATGCGCAGCAAGACAATATTGGTAACAAGATAGAGAAAGAGACTGATCGCGTTGGTGACAGGATCAGGTGAGAATTCGATCCAGTAGGGCAGGATAAGCATTCCGGCAGCTACGAGCAGAGCACCGCTGATACCGATCAGTATCAGATTGTGACCGAGCATGACCGGATATATTTTTTTATTCTGCGCCACGCGCCGCAGCAGACTTTCAGCGCTGCCAATGCCGCAAATATGCACGACAATGCTGGTGATTGCCATGATAGTGATGAACATACCAAATTCAGCCGCGCCGAGAAAACGCGCGAGAATAGCAAATGTCGCAAGCTGTGCTACACTTGCCATAATGAGGCTGCCGCTGGAAGCCATATAGGAGAGGAGCGACGGTAAATATCGTCGGATACGTGCAGACATGCGGTTGTCCGGCAACTCCGTTTCACTCATAGTTTTATTTCCCTTGTCGCAGCCTCTCTATAGCATTTTCCGGTGAAAGGGAACAATTTTAGACCGATTTAGGCCGGAAAACAAAAAGACAGGGGAAGCCTGTTATTAATTATTATAAGTAAAATTTAAAATAATGCTTTTCATGAAATCTAATACTTAAACTATGCCGATGAGGCTTTGTTAACCTTTTTTTTTAATATCTCTGTTACTGCATAAGTAGATACAGCAATTGAGCCCTCTATACGGGTTTTGCCTCAAGCGATTAGAGATGTCTGATGTATACGCTGCAAGAATTAGCTAAAAAAGCCAAACCCGCGTCTGCCGGCAGCCGTGGTGCAGAAGCTGTTTTGCAGCCGGATACAGATATGCAGCCGGATATACGAGCCTCTCAAACCGCTTCTGCACCTTCGCAACAAGATTATGCAGACAGTGACGAGGCGCGTTCTGCACAGCGCAGCTGGGTTTTTCCGGTTGTTGGTTTTTCAGATATTATCAATTGGTTGCTGCGCTTTTGGTGGCTGATCCTGCTGCTGGCTCTGGTGGGAGCAGCTGTCGGCATAGGTTTTGGTAAAACCGCCAAGCCGCGTTTCACTGCGGGTTCGGATATTATTGTTGCACCATCGAATTTGCAGGTTGTGCCGAATGATGTTTATGCCACCAGTATGCAGGCAGAAAGCCAGCTGATGGATATTGAAAGCAAGCTGCGCTTGCTGACATCCGGTAATGTGATGCAACGTGTGGTCGACGAACTGAAATTGCAGGATGATCCGGAATTTAACGGAACAGAGAAAACATTATTCTCCGGTCTTCTGGGTGAGCCGAAGAAGGATGATGCAGTTGATCCGCAACAGGCAAAAAATATTGCAGCCTTGCGTGAATTGTCATCACGCGTTGAGGCGCGCCGTCCGGAACGCTCTTATCTGATTAATCTCACTGTCTGGGCGCGGGAGCCTGAAAAGGCCGTTATATTAGCAGATACTGTCGCCAAGGCTTTTCAGGATGAAGTTGCACAGAATGAGCGGGATGGTGCCGCACGCGCTGCCCGTGCTTTGACCGAGCCGCTGAGTGAGCTGAAAAAAGCTGCAACTGAAGCCGAAATGAAAGTAGCGCAGTTCCGTAATGCGCAGGGGCTTCAGACCGGTAATACCGGTGAGCTGGTCAGTGCGCAGGCTTTGACAGAAATCAATTCACAGCTTGTCGGCGCTCTGAGCCGTCAGGCCGAGGCAAAATCCCGTTATGCAGAACTGACCAGTGCCGGTAATCAGGCTCTGGATCCGTCCGGTACATTGCAATCCCCGACGCTGACTGCACTGCGCACACAATATGCGACCCTGAAACAGCGTCTTGATGCTATGACCATGACTTATGGTCCGCGTTATCCTGAACTGGCCAGCACGCAGTCGCAGATTGCAGGCCTGCAGGCACAAATTTCGCAGGAAACGTCACGGATTTTACGTGCCGCAAAGCTGGATCTGGATCAGGCAAATTCTGTGGTCGAAACTTTGCGCCGTCAGATTGAGACTGCCCGCTCAGCGGTTTCCCTCGATACGGATGCACAGGTTACGCTGAATGATCTTGAACGCGACCGCCTGACAAAAACAACTCTGTATCAGACCTATCTGACCCGTGCGCAGGAAATTGCCCAGCGCCAGCAGATCGATGCCACCAATATCCGTATTGCTTCACCGGCCTTGCCACCGAAAAGCCGCTCATGGCCTCCGGGTACAGCTCTTCTTACTGTTGCCGGTGCCGTTGTCGGCGGCGGTCTCGGTACTGGTTTGGCTTTGCTTTTCGGATTTATCGGTCTTTTACGTGCACAGTCCCGCGCTTCTTATAAAAAATAGTGAAGCAAGTTGCAGATGATCCGCACCTCCGGCATGAGTGATATAAGGGGTTTTCTTGCTGCGACCTTATTCATGGCGCAGTTCTTTTACCTCTGGGTGACGATCGAGCCTTTTCCTGCGGAAACGGCTTCGGCGGCGGCTGAAGGCGGCTCAAGCCTGTTTAATCAGGTCGTTTCCTTGCTGCTTTTTGCCAGTGCTATTTGTTATGTTGCCCTCAGCCCGTTAAAGAAGCTGGTATTGCAACCCAGACCTTTAATCGTGTTGCTGGTCATATGGATTTTGCTCGCGGCGCTTTTCTCTGCAGAGCGGGTTGAATCCTTAAAACAGCTTATTCTTTCCTGCATCATTATGCTCAATGCCTCAGTATTCCTGCTATTGCCGCGTTCTGAAGAGCAATTTGCTAAAATGATTATGGCAGGACTGTTTGTTATGCTGGGGCTTGCCTATTTCGGTGTAATGTTCAAGCCGTTAGTGGCTATTCATCAGTTCAGTTCCGAATTGGGCGACGAGCAGTTAGGGAACTGGCGCGGCCATTTTGCCCATAAGAATGTCGCCTCTGCAGCCATGCTGGTCAGTGGCTTCTTCGGGCTCTACCTGAAAGATAAAGGCTATCATCTTGCGGGCTGGCTGATCCTTGTTTTGTCGGTGTTCTTTTTGATGCATACCGGCGGCAAGACATCGACAGCCATGTTCCCGATGATCCTGCTGATTGCCTATGTTTTCGAGAAAATTAAGTGGCTGCGCGTGCCGATTGCTGTCGGGGGGGTGTTAACGATCAATTTTTTAACGGTCGGCGCTGCATTGATACCGTCTGTCTATGAGTTTATTACATCGCTCGGCATTGATGCCAGTTTCACCAACCGTTCGGATATCTGGCGGCTGGCTGTAGGGGCAATGGCTGATAGGCCATTGATCGGGCACGGGCTTCATGGTTATTGGTTGACGGACGCTTTGGTCAATAATGATACAGTGGAAAACTGGTCTCCGCGTGCTTTTAACGGTCATAATGCATGGGTCGATGCGTTAATTAATCTCGGTGTCGTAGGTTTTTTTCTTGTCTTTATTTGGATTTTAGTGCTGCCATTACTTTACATCAGGCGGATTTCACAGCAAAACCTCTATACGCCTGTTGTGCGGCTTTATGTACGTATCTGGCTTTACGGTTTGTTTGGGGGCGCGCTTGAAAGTGTATTCTTTGAAACCGGCAGTTTATTATGGTTCAGCGTTATGATGGCTCTGTTCGGCTTGCGTTTGCAGGCATTGGCGGTGCCGGTTCCTTATGACGATGCGCCTTCGCTTGCGTTCGCATCAGGCAGTATCGGAGTGACACGGTGAAGCACAAAATTAAATACTGGGTCGCTCGTTTACAGGCACGGCTGATGTCCCGCCTCGCTCCTAAAACACTTCATGTGCCAACGGATCATGCGGTGATCACGTTCACTTTCGACGATGTACCCGACAGCACTTTGTATTATGGCGCGGCCATATTGGAAAAATACGGATTGCGCGGAACATTTTATGTGGCCGGAGGGCTCGCCGGTACATCAGAAACCAGCCGTAAACTGATTACCGAAAGCGGAATTCGTGAACTGGCGGAGCGCGGGCATGAAATCGGGTGCCATACATTTTCACATGCGAATGTTGCGACACTTAAGGATGCGCAGTTGCAAAGTGAGATTGACCGAAACCGGTCATTTCTGAGCCGGATTCTGGGAGATAACAAAGGCGGACATGGTCCGAAGTTTAACTTTGCCTATCCCTATAATGCGGTTTCCTATTTTGCCCATCGGCGGTTGGCGCGTAATTACCGTACTTGCCGCGCCGGAGAAAACCGGATCAATCGCGGGGCAATAAGCCCGCAAATGTTGTATGGTATGGAGATCCGCCAGCCAGAGGCACATTCACTGCAATTGACGCGGGAAATTGATGCGGTGAAAGCGCAGCCGGGCTGGCTGATCTTTTTTACGCATGACATTTCTGAAACACCGACATCCTATGGCTGCACACCGGCGACCTTTGAAAAACTGGTTCAATATGCGGTGCAAAGCGGATGTGAAATTTTAACAGTTGATGAAGCACTGGATGATTATGCATCTGCACATGCTGTGTGATGTGTAAAATTTATAAAGCTTTAGAGCGCCAGACACCCCATTGGGCGCACAAAACTCGCTCTGACACTTTAAAGTGAGAGTATAATTTCTGTTCCAAGTTTAAGAAATTATGCTCTCAGGCCTGCTTGAGGGAACGCATGACCTTAGATGAGAAGCAGATGCGTCTGCTGGCGATTAATAATTATTTTTACCGGCGTGGCGGGGCGGAAGCGATCTTTCTCGATCATATGAGCCTGTTCGAGGATATCGGCTGGGATGCCGTGCCTTTTGCCATGCAGCATCCGGAAAATCTGCCTTCAGACTGGTCACGCTATTTTGTATCTGAAATTGAATATGGCCGTGAAAGCTCTGCGCTGACCAAGGTTAAGCAGGCTGCCAAGATCATTTATTCCCGCGAGGCGCAGCAAAATCTGAACCAATTGCTGCAAGCCGCGAAGCCGGACATTGCTCATGCGCATAATGTCTATCATCATTTATCGCCGTCAATTTTTGCGACGCTGAAGCAGCATAATATTCCGGTTGTAATGACCGTGCATGATCTGAAACTGGCCTGTCCCGCTTATAAAATGCTGGTTGACGGTCATGTTTGTGAGCAGTGCAAGGGTGGCCGGATTTATAATGTGGTCGCCAATCGCTGCATTAAAGGGTCGGTTTCGCTCAGCGGGCTGGTTTTTGTCGAAACTGCCGTTCACCGTATGCTCGGCCTTTACCGCAATAAAGTGGATCGCTTTGTGGTGCCGAGCCGTTTCTACCGTGAGAAGCTGATTGAATGGGGCTGGCCGCCGGAGCAGCTGGTCTATATTCCGAATTTTGTTGAGACAGATCATCTGAAGCCGGTTTATGAGGCGCAGGACTATCTGCTGTTTGCCGGTCGCCTCGCACCGGAAAAAGGTCTCAAGACGCTTATCACTGCAGCGGCAAAATCCGGTGTGAAATTGGTCATTGCCGGTACGGGCCCTGATGAGGCTGAATTGAAAGCACTGGCAGCGGAGCTCAATGCGCCGGTAGTTTTCGCCGGTTATGTGACAGGTGAAAAGCTGCATCGTCTGATCGGAGAGGCAAGGGCGCTGGTTCTGCCGTCTGAATGGTATGAAAATGCGCCGGTCAGTATTCTGGAAGCCTATGCGCTTGGCACACCGGTGATCGGCGCGCGCATCGGCGGTATTCCGGAGATGATCCGTGAAGGCGAGACTGGTCTGACCGCCGAGGCCGGTAATGCTGACGATCTGGCAGCGCAACTGAGGCACATGGCTGCTATGCCACTTGCGGAGCGTAACCGGATGGGACTGGCCGGGCGCGAGTGGATTTTGAATGAATTCTCGGCTGAAGCCTATCGCAACCGTATGCTCGCTCTTTACGCTGATCTGGGAGTAAGCGCATGAGTAAGCGTCCCAAAGTGATGATGCTCGGTCTGCGCGGTGTGCCGCAAGTACAGGGCGGCGTGGAAAAACATGTTGAGGAGCTTGCCCGCGTTTTTGTTGAAAAAGGCTGGGATGTCGAAGTGCTGGGGCGCAAACCCTATCTGACCCAGAAAAAACCTTATCAGTGGGAGGGTGTACAGGTCACGCCGCTTTGGGCGCCGCTTTCCACGAAATTTGAAGCGATTGCTCATACATTTCTTGGTGTTCTGGTGGCGGCAGTCCGTCGACCTGACATCCTGCATATTCATGCGATCGGCCCCGCTTTGCTGACCCCTTTGGCACGATTACTTGGGCTTAAAACCGTCGTCACCCACCATGGGTTTGATTATAATCGCGATAAATGGGGCGGACTTGCCCGCAAAATGCTGAAAACCGGCGAATGGGCAGGCATGCGTTTTGCCAGTCAGCGGATAGCCGTTTCCCGTCATATCGCTGAGGCTATGGCAGAACGCTATCAGGTTTCCGCACAATTTATTCCGAATGGTGTGACCTTACGGGAAACCGGTGGGGCAAGCGCTGTGTTGCAGACATTCGCGCTGGAACAGAAGAAATATGTGGTGATGGTTGCCCGTATCGTGCCGGAAAAGAACCAGCATGATCTGATTGCTGCTTTTGCTGCCATGCAGGCTGCGGGTTTTCACACGGATAAGAAACTGGCGATTGTCGGTGCCGCCGATCACCAGTCACCTTATGTCGATCAGGTGAAAGCTCTGGCTGCCAAAACGCCGAATATCGTGCTCACCGGCATGCAACGCGGCGATGATCTGACGGCGCTTTACAGCAATGCAGCTTTGTTTATTTTACCGTCCAGTCATGAAGGCATGCCGATCGCGATGATGGAGGCGATGGGCTACGGATTGCCGGTTCTGGCCAGTGATATTACCGCCAATCTTGAAGTCGGCTTGCCGGAGGCTGATTATTTCCCTCTCGGAGATACGCAGGCCTTAGCAAAGCAAATGGCTGAGAAACTGGATCAGCCTTTCAGTGCAGCGCAGGCGGCTGAACAGAGTGCGGAAATTGCAAAAAACTACAGCTGGTCTGGAATCGCAGATCAGACTTTGGCGGTTTATCAGCGCCTGCTTTAAGTTTTGCGCGCTGAGTGGTGCAAAAAGCAGTGCATTTCCTGCTTTGCCTTTGCACTATATTCGGATGAATTAATGCCGCTTGCGCATGATGCGCCGGATATCAGGACAATAAAAAAGGCGCTGAAAAGCGCCTTTTTGTTTGCGTATGGTGCCGATTAGCGGGCGCGGCGGCGCTCTGCAGTCGGCTGGAAAGCCAGCTTGGAATGATAGCTGCAATAAGGGCTGGATTCACCGGATTCATGACCGCAGAAGTGGAAATCTTCGTGCAGCGGATCACCGACCGGCCATTTGCATGTGCGTTCTGTCAACTGCAGCAGGGTCAGGTGACGGGAAATCGGCACAACAACATTTTCATTGTGACGGATAATCGGTTCCGCAACGGCATCAGCCAGAACTTCTGCCTGCAGTGCTGCGGCACCGGAGGTTTTCATCACTGTGGCACGCATTGTCGGCTGCGGTGCACTTGCACTGCCGGATGACATGCTGCTGCTTGATGTTGTTGTCGGGCGTGGTGCAGCGACCGGAGCGGGAGCCGGTTTCTTGCTGCGTGGCGCGGCAGTGGTTGTTTTGCCGCGTCCGGATAGTTTAAGCCGGTGCACTTTCCCGATCACCGCATTGCGGCTGACGCCGCCCAGCTGGGCTGCGATCTGGCTTGCACTCAGACCTTCACTCCACAATTTCTTGAGAAGCTCGACGCGTTCATCTGTCCAGTTCATTGTGGCTCAGGCTCCGTTCTTTATAATCTTTATAGCGTCCGGCTATCGTTTTTGCGGGCCCGTCCAAGCAGGCACCATATGTACCGGACAGCTGGCGCTGTCGCACTAAATCTAGTCTTACTTTAATATGAAACTACCTTAAGCAAGGACTCCGTGACAAGCGCGGCGCCCGGTGCTGGAATGGTTTTCCCCAACCTTGGAGATCAGCGGGCATTTAATAGACCGGTTTTTTTTAAATACAAGGTTTTCGTGCAACACTTCGGAGTTTATTTCACGGGCACGGGGCTGAAAATTGACAATTATGGTTGTACCGGCCTGTTGTTCAGGCCAGATCCCTTATTGAAGCCTGCGTAACAAAATTGCGCAACAGCGACATTTTTGCACATTTTAAGGGGGCGGTTTTCACCCCGCAGAGCCGCGGTCTTTGATTGACATTTATATATTGGCGAACAATAGTGCATTGTCGAGCCGCCCTGAGGGCGGCTTTTTGATTTCATCCGCGCGCAACAACCGCTTCTCCGGGGGGAGTTTTAGAGAACTCACGGAGACCGGTGAAGACTGATGTTGATGCCCGCTTCAATTTAAAGGCTTTGGAGGCCTTATTGGCATGACGACTGCGACTGTGCACCCGCTTTACGACACCTATAATCGTGCAGCGTTGCGCTTTGAGCGAGGGGAGGGCGTTTGGCTGATTACCGAGGGCGGCGAACGCTATCTCGATTTCGCAGCCGGTATTGCTGTGAATTCACTCGGACACAGCCACCCGCATCTGGTAAAGACACTTCAGGATCAGGCCGCCAAATTGTGGCACCTGTCCAATGTCTATGAAGTACCGGGTCAGGAACGCCTTGGTCAGCGCCTCGTCGATAATACATTTGCCGATAAAGTCTTTTTCACCAATTCCGGTGCCGAAGCTCTGGAATGCGCGATTAAAACCGCGCGCCGCTATCATTTCGCCAATGGTCAGCCTGAGCGTTATCGCATCGTTACCTTTGAAGGTGCTTTCCACGGGCGTACACTGGCAACCATCGCAGCCGGCGGTCAGGCCAAATATCTGGAAGGTTTCGGCCCGAAGGTTGATGGTTTTGATCAGGTGCCGTTCGGTGATGAAGCTGCCCTGCGCGCTGCTATTACACCGGAAACCGCGGCTATCCTTCTGGAACCGGTACAGGGCGAGGGCGGTCTTCGCTCCTTCTCAAATGAATTTCTGCGTCTGATCCGTCAGATCTGCGACGAAAACGGCCTGTTGCTGATTTTGGATGAAGTGCAGACCGGCGTTGGCCGTACCGGCAAATTCTATGCCTATGAATGGGCAGGTATTGAGCCTGACCTGCTGGCAACTGCCAAAGGTATCGGTGGCGGTTTCCCTATGGGGGCCTGCCTGGCGACTGCTGAAGCAGCCAAAGGTATGGTCGCAGGCGTGCATGGCACCACTTATGGCGGCAATCCGCTGGCTATGGCCGTCGGTGAGGCTGTACTGGATGTGATGCTGGCCGATGGTTTCTTTGACCATGTTAATGAAATGGCATCGCAGTTCCGTCAGGGGATGGCGTCGATCATCGACCGTTATCCGGATGTATTTACTGACGTGCGTGGTAAAGGCCTGATGATCGGTCTGAAATGCGCCGTGCCAAATACAGATGTGATTACCGGATTGCGTGCGGAGCATATGCTGAGCGTTGGCGCCGGTGACAATGTTGTGCGTTTGTTGCCTCCGCTGACAGTAACGGCAGATGATATGCGTGAAGCTCTGAACCGGATTGAAAAGGTTGCAGCCAAGCTTTCCAAAGCTCCTGCATAACGGTGACTAATAATGGCAAATGATAAGACTTTAAGGCATTTTACCGACCTCTCTGCAGTCAGCCCGCAGGATTTGCGCTTCATCCTGGATGAAGCGCGCGCCCGCAAAGAACGATTAAAAGCCGGTGAGCGCGATAAGCCGCTTGATGGCAAAGTTCTGGCTATGATTTTTGAAAAACCGTCAACGCGAACCCGCGTCTCTTTTGATGTGGGTATGCACCAGCTCGGCGGCGAAACAATCATGCTGACCGGTTCGGAAATGCAGCTTGGCCGCAGTGAAACCATTGCGGACACAGCCAAAGTTTTGTCACGTTTTGTCGATGCCATTATGATCCGTACAACCTCTCATGATCGCATGCTCGAACTCGCCGAGCATGCGACCGTGCCGGTTATCAATGCGCTGACCGATGATACCCATCCGTGTCAGATCATGGCCGATATTCTGACTTTTGAAGAACATCGCGGACCAATCAAGGGCCGCACGGTGACGTGGAGCGGTGACGGTAATAATGTGCTGCATTCCTTCATTGAGGCTGCGGCGCAATTTGATTTCCGTCTGAATATTGCAACACCATCGGGCAGTGAACCGCTGTCGCGTTTTGTTGACTGGGCAAATGCAAAGGGTGCTAAAATCTTCTCAACCACCAGTGCGGAAAAGGCTGTGGCCGGTTCGGACTGCATCGTGACCGATACATGGGTTTCGATGGGGCAGGAAGATAATGCGCGCGGCAATAATGTTTTCATGCCATATCAGGTGAATGCGGATCTGATGGCGAAAGCCAATAAAGATGCGCTGTTCATGCACTGTCTGCCAGCCCATCGTGGCGAGGAAGTGACGGATGAAGTGATCGACGGCCCGCAATCCGTGGTCTTTGATGAGGCAGAAAACCGTATGCATGCGCAGAAAGCGATTTTGACCTGGTGTCTTGAAGGACGCTGATCGCTTCTTATCTATAGGATAACGTATGGATCGGCTGCCCTGATCCTGATTTGAAGATTGAACCACGGCTTGCAGGTCGTATAACGCCTGCGAGCCGTGTGTTATTTATGGCGCAGTGATGCAGCCCCAGTGGCGACACCCGTGGCAGCCAATAAAAAAGAGATAAGTGATGAATAACCAGACCAATACAGACCAGATGATGATTGATAGCCCGATGCCAGACCATATTACCCTGTCCGGTGATGATGTTGTTGTGCCTTTTCAGGTTGAAGGTCTGGATGTGCGCGGCCGCACAGTGCAGCTTGGTGCGGCGCTGGATGCTATTCTGAAACGCCATAATTATCCGGAAGTCGTGTCCCGCCTGTTGGGCGAAGCCGCGGTTTTGACCGTGTTGCTCGGCACATCGTTGAAATTTGAAGGCAAATTCATTTTCCAGACCCGCTCGGATGGTCCGGTAGATATGCTGGTGGTGGATTTCCGCACGCCGGATGCGATCCGCGCTTATGCCCGTTTTGATGAAGAGCGTGTGGCAGAGTTTGTGGCTGCCGGTAAAACCAAACCGGAAGAATTACTGGGCAAGGGTACGCTGGCGCTGACCGTCGATCAGGGCGAATTCACCCAGCGCTATCAGGGTATTGTTGCACTGGACGGCTCGTCGCTGGAAGATATTGCACGCAATTATTTCATGCAGTCTGAACAGATTGCCACGGAAGTGCAGCTGGCTGTGGCCAAACTTTTTGAGCGCGGTGCCGATGGCAAAGCGAGTGAACAATGGCGTGCCGGTGGTCTGATGGTGCAGTTTCTGCCGCAGTCCGAATTGCGTGCGCGTCATCGTGATCTGCATGGCGGTGATAATCCGAATGGTACTGAAGCTGAACAGGCTCCGGTTGAGGATGAATGGCAGGAAGCCCGCTCACTGGTTGCGACCATTGAGGATTCCGAGCTGACTGATCCGCAGGTGCCGTCTGAACGTCTGCTTTATCGTCTGTTCCATGAACGCGGCGTGCGGGTTTATGAAGGCACCAAAGTCGTCGATCATTGCGCCTGTTCGCGGGACAAGATTTTTGGTGTGCTCAAAGGCTTCTCGGCTGAAGAAATCGAACATAGCACTGAGAATGGCAAAATCTCGGTGACCTGTGAGTTCTGCTCCAGCCGTTATGATTTTGACCCTTCGGAAATTAACGCGCCACAATGAGTGCCGAGCATGACAAAAGTGCCTGCCTGATAAGGCGGGCACAGCCGTCTGATGCTGCGTTGCTGCCGGAGATTGAACGCTCGGCAGCTTCAACATTTGCAGTTGACCCGTCTTTGCATTTTATTCTCGATATGCCTGTCATGTCTGCTGAGCAGCATCTCGATTTTATGCAGAAAGGCCATGTGCTGGTTGCAGAATGCGATACTGTGCTTGGCGGTTTTCTGGTGGCAGAAACCATGCCGGATGAAGGTTGCCTGCATGTCTGGGAGCTATCTGTGCATCAGGATTTCCAGCGCCGCGGGCTTGGCCGTAAATTGCTGGATGCTGCGGCTGACCTTGCGAAAGCGCA
Organism: Pseudochrobactrum algeriensis; assembly: GCF_018436245.1. Lineage (NCBI taxonomy): Bacteria > Pseudomonadati > Pseudomonadota > Alphaproteobacteria > Hyphomicrobiales > Brucellaceae > Pseudochrobactrum > Pseudochrobactrum algeriensis. Next base: position 652,230 of record NZ_CP075361.1, read on the forward strand.
GGGCTGCTCAAGTCTTAGCCTGACAACATTTGGCGATATACCATGGAACCGGCCTTTCTATGAAGGCTGCGGCTATCAGGTGCTGCCGGTATCGCAATATAATGCGCGGTTCCGCTCGATTGCCGAGTTGGAAGAATCCATCGGCCTACCGATTGAGCGCCGTGTGGCGATGATTAGAACTATTTAGTCAGTTCAGAACCGGTCTGTGTCCGGGCATGTCGAGCGAAAATGCCGGAATGGTAATAGGGAATAGTTTGCCTTCATCAGGGCTGCCAGCCTCATGATTCTGCATCATATAGCTGCCGGACATCATGCCGGATGAAGTCGTCAGCGGACAACCGGACGAATATTGATAGCTGTCTCCCGGTTTCAGAAACGGTTCTTCACCCACAACACCGGGGCCGCGCACTTCTTCAGTCCGGCCATGGGCATCGGTGATCTTCCATGTCCGTGAGCGCAACTGCACCGGAATATCCGAATGATTGATAATCGTTACCCGATAAGCCCAGACATAACGGGATTCATCCGGTGAAGATTGTTCTTCCAGATAAAACGGCTCGACGGTGACTTCGATATTTTCGGTAATGGCGCGATACATAGAGGTTACTCTGGAAAGCCACGGGAGCTGGCAGGATATGACGGCTGCCGGCAAATCAGCAGCCGTCTGATACCAGTTTAGCCTTGAGCCGCTTTCAGTGCAAAGCCAATATCGTCAATCAGATCATCTGCATCTTCCAGACCAATGGAAAGGCGCAGCAGACCGTCGGTAATACCGAGTTCTGCCTTGGCATCGTCGCTGAGATTTTTATGGGTCGAGGTTGCCGGATGGGTAATCAGGCTTTTTGCGTCACCGAGATTGTTGGAAATGCTGATGACTTCCAGCGCATTCTCAAAGGCAAAAGCTGCTTTCTTGCCGCCTTTCAGCTCCAGCGCAATCATGGTTGAGCCGCCGCTCATCTGTTTGGCGATAATGTCTGCCTGCGGGTGATCTTTGCGACCCGGATAAATTACGCGGGCAATGGCATTCTGTTCGGCCAGAAAATCGGCAATCTTAGCGGCAGAACGGGTTTGTGCTTCCACGCGTACGGCCAGTGTTTCCAGACCTTTGAGCATCGTCCATGCATTGAACGGGCTGAGACCCGGACCGGTATGGCGGAAATAATCCTGCAGAACTTCCGTAATCCATTCACGATCAGACAGAACAACACCGCCGAGGCAGCGTCCCTGACCGTCAATATGTTTGGTGGCAGAATAGACAACAATATGAGCGCCGAGCGCCAGTGGCCGCTGATAGAGCGGGGTGGCAAACACATTGTCGACGATCAGCTTGGCACCGACACTATTGGCAATGCCTGCAATTCTGGCGATATCCATCACTTCCAGCGTCGGATTGGTCGGGCTTTCCAGAAACAGCACTTTGGTATTCGGGCGGATAGCGTTTTCCCAGTTCTCAATATTCACGCCATCAATCAAAGTGAATTCAACGCCGTATTTAGGCAGCAGGGTTTCAATAATGTACCGACACGAACCAAACATCGCTTTGGCTGCCAGCACATGGTCACCTGCACGAACCTGACAGAGAATGGCCGCAGCAACAGCAGCCATGCCGGAGGCAGTGGCGCGGGCTTCTTCCGCGCCTTCAATCGCGCACATGCGCTTTTCAAACATATCCGTCGTCGGGTTTGCATAACGGGAATAGATGAAACCCGGATCTTCACCGGTAAAACGGGCTTCGCAAGCCTCGGCGCTGTCATAAACAAAACCCTGCGTCAGAAACAGCGCTTCTGATGTTTCGCCATAAGGCGTGCGGGTTGTGCCGCTATGCACAAGCTGAGTTGCAGGGCGAAGGGTACGAATATGTGTCTTTGTCATCGGTCCAGCCTATATAAAAGGATGGTCGGCAGGGTTCGGGCCACACCGGCCAATAAAAAACCGGCCTTTGCATGAAGACGCAAAAAGACCGGCTCGGAACCGCGGCCATATTTAGCGACTTCTTTAACGTGGCTGCAAGCCGGCCGGCCAAATCACCACGACTGATTTTGTAGGACTGTTATGATTATAATGTCAAGCACTCGATTTCACAGGACTTGACAGCGGGGAGTGAAATCTATCTGTAAATGCGCATATCACAGTAGCCCTCTTTTAACCGTTCAAGGCTAGATTGCGGCAAAATAGTATTTTATGACTGGACAAATGATGACCCGAGATAGCGGAATTTTGGCAGACAGCGATATTGCAGCTCTGTTTGAAACCGGTGCGCTGACTTCAGCGCGGGACTTGGATCATGATCAGATACAGCCTGCCAGTCTTGATCTGCGTCTTGGCGAAAAAGCCTATCGCGTCCGCGCATCTTTCATGCCGGGGCCGGACACACCGGTTGCCAAAAAACTGGAACGCCTGAAGCTGCACGAGATTGATCTGCGTGAAGGTGCGGTGCTGGAAACCGGCTGCGTCTATATTGTGCCGCTGTTGGAAGGGCTGGCGCTGCCATCGGAATTGTCGGCTTCCGCAAACCCGAAAAGCTCGACCGGCCGCCTCGATATTTTCACCCGTGTGATTACCGATAATGCGCAGGAATTTGACAAGGTGCCCGCCGGTTATAACGGCCCGCTGTATCTGGAAGTCAGCCCGCGCACTTTCCCGATTGTGGCGCGTACCGGTTCGCGTCTGTCGCAGATCCGTTTCCGTAAAGGCACTGCGCATATCAATGAAGCCGAACTCGCTGCATTGCACGCAGCAGAAACGCTGGTGGCCTCCGCTGTGCCGAATATTTCCAATGGTGGAATTGCCCTGTCGATTGATCTGAGTGGTGGTGAAAACGGCCTGATCGGCTATCGCGGCAAACATCATACGTCTGTTGTTGATGTCGATAAACGCGCGCAGCATGATGTGCTGGATTTCTGGGAACCGATTTATGATCGCGGACATCGCGAATTGGTTCTCGATCCCGATGAGTTTTACATTCTGGTTTCACAGGAAGCCGTGCATGTGCCGCCGCTTTATGCTGCGGAAATGACCCCTTTTGATCCGCTGGTCGGTGAGTTCCGCGTGCATTATGCCGGTTTCTTCGATCCGGGTTTTGGTAATGTCTCTGCCGGTGGCAAGGGCAGTCGCGCAGTGTTGGAAGTGCGCAGCCATGAAGTGCCGTTTATCCTTGAACACGGACAGATTGTCGGTCGTCTGATTTATGAACATATGCTCAAACGGCCGAAAGCGCTCTATGGCAGTGATCTCGGCTCGCACTATCAGGCGCAGGGTTTGAAACTGTCAAAACATTTCCGTTAAAAACTCATAATTTCTTGATTGTATCTCCGCAAATGAACATCTAGTGATACGTCGCTGATGCGCGCCTGCCGGTTTTTGGCAGGAGGCTTTAAGCCATTTTATGGCGGAGATTATGGTGAGAACCTATCTTATAAATCTTGACGGCAGTCAGGAACGGCTGGACATTTCCCGCGGACAATTGGAGCGCGCGGGTATGGAATTTACCCGCGTTCCGGCGGTAGATGGCCGGAAAAGTGATCCGAGAGCGCATCCGGCCTATCATGAAAAGCGTGCCTTGGCGTTTATGGGCTGTCAGGTCAGCGGCGGAGAGCTCGGATGTTATCTGAGCCATCTTAAAGCGGCGCAGATGTTTCTGGATTCCGACGAGAAATACGCAATGGTGCTGGAGGACGATATGTCTGTTCCGGCAGACCTTGCTAAAATGACGGAAGAACTGCTGTCATGGCTCGAAAAAGACGGGCGTTACTGGGATCTCATTAATATCGGCACAGACGGAATAAAACGTCATACACCGCTTTGCACTCTTCAGGGGCAGGATCAGCAGCGTAATCTGACCAGTGCGCATTATTTTCCGATGACGACAGGCGGTTTGATCTGGTCGCGTGCCGGTGCGCAGAATTTCGTCAACAGTCAGCATGAGATTTTTGCGCCGGTTGATAATTATCTGCGTTTCTGGCTGACAAGAACCAATACCGGTCTTGCCGTTTGGCCGCCTTTAGTCAAAGCGCGCGGCGCGCAAAGTGACATAGATGCGCTAGGAACCGGATCAAGAACGGCTGCGTCCGTTGAGAAACATTTCTTCTACAATCTGATCCGGCAAAGATGGTTTGTGCTCAACAAATTGCGCTCCTACCGGCATTTATGGACAACACGTCTGAAGCGGCGCCTGAGTGGTAATTCTGCTCTGCCGGTGGCTGATCAGATTGTTTTACCGCCAAAAATCAGTCCTGCCGAATGAGAGGTCATAAGAGCGCGTGTTGTACTCACAATTCTATGTGCTCTTTACAAAAGCTGTGACGGACTTTATCGCTCAGATTGGCCTGTATGCCGGATGACAGACAGGATTATGCGTTTCAAGGGGAGTGATGCGCACGATCATGGCAATGGAAAAGAACCGAACAGTTTTAAACGCAGAAACAGAAGCGCAGCGTCTGACGCTGGGTATTGTTGTTTTACCCGGTTTTACCCTGTCTGCACTCAGCCTGTTTCTCGATCCGTTTCGCCTTGCCGCAGATGATAAGGATAAGAGCCGCCAGATCCGTTGCGGCTGGAAAATCTGCACGCTCACCGGCCTGCCGGTTGAATCCAGCTCCGGCATGGCGGTGGAACCAACCGCCCCGATCGGTGCGCTGGATGATTGTGATTATATTGTTGTTGTCGGCGGCGTTCTTCCTCATTACCGGCCGGGACAAAATACGCTGATTGAAGTGCTGAAACGCGCCGACCGTCAGAAGAAAAATGTCATCGGCCTGTGTACTGCTGCTTTCATTGTGGCTGAAGCCGGATTGCTGGAAGATCGCAATTGCTGCGTGAACTGGTTTCATAAAGACGATTTCCTGCAATTATTTGACGGGTTCACGGCAGATACAACCAGCCTGTTTCATCGCAGTGGCAGACATTTTACCTGTGCGGGCGGTTTGGGCGCTGCTTCACTGGCGCTCTCCATCATTCAGGCGGAAATCTCTGAGGAACTGGCACGTAAAAGCGCCTCCATCCTGATGTTTCCTTATGAGTTGCTGACATCGGAGCAACCTGCGCTGAGTTTCAACGGTGTTCGCTCGCCGATGATCCGCAAGGCAATCCGTATTTTTGAGGAAACGCTGGAAGATCCGCTGGCAATGGCTGAAGTCGCACGCCGTCTTGGGATTTCCACCCGCCAGATGGAGCGCGGGTTCCGCTTGGGATTGGGCAAAACGGCCTTTCAGGTGCGCGAGGAATTGCGTGTGCAGCGCGCCAAGGAATTGCTGATGAGCGGAAATGCATCTCTGCTGGAGGTGGCTGTCGCCAGCGGCTTCACAGACACACGCAGTATGAACCGTTCTTTCCTGCGCCAGAGCCAGAGCCTGCCGCGTACCTATAAAAACAGCCGCTGAAACCTGAATGTGGAACGCAACCGGCCAATATCCGGCACAGGGAAGGCTTGTCTCTTCAGATATTCGCGCTTATTTGTTGGTCTCAACAAAGGAGTGCTTCTATGTCTGACCGTGCTACCCGCTTTCTGGGCGATACACCGGGTCGTGTTATCGTTAAACTGATACTGGTGTCACTGATTGTCGGCGTTGTGATGCATGCCTTTAACTGGACGCCTTATGACATTCTCTGGAATATCCGCGATTTCTTCGTGAGAATCTGGAATATGGGTTTCTCGGCCTTGTCACGTTTTGCTGATTATCTGCTGCTGGGCGCGGCAGTTGTGATCCCTGCCTTTATTTTGCTCAGAATTATCAATTACAGGAAATAAAATGCATGCTGAAGGCGTGAAGCGGCTTCGGGAATGCATCTGAAAAATCCTTCTTTTTATTTATGGTTTTCGATGACTGATACATTGCTGCCTTCTGCGTTGATTTCACGCCGCCGGTTACTGGTTGCCGGTGGCGCTTTGTTGCTGAGCCCTGCCATCCTGCCGCTCTCTGATGCTTTTGCAGAAGAGGATGTGGCGGCTATGGTGAATAAAGTGCGCCGTCAATATGGTGCGCCGCCGATGATGCCGGAAGCAAAACTTGAACAGGCCGCACTGCATCAGGCACGGTTAATGGCAAAGCACGGCAAAATCGGTCACAGTATCGGCTGGGGAAACAGTTTTGGCGGCAGGCTGAAACAGGCCGGTATCCGCGGCCCTGCTGCGGAGAATGTTGCATCCGGCCAGAAAGACGTGCCGGACGCGCTGAATGCCTGGCTGAATTCTGCCGGTCATCGTAAAAATCTGCTTGATCCGATCTTTACCCGTTATGGCCTTGCCTATGCGGCGCGGGCAGACAAGCCGCATTATCTCTATTGGGCGATGCTCTACGGAGTTGATCTGCCGTAATACGAGAACGGGTATGCGCGACAAATTGCTGTCCTGATGCAGAAACCTGCTGACCATGACAGGAAAACAGGATATGACTGTGCAGGATCTTCTGCGCTGACCGGAAAAACTATCTGCACTTACTATCTTCAGGTGAGGAGCACGCACGGCTGACAGCAGGATCTTTTTATTCGCTGACAGTATTCGTGTGGTATCTAAGCATTCCCATTAGCAGTGGAAGCCGGTTTTGCGCCGGACAATGCGTTAATACCCAAATAGAGCGGTTCCTTGAGGCCGCTTTAAGTGGAACCGCTCTATGTTCAAGCCAGATAATGACGCGCTCGAAACGTCTCTCGTTCGCCCGTTTACCGTGACGCACCGCATGGTGCTGACGATCGCTATTCCTATGACATTGGCCGGTATGACCACGCCTTTGCTCGGGCTGGTGGATACAGGTGTGATCGGGCAGCTTGGCAATGCCGGTATGCTCGGCGGTCTGGCCATGGGCGCTCTGGTCTTTGATTGTCTGTTTTCTATTTTCGGCTTTTTGCGTTCCGGCACGACAGGGCTTGTTGCGCAAGCCATGGGGCGCGGCGATCGTTCGGAAGAAATTATGGTGTTCTGGCGCGCAATTATTGTGGCGCTGGTTGCCGGTTTGCTGATGATCGCGCTTCTGCCGCTCACACTCTATGCGGCCAATGATATTCTCAAGCCCACATCCGATACAGCCAAAGCATTGAACGAATATGTGTCGATCCGTATGCTCTCGGCACCAATGGCGTTAGTCAATTTCTCGGTGCTGGGCCTGCTGCTCGGGCGCGGGAAGGGGCTGTTCGGTCTTGCGCTGCAGTTCCTGCTCAATGGTATTAATATTATTCTGGCGCTGGTTCTGGGGTTGGGGCTGGGCTGGGAGGTCTCCGGCGTTGCATGGGCGACCGTCACCGGCGAAACCGTGGCAGCCATTACAGGTATGACAGTGCTGATCTGGCGCGGCGGCGCTTTGCGCAAGCTGGATGTCAACCGCCTGTTTGACAAGGCCGGTATGTGGCGGATGATCGTTATCAGCCGCGATATCATGATCCGTTCGCTGTTGCTGATGTCGACCTATGTATTCTTTGCCCGCGTCGGCAATGAAATGGGCACAATCACTCTGGCGGCCAATGCGGTGCTGATGAATTTCTATCTCGTTGTCGGCTTTTTTCTTGAAGGGGTGACGATTGCTGCCGAACAGCTGGCAGGGCGGGCAGTCGGTGCGCGTTACAGTCCGGCTTTCCGGCGCTCCATTCAGCTGACCTTCTTCTGGGGGATGGTCATGGCCTTTGTCATGGGGCTGATCTTCCTCGCTTTCGGAGATCGTCTGGTCAATATTCTGACAACGGAGCCGGATGTCCGCATGATGGCGGTTTATTATCTGCCTTGGGTGTCACTCACCGCACTCACTGGTCTTTATGCTTTCCAGATGGACAGTATTTTTATCGGTGCATCCTGGTCGAAAGACATGCGCAATATGATGTTCCTGTCGCTGTTTGTGTTTTTCGGTGTGCTCTATGGTACCCGTGACTGGCTGGGTAATCACAGCCTGTGGCTGGCGCTGAATATGTTCCTGTTTATTCGCGGCGTTACTCTGTCTGCGATGTTGCCAAGGCGCTATCGCGGGGAGTTTCCGGTCGCCTGACGATACCGTCTCTGCATTAAAGCCTGTAATGGACAATATTAAACCTGCCGGATCATCATGCCCTGATGATCCGGCAGGTTTATTTTTGGACTAATGATTTTTCTAAATTAGAAATATTTTTTATGAACTATCCCTGTGGGTGAAGTTCGGATTTTTGCCGCCCTGCCACGGGAAAGGTCAATAAAAACTAACCGCTTAAGGTGACTGGCAATCTTCGTGTTAATTAAAAATTAATAAATAAAATCAATGACTAAACGCTGCCGGCGTTAACGAAGCATCAAGGTTAATAGATCATTATCTGACTATAGTCATCTTGTTGAGTGAGTGGAGTATTCCGGTGCGTAGTGTAGCTTTGCGGGCCCTGTTTGGCCGATCCGGCAATGAGCCAGCACAGGTCTGGTATTATCCTTCCGAGGGTTACTGCCCGCAGGATGGCCGCTATTATCCGGTGGCCGTAACAGTGAAGCAGAAGCGCAAATCCGCGACCCTGCCAAAGCTTCTCGCCGGAGTAGGGCTGTTTTTCTATTCAAGCAATGTCATCGCCTATCAGGATATGGCCAGCATGATGAGTGTTGCCGAGCAATCGGGCAGCCGCTGGGCAACCTATATGGTGGATGCGCCTGCCGGTTCCATTCATCAGGCGGAAATGCCGTTTGTTGATTCGTCCGTGGTCACAGGCAGCCTGAGCGCTGCGGCAGATATCAGCGGCGTGGGTCGCGTGGTAATGAGCGGACGCGTTGCCGGCGGAAAACGCGGTGTCGACGATCCAAATCCCGATGAAAAACGTATCAGCCGCACTGACAAGCAGGGGCGTCTGGTTTCCGTGCAGACTAAAGCTCCGGCACGCATGTTCAATGCCGGTTCGCTGGCAGAGCAGGTTTCATCGGTGAGTCCCAGGCTGATGCAGCCGGTAGCCGGTAAAAAAGACGTCAAAACAGCTTTCGTTAAAGGTCCGATCCGCGGCAAGGAAGTGGAAATCACACTCGCTTTCCATCGTCCGGAAGTGAAGCCGGTCGTGCCGGTGCCGACCGCACTCGCATCACTGATTACCAATGATACACCGGATGTGCTGGCGCTTGGTTATGCGCCGTCCAAGCCGGATTATGCCAAAACATCGCCTTTTGAGAGCATTTTGGTGCCTGAAAAGGACAATGGCCGCTTCATTCCGCCAATCAGTGCGCGGGATCACAATTGGGCGGCAACCCCGTTGCCACCGGCGGCATTCAGTGCGGCAGAGCAGAAATGTCTGGCTGAAGGTATCTATTTTGAAGCGCGCGGCGAGCCGGTCAAAGGGCAGGCGGCCGTTGGTCAGGTTATTCTCAACCGCGTACGTAACCCTGCTTATCCTTCCACGATCTGCGGCGTGGTCTATCAGAACAAAGACTGGCGTAATGCCTGTCAGTTCTCCTTCGCCTGTGACGGTTTAAAACATCGTGTCACAGAGCCGGGTCACTGGCGCATGGCACAGCAGGTAGCAAAAGCTGTCACAGCGGGTCAGATCTGGCTGCCGGAAGTGGGTTCGGCGACCCATTATCATGCAACTTATGTGCGTCCTCGCTGGGCCTCAACAATGGAAAAAGTCAAAAAGATCGGCCTGCATGTTTTCTACCGGACTTATGGCGGCGGCTGGAGCTGATCTGTCAAGGATTCGCTGTCTGAAATCACGGCGTGAAGCAGGATTCAAGGCCTGCTTCATGCTGCTGCCTGTTAAGTATATGATTTAATAATACAAAAAACCTTCAACTTCTGTGCAGACAGTGCCTTGACGAATGAGTTGGCTGTTAATATGTTGCGGCCGACTTCAGAGTGGGGTGGAAACCTCGGTTTTCTTGCCAAAGGAGGCATGAATGGCAGTCGGGAAAACACCCGAAAAGCCACAGCAATCCGATGATGCGGCAAGCGAAGCTGGTGGTCCGGTGCAGACCGGATCTCAGGCCGACGCTCAGGGGAGTCTGGACGACCGTCTTCGTAAGCTTGAAAGCCATCTGGCTGCTAAGGGCGTGGGGGTGGAATCCAAAAAAGATGAACAGGCTGAGAAAAACGCAAGCTCTATGGCGCAGGCCATGAAATTATCCAGTGAATTTATCGCTGGTATCGTGGTAGGTGCGGTTTTAGGTTGGTTTTTTGACCGTGTTCTGGGTACGAACCCTTGGGGATTGATTATCTTTCTCTTTTTAGGATTCGGTGCCGGTACTCTGAATGTTTTACGCACCGCAGGATATGTTGCAGAAAGCGGCAATAATGTGGGCGAGAAGCAACAGAAAGAAAAATAATGTGCATAAAGGTTATCCTTCATATGCACGGCAGTGAATAAGCCTGTAAAGGCAATCAGGGCGGCTCAGGCAGATTTGCTTTTGAGTGTTCTGAAAAGACCGGAACGCAAGTTTGCGGTTGAGAAGCGCCCTCGGGCATGAATGTAACGCCTTCGGGCACGGGTGACAGGTGAGGTTAAGGTGGCAAACGATCCGATCCATCAGTTTCAGGTTTCCAGATGGATTCCTATCGATGTCGGCGGTGTCGATCTGTCGTTTACGAATGTGTCCGCCTTTATGGTGCTGACTGTCGTAACCGCTTCCGCTTTTCTGTTTCTGACATCAGCAGGCCGCGGCATTGTTCCGACTCGCCTGCAGTCAGTTTCTGAGATGGCCTATGAGTTTGTGGCATCCTCCTTGCGGGATTCTGCCGGTTCTCATGGGATGAAATTTTTTCCGTTTGTGTTCTCTCTGTTCACATTCATCCTTGTAGCAAACTTTATCGGTCTGTTCCCGTATTTCTATACCGTAACCAGTCAGATTATTGTTACTTTCGCGCTGGCGCTGCTGGTGATCGGAACAGTGATTATTTACGGTTTCTTCAAGCACGGTTTCCGCTTCCTCAAGCTGTTCGTGCCAAGCGGTGTTCCTATGGCTATCGTGCCGCTGGTATCCGCGATTGAAATCATTTCCTTCCTGTCCCGTCCGATCAGCCTCTCTGTGCGTCTTTTCGCCAGTATGCTGGCCGGCCACATCACCGTAAAGATTTTCGCAGGCTTCGTGGTTTCCATGGCTGCACTCGGTCCGCTCGGTGTTGGTGGTGCGATCCTGCCTCTGTTCATGACCGTTGCTATTACCGGTCTGGAATTCCTGGTCGCATTCCTGCAGGCCTATGTGTTCACTGTTCTGACCTGCATGTATATCAATGATGCAGTTCATCCGGACGGTCACTAACTGAAATTACTGCTGTCCGTTATCGGGCAGCAGTCTTGCCTATCTACCAATCAGGCTCTGCATTTTGAAAATACCTGTGTCTGACACATGATTTTGAAATAACAGGTCGCTCTGAAATATCACCGGCGGGTTTCCGCCAGAACTGAAATCCGCATTTATATCAATCCAGAAGGAGCTTAACATGGAAGCGGAAGCAGCAAAGTACATCGGCGCAGGTCTGGCCTGTTTCGGTATGGCCGGTACGGCTCTCGGCCTCGGCAACATTTTCGGTAGCTTTCTTTCGGGTGCACTGCGCAATCCGTCTGCCGCTGACAGCCAGTTCGGCCGTCTGGTATTCGGCTTCGCCGTAACTGAAGCTCTGGGCATCTTCTCGCTGCTCATCGCGCTTCTGCTCCTGTTCGCAGTTTAATCTTAAGCTGCCGGATTAAATCGGCCGCATATGCAAAAATCTCCTTGTGAGACCTGAAGGCATATGCGGCTGGTTATCGTTTATTAAGCCTGAGTGATAAGGGGAAAATGGATGTTCGTGTCCACGGCGTTTGCCCAAACCGCAACTGACTCTCAGCCGGCACCAGTGTCGGGAGCTGACAGTGGCAACTCTGTTGTGCACACTGAAACAGGTGTGGCGCACGATGCCGGTAAAGGCGTGTTTCCACCATTTGATTCCACCCATTATGCATCGCAGCTTCTGTGGCTCGCGATTACCTTCGGGCTGTTCTATCTGTTCATGTCGCGCGTTGTGCTGCCACGTATCGGCGGCGTCATCGAAACGCGTCGTGACCGTATTGCACAGGATCTGGAACAGGCTGCACGCCTGAAAACCGATGCTGACAATGCAATTGCTGCTTACGAGCAGGAACTGGCTGAAGCCCGCAGACACGCGGCTGTTATCGGTCAGGAAGCCCGCGACAAGGCAAAGCATGACATTGATGCTGAACGCAAAACCGTTGAAGCATCGCTTGAAAAGAAATTGGCTGAAGCTGAAGAACGCATCGCTGCCATTAAGGCAAAAGCGATGAGCGATCTCGGCTCGATTGCTGAAGAAACAACTGCAGAAATCGTTGAGAAACTGCTTGGCGGCAAGTCCGACAAAGCTGAAATCTCAGCTGCTGTTAAAGCTGTCAGCGCGTAAGGGAGACCATTATGGATGCAACATTTATTGCCCTCGTCGGTCTGATTATTTTCCTGGCGCTGTTGGCCTATCTTAAAGTGCCTGGCATGATCGGCCGTTCGCTTGATGAACGTGCTGCCAATATCGCCAAGGAACTGGACGAAGCACGCACCCTGCGTGAAGAAGCTCAGGCTCTGCTTGCTGAATATCACCGCAAGCGCAAAGAAGCTGAAAAAGAAGCCAGCGAAATCGTTGCTGCTGCACAGCGTGAAGCTGCAGCTCTCCTGAGCGAAGCAAAAGCGAAGTCGGAAGATTATATTGTTCGCCGCAACAAGCTGGCTGAACAGAAAATCGCTCAGGCTGAAAGCGATGCTGTTAATCAGGTTCGTGCATCTGCAGTGGAAATCGCTGTTGCTGCTGCCGGTTCGCTGATTGCAAATAAAATGGACGCAAAAACTGCCGGTGAAATGTTCAAAGCATCACTGGATCAGGTTAAAACCAACCTGAATTGATTGCAGTTCATAAAGTTCAAAAAAACGCCGCTTTATGCGGCGTTTTTTTATGTCTGAAATCGGGCTTGCTGTTCTGCGGCGATGCTTATTTCTTGCAGTTAAGGATATCCTGAAACCGGCTCGGGGGCGCGTATTCAGTATCTCGCTTATTTATCCGCTGTCCAGCGTCCCTTGATTGGCGCAAAGCTGTAGCGATGCAAACCGGTAATCGGCCCTTGTTCTTCAATCGCCTGCCGGTGCGCCGCAGTGCCGTATCCTGCATGTTTCTCAAGGCCGTAAGCAGGATGGATAAGACCTGCGCGTTCCAGCATCTTGTCGCGGGTGACTTTGGCAATGATCGAAGCGGCGGCAATAGTCAGGGATCGCTGATCCCCTTTGACCAGTGTCATGGCAGGGCAGGGCAATCCGCTTGGGGTTTTATTGCCGTCGATCAAAGCATAATCCGGACTGATTGTCAGACTATCCACGCAGCGCTTCATTGCCAGCAGTGAGGCTGCGAGAATATTGCTTTCATCAATGGTACGGGCACTGAGGCTGCACAGGCTGACTGCAAGTGCCTTTTCCATGATGCTGTTAAACAGCCGGTTGCGCTTGGCAGCGGTGAGCCTTTTTGAGTCATCCAGACCTTCAGGCAGATTATCAGGGTCGAGGATCACGCAGGCAGCAACAACAGGCCCTGCAAGAGGGCCGCGGCCGACTTCATCGAGCCCTGCAATCAGTTTGTACCCCTGAGCTTGCAACTGCTGCTCATGGCTGTAATCCGGCGTGAAGATTTCAGATTTGTCAGCCTTTATCTTGGCTGGCGACTTCGGTCGCTTTTCAGAAAAAAGCGGAGAATCAGATGGTGCTTTACTCATGTGCTGAGATTGCATCCTATCTAATTCTCCGCAAGCCACATCGCAAAAAGGGGGGCACGATGTGGAAGGCTGCTGGCAAAAGGACGGGCAGCCTATATCTGCTGGAGGGCAGATCAGAAAAGCGAGAGCTGAACGCCGCTTGTTTGCGGCGGGGTGAACAGATCACAACGCAGGCGCCGTTTATGAATATTCAGCCCGAGCTTTTTAGAGGTAATCTCAAAACGCCGGCCAATTTGCCATGCATAAGGACCATCACCACGCATCCGCTTGCCCCATTCCGCATCATAGTCCTTGCCGCCGCGCATTGAGCGCAACAGGGACATGACATGGCGGTAACGGTCAGGAAAATGCTGCAGCAGCCAGTCCTTGAAGAGGGGCGCGACCTCATAAGGCAGGCGTAGCAAGACATATCCGGCCTCGCGTGCGCCCATCGCATAGGCGGCATCCAATATACGTTCAATCTCGTGGTCATTGATGCCGGGGATCACAGGGCCAAGCATCACCGATGCCGGAATACCTGCCTCATTCAGCTGTCGGATGGCCTGTAAGCGCAATCCCGGAGTTGAAGCACGCGGCTCCATATTCCGTGCTAATTTGGCATCCATCGTGGTGACAGAGAGGGCAACCTTTGCCAGACCACGCTCGGCCATCGAACCCAGAATATCAATGTCGCGGGTAACCAGTGCGGATTTGGTGACGATGCCGACCGGATGATTGGCGGCATCCAGCACACTCAATATATCCCGCATAATCCGCCATTTCTTTTCTACCGGCTGATAAGGGTCTGTATTGGTGCCAATGGCGATCGTCTTGGGAATATAACCGGCTTTGGAAAGTTCCTTTTCCAGCAACCGTGCTGCATCGGGTTTAGCAAAGAGTTTGGTTTCAAAATCAAGACCGGCAGACAGTCCCATATAGCTGTGGGTAGGGCGGGCGAAGCAATAAATACAGCCATGCTCGCAACCGCGATAAGGATTGATTGAGCGGTCGAAATTAATATCCGGCGAGTCATTGCGGGTGATAATGGTGCGCGGCTTTTCGATTTGGACTTCTGTCTTGAACGGTTCCAGCTCTTCCAGAGAGTTCCAGCCGTCATCACTGTCGATACGTGTCTGACTTTCAAACCGGCCGGAAGGATTGATACCGGCACCACGTCCGCGACGGCGGCTGTGGTCAATCCGCAAGCCGGTTCCGTCAACAATAGCATTTGCCTGATCTGTGCGCTCCGATCCGAAGACTGCCGGACGGGAGAAGACGGCCTGATCGGCTGGTCCGAAAATCTCCTGTAAAATTGCCATAGCTTTCTCCTTGCCGGAAATGCAGAGGCATGACCGGAGCAAAACAATCAAAATGAAGCAATGAATACAGCGCGAATTATGCGACTCTGATGCGCCGTTTATGGTTCAAATTTAATCTGAAAATAAGAACAAAGCAAGAACTTAATTTATGTCTTTTTAGCAGTCAGCTTTTGCGTTTCAAATGCTCATCAAGGCGCGGCATGATTTCAACGAAATTGCACGGGCGGTGACGATAGTCGAGCTGCTGGGCGAGAATACCGTCCCATGCATCGCGGCAAGCGCCGCCGGAACCCGGCAGGACAAAAACAAATGTCTGGTTGATGAGACCGGCAGTTGCGCGGGACTGGATCGTGGAAGTACCGATCTTGGCATAGGACTGCTGATGGAAGATCACTGAAAACCCGTCCATACGCTTGTCGAAGACCGGCTCCAAAGCGTCAGGTGTCACATCGCGTCCGGTGAAGCCGGTGCCGCCGGTGGTAATCACCACATCAATCGCCGGATCTTTGGACCATTGCACAACCAGCTCGCGGATTTTTGCAGCGTCATCAGTCACGATCTGCCGGTCACGCAACAAATGGCCTGCCTCTTCAATACGGGAGGCAAGAAATGCACCGGATGTATCGGTTTCCAATGTCCGGCTGTCTGATACCGTCAGCACCGCAATCCCCACCGGAATGAACGGACGCTCGGCTTTGGCTGTATCGGACATGGTTGTCTCCGGTTAAATCTTGTCGGGCAGGGTCGTGGTTGCGCAGACAAACCAATGCGGATTTTGCTGTTGCAAATGCATTACCGCCTGTTGCGCCTGATCCTCTGTATCATAAATGCCGAAGCAGGTCGCGCCTGAGCCGGACATTTGCGCATATTGTGCGCCGCTGTCCCGCAAAGTCTGGAGAATTTCCGGCAATTGCTGTGCAAGCTCTGCAGCGGATGGCAGCAGATCATTGCGGGTTGATTGCAGGAAGTTGCAAAGCTCCGCCTGACTATTCAAGCGTGTCAGTTCCGGCAGTGCAGGATTATCACGCTTCTGCATATGTTTGAAAATCTGGGGCGTGGAAATTGCTGTTCCGTCATTCACAAGCACCAGCGACAATACCGGCAGGCCGGACAGCCGCTGCACATCTTCACCGATGCCCTTGGCAATCAATGCACCGCCGTTGAGCTGACCATGCAGGCACATCGGCACATCAGCGCCAAGCTGAAGGCAAATCTGCTCAAGCAAAGCCTGTTCCGCTTCGATATTCCACAAGCGCAAGAGCAGCGCCAGTACTGTGGCGGCATCGCTAGACCCGCCGCCGATACCGGAAGCAACAGGGAGATTTTTTTCCAGATGAATGGCAACGCCGGAGCTGTGCTGCGGAAAATGCGCGCGCAGAAGATCACGCGCTTTTAAAACAAGATTGTCGCCATTGGCTGGCAGCCCCGCACCAAAGCGGCCGGAAAGCGTAAAACTGTCTTCCTGCGTAGAGGAAACTGTGAGTTCGTCACCGTAATCGGCAAAGGCAACAAGCGTATCCAGCAGATGATAGCCGTCCTCGCGCCGTCCGGTCACATGCAACGCCAGATTAAGCTTGGCATAGGCTGTGGCGCGAAGATGTGAGGCAGTCTGTTGGCTCGCTGCCTGTGAAGCTAAAATATCTGGCATGCTTTAGGATCAGTCTTTATCTGCCGGACGGTAAACACCGGTTTTCGGGTCGCGCACCAGCGTGCCACTGGCTCCTGTGCGAGCTTCCTGTTCGGCCTGACGAACTTTCTGGGAAACACGCGCCGCTTCGCGCTTGAAGGAGCGATAGCCATAGATCGCAGCTGCAACCAGAAGGATCAGAAAAATCAGCTGTGGCATACCGGCTCCTTTCCGGAAAAATAACATGCCTGTTGATTTAATCAGGCTGTAACCTCGTTTCAAGAAGCTCTTATAGCATCTTATTCTGATGATATTATGATAACATATGCCTGTTACAGGCCATAGCGTGACCAAAGAGCTTTTTCTTCGAGTACATTCATCAGGCTTTCACCTGCTGCGCCAAGCATTTGCGCATGAGAAATACCGCCGGTATTTTTGCGCCCCAGCAGTCCGCGCGAAGGCTGGATCAGATTAAGCTTGGTTTTTTCGCCATAGAGCTTGCGCAGATGTGAGCGCATATCATCCAGACCATCAATCAGCCCGAGCTGCAAAGCTGTAATGCCTGTCCAGAACTGACCGGTGAAAAGATCGTCATTGTCCTGCAATTTACTGCCGCGGCGCTCTTTCACCATATCAATAAAGGTCTGGTGAATTTCCAGTTGCAGCGCTTTGATATGTTCGACATCCGATGCTTTTTCCGGCTGAAACGGATCCATCGTGGCTTTGTTTTTACCGGCTGTGTACACGCGGCGCTCAACGCCGATTTTCTTGATCAGTTCGGTAAAGCCAAAGGAAGCGGAAACCACGCCGATTGAACCCAGAATGGAAGACGGATCAGCAATAATCTCGTCTCCGGCAATAGCGATCATATAGCCGCCGGAAGCCGCCACATCCTCAACAAAGACATGGACTTTCTTGTTCTTTTCTTCGGCCAGGTCACGGATGCGCTTATAGATCAGCCGCGATTGTACCGGTGAACCGCCGGGGGAATTAATGCTCAGCGCCACAGCGGGACTGTGCTTGTTGTCAAAGGCTTTTTCCAGCTGAACCGCGATGCCTTCGAGCGACAGATTTTGCCGTAAAGGGCTGTTGCCTGTCATGATCGCACCGCTCAGCCGGACAACCGGAATTTCAACACTGGAAGCCCGGAAGCGACGCGGGATAACACGGCTGATAAGTGACGGCACTGAAAATCTCCGGTGTGAAAATGCAGACGATAAAATAGTTTTCACCCGCTGTTATAGCCACAGCGGGTGAAAACTGAACCTGTTATTTTACAGCGCGGTTGCGTGTGGAAATGCGCAGCAATGCCCAGCCACAAACGGCGGAGAGCAGGGAGCCGAGCAGAACACCAATCTTGGTTTCGCTGTGCAGCAGGTCATTGTCAAAGGACAGCAGGCCGATGAACAGGCTCATGGTAAAGCCGATACCGCAGAGCAGTGCCACACCATAGAGCTGTGTCCAGCTTGCACCCATCGGTTTGGTGGCAATCCCTGCACGGATAGCAATCCATGCGGCACCGAAGACGCCAATCTGCTTACCGACAAACAGGCCGAGCGCAATACCGAGTGTGAGCGAGTCACCAAGGATCGACGGGCTCATGCCGGCGAAAGAAACGCCCGCATTGGCAAAGCCGAAGATCGGTACAATGACAAAGCCGACCCATTTTGCCAGCGCATGTTCCAGCGTGTGCAGCGGGGAGCTCATATCATCAGGGCGGCCAAGAGCCGGCTTGATCGGAATAGTCAGCGCGGTCAGCACACCGGCAACCGTTGCATGAACACCGGAGCGCAGTACAAAATACCAAAGCACGGCACCGAGGATCAGATATGGAGTGAGGCGCATAATGCCCATCTTGTTCAGAACAAACATCAGCGCAAAAATACCGGCAGCACCGGCGAGATAGAGCGTGGCAATATCGGCGGTGTAAAACACGGCGATAATCGCAACGGCCGCAAGGTCGTCAAGAATGGCGAGTGTTGCCAGAAACACTTTCAGGCTGGTCGGAACGCGTGGGCCGAGCAGCGACAGCACACCGAGTGCAAAGGCAATATCGGTTGCCGACGGAATAGCCCAGCCGCGAATGGTTTCAGGATTTGACCAGTTGAAACCGGCAAAAACCAGTGCCGGAACAATCACGCCGCCCGCGGCGGCAATGCCCGGCAAAGCGCGGTTCGACCAGCTGGCAAGCTGGCCGTCGAGAAATTCACGTTTGATTTCGAGGCCAACGAGAAGGAAGAAGACGGCCATCAGCGCGTCATTAATCCAGTGCAGAACGCTCATCGGGCCGAGCTTGCTCTCCAGAACCTGAAAATATGTGGCTGCAAGCGGCGAATTAGCAACGATCAGAGCCAGAGCAGCGGCAATCATCAGAGCGATACCGCTGGCGGATTCACTGTCGAGCCAATGGCGGAGCGTTGAGAAGGGGCGCTTGGTCTGGCTTTGTGTCATCCGGTATCGGCCTTTTTCTTTGCGGGCAGCGTTTTGACAACGCTCAACCCTTGATCTGTCCTCAGAGTTCCGCGCTTTAAATAGAGCGAAAGACCTGTTCGGACAGTCCGTGTTTTCGGGAAAATGTGCTCCGTCCTCCTGAACAACAACCGTTACAGGCTGTCGCAACCATTAATGAGGCTTTCTGCACGTGGCGTAAATTCATGGCCGGAACTTTTATGCAAAATTAACGGCGGCGCAAGGAAAACCGGAGCGCGGCTGCCTTTTATGCCCGTAATTACGACACGGATGGCCGGTTCATCCGGTCTGGCATAGAGCGGAAGAATTGCGATGCCGCCAAAACGGCGCTCCATCGCGGACAGAATTTCATTCAGATTAGCGGGGCGTGCGATAATCGCAATATTCCCGCGCGGGCGTAAAATGCCGGATGCTGTGCGTATCCAGCTTTCAAACATGCCCTGATGCATCACATGCGCCTGTGCCTTTAAATCGTCCGGCGTGGCACGGTCATGGCTCTGGTTGAAAGGCGGGTTCATAATCACATAGTCAAACTGATTATCAGCCAGCCCTGCTTCATGACGGGCTGGGCCGGTCATTGTCACATCAGCCTGCAGGTATGACAGACGGCCATGCATATGGGCATTTTCGGTCAATGCGCAGGATTTTTCCGCATAGAGCAGCATTTCCGGTGAGCGTTCAATCAGGGTGACATCTGTGCTTGCGCAGCGCGAGGCAACGGCCAGTCCCGCCGCACCGGCACCGGCACCGAGATCTGCTACTGTACCTTTGAAATCCGTTGGCACCGCACTTGCCAAAATCATGGCATCAATCCCCGAACGGTGACCTTTTGCGGATGGCTGCACCAGGTAGAATGCACCACGGTGAAAGGCATCAAGAGTTTCGCCATAGGGCAGAGAGCTGAACGGAGCAGACATAAAGACGGCAGTTTCCTGACTTGTTGCAGACTGAAAGCGATCAAACCGGCTTTAACCGATTCTGTATAGAGGCGGTGAAAGCCGCAATTCTGTTTGCTGACAGCAATTTGACATCTTATATCAGCAGAATATGCTTTATTGTGTTGTGTTGCGGCTCGCAACACTTGCCTTTAGCACGGCTTTTGGTGCATTTGACGCTTGAGCATAAAGGCCGCCTTGAATAATGTGTGGCTATAAAACGGGTCTCATTATCAGGCCGCGTGAACTGGAGATATGGCATTGGGTGTGGTTCTCAATCTCGATGAGAAAAAAAATCAGCAGGCGTCCATTCAGAAGCTGGTTGATCTGACGAAAGCGGATATGGGACGTGTCAATGCGCTTATCCTGTCCAAGGCCGGTTCTGATGTTGAGATGATACCGGAAGTAGCCAATCATCTGATTTCATCGGGTGGTAAGCGTTTGCGTCCGATGATGACGCTCGCTGCTGCAGCCATGTTCGGCTATGAGGGCGAAGGTCACGTGCAGCTCGCAACCAGCGTTGAATTCATGCACACGGCAACGCTTCTCCATGATGATGTGGTGGATGAGAGCGATCTGCGCCGCGGCAAAAGCACCGCGCGGATGATCTGGGGCAATCAGGCCAGCGTTCTGGTCGGCGATTTCCTGCTCGGTCAGGCTTTCAAAATGATGGTGGATGTCGGCTCGCTCGACGCGCTGGATGTGCTGGCAACTTCGGCTTCGGTGATTGCCGAAGGTGAAGTGATGCAGCTCGCCGCCGCTAAAAATATGGAAACCACGGAAGACGAATATCTGGCCGTTATCAAAGCCAAGACTGCGGCGCTGTTCTCTGCTGCTGCCGAAGTTGGTCCGATCATTGCCGATGCTCCGCGTGCACAGCGTCTGGCGCTGCGCTCCTATGGTCTCAATCTCGGTCTTGCTTTCCAGCTGATTGATGATGCGCTGGATTATGGCGGTTCGGCTGCGGATCTCGGCAAGAATGTGGGTGATGATTTCCGGGAAGGTAAAATCACTATGCCGCTGCTGCTCAGCTATCGCCGTGGTTCTGAAGAAGAACGCGCTTTCTGGAAATCATCCATTGAGCAGGGCAATAATGATGATGAAGCCTTGCAGAAGGCTATCGGCCTGATGACCAAGCATGGTTCAATTGCTGATACCGTACAGCGTGCCCGTCATTTTGGCGAAATCGCCCGCGATGCACTGGCTCCGCTGCCGCAGAGCCCGCAAAAAGATGCTCTGATTGATGTGATTGATTTCTGCATCAGCCGTGTAAACTGATTATTGACCGGTACTGGCGCATATTTCCGGTACCGGACTTTGAAATACCCTTTTCTCCGGCCATATAAAAACCACGACATGGCCGGATGGTGTGTTTGTTTCGGAAATAAGCCAGACCAGAGCATTTCCAGCAAAAGTGGCAACCGGTTTTGCGTCAGGAAATGTGTAAAATAAAGAGATAGAGCATTCCTTCTGTTTCAAAATTGGAAATGCTCTATAAATGCAAGGGGAAGTGCCAATGCGGCGGAATACAGTTAAAGCGCGTGCTCTGGTTTTCGCTTTGATGGCAGGGGCGGCTTTCACAAGCGGTGTCTCCGGCGCGGCCTATGCTGCATCTGCGGCAAAGACAGCGGCGACAGACGAGCCGGTGATTGTCTCGCGTGCAGGTTCTTTCCCTGGTGCTTATCTGGCTGGTCGCATTGCCGAGATCGACAATAATCTCCCTGTAGCCATCGCTTATTATCGTCAGGCACTGGCATTTGATCCGTCAAACCAGCCGATGAAGCGTGATTTGTTGCTGTCCTATCTGACCGACGGTCAGCTGGATGAAGCGCTGCCCTTTGCCCGCGCGCTCAAAAATGAGCCGGAAGTCGAGCGTTTCTCCCGCATCATTTTGGCGATCAAGGCTTTTAACGACAAGCATTACCGCACTGCCCGTACCAATCTGAAGCTCACGCAGCAGTCAGAAATGGATCGTTTAGCGACCGGCCTGATGACGGCATGGACATTCTACGGCGAAGGTCGTCCGAAAGACGCGCTGGCAGCAGTTGATAAGCTTGATGGGCCGGTCTGGTACGATCTTTTCAAAACTTACACATCGGCATTGATTGCAGACAGCGCTGGTCAGACCAAGGCTGCGGATAAATTCTATGCGCAGGCCGTGGCTGATAAAGAAGGCGGCAGCGCTGCCCCCGATACTTATGAGCGCATCATTTACGCCTATGCCGATTTCAAACAGCGTCAGGGCGATAAAGCCGGTGCGATCAAGCTGGTGGAAGATGCCGAGCAAATTCTCAGCGGCCGCGTGATCCTGCGCGAAGTACGCCAGAAGCTTGAAGACGGTGAAAAGCTTGATCCGCAGATGCGCAGCCCCCAGCAGGGCGCGGCTGAGGTTCTGTATTCTTTGGGTACCGCGATTAACCGTGGCGGTGCTGAGGCTTTTGCAACCATTTATCTGCAAATGTCCGGTGAGCTGCGCGAGAATAATGACGCTACATTGTTCCAGCTTGGCGATATTGCTGCCAAACTGCGCCAGCCGGAAAAAGCGATTAAATATTACGGCCGCGTTGCGGATAAATCGCCTTATAAGCGCGATGCGGAAATGCAGCTGGCGCTTAATCTGGCTGAAACAGGCAAGCCGGATGAGGCGATTGAGCATCTGAAAAACAATTTGCGCAGCAATGATAAGGACAACCGTTCCTATCTGGCGCTGGGCGGTGTCTATGCCCAGAAAGAAGACTGGGCAAATGCGGCAAAGACTTATGATCAGGCCGTTGCGGAAATTAAATCACCGGTTCGTCAGGACTGGCCGGTTTTCTATCAGCGCGGCATTGCTTATGAGCGTCTGAAGCAATGGGATAAGGCCGAGCCTAATTTCCGCAAAGCACTGGAGCTGTTTCCGAACCAGCCGCAGGTGATGAATTATCTCGGCTATTCATGGGTCGATCGCGGTGAAAATCTGGAAGAAGCTTTGCAGATGATCCGCAAGGCCGTCGAGATGCGCCCGCAGGATGGCTATATCGTCGATTCCCTTGGTTGGGCCTATTACAAGCTTGGCCGCTATAATGAGGCCGTTGTCGAACTGGAAAAGGCAGTCAAGCTGCGTCCGGAAGATCCGACAATCAATGATCATCTGGGGGATGCCTATTGGCAAGCAGGGCGCGGGCTGGAAGCGACTTTCCAGTGGAACCATGCCATCGCCGGTAAGCCTGAAGCGGCAGAGCTGGCCAAGATCGAGAAGAAGCTGAAGCAGGGGCTGACACAGACGGCGGAAGCTGATGTGAAAGATATTGCGCCAGTAAAATCTGACACTGCGCCGGAGAAAGCACCGGATGCTAAGCCTGCCGATCCTGCTGCCAAGCCATAATGCTTGCTATCCGGCTTTAAGTCTTGACCGTTTAACGCGGAATAATTAGGACAAACTATCTGTTTTTCGGCGGAGCTGAGCTGTTATGGCTCAGCTTTCACCGTTTTCACCACGCATGATTTGCAAGAAGATCAGTTTTGATAGCCGATCTCGCCAAGAATGCTCCAACGAGGCCTTCCGTGACCAGCACATTGCCTGAACACCTGCATCCGACCCGCTCTTTTCAGGGCTTTATCATGGCGCTCCAGCACTACTGGGCGCAGCATGGCTGCACAATTTTGCAGCCTTACGATATGGAAGTCGGGGCGGGTACGCTGCATCCGTCCACCACTTTGCGCGCATTGGGGCCAAAGCCGTGGAATGTTGCCTATGTGCAGCCGTCGCGTCGTCCGAAAGACGGCCGCTACGGTGAAAATCCGAACCGTATGCAGCATTATTACCAGTATCAGGTATTGTTGAAGCCAAGCCCGCCGAACCTGCAGGAGCTGTATCTCGGCTCGCTAAAGGCGATTGGCATTGATACCGATCTGCACGATATCCGCTTTGTTGAGGATGACTGGGAAAATCCGACCACCGGTTCATGGGGACTGGGTTGGGAATGCTGGTGCGATGGTATGGAAATCTCGCAGTTCACTTATTTCCAGCAGGTTTGCGGTATTGAATGTTCGCCGGTTGCCGGTGAGCTGACCTATGGTCTTGAGCGCCTCGCCATGTATGTGCAGGGCGTGGACAATGTTTATGATCTGAACTTCAATGGTCTGGAAGGTGAGGATAAGGTCACTTACGGTGATGTATTCCTCCAGACCGAGCAGGAATATTCGCGCTACAATTTCGAAATCGCCAATACCGATATGCTGCACCAGCATTTCATTGATGCGGAAGCGGAATGTAAAGCTGTGCTTGCTGCAGGGGCACCACAAGAGGCGACGAGTGCCGAAGGCACGAGCGGGAATAAAAAAGAGACAGGGAACTTACATAAATGCGTGTTCCCCGCTTACGATCAGGCGATTAAAGCATCACATATTTTCAATCTGATGGATGCCCGTGGTGTTATCTCGGTGACCGAGCGCCAGAGCTATATTCTGCGTGTGCGCAATCTTGCGCGCCAGTGCGGTGAAGCCTTCCTTCAGACCGATGCCGGTGGCGTCAACTACAAGAATGAGACACGCTGATGCCTGATTTGTTGCTTGAACTTTTCTCGGAAGGAATTCCGGCACAGCCGTCCGCCCGCAACGAAGTGAGGACAGACAAAACAAAAAATGAGCATGCGGAGGGCGCACGCTGATGCCTGATTTACTGTTAGAATTGTTCTCCGAGGAAATCCCGGCGCGCATGCAGCGTAAAGCTGCCGGTGATTTGAAGAAAATGATCACCGATGGTCTGGTTGAAGCCGGTCTGACCTATGAGGCGGCAACGCCTTACTGGACACCACGTCGTCTGACTTTGGATATTCGTGGTCTGACTGTGCGTTCAAAAGACGTGCATGAAGATATCAAGGGCCCGTCCGTTTCTGCACCGGAAGCCGCAATTCAGGGCTTCCTGCGTAAAGCTGGCTTGAGTGATATTGCACAGGCGCATGTGCATTCCGATCCGAAAAAAGGCGATTTCTACGTCGCCCATATCACCAAATCCGGACGCGCTGCGGAAGAAATTATCGCGGAACTGGTACCGAATGTGGTGCAGAATTTCCCGTGGCCGAAATCCATGCGCTGGGGCAAGGCCTCGGAACAGTCCGGTTCCTTGCGCTGGGTGCGTCCGCTGCAGTCGATCATCTGCCTGTTTGGTCCTGAAACTGAAGAAACCGTTGTGGTGGACTTTGAAGTCGGCGGCGTACGCTCCGGTAACACCACGCAAGGTCATCGTTTCATGAGTGATGGTCAGCCGATCACCGTGCGTCGCTTTGACGACTATGTTGAGAAGCTGGAAAAAGCGCATGTGGTGCTCGATGCTGAACGCCGCAAGGAAATCATTCTCACCGATGCCCGCAATCTGAGCTTCGCTTCCGGTCTGGAACTGGTTGAAGACGAAGGTCTGCTGGAAGAAGTGTCGGGTCTGGTTGAATGGCCGGTGGTGCTGATGGGTGAATTTGAGGAAGAATTCCTCTCCATTCCGCCGGAAGTTATCCGTCTGACCATCCGCGCCAATCAGAAATGCTTCGTCACCCGCAATCAAGGTGAGACAGATGCACTTTCCAACAAGTTCATTCTGATCTCCAATATTGCTGCCCGTGACGGCGGTAAGGAAATCGCTTTCGGTAACGGCAAGGTTGTTCGTGCGCGTCTTTCCGATGCGCTGTATTTCTGGCACACCGATCAGGCAGATATGCCGGATATGGACAAGCTCAAAGCGTCTGCCTCAAAATTTGCGCTTGATCTGGCTAAACCGCTCGATCAACGAATGGCGCGTCTGGATGCGCTGAATGTAACCTTCCATGCCAAGCTCGGCACGCAGGGGGCGCGCGTGGCACGTATCAAGGCGCTTGCAGAAGCAATTGCACCGCTGGTCGGCGCAGATGTTGCGTTGACTGCCCGTGCAGCAGTGCTGGCGAAAGCCGATCTGCAAACCGAAGTTGTCGGCGAATTCCCTGAATTGCAGGGCGCGATGGGGCATAAATACGCTTTGCTTCAGGGCGAAGATGCTGCTGTCGCAAAAGCACTTGAAGATCATTACAAGCCTCAGGGCCCGTCCGACCGCGTACCGCGTGATCCGGTTTCAGTTGCCGTTGCGCTTGCTGACAAGATCGACACGCTGGTTGGTTTCTGGGCAATTGATGAAAAGCCGACAGGTTCGAAAGATCCTTATGCGCTGCGCCGTGCTGCCCTTGGTGTAATCCGTCTGGTTTTGGAAAATGATCTGCGTATTAACTTGATCGAGATCATTGAAAGCCATAGGTTCAGTTTTCAGTTTGGAAATTATCTTGATCGTTATAACAATCTCAACGGTCAGAGATTAAATATTATAACGATAGACCTGCTTTCCTTCTTCCATGATCGTTTCAAGGTCTATCTGAAGGATGAAGGTGCGCGCCACGATGCGATTGATGCAGTTCTGTCAGCCGATGCTGATAATCTGCTGCTGGTGGCCCGTCGTCTGGAAGCGCTGATCGTTTTCATCAATGAAGAAGACGGCAAGAACCTGCTGGCAGGCACCAAACGCGCAGCCAATATTCTCGGTGCTGAAGAGAAAAAGGGCACTGTTATTGCCGCCAATGTTGATGCTGCACTCTTCAACAATGAAGAGGAAAAGGCACTGTTTGCTGCGGTGCAGTCGGCAGAAACCAAGGCTGCTGCGGCCATTGCCAAGGAAGATTTCTCGGCTGCTATGTCGGCTATGGCCGAGTTGCGTGCGCCGGTTGATGCCTTCTTTGACAAGGTAATGGTCAATGATGAGGATGACGCCATCCGCGCTAATCGCCTGGCACTGCTGGCGAAAATCCGTTCAGTGACCGGTCAGGTTGCTGACTTCTCAAAGATCAGCGGCTAATTAAACATATTGATAAGAAAAAGCCGGAGTGGTTAGAACCGCTCCGGCTTTTTTATATTCAGTTTTTAAAAAAGATCAGGCCGGAATATCTTTGGCTGCCCAAGCCGCAGTTTCCATGTCACGCAGCTCGGAAATATTGGCGACGCCTGCCTGTTTCACCAATGCGGAGAGTTCTTTGACGATCTCTTTTGGCACAGTCGGACCGCGATAGATCATACCGGTATAAAGCTGCACCAAATCGGCACCGGCTTTAATCTTGGTGAGCGTAGTTGCGCCGCTGTCAACACCGCCTACACCGATGATCGGCATGGCTTTGCCGATGCGCTGGCGCATTTTAGCAAGCACAATGGTTGAGCGTTCAAAAATCGGCGCGCCGGAAAGACCGCCGGTCTCTTTCGCTTCCACCTGATTAACCAGATTGGTGCGCGACAAAGTGGTGTTGGAGATAATCAGACCATCAAGCGGATGAGCGAGAGCCACTTCGGCAATATCGTCCAACCCTTCTTCTGTCAGATCCGGTGCGATTTTCAGGAAAACCGGACGTTTCAGGGTGCATTTTTCAGCTTCCTGATCGCGGGCTTCCAAAACTTTCTCCAGCAGAATATGCAGGCTGTCTTTGGCTTGCAGATCACGCAGACCTGGTGTGTTCGGCGAAGAAATATTGGCGGTGAAATATTTCGCCACGCTGTAGAAGCGGTGAATACCGGCCACATAATCGGCCACGCGATCTTCACTGTCTTTATTGGCGCCGATATTCACGCCGACAATACCGCAGCTGCTGCAGCTGTTGCGCTGGCTCAGGCGTTTATAGGCGGCATCATGGCCTTCATTGTTAAAGCCGAGACGGTTGATGACCGCACGGTCTTCCACAAGGCGGAAGATGCGCGGCTTCGGATTGCCAGCCTGCGGGCGTGGTGTGATGGTGCCGACTTCTGCAAAACCAAAGCCGAGTTTCAGCAGTGCATCCGGCACTTCGGCATTCTTGTCAAAGCCTGCGGCCATACCCAGCGGATTGGTAAATTTAAGACCGGCAATGGTCTGCTGCAAAGCAGGGTCAAGCGGCGCAGGGCTGGAAAGGACGCCGGTTTTCAGCGCGGCAATCGACAGGCCATGCGCCTGCTCACCATCCATCGCAAAAAGTGCGCGACGGGCAATATTTTCAAAAAAAACGCTCATTGTTCAAGCTCCGGAAACTGATGCTTGCCGTCGCTGTCGAGCGGCAGGTCTTTCACCCAGCGCACCGCAGTGAGCTGGAGATGTGTGTAGAGATGCGGGAAGGCTTTGCCGCCGCGGGAAATTTCATAGCGAAGTTCATCTCCCAGCTGGTTTGCATCAACAGCCACCAGCAGCAGGTCATTCTGACCGGCAAAATGCTTGGCAGCGGTTTCTGCAACCGTGTCATGGGTGGAAAAGTGGATATATCCATCCTGCAAATCAACAGGGGCACCGGAAAAATGCCCTGCCTTTTCAGCGTCTGCCCATTGGGCGCGCGTGGCAATCTTGTAGATGGTATGGTGTGACGGATCACTGTTTGACATGAAAAACGCTATTGTTGTGAACGGAAAAGCTGTTCAGACATTTTATATATCTGGCCGGTTTGGCGCATCCGGCAGCTTTTAAGACAAAATTAAGTCACAAGCCACCTCTAAATTTTAATAAAGGGTTAACGCCATTTTTGCAAATGAGCAAAAGTGCGCTTTGACAGCTCTGTGTTTTTGACAGGATGCACTGGAAAATGCTTGGATAAAACCCATATACCAGGCAGACAGATTAAAGGAGTGGGCAGATGAAGAACCGGTCCGGTATCGCGATTGCGGTGGCAAAAGAAAACAAATCCAAGCTTATCATACGCAGTGCCGTTCTTTCGGCTCTCACAGGTTTGGCTCTGGTTTGGGGGATGAGCCCGTCTCCGGCACAGGATATGCAGCGTTACTCCATGGAAAAAACCGAAGCCGGTATTATCCGTCTTGACCGCCAGACCGGTGAGTTTGCACTGTGTAAGGAACAGGCCGGTAAAATTGAATGTGCTGAAACCAAACCGGCACAGCTGAGCAATGACGAACGCACACTTCTGCTGGAAAAACAGGTTGCTGATCTGACTGCGCGTATCGCCAAGCTTGAGAAAAGCGGTGTCGCCAGCAGCACCCTGCCAAGTGAAGAAGAGTTCGAAAAAGGGCTCGGCTATATGGAGCGTTTCATGCGGTCTTTCATGGGCGTAGCCAAGAGCCTTGATGAGCCGGCACCGGTGCCGAACCGCACATAATTCCACCCAAAGAAAAAGCGCCGTTTCCGGCGCTTTTTTTATTAGTAAACCAGCTTTAGCCGATATTGGCAAAGCGGCGTGTCGCTTCGATCAGTTCGTGCGTGATACCCGGCTCGGTCACTGCATGACCGCCATCTTCGACAATACGCAGATCAGCTTCCGGCCAGACTTTCTTCAGATGCCACGCATTGATGAACGGCGTGCACATATCGTAGCGGCCATGGATGATTACACCCGGAATATGGCGGATACGGTCAGCCAGACGCAGCAGTTGATCGTCGGTGTCAAAGAAAGCGCGGTTCTGGAAATAGTGACATTCGATACGCGCAAAAGCGATGGCGAAGTGATCCTGTGCAAACGCATTTTCGCGTTCCGGATCCGGCAGCAGGGAAATTGCCGAGCCTTCCCAGCGTGACCAGCGGCGTGCCGCTTCAATCTGCACCTGCGGGTTCGGATCAGTCAGGCGACGGTAATAGGCTGCCACCATATCGCCGCGCTCGGCTTCCGGAATATGCAGCTGATAGGCTTCAAAGCGATCCGGATAGATAATGCTGGCGCCGTTGCTATAGAGCCAGTCCACTTCAAAACGGCGTGCCAGAAAGATACCACGCAGCACCAGTTCGCTGACGCGCTCCGGATGGGTTTGTGCATAAGCGAGGCCAAGGGTCGAGCCCCATGAACCGCCGAAAACCTGCCATTTTTCAACACCAAGATGGGTGCGCAGACGCTCCATATCCGCAACCAGATCCCATGTGGTATTTTCGCGCAATTCCGCATGGGGTGTGGAGCGGCCGCAGCCGCGCTGGTCAAACAGGATAATGCGATAGGCTGAAGGATCATGCAGACGGCGCATAGTCGGCGAGATGCCGCCACCCGGTCCGCCGTGGATCATGATGACCGGCTTACCGTTCGGGTTTCCGCATTCCTCAAAATAAATCCGGTGCAGCGATGAGACCTGCAACATCTCTTCCCGATAGGGTTGAATTTCCGGATAGAGGCTGTGGCGTGTCATAGGTCGTCCTTTTGCGTTATTTTATCTGCGAAGCAATAAGATTTTCTCTTGCATATAGAGCAGGCATCACCCTAACTGACAATACGGCACCATCGCGGCAAAAGCAGAAATCAGACTGTATATTGTACGCTTTGCCTGTAATATTGCATAATGAATATGCATGCCGTCTGCTACAGGCGGCTTTTATTGTGCTGGAAATTGCATTCACCGGTTTTCTCAAGCCGGATTTATCATTGAAATGAAATGCCGGTGGCCGGAGCGCATTGCGAAATTGTGAAGCGCTGAGGTATGGAAATCAGTTTGTCTGACCGGTTTCTGATCCTGATTACGGATCAGTTATGCTGCATGTAAAAACAAAGAACAGAGCATTTTCAGAAATGCAGGCGGAGCGGGAAGGGCTCTATGCTTGAAGAAAATGCAAGATGAAAACAGGTCATTTCTAACTTTATCTTTGGTTATATAAAGAGATAAGGTGCTTTCAGGAGATGATTTGCGGGGAGACTGCTGAGGGGGCAGGCAAGGGGTAGGAAATTTATGGAATTGAATTTTATTATTGCCGACGATCATCCTTTATTCCGTGGCGCATTGCGACAGATTTTACAGGACGGTTTTCAGCCTGAGAGTGTGACTGAGGCTGACAATTATCAGCAATTACAACAGGTTGCAGAAGAGGCGCAGGATGTTGACCTGTTGTTTCTCGATCTGACCATGCCCGGTGTCAGCGGTTTGTCCGGACTGATCAATCTCAAGGCGCAGCATCCGCAGCTGCCGGTTATGATTGTTTCCGCTACCGATGATGTCACCACAATCCGCCGCGCCATGGAGCTCGGAGCCTCCGGTTTTGTTTCAAAATCCGCGAGTCTTGAGGAAATCGGCGAGGCCGTGCGCACCGTGCTGGACGGCGGGGAATGGGTGTCCGGTGATATGGAACTCGGCGCGGAAAATGATGCGGAGATTGCCGATCTGATTGCCCGTATCCGAGCACTCACACCGCAGCAAACCCGCGTGCTCTCAATGCTTGGACAGGGGCTTCTGAACAAGCAGCTGGCTTATGAGCTGAATATTTCAGAAGCTACGGTGAAAGCCCATGTATCTGCGGTTCTGCAGAAGCTGGGCGTGGACAGCCGCACACAGGCGGTGATTCTGCTCTCGCGGCTTGGTCCGGGTTTTGCACTTTTGGATTGAGCCGGAGCATTTCACAGTCTCTCACCGCATATGATAATGCGCCAGCAAAGCCCGCAATGCTGCGGGTTTCAGCGGCTTGTTCAGCACATGAACATTTTCTTCCGTGGCCTGTAATTTGACCTCTTTTGAACGATCGGCCGTCAGCAGAACGGCCGGTATGGTATGACCCAGCGTTTCGCGGATATAGCCGATCATATCCAGCCCGTTTTCACGGTTGAGATGGTAGTCAGCCAGAATAATATCCGGCAGGATTTTGACGCTCATCTGTGAGCGGGCGATATGATTGCACCAGTCTTTGAGTTGTGCGCCGTCACGGATCAGAGTGATGTCACAACCCCAGCCCTCAAGCAGAATGCGCATGCCGTCGAGGATCAGCGGATCATTATCAATACACAAAACCCGCATATTTTCGAGCGCATTGCTGCGGCGTCTGGCCTGTGACGGTTCAGGTGAAACTTCAACCGCAGGCTCCTGAGACACCGGCATAATGATGCTGAAACAGGTGCCTTTGCCATGTTCGGATTGCAGACGAATTGTCAGATCCAGCACACGGGCAATACGGTCGACAATGGAAAGACCAAGTCCCAGCCCGTCTGCCTGACTGATCCCTTCATCCAGCCGGTAAAATTCGCGGAAAACCAGCTGCTGTTTTTCCGGTGCGATGCCGATGCCGGTATCGGCAACCTTGATTTCCAGATCACCGCCGCGACGGCGCACACCAAGCAGAATTTTGCCGCTGCGGCTGTATTTGATGGAATTTGAGATCAGATTTTGCAGCAGACGACGCAGAAGATTGCGGTCGCTATAGACTGTGAGGGAGCAGGGCACGACACGAAGCTTCAGGCCTTTTGTGGCAGCAAGCGGTGTGAAATCTGTGACAACCTGCTGGAGCAGGCGATCCAGCCGGAACAGTGAAAGCTCCGGTTTGAGTGCGCCGGTATCAAGCCGTGAAATATCCAGCAGCGCACTGAGAATACCTTCAACCGCTTCAAGGGATGAGTCAATATTGCGCGCCAGTTGCGCTTCCGATGCGCCGAGCCTTTCGCTCAAGGCTGTGCTGTAGAGGCGGGCAGCATTGAGCGGCTGCAAAATATCATGACCGGCAGCAGCGAGAAAACGTGTTTTGCCGAAATTGGCCTCTTCCGCCAGTTTCTGCGCACGAACAAGCTGCTGGTTCACTTCCAGCAGTTCGGTGGTGCGATCGGCGACGCGCTGCTCCAGCGTTTCATTGAGACGCTTCATGGAATTATCGGCTTCAACCGAGGCGGTAATATCAGTGTAACTGGCAACAATGCCACCATCCGGCATCGGATTGGCTGCAATTTCAATGATTTTGCCGGTGGAGTGCAACAAGATACGGCTTGGCTCATGGGTGCGCTCCAATGTGCGCATCATCATCGCGGCATCACCCGCATGAATTTCGCCATTATGCAGCAAGCGGTCGAGCACATCGGAAATCGGTGTGCCAACCTGTGTCAGCCCGTCCGGTAGTTGCAGCAGATGGCGGAAACGCCGGTTCCAGCAGGTCAGACGAAAATCCTTGTCGAGAACGGTAATGCCCTGTTCCATCTGATCCAGCGCGGTTTGCAGCAGATCGCGATTGTGCTGCAGGGCTTCGGAGGCATCATCCAGCAGGCGCAGCGTATCCGGTGCAGTATTGTCCTTGCGCTGAAGCAGCAGCGACAGCACCAGCCGCGCGGAAGATGAGCCGATGGCGCTGCCCAATATTTGCTCGGCAAACCGGATCAGCGGCACATCGGCGACAGCTTTATCATCGAGCGGCTGGTCGCCATTATGTTCATAGCGGCTGAAAGCAAGGGCAACGCGGTCTTCACCCAGATAACGGGCAATTGTATTTTTGATTTCCCCGACAGTGACACTGGTGCGGAAACGGCGCAGAACCGGCACGGTTTTCAGATTGCGCGGCATGAATGTGCTGGCCTGAATGCGCTCCAGCGGTGTTGATTGGCGGGAGAGCGAACCGATCACGAAGAATAGTGCATTAATGGCTAGGCTCCACAGAGCGCCGTGGGTGAGAGGCAGGGCATCAACGCCGAAAAGTGCCTGCGGGCGCAGATAGGAAAGCCCCCATAAACCTTCCCGCAGGATCGGCGCATCGGGATTAGCCAGTGTTGGCAGCAGCAATGTATAGGCCCAGACAGCAAAGCCGCTGACCATGCCCAAAACAGCTCCGCGTGCATTGGCATTGCGCCAGATCAGCCCGCCGATGAGCGGCGGCGCAAATTGTGCAATCGCTGCAAAAGAAACCAGTCCGATAGAAGCCAGTCCGAATGTGCTGGAACTGGCGCGATAATAGCTGAAAGTCACCGCCAGAATAATCACGATGGTTGCCCGGCGGGTATAGAGGATAAGACGGGTCAGATCTCGTTGCTGATGTTTTTGGCGACGATAGACGTAGCGGATCAGTAATGGCAGCAGCAGATGGTTGGAGATCATGATCGACAGCGCCACGCAAGCCACAATCACCATCGCCGTGGCAGCAGAAAGCCCGCCGACAAAAGCCAGCAGAGTTAAAAGATGTGAGCCCGCTGCCAGCGGCAGTGCCAGAACATAGAGATCCGCATTGGTTGTGGAGCCGAGATTGATAATGCCCTGTAAGGCAATCGGCAGGACGAACAGGTTAATCAGGATCAGATAGACCGGAAACAGCCAGCGGGCGGTACGCAATTCCTTTTCGCTGCGGTTCTCAACCACGGTGACATGAAACTGGCGCGGCAGCATCAGAATAGCCGCGGCACTCAGAACGGTGTGAACAATCCAGGTGCTGGGGCTGGTGCGGGTTAACATGCTCCAGAAATCAATGTCCCGCTCCTGCAATTGTTGCGGCAGATCGAAAGGTGAGCCGAACAAAAAGAAGGTTGTGGCAATGCCGACAATCAGAAAGGCGGTGATTTTGATGACGGATTCCAGCGCAACCGCAAGAATTAGCCCGTCCTGATGCTCGGTCGCATCCGTATGTCTGGTGCC
Organism: Pseudochrobactrum algeriensis; assembly: GCF_018436245.1. Taxonomy (NCBI): domain Bacteria; kingdom Pseudomonadati; phylum Pseudomonadota; class Alphaproteobacteria; order Hyphomicrobiales; family Brucellaceae; genus Pseudochrobactrum; species Pseudochrobactrum algeriensis. Next base: position 686,507 of record NZ_CP075361.1, read on the forward strand.
GAAAAGGATGGCGAATATAGCCAGCAGAGCAGTAACAAACAGCGATATATCGCCGAAGACATAGACAATCGGGTCATAGGAAGCCTGATATTCAGCCAGAACCATATCGACACTGCCGGATACGGCTTTCAGCTGCAGAGCAATATAGGGCATCGAGCCGACCACTGCGATACAGGTGCCGATCGTGGCGACGCTGGTGCTTTTGCCGTAACGGGCGGCGAGAAAGTCAGCGATAGAGGTAATGCGCTCGGCTTTTGCCAGCCGCACCACATGGCGCAGGAATTTATTGCCGAAGGTGAAAACCAGAATGGGGCCAATATAAATGCCCAGAAATTCAAGCCCGCGGTCAGCCGCAAGCCCGACCGAGCCGAAGAAGGTCCATGATGTACAGTAAACAGCAAGGCTGAATGCATAAATATAGGGTCTTGGCTTGGAGCCCCAGCGCGATGCTTTACTGTCGCCAATACTGGCAACCGCAAAGAGCAGGATCAGATAGAGAAATGCGATGCCGATAATGATCCAGCCGTGCATTCAGCCCCCTTGCTGACCGGTTAATGATTGCGGGACAGAAAGATCCTGTATATGGCTGCAATAATGGCAGTCTCTGTCCGCTGATTATTCTGTACCTATGTTTGTATGCAACACTTCAGGATAATCAAGCAGTAAGCTGCTTTCTGATCTTGAGACTATAATAATCTCCGCTACTTTGTTTTTATTGCCGGATATAAAAAGAGTAAGCCCCCGTACTTGTAAAGGATAGCTCATGCTAAAGGAATTTCGTGAATTTGCCCTCAAGGGCAATATGGTCGATCTGGCCATCGGTGTCATCATCGGCGGCGCATTTGGCGGTCTGGTCAATTCCATCGTGAATGACATTATCATGCCGATTATCGGTCTCGTCACCGGTGGTATTGATTTCTCCAACATGTTTATCCAGCTGGCCGGTGAGCCTAAGGGTACACTGGCAGCAGCCCGTGAAGCCGGTGCAACCATTGCTTACGGTAACTTTGTCACGCTGCTGATTAACTTCCTGATTATCGCATGGGTTCTGTTCCTTGTTGTTAAGGGCATGAACCGCATGAAGAAAAAGGAAGAGGCCAAGCCTGAAGCTGAAGCCGCAATTCCGGCAGATCAGGTTCTGCTGACAGAAATCCGTGATCTTCTGGCGAAAAAAGCCTGATTATAAAATCCTAAACCCGGCCTCAGAAATGAAGCCGGGTTTATTTTTAATTTGTCTGATATTTTGGTTGCATAAAATGCGGCCAACACAACAAGACTCCGGCGCGACGATTATGCCTGCCATCCGGAAATGCTCTGGTTAAGAATATCCCATGTCCCGTCAGTTCTCTCTGAAAAATATCTATGCGCTTTTCCTGACATTTCTGATTGCCGGCAGCGGTGCCGCAATCGCTTATCTGACCGGACTGCCCATTCCTTTTCTGCTCGGCTCAATGTGCAGTGTGACCATTGCATCTCTGAGCGGTATTCGTATTTATCTGCCTGTCTGGTTGCGTAATGCGGTTTTTATCATGCTCGGCCTGCAAGCCGGTTCCGGCGTGCGTCCTGAAACGCTGAGCCAGATCGGCGAATGGCCTTTGAGCTTTATGCTGCTGTTTGTAATGCTGGTAACTGTGACCGGTTTTACATTTATGTTGCTGCGCTATGTGTTTCGCTGGGATGCGCAAACGGCTTTTTTCTCCTCTTTGCCCGGTGCCTTGTCTTTCGTGATGGCTGCAGCCAGCGAAACCCGAGCCGATCTGGTTAAAATCACCATTATTCAGACTGTGCGCCTGTTGTTGCTTATCGGGTTGCTGGCGCCGGTGCTCAATGTGCTTGGGCAATCCGCACCGCATATCGATTTTGTAGCAGGTTCAGGCAGCCAGCAAAAAGAATGGCTATGGTTGTTCGCTGCGGGCGGCCTTGGTGCGCTGATCGGCCATTACAGCCGTTTACCGGGCGGGATGATGCTGGGCGCATTGCTCGCCAGTGCGCTGGTCTATGTGACCGGTTTTGTAACAGTGCGCGTGCCGCCTGAAATGGCGGACTTTGGTATGGTTGTTCTCGGAGCTCTGATCGGCTCGCGGGTTGATGCACGGCATCGCGGCGCTATCCTGAATTACTTGCCGGTGGCGCTGATGGCTTTCATCGTTGGCACGGGAACTGCCGCTGCAATCTGTGCGCTGGCATGGCTGGCAACAGGGCTGCATCCGGCGCAGATTGCGCTGGCTTTCGCGCCGGGTGCATTGGAAGCGCTGACTGTGATTGCTTTCTCGCTGGGTGTTGATCCGGCCTATGTGGCTTCGCACCATGTTGTGCGCTTTATGATGATTGCGATCTTTGTGCCGTTTCTTGCCCGATCGCTGCGCCGTATGGATGAAAAGCAAACAGCCGCACAGGCGGAGCTCTGAGCGGCTGTCAGGATTGGAACCGGTACGCGGCGCTATCAGGCAGATTGTTTCAGCGGGCTGCCGGTAAAATCCGTTGCATAAGGAATGTTCAGAGCCTGCCAGACTTCCAGCAGTGCCTCTTTCAGACCGGAAATCAGTTCTTCCCCGTGAACAGGAGTCGGTGTGATGCGCAGGCGTTCAGTGCCGCGTGGTACGGTCGGGAAGTTGATCGGCTGAATATAAATGCCATGAACTTCCAGCAGGCGATCCGAAGCTTTTTTGCACAAATCCGCATTGCCGACAAAGAGCGGCACAATATGTGTTTCTGTCGGCATAACCGGCAGGCCGGCACGTTTCAGCGTGTCCTTAGTCAGTTGTGCATTCTTCTGTTGCAATTCGCGCTCGGTGCCCGAGGCTTTGAGATGGCGAATGGCTGCAACAGTTGCATTGGCAATTGCCGGTGGCAGGGCTGAAGTAAAGATGAAGCCCGGCGCATAGGAGCGCACAGCATCAACCACAGCTTTGGAGCCGGTAATATATCCGCCCAGTGTACCGAAGGATTTGGCTAATGTGCCTTCAATAATATCAATACGATGGCTCAGGCCTTCGCGTTCTGAAATGCCGCCGCCGCGTGCGCCGTACATGCCAACGGCATGCACTTCATCAAGATAGGTCATGGCATTATATTTTTCCGCCAGTTCCACAATTGCTTTCAGCGGCGCCACATCACCATCCATGGAATAGACGGATTCAAAAACGATCAGCTTGGCGCGGTCTTTGCCTGCTGCTTTCAGCAGCTCTTCAAGATGCTGCACATCATTATGCCGGAAGATCTGCTTGTCGGCACCGGAATGGCGGATGCCGGCGATCATCGATGCATGATTGAGTTCATCCGACAGGATCAGGCAATCCGGCAGGAGTTTGGCAATGGTCGATATAGAGGCATCATTGGAAACAAAGCCGGAAGTGAAAACCAGACCGGCTTCTTTGCCATGCAAATCCGCGAGCTCATGTTCAAGCTCAACAAGCGGATGATTATTGCCGGAGATATTGCGTGTGCCGCCGGCGCCGGACCCTTGCGAGACGGCTGCATCGGTCATGGCTTTCAGAACATCAGGATTTTGCCCCATACCGAGATAGTCATTGGAGCACCATACGGTGATTTCACGCGCCTGACCGTTATGGCGCCATATTGCTTGCGGAAAGCGGCCGACAATACGCTCCAGATCAGCAAATACACGGTAACGATTTTCAGTGTGAAGGCGGTCAATGGCCGCTTCAAAAAACCGGCTATAGTCCATGAGGCATCTTCCTTTTCTTCACCGTTACCTAATCCTTTAGAGGCGCGCCGTCTATAAGGACATGTGCGGTAAATAGACCTAGGCCGGTTTTGCGGCATTGATTTCAGTCAATCAGGCCGCCTCAGTCACGGGTTTTCGATATATTCCGGTTGAAAAGGCCGGAGCTGTCCGCAATTTTAGTCACACTCTGTTGTAAAAGGGCGCATTCAACGCTAATTGAGTTTGCAACAGAGTGTTTAATCCTTACGTGCATGCATAATTTTCGGACGGGGCGGCTATGAAAAAGCAAATTTCGGCAAAGTCATGTGTGGCGCCAAGCCCGCGTATCGGTCGTCCGGCGCGGATTTCTCTTGAGGAAATCGCGCGTGTGACGCTGAAAATCGGTCTCGATGATGTGACGATGATTGCAGTCGGTCAGGCGCTCGGGGTCGATCACTCATCCCTCTACCGCTATGTCAAAGGCCGTAATGAATTGCTGCTGGCTGCTGCCGATCTGGCCATTACCGAACTGGACTGGCGCGGTAATCCTGCCGACTGGTATGAGTTTGCGCAAAATGTCGCCAATTCGGCCTGGGAATTATTCAACAGACATCCGGGGCTGGCCGATGCCATGCGGGAACTGGAAGTATCCCCGCCATCCGGTATCCGCGCTTTTGGCGAAATGGCGAACCAGTTTGTGGAATATGGTTTCTCGGCTGAGGAAGCCGTTGTGCTGATCGACAGTATGATGGATATGACGGTCGATTACTTCACCGGCTGGCGCAGAGCCTATAAAAAACCGGGTCGCATTGGCGAGCGCGGAATTGAGAAGGTTGTGCAGTCGTGGCAGGCAGAGGCCGCACGCAATCCGGATACGGCGCGACCGATCCTGATTATGAGCCGTATGATGACCGATCATCCGAAGGATTGGTGGGACAAAAAACTGCTTCTGATCCTTGATGGCGCGCAGGCCGTTTTCAACAGACGTCAGCAGATTTATGAGGCTGCTGAATAAGCGCAGTAGCCTGTCTGATTACGTCCGCCAATGTTTCTGTATAGCGCGCCACTTCCGGCGCGCCCATTAATTCCCCGAATGTACCGCGGGCTAAAGGCCCTGCGATAAACAGATTATCAGCAATACTGCCGTCTTTGCCGATGGCACGCATGGTTTTATCCGTCTGCTCAGTGCGGCTTGTATGCAGACCAAGACCCGTAGGGTCCATTTCAATCAGACCGTCTTCCCGCAGCATTGCCAATGGCGGGCACTGGCCGATAATATCGCTATGTGCAGGGCCGGTGGTAACAATTATAGCGTCAAAATGCTGTGTGATTGTTCCGAATTGTCCGCGCAGGCGATAGGTCACGATAAAGCCGTGACCATCATCAGCGCGTGCAGCATCTGTGAGGTGTGCGCCGAGAAATTTCAGTGTTCCCGAGCGGCAGCGTTCATCAAGAGCATCATCTGTTTGTGTTGCTAGGCGAAACCTATGCGCATCCCAGAACGTGCGCAGATGGCGAACAATGCGCTTGCGCTCACTGAGCGGCAGAGCAAGCCATATCTCGCCGCCCTGATCGCGCAAAGTATCAATCACCGATTGCCACGGCACAGATTGTTGTGCCGCTTTGCGGATTGTCCGGCGGATTTTGTGCAGCAAGCGCACGGCCGATGTTTCCGGCGGATTGATAAAATCACCGAAGAAACGCGGCGGTCTTGGCTCATCGGCTTTGAGTCGCAGATTGGAACGGGAGCGCAGACCGTGACGGGACAAAACGGTGATATTGCCGCGATGTCCGTGTTGTGACAGCCCTGCAACCATATCGGCAGAGGTGAGACCTGCGCCGACGATCAGAACCGAACTGTCCGGACCTGTCTCCTGAAGCAATTGCCGGAGAGCACCTGCCTGATAAGGATTGGCGATCAGTCCTTTTACATGGTTCTGGCCGGATTGCTGGAGTTCTCGCAATGGTGCGGGGAGGGCAGGCAGCGGATGTGACGCAGCGATCACCAGAAAATCCGCTTCCCGCGTTTCGCCTTTATCTGTGGTAACCTGATAGCGGCCGGAGGCGCAGCGTTTTGCGCCGGTAGCGCTGGCACGAATATGCTGCACTTGTCCGCTTGCAAGCAGCGGTGCAAGTTGCTCCGCCATATAGGTGCCGAAAGTGCTGCGCCTTGCGTAAATCTGGCCGTTCTCCGTCATGGCTTCCGGATCATTGTTCAGGCTGTGCTGCTCTTCCATCCAGCGGGCAAAATGCGGCTTGTCCTCATAAAATATGCTCATCCGGTCGGAGAGAACATTGAGGCGGAAGGCATCCTCATTGGTGGAATAAGCCAGACCGGCACCAAGAGAGGAGCGCGGTTCTATGATTGTAATTTGAAGTTTTGCCGGATCGGTTATCGCTGCCAGATGATAGGCCAGAGAAGCGCCGGAGAAGCCGCCCCCGATAATGATGATGGATTTATGCCGGTTTTCATGATGCGGGCGGTCAGTGCAGGCAGAAGGCAATACAGTCAAAACATATATCCGGCTTCAGGTGACGATGCTGTAATCTGTAAGAAAAAATTATTACAGGTCGTTGCCAGTTTATAGTAATGAAATCCGGTTTTGCAATTCTACGGTAAAGTAATTTTCTTTGAAATGATGCCGGAATAAAAGTTTTCTCTCCGGTAATCAAAGGCCGAAGAGCTTTTTCAGGAACAATAATCCGCCATCGGTGCGGCGGATATAGCGCCGTGGCAAGCCAAACGGATCATCTGTTGCGCGGGCATGGCCGCGTTTTGTGGTGGTGGCGTGAACATAACCCGCTTGTCGGGCCACATCGCGCACAGCCTGTGTTTCGCCGCCATAAGGATAGCAGAAATTGGTGACTTCAGCGCCGAGTATCTCTTCAAGAATTTTCTTGGAACCGGCGATCTGCCGTTCTGCTTCCTGCAAATCCGCATCCGGCAGATAGATATGATCAAGCGTATGCGCGCCAACTTCATGGCCATGTGCAGCCCAGTCGCGCAATTGTTCGGCACTCATGCAGGGAATTTCAACCGCGCCTTTCGGAATGTCCCATTCATTGCGTCCGCCGATCTGATTGGCGACGAAATAATTGGTGGCAGTAAAACCCAGTTCATTCAGCACCGGCATGGCATGCTGATAGACATTGAGAAAACCATCATCAAACGTGATAACCGCAACCTTGCCCTGTTTTTTGCCCTCAAGATAAGGGCGGGCATCGCGCATGGACAATCCCTGATAGCCCAGTCTTTTCAGCCAGCGCATCTGCGAGCGGAACCGGTCCGGATGCACATGCAGGCTGCGAAACGGCTTGTCGCGCGCAGGCGGTACATCAATCGAATGATAGAGAAGAATGGGAATAGCAGAAGATTTCATCAGGCTTTTCCGGATTTGCGGGAATAGGTTTTGACGCTGTGCCGGTAGAAAGGCCGCATCAGTTCTCTGTGCAGTTTATGCGCCAGAGAGCGGTTCTGTTTCAAGGTGCTACCGCCCAGATTGGCCGATATTTCCTGTACACCACCCGGCACGACAGAAAGCGGTTGCAATCCGGTTACCCAGTTCATCTGGGTAAAAGTATCAACGGGGCGGTCAAATCTTTCTGTCGCTTTTAGCAAGGTCTGCGCGGCATCACGGGTAATCAGCTGGGCTACCATACCAAGCCCGACAGGTACCGGACGAATGACTTTCGTTGTTCCCTGTTCAAAAACAACAGCGCCGGTCTCACGGTCAGAACGGAACGGCAGACGCACCAACCCGCCTTCTTCTGCAATCTCTGTCGCCGCTTTAAAAGCAGCAGGAAAGTCCGCTGTCAGTGCCACATCATCTTCCAGCACAAGTGCTGCATCGAGATTTTGATCGATGATTGTCTGCCATGTTTTACGGTGCGACAGAAAACAGGCAATTTCGTTGCGGCTCAGGCGGAACGGATAATAAGGCTTGTGCAGGCGTGTCTGATAGGCTTGTGCGGCATCTGCATCGCTCAGCTGTTTTGCATCAACAGCTGTAATGATTTCTGCCGGTACCGGTAATTGGGAGATCAGTTCATTTACCTGCGCGCGGCGTTCTGTTGCGCGCTCCAGATGAATGATGAATGCTTTAATCTGCGGTTTCTGCATGACTAACCTTTGCCGGAGCGGCTTATATTTTTCGCTGATCGCAGCTTTGCGACCGCATATAAGAATTGCCTATAGCAGCTTAAAGGTCTTGTCGGAAAGTGAGAAATATTACCTATGTAAAATGGAAAACGGGCAGATAAAAAATCTGCCCGTATGTTGTGTTTTTGTAAAGCTTAGCCCCGTTTAATTGAAACGCGCAGCGATCACCGGATTGCGGGTATAATTCCGCAGAGCCTGACGCAGTAAACCACTTGCATCTGCATAAGTGGCAGGGAAATCTGCAGGCTGATATTTCATAATATGCGGTATCGCCGCTTTGAGTGATTGCAGAACATGTTGCGGCAACCGGTCTGAACATTGGGTCAGACGGCGGAAAATCACGCTGATGCGGACGGATTTTCCGTAAACGGCAACCTGTGGTTCCTGACCGGCCATATCCCAGTCTTCATAGGCATGAACAGCTTCGTGGAAGCCGTTCAGCAGATAAATTGATGCATGTCCGTTATGGAGCGGCGGCAGTAAACTTGACATTCCTGTCTCCTCTGTCGGGCTGCTTACTGCAAACTTTCCTTGCATGGAGTTCGCAGTAATTTGAAAAAATGCCTGTTTCTGTGTTTTGCGGCGCACAGACAGGCCGTTGAAAATATAAATCTGTTTCCGGCATCAAAGCCTGAACCGGAAAGTGTCGGCTGATTATCGCCTGATTATATGACAGTTCTATAATGGACGGCTGTTTCAGCCGTGTTTTCTGTTCGGGCTTTTAACCCGCAAAGACGATCATGAAACAAAGATCGTGCCTGTCAGAGTAACGAAAATATCGCTCTGGTAAATCCCGATATTATCGTACTTTCGGATAATGCTGTAAAAAAGAAAAATCTTTTTAAAATACAAAAAGAGAGAAGAGGCCCCGTCCTCTCTCCCTGTGGAAATGCAGTATTGTGTTTCAGCTTTTTCCAAGTTCAACAGAGCGGTTACGGGCAGCTTCAACCGCTTCGCTGACAAGATTTTGCAGGCGATTGTCGCCCATCAGCACTTCGAGAGCGGCGGCTGTTGTCCCGTTAGGGCTGGTGACATTAATGCGCAATTGCGATGGCGTATCCGTGCTTGTCGCAGCGAGCGCGCCTGCACCGTAAACTGTCTGCATGGCAAGCATGGCAGCAATATCCTGCGGCAGACCGGCGGCTACACCAGCTTGTGTAAGACATTCAATGAAATGAAACACATAGGCGGGGCCGGAGCCGGATATTGCGGTTACAGTATCCATCAGGCTTTCATCTTTGACCTGTGCCACCTGACCGCTGGTTTCCAGCAATTCTTCGGTGAAACGCATTACATCTGTCTGCACATTGCTATTGGCAAATGTCACCATCATACCCTTGCCAATCGCTGCCGGTGTGTTCGGCATACAGCGGATAATCGCGGCCTGTGTGCCCAGAATTTTCTCGAATAAGGCAACCGGTGTACCTGCAGCCACGCTGAGAAAAGCCGAGGCAGATGCATAGTTTTTATAGGCAGGCAGAATGTCCTGAATGACCTGTGGTTTGACCGCAATGATAATCAGCTGCGGAGAGCCGGTAATGCCTGTGCTGTCCGGCAGCGCTTTGACGCCGAGTTTTGCTGCACGTTCACGTAAACCGTCTGCCGGTTCAACCACTGTCACGTCAGAAGGCTGTAATTTGCCCGAGGAGAGCCATCCCTGCAGCATGGCAAACCCCATATTGCCGCAACCAACCAGAACAACAGTGTTATTTGCCATCAAATGCCTCTCCTGTGATTTGCCCGACCATAGAACATTCGACCGGCAGATGGAAATATCGTTCGCTGCACAGAGTGAAATTCCGGCTTCGTGACAGGCGCGGTGTCACATTAATCAGATAAATGTGAAATTTATTTCTTATAGTGGTTGCCAGAGTCATTAAGGTTTTGTTAACCATAAGGCAGAGTGATTTGCACCGGCTTCGCCGCGCTGCAAAGGCGTAACGGGTAAACGTGATTTACATTGTGAAATGCGTTGCTTCTGGCGTGTCGCTTATCTGCGAACAGTTTTGAAAAGCTTTCATGATCTGCTGTGAATTTTATTCCGGTCGGTCAGGTTCTTATGAGTCCGTTTTTTCGGGCAGAACAGGCGTTTCAGGCATGGAGTTTCCAAAAAAAACCTCGGTTTTGGCCGGATTTTTGGAATGTGCAGAGGAGGGGCAAAACACTCTGATACCGGATGCCGTTTGCGTGTCCGGCGCATATTATGCCTGCGTCTCTGACGCATATTATGAATGACTGTGTAAATAAATTTTAAGACGGGGCGGCATTATGGAACGTGATAATAAATTTTCCGGCACATTACCGCTTTTGGCCTATGCACCGCAGGACTTCGGCCTGAACATCCAGCGTTCCCGCGCTTACCGTGCACGTGCCGCAATGGGGCGCACCGGTGTGCAGCCGCTGCGCAGTCATGCGCAGGCTCCGGCACAGGCACCCGCACAGACATCGGTAAAAGCTGAGAGAGCTGTACTTGCCGAACCTGCACCGGTTTCGTCATCTTCGTTGTTCAAAAAACTGTGGCTGAACCTGTCCAGTCTTTTAAAGCGCGGCAAACAAGCTGAAACCGCTGCGGAACAGCCTGCGCAGCCGGTGGTTACAAGGCAAATGCCTGTCGCGCCTGTGGCAAAGCAAATGCCTGTCAAACAGGCCGATGCGGAACCGCAGGAGCTGAAACAGCAACCGGCGGAAGAGGTTATTGCGGAAGTGCGCCAGCCGGTTTCCAAAACCTATGCTGCCATGCGCAAAAATGCGCTCGGCAATGCCGCAGCAGATCAGACTATTCCTGAAGCTGCAGACCTTTCCCATGCACTGGCTGAAATCCGGCAGGCATTGCGTGAGCATGAGAAGCTGGCCAGTGCCAGACAGAATGAAAATTCGTCACGTTGATGCCGTTATTCCGATAGCATGACCGTTTTTTGATTGTCATCATCGCGCTGGCAGATTATGCGAGGGCAGGATGTGAGCGCGTGGCTTTGTGATCCCGCAATTTCGGCCTTGCATTGTTTTTTTGTCTGACGGAGTTGTGAGATGGCGACTGAGACGAGCGGCGCAAAAGTAATCGACGGTAAATTGCTGGCGGAAGATGTGGTGGTGGCGGTTAAATCCGCAACATCCGACTTGTTAAATACAACCGGCACAAAGCCTGGGATTGCTGTGGTGATCGTCGGGGAAGATCCGGCCAGTCAGGTTTATGTCGCCTCCAAAGGCCGCAAAGCACGCGAATGCGGCTTCCACTCTGTGCAGCACACATTGACTGAAGATACATCTGAGGCTGATCTGCTGGATCTGATCGACAGTCTCAATAATGACCCTGCCATTCACGGTATTCTGGTGCAGTTGCCGCTGCCGAAACATATTGATGAAGGTCGTGTCATCCAGACTATCGCGCCGGACAAAGATGTCGACGGTTTTCACTATATCAATGTCGGCAAGCTCGGTACCGGCGCTGTGGATAGTGCATTCGTGCCATGCACACCGGCTGGCAGTATGATTATGATTGAGCGCCAGCTCGGCCGTGATCTGTCCGGTCTGAATGCTGTTGTCATCGGCCGCTCCAATATTGTTGGCAAGCCGATGGCGAATTTGCTGCTTGCAGCCAATGCGACTGTCACTGTTGCCCATAGCCGTACCAAAGATCTGCCAGCCTTGGCACGCACCGCTGATATTCTGGTGGCAGCCGTCGGCCGTCCGCAAATGGTCAAAGGTGACTGGATTAAGCCGGGTGCAACTGTGATTGATGTGGGTATCAACCGCATTGATGCACCGGAAAAGGGCGAGGGTAAAACCCGTCTCGTCGGTGATGTGGATTATGCCGAGGCTGCAAAAGTGGCCGGTGCGATTACGCCGGTTCCGGGCGGTGTAGGACCTATGACCATTGCCATGCTGATGGCCAATACGCTGGTCGCCGCTTGCCGCGCTGCCGGTGTTAAGGCACCGAAATTTTGAAACTGTGTTAAGGCACCGAAATTTTGAAATTGTGCGAAAGCACCAAAATTTGATTTTAAGTAGTTAAAAGAACGGCGCGGTCATTTTGATCGCGCCGTTTTTTGTTACCTTTTAAAATACTGATGCGCCTTGATCTGCATGGCCTGCAATGTGCCGGAATGCGGAGAACAATTCCCGTCCCATACCAAAATAATTACGGGTAAGATCAGGTGTTTCAATATTGCGCGATTGCAATTCATCCCCGCTCAGCAAGACAGACAGGGTGCCTTGCACGGCATCAAGGCGGATAATGTCGCCTTCCTGAATCTTTGCAATCATACCATTATCAAGGGCTTCCGGTGTCACATGAATAGCGGAAGGCACTTTGCCGGATGCACCGGAGAGACGGCCATCTGTTACAAGTGCCACGCGCTGTCCACGATCCTGCAAAATGCCAAGCACAGTCATCAGCTTGTGCAGTTCCGGCATACCATTGGCCTTCGGGCCCTGATAGCGGACAACGGCGATGAAATCACCTTCGAGCTTGCCTGCCTTGAAAGCATCCTGCATTTCCGACTGATCGTGGAAGATTTTCGCAGGTGCTTCAATCACATGGCGATCCGGTTTGACGGCCGAAACTTTAATGATCGCGCTGCCAATATTGCCGCTCAGCACTTTAATGCCGCCATCCGGCTGGAAAGGCGCATTGGCTTTGGCCAGAACTTTTGCATCAGCACTCACTTCAGGGGCAGGGTTGCGTGCAATCGTACCATCTGCATTGAGTGCCGGTTCAATCGTATAGTCGCGTAAGGTTTCGCCCCAGACGGTACGCACATCTTCGTGCAGCAGTCCGGCATCCAGCAACTCACGGATCAGATAGCCCATGCCGCCAGCGGCGTGGAAATGGTTTACGTCAGCCAGACCATTCGGATAGACGCGGGCAAGCAGCGGCACAGCAGCCGAAATATCGGATATATCCTGCCATGTCAGTTTGATGCCTGCGGCTGCGGCCATGGCAATCAGATGGATGGTGTGGTTCGTGGAGCCGCCGGTGGCATTGAGGCCGACAACACCATTGACGAAAGAGCGCTCATCCAGCATCGCGCCGACCGGCGTATAATCATTGCCGCAGGCGGTGATTTGCAAAGCGCGCTTGGCGGCCTCCTTGGTCATCGCATCGCGCAATGGCGTATTCGGATTGATGAAGGATGAACCCGGAATATGTAGTCCCATGATTTCCATCAGCATCTGATTGGAATTGGCTGTGCCATAGAAGGTGCAGGTGCCGGGGCCATGATAGGATTTGGACTCGGATTCCAGCAATTCTGCACGACCGACTTTGCCTTCCGCATAAAGTTGACGGATACGGGCTTTTTCATCATTCGGCAGGCCGGAGGTCATAGGCCCTGCCGGAATGAAAATCGCAGGCAAGTGACCAAAGGTGAGGGCGCCGATCACCAGCCCCGGCACAATCTTGTCGCACACGCCGAGATAGACGGCAGCGTCAAACATATCATGGGACAGGCCGACGGCAGTGGCCATGGCAATCACATCGCGTGAGAACAGCGACAGTTCCATGCCCGCAAAACCTTGCGTAACACCGTCACACATTGCAGGCACACCACCGGCCACCTGCGCAATGCCGCCTGCTTCACGCGCTGCCTGTTTGATAAGCTGCGGAAACGTCTCAAATGGCTGATGCGCGGAGAGCATATCATTATAAGCGGTGATAATGCCGATATTGAGCAGCTGATCGCCTGCCAGTCCTGCTTTGTCGGAAGGGCCGCAGGCCGCAAAACCATGAGCCAGATTGGCGCAGCCAAGTGCAGTGCGCACAGGCTTGCGTGATGCAGCTTCACTGATCCGCCCCAGATAGGCTTCACGGGTCGAGCGGGAGCGCTCGATAATCCGGTTGGTGATCGCCTGCAGGGTTTGATTTACGGTCATTTCAGTCTCCCGTACCGGCAATTAACCGGTCATGCGCATTAATATTTAAACCGATTTAATAAGCAGTTTAATATACGGAAAGTAAGTATAGCGAAAGAGTGGAAAAAGGCTGATGCGTCTATAAAGCGCACGGGAATGGACGGGGGAGAAAGGAAGCACAATGTGGCTCATTCTCCGGCCGTATATCATCGGAGAATGAGCGGATATTGCAGTAATCGTTTTGGAATTATGGTGCCCAGTAAAGCTGTACGGCTTGTTTCGCATGGGCAAAAACAGCGCGCACGGGCATCAGATTAATATCTGCTTCGCTGAAATCACTGGCCAGTGCTTCTTCCAGAACAGCCAGTTTCTTCTGCCCTTCAATATGCAGGATCAGCAGATCGGCATTTGCAATCACCGGCAGTGTAAGTGTCAGGCGCGGTTCACCTGCGCCTTCAGCCTGCATTGGCAGCACAACAGCACGGGTTGTCGGATCAATGGCCTGATCCAGCCTGCTGCCGCCACGGAAGAAAGAGGCTGTATGGCCGTCATTGCCCATGCCGAGAACCACGACGTCAAAAGGTTTCGGCAGGGCATCAATGCGGTTTGCCGCAGTGACAGCAGCAACACTGGCTGTCTGGGCAGGAATATAAAGACTGACAAAAACGGCCTGCGCCGCCTTGTTTTGCAAAAGATGTTCGCGCGCCAGTTTCTCATTCGAACGGTCATTGTCCGGCGCTACAAAACGTTCATCGACAAGAGTAATCGTAACCTGTTTCCATGCCACATCCTGCATGGAGAGCGCCTCAAACAATTGTACCGGCGTTGTGCCGCCGGATACAGCGAGTACGGCCTGTCCTTTGGCCGCGACTGCTTTATTCAGTTGATCCGCGATTGTTCCGGCTAATTGCAGCGCCAAAGCGGATGGCTCTGCAAAATCATGCCTTTCAATATTGGTTATGTCAGTCTCCATCAGTGTTTCTGCGCCTTTACACCCCTATGTGGGGTGTGGTGCAGTCATTTTGTATCTTTATACAGAATACCGCCCCAGACGGTATTCATTTCCTGCCTTTTTAGCGGTGCTCCGGCCTCAATTTTTATTACGGTTATTGTATCCCAGTCTCCTCAGAGACTGTCATGCCCCTGTCTCGTAAGAGACAGTCATAAGAAGATCCTCGTAAGAGACAGTCATAAGCAGCATCTCGTCAGAGACTGTCATGCCCTCGGTCTCGTCAGAGACTATCATGCCCTCGGTCTCGTCAGAGACTATCATGCCATGTGCGGCCGTCACGCTCGATCAGGGCGATAGAGCCGGAAGGCCCCCATGTGCCGGATGTATAGCCCTGAACTTTCTGTTCATTGCTTTCCCAGGCTTCCAGAATAGGGTCAATCCAGCGCCATGCAGCTTCAACCTCATCGCGGCGCATGAACAGCGTCTGGTTGCCGCGCACGACATCCATAATCAGCCGCTCATAGGCATCCGGATTACGCTCGTCAAAAGAATCCGCAAAGCTCATATCCAGCGGAATATGACGCAGACGCATACCGCCCGGACCCGGATCTTTAATCATGATCCACTGTTTTACGCCTTCGTCCGGCTGCAGGCGGATAACCAGCTGATTGGCAATAATCTGCCCCGCACTGCTTTCAAAAATCGAATGGGGAATAGGTTTGAATGTCACCACAATTTCTGAAACGCGTTCGGCCAGTCTTTTGCCGGTACGCAGATAAAACGGCACATTTGCCCAGCGCCAATTGCCGATCTCGGCTTTCAGTGCCACAAAGGTTTCGGTATTGCTGGTGGTGCTTTCCAGATCATCGAGATAGGATTTAACCGGCCCGCCTGCAGAAGCGCCGGCGCGGTACTGGCCGCGTACAGTATTTTCCTGCGCATTGTCGGTGGTTATAGGTGTGAGCGAGCGCAGCACTTTAACTTTTTCATCATGCACAGCATCGGCTTCCAGTGAAGCCGGCGGCTCCATGGCGACAAGGCACAGCAATTGCAGAATATGGTTCTGCACCATATCGCGCAGCGCACCGGCTGTGTCGTAATAGCCTGCACGTCCTTCAAGGCCGACAGCTTCCGCAACGGTAATCTGCACATGGTCAATATGGGCTGAGTTCCAAAGCGGCTCATAAAGCGCATTGGCAAAACGCAGCGCCATCAGATTTTGCACTGTTTCTTTGCCGAGATAATGGTCGATACGGAAAATCTGGTCTTCGCGGAAAACACTGCCGATCGTGTCATTGAGGATTTGCGCGGATGCCAGATCACGGCCAATCGGCTTTTCAACGACGATGCGCGTATGATCGCTGATGAGATCATTGCTCTGCAGGCGCTGGGCAATATCACCGAACAGGCTCGGGCTGACAGCAAGATAAAAAGCGCGGATATCCGCCGGTTTGGTCTTGATGAGCTTTTTCAGTGCAGGCCAGCCCTGATCGGACTTGGCATCAACTGCCACATAGGAAATGCGTTGCAGAAACTGTTCGATCTGTGCTTCATCAATCTCGTCTTTTTTGACGTGTTCATGAATGGCATTGCGGGCAAATTCACGATATTCGGCATCGCCCATTTCACTGCGGGATGCACCGATAATGCGGGTCGGTTCGCTGAACTGTCCGGCACGCTGGCGCTGGTATAAAGCGGGGATCAGTTTACGTTCGGCAAGATCGCCTGAACCGCCGAAAACGATGCAGTCAAAGGGCTCTACCGGAATTGTCTGGCTGGTCATGAACCTGTCTCTTTATTCGCGTTTTCCTGATGAGTTCAAAGAATATCTCAGGATATGGAGAGAAAGTGGTGGGATTTGGTCCGGGAACGGAACGATGGTCGAAGCAGTGATTTGCATTATAATCTAGCGAAATAACAGCGTTGACAATAGTGGCTTTTTAAATCGATTTAATAAACCAATTTAAAAATGTTAATTTTACGGATCTTTATACCTGAGCAAACAGAAAACCGGCGCTTTCTCCTGCAAGATTCCCTTAAGCTCTGAAATGCTTTATGCATTGGGGTGACTGATTTGCATTGTAATGAAAGTTTCTGGAGAAGAGTATGGCACGATTGAAAGATAAAGTGGCTATTGTGACCGGTGCCGGTTCTGGCTTTGGTGAGGCAATTGCCCGTCGTTTTGCGCTGGAGGGCGCGAAAGTAACCGTTGCCGATATTAATCCGAAACGCGCCAATGATGTTGCAAGTTCTATCGGTAAAAGTGCTGTGCCGCTTGCTGTGGATGTATCGCGGAAAGATGATGTTGAACGGCTGGTCGGGGTGACACTGCAACAATTCGGCCGTCTTGATATTATGGTCAATAATGCCGGTTTTGCTTATAAAAACATGCTGCTGACCGATGTGCCGGAAGATAGTTTTGATCTGATTACAGCTGTGAATATGAAGGCGCTGTATCTGTCCACTCTGGCGGTTGTGCCGGTGATGCGTAAACTGGGCGGCGGCGCGATTATCAACACAGCGTCCATCGGTGCACAGCATCCGCGTAAAGGCCTGACCTGGTATAATGCATCCAAAGGCTGGGTGATGAGCGCGACGAAATCCATGGCGCTGGAACTGGCCGATGATAAAATCCGCGTCAATGCAATTTGCCCGGTGGAGAGTGAAACCGAAACTCTGAAACTGATCCTCGGTCAGGATACGCCGGAAGCCCGCGAAGCGCTCAAAGCTTCCATTCCTCTCGGTCGCTTCTCTAAGCCGGATGATATTGCCAATGCCGCTCTGTGGCTGGCCAGCGATGAAGCTGCATTTGTCACCGGTACATCTGTTGATGTGGATGGCGGCTACAGCCTGTAAAATAAAAATAGCCCGCCGGTTATGTGTAACCGGCGGGCTGTGGTGATTGATTAGTTGTTTATATGCGATCCATCATGGCGAACCATGAAAGCGCAAGGAAAAGCAGCGGTGCACGGAATGTGCGGCCGCCCGGAAATGCCGGTACTTTCAGCATTTCAAACTGACGCAGGCGTTCGCGATTATCAGTCACCGTTTCGGCATAAAGTTTACCCATAAAATTGGCGAGCATCACGCCATGGCCGGAATAGCCGCCCGCGCTGATGACATTGGGCATAACCTCACGCACAAAAGGCTGGCGCGGCATGGTAATGCCAACCGAGCCACCCCAGCTATGCGTGATCTCAATATCTTGGAGCTGCGGATAGATTTCCAAGATCTGGCGGCGGATATGGGTGGTAATGTCGCGCGGATTGTCGGCCGTATAGGCTTCGCGTCCGCCAAATAACAGTCGTCCGCCTTTGGAACGACGGAAATAACGCACCACAAAACGGGAGTCATCGACGGATTCACCACCCGGTAAAACGCGGCATGTATCATCCAGCGGTACAGTCGCGCCGATAAATGAGCGGATCGGCATCACATGGGCAGCGCTGACCGGCTCCAGATTGCCGCCATAGGCATTGACTGCGATCAAGGCTTTTTCCGCATTGATGATACCGCGCGCAGTTTTGACGATTACACGGCCATTGGATGAGGTAATGCCGGTAGCTTTGCTGTTCTCATAGAGTTTCGCACCCGCCTGAGATGCGGTTTTCGCCAGCCCGATCAGAAGTTTAAGCGGGTGAATATGGCCGGTGCCGCTGTCATAGGTGCCGCCGAAATAGCGGTTTGAACCGAGCTTTTCAGCAACCTCATCGCGTTCCATATAGCGCAGATGCGGATAGTTGAAGCGCGAGGCCATAATTTCGCTATGGGCTTTATATTGTTTGTCATAGCGTTGTTTATGCGTCACAGACATGTGTCCCTGCACATATTCCATGTCGATATTATGCTGCACAGCAAAACTTAAAAGATGATGTTTGGCTTCTTCCGCCAGATCAAAAAGTGCTTTGGCATGGTCGAAACCATATTGCTTTTCCAGATCTTCCGCACCGCAGCGCTGGCCGGTATTCAGCTGTCCGCCATTGCGGCCTGATGCGCCGTCACCGAAACGCGCTTCATCAAGCAGCACGACTTTAATGCCCTGAACCGCCAGATGATAGGCGGCAGACAGGCCGGTATAACCGCCGCCGATAATAACGACATCCGTCTGGACTGATCCGTCAAATTCGGGATAGCGCGGCCGCTCACTGATACTTGCCTCATACCATGACAGTCCTGGAGAAATCGGGCTCTGATAATGCTGTGACTGCTGCATTGGGTGCCTTGAGCTGGTGCTGTATGTCGGAGAGCAGAAAATTTATGACGTATATTTCGGCAGAAATTGTTCCGGCACATTGATTAAAAGCAACGTGCCGGAAGGAATATTATACGTTGAGCAGCAGATATTCCCGCTCCCACGGGCTGATCACTTCCATGAAAGTCTCAAACTCTGCACGCTTGATCGCGGCATAGGTGGTGGCAAAACTTTCACCGAGCAGAGCTTTCAGTTCCGCATCTTCTTCAAACAGGTTGACTGCCTCGATCAGACCGCGCGGCAGTTCCACCTCATTGCGGTTGACGGATGTTGCAACCGGCGCATCCGGCATGATCTTGTTTTTCAGCCCGATCAGACCGCAGGCAAGCGAGGCTGCCAGCGCCAGATAAGGATTGGCATCGGAAGACGGAATGCGGTTTTCTACACGTCGCGCCTGCGGGTCTGAACGTGGTACGCGCAGAGCGGTGGTGCGGTTATCGTAGCCCCATTTGACATTGACCGGCGCAGAAGCATCCGGTGTCAGACGGCGATAGGAGTTCACATAAGGCGCAAACATCACCAAGGCATTCGGCACATGTTTCTGCATGCCGCCGATGAAGTGATAAAACGCTTCGCTCTCGGTACCGTCTTCATTGCTGAAGATATTTTTGCCGGTCTTTTTATCAACAATAGACTGGTGAATATGCATGGCCGATCCCGGCTGTCCTTGAATAGGCTTGGCCATGAAAGTCGCATACATATCATGTTTGAGTGCTGCTTCACGGATGGTGCGCTTGAACATGAAAGCCTGATCGGCCAGTTCAATCGGATCACCGTGACGCAGGTTGATTTCCAGCTGACCAGCACCTTCTTCGTGGATCAGTGTGTCAATCTCCAGCCCCTGCGCTTCGGAGAAATGATAAATATCATCGATCAGTTCGTCGAATTCATTGACACCGGCAATGGAATAGCCCTGACCGCCGCCAATAGCGCGGCCTGAGCGCCCAACCGGCGGGGTGAGCGGATAATCCGGATCGGGGTTTTTGCGTACCAGATAGAATTCGATTTCCGGCGCTACAACAGGCTTGAGGCCGAGTTTGGCATATTCATCGACCACACGCTTCAGCACGTTGCGCGGGGTGAATTCCGCCACGCGGCCATCCTGATAAACGAGGTCGCACAGAACCTGTGCTGTCGGATCAGATTCCCACGGTACAACGGTGAGGGTGGAGAGATCGGCGACAAGGCGCAAATCACCGTCATCTTCCGGATAGACGAAGCCGTGACCATCATCAGGATAGTCGCCGGAAATGGTGACCATGAAGACGGCGGATGGCAGAGCCAGTGTGGAATTGGAGATGAATTTCTTGGACGGCATCATCTTGCCGCGGGCGACACCGGCCTGATCGGGCGTGATGCACTCAATATCTTCAATGTCGCGCCATGCCAGCCATTCAGAAGCTTCTTTCCAGTTTTTGACGCCGCGCAGCGACTTGACATAGGCTGGTGTACCGCGACGTACAGTTTTGCGCGGTTTTTTCTTCTCAGTAGGTGTGACAGGCATTAATCACCGGATAGCTGTTTACGTTAAGGTCACTATAGCTTCTCATGTGACCTTTAACAAACAGAGTAGCATTTGTGTGCGTAAGCGTAAGTCCTGTTGTCAAAAATATTTTTTGGCGGGAGCTGCTGAAAATGATGGCTTTTGAAATACGCAGGCTGCCCGGAAATACCTTGGAGAATTTGAGGATAATGCAAGGTAATCAGTCATGATATCAGAGCAGCCTGCGATTGTGCGGTTCCACCAGAAATAACGACCCTGAGGAAATGCGGGAAGGGTGGTTGGGGGGGATGGAGCCGAACCTGAGAAATCTGGATGCTGCCCTGCCGCCTTAAAAACGGCAGGGCAATAGGAGGATGCTTAGGAAAACTGTAAAGTTTAACTGCGGGTTACAACAACCGGCGTCAGCAGATCACCCCACTGGCCTTCGCCGTCCCGCATTGCCGCAGGCATGCAATTTAAAAGAGCATGGTGGCGAAGGCTGTTGAGCTTAACTACGGGTTACAACAACCGGTGTTAGCAGATCACCCCACTGGCCTTCGCCACCATGATGGCGGGCGGAGCGCACCAGCTCAACGGATACGCCGGCTTCAACTGCTTTCATAACAGCGTGGTTGAGGCGGTGAAGATCATTGGCCAGCATACGGATTGCAGCCTTCTGGTCTTCTGTCATAGCCGAAGCTTGTTCTTCGGCCCGTTCTTTAACCTGTGGTTTGGTCATCATGGTCTTTGTCCTTGGGTTACAGTCAGGTCGTGAGCTGAAGTTGCGTTTGAGGTGAATATCCGTAGCCGGCCGGGTGAAGGAGAAGCCGGCTACGGATGGCTGTCATGCAGAGTTGACTGGAGTCCGGCTCTGCTGATCCGTCTTCTGCTTATTCGGCAGCAGGGCGGAACTGGTCATGTTCGGTCGATTCACTCATGGCCGTTGTCGAAGACTGGCCGCCGGTGATCGCCATGGAAACGGCATCGAAATAACCGGTGCCGACTTCGCGCTGGTGCTTGGTTGCAGTGTAGCCGTTGGCTTCTGCTGCAAATTCAGCTTCCTGCAATTCCGAATAGGCCGCCATCTGACGATCTTTATAACCGCGTGCCAGTTCGAACATGCCGAAATTGAGCTGGTGGAAACCGGCCAGCGTGATGAACTGGAACTTGTAGCCCATCGCACCCAGCTCACGCTGGAATTTGGCAATCGTGGCGTCGTCGAGATTCTTCTTCCAGTTGAACGACGGCGAACAGTTATAGGCCAGCAGCTTGCCCGGATGGGCTTTATGCACGCCTTCGGCAAATTTACGCGCCTGTTCCAGATCCGGTTTCGAAGTTTCGCACCAGATCAGGTCGCAATGCGGAGCATAGGCCACAGCGCGGGCAATACATGGCTCAAGACCGTTCTTCACATGGTAGAAGCCTTCAACGGTGCGACCTTTGTCATAATCAACAAATGGCTGATCGCGCTCATCAATATCCGAAGTCAGCAACTTGGCGGCTTCCGCATCGGTACGGGCGATAACCAGTGTCGGCGTGCCCATAATATCAGCGGCAAG
The DNA here is from genome assembly GCF_018436245.1 of Pseudochrobactrum algeriensis. Lineage (NCBI taxonomy): Bacteria > Pseudomonadati > Pseudomonadota > Alphaproteobacteria > Hyphomicrobiales > Brucellaceae > Pseudochrobactrum > Pseudochrobactrum algeriensis. The sequence goes on from NZ_CP075361.1 coordinate 708,429, forward strand.
ACGTGCGGCATTCAGATTACGGATATGGGCTGCGGTCGGGATCAGAACCTTGCCGCCGAGATGGCCGCATTTCTTTTCCGATGCCAGCTGATCTTCAAAGTGAACACCGGCAGCGCCAGCCTCAATGAAAGCCTTCATGATTTCAAAAGCATTCAGCGGGCCGCCGAAACCTGCTTCCGCATCGGCAACAATCGGCGCAAACCATGTGTCTACGGACAGGCCTTTGCCTTCTGCGGTTTCAATCTGATCAGCGCGCTGCAAAGTGCGGTTGATGCGTTTTGCCAGTTCCGGTGCTGCATTGGCCGGATAGAGTGATTGATCCGGATACATTGCGGAAGCGGTATTGGCATCGGCCGCAACCTGCCAGCCGGAGAGGTAAATGGCCTGCAACCCTGCACGAACCATCTGCATCGCCTGATTACCGGAGAGGGCGCCCAGTGCATTAACGAAGTTTTCCTCATGAATGAGTTTCCACAGACGGTTGGCGCCCATTTCGGCCAGACTGTAGCGGATTTCAACCGAACCGCGCAGGCGCTTTACATCTTCAGCAGTATGCGAGCGCTGCAAGCCGTCAAAGCGGCCTTTCGGTGCGGATGGAACCAGATTGTAAAAATCAGTCATGATCAAATATCCTGTAAAGCTGTGTCATCAGATTTTGAGTTGAATGCTTGTTTTGTCTGTGACCAGATTTACAGATGCTGCATATGTTGGCGAGAAAAATGCGCAATAACAGCATTTTATTCGGGTTATGCTGTATGTGTTTTGACAGTATGGGCTTGTAAATTTGTAAGTTTTGTAAATTTGACAAATCGTAAGAATTAGTCACATTCTTTACAGATCAGATAAGTCCGGTTGTTTCTTGGAGGGGGCAGACCTGTGGCAGAACGTAAAATATTTGCCGGTGCGCGTATTCGGCGTATCCGCAATGAGCGGGCGCTGACACAGGTTGCGATGGCCGAGGATTTGGGTATCTCGCCATCCTATCTCAATCTGATTGAGCGTAATCAGCGGCCGTTAACGGTGCAGCTGCTGCTGAAACTGGCCTCGGTCTATAAAGTGGATCTGGATCAGTTACAGGAAGAAACCGGCTCGGTGCTGGCCGGATTAAAAGAGGTGTTTTCCGAGCCTTTGCTTGCGGGGGAGTTGCCTGGTGATCAGGAGCTGATTGATATTTGCGAGGCTGCGCCAAACGCAGCTGCGGGCGTACTGAAATTATTCCGCGCCTATCGTGAGCAGCAAAAGCGTCTCACCGACCTGTCCGATATGATGGTGCGTGAAGGGAAGGCGCTGACACTCAGCCCGACGCGCCTGCCATTGGACGAAGTGCGCGAGGTACTGGCGCGCAAGCCGCATTATTTCGAGCGCATTGAGGCGGAGGCCGACAGTTTTAACCGCCTGCTGAAATCGGAAGACGGGCTGGCTGTTGCACTGAAACAATGGCTGAAACGTGAGCAGTCGATTACCGTGCGTACATTGCCAGCCGCGACTATGCCGAACTGGCGGCGGCGTTATGATCGCCACTCATTGCGGTTGTTTATCTCCGAGCGTTTGTCGATCTTTGACCAGACACGCGAGATTGCCATGGAAGCTGCTTCTATCCGTATGCAGGTGGTGATCGGAGCCGAGCTGGAAGATCTGAAGCTGAGTTCAGCGGAGGCCAAGCGCATCGCGCGTTTTGAGCTTTTGCGCTATGCAGCTCATGCATTGATGATGCCCTATACGCCGTTTCGCGAGGCGGCACAGCGTGCAAAATATGATATTGATGTGTTGCGCGCGCGTTTCAACGTGTCTTTTGAGCAGGTGGCGTGTCGGTTGACCAGTCTGCAAAAGCAAGGCGCTTCCGGTATCGCTTTCTTCTTGCAGGAGATCGATCAGGCCGGAAATCGCTTGCGACATTTCGGGGCGCAGGGGTTTCCGCAGGCGCGTTTTGGCGGTGCCTGTCCGAAGTTGCAAGTTTACAATGCTTTCTCCCACCCGCAGCAATATCTGGCCGAGCAGGTGGAGCTGCCGGATAAAACGCAATATCTGACCATCAGCCGCACGGTTGAAGGGCCGCAAACAGGCTTTGGTGAGCAGCCGCGCCGGACAGCGCTGATGCTGGGCTGTGATGCATCTGCGGCGCAGGATACGGTCTATGCTGCATATCTGGCGGGCATGTCTTCCGGCTCGGCTGTCAGTCCGGTTGGTACAGCCTGCCGTTTATGCGAGAGGCAGGCTTGCCTTGCCCGTGCTGAACCACCGCTCACCCGCCCGCTGGCGCTGGATGAAATGGTGTCAGGTTTCTCTACCTATGACTTCCAGTAAAGGGGCGGGGCATTTCCAGCAAAAGTGTGTAGCGCCTTCGCAGGAAAATCAGTTCGCCGGACTGATTTCTTTTCCCGCTACGATGCGTAGGAAAATGCGTAAAATTAAAATTTAGAGCGGGTAAGATTCGGGCATTTTGCCTGTCATGGTTTCTGTGTGGCATATCTTTGAAAGATAAGGCTTATATCCAAGTTCTCCGGCACCCGTTCTGACCGGATAAAATACCCCTTTGTGCGCCCTGAAGGACACACAAAGTTTAAAATTGTGTTCATTAAATTCAAATAATCGGCGCTATGCGGTTTAAGCGTCATCTTTCCGTTGACGAAAGCAAATTAATCTCAAAAGGTAACGGAGAATGCACATTGAAGGGCAATGTGTGAGGGATGATTTGGCTTGCAAGGCTTTTGCCCCATAAAGCTTTCTGGACGGAGTGACTGATGAAGATCAAAGCCCATTTGCTTTCATATGTTTCTGCCAGCTGTGTGGCACTTGCCGCGCTGCTGCCTGTTCTGCCGGCTGCTGCGCAGGAGCGCGTGCTGAACATCTATAACTGGTCTGATTATATTGATGATTCCATCCTGAAAGATTTTACCAAGGAAACCGGCATCAAAGTCGTTTACGACGTGTATGATTCCAACGAAATCCTTGAGACAAAATTGCTGGCCGGTGGCAGCGGTTATGACATTGTTGTGCCTTCCGCTGAATTTATGGGCCGTCAGATTCCGGCAGGCGTTTTCCAGAAACTGGATAAAGACAAACTGCCGAACCTGAAAAATATGTGGGACGAGATCACCAAGCGCACTGTCGCTTATGATCCGGGCAATGAATATTCGGTCAACTATATGTGGGGCACCACAGGGATTGGTTACAACAAAGCCAAGATCAAGGAAGCGCTCGGTGTAGACGAAATCGACAGCTGGGATGTGCTGTTCAAGCCTGAAAATTCGGCAAAGCTGAAAGATTGTGGTATTTATCTGCTGGATTCAGGCAGTGAAATGCTGCGTCCGGCTCTGCATTATCTGGGTTTTGATACCAATAATCCGACCGCTGAAAGCTTCGCCAAGGCGGAAGAACTTTATCTGAGTATCCGTCCGAATATCCGTAAATTCCATTCGTCTGAATATATTAATGCGCTGGCCAATGGTGATATCTGCATGGCTGTCGGCTATTCCGGTGATATTTTTCAGGCACGAGACCGTGCGGAAGAAGCCAAAAACGGCGTGGAAATCGGCTATTCGATCCCTAAAGAGGGCGCTCTGATGTGGTTTGACCAGATGGCCATTCCGGCAGATGCCAAACATGTTGAAGAAGCGCATGAATTTATCAATTATATCATGCGTCCTGAAGTGATCGCCAAGGCTTCGGACTATGTGTTCTACGCTAATGGCAACAAGGCTTCGCAGGAATTCATCGACAAGGAACTGCTGAATGATCCGGCGGTTTATCCGAGTGAAGAAGTGATGAAACAGCTCTTCGTTCCGATGCCTTACCCGCCGAAAATCAACCAGATGGCAACCCGCACCTGGACCAAGATTGTGACAGGTCACTAAGCAGATCAGGGAACAAACGGGGCAAATGCCCCGTTTGTTTTACGGCCTGTAACAAGCACCACCAACCGGATGCAAAGGCTTCCGGAATTTTATCCGCGACATTTCAAATATGTTTAAGGCTTACAAGACCCGCAATATGAGGGGAACAGCATGAAATCTTTTGGTAGTTTCCGCCGCAAGTTCTCACCCTGGAACGATCCGGCCGCCAAGCCCTATATTTCATTCGAGAACATCGTCAAAAAATTCGACGATGTTACGGTGATTGATGATCTGTCGCTGAATATTTTTAACCGCGAGTTTTTTGCGCTGCTGGGCGCATCGGGTAGCGGTAAATCCACTTTGATGCGTATGCTGGCGGGTTTTGAAGAGCCGACTTCCGGTCGTATCATGCTGGACGGGCAGGATATGCGCGGTATTCCTCCCTATAAACGCCCTGTGAATATGATGTTCCAGTCCTATGCTTTGTTCCCGCATATGACTGTTGAGCAGAATATTGCTTTCGGTCTGAAGCAGGACGGCATGGCCAAATCGGAAATGGCAGATCGTGTGAACGATATGCTGAAACTGGTGAAGCTGGAGAAATATGCCAAGCGCAAGCCGCATCAGCTTTCCGGCGGCCAGCGCCAGCGTGTAGCCTTGGCACGTGCGGTTGCCAAGCGTCCGAAAGTACTGTTGCTGGATGAGCCTCTGGGCGCGCTGGATAAGAAGCTGCGCGAAGAAACCCAGTTCGAGCTGATGGATTTGCAGATGAATCTCGGCCTGACCTTCCTGATCGTCACCCACGATCAGGAGGAGGCGATGACCATGGCTGACCGTATCGCTGTGCTGGATAAAGGCCAGATCATGCAGGTGGCGACACCGGCAGAAGTCTATGAAGCGCCGAGCAGCAAATTCGTCGCCGATTTTATCGGCAATATTAATATTATTGAGGGCGAGGTCAGCCGTTTCGCCAATGGCGAAGCGGATATTGACAGTCCGGCAAACAATGTCGCCATCCGCACCAAAACCGGTAAAGATCTGCATGCCGGTCAGAAGGTCTGGTATGCGATCCGCCCTGAGAAAATCACTATCAGCCGCGAGAAGCCGGAAGATGCTTCGATCAATGCCTTGCAGGGTGAACTCTGGGATATCGCTTATTTCGGCGATATGAACGTGTTCCATGTGCGACTGCCGAATGGCCGCACCATCAAGGCCTCCAGCATGAACTCTGTGCGCCGCACGGAAGATCCGCTGGGTTATGATGAACAGGTCTGGGTGTCGTTTGAAGATGATGCCGGTATGGTTCTGGTTGCCTGATCACCTAAAGCGCATACCGAAAAGTGTGAGCGGTTTTCGGATAATACGCGCGTCATTAGAGCGCCGTGCGCCCCATAGGCGCACAAAGGTCGCTCTAACACTTTAAAACTAGAGCATAATTTCATCTAAAACTGTTTCAAGTTTAAGAAATTATGCTCTAAAGAATTGAGGGGTAGTCCATGCAAAAAGTAATTGCAGCTATTGCTTCCAGAGCGGTGATCGCCGTGCCTTATATCTGGCTCGGTCTGTTTTTCCTGATCCCGTTCTTCATTGTTTTCAAAATTTCGCTGTCGCAGGTGGCGATGGCGATACCGGCCTATGATCCGCGCTTTTTCTGGAGTGACGGCTTAAGTGTCATCTGGCAGAAAATCCAGCAATTTTCTTTCGAGAATTATATCTGGCTGACGCAGGATTCGCTCTATTACAAGGCCTATTTGTCGAGCGTTAAGATTGCGGCAGTATCGACTTTTCTGGCGCTGCTGATCGGTTTTCCGCTGGCCTATGGCATGGCGCGCGCGCCGCTGACATTGCGTCCGACTTTGCTGATGCTGGTGATCCTGCCATTCTGGACATCATTCCTCATCCGCGTTTATGCGTGGATTGCTATTCTCAAGCCGGAAGGCCTGCTCAACCAGTTTCTGATGTCGCTGAATATTATTGATACGCCGCTGACGATTCTGAATACGGATACAGCGATCTATATCGGTATCGTCTATTCCTATCTGCCTTTCATGGTGCTGCCAATCTATTCGGCACTGGAAAAGATGGACTATTCGCTGATTGAAGCGGCACAGGATCTTGGCTGCACACCGCTGAAAGCCTTCTGGAAAATCACATTCCCGCTGGCTTTGCCGGGTGTGATCGCCGGTTCGATGCTGGTTTTCATTCCGGCAATCGGTGAGTTCGTGATCCCTGATCTGCTTGGCGGTTCCAGCACATTGATGATTGGTAAGACCCTGTGGAGCGAGTTCTTCTCCAACCGTGATTGGCCGGTTTCGGCTGCCGTGGCAGTGGTATTGCTGGTTATTCTGGTTATTCCGATTGTGCTGTTCCAGAAAATGCAGACCCGTGCCGAGGGGAGTGGCAAATAATGAACACAACATCCTGGTCACGTTTTAACATTGTCTCGGTGGTGCTGGGCTTTGCCTTTCTCTATTTGCCGATTGTGCTGCTGGTGATTTACTCCTTCAATGAATCGCGTCTGGTGACGGTCTGGTCCGGTTTCTCGGTCAAATGGTATGTCGAGCTTTTCAACAATCAGGGGCTTAAAGATGCCGCGTGGGTGACATTGCGCGTCGGCGTATTGTCGGCCACGATTGCCACCATCCTCGGCACTCTGGGTGCTCTGGCTTTGACCCGCTATACGCGCTTTCGCGGCCGCACCTTGTTCTCCGGCATGATCTATGCGCCGCTGGTAATGCCGGAAGTGATTACCGGTCTGTCCTTGCTGTTGCTGTTTGTGGCTGTCGGTTTTGACCGCGGCTTCTGGACAGTGACACTGGCGCATATCACCTTTGCCATGTGTTTTGTTGCCGTTGTGGTGCAGTCGCGTCTGGTGAGCTTTGACCGTTCACTGGAAGAAGCAGCGATGGATCTCGGCGCACCGCCGGTGACAACTTTCATGAAAATTACCCTGCCGATTATTCTGCCTGCGGTGGTCTCCGGCTGGATGTTGGCTTTCACTTTGTCACTGGATGATCTGGTAATCGCGAGCTTCACTTCGGGGCCGGGTGCTACAACACTGCCGATGAAAATCTACAGTCAGGTGCGTCTCGGCGTAACGCCGGAGATCAATGCAGTCTGTACATTGCTGATCGGTCTGGTGGCTACCGGCGTGATTATCGCTTCGGTCGTCAATAAACGCCGCGTGGTACAGCGCCAGCGTGATGAACAGGCAGCCTTCCGCCTCGGTTGATCTTTGTGATCAGAGTACGAATTAGAAAGCCGGTACATCCTATGATGCACCGGCTTTTGCTTATTTCGATGGTGAGATAAACGGTCTGTCCCATGAGCCGCCGACAAAGAAATGCAAATTTTCTGCCGGTGGGACGAGCGGTTCAGTTACCGTCAGTTCTGTGGTTTCCGGTGTGGCAACAGGAGCAGGCGGCGTTACTTCACCACTATCTGCCGGTGTATCCGCGGCTTCTTTTGCCGGTTGTGGCAGGGTCAATGTACCGGACAGTGCCAGACTGCGATCAGTCAGCGGGATAATGCCGGTCAGCGATAAAGCGCCCTGCATGGTCTCGGCTTTGGTGGTTTCCAGTGTGGCTACCCCATCGCCAAGCGAGGCTTTGACATCGAGGCGCTTGAAATCAAGGCTGACTTTGTCACGGCGTTGCAGGGCAAAGAAGCCCTCACTTTTCATTTTGGCAATGAAATCATTGAGGTCAAAGCCCAGCATCCGGCCATTATTCAGCGTGAAGCTGATTTGCCCACGTGCATTGCGCAACATGCTTTGCAGGCTTTGCGGCGAGGTTTCTGCTGTCACTGAGAGATTACCCTGACCACTCAAAATCGGATCATTCAAACCGAGAGCTGTCAGAAATGCAGCACTGTCAATATTGGCCGCGTTGAGGCGAACACCGATATTGTCCTGCCCGTCTTCAGTCTGGGACAGTTTGATACTGGTCTGGATCGAGCCTTTAAAGGCTTTGGCATCACCAATATCAAAAATTGCCTGACCATCGCGAATTTGCAGTGCAGCAGCAAGGCCGGTCATCTGCGCAGCGCCGATACTGGCATTCTGTGCAGAGAGACGAATATCCAGATCGGCGCTGTTCAGCAGTCGCGTGTCAATCATGCGTGGCGGGGCATAACGATAACCGCCGTAATTTTTCGCCTCTTCATCCTCACTGACTTTTGTAACCAGTGTGGTGACGGTGTGAAAGAAAGAAACGGCATTCAAAGTCTGGAAAGCCAGTGTACCGGTAACCACCGGCCGCTGTTTGCCGAAGCCGATTTCCGCAGCACCTTTGGCCGGCATATTGTTGAGGTTGAGCACAATGTCGGACAATTTAATACGCAGCGGCGTGGCGCTGACATTGGTTTCAATGCTGAAAGCATCATCCGCCATAGCGCGCAGGGAGTAGCTGGCATCGGATGACAGGCCCACCCAATGCAGGCTTTCGCTGAGCGACGGGCTGGACAGGCTGAACGCACCTTCCGTGAAGATGTTTTCAGAAATATTGCTGCGTCCGTCAAAGCTGATGGTCAGCGGTTTGCTGGTTATCTGTGCGCTCATCTGGCTCATGCCGCGCGCCAGCAACAAAAGCGGCTGCGCAACATTCAGATTATAGTCCACGGTTTCATCATGCCAGACAGCTTTGCCTTTGACTGTTGCCGCGCTGGTTGTCTGCGGCCAGTCGATGCTGGCATTGATCTTGCTGATCTGTTCCTGACGTTCGGTATTACGGGTTGTGAAGCCGATACTGCTGTTTTCCAGAACCAGCCTGCCGAAAGGCATGGTTTGCAACTGCTTGTCGCTTTGCTGATCGCTGTCCGTTTTACGGGCTGTCACATTGCGCGCCTGCCGGATGGCAAGGCCAAGACGGCCGGAAGATGAGGCCAGCGTATTCACAAATTGCGGCAGGTCTTCCACCGGCTCACTCAGAGCGAAATGCGCATTGATGAGGCGGGTTTCCGTAAAGGCAACACGCCCGAACAGGGCATCAAGCGGCGACATTTCCACTTCAATGCGTTCCGCAGCCATAAACGGCGTATTGGTGTCGCCCATTTTGCTGACAGTGACATCGCTGAGCGAAGCACGAAAGACCGGGAAGAAACTCATACGTGGCGGCTGACGTATTTCGACGCTGTAGCCCGTCCATGCACTGATATTCTGAGCCAGATGCAGCCGTATGGAATCGGTTGATACAATATAAGGCAGTGCTGCCAGTGCCCCTACAAACAGCACTGCTAAAATAACGATAACAGCCAGAACGGGGCGTATCAGCTTCATTGTGTTCCGATCACGTAACAAATTACATCAGGCTGAAATGATTTACAGCATTTCCAGCAAAAGTGTGAAGCGGTTTTGCGTTGGATAATGCGTAACACAAAGAGATAGAGCGGTTCCACGATCCAAACTTAACCGGAACCGCTCTGGATCTCATTCTGCGAGAACGCGGGTCGGCGGGAAAGTAATTTCCACAGTCGTGCCCTGTTCCGGCGCAGATTCAATGGAGAACTGCGCGCGGTTTGCCTCCACCATTGCTTTCGTCAGAGGCAGGCCAAGTCCGGTGCCTTGCTGACGCCAATCCTTGGTGTCGGGATTTTTGAGGGTTTGCGTCTGGCTATTATGATTGCTGACCTGCCGGAAAGGTTTCAGCGCCTGTTCCAGCTCGCTCTGGTTCATGCCGATACCGGTATCGCGCACGCGCATCACCACATGGCCTTCCGGCTCATAGCTGGTTGAAACAATCACCTGCCCGCCCTGACCGGTAAAGCGGATTGCATTGGACAGAAGATTGAGCGCTACCTGACGGATCGAACGGGCATCTGCCACAATATCCGGCAAAAAGGCCGAGAAGCTGGAGCGGATAATCACACGCTCGCGATTAGCCTGCGGCTGCATCAGCGCCACAGCCTCTGCCAGCGCATCATTGAGCGCCACGGCTTCAAATTCCAGATCAAGCGCACCGGCTTCAATCTTGGAAATATCCAGAAGGTCATTGACGAGCGCCAGCACATGATTGCCTGAACGATGAATGTCACGCAGATATTCACGATAGCGGTCATTGCCGATCGGGCCGAATTTCTCTTCCGCCATCAGTTCGGAGAAGCCGATAATCGCATTCAGCGGTGTGCGGATTTCATGGCTGATCCGCGCCAGAAACTCGGTTTTATGGGTCGAGGCACGCTCGGCTTCCTGACGCGCTGAGGTCAGTTCCTCTTCCGCACGTTTCCACTGCGTAATATCGCGCATTACCGCGCAATAGCCTTTGGAGGCAGGCAGTTTGCCTATGGTCATAAACAGCGGAATGAAACGTCCCTGCGCTTCACGGCCGATCACTTCCCGCCCGTCATTGAGCAGGCTGGCAACACCGTCGCCGGAGAGACCGTGAATATAGTCAATCGCTGCACGCTGGCTTTCAATAGCAAACAGAATGGCGAAGGACTTGCCTGATAATTCATTGATATCATAGCCGAATAGCGCCGCAGCAGACTGGTTGAGTGAACGGATTTTGCCGTCCTGCCCGATAATCACCACACCGTCTGTTGCCGTGTCCAGAATGGATGTCAGTTCATCAATCTGAGTTTGCAATGCATGCAAATCAGGCTGCGTACGATTGTCCGTTACAGAGGGAGTCGTTCCGGTATCTTCAGTTTTTGGTTCTGCTGGCTCAGCAGACTGAAATGCCAGCTCTGATTGCAGCTGATGAACGGCATTGTCCTGCGGCGCAGTCTCTGCTGCAATGCTATCGACCAGTTTTAACCGGCTTGGCTGCTTGCTGATATCGTCATCATTATCCGCTTTCAGCACCAGCTCCGGCAGCAGGCTCAGCATCAGCGCGCGTGCACCCTGCCATGGAACCGACTGGAGATGAGCTTCAACAATCTTATGTCCGCCATCAGCGAGGCACAGGATCATGCCGCTGAGATTGCTGTCGTCTGACTGGGCAAACAGCGCGTCAATGCCACCGGCATGGCGCAGATCATCCAGCGAATTATAGCCGGTCATGTCGAAAAATGCCTGATTGGCAAAATGCAGCCGGTCTGCACTGTGGATCAATACCGGAACCGGCAATCCGCTCAGCACATGCAGGTCTTCATCTTCCTGCGATGCCGTATCGGCCTGTGCCGGTTTTGATCCGGCTTGGTCGTGATGCTGGTTGTGGTTCGCAGGCTGTGTGTCATGCGGATAAGGGATATCTGCTGCTTCAACAGGCAGCTGCGGAGCCGCAATAACCGGCTCCGCCTGCGGAAGTACGGGGGTATCTGCCGCAGTAGGCTGCTCTGTTGTTTGAGATTTCGGTGTTTTCTGGAGAACTTCACGGCGCAGACGGTCGGCTATCTCGCGGAATGCACTGCGCTCGGTTGGCGATAGGCCGTTTTCCGGACGGGCAGGGCGGATTTCCGCAATAATATTAGCCTTATCTGCGGGAAGATTCTCGCTGGCTGGATCAGTATCTTGCTGACGCTTCTGCGAAGCGCGCAGCGCTTCCATCAGAATGATTTTCTCGCTGGAAAGAGGCGCGTTTTTCGCATCATCGGTTTGGGGGGCAGGTGCGTCCGGTACGACAGGCCCTGATATTAAGGCCATACCAATGGCTTCAGGATCCTGCTCCGTTAAAGACGGATAGAGAACGCCAAAACCGCTGAAACCGGAAAAAGCCTTGTCGCGTGCAAAAGCAGGCAGTGCAGCGAGATCAACAGGAACGCGCTGATCTGTACCCTGCACAGGCCAGAAAATTCTTTTGCCAGACCATGTTTCCTGCTGCTTCAACAGGGCAGCAATAACACCGTCATTATCAAAGCCGAAAACTTTAGCCACATCGGAGAATTTACGGCCGATAATATCAGCGGCATTGTCACCGACAATTGCTGCAAATTCCGGTGAGATTTCCGTAAAGCGGCTGTCAGCATCTACTTTCCAGATAAACCGTGCAGGGGCACTTTCTTCAGCTGCAGGAGCAGCAATCTCCGGATCGTCTTGCGTGACTTCAGTTATGTCAGCGACTGCGACAGCCTCAGTAGCATCCTGTGCAGATGCAGTTGTAGCCGTGCTGTCCTGTGTTCTCTCAACGAGAAAGAGATAGGATGCCTGTTCATTCTGATCGTCAAGGCGGATCATCATTGCGGGCAGGGTGCTTTGGCCAGCACGTACACGACGGCGCACAATACCATCGGTTTCATCCTGCGCTTCAACGATAAGATCAGCCAAAGTGTTGTTGTTGATGTTCAGGGCATCAAATTGCGCGTCGCTGTTCAGAATGGTTCCGTCTGCCTGCACTTGCATAAGGTGATGATGCGGCAAAGGCGGGATAATGTTGTTTGCTGTATCTGTTGCAGCCTTAGTCATGAGAATGACCGGCTCATTAGTATGTGCTAGCGTCAGCGGTGTTACAGTGCATTGCTGCAAGGCTGAGTGCAAACCGCCGCCCAGACGCAGCATAATTGTTTTTGCACCCTCTGTGCGAAGATCGAGAGCCAGAATCTGGCGCCGTGTCTGCGGGCTGAAATCTGCATCCTGTCCGATAAGTGCGGCTGCTGCATCTTCGTCAAGAAGACGGGCGCCGCTGTCATTTGCCCAGAGAACAGTTTGCAGGTCGTGCGACAGCACCAGCATGGCGTCTCCCCTTGCGAGAGCCGCACGGATGCCGGAAAGAGGGATCAGCTCCATGAAATCCAGATGCTGTTGCATATATTTAGTTCCGTACCCGACCAATAACTGATTTGATCTGTCTTAAGCTGTTGTCTGTTATCGGAAAATTTTGGTTCCGACAGAGAATTTACAGGCATTATCACCACAAAGCGGGCGGTTCTGACAAACACTTTCTTAACTATTAGTTAATGTCCCCAAGGGGCAAAGCGCTGTCTGATGAAACTTGCGGATAAAAATCTCCTGCTGCGGTTCCATCTGTCAGGGCGCATTATGGTTAATCAGTGGTAAATACAGGGTTTACATGGCATAATCATGATGAAAACATAAAAGCATCGCATTGGTTTTCCGGTTTTTCAGGCAGGCAGAATGAAATCCTGAGCAATAATTCGGTAAGGCATCATATTTTCACAAAGTTTTTTTGATATATGCTTGCAATATGCGATGATTTTACGTATCTGACCCCTATCGGCAGCCTGATTGATTCACTGCCGGATTGGTACGCGGTCGTAGCTCAGTTGGTTAGAGCGCAGGATTGTGGCTCCTGAGGTCAGTGGTTCAACTCCACTCGACCGTACCATTCCAAATTTCCCGCTTTCACATCAATAGATTGCGATCTGCCGCCTCATTTGAGAGCAGAGCAGTTTTGTTTTATTTTGACAAAAGCGGAGATGCTCCGCTTTTGTCCGGTATGATTTTGCTTAATAGTTCCGGCTCGGATCGACGTGGATATTGCCATCGTCATAGACCTGAATTTTCACGTCCGGATTTCCCTCAAATATTTGATATTCAACCCCGCGACGCATTTTCCATTGGTAGCCGCGCTGAGGATCAGAGGCATTCAAGGGCTCCCATTTCATTTCTGAAAATTCTTTGCCCTGAGACCAGCGATTTTCTTTTTTGGCAAAGACCTTGCTTGGTGTGTCAGCCTGATCGCGCAAATTGAAATCGTAATAATTTTTACGATCCTGAAGAAGAATATCGCGGGCGTTTTTCAGGGGCTTACCCTTTTCGTCAACCTTATCACGATCGCTGATATGTGCCGTATAGGTCTCAACCAGTTTGGCCGGTTTTGATGTGTCATTGCTCGCAGATGCTGGCTGATTTTGACTGGCTACGGGCTTGTCTGTCTGTGTTGCACTTGTTGTGCATGCCGTAAGTACGGAAAGCGATGTAAAGACTGTAATAATGCCGGTATACTTCAATCTTTTTCTCCCCCGCTGATTGAAGTCGCAGATATATGTTATTTTTTACGCTATTAAAACTATAGAAATGCGTATCTTCATTTGTGGTAGGTGAAATAGTAAAATAAATCTGAATAGACTGCCGGATATATTTTAGAAAAGTGTTCCCTGACCGCTGTCTTTGGCACGCGGAGCTTTAGTTTTCTTGTCTTTGACAGGTGGTTCGGCAGATTGCGGTTTTGGTGTCTGAACTGCCGGAGCTGGCGCTGAACCATCCGCAATGACGGAGCGATCACCGTCATGAAAGCGCAGTGTCAGATTTTCGCCTGTTTGCACTGCCGCTGCTGCTTTAACCGGCAGCCCCTGATCGTTCAGCACAATAGCAAAGCCACGCTTGAGAACGCTTGTATGGGACAGGGTTTCCATCAGGCGGGTCAGTTCCAGACTGCGGGTACGATATTTCTGCAGGCTATGGCGCATGGCCTGGTCGCCACGCCGTTGCAGATTGGCAATATTGAGTGCCCATTGGCGCGAGCGACGCAGGATCAGCTCGCCGGTCAGTCTTGATGATGCCTGCCGCAGCAAGTTGCGGCTGTTCTGTGTTTTGAGAGACAGGCCTCTCGGCAGGCGCTGATTGAGCTGTTGCAACTGCAAGCGGCGCTCTCTGATCTGCTGATTGAGCAGGCGCGGGGAGAGGTGGCGCTTCAATCCGTCAAACCGCGCACGTTTTTGCTCTGTGCTGACCAGCAGCGCACGGCCCAGTCTGGAACCGGCTTCATCAAAGCGGCGTCTCGGCAAGGCAAGTAACTGATCGGTCGACGGCAATGCTCTTTGCAAAGCGCGATAGGATTCACGTCGCCTGTCGATCAGCCGTGTCATGGCTGATGCCAGTCGCGCACTGTAAGATGCAAGCTGCGCTTGTAAATCTGTGCGAACCGGCACGGCCATTTCTGCAGCGCCAGTCGGTGTAGGAGCGCGTATATCTGCCGCAAGGTCAATCAGTGTCCAGTCGGTTTCGTGCCCCACGGCTGAGATAACCGGAATATCGGAGGCCGCAACGGCGCGTACTACATTCTCATCATTGAAGCCCCAGAGATCTTCCAGACTGCCGCCGCCACGGGCAACAATCAGTACATCCGGTCGGGGCAGCACTTCGCCGAAATAGGTCGAGTTGAAACCGGCAACGGCACGGGAAACTTCCTCTCCGGTTGTCTCGCCTTGCACGCGAACCGGCCAGACCAGTACATGCAAAGGGAACCGATCCGTAATCCGGTGAATAATATCGCGGATTACCGCGCCGGTCGGGGAGGTGATAACGCCGATTGTGCGGGGCATGAACGGCAGCAATTGCTTGCGGTCTGCATCAAACAGCCCTTCGCGTGCCAGCCGTTGTTTACGCTCTTCGAGCAAAGCCATCAGTGCACCGGCACCGGCAGGCTCCATCTGCTCGATTACGATCTGGTATTTGGATGAACCCGGATAGGTAGTGAGTTTGCCGGTGGCAATCACTTCCATACCTTCTTCCGGCCGGAATTTAATGCGGCTCATGGAGCCGCGCCAGATCACAGCCTCAATCCGTGCGCGCTCATCCTTGAGGGCGAAATAGGCGTGGCCAGAAGAATGCGGGCCGCGATAGCCGGAGATTTCGCCGCGCACCCGCACATGACTGAACGTATCCTCGACAGTACGTTTCAGCGCACCGGATATTTCCGATACAGAATATTCCGCAACATTGGTCGCGTTATTTTCTGTCTGACGGTCGGGCGAATCTGGAAAAAAACTCATGACTCTATTGGCCATTTTATGGGCTTAGCGGTCAAGAGACTTTGCTGTTGTCCAGCGTGAAACGGTTTTCGGATAAGATACGCGTTACAACAAAGAGTTAAAGCATCGATCTGATTCAATCAGTCCCAAATGCGTTCTGAAAACAGTTTTACCGGAAATGGATTTGATTATTCTGAAAAGCGGATCGGTTTTCGGAAGCTGGTTTTAATGGCACCGGCGATCAGATCAATGGCGGGTGCATGAATACCCTGTGCGCGAATGAGTGACAAAGCGCAGGACGGTAGTTTGGGGAAGCCGTCTTCCTCATTGAGCACGCGCATGCCGCTTCCCACCATATTGTCAGGCAGAATCGAGATTGCGCTGCCGGAACGCACCGCCATGAGGATGGAGCGGGCGGAGGAGGTGGATAAAACGATACGATACTCGCGCTGTATCGTGTTGAGTGTATCCGTCAGCACTTTGCGCCAGCTGCAATTTGTCTTGTTCATTGCTAGCGGAATAACAGGCTCTTCATGCGGAGAGTTTTCCGCTGAGGTTGCCCAGACAAACCGGCTGGTATTGAGAACTTCCGAGCGTTTTTGCCCCGTATTATGGGTGATGAGGGCAAGATCCAGCGCCCCGCGGCGAATATGGTCAATCAGCGCATCTGTCGGTTCACAATGCAGAATGGTTTCAAATGCCGGATAATCACGGAATATAGGCTGCAAAGCATCCTGCACCATATGTTCCAGATAAATATCGGGCAGGCCGATGCGTATATTGGCCTTCATTTTATCGGTGCGGAATGAGGCAACCGTTTCATTGTTCAGCTCAATAAGGCGCCTTGCATAATTCAGCAGTTTTTCGCCATGCGGTGTCAGCAGGAGATGACGCCCTTCGCGGGCAAAAAGCGGCTTGCCGATACGCTCTTCAAGGCGGCGTATCTGCATAGAAATCGCAGACTGGGTTCGGAAAACACTGTCAGCCGTTTTGGTGAAACTACCGGTTTCGGCAATCAGCAGAAAAGTACGCAACTGATCCAGGTCAAGTAGTGTCTGCATGCCATTCTCCGGTTAAGTTCCGGTAATCATATGGAATATCTTAATGAAGGCAAATGGTTTTATTGCAGTTTTTCAACATCTTTACTTGGGTAAATATAAAATAAGTCAAACTTAATATATTGTGGTTTGCTTTTATTAAGACCTGTTCAGCTTTGTTAAGGAAATCATTGTGTATGTTGACACTATGTCAGATGCAATTTGCAAAAATAAAAAGAGCGGCTGCATTTTTTGAATCAGGCAGCCGCTCTTTATTTCGTTAAGGCTATTAGTAGGAATAGGCCTTAAATACCGGCTCCACAGACTGGTTCCAGTCACTGTCAAAGTGAGACAGCATTACCTCAGCCAATGGTTTTCCTGATTTAGCAATAGCTTCAAGCGGTTCAACATAGATACTCTCGTCGCGGCCGTTTTCATCTGTATTTTTACGGTTCTTAAGGCCCTGAGACGCGATTGCGACTGCCTGTGCTGCAATATCCGCGACTTTGCCCTTGCCGAATGGCGTGGCAAGACCGCTTGCTGGCACAGCGTTACGCATTGTAACCACTTGCTCGAAATCCCAGTCCTTTGTCAGATCCAGCGCCGCATTCAGTGCATCCTGATCATAGAGCAGACCAACCCAGAAAGCGGAAAGCGCTGCAATATGGGATAGCGGGCCACCGTCAGCACCACGCATTTCGAGGAAACGCTTAAGGCGGACTTCCGGAAACAGTGTGGAAATATGGTTCGCCCAGTCGCCCATATTAGGCTGTCCGGCAGTCGGATGATCCTTCATTGCGCCGTTCAGAAACTGGCGGAATGTAATATGCGTGCAGTCAATATAGTGGCCGCCGCGCATGATGAAATACATCGGCACATCCAGCGCCCAGTCTACATAATCAGCAAAGCCAAAGCGCTCTGAGAACACGAATGGCAGGACACCTGCACGTCTGTTATCTGTATCGCGCCAGATGTCTGAGCGCCATGATTGCAGGCCGTTGGTTTTGCCTTCCGTGAATGGCGAGGAGGCAAAAAGCGCAGTCGCGACAGATTGCAGCTTCATGCTGACCTGCATCTTGTGCCGCATATCCGTTTCAGAACCGAAGTCGAGATTCACCTGAATGGTCGAGGTGCGATACATCATATCCAGCCCCTGACTACCGACTTTAGGCATATAGGCTGTCATAATGGCATAGCGGGATTTCGGCATAACCGGCGTTTCAGCACGCGTCCATTTCGGGCTGCCGCCCATACCAAAGAAACGGATGCCAAGCGGTGTCGCAATTGTCTGCACATCTTTCAGATGCTGACTGGCTTCCGCATAGGTTTGATGAATGGTCTGCAGCGGTGCACCGGAGAGCTCAAACTGGCCGCCGGGTTCCAGAGAAATTGCACCCTGACCCTGCGGGCTGACCAGCCCGATCAGTTTGCCTTCGTCGATAATCGGATCCCAGCCAAGACGCTGTTGCATCGCTTCCAGAATGGCGCGGATGCCTTGCGTGCCTTCATAGGGAACAGGGCTGTTATCTTTGGTATAATAGGGAAATTTCTCATGCTCAGTGCCGATGCGCCATTTGTCCTGTGGCTTACAGCCTTCTGCGAGATATTCAGCCAGTTCCTCAATGCCGGAAATGGCTGTTTCGTCTGTGGTATCCCGAGCCATGCTTTGCATTACCCTATTTTGTAGTTGTCACTATTCATATATGTGATTGGCGTTTTTTTATCCAACACGCAAGTGGAATTATTGGGCATAATTATTTGGAATAATAACAGGACGCGTAATTGAGCCTTGTCCTGTTGCGAAGAACCCTGAAAAAAATGCGCTATTGCCGGAATTATGCTGTGAGTGATGCATAAAATAACAGGATTATTGCCAGTCGCCGATACTTGCCTGAATCACAGCCATGGCTGCTACCGCAGCGGTATCAGCGCGTAAAATTCTGGGGCCAAGCGGAATCGCTGTCACAAAATCCTGCTTATGCAAATATTGACGTTCATCTTCTGAAAAGCCGCCTTCAGGACCAATGAAAACACCGGCAGGCTTGCCTTTCAGGCTGGTCAATAATGGCAGAGGATTGTTGCCCTCGGCAGCCTCGTCACAGAATATCAGCGCGCGTGCCTCATCCCATTGCTCCATGAATTTATCAAAGCGCAACGGCTCCCTGTATTCCGGCAGGATGAGAATTCCGCATTGTTCTGCGGCTTCACGCATATTGGCCTGCATCCGCTCGCTGTTGAGCTTGGGCATCTGGCAATGCTGGGTGATAACCGGCTGTAAGACGGAAGCGCCCATTTCAACAGCTTTCTGGATAATATAATCCATGCGGCCGGTTTTCAGCGGGGCAAAGCAATAATGAAAATCAGGTGCCGCTGGCTGCGGACGTGTCTGCTCGGCAGGGTGCAGAGAGACGCGTTTTTTGCCCGTTTGCTCTATATGCGCGAGCCATTCACCATCCCGCCCGTTGAACAGCAAAATCTTATCGCCGTCCCGCATACGCAAAACATTGAGCAGGTAATGTGCCATATCCGCCGGAGCCTCTATGAGGTGATCCGGTTGCAGGGGAAGGTCAATAAGCAGTCGTTGCATTCTGTAATTTGCGCGCATCGGCTACGGATGGCAGAGAGAAGGCTGGCAGGTCAAGTGATAAAGAGTGCTGTAACCTCGATGTTAAAAACAGAGCAGCAAAATAAACGGAGAAATACTCGGCAAAGGAAATGCAGTGGCCATTTGTGGCGCTGTCATTGTGCTTATCACGGAGACTCACTGCGGGGATCAGCCGGAATTTTGGGGCTTGGGCGGCGTATTTTGTTTATACGTAAAGATCTATGGTTACTATTTGATTGAGTGAGATCGGGTTTTTACACTGCATAGAGCCGTTTCAGTTGCTGATCTGCCACAATGAAAATCAAACTGATTTTTGTATGTGTTTTTAGCGTGTATCTTGCGCATGTTTTATTGCTGTTAAGATCGGCTGCTTATATCTGGAAGCACCTTTCAACAATGCTGAGTCCGTGTGCATCTTTATGCAATGTGCCGGTTCATGCTGAATTTAGTCCGCTTCCGGGAGACTTGTTTCCATGTCCGCAAAGAGCGCCACGCTCCTGACCGTCCTTATGTTGTCTGCAATCCTGTTTACCGGATTGGGTTTGCTCTCCGTTGAAACCGGCGGCAGCGCAGTTGCAAATGACGGATACGGCATTTCGTCTTTCCATCATTAATACAATCAGGATCAGCTGATATTTCTCTGACGGGAAATATTGGTTTCTTATAAAAAGCCGCGCTGGTCACTGATCGCGCGGCTTTTGTGTGTCTGATTTTTCAACTGTCTATATGTGCTCAGTCGCCGGTTGCATTAATGCGGAGTGCCGACCTCATCGCGATATTCAAGAATATCGCCTGGCTGGCATTCAAGGACACGGCAAATTTTTGCCAGTGTTTCAAAGCGTATGCCGCGCACTTTGCCGGATTTGAGCAGGGATACATTGGGTTCCGTAATGCCTATATCGGCCGCAAGCTGGCGTGAGCGGATTTTTTTACGTGCTAAAACAACATCAAGATTGACAACAATTGACATTTTTCACCTTAAAAAATTGAATAAAATATATTTATACTTGGCTCTGTTTTAATTCTTAAAATTGCATGGAATTTTCATAATCTGATTTCAGAAAAAACCGGAAATATAATAATTTAACAGGCGGAAAAAAATCATCCTTTCTCTATTGGAAATTTATAACTCATCATATGAAAAAAACCATAAATGGATACTGCAATAAAATGCAGGTAATAAAAAGGGTGGTGGTGAGTGTTTGTTGTAATTTTGATGTAGTGGTTAATTAATTTTATGTCGTTTTGTATTTAGAAATTTAATTAAATTGATAAATATTTATATTTTAATTTAATTTTTCAGTAAAAATGAAATTAATAGTTTGACAAAATCAGATTTTTTGTTGATTTATTCATTTTAAAATAAAGCACTCGTATAATTTATACGAGTGCTTTGATAATTAAGCGAATTTTTTGAAAAATATATTTCGAAATGACAGATTAACCGAAGGTTGTCGGATCAGGCCCGATACGTCCGTCAGAAGCATCCAGCTTGTTGATCTCGTCATGCTCGATACCCAGAAGCTTGAAATCTGTGACTTCAAAATTTTCTTTTATACGGGCAGGGGTGACGGATTTTGGAATGACGACATTACCGATATCCAGATGCCAGCGCAGAATGACCTGAGCGACAGATTTGCCGTGATTGGCGGCAATGGCTTTCAAAACCGGATTGTCCAGAATTTTACCCTGTCCGAGCGGGCTCCATGCTTCTGTAGCGATATTATGCTGCTGGTGGAACTGGCGCAGATTATCCTGCTGGAAATAAGGATGAAGTTCGATCTGGTTGATGGCCGGTACAACATCTGTTTCACGCAGGATACGTTGCAGATCGGCTGTGCGGAAATTGGAAACGCCAATTGATTTCACACGGCCTTCTTCACGCAATTTGATGAGTGCACGCCATGTATCAAGGAATTTATCTTTGTTCGGCATTGGCCAGTGAATGAGATAAAGATCAAAATAATCTGTGCCGAGGCGCTCAGCCGAAGCATCAAAAGCTTTCAGGGTGGAATCATAACCCTGATCGTCATTCCAGACTTTCGTTGTCAGAAAAATATCCTGACGTGCGATGCCGGAATTACGAATTGCCTGACCGACACCCTTTTCATTCTTGTAAATTGCGGCGGTATCAATGTGACGGTAGCCGGTTTCAAGTGCGGTTGTCACACTGGCGACGGCTTCTTCATCGCTGACCTGCCATACACCGAAACCCAGTTGCGGAATGGAGTTGCCGTCGTTCAGTTTGATCGCAGCTACGGTCATGTCCTTATTCCTTTTCTGTTTTTTGCGCCGGTAATTTCATCGCATTGTTTGGGATAAACCGGCGAAGCACTTTGCAGAACGCAATCTTGAATCAGTTCTTACAGTTTTTGCAAGACCGGCTTATGTCAAAAGCGATAAATTCTTGGGGGTGGTTTTTCACAAGCCTTCTGTCTCCGGACAGATTTCTTCTTGCGTGTGCAATGCCTGACAGGCTGCCGGAGGCGAGATGCGAGTAAAACCGCAACTTGCCATGCGATGAATAGAAAAGCCCTGCATCAGTGTCTGATGCAGGGCTTCTGGTTTGGAGGCGTTTAAGCAGAAATTCTATTCTGCTCTTCAGGGTAGATTCAGAGAACGACGACTTTTGTGCCCACCGGCACCCGTTCATAGAGATCTTCCACATCCTGATTGCGCATACGGATACAGCCGGAAGATACTGCCCGTCCGATGGTAGATGGCGCATTGGTGCCGTGAATACGATAGAGCGTATTGCCTAAATACAGCGCACGTGCGCCGAGCGGATTGGCGATGCCGCCTTCCATACGGACAGGAAGAATACGGCCTTTCTTGCGTTCGCGGGCAATCATTTCTTTCGGCGGATGCCATGTTGGCCATTCGGCCTTGCGGCTCACGGTTTCTGTACCTTTCCAGCTGAAGCCTTCTTTACCGACGCCCACGCCGTAGCGGCGGGCTTTACCATTATCTCCGACAAGATACAGAAACTTGTTTTTCGTATCGATCACGATTGTTCCGGACTTATGGGAAGCTGAGTAATCAACTTCCTGCGGCAGATAGATCGGGTTCATACCGCCTGCAACCTTTGCAGGATTTTGCGGTGCTGCCGTGCTGGTGCGGATGAATGAACCCTGCTGATAGGTTGCATTCCGTTGCAGAGCTTTATCCTGTTTTGTGCGTGCTTGCTGGCGTGTGGCGGAGCGTTGCGCCGGTGCCTGAATGCCTTGTGATCCGCTGTTGCGGTAGATACGCGGCTTTGATGGCGCAAGCTGAGTGGCATAGCGCTGCGGCTGCAATTGAGTGACCCAGGGCGCACTCAGATCAGGGCTGAGAACCAGAGGCGGCGGTGTGGCATAACGGTCATTGGCAAATGCTCCGCCAGCTGAAATGGCGGACAGGGCAAAAGCAGCAATGGATGCGATCAGCAGCAGATGACGTGGTTTCATCAGATCGTCCTGTGTTGAAGTCATGCCTGAAACTGTGATGCACTGTTCAGCAGGCGAGACATGCAGATTCCTTTGCCTCGACTGTGATGCCTGACCCTTTTGAAAAGGTGAATCACTGCCTTGCGGATGTGCAAATGCGGTGAAAACTTTCTCTTTTGGTTATCAGCAGGTAAATATTCTGAGTTGGGTTTCGCGGCTGCTTTCTGTCTTGAAACGGAAGATATGTTCTTTTTTTGTTCCATGTCAAATGAAATATGCTATAGAGAGACTCGTTGGTTTGGGCAGAGATGGTGCGGGTGAAAAATGACGCAGGATATACCGGTTCTGGAAGCAGGATTGCATTTAGGAGAGGATGGGCGGGTGCGCTGTGGTTGGCATGGCGGTTTGCCGGATTATCTGCTGTACCATGATACGGAATGGGGATTTCCGGTTGATAATGATCGTCGTCTTTTCGAGAAAATCTGTCTGGAGGGCTTTCAGTCTGGTCTGTCATGGCTGACAATTCTGCGTAAGCGTGAAAATTTCCGCCGTGCTTTTGCAGAGTTTGATTTTCATAAAATGACACAGTTTACTGAGGAAGATGTTGAGCGTCTGATGCAGGATAAGGGCATTGTACGCCATCGCGGCAAGATCAAATCAGCGATTAATAATGCAGGTCGTGCGATTGATCTGATTGCCGAAAAAGGTTCGCTGGCTGCTTATTTCTGGAGCTTTGAGCCGCAGCCGAAAGACCGGCCGCTGCGATTTGATCTGGCGGCCTATAAAGCGAACCCTTTAACCGAGATTTCTACCCGTATCAGCAAGGATTTGAAGAGGCGCGGCTGGTCATTTGTCGGTCCGACAACAGTCTATGCTTTTATGCAGGCGATGGGGTTGGTGAATGATCATCTGGAAGGTTGTTATTGTCGTCCGGTGATTGAGCGCTTGCGGCAGGATTTTGTACGACCGGCATAATATGTTTCTGCGCGGATCTTGCTCTTGCCGCATGCAAACTGATCGGTTAGGAAACATACGCGCCTTTCAAGGATATTAAGGCATTTAATCTTCAAGATAACTCAAGTTTAGCGGATCAGTATCATGGCAAATAAAGCGGAGAAGATGAAAGCGCGGTTGCCGCGCGGCTTTGTGGACCGTGAGCCTCATGATCTGCGTGCTGCTGAGAAAATGCTGGCGACTATCCGTGAGGTTTATGAGCGCTACGGTTTTGATCCGATTGAAACGCCGCTTGTTGAATATACTGACGCGCTGGGCAAATTCCTGCCGGATCAGGATCGTCCGAATGAAGGTGTGTTCTCGCTTCAGGATGATGATGAACAATGGCTGTCGCTGCGCTATGATCTGACTGCGCCGCTGGCGCGTCATGTGGCTGAGAACTTCAATGAAATTCAGCTGCCGTTCCGCACCTATCGCAATGGCTGGGTATTCCGCAATGAAAAGCCGGGTCCTGGCCGTTTCCGCCAGTTCATGCAGTTCGATGCCGATACTGTTGGTGCGCCGGGCGTGTCTGCCGATGCGGAAATGTGCATGATGGCAGCGGATACGCTGGAGCGTCTCGGCATTCAGCGCGGCGATTATATGATCCGCGTCAATAGCCGTAAGGTTCTCGACGGTGTTCTGGAAGCGATTGGTCTGGCCGGTGATGACAATGCTGGACGCCGCCTCAATGTGCTGCGTGCCATCGACAAGCTCGACAAATTTGGCGAAGAGGGCGTGAAACTGCTGCTCGGCGAAGGCCGCCGTGATGAATCTGGCGACTTTACCAAAGGTGCAGGCCTTGATGCCGCGGCAATTGCCAAAGTGCTCGACTTTACTGCTGCGGGTGCGGAAGATGGTCAGCAGACCATCGCGAATTTACGTGCTGTTGTTGAAGGCAATGCCCGCGGCACTGAAGGTGTTGAAGAGCTCGCACAGATGCAAATTTTGTTTGATGCAGGCGGCTATGCCGGTCGCGTCAAAATCGATCCGTCTGTTGTGCGTGGTCTCGAATATTACACCGGCCCTGTTTATGAAGCCGAACTGCAATTCGACGTCACCAATGAAAAGGGTGAAAAAGTCGTCTTCGGTTCTGTTGGTGGTGGTGGCCGTTATGATGGTCTGGTGTCGCGTTTCCGTGGCCAGCCGGTTCCGGCAACGGGCTTCTCAATCGGCGTTTCCCGTTTGATGACAGCGTTGAAAAACCTTGGCAAGCTCGGCACTGAAGATGCAATGGCACCGGTTGTCATTACGGTGATGGACGGTGATGCCGAAAGCCTCGGCCGCTACCAGAAATTCACGCAGGATCTGCGTGATGCCGGTATCCGTGCCGAGATGTATCAGGGTAACTGGAAGAAATTCGGTAATCAGCTGAAATATGCAGACCGCCGCAATGCGCCGCTTGCGATTATTCAGGGCGGTGATGAACGTGCCAATGGCGAAATCCAGATTAAGGATTTGATCGAGGGTAAACGTCTTTCCGGTGAGATCGAAAGCAATGAGGAATGGCGCGCCAGCCGTCCGGCGCAGATCACTGTCAAGGAAGCTGATCTGGTTGCGGAAGTGAAGCGTATTCTGGCTGAACAGGCAGAGGATCGCTTGCAGGAACTAAGCAGGCAGGCGAAGTAAAATGAACAATCGTCAAACAGCAGATATTGCCGCTGATCTGGCGTCTTATTTTGCAACCACGTCGAGTGAAGCCGTTGATATTCCGATCCTGCAGCCGGCCGATCCGTTTCTGGATATGGCCGGTGAGGATCTGCGTAGCCGGATTTTTCTGACCGAGAATGAAAATGGCGACAGTCTGTGCCTGCGTCCGGAATTCACCATTCCGGTCTGCCGCAATCATATTGCGCTGAATGCAGCCACGCCGAAGCGCTATTCTTATATTGGCGAGGTTTTTCGCCAGCGTCGTGAAGGCGGCACCAGCTTTCATCAGGCCGGTATCGAAGATCTTGGCGGCGATAATGAACCGGCCTCCGATGCGCGCTCTCTGAGCGATGCGTTGAATGCTGTGCATCAGGCCGCTCCTAATGCGTCACTGCAGGTGCTGCTCGGCGATCAGTCTGTGTTTGAAGCTGTTCTGGCATCTCTCGGCCTGCCACGTGGCTGGCAGAAAAAGCTGGCGCGTGCTTTTGGTAGTGCTGAACTGCTGGAACAGGCCTTGCAGGATTTGACGTCACCGCGTCTTGGTAATGTTATTCCTGAGCGTTTGCGTCAGATTGTTGATGAGCAGGGTGAAGATGCTTTGGTCACTGCACTTGCGCAGGAAATGCAGGCGGCAGGTATTTCACCTGTTGCAGGGCGCACACCTGCGGAAATCGCACGCCGCCTGATGGAAAAGCAGCAGCTGGCTGCGGTTCAGCTGGCAGATCGGGTGCTGACAGCGCTTAAGACATTCCTGTCCATCCGCGTGCCGCTGGAACAGGCGACTGTACAGCTGACAGAATTTGCCGAGCAAAATGGTCTTGATCTCGGCGCTGCATTGCAGAGCTTTGCTAAGCGTGTTGAGGAAATGCGTAAGGCTGGTATTGATCTCGGCATCATCACTTATGATGCAGGTTTCGGCCGCCCACTCGATTATTATACCGGTCTGGTTTATGAAATTACCAGTCGCGATGCTGATTGCGGGGTGATTGTCGGTGGCGGTCGTTATGATCGTTTGCTGACGATGCTGGGCGCGAAAGAACGTATTTCCGGTGTTGGTTTCTCCATCTGGCTTGACCGTTTGCAAAAATGTGCAGATGCAACACGGACAGGAGTGCAGTCATGACTGTAACACTGGCTTTGCCTTCCAAAGGCCGTCTGAAAGAGCAGACAATTGCAGTGATGGCGAAAGCCGGATTGCATGTAGTGTTGCCGGAAGATGACCGCAATTATCGCGCAACCATCGAAGGCGTGGATGATGTGGATATTCTGTTTTTATCGGCGTCTGAAATCGCCCGTGAGCTTGGTTATGGTGCGGTTGATCTTGGTGTAACCGGTGAAGACCTGATCCGTGAGACACTGGCGCGTGCCGATGAAAAAGTGCAGATTGAAACGCAGCTTGGCTTTGGCCATGCGGATGTGATCGTTGCTGTGCCGGAAGTCTGGCATGATGTTTCGACAATGGCCGATCTGGATGATGTGGCTGCGGATTTCCGTCAGCGTCATGGTCGCCGTTTGCGGATTGCCACCAAATATTGGCGGCTGACACAGCAGTTTTTCTCTCAGAAACACGGTATTCAGGTTTACCGTATTGTGGAAAGTCTGGGTGCAACAGAGGGCGCGCCTGCTGCGGGTTCTGCGGATATTATTGTTGATATTACTTCGACGGGTTCAACATTACGTGCCAATAATCTGAAAATTCTCGATGATGGCATTATGCTGAAATCGCAGGCTTGTCTGGTTTCTGCGCGCCGCAGTCTGGATAATCCGCGGGTGACGGAAATTATCAGCCGTATTTGTGACAGTTTGAAATAAGCTTACATATTTAAAAAAAGAAAAGGCCGCAATTCATGAGAATTGCGGCCTTTTTGATAGGTAGAAGTGTTCAGCTATTAGCGACCGCGACGGTCAACCGAATATGCGCCGGCACCGGTTACGGCGAGCAGCAGCAGACCACCTGCAATTGCGAGGTTCTTCTGTGCCATCAGTGCGTTCATGCCTTCGGCAAAATCCATATGAGCTACCAGTGTGGCGCCGATGGTGAACAGGGCAACAACGACTGCTGCGATACGGGTCTGGAAACCGATCAGAATGGCGAGGCCACCAACAAATTCAACCAGACCAACGAGAACTGCGGTCACGCTTGGCATTGGCAGGCCGATCGCACCGAAATATTGCGCAGTGCCTTCAAGGCCGGTCAGCTTGCCCCAACCTGCAAGAATGAAAAGAATAGCAAGAAAAACGCGGGAGATCAGAATAATAATGGAATTCTGGGAGGCGGAAACAGTGCTCATTATGAGGCTCCGGATGATATATTGCTGGAGGAGGGTAAGAGGCTTCCAGGCAATAAAAGTTAACAATAGAAAAGTGATTTATGCTGCAGGCTCATTATGCGCAGCATGAATTGCTGTTGCGCAATGGATAACTAATAAGTGACTGTATTGTAAATATAGACAGATATTGACATATTGTTCATCAATAGTGAACCCTAAAATAGCATGTTGAAATTTAACACCGATAGCCCTGCGTTGATAGCAGGTTAAGGTTACAAGAGCTTATAAAAGAAAGCGGCCCGTAACAGTGCGCTGTTACGGGCTGCAATTAATTCATCTGCAGAGCAGTTTATGCAGGGTGTAACATCAGTTCCGGACGCACTAAAGCTTCATATTCTGCTTCACTGACAAGACCACTTTTCAGAGCTTCCTCGCGCAAAGTCGTGCCATTATGATGGGCAGTCTTGGCGATTTTTGCTGCTGCGTCATAGCCGATCTGCGGTGCGAGAGCCGTTACCAGCATCAATGAATTTTCCATCAGTTCATGGATGCGGGCTTCATTGGCTTCAATACCGTCAATACAATGATCGACAAAGGAATTCATGCCGTCAGCCAGCAAGCGGATAGATTGCAGCACATTGGCCGCAATCACAGGCTTGAAAACATTCAGCTCAAAATGTCCCTGACTGGAAGCAACGGTGACGGTTGTATGGTTGCCGAAAACCTGAGTGGCAACCATGGTCAAAGCTTCTGCCTGAGTCGGATTGACCTTACCCGGCATGATCGATGAACCCGGTTCATTTTCCGGCAATTGTAATTCGCCGAGGCCGGAGCGGGGGCCGGAGCCGAGAAAACGGATATCATTGGCAATCTTAAACAGATCGGCGGCAAGCGCATTCAAACTGCCATGAAGATTGAGCAGAGCGCCGTGGGAAGCGAGTGCCTCGAATTTATTCGGGGCGGTTTTAAATGGCAGGCCGGTAATATTGGCAACCGCATCAGCAAAGCCGGTATCAAAACCTTTAGCGGAGTTCAGGCCGGTGCCGACCGCTGTGCCGCCCTGTGCCAGCAGATAAACATCTGTCAGGCTCTGCACAATACGGTGCTTGCCATATTCTGCCGCCGCACGGTAACCTGAGAATTCCTGTCCCAAAGTCACCGGTGTGGCATCCTGCGTATGGGTGCGACCGATCTTAATCAGATGCGAGAATTTCTCTTCTTTGGCTTTCAGCGCATCAATCAGATGATCGATGGCGGGCAGCAGGCGGGAGGTAACTTCAACCGCCGTGGCAATATGCATGGCAGTCGGGAAACTGTCATTGGAGGATTGCCCCATATTCACATGGTCATTCGGGTGAACCGGCTTTTTGCTGCCGATCGTGCCGCCGAGCATTTCAATCGCGCGGTTGGAGATCACCTCATTCACATTCATATTCGATTGTGTACCGGAACCGGTCTGATAAATCACCAGCGGGAAATGATCGTCCAGCTTGCCTTCAACAACCTCTGCAGCAGCCACAGTAATGGCGCGGCCTAAGACCGGATCCAGTTTGCCCAGAGCAATATTTGTTTCTGCAGCGGCCTGTTTGACAATGCCGAGTGCATGAATGAGCGGCAATGGCTGGCGATCTGTTCCGATTTTAAAATTTTGCAGAGAGCGCTGGGTCTGCGCACCCCAGTAACGATCATTATCAACAGCGATAGGGCCGAAACTATCGGTTTCGGTACGTTGGTCAGACATTTACAGCTCCTGAAGTTCTGTATTCTGGGAAGATGTCAGAGTGTCATATGGTATCAGTTACAAGTATTACGAGACCGTGCAAAACACAGTTTTGTGTAAGCTTCAGTACGGTCGCAAGTGAAAATAAGTTTAATATTTTCAGTGCGGTGCCGTTATCGCGCGCGCAATATTAAAGGCGGTTCAATCGTCCTCGGCCTCATCATCCGGATTTTCTATCCAGGCAGTCGGTTCGATTTTTTTCTGGGTTGTGCTGTCAATGAAAGTCCACCAGCCGGTGTCGCTTTCATTCCAGTCGCCACCGGCTTTTTGAAGCTGTTCAAGCCGGCGATAACGGGCAGGAGATTCATTGAGCTGACCATCAAAGTCTGTCCAGAGTACCGTGACTGTGCGTCCGTCCTGCGGTGCCGTTGTAATCGGGTGTTCTTTACGCATTCGTCTTCCCTCCGTTGCGGTGCAATGAAAGCACTGTCCAGATCAGAACAGCAAATCTTGTAAATGCAAACCTATAGCGCATTCCGGAAAGTGTGAAGCATTTATATGTAAAACAGAGTGCTGAGATGGAGCGGCCAGCCAACAGGCTGAACTATGAGTTTCACAGGCGCAAGCGGCATATCGGAGCTCTTATTTATGACTTGTGAAAAGCGGAAATTGTACTGAGAAAGGCGTGGGAAGACGGGTTTCCCCGTCTTCCCTATGCGCGGTCAGCAGTTCCTTCAAGCGGGGGCAAATAGGAGTGCCGACCAGCGCAAGCTGCAGATTTTCAATCTTTAAAGCCTGATCCTTAAGGAGATACTAAAATAATTTTGAGTTATCATTAAGTACAGTAACTTTAAAAAAATAATGCATTGCAATTGTGATGGTCGCTAATCGCATTGGTTACAATTTATTTAGAAATATCTCTCCTGAAAAATGGAGAGGCTACATAATCAGCTTAAATGCATAAGGCAAGCTATATCCTGTGACGCATCGTTATGCCGTGCAGATTTTAGTGTTTTGATATAAACAAAGCCCCTGATTTCTCAGAGGCTTTTCATTTCTTAGCCGCATTATCGTGGCCGCACAGGCGCTCACGCCTGTGCTACGAAGTGCTCGGATGGATTTCTTAGAAATCCATGCCGCTACCCGCACCGCTTTGCGGTGCAGGATTTTTAGTTCATGGGCGTAAAAAAAAGCCCCTGATTTCTCAGAGGCTTTTTCATTTCTTAGCCGCATTATCGTGGCCGCACAGGCGCTCACGCCTGTGCTACGAAATGCTCGGATGGACTTCTTAGAAGTCCATGCCGCCCATGCCGCCCATGCCGCCGCCTGGCATTGCTGGCATGCCGCCGTCTTTCTTCGGCAGTTCAGCAATCATGGCTTCGGTGGTGATCATCAGGCCAGCAATAGAAGCTGCGTTCTGCAGAGCAGTACGTACAACCTTAACCGGATCAACAACACCAGCTTTGATCAGATCGCCATATTCGTTGGTTGCAGTGTTGTAACCAAAGGTTTCGGAAGCGTTTTCGAGGATTTTACCAACGATTACGGATGCTTCTTCACCGGCGTTTGTGGTGATCTGACGGGCAGGAGCCTGGATCGCACGACGGATGATGTTGATACCGGCGTCCTGATCAGCATTGATACCTGTAACGGTAATCTTGGCCGATGCGCGGAGCAGGGCTGTACCACCACCAGGTACGATACCTTCTTCAACCGCAGCGCGGGTTGCGTTCAGAGCATCGTCAACGCGGTCTTTGCGTTCTTTAACTTCAACTTCAGTCGCACCGCCAACGCGGATAACTGCTACACCGCCAGCTAGCTTGGCAAGACGTTCCTGCAGCTTCTCGCGGTCGTAGTCGGAAGAAGTTTCTTCGATCTGCTGTTTGATCTGGCCAACGCGGGCTTCGATTTCAGCTTTCGAACCGGCACCATCAACAACAGTTGTGTTTTCTTTGGTGATCGCAACTTTCTTCGCACGGCCGAGCATGTCGAGGGTCACGGATTCCAGCTTGATGCCGAGATCTTCGGAGATAACCTGACCACCGGTGAGGATAGCGATATCTTCGAGCATTGCCTTACGACGATCGCCGAAGCCCGGAGCCTTAACAGCAGCAATTTTCAGGCCGCCGCGCAGCTTGTTAACAACCAGAGTTGCCAGTGCTTCACCTTCCACGTCTTCAGCGATGATGACGAGTGGCTTGGAAGTCTGAACAACAGCTTCGAGAACCGGCAGAAGAGCCTGCAGGTTGGAAAGCTTCTTTTCGTGCAGAAGGATGTAAGCGTCTTCCAGTTCTGCAACCATCTTTTCTGGGTTGGTTACGAAATACGGAGACAGGTAGCCGCGGTCAAACTGCATACCTTCAACAACTTCCAGCTCGGTTTCAGCTGTCTTGGCTTCTTCAACAGTGATGACGCCTTCGTTGCCGACTTTCTGCATCGCTTCCGCAATCATGCGGCCGATTTCAGCTTCGCCGTTAGCGGAGATTGTGCCAACCTGAGCAACTTCTTCAGAAGTGTTGATTTTCTGAGCTTTGCCGAGCAGGTTTGCAACAACTTCAGTCACAGCCAGATCAATACCGCGCTTCAGATCCATCGGGTTCATGCCGGCAGCAACAGCTTTTGCGCCTTCCTGCACGATGGCCTGACCGAGAACAGTAGCGGTTGTTGTACCGTCACCGGCAGTGTCATTGGTCTTGCTTGCGACTTCGCGCAGCATCTGTGCGCCCATGTTTTCGAACTTGTCTTCAAGTTCTACTTCTTTGGCAACCGATACACCGTCTTTGGTGATGCGTGGCGCACCGAAAGATTTGTCGATAACAACGTTACGACCTTTAGGGCCGAGCGTTACTTTAACAGCATCTGCAAGGATATCGACGCCGCGCAGCATTTTTTCGCGCGCTGAACGACCGAATTTTACGTCTTTAGCAGCCATTTTTCTCTCCTGGAGCCTGAGGTCTTACCTTCAAAGCTTCCCGATTTGAACTGTTGAAAAGGGATGGTGAATAAGCCCGGGCTATGAACCGCTCAGGCTAAATCGAAAATCAGGCAATGATTCCGAGAATGTCGGATTCTTTCATGATCAGCAGGTCTTCGCCACCGATCTTCACTTCTGTGCCGGACCATTTGCCGAACAGAACGCGGTCGCCAGCTTTAACGTCCAGAGCAACCAGCTTGCCGCTTTCATCGCGGTTACCGGAACCAACGGCGACAACTTCGCCTTCAGACGGCTTTTCTTTGGCTGAATCAGGAATAATGATGCCACCGGCTGTCTTTGCTTCCGATTCTACACGACGAACGACAACGCGGTCATGAAGAGGGCGGAAATTGATCTCTGCCATGGATATAACCCTTGAAAATACGCCTTGAAATAAGGCAGCAAAATGAGTTGAAGGCCTTTCGGCCCGTGGATTATTAGCACTCTCTTTGTGTGAGTGCTAACGTGCTTTTGATATAGGAAAGAGCCGTTTCGGAGTCAAGGTTTCCGGCGGGCATAAAAGACAATATTGCCGGTGATAAACCCTGTAAAAACTGACAGGGGGCATCGTAAATCAGATGCTTAGGCACAAATATGATGCCCGTCCTGCGGATTTATAAGTGCCTGACGGCAACAAATTTACATGTCGCAAAAGCGTGTCGCTGGGTTTCGGATATTATTGTTCGAATGTGAAGGCGGTATGAATTCTGTTGTGAGGGTGAAAAACATAAAACCACGGCGGGCTCTGTGCAGCCGCGCCGTGGTTTTTCTCATCAATCAGCGGACAACACGCAAATTGGATAATTCATCCGCAATTTCACGGAATGTCTGTTCAAGATTGCCGCCGGTTGTATTCCAGAAAAGTTTTGCCCGCTGGGTAGGAAAGTCCTTATCAAATCGCACCCGAGATTCTGAGGCGCATTGTTTCATAGTTTCCATCTGCTTGCGATCTGTCGCATTGTTCTGCCGCAGATCAAGCGCAACAGTCATCACCATGATTTTGTCCTGTTTTGCAAGCTCGCACAATTTTTTGAAGCGCGCATTCAGTGCTTCAGTATAATAGGCATTGTCATGAACATTGCTGGCGCCGCGTGCTTCCTGAAAAATACGTGTTCTGTCGTAGGATTTAGTTGTAACTGCGGTATATCCCAGTGAAGAATAGTTGGATATGTTGTTTGCATAGTCTGTACCGCCGAGTGAGTTGTAACGGTAATAAGTGTTGGCACCATCGGTCAGAACAATGACGACTTTATCATTGCCCCGCTCCGAAATAGCTCTTCCGCCTGCAAATGGCGAATTCTGGATAAGTGTTCTCCAGCCCCAGACCATACCTTCCGGCACATTTGTACCGCCATCCGGTTGCATTTTGGCAATGGCATTTTTTACCGTTCTCAGGCCATTGTCAGTTGTTACATCTGTAAGTGTAGTGATCGGCGTTGTTGTGCAGCTGTAATTCGGACCGGATGTTCCTTCACCAGACGTGTTTTGCGCGATGTAGTATTTTTTCAAATCCCGTTGCATCGTTTGATAGCTGTCGTAGCGTCCCCCGTTATCCGACCACCAATGGTTCAGAGAGCGGCTGGTGTCATATTCATCGGGGGCGAACATCGGCACATACATCGTGTCAGGCTTATCAATCGTCGGGCGATCAGCATTAATGCCGTACTCTCCGGGGCGTGCTTCTACACAACCTTTCCAGCTTGTATATGTTCTGCCACGTGTGGTTTGCATGTCATTATACAGGCTGAACCGCGTGAAATAATGGCCGTTTTCGCTTCCCCAACCAGACCCTTGTTTAAAATAAGCACCATCACGAAGAATGATATTTTTATTGTACCCGACATTGATAGGGTTGTTTGCCGTGGGCATGGTGAAGTTTTCATAATGAACCGGCGAAATGCCGGTCTGATCCATCCACGGCTGGGTCTGGTTTTCAGGGCCGATATTGACTGAGGCAGCAAAAGGAACCAGGGAAAACTGTACCGGATTTTCAAGATGCGTTATAAGCTTGGCCTGTTCTGCCAGCTTGTCTACAAGTTGAGTGGATGCCTGCTTAAGTAAATCTATGCGTTTGAGACCTGAGCCCGAACCGCGCTCAGCCATCGAGCCGGAATTATCAAGGACAAGAGCGACTTCCAGAGTATTCTTAAGGCGTACAGTTGCAGACATTGAAAAAGTATATTGATCCCAGTCAACCTCATCTTTCGTCATTGCCATTACGGCTCTTCCGTAAAATGAAATATAACGGAAGGATGCGCCGGCAACGATTTGCTGGTCTGAATCGCGACCTTTAGGAAACTCCAGAGTAAACTGAGTTTTGTCCGGTTCGATGGCACGCAGATTAGCATCAAATATTTTTTTGCCGAATGCCCGGATCTGGCTTTCTTCCGAAACGACAGTGAAGCGCTTACCGACAGCCAGCGCAGCGGCATCAAGTGACTGCTGAACATTTCCGCGCACACGCATCAGATTGGCTGTGTCAATCGCCAGCATCATTGCAAAAAGAATAGGCGGGAGCATCAATGCGAAAAGCGGGGCAATAGCGCCGGTCTGGTTTCTGCGAAACCGCATTATCAGTGCAGAAAAACTGCCGGATCGCTGTTTTGGGCTTTTTACGCAACGCATAGTCTCTCCTGCCGGCACAGGCCGGAACATAGTCTTCTTATTGTCCGTCTGTTTCATGTCGTGTGACGTTTCAGATAACGGCAGGCAAAACAGGAAACGCGATTCAATCTTTTCATTTTCTCTGATGGTAATGGATTGGTTCTAACAAGCCGTCACGAAACACAGTAAAAAAACTGGGTACAGGGTAGAGTTAATGAAACATGAGCGGCATTGTTCCGTGCTGCGTCAAAATATAAACAGTGTTGTGATATTTTCGCCCACGCAAAACGGGTGACATATGCTGCCTGTTGGTTTAGAGCATTTATAAAATCCGGCGCCTGAAGCTTTGGCTTCGACCGCGTCTTTCATGCAGATCCGTGCGCGCGAATGGTGCGCCTGTGCTCCGTTTAGCTGCGGAGATAATTGATTTAAGGATAGTTTTATGCTGCATCCGGCGAAACTCGATGATCTTTTTGACCGCTATGATGTGATCTTCAGTGATGTCTGGGGCGTGTTGCATAATGGGGTGGAAGCCTATCGTCCGGCTGCAGATGCTCTGAAACGTGCCCGCGAGGCCGGTGTCAAAGTGGTGCTGATTACCAATTCGCCGCGCCCAAATCCCGGTGTTGCCGCCCAGATGGAAATGATGGGCATCACTAATGAGAGCTATGACCAGATCGTGACATCCGGTGATGTTACCCGTGATCTGATCGCTGCAGGCCCGCGCAAAATCTATCATCTGGGGCCTGAGCGCGAATTGGCGATTTATGACGGGCTGGATGTGGAGCTGGTTGAAGAATATGAGGCGTCCGGTGTTGTCTGTACCGGTCTGGTCGATGATGAAGTGGAAAAGCCGGAAGATTATGCCGAACTGCTGCAGCGTTTCCGTTCGCGCAATCTGCCATTCATCTGCGCCAATCCTGATATCGTTGTGGAACGCGGCACCCGCCTGATCTGGTGTGCCGGTGCACTGGCGCGTGATTACACGCAGCTCGGCGGTCGCACGCTTATCGCCGGTAAGCCGCATCACCCGATTTATGCGGCTGCAATGCAGGCCGCAGAAAAGCTGACCGGCAAGTCTGTCGATAAATCC
The DNA here is from genome assembly GCF_018436245.1 of Pseudochrobactrum algeriensis. Lineage (NCBI taxonomy): Bacteria > Pseudomonadati > Pseudomonadota > Alphaproteobacteria > Hyphomicrobiales > Brucellaceae > Pseudochrobactrum > Pseudochrobactrum algeriensis. The sequence goes on from NZ_CP075361.1 coordinate 744,219, forward strand.
CGCATCCTTGCTATCGGCGACGGTATGCTGACCGATGTGAAAGGTGCGCAGAATTACGGCGTGGATGTTCTGTATATTTCCGGCGGTATTCACGCGGCTGATTATGTGGCCAAGGGCGAAGTCGATCACGACAAGCTGCTGGCATTTCTTGGCCGTCACGGTGAGGCGCCGGCAGCAGTGATGCGTTATCTGGTGTGATTGCCGGAAGTTTTTAATCCCTGAACAACTGATCTGAAACAACTCAATGACTGCGATGCCTTCAGAATTTGCTGCAAAATCCGCAATTCTTCGTCTCACCTGCGGTGTGAACGGCAGTGAGCCGCTGCCTGCACATATGCGCGGCGGCGTGGTGGCGATCGGCAATTTTGACGGTGTGCATCGCGGTCATCAGGCTGTGCTTGAGAAAACCCTGCAACTGGCCAAAGAGCGCAATTGTCCGGCAGTTGTGCTGACATTTGAGCCGCATCCGCGCAGTTTTTTCAATCCGGATCAGCCGGTTGACCGCCTGACTGATGCGCAGGAAAAAGCGGCTATTCTGGGTTTGCTCGGTTTTGATGTTGTGGTGGAGCAGGGCTTTGATGCCGGATTTTCCTGCCTGAGTGCGCAGGAATTCATCGATCAGGCATTGATCGAACGGCTGGGTGCATCGGAAGTCATTACCGGTGTTGATTTTCACTTCGGCAAAAAGCGGCAGGGCAATCCTGAGTTTTTGAAACAGGCGGGTGAGAAACACGGTTTCGGCGTCACGCTGATTGAGCCTTTCACCGATGAGGGCGGCGAGGTGGTTTCCTCCTCGCGCATTCGCTCCCATCTGGCGGAAGGTGACGTGGCGGGAGCCGCGGGACTGTTGGGCTACCGCTACACGCTGGCCAGTACAGTTATTAAAGGCAAGCAACTGGGGCGCACGCTTGGTTTTCCGACAGCTAATATGGCGCTGCCGGAGCAGACCAATCTGAAGCACGGTATCTATGCTGTGCGTTTCCGCCGTGCTGACGGCACACTTTATGATGGTGTTGCCAGTTTTGGCCGCCGCCCGACCGTGGATAGTGACGGTTGCGCATTGCTTGAGACATTCTTGTTTGACTTCTCAGGCGATCTCTACGGCGAATTCTGCTCTGTATCTTTCTTTGCTTATTTACGCGGAGAAGAAAAATTCGATTCGCTTGATGCATTGATGGTGCAGATGCGGCAGGATGAAGCTGAAGCACGGGCAATATTATCCGCTGTACAGCCGCTTTCTTTGCTGGATTCCTATCTGACATTCTCCCGCAGCTGAATTGATCTCAATATTTCAGAATATATTTACCGCTTTACTTGAAAAATAAGCGCATACCTGTTTGTCCGCCTGCAAATGGCGTCTGGAGTATGCGTTTTGCGTAATATGTTTAACCGGTTCCGGATTGCCGGATTGGCTGTTTTGTCTGCTGCATCATTCATTCATCCGGCTTTGGCGGAAGAGGGCGGACAATCATCAGGAAAACATTTCTGGTCAGGTGACTGGTCGCTGACCGTCGGCGGCGACTTTTACCGCCAGCCCCGTTTTACAGGCTCCAGCAAATATATAATGAGTGCGCAGCCTCTGATTTCCTTCGGCCGCACAGGTGTTGCCGAGCGCTTTTCATCCCGCAATGACAATATTTCCTTCGCTCTGATGGATATGGAAGATTTTCGCGTGGGGCTGACCGGCGAGTTTTTGATGGCACGCGGGGGCAGTCAGGCCGATGGCTTGAAAGATGTGCCATGGGGCGGTGAGGTCGGCGGCTTTATGGAATTCTATCCGACGGACTGGTTTCGTCTGCGCTCAGAACTGCGTCACGGGGTTCGGGCGCATAATGGTATTGTCGGCGAACTGGCAGGGGATGCATTTTATGATGTGACACCGGCTATCCGTGTTTCCGGCGGGCCGCGCATGTCCTTTGCTTCCGAGAAATATCTGGATACCTATTATGGTATTAATGCTGAGGAATCCGTTGCCAGCGGTCTTTCCGTTTATGATCCGGATGGCGGGGGAGTTACATCTGCTGGACTGGGCGGCGCAGTGACATGGATGACAACCGATAAAATCACAACCAGCCTTTACGCCGAATATACTAAATTGCAGGGTAAAGCAGCGCGCTCCAGCCTTGTATCCGAGCGCGGATCGCGCCATCAGTTGACGGTTGGTGTTTCGGCAACCTATCGTTTTGATTTTACGCTGGACTGATGTTTGGAGCGAAAACCGTCAGGTTTTAGAAAAGTAACGGCTTATTTGCTTTGAAAATCTGCCGGAAGGGCAAAGTTTATCTGTCTTGCCTCTTTATTCTGCGCGCCTGCATTGGTAAAAGCATCACCATGATGAGACAATACTCGATATTTATAATGCTGCGCTATGCCGGCCGAATTATTGGCCCGGCCTTTTCTTAAGCCTGACCGGATGGTTCAGGGGGAAAGGTCCGGGAAGAATAGCTGACATCCTGAGGTATGATGAACTCTGCCGCAATTTCAGGATATATATTTTCTTAAGACTGCCTGCCTGAGAGAAGCATAGTGCCTGCATTATGCTTGGTAGTCCAACTGAATGCTCAAGATAATGACTGCTGAAAAAATCGATTATTCCAAAACGCTTAACCTGCCGCAGACCGACTTTCCGATGCGTGCCAGCCTTCCGCAGCGTGAGCCGCTGCTGGTCGCACGCTGGGAAGAGATGAATCTTTATAAGAAGCTGCGTGAAGATGCCAAGGATCGTCCGCTTTGGGTGCTGCATGACGGCCCTCCATATGCCAATGGTAATATCCATATCGGTCATGCGCTGAACAAGACGCTGAAAGATGTGATCACCCGCTCGTTCCAGATGCGCGGCTATAATTCGAACTATGTCCCAGGCTGGGATTGCCACGGTCTGCCGATCGAATGGAAGATCGAAGAAAAATACCGTGCGCAGGGCAAGAATAAAGACGAAGTGCCGGTTAATGAATTCCGCAAGGAATGCCGTGAATTTGCTGAAGGCTGGATCAAGGTTCAGACCGATGAGTTCAAACGTCTGGCAATCACCGGTGATTTTGAACAGCCATACACCACAATGAATTTCCATGCGGAAGCCCGCATTGCCGGTGAATTGCTGAAATTCGCCCGTTCCGGCCAGCTTTATCGCGGTTCCAAGCCGGTTATGTGGTCAGTTGTTGAGCGCACTGCTCTGGCCGAGGCCGAAGTTGAATATCACGATGTTGAGTCGGATATGATCTGGGTGAAATTCCCTGTCACATCCGTGCCGGAACTAGCTGACGCGCATGTGGTGATCTGGACGACGACACCTTGGACAATTCCGGGCAACCGCGCCATCGCCTATTCGCCAAAGGTTTCCTACGGTCTTTATGAAGTGACCGGCGCGGAAAATGATTTTGGCCCGCAGGCTGGTGAGAAGCTGATCTTCGCTGATAATCTGGCTGAGGAATGCTTCAAGAAAGCCAAGCTGACTTTTAATCGTTTGCGCGATGTTTCCACTGCACAGCTGCATGGCATGACTGCTGCCCATCCGCTCAAAGGCTTTGGCGGCGGTTATGAATTTATTGTGCCGCTGGTTGCCGGTGAGCATGTGACCGATGATGCCGGTACAGGCTTCGTCCATACTGCGCCAAGCCATGGTCGTGAAGACTTTGAAGCATGGATGGATGCTGCACGTGAACTTGAAGCACGCGGTATCAATCCTGCGATTCCTTTCCCTGTGGATGATGCCGGTTTCTATACTGCCGATGCGCCGGGCTTTGGCCCTGACCGTGAAGGCGGTGCTGCCCGTGTTATCGATGATAACGGCAAGAAGGGTGATGCCAATGAAGCGGTTATCAAAGAACTGATCGCGCGTGGTCTGCTGTTCGCCCGTGGCCGCATGAAGCATTCCTATCCGCATTCATGGCGCTCGAAAAAACCGATCATCTTCCGCAATACACCGCAATGGTTCGTCTATATGGACAAAGAACTGGGCGACGGCACAACGCTGCGTTCCCGCGCTCTGAAAGCCATTGATGATACACGTTTTGTACCGGCTGCCGGACAGAACCGCCTGCGTGCGATGATTGAAAATCGTCCTGACTGGGTGCTGTCACGCCAGCGCGCATGGGGCGTGCCGATCTGCGTTTTCGCAGCCGAAGATGGCGCAGTGCTGATTGATGAAGCTGTGAATGAACGTATTCTCGCGGCTTTTGAAGTGGAGGGTGCTGATGCATGGTTTGCAGAAGGTGCGCGTGAGCGTTTCCTCGGCAACCGCGCCGGTGAGGCTTGGGAGCAGGTTACCGACATTCTCGATGTCTGGTTCGACTCCGGTTCAACCCATACTTTCACGCTGGAAGACCGCCCTGATCTGAAATGGCCTGCCGATCTTTATATGGAAGGTTCGGATCAGCATCGCGGCTGGTTCCATTCCTCGCTGCTGGAAAGCTGCGGAACCCGTGGCCGTGCACCTTATAATGCAGTGCTGACCCATGGTTTCACCATGGATGAGCATGGTAAGAAAATGTCGAAGTCGCTCGGCAATACAGTGACCCCGCAGGAAATCATCAAGGATTCCGGTGCAGATATTCTGCGTCTCTGGGTGATGACCTCGGATTACTGGGACGATCAGCGCCTCGGCAAGAGCATCATCCAGACCAATATCGACGCTTACCGCAAGCTGCGTAACACTATCCGCTGGATGCTGGGTACATTGGCGCATGATGAAGGCGAAGAAGTTGCCTATGCCGATCTGCCGGAGCTTGAAAAGCTGATGCTGCATCGCCTGAGCGAGCTGGATGAAGTTGTTCGCAATGGTTATGATGCATTTGAATTCAAACGCATCACCCGTGCGCTGATCGACTTCACCAATATCGAGTTGTCGGCTTTCTATTTCGATATCCGCAAAGATGCGCTTTATTGCGATGCACCATCGAGCCTGCGCCGCAAAGCTGCTTTGCAGACCGTGCGTCACCTGTTCGATAATATCGTGACATGGCTCGCACCGATGCTGCCTTTCACAACGGAAGAAGCATGGCTTGACCGTTATAAAGATGCGGTTTCCGTGCATCTGGAGCAGTTCCGCAACATTCCTGCTGAATGGAATAATCCGGTTCTGGCTGCGAAATGGGACAAGGTGCGCGATGTACGCCGCGTTGTTACCGGCGCTCTGGAACTGGAACGTGCGGACAAGCGTATCGGCTCGTCGCTGGAAGCTGCACCTCTCGTACACATCACCGATGCGTCGCTGCTCTCAGCGGTACAGGGTCTGGATATGGCTGAGATCTGCATCACCAGCGGATTGATCATCAGCGACCAGCCGGTTGCCGGTGAGGCATTCGCGTTGAGCGATGTGAAGGGTGTTGCTGTTGTGCCTGCCAAGGCCGACGGTGCAAAATGCGCCCGTTCATGGCGTTATACCAATGATGTCGGCAGTGATTCTGAGTTCCCTGATGTATCGGCACGCGATGCTGCGGCATTGCATGAGCTGAAAGCTCTTGGTCGTTTGGGATAAGTATGAATCTGCGGCGATCACAGGTAAGCATTTCCAGCAAAAGTGCGAAGCGGTTTGCGTTGGATAATGCGTAAAACAAAGAAAAAGAGCGGTTCCGGTAATTCAATTTTAACAGGAACCGCTCTGACAAGCAGTTATCAGTGATTGCCGCATATTTTCTGCCGTGCTAAGGCACTGCATTGAAATATTTTGTCGGCAGTGAAAATCTGCTTTCATGCCTTGGAGTTGCCGGAAAGTACGGATAACGCCATAATGCATGAAATTTAATGTAGCGGTGGTTGGGTAATCTGGCCGAATACGGATAAAAGTGGTGCTCATGAAGATTGAAGGACGCATTTTCGCTTTCGCAACAGTGCTGGCCAGTTTGGGTCTTGCCGGTTGTGTGTCCGATCCGACCTATGGAACAGGCAAGTCAGCCAGCACGCAATTGCTGGATGATATGTCATCCATTGCTACAATCGGTCCGAAAAAGAGAACCGGTATTGAATATAAGCCGCGTCCGGAGCTGGTGAAGCCTGTTGCAGGGCAGAAAGAAAGCCTGCCGCAGCCGCAGGAAAGTGTTGCCCGCGCCGGTGATCCTTCATGGCCGGAATCGCCGGAAGAGCGCCGCAAGCGTCTGCGTGCAGAGATTGAAGCAAACCGCGACAACCCGAATTTCGTTTCGCCGATTGCACCGGACAGCCCGAGCGATTTCACACCGCGCCGTCAGATTCTGCCAAGCGGTGCCAGCCGTCGTGAAGATTATGCATCACGTGATTCTGTTGCCGATCCGGCAGTTGCTGCAGCCGCCAAGCAGGCGCAGCTTGATCGCGCAGGCGGTTCTGCCACACAGCGTAAATATCTGAGTGAGCCGCCGGTCAGCTATCGCCAGCCAGCCGCCACTGCTGCAGTTGGTGATCTGGGTGAAGACGAGGCGAAGAAAGAACGCCGTCGTAAGGCTGAAGCCACCGGTTCAAAAAGCTGGCGCGATAAGCTCGGTCTTTAATTCGGATTTGAATGAAGTTTGAAAAAGCCGCGTCTCGATAAAGGACGCGGCTTTTTTATTTGCGTTTTTCCTGAAAGAAACGTCTCAGCATGTCGGTTGCCTCCGCTTCACCTATGCCGGAATAGACTTCAGGTGCGTGATGGCAGGTCGGCTGGCTGTAGAAGCGGGGGCCATATTCCACGCCGCCGCCCTTCGGGTCGCTTGAAGCATAATAAAGACGGCGGATGCGGGCAAAAGAAATCGCCGCCGCGCACATGGCGCAAGGTTCCAGCGTCACATAGAGATCGCAATCACCGAGCCGCTCATTTTCCAGAGCCTCACAGGCAATGCGGATTGCCAGAATTTCGGCATGGGCGGTCGGATCATTGATTTCGCGGGTGCGGTTGCCGGCACGGGCGATAATCCGGTTTTTATGCGTGATGACCGCGCCGATCGGCACTTCGCCCCGTGCTTCTGCGGCGCGGGCTTCTTCCATCGCGGCCTGCATAGGAGATATCTTTGCATGACCGCTTGCCGGATGTGTCACAGAAACCAAACTTGCCGCAGGGGATTGTGAATTTTCATCGTTCATCTTGCCGGAATTGCCGCCGGTTGCGTTTTTTTGCATAATGTGCGGCAGCCTTTCAGATATTTTACTCGCAAGCGCGGTGATGATTTGTTAGAGCGTAGCTTTAATAAGGTGTGTAGCATAAGAACTGCGCTGCAATCGTGCCAGCTTTATCCTAAATTTTGCCGGATCGGAATGATTTAGCATAAAGCATGTCCGGCGAAAACGCGCAGCGGTTTTGCAGCAGGGCTTTCCGCATCCTGATTTTCGATTTTTGACGCCGGGCAGAAATACCGGTGAAAGGCTGATATTCTAATGACCCGTGATGATCATGATAATGAACGCGGCAAGCGTCCTTTTGTAAAGCGTGAGCGTACGCGCGATGACAGAGGTTCTGACCGTCCGCGTCGTTTTGAAGGTGAATCCCGTGGTGACAAGCCGCGCGGCTTCGGTGAGCGCGGCGACAAACCTCGTGGTTTTGAACCTCGCGGCGATAAGCCCCGCGGCTTTGATATGAGTGCCGCTGAAGAAGGCGAACGTATCGCCAAACGTCTGGCGCGTGTGGGTATTGCCTCGCGTCGTGAAGCGGAAAGCATGATTGCTGCCGGTCGTGTTGCTGTAAACGGTAAAGTGCTGACCAGCCCTGCCGTCAATGTTCTGCGCACAGATCGTATTACCGTTGATAATAAAGTTCTGCAGCAGGCTGAACGTACCCGCCTGTGGCTCTATCACAAGCCTGCCGGTCTGGTGACAACCAACCGTGATCCGGAAGGTCGTCCGACAGTGTTTGATGCACTGCCTGCTGAATTGCCGCGCGTTTTGTCGGTTGGCCGTCTTGATATCAACACCGAAGGCCTGTTGCTGCTGACCAATGATGGCGGTCTGTCCCGCGTTCTGGAACTGCCTGCTACCGGCTGGCTGCGCCGCTACCGCGTGCGTGCTCACGGTACAGTGACACAGGCACAGCTTGATGAGCTGAAAAACGGTATCGCTGTTGACGGCGTGTTCTACGGCGCGGTTGAGGCAACTCTGGAGCGCGAGCAGGGCGCCAATGTCTGGCTGTCCATTGGTCTGCGCGAAGGCAAAAACCGCGAAGTTAAGAATATTCTTGGTGCGCTTGGTCTGGCCGTTTCCCGCCTGATCCGCGTTTCTTTCGGTCCGTTCCAGCTGGGCGATCTGGAAGAGGGTGCGGTGCGCGAAATCCGTGGCCGTACCCTGCGTGAACAGCTTGGTGAGAAACTGGTTGAAGATTCCGGTGCGGATTTTGATGCGCCGATCCTCAATGAATTCTCGAATGAAGCGGTTAAAGGCGAATTGCCGTCCCGCAGCCCGCGTTTTGATGCCTATGAAGAGCGCGGCAGCGACGAGGAAGGCGAGGGCCGTTCCCGTTACAAATCCGACTGGATTTCCAGCAGCCGCAATGCAGGCGGCGGCCGTGGCGGCAAGGGCGGCTTCGGTGCCAAGCGTGGTGAAGGGCGTATGGACGGTGAGCGTAAACCGTTCCGCCGTGACCGTGAAGAAGGTGACCGCCGTGAAGAAGGCCGTGCGCCGCGTGATGGTGAGCGTAAGCCTTTCCAGCGTGATCGCGATGGCAAGAACTGGCGCGAAGATGGCCTGTCACGCCTCAGCACATCTGCACCGCGTGCCGGTGGTTTCGACAAGCCGCGCTTTGCTAAAGGCGGCCGTAGTGACAAGGATGATGACAAGTTTGGTTCACAGCCGCAGCGTCCGCGCGGCGTGAATGTATGGATGGCACCGGGTGCCAAGGCCTACAACTCGTCGTCCAAGCCGACTCCGGGCGATGATCGCCGCCGTTCGCGCCGTGACGGTGATGACCGTCCGCAGCGTGAAGAAGGCGGTCGCGGTTATCAGGGCCGTTCAGAGGACAGAGACGGTTATAAGCGTCAGGGTTTCCGCCGTGATGAAGACAATCGCGACGGTTTCAAGCGCGAAGGCTTCCGTTCGGAAAACCGTCGTTCTTTTGATGAAGGCGATCGTCCGGCACGCGAAGAGCGTCGTTTCTCCGGTGAGCGCAATTTTGACAAGAAGCCATTTGGTGACAAAAAGCCGTTTGGTGATCGTCCGTCGGGCGACAAACCATTCCGTGGCAAGCCTGAAGGCGGTCGCGGTGGCAAGCCTTTCGGTAAAGGCCCGCAGGGTGGTAAGCCATCCGGCAACCGTCCGTCCGGTCCTCGCGGGGCAGGCCCTCGCGGTGCAGGTCCGCGTTCCGGCCCGCGCGGAGATAAACGTTAATGCGCATTGTCGGCGGTAAATTCCGCGGACGTGCACTGGTGACGCCGGAAAGCTCTGCAATCCGGCCAACCAGCGACCGGACACGTGAAAGTCTGTTCAATATTATCACGCATGGTTTTCGTGAGAAGCTGGACAATACACGGGTGCTGGATCTGTTTGCCGGCACCGGTGCGCTTGGCCTTGAAGCCTTGTCACGCGGCTGCCGCTATACGGTTTTCGTTGAGGAATCCGTAGAAGGGCGTGGCCTGTTGCGCCAGAATGTGGAGGCTTTCGGCCTTCAGGGGAATACAAAAGTGTTCCGCCGCAATGCAACGGCCTTGGGACCGACCGGCACAATGGGTGAATTTGATCTGGTTTTTGCCGATCCGCCCTATGGCAAAGGTTTGGGGGAACAGGCTTTTATCTCTGCCCTTGAGGGCGGTTGGCTCAAGCCGGATGCGCTTTTGATACTGGAAGAAGTGTCAGAAGCCGTTATCACGCTGGATGACCGCTTCATATTGCGCGATGAACGCAATTACGGGATCACCACGATAAGGCTTTATGAACTGGCCTGACAATTTATTATTAGATAACAAATTGCCCGCTCTGTGCGGGCAATTTGCATTTCAGCATAGTGCTGCCCTTTTTGGGGGCATATTTATTAAATTATTGTCATCATGACATAATTCTTGATGGCTGGTTGCGAATTTGCCGCAATCTCGTTTAATTAAGGTTGTTTTGCAAAACAGGAAGGGACACTTTTCGTGCCATATCTATCCTTTTGCCGGCAACTGGTCAGCACATCCATGCTGGCGCTGATTGTCAGTTCTGCGACTGTGGGCGCATCTTTCGCGCAGGCTGCCAAGCCCGCCGAGGCGCAGGTTGCCCCCGCTGCGACCACCCAGACCAATCCGGCCAATGATAATCAGCCGGCTGCTCTGCCTGAAATCAAGACCCAGAAAGGCGTCAGCAGTTTTAAGCTGACCAATGGCATGGATGTTGTGGTGATTCCCGATCACCGCGCACCGGTTGTCACGCAGATGGTCTGGTATCGCGTGGGTGCCGCTGATGAGCAGGAAGGTGTATCCGGTATTGCCCATTTTCTTGAGCATCTGATGTTCAAGGGTACGAAGAATGTTCCTGCCGGTGAATTCTCTGCAAAAGTTGCAGCGATTGGCGGTCAGGAAAACGCTTTCACCTCGTCCGATTATACCGGCTATTACCAGCAGGTTGCACCGGATGCGCTGGAAATGGTGATGAAATACGAGTCAGACCGTATGGCCAATCTGGTTCTGACCGAAGATGTGATTGTACCGGAACGCGATGTTATTCTCGAAGAGCGCCGCATGCGTGTGGACAGCAATCCGGGCGCAATGCTGAGCGAAGAGGTGAGTGCCGCTTCTTTCTTTAATCACCCTTACCGTCGCCCGATTATCGGCTGGCAGCAAGAAATGGAAAAGCTTAGCCTTGAGGATGCCATCGGTTTTTACGAGCGTTATTATACGCCGAATAATGCCATTCTCGTTGTGGCCGGTGATGTGACGCCGGAGCGCGTCCGTGATCTGGCGCTCAGCACCTATGGCAAATTGCCGAAGCGCTTTGAAGTTGCACCGCGTATCCGCCCGCAGGAACCTGTGAAGCACACAGCCCGCACCGTGACATTGCGCGATGCCCGTGTGAATCAGCCGTCCTTCAATTCCACATGGGTGGTGCCGTCTTACGTAAACGCCAAGGCGAAGGGACGTGAAGGCGACGCTGAAGCACTTGATCTGCTGGGAGAAATTCTCGGCGGTGGTATGCGTAGCCGTCTCTATCAGAAGCTGATTGTTGAGCAGGGCATTGCTGCCAGTGCCGGTGCTTATTATGCCGGTGACGCGCTGGATGACGGTACATTCATGCTCTATGGTGCGCCGCGCGGCGATGCCACGCTTGAGCAGGTACAGGCTGCAATCAATGTTGAAGTCGAGCGTCTGATTAAAGACGGTGTGACGGAAACAGAACTTAATCAGGCACGCAATCGTTTTCTGAAGTCGGAAATTTTTGCCCGTGACAGCCAGACTGGTATGGCGCGGATTTATGGTTCCTCACTGGCCGTTGGCCAGACTGTTGAGGATGTGCAGGGCTGGTCGGATAAAATCCGCACCGTTAAGCCGGAGCAGATCCGCGATGTGGCAGAGCGCTATCTGAAACCGTCAATTGCTGTGACCGGTTATCTGCTGCCACCGGAAACGGCAGAAGGAGCCGCAAAGCCTGAACAGAGTGCAAAACCAGCCGCAGCCGATAAGGCGCAAACCGGTGCTGCCGGTGAAAAACCAGCAGGCAATGATCTGAACAAGAAGACAGATGCGAAGCCAGAGGTGAAAAAATAATGACATATTCTCTTCACTCTGAGGCAGGGTTCGAAAATGCACGCCCTGTCCGTAGCAATGCTTTGCGTGGTTTCAAAGCTGCGGCTGTTGGTCTTTTCGCATTGCTGACAACATTGCCTGCCTATGCGCTGGATATTCAGGAAGTGACCTCGCCGAAGGGTGTCAAAGCCTGGCTGGTGGAAGACGGCAGTGTGCCACTGATCTCTGTGCGTTTTTCGTTTAAGGGCGGCAGTGCGCAAGACCCTGAAGGCAAAGAAGGTCTGGCTAATCTGATGACCGGTCTGTTCGATGAAGGTGCGGGTGATATGCCATCCGATGCCTATCAGGAAAGACTGGATAATATCGGCGCGGAAATGAGCTTCACAGCCAGTGATGATACGATTTCCGGCGGTATGCGGATGCTGAAAGAGAACAGTCCGGCAGCTTTTGACATGCTGGCTCTGGCTATTCAGAAGCCGCGTTTCGATCAGGCGGCAGTTGATCGTATCCGCGATCAGGTGATTGCAGGGATTAATGCTTCCAAGAATGATCCGAACACAATTGCTTCGCAGAAATTTGCCGAAGTGCTCTATGGCAAGCATCCTTATGCCCGCCGTGAAGAGGGTACAGTACAGTCGCTGGAAACAATTACCCGCGATGATCTGCTGGATGCGCATAAAAAACTGTTCGGCAAAGATCAGCTGAAAATCGGTGTGGTTGGTGCGATCAGCGCCGAGGAACTGGCGCCTCTTTTGGATAAGCTTTTCGGCAATCTGCAGGATAAAGCAGAGCTCAAGCCGATGGAAATGGCCAAGCTCGCTTTGGGTGCCACAACATCTGTGACCTATGATCTGCCGCAGACTACGGTCAGTCTGGTTTATCCGGGTGTAAAGCGCAGTGATAAAGATTTCTTCGCAGCCTATCTGATGAATCAGGTGCTGGGTGTCGGCTTTACTTCACGTCTTTATAATGAAGTGCGTGAGAAGCGCGGCCTTGCCTATACGGTGAGTTCCGGTCTCAGTGGCCGGGACTATTCCAACAGTCTCAATATTGCCACCGGTACACGTCCTGGCCGTGCACAGCAGAGTCTGGATGTGATCCGCGCGGAAGTTGCCCGTATGGCGAAATCCGGCGTGACAGAGGAAGAGCTGGCCGCAGCCAAGAGCTTTGCAATCGGTGCCTATGCGATCAATAATCTGGATTCATCCGTGGCCGTTGCCCGCACATTGGTTGGCTTGCAGGAACAGGATCTGGGGCGTGACTATATCGACCGCCGTGCTGATCTCATCAATGCTGTGACCACAGATGATGTGAAGGCCGTTGCCGCAAAACTGCTCAAAGCAGATCCTGCCATTCTCGTGGTTGGGCCGAGCCTGAACTAACGAGCCTGAACTAAGATACAGGTTTGTAAGAATATAAAAAACGGCGCGGTGGATGACCACCGCGCCGTTTTTGTATTTGACCGGCGATGATTTATTCGCTTGCCGGAGTGAGGACAATGCCTGCTTCCGGATAGGGTTTGGCAGGTGCGATTGTCTCTTCTGTTGCCTTGTCGAGTGGCACTGCCGAGCGTGTCGGTTTGACCAGAGGTTCCGGTGTTACCGGCTTGTTGAACAACAGGTGACGACCGGCGAGAATACCTTCCGAAGCCTGTACATGCAGGCGGTCTTCATCGCGCTGGCGCACATCATCGGCAATGGTCTGAGCCTCTTCCTCCGGCATGCCGAGCGCTTCCAGTGTTTTGCGGCCAAACAGCAGACCGGATTCAAAAGTTTCACGCAGCTCGTAATCCACACCCTTTGCCCGCAATTGCAGCGTATGCTCGCGGTCAAAGGAACGGACATAGAGTTTCACATCCGGAAATTCTGTCTGAATGAGATCGACAATCCGGTCGGTGATTTCTTTTTTCTCGGTGCAGATGGCAACCAGTTTGGCTTTGCGGATACCTGCCATTTCCAGCACGTCTTTACGCTGCCCGTCACCGAAATAAATACGGAAACCAAAGCGTCCGGCTGCGCGGATTTTATTGGCGGAATTGTCGATCACCGTCACATCCGAACCACCGGCCAGCAAAATTTGCGAGGCAATCTGTCCGTAACGGGAGAAACCGATCATCAGCACATCGGAACCTGCACCCTCGAAATTTTCCTCCATACCGTCTTCCTGCTTCGTATTCGTCAGCAGGCGATTGCCGATTGTTACGCAGAGTGGTGTCAGCGCCATGGAAATCGTGATGGCAGCAATCAGCTCGGAGGCCAGCGCATCGGTGATAACCGCAGCAGCACTGGCCGTGGAGAACAGAACGAAGGCAAATTCACCGCCCTGTGGCAGCAGAAAGGCGACTTTGACCGCATCATTATGGCTGGTGCGGAAAATACGGCACAGCAGATAAATGATTGCGATTTTTGTAACGATAATCACCGGAACCGATAGCAGGATCATCAGCCAGTTATCGAGAATGACCACCAGATTAAGCGACAAACCAACCGCGACAAAGAACAGGCCGAGGAAAATACCGCGGAATGGCTCCACGTCGGCTGCCAGTTCATGACGGTAGGAGGAATCTGCCAGCAGCACACCGGCGATAAATGCGCCCATCGCCATGGACAGGCCGGCAGCTTCCATCAGCGCCGCCGAACCGAGTACCACAAACAATGCGGCGGCGATCATCACTTCACGCGCACCGGTATTGCCGATGATACGGAACATCGGGTTCAGCAAATAGCGACCGGCAATAATCAGGATAATAATAGCACCGAGTGCCGCTGCCACATGGAAATTCGCAGCGCTCTGTGAGCTTTCGCTTGGCGACAATGCAGGAATAAGCGCAAGAATAGGCACGATCGCCAGATCCTGAAACAGCAGAATAGCAAAGGCTTTTTGTCCGTATTTCTGGCTGGTTTCGCCTTTGTCTTCCAGAATTTGCATGGCAAAGGCGGTTGAGGAGAGTGCAAAACCGCAACCGACAATAATCGCTGCCGGAACTGGAAGACCGGCAACATAAACGCCCAGAAAAGCAAGAGTGACAGCACATAGTGCTACCTGTGCCAGACCGAGGCCGAAGATCGCATGGCGCAGAGACCAAAGGCGGGATGGCTTGAGATCAAGACCGATAATGAACAGCAGAAACACTACGCCCAGTTCGGAGAAATGCAGCAGCTCTTCACCATCGGTAATAAAACGGGCAATCGGGCCGATAATCACACCGGCGGCCAGATAGCCCAGAACGGTTCCCAACCCCATACGCTTGAACAAAGGTGCGGCAATGATTGCCCCGCCGAGGATCATCAGGGTCTGCAGATAAAGACTGCCGATGGAAATATTGTTTTCCATAATTAAAACATCACATATTACGTTTGTCGGGGCGGGTGCGGAATAAGCTACCGGCAGAAAATCATCAAATACAATGCTGCAGGCAAATCATGCCGAACATAATATGAAACAACGCGTGCAGATAACGGTTTTTTAAAGAAAAATATCACGTTTATGGGTTCATCGTTTTCAAATATGAAGTCATGAACATGGGCGAAACACTGAGGTTATTATTCTGAAGAAGGCGTCTGCTTACCCGCATATGTTTCTTCAGGCCTGAGTTGTCATGCATAAACATAAAATGAGACTTAAAAAATACACGGCTTATCCGTATATAGAACCTATACAGGCGGCAAAACCTGATAATTAACTGTTCGCAGATTGCAAAATGCGGGCGCTGAATTATCTCTCACCACCGCGCCAGACGAATGACAGGAAGAATGATGGACGCACAAAGCTCTGCTCAAAAACTCGCCGATCAGGCTCGTTTTCTCGTTGCCGCGGCTAAAAAAGCCGGTGCGGATCATGCCGATGCGGTGGTTGTGCGCAGCCGTTCCAGCAATGTCAGCGTGCGTTTAGGCAAGGTTGAAGCGACCGAAGCCTCGGAAAGTGATGATTTCTCGCTGCGGGTTTTTGTCGGTAAGCGCATTGCCAGTATTTCGGCCAGTGCCAATAAAGGGGCTGATCCTGTTGCGCTGGCAGAACGTGCCGTCGCGATGGCAAAAGTCTCGCCGGAAGATGCTTATGAGGGGCTGGCTGATCCGTCGAAACTGGCTAAACAAATTGCCGATCTTGATCTGTTCGATCCGACACAAATTGACAGCAAACGCATGACTGAAGATGCGCTGGCAATGGAAGAAGCTGCGCGGGGAGTTGCCGGTGTCACCAATTCCGGCGGTGCAACAGCTTCTGCCGGTTTGGGCGGTATGGTGCTGGTGACCTCCGGCGGTTTTGAAGGTTTTTACACGCTGAGCCGTTTTGGCCGCTCTGTCAGTGCGATTGCCGGTGAAGGCACCGCGATGGAACGTGATTATGATATGCGCGTGCGTCTGCATTTTGCCGATTTGCCGGAGCTGGAAGATCTTGGCCGCACCGCCGGTGAACGGGCTGTGCGCCGTCTCAATGCGCGTAAGGTTAAAACAGGCCCGGTCAATGTGATGTTCGATCCGCGTGTGGCACGCGGCATGGCCGGTCATATTGCCGGTGCCATCAATGGTGCATCCGTTGCCCGTAAAAGCAGCTTTCTGAAAGATAAAATGGGACAGCAGGTTCTGAGCAAAGGGGTCAGCATCACCGATGATCCGATGCGCCTGCGCGGCTCATCGTCCCGCCCGTTTGACGGTGAGGGCATTGCCGGTGAAAAACTGACCATGATTGAGGACGGTGTGCTGAAGCACTGGTTCCTCTCCGGCTCGACCGCCCGTGAGCTGGGGCTGGAAACCAATGGTCGAGGTGTGCGTTCCGGTTCAACTGTTGTGCCGTCCTCTACCAATCTGGCGATTGAAGCCGGTGCACGCACACCGGAAGAACTGATGAAAGAACTCGGCACCGGTTTCTATGTCACCGAGGTTTTCGGACAGGGCGTGGATATGATTACCGGCCAATATAGCCGTGGTGCTTCCGGCTTCTGGATTGAAAACGGCGAGCTGACCTATCCGGTGAGTGAAGTGACCATCGCGTCCAATCTCAAAGATATGTTTATGAATATGACCGCTGCCAGCGATCTCGACCGGTCTTACGGGACCGCAGCACCAACGCTGGTCATTGAAGGAATGACGCTTGCCGGAAACTAAAGAAGCAACCAATCAAACAGCAGACAGCGATGACCTGCAACTCATCCGTGAAGCGGCAGCGGAAGCGGGTAAAATTGCCTTGCGCTATTATGGCAATAATCCGGAGGTCTGGCTGAAAGGCGGTCAGTCTCCGGTGAGCGAAGCGGATTTAGCCGTTGATCGCTTCCTTCAGGAGTTTTTGCTGCAGGCGCGGCCGGATTATGGCTGGATTTCAGAAGAAACGGCAACTGACCAGCAGCGTACCGGCAGAGAACGGGCATTTGTGGTCGATCCGATTGACGGTACCCGCGCATTTCTTGCCGGTGATGACCGCTGGTGCGTGAGCATTGCAGTGATCGATCAGGGCAAGCCGCGCTGCGGTGTGCTGGATGTTCCGGTGCGTAAAGAGGTGCTGAGCGCCGTCAGCGGACAGGGTGCTTTCCAGAATGGCACGCCGGTTGCAGCGCTGCTGCCTGCGGATGGCCGCAGCTATCCTGTGGCGATGTCGCGCTCACATTTTAATGATCTGCCGGAAGGCTTTCGCAGTAAGGTAGCATTCTCTCCCTATGTGCCGTCGCTGGCTTATCGTATTGCCATGGTCGGACGCGGTGAGCTGGCCGGAACTTTCGTGCGCGGCGGTGCTCATGACTGGGATCTGGCTGCGGCGGATCTGCTGCTTTCCGAGGCCGGCGGCAGGCTTTTGACCCTTGAGGGGCAGGCACTTAGCTATGGCGCGGCAGGTGGTGCAGTTGCGGGTCAAAAACCGTTCAGCCATGATGTGCTGGTGGCTGCGGTTGCGGGTTTTGAAGAAGAAATGCTGAGCGTTGTACGGCAGTTATTGTCGGATCAGAATTATTCCTGAGCCGGCTTGTCGCGGGTGCTTTAGAAAATACGATAAATTAAAGAGTGTGCAATAAGTACTCCGGTTGAACTTGGACGTAAACCGCTCTAAAGAGGGCGGCAACAAAGGCAGGTTATAAATGCTCTGCCTCCGGCAAAACATAATCTCAGTGACAGGATTAGAAACATGACCGCATCTGGTGAAAACAAACAACTGCTGCATCTGGTATTCGGCGGTGAATTGAAGACGCTGAATTCTATGGAATTCCGCGATCTGGACAAGCTGGATATCGTCGGCATCTATCCGAATTATGAAGCCGCTAAAATGGCTTGGAAGTCCAAGGCCCAACAGACCGTTGATAACGCCCATATGCGTTATTTCATCGTGCATATGCATCGTCTGCTCGATCCTGCAAGTGCAGTTGCTGAAGCTGTGCGCTCTGCTGATAAAGCCTGACGTGCGTTCTGACTGTGGCAGGTGACAAACCGCACCGAACCGGATTTCTGACCAAGTTTTTGAAACGCGCCTGGCAGCGTATTCGCGGGCCTTTGGCGCGTTCAGAAGTTCTGAAGACGGTGCTGGTCAATTTGATTTCGGGCTATCTCCGGCTGGTTTATGCAACCAATAAACGCCTGCCGGGATTTTACGAAACGATTGCATCCCAAAAAAAGCAAACGCCCTATATCGTCACTTTCTGGCATGGCCAGCATTTGATGGGACCGTTTGTGCGTGATAAATCCGTGCCGGTTGTGGCTATGTTTTCACGCAGTGCCGATGCGGAGCTCAATGCCCGTGTGGCGGAAAAGCTCGGCCTGCAAACGGTTCGCGGTTCCGGTGGGCGTGCTGACAGCGATAATAGCGGAAAAGGTGGCGCACGTGCTTTGATCACCCTGAAGCGGGCATTGGATCAGGGCACCAGCACCGGCATGATTGCCGATGTGGCGCATAGTCCGGTGCGTGAGGCAGGACAGGGCATTATCCTGTTGGCCAAATTATCCGGCCGCCCGATCCTGCCTGTTGCCTATGCTTTTTCACGCAGCAAAATTCTGGAAAAAAGCTGGGATAAAACCTCAATACCGCTACCTTTCGGGCGTTCCGCTGCCACCACGACCGAGCCGGTCTGGGTGCCTGCGGATGCGGATGAAAATTTACTTGAGGAAAAACGGCTCGAACTGACCCGCAAACTCGATGCTGCCACGCTTGCCGCTTATAAACAGCTGGGAATGCTGCCACCTCCTGCCAGAGCATGTCACAGTCAAGTTGATCCAACTTGATCGTTTTAATTTTGTCAGGTTGGATCAAATTGACGGCCGTGACAATGCGGCCAACTAAAGAATCCAGAGCGAGCGTCGTTATTAAATTTGAACGCAACCCGCTCTGGCTGACAATAAATTGTGATAGCGGCCGGCATTCTTTTATATAATCACCTTGTGACCGGTTTATTCGTGTATAAACTTAAGATAGGCTTGGTTCGCCGGGCATCTTTATGCAAGATTTCAATAGCTTGCGCAGGGGCGCAAATAGTCTTTGTGCCCTTTGTGTTTCCGGTATTTTATGTTCGTTTTACAGAACAGAACTGCTGTACGGCATAAAACAAGGCCGGTATGGAGATAAGAATGAGTGAAAAATGGGCCCGCACTGTTCTTAAGATCTATAAGGCTGCCGGTTGTGCGGCCTATCCGCTGATCGGGCCCTATATCAGCTATCGTGTTTCCAAAGGCAAAGAAGACCGCAGCCGCCGCGCCGAACGTTACGGCCGCAGCCAGATTGCCCGCCCTGACGGGCCGCTGGTCTGGATGCATGCTGCGAGTGTGGGCGAATTTACCGCCATTCTGCCGCTGATCGAGCATTTTCTGGCACAGGATATCCGCATTTTGCTGACCACCGGCACGCGCACTTCTGCTGCGCTGGTGGGCGAACGTCTTGGTGACAGGGTTATTCACCAATATGTACCGCTGGATTTGCTGCCTGCCGTGCGCCGTTTTCTGGATCACTGGCAACCGGATGTGGCGATTAAATGTGAATCCGAAATCTGGCCGATGACCATTCTGGAACTTGGCAAACGCCATATTCCGCAAATCCTGATCAACGGGCGGATGTCTGATCGTTCCTATACGAAATGGAAAAAGCGCAGCTCCGTTGCTGAGGCTTTGTTTGAAAATTTTGCCCATGTGGTGGCGCAGTCTGATGCGGATGGCGAACGCTTCCGTCAGCTCGGCGCACGTCCGGTCACGATTTCCGGCAATCTTAAAGTAGACACCGATGCCCCGCCGGTTGATCCGCAGGAACTAGAGCGTTTGCAACAGCAAATTGGCAAGCGCAAAGTCTGGGCTGCGATTTCTACCCATGAGGGTGAGGAAGATATTGCTGCGACAGTGCATACAATGCTCAGCACCCGCCACCCGGATTTGCTGACTATGATTGTGCCGCGTCATCCGGATCGCGCTGAGGCAATCCGCGCCATGATCGAAGCCAAGGGGCTGACTGTTGCTCAGCGCAGCCGTAATGAGGAAATCACTCCGCAAACAGCGGTTTATCTTGGCGATACAATCGGCGAAATGGGCTTGTATCTGCGCCTGTCACAGATTGCTTTTGTCGGCAAATCCCTGACCGGTGACGGCGGGCAAAATCCGCTGGAACCAGCGATGCTCGGCACGGCAGTTTTGTCCGGCCGCAATGTGCAGAATTTCCGTGAATCCTATCAGCGCCTGATTAAAAACGGCGGTGCCAAACTTGTCAGCGATCACAATATGCTGGCCGGTGCGGTGAATTTTTTGTTCAATAATCCGGAAAAGCTGAAAACCATGACCGAGGCCGGAAAACGCACGGTCGGTGATATGCGCGGCGCGCTGGAGCGCACACTCACGGCGCTTGAGCCTTTTATACAGCCGCTGGCTGTCAAATCCCGTCTGGATA
The DNA here is from genome assembly GCF_018436245.1 of Pseudochrobactrum algeriensis. Taxonomy (NCBI): domain Bacteria; kingdom Pseudomonadati; phylum Pseudomonadota; class Alphaproteobacteria; order Hyphomicrobiales; family Brucellaceae; genus Pseudochrobactrum; species Pseudochrobactrum algeriensis. The sequence continues at coordinate 764,648 of NZ_CP075361.1, forward strand.
CGACAGTTGTTGAACCTCTGGCTGAGACAGATGTCGCGGAGCAGCCGTGATGGCTGCAAATAAGACACCGGCAGATATTTCAGGTTTCTGGTGGCGTAAGGCTGGCTGGCAGTCTGTATTGCTATCGCCGGTGGCTGCAATTTATGGCTCGGTTGCTAAAAAGCGTATGGTGAATGCAGAGCCGCCGGAAATTGCCATGCCGGTTTTGTGTATCGGTAATTTCACCGTTGGCGGAGCGGGTAAAACGCCGACCTGTATCGCCTTTGCTGAGGCTGCAAAGGCTGAAGGCTTTAAGCCCGGTATAGTCTCGCGCGGTTATGGCGGTTCTTTCAAAGGCGTGCATCTGGTGGATGTGGCGCAGGATACAGCCAAGCTGACCGGCGATGAGCCGCTGCTGCTGGCAAGACATGCCATGGTCGCGGTTTCGGCCAATCGTTTGCATGCAGCGCAATTGCTGGAAAAGCATGGTTGCAACTTCATCATTATGGATGACGGCTTTCAGAGCGCGCGTCTGTTTTATGATTATGCACTGCTGGTGGTGGATGCCGCACGCGGGATAGGCAACGGAAAAATCATTCCGGCTGGGCCTTTGCGTGCGCCTTTGATGGCGCAGATGCAGCAGGCATCGGCACTGCTGCGCATAACGCCGAACCATCTGAAAGGCGAGGATGCCTCGGAGAATGTGATCCGCATGGCGGCGCGCAGTAATAAGCCGTTTTTTGATGCGCGTCTGGTTTCGGTGGCGGAACAACCGGTTGAGAGGAAAAAGTTTCTCGCTTTTGCCGGTATCGGCAATCCGCAGAAATTCTATGACAGTGTGACAGAACTGGGCGGGGAAGTGGTCATCAACCGCTCATTTGGCGATCATTATAATTACAAGCCGGAAGATGTCCGTCAGCTTATTGCGCAGGCGCGGGAAGCTAATCTGATATTGGCAACCACAGCGAAAGATTATGTGCGTCTGCATGGATTGCAATCTGCTGTCGAAGGCGACTGGCTGCGCGACATTGCTATTTTTGATGTGCGGCTTGATTTTGGCCGTGAGAAAATTTTGCAACGCATTATCAAAACAACACGACAAAATTTTCTTGAGCGTAGTCTTGAGCTCTAATCAGAGGGGTTGACGGTAAATATTGAGGCCATCAATATTTTCTTCAATCAAAAGCCAGCCGCGCGCAGCATAATAATCATGCTTGTCAGCTTCAGCGCAAAGATAGACTTCCGAGAAATTCAGGTCGCGGGCTTGTTGCGCTGCGGCTTTCAGCAAGGCACCGCCGATGCCATGCGAACGCTGCTGTTCATCAACCCAGAGGGCTGCGACCCACGGCGTATATTGCGGGCGGGCTTCCATATCACTGTCAATCAGCGAAACAGTGCCGAGAAACTCACTGCCTTCATGGGCGATGAGCGCAACCGGTGTGGTCTCTGCCGTCAGATTTTCCTGAAACAGGCCTTTTATGAAGTCCAGTTCATGACCGTCCTGCCGCCACCATGCATTCCAAACGCGGTCGGCTGCATCATCGAGAAAATGCGGCTGGGTCTTCAGGTCTGATATTTCGTATGCCATTTTAGCTCTTGCTGCGCTGGCGCAGTTCAGGATTGGCTTCCAGTTCACGCTGATAGGAGACGAGGCCGTTCACATAGGCTTCCTGACGGGCAACGCTCCAGTAGCGCAGATCATCCAGTTCAATTTTTTCGCCGGTAACCGCACAGATCACATAGGAGCCCGGTTCGAGAACCTGATAATCACCATCGAGGTAGCGCAATTTGGCTTCACCGTTGCGATTGCTGGAAAACATATTCATTATTCTTTCTTGTCTTCAGTGTGTTTGGGTAATCTTTACCTGCGTCCGAACAGACGTTCAATATCGCTGAGTTTTAATTCTATATAGGTCGGCCGCCCGTGATTACAGGTGCCTGAGCCCGGTGTGGCTTCCATCTGGCGCAACAACGCGTTCATTTCCTCGCCTTTCATGCGGCGGCCGGAGCGCACAGAGCCATGACAGGCCATAGTCGCGGCAACATGATTGAGCATATCTTTCAAACCGTTGGCGGTGTCATGTTCGGCAATTTCATCCGCCAGATCGCGGATCAGCTGCTGCACATCCATTTCGCCGAGCATGGCCGGTGTCTCGCGCACAGCCACAGCACCGGGGCCGAACTGTTCCACACTCAGACCAAAGCGCTCCAGCGTCGGCGCGTGGGCGACAACACGCTCCGCATCTTCTTCCGGCAGGTCAACAATCTCAGGGATCAGTAGCATCTGCGCAGCCATCGGTTTGGATTCCAACGCGGTTTTCAGCGCTTCATAAACCAGTCTTTCATGGGCGGCATGCTGGTCAACAATCACCAGACTGTCTTCGGTCTGGGCAACAATATAATTCGCATGGATTTGCGCCCGTGCGGCACCAAGCGGAGCACGCAATAACTCTGCCGGTGCTTCAATTTCTGCGGCACGGCTGTCAGCACTGGGCGCCGCGAATTGTGAAATCGTTGCCTGTAAAGCCTCACCGAAACCGGCCTGTTCAAAGCGTGGTGCCGGTTGTGTATCGAGATGCAACGGGCGCTGAGCCGGATGTGCGGTCTGCGGTGACCATTCCTGACGCGGCGGTTCAGGTCGATAATTGGATGCAGACTGCCAGTTGCGTGCAGGGGATGAGGTAAATGAGCTTGATGAACGCTCGGGTGCTGTGAAATCTTTTGCTTCAAAACCTTGCGCCTGAAAGGCTTTCAGCATGGCCTCAGTTCCACTCGTGGCTGGGCGGATGCCTGATTGCGCCAAAGCATGACGAATGCTGCCGACAATCAGACCGCGCACCAGTCCCGGATCGCGGAAACGCACATCAGCCTTGGCCGGATGCACATTGACATCAACATGAGCCGGATCAAGCTGGAGAAACAACACACCGACCGGATGGCGGTCACGGGCAATCACATCGGAATAGGCGCCGCGTAATGCGCCAAACACCTGCTTGTCACGCACCGGACGGCCGTTAATATAGGCAAACTGGTGCAGGGAATTGGCACGGTTGAAAGACGGAATAGCTGTAAAGCCGGTAAGGCGCACGCCTTCACGCTCACTGTCGAGTGCCAGTGCATTTTCGGAGAAATCAGCGCCAAGCACCTGCGAAATGCGCTCCAGCATGGCGGTTTCAGTGACAGTTTCGCCGGCACTGCATGTGGCAGGCAACTCCAGCGGGCTGCGATCCGTACCGGCGATGGAAAAACGGATTTGCGGGAAGGAAATCGCGATGCGCTTCACCACTTCCGTTATGGCGGTGGATTCGGCACGGTCGGTTTTCATAAATTTCAGGCGGGCAGGGGTCGCATAAAACAGATCGCTGACTTCAACAATCGTCCCGCGATTGATCGCAGTCGGGCGCGGGCCTTCCAGATGTCCGCCACGCACCACAACCTCATAGCCGGAATCGGCATCAGTTGTGCGTGATTTAATGCTCAGTCGCGCAACGGAACCAATGGATGGCAGCGCTTCACCGCGAAAGCCAAGAGCGCGGATATCATGCACATCATCGGTCAGCTTGGAGGTGCAGTGGCGGGAGACTGCGAGTGCCAGTTCATCAGCCGGAATACCACCACCATTATCCGTTACGCGGATCAGGTTCTTGCCGCCGCCTGCAGTCACAATTTCAATACGTGTAGCACCGGCGTCAATCGCATTTTCCACCAGCTCTTTCACCACGCTGGCAGGGCGTTCAATCACCTCACCGGCAGCAATCTGGTTGATAATGGTTTCGCTCAGGAGCTTGATAGACATAAAATGATCCGCTGCGTTTTGTAGAATTCAGATGATGTGCGGAACGTATCCGCACATCATCATTGAGCTTAATCAGCGCTGTTTCTGCTGCTGAACAATGCCGTAAAGATTGGTGCAGCGGGTGCCGGAGCGGCAATAAGCGAGCACAGGCTGCGGTGCATTTTCCAGAGCCGCTGTCATCTCGTCCAGATTTTCCTGCGTGATCTGGCCACCGGCCACAGGGATGAAATAGGTTTGCAGACCGGCGGCTGTTGCTGCCTGCGCAACCGCATCATAGAGCGGCTGGCCGTCGGATTCATGATCCGGACGGTTGCAAATCAGGGTTTTGAAGCCCTGTGCCACAACACCGGCAATATCTTCCGGTGCCAGCTGGCCGGTGACAGCAAAATTTTCATCAATCAGACGAATGTCCATAAATCAGAACCTCATTAAAGCATGTCGGCTCAAATGGAGTCATTTGAGCTCCCGCGAACATGCGACAATTAAAAGAATCCAGAGCGAGTGCCGTGGCTGTGATCAAATACAACACGCTCTGGTGGATTTGTTTCAGAATATAGCATCGTGATGTGCTTACCACCCCGAAAGCGCTTATTGCCTGTTGAAACTGCCGCGTCATGGCGGAAATTATCATCCGTTTAAACGCTGGTATATGCTTCCGATAAAAGCATATAGTTATGGCGTCAGAGGGTTGAAAGGGAAAACTATGGATAAAACCTGCGGACTTGAGAGAGAAGGTGCGGATATTCCGTCGGCTACATCTGAGGTCAGTAATATTATCCACCGTCAGGGCGTGCTGAAAGCCTCGCAGCGGCAGGTGGCAGAAGAGCTTCCGGTGGCCTTTTCCTATGGCGGTACCACCCATGCGGTGATGATGGCCAGCCCGCAGGATATTGAGGATTTTGCTGTTGGTTTCAGCCTCTGCGAAGGCATTATTGCACAGGCTTCTGAAATCGAGGCGATGGATATTCAGAGCTTTCCCGCCGGTATTGATGTGCAGATGCAATTATCTGATCTGAAACGCGATGCACTGACTGCCCGCCGCCGTCATATGGCGGGGCCGGTTGGCTGTGGCCTATGCGGTATTGAATCGATTACTGAGGCCGTGCGGGAGTTCCCGCCGGTTGCTGACAGTGATTTCACACTGCGTTCTGAGCAGATTGTGCAGGCCGCAGAGCAGATGTGGGATTTGCAAATTTTGCATCGGACGACCGGAGCCGTTCATGCTGCTGGTTTCTATCAGGCACATCAGAGCGGTGGCGAGATATTGGCCGTGCGCGAGGATGTCGGGCGGCACAATGCGCTGGACAAGCTGGCGGGCTTCTTGTTGCGCGGTGAGGGCAAGGCTGAAAATGCCAATCCGGCGCGGGGGGCTGTGGTTGTAACCAGCCGTGTTTCACTGGAAATGGTGCAGAAAACAGCGGCTATCCGTTCGCCGGTGATTATGGCGATTTCCGCGCCGACGGCTTTGGCAATCCGCACCGCTGAAGCGCTGAATATTACACTGGTTGCACTGGTGCGCGGTGCGGAATTTGATGTTTATACGCATCCGCACCGTATTACAGAGTAGAGACGGCTCGTTAAACGAGCTGTCTCTATAATTATCAGGCTTCGATTTTGCTGTAAGTATTCAAAATCTGCACGGTTGCATGGGCTGCTTCACGGCCTTTGACTTTGAAATGCGCATAGAAGAAATCATGATGCTCTTTGCTGTCATGGTAGTGATGCGGGGTCAGTACAACGCTTAAGACAGGCACATCAGTATCCATCTGTGCCTGCATCAGGCCCTTGATAACTGCGTCGGATACGAAATCATGGCGATAAATGCCGCCGTCAACCACAAAACCCGCTGCCACAACAGCAGCATATTTGCCGGTGCCGGCCAGCGTGCGGGCAAGAAGCGGTGCTTCGAATACACCCGGCACGTCAAAGACTTCGGTTTCAATGCCGTTGTCAGTCAGTTTAGCCAGTTCTTCAATATAGGATTTGCGTGCTTCATCCACGATATCGGCGTGCCAACGCGCCTGAATGAATGCAACTTTGAGGGAAGATGGGTTGGTCAAGCTCTGGTTCATAGTTTCATCTCTTGATACTAGAATCAGGGCGCAAATTCACAAATCGACAGATCACACGCAGAAAGCGGGTGCTGTTTAACCGTGTCTTTGCTCTCTTTCATCCGGACTATACCGTCGGCTCCGGCATCGCACCGGATCTGCTGACTCTGAACAAATTGCTTCATTCAGACGCTCGCGGGCTCAAAGAGTTTCCTCTTCATACCGCCGGTGGGGAATCGCACCCCGCCCCGAGAACAACATCGCGCATTATTGCGCGACGCATGTCTCATACAGACAGCTGACGGGGAAGTCGAGTGGACAATGTGTTTCCGTTTTACTTTACAATCTTGCTTCGCTTTTGTGCCGGTGATATGGAGGCGCAGTCCAATCAGGAGATTTATGCGCAGCAACTCATAGCAAGTGTTTCCCCGACAGCCTTTTCATAAATGGCTGAGGGTTGAGTTGCGCCTTTTGCAGCCCATAGCAGGGCGCGTATAATATCTTTCAATGGACTAAAATTATCATGATACAAATACGAAATGAAATCCGCCCGATCCGCAATGAGGATACGGAAACTCTGGTCGCTATCTGGCTGGAGGCCTCGCAATTCGCCCATAGTTTTCTGGGACAGGAGCGCCTGCAATTACAGTCTGAACAGGTGCGGGATATCTATCTGAAACAAGCTGAAAACTGGGTGATCCTCGAAAACGGACAACCGGCCGGATTTATCGGTCTGATGGATCAGTTTATCGGTGGCCTTTTCATCGATACCAAAATTCATGGCAAGGGTCTTGGCCGTCAATTGCTCGACCATGCACTGCAATTGAAGAAAACGCTGTCGCTTGAAGTTTATGCACTGAACACGCAGGCACATAGTTTCTATCTGCGTAACGGTTTTACTGAAACCGCGCGTGATCCGCAGGATGGCGAAGGCCTGCCTTTTGAAGTCATCCATATGCGTCGTGATCTGTAGCTCTACAGATAATAAAAAAGGTCTGCCGGAACACTTCCGGCAGACCTCTTGTGAAATCTGCAGCACGGGAGTTCTCCCGCATAAACAGGTTAAGAGCATTCATTCGCTTATCAATACAGCGCCGCTATGCTCATCCGTCATGATGATTATGGCAGGAAATCCAGCCCGATCACACTAATGGCAATGGCCGTATTCAGCGTGATGATCATCATGGTATAAAGTATTGCGCTTTTGGTGATCTCAGTCATCTCACACCTCTACGCATCGGCCCCTTATCGATGCTTTGCTCATTTCTGTTTACTCACCAAATGTAACAGCGTGTAACCGGTCACGCAACCCGAAAGCGCTTTTTTCTGCCGCTCCGGCGATGCCGGTCATGGTTTGAGCCTTGTTTTCCGGCCTTGGCAGACAAGAGGGAGCGGGTTCTTCAATTGTAACACGCTCATCACAATCCATTGTTTTTTAAGTCGAAATTAATCACGTTCGCACACGATTTGTTGCCCGCGTTAAATTTTGTGACACTATGTTTTTGCCCGTTAAAAAACTTTGCCGGTCCGGTCAATTCTGCGTGTAATCCGGTCTGGCTGGTTTATATAATGACCATGATGAAACATATCTGACATTCAGGATTCGTATTGTGAATCGCATTATTCCGCTGGTTCTGGCCGTCGCGCTCTTTATGGAGCAGATGGATTCGAATGTGATTTCGACCTCTCTGGCGGCAATTGCAGCCGATATCGGCACCAGCCCCATTGCGCTGAAGCTGGCGCTCACATCCTATCTCGTATCTTTGGCGGTGTTTATTCCGGTCAGCGGCTGGATGGCCGACCGCTATGGCGCACGCAATGTATTTCGTGCAGCGATTGCGGTTTTTGTGATCGGCTCTGTGGCCTGTGCAGCATCCAATTCTCTGATGAGCTTTGTGGTCGCGCGTTTTCTGCAGGGCATGGGCGGGGCGATGATGACGCCGGTCGGTCGTCTGGTCTTGTTGCGCTCTACACCGCGTAATCAGTTGGTCAATGCGATGGCATGGCTGGCAATCCCGAGCATGGTGGGGCCTCTGGTCGGGCCACCGGTCGGCGGTTTCATCACAACCTATTTCAGCTGGCACTGGATATTCCTGATCAATGTGCCGATTGGTTTGGCCGGTATCTGGTTTGCCACCAAATATCTGCCGGTGCTGGATGTGCCGCTGCCGCGCAAGCTGGATGTGACCGGTTTTATCCTGTCGGGGCTGGCAATGTCCGGTGTGGTCTTCGGGCTTTCTGTGGTTAGTCTTCCGGCGCTGCCGCCTGCGGTGGGTATTATCACGCTTGGTGTCGGTCTGCTGTCGACAGCTCTATATATCCGCCATGCAAAGCGCGTGGAAAATCCGCTGCTGGATTTGTCATTGTTTCAGAATGATGTGTTCCGTATTTCCGTTGTCGGCGGCAGCCTGTTCCGTTTGGGCATTGGTGCTATTCCGTTTTTGCTGCCGCTGATGTTGCAGCTCGGTTTCGGGCTTGATCCGTTTCAATCCGGTATGATCACTTTTGTTTCGGCAATCGGGGCATTGCTGATGAAATTCGGAGCGACACGGGTTTTCTCCCGTTTTGGCTTCCGCCGGTTGCTGATGTTCGGCTCTCTCGCATCCGCATGTTTTATTATCCTGAACGGTTTTTTCACCCCGCAAACACCGATGACACTGATCCTGATCGCCTTGCTGTTTGGCGGCTTCCTGCGCTCAATGTTCTTCACAGGAGTGAATGCGCTGGGATTTGCAGAAATTCCCGACGACAAAACCAGTCAGGCAACGCCGATTTCTGCGGTTGCCCAGCAGGTTTCAATTGCAATGGGTGTGGCGCTGGCCGGTGTGATACTGGAACTGAGCACAATCATTCGTGGTTCTGTGCTGCAATTGCAGGATTTTCATATCGCGTTTTATATTGTCGGCGCTATTTCCGCGCTGGCTTTCTTCTCTTTTGTTAAACTGAAGCCTGAAGCAGGGCAGGAGCTTTATGAAAAGAAATTCGCGCCTAAAGTGAAAAAGATACATTGAGCATTTGGTACTTGAAGCAACAAAAAAGCGCGGCTGAACCGCGCTTTTTGGTTGAATAGAATGAGGCGAATTTATTCTTCGCTGTCATCATCCTTACGGCCTTTGAAATCACGGGCGAGCAGATAAAGCTCAACGGATTCCGCACGCGATGCAGGTGGCTTAACGTGATGCACAGAGCGGAAATTCTGCTTCAGCATGGTCAGCAGGTCGTTCTCGGTGCCGCCCTGAAAGGTTTTGGTCAGGAAGTGACCGCCCGGTTTCAGCACCGAAACGGCGAAATGCGCTGCCACTTCGCACAAATGCGCGGTGCGCAGATGATCGGTGCGGCGATGACCGGTCGTTGGTGCCGCCATATCAGAAATCACCAGATCAGGTGAGTCGCCCAATGCATTCATAATTGCATTCGGTGCTTCATCATCCAGAAAGTCCATTTTCAGGAGCGCAACACCCGGCAACGGATCAACGTCGAGATAATCGATGCCGACAACATGCGGCTGCTCATCATTGGAACCAACGATCTTCGCTGCAATCTGGCTCCAGCCACCAGGGGCAGCGCCAAGATCGATAATCTTCTGGCCTTTTTTCAGAATATTATAGCGCTCATTAATCTCGATCAGCTTATAGGCCGCGCGGGAGCGATAGCCGTCTGCCTTGGACTGCTGCACATAAGGGTCGTTGAGATGGCGTTCCAGCCAGCGGCGCGATGTTTCTTTGATCGTGCCGGCCTTTTTCTTGACACGCACATGCATACCGCGCGTGCCTGCGCCGCCACGGCCACCGGTGGTGTTGCCGAATTTTGATTTGCCGGACTTGCTTCCAGAACCGCTCATATCGACTGTCTGCCCTTTAGCTGCGTGTCCCTGCCGGAACCGTTTTTCATATAAGTTTCTTTTGCCTGATGAGGGCGGCGGTGGCGCCATGCGCCATCGCGGGACATCAATTCAGTGAGGATACCTTCACGCAAACCGCGATCGGCAACCAGTAATCTTTCGCTCGGCCAGATCTGACGGATGGCATCGAGAATAGCACAACCGGCCAGCACCAGATCAGCACGGTCAGCACCGATGCACGGATTGGCCACACGGGTTTTGAAATCCCATGACAATAGCTTGGCGGTCATGTCGGTTACATCCTGTGACCCCATCCACATGCCATCCACGCGGCGGCGGTCATAGCGCTCAAGCCCAAGATGAATGCCTGCCAGAGTGGTTACGGTGCCGGATGTGCCGAGCAGATGGAAATGTGTGCTTTGGGCAAGTTCACCAAGTTTATGCCGCTCGCTGAAATCATTCAGCATACCGGCAACATAGGCAACCATTTCTGCATAATTTTCAGGCGTAACATCGCGTCCACCGAATTTCTCCGCCAGAGTGACAACGCCTACGGGCAGGGAGGTCCATGCGGTGATATGTTCTGCAAGACGCGAAGAGCGGCGGCAGGTCACATCAATCAGGGCGATTTCCGAAGAACCGCCGCCGATATCAAACAATACGAGTGCATCGGTCTCGCGATTGACCAGAGTGCCGCAACCGGAAACCGCAAGGCTTGCTTCAGTCTGACGGTCCACAATTTCCAGCTCAAGACCGGCTTCCTCGCGTACCCGCTCCAGAAAATCCGCACCATTGCTGGCCGAGCGGCAGGCTTCCGTCGCGATCAGGCGTCTGCGGCGGATATTCTTGCTCTCAAGCTTATCACGGCAGATTTTCAGCGCTTCAATCGCACGATTCATTGCCTGATCGCTCAGGCGGCCGCTGGTGCCGAAGCCTTCACCAAGACGCACAATACGCGAGAAGGAATCGACAACGCGGAATTGTCCGGGTCTGCTTGGTGTGGCAATCAGCAGACGGCAATTATTGGTGCCAAGATCAAGCGCTGCATAAAGTGGCGGCTCATAGGCGCGCGGCTGCGCAGCCTGCGGCGCGCGGCTTTCGCCTGCATGGCCGGAATTATGCTCTGCTCTGGCCGCAATTGGTTTCGGGCTTTGGCGGTTCGGTGCATGGCCGTGCTTGGCGGTTTGCGCTTGTGAAGCGGACTGAGCAGACGGTGTTGCAGCTATATTGTTGGCTGCGGCCGGATTGTCCTGCTTTTTACGACGCGAGCGTCTGCGGCGGTTCGAGAGTTTTTTCCCGTTTCTTTGGCCGTTTTTCTGCTCGCTTTTCGGTGCATGATTGCCGGAGGCGTTTTCTGCACGCGCTGATTTAGCTGAGGATGACTTATCGCTGTTTGCAGAAACCCGTTCGGCGGCAAGGGAAGACCCTTGTGCACCGGCTGACATCGTTTCCGAGCCATTATGCTTACCGGCTTTTCGCCGGCGCGCGCGTTTGCGCTGTTTTTTATCGAAGCGCCCCGATTCATCTGCCACGGGCTTTGGTGACGATGAGCCGACAGGAGAACGGCCTGGCCGTTGCCCTGTATTTGGCGGTTCAGAGGAAGATGTTCTTCCTTCTTTGCCGCCAGACGCCCCGTTGATAGACACCTTTGGGGTGTGCAGATCGGGGTTCTTCAAAGTTTTTGTCCTTTTGGCACCGCGCGAACCCTTCAGGGACGCAGGCATGGTGCAGACTATTTCACGTTGCCCTTAATGTAACAGTCCTTTGCCGATTTACCAAGGGGCGCAAATTGCTAAGAGAAAGGAGAATTTTGTGATCTGTGGAAAAATATATTGAAATCAGTGCAAAGAGGGTTTGCATTTGTGAAAATATCAATTATATGACCACCCACGGCGCCGCGAGCGTCACCGCTTCGCTCTCACAGAGCAGCGATGCTGGGGAATAGTTTAATGGTAGAACGACGGACTCTGACTCCGTTAGTCTTGGTTCGAATCCAGGTTCCCCAGCCAATTTTCTTCTCACTTTACAAAATACAGAGATTCATCCGCTTAAAGCGGTAATTCATTGTTTTGATACGGTATATTTCCGTGTCAGCGGTATTTTCTGAAGAAGAATCGAATTTTCCGAAAATTGTAATTTATCCGAATCGCACCAGCCGATGCGGCATGTGATTCTTTTATTTCCCTGTCATCTGCCTTCATTTTTTAATTATCCGGTCTGATTTTATTGCTGAGGCATAGAAATCTTATTTTTTTCGATACTCGAAAAATAGATGACAAGCAGAAAAATCCGTGCCAGTCTTATCCGCAGAGGAGACAGACGGAAACAGGTCGCTAAGAACCGTTCCGTATAAGGGAGGTGTCGTGTGACGGGAGGCGTTTCACGATCTGAAGAGTTGCGCTGGCAAAACCGGCGACGGATTCTGCGGTTGCTGCGGCAGTCCGGCAGTCTGTCACGCACGGATATCGCCGGCATGACCGGCATGAGCCACTCCACAATTTCCGCTATCAGTGCCATGTTGCTGGCAGAGCAGGTGCTCGTTGAAGTGCCTGAAACAGAAGCCACGAATAATGCCGAGGGCAAGCGCGGCCGTCCGCAGGTTTTGCTCGGGCTCAATCCGCAATGCGCATCTGTCGTTGCGGTCAATATCGCGCTGAATGTGATTGACACAGACCTGTTCGATTATGCGGGGCAGAGAATTGCTTTTGAGCAATTGCAGCTTGATACGCTGACTATAGCGCCGGATGCACTTCTTGCAGCCTTGGAGCGTCAGATCAGCGAATTACTCAACCGCTATCCTGATCAGGCGAAAAATCTGCGCCATATCTCTGTGAGTGTGCAGGGCATGACCGATGCTGCCCATCAGATGCTGGTCTGGTCACCGACAATCGGTGCGGAAAATGTAACTATCGCTGAGTTTCTGAAGCAGGCTTTTGATGTTCCGGTGATGGTTTTCAACGACTGCCTGATGATCGCCGAAGCCTTGCGCTGGTCGCAGCCGGATATCTTCCATGGGGATTTTGCTGCCATTCTGTTTTCTTCCGGTATCGGCATGGGGCTGTATCTGAAAGGCGAGCCGTTTTCCGGTGCGCGCTCGTCGGCAGCGGAATTCGGCCATGTGGTCTATATGCCGGATGGTGCTTTATGCCGCTGTGGTCGCCACGGTTGTCTTGAGGCCTATGCCAGTGATTATGGCATCTGGCGCAAGGCGCATGGTGTTGATGAAAACAGTGCGCCCGTGGCGATGATTCCCGAGAGCGATTTTTATGCGCTGGCGCATGAGGCCAGAACGGCAGACGGCGTTGCGCGGCAGGCTTTCCAGCAGGCAGGCAAGGCGCTTGGTTTTGCCTTGCGCAGCATTTTCTCGCTGATTGATCCGGTGCCGCTGGCCTTTGTCGGTCCCGGTGTGCACGCCTTTGATCTCATCGAGGATGAATTGCGCCAGACCATCAGCGGCGATCTTGCCGATGGACGGCAGGTCGGGCCGCGTAACGGCCTGCAATCACCAAAAGATCTGACCATCCGTTGCTATCCGTCGGAACAGCCGCTGATCCTGCAAGGCTGTGCAATCACATCTTTGCTCCGCGTTGATGCGGAGACGGAAGTTCAGAAATCAAAATTGCTGGTGACAAATAATAATAACGCACAGAGGGTAACGGCATGAGCACAGGTTTCTTCGGATTGGATAAACCCATCCGCTATGAGGGTGAGAAAAGCACCAATCCGCTTGCCTATCGTTTCTACAATCCGGACGAGATTGTGCTGGGCAAAAGGCTGGAAGATCACCTGCGCTTTGCCATTGCCTATTGGCACAGTTTTGCATGGGTTGGCGGCGATCCGTTCGGCGGGCAGACTTTTGAGCGCCCGTGGTTCGGCGACACGCTGGATCATGCGAAACGCAAAGCTGATGTGGCTTTTGAATTGTTTACGCTGCTCGGTACACCTTATTATTGTTTCCACGATGCGGATATCCGCCCTGAGGGCAAAAATTTTGCGGAAACATCGGCCAATCTCGACCATATGGCCGATTATCTTCAGGAAAAGATGAACCAGACAGGCATCAAACTGCTCTGGGGAACAGCCAATCTTTTCTCGCATCGCCGCTATATGGCCGGTGCTGCCACCAATCCTGATCCTGAAATTTTTGCCTATGCTGCCGCCACGGTTAAGCATTGCATGGATGTGACGCACCGCCTGAATGGTGAGAATTATGTGCTCTGGGGCGGGCGTGAAGGCTATGAAACCCTGCTGAATACCGATGCAGGGCGTGAGTTAGACCAGATGGGGCGCTTTCTCTCACTGGTGGTCGATTACAAGCATAAAATCGGTTTCAAAGGCACAATCCTTGTCGAGCCTAAGCCGCAGGAGCCGACCAAACATCAATATGATTTTGATGTCGCCACCGTTTACGGCTTTCTCAAGCGCTATGGTCTGGAAGGCGAAGTGAAGGTCAATATCGAGCAAGGACATGCCATTCTTGCCGGTCATTCATTTGAACATGAACTGGCAATGGCCAATGCGCTGGGCATTTTCGGCTCCATTGATATGAACCGCAATGATTACCAGTCCGGCTGGGATACTGACCAGTTTCCGAACAATGTGCCGGAAATGGCGCTGGCTTATTATCAGGTTTTGCAAGGCGGCGGCTTTACCACCGGCGGCACAAATTTTGATGCCAAGCTGCGTCGTCAGTCGCTCGATCCGCAGGATCTGCTGATTGCGCATATCGGCGCGATGGATTGCTGTGCACGCGGGCTTAAAGCCGCAGCGAAAATGATTGAGGATAAAGCTTTGTCCGCTCCGCTTGATGCACGTTATGCCGGATGGCAGCAGCCGCAGGCGCAGGCCATGTTGCAGGGCAAACAATCACTGGAAGACATTGCTGCCTATGTGCGTGACAGCGGGATTGAGCCGCAGCCGGTTTCCGGTCGTCAGGAATATCTGGAGAATATCGTGAATTGTTACGTTTAGTTGCCCTTCGTGCAACGGCGTTACGTCTAGTTGCACTTCTGGCAATGGTGAACATCAGAAACGATACAGACAATTCGGGAGTGGGATGATGAAAACGATTAAAGGGCCGGCGATATTTCTGGCGCAGTTTGCGGGGGATACGGCACCGTTTAACTCCTTTGAGAATATCTGCAAATGGGCAGCCTCGCTGGGCTATAAAGGCGTGCAGATTCCGACATGGGATAAGCGTCTGTTCGATCTGAAAAAAGCATCGGATTCGCAAACCTATTGCGATGAAATCAAAGGCATCGCCGCTGATAATGGTTTGGAAATTACCGAGCTTTCAACGCATTTGCAGGGGCAGCTTGTTGCGGTGCATCCGGCCTATGATGCAGCCTTTGACGGCTTCGCCGATGAGGAAGTGCGCGGTAATCCGCAGGCGCGTCGGGTATGGGCGGAAGATCAGGTGCGCCGCGCGCTGCGGGCTTCCAAACATCTTGGCCTGACTGCGATGGCATCCTTTTCCGGTGCGTTGGCATGGCCCTATGTCTATCCGTGGCCGCAGCGGCCTGCCGGTCTTGTTGAGACAGCTTTTGATGAGCTTGCGCAGCGCTGGACACCGCTGCTCAATTATGCCGACGAAAACGGTGTGGATGTTTGCTACGAATTACATCCGGGGGAAGACCTGCATGACGGTATTTCCTATGAGATGTTTCTGGATCGGGTGAAAAATCATGCCCGTGCCAATATCCTGTATGATCCGTCGCATTTCGTGTTGCAGCAGCTCGATTACCTTGATTTCATTGATATTTATCACGAACGCATCAAGGCGTTTCACGTCAAGGATGCGGAATTTAATCCGACCGGACGACAGGGCGTTTATGGCGGCTTCCAGAGCTGGGTGAACCGCGCAGGCCGTTTCCGCTCGCTGGGGGACGGGCAGGTCGATTTCGGTGGTATTTTCTCAAAACTGACAACGCATGACTTCGACAGCTGGGCAGTGCTTGAATGGGAATGCGCATTGAAGCATCCTGAAGACGGTGCACGGGAAGGTGCGGAATTTATCCGCCATCATATCATCCGCGTCACAGAGCGTGCTTTTGATGATTTTGCCGATGCGGGCACTGATGATGCGGCAAACCGTAAAATGCTCGGTCTGGGTTAAGAGGAGGTGGCTATGGGAAACGCAGCACATCGTATCAGACTTGGCATGGTTGGCGGCGGGCAGGGCGCTTTTATCGGCGCGGTGCATCGCATTGCAGCGCGGATCGACGATCAGTATGAACTGGTTGCCGGTGCGCTTTCATCCGATCCGGCACGCGCCGGTGCTTCTGCGCAGGAACTGGGCATTGCACCTGAGCGCTCCTATGCGTCTTTTGAAGAAATGGCACTGGCGGAAAGCAAAAGGCCGGATGGGGTTGAGGCTGTGGCTATAGTCACGCCGAACCATCTGCATGGCGCAGCTGCCCGTGCTTTTCTGGCCGCAGGCATTCATGTGATTTGCGACAAGCCGCTGACAACAACAGTTGCTGAAGCCGAGCAACTGGTTGAAGCTGTTCAGCAATCCGGCAAAATCTTTGTGCTGACCCATAATTACAGCGGCTATCCGATGATCCGGCAGGCGCGGGAAATGGTCGCCAATGGTGATCTGGGCGATATCCGTGTCGTACAGGCCGAATATGCGCAGGACTGGCTGACAGAACGCAGTGAGCTGAGCGGTAATAAGCAGGCTGAATGGCGCACTGATCCGAAACGCTCCGGAGCCGGTGGTGCAATCGGGGATATCGGTACCCATGCCTATCATCTGGCCGGATTTGTCAGCGGTCTTGAAACCGAGGCTGTGTTGGCGCAGCTGACCAGTTTTGTTGAAGGTCGGGCACTGGACGATGATGTGCAGATTATGCTGCGCTACAAAGGCGGCGCACGCGGTATGTTATGGGCAAGTCAGGTTGCGGTCGGCAATGAAAACGGTCTGAAACTGCGGGTCTATGGCAGCAAAGGCGGGCTGGAATGGTCGCAGTCTGATCCGAACTATCTGTGGTTCACACGTTTTGGCGAGCCGAAGCAACTCATCACCCGTGGCGGTGCCGGAGCCGGTGCCTCAGCGGCTCGTGTTACCCGTATTCCGGGCGGACATCCGGAAGGTTATCTCGAAGGATTTGCCACGATTTACACGGAAGCAGCACGCGCTATCCGTGCCGCGCGCAATGGTGAAAAACCGGATGCGGCAGTGTTATATCCGACTGTTGAAGACGGGCTTGAAGGAATGCGCTTTATTGAAGCCTCTGTGGCTTCATCCAAAGCGGGCAATGTCTGGACAAATTTGCGATGATAGAAACTGACACGAGCAGCAGATCACCATTTATGCGTGTTGAGGGACTGGCCAAAAGTTTTGGACCGGTGGAAGTGCTGCGCGATATTACGCTGGATATCCGTGAGGGTGAAATCCACACGGTGATCGGCGAAAACGGTGCCGGTAAATCGACATTGATGAAACTGCTGGCCGGACATTTAAACCCGAGCAAGGGCACAATCTTTATTGATGGGCAGCCGGTTGTGCTGTCTGGGCCGGTAGATGCGGAACATCGCGGTATTGTGCTGGTGCATCAGGAGATTTTGCTGGCACCGGATATGACCGTTGCACAGAATATTTTCCTCGGCCGTGAGCAGCGCAAAGGTCTGATGCTGAATGACCGTGCGATGAATGCGCAGGCCAGAGCGGCAGTTGCAGATCTCGGTGCTGATATCGATCCGACAACCCGTGTTGAGCAATTGTCGATTGCACAGCGTCAGCTGGTGCAGATTGCCCGTGCTTTGCTGGTGCCGCACAGGCTGGTGATTTTTGACGAGCCGACTGCTTCACTGACGCCGGTTGAAACCGAGGCTTTGCTCAAAGTCATCATGGCTATCCGTAATCGCGGTGCTGCGATTTTGTATATTTCGCATCGCCTGCCGGAAGTGAAAGCCATTGCCGATCGTGTGACAGTGCTGCGCGACGGGCAGATGATTACAACGCGTGAGGCTGAGGGGCTGGAGCCTCTGGATATGGCACAGCTGATGGTCGGTCGGGATATGTCCCAGCTTTATCCTGAACGCGTTATCCCGCAGGTCAAAACGCCTGTGCTTGAAGTCTCGGATTTTACTGTTCCGGGTTATGCATCCGGTTGTGCTTTCACGCTGCATAAAGGCGAGATACTCGGTTTTGCAGGGCTGATCGGTGCGGGTCGCACCGAGCTTTGCGAGGGCATGGTGGGCTTGCGTCATGCGCATGGTACTGTGCGTGTGAACGGAACCGCACGGCGCTTTCACAATGCCCGTGAGAGCATGGATGCCGGACTTGTTTACCTGAGTGAAGACCGCAAAGGCAAAGGACTGTTGCTGGCACAAAATCTGCGCACCAATCTGACATTGGCTGCTTTAAGCCAGTTTTCAGGTTTGCAGATCAACCGCACTGCCGAGGCTGCCGCTTTGCAGAAGGCAATCGGGGATTTTGATATCCGTACCCGCAATCCTGATCTTCTCGCCGGACAGCTTTCAGGCGGTAATCAGCAGAAATTGCTGCTGGCGAAGATGATGCTGCTTGAACCGGATATTGTGATTATTGATGAGCCGACACGCGGTATCGACATTGGCACCAAAGAGCAGATTTACCGTTTTATTGCTGAGCTGGCCGCGCAGGGCAAAGCCGTTATCGTGATTTCTTCGGAAATGCCGGAGCTGATCGGCCTGTGTCATCGCACGCTGGTGATGCGTAATGGCCGTATCGTTGCGGAACTCAGCGGAGACAAAATGACCGAGAATGAAATTGTTGTGCATGCCACCGGTGTCACATCTTCAGAGGCTGCAATTTTTGCAGAGGCGCTATGACAGAACAGGCTAAAACCACTCCGCAAAATACAACAGAACGCCGCTTCTGGCAGGATATGGATTTGCGTGCTGTTGCCCCTTTCGTGGCATTGGCGGCTCTGCTGGTCTTCGGAACGCTGGTGAATTCCAATTTCATCGGTGTGGACAATCTGCTGAATATTGCAACCCGCAGTGCCTTCATCGCGATTATTGCTATCGGCGCGACCTTTGTGATTTCATCCGGCGGTCTTGATCTGTCTGTCGGCTCGATGTCTGCCTTTGTCGCCGCTGTTACGATCATGTTCATGAACTCCGGCATCATCACCGGCATTCTGCCGATGTTGCTGGTGGCTGCCTGTATTGCCATTGTTGTCGGCGCGCTTTGCGGACTGGCTAATGGTGTCACCACCACACTCGGACGTATCGAACCATTTATCGTTACACTCGGCACAATGGGGATTTTCCGCGCACTCACGATCTATCTGGCTGAGGGCGGTTCCATTGCCATGAAATCGCAGGAGCTGCGGGCAGCCTATCGTCCGGTTTATTTTGGTAATATTCTGGGCGTTCCGGTGCCGATTGTTGCAATCATTGTTGTGGCGCTGATTGCATCTTTCATACTCTACCGCACAGCTTTTGGCCGCCATATTATCGCGGTTGGTTCCAATCAGGATGTGGCGCGTTATTCCGGCATTCCGGTTAATCGCGTGCGCACAATGGCTTTTGTCATTCAGGGCATCTGTGTTGCCATCGCTATTCTGATTTACATTCCGCGTCTGGGCGCAGCCACACCGACCACAGGTCTGATGTGGGAATTGCAGGCAATTACCGCGGTGGTAATCGGCGGTACAGCCTTGCGCGGCGGTGTTGGCCGTATCTGGGGCACTGTTTGCGGTGCACTCATTCTGGAAGTTGTCGGTAATATTATGGTTCTGTCTGATCTGGTCAGTGAATATTTGATCGGAGCGGTGCAGGGCGCGATTATCATTATTGCAATGCTGGTGCAGCGGTCATTGTCGCGGCGTCAGTAATTGCAGATGTACTTGGCGGCGGGGCTGTGGCTCCGCTGTCGCAAAGCGGCGGAGGGAAGGCCGGACCGCCGTGTCGTCAGGCCAAATATCAGGGAGTGAGACCATGAAAAATATTCTGTTAGGTGCTGTTTGTGCTGCTGCCCTGTTCGGGACAGCGGCTCAGGCACAGGAAGAAAAGAAAGTCACGATTGCCGTGTCGATACCGGCGGCTGACCACGGCTGGACAGGCGGCGTTGTCTATCACGCAGAACGGGCAAAAGCGGTTCTGGAGAAGAGCCATCCGGGTTTGAAAATTGTTATCAAAACCTCGCCGGACGGCGCTTCGCAGGCCAATGCTCTGGAAGATCTGACCACGCAGGGCATGGATGCGCTGGTAACACTGCCGCATAATTCTGATGAGCTGACCGATCCGATCCGTCAGGTGAAGGATAAGGGCATTTTCGTTACCGTTGTTGATCGCGCATTGTCCGACCAGTCCATTCAGGATCTTTATGTTGCCGGTAATAATGAAGAACTCGGCCGTGTTGCCGGTCAGTATCTGAAAGATACGCTTGGCAAAGGCGATGTCGTGGTTATCCGCGGCCTGCCGATTGTGATTGATGAAGAGCGCCAAAAGGGTTTTGACGGCGCAGTCGCCGGCAGCGACATCAAGGTGCTGGACAAGCAGTTCGGTAACTGGTCGCGCGATGATGCCTTTAAAGTGATGCAGGACTATCTGGTTAAATATCCGAAGATCGATGCGGTCTGGACGCAGGATGATGATATGAGC
This sequence comes from Pseudochrobactrum algeriensis, assembly GCF_018436245.1. NCBI lineage: Bacteria > Pseudomonadati > Pseudomonadota > Alphaproteobacteria > Hyphomicrobiales > Brucellaceae > Pseudochrobactrum > Pseudochrobactrum algeriensis. Next base: position 784,911 of record NZ_CP075361.1, read on the forward strand.
GTTGGCGCTCTTGAAGCCATTCAGCAGGCCAAACGCACAGATATTAAAATGGTTGTCGGCGGTGCCGGCATGAAAGAAATGATTAAAAAGGTTGCCGACGGCGATGCAATGGTGCCGGTAGATGTGCTCTATCCGCCAGCAATGATTGCAACTGCAATGGAACTGACCGTTGCCAATTTCTACGATCAGGTGCCGGTACGCGGACGCTATATTCTGGATGCAACCCTTGTCACCAAGGACAATGCACAGGAATTTTACTTCCCTGATTCACCATATTGATCAGGTTGTATCTGAAAAAGAAAAGCTCCGGTTCGCCGGAGCTTTTTTGTTTTGTACTATGAGCGGACACTTATTTCAGCAATTCTCTGGTGCGTTTTATAGCGGAGGCAAAGCCATCCAGCGGGACTGCGAGTTTAAGGTCTTTCCCGTCCGCAGATTGTATGAGGACAGACAGGTTCTGCCCCTTACTTAAGGCATCTGTCTTCGCTGTATCAAAACTGGCGGGTACAATACAACCGGCCGGCAGGCAGGTTGAGAATGCAACAGCTTTGTCGGCAGTCGTTTCATCAATCTGCAAAACCGCTCCGGCACTGAGATTGAGGCCGAACGGCAGAACAAAGACACCGGATGCACCGCTTTTGTCAGGGCTAATCTCAACGGCAAGAGCCCGCTGTCTTTTATCATCAACCTGTTGCTGGGACATGGAACAGAGGACTTTCTGCGCTTCGTCCTGCTTTTGCACAAGGCAGGAAACTGTCCAGTTGCCATAAGTTTCAGAGAGCGATGATGCCCCGCCGGGTAATCCGGTGGTTGCCGATACAGATGCAATATGCAGGGTCAGACAGAGTGTGGTTCCGGTTATTATTCTGAGGATGTTTTTGTTATTCATCAGTTTGCTCTCCCCCGTTTTATTGAATGACTGACGGATATTTCAGAAACCGGCAGATATGGTTTTCGCCGGTTCTGAAGAATTGAAAATAACCCGCACCATAGACAGTTTTGGCCGGTGAAATACTGACAATTATGTATGTTTTACGGGGATAAAATCGGAGCATTCCGGCAATGCGGAAATATCGGGCTTTATTGGTTCAGCCTGTGCTTGCAACTGTGCAAACAAGCCGTTAAATCAGATTATGATGGGCTGAAACTCCGGTCATTGAATATACATTTCTGTATGGTGAAAAACATATGTTGTTTTTGTGCTGACAATAATGATGTGAATGATTGTGCAGACAGAATGAAATCCCATCCGGTCGGGGAGCCTTGGGAGGGGTTTATGAACAGAAGACATTTACTGGCTTTAACTGCAGCAGCTGCATTGTCAGCAGCATTGCCGCAAATGAGTTTTGCGGCGGAAACCATCAAAATCGCAGACGTGATTGAACTGTCCGGCGCAGGCGCGACCGTTGGCACGAATTGGCGCGATGGTCTGAAGCTGGCTGTTGAAGTGATCAATGCCGCAGGCGGCGTACTCGGACAGCAGCTCGAAGTTACAGACTATGACACGCAGACCGATGCAACGACTTCGCGCGCTATGGTGCAGAAGGCGATTGACGACGGCGCTTATGTGATTATGGGGCCGATTTATTCCGGTTCGGTCAAAGTCAATATGATGGTTGCCATGCAGAATGGCGTGCCGCAGCTGACTGGTGCGGAAGCACCATTCATCACCGATCTCGGCAATCCTTATATTTTCCGCACATCCTTCGGCGCGCAGCAGTCGATGCCGAAACTGGTGAAATATCTCACCGATGAGCTGAGCGCTAAAACCGTTGCCGTTGCATGGGTCAATAATGATTTCGGCAAGGGCGGACGCGATGCATTTGTTGCTGAACTCGACAAACGCGGCATCAAACTTGTCGGAGATGTGTCCAGTGAAGTCGGTCAGGCGGATTTCGCCGCTGACGTGGTGAAGCTTAAAGACAGCAATGCCGATGTGATCTTTGCCTATCTGCATGAAGAAGAAAGCGCACGTTTGCTGAAAGAAATGCAGAAGCAGGGCGTGAAGCAGCCGATCTTTGGTGAAACCACGCTGATGAACCAGAAGGTGATTGATCTGGCCGGTGATGCAGTGAACGGCGTACGCGGCCATGTTGGTTTGACCGCCGATGCACCGGTGCAGGCTGTGCAGGATTTTGCCAAGAAATTTGAAGGCAAATATGGTTATAAGCCGGATCACAATGCGATCAAAGCCTATATGGGCGCTTATATCGTGAAATATGTGACCACGAAAAACGGCAAAGTTGACCGTCAGGCCTTTGCTGATACGCTTCACGGACTGACCATCACCCCTGCCGATGAGCCGGGCATTCTGATGGAAACCACATGGGACGACAAAGGCGAAGTGAACCGTGAGAGCTTCCTTGTGGAAGTCAAAGACGGCAAGCAGTCTGTCGTTTCCACGCTGCCTAAGCTTTAACGCATGTCGCGGAAAAGTGGATGCCGGTTTTCCGATAACGACATGCGTAACAATAAATAGTCGTTGCATATTCCGGCGGGGTGCCCGCCGGATTATGCCCGCAAAACGGACTTTTCCTGATGGCTACTTTCTTTCAGTTGCTGGTGTCGGGTCTGGCAACAGGCTCGATCTATGCCCTTGTGGCAATCGGCTTTACGTTGCTCTGGCAGGCTTCGCAGACGATCAATTTCGCGCAGGGCGAATTTGTCATGCTGCCCGCATTTTTTGTGCTGGCAGGCACGCAGATTTTAGGTCTCAGCTTTCCGGTTGCCATTTTGCTGGCGCTGGTGCTGACGCTGCTGTTTCTGGGCTATGGCTTCAAGCGTATCATTATTGATCCGTTGCTGCCGCATGGCGTGTTGCCGATTGTTATTGCGACAATCGCGCTGGGCATTTTGCTGAAAGAAGGCGTCAAACAATTCTATACGGCGGAAGCCATGCCGTTTCCGGCGCTGTTTACCGACCGCACGCTGAATGTTTTCGGTGCGGCGATCTCGGTGCAGGATATTGCGGTTCTGGTGATCTCGCTCGGCACTGTGGCGCTGCTGCAATTCTTCCTCAATGGCACCAAGACGGGGCGCTGTATGCAGGCAACAGCGCAAAACCCGCAGGTAGCGGAAATTCTCGGTGTGCCGGTTAAGCGCATGATCTTCTATACATTTTTAATCAATGGCGCGCTGGCTTTGCTGGCCTCTATTCTGATCTCACCGATCTATCTGGCGAAATTCTCCAATGGTGAGACGCTGGGGCTGATCGCTTTTATCGCGGCGATTGTCGGTGGCTTTAACCAGATTCGTGGTGCCTTGGCCGGTGGCTTGCTGATCGGCGTGATTGATAATCTCTCGGCTGCTTATATTTCCGCATCCTATCGCTCGGCAGTGCCGCTGATCCTGCTGATTGTGATTATTCTCGTGCGCCCGCAGGGGCTGCTCGGCAAGGCGGAAGGACGCACAATATGAGCCTTCGCAAAATACTCCTTCTGCTGGCAGGACTGGCAATTCTGATCGCTTTGCCATTCTCGCAAACCAATTACGGCCTGCTGGTGTTGTCCTCATGGCTGATCTATTCCATTGCTGCCATGGGGCTTAACCTGACGCTCGGCTATGCAGGGCAGATTTCGCTGGCGCAGGCCGGATTTATGGCGCTGGGTGCCTATATTGTGGCGCTGATGACCATGGCCGGTATCGCATGGCCATTCGCGCTGATTGCGGCAATGCTGCTGTGCTTTGTGCTCGGTCTTCTGCTCGGTTATCCGGCTTTGCGGGTTCAGCATCATTTTCTGGCTTTCGTCACGCTGGCTTTCAATGCGCTGGTTATCCTCGTGCTGCGCAATGAAGAATGGCTGACAGGCGGGACATACGGCCTGACTGGCATTCCGCGTCCGGAAATTTTCGGCATGAAAACCATGATGGCCACGCCGTTTTATTATTTCGTGCTTGGCCTGTTTGTGCTGATGGCACTGGCGCTTTACGGCATTATCCGCTCTCCTTGGGGGCGGGCATTTAAAGGCCTGCGTGAGAACCCGATCCGCGCCAATAGTCTGGGCGTTGATGTCCGCAAAATGACCCTGTTGGCCTTTGCTATCGGTGCTGCTTATGGCGGTCTTGCGGGCGGTCTGATTGCGCAGCTCACCCAATATATCGAGCCGCATTCTTTCGGTCTGCCGATCTCGCTTAAAATCCTGCTGATGGTGATTGTCGGCGGTGCTGGCTTCTTCTTCGGGCCGGTATTAGGAGCTTTCCTCATCGTGCTGGCACCGGAATTCCTGCGCTTTACCGAGGGCTATTATCTGATGCTCTATGCGGTGCTGGTGATTGTGCTCATGGTGTTCTGCCCGACAGGACTTTTGGGACTGGCAGAGCGCGCTAAAAATGCACTCAAGCAGCGCCGTAATCCGCAGGCAACGGCATGGACGACAAAAGCTGCGCTCGATAGCAACGGGGAGAAAAACCAATGAATCCGGTTCTTTCCGTGCGTAATTTGAGCAAGAATTTTGGCGGTGTAACCGCTGTGGATGATGTGTCCTTTGAGGTGTATGAAGGGGAAATCCTCGGCCTGATCGGGCCGAATGGCAGTGGCAAATCTACTTTGTTCAACTGCATTCTCGGGCAATTGCCTGCCACAAATGGCACGGTGCTGGTGGACGGGCAGGATGTTGCAGGCAAACGCCCTAGCGACCTCAATAGGCTCGGCGTCGGCCGCACTTTCCAGATGTTGCAGGTGTTTCCGGATATGAGCGTGCTGGATAATATCATCCTGGCTGGTCAGGAGCATAAAGGCTCGATGCTGTCGCGTTTGTTCGGTCGTCCGGATGCCGGTTTGACTGAGGAAGCGAAGACGATGATCGAGTTCTTCCGTCTCACACATCAGACCCATGAAAAAGCAGGTTCGCTGTCTTACGGGCAGCAGAAATTGCTCGACGCGGCTATGGCCTTTATGGCGGGACCGAAGCTGGTGATGCTGGATGAACCCGCAGGCGGGGTTAATCTCACTATGCTGGCCGACCTCAAAGAGCGCCTCAAGGCGTTTAACCGTGAGCGCGGCGCGACCTTTGTGGTGATCGAGCATAATATGGAATTTGTCATGTCGCTCTGCACGCGCATTATTGTGCTGGCAAACGGGCGTATCATTGCCGAAGGCGATCCGGAAACTGTGCGTAATAATCCGGACGTCATTGAAGCCTATCTGGGAGGCTGAGCCATGCTGGAACTGAAAGAGGTCTTTGGCGGTTACGGCAAAATGACCATTCTCAACGGTACGTCTTTCCGCATTGAAAAAGGCACGATCACCACTGTGATCGGCCCTAACGGTGCGGGTAAGTCTACGGTTTTTAAAGCGATTTTCGGCCTTCTAAATATCCGCTCAGGGCAAGTTCTGCTCAACGGCAAGGATGTGACAGGACAGGCGCCTGCAAAAATGCTGGCGCATGGCGTGAGCTATGTCCCGCAGGGGCGCAATCTGTTTCCGATGTTGTCGGTGAAACATAATCTGGAGATCGGCGGTATTTCCGCGCCGGATCAGAGCAGGGTTGCACGGCGGATTGATGAGGTGATGGAGCAATTCCCGATCCTCAAAGAGAAAGCCAATCAGCAAGCGATTACGCTCTCCGGTGGGCAGCAGAAGCAGCTGGAAATTGCCCGCGCATTGCTGCTTGATCCGAAACTGATCCTGATTGATGAACCGTCCATCGGCTTGTCACCGCAAATGGTGAGCGAGACATTCCGCACGCTGATCCGCCTGCGCGATGAGGGTGTGACCGTGCTGATGGTTGAGCAGAATGCCAAGGCGGCACTGGCGATGTCTGACTATGGTCTGGTGCTGGAACAGGGGCAGACTCGGATACACGACAAGGCAGATGCGCTGCTGGCTGATCCGCGTGTCGGGCAGTTATTTCTCGGTGCCAGCCTCGAAGAGGCGTAGGGAAAAGAGCCTCGAAAAGGCGTAAATTAAACAATTCCTCAAAGAAGTTTAAATAAGAACAGCCCCGCAAGTTTCCTCATGCGGGGCTGTTCTGTTTCTGGTTGTTCTCAGGCTGATTTCAGCAGATCGCCATGCGGATCGATGACGAATTTCTTCGCAGCGCCCTGATCGAAACTTTCATAGCCTTTTGGCGCATCATCCAGCGAGATCAGTTGAGCATTGACGATTTCCGCAATATTCAGCCGGTCGTAGAGAATGGCCTGCATCAGCTGGCGGTTATATTTCAGCACTGGTGTCTGGCCGGTGTGGAAGCTCTGTGCTTTTGCCCAGCCAAGGCCAAAGCGCAGAGACAGGCTGCCGACTTTGGCGGCTTTGTCCACAGCGCCCGGGTCTTCAGTCACATAAAGCCCCGGAATACCGATATTGCCTGCTGCACGGGTGATCTCCATCATCTGATTGAGAACAATGGCCGGTTGCTCGCCGCCTGCATGGCCGCGCGCTTCAAAGCCTACAGCGTCAATCGCACTGTCCACTTCATTGCTGCCGGTAATATCAGCAATCAGATCGCCGAGACGGTCGGAAGCCGAAAGATCAACCGGCTCAAAACCGACTTTTTTGGCATGGGCAAGGCGTTCTTTGTTGAAGTCGCCGATCATCACAACAGCCGCGCCGAGAATACGGGCAGAGGCGGCAGCCGCCAGACCGACAGGGCCTGCACCGGCCACATAAACGATAGAGCCAACGCCGACACCGGCTTTAACCGCGCCGTGGAAGCCGGTTGGCAGAATATCGGAAAGCATGGTCAGATCGCGGATTTTGGCCAGCGCACGGTCGCGATCCGGAATTTTCAGCAGGTTAAAATCGGCATAGGGAATCGTGACATATTTGGCCTGACCACCGATCCAGCCGCCCATATCCACATAACCATAGGCACCGCCTGCGCGCGACGGATTAACGGTGAGGCACACGCCGGTATCCTGCGCACGGCAGGTGCGGCAGCGGCCGCAGGCAACGTTGAACGGAACGGAGACGATATCGCCGATCTCCAGCATTTCAACATCCGCGCCTTTTTCAATCACTTCACCGGTGATTTCATGACCGAGAACAAGGCCGGCTTCCGCTGTGGTGCGGCCGCGCACCATGTGCTGATCAGAGCCGCAAATATTGGTGGTAATAACTTTCAGGATAACGGCATGTTCGATTTTACGTCCCGTCGGATCGGCAAAAACCGGATCTGCAATATTCTGTACTTCAACCTGCCCCGGACCCGTATAGACGACACCACGGTTGCTGCTCATGGATTTTCCTCCCAGATAAATCACCAGATGAATGAGATGCGTAAAAGTTGGATTGAAGATCACTGCAATGCTGACCAGAGCATAGGCCAAGTTTGGCGAGATATCGTTCTGGACGCGACATCTGGTGTAGTGAATGGGCAGGCTGATATTTTGGGTTCAGGCAAGTGTCCGCTCATGGTGAAAGCTGCGGCTGTCCTGCGGTGCCTGTTCGCGGCTGTTCAATCCGTAATCACGGGTAATATCGGCCACCCGCAGCCGGTAATCGGCAAAACACCGCTGCGCCCTGCAGCTTGCGCCGAGCGATGCATGAAGCTTGAGCGCCAGCTTTTCACGGCTTCTTCATCACGGAAAAAGGAGAGGGAGAGAATTTTCTCCGGATCAGTCAGGCTCTGAAAACGCTCAACGGAGATAAATCCGTCAATTTTTTGCAGTTCTTCTTTCAGGCTTGCAGCAATATCCAGATAGGTGTTTTTCTGTCCTTTAGTTGGGTGGACTTCAAAAATAACAGCGATCATGGGGAGACTCCTAGTTCGTTTCTGAGCAGGCAAATACCCCATTGAGTTGCATCAATGCTTCGGTTATCATCGAACTATGAAAGATGGTCCTGTTATAGCTTCTGTCGCTGCATTGATCGGCGATCCCGCCCGCGCAAATATCCTCACGGCGCTGATGGATGGCCGTGCTTTGACGGTCAGTGAATTGGCAGGCGTGGCCGGTGTCACCGTGCAAACAGCCAGCGGACATCTCACCAAGTTGAGTGACGCCGGTTTGCTCACAGCAGAAAAACAGGGGCGCCATCGTTATTTTCGTCTCTCGGGTGCGGATGTGGCGCAGGTGCTTGAAGCCCTTATGGGGCTGGCACAACGCACGGGTGCGGTGCGGGTGCGCACAGGCCCAAAAGATGCAGCGTTGCGGGAAGCGCGGATTTGCTACGATCATCTGGCGGGTGAGGCGGGTGTCACGCTGTTCACCGGCCTGACGGCGCGTAATTATCTCGAACACTTAGAGCAGGATGCACTTCAGCTGACTTCGGAGGGGCGGGAGTTTTTCAGTGGATTAGGGCTTGAGCTGAAGCCGCTGGAAAGCAAACGCCGTCCGCTTTGTCTGCATTGTCTGGACTGGAGTGAGCGTCGCCATCATCTCGGCGGTGCGCTGGGTGCAGCAGTGCTGGATATGATGCTGGAGCGCAACTGGCTGCGCCGCGAGCAGGGGCGTGCACTCTATTTTACGGCGCAGGGGCGGCAGGAATTTGATCGCCGCTTTAGCTGTCAGTAGTTGTTATCACGCTATATCTGGTAAAATTTACGCGATTTTCACGAATAGTCTTTTCAAAAAGTCATATCCGTGTTACCAGCCGCTGCCAATTCAATTGAAACGATAAGAGTCGTTGCACCCTCTGCTCCCACAGGGTGTTTTACCTGTTTAAAGGAATTGGCCATGGCGAAAATTGTTGAATCATCCACCGGCGCATATGCGCTGACTTTTGATGATGTCCTGCTGCAACCCGGTCATTCCGAGGTTATGCCTGGTCAGGTCGATCTGCGCACCACTATTGCTGAAGGTATTGAACTGAACCTGCCGCTGCTCTCCGCAGCGATGGATACAGTGACTGAGTCCCGCTTGGCGATTGCTATGGCGCAGGCTGGCGGTATCGGCGTTATTCACCGCAATCTGACACCGGAATTGCAGGCAGAAGCTGTTCTGCGCGTTAAGAAATTCGAATCCGGCATGGTTGTAAACCCTGTCACTATCGGCCCGGACGCAACATTGGCTGATGCACAGGCGCTGATGCGCATGCATGGTATTTCCGGTATTCCGGTTGTTGAAAATGCGGGCAAAGGCCCGGGTCGTCTGGTCGGTATTCTGACCAACCGCGATGTGCGTTTTGCTTCTGACCCTGCACAGAAAATCTACGAGCTGATGACCCGTGAAAATCTGGTCACTGTGCGCGAAAACGTTAATCAGGAAGAAGCCAAGCGCCTTCTGCACCAACACCGCATTGAAAAACTGCTGGTTGTTGATGCGCAGGGTCGTTGCACTGGTCTGATCACTGTTAAGGATATGGAAAAGTCGCAGCTCAACCCGAATGCCGCTAAAGATGTGCAGGGTCGTCTGCGTGCTGCTGCTGCAACTTCCGTTGGCGATGATGGTTTTGAACGGGCGGAACGTCTGATCGAAGCCGGTGTTGACCTTCTGGTAGTTGATACTGCCCATGGTCACTCACAGCGTGTTCTGGATGCGGTTACCCGCATGAAGAAACTGTCTTCCGATGTGCGTATCCTTGCCGGTAACGTAGCAACCGGTGCGGCAACACAGGCTCTGATTGATGCCGGTGCCGATGCGGTTAAAGTCGGTATCGGACCTGGCTCGATCTGCACCACACGTATTGTTGCAGGTGTTGGTGTACCGCAGCTTTCCGCGATTATGGGTGCTGTTGAAGTGGCTCAGAAGGCCGGTATTCCGGTTATCGCTGACGGCGGTATCAAATTCTCCGGTGATTTCGCCAAGGCATTGGCTGCCGGTGCATCGGCTGCTATGGCCGGTTCGCTGCTGGCCGGTACAGAAGAAAGCCCGGGTGAAGTTTATCTGCATCAGGGACGTTCTTATAAATCTTACCGCGGTATGGGTTCCGTTGGTGCGATGGCACGCGGTTCCGCTGACCGTTACTTCCAGGCGGAAGTGCGTGATGAGCTGAAACTGGTGCCGGAAGGTATTGAAGGTCAGGTTGCCTATAAAGGCCCTGTTGCCAATATCCTGCATCAGCTGGCTGGTGGTCTGCGTGCTTCTATGGGTTATGTCGGTGCCAAAACTCTGCCGGAATTCCGTGAGAAGGCAACATTTGTCCGCATTACCAATGCGGGTCTGCGCGAAAGCCATTCGCACGGCGTGACCATCACCCGTGAAAGCCCGAACTATCCGGGTAGCGTATAAGACGAATAAAAAAGGCCGGTTTAACCGGCCTTTTTTTATTGCTTGGGGAGTTGGGTGATTTCATTGTCTGAAAGCAACAATGGTTGTGCTGCTTGTCTGGTCAGTTCGGCCAGTGCGTTAAAGTCAGCTAAGCGCAGGCTGTGTTTGCGCCAGAACAGACCGACCTGACGTCTCGGGCAATTATCTGAGAATGGTACAATGCGGATGCGCTTATGAGGAACTTCGGAACGAATGGCGATTTCCGGTATCAGCGTCAGTCCCATATCATTGCTGACCATTTGCAACAGCGTTGCCATGCTGGTCGCACCGAAATTCACTAAAGTGCGTTCGCGTGGAAGTGCGCAGACCTCAAGTGCCTGATCGCGCAGACAATGCCCTTCTTCAAGTAGCAGCAGTTTTTCCAATGCCGCATTGCCCTGTGTGAGTGGTGAGGGCAGCACATCATTATTATTGCTGGAAGTGGCAATCAGAAACCGGTCATCAAACAAGTGTTTACCCGTCAGATAGGGATCATGCACCGGCATAGCGGCAATCACCGCATCCAGTTCACCATTGCGCAATTCTTCCAGCAGCTTGTCGGTCAGTGCCTCGCGCAGTTCTAGCGTCAGTGCCGGATATTGCTGTTTCAGCGCCTGAATAAGATCCGGCAGCAAATAGGGGGCAATGGTTGGGATGATGCCAAGCCGCAGCCGTGATTGTAAAATGCCGCTTTTCTGCTCGGTCAGTTCTTCCAGCGCACGGATTTCCTGTAAAATCACTTTAATGCGCGGCCAGAGCGTGTGGCCGAGTTCTGTGAGCAGAACCGATTTATTGGCGCGCTCAAAGAGCGGGCTTCCGGCGAGATTTTCCATTTCTGCAATCTGTGCGGATAAAGCGGGTTGCGAAACAAAGACTGTTTCGGCGGCTTTGCGAAAATGCAGATGGGTGGCGAGCGCATCGAAATAGCGCATTTGCTTGACTGTAAACATGATAAGAAAATCCTATCAATAACTACAGGAAATTCAATTGGAAATTATGGTTAGAATAGTTCTATTCTGTAGAAAGAGCATGAGAATGCAATTTCAATCCTGATCGGTATACATCGTTAAGCGATTGAAATTGAGTATTTAATACATGTTTTGACTGGTGCGGAATGCCTGAGGGTGGTTCTGTGCCCGTCATAATCTTGTCATGCAGATTTTTTTATAATGGCTCAAAACAGAGCCAATCATACAAGGGAGAGCTAAAAATGGCCGATCGTCCGATTATGACCACAAGTGCGGGTTCACCGATTCCGGATAACCAGAATTCCCTGACAGCAGGCGAGCGCGGTCCTGTCCTGATGACTGACTACCAGCTCATTGAAAAGCTGGCACACCAGAACCGTGAGCGCATTCCTGAGCGTGCGGTTCATGCCAAGGGCTGGGGTGCCCATGGTACACTGACTATCACCGGTGATATTTCCAAATATACCAAAGCGAAAGCCTTGCAGCCGGGTGCGAAGACCCCGATGATTGCGCGCTTCTCCACAGTTGCCGGTGAAGCCGGTGCGGCCGATGCCGAGCGCGATGTGCGCGGTTTTGCATTGAAATTCTACACCGAAGAAGGCAACTGGGATCTGGTTGGCAATAATACGCCGGTCTTCTTCGTGCGTGATCCGGTGAAATTCCCGGACTTCATCCACACCCAGAAGCGTCATCCGAAAACCAATATGCGCTCCGCCACAGCGATGTGGGATTTCTGGTCATTGTCGCCGGAAAGTCTGCATCAAGTGACAATCCTGATGTCTGACCGTGGTCTGCCGACGGATGTGCGCCACATCAATGGTTATGGCTCGCATACTTATTCGTTCTGGAATGATGCCGGTGAGCGCTATTGGGTGAAATTCCACTTCAAGACCATGCAGGGGCACCAGCACTGGACGAATGCGGAAGCCGAAAAAGTTGTCGGCCAGACCCGTGAATCCACACAGGCTGACCTGTTTGGTGCGATTGAAAAGGGTGAATTCCCGCGCTGGAAAGTGCAGGTTCAGATCATGCCTGAACTCGATGCCGATAAAACACCTTATAACCCGTTTGATCTGACCAAGGTCTGGCCGCATGCGGATTATCCGGTGATGGATATCGGTATTATGGAGCTGAACCGTAACGCTGATAATTATTTTGCGGAAATCGAACAGGCTGCTTTCTCGCCATCGAATATCGTGCCGGGTATCGGCTATTCGCCGGATAAGATGCTGCAGGCACGCGTATTCTCCTATGCGGATGCGCATCGCCATCGTCTTGGCACCCATTATGAGCAAATTCCGGTCAATAAGCCTGCCTGTCCGGTGCATCACTATCACCGCGATGGCCAGATGAATACTTATGGCGGGATCGCAACGGGAAATTCCGATGCTTATTATGAGCCGAATTCATTCAATGGTCCGGTTGAGCAGCCATCGGCGAAAGAACCGCCGCTGAAAATTTCCGGTAACGTTGATCGTTACAATCATCGTATCGGCAATGATGATTATTCGCAGCCGCGAGCACTGTTTAACCTGTTTGATGCAGGTCAGAAGAGTCGTCTGTTCTCGAATATTGCTGCGGCTATGGGCGGAGTTCCGGGCTTTATCATTGAGCGTCAGCTTGGCCATTTCAAACTGATCCATCCGGATTATGAAGCTGGTGTCCGTGCGGCCCTCAAGGAAGCGCATGGCTATGAAGCCAATACGATTTCCAATGAGGAAAAGCAGACTGCTGCTGAATAAGTGGTAGGAACGCAATATAAAAAAGCCGGAGCAGTGATGCTCCGGTTTTTTCTTTTGTTCAGGTCGTTTCACTTTGGCGTATTTTAAGCTATGCGGTGAGAACATATGAACAAGATAAAGACAGGAAAGCGGTAAAGATGCGTTTGGGCGGACGGTTGCAGGCAGCGATAGAAGTGCTGGAAGATATTGAACGCCAGAGCCGTGCTGCTTCCGATGCGCTGAAAGACTGGGGTGCAGCGCACCGCTTTGCCGGAGCCGGCGACCGCGCTGTGATCGGCAATATTGTCTATGACGTTCTGCGCCGTAAATTGTCATTCGGCTGGCAGATGGATGCGCAGGATGCCCGCTCACTGGTTTATGCCTCTGTCCTGAGCGATCCAGATATGGGGGCGGAGTGGCTGGAGGCTAATCTGGCCGGTGATAAATTTGCTCCAAAGCCGCTTGAAGCGGAGCGCTTGCAGGCTTGGGAAAGTCGTGATCTGAGTGATGCGCCGGATTATATTCGCGCCGATATTGCCGAGAGCTGGGTGCCAGAATTTTCAGCCTTGTTTGGTGATAATTGGGTTGAGCAGGCTGCTGAGCTTGCCACTCGTCCACCGGTTGATCTGCGGGTCAATACGCTGAAAACCAATCGCGACAAGGTGCTGACCGCGCTGGAAGGTCTGAAAAATGCCGGTGCAGAAGCTGCGCCTTTTCTGCCGGAAGCGGTGCGTATTCCGCCTTTGCGTGCGCTTGGCCGTCATCCGAATGTACAGACCGAGCAGGCTTTTCTTGATGGCTGGTATGAGGTGCAGGATTTAGGCTCGCAGCTTGCCGCGAAACTGGTTGGTGCGCAGCCCGGTCAGCAGGTGATGGATTATTGCGCCGGTGCCGGTGGTAAAACGCTGGCTCTGGCCGCAGCCATGCAGAATAAAGGGCAGATTCATGCCTATGATGCCGAGCGCTCGCGCCTTAATCCGATTCATGATCGCCTGAGCCGCGCCGGTGTGCGTAATACACAGGTACATAACCGGCCGGAAAATCTGGAGCCTTATAAAGGTCAGATGGATATTGTGCTGACCGATGCGCCATGCACCGGTTCCGGCACATGGCGTCGCCGTCCGGATGCAAAATGGCGCCTGACCGATGTGCAGCTTGAGCGCCGCGTTGCCGATCAGCACGAGGTGCTTGAAGCGGCCAAACATTATGTGAAGCCGGGTGGTCGTCTGGTCTATGTGACCTGTTCGCTGTTTGCTTCAGAGAATAACCGGCAGGTCGCCCGTTTTCTCTCGGAAAACTCCGAATACAAGGCACTGCCGATGGCGGAGCTGTGGAGCGGCATCACCGATCAGGCGCAGCCGCATTATCCAGATTTCGGTGCCGTGTTCTCGCCGCTTTCCACGGATACAGACGGCTTCTATATTGCTGTTTTGCAAAATCAGGCTGTCTGAGTATCGGGTATTATTCTTATCCGGATCGTAATATTGAAAAAATACGGGCTTTTTCTCCATTAAAGCTGGTATTTTTTTCTGTTTGCGCTATTAGCTGGGCTTGAATAGCAGTATCCGATATAAATATATGTCTATAAGGATATATCCTGTTTTCGGTCGTATATGGGCATGCTTTGTACGAACCGGTGGTTGGAATAGGTTCTGAAGACTGTTATGGAGATGCCATAAAACTGACATTCAGTGTATAAGACTGAGGGATATTATGGCAGTACCGAGAATAGCAGAACCGGATTTCAAAGAACGGGTTGAGCAGAGTTTTGCACGTCAGGCGGCGATGAAGCTGATCGGCGCACAACTCACACGCTGCGAACCGGGTGTGGTTGAAGTGGAGCTGCCGTTTCGTGCCGATCTGACCCAGCAGCATGGATTCTTGCATGCGGGAATTGTGTCAACGGCTCTCGATGCGGTCTGCGCCTATTCGGCACTGACAATGATGCCGGCGGATGCCGCAGTGCTGACCATCGAGTTCAAGGTCAATCTGCTGGCGCCCGGTAAAGGCGACCATTTTCTGTTCCGCGGGAATGTAACCAAGCAGGGACGTACGATTATGGTCAGCGACGGTCAGGCATTTGCCGTCGGTGAGACTGAAGTGAAATTGGTAGCCACGATGACAGCGACGCTGATGGTGGTGAAAGATCGTGAAGATTTGCAGGACTAGGTTATCCTCTGAATACCTGTCCTGAGTGTG
The DNA here is from genome assembly GCF_018436245.1 of Pseudochrobactrum algeriensis. Lineage (NCBI taxonomy): Bacteria > Pseudomonadati > Pseudomonadota > Alphaproteobacteria > Hyphomicrobiales > Brucellaceae > Pseudochrobactrum > Pseudochrobactrum algeriensis. The sequence goes on from NZ_CP075361.1 coordinate 799,924, forward strand.
CTGTTTACGGAAGCGCTTCTGTAAACAGCTTTTTGATTTGAACCTCGCGCGGATTTATCCCAAAGCTCCGCGCAAGTCCGAATAAAAGGGTGTGCCGCAATCATCTGTATTGACGGCCTCAGGTGTTAGAATGACCAAGATTATGTCCGCGCCGGTACAGGGTGCTTCAGAAGATGCGATGTCGATGCTGCAATATGTGCATGATTTCGGCGGCAAAAAAGTTCTGTTTGTTATGGCGTCCCCTTCGGAATACGGCCCGCATTTGCAGGCTATGTTCAAGCCGCTGATTACCGGTATCGGCCCTGTTGAAGCGGCTGTCGTGGTTTCTGCGGTTCTGGCCGATCTTTCCATGCGCGGTGCCCTGCCTGATCTGGTGGTGTCGCTTGGTTCTGCCGGTTCTGCCAAGCTGGTGCAGACCGAGATTTATCAGGCGGTCAATGTCGGCTACCGCGATATGGATGCCTCGGCTCTCGGCTATGCCAAAGGTCAGACACCATCTGCTGATTTCCCGATCATTATTCCGTTGCCATATCATATTCCGGGTATTGCCAGCGCGTCCTTGTCCACAGGTGCAAATATCGTCACCGGTTCTGCCTATAATGATATTGATGCGGATATGGTGGATATGGAGAGCTTTGCGATCCTGCGTACCTGTCAGCGTTTTGCTGTGCCGCTGATCGGTTTGCGCGGTATTTCCGATGGTGATGAGGCGGTGAAGCAGGTGTCTGACTGGACACGCTATCTGCACATCATTGATGAAAAACTGGCACAGGCCGTGCGCTTGCTGGAAGCGGCAATGTTGCAGAGCACATTGGTCAAAACAACCGGCCATCCTGATCCGGGTCTTTACAAGGCTGATCTTGAGCGTACAGTGCCGCTGACGGTAAAATCCGGCGACTGATCTTATCTCCACTGTTTGTACCCTAATATATTGTCGCGGGTTTCGATTCCGGCTTGCAACAATCAACATAATTCTCTAGATGCTGCCCATGAGCACCCATCCCGATACTATCCTTATCATTGACTTTGGCAGTCAGGTCACGCAGCTGATAGCGCGGCGTGTGCGCGAGGCCGGAGTCTATTCCGAAATCGTGCCGTTCCAGCTGGCAGATGAAGCGTTCAAGCGCATCAATCCGAAAGCTGTGATCTTGTCCGGCAGCCCGCATTCGACCACCGATATCGGTAGTCCGCGCGCACCACAGGCAGTGTTTGAAGCCGGTATTCCGGTTATGGGCATTTGCTATGGTCAGCAGACCATGTGCGAGCAGCTGGGCGGCAAGGTCGAAAGCGGCCATGACCGTGAATTCGGTCGTGCGTTCCTCGAAGTGAACGAGGACAGCGCACTGTTTTCCGGCATCTGGGCCAAAGGCACCCGCCATCAGGTTTGGATGAGCCACGGTGACCGTGTGACAGCCCTGCCGGAAGGCTTTAAGGTTGTCGGCACATCGCCGAATGCACCATTCGCAGCCATTGCCGATGAAAAGCGCAAATATTTTGCGGTGCAGTTCCATCCGGAAGTGGTGCACACACCGGACGGCGCGAAACTCCTGCAGAATTTCGTCCATAATATTGCTGGCATCAAGCCGGACTGGACAATGTCCGCCTATCGCGAACAGGCTGTTGAAGCTATCCGCAAACAGGTTGGCAAAGGCAAGGTTATCTGCGCGCTTTCAGGCGGCGTGGACTCTTCCGTTGCAGCGCTGCTCATCCATGAAGCGGTTGGCGATCAGCTGACCTGTATTCTGGTTGATCACGGCCTGATGCGTAAGGATGAAGCGGCACAGGTTGTTGCAATGTTCAAAGAACATTACAACATGCCGCTGGTTCTGGTGAATGCGCAGGATCGTTTCATCTCCGCTCTGGAAGGTGAAACCGATCCGGAAGTGAAGCGCAAGACCATTGGCCGCCTGTTCATTGAAGTGTTCGAAGAAGAAGCTGCTAAACTCGGCGGCGCAGACTTCCTCGCGCAGGGTACACTCTATCCTGACGTGATCGAAAGCGTATCTTTCACCGGTGGTCCTTCTGTGACGATCAAGTCGCATCACAATGTTGGTGGTCTGCCTGAGCGCATGAATATGCAGCTCGTGGAACCGCTGCGTGAACTCTTCAAGGATGAAGTGCGCGTTCTCGGTAAGGAACTCGGTCTGCCGGACAGTTTCATCGGTCGCCATCCGTTCCCGGGGCCTGGTCTGGCAATTCGTTGCCCGGGCGGTATCACCCGTGAGAAGCTGGAAATCCTTCGTGAAGCCGATGCAGTCTATCTGGATGAAATCCGTAAAGCCGGTCTCTATGATGTGATCTGGCAGGCATTTGCCGTGTTGCTGCCGGTGCAGACCGTTGGTGTTATGGGCGACGGTCGCACATACGAATTCGTTTGTGCGCTGCGTGCGGTAACGTCGGTTGACGGTATGACCGCTGATTTCTACCACTATGATATGGACTTCCTTGCCAAGGCAGCGACCCGTATTATCAATGAAGTGCGCGGCATCAACCGCGTGGTCTATGATATTACCTCGAAGCCTCCGGGCACCATTGAGTGGGAATAAGTTGAAGAACAATGCGCCAATCGGCGCATTGTTTTTTTCTGGAGCATTTCACAGTCAAGTTGATCCAATTTGACGTAGGGATAATGCGACAAACTAAAGAATCCAGAGCGAGCATTGCGATCCAACATGAACGTAAACCGCTTTGGGTATGATCAGCGCATAAACCTGAGCGGGCAAACGAATGAACAGCAGCGAAAAGATTTACTCCGGCAAGACCAAAGACCTCTACGCCTTGGAGAACGGCAACATTCTTCTGGTGTTCAAGGATGATGTAACCGGCTCGGATGGTGTGATTGATCCGGGTGCAAATACCGTTATCGGTCAGGTTGAAGGCAAGGGTCGTAAATCTCTTGGCATGACGGATTATTTCTTCAAGCGACTGCATGCTGCTGGCGTGCCTACCCATTTGGTCAATCTTGATCTTGAAAAGGGCACGATGGAAGTTCGCCGTGCCGAGCCTTTGGGCAAGGATATTAACGGCACCGGCGGCTTTGAATTTGTTTGCCGCACCCGTCCTTGGGGTAGTTTCATTCGCCGTTATCAGCAATATATTCGTAATACCGAACAGAAATTTGACTATCTCGTTGAAATTACTGTGAAAGACGATGAACGCGGCGATCCGCTTATCAATGATGACGCCATCGTTGCTCTCGGCCTCTTAAGCCCTGACCATCTTGCAAAGGCTAAGGACATTACCCGTAATGTGTGCCGTATTGTAGAAGCTGATCTGCGTGGTTTGGGTCTGACGCTGATCGATATGAAGATCGAAATCGGCCTGATCGACGGTGAAGTCGTGGTTATCGATGAGATTTCCGCTGATGCCATGCGCGTTATGGATGAAACAGGCAAAGTGCTTGAACACGGCAAAGTCTATGAAAAGCTGATCGGCTGACTGAGAAAATATTTCTATCTTCTTTTCATAAGTGAAACGGATAATAAAAACACCGCCGCAGTTGCGAAAACTGCGGCGGTGTTTTTATGTCCGGAGATTGAAAACCTGCCCCGAAATACAGCTGATTACGGGGCAGATTATAATTATTTCACAACAATGCGTGCACCAGGCTTTACGCGGGAATGCAGGTCGATAATGTCCTGATTGATGAGGCGGATACAGCCTGCGGAAACGCCTTTGCCGATCGATGAAGGTTTATTCGTGCCGTGGACACGGTAATAGGTGTCGATGCCGTCTTTATGCATATAAAGTGCGCGCGCGCCCATCGGATTTCCCGGGCCGCCGTCAACGCCGTCTTTGTAGCGCAGATACTGGTTCGGATTGCGCTTGATCATGTTCTGGGTCGGCGTCCAGCGCGGCCATGCGGCCTTATGCGCGATAATTGCATCGCCGCCGTTAAAGCCGCGTGCTGCGGGGCCGACACCCACGGCATAACGGACAGCCTTGCCTTCCGGCAACACAAAATAGAGATAGCGGGCAGGCTGGTCGACAATAATGGTGCCCGGTTTTTCTGTGGTCTTGTAATCGACAACAGTCCGGCGGTGTTCCGGTTTCAGCTTGGCCAGATCAATGGCAGGGATCTGGTAATTCTGATCCGTCATTGCGCGATACATATACGCGGCGCTGTCAGTTTCCGGTGTCGCTGCCGGTGCTTCCGGCTCGGATACCGGTTCCGGTTTCACCGGCTGCGGCTGGGTTACGCTGGCATTGAGCACAGGTGGCGGATTCTGGACAGTGGTACAGGCAGAAAGAGCAGCAGCGCAGGCGAATAACAGGGATAATTTCAGCGGGGATAATGACACGGACAAACCGGCTCCAGTTTTTAGCAATGAAGACAGCTTGCTCCCTCGCGATACTAAGGTTTTCTTAAGCGTCTACAAAGAGTTTACCAAGTGATCAATTATTTTTACAAAGATTGGGCGAATGTCAGAGGGATGGTATCTTTTTGGCAACGCTCAGTTCTGCGCAGGGCAGGGGAATGCAGAGCGGTTACTTGCCGCGCTTCGGTTTCTGTCCCGATAAATGCTGGCACATATGGGACTGGAAAACAGTAATCGGTTGCGGCTTGGAGAAATAAAAGCCCTGAAGGTACTGGACGCCTCTTTCCTGAAGATAATCGGCCTGTTGGCGTGTCTCGATACCTTCTGCGATGATCCGGAGTCCCAGTTGCTGCGACAGATCAATAATGCTCTGCAAGACATGGCGGGAGAAGTCATTGCTGCCGATGCCGGTAATAAAGCTACGGTCAATCTTGAGCAGATCCGCCTGAAACTCTTTCAGATAATTCAGATTGGAATGGCCGACACCAAAATCATCCAGGGCGATCAGAATACCGGCCTGACGCAACGTATGGATTTGCTGTAAGAGTTCCGGCGTTGGATCAATTGCTTCACGTTCGGTCAGTTCCAGCATCAGCCGTATCTTGTTTTGCGAAAACTGACTCAGGAAATAGTGACAGCTTTTGATCAATTCAGGATCAGCCAGATAGACTGCGGAAACATTGATGCTGATATGGAAACCGTCCGGAAGTTGTTTCTCCAGCGGTGTAAATTCTTCCGCAACGCGCCGGATCAGGGCTGCCGTCATCGGAATAATCAGTCCTGAACGCTCCATAAAAGGAATAAAACTGTTCGGCAGGATCATACCTTCAAGCGGATGATCCCAGCGGGTCAGCACTTCCGCGCCAACCCATTCATGGGTGTCGCTCCGCACAATTGCCTGATAATAAGGGATAAATTCATTGTTGCGAATGGCGCGCTTGGCCTCAGCAGTCATGTTGCGGGCATTGACCGTCATCCGGTTTGTTGCAAATGCACTCAGCCCGCCAAGAATGACGAGCAGGATGATAAGCGGCAGATGGCGGGATAAAATATAGTCCCGTAATGCGCCGCTGTGAAAACCGGTCTCAACCGAAAACGGATATTTATCGGAGCGGTCGCGGATCAGAATGCTGTTGCTGGTTCCTGCAGATATGTTGCGGACTTTGCCGTCCTGCTCAAGCCGGTAAGAACCGATAATCAGCGTTGTTGCCGGTGTCATCTCATGACTGTTGAGCAGCTGAATGATATGCAGGCCGTCAATACCGGCCAGAATAGAGGACGTGCCGTTTTTCCACCGGTAGAGCAAAATTGCACGGTCAGGAGAAACTCTGTTTCCGGCGATTAAGGCCAGACGGTCATCATAAAAATGGGCGCTTGTTACAGGCAGCCGCGTGTCACCGTAAATCGTACTGCAGGTAATAGTATCATTTTTGATGACTGCCAGTGATCTGACAAAGGATGTCGTAGTGGCTTTGATGCGCAGTGTCTCGACAATCTCGGAGCAGGGCCTGTCAATCAGGGGGGCAGCGTCTTCGGTCACTTTTCTCGCATTATCGAGAATATCATCAACATGTTCAATAACGGCGCGGCTGGCTGACTGGGCTCTTTCGTGTAGAGCATTGCCGGATTGCCAGTATAAAATCGGCAACCCCAGAAGTATAGGCGTGAAAAAAGCCAGCAAAACGACAATGATATGTCGTGCTGTATAATTGCTTTTTCCGAGCTTAAACTGACGATGCCAAATCACTGCAAAGGCTTTCGTATTTATCTGTCTTTCCTCCCATACAGGGAAAGACTTAGGATTCAGTGTAAAATTTCATTTTTTGGTTTAATAAAACAACATTTCTCTTTGTGTTTAGCTGTATTTTTTAACCGTGCAGAGCGCAGCAATGTCCCCTTGACTTCGGTTTATACTGCTGTCTTTATCGGGCTTGCGATGACTCAGATTTATCAATCCGCATCGCAGTTTTTTCTTCATACAGAACTGAAATGACAGGGCCGAGATTGCTGACTTTTTTTGTCGTTAATCACATGATGGAACATTTCTCAGGACTTAATGTCGGCTAGTTTCAGCCGCTGCGAAGTGCTGATGCCCTTTCTGTATTGCTAATCCGTATCATCCGAAATTCACCGGCCTAGCCGATGCTGCTTGCGGGCGTATTGCGTCCTGTAATCATCGCTATGATTGTAATCACCGTCTGAATATAGGCGGTGGTGATGCCGTGTAATCTGCAACGCTTCCTGTTCTGCAGGACGCGTTGTGATGTCATTGATATTGGTCAGTGCAAAGCGCATCAGCTGTGTTTTCTCGCAGCACATCCATTCTTCACACAGGCTCCTTGAAATTCATAGCGGCTTGCCGAGGATTTGGCACGCCTTGCGATTTGCTGCGCCTGTGTTTCCCCGAAAATAAAGGAGACACCATTGCATCTTACACCTCATGAAACCGACAAGCTGATGCTTGTAACCACCGGTCAATTGGCACAACGCCGTCTCGCACGCGGGTTGCGTCTCAATTATCCGGAAGCCATTGCCCTGATCTCACTGGTCATGCTGGAGCTGATCCGCGACGGTCAGCACTCAGTCGCTGAACTGATGCGCCTCGGCAGCACCATTCTCGGCAAGCGTGAAGTCATGTCCGGTGTTGCCGAGATGATTGACGATGTGCAGATTGAAGGCACATTCAAAGACGGCACCAAACTGGTTGCTGTGCGCACGCCGGTCAGTGCTGACAAGGGCGATATGAAACTGGCGCTTTATGGCAGTTTCCTGCCAGTTCCAGCTAAAATGCAGGATGATGCAGAGATCGGTATTGCCGGTCAGGTTATCTGTGCAGAGGGCGATATTGCGCTCAATGAAGGGCGTGAAACTGTCACGATCAGCGTCACTAATACCGACAGTCGTCCGGTACAAATCGGCAGCCATTTCAACTTTGTTGAAACCAATCCGCGTCTGAAATTCAATCGTGAAGCAGCCTATGGCAAACGTCTGGATATTCCTGCGGGGCTGGCTGTGCGCTTCGAGCCGGGTGAGACCAAGGAAGTTACACTGGTCGCGATTTCCGGCAATCAGATCATTCGCGGCGGCAATAATCTGGTCGATGGCGCGGTGGATGCGGACAATAAAGCACGCACACTTTCCCGCGTGAATGAGCGGGCTTTTGCCGACAGTCGCAGTGCTGAATGAGCGCTTGCATCATAGATTTTACACAACAATTTAAGCTTGCAGAGTGCCGGATATATGCATCACGCCGCGCTCTGCCGATAAGGATAAAACATGGTCTATAAAATAACCCGTGCAGATTACGCCAAGTTTTTCGGCCCGACCAAGGGTGATAAAGTTCGTTTGGGCGATACCAATCTCTATGCGGAAGTCGAGCATGATTACACCGTTTATGGTGACGAATGCATCTTCGGCTCCGGCAAGGTCATCCGTGATGGTATGGGGCAGGCAACGGGTGTCAGCAGTGATAAGGCACTGGATTGTATCATCACCAATGCGCTGATCATTGATTATACCGGCATCGTTAAAGCTGATATCGGCATCAAGGATGGTAAAATCGCCGGTATCGGCAAAGCCGGTAATCCGGATATTATGGCTGGTGTGCATCCTGATCTGGTGATCGGGGTAAATACAGAGGTGATCTCAGGCGAGGGCTGTATCGTCACCGCCGGTGGTATTGATACGCACTTCCATTATATCACGCCGTCACAGCCAATTACTTCGATTGCCAGCGGTTTAACCACGGTGCTCGGCGGCGGTACTGGTCCTGCAACAGGCTCAATGGCGACCACCTGCACGCCAAATCCGAACTACTTGCATAATATGATGCAGGCGACCGATGATCTGCCGCTCAATGTGATCTTTACCGGTCGTGGCAGTTCATCCCGACCTGAAGGTATGCGCGAGCAGGTTCTGGCCGGTGCTGCTGGTCTGAAGCTGCATGAGGACTGGGGCACAACACCGGCAGCTATTGCAACCTGTATGGATATGGCTGACGAATATGACATTCAGGTCACCATTCATATGGATTCCGTCAATGAAAGCTGCACGGTGGAAGATTCCATCAAGGCTTTCGGTGGTCGCTCCATCCATGCCTATCATGCGGAAGGTGCAGGCGGTGGTCATGCGCCGGATCTGATGCGCATCTGTGCGGAAGCCAATGTGCTGACCAGCTCCACCACGCCGACTTTGCCTTACACCGTGAATACGGTGGAAGAGCATCTCGATATGCTGATGGTCTGCCATCATCTGGATAAGAATATTCCGGAAGATGTGGCTTTTGCAGCCAGCCGTATCCGTGCCAATACGATTGCTGCCGAAGGCGTGCTGCATGATATCGGCGCGATTTCCATGATGACATCTGACAGTCAGGCGATGGGGCGCGGCGGTGAAGTGATCATGCGGACATGGCAGGTCGCCGATCAGATGAAGGCGCAGCGCGGAAGCCTGCCGCAGGATGGTGCGGGAAATGATAATTTCCGTATCAAGCGCTATATCGCCAAATATACCATCAATCCGGCAATTGCCCATGGTATCAGCCATCTCATCGGGTCAGTTGAAACCGGCAAAGTCGCTGATCTGGTGCTGTGGAAGCCGGCATTCTTCGGCCAGCGTCCTGAGCTGGTGATGAAGAGCGGTTTCATTGCCTATGCGCAGATCGGCGATGCCAATGCTTCGATCCCGACACCGCAGCCGGTAATCATGCGCCCGATGTTTGGTGCTTTGTCTTCCGGTATCGGCAAAACATCGATCCTGTTTGTTAGTCAGGCATCGGTCAATGACGGTAATGTGCTGAATCTCGGCCTGAATAAGCGTATCGAGCCGGTTGTTAAATGCCGTGGTCTGACCAAGGCTGACATGAAGCTCAATGATGCATTGCCGAAAATCACCGTTGATCCGAAGACGTATAAAGTCAGTGTTGACGGCGCAAAGGTCGGGGCGGAGCCGGTTTCTGTCGTGCCGCTCGCGCAACGTTACAACCTGTTCTGATTATTAAAGACAGCACGCCGTGTAGAAATATGCGGCGTGCTGCTACGAAAAATATTGAATGTCCGGTTGCCGGATAAAACAGGCGCTCTAATTACGAGGCACTGTCGTTACAGCAATATCGCATCATTCTAAAATAATAATATTCCTTATTCTGTAACGCATCAAAAGACAGCACATCTTTCAGGATTATCACTGCAAAAGGAGATAGCTATGGGTAGTCAGCTGACAATTGTATTGGTGCACGGGTTTTGGGGCGGTGCCGCCCATTGGAGCAAAGTTATTCTCGAATTGTCCCGTAAAGGATATGACAAAATCCGTGCCGTGGAAATGCCGCTGACATCTCTGGCAGATGATGCGGAACGCACCCGCAAAATGGTTAAACAGCAGGAAGGCAAAGTTTTGCTGGTCGGCCATTCCTATGGCGGAGCGGTTATTACCGAGATGGGCAATCTGCCAAATGTTGCCGGACTGGTCTATATTGCGGCCTTCGCACCGGATACAGGGGAAAGCCCCGGTCGTATCAGTCAGGCAAATCCGCCTGCAGCCATTGCCAATCTGGCTCCGGACAGTGACGGCTATCTCTGGATTAATTATGACAAATACCATGAAAGCTTCTGTCAGGATATGAGCGCAGATGAAGCGCTGGTAATGGCTGTAGCGCAGAAGGCGCCAATTGCCACAACATTCGGTGATAATGTGACCGACCCTGCATGGAAACATAAGCCGGTCTGGTATCAGCTTTCAACGCAGGATCACATGATCCATCCGGCCAATCAGAAACATATGGCTGAACGGATGAAGCCGCGTAAACTGATTGAGCTGGATGCAAGTCATGCCTCACTGGCTTCCCGCGCGGCAGAGGTTGTAAATCTGATTGATGAGGCTGCAAAAGCGCTCGGCTAAAGCTGTTTCTATATTGATCTTACCTGATCGCCGCTATGATGCGGCCTATTAAAAAGGAGTGTGTCGCAGTGTTCACGCGCGACACATTCCGGTGTTGAACCAGCCTGTCATCACGATTTTACCTGCGAGATTCCGGTGCATAAAGCCTGCACAGCGGAGTGCCGGAGGGTGCTGTGCATTTACGCGACCGGCTATTCATGATAATGGCGAAAATGTGGCGTTGTTTTATCCCGCCGGATCAGGCGCTATAAAACAGGTCGTCTCCCGTGGACTGCAGCAGGTTTTGCTATCAGGATTTTGCGAGGAGGCCATTCATCTGCAAGACGTCAGAATGCTTTCTTACCAAAGACTGACAGGGAGCTACCATGCTGGAAAAGCTTTTCAAATTACAGGAACATAAGACCAATGTGCGCACAGAAGTGCTCGCCGGTCTGACAACGTTCCTGACAATGTCCTATATCATTTTTGTTAATCCGGACATTCTGTCCTCGACCGGCATGGATCGTAATGCGATCTTTGTCGCGACCTGTCTTGCCGCAGCGCTTGGCTCTATCGTGATGGCATTTGTTGCCAACTGGCCGATCGGTATGGCACCGGGCATGGGTCTGAACGCGTTTTTTGCTTTCACCGTTGTCGGTATTATGGGCTTCACATGGCAGCAGGCTCTGGGCGCTGTCTTTATCTCCGGTGTGATTTTCTTCATCCTCACCATTTCCGGCATCCGTAGCTGGCTGGTTGACGGTATTCCGAAATCCCTGCGCAGTGCGATTGCTGTCGGTATCGGCATGTTCCTTGCGCTGGTCGGTATGAAAAGCTCCGGCATTATTGTCGGCAGCGAAGCAACCTTCATCACTCTTGGCGATCTGACCAAAACCGGCCCGCTGCTGGCGATCTTCGGCTTCTTCGTGATGGCCGTTCTGGATGCGCTGAAAGTGCGCGGCGCAATTCTGATCGGTATTCTGGTTGTGACCGTTCTGTCGATCATGCTCGGCGTCAGCCAGTTTCAGGGCGTATTCTCAGCACCGCCAAGCCTGATGCCGACATTCATGCAGCTCGATATTATGGGCGCTCTGCATGTGGGCTTCCTGCAGGTTATTCTGGTTTTTGTGCTGGTTGAAGTTTTTGATGCAACCGGTACGCTGATCGGCGTGAGCAAGCGTGCAGGCCTCATTCCTGAAGGTAAACCGAACCGCCTGAACCGCGCTCTGTTTGCTGACAGTACTGCAATTATCGGTGGTTCCATCATCGGTACCAGCTCGACAACGGCTTATGTTGAAAGCGCTTCCGGCGTTCAGGCCGGTGGCCGCACAGGTCTGACAGCACTGGTTATCGCTCTTCTGTTCCTTGCAGCCTTGTTCATTTCACCTCTGGCCGGATCCGTTCCCGCCTATGCAACAGCGCCGGCGCTGATCTATGTCGCCTGTCTGATGATGCGTGAAATGTCTGAAATCGAATGGGACGATGTAACGGAAGCTGCACCAGCCGCTCTGACAGCTCTGGGCATTCCGTTCACCTATTCGATTGCCAATGGTCTGGCCTTCGGCTTCATCAGCTATGTTGTGCTCAAGGCCGGTTCGGGTAAATGGCGGGTTATTCATCCGGCAACTTGGATTGTTGCGGCATTGTTTGTGATCCGCTTTGCCTATGTGCATTAAAGCATAGTAATCCTGATTATTACTATGTTGAGCCGCAGCGCTGGAAAGCTCTGCGGCTCAACACATTTGGTTGTTCTTTCAGATCGCTCTCGATCTTCATGAACCGGCATGATACAGCATGGTTCTCAATGTTAAGCGCCGGCTTCTTTGTCCGGAAATTGCTTGCGAATATACCATAACAAAATGAGCGTATTTTCCTGAGGCAGTCAGGCCGGAAAATGCTTTGAAAACCCGGCCTGTGCCGGAAAAAGCTGTCGGGAGGCGGCTGAACATGACTGCAATTACGCAGACAAATACAGGTAATCGCTGGGGGCGGGAGGTCATTTCGTCCTTTAAACTTGGCTGGCCGCTGATTTTTACGAATCTTTCGCAGGCAGCGCTGACAGCAACGGATGTCATTCTGATCGGGCGTCTCGGCGCCGATACGCTGGCTGCCGCCGTGCTGACCACCAGCTTTTATCATTCGATGATGATCTTCTGCATGGGGCTGGTTTCCGCCACGCTGCCGATGATGGCGATGGCGCTTGGCCGCAACCGCCATTCCGTGCGCGATGTGCGCCGCACTGTGCGTCAGGGATTCTGGACAGCGATTATCATCTGCATTCCGTTCTGGGTGCTGCTGTGGAATGCGGAATCCGTATTCCTGTTTATGGGGCAACGGCCGGATATTGCCGCGCATTCCGTGCAGATGATGCATACGCTGCAATGGGCGATGCTGCCATATCTCGGCTATATCGGTCTGCGTTCATTTCTGGCGGCAATGGAGCGTCCGCTCTGGACATTGCTGATTGCGGCTTTTGCTATCGTGTTCAATGCGATTGCTGCCTATAGCCTGATTTTCGGTAAATTTGGTATGCCGGAAATGGGTCTGCGCGGTGCCGGTATTGCGACCACAGCCTCCAGCTGGATGATGTTCTTCGGTCTGGTTGTCGTTGTCTGCACCCATAAGAAATTCCGCCGCTACCGTTTGTTTGGCCGCTTCTGGCGTCCTGACTGGCCGCGTTTTCTTGAATTGTGGCGCATCGGTTTGCCAATGGCGCTGACCTTTGCTTTCGAAACCACGATCTTCTATGCGGCTGTGCTGATGATGGGTAAAATCAGCCCGACATCGCTGGCTGCGCATGCGGTCGCGATGCAGATTGCTTCCCTGAGTTTCATGGTGCCGCTCGGCTTCGGACAGGTGGCGACGGTGCGTGTTGGCCGTGCCTATGGCGCGGGTAACCGTGAGGCCGTGGCCTATGCAGGCTGGAGTGCCTATGCTTTGGGGGTCGGCTTCATGGGCGTGATGGGGCTGCTGATGATCCTGATGCCGAAGGTGTTTATCAGTGCGTTTTTGGATATTCGTGATCCGGCCAATGCGGAAGTGATCCGGCTTTGCATATCATTTCTTGCTTTTGCGGCATTGTTCCAGATTGTTGACGGGGCACAGGCGGTGGCAGCGGGTATGCTGCGCGGCTTGCGTGATACACGCATTCCGATGTTTTTGGCACTGCTCGGCTATTGGGGCGTCGGCTTACCACTTGGCGCGCTGCTGGCCTTTACCTTCAATTTTGAAGGGATCGGCGTGTGGATCGGTCTGGCGACGGGACTTGCAATTGTCGCCGTGCTGATGACACAGCGCTGGATGCGCCGCGACAGTCTCAGCAATGTGGTCTATGTCTGATAAAAAATGGCTGCGGAACAGATAAGTTCCGCAGCCATTTTCATTTCTGTGACCGGAAATTATTTCCGCATTGAATCCAGTGTTTCGTGATTTTTCTCGACTTCCTGCGCTTTCATATAGCTTTCAATCAGAAGCTGGTAAGGCGGGAAAATCAGAGTATAGACTTTGGCCCATTCCGCCGCATCATCACGGTTCCAGCTGCGCTGAATTTCAGAGGCTACTGCTGCGGTATCCATCGGAATAACACCGGCCTGCGTCACCCGCGCCAGCGTAATTTCCTGAGCCATTTTGGAATAGGTGCCGGAAGCATCAACAACGGCAAAAACTTTATATCCGTCATAGACCGCTGAAATCGACGGAAAGGCCATGCAGACACTGGTAATTGTACCGGCAATAATCAGGGTCTTGCGACCTGTTGCTTTGACGGCAGCAACGAAATCCGGATTATCCCATGCATTAATTTCGCCTTTGCGGGCAACATATTTGGCGTGAGGGGCATTCTCATGAATTTCCGGTATCAGCGGGCCGTTCGGCCCCTGCGGCACTGATGCAGTGGTGATAACCGGAATTTTAGCCAGTGTGGCGATCTTGGCCAATGCGGTTGCATGGGCGCGTAATTCTGTCATGGGCATATCGCCGACGGTCTGAAAAAGCCCGCTCTGGTGGTCAATCAGCAGCATAACAGAATCTTCTGGATCAATAACCGGCCGCTGACCGTTAAAATTGGCAATGGTTGATGGAATATTCATTTCGACGTCTCCCTTGGATTAAATGTCAGGCTGAATCATTTCATCATCTGCCGGTCTCACGAAACTGGGGGGCAAGGTGAGACCGGCAGCGCATGGCCGGATAAACCGGTCATGAAAGGGGTATGTGTCCGAATTGGCCATTCTGAAAATCGCGGAGGGCGGAGCTGATTTCTTCCGTGCTGTTCATTACAAATGGCCCATGAATAACGACAGGCTCGTCAATTGGTTCCCCGCTGAGAACCAGAAAAGAGGCATTATTGTGCGCTTCTATCCAGACATCCGTGCCGTGGCGATCCAGCAAAACCAGCTGAGCCTCACCGGCCTGCTTGTCATTATTGATTGTCACTGAGCCGCTGAGCACGACCAGCATTGCCGTATGGCCGTCGGGAATAGTCAGGGTTGCAGTCGTGTTCTGCTGCAGGCTGACATCCCATAAATTGACGGGAGTGAAGGTACGGGCAGGGCCTTTGACCTTGTTATACGCACCGGCAATAACGCGCAGGCTGCCTGCCTTATCCGGCAGGTCAACAACTGGTATCTCTGCACTCCGTAAGTTCTGATAGCCGGGTTCTGCATTTTTATCTTTCGCAGGCAGATTGACCCAGAGCTGAACCATTTGCAGCGTGCCACCCTGTTCAGTAAAGGCGCGCGAATGCAGTTCTTCATGCAGGATGCCTTTGGCTGCCGTCATCCATTGCACATCGCCCGCACCGATCGTGCCGCCTTTGCCGGTTGAAACCCGATGTTCGAGTTCGCCCTGATAGACAAGGGTAACCGTTTCAAAGCCGCGATGCGGATGAATGCCTATGCCCCGCCGGTCACCGGAGGCATGACCGGCAGGGCTGAATTCTGCCGGACCTGCATAGTCAAGCAGAAGAAACGGACTGACATGCTCGCCGTGGCTGGCATGGGAAAACATCGAACGCACAGGAAAGCCGTCGCCTACCCAATGCGGGCGGGGGCTGCTGTAAACGCCTAATACCTTTCTCATTGTCTGTCTCCTGTTGTCGCTTGCAGCAAATGCTGTGTGCGTGTTGATGACAGGAAGATATGAGTGAGACAAAGAATGCGGTAGTCAGTAAAAATGCACTACAATGTCTGAAAAATGAGACAATGATGTAGCGCTTTATGATAATGCGATTATATTCTATTTCATGAAGGATGACACAGGGAGTTTCCATGCAGGATCTGAATGATCTGAGATTTTTCGTGGTTGTGGTGGAGCAGGGCGGTTTTGCAGCTGCGGCGCGCAAGCTGAATATGCCGCGCTCCCGTCTCAGCCGTCGCATCGGTTTGCTGGAAGACAGTCTCGGTGTGCGGTTGATCCAGCGCACGACCCGTCATTTCGCGGTGACGGAAGTCGGGCATGAATATTACCGCCATTGTGTGGCTATGCTGGTTGAGGCAGAGGCTGCGCAGGAGGTGATCGACCGGATGCGTTCGGAACCGCAGGGTATTGTGCGGGTCAGCTGTCCGTCCTCGATGATTTATTTCCAGATCGGCGACATGATTGCCCGTTTCATGCAGGAAAATCCGAAAGTTGATGTGTTGCTGGAAAGCACAAACCGCCGCGTTGATGTGCTGCGGGAAGGTTTTGATCTGGCAATCCGCGTGCGCTTTCCGCCGCTTGATGACAGCGATCTGGTTATTCGTAAACTGGCGGAAAGTCCGCAACGCCTTGTCGCCAGCCCGTCGGTGATTGCTGAAATTAACCGGCCTTTGGTGCCGGCTGATCTGGCTTCTTTGCCAAGCATGGCATGGGATCCGCTGCGGGTGGACCATGAATGGTGTCTGGAAAAAGCGGATGGCGCAACCGCCAGAGTGCATCACAAACCGCGTTTGATAACGGAAGATATGGTGGCGCTGCGTATGGCCGCAATACATGGCGTCGGGGTCTGTCAGTTGCCGACAATGGTTATCCGGGATGATCTGCGCGAAGGGCGTCTGGTCGATGTGCTGCCGGAATGGGCACCGCGCACCGGTATTCTCCATGCGGCGTTTCCGTCGCGGCGCGGCTTGCTGCCTTCTGTTCGCTCGCTGCTGGATTTTCTCGGCAATGAATATGCAAAAATCGCCCGTGAAGAAACGGATTACAGCCTGACATAAATAAAACAGGGCACCGGATGGTGCCCTGTTTTATGTCGTGGAGATTATGGCTTCCAGCGCAGCAAGCGCATGGCATTGGCTGTCACCAGAACCGTGGCACCGGTATCGGCCAGAATGGCTGGCCACAGACCGGTAATGCCGAGAATGGTGGTAATCAGGAACACCACCTTCAATCCAATGGCGAGCGTAATATTCTGCTTGATATTCGCCATGGTTGTTTTTGACAGGTCAATCATATTGGCAACGTCAGTCACGCGGCCATGCATGATCGCGGCATCAGCAGTTTCGAGCGCCACATCAGTACCGCCGCCCATGGCGATACCGAGATCGGCAGCGGCCAGTGCCGGAGCATCATTGATACCGTCACCGATTTTCGCAACCACCTGTTTACCGGCTTTCAGTTCACCGACCACGCGGCGTTTGTCTGCCGGCATCATTTCCGCATGGACTTCCATGCCGAGATCGCGGCCGATCGCTTCTGCCGTACGGCGGTTGTCACCGGTCAGCATGATGGTGCGGATACCCTGAGCCTGCAGTGCTTTGATACCCTGACGCGCATCTTCACGCGGCTCATCACGCATGGCGATACCACCGGCAAGCTGATCGCCGATCATCAACAGCGAGACGGTCTTGCCCTGATCGTTCATATCGGCAATGCGCTTCTGATCCGCATCAGAAATGCTGGTCTTGGCGGCAATGGCTTTAGGAGAGGCCAGCAGAATGGCTTTGCCGTCAACCGTGCCGGACACACCCTTGCCACCGAGTGCCGCCCCGTCATGTACTTGCGGCAGAGCCAGTTTCTTGTCTTCCGCAGCCTTGAGAATGGCAACAGCAAGCGGATGGCTTGAGCCCTGTTCAACGGCCGCCGCATAGCGCAACACTTCTTCTTCCGAACTGCCAAAGGCGATAATGTCGGTAACAACAGGCTTGCCTTCTGTCAGCGTGCCGGTCTTGTCAAAGGCGGCAGCCGTTACATGACCGGCGCTTTCCAGCACCGCACCACCCTTCATCAGCAGACCACGGCGGGCACCGGAGGAAAGACCGGCAGCAATAGCGGCAGGGGTGGAAATAACCAGAGCACAAGGGCAGCCGATCAGCAGAATAGCCAGACCTTTATAGATCCATTCATTCCAGTCACCACCGGCAACAAGCGGCGGTATAATCGCCACCAGAGCAGCAAGGATCATCACCGCAGGTGTGTACCAGACCGAGAAACGGTCGATAAAACGCTCGGTCGGTGCTTTGGATTCCTGTGCTTCCTCAACCTGCGCGATAATACGGGCAATGGTGTTGTTCTGCGCAGTGGCCGTGACTTTAACCCGCAAGACAGCATCGGAATTGATAGTGCCTGCGAAAACCTTGTCGCCGACTTCTTTATTCTTAGGCGTACTTTCACCGGTCACAGGGGCTTCATTGACGGCGCTGTTTCCGCTGATAATTTCACCATCGGCGGCAATACGGTCACCCGGACGCACCAGAATGATTGTGCCAAGTGCGAGGCTTGCCGCATCCTGCTCAATAATCTGGCCGTCTTTTTCCACACGCGCGGTTTTTGGCACCAGATCGGCAAGGCCACGGATGGAGTTACGGGCACGGCGTGCGGCCACACCTTCCAGAAGCTCACCGATCAGGAACAGGAAGACAACCATCGCGGCTTCTTCCACAGCGCCGATAAACAGTGCGCCGACAGCGGCAACGGTCATCAGTGTTTCAATAGAGAATGGTGTGCCGAAGCGGGCACCGGCCAGAGCGCGGCGGGCAATCGGCACCAGCCCCACCAGCATTGCAGCGGAGAAAATATAGATTTCATATTGCGGAACAAAATGGCCGAGAAGATAGGCTGCAACCAGTGCCGTACCCGCAGCAATTGTTAGTTTGGCTTTGCCCTGCTGCCACCAAGGTTTGCTGTCTTCATCCGTACCATGATCATGCATATGCAGAGGTGAGGCCTCTTTAGCCTGCACTTGTTTCTGCTCGTGTGCATGACTGTGACTATGGTCTTTATGATCATGCGAGGCATGATCGTGGCCGCTGTGGTCATGCCCTGCGTGATCATGATCATCATGACTATGCTTGTGGTCATGGCCGGAGCAGCAGGCATGTGCTTCGGTTTCCGGCTCTGCAACAGCAGCGCCTTGATTGGCACCCATATAGCTGGATTTATAGCCGAGTTTTTTCAGCTGGCCGGTAATGGCATCAGCTTCGACACCATTATGGGTCACTGTCATTGTGCCTTTGGTGACCGAAACATTGACATCGCTGATCTGTTTGCCAAGGCGGCGCACAGCGGTGTCAATTTTCATGGCGCAGGAGGCGCAATCCATGCCTTCGACGCGGAATTTATCCTGACGGACGGGACCGGACATCTCCAATTTCCTTTTCTCTTGCATCTTTTGAGAAAGACCCTAAATGCTCTAGTGGCTATAGGAGCAAGCGGAAAAATGGACAAAAAAGGTTATACGATTGGCAAAGTTGCAGCACGCAGCGGTGTTAAGGTGCCAACTATCCGTTTTTACGAGCAAATCGGGCTGATCCGCGAGCCGGAGCGCACCGAAAGCCAGCGACGGGAATATGGCGCGGAAGATATTAAGCGTCTGACTTTTATCCGTCATGCCCGTGATCTCGGTTTTGAAATCAATGATATTCGTGAATTGCTGGCAATGACTGAGACACCCAATGCGTCCTGTCACGAGGCAGATTCGATTGCGCGGCGTCATCTTGATGAGATTGAAGACCGGATTGAGCGCCTGTCAGCCTTGCGCGATGAATTACGCCGCATGGTGAGTGAATGTGATCACGGACGGGTTTGTGAATGCAGGGTGATCCAGATACTCGAAGATCACAGCCAATGCGGTCACGATCATGATCATCCGGCACAGACGCCGAAATAGCATTATCTATAAGAGAGGAATGGACGTGACTGTAACTATTTACGGAATTAAAAACTGTGACACGATGCGCAAGGCACAGGACTGGCTGGCAGCGCAGAATATTGCCTTTGACTTTCATGATTATAAAAAGGCCGGTCTGGATCGTGCCAAGCTGGAAAACTGGTGCCAGACACTGGGCTGGGAAACGGTAATCAACCGCGCAGGCCAGACATTCCGTAAACTCGATGATGCACAGAAGCAGGATTTGACTGAAGCCAAGGCTATTGAACTGATGCTCGGCAATCTGTCGATGATTAAACGTCCGGTTCTGGAAAAGGACGGCAAATTGCTGGCCGGTTTCAAACCGGAAATCTACGCGGAATTTTTCGCTTAAATCTTCAAACTGCCGTTCTCTGTTCTGTCAGAGAACGGTTTGTCTTTTATGCAGCTCAGGTTCCGCCAGATAATCCTGATAGCTGACGCAGCGTACATCCTGACGCTTGCACACATCACGGGCAAAACGCTCCAGCGCATTCCAGTAAGCGCCGTTATTCATCAGCACAAAGTGGAAGCCCATTTGCAGCGGAATACGCTGGCCGTCATATTGTTTGTTGAACGCATTCATAAAGGCATCATAACTGCGCTGCTCAAATTGCGCTGCCTGTTCCGGTTTCTCTTTGCCGCCCGAATGACGCACATAGAGATTATAGTCCATGGCAATCACGGGTTTGCGGGCAGGGCCTTCCGGTATCAGCGGCAGGCCGAAACTTTTGAGACCTGCAAGATTCTTTGGCAATTCAGGCCCTGAGGTCACGCCGCTGGCCTGATAGGCAAAACCGCTTTCACGCAAAGCTGTCTGCACCGGCTTGTCATCGGAGAGATAGGGCGCACGAAAGCCGGTGATCTTGTTATAGACCAGATCTTTCCAGCCTTCCGGTTCGCCGTCAATTTTATTGGCGCTCCATGCATTGCCGACAATAGTGCGGAATGCCTGAATTTCCTGCGCCCATTCTTTTGCCGTCCAGCTCTTGCCGTCAAAATGGCCGCAACCGTGGCTGGCAATTTCATGGCCTTCCAGATTGGCTTTCCACACCTGATCGAGACGGGTGGCAATTTCTGCTTTATCCTGTGCAAAGCCGACATTGGAGCGGCCTGCTTTCATACGCGGTGGCTGATATTGCGCACGGTCTGCGCGTTCCAGATAAAAGACGCAGGAAAGAAAATAAGTGAAATGTGCACCGGTTTCCTGTCCTAATGCGCGGCTGCGCTGCCAGAGCTTGTTATCATGCGCGCCGTCAAAGGAGATAATCACCACCTGTTTCGGGCGGGTATCAGCCGGTTTTTCCTGTTGCTGAGGCGCTGCGGGCATATCGGGCATAGCCTGCGCAGCCGTGGCCAGACACAGAGAAACCGCAAAACCGGAAAGAAGAGACTGATACATGAAAACGAAAGCTCATTGCGAAATCGGAAGCGGATTGATTAGGTATGAAATGTGGCAAAGCACAGGCAGAGAGCGCTCTGCGTCTGAATAGATGCACAAAGATGCTCTGATCTCTTGATACTGTGCCATTGATTTGAGCGCTAGAGCGGTTAACGTCCAGATTGGATCATAGCGCTCGCTCTAGATTCTTTATTTGGTCGCATTATCACGGGCGTCAAGTCGATCCAACTTGACTGTGAAATGCTCTAAGCAGCGCAAATTAAGGAATTATGCAGGAATTCGCAATCAGGACTACCATCTGTCGGCGATTCCGACTAAAAGCCGGATAGGTGTGTTAAGTCGCGGGCTGTGTATATAGTCCGTGCTCTTGATGCATATTCGATAATCTTGACAAGTTTCACAGGGTATTCATGACAGACGACAGCTTTATCCGCGAAGTCAACGAAGAGCTCCGCTCAGAACAGGTGCGCGCTGTATGGCGGCGTTTTGGTCCGGTTTTGATCGGTGGCGCGGTAGCCGTTGTTATCGGTACAGCCGGTTATGTCGGTTATGAATATTGGCGCGAGAGCAAAGCGGCAGTGTCGGGCGATCAGTTCCTGACCGCGCTTGATCTGGCCGGTGAAAAGAAAACAGATGAAGCCCTGAGCGCTCTGAAGAAGCTGGAAACCGAAGGTGCAGGGTCTTATCCGGTTCTGGCACAGTTGCGCACAGCAACATTGCTTGAGCAGAAAAAAGACATGGCCGGTGCGGTCACTGCTTTTGATGCGGTTGCGGCAGACAGCAAGGCACCGGTTGCCCTGCGTGATGTTGCCAAGCTTCGGGCTGCCTATATTCTGGTCGATACCGGCTCTTATGAAGATGTAGCCAAACGTGCGGAAACACTGAGCGCGGATGGTAATCCGATGCGCAGTTCTGCCCGTGAAGTGCTGGGTCTGGCGGCTTACAAGGCAGGTCGTGCAGACGATGCCCGCAAACTGTTCCAGCAAAATGCGGATGATGCGGCAATCCCTGCCAATCTCCGCCAGCGTGCCAATACAATGCTTGACCTGATGCGCAGCTCAGAGACTGCAGCAAAAGGCTGAAACACTCATTAGAGCGGGACGGTTTAAGTGCCGCTCTATAATACGGAAAAATAAGCTGAATGAGCTTTACACTCGCAATTATCGGACGTCCGAATGTCGGCAAGTCCACACTGTTTAACCGCATTGTCGGGCGCAAACTGGCGCTGGTCGATGATACGCCGGGTGTTACCCGTGACCGTCGTATTCACGACGGCAAGCTCTATGATCTGCATTTCAAAGTTATTGACACTGCCGGTCTGGAAATTGCTGAAGCCGGTACGTTGGAAGGCCGTATGCGCGCGCAGACCGAAGCCGCGATTGACGAGGCTGATGCGGTTCTGTTCGTGATTGATGCCAAAGCCGGTTTGACTCCGACGGATATTGAATTCGCGCAGCTGGTACGCAAATTCAGCAAACCGATTATTCTGGTTGCCAATAAATCTGAAGCCCGCGGCGCTGATGCCGGTCTTTATGATGCCTATCGTTTGGGGCTGGGTGAGCCTTGCCCGATCTCTGCCGAGCATGGTCAGGGTCTGCCTGATCTGCGCGACGCGATTGTGGAAGCCATCGGTAAAGAAAAAGCCTTCGCGGAAGAAAAAGCCGAAGAAGAGTTTACACAGGAAAAAATCGGCGCACTGGTTGGTGAAGACGTCAGCGATGAGGATGAGGAAATCATCCCTGAATATGACGCGACCAAGCCGCTGCGCATTGCCATTGTCGGACGTCCGAATGCCGGTAAGTCCACAATGATTAATACAATGCTCGGTCAGGATCGCTTGCTGACAGGCCCTGAAGCCGGTATTACCCGCGACTCGATTTCCGTTGAGTGGGAATGGCGTGGCCGCGAGGTTAAGCTGTTCGACACCGCCGGTCTGCGCCGCAAAGCGCGCGTGCAGGAAAAGCTGGAAAAGCTCTCCGTTGCTGATGGTCTGCGCGCTATCCGTTTTGCGGAAGTGGTGATTATCGTTCTCGATGCGACCATTCCTTTCGAAAAGCAGGATTTGCAGATCATTGATCTGATTATCCGTGAAGGCCGTGCGCCGATTATCGCTTTCAATAAATGGGATCTGATCGAAGACCGTCAGGCATTGCTGGCTGATCTGCGCGAAAAGACCGAGCGTCTGCTGCCGCAGGTACGCGGCATCCGCGCTGTGCCGATTTCCGGTGAAACCGGCCACGGCATTGATAAGCTGATGGAAAGCGTTGAGATGACGCACCGTATCTGGAATACGCGCATTTCCACAGGTCGTCTGAACCGCTGGCTCGAAGGTGTGATTACCCATCATCCGCCTCCGGCAGTGGCTGGCCGTCGTCTGAAGGTCAAATATATGACGCAGGTCAAGACACGCCCGCCGGGCTTTATGGTGTCCTGCTCGCGTCCTGATGTGATGCCGCAATCCTATGTGCGTTATCTCATCAATGGTCTGCGTGATACATTCGAAATGCCGGGCGTGCCGATCCGCCTGTCCTTGCGTACATCGGAAAATCCTTTTGCCGGACGGGCAAAGAAGAAACGCTGATGTCATCTTGATGATGTATTTTAAAATCCTGCCGGAAGTGTTCCGGCAGGATTTTTTATTGCCGGTAACAGATTGGCGGGAATGCAATGCAGCTGATTTTTCTGAGCCATCCGCAGGTTGTTGTCGATCCGGCCGTGCCGGTTGAGCGCTGGCATTTGTCACAAGCGGGCAGGGCTGCATTACAACAGTTTCTCGAGAGCAATATCTGGCCGGTGCCGGATATGATCTGGAGCAGTACGGAAACCAAAGCGCAGGAGACTGCTGCTTTATTGGGCGCGTATTTTACCAAGACTGTGCAGAGCCATATTGCCTTGGGAGAAAATGATCGCTCCGCAACGGGTTTCCTCCCTCCGGCAGAGTTTGAACAACTTGCTGACCAGTTCTTTGCCCAGCCGCATCATTCCGTGCGTGGTTGGGAAAGAGCGGTGGATGCACAGGCGAGAATTTGCACGGCAGTTCGTGACATTATGGATGCTGCTGCCAAGGCTCAGCATAAGAACATTATCATCTGCGGTCATGGAGCAACCGGCACATTACTTTATTGTGTGCTGGCCGGATTGCCGGTTTCCCGCCGCTATGATCAGCCTTCGCAGGGGCATTATTGGCACTATGATGACGGGGCAAAACAGATGCTGCATCATTGGCGAAGCATTAATGATCATACCTGACAGGGATTACAGTCTTGCATCGCGTTTCATGGTTCTGTAGTCAGAGAACATGCAGGTCCTGACAGTGCTGCCAGCTTGCAAAAAATTGCAGGAGTGCGGCATGGCACAAATTATTTCTACTGACATTTCATCTCTTGAACTGGCTGCAAATGCGCTGGGCACAGGCAAACTTGTGGCTCTGCCGACCGAGACTGTCTACGGACTGGCCGCTGATGCTACCAATGGTAATGCGGTTGCCGGTATTTTCTCTGCCAAAGGTCGCCCGCATTTCAATCCGCTGATTGCGCATATGGCAACGCTCGCAATGGCTGAACGTTATGTTCAGTTTGATGATCTGTCCCGTAAACTTGCGACAAAATTCTGGCCGGGGCCGCTGACACTGGTGCTGCCGGTGCGTGACGGCGCAGAGATTCATCCGCTGGTGACCGCGGGTCTGACAACGCTGGCCATTCGTATGCCGCGCGGGCCGGTGCGTGAGATCATCGCCATGCTTGACCGCCCGCTGGCCGCGCCGAGTGCCAATAGTTCGGGGCGTATCAGCGCCACCTCGGCACAGGCTGTGCAGGATGATCTGGGTGCCAAACTCGATCTGATCGTTGATGGCGGTGCCTGTGTAGTGGGGCTGGAATCCACCATTGTTAAAATCGAAAATGGTCAGGCATTTCTGCTGCGTCCGGGTGGTCTGGCAGCAGAAGAGATCGAAGCCTTTCTCGGCCAGCCTTTGCATCGTCTGGATCAGCGTGCGGCCATTCAGGCGCCGGGCATGATGGCGTCTCACTATGCGCCGGATGCAGCGATGCGGTTGAATGTCTCTGAAGTGCGTGAAGGCGAGGCGCTGCTGGGTTTTGGAGCGCAACGTGCAGCGGGGGCAGAAAATGCGGCTGCGGTGCTGAATCTGAGCCCTTCCGGTGATCTGCATGAAGCTGCCGTACATTTGTTTGATTATATGAAAAAACTGGATGCAGCAGGGGCGAAGACGATTGCCGTTGAGCCGGTGCCGCATCATGGTCTGGGCGAAGCAATTAATGATCGCTTATCCCGCGCGGCTGCGCCGCGCGATTAGTTGAATTTGGGCGGAAACAGATGATGACGATGTCAGAAGAGTTGATCGCGCGCTTCACTGCAATTGTCGGTGAGAAAAATGCACTCTGCGATCCCGCCGATCAGATTTCTTACTTAAGCGAGCCGCGCGATCTGTTTCATGGCCGCGCTGCTTTGGTGCTGCGCCCTGCATCGGTGGATGAAGTCTCAGCCATTATGAAACTGGCCTATGAGACTGCAACACCTGTGGTGCCACAGGGCGGTAATACCGGCCTTGTCGGTGCGCAGCAGCCGGATACAAGCGGACGGGCGATCATTCTCTCGCTGTCGCGTCTCAATAAAATACGCAACATTGACACGATCGGCAATCTTGTCACGGTTGAAGCCGGTGTGGTTTTGCAAAATCTGCAGGAAGCCGTGCAGGATGCGGGACGGTTGTTCCCTCTGTCCCTTGGCGCGGAAGGTTCGTGCCAGATCGGCGGCAATCTCTCATCCAATGCTGGTGGCACCGCTGTGTTGGCCTATGGCAATATGCGCGAATTATGCCTTGGTCTTGAAGTCGTCTTACCGGACGGGCAGGTGCTGAATGATCTGCGCCGCGTGAAAAAAGATAATACCGGCTATGATCTGCGTGATCTGTTTATCGGTGCGGAAGGCACGCTCGGGGTTATCACCGCGGCTGTGCTGAAAATGCACCCGCAGCCGAAAGGCAAAGCGGTCGCCTATGCCGGATTGCAGTCGCCGGAAGATGTGGTGCAGCTGTTCCGTTTGGCGGCCGATCAGGCGGGGCAGGCGCTGACCGGCTTTGAGCTGATGCCGCGCATTGGCATGGAATTTATTCTCCGCCATATTGCAGAAGCGCGTGATCCGCTGGAAAACGCCTATCCGTGGTATGTGCTGATTGAGATTTCTTCCGCCCGCTCTGAGGCGGATGCGCAGGAAATGATGGAAGCTGTTCTGACGCAAGGTTTTGAGACCGGACTGGTGCAGGATGCAGCCATTGCGCAAAATGGTGCGCAGGCTGATTTGTTCTGGAAAATGCGTGAGGAAATGTCTCCGGCGCAGAAGCCGGAAGGCGGCTCAATCAAACATGATATTTCTGTGCCTGTTGCTTCAATCCCTGCATTCCTTGCCGAAGCGGCGATTGCAGGTGAGGAAATGATCCCGTCTGCACGTGTGGTTTGTTTCGGTCATATTGGCGACGGCAATCTGCATTATAATGTGTCGCAGCCGGTCGGAGCGGATAAGCAGGCCTTTCTGGCACGCTGGCATGAACTCAACCATCGCATCCATACGATTGTGATGAGTTATAATGGTTCCATCTCGGCAGAGCACGGTATCGGCGCATTGAAGCGTGAAGAATTGCGTGCCTTTAAACAGCCGCTGGCATTGGAGCTGATGCGCCGGATCAAGCAGGCTTTTGATCCGAAGAATATTATGAATCCGGACAAGCTGCTTTGAACTGAGCCTTGTTAAAGTTTAAACATTGAGCCGCCGTTTCGTTAAGAAGCGGCGGCTCAATTGTTAAAAACAGGCCGCTTTGCCCACCGCTCATCATAAACGAGCGGTAAATATCCACATTCTGAGCAGCGAAAACGCGGTTAGCAAAAGATTGATGTGCTGTCCGGCGTGTTTAACGCGGATTTAATGTCCACAGCCTCAGCCTTAATAACTGGTTGCTGCCGGATTGTGGTTTTCAGACAATCTTCAGATTTGGAAGCTCCGGAAGCGGTAAAATACTGTTGGCGAAGCAGAACGGGTGCTTATTGTTTAGCTCTTGTTAAAAATCATGAATATTCGCTGATTTTCATGGTTTAAATGCTGTTTACCGGTCTTTCCGAAGTCTTACTTCTGTTTAGCTATTGGTTGGAATCTGTAAACCATTCCCGCAAAGACAGAAGCATTAACCCTGTCATTTAAGCAGATTGGTGACTTTGCCGCGCTATTCTTGTGTCCAACGAAGCCAAAAAGGCTCGCAAATATAACAGGACCGAAAATAAAAATAACAGCGGTTCTCAGAAGCAACAGGGCGCGAAAACAATGAACCAGATGCTGGAAAAACAGGACAAACCAGTTTGGGCGAGCAGGGAGATCCGTCTCGATCCTTTCCAGTTCCCGCAGAGCGTATCTTACGCTTCAACGGGCGAGCAGGAAGATGTGACTTTTACGATCAATGAACGTGGCGCAGTGCTGCGACGTGTATTGCCTTCCAGCGGTTTGCCAATGTCTGTGGCATTGCCTGCCCATGTGTTTCTTGGTGTGACTGCCCGTGCAGTTGAAGATGAACACGGTCTGATTACTGTGACATTGGAACTGATGCACGAAGATGCGCAAATGTCTGTGCCGCTGCTGGTGGCGCATGATCTGGATGATGTTGCCGCCGACTGGCATGCATGGGCAAATGCTTACAAGCTGCCGATGCTTCTGGTTGAGGCCGATGGTGTTGCCCGTCCGCTTCATGACAGCATTGGCGGTGTTACAGCTTCGGCCAGCACAGAGCGTCGTCAGGGACAGGAACCGCGCCGTCGCCGTCCACGTTTTCTGGCACGCCGCAAAACCGGTTCGCTGGGCGTAAGTTTGAAGATTTCTGGCCGCGAGATTATCTCGCGAGTGTAAAAAAGCTGAGATCATCTCGCGAGTTTAAAAGACAGGAAATTATTTCGCGCGTTTAAGAAACCGAAGACTGTCTCGCACGTTAAAGAATTAAATATGTGATCTCCAGTCACAGAACATGCAAAAAACCGTATGCTTGAAGGGGCATACGGTTTTTTGCGTTGTGACTGAAATTACTTTTTGCGGGAGAGGAACGCGCCGACAGCCTGTGCAGTCTCTGCAGATTTCAGGCGATCAGCAAAAATCTGCGCCTCGCGGTCGATCCGGTCTGTGAGCGGTTCGGCGGCGCTGCGCAGCAAATCACGGGTCAGTTGCAGAGCCGCAGGCGGGCGTGCGGCAAGCTTTTGAGCGGTTTTCAGCACTTCCTCTTCCAGTTCATCTTCCGCCACAACGCGCCAGACAATGCCGGCTTCCAGCGCCTGTTGTGCGGTCATGGCTTCCCCCATTGCCAGCAGAGCAAAGGCACGTTGATAGCCCATGATTTTAGGGCCGAGCAGGCTTGAACCGGCTTCCGGCACCAGCCCGAGATCTACAAATGGCGTGTGAAACACGGAGCGCGGCGTGGCAAAAGTCAGATCGCAATGCAGGTTCAGCGTGGTGCCGACACCGATTGCCAGTCCGTCAACACCGGAGATCAGCGGTTTGCGTGTCAGTGCCAGCCTGTGCAGAAAGTCGATAATTTCCTCACCGAGGCTGCCTTGTGACAGGGCTGCATGCATAAAGTCCTGCATGTCATTACCGGCGGAGAATGCACCGGGCTGACCTAGAATAACGCTGACACGGATAGTGTCGTCGCTGTCGGCCTGTTTCAGTGCCTCGGCAATGCCGTGATACATATCACGGGTGATGGCATTTTTCTTTTCCGGCCGGTTGAGGTGGATAATCTGCACTGCATCCTGACGTTCAATCTGAAGAAATTCGCTCATCATCAAATATCCTGCAAAATTGTTGCGGCATTGCTCAGGCTGGCTGCGCCATTGAGTACGACCTGTTTAAGCGCGGCAGTTTCCTGAAGCGTGTTTTCGGCAAAGAATGCGGCAAGGGCAGCAGTCCGGTCGTCATGCAATCCGGCTTTGGTGAGATAAAGCGCGCCGGCAGTCAGCGAGAGCAGGCGCTGATAGGGGGTAGCACCGCAAAGCGCTGTCTGACTATCGCCTTTGACAAGACAATCTTGCAGGAAGCGGGTGGCTTCTTCTGTAGCATCCAGCGCAGTTTCTAGCCGCGGAGCGACTGCGGAGAGCTTGCCGGAGGTTTTGGCCTGTCCGGCAATGTCGCGTAATTCCTGCAGAAAGCCATGAATATGACCGCCATTTTCCAGTGGTAATTTGCGCATCACCAGATCCATGGCCTGAATGCCATTGGTACCTTCATAAATCGGCAGGATGCGGGCATCGCGCAGCAACTGAGCGGCGCCGGTTTCTTCAATATAACCCATGCCGCCATGCACCTGAATGCCGAGGGATGCCACATCCACACCGCTATCGGTGGAGAAAGCCTTGGCAAGCGGGGTCAGCAGGCTGGCACGGTTTGCCCAGAAGTCCGCTTTGGCGCTGTCGGCTTTGGCCATATCCAGCGCCTGTGCGGTAGCATAGCAAATGGCACGGGAAGCCTGTGTCAGCCCTTTCATGGTCAGCAACATGCGCTGGATATCGGGATGCTCGATGATCGGGCTCATTTCTGCGCCCTTCGGCGCATTCAGGGCACGTCCCTGACGCCGCTCCGCCGCATAGGCGCGGGCTTTCTGGTAGGCAGCTTCGGCAATCGCAACGCCCTGAATACCGACCAGCAGACGGGCATTGTTCATCATGGTGAACATATAGACGAGGCCTTTATGCTCCTCGCCGATCAGATAGCCGACAGCACCTTTTTCACCCGTATCACCAAAACCGTCACCATAAATCATGGTGCAGGTTGGCGAAGCGTGAAGGCCGAGCTTTTCTTCCAGTCCGGCGCAAAATACATCATTGCGTGCGCCAAGCGAGCCGTCTTCATTGACCAGATATTTAGGCACCAGAAACAGCGAAATTCCCTTCGTTCCTGCCGGTGCATCGGGCAGGCGCGCCAGCACCAGATGCACAATATTATCGGTCAGATCATGCTCACCATAGGTGATAAAGATTTTCTGCCCGAAAATCCGGTATGTCCCGTCATCCGCCCGTTCAGCGCGGCAACGCAAGGCACCCAGATCGGAACCAGCCTGCGGTTCGGTGAGGTTCATGGTGCCTGACCATTCACCGGAAATCAGCTTGTCGAGATAGGTGTTTTTCAGTTCATCACTGGCATGATGTTCCAGTGCTTCAACTGCACCCATCGTCAGGGTTGAGGCAATGGCAAAACCAAGGGAGCCGGAGTTCCACATTTCCGCAACGGCAACCGAAAGCAAAATTGGCAGGCCTTGGCCGCCATAGGCAGGATCGCCGGTCAGGGCGTTCCAGCCGCCATCCGTCCAGTCTTTGTAAAGTTCTTTCCAGCCTTCTGCCGTGGTGACCTGCGCATCTTTCAGTGTTGCGCCCTGATGATCGCCTTTGGTGCGTAGCGGAGTGATGCGCGTCTCGCTGAACTTTGCTGCTTCCTGCAAAATGGCTTCGACAATATCCGGTGATAATTCTGAAAACAGTTCGGTTTTCAAAAGCTCCGGCAGGTCTGCAACCTGATTGAGTGTCTGGCTGATTTCAGCAAGTGGCGCGCGATACATCTGCTTCCTCCTTTTGGCGCATTCCGTTGAAAGAATGCAGCCGTAATTCTCCTTGCAAATATTGGTATCGGCTTATTACGTAAACGTCAATAAAATCTCAGAAGAGCAAAACAAGAAAAAACCCGCCGGAGAGGCGGGTTTTAAAAGCATGATCCCAAAAAGTGGGAACCGGTTTTTGGATAAGATTATGCTCAAATAAAGAGTTCAAACGGGATGATAATTTAATTTAACATCATTCCGTTTGAAAAGGTTTTACCTGACTGATTTTTCCCGTTCAACGGCGCGCCAACCAATATCCGAACGGCAGAAGCCACCAGCCCAGTCGATTTTAGACACAGCCTGATAGGCTTTCGCCTGAGCCTCGGAGACTGTCTTTCCGGTGGCCGTTACATTGAGAACGCGACCGCCATTAGCCAGCAGCTCGCCATCTTTATGTACAGTGCCCGCATGGAATACTTTCACATCCGGCAGAGCATCAGCCTCTTCAACGCCTTTGATGACAGTACCTTTGCGCGGGGAGGCCGGATAGCCTTCCGCTGCCATCACCACGGTGAGGGCGGCATCATCGCTCCAGCGGATTGAAACCTGATCCAGCATTTTATTGACCGCTGCCAGCATAATCACCAGCAGGTCGTCTTTAAGGCGGGTCATCAGTACCTGACATTCGGGGTCGCCAAAGCGGGTATTATATTCGATCAGTTTCGGGCCGTCTTTGCCGATCATCAGACCGGCAAACAACACGCCGCTGAAAGGTGCGCCGATCTCGGCCATGCCGCGCATTGTCGGCTCAATCAGCTCCTTCATCACACGTTCCGTCATGGCTTCATCCATGATCGGCGCAGGGGAATAAGCGCCCATGCCGCCGGTATTGGCACCGGTATCACCGTCACCAACGCGCTTATGATCCTGCGCGCTGCCGAAAGGCAAGGCTGTGGTACCGTCGCAAATGCAGAAGAAGCTGGCTTCTTCACCGTCGAGAAATTCTTCAACCACAACTTCTGCACCGGCATCGCCGAAATGGCCTTCAAAACAGGCATCCACGGCATCCAGCGCTTCTTCCAAAGTCATGGCAACAACCACGCCCTTACCGGCGGCAAGGCCATCAGCTTTAACAACAATCGGCGCACCTTGCTCACGGATATAGGCCTTGGCCTTTGGCGCATTGTTAAAGCGGCCATAGCTGCCGGTCGGAATATCAAAACGGGCACAAAGATCTTTGGTGAAACCTTTTGAGCCTTCCAACTGAGCTGCGGCCTGTGAAGGGCCGAATACTTTAATGCCTGCAGCGATCAGCGGATCGGTAATACCGGCAACCAGCGGCGCTTCAGGCCCAACTACGACCAGATCAATCTCAAAGCTGTGGCAGAAGGCAATCACGGCGTCATGATCATCAATATCCAGATCAATCAGCGTGGCACATTCGGCAATGCCCGGATTGCCCGGAGCGCAATAGAGAGTGCCGAGCAGCGGAGATGCTGCCAGTTTCCAGCTGAGCACGTGTTCACGGCCACCGGAGCCGATCAGCAGAACTTTAAGAGCGTCTGAGGGGGAGGTGGTCACAGGCATTTCTCCATATGTGCTTGAGGCTTGCTCCTCCTTTACGAAATCGGTAGAGAATTTAAAAGCATTTATGAGAATGCAACTGCGAAAGGTTTGCATAAAATGGTTCAGATTCAGGCACGCGGACAAACGGGCAAGGTTATGGACGCGCCGTCCGGCCATTGGGTCTACCGGTTATTGCCGCCAAGCCTGTGGCCTTATGCGCAGCTTGCCCGCTGGGATCGCCCGATTGGCTGGCAGCTGCTGCTCTGGCCATGCCTGTGGTCTGCAGCTTTGGTAGCGAGTGCCGGTGCCAAACCCGGAGACGATATCTGGACTGTACTGCCTTCGCTTTGGCATATGGTGCTGTTCCTGATCGGCGCTATTGCCATGCGTGGTGCCGGTTGCACGCTCAATGATCTGGCGGATCAGGATATTGACGATAAGGTTGCGCGCACCCGTTCCCGCCCGCTGCCATCCGGTCAGGTCAGCCGCAAACAGGCTTGGGTTTTCTTAGGCCTGCAATGTCTGGCCGGTCTTGCTGTGGTGTTGCAATTTAACTGGTTCACCGTTGCTTTGAGTTTTGCCTCGCTGGTGATTGTTGCAGCCTATCCGTTTATGAAACGTATTACTGACTGGCCGCAGCTGGTGCTGGGTATGGCTTTTTCATGGGGTGCATTGGTGGCGTGGTCGGCGCAAACCGGTTCTCTGTCACTTTCGCCTGTGCTGCTTTATATCGGCGCGATCCTGTGGACGATCGGCTATGACACGATCTATGCCCATCAGGATAAAGAAGATGATGCATTGGTGGGCGTGCGCTCGACTGCCCGTTTGTTCGGCTCCAAGACGAAACAAGCCCTCATGGTGCTTTATGGCGGTGCGCTGATGTGCTTTGCCGGTGCTTTTGCCGTGGCAGAAGTGCCGATGCCTGCACTGGCCGGTCTGCTTGCCGCCGGTGTGCATCTCTACCGCCAGATTGTTGTGCTGGATATTGATAATCCGGAGCAATGCCTGCGCCTGTTCCGTTCCAATAATATTGTCGGCTGGTTGATCTTTGCGGGTCTGGTGCTCGGCTCTTTGTGGGTTGTGGTTAAACCGGTGATCTGATCCGGATCAGATAATAAAAAAAGCCGCTCTGAAAAAGAGCGGCTTTTTTGTTTACGGATAGAATTTCTGTGTTGTCCAATCGCCTTCCGGTGCATCGCGTTTGAAGATCAAACGATCGTGCAGGCGGAATGGGCGGTCATGCCAGAATTCAATATAGGTTGGTTTGATGCGGAAGCCCGACCAGTATTCAGGGCGCGGAATTTCACCGATGGCATAGCGCGCGGTATATTCGGCAACCGCTTTTTCCAGTGCAAAACGGCTTTCCAGCGGGCGGGATTGTTTGGAGGCCCATGCGCCGATGCGGCTGCCGCGCGGGCGCGACTTGTAATAGGCGTCAGCTTCCTCTGCCGTTACCTGTTCGACAGGACCGCGCACACG
This sequence comes from Pseudochrobactrum algeriensis, assembly GCF_018436245.1. Taxonomy (NCBI): domain Bacteria; kingdom Pseudomonadati; phylum Pseudomonadota; class Alphaproteobacteria; order Hyphomicrobiales; family Brucellaceae; genus Pseudochrobactrum; species Pseudochrobactrum algeriensis. The sequence goes on from NZ_CP075361.1 coordinate 833,244, forward strand.
GATCTGACGGCGCAGGGATTTCCAGTGGAAGCACATGGCTGCTTTGCCGGCTGACAGGATTTCGCAACCCTTCTGGCTCTCATAATTTGTATAAAATACAAAGCCATGCTCATCGAAATCTTTCAGCAGCACTATGCGCACATTCGGCATGCCGCTTTCGTCTACGGTTGCCACTGCAACAGCATTCGGATCATTCGGCTCGGATTTTGTTGCATCCTCTAACCATTCTGCAAACAGACGAAAAGGCTCGGTCGCAGTTGTAAAATCATTCGCTGATGTCGTCATATTGGTATGTTCACTTGCTTGGTAATCGGAAGGCTTCAGCGGTGCTTAACCCGCGCTTCCATCATCATGACCAGCATAAGTTACATGACCGGCAGTGCTTGTGAAGACCCGCAAGTTTTTTATTGTACAAAAAACCGGCTGAGATATCGGATGAAGGCCGCGTTGCGTCTTCAGTCTGCGGATCGGAAATAGCCGCGAAAACAACAAGAAATAATCACAAAACGCGAATAAACGGGCGCATATGCGGAATGCTGTGAAAACATGTTTCAGAAGCCTTTGACGGCTGCTATCGATTTGTTTACCTTCTGCACAAACCGCTTGTTAACGCAGACCGGCACATAATAAACGCCTGTTTTCAATTAACACCGGAATGTCTTTACGGATATTCTGTTCTTCAGCCTGTCAGGACGATCATTTGCCAGTCACTACAATGACTTCAGAATTACGGAAAAGCGGTTTTTTGCAGTTGATGCGGGGGGCATCCTGCCGTTTTCTTATGGTCGCCTGTACTGTTTCTGTCCTGTCCGGCTGCGCAATGTCCGGTTTTGATCTTGAAAAAGCGATGCCGGATAAAAACAGTATTACTGGTTCTGTCGCAAAACAGCCTGCTGTGACGGCAGAGGTCAATGACAGCAGTAAAGTATCGGATCAGAATACCATCCGGAATGTGGTCTCCGCTCTGAACTTTACGCAGTGGGGCAAAACACCGATCCCGTGGGCTAATCCGGATACCGGCAGTCAGGGGACAATCACGACTGTCGCCGAGAAAAAGACGGATGCCGGACTGTGCCGCGAATTTGAAACCTCGCGCGAAGCCTTTGACGGTGCTGCACTTTATCGCGGACAGGCCTGTATGGCGCAAGGTGGTGCCTGGGCTCTGACCTCTTTTGCCCCGATTTAATAATTATACGGAAATTGAAGGCCAAGTTTTGCAGATGAACGGCTATATTTGCCGTTTAACATCTGGAAAACAGCCGTATTGATGCGCATATTGCTGTATAAAAGCATGCCGGAACCATGCCGTGAAACACTGTCGCTGTCTTTACAAGCTGATCGGGTGTTTAATCCGCGCGGTAAAATGGTGTCGTATGCGCTAAAGCGTGTTGTGTGAAGTTTGATCTACTGCACACGCTTTATCTTTTTGATTTGACGCATGTCTTTGTCCCAAAACCGGTACCCGCTTTTGGGAGACATGCGCTAAGCTCTTATCAGATGACAGGTGATTCTGTTTAGCAATCACCGCAGCTATGAAGGAATATTATGCGCGATCCCTACAGCGTATTGGGCGTCGCTAAAACGGCGAAGCCTGAAGAAGTAAAATCTGCTTTTCGTAAACTGGCCAAGAAATATCATCCGGACCAGAATCAGGATGATCCGAAGGCGCAGGAGAAGTTTGCCGAGATTAATCAGGCCTATGAAATTATCGGCGATAAAGACAAACGCGGTCAGTTTGACCGTGGCGAGATTGATGCGGAAGGAAAGCCGGCAGGTTTTGCCGGTCATGGTTTTGGTGGCCAAGGTGGTGGTTTTCAGGGCGATCCGTTCGCCGGTTTCCGTCGTGGTGGTGCTGGCGGGCAAGGTGGCTTCCAGCAGGGTGGTTTTGACGGCGCAGAGGACATTCTGAGCAGCATTTTCGGTGGTGGCTTTGGTGGTGGCGGAAGCCGTACACGCAGCCGCGCACCGTCAAAAGCGCCGGATCTGAAAGCCTCGATCTCTGTTTCTCTGGAACAGGCGGCAGGAGCCGAGAAGGTTGAGGCGGTTTTCCCGAACGGCAAGAAACTGTCGATCAAACTGCCGAAATATGTTGAGGACGGCCAGACGATCCGCCTGAAAGGTCAGGGAGAAACCATTCCCGGTGCTGTTGACGGCGATGCATTGGTCACAATCAATTTCAAAAAACACCCGCGTTTCCGTCAGGACGGGCGTGATTTGCATCTTGATTTACCGGTGCAGCTCAGTGATGCGGTGCTTGGTGCCCGTGCTGAAGTGGAAACTTTGAGCGGGCGTGTGGCTGTGCGTATTCCTGCCTGGTCAAGCTCGGATAAGATTTTGCGCCTGAAGGGCAAAGGATTGCCTAATAAAACGGGAGATGCTGCGGATTTATTCGTGCATATCCGGATTATGTTGCCTGAAAATGGTGATGAAGAGCTCGAATCGCTATTGCGGTCACGGGCAGGATAAAGTGATTCACGGGTGGATTCGCGCCCGTGAATACTGCTTTATATTGCTGACGGGAACCGTTACATATTAGAAACAACAAGCTGATATTTGCACTTAAATACCTGCTTTCAAGGGGAAGGGGGACAAAATTTACTGTCCTTGCTTGAAGCCAATGCTGTGCTGTGCGATAGGCAGCTATTCAGATTATATTTTTTATGAGGTATGGTGAATGACCACCAAATCCGGTTTGTTGCAAGGAAAACGCGGGCTGATCTTGGGTCTGGCCAATAATCGCTCAATCGCCTGGGGTATTGCCAAGGCTGCACGGGATGCCGGTGCGGAGATCGCTTTAACTTATCAGGGCGATGCGATGAAGAAGCGCGTCGAGCCGCTTGCGGCTGAACTGGACGCGCTGGTCTGCGGCCATTGCGACGTGACTGACGACGCATCCATGGATGCGGTTTTCGCTCTGATCGAAGAGAAATGGGGCAAGCTCGACTTCCTCGTTCATGCTATCGGCTTCTCTGATAAGGATGAGCTGACTGGCCGCTATCTCGATACATCGGCAGAAAACTTCTCCAACACGATGCTGATCTCGGTTTATTCCTTCACTGCGCTGGCCAAGCGCGCGGAAAAACTGATGACAGACGGCGGTTCTATGCTGACACTCACCTATTACGGTGCAGAAAAAGTCATGCCGAACTACAATGTGATGGGTGTTGCCAAGGCCGCTCTGGAAGCCAGTGTGAAATATCTCGCTGTTGATCTTGGTCCGCAGAATATCCGCGTTAATGCGATTTCTGCCGGTCCGATCAAGACGCTTGCGGCTTCGGGTATCGGCGATTTCCGCTATATTCTGAAATGGAACGAGTATAACGCACCGCTGCGTCGTACCGTCAGCATTGAAGAAGTCGGCGATTCAGGTCTGTATTTCCTCTCCGATCTTTCCCGTTCCGTTACCGGTGAAGTTCACCACGTGGACAGTGGTTATCATACAATCGGTATGAAAGCCGTGGATGCACCGGATATTTCGGTTGTAAAAGACTGAGGACAGCAGGAATGGCACGGGAAATCATTTACTTCTCGCGTCATGGCGAGACGGACTGGAATGTCTCCCAGCGTGTGCAGGGGCAGATGGACATTGATATCAATGCCCATGGCCGCACACAGGCTGACCGCAACGGCGATATGCTGAAGTCGCTGATTGGTGCTGCAGAAGGATTTGACTTTGTTGCAAGTCCTCTGCGCCGTACCCGTGAGACGATGGAGCGTATCCGCACCCGTATGGGGCTCGACCCGCTGGCTTACCGCACCGATCCTTTGCTGATGGAGGTGCATTTCGGTGACTGGCAGGGGCATATGATGGAAGAGTTTGAGGCTGCCGGTGTCGGCAGTGCAAGTCTCTTGCAGCAGCGTGAGCGTGACAAATGGAACTTTGTTCCGCCGGGCGAACATGCCGAAAGCTACATGATTCTTTCAGGGCGCGTTGCCAAATGGCTTGAAAGCGTGAAGGGCAAAACAGTGTGCGTGACCCATGGCGGTTGCATTCGCACTTTGTTTTATCTGGTTGAAGGCATGAGCGGGCAGGATGCAGCGCATCTTTCCGTGCCGCAGGACAAGCTGCTGAAGCTTGAAAATAACCGTCTTGAATGGGTTTGAGTAAAGCAGCTTCTTTATAATAAAAAAAGCGCCGGAAACGGCGCTTTTGTCAGTTTATGATGGCCGGTAATTACGGGTTTAACCGCCGTCGGCTTCGTCAATATTGCTGATATAGCGAACATTATCGACGAGATCATAGGTCACGATAACCTTCATGCCCTTTTCAATCGCACTATAATCGAATTCTCCGGGCAGGCGGTAATCTTTGCCATTGTCCAGCGTAATGGTTTCCGTATCTTCATTGATCTTGGTGATCTTACCCTCAGCATCGTCTGCAAGCGCAGTGCCTGCAAAGAGCGGGGCGAGTAACACCGTGAGAATGGCCAAAATACGCATGAGAAATCCTTGTGCGTTATAAAATCCGGTTCCGAAGCTGCAGGTCAATTATGGCATTAGCACGACCTGCTTCGCTGAAACGCTCTGCTGGAGAGACTAGATCATATCCGCAGATTTTCGCAACATTTTCCGGTTATTTGGTGCGCGTGCCGGAAACGGTATCGTTTGGAGCTGCTTTTTTGTGCGCCGGTCTTTCTCTCGTTTGACCACTGCTTAAAAGGCGAATAGAAACAGATTACCAAACTGAAATTAAAATGAGCCGCAAAGAACCGGTTCAATCTTGGGGTTTTCTATGTCGCATAACAGCTTTGGCCATCTTTTCCGCGTGACGACCTGGGGCGAAAGCCATGGTCCGGCGCTGGGCTGTATCATTGATGGCTGCCCTCCGGGTATTCAATTTACCGAAGCTGAAATTCAGGCCTATCTTGATAAGCGCAAGCCGGGTCAGTCAAAATATACCACGCAGCGCCGCGAGCCGGATCAGGTGCGGGTATTGTCCGGTGTTCTCACCAGTGAAGACGGGGTGATGACCACCACCGGCACGCCGATTTCCATGATGATTGAGAACGTGGATCAGCGTTCAAAAGATTATGGTGAGATTGCCCGCCAGTATCGTCCGGGACATGCGGATTATGCTTATGATGTAAAATATGGCCTGCGCGATTATCGCGGTGGCGGACGTTCTTCTGCGCGTGAAACCGCAGCGCGTGTTGCTGCCGGTGCGATTGCCCGCAAAGTCGTTCCGGGTTTGAAAATCCGTGCAGCATTGGTCGGCATGGGTATTCACAAGATCGACCGCTCCCGCTGGGATTGGGCAGAGGTCGACAATAACCCGTTTTTCACACCGGATGCAGGCTCAGTAGAGCTGTTTGCCAGCTATCTCGATGGTATCCGCAAAAACGGTTCTTCCATTGGTGCAGTGATTGAGGTTGTGGCAGAAGGCGTTCCCGCCGGTATCGGCGCACCGCTTTATGCCAAGCTGGATCAGGATATTGCGTCCAATCTGATGTCGATCCCTGCAGTAAAAGGTGTTGAAATCGGTAATGGCTTTGAGGCCGCGACGCTGACCGGTGAAGAAAATGCCGACGAAATGCGCATTGATGCCGATGGCAATCCGGTCTTCCTGTCGAATAATGCCGGTGGTATTCTTGGCGGTATCGCAACCGGTGCGCCGATTGTTGCCCGTTTTGCCGTGAAGCCGACCTCGTCCATTCTCACCACACGTCGTTCTATTGATGTGGATAAGAAGGAAGTGGATGTAATGACCAAAGGCCGTCACGACCCGTGCGTTGGCATCCGTGCCGTGCCGATTGGTGAAGCAATGCTCGCTTGCGCGATTGCGGATCATTATTTGCGTCACCGCGGCCAGACTGGCCGCGTCTGATAACCATGCGGCCAGAGCAGTTATAGGTGATGTTCTTTGAAAGATTACGGAGTGAAGCATGAGCTATAATCAGAAACAGGTTGTTGATGCACTCCGTGCTTTTGAACGCGGTGAAATCGTTGTTGTTATGGACGACGACGGGCGCGAAAATGAAGGCGATCTGATTGTCGCCGCGGTGCATTGTACAGCGGAGAAAATGGCATTCATCGTGCGCCATACATCCGGCATCGTCTGCACACCAATGCCGAAGGAAGAGGCCAAGCGCCTCAATCTGACGGCAATGGTGGCGGAAAATGATGCACCGCATTCCACTGCCTTCACCATTACTGTTGACTATAAACACGGCACGACAACCGGTATTTCTGCCGATGATCGCACGCTGACTGTGCGCAATCTGGCGAACCCGAATGCTGGCCCTGCGGACTTCGTGCGTCCGGGGCATATTTTCCCGCTGGTGGCGCGTGAAGGCGGCGTGCTGATGCGCTCCGGTCATACGGAAGCGGCAGTCGATCTGTGCAAGCTGGCCAATCTGCCGCCTGTTGGGGTGATCTGCGAACTGGTCAATGATGATGGTTCTGTGATGCGCGGTCCTCAGGTGACGGAATTCGCGGAAACACATGGATTGCACCGCATTACTGTGGCCGATCTGATCGCCTATCGCCAGCGCAAGGAAACGCTGATTGTGCGCATGGGCGAGACTGAGGTGGACACATCGGCGGGGCACGCCTGCGCATTCACCTATCAGCTGCCGTGGGAGCCGATGCAACATGTGGCTCTGGTTTTCGGCGATATTCGTGACGGTGAAGATGTACCGGTGCGTCTGCATCGGGAAGATGTGCTGGCAGATACATTCGGTGCCGGTTCCGGCCTTGATGCCGTGCTGAAGCGAATGGCTGCGGAAAAGCGCGGGGTGCTGGTGTACTTGCGTGAAGGGTCTGTCGGCGTCGGTAAAAATGACAAGTCGCGCCGCCGTGCGGAAAATCATGACAGGGAAGAGCACAAAGAAGCACAGGCGCGTGAGGAAGAATGGCGCCAGATCGGTCTTGGTGCGCAGATCCTGAAAGATCTCGGCATCAGTTCCATCCGCCTGCTGGCATCCAAAGAGCGTCATTATGTCGGGTTGGAAGGTTTCGGTATTACTATTCTTAAAACTGAAATCTTGTAACTTTATTCTGCCTGATTAGAGCGCCGTGCGCCCCGTTGGGCGCACAAAACTCGCCCTAACGCTTTAAAATGCGAGCATAATTTTACCTTAAACTGATTCAAATTTAAGAAATTACGCTCTGAGCAGGCAGATACAGGATATTATGGCAACCAGACTTTATTCGCATCCGGTCTTTCTTGAGCATCTGACGCCGGCGGGGCATCCTGAGCGTCCGGATCGGTTGCGGGCTTTATTCAGCGTTCTGGAAGGCTATGATTATTATGCGCTGGATCAGGTGGAGGCACCTGTTGCCGATGAGCAGGCGTTGGAGCTTGTGCATCCGGCCTCTTACCTGAAGCAAATTAAAGCACAGATTCCCGATCCGCTTGATGAAGAGCAAGTTGCTTCCGGCATGGCACAGCCGATTGTGAATGTCGGACAGGACACCTATGTCAGCCCGCAAAGCTGGCATGCCGTGTTGGCAGCAACTGGCTCTGCCCTTGCTGCCGTTGAAGATGTATTTAACGGGCAAGCGGATAATATCTTTATTGCTGCCCGTCCGCCAGGTCATCATGCGACGGCCGATACGGCGATGGGGTTCTGCATCACCAATACAGCCGCGATAGCTGCCCGCTATGCGCAGAGCCATTTTGGTGCGGAACGCGTGGCGATCATCGATTGGGATGTGCATCACGGTAACGGCACGCAGGATATTTTCGCTGCGGATAAGAATGTACTGTTCTGTTCAACGCATCAGGCGCAGATTTATCCGGGTACCGGTCTGGTCAAGGAGACCGGTGTCGGTAATATCATTAATGCACCTTTGCTTGCTGACAGTGGTAGCCGGGAGTTCCGCGAAGCCTTTACTTCCCGTATTTTACCGGCATTGGACAATTTTCGCCCTGACCTGATCTTGATTTCAGCCGGCTTTGATGGTCATTATCTTGACCCATTGGCTCAACTTAATTTGACCGAAACAGATTATGATTGGGTGACAGGGCAGGTGATGGAGCGCGCCGACCGGTTTTGCAATAACCGGCTGATCAGTTTTCTTGAAGGCGGATATGATTTACAGGGCTTGTCCTTTTCCGCCGCAGCGCATATTACGCGTTTAATGAAAGGATAAATTATGACCGAGCCGAACACCACCGGACAAGCTTCCAATGATGATATTGCAGTGATGAGCTTCGAACAGGCGCTCAAGCAGCTGGAAACAATTGTCGATGATCTGGAACGCGGTGATGTGCCTTTGGAAAAATCGATCCTGATTTATGAACGCGGTGAAGCGCTGAAAAATCATTGCGAGAAACTGCTGCAATCGGCAGAGGATAAAGTTGAGAAAATCAAGCTCAGCCGCGACGGCCAGCCAACCGGCACCGAACCGCTTGATCCTGAGTGAGTATCCGGCAGTGATTTAAACCGAAGCCCCGCAATGTCGGGGCTTTTTTGTACGCCGATGATACAGCCGGTTATAAATCAGCCTCTAAAGTAGTCTTTTAAACAAGGCGCTGAAATAATAGGGACCTGCACCCCAGACCAAAGTCCAGAGTGCCGCGCCGATAATATTGGCGGAGACGAATTTCAGCCAGTGCATTTTTAAAGCGCCGGCCATGATACCGTTTAGCTGGCGTAAAATAGCAAAGAAGCGTGCAGTGATGACAATGCCGCTGCCGTATTTTTCAAACAGTTTTTCGAATTGCTCCAGCCGCTCCGATGTCAGCTTGATATAGGGGCCGAAGCGGATCAGAATTTTCCGCCCGCCAAAATGGCCGATCAGATAACCTGTGCTGTCGCCCAGTATTGCGCCGAGAAACACCGCGAGTAACATAACCGGTAAAGACAGCTCGCCTTGCTGAGCCAGCAGGGATGCAGCAATAAGCAGTGTCTCTCCCGGTACCGGCGCACCGAAGCTTTCAAAATAAATGATGATAAACAGAGCGATTGAGCCATAAGCGGCGATATATGGCTCAACCCAATGCATGTTCGTGCCTGTTTATGTTTATCGCAGTTGCCTCTGGCCGCTGATTGCGTGATAAAGGAACAGCACGACCACTGCACCGATTACGGAAACAATCAGGCTGTAAATATTCAGGCCGGTAACACCCGCCGCACCGAAGAAATTGAAAATAACACCGCCGATAACCGCGCCGACAATGCCGAGGACAATATCCATCAGCATGCCCTGACCGCTTTTGTTGACGATTTTGCTGCCGATAAAACCGGCAATGAGACCGAGAATAATCCAGCTGATAACTGACATTGTATGTTCTCCGTTTCGCAAAAAGCATTTTACAGAGACAGATCACATCCGGCGCTGCAAGAATGCGAAAATCAAAGAAACCGGAACGCAGACCATCAATTAAATTCACGTGTTGGCAAATTCATGAGGCTGGCTCTGGAAACTCGGTAAAACGCTCCCATATCATTACATGCTTGGCAAGTGACAATCTTGCCAAGTAAATATTTTTGCGCGATGCTGCTAAGTATCCGGCATTTCAGCAGGTTTGGAGGAAGTATAGAATGGGCCTTTTTGGTGGTGACTCTTCAAATAATGAACCGGTACCGGGCGGCAGTCTGACCAAACCGGTTCTGATTGCACTCGGTGCATTGCTCGTTGGTCGTATGTTCAGCGGTAAATCCGATGATAATGAACAGCCTCAGGTGAATGCGCCGGATCAGGCCGCATCCGGCGGCGGTCTCGGCGATCTTCTGGGTAGCGTGTTCGGCGGCGGACAGCAGGCGAATGCTCCGGCAGGTACGCAGGCAGATTCACAGGCTGGTGGCCTTGGTGGTCTCGGCAGTGTTCTTGGCGGATTGCTTGGCGGTGTTCTGGGTGGCACAGCCGCAGGACAAGCCGGACAGACCGGCAGCGGCGGTGGACTTGGCGGCGGTTTAGGCGGCTTGCTTGAGCAGCTTACACAGGCCGGCCATGCAGATAAAGTTGATAGCTGGGTTGGTTCCGGCAGCAATGCGCCGATTGAACCGGATCAGCTTGGCAATGCCATTGGCAAAAACACAATTTCGGATATTGCCCGTCAGACGGGTGTCAATGAACAGGATTTGCTGGCAGAGCTTTCCGCAGCATTGCCGGGTATTGTTGACAAGCTGACAGCGAATGGTCAGGTGCCGGATATGCAGCAATTGCTGAAAATGCTTGGTCAGAAATAACAGGCATTTATATCCGATCCTGTCTGACTGTTTTGTGATGAAATGTCCGGATGTAAAACTCCGGACATTTCTTATTTTATGATATGCTGTTTAAAGTGCATCCCGAAAATCTGTTGCAGATTTCGGTGCGAATGCGTTTGAAAGCTGGTGGGTCAGGTATTTCAATGGCTTAGCTTAAGCCGGAAATGCTTCGCTCTGGGCGTTTCATTGTTTCTGAAAGGACAGATTTGTGAGCTTCTTTCCCGGTCAGGATCCGGTTCCCGGCGATCATCAGTCGATTGATGCAATTGAAACGCTGATTATTCCGCGTACCAGTGAAGTCGGCGGTTTGCAGGTGCGCCGTGCATTACCTACTGCAAAGCGCAGGCTCGTCGGGCCTTTCATTTTCTTTGACCGGATGGGGCCGGCCTTATTACGGGCCGGGCAGGCGCTGGATGTAGCGCCGCATCCGCATATCGGGCTTTCAACGGTTACTTATCTTCTGGACGGCAATATCCGACACCGTGACAGTCTCGGTACCGAGCAGGTGATTAATCCCGGTGAAGTCAACTTGATGACTGCGGGACGCGGCATTGTGCATTCCGAGCGCACACCGGAGGAAATGCGCGGGTCACCGCTGGCAATCTCCGGCGTGCAGACATGGGTTGCCTTGCCGGAACGCGCTGAGAATATGGCGCCGGAATTCAGCAATCATACGGTGCAGCAATTGCCGTGGCTGGAGGAGAAAGAGTTCCGTATGCGCCTGATGATCGGCGATATGCACGGGCTGAAATCCGATGTGCCGACCTATAGCGAGACACTCTATGCCGATGTGTTTATTGAGGCGGGTGGCAAATTCCATCTGCCTGCGGTACAGGAAGAGCGGGCGATTTATATCCTGAGCGGTGCCGTGCGCATTGCCGGAGAGGTTTTCACTGATAATCAGCTGCTGGCCTTCCGGCAGGGCGATGATATTGTGATTGAAGCCGTGCCGCAAAATTTCGCCAGTGAGGGTGCACAGATCATGGTCTTCGGTGGCGAGGCGATGGACAGCCGCCGTTATATCTGGTGGAATTTCGTTTCATCATCAAAAGAACGTATTGAACAGGCAAAAGAAGAGTGGCGCAGCCGCCGCTTTGATATTGTACCGGGCGATGCGGAAGAATTTATCCCGCTGCCTGAATAAATATTTGATATAGCTGATTGCAAAATACAGGCGGATGGGAAACAAAGCCGTTAATTTCCGCCTGTTCTGACTGTCCATAGAATAATAAGGTTTTCCGATGACCGGTTTTGATAACAAGTTGCACACGCCATTGCTGGATCAGGTGCATTTGCCGGAAGATTTGCGAAAGCTTGCGCCTGCACAATTGCCGCAACTGGCGGATGAATTGCGCGCTGATCTGATTGATGTTGTGTCCCGTACCGGTGGTCATCTCGGCTCAAGCCTTGGTGTGGTCGAGCTTACTGTGGCGCTGCATTACCTGTTTGATACGCCGAATGACCGTCTGATCTGGGATGTGGGGCACCAAACCTATCCGCATAAAATTCTGACCGGACGACGCGAGCGTATGCCGACCATTCGTCAGGAGGGCGGCCTGTCCGGTTTTACCAAACGTGCTGAAAGCGAATATGACGATTTCGGCACCGGCCATGCGTCCACTTCGATTTCCGCTGGTCTGGGTATGTCTGTGGCAAGTGAACTCAAAGGTGAGAAGCGCAATGTCATTGCAGTGATCGGTGACGGTTCCATGTCCGCCGGTATGGCCTATGAGGCGATGAATAATGCCGGTGCGCTGGATGCCCGTCTTATCGTTATTCTCAATGATAATGATATGTCGATTGCGCCGCCGACCGGTGCAATGAGCGCCTATCTGGCGCGTCTGGTTTCGGGGCCGACTTATCGTAACCTGCGCGAGATGGCGAAGCAGATCAGCAAGAAATTGCCAAAATTCTTTCAGGATAAAGCCCGTAAAACGGAAGAATTTGCCCGCGGTTTCTGGGCTGGCGGCACAATGTTTGAAGAGCTGGGCATGTATTATGTCGGCCCTGTGGATGGTCATAATCTCGATCATCTTCTGCCGGTTCTGACCAATATCCGCGATAATGTTGAGGGGCCTGTGCTGGTGCATGTGGTGACCCAGAAGGGTAAAGGTTATGCCCCTGCGGAAGCCGCTGCTGACAAATATCACGGTGTTAATAAATTCGATGTCATTACCGGCAAGCAGTCAAAACCGCCTGCAAATGCACCGAGCTATACAAAAGTTTTCGCCAATGCGCTGATTGAGGAAGCGCGCCACGACGAAAAGGTTGTGGCAGTGACGGCAGCAATGCCGGATGGCACGGGGCTTAATCTTTTCGGACAGGCTTTTCCGAAGCGCACTTTCGACGTTGGCATGGCCGAGCAACATGCAGTGACTTTTGCAGCCGGTCTGGCTGCTGAAGGGCTGAAACCTTTTGCAGCGATTTACTCCACCTTTCTGCAACGCGCCTATGATCAGGTCGTGCATGATGTGGCGATCCAGCATTTGCCGGTGCGCTTTGCGATTGATCGTGCCGGTGTGGTTGGCGCGGATGGGGCGACCCATGCGGGCAGTTTTGATACTGCTTTCCTGAGCAACCTGCCGGGCTTTGTGGTGATGGCCGCTTCGGATGAAGCGGAACTGGTACATATGGTGCGCACCGCTGCGGAATATGAAGACGGGCCGATCTCCTTCCGCTATCCGCGCGGGGATGGTGTGGGCGTTGATCTGCCGGAGCGTGGTACTGTTCTGGAAATCGGTAAAGGCCGTATTGTCCGCGAAGGCAACAAAATTGCGATCTTAAGCTTTGGCGCGCGGTTGCAGGAATGTCTTGCGGCTGCTGATGAGCTGGATGCGGCCGGTCTTTCTACCACTGTTGCCGATGCGCGTTTTGCCAAACCGCTGGATCATGATCTGATCCGCCGTCTCGCCAAAGAGCATCAGGTGCTGCTGACGATTGAAGAAGGCGCAGCCGGTGGCTTCGGGGCGCATGTGGTGCATTATCTCAGCAATGAAGGCGCGCTGGATCATGGCTTGCGGGTTCGCACATTGACTTTGCCGGATGCATTTATGGATCATGCCAAGCCTGAGGCTATGTATGCCCGAGCTGGTTTGGATAGTGCAGGCATCGTGCGAGCGGCCTTTGCAGCGCTCGGCCGTGATGTGCTGACCGGTGAGGCTGGCGGCGGACTGCGCGCATAAAGCCTCTTGTGTTCAGGCGTTGTCTCATTCATTGAGGCAGCATGAATGAAAAGACAGATAAGATACGCCTTGATCAGGCGCTGGTGGAGCGCGGGTTGTTTGCTTCGCGCTCGCGTGCCCGCGATGCGGTGGCACGTGGCACTGTGCGGGTGAATGGTCAGGTGGTCACAAAAGCCGGGCAGATTGTGACGGCACAAGCTGAGCTGGCAGTGGATGATCCGGCCAGCCGTTTTGTCTCCCGTGCGGCGCTGAAACTGACAGCCGCGCTCGATCATTTCGGATTTGAGGTTGAGGGCAAGACAGCACTGGATATCGGTGCTTCCACTGGCGGTTTCACACAAGTGCTGCTGGAGCGCGGTGCAGAGCATGTGATCTGCGTCGATGTCGGCCATGACCAGTTGCATGAGACTTTGCGCGGCGATAAACGCGTTACCAATCTCGAAGGGTTGAATGCCCGTGTTCTTGATGTAAGTCATTTACAGGGATGCAAGGTTGAGATTGTTGTCTCGGATGTCAGCTTCATTTCGCTGAAACTGGCGCTGCCCAATGCGCTTGATCTTTGCGCGGATGACGGCTGGTGTCTGCTGTTGGTCAAGCCGCAATTTGAAGCGGGGCGCGAGGCAATCGGCAAAGGCGGCATTCTCAAAGACCCGTCACAGGGTGAAAAGATTGCGCTGGATTTGCAGGATTGGCTCAATGAGCAGGCCAGCTGGCAGGCTTTAGGATTTTGTGCCTCACCGATTACCGGTGGTGACGGCAATCAGGAATATATTTTGGCAGGCAGGAAGAACAAAGCTGCCGCCGCGAAGGACGATGTTTGATGAGTTTGCGTGTTACAATCAATGCGATGGGTGCCGGTGGTGATGGTGTTGCCCAGCTGCCGGATGGTCAGGTTTTTGTGCCTTTTACCCTGCCGGGTGAGGTTGCCAATGTTGCGCGGGATAAGAACCGCGCCAGCCTGATGGCGCTACTGGAAACATCCGAACAGCGTGTGGAGCCATCCTGCCGCCATTTCGAGGATTGCGGCGGTTGCGCCTTGCAGCATTGGGAAATGTCTGCCTATCAGGCATGGAAGCGCTCGCTGGTTGCAGCCAGTCTTGATGGCCGCGGATTGAAATATGAGCTGGAGCCGCTGGTACCATGTTCGCAACAGAGCCGCCGCCGTGCGACATTCGCCATTCGCAAAACTGAAGCCGGTTTGCTGCTCGGTTTTAACCGACACCAGAGCCATGAGCTGATCAATATCTCTGAATGTGCGGTGACGGTTCCGGCGATTATTTCCCGTCTGGATGACTTGCGCAAAGTCGCCATTCATCTGGCTGATGGTGCCAAGCCGTTTAAACTGACGGTTACCGATACGGAATCCGGTCTTGATCTGGCAGCAAGCGGCTGCCCGACACCGGATGATGCAGCACGACGCATTCTCACCCCTTTGATGATGGAGTTGGGTTTTGCCCGTCTCAGCGTTGACGGCGAGATTATTCTGGAACCGAAAAAGCCGTTGATTACCTTTGGCAAGGTGCCGGTGAATATCCCGTCCGGCAGCTTCCTTCAGGCAACAATTGAAGCAGAAGAAGCCATGGTTGCGCTGGTGATCGGCCATTTCAAAAAGGTCAAAAAAGCGGCTGACCTGTTCTGCGGTGTTGGTACTTTTGCTCTGCGTATGGCTGAAACTATGGCTGTTCATGCGGTGGAAAATGATGCACCGGCATTGGCGGCACTGGATCGCGGTATCCGTCATGTGCAGGGGCTGAAACCGGTCACGCATGAGCGGCGCGATCTGTTCCGCCGTCCGATCCTTTATAAGGATCTCAATGCTTATCAGGGCGTGGTCTTCGATCCGCCGCGTGCCGGTGCTGAAGAACAGGCAATGCAGATTGCCAAATCATCCGTGCCTAAAGTCGCGGCTGTTTCCTGTAATCCGGTGACACTGGCACGCGACCTCGCCATTCTGGTGAAGGGCGGCTACAAGATCGACAAGATTATCCCTGTCGATCAGTTCCTGTGGTCATCCCATGTGGAAACTGTAGCGCTGCTCTCGAAGAAATAATCAGGAGAGGGCGGGTGTTCAGCCGAACAACCCGCCTTCATCCGTATCAATTGTGATTGACGACAGCGTGATATGGCGCGGTCGGGTGATCGCAAACATCACTGCTTCACAAACATCGCGATTGGTTGCGCGCTCACCTTTGGCGCGTTCGGGAATGGCATCCCATTCCGTATCTGCCGGTGAGATATCATCCAGATAGGGCGGATGCACACAGAGTGAGCGCACCGGCGTGCCGCGCAGCATTTGCTGCAGACCTGTTGCTATCGCTGCCTGTGCATGTTTCGCAGCATAAAACGGTACAGCCACACTATGCAGCGGGGCGTTTGGCAATGCGCTGATCGAGCCGATGGTCACTATATCCGGTCTGGATGAGCGTTTCAGCAGCGGCAACAGCCCTTGCGTAAACAGAAAACTGCCGGTTACCGCAGCATTGATCGTGCCGAACACTTCTTGTTCGCTATGCGGTTCATCACTGGCTTCCAGCCACATCGCACCATTATTAATCAGCAGATCAATCGTGTTATATTTTGCTGTGATCTGCGCAATCGCGTGGCCGATACTGGTATTGTCCGCCAGATCAACCACAACATGATCAGGACGCAGACCTGTCCGTTGTTCAATCTGACCGGCAATATCATTGAGCGCAGAGTGATTGCGGGCGCAGAGCACAATCTTGCAACCGGCATCCGCCAGCAGCATCGCCATTGCAGCACCAAGGCCACGGCCGGAGCCGGTGATAACAGCCGTCAAACCATTCAGATTTTTCATGTTTATACCGCGGTTCCGCCGACTGTCATTTGATCCATACGCAGATGCGGCTGGCCAACGCCAACCGGCACCCACTGGCCGCCTTTACCGCAATTGCCGGAGCCGTTGTCGAGCTTGCTGTCATTGCCGATCATCGACACGCGATGCATGGCATCCGGGCCGTTACCGATCAACATCGCACCTTTGACAGGCGCACCGACTTTGCCATCTTCAATCATATAGGCTTCGGTGCAACCGAAAACGAATTTACCGGAGGTAATGTCTACCTGACCACCGCCGAAAGACACCGCATAGATGCCCTTTTTAACAGAAGCGATAATCTCTTCCGGTGTTTTGTCACCGGACAGCATCATCGTATTGGTCATGCGCGGCATTGGCGCATGGGTATAGGATTCCCGTCGGCCATTGCCTGTCGGCTTCATGCCCATCAGGCGGGCATTCTGACGATCCTGCATATAATTGACGAGCTTGCCGTCATCGATCAGCACAGTGCTGTTGGTCGGCGTGCCTTCGTCATCAATGGTCAGCGAGCCGCGACGATCAGTAATCGTGCCATCATCAACCACGGTCACGCCTTTGGCGGCAATCTGTTGTCCCATGAGACCTGCGAAAGCTGAGAGTTGCTTGCGGTTGAAGTCGCCTTCAAGTCCATGTCCGACGGCTTCATGCAACATCACACCGGGCCAGCCATTGGACAGCACAATATCAAATGTACCGGCAGGAGCAGGGATCGCTTCGAGATTAACCAGAGCCTGACGCAGGGCTTCATCCGCTGCATGCTGCCATGAGCCTGTAGCGATAAAATCTTCAAACAAACGACGGCCACCCATGGAATAGGAGCCGGATTCCTGACGGTCGCCCTGACCGGCCATGACTGAAATCGACAGGCGTACCATCGGGCGGATGTCACGAACGAAATGTCCGTCCGCACGCAAAATTTCGACCTGCTGCCATGAGCCGCCAATGCTGACACTGACCTGACGCACTTTGCTGTCTTTGGCGCGCAAATAGCCGTCAATCTGCTGAAGCAGAACGACTTTTTCATTGAAAGTCGGAGAGCCCAGCGGGTTCACATCCGTATAGAGATGGCGGTTGGTGCCAGCCGGAGCTGCGCTGTAGGTGCCTGAAGATCCGCGGGAAATCGCGGATGCTGCATCGGATGCACGAAGCAGGGCGCTATGGGTCAGTTCGCCGGAATGGGCATAGCCGACCGTCTCACCGGAGACACAACGCAGACCAAAACCCTGTCCCTGATTGAAAGAGCCGTTTTTCAGACGGCCATCATCAAAGACCAGAGATTCAGATTCCGCATATTCCAGATAAAGTTCACCGTCTTCACTGCCGTGGAGCGATTGCGCAACCAATTTTTCAACCTTGTCACGGCTGACATCGAATTCATCAATCAGGCTTCGGGACGTGGTGGAACTCATAGATTTACTCCGGAACAGCGGCTGTGTCCTGTATCAGACGGGTGATTGTTCTTTGTATATGGCGAGTTTGCTGCCGTGGGACAAGCCGGACAGCGGGATAAAATAAAAACGCCGCCGTCAAAATATGAGCGGCGGCGTTTTAATCAGATTGAAGAGCTTATGGCAGCTTGTTGAAGCCGTCGCTGAAGCCCTGCAGTTCAACGGGAATACCCACGCCTTCTTCCGGTGTCTGGAACACGATGAAAGTCGCGGCCTTACCCTTGCGCAGTGTGTCGATCAGTGCGTCGTCAAGGATAACTTCCGCATAGCAGCCGTCTTCAAAACAGCGCACGAAATAAGCGCGGCCGATATCTTTGCCGTCCACATTGAGGCCGAGGCCGTTTGGCAGCAAAACGCCGAGTGGTGCAAGCACACGCAGGATACGCGCTTTATTGTCGGCAGTTTTCAGAACAACGACCGAAAGGCCGAGCTCAGGACGGTCAGCAGCGATCACATTCTGGATCAGCGCACATTGTTCGGTCTTGGCACCGGCAGGCTTGTCGCAAAGAATGGACCATGCGCCATGCTGCGAGCGCAAAGTGCCGTTTTTCTGCGATGCACTGGTCGCCGCTGGCTGCGGTGCAGTCTGAGCAAAAGCAGCAGAGGCGGATACAGCCATTAGGCCTGCACCGAGCAGAGCAGCGGCAACTTTACGGCTGACAGAAGAGAAATGGTGCATATTTATGATACCTTTGGCGGCTCGGTAAACATTACATCGGTAAATGCGGCGCGAGCCGTAACTACCCTTTGAAAGCGTATTTAAGAGAGGGCTTTGCGTCATTTCCGGAAACCGGCAAATCAGAAAGCCATGCTTTTCATTCTGTGTACATGGATAATGGCGGAATTTGAACCGGATAAGGTAAAGTTTTAGTATAAATCAGATTGTGAACACCATTCTAAATCCGCATTACCGAAATTATCGCTATGCCATGCACAGTTTTCAGCATCTTCCCTCCGTTTTAGCACCGTGAATTGCATGCTGGCCTGAAATAGTGTGCAGGGTTTGAAATCTGCGGTGCTTTTCAGGATATTGTAGCAGCTTTGTGCACGATGCGCGGCGCATTGTTTTATCTGTATTTTACTTGATCCAGATCAATGCAAATAAGTCCGGACTATGAATTGATTCTCCGTTCTGAGGCCGGAATAAGGCATGATCTGCGGATTTGGGCTGTTTTGGCGCGGTTGAGACAATCAGGAAAACCTTGAGATTTTTCCGGACAGACAAAATCTGTAGAAGGTCGCGCTATACTGTTCTTCGTTTTCAACTCTTTGATTTTATGTGTTTTTATAGATTGATTTGAATGTTTTTATATCCGGTTGCCTGCGGGATGAACCGGAAAAGACCCGTGTTTTTGAGTTGTATTACGCGCAAAAATGCCGCACGGGAAAATCTTCGCCTTCCTTGCTTGGTGCTATAATGTGTTGTCAGTACGGTGGGGGAACGGGACATTGGCTGGGGAAGAGCTATGTCCGCGATTAACCGGCAAGGCTATAATCGGGAGAAGATGCTGGTGGATAGGGTTATTGCCACAAATAAAGCCGTTGCAGGTAAGGATTCTGCGATGAAAAAACATATTTTGACCGGCAGCGCGGTTGCATTCGGCGCAGTGTCGGGTCTTTTGGCGTCTGCAGCGGGCGCACTGGCTGACAAGCCGGTTGACTGGCAGCTGAGCTGGCAGGATTCCGCAACAAAAATTGCGGATCAGATACATTGGTTTGAGCGTTATTCGCTGATGTTCATTATTCCGGTAACCGGTCTGGTGATGCTGCTGCTCTTGTGGTGCATCCTGCGCTTCCGTAAAGGCGCAAATCCGGTTGCTTCCAAAACCAGCCATAACACAACGATTGAAGTGATCTGGACACTGGGTCCGGTCATTATTCTGCTGTTTCTGGCCATTCCGTCCTTCCAGCTTCTGACTGCGCAATATTCTCCGGATGAGCCAAAACTGACTGTTAAAGCAACAGGTTATCAGTGGTACTGGGGCTATGAATATCAGACAGAAGAGCCGCTTTCTTTTGATGCGCTTCTGCTGAAAGACGAAGACCGTGCGAGCGCTGGAAAGCAGGATCTGGCCGCTTATCCGCGTCTTCTGGCCGTTGATAATGAAGTTGTGGTTCCTGTGGATACGACTGTCCGCTTGCTGGTGACAGCTGCCGATGTGATCCACTCATGGGCAATGCCTGCTTTCGGCGTCAAGATGGACGGTGTTCCGGGACGCAATAACGAAACATGGTTCAAGGCCGCCCGTGAAGGGCTCTATTACGGCCAGTGTTCTGAACTATGCGGTAAAGATCATGCTTATATGCCGATTGCTGTGCGCGTTGTCTCACAGGAGCGTTATGATGCATGGCTTGCTGCTGCCCGCACGGATATTTCCGGTGCGAATAAGACGCTGATGGCCGAAATTGAAAATGACAACAAGACCGTGACTGTTGCCGGAAACTGATTATAAGCCTGACGTTAACGGAGTTTTCGTCAGGCTCTTGGGTTTTTACAGGTCACGAACCGCATGGCTGCTTAAAAATCAAATATGATTTAAGACGGAATTCATGTGGTAGTTCAATATTTTAGAATACCTGTTTTGGTTCCCTAAAGGGCATTTGGTATTCGTTCAGAACGGGAGCAATCTTATGGCTGGTACAACAGCTCACGATACCCGAAAGGGAGCCCCTCACGCAGGGGCGGATGCACACCATGACGACCACAAGCCGCGCGGCTGGGTACGCTGGGTGTATTCGACCAATCACAAGGATATCGGTACACTCTATCTGATCTTTGCGATTATTTCCGGTATCATCGGCGGGGCATTGTCCATCGCTATGCGTGCGGAATTGCAGGAGCCTGGTATCCAGATTTTCCATGGTCTGGCTTCCATGGTCTATGGCGTTGAAGGCGATGCGGCACTGGATGCCGGTAAGCATATGTTCAACGTGTTTACCTCCATGCATGCGCTGATTATGATCTTCTTCATGGTCATGCCTGCGCTGATCGGTGGTTTCGCCAACTGGATGGTTCCGCTGATGATCGGTGCGCCTGATATGGCGTTCCCGCGCATGAACAATATTTCATTCTGGCTGCTGCCTCCGGCATTGCTGCTGCTGCTGATTTCCTTCTTCGTGCCGGGTCCTGCCGGTGGCTGGGGTGCAGGTGGCGGCTGGACGCTGTATCCGCCGCTGTCGACTTCGGGACAGCCTGGACCTGCAGTGGATTTCGCAATTCTGTCGATCCACATTTCCGGTGCGTCGTCCATTCTCGGTGCGATCAACTTTATTACAACCATTCTGAATATGCGTGCGCCGGGCATGACCCTGCATAAAATGCCGCTTTTCGCATGGTCTGTTCTGGTAACTGCATTCCTGCTTCTGTTGTCGCTGCCGGTTCTGGCCGGTGCGATCACCATGTTGCTGACAGACCGTAACTTTGCGACAGCATTCTTCGCACCTGAAGGCGGCGGTGACCCGATCCTGTATCAGCATCTGTTCTGGTTCTTCGGTCATCCGGAAGTGTATATTCTGATCCTGCCGGGCTTCGGTATTGTCAGCCACGTGATTTCGACCTTCTCGAAGAAGCCGATTTTCGGTTATCTCGGCATGGCCTATGCAATGGTTGCAATCGGTGTTGTCGGCTTTGTGGTCTGGGCGCACCATATGTATACGGTGGGTCTGTCACTCGATACGCAGCGTTATTTTGTGTTCGCGACCATGGTGATTGCGGTGCCGACCGGCATCAAGATCTTCTCGTGGATTGCCACAATGTGGGGCGGTTCGATTGATTTCCGCACACCGATGCTGTGGTCAATCGGCTTCATCTTCATGTTCACCGTTGGTGGTATGACTGGTGTGCAGCTGGCCAATGCCGGTCTCGACCGTGCGCTGCATGACACTTATTATGTTGTCGCGCATTTCCATTACGTATTGTCGCTGGGTGCCGTATTCGCGATTTTCGCAGGCTGGTATTACTGGTTCCCGAAAATGTTCGGCTATATGTATAATGAAACCATCGGCAAAATTCACTTCTGGCTCACATTTATCGGTGTGAATCTGGTGTTCTTCCCGCAGCATTTCCTCGGTCTTGCCGGTATGCCACGCCGTTATATCGACTATCCTGATGCCTATACAGGCTGGAACATGGTGTCGTCCTACGGTTCGTATATTTCCGGCTTCGCGGTGCTGGTTTTCCTCTATGGTGTATTTGAGGCTTTTGCGAAAAAACGTGCCACAAGTGCAAATCCATGGGGTGAGGGTGCAACAACACTGGAATGGCAGCTGTCTTCGCCGCCGCCTTACCACCAGTGGGAACAGCTCCCGCATGTGAAGTAATATTGTTCGGGCGGCGTCAGTCATGCCGCCGCCCGATACAACCGAAAATGGCGGATAGCATGATTTATGTAATTTATAGAGCCGTTCACTTTTAGGCTATTTATGAATTTCCTAAATTATGACGGGTGTACCGTGCGGTGTTTGGGTGTATAGAGGCGCTATTAGCGCTTTATGCACCACAGGTGCTGCAACAGTCGCGCAAGAAAATGCGGCGTTGCGGGAGAAGCAGTCTCCACGCAAATAGCTGCTCAGAGTGTGACATTCGTTTTAAGGAATTACCGGATTTGAGATCCGGTATCCGGTTTTGCCGGAATTTTTGAATAAGGACAGATACAGATAATGTCTCTGGTTGAGAAAAATAACATGACAGGTGAAACCGCACAGCAGATGCAGCTGTCGGAAGCGAGCGCGGCTGATTATATCGCGCTGCTGAAACCACGTGTCATGTCGCTGGTTGTATTTACCGGTTTTGTTGGTCTGATCGTAGCTCCCGGTCATATGAACCCGGTTATGGCTGCGATTGCTATTCTTTGTATTGCGATCGGCGGCGGCGCCTCAGGCGCGCTGAATATGTGGTATGATGCTGACATTGACCGCATTATGAAACGCACAAAAAACCGGCCGATCCCTGCCGGTCTGATCCGTGAAGAAACAGTGCTTGCCTATGGTATTACACTGTCTGTCTTTTCCGTGATGACACTTGGCCTGCTCGTCAACTGGCTTGCTGCTGCTTTGCTGGCCTTTACAATTTTCTTCTACAGCGTCGTTTATACGATGTGGCTGAAACGCTCGACACCGCAGAATATTGTTATTGGCGGTGCCGCCGGTGCATTTCCGCCTATGATCGGCTGGGCTTCGGTAACGGGCACAGTTTCGGTTGAAAGTGTTGTTCTGTTTCTGATTATCTTTTTGTGGACGCCGCCGCATTTCTGGGCACTGTCTCTGTTCACATCCGGTGATTATGAAGCGGCAAAAATTCCGATGATGCCGAATGTGCGGGGTGAAAAATCCACACGTTTGCAGATCGTAGTCTATTCGCTGATCGTGGCGCCGGTTGGTGTTCTGCCATGGTTCCTCGGCTTCGGCGGCCATGTCTATGGTGTGCTTTCTGCTTTGCTTGGCGCAATCTTCGTATGGCGCGCAGTGCAGCTCTGGATGGCGCCGGAACATGAAACACAAATGCGCGCTGCCCGTGCGCTGTTTAAATTTTCGCTGGTTTATCTGTCCGCTTTGTTCAGCATCTTGCTTGTTGAGGCACTGGTGGCGAAAATACTGCCGGTAATAGGGGGATAATGATGGCGGATAAAGAAGCAAAAACTGAACTCGAACTGATAACGCAGACAGAGAAACAGAAGAAAGCCCAGCGCAGCCGTTCTGTGGCACTGGCACTGGCCTTAACGGCTTTTGTTCTGATCGTTTATATCGGCACATGGGTTAAACTCGGACCAGGTGTGCTGGTTCGCCCGATGTAATCGGAACTGTCAGCGTTTTAAGTCGCAGGGAGGCGGCATAGGCAATGATACAGAAACCGGAAAATACAGAAACAATGCAGGCGCCTGCAGCAGAAGACACTGCTGCAAAGGCTGCACGTCATCAGCGTTCCAATCGTATTGTTGCTCTGTCCTGTGCCAGTTTCTTCGTTGCCATGATCGGCATGGCCTATGCGGCTGTGCCGCTTTATCAGATGTTTTGTCAGGTTACCGGCTATGGCGGCACAACGCAGCGCGTTGAGCAGATGTCCGATACAATCCTCGATCAGACGGTCAATGTGCGCTTTGATGCCAATGTGTCCGGCGGATTGCCATGGGAGTTCAAGCCGGTTCAGCGCGAAGTGACTGTGCGTATCGGTGAGACCACCATCGTGAATTACGAAGCGAAGAATATCTCCGACCGTCCGGCTTCCGGACGCGCGACCTTCAATGTGTCGCCGGATCTCACAGGTTCTTATTTCAACAAGGTTCAGTGCTTCTGCTTTACAGACACAACCCTTGCCGCCGGTGAAACAATGGAAATGCCGGTCATGTTCTTTGTCGATCCGGATATTGTGAAAGAAAAAGACCTTAAAGGGCTGAAGACGATCACCTTGTCTTATACATTTTTCCCGCTGGACAAGGAGCCGGTGAACTCAGCCGCAGCGCCTGCTGTTTTGCAGAAAAATGCTGAAATTAAACCGGTGGTGAAGCCGCAAGGATAGAGATGCCGCGACATCATGTTGCGGTGCGTAAAAAAGCGAACTGCATCAAGAATATGGTCAAGAGGGGCTATGTTCGGGACGCAGAAACAGACCGCGCCTGCGACATAAAATAAAGAACAGGGTGCTTATCGGGGGATATCCGGATGCAGCACCGGAAAGATAAACAGAGGAGCCTTGGGGCATAAACCTTAAGGGGGAATGACATGGCAGACACTCATCAGAAGAACCACGACTATCATATTATAGATCCTAGTCCGTGGCCGTTTCTGAGCTCGGTTGGTGCATTTGTTCTGGCCATTGGCGGTATCGCTTATATGCGCTACCTCAATGCAGGCGAGCTGCATCTGTTTGGTATCAATTTTGTAACGCCATGGCTGTTCTTTATCGGCATCGCCATCATCCTGTACTGCATGTATGGCTGGTGGTCGGATACGATCCGTGAGGGCAAGGAAGGCCACCATACCCGCGTGGTTTCCATCCATCTGCGCTATGGCATGATTATGTTCATTGCCTCCGAAGTCATGTTCTTCGTGGCATGGTTCTGGGCGTTCTTTGATGCCAGCCTGTTCCCGAATGAAGTGCATCAGGTGATGCGTGCAGAATTCACCGGCGGTCAGTGGCCTCCGAAAGGCATGGAAGTTCTCGATCCTCTGCATCTGCCGCTTTATAATACCGTTATTCTGCTGCTCTCCGGCACCACGCTGACATGGGCGCATCATGCGCTGCTGCATAATGACCGCAAAGGCCTTGTCTGGGGGCTGGCGCTGACTGTTGTTCTCGGCGTGCTGTTTTCTTTCGTGCAGGCCTATGAATATATTCATGCGCCATTTGCATTCAAAGATTCCGTTTATGGTGCAACTTTCTTCATGGCGACCGGCTTCCATGGTTTCCACGTTATTGTTGGTACGATCTTTCTGGCCGTTTGTCTGATCCGCTCTATCCGCGGTGATTTCACGCCGAAGAACCATTTCGGTCTGGAGGCCGCTGCATGGTACTGGCATTTCGTGGACGTGGTCTGGCTGTTCCTGTTCTTCAGCATTTATGTATGGGGTTCATGGGGCGCACCGATTGCCGTACATTAACCGGTATCAGGAATAGCGGCATTTTGCCGGAGTTCTGAACCTGATGGGATAGGAAAGCGTCGCGGTTTTTGAGGGCTGCGGCGCTTTTTGTTTCTTAAAGTGCCGTGTGCCAGACTTGGCACATAAAACTCGCTCCAACACTTTAAAATTTTGCTCTGGTTTTAACGGCGCAACTAGAGCATTTCACAGTCAAGTTGGATCAACTTGACGGCAGTGATAATGCGACAAAATAAAGAATCTAGAGCGAGCGCTATGATCCAATCTGGACGTAAACCGCTCTAGACCGTAGCGGAGGTGGCATGATGCATAATGAAGATAGTCTTTATCCGCCGGTAGAGCCAATCAAAGCCGGTATCAAAGGACGTTGCCCGCGCTGCGGACAGGGCGCTTTGTTTAATGGTTATCTGAAACTGGCAAAGCGCTGCGAGGTCTGCGAACTGGATTATGGTTTTGCAGATTCCGGTGACGGGCCTGTTGTTTTTGTGCTTCTGCTTGACGGTTTTCTTGTTACGGCATTGGCGCTCTGGGCTGAGGTGTCTTATCAGCTGCCGCTCTGGCTGCATTTTATCATCTGGATACCGCTGGCAATTCTCATCGGGCTGGTGCTGACGCGCTGGATGAAAGGTATTCTGATAACACTGCAATATAAGCATAAAGCGGCGTCGGGGCAGCTCGACAGGCGGGAACGCGAATGACTGCCACCGGTAAGACACAGAAGTCCTTCCCATGGATTTTACTGCTCTGCAGCAGCATTGCTTTTGCCATTCTGCTGGGGCTTGGTATCTGGCAAACACAGCGTTTGTTCTGGAAAGAACAGCTGATTGCGCAGATTGAAGAAAGGGTGCATTCCGCACCTAAGCCGCTGAGTGACATTGAAGCTGAATTTGCCAAAACCGGTGTTGTGGATTACATGCCGGTGACTTTGCGCGGCACATTTCAGCATGAGCGCGAACAGTATTTTTTCACCACGTTTAAAGGTGCATCCGGTTATGCGGTTTATACGCCGCTGATCCTGAATGACGGGCGGGCTGTTCTGGTTAATCGTGGTTTTGTACCTTATGAAAAGCAAAATCCGGCGACACGTCCGCAAGGACAGATCGCGGGTGAAGTGACTGTTACGGGGCTTGCCCGTGATCCGTTGATTGCCAAACCGTCTTCCTATCTGCCGGACAATGAACCGGCCAAAAAACTTTATTACTGGAAAGACTGGGGCGCGATGATGGAAAATAGCGGCCTTGCTCAGGATCATGATTTTGTCGGGTTCTTTGTGGATGCGGATGCCACAGCCAATGCCGGTGGCTTGCCGCAGGGCGGGATAACCATTCTCGAGCAACCGAATAATCATCTGCAATATGCGGGCACGTGGTTCGGGCTGGCTGCTGTTTTGCTGGTTGTCACCTTTATCTATATTTTCCGTCAGCGTCGCAGCGGGGATGTGCAATAGCTGTTGACATTGAGCGATGCGAAGCCCAATTGCTACAGCAGGATATGTTTTACAGCGCATTGATGATCTATGGTCGCAATGTTGCTTTGAAGACAGGATAATCAGAGTTCAATGACCGATAAGCCTAAGCTGACCATCCGCCTGTGCGGTCCACGTGGATTTTGCGCCGGTGTTGATCGCGCTATTCAGATCGTTGTGCTGGCGCTGAAGAAATACGGCGCTCCGGTCTATGTGCGTCATGAGATTGTTCACAACCGTTATGTGGTTGAAGGCCTGCAGGCGCGTGGTGCGATCTTCGTGGAAGAGCTTGATGAAATTCCGATGGAACACCGCGATCAGCCGGTGGTATTTTCCGCTCACGGTGTGCCAAAATCAGTGCCGGAAGATGCGGATGCGAAAAACCTGTTCTATCTGGATGCAACCTGTCCACTGGTTTCCAAAGTGCATAAACAGGCGATGCGCCATCAGCGTCTTGGCCGGCATGTTATTCTGATCGGCCATTCCGGCCATCCGGAAGTGATCGGCACAATGGGGCAACTGCCGGAAGGTACGGTTTCCTTGATCGAGACTGTAGCAGATGCCGAGGCCTACCAGCCGGAAGATCCTGAAAACCTCGGCTTTGTAACGCAAACCACGCTGTCGGTAGACGATACTGCAGGGATTATTGCCAAGCTTCAGGAGCGGTTTCCGCAGCTGACAGCGCCTGCCGCTGAATCCATTTGTTATGCTACAACCAATCGTCAGGAAGCGGTGAAAGAAGCGGCTCCCGGCTGTGATCTGTTTCTGATTGTAGGTGCGCCGAACTCTTCAAATTCCAAACGTCTGGTGGAAGTGGCCGAGCGCTCCGGTGCCCGTCATTCTCTGCTTGTGCAGCGTGCGGAAGAGATCGACTGGGATAATCTGGGCGAGCTTTCTGTGCTGGGGATTTCGGCAGGGGCATCCGCACCGGAAATTATCGTTGATGAGATCATTGATGCGTTTTCGCAGCGTTTTGATGTCACAATTGATCTGGCGATCACCACCGTTGAAACCGAGAACTTTCTTGTCAATCGTCAGATCCGCGATGTGGAACTGACGGCTCAGGACATGGCGTTTGTGAACGGCAATCACTGAAATAAAGAATAATCTGCCGCGATTTTCGCAGGTGACGGCAGGGGGAGACCAGCATGGCTGTCTATACGGATATTAATGAAATTGAATTGGCAGCCTATCTGGAAAATTACAACATAGGTACTTTGCTGTCTTTCAAAGGCATTGCCGAAGGTGTTGAGAACTCCAATTTCCTGCTGCGCACGACTGAAGGTACATTCATTCTGACCCTTTATGAAAAACGCGTGGATCGTGATGATCTGCCGTTCTTCATAAAGCTGATGCAGCATCTGGCGGTCAACGGGATTGAGTGCCCGCAACCGGTTGTGCAAAAAAACGGTGAGGCGATTGGTGAATTGGCTGGCCGTCCGTCGGCAATTGTTACCTTCCTTGAAGGCATGTGGTTGCGTAAACCTGCAGCGGAACATTGCTATGCTCTGGGTGTGGCCATGGCGCAGATGCATCTCGCCGGTCAGAATTTTGCGATGGAACGCGAGAACAGCCTGACATTGAAAGACTGGCGCCCGCTCTGGGAAAAATGCATGGCAGATGCTGATGCCGTTGAAGCCGGTTTGCGTGCACAGACAGAAGCGGATCTGGCCTATCTGGAGCAGAACTGGCCGTCGGATCTGCCGCGCGGTGTGATCCATGCCGATCTGTTTCCGGATAATGTGTTTTTCATCGGTCCGAACCTGTCAGGCATTATCGATTTTTATTTCGCCTGCACGGATATGCTGGCCTATGATCTGGCAATCTGCCTCAATGCATGGTGCTTCGAGCGTGATTTTTCCTATAATCTGACTAAAGGCACAGCATTATTGCGCGGTTATAATTCGGTCCGCCCGCTCAGTGCTCAGGAGCAGCAGGCCTTACCGGTTTTGTGCCGCGGCGCTGCCTTGCGCTTTATGCTGACGCGGCTTTATGACTGGATTAATGTGCCTGCGGACAGTTTTGTGACGAAAAAAGACCCGATGGAATATCTGCGCCGTATGCGTTTTCATCGCGAAGTGCGCTCAGCCAGCGAATATGGTCAGTAAGCAACAGCAAGTTACGGTGCTGAATATCCGTGAACTGCCTTATAAATAAATGTGAGAAAACCGCTTGAAGACGATTACAGCCTATACGGATGGTGCCTGTTCAGGAAATCCGGGTCCCGGAGGATGGGGGGCTATACTGGAATATAACGGACACCGCAGAGAGCTGAATGGTGGTGAACGGGACACGACCAATAACCGGATGGAGCTGATGGCTGCAATTTCCGCATTGCAGGCGCTCAAAGAGCCGTGTCAGGTCGATCTCTATACGGACTCGGTTTATGTGCGCGACGGCATTTCCAAATGGATCGAAGGCTGGAAGCGTAATGGCTGGAAAACAGCGGCCAAGGCTCCGGTTAAAAATGCCGAGCTTTGGCAGGAGCTGGATGCAGCGCGCAAAAACCATAAGGTGACATGGCACTGGGTTAAAGGCCATGCGGGACATCCTGAGAATGAACGTGCCGATGAGCTTGCCCGTGAAGGTATGGCACCTTATAAAAAACGCTGATATTCGTGTAACGAAACTATCTGTGCAGCTGCAATGCTGCAGAAAGCAGAGACAATGTTTTATATCGGATTGTTGCTCACAGGTGTTTTTCTTATTTTATCCGCCATTCATGTCTATTGGGCGTTTGACGGCGAGATAGGGAAAACCGCCGCAGTTCCGGTAAGAGCAGACGGGCAGCAATCATTCACGCCGTCTAAAGCCGCTACTCTGGCTGTAGCCGTTGCTCTGTTTTTGTTTGCTGCTCTGGTGTTCTCTGTCGGTGTTCAGAATGTCACTATGCTTCAGCCGTTATGTTGGGGGCTGGCATTTATTCTGTTTCTGCGTGCTGTCGGAGATTTCAGGCTGGTCGGCTTTTTCAAACGCCCGTCTATGTCTGATTTTGCAAAATATGACAGCCGGTACTATTCGCCGCTTTGCTTGCTGCTGGCTGCCGGCATTTTATATATTTCGCTCTGATTTTGATCATTCTCTTTATAAAAAAAAGCCCGCTTTGTAGCGGGCTTTTCTGTTTGCGATTATAAAAATCAGAGCTTTTCGAGCATCGCTTCTGCGGAAGAAACTGTGGCAACGCCCGGATTTTCTTCAATGTCGAGGCTCTTTACAACGCCATCTTCGATCAGCGCTGAATAGCGCTTGGAGCGCACGCCAAGACCGCCGCCGGACAGGTCGATATCAAGACCGGCAGCTTTGGTGAATGCACCGATACCGTCGGAAAGATAGACGATCTTGCCTTCGCCTTCGGTGGCCTTTGCCCATGCGCCCATGACATGCACGTCATTGACGGAAACAACGGCAACAGTGTCCACGCCTTTAGCGATCAGCGCGTCGTAATTCGCCAGATAGCCCGGCAGATGGTTCAGTGTGCAGGTCGGGGTGAAAGCGCCCGGTACCGCAAAGAGAACGACTTTCTTACCCTGAAAAACGTCATCTGTGGTGACGTCTTTAACGCCGTCAGCAGTTTTGGTTTTGAAGCTTGCTGCTGGCAGTTTATCGCCGATCTGAATGGCCATTGTCTGTTCTCCTTCATACAGATTATGAGTAACGGATATTGGCATTATACATAGCCTCTGACCGGATTTTACGGAAGCGCTATTTCTTGAAAATTCTGACAGGCAGGCATGTAATTTTTCTCATTCAGGCAGAATATTTCGCTTTTAATATGAATTTTCTAAAATACTGATTTTAAGTAATACGCTGAAATGGCTGAAAAAATACAAGCAGGATTTTTGCACTTCAAAAAACTTCGATAAATGTGACTTGGCTCATGTAAGCGTTGTGTTATGCTGATTATTCACTATGCCGTGAATGAATAAAACAGACGCATAATCATCCCCAGCGAACGGCAAAAATTACACATTTATCTTTATCAATCCTGTTGCATTGAAATTGAAAGAGGCGTGTGGTGAACAACGGTTTTCTCAACGGACAATTTCTGCTTGCAATGCCCGGTATGACGGATGAGCGTTTTGCCCGTTCGGTCATTTATATTTGTGCGCATTCAGAGCAGGGGACGATGGGTTTTATCATTAACCAGCTGCAGCCGCTTGAGTTTCCTGACCTCTTGATCCGCCTTGGTATTATTACGCAGGCGCAGAGCATTTTGCTGCCCGAAAAAGCCCGCTCGCTGATGGTGCGCCGTGGCGGCCCTGTTGAAACAGGACGGGGCTTTGTGCTGCATAGTGATGATTTTATGGTCGGAACCAGTATTCCCGTCACCGATGATATCTGTATGACCGCGACTATGGATATTCTCCATGCCATATCGGATGGTATCGGGCCGGATAAAACACTGATGGCGCTTGGCTATGCCGGTTGGGATGCAGGGCAGATTGAACGTGAAATTGCGAGTAATGACTGGCTGATCTGCCCGCCGACCACAGATTTGCTGTTTGATACGGATATTCTCGGCAAATATGATCGCGTCATGGCGCAGATGGGCGTCGATCCTGCACGCCTCGTTGTGCAGGCCGGACATGCTTGAAGCAAAGTCTGATACATAAAAAACACCGCCTCTGCAGGAGAGGCGGTGTTTTTTATTTTTGACGAGTGATGCTTATTCTACTGTCTGACCATTGAGCAGGCGGGCTGCATTTTCAGCAGTCATCGGCTGGCCGAACAGGAAACTCTGAACATATTCACAGCCCATTTCGCGCAATTGCATTGCGTCCTGTTCGCTTTCAACACCTTCTGCAACAACCTTGAGTTCCAGATCCTGTGCCATGCGAATGATGGAGCGCAGCAGCGTCGCTTTCTGCGGCTTGTCACCTTTGACGAATGAGCGATCGATCTTGATCATATCAATCGGGAAGCGTGTCAGATAGGCCAGCGATGAATAGCCGGTGCCGAAATCATCCAGTGACAGGCCGACACCCATGGATTTCAGCTCGTTCAGCATATGCGCTGACTGTTCCGGATTTTCCATCAGCACGGATTCTGTCAGTTCCAGTTTGAGTGTGCCTTTGGTCACATGCGTACGGGACAGGATCGCACGGACATCGCTCAGCAAATCCTGACGGATCAGCTGGGTGCTGGACAGATTGACGGAGACAAACAGGTTCGGACGCGACAGGTTTTCCTGCCAGTTGAACAGGTCATTAGCTGATTGCTGCATGGCGAACAGACCAAGCGGCACGATCAGACCGGAATTTTCTGCAATCGGAATAAATTCAGATGGCGAGATCGGACCACGGCGCGGATGTTCCCAGCGCATCAGGGCTTCAAATCCTGCAATGGTGCCGTCCTGCAAATTCACAATCGGCTGATAGGCAATCGTGATTTCCTTACGTTCAATGGCGCGGCGCAGATCGGATTCCAGCTGCAGCTTGTCGCTGCCGATAGCGCGGAAGGATGGGCGGAATGGCTCAATACGGTCGCCGCCAAAACGCTTGGCCTGATACATGGCCAGTTCCGCATCTTTGATCATATCTTCCGCATTGGCAGCATTGGCTGTCCATGTCAGAAGACCAACGGAAGCGGTCAGCACAATCTCACGCTTGGCATAGGAAATCGGCGCGCGGATGGCCTGACGCAGCGCTTCCGCAAAGGCCGCAACCTTTGCCGGATCAGATTCAGACGCGAGGATCAGGCCGAACTGGTCGGATGACAGTCTTGAAAGCGTATCCTGCGGCTTCATCAGACGAAACAGGCGGCGCGAGATCGTCAGCAGGATTGTATCACCGGCTGACATGCCGAGGCTGTCATTGACCTGCTTGAACCGGTCAATATCAATGACGAAAACAGTCGGTTTGAGCCTGCTCTCATTATAGGACATGCTCATGACATTGGCGAGGCGGTCGAGGAACAGCTCACGGTTCGGCAGACCGGTAAGATTGTCATGCACGGCATCATGCAGCAGGCGTTCTTCGGCCTTTTTCTGCTCGGTCACATTATGCAGGGTGCCGACGCAGCGCACAATTTCACCATCCGAGCCGATAACCGGACGCGCGCGCAGATGATACCAGTGATAGTGACCGTCATTGGCACGCAGGCGGAAAGTCTGATGAATACGACCGCGACGGTTTTCCAGAATTGCATCCAGCGTGGTGCGGAAACGGTCGCGGTCATCACCATGCATCACCGGCAGCCAGTTGCGCACAGGGCCGAGAAGACTGGCCGCAGCCGTGCCGAGATAGGTGGAAATATCAGGCGTTGTCACCACGCGGTCGCGCGGCACATCCCAGTCCCAGACAATATCGCCGGAACCGATAACTGCCAGCGCCTGCCGTTCCATATCGGAGAACAGGCCGACACGCAGCACGCCGCCCGCAAAAGCATGTTGCATCACAGTGAAACCGATCAGCAATACGATCAGCACAAGACCACCACCAAGTGCGGGTTGCACGATATCATTGTCCAGACGGCCGGAAACGGCCAGCCATGCACCGGTCATCCATATGGCAATCAGCAGCCATGTGGGGATCAGCATAATCGCGCGATCATAGCTGCGCAAAGCCAGAATGCCGATAATGACGATGCCGCAGATAACAGTCAGCGCAAAAGAGATACGGGCAATACCGGCAGCAATCGGCGGATCAAAAATCGCCACGCCGCTCAGCATCATCAGGCCGAGAACCCATGCCACAGCGCCATAGGAAAAATGGTCGTGCCAGCGGTTGAGATTGAGATAGGTGAACAGGAAAATCAGGAAACTGGCAGCCAGTGCCACTTCCGTGCCCGCCCGCCACATCTGCTCATTGCCGGGGGTGATAGCGATCAGCTTGTTCCAGAAGCCGAAATCCACACAGATATAGGCCAGAACCGCCCATGCCAGTGCCGCAGCAGCAGGGAACAGCGATGTTCCGCGCACAACAAAAAGAATGGTCAGAAACAGCGCCAGCAGGCCGGAAATACCGAGCAGAATACCGCGATAGAGCGTGTAGGAGTTGATTGTGTCTTTATAGGCATCCGGCTCCCACAGATAAAGCTGCGGCAGGTTAGGGGAAGCCATCTCCGCAACCAGTGTAATCACCGAACCCGGATTGATGGTAATCAGAAACACATCCGCATCAGGGCTGACCTGACGGTCAAGGGCAAAACCCTCACTCGGTGTGATGGAGGAAATGCGCTGCGAACCCAGATCCGGCCAGACAAAACCTGATTTCACAAGGCGGTAATGCGGGGCAACAATCAGACGGTCAATCTGCTCATCAGTCGGATTGGCAATAGCAAAAGCTGCCCAGTTGCCGCTGGAGCGTTTGTCCTTGTCGGCCTGCACTTCAATGCGGCGCACAATGCCGTCGGCACCGGGAGCCGTGGATACCTGCACAGTATCACCCTGATTATGCATGATTTGCACAGCGCGGGTAAGGTCGAGAGCTGTATCTTCTTTGGAAATTTTGATCGGCTCAACTGCGGATGCAGGAACCGTGATCTGCAATAATGCTGCGATAAAGGCAAACACACAGAAAAACGTTTTCAATCGGTTCTGAAAGTTTTCTGTCACTATCTTTACCTTTTTGTCTTGGTATCAGGTGCTTTGCGCTTAACGGTCAGACGGCTGTTGTTTTAACAGAAAGACCTCTGCGTTGCTCTTCTCCCTCAATCAGGCTGTAGAGCAGATGATCCTGCCACATGCCGTTAATCTTGAGATAGGAGCGCAATGTGCCTTCCAGTAAAAATCCGGCTTTTTCAAGAAGCCTGACCGAACGCAGATTAGACGGAATACAGGCAGCTTCAAGTCTGTGCAACCGCAGTTCACTGAATGCGAAGGGGATAACCAGTTTCAAAGCGTCGAACATATAGCCTTGGCCTGCATGAGGTGCGCCGCACCAGTATCCGATCTGTCCGGATTGGGCGACACCGCGCCGGATATTACCGAGGGTGATTCCCCCCAGTAAAACATTGTCGGACCTGCGGAATAAAAACAGTGACCATGCATTTCCGCTGCGTGCCTCTTCGCTGTAATGGCGCAGCCGCAGCCGGAAACTCGATTTTTCCAACTCGTCATCCCGCCATACCGGCTCCCATGGGGTCAGAAAAGCACGGCTTTTTTCGCGCAGATTTGCCCATTGGCGGTAATCAGACCATTGCGGCTCACGTAAAAACAGACGCTCCCCCTTCAGATACACAGATGGTGTTTTGCTGAAGGGAAAGCTGATCATGATACCCTGCCTGTCTGGAGAGCCACAGATAGATTTAGAGCGATTGCATTCAGATTGGACCATAACGCCCGCTCTAAATTCTTTGTTTGGTCGCATTATCACGACGTCAGGTGACATCACCAGACTGTGAAATGCTTTAGACTGCCAGTGCCGGACGCTTATTCGCTGCGAAACCGCGCAATGTGCCATGAATATCGTCATAGCCCATCATCTGGCTGACAGGGCCGACGGCGGCAATGGTCGGTTTGCTGTCGAGGAACATGCGACCGGAAAGATCTGTCAGACGTTCCGGCGTAATCAGGCTCAGACGTTCCAGCAGTTCTTCATTCGGTACCGGACGACCATAGAGCAGCATCTGGCGGGCAATCTGACCGGCACGGCTTGCGGCACTTTCCTGCGACATCAGCAGACCGGCGCGATATTGCGCACGGGCACGGTCAACTTCCTGAATATTGATATTACTCGATGCTTCATAAAGCTCGTTGAGAACAACCGGCACCAGTTCCTCAAGGTTTTCACGTCCGGTTGCCGCATGAATGCCGAACAGACCGGTATCGGAAAAGCCCCAATGGAAGGCATAGACAGAATAGCACAGGCCGCGCTTTTCACGCACCTGCTGGAACAGGCGGGAGGACATGCCGCCGCCGAGAACAGTTGCCAGAAGCTGTGAGGCATAGAAATCGCGTACATGGTAAGCGCGGCCTTCAAAGCCGATCAGCACCTGAGCATCCATCAGGTCACGTTCTTCGCGGTAGTCACCGCCGACATAGGACGCTTTCACCGGCGCTGCAGCCTGTGTCGTTGCACGGAAACCGCCGAGACGGCTTTCCACTTCCCGCACAAACGAGGCATGGTCAACAGCACCGGCAGCGACAACAACCATACGGTCGGCGCTATATTGTTCATTGATATAATTACGCAGATCACCCGGTGTGAAGGACTGCACCGTTTCCGGTGTACCGAGAATGGAGCGTCCGATCTGCTGGTTCAGATAGGATGTTTCAGAAAACCGATCGAAAACAATGTCATCGGGCGTATCATAGGCCGCGCCGATTTCCTGCATGATGACGTTTTTCTCGCGTTCCAGCTCATCTTCATCGAATTTTGAGCTGGTGAGAATGTCGGCCAGAATATCAATCGCCAGCGGCAGGTCATTGCGCAGCACACGGGCATAATAAGAGGTGGTCTCAACGCTGGTTGCGGCATTGATCTCACCGCCGACATTTTCAATATCGGCTGCAATCTGCCATGCGCTACGGTTTTCTGTGCCTTTGAAGGCCATATGCTCGAGAAAATGCGCAATGCCGTGGCGGTTATGCGCTTCATTGCGGGAGCCTGCCTTGACCCAGATACCCAATGCCACGCTTTCAATCAGCGGCATGGTTTCGGTGGCAATTGTCAGTCCGTTGGACAGAACGCTAACTTCTACACCCATTCTAGGCATACTCCCCTGAGTATTTTAACCGTCAGCTTCTTTGAGTCTGACGGGCATGGCAATGCGACAAAGAAAGAACGTGACCGTTCCGGAAGAGCTCGTCTGCCCCTGTTGTTTTATCAGGTGACATATAGGGGCAGAGCGAAATCTATGCAAATTTGCTGCTATAATACAACATATGGCTGCAGCAGAACTGTGATTATTTTGCTGCACGCGAGTGGCTGCGGATATGATCTTCCACCACTTTCAGGTCATTTTGAAGACGCGTAAAATGTTCTTTACGCTCCATCAGATCGCTGAGCCATGCAGGCAGAGCCGGAGAAACACCGCAGGCATCTTTCACAGCATCCGGGAATTTGGCCGGATGGGCGGTTGCCAGCACCACCATCGGCGAGGCTGTATCTGCGTGTTCACGAGCAACTTTAACGCCGATAGCCGAATGCGGGTCAAGCAGATAGCTGTCCTGTTTCAGCACGGAGTCAATGGTTGCAGCGGTTTCTGCAACGGTTGAACGACCGGCAGCAAATTGCTCACGGATGGTTTTGAGCGGGGCATCGGCAATGGTGAATTCACCGGACTGGCCGAGACTGCGCATCAGGCCGCGAATAGCTGCTGCATCACGATCATAGGATTCAAACAGCAGACGCTCGAAATTCGAGGAAATCTGGATATCCATGGACGGAGAAGAGGTCTGTTCCACGCCGCGCATTGCATAGGAGCCGGTGGCAACAGTGCGTGACAGAATATCATTGTCATTGGTGGCAATGATCAGACGGTCAATCGGCAGTCCCATTTTTTTGGCGACAAAGCCCGCAAAAATATCGCCGAAATTGCCGGTCGGTACAGTGAAGGACACTTTGCGATCCGGTGCGCCGAGGCTGATAGCCGATGTGAAATAATAGACGATCTGCGGCATGATACGTGCCCAGTTGATCGAATTCACACCGGAGAGCGAAAGCGTGTCACGGAAGTTCAGATCATTGAACATGCCTTTGACGAGGTTCTGACAGTCGTCAAAATTACCGTCGATCGACAGAGCATGAACATTGCTGGCTGCAGATGAGGTCATCTGGCGCTGCTGTACCGGAGACACACGGCCATGCGGGAACAGGATGAAAATATCGGTATTGTCGCGACCGGCAAAAGCTTCAATCGCCGCGCCGCCGGTATCGCCGGAAGTTGCGCCGACAATGGTTGCGCGCTGTCCGCGCTGTGCCAGCGTATAATCCATCATGCGTGACAGCAGCTGCATTGCCACATCTTTAAAGGCGAGAGTCGGGCCGTGGAAAAGCTCCAGCACAAATTCATTCGCACCAGTTTGCACCAGCGGGCAGACGGCATCATGGCGGAATGAGCCATAAGATTCGCGCACCATTTTTTCAAATTCGGCGTCCGGAATCTCACCATTCACAAAAGGAGTGAGGACTGCGAGGGCGATTTCCACATAGGATTTGCCGCGCAGCTTGCGGATGTCATCTGAGGAAAATTGCGGATAGGTTTCCGGCAGATAGAGACCGCCGTCCCGCGCCAAACCCGCCAAAAGTGCATCAGAAAAGCCCAAAACCGGCGCTTCGCCACGGGTGCTGATATATTTCATAAGATTTCAGGCCTCATTCAGTCAATGCAATTCTGTGCCGGTTTTGAGCCGGTTTCGGTCAAGTTTGCGGTGTTTTCCTGTCATATCTCTTGTGGCTGACGCAAGCATCGGTGGATAGAGCTTGCCCTGTTCACAAAAAACGTGAAAATATTATCTCATAATGCATGTTAAGCGCCTTGCGTCCATATGGATCTGTCAAAGACGCAGCAGGATTTGGGTATAAAGCGCATTCCAAAAAGTGTGAAACGGTTTTTGGATAAAATGCGCGATAGACAAAGATGGCGCATTCCAAAAAGTGTGAAACGGTTTTTGGGTAAAATGCGCGATGGTGAAGAATTTACGCATCAGACGAAGAGTGGAGCTTTTCGTGAGATGCGGGAAACAAGACAACAGAACAGTTACGGCGCCTTGCCGGAGCGGTTCGCAAACAGGTTCAATATTCAGGAAGACCGGTTTATGCAGAAATCTACTTTCGGACGTTTAAATCCTCTTTCATTGCGGTTTACCCGTTTGGGTGGAGCTGCATTGCTTGGTTTGTTGGTTGCCGGTTGCTCAACCAGCGGCAGCCAGCAGGGCGCTGTTTCCACAACCGGTGAGCAGCGTGTGACACAGGCGGATTTGCAGGCTTATTGCCCGCGCATCAGCCTGCGTGAGGGAACGTCATTCTTCAGCACCTATGAAAAGGGCGGAAACGGTGACAGCAGCCGTGTGGTTTATCAGGCTTCGATCAGCGATGTGACCCGCGATTGCCGTCGGGATAATGGTACGCTGACAATTACTGTTGCAGCCGCAGGCCGCGTTGTACCTGGGCCGAAATTCCGCAACGGCACAATCAATATGCCGATCCGCGTTGTGGTGATGGAAGGCGATAAAGTGATCTCCACAAAACTGCATAAACAGGCAGTTGCGATGAATAATTCCCAGTCGGCAACACAGTTCCTGTTTGCGGGAACGCCGGTGAGCGTGCCTGAAGCATCGTCACGTCAGGTGCAGATCTTTATTGGTTTTGATGAAGGCCCGAACAAGGGTTAATCTGAAGTCACGACAGTTAAAAATGCCGCATTCCCGATACGGAATGCGGCATTTTTTGTTGCACCGCAGCACAATGCAGGACGGTAATATCGTTAAAACCAGCAAGCAGATGCTGTATTCTGTCTGGTATTTGCCAAGTGTCTAAAATTAGTGCATAAATTATTTACTATAGGTTCATATTGCCGTGGGTTTTGCAGGTCGGAAAATCTGAAAGCTTCTTACGGTAAATAAAACTTTTATCTGAAAAATATTATTTAATATCAATTATTTGCGAATTTTTTGTCAGTGATTTGTCCGGTTTTCGGATGTGCTTACGGGAAAATACCGCCTGTTCATCGTTAAAGCGATGAAAGAATGAAACTATTTGTAATCTCTAACGTTTAGACTGCTGGCATGATGACAGTATATGAACTCATTCAGGAACCAACCGATACCTGGGCCATTTTTGAAATGGATTCCGGTGAACCGGTTATGATTGAAGGCCGTCCGATGATTGGTCTCAGCGAGACAGAAGCACAGCAGATTTATGCTGCACTGACTGCTCCCGTGAAAGACGCGAAGAAATCAGCGGCCTGATCATCACGATATAAAAAAGGGCGTGCTTGCGGCACGCCCTTTTTATTACATTTCTCAGGGAGGCTATCAGAAGCCTTCATCCCATTCTGCCATGGCTTCAATCACGGCAGGCAGATCGCGGTGACGGTTGATAACTGTTTCCGCACCGGCTTCAGTCAGCTTGTCTGCATGACCCGGATAGGTGTGAGCACCGCCGGTAAAGCCGATGACCCGCATGCCCGCAGCGCGTGCCGCATGGATGCCATGGCTTGAATCTTCAATGACAAAACACTGTTTCGGATCAGCATTAAACTGCTGTGCCGCGTAGGTATAAACATTCGGCGCAGGCTTCGGCTCTTTATTGCCAACCTCACGCGACGCATAAATATGCGGGGCAAATGCATCATACAGCGTTGAACGCTTGAGCATCAGTTCCAGAGAGTCCGAATTGGAGTTGGAGCAGATAGCTTTCGGATATTGAAGCTGGCTGACCACATCCTCAATACCGTCTACAGTGAGCAGTTCCTTGGTAATCCGCTCTTTCATGATTTTGCGTGATTTTTCAATCAGCGAGGCGGAGATCGGAATGGAAGATTCCCGTTCAATTTCCATCAGAATGCTTGGCCATGTCAGACCGGCAAAACGCTCGGCAATTTCTTCCGGTGAAATCGGATATCCGGCATCGGTGAGAAGCTCGGATTCGACCTGTGCGGCAATATACTCGGAATCGACCAGAACACCGTCACAGTCGAAGAGGATCAGCTGGGGTTTTGACATGAAAAATCCGTAAATGTTCAGAAGCTGCAAAAGCCGGAACAGGGTTCTGCAACAAAGGGGAGGGAGGACGAGCACTGTTTATACTAAAAGCATTTCCAGCAAAAGTGGGAACCGGTTTTGCGTAGGATAATGCGTATAAGTGAAAAATTAGAGCAGTCCAACAATTCAGCCTTAACTGGGCTGCTCTAAAACGATTGAGGGTCAAAATGATAAAAGAAATTGCCGGCTCTTCTGTGTTTTATCGGCAAGGCAAATCAGCGGGCAAAATCGGGTGATTTGCGGCGTCTGATTTTAAGTTTTGGAACTGCAATTTCGCCAAATGTTAAAAATTATTAAGCATTTACAGTGGTTTGTGAGCGCTATTTTGTGTTGATTTTAAAGAAATTTGACGATTTTCGCACTTCATAACGGTTTTTAACAATTCGATTAACTCCATGTTTACCCTGTTCGGTAACCATAAGGACAGTAAAGCGTTCCTATGTTTAGCGAGTATCACATGTCCGTTGTTCGTCTTGTGAAAGATCTGCCAGAAGCTGCACCGCGCTCGGTCTGGCTCGATACAATTCTTAAGGGTGACTGCGTAGCTGCGCTCGATCGTTTGCCGGATCATTCGGTGGATGTGATCTTTGCTGATCCCCCTTACAATCTTCAGCTTGAAGGTGCTCTGCACCGTCCGGATCAGACCAAGGTCAATGCAGTTGATGACCATTGGGATCAGTTCGACAGTTTTCAGGCTTATGATGCCTTTACCCGTGCATGGCTGTTGGCCTGCCGCCGTGTGCTGAAGCCAAACGGCACCATCTGGGTTATCGGCTCATACCACAATATTTTCCGCGTCGGTGCATCGCTGCAGGATCTGGGCTTCTGGATGCTCAACGATATTATCTGGCGCAAAACCAATCCGATGCCGAATTTCCGCGGCCGTCGTTTCCAGAATGCGCATGAAACGCTGATCTGGGCATCCCGCGATCAGAAGAGCAAAGGCTATACGTTTAACTACGAAGCCATGAAAGCCGCCAATGATGATGTGCAAATGCGCTCTGACTGGCTGTTTCCGATTTGCACCGGCGGTGAGCGTCTGAAAGACGATAATGGCGATAAGGTTCATCCGACCCAGAAGCCGGAAGCATTGCTTGCCCGTATTCTGATGTCTTCATCGAAGCCTGGTGATGTGATCCTCGATCCGTTCTTTGGTTCCGGCACCACCGGTGCGGTTGCCAAGCGTCTCGGCCGTCATTTTGTCGGGATCGAACGTGAACAGTCTTATATCGATGCAGCAACCAAGCGTATCGAAGCTGTTGAGCCTCTGGGCAAAACCGAGCTGAAAGTCATGACCGGCAAGCGTGCTGAACCACGTGTAGCCTTTGTCAGCGTGATTGAAGCTGGTCTGCTGCGTCCGGGCACAGTTCTGTGTGATGCCAAACGTCGTCATGCAGCGATTGTTCGTGCAGACGGTACTCTGTCTGCCAACGGCGATGCCGGTTCTATTCACCGTATGGGTGCCAAGGTACAGGGCTTTGATGCCTGCAATGGCTGGACATTCTGGCATTATGAAGAAAATGGCGTGTTGAAGCCGATTGATGCGCTGCGCGCTGAGATCCGTGTGAATATGGCTCAAGCCGGTTCATAAAACGAACGGCTGAATACCAGCACTTGATACTGGTATTTTCTACAGCATTTTGCGCTGGTTTGATGTGTTAAGCACAGGCCACGCATAATTATCGGACTGACCTCCAGAGATGTCTGAGTCTTAAAGCGCCGGTGTTGAGCCGGCGCTTTTTTTGTGGACTGCTTCAGGAAGTTTTACGGCAGAGCCAGACAGTAAGATGACCGCAATGCGGGTCATTTTCCACATATTGCACAACATCAAAACCGCTCTCGGATAAAAGACTGCGGTATTCCTTCGGCGCGAGGCTGGAGTGATAAAGCGGTTGCCCTTCAAAAGTGCCCATTGCTTCGCCATTTGAAGTGCCGCTGGTAAATATCAGCACTGCATTCTCTGCAGCGAGTGTTGCAAAGCGGGGAAACATCCGGCGCTGATCATCACGCTGCAGATGAAAGAAACTGTTCCATGCGAGTATGCCGTCAAATTTCTGCGGGAGAGATAGCTCACGCATATCTGCGACCAGCCATTGCTGTTGAGGGAAACGGGTGCGGCAGATGTCTATCAGGCTGGCAGAACTGTCGATGCCGGTCAGCTGAAAGCCTGAGCGGATCAGGTGACCGGCCATAGGCTCGCCCGCTCCGCAACCAATATCCAGAACAGAGCCTTGATGGGGTAACAGACCGGTAAAGCGTGCCAGCCATTCCGCTTCCATCAGACCTTTGGCAGCATTGCTGCGCCGGATGTCATCCCATTTCTGCGCATGCGTTTCATATAGCGGAATAATGTTATCTGCGTCTTTGGACATAGCATTTTTCCGTTTGTTTATTTGAAAGTGTCAGGTAGGGCGGCGCTGATGGCTTTCTTCATCACTGTCGGCAGCGCTTCTTTTCCGAGGTTGTTCTGGGCAACCCACCAGCCATTATTGCTTGGCGGCATGGTTGAAATATCCGTTTTATAAACGCTG
This sequence comes from Pseudochrobactrum algeriensis, assembly GCF_018436245.1. Lineage (NCBI taxonomy): Bacteria > Pseudomonadati > Pseudomonadota > Alphaproteobacteria > Hyphomicrobiales > Brucellaceae > Pseudochrobactrum > Pseudochrobactrum algeriensis. The sequence goes on from NZ_CP075361.1 coordinate 876,107, forward strand.
AGGCGCAATTCAAAATGCGTAAAAATATGAGTGATGGTGCCGCTAGGCTGCCAGTTTGCAGCAATTGGTGCCGGATCAGCACTGGTCAATTGTGCAATATGCTCAGGAGAGGTGGCTTCATCTGCCGCGATCCATTCGCTGTTCGGTACTTCACTCATACCGGCAAGCAGACCCTTGTCAGGGCGCTTTCGCAGGTAGACATCGCCTTGCGGTGAGAGAATGATAAAAGCCGCACCATAGCGGACAGGGCGTGCCTTTTTCGGTGCTTTGACAGGATAAAGCTCCGGCTCACCTTCCAATAAGGCTGTACAATTATCATTGAGCGGGCAGAGAATACAGGCCGGTTTCTTAGGCGTGCAGATTGTAGCGCCGAGATCCATCATCGCCTGCGCAAAATCACCGGGGCGGGTTTGCGGAGTGAGTTGCTCTGTAAATTTGCGAATTTCAGTCTTGGCTTGAGGCAACATGGTTTTGATCGCAAACAGGCGGCTCACTACGCGCTCGACATTACCATCTACAACCGCAGCCGGAATATTGAAGGCAATGGCAGCAATGGCGGCCGATGTGTAGTCGCCGATACCCGGCAATTGTTTGAGACCTTCCACACTCGCCGGAAACTGCCCTTTATGCTGAGAGGCTACCATATCAGCGCATTTTTTTAAGTTACGGGCGCGGGAATAATAACCAAGTCCCGCCCAGCCACGCAGCACATCATCTTCGGTGGCATCGGCAAGTGCCTGCACATCCGGCCACAGACTGGTAAATTTGAGGAAATAAGCTTTTACCGCTTCAACCGTCGTTTGTTGCAGCATGACTTCCGACAACCAGATGCGGTAAGGATCTGGACGCACACCTTGTTTGTGCTCAACGGGCGTTACGCGCCATGGCAAAATACGGTGATGACGATCATACCATGCCAGCAGCTTTTGCGCAGGAGCATCATCTCCCGACACGGCAGGAAACATCGTCGGACTGTTGTCGGCGGAGACTTGGAGGCGCTTTTTCGTCATATTTTGTCAATAAATGATCTGCTTTCGGAATGCACCGGAAATTATTTTTAGCTTGTGCTTACAATGTGAAATCGTTTTCATTATGCAGCGGATAGTTTGACTGTCGTCATATTGCTGAGTACCACAATTTTATAAACCTCATTTTGTTGATGGAATAATATCCGAAAGGCTTGATATTGCAGAACAAACAAAGCTTTCCGGTCTATGTTCTTAATCTTGACCGCTCAAAAGACCGTTGGGATTCGCTGCTTGCACATGCGCAGGAAACCGGCATTGCGCTTCAGCGCGTGCCGGCAATTGACGGTAAATTGCTCGCAGAAACGGATAAACGCCATTTTGATGATGCGGCTTTCCGACGCGATCACGGGAAGATTGCCTCCTCTGCGGAAATCGGCTGCTATTTCAGTCACATGAAGGCTCTGGAAATGATTGCGGCAGGCGATGCGCCAGCCGGTGTGATTATTGAAGATGATATCCGGTTTTCTGAAGAATTTGTTCCGGTTGTTGAAGCTGCAGCAGATTTGCAGGGCTGGGATGTCATCAAGCTGATCCATAACCGTCTTGTAGGGTTTCGTCCGGTAGAAAACCTTACAGAAGATGTGGCGATCGGTCGTGTTACCCACGGACCGCTTGGTAATGCCGGAGCCTATATTGTTTCAAAAGAGGGGGCGGTGAAAGTGCTTAAGGCACTGCAAGTGATGCATCTTCCTTATGATGTGGCACTGGAGCGCGGCTGGGCGGGGTCGTATAATTTCTTCACCGCCAGCAGGGCTGTGGTGAGCAATGCCAATGAAAGCGCTTCAACAATATCCGAGGATATCAAAACCTATTCGCGGGCAAAATTACCGACCCATAAACGGATCGGTACATTATTCTTTCGTATGAAAGACTATTTGCAAAGACTGTTTTACAGTTTCCAAAAAACAAATATCCGGCAACGGTGATATGCGAATTCTGCAAAAAAACTTTCTGATACGTCGTCGTATTGATCTCTGGATTTTATGTCTGGCAGCAATGGCTATGCCGGTCCGCTATGCTTTCGGGCCGATAGTTTTGTTTGCGTATAGTTGTATCGGCTTTTATCTGGCGCTGTACAAACACCGCTGGCACCGGATGTATGGTGCGTATTTTTATGTCTTAATATCCGCCTATATGATCTGGAGCCTCGGCCTGATGGCATGGCGCGGTGAACTCAGTATTGCAAACCGTCAGGTGGGGTATGTGCTGCTGTTATGGATCTATTCTTTTGCCGGATTGGGGATGGTTCTCATTCGTGACCCGCTAAGAATCCTCGCATTCGGCTCCCGCATCGGCATCATTTTTTGTGCCGTAGTGGTTGCAGGAGAGGCATTATTATGGGGTGGCCGCATCGGTGTTGGCGGTAATCCTGCAGTATTTGCCTATGCGGCAGCAATTGCAGCGGTTGCAGCAACATTGCCGATTAAAAATGCTCCGCGTCTTTTGCCGAACGGGCCGTGGTATCTGGTCATTGGTACGGGGATCGTATTCGCCTCCGAAACCCGCGCGGTTATGATCACGCTGGCTCTGCTGGCAATATTTGAAATCATTGTGCTGATCGGCCGAATTGCCAGCCATAAGGTGAAAATCGGCAGTTCACTCATTCTTGCTGCCTGTCTGACTGCTGTCTTTACCGTTGGGCCTGTTGCCGGAGTTCTGTCACAACGCTTCGCCGGTATGGTGCATTATTATGAAACCGGCGACAGCAGCCAGTGGGCGGATAAATCCTCCGCAGATACGCGTGAGCAGATGTGGCGCGGTGCAGTGAAAGTGGTTGCGGAACATCCTTTGATCGGTGTCGGCTCGGAACAAAAAATGACTGCAGTGCGGGAGGCTCTGGGCGATCAGGCAACTTTGCTCGACGGTTATATCCATGTTCATAATTCAGTGTTTGATGAGTTGCTGGTCAATGGTGCCATCGGTTTTCTGTTGCTGCTGGCAGCGGCTATATCCGGCTTCATTTTCTTCTGGCGCAATAATTCAGACTGCACGGTCCGGCGGGTGCTGATTTATTTTACAATCAGCTGGGGCAGCTATGCTATGCTGCATAATCCGCTGCTGCATGAGACCAGTATTGCTGTGACAATGTTCTTTTTCAGTGTGGTTTATGCAGGAACAAGCCGTAATATATTGCGGCGTAACAGTGAAGCCCGCAATGCTCTGGCATTTTATAACAGAGAAAAATCATCGCCCGTCGCGGCAATAAAACCGGCATAAAGGACAGAGATGAGCAGAGAGGAAAAATCGGGTTTTAAACCGCTGGCAGATACGGCCGGTAGTGTGCTCGATCCTGTCTTGCGCAAACGCGCCGGTATTAATTTGTCGCTGATACAGGCATGGGAAGATGTGGTCGGGCCGCAGATCGGTGCACAATCGCGCCCGTTGCGTATTCTCTGGCCGCGACGTGCCCATGAGGATGATCCGTTTCAGCCGGCAACGCTGATCATCGGCTGCGAAGGCATGGCGGCGATGCGTATTCAGCATTCCACGGGTGAGATCATCAACCGCGTGAATTCCTTTTTAGGTTTCGCTGCCATTGCCCGTATTCGCATTGAGCAAAAATCTGTTGCCCTTGTTGCGCAACGCAAAGTCAAACCGCTGATGCCGGTTGGCGCACCTGCCGAGAAAAAACTGGCGCAGGCAACAGTCGGTATTGAGGATGAGGCTTTACGTGCCTCACTGATGCAGCTCGGCCGTAATATTCTGGCAGAAAAAGCCAATAAAAAGCCACGCTGATCCTAGTTTCAAAGGGCATATTACAGAGAATAAACAATGCGAAAACGGCTGAAAATTGCCCGTTAAGTCTCTGGAGACACACTGTTTATTAAAAACTCTTAAGCTGCCTGACAAAATTCCGGCAATTTGCTCTAATATCCGGAAATTATAGCAACGTGAATGAACGGGTGATTCGTATGATGTCTCAACTGAACCGCAGACAGCTTCTTGGAACTGCAGCTCTTGCAACTGCGGCATTGTCCGTATCTGCCGCCGGCAGTGCTCTGGCACAAACAGATGTTCCGAAGTCTGACGGCTCTGTCGATATGAAAAAACTGCTCGAAAAAGGCTCACTTGAAGATAAAGTGCTGGGGCAGGCTGATGCACCGGTAACAATCGTTGAATATGCTTCGATGACATGTTCGCATTGTGCGACTTTTGCTGTGAATACACTTCCTGCAATTGAAGAAAAATACATCAAGACCGGCAAAGCCCGTCTGATTTTCCGCGAATTCCCGTTTGATCCGCGCGCAACTGCCGCCTTCATGCTGGCACGCTGTGCACCGGATGACCGTTATTTCCCGATGGTGGATGTGCTGTTTAAACAGCAGATGCAGTGGGCTGCGGCCGACGATGCACAGGCTGCATTGCTGCAAATCTCCAAACTGGCCGGTTTTACACAGGAGACATTCAATGCCTGCTTGACGAACCAGCAGCTTCTCGATGATGTGAATGCTGTTCGTGAACGTGGCGCTGAGTTCGGTGTGAATGCAACGCCTACATTCTTTATCAATGGTCAGAAATATTCCGGAGCTCTTTCGGTTGAACAGATGTCGGCAGTTATCGACTCTATGCTCTGAACCTGATGCATATTCATGCAGCGGGGGCTTTTTTGCGCCCGCTGCATTTTCATATTTTAAAAAAATAGTGTCTGATTTTATTCCGCTCTTCATTGATTTGTTTTTGCCGCGTCCGGTTGCACGGAGCGTTGGCTGATGCGTTTTACCAAACTGCGCCTTCTCGGATTTAAATCTTTCGTCGAGCCGATGGAATTCGTCATTGAAGGCGGGTTGACCGGTGTCGTCGGGCCGAATGGCTGTGGTAAGTCTAATCTCGTTGAAGCGCTGCGTTGGGTTATGGGGGAAAACTCCTATAAAAATATGCGCGCCTCCGGCATGGACGATGTTGTTTTCTCCGGCTCCGGCACACGTCCTGCACGCAACAGTGCTGAAGTCACCCTCTTTCTCGATAATAGCGACCGCTCTGCACCGCCTTCCTATAATGACGTGGATGAGTTGCAGGTCTCGCGCCGTATCGAGCGTGAATCCGGTTCTGTCTATCGCATCAATGGCAAGGAAGTCCGTGCCAAAGATGTGCAGCTATTGTTTGCCGATCAGTCTACCGGTGCGCGTTCACCGTCTATGGTCGGTCAGGGGCGTATCGGTGAGCTTATTCAGGCCAAACCGCAGGCACGTCGTGCATTGCTGGAAGAAGCTGCCGGTATTTCCGGTCTGCATTCCCGCCGCCATGAAGCTGAATTGCGTTTGCGTGCGGCTGAAACCAATCTTGAGCGTCTGGAAGATGTGGTTGGAGAGCTTGGCACCCAGATTGAAAGCCTGAAACGTCAGTCGCGTCAGGCTAACCGTTTCCGCGCATTGTCCGCAGATATCCGTGCGGCGGAAGCGATCCTGTTGCATTTGCGCTGGTCGCAGGCCAAGCAACATGAAGGCGAGGCGCAGAGTGCTTTGGCAACCGCTACATCGCAAGTTGGTGCTATGGCACAGGCGCAGATGATTGCTGCCAAAGAACAGGCCATTGCCGCTCAGCATTTGCCGGAACTGCGTAATCAGCAGGCATCCGCATCTGCAGCCTTACAGCGTCTGACGATTGCGGTTTCGCAACTGGATGAAGAAGCGACGCGCCTGACACAGCGCCGGTCTGAGCTGTTAAAACGTCTTGAGCAACTGAGTTCTGACATCGCCCGCGAAGAGCAGATGTTGCAGGAACATGCGGCTGTGCTTGAGCGTCTGGACGATGAAGAGCAGGATTTGCGTGAGCAGAATGAGGCTTCCGGCGATCGTGCGATTGAAGCAGAAGAACTGCTGGCCACTGCACAGGAACAACTACAGGCTCATGAGTCTGAACTAGCGCAGATCACTTCTGCAAGAGCAGAAGCAGCGGCAGAGCGCACGCAGTCTGAACGATTGGTTCGCGATATTGTCGAGCGCAGCGAGAAGCTTTCCGCGCAGTTGCGCACAGTTGAGCAGGATATTGCTGCGCTCGAAAATCAGCTGAAATTACTCGCCGGTACAGAGGAAAAAGCCGCCAGAGTAGCACTGGCTGAAGAAGCCGTGCAGGCTGCGGAAGAGCAGGCTCTGGCTTGTGAGGAACTGGTAGAGCAGGCGCGGGAAGCAGAAACCGGCCGCCGCCAGCCATTGGCGCATGCGCGTGAAGAACTGAACCGGATTGAAACCGAAGCCCGCACTCTGGCCAGTATTCTCAATAGCGGTCAATCCTCTACCTATATCGCTGTTGTTGAGCAGATGCAGGTGAAAAAGGGGTATGAAACCGCGCTTGGTGCAGCTTTGGGGGATGATCTCGAAGCGCCGGTTAATCCGCAGGCGCCGGTTTTCTGGACAGATATTGATAGTCAGAAGGCACATGATTTTGGCTCCCTGCCGCAGGGTGCAGTACCGCTAAGCACGGTGGTAGATGCGCCTGCGGCATTGCAGGCACGTCTGTCCCAGATTGGTCTGGTGGATGACAGTGAAGGTGCAAGCCTGCAAGCACAGCTGCAGAGCGGTCAGCGGCTGGTGAGCCGCGAGGGCAGCCTCTGGCGCTGGGATGGTTTTACAGCACGTTCCGATGCACCGACTGCCGCCGCGCAACGGCTGGCACAGAAGAACCGTTTGGCTGAGCTTGAAGCTTCGGCTGTTACTGCGCGCAATCGCGTGGCACAGGCTGAAACGGCCTTACGTCAGGCCGAAACGGCTTTGCGCGAGGCGGTTGAGCGTGAGCGCAGCCTGCGCGATCATTGGCGCTCTGCGCAGCGTGAACTGGCGCAGGCACGCGATGCATTGGCGGAGGCCGAGCGTGCCGCCGGACAATTATCCAGCAAACGTGCGGCACTGGATGAGGCGAAAACCCGTCTCAGCGACAGTCTGGAAGAAAACACCATTCAGCTGGAAGAAGCACAGATCAGGCTTGATGATCTGCCGGATCTGGCCGCATTGAATTTACAGCTTACAACTCTGACAACACAGGTCATGGCTGACCGTGCCGCTATGACAGAAGCCCGCGCCGCGCATGATAATCTGCGCCGTGATGCGGAAAACCGTCTGCGCCGTTTGGAAATGATCGGGCATGAGCGCAAAAGCTGGCAATCGCGGGCGGAAAATGCCCGCCGACAAATTGCTGCGCTGACTGAACGCAAAGCGGAAACCAGTGATGAAGCGGAAGATCTGGCGGAAGCGCCGGCGGATATTGAAGAGCGCCGCCGCGAGCTGCAAAGCGCTGTGACGGATGCCGATGCGCAGCGCAAAGAAACCTCTGACCGCCTGAGCATTGCCGAAACCGAGCAGGCCAAACTGGATAAGCGCGCAACGCTGGCTATTCAGGAACTGGCTTCCTCGCGGGAAGTGCGTGCCCGTGCCGAAGAGCGTCTGGCAGCAGCAGAAGATCGCCGCAAAGATACAGAAGCGCGTATCGCTGAGGTGCTGAATTGTGCGCCGCATGAAGCATTCCGCCATACAGGTCTCAATGCCGGTGATCCGCTGCCGGATATGGATCATACAGACCGTCAGCTGGACCGGTTGAAGATTGAGCGCGAACGTCTCGGTGCAGTGAATTTGCGTGCCGAAGAAGAACAGCGCGAATTGTCCGAACGACAGGACGCGATCATCAATGAGCGTGAAGACGTTATCGAGGCGATCAAGAAACTGCGTCAGGCGATTCAAAGCCTGAACAAAGAAGGCCGTGAGCGCCTTCTGGCGGCATTTGATGTGGTCAATGAGCAGTTCCAGCGTCTGTTCACGCACCTGTTTGGCGGCGGTACGGCGGAGCTGCAACTGATTGAATCGGAAGACCCGCTGGATGCCGGTCTGGAAATTCTCGCCCGTCCTCCGGGTAAGAAGCCGCAGACCATGACATTGCTTTCCGGCGGTGAGCAGGCGCTGACGGCAATGGCGCTGATCTTTGCAGTGTTTCTCACCAATCCGGCACCGATCTGCGTGCTGGACGAGGTGGATGCCCCGCTCGACGACCACAATGTGGAGCGCTATTGCAATCTGATGGATGAGATGGCCGCGTCCACAAAGACGCGTTTTGTTATCATTACCCATAATCCGATTACCATGGCACGCATGGATCGTCTGTTTGGTGTAACCATGGCCGAGCAGGGTGTGAGCCAGCTGGTTTCTGTTGATCTGCAAACCGCTGCTGCCATGCGTGAAGCAGTGTAAAATTATAGTCTTGCTGAGCCTGTTAAATCACTCCGTATTCTTTTGTCCGATGCAAAGTTAAGAATGATTTTCAGGTGTGTTTTATCTGAGTTGCAGACTGACATGCAAAGCTGAAAGGCAGACGATGAGCGGCGATCACAATCATGCGGATGTAAGCACAACACCGGTTTCGAGGCTTTGGCTGGCTTTAGGGCTGACAGGCAGTTTCATGATTGCCGAAATCATCGGCAGTTATGTTACCGGCAGTCTGGCGCTGCTGTCTGATGCCATGCATATGGCGACGGATACTTTCGCTCTGGCACTTGCTCTGATTGCCATTTATCTGGGGCGCCGTGCAGCGGATATTTTCCGCACCTATGGTTATTCCCGCTTTGAAATTCTGGCGGCAGCAATCAATGCCGTTCTGTTGCTGCTCGTCGCATTTTATATTCTCTATGAAGCCTATGAGCGTCTGTTCCAGCCTGCAGAAGTGCAGTCTGTTGGCATGATGATTGTCGCCGTTCTAGGTCTGATCGTGAACTTCATTTCCATGCAGCTTTTAAGCGGCAAAAAAGACGAAAGCCTGAATGTTAAAGGCGCTTATCTTGAAGTCTGGGCGGATATGCTCGGCTCCGTCGGTGTCATTGTCGGCGCGGTGATTATCTATCTGACAGGCTGGCAGTGGGTGGACTCGGTTATTGCCGTGGGTATCGGCTTTATGGTTTTTCCGCGCACATGGGTGCTGCTCAAGGAATGTATCAATATTCTGCTGGAAGGCGTGCCGGTCGGGCTGGATTTGCGCAAGCTGGAACAGTCTGTGCTGGATGTATCCGGTGTTGATGAAATCCATGATCTGCATGTCTGGTCGCTGACCAAAAGCCAGCATTCCCTGACGGCGCATATCGTACTGAAACCTGAGGCAAGTGGTGAAGTCGTGCGCCGTGCAGTCGAGCAGGTGTTGCAGCAGCAATATGATCTGCATCATACAACTTTGCAGATGGAAGCGGAAAACTGCGCCCGTGAGGAAGATATTCACTAATCCGCTACGGCGCTCATTTAAGCGCCGCAGCTGTTATTCATATCTATGAATGCCGGTTTAATTCTCGCTCCACACGGCCAGTTCATTACCGGACGGATCGGTGAAATGGAAGCGGCGGCCGCCGGGGAAACTGAAAACCGGTTTGACGATTTTGCCGCCTGCTTTTTCAACATCAATCAGGGTCTGTTCCAGATTTTCGGAATAGAGCACCGGCAGCGGCTTGGCGTTTTTCGCCTCATCGCCCTGATAAAAGCCGCCGTCCAATCCTTCAGAATGGGCAGCATAATCGGGGCCGTAATCGGTGAAGCTCCAGCCGAAGGCATCGGCGTAAAAGGCTTTGACATCCTTCAGACCGCTCTGGCCGGCAGGCATTTCGATATAGTCGAGTTTTCCGGTTTTACGCATGATGATCCCCGAAACAAGGTTGAGAATGACGTTTTTTAATAGCAGATTCCGCGTTGTTTTGATGTTTCGGAATCAAACTCTCAGCTGATTCCGTTAAGTTGCAGAAATGCAGATGAAAACACTTTTCGTGCTGCCGCAAATTATTCATCTGTTCAGACAATAAACCGGAAACGAATTCCGCAAAATCGATTTAAACAAATATACAGGCGCTGCGTTGCGCTTTGTTACCGTTTTTCTGTATTTTTCAGTAGCCCGCAGCAGTGCTATCGCTTAAGCAGGAAGCGTGTATCCGGTATCGGTTATCATGACTTACATTCAGCCTGAGCCGGACATAACAGGAGGACGGGAATGGTTAAGTGGGTATATCACTTCGGTGACGGCAAAGCCGATGGTGCTGCAAGTGATCGTAATCTTCTGGGCGGTAAAGGTGCAAACCTTGCTGAAATGAGCAGCCTCGGACTGCCGGTGCCTCCGGGCTTTACCATTACCACCGATGTCTGCACCTATTATTACGACCATGACCGGACTTATCCTGAAATCCTGAAAGATCAGGTCAAAGCTGCGCTGGAGAATATTGCTGCGCTGACTGGCCGCCGTCTGGGCGATGTAACCCGCCCGCTGCTGGTTTCCGTGCGCTCCGGTTCCCGTGCATCCATGCCGGGCATGATGGATACGGTGCTCAATCTCGGCCTCAATGATGATACGGTTGCAGCAATCGCAGCCGAGGCCAATGATGAGCGCTTTGCCTATGACAGCTACCGCCGTTTCATCCAGATGTATTCGGATGTGGTGCTGGGCGTTGACCATTCTTTCTTTGAAGAAATTCTCGACGATGCCAAAGCCAATCTTGATCTGGATGTTGATACCGATCTGACTGCAGACGACTGGCGCGGTGTGATTGACCAGTACAAAGCCAAGGTTGAGGAAGAGCTTGGTGAGCCTTTCCCGCAAGACCCTGAAGCGCAGCTTTGGGGTGCTATTTCCGCTGTGTTCTCCTCATGGATGAATGCCCGCGCGATCACCTATCGCCGTCTGCATAATATTCCGGAAAACTGGGGTACTGCCGTTAATGTGCAGGCCATGGTGTTCGGCAATATGGGCGACACATCGGCAACCGGCGTTGCCTTTACCCGTAACCCTTCCACCGGCGAGCGCAAGCTTTATGGCGAATTCCTCGTCAATGCGCAGGGCGAAGATGTGGTGGCCGGTATCCGCACCCCGCAGAATATTACCGAGGAAGCCCGCATTGAAGCCGGTTCCGAGCGTCCGTCGCTTGAGAAAATCATGCCGGAAGCTTTTGCTGAATTCCTGAAAATTGCTGATCGTCTGGAACAGCATTACCGCGATATGCAGGATCTGGAATTCACCATTGAACGCGGCAAGCTCTGGATGCTGCAGACCCGTTCGGGTAAGCGCACGGCTAAAGCCGCGCTGAAAATGGCCGTGGAAATGGTTGAAGAAGGGCTGATCGGTAAAGAAGAAGCCGTCAACCGTATCGATCCGGCATCGCTGGATCAGTTGCTGCATCCGACCATTGATCCGAGAGCCGAACGCCATGTCATCGGTATCGGCCTGCCAGCCTCTCCGGGCGCGGCAACCGGTGAGATCGTGTTCTCTTCGGAAGATGCGGAGCAACTGAAAGCGGAAGGTCGCAAAGCCATTCTGGTGCGTATTGAAACCAGCCCTGAAGATATTCACGGTATGCATGCAGCGGAAGGTATTCTGACATCGCGCGGCGGCATGACCAGCCATGCGGCCGTGGTTGCGCGTGGTATGGGCAAGCCTTGCGTTTCCGGTGCAGGCACATTGCGCATTGATTACCGCAACGGCACCATGCTGACAGCCGGCGGCACCTTCAAAAAAGGCGATATCATCACCATTGACGGCGGCAGCGGACAGGTGCTGAAAGGCACTGTGGCAATGCAACAGCCGGAACTCTCCGGCGATTTCGGCAAGCTGATGGTTTGGGCAGATGAAGCCCGCCGCATGAAAGTGCGCACCAATGCGGAAACACCGGCGGATGCCCGTGCAGCGCGATCCTTCGGTGCGGAAGGGATCGGCTTGTGCCGTACCGAGCATATGTTCTTCGAGGGCCCGCGTATTCTCGCTATGCGTGAGATGATTTTGGCATCGGACGAAAAAGGCCGTCGTGTTGCGCTGGATAAACTCCTGCCGATGCAGCGTGATGATTTCACCGAGCTGTTTGAAATCATGCAGGGGCTGCCGGTCACCATCCGTCTGCTCGATCCGCCATTGCATGAATTCCTGCCAAAGACGGCTGAAGAAATCGCCGAAGTCGCCAATGTTATGGGCGTGGATGTCGACAAGCTGACCGAGCGTGCGGAAAGTCTGCACGAGTTTAACCCGATGCTTGGCCATCGTGGTTGCCGCCTTGCGATCTCCTATCCGGAAATTGCTGAAATGCAGACCCGTGCGATTATTGAAGCGGCGATTGCTGCTGCTAAAGATACCGGCGAAGCGGTTATTCCGGAGATTATGGTGCCGCTGGTCGGGATCAAAGCTGAACTGGATTTTGTGAAAGCGCGCATTGATAAAGTCGCTGCGCAGATCATTGCTGAGAGCGGCGTGCAGGTTGATTACATGGTTGGCACCATGATCGAACTGCCGCGTGCTGCCTTGCGTGCAGGGGAGCTGGCTGAGACAGCTGAATTCTTCTCCTTCGGTACCAATGACCTGACACAGACCACTTTTGGCGTATCGCGTGATGATGCTTCATCCTTCCTCACGCAATATCAGGCGCTGGGCATTATCGAACAGGATCCGTTTGTGACCGTTGATTTCGATGGCGTTGGCGAGCTGGTGCAGATTGCATCGGAACGTGGCCGTAAACAGCGCAGCAATATCAAGCTTGGCGTTTGCGGTGAACATGGCGGTGATCCGGCCTCAATCGGTTTTTATGAAAAGACCGGTTTGGATTATGTGTCCTGTTCGCCGTTCCGTGTACCGATTGCCCGTCTGGCAGCAGCACAAGCAGCAATTGCAGCAGCGAAGTAATTTTGTAAATAATCAAGACGATGCGCCGGATGCTTCATCCGGCGCATTTGTAGTTTATGGTGCTATAAGTTCATCACTGAATCATGAGCCGGTGCGAGATGTCTGTCATTAAATCCTTATTGCTAAGCTTGAGCCTGAGCATTGGTGCAACTGCTGCGTTTGCAGCGGATGAAGCCTTACTCTCGTCCAAAATTTCGCAGCGTCATTTGATTATCGAGCCGCAGCTAAATCTTGCCGGAAAATCAAATCCGATACAGGTCGCACTCACGCTGGATGCATGCTCAGGTGACATCGACCATCGTATTCTCGACGTTCTGGTGCGGGAGAAAATTCCGGCGACCTTGTTTGTGACTGCGCGCTGGCTGCGCCGTAATCAGGCGGCAATTGAAGTTCTGAAAGCGCATCCGGATTTGTTCGCGATTGAAAATCACGGGGCAGAGCATGTGCCTGCAATCACCGTGCTGAAAACCATGTATGGTATTCCGACAGCCGGTACACCTGCTGCAATTGAAGCAGAGGTCAAAGGCGGTGCGGATAAGATTACGGAAATCTTCGGCAAGCAGCCGCAATGGTACCGTGATGCGACAGCGCGTTATTCAACGGATGCCGTGCGCCAGATCGAGGGGATGGGTTATAAGGTTGCCGGTTACTCGCTCAATGGTGATCGCGGCGCATCCCTGCCTGCGGCAACGGTTGCCAAACGTATATCCTATGCCAAAGACGGCGATGTGATTATTTCACATATCAATCAGCCGAAGCGTGTCTCCGGTGCCGGTGTGGCTGAGGGTATTCTGGCGCTGAAGAAGAAAGGCGTGCAGTTTAGACTGCTGAGGGATATGCCTGCACGCGCAGCGCCGAATGTGGTGAGTGAAACTGCGCCGCCGAATGAATCTGTTTCGCAGAAAGAGAATAAAACCCATTCTAAAATAAAGACAAAACCGGCATCGGCAGAGCCTGTTCCGGTCTCCTCGCAATGACATATCAAGTCTTTGAATGATTTCAGAGGTTGTTCTTTAGCTTGCCCATAACGGCAGCGTAATTGCGTCCGAGGCTTTCAAACAGCACATTATTGCCTGAGAGCGGTGCGTGGGACAGAGTAATCCCGTCATTCAGCAAAGTGACGAAAACCACCTGATCCTGCACGGCGGACGGCACAAGAATGGCGCCGATACGTTGTGCATTGGTAGTGTCCAGCGCAGGCATATTAAACAGGACTTCACCGCCGACAATTTCAGCAGCTTTAGCCAAGGACAGATCAAAGCCATCGGTCAGAACATCCTGAGCACCGAGGGCAAATTCAACTTCAACTGCTTCTAAAGACGCGTTCTCCTCAGACGCGGCTATCAGGTTTTCGTTGGTGGAGGAGGGCGTTTGCCTCATAGGGGGAGCGTCTCCGGCTGTATAATTCTTCTTATCCGCAAACTGATTGTGGCAGTTTGTGAATTTGATGCAATCTCATTTTAGTGATTTGTTATAATATCATGATAAATAAAAATATTTCTCTTTTATCTATCGTTAATCACAGATCTTTACCTCTTTTGCTATCTGACGAAATGAACAGTTCTTGCGGGCAGCGATGCGGATCGCGTATTGTTTATGCTCGGCAGAGCCTGAATATTGTGCGAAGCACCTTCGCGGGACTGATTTCTTTACCCGCCTCGATGCGTAAAACAAAGAGACAGAGTGGTTTTACAATTCCGTGTTTACCGGAACCGCTCTCTAACCGGCAGTGCGGCAAGTGATGCTTGAAAATTATTACATCCGGCGCAAAGTGAGACGTCGTTCCTCGCGATCGGCGAAATATGCACCGGCTTGCGCTTTAGCCGGTCTGGGATTGCTCATTGCTGCGGTTACAGCACATCGTTTCGGTTTGATTCAACAGCCGGATCTGGTGTTTATTGTGACACTTGCCGTGTTTTTCGCTCTTCTGGCTTTGTTGCTCTCAGCAAAATCTTTTTATAATTTATGGCGCAGCGGCGATGCCGGAGGGCGGCGTGCCATGCGTGCCTGCTTTATCGCTCTGGTCACATTGATCCCGCCTGCACTTGTGCTGGGGCAGATCAGCGGCACACCGCGTATTCATGATGTTTCCACCGATCTCGAAAACTCCGTGCAGTTCAATACTGTGATGAGCAATGAGCAGGATTTATTGCAGGATTATAAGCCTGATTTCCGCGTGCAGCTGCTTCAAAAACTGGGGCTGGGTGATCTGACTGTGCAAAATAGTCTGGGCACCGATGCGGTGCCGGATATGTTGCAGCAAATCTCTGCCTATCCGGAAGTGAGTGGCAGGCAATATGACAGTGCACAGGATCACGTCTTAAAAGCTGTGCTTAAAGTGCTGAAAGAGCAGGGCTTTGCTGTAACTGCTACTTCCGGTACTGCCGGTGAAGACATGGATGTGAGTGTCGAGGCAACTGCCAAAACCTTCATTCTGGGTTTGCACAGCGATGTGGTCGTGCGGCTCAGAGATGAGGCCGAGCAAACCACGGTCGATATGCGCTCCGTCTCACGTTACGGGCGCTATGATATGGGGTTCAATGCCGGTCTGATCGGTACGTTTTTTAATGCGCTTGATCTGGAAATGCGCAATGCCGTGCCTGATGCGCCGGAGGAGTAAACTCAGGCAGGCCGGTAGAGACTGTCGGGCATCGGGTCGCCGTCCGTTTTGACTAATCCGCGTGAGACCAGATCTTCCAGATGGGCGAAAACCGAAAGCCCTGCAGCGCCATGCAGACGCGGATCAGTATCACGATAAATCGCAGCGACCATCTGCGCGATGGTTTCATCGCCCTGCATTACCCGCTCAAACACGGCCCGTTCACGCATTTTTCGGTGAGCACGAAGTCCGCGTAAAAAACGATGGGGTTTGGCAATCGGTGCGCCATGCCCCGGCAGATAGAGACTGTCTTTGCGTTTGAGCAGTTTTTCAAGAGACTGCATATAGGCGCGCATCGAGCCGTCCGGCGGCGCGACAATGGTGGTCGCCCACGCCATGACATGATCGGCGGAAAATAAGATGCCGCGATCATTGAGTGCGAAACAGGCATGGTTGGCCATATGACCGGGAGTATGGATCACCTCTAATGCCCAGTCAGGATTGGTGAAAATCTCTCCATCCTTGGCGCAAATATCCGGCGTAAAATCTGTGTCTACACTGGCATCCAGCGCATTACTCTCACCGTCAAATAACGGACGGGCGGATTGATGCGAGCCTTGTGCAATAACGATTGCACCGGTTTCACTTTTCAGTCTGGCAGTAAGCGGCGAATGATCGCGATGGGTGTGGCTGACAAAAATATGGCTGACCGGTCTGCCCGCAATGATGCGCAGCAAGGTTTCGAAATGCGCTTCATCTTCAGGCCCCGGATCGATAATACCGAGCTGGGCTTTGCCGATAATATAGCTGTTGGTGCCGTAACCGGTAAAAGCACTGGCATTATTGACGGTTACGCGCAGAATATCCGGCGCAATCTGCACCGCTTCACCATAGGCCGGATCAAATTGCGTATCAAATTTCAGAGACATCAAAGAGACTTTCCGGCAGGCATCACAATAATAACAGGGTGTCTATAAAGGCTTTTCAGTGACTTGTCCCGTTTATCCACTCCATATATTATAATCGACAATTATTGTTAAAATTGTCGACAATTTGACATTGACAAAGTGCCCGATGTTTTATCATTTTGAGCGGACAGAATTGGGGAGCAGAACATGCAAAAATGTGGTGAACGTGAATTTATCGGATATGGCCGTCATACGCCGGATCCGCGCTGGCCGAACGGCGCGCAGATCGCCGTGCAATTCGTGGTCAATTATGAAGAGGGCGGCGAGAGCTGCATTCTCGATGGGGATGCCGGTTCTGAATGCCTGCTGTCCGAGATTGTCGGCGCGCAAAGCTGGCCGAAGCAGCGTAACCAGAATATGGAATCGATCTACGAATATGGTGCCCGTGCCGGTTTCTGGCGGTTGTGGCGCATGTTCACCAAACGCAATATGGATGTGACTGTCTATGGTGTGACCAAAGCCATGGAACGTAATCCGGAAGCCGTTGCGGCGATGAAAGAAGCAGGATGGGAAATCGCCAGTCATGGTCTGCGCTGGCTGGAATATAAAGACTTCACGGAAGAAGAAGAACGCCGCCACATTCAGGAAGCCGTGCGTCTGCATACAGAACTGACCGGCGAGCGCCCTTACGGGATTTATCAGGGCAAACCTTCTGACAATACGCTGCAGCTGGTGATGGAAGAGGGCGGTTTTGTCTATTCCGCCGATTCCTATGCCGATGAACTGCCTTACTGGATCGAAGGGCCAAAAGGGCCGCATCTGATCGTGCCTTATACGCTCGATACCAATGATATGCGCTTTGCCACGCCGCAAGGCTTTAATGCCGGTGATCAGTTTTTCAACTATCTGAAAGACACTTTTGATGTGCTTTACCGCGAAGGCGGGGAAGGCGCGCCGAAGATGATGTCTGTCGGTCTGCATTGTCGCCTTGTCGGCCGTCCGGGTCGTGCGGCGGCGCTGGAGCGTTTTCTGGATTATGTGCAGACGCATGACAAAGTCTGGGTCGCCAAGCGTATTGATATTGCCCGTCATTGGCATGAAAACCACAAACCGGCAGGGCAGTAAAATGGAGCTGATTAATTTACCGGTACGAGCTTTGACGCCGGAAAATTTCGCACCTTTCGGGGATATTATCGAAACCGGCTTGGGTGAAGTTAAGCTCATCAACTGGGACATTACCGAACGCCACCATGCGCTGGCGAAAGCCGATGTTATCGGTGAGGATGCTCATGTTTTGATGAACATCTTCCGCAGCAAGCCTTGGGAGCTGCCGCTGACCATTAAGATGGTTGAACGCCATCCGCTGGGTTCGCAAGCCTTTATGCCGCTGAACGGACGCGATTATCTGGTGGTGGTGGCTGAAGATAATAATGGTGTCCCGCATCAGCCTGTGGCTTTTCTGGCGCGGGGCAATCAGGGGGTGAATTATCACCGCAATGCCTGGCATCATCCGCTGCTGGCACTGGATAAGACTTCAGATTTTTTGGTGGTGGATCGTGGCGGTGCGGGCAATAATCTGGAAGAATATTACTTCCTGGAGCAAAATTTCACGATTTCTGACAGGGAGATTTGACCATCCGGTCAGATGCTCCGAATTCACATAGTTTAAAAGCGGCATGATACAGTTCAGAAATGTCGCTTTAAAACGCAACACAAAGCTAATTTGCCGCATTTGTCACGCCACATCTTGACGAGTATTCAGAGGCGTAACAATCTGGTCTTATGACACAGATGATCCGTTTCTTTCTGAATGGTCACCGGCAGGATGTTCAGATCCGGCCAGATACAACGGTTCTGGAATGGCTGCGCGGGGAGGCGCGGCTCAAGGGAACGAAGGAGGGCTGTGCTGAGGGGGATTGCGGGGCGTGCTCCGTTTTAATCGGCACAGATAAAGACGCAATTGCGCAGGCTGACACTGCGGCGGGTGAACCACAATCGAACAATACCGACGGAGCATTTCGCTACCGCGCTGTTAACAGCTGTATCCTGACAATGGGACAGCTGGACGGTCAGGCATTGGTCACGGTTGAGGGGTTGAAAACTTCACAACTTCATCCCGTGCAGGCAGCAATGGCTGAAAACGGTTCATCGCAATGCGGTTTTTGTACACCCGGTATTGTGATGTCGCTGAGCGGACTGGCTGCGGATTGCGCAAGTACCGGTGCCAAAGCCGACGATCAGCTGATCCATGATACGCTTGCAGGCAATCTCTGTCGCTGCACCGGTTATCGCCCGATTGTTGAAGCTGCTCGCAAAGTGATTGCGGAAGGTGGCGCACCGGTAGCACAGCCGTTTTCCGGTTCCTTGCAGGATATCCGTCCGCAAACAGGTTTCAGCCATGGCGGCTCAACCTATCATCAGCCGCAGACACTGAAAGAACTGCTGAAATTACGTGCGCAATATCCACAGAGCTTGCTGCTGGCCGGTGGCACTGATCTCGGCGTTGCGCTGGCCGATTATCACAGCGACTGGAATGAGGTTATCTCGACAGCGCATGTGCGTGAATTGCGCGATATCCGTGAGGATGAGGCATCTTTCCGGTTTGGCGCTGCGGTGACATGGGCGGAGGTGCTGAAAGCTATCGGCAATCATTATCCGTCACTCACTATATTGCTGCGTCGCTTCGGTTCAGTGCAAATTCGCAATCAGGGCACGATTGGTGGCAATATTGGTACTGCCAGCCCGATCGGGGACGGGCCGCCAGCGCTGATCGGGCTTGGCGCTGAGATTGAATTGGCAGGGATGGAAGGTAGTCGCACGCTGCCGCTGGAAAATTTCTTTCTCGATTACCGCAAGACGGAATTGCGTGAGGGCGAGGTGATTGCCTCAATCACGCTCCCGAAGCTGACTGCGGGGCAGGATTACCGCGTTTATAAAATCTCCAAACGCTACGATCAGGATATTTCTACCGTTTGCGGTGCATTCCGTGTGACGCGGGAAAACGGGATTATAACAGATGCCCGTATCGCTTTTGGCGGTATGGCAGCAATACCAAAACGGGTGAAAAGTGCGGAACAGGCGCTGACCGGCAAGACGCTGGACGGAGTTGCGGTCGCAGCCTGTGCACAGGCTATTGCTACAGAGCTTAGTCCATTAAGTGATTGGCGCGGCAGTGCTGAATATCGTCTGATGGTGGCGCAAAATCTGGTGGAGCGTCTGCGCCATGATCTGGCCGGTGAAGTGGTGGAGGTGATGGCACTATGATCGCACTTAATCAGCCTTTTCCAACGCCGGAAGGTGCTAACAAAGTCGAGCGCAGTATTGTCGGACATGGTGTTGTGCATGATTCCGCCAGCCGTCATGTGGCGGGTGCCGCGACTTATATTGATGACATGCCGGAATTACCGGACACGCTTCATGCGGCTTTTATTTTGTCGCCGGTAGCGCATGGCAGGCTGAAAAGTATGGATGCCAGTGAAGCTCTGGCGCAGGCCGGTGTTATTGGTATATGGGATGTGCATGATATTCCGGGCATTAATGATGTTTCACCGGGATTGCCGGGTGAACCGTTGTTTGCGGAAGAACTGCTCGACCATCAGGGACGCGCTATCGCGGTACTTGCCGCTACCAGTTTTGAAGCTGCATATAAAGCCGCAAAGCTGGTGAAGCTGGATATTGAAGAATTGCCACCGGTGCTGGATGTGGAAGAAGCGCACCGGCAAAAGAGCTATGTGATCCCGCAACAGGTGGTGCAACAGGGCGATGCCAAAACCGCCATTGCTAATGCGGAACATCAGTTTTCCGGCCGTCTTTCAATGGGTGGACAGGATCATTTCTATCTCGAAACCCATATTGCCTATGCTATTCCCGGTGAAAATTGGCCGCATGAAAACGGCGACATGCTGGTGCATTCCTCAACACAGCATCCGAGCGAAGTGCAGCACCATGTGGCTCATGTGCTGGGTCTTCATGCCCATGCGGTGGAATGTCAGGTGCGGCGTATGGGCGGCGGCTTCGGTGGCAAGGAAAGTCAGGCAACGATTATTGCCTGTGCGGCCGCGCTGGTTGCAGCTAAAACCGGACGCCCGTGTAAAATGCGCCTCAAGCGTCGCGATGATATGATTGCCACCGGCAAGCGCCATGATTTTGTAGTGCATTGGCAAGCAGGAACAGACAGTCGCGGGCGTATCAAAGGGCTGGATATCGAGTTTCTCGCCCGCGCCGGTAACCTGCCGGATCTCACAGGGCCGGTGATTGCCCGTGCGCTGACCCATGCAGATAATTCCTACTTCATTGAACATGCGCATTTCATCGGTCATGCCTGCAAAACCAATACTGTTTCCAATACGGCATTTCGCGGCTTTGGCGGACCGCAGGGCATTATCGCGATTGAAACAATCGTCGATACTATTGCCCGTGAACTGAAGCTTGATCCCAATCAACTGCGTGCCATCAATTATTACGGCGACGAGACTGGCGATGAAACGCCCTATGGCCAGAAAGTTGAAGATAACCGGCTGGTGCAGGTAACCGAAACTCTGCTGAACAGCAGCGAATGGGCAAGACGGCGTGCGGAGATTGATGCTTATAATGCTGCCAATCCGCTGATCCGTCGCGGACTGGCGATGATGCCGGTGAAGTTTGGCATTTCCTTCAACCTCACGGCGCTCAATCAGGCCGGTGCTCTGGTGCATGTCTATCAGGATGGTTCGGTGTTTCTGAACCATGGCGGCACGGAGATGGGGCAGGGGCTGTTTGTCAAAGTCGCGCAGGTTGTGGCTGAAGTGTTCCAGATTGATTTAGGTTTGGTGCGCATCTCGGCGACAGCGACCGGTAAAGTGCCGAATACGTCTGCAACGGCTGCCTCAACCGGTTCTGATCTCAACGGTATGGCAGCCTTTAAAGCGGCAACGGCAATCAAAAGCCGCATGACCAAGGTTGCTGCAGAGCATTACAACACAGAAGAGAGCGAGATCATCTTCCGTGGTAATCGTGTCTATGCAGGTAATGAATCCATGTCGTTTGGCGAGCTTGCCAAACTGACATGGTCAAAACGCGTGCAGCTTTCGGAAGCTGCCCATTATGCGACACCGAAAATCCATTGGGACGGTAAGACAATGCGCGGCCGCCCGTTCTTCTATTTCACCTATGGTGCGGCTGTTGCCGAAGTGGCCGTGGATACGCTGACCGGAGAAACGCGCTGCCTGCGCGCTGATATTTTGCAGGATGTCGGCTTTCCGCTTAATCCGGCGATTGATCTCGGCCAGATTGAAGGTGCTTTCGTGCAGGGTATGGGTTGGGTGACTTGCGAAGAACTTTGGTGGGATAAGGCGGGACGGTTACGCACAGCAGGCCCTTCGACCTATAAAATTCCGGGCTCGCGCGATGTGCCTGAAATCTTCAATGTGCGGATATTAGAAAATGCACCGAACCGCGAGGAAACGGTATTCCGTTCCAAAGCCATTGGCGAACCGCCGTTAATGCTTGGCATTTCCGTCTGGCTGGCAATCCGCGATGCCATTGCTTCGATTGCGGATCATCAGGTCTCGCCGGAGCTGGATGCACCGGCCACACCGGAAACTGTGCTGAAATCGATCATGAAACTGCGCCAGCGCCAGAAGCAGAGTGAATCTTGAAATGAATTTACAGGAGTTGAATGATCGGCCTGAGACGGATTTTGTCTCTGCGCTGGGCGGTGTTTTCGAGCATTCTCCTTGGGTGGCAGAAGCCGTGGCGGGAGGCAGGCCGTTTGCTTCTGTTTCTGCTCTGCATCAGGCGATGGTGCAGGCAGTTGAAAAAGCCGGTGTGACCAAACAACTGGCGCTGATCCGTGCGCATCCTGATCTGGCAGGAAAAGCTGCGCGTGCAGGTCATCTCACCGATGCTTCTACAAGTGAGCAGAAGGGGGCGGGACTCGACCGGTTGGATGATGCGGAGTATGAGCGCTTTCATAGCTTAAATGATGCTTATAAGCAGCGCTTTGATTTTCCCTTCATTCTCGCCGTACGCGGTTTTGACGGTAAAGGACATGACAAACATTCCATCCTCGCCAGTTTTGAAACGCGTTTGCAGAATACACCGGAGCAGGAAATTTCTGAGGCACTGCGGCAGATTGCGCGTATCGCAGAACTGCGGCTGGGGGATATGCTCACATCATAGATTACATGCAGCAGAAAAGGTATGGTTATGGCAAAACTCTCAACCCATGTTCTCGATACTGCTCATGGCAAACCGGCTGCCGCAATGCGTCTTGAGCTTTATCGGGTGAAGGGCAGTGGTGAGCTGGAACTGGTTAAGCGAACTGCAACCAATCTTGATGGCCGCACTGATGAGCTTCTGCTCAATGAAGCGGAAATACGTATCGGCACTTATGAAATTCAGTTTCATGTCGCTGAATATTTTGAATCACAAGGCGCGGATCAGGCGAAGCCGCCATTTCTCGATCTGATTCCGATCCGGTTTTCCATTGCCGATGAGAGTGCCAATTATCATGTGCCGCTGCTCGTCAGCCCTTGGGCTTATTCCACTTATCGTGGCAGCTAAAGGCACGACGGGCAAATCTATCCCCGCTCTTTATTCTTTCCGTAGACTTTTCCCGTTCATGAACAACGGGAAAAGCAAGATATGGAAACGACCCCTAATCTGAAAATACCTTATATTCTGCCCAGTCAGGCGCAGAAACATGTCACACATAATGAAGCGCTGCGTTATCTCGATGCGCTTCTGCATCTGTCCGTTTTAAGCCGGCAATATTCTTCAGCGCCTGTCACTGCGCAGGAAGGTGATCGTTATCTGATACCTGCGGGAGCCGCGGATTTATGGAGCGGGCAGGATGGCAATCTTGCAGCCTTCATGGATGGTGAATGGTTCTTCTTCGTGCCTTTGCGCGGCTGGATCATGCATATTGCTGATGAAAATGCACTGTTCATATTTAACGGCAGTCAATGGCGGGCACTGCTGAACCCGCAGCCGATGGTTGGAGTAAATACGGAGGCTGATACCTATAACCGCTTGGCTGTAGCCTCTGACGCCGTTCTGCTGACCCATAGCGGGGCAGGGCATCAGTTGAAAATCAATAAAAACCTGAGTGAGAATACTGCATCCCTGTTATTTCAGAGTAGCTGGACCGGCTATGCTGAAATGGGAATCGCCGGTGAAAATAACTTCAGCATTAAAGTTGCAGATGATAGCGGGCAGTGGCGACAGGCACTGCGGATTGATCGTGCTAGCGGTAATATAGCTATCGGCTCGGTCTGGCCAACAGCGCCGTTGCATGTTGAGGGGCCAATTCGCACCGGAAATTATGAGAGTGGTGCTTTACCGGATGCTGCACAGAGCGGTGCAGGTGCTGTTATTTTTATCAGGACGGGTCAGAGCGGGAAGCTTGCTTTCAGTGATGGTCAGCAGTGGCTTTGGGTAGACGGTAATCAGCCTGTCACTCCATGACCTTGTTAAGATTGCGATAATTTGTTGCACGGCTTTCAAAATAATCGGGGGATTTAGATTGATATGTCGTGCAACAGCAGAGAATCTGATGAATTATAAATGCCGGATAAATTTCTCTTACGGAACCTGAGAAAGCTTGATTGGTAAGGCAGTGGTCTATGGTTCACGTTGAAAAAAACTATGAGAAGCAGTAATTTTTTAATGCGTCCATCGCATAGGCACTTTTGTTCGCAATTCCTGTGAATAGAGATAGATTTGCTGGTTTTGATATAAGTATTTTGTTAGTCAGTATGAGTAAGCTATTTTATTTAAATTTAATACTTGAACAAATTTGTCAAGTTATTCTTTTGCCTGATTATGATTGTGGAAGTAGGATGCAAATTTTGCTGAAGAATAAGGTGAGAGATTAACCGCATGAAAACGGCAGATGTTTCAAGGCGGATTGCGGCACTCCCGCGATCTATAAAGCAACTTATCACGCTTGGCGTGGATATTACCTTGTTGTTGCTTGGCGTCTATGTTGCTTATGTTCTGCGTTATGGCTTTCTGTTTGTGCCAAATACCAAGCAAATATTACTGATGCTGGCGGCACCGCTGGTCGCTGTGCCGGTTTTTATCCGCTATGGTCTTTATCGTTCTGTTATCCGTTATTTGCCGGAAAAGGCAATCTGGTCTATCTTTCAGGCAACTGCCGTCGCGGCTTTGCTATGGGTTGCCATTGCATTCTTGACTGAAATGACCGGCGGAACCGGTGTTCCGCGTTCTGTTCCGCTGATTTACTGGCTGGTGATTACTATTCTGGTCTCCATTTCCCGTTTCGGCGCCAAATGGATTTTGCGGGACAGTACCGGCCCTGTATCACGGGAAGTGGCATTGATTATCGGTACCGGTGAGGCTGCGCAGCAGTTGGCAGCGGCATTGCGTGTGCATCGCGATACTTACGTGGCCGGTTTTATTGATCGTGATCCGTCATTGCTCGGTATGGATATCGCTGGAACCCGTGTTTATGCACCGACATCTATCGCTGATCTGGTTAAGAATTACGGTGTTTGTCAGGTCGTGATCTCCGACCCGTCGATGGGAGAGACGGAGCGGAAAGCCTATGCCAGTATTTTAGGGCGCCTGAAAATCCGTACCAGTATTCTGCCGCCGATTGCAGATCTGTCGCGGGGAAAATATCTGGTTGGTGCGCTGCGTAATATTGAAATTGATGACCTGCTGGGGCGTTCGCCGGTGCCGCCGGATGAGGCAATGCTGCAGTCGATGATTGAGGGGCACTCAATCATGGTGACAGGCGCCGGTGGTTCTATCGGCAGCGAATTGTGTCGCACGATTGTCAACTGGAAACCGCGCAAACTGGTTTTGTTTGAGGTCGGGGAATTTGCGCTTTATCAGCTGGAGCGCAAACTGAAATCTGTCGCGAATTGTGAAATTGTTCCGGTATTGGGTTCGGTAACCCAGCAGGAATTGCTGGAGAATGTTATTCACTCTCACGGGGTTGATACGATCTATCATTGTGCTGCCTATAAGCATGTACCTTTGGTTGAGGTGAACCCGCTTGAAGGCATCCGTAATAATGTTATGGGCACAAAAGCTGTTGCCGATGCTGCGCTGAAGACCGGCATAGAGCGTTTTATTTTGATTTCATCCGATAAAGCTGTTCGCCCGACGAATGTTATGGGTGCAACCAAAAGATGGGCAGAATTTGTTATCCGCCATTATGGAGATCTTGCGCAGCAGAAAGGTTCGGCACAGTCATTTTCGAGCGTTCGGTTTGGTAATGTTCTGGGGTCTAACGGGTCGGTTGTACCGCTGTTTCGTGAGCAGATTGCTGCAGGAGGCCCTGTAACGCTAACTGATGAAAATATGACCCGTTACTTCATGTCGATCCGCGAGGCTGCAGAACTGATTATCCAGTCCGGTGCGGTTATAAAAAGTGGTGAGACGGCTTTGCTGGAAATGGGGAGTCCGGTGAAAATCAGAGATCTGGCTGAGAATATGATCCTGATGGCCGGACTGTCTGTGCGCGATATTAAAAATCCTGACGGGGATATCACAATACGGGTGACTGGTATCCGTGAGGGCGAGAAGCTTTACGAGGAGCTGTTTTATGATCCGGATAAAGCATTACGTACCCGTCACCCAAAAATTCTTTGTGCGGAAAAACGTGGCACAAAAGCTGAAGAAATACCGCAGCGCCTACCGCAGATGCAGCAACTTCTTGATGATAACGATGCTGAAGGTGCTAAAGCGCTGTTGTTTGACTATATCCGCCAGTAATTAAATCCTTTTGCGAAAATAAAGGATCAGCAGCGCTGTTAGCGCTAGGGCGATTATCAGGCCGGATAATTGCCCGATAAACGTGCCTGACCACAGCGTGGCTGCAGTAATAGCTCCCAATATAAGATTGAGCAGTGCAAGGCTGCCGGTAACAAAATAAACGGATTTTCCCGAGCGTTTGGCGATCTGATAGGCATGGGAAGAGTGTGCCTGTAATATATTCTCACCTTTGCGGAGACGCAGGATAATCGTGCTGCCAGCGTCGAGAATATAATAAAGCGGCAGGATGAGAGCGGGAATAATACCTGCTTGTCCGGCAAAGAGCAGAAATACTGCACCGGTAATCAGGCCAAGCGGCAGACTACCGGAATCACCGAGAAAGATTGAGGCTGGCGGGCGGTTAAAAACTGCAAATCCTGCGAGAGCACCACTTATCGCCAGACTAATCGCCGGAATTGCCGGCTCCTGAAGAAATATAGCTGAGAGAATTCCGAGCAGTAATAGTGGAATTCCAATACCGGTGACAGTCAGCCAATCCAGACCGTCCATAAAATTGGCGACATTAATACTTCCAAGGATGGCGATGCTTAAAAGCAGCATCTCAAGCCAATAGGGGAGTAGATCGGGCAAAAGCCGGAAATCAGCACCTAAACTATAAACAGCGAGAATTGCGGCCAGAAGTTGCAGAGGAAGTCTTGCGCGTACAGACAGTTCTTTTCGGTCATCCAGATAGCCGGTAACCCAGACTAACGAAGCAGCAATGACAAGGCTGATACTCATCCGTGCCGGTATCATTTCCCATAGGCCAAAAATAATTAGTGCACATATGAAAACCGGAATGCAGGCCAGTCCGCCGATTTGTCTGGCAGGGATAGAATGGTTGGAGCGCGGATTAAAGCCGGCAGCAAGAAAATTCGCAGGAAGTTTGTCTTTTAAAATCAGGAGCAGGAGCGCGGAGAAAATAAAGCAGAGAGGAAAAATCCACCAATAAACTGACAAGCTGCTGTCTCCTGAAGTGTAAGGTAATCCGGCAAGCGGTTGAATATGATATAATTTAATCTGAAACAGATTGTCTGAACCCTTTAAACTGTATCGGAGCGCAGTCAAACTTACTTAATTACTGTTGTCTTTACGCGTTTATGAGCTGCTTTTCCAGCATGTTGGAGAGCGGAGAACTTGCGAAGCTGAAAACGTAAAACACTTTTTTGAAGTTGGACGGGTTTGCTTTGTTTTAAAATGTAAAAATCTGATTTCAATGCATTGCACAATGGATTTCTTGCGGCTATAAGCCGGATCAACCGCCACGGAATCTCTCCGTGATTTGTATTGGGGCGTAGCCAAGCGGTAAGGCAGCGGTTTTTGGTACCGCCATCCCCTGGTTCGAATCCAGGCGCCCCAGCCAATTTCTCGCATTATGTTCCGACTGTTTAATTTGTTCTGCCGGTGATTTTTGATCTCGCTATGTGTAGTAAACAGGCTGAGTAAATTTAAATTGTTCTCACGATATATTTAACTCAGCTTGCTTGTTTTGTTTGAATTTAAGAATATTAAGCAGCACTGAAACAATCTTGTTCTTTTATCTTTCATTCAAAATGTCGCTTTTTGCATAAAAAAGTGATAGCGGAATATTTTTACGTAATGCTATGGAATATGTGATGCCTGCTAAAACGGCTGCACACTTTATGAATATGTTCGGCTTGCCGAACCGCATACTGACTTCGTCTCCTTAACGGGAAGAAGTCAGAGATACAGTGCATTCCGGGAGTATTTTGTTTATCGACGTGAGGGATTTGATTGTCGATGCTCATTCAATACATGGCAGATATTGAGCCAAATTCACTATTTACAGTAAACGCTATTTCTCTGGCAGCGTTTGCGATTGCATTTTTTTGTATTTGGCTGAAGCAGCGCGACAGAACCTATTGGCTATATTGGGTTGCAGCAAATGCGGTTTTATCCGTCGGCTTCATTATCTTTGTTGTGATTGACCGCTCGCAGATGCTGCAGTTGATTCTCGTCAACGTGGTATTAGCCACGGGGATAGCGCTGCGCTGGCAGGCTATACGCAGTTTTTTCTATCGCAAAAACTATATTGAGATTAATTTCTTAATCATACTGATTGTGCTGCTCCCATATCTGTTCTCTTCCTATCTGACGAACGGGTTTATTTTTGGCTTTGTTAATCTCATATTTTTGGTTGAAATCATTTTGGTTCTCCGCGAATTACTGCGCCCAAATGGTGAGACTCTGCCGTCCCGTTGGGGGTTGGCTATAGCCTATAGTCTTGTTGCTGCGGCATTTATTGCCCGTGTGATACAGGGCTGGGTGACAAGCCCGGCCAATATGAAACTATTGCCGAATGACGGGCTTCTGGCAGTCATTTTGCTCGTTATGTCCATTCATATTGTTGCAAGCGGCGCTTTCGCTATATCAATGGCCTATGAACGGGGGATTTCTGAGTTAAAACAAATGGCTCTGCTTGATCCGCTGACGGGGTTGTATAATCGCAGAGCCTTTGAGCTGACTTTAGCAGAGCGCGATCCTGCGGATGGTTCGCTTGCTTTGATTTTGCTGGATATTGATCATTTTAAGCGCATTAACGACCAGTTTGGCCATGCCGCCGGTGATATTGCCTTGCAGCGCTTTGCCAATATCCTGATGACGATTTTCCGGAAGAAGGATTTTATTGCCCGTATAGGCGGCGAGGAATTTGCGGTTATTCTCCCTGATACGACAATGAATGAAGCCTATGAGTTTGCCGAGCGTGTTCGCAAGACTGCAGAAAATGATGCATTCGAGCATAGTGACGGCATTGTGCGTCTGACAATCAGTGCGGGGGTCTGTCAGGCAGCCGCAGACGTAACCTCTTTTTCCGATATGACCAAAAAAGCAGATATCAGCCTGTATATAGCTAAAAATAATGGTCGTAACCGGGTTGAAATATTTGCTACATGATTCATCGGTAAAGCTTTGTAATTCTTTGCTCAATTCGGCCGTTACATAAACACGCGGAGGGGACTGTGGTTAAGTGGAGGGTGTCAAAGAGGTTGGGTTTTCCGGTGATGCCTGCGCTTATGGCGCGTTGTGTTACGCTTCGCCAGACATTGCTCCTCTTGGTTGTCCTGCTTGTAACGGGTGCAATCTCTCCTGCTCTTGCCGCGACATGTTCGGATAATTCCCTGATCGCTGCCGATATTATTTTAAAACGTCAGCTGACTGCCTTGAAAAATATGGAGCGCGGCCGGAAATGTACGGCAGAAAATGCTCAGGGCGGCTTTTTTAACGCTTGTCGTGATTTGGCTCAGCGGCGTGGTGACATACAAAAACAGTTGCAGAAAAGTGCAGCAGCCTTGGCAAAATGTAGCGGAACATCTCTCACTGCTACATCATCGAAACCAACCGGGCTGAGCAACAAAAGCCAGCTTACCAAAAATACCAATTTGTTTGGCGGTCAGTATTCGGGAACACCTCTACTGTTTTGTGTGCGCTTGTCCGATGGATATTATTTTCCGGCACCACATTCGCAATATGCCCGAAGCGACAAGATAAAAGAGACCTTGGCGCAGTGTCGTTTCATCTGCGAGACCCCCGACGTCAATCTGTATATTTTGAGTGATCCTGCTGCCGAGACTGCGGATATGGTATCCGTTGATAAACGCGAATCCTACGTCAATCTGGGTTCTGCCTATGCCTATCAGGCATCAGAGAATTTTCAGAAATGTAACTGGGCAAAGTATTTTTCCTATATTGAGCAGGTGCGGGCAGGTTCCGCAAAACCGAAGAAAAAAACCATTGCGCCTGTTAAGCCGGTGATGGCGCCGGTTTCTGTTCCGGTCGTTGAAAAAGATATGTCTGACCGTGCTGTACGGATTGTCGGACCTGCCTTCTTGCAGGACGGTAATGATATGCTGGTTAATCTGGGCAGCCGGCGTGAGCAGCCGGAAACAGGCATAGAAGTTTTACACAGCACAGAGTGATCTGATCGCATGGCGTAACTGACCGAATGCGATATTTGTTACCGTGAAAACGACAGCAAATATTGCAGTTTTATTGCCTGTTTGCGGAAATGTTTATTATGACAAAATGCGCTGTTTTTTGCCGCTTACGGACATGCGCATGAGCCAAAGCACAGGCACAGTTTTGAGGTTATCCTGATGGGGGCGGCTTTTGATCCGTCACTCACCCCTGATTTTTATGCAAGATCGTGAATGCAATACGGGTGTGGAAAACACATCTGCAGCCACAGACTTTAGTGTATCCGTCGTTAAATGGTCTCATTCAACGACCGCGATAATATGACCAATCGAGAATTTGGAAGCTGACCTGACAGATGTGTCTTTCTGTGAGGTTGTGCGGAGCATTGTCTGAAGAATGGTCTCATTCTGAGATCATGTTTATGCGACCAATGAAGCCACAGGAATGACTGCAGCGGGAGGGGGCAAGCGCAGCGTGTTCCGGTGTGTTTTCAAAGTTTCGCATTGATATCTGTGGCTATTTCATCATTATGTGCGGGAACTTTTTATAAAAACTCAAACAAAATCCATGGGATGGGGGCTTTGATATGCGCAAGACTTACCTGAAAACTCTGGGTGCGCTGGCTGCGACTCTGATGGCCGGTTCTGCACTGGCAGAGACGCTGACGGTTTATACTGTTTATGAAGAAGATGAGGCCGCAGCTTTCCTCGCCGAGGCGAAAAAAGCTTTGCCTGATCTGGATATTAATATGCTGCGCCTGTCCAATGGCGATCTTGTTGCCCGTATCATCGCCGAACAGGCAAATCCGCAACATGACGTGCTGTGGGGCGTTGCAGTTACCTCGCTGTTCAATCCTGAAATTATTAAAACGCTGGAGCCTTATAAGCCTGCGAATATCGACACCGTGCCTGCGCAGTTCCGTGATAAGGAAGACCGCTGGTTTGCGGTTACCGGTTATATGGCCGCTTTTTGCGTAAACAATGAGCGCCTGAAATCCAAAGGCCTGACAATGCCGAAGTCATGGGCCGATCTGACCGACCCTGCCTTTAAAGGTGAAGTGGTGATGCCGAACCCTGCATCATCCGGCACCGGCTATATCCAGATTGACTCGCTGATCCAGCAGATGGGCGAAGAAAAGGGCTGGGCGTTCCTCGACAGTCTCGACAAGAACGTAGCGCAATATATCAAATCCGGTTCCAAGCCGTGTAACGTCGCTTCAATGGGCGAATATACTGTGGGTGCCTCTTTTGAACTGCGCGCCATCAAGAATATTGCCGAAGGCTATCCGATCACCATGGTGATCCCGTCAGAAGGCGCGGGTAATGAACTGGAAGCTAATGCGCTGGTTTCAACATCCAAGAACAAAGACGCAGCCAAGCGTTTTCTCGACTGGACTGTGAGCAAGCAGGCTGCCGACGAATATTACAAGTGGAAAGCCATTGTAACGATTCCGGGCGGCGCAATGCCGGACAAGTTCAAAGAAGCCGGTCTTCCTGAAGATGTGTCCAAGGTTATGTATGCGGTTGATTTCAAAGCCGCAGCCGATGATCGCACAAAGATCATTGAAACATGGCAGAAGAAATACGAGCGCTAATTGTTAAACAGACCGGACAGCCTTGCATCTGTCCGGTCTTGCTCTTTCGGCTTTCAAAGCGTTGAGCAAGCTGTTTTCTGCGCTGTAAAAAACATACGAAAAACAGAGATTTAAAGCCGCGGCTTGAATCGGTCTGATAAGCATTTGCATGAAATTTCATGCAACGGGGAATACGCAGGGATTTTCAGCTGCGTCCATAAAAACAAAATACCAAAGGAAATATACCAATGGATTTGAACATTCAGAATGTCATTAAAAGCTATGGCGCAGTGAAAGCCCTTGATAATGTTTCTCTGAATATTCCGCATGGTTCTCTGGTATGTTTTCTCGGGCCTTCCGGTTGCGGCAAGACAACGTTGCTGCGTGCCGTTGCGGGGCTGGAAGAAATTGATTCCGGCAGGATTATGCTGGGTGATAATGACCTGTCGCACACACCTGCGCGGTCACGTAATTTCGGTGTTGTGTTTCAGTCTTATTCGCTGTTTCCGCATATGACGGCGGCGCGCAATATTGCCTACGGGCTGGAATGCCGGAGCTGGACAAAAGCACAGATTGCAGCGCGGGTGCGTGAAATGCTGGATCTGGTGCATCTGGCTAATCAGGCCGAGAAACTACCGGCGCAAATGTCCGGCGGTCAGCAACAGCGTATAGCTATTGCCCGTGCATTGGCTCCCAATCCGTCACTCTTGCTGCTTGATGAACCGCTTTCCGCGCTGGATGCGAAGGTGCGCGAGGAATTGCGCAATGAAATTCGCGCGCTGCAAAAACGCGTCGGTATTACTACCATTATGGTCACACATGATCAGGAAGAAGCATTGGCTATGGCCGATGTGATCGTGGTGATGAAAGACGGACATATTGAACAAACCGGTACGCCGCAAACGCTTTATCAGCAGCCTTTAACCAGCTTTGTTGCGGATTTTATCGGCCGCATGAATATTCTGCCGCTGGATAAGACTGCCGGTAATAGCCTGCATTTTGCAGATAAAGTGCTGAAACTGGATGCCGCAGAGATTTCCGGTTCCGCACCGGTCAGTAAAGTCGGTATCCGGCCTGAGGCCGTCAGCCTGCTGCCCGCAACGCAAACCATGCCGGATGATAATCACTTTCCGGCAACCATCCGCAGTCAGATTTATCTGGGGCATATATCGCGGCTGGAAGTGGTGCCGGATAAACGGCCAGACGTTAAAATCAGCGTGGAAATGCACGGCACCGCCAACAGAGCAGGGTACTTGCCGCAAACAGGTGATGCAGTAACGCTGCATCTGCCGGCAGATGCTTTACGGGTGCTGTCATGAGCAGCGCCGAGGCTTCTGTAACAACAACGACCGGCGCCGGTTTAAAGCGCGGTCTGTTTAGCGACAATTTCATTTCATGGGCGATGACGATCGGGATTACAGCTCTGATCCTGATTTTCCTTGTTATGCCGCTTTGGGCCATTCTGGTGCTGGGTTTCAGTACGCCTGAAGGTTTTGGTTTCGGCAATTTTACCCGCACTTTTACAACCGCGCGTTTCTGGACGCTGGTGCTGAACAGTCTTGGTATGGCGCTGACCTGTACCATTATTGTGACCGGCATGGCCTATGCCTATGCCTATACGCTGCAGCGTGCCCATGTACCGTTTAAATCCCTGTTGCGGATGGCAGCGCTTATTCCGCTCTTTGCTCCGTCATTGGTGCAGGCACAGGGGCTGGTGCTGCTGCTCGGTCGTAACGGTATTCTCAACCGCTGGATGGGCATGGATATTGATATCTATGGTTTCTGGGGTGTGGTGATTGCGAATGCGCTTTATGCTTTCCCCTATGCTTTCCTGATCCTCTCGGCAGCGCTGGCTGTCAGCGATGCGCGGCTGCATGAGAGTGCGGAAGTGCTGGGGGCAGGGCCATGGCGTATTTTCCGCACCCAGACTTTGCCTGCCACCCGCTATGGTCTGGCGGCAGCCTGTTTCGTTGTGTTCAATCTGGTGATGACTGACTTCGGTAATCCGATGGTGATCGGCGGCGATTTCAACGTGCTGGCCACAGAAGTCTATAATCAGGTGATAGGGCAGGCGCAGTTTGGTCTTGGCGCGGTGATCGGTATTGTGCTGCTGATGCCTGCCATTGCCGCCAAGATTGTTGAAAAACGCCTGACCAAACAGCAGCAGGCACTGCTCACTTCACAAGCGCGGCCGATGGTTGTGCGCCCGTCAGGTAAACGTGATCTGCTGCTCGGGCTTTATGCCTATTTCACAATGGCGCTGATCCTGAGTGTTATTCTGATTGTGGTGCTGGCAAGCTTCGTCAAGCTCTGGCCATATAATATGAGCTTTACGCTTCAGCATTATCAGTTCGATGTGCAGAATGGCACAGCGCCTTTGTGGAACAGTGTGAAGATCAGTCTGGCAACGGCTGTGCTGGGCGTGGCAATTGCCGGTATGACTGCAATTGCGGTGCAGAAGTTCAAAAATCCGCTCACCGGCCCGCTGGCATTCCTGGCCATCTTGCCGTCAGCCGTTCCGGGTATGGTGCTGGGGCTTGGCTATGTGCTGGCCTTTAATAATCCGTCCAACCCGCTGCACTTCCTCTATGGCAGTTTTGCGCTGATTATCATTCTCAGCGTCTATTATAACCATGCCCACGCATTCCTGATCTCCTCAACCAGTCTGAAACAGATCAGCGGCTCGTTTGATGAAGCATCAACCATGCTCGGCGGCAGCGTGCTGACAACTTTGCGTAAAGTGACACTGCCGCTGCTGTGGCCGACATTGCTGGGCGTGGGTGTTCTGTTCTTTATGCGCACCATGGTATCGCTGTCTGCGGTGATCTTTCTCACCACACCGGCAACGCAGGTCGCTTCGATCTCTGTGCTGCAATTGTCTGATCGCGGGGCGGTCAATCAGGCGGCAGCTTTCTCGGTCTGTATTATGCTGATTGTGATTGCAGCTTTGCTGATCGTGCGCGGTATTCTTTGGGCATTTGGTGCCAAGCATGTGACACTGATCCGCTAAAACCGATATGAAAAACAAAAAAAGCCCGCCTCAGTGATGAGGCGGGCTTTGTATTGGAAGGAGGTGAAATCAGGCTGCTTTTTCCAGTGTGATACGTTGTGCAAGCCGCACCATACCGGCACAGGCTGCATCAATTTGATCATCCGCCACACTGAGGCTCAGACGCAAAAAGCCGACCAGATTGCTGCCGAAGGAATCGCCGGGCATAGTCGCAATCTTTTCTTCTTCCAGCAGGCGCATCGCAAATTCCGCACCGGTCATGCCGGTGGCGCGGATATCTGCCAGAATGAACATGCCTGCCTGCGGGATCTTGCAGGAAATTCCGGCATGACCATCAAGGCGCTCGGAGATCATTTGCGCACGGCGGTAGAAATTCTCAAGCATTTGCTGCGCTGCGGTTGCCGGACGGTTCAGCGCATAGGCAGTCATATCCGCGATGAAAGGCTGCACGCCGAACAGTAAATATTCTGACAATGGCAGCAGGCGATCCGTAAATTCTTCCGGTCCGATGCACCAGCCGCTGCGGAAGCCCGGCGCGGAATGGGATTTGGAAATCGAGGCAACCACAACCGTACGCTCGGCCAGTTCTGGCAGATCAAGCGGAGAGGCAAATTCACCCTCAAAAACCAGCAATTCATAAACCTCATCGGAGATGATCCAGAGATTATGTTTGCGGCAGACTTCGCCGATGGCTGCGATTTCTTCACGGCTCAGCATAGCGCCGGTAGGGTTATGCGGTGAGTTGAGCAACAGTACGCGCGAACGTGGTGTGATTGCTTTTTCCAGATCGGCCGCCTGCAGGCGGAAACCGTTGGTTTCACTGACCGGCACATAGACCGGCGTGGCACCGGTTGCTTTAATCACGCCTTCATAAGTCGCATAGCACGGGTTGGTGGTGATGACTTCGTCACCTTCTTCGGCCAGACCAAGCATGGCAATTGCCAGTGCGCTTTGTGTGCCCGGAAAGCAGAGAATCTGCTGCTGGCTGATCTTGCGGCCGGTACGCTTCGAATATTTGTCAGACAGAGCTGCAAGAATCGACGGCTCCCCACGGCCGCTGGTATAGCGGGTGCGGCCTGCGCGCATGGAGCGGGCAGCCTCATCAATCATCTCGGCAGGTGTCGGAATATCCGGTTCGCCGATGGTCAGCTCGATAATATCTTCGCCTGCGGCTTTCATCTCGCGGGCGCGCATATGGACAGCCCATTTGTGTGAGCCTTTGCTGCTCAAACGCTCGGTAATACGCGCATAATGCATCTTGAGCGCTCCTCCGTATTTTTATTCATGCTTGCTGCATTTTTTAATAATTCATGCGTTGTATCGCATGAACCGAAGTTAAGACCAGTGTTGTTTCTGCATGACATCAGAAAAGCGCATAAATTATGGTGGGAATTATTGTTCAACATTATGATCTATTGAAATCTTCAGGCTTGTCATGCGCGGGCAGAGTTTATAACCATCACGTGTA
This sequence comes from Pseudochrobactrum algeriensis, assembly GCF_018436245.1. Taxonomy (NCBI): domain Bacteria; kingdom Pseudomonadati; phylum Pseudomonadota; class Alphaproteobacteria; order Hyphomicrobiales; family Brucellaceae; genus Pseudochrobactrum; species Pseudochrobactrum algeriensis. Next base: position 912,007 of record NZ_CP075361.1, read on the forward strand.
ATTTTGTAATCTGTCCGGTGAAGCTTCTATGACCAATACCAATTTAACGCTTTTTATCTGTGATCTGCTGAGTGCTGCGGGTTCATTCACACTGCTGATCGGTTTGCTGGTCGTATTGTTTTCCACATCTCTGCATGGTGATGCGGGACAAAGCGATGACAAGGGCTTGGTTGTTAAAGCATCCAAACATTTCAGAACCGGCTTGATTCTGGCAATTCTGGGTGCTCTGCTTCTGACTATGTCGGCATCATTCGAGCTAATAATTTACTAATAAGTAAAATGACAGCCGGAGGGGATGTGATCCGGCAGTTTATAATGCGCTTATCCGGAGGGGAGCTTGCCAATGGCAACGGATATTCTTGTCAGTCAGGCTGATGTTTTTTCGCATATGCGCATTATCAATGGCATGGGCATAAGCTTGTGCCTATCGCGCTTGCTGGTCTTCGCGTCCAAATTTATTCAGCACCCTTCGAAGAACAAGATATCCTATATCCACATCGGCTGGATACTGGTTGTATTTTTATGGATTATTCAATTCTGGTGGGATTATCTCATCGAGAGCAACAGCAAAACCTATGATATTGTTACTTATATCTTAGAGCTGTTTTATGTCTTTGGTCTGTTTTTCATCTGCGTTACCCTGACGCCGGATGACATTAAAGAATACGGGGATTACGAGACCTATTTCTTTTCGAGAAAGAAATGGCTTTTTGCTCTCTTTATTTTCATCAACAGTATGCAGTCTTTTGAGCAGATCAGAACATCCTTCATTAAAAACGACACCGATAATATGGTCGTTCTGCCGGTTGTCATGGTGCTGGAAACCATCGTTATTCTGATTGCGATGAATATTAAGCGCAGGCGATTTCAATATGTGATGATTGGCCTGTTATTTTCCACGATCATTCTGGATTTCATTTTCCTGCCGTGAGGTAGGCCTGTTTAGGTTAGAGCGTATCCCGAAAAGTGTGAAACGGTTTTCGGATAAGATACGCGTAAAAACAAAAAGATAGAGCATTTCCAATGATTCAGCCTAAACTGGAAATGCTCTGCTACAGGGCAGGCAGTGGCAGATTTATGCAACTTGCCGGTTTCGGTGTGTTTCATAAATCTGATTCATTCCTGTTAATTCGGTGTCATATCCACCCTCTATTGCGGAACCAGTTTTTCAACAAACGGGATCTGTAATGTTCAGAAAACTTTCTATCGCCGCTTTGACACTCACCGTCTCTGCAACATCGTCAATGGCTGCAACCAATATCAGCTGGTGGCACGGCATGGGTGGCGCGAATGCTGACGTGATCAATGAGATCTCCAAGCGCTTCAATGAATCCCAGCAGTCCTGCGCGCTGACACCGGTTTCCAAAGGCTCTTATGAAGAAGCGCTGGCCTCCGGTATTGCTGCATTCCGCTCCGGCGAACAGCCGAATATTCTTCAGGTTTTTGATGCCGGTGCAGCCACCATCATCAATGCAAAAGGCGCAACTGTTCCTGCTGAAGACCTGATCAACAATGCCGGTTACAAATTCGACCGTGAAGCCTTTATCGAAGGCGTGCGCTATTTCTATGCGGCACCGGATGGCAAATTTGTTGGCATGCCATTCAACTCCTCCGCGCCAATCATGTATATCAATACTGAAGCGCTGAAAAAGGCTGGCGTTGAAGCCCCGAAGACCTGGGAAGAATTTGAAGCCGTTGCACCGAAGCTTAAAGAAGCCGGTTATATTCCGCTCACCGCTTCGCAGCTGACATGGCAGTTCACCGAGAACTTCTTCTCCCGTCAGAACATTCAGTTCGCCACCAATAATAACGGTTATGACAGCGTTCAGGACACAAAACTGAATGTGACTGATCCGAACCTCATCATGATGTTCGAAAAGCTGAAAGACTGGGCTGATAAAGGCTATTTCGGCTTCTACGGTGCAGGCTGGGCAGACAATCAGAAGCCTTTTGATGAAGGTAAAGTTGCTTTCTGGATTGGTTCTTCCGGTTCTTTCGGCGGTCTGCAGAAAACCGCGAAAATGGAATTCTCCGCTGACTTCCTGCCTTACTGGAAAGCCGTTGACGGTGCAGGCACCAACAGCTTTATCGGTGGGGCGGCTCTGTTCGCCATGGCCGGTAAGCCGGACGCAGAAAACAAATGCGTGGCTGACTTCTTCCAGTTCCTGACTTCGCCGGAAGTACAGAAATATTACCATCAGGCAACCGGTTATGTGGCGATCACCAAAGCTGCTTATGAACTGGCAAAATCTGAAGGCTATTACGAAAAGACACCGGTTGCTGAAGTCGGGATCAAGCAGCTGATGCTGCAGTCCGGTGAGTGGTCGAAAGGCTACCGCCTCGGTTTCTATCCGCAGATCCGTACTATCATGGAACGCGAATATAACCGTATTTTCGCTGGTGAAACCTCTGTAAAACAGGCTTTCGAGACAGTTGAAAAAGAAGGAAACGACCTGCTGACCCGTTTCGCAAAGACCGCGAACTAAGGACTGAGAGACGTCTCTCAATGTGATGAACGGGGTCGGAGCAAGTCATGCCTGACCCCGTTTTTAATAGATACTTCTCAAAAAGACGGGGATTTGCCGCGTGGCATATATCCAGACTTCTCAACCATCAAAACTCGCTGCGTTTGTTGCAAAGCTGCCACTGATAGGTGGCACAAAACCGACAGAAGCAGCCAAGCGCGTGCAGTTTAATTCACGCCTGCTGCCTTATCTTCTGCTGGCACCGCAGCTGGCTGTTGTTTTGATTTTCTTTTACTGGCCGTCTGTTCAGGCCATTCAGTCATCCTTCTATATTGAAGACCCGTTCGGTTTCGGTGCGACTTTTGTCGGATTGGAAAACTATACGGATGTGCTGGTCAGTCCTGAATATCGCGGAATTGCCGGTTTTACGGCGATCTTTACGATTATTGTTACAGCCCTGTCGCTGGGCATTGGCATGTTGCTGGCGGTAAAAGCTGATGCGGTTATCCGTGGCAATGCTGCCTATAAAACTGTGTTGATTTCGGTCTATGCCATTGCGCCGCCGGTTGCCGGTCTCATCGGGATGATGATCTTCGACCAACATATCGGCCCGTTTGTGAAAATGGCTGCATGGTTTGGCTGGGATATGAAAGTCGGGCTGAACTATTTCGACACTGCGTTTGCGATGATCGTCGTCTCGGTCTGGAAGCAGATTCCATATAATTTCATTTTCATCTTGTCCGGCTTGCAGGCGGTTCCCGCCTCAGTGCGTGAAGCTGCGGTTATGGATTGCCGCTCCGGTGCCCGTCGTTTCCGCACGGTCATTCTGCCTTTGCTGGCACCGACCGTGTTCTTCCTGCTGATTATCAATATCACTTATTCGCTGTTCGACACTTTCGGTGTGATCGACGTAATGGTGAAGGATAAAGCCGCCAATAATCCGATTACGCTGGTCTATAAAGTGTTCATGGATGGCTTCCGCGGTAATGACATCGGCAGCTCTTCGGCACAATCCGTCATTCTGATGGTGGTGGTATTCACGCTGACCATCGTGCAGTTCCGCTTCGTTGAGCGGCGCATTCATTACAATTAAGTGGGGGACGAGATGCATAAAGTTAAAATTACCGATCATCTGATCCTGCTTGCCGGAGCGCTGTTTCTGATCCTGCCGGTGGTGGTGGCTTTCACCACCTCCAGCCATACGGCGGCGGATATTCACTCCAACGGTCTGTCTCTGAGCTGGGGCGATAATTTCACGGAAACCTATAGCAATGTGCTGACCCGTGAAGGTGGTTTCACCGGACAGATCACCGGATCGCGGATGCTGCTGAACTCGCTGATCCTCGGCCTCGGTTTTGCAGTCGGCAAGATTGTGCTGTCGATGCTGGCAGCCTATGCGATTGTCTATTTCCGCTTCCGCTTTGCCACGCTGGCATTCTGGCTGATTTTCACCACGCTGCTGCTGCCGCTGGAAGTGCGTATCGTGCCTTCCTATCAGGTGGTGTCGTCCTTCGGCATGCTCAACAGCTATTCAGGGCTGATTGTGCCGCTGCTGGCTTCGGCCACGGGGACATTCTATTTCCGGCAGTTCTTTAAATCTGTGCCGGATGAGTTGCTGGAAGCCTCCCGTATTGACGGGGCAGGACCAGTGAAATTCTTCATCGATATTCTGCTGCCACTGTCGCGCACCATGATTGCCGCGATGTTTATCATCATGTTTGTCTATGGCTGGAACCAGTATCTCTGGCCGATGCTGGTGACGACCGATGAGAGCTTCTTCACGCTGATGCGTGGCATCAAACAGATTTTGCAGGTGTGGGTCGGGGCGCAAATTCCGGACTATAATGAGGCTTTTGCTCTTGCCGTGCTGGCCATGGTGCCGCCGGTGCTGGTGGTTGTGGTGTTCCAGCGCTGGTTCATCAAAGGCCTGACCGAGAGCGACAAGTAAGAGATTTTAGGAGCCTTCAATGGCACAGGTTAAAATTGAAAATGTATCGAAAATCTATGCGGGCGGCACCAAAGCCGTCAGCGCGGTGAATATCGATATTAAAGACGGTGAATTTATTGTTCTGGTTGGCCCTTCCGGCTGCGGAAAGTCCACGCTGCTGCGTATGGTGGCAGGACTGGAAACCATCTCGGAAGGTGAGGTGGCAATCGGCAACCGTACCGTGAATGAGGTGGAACCGGCAGATCGTGACATTGCTATGGTGTTCCAGAATTATGCGCTTTATCCGCATATGAGCGTCTATGATAATATGGCCTATGGCTTGCGGAACCGCAAAACGCCAAAGGCCGAGATCGAGGCGCGTGTGGCGGAGGCTGCGCGGATGCTGGAACTGGAACCTTATCTGCAACGCAAGCCGCGTGCGCTTTCCGGTGGTCAGCGCCAGCGCGTGGCTATGGGACGTGCAATTGTGCGCAAGCCTGCGGTGTTCCTGTTTGACGAGCCGCTGTCCAATCTTGATGCCAAATTGCGCGTTTCCATGCGCGGAGAAATCCGGCAGTTGCAGCGTCGTCTTGGTACAACCTCGATTTATGTGACCCATGATCAGCTCGAAGCAATGACATTGGCTGATCGTCTGGTGGTGCTGAATGGTGGTGAGATCGAGCAGATCGGTGCACCGCTGGAGATTTATCACAAGCCTGCATCGACATTTGTCGCCAGTTTTATCGGTTCACCGGCAATGAATCTTGCTGACGGCACTGTGCATCAGGCGCAACTGATGCTGGGCGAGGATATTCTGAAACTCGGCACAGAACCATCTGTGCAGGGCGAGGTAACAATCGGTATCCGTGCGGAAGATTTGAATATCGCTGAAGCGCATGAGCAGGGCTTGCAGTTCCGCACCGATTATGTGGAGGAGCTGGGCGCACAACGCATCGTGCATGGTTATGCGGGCAATCAGAAACTGGTCGCCGCACTGCCGCCGCAGGCTGAAATCCGTGATCAGATGCGTCTGGCGGTATCTCCTGAAAAACTGCACTTTTTTGATAAACAGAGCGGCAAGCGCATTGAATTGTCGCAAACAGCCGCAACCCACGTAAAAGCAGCCCAAGCTGTTTCTGCCTGAAATATTGCACAAGACTGAGAAATGACATGACTGAAGTAATGACTGTTGAAACCATGATCCGCACACAAGTTGCAGTTCTGGATGTGCCATCCCATGAGGAGCGCCAGAGCATCACCCAGCTGGATAAAACCATGGCTGCCCATGATGCCAAGCTGGTTTCCATGGAGTGTATGACCCGTGTGGAAACCGGCGGTCAGGCTGCTTCAACCGCACCGCTGGCGTTTCCGTTCAATGTCACTGCATGGAATCTGGAGCGTTGTCTGTTTCCTGAGGAGAGCGCTGCAAAAATGCTGGCAGAAAAACCGGCCGTGGCACTGCTGACCGAGATGGATAATGGCATGGCGCGCACCGTGCAGAAGAACATGACAGCGGAAGTCGCCCGCCATATGGACATGGAATATGCCTATGGCGTGGAATTCATCGAGCTTGGGCTTGGCTCTGAAATCGAGCATTCGTTCTGTAAAGATGATTTCAACGAAAAAGGTTTCCACGGCAATGCGCTGATGTCTTCCGTGCCTATGCAGCGGATCTTTGTGCAGCGTCTGGCCGGTGAGCGTCTGTGGTTCTTCAATGGTGGCGATCAGCCACGATTAGGGGAGCGCAATGCGATCGGCGCGGTGATTGAAACCGTTGACGGGCCGTTTCTCGCGGTGTCCGTGCATCTGGAAAGCGCCTCTCCGGCAGCCTATCGCGAAAAACAGGTCGCACAGCTGATTGATGCGCTGGAAGCAGAATTTGGCGGCATGCCAATGCTGATCGGCGGCGATCTCAATACCGGCAATCATGCGGAAGGGGATTTCGAGGCGGAAGGTCTGTTCCGCGTCGCTGCCGAGCGCGGTTTCATCCGTCACAGTGGTGCGCTGGATCAGATGACAACCCGTCCGAGCCTGATTACCCGCTGGCCTGACCGTGCCATGAAACTGGACTGGTTCCTGAGCCGTGGTCTGAATATTGCTGAAAGCCGCATCATCTCTTCACTGGATGATAATCAGCGTCCGCTTTCTGATCATGATCTGATTGTTTGCCGTGTTGATGGTTTCAGCGCTGCATAATCAGTTGAATTAAACCGGAGGGAAGCCTGTCTTCCTTCCGGTTTTGTAAAGAGCCTGATTGTCTCTTTTATGGGACGTTGTGGTTCCAAATAACTGTCTTTTGGAGTTTTCGTCTTACGGGTAGGTTCATTTCATCAACTTGAAACCATGGAGTTTTGAAAATGTCCAAGCCTTATAACCGTCTTGATAAAGATAATGCAGCCGTTCTTCTCGTAGATCATCAGACAGGTTTGCTGTCTCTGGTTCGTGATATTGATCCTGATAAATTCAAGAACAATGTGCTGGCACTTGCCGATCTGGCAAAATATTTCAACCTGCCAACCATTCTCACCACATCTTTCGAAGATGGCCCGAACGGCCCGCTCGTACCTGAGCTGAAAGAGCTTTTCCCGAATGCGCCTTATATTGCCCGTCCTGGTCAGATCAACGCTTGGGATAACGAAGATTTCGTGAAAGCCGTTAAGGCAACCGGTAAGAAACAGCTGATTATCGCTGGTGTGGTGACCGAAGTTTGTGTGGCTTTCCCTGCGCTGTCGGCTCTGGCTGAAGATTTCGAAGTGTTCGTGGTGACCGATGCGTCCGGTACATTCAACGAGATCACCCGTCATTCCGCATGGGATCGTATGAGTGCTAACGGTGCACAGCTGATGACATGGTTCGGTCTTGCCTGTGAACTGCACCGCGATTGGCGTAATGATGTGGAAGGTCTGGGTACTCTGTTCGCAAACCACATTCCGGATTGCCGCAACCTGATTAACAGCTACAACACTGTTAAAGCATCAAAATAATCTTCTGAGCCCATAGCTTAAGGATAAGGCCGCGCAATTGATTACGCGGCCTTATCTTTTTTGAGCATGCAGTTTCATTTCCCGCCGCCGTTTTGCGGAGGAGGGAATGCCGAGTTCCTCTCGATATTTGGCAACTGTCCGGCGGGCAATCACAATACCTTCCGCATCAAGTTTTTGCACGATGGCCTCATCAGACAGAATGCTGTCGATGTTTTCCTGCGCAATCAGCGTGCGGATTTTGATGCGCACAGCTTCCGAGGCAATGTCATCGCCGGTTTTGCCCCTGATCGCCGAGTTGAAAAAATAGCGATATTCAAACAGACCTTGCGGGGTCAGCATATATTTCTGATTGGCAACGCGGCTAATGGTGCTTTCATGCATCTCAATCGCATCTGCCACCATTTGCATTGTCAGCGGTTTGAGCGCCACAGCCCCGCTTTTCAGAAAACCTTGCTGATGAGTGATGATCTGCTCACCGACATTGAACACCGTCTGCGCGCGTTGATCGAGAATACGGGTCAGCCAGCTGGCCTTTTGTTTGCAGGCTCGCAGAAACTGTTTTTCCTCTTTGGAAAGACTATTGTCATTGAGTTTACGGCTATAATCCTCATTCATCAGCACACGGGGCAGAGCCTGCGGATTGAGAGTGATGTTCCATTCGCCATTCGGTGTTTTGGCAACCAGTAAATCAGGAATGATGGTTAGCGCAGGTGTGCTGTCGAAGATCAGACCGGGTTTGGGGTTCAAACCACGGAGTTCGCCCAGTAGTTCTGCCAGTTCTTCATCATCCGTATCGCAGAGCTTTTTAAGCGCACTGAAATCACGCTTCGCTACCAGATCAAGATGCTTAAGCAGAATGGCCATTTCTGCAGTCAGGCGATCATCGGCAATGAGTTGCAGACGCAGACATTCCGCCAGATTGCGGGCGAAAAGCCCTGCCGGTTCAAAAGCCTGACATTGGTGCAGAACACGCATAACCTGTTCCGGTGTCACATTCAGGCGCTTGGCGATCTGCACCAAGTCTGCATGAAGATAACCGGATTCATCCAAAGTCTCGGTAAGCAGCTCGGCAATATGCCGTTCGGTTTTATCTCTGATACTCAGATTGATCTGCTCGGCCACATGATCTTGCAGGGAATGTTGCACACTGCCGAAATCTTCAACAGAATATTCTGAAACGCCGGAGGAGGGCAACGCACCGGACGGCGCTCTTTGCAAAAGCGGATTGGCTTCTATTTCACTTTGTACAAAGTCTTCCAGCTCAGCACGGCTCATTTGCAGCACTTTGAGTGATTGCTGCATTTGCGGCGTCATAGTCAGTGATTGGGTCTGCCGCAAAACGGGCTTGGAAGAGAGAGCCATTGATCTGTTTATAGCACCACTTTCAGTGCTATTGATACGTCATGAAATTGTTGTAAGCACGGAATCAAAGTTTTCTTCTGTGCATGAGGATTGATGATGCGCCACTATATTGGAATTGATGTCGGAACCGGCAGCGCCAGAGCAGGGATTTTTGACAGCAAAGGCCAGCTACTGGGCACTGCAGCCTGTGCCATCGAAACCTTTCGCCCGCAGGCGGATTTTGCCCAGCAAAGCTCAGTTCATATCTGGGCATCGATCTGCACAGCTGTGAAAAACGCAATGGCTGAAGCTGCAATCGCTGCCGACAGTGTTGCCGGTATCGGCTTTGATGCCACCTGCTCGCTGGTTATCGCAGATGCGGAAGGCAAGCCGGTCACTGTCAGCCCGAAGGGCGAGCCGGATCAGGATGTGATCCTATGGATGGATCACCGCGCGATTAATGATGCCGAAGAGATCACCGAAATTGGTGGCAAAGTGCTGAATCACGTCGGCGGTCGTATGTCGCCGGAAATGGAACTGCCGAAAATCCGCTGGTTCAAACGTGAACTGCCGCAAAGCTGGGCACAGACAGCCGCTTTCTGGGATTTGCCGGACTGGCTGGTGCATCGCGCGACCGGCACCGATATGCGCTCGCTTTGCTCGCCGGTGTGCAAATGGACTTATCTCGGCGATCGGGGCAAAGCCGGAGAGGGCTGGGACAGCACGTTTCTTGAGAATATCGGCCTTGAAGAACTGGGAGACGACAATTTTGCAGCCATCGGCAATCGTTTTGGTGCTGCCGGTGAGCTGGCCGGAAAATTGTCGGAACAGGCCGCAACGGAACTTGGTCTTAAAGCCGGTATCGCCGTTTCCACCGGTCTGATTGATGCTTATTCCGGTGCACTTGGCACGCTGGCTGTTGCAGACAATGCCGGTGTGAGTGCGACAGAACAGCGTCTGGCGCTGATCGCCGGTACCTCAACCTGCCATATCGCTCTGAGCAAAGAGCCGGTATTTGTCTCCGGTGTTTGGGGGCCTTATTATTCGGCGCTGTTGCCTGATCTCTGGGCGAATGAAGGCGGGCAGTCGGCAGCTGGTGCTTTGATCGATGCGGTGATTGCGCGTCATGCGGTGTCGGTTAAACTGGCAGCAGAAAATCCGGGCAAGCGCATTGCCGATCTGCTGGATGCGCATCTGGCCAAAATGGCTGAAGAAACGGCAACTTTGACCCGTCACCGTCATGTACAGCCGGATTTCCACGGTAATCGCTCCCCGCTGGCGGAAAGCTGGCGTAAGGGCGCGATTGTTGGCCTGACACTGGATCACGAACTGGATGATCTGGCATTGGATTATCTAGCCACCATTCAGGCGCTGGCCTATGGCACAAGGCATATTCTTGAAGAAATGCGCCATGAAGGCATGGAGATTGACACGCTGGTGGTCTCCGGCGGTCTGGCGCGCAATCAGCTTTATTTGCGTGAACATGCAGATGCTACCGGTTGCCGTGTACTGGTGCCTGAACAGGCCGAGCCGGTGTTGCTGGGCTCAGCCATGCTTGGTGCAGTCGCCAGTGGTGATTTCGCGAACTTGCCTGAAGCAATGGCGGCTATGAGCGGCAAGGGTGAAGTGCTGGAGCCACGCACCGGTGAAATCGCTGGCTATCACGACGCAAAATATCTGGTCTATCGCCGTATGCAGATGGATTATGCCGATTACGCAGAACTGATGGACGAAAATCCGGTTGCTGATGATGAGGAAGAAGCTGAATCTATAGCTTGACCTTGCTATAGTGGGAACCTTTATCCTGCCTGTTAATTGACAGGCAGGAGAGATTCTTATGAAGCATACTGCATCGCATATGACCCATGCCAATGATGCGCATTACGGGCATCATCACGGCGACCATGATCATGGTAATAAAGTGAAAGATCCCGTCTGCGGGATGATGGTCGATCCTGCCGCCGGCAAGCCTCATATGGCCTATAAGGGGCATGAATATCATTTCTGCTCGGATAGTTGTCACAGTAAATTCAAAGCCGATCCTGAGAAATATCTCACTGCACAATCTGCCGCCGCGCCTGCAATCAAAGGGGCGCAATATACTTGTCCGATGCATCCGGAGATTATCCGTGATGAACCGGGCTCATGCCCGATTTGCGGTATGGCGCTGGAACCGGTTATGCCGTCGCTTGATGACGGGCCTAATCCTGAATTAGTGGATTTTACACGCCGCTTCTGGGTAAGTGCGATCTGTTCTATTCCTTTGCTGATAGTCACAATGGGACCAATGCTTGGTCTGCCGATCCGTGAATGGATCGGGGAGCAAAGAACGGTCTGGCTGGAGTTTATACTGGCGACACCGGTGGTGCTCTGGGCGGCGCTGCCGTTTTTCAAACGCGGGGTCGACTCGTTTAAAAACCGCAGTCCGAATATGTGGACGCTGATTATGATCGGTGTCGGTGCCGCCTATCTTTACAGCGTAGTTGCAATTCTGTTTCCGGATATGTTCCCGCATTCCTTCCGTGGTCATGGCGGTTCGGTGCCTGTTTATTTCGAAGCCGCAGCCGTTATTGTCACGCTGGTCTTTCTCGGACAGGTGCTGGAACTGCGTGCCCGCGAGCGTACCGGCTCGGCTATCCGCGCTCTGCTTGATCTGGCACCGAAAACTGCCCGCCGTATTGCGGCTGATGGCAGCGAAGCTGATGTGCCGCTGGACGAGGTGCAGGCCGGTGACAAGTTGCGTATCCGTCCCGGTGACAGCGTGCCGGTGGATGGTATCGTGGTGGAAGGCCGCTCCTCTGTTGATGAGGCCATGATTACCGGTGAACCGGTGCCGGTTGAAAAGACCGAAGGCGATAAAGTGATCGGTGGTACCGTGAATAAAAACGGTTCTCTGGTCATGCAGGCGGAGAAAATCGGCGCAGAAACCATGCTGTCGCAGATCGTGGATATGGTTGCCAAAGCCCAGCGTTCCCGTGCGCCCATTCAGGGGCTGGCTGACCGGATTTCATTCTATTTTGTGCCGATGGTTATTGTCGTTGCGATCCTTTCCTTTATCGGCTGGGCGCTGTGGGGGCCGGAGCCGAGCATGATCTATGCCATTGTGGCGGCGGTTTCGGTGCTGATTATCGCTTGTCCCTGTGCGCTGGGACTGGCAACGCCAATGTCAATTATGACCGCAACAGGACGCGGTGCGCAGGCTGGTGTGCTTATCAAGGATGCCGAGGCACTGGAGCGTATGGCGAAAGTGGATACGCTGATCGTTGATAAAACCGGCACACTCACAGAAGGTCGTCCGAAGCTGACAGATGTGGTGGCAGTTTCCGGCATCGACGACAACACGCTGTTGCAACTTGCTGCAAGCCTTGAGAAAGGCTCGGAGCACCCGCTGGCGGAAGCTATTGTTGCCGGTGCCGAAGCAAAAGGGTTGAAGACCGATAATGTGGATGAATTTGAGGCAATTACCGGCAAAGGTGTTGCCGGTACGGTAAAAGGACGGGCAGTTGCGCTCGGCAATCCTGCGATGATGCAGGATATGGGGCTGGATATTGCCGCCATTCAGGCGCAGGCCGATACATTGCGGGCAGAAGGTAAGACCGCGATGTTTGTTGCCGTTGATAACAAGCTGGCAGGTCTGGTTGCTGTGGCCGATCCGATTAAGGAAACAGCGGCAGAAGCTATCCGCACACTCCATGCACGTGGCTTGAAGATCATTATGGCAACCGGTGATAATGAACGTACAGCCCGTGCTGTGGCGGCAAAACTTGGTCTTGATGATGTGCGCGCCGATGTGCTGCCGGAAGATAAAAAAGCGCTGGTTGATGAGTTGCACAAACAGGGCAAAAAAGTCGCTATGGCGGGGGATGGTGTGAATGATGCACCGGCACTGGCCGCCGCCGATGTTGGTATTGCTATGGGCACGGGTGCTGATGTGGCCGTGGAAAGTGCGGGGATTACGCTGCTCAAAGGTGATCTCACCGGCATTGCCCGTGCGCATCATCTGGCAGAAGCGACAATCCGCAATATCAAGGAAAACCTGTTCTTTGCCTTTGTCTATAACGCACTGGGTATTCCGGTGGCAGCAGGGTTGCTCTATCCGTTTACCGGCACTTTATTGTCGCCGATGATTGCAGCAGCGGCGATGAGCTTGTCCTCGGTCTCGGTGATTGCCAATTCATTGCGGTTGAGGGCTCTAAAACTTTAAACAAAAAAGCGGGCATTTTGCCCGCTTTTTATTTTGCTTGAAACAATCTCAGTAAGGGCTGTCGACCTTACCGGTTTCTACATAGACCGTTTTGATCTGGCTGTAGTGGGAGAGAGCGGCGAGGCCGTTCTCGCGGCCGATACCGGAGTTTTTATAGCCGCCGAACGGTACTTCTACCGGTGTCAAATTATAGGCATTGATCCAGCATGTGCCGGCCTTGAGGGCGGCGATCACACGATGGCCGCGCGCGCTGTCTGCAGTGAATACACCGGCAGCAAGGCCGAATTCTGTATCATTGGCGCGAGCAATGACTTCATCTTCATCGCTGAAGGTCAAAATGCTCATCACAGGGCCGAAGATTTCTTCCCGTGCAATACTCATATCATCGCTGACATTGGTGAAAATTGTCGGTTCGATATAGAAACCGTTTTCCAGTCCCTGCAAGGCAGGCACACCGCCGCCGCAAACCAGATTTGCACCTTCAGTCTTGCCCTTCTCAATATAGGACAAAACCTTGTCGCGCTGAGCAAGGCTCACCATTGGCCCCATCTGCGTGCTCGGGTCAAGCGGATCGCCGATCTGAATGGCACGGGTACGTTCAACCAGACGGCTGACAAAGCTTGTCGCAACAGCTTCATGCACGAAAACGCGGGTGCCGTTGGAGCAGACCTGACCTGTGGAATAGAAATTGCCGAGCATGGCGCCGCCAATGGCATTTTCCAGATCGGCATCATCGAACACGATTAGCGGGGATTTGCCGCCGAGTTCCATGGTGACCTGTTTCATCTCGCTACCGGCCTGCGCCATGATTTTCTTGCCCGTCGGTACAGAGCCGGTGAGCGAAACTTTGGCAACTTTAGGATGGCTGATCAGTGCCGCGCCAGCATCACCAAAGCCCTGAACCACGTTGAAAAGCCCGTCCGGCAGACCGGCATCCTTGTAGAGCTGTGCGAGTGCCAGAGCTGACAGCGGTGTGTTCTCCGATGGTTTGAACACCACCGCATTGCCCATTGCCAGAGCAGGGGCAGATTTCCATGATGCGATCTGGATCGGGTAATTCCATGCGCCGATACCAACGCAAACGCCTAGTGCCTCGCGGCGGGTATAGGCAAAAGGCCCGCCAAGTTCGACAAACTCGCCATTGAAACCGGAGATCACACTGCCGAAATATTCCATCGCATCGGCACCGGAGGCCGCATCGGCCACCAGTGTTTCCTGAATAGCTTTACCGGTATCCAGTGTTTCCAGCTCCGACAGTTCCTGATTGCGCTCACGCATCAGCTCTGCGGCGCGGCGCAGAATGCGGCCACGCTCAACAGGCTTGAGTTTTGCCCATTCAACCTGCGCTTTGGCAGCGGCTTCAACAGCCTGATCGACAATGGCCTGTGTCGCGCCGTGCAGACAGGCAATGGCTTCGCCGGTAGCAGGATAGATCACATCAAAAGCACGTCCTGCCGTGTCTTCAACAAAACGGCCATTGATAAAATGTGAGGCTTGCGGCTGTGCGCGCATGGGAAATTCCTTCAAAATTCTATGAGCTTTATAAATTAGCGATCGGAGACTTGCCAGCGTGGATTAATCCACGGCTCCTGATTGGAGCGCGGCAGCGGTGTTTTGCCTAAGATATGGTCTGAAGCCTTTTCACCGGTCATGATCGACGGGCCGTTGAGGTTACCGTAAGGCACACGCGGGAAAATCGAGCTGTCAGCCACGCGCAGACCTTCAACACCAATCACACGGCATTCCGGATCAACCACGGCCATCGGGTCGTTGACTGAACCCATTTTACAGGTGCCGCACGGATGGAATGCGCTCTCTGCATGGTCGCGGATGAAATTATCCAGCTGTTTGTCTGTGACCTGATCGTCGCCCGGCTGAATTTCCCGCCCGCGATACGGGTCAAAAGCCTGCTGGCCAAAGATCTCACGGGTCAGGCGGATGCAATGGCGGAAGTCGCGCCAGTCATCCGGATGCGACATGTAGTTAAACAGGATTTTCGGTTTCTCTTTCGGATCATTGGAGCGCAGTGTGACCGAACCGCGCGACTTGGAACGCATCGGCCCGACATGCGCCTGAAAACCGTGGCCGCCTGCTGCTGCTTTACCATCATAACGGATTGCAACCGGCAGGAAGTGGAACTGAATATCCGGATATTCCACACCGGCACTTGAGCGCACAAAAGCAGCGCCTTCAAAATGGTTGGTCGCGCCGAGGCCGGATTTGAAGAACAGCCATTCCGCACCAATGCGGGCTTTGGAAAACAGGTTGAGGCTGGAATAAAGTGTAATCGGCTGCAGGCATTCCTGCTGCACATAGACTTCCATGTGATCCTGCAAATTCGCGCCGACACCGGCACGGTCTGCCACGACCTCAATGCCGTGTTCGCGTAAATGCTCCGCAGGGCCAATACCGGAAAGCATCAGCAGTTTTGGCGAATTGATGCTGGAAGCGGCGATAATCACTTCACGCTTTGCTTTGATAACACTGACTGTGCCGGATTTTTCGATCTCAACGCCGGTTGCACGGCCATTCTCGATTACCACTTTGCGGGCAAAAGCATTGACCAAGGTCACATTGCGGCGTTTGAGGGCAGGACGCAGATAGGCATTGGCGGTTGACCAGCGGCGGCCGTGATGGATGGTTTGCTCCATCGGGCCGAAACCTTCCTGTTTCGAGCCGTTATAGTCATCTGTTGTTTCAAAGCCTGCTTGTTTTCCGGCGTCGTTGAAAGCTTTGAACAACGGATTGCTGCGCTTGCCGCGCTGCACATGCATCGGGCCATTGGTGCCGCGCCAGCCTTCCTCACCGCCATGGGAGTGTTCCATGCGCTTGAAGTAAGGCAGCACATCCGCATAGGACCAGCCACTGGCACCGCTCTCAGCCCAATGGTCGAAATCTTTGGCGTGTCCGCGCACATAGACCATGCCATTGACGGATGAGGAACCGCCGATAACCTTGCCGCGCGGAGTAACCAGACGGCGGCCGTTAAGGTGCGGCTCCGGTTCGGTGTTAAAGCCCCAGTCATAGGTGGACATATTCATCGGAAAGGACAGAGCCGCAGGCATCTGGATCAGCGGTCCCATATCGGTGCCGCCATATTCGATAACGATAACAGAATGCTTGCCGTCTTCAGACAGGCGGTAGGCCATGGCAGAACCGGCAGAACCGGAGCCGATGATAACGAAATCTGCTTCCATAGTGGTTTCCTTAATGCCGGTTACGGGATGGATTAAATGTGTGGCGTGCCAGTTGGACGGTGATGTAATCCTCAACCAGTGCAATGGCTTTTGGCGCCTCCGGCGCATCGGCACCCAACGCGTGGCGGATATAAAGGCCGTCGATCAGAGCGCCGGTGCCTTCACCAATATGTTGTGCGGTCTGTTTGTCTGTGAGCTGCTCCAGAGCAAAACACAGGTTGGAATGCAGGCGGCGGGCATAAATTCGCAACAGACGGCGCATCTCTAATGATTGCTGGGCATGGGCATAGAAGGTGAGCCATGCAGCAATCGTTTCATGGGCAAACTGTGAGGCGGAGAAGTTGACGCTGATAATTGCGGAAAGTCTTGCACGCGGGCTGTCTGCTGCCTGTAAAGCGAGGCGCAAATCAGTGCCGAGTTCGCGCAGCAAGTGACGCATCGTGGCTAATAGCAACTGATCTTTACCGCCGAAATAGTGATGCGCGAGCGCTGCCGATACACCGGCCTTGCGGGCGATTTGCGCAACAGTCACATCAAGCGAACCGCGCTCGCCGATTGTCTGAATGGCGGCCGAAATCAGGTCTTTCCGGCGCAGCTCCTCCATTCCTATCTTAGGCATGTCTGTCTCACAAAATTGTTTGGATTAGACTGATTATCGTTTTTATTGATTGATCAGTCAATCAAGAGTTTATTATCGTTTTATTTCAATACTATGATGGAAATTTAAAGTGAGAAAATCCGTTGACTGACGAGGTGGATGCGTTTTGACGGCATAAGACTATTTTGCTAGAGCATCGGCAGTGAATGATGCGGAGTTTTAAAATGGCAAATCCGGTTTTGGTTGAAGTTGTGCGCGGTAAAGTGGTGGAAAGCCGCCACAGCGGTGCATTGGCACTGTTCGATGGTGACGGTAAGGCCGTTCTGAACATCGGCGAGGTAACACGCCCGACCTATCCGCGTTCGGCAATCAAGGCTATTCAGGCGCTGCCATTTGTGGAAAGCGGTGCTGCTGATGCCTATGGTTTTGGCAATGAAGAACTGGCCATGGCCTGCGCTTCCCATTCCGGTGAGCCGGAGCATGTGGCGCGTGCGGCTTCGATGCTGGCGAAAGCCGGTTTGTCCTGTGATGATCTGGAATGCGGTGCCCATTGGCCGTCTGATCAGAAAGTGCTGATCGAAGTTGCCCGTAGCGGCAAGGAGCCGACTGCGCTCAATAATAACTGCTCCGGTAAACATGCCGGTTTTCTCTGCACTTGCGCGCATATGGGCTTGAAGACCAAAGGCTATGTGCAGGCCGGTTCGCAGATCCAGACCATTGTACGTGAAACCATGCAGGAAGTGACCGGCGCGGTGCATAATGCTGATGAATATGGCACGGATGGTTGTTCCATCCCGACCTATGCCATTGGTCTTGATGCTATGGCACGCGGTTTTGCCCGTATGGCAACCGGTACAGGTCTTGCACCTGTTCGTGCACAAGCCGCCAAGCGCTTGTTAGACGCCTGCATGGCAGCACCATTCTATGTGGCTGGCAGCCGTCGTGCCTGCACAGAGCTGATGGAACTCGCACCTGGTCGTATTTTTGTGAAAACCGGTGCGGAAGGTGTGTTCTGCGGTGCCGTGCCTGAACTGGGTGTAGGCTTTGCCATGAAATGCGATGATGGTGCCACCCGTGCGGCAGAGGTGATGGTGACACGTTTGCTGGCACAGCTCTTTGCAAAAGATACAGAGCTGTCCGGCAAGCTGGAAGCACGTGCAACGCGCCGTATGAGTAACTGGAACGGTATTGATTTCGGTTATATTGCACCATCAGCGGCTCTGGTTGATGGACTGAAAGCTGTTTCTTTCTGAAAATGAAAAATACTATAAGTATTTAATAATTAAGCCGTGCATCATAAAGATGTGCGGCTTAATTGTTTTTCCGCGCAGCTTGCTTTTGTTGTGGTTACTTCCTACCTTTAAATTATGAGCAGAGCTTTTACAAAAGAACAGGACGATGTTCCTTCCGGTTTGGTGGAACGTCCGGTCAGTCACCACCGCAATCTGGTTACTCAAAACGGCCTCAAGCTGATTGAGGCTGAACTGTCACGTCTGCAAACCGAACTGGGGCAGGCGACAGCCAGCGGGGACAAGGCCGCAATTGCTCATGTCTCCCGCGATTTGCGCTATTGGACAGCGCGGCGGGAGAATGCAGAACTGACACTGGCCGATAAAGACGGTGAAGTGATCCGCTTTGGTATGCAGGTCACTGTTGAGAATGAAGACGGCCGTCAGCAGAGCTGGATGATTGTCGGCGAAGATGAGGCTGATCCGTCTAAGGGCACGATTTCTCACATCTCACCGCTTGCTGTTGCATTATTCGGCAAAGGCGAAGGTGATCTGGTGACTGTGAATGGCCGCGAGCTGGAGATTATCAGCTTTAAAGCCATCAAATAGATAAGTTGCCGGCTCTGTTCAGAGCCAGCCTTTTCTGCGGAAGAAGTAAAGCGGGATCAGTGCAGAGATAATCATTAGCCCCAGTGCTGCGGGATAGCCCCATTTTTCTGAGAGCTCCGGCATGAAGCTGAAATTCATGCCGTAGATCGAAGCGATCAGTGTCGGAGGCATGAAGCCGACTGCGGCCACTGAGAAGATTTTGATAATCGCGTTTTGTTCAACCGAGATCAGCCCGACAATTGTATCGAGCAGGAAGTTGATTTTGTTGTTGAGAAAATCAACGTAATTCTCAAGCGACTGCGTATCGCGTTCCAGTGTTTTCAGCCATGCACGGGTATCTTTGGCCTGTGTCTTGGGGGAGCTGTTGGCAGTAATATAGACCAGCAACCGGCGAATGCCTGACAGGCTTTCACGCATCCTTGAGAGAAACGTACCATGGGCACCGATTTCATTGAGGATTTCGCGGAAATTCTGGGTCGACATCGGGCGTTTGTTATCAGGGCGGCGGTAAATGCGGTGTGACGCATTGTCGATTTTTTCGCTCACGCCTTCAATGAAATCCGCCAGCCGGTTGGTATTGGTCTCGATAATGCCAAGCAAAACGCAAAGGCTGTTGGTGCGGCTGTTAATCAGGCCGTTGCCGCTTTTAGCTGTGCGCGCGACATAAAGCACAAAGGATTTTGGCTGCGCATAGCGCACGCTGATGAGCAGTTTATCCGTTAGAATGAAAGTGACAGGGCTGACAATCCGGTGGTCATCTTCTGCAAGATGCAGGAATGGTGCTGTCAGATATTGCGCGCCGTTCTCACTGTAAAACCGGCTGGATTCTTCAATCTCTCCCATATCTTCCCGTGTCGGGATGGGGATATTCGCCCATTTTTCAACCTGACTTTCCTCTTCAGCAGTCGGATTGACCAGATCGATCCAGAGTGATTTTTGCAAAAGATCGTCTGTAATCTGCGTTGCAGGTTCAACCGGAATGAGAAGGTCGCCGTTGCGATAATATACAGTCAGCATCTTTGCTCAAAAATCCCTGTCAATAAAATGAAACAGCACTATAGCCGTATATATGTAAATAAGGCATGTCGATGCCGGTGACATATATCCGCCTGCTGTGGACACATCTCACGGTTAAAGATATATCAATCAGAGTTCAAATAACGGACTATAGCACCGGCGCATAAACCGGAACCGCTTTTCGCAAGGCGCGGTGCATAGTTTCAATAATTCAGAGTGTCCTTTCTGTGTCCGAACGGGTGCATGATGCTCTGAAGAAAAACAGGAATAGTAATTTCATGTCTGTCACGGGCGAGCCGCTGCTGGCTGAAGGTAATCTGCACACGATAACTGAAACAGCAGTTTCACAACCCGTTCAGTCTCAACCGGCATCATGTGCGCATCACGGCATGACACCGGTCTATCGTCTGCTTGCAGGCCTGTGTCTGGTACTGATTGCTCTGAACCTGCGTCCGTTATTCTCCAGTTTTTCAGCGCTTCTGCCTGAAATTATTGCCTCTACAGGTATCAGCTCTTTAACTGCAGGGCTGCTGACGACTTTACCGGTTTTTTGTCTGGGCTTTTTCGCGCCTCTGGCTCCAAAATTCGGTGAGCGCATCGGAATGGAGCGCACATTGCTACTGGCGGTATTGTTGCTGGCCTTCGGCACATTTCTGCGCGGCACCGGACCGGTTACGCTGATGTTTGCCGGTACTGTGCTGGCAGGAGCCTGTATTGCGACCTGTAATGTGTTGCTGCCCGGCATTGTAAAACGTGATTTTCCGGATAAAGCTGCTTTGCTGACCGGTTTTTATACAATGGCGCTGAGCGGCGGCGCGGCAATTGCCGCTGCGGTGACTTTGCCCGTTTACAGGGCGCTTGATAATTCATGGCAGCAGGCGTTGAGCCTGTGGGCGGTTCCGGCGCTGATCGTCGGTATACTCTGGGGTGTGCTGACATGGCGTGTGAAACATCAGCGGGCGGCCAATAAAAGCAAAGTCACCGGATTATGGCGTGATAAAATCGCATGGCAGCTGACCTTCTTCATGGGCTTGCAGTCATCGCTGGCTTTCACTGTGTTCGGCTGGTTATCGCCAATCCTGCGTGAGCGCGGACTGGATGGCATTACGGCTGGTGCGGTGGTTTCCGTCTCTATCGGTATGCAGCTGATTGCCTGTCTGGTTGTGCCGACAATTGCGGTGCGCTCACGCAATCAGAGTCTTTTGAATGTGATCCTGATCGCTTTTGCGACCATCGCCATGCTGGCGATGCTGTTTATGCCGCTGTGGTCGGTCTGGTATTGGGCGGTTCTGCAAGGCATCGGTCTTGGCGGACTGATTGCTGCGGCTATGACCGAAATCGTGCTGCGCTCGCCAAATCCGCGTGTGGCTTCGCATCTGTCCGGCATGGTGCAATTTGTCGGTTATATGATTGCATCGGTTGTGCCGCTGCTGATCGGCATTATCCATGATCTGACCGGAACTTACACAGCCAGTGCCATGCTGTTTGTGGCGATCGGTCTTGTGGCGGCATGGAATGGCTGGGGAGCAGGGCGGGCACTGCATGTGCAGGCCGACAGTGAGTAAATAAAAAAGCCCCTCGAAAGAGGGGCTTTTTGCTGAGGTACTGACCTTAGATAAACTGGCCGAGACCCGGAATAGAATTCACAACATCATCAACGGTCTGCGCGCCGGCTTTTTCTTTTGCGAAAGCAATGGTTTCTTTCGCCACACCGGTGATTTCACCCATGCCGAGGCCTGCGCCCATCAGCTTGGAGCCAAGACCCATAACGCCGCCCATCATATTGGAGAGGAAACCGCCTTTATCTGCCGAGGCAATCAGTTCCTGTGCGCCGGGAATACCGGCGATCAGTGCGCCGACTTTATCCTGCGGGCCTTCTTTTTCGAGAAAGGCAAGGATCAGGCCGACAGCTTTTTCTGCTGTGGCGCTATCAACACCAACATTATTGGTAATACGTGAAATCAGCTCTTCCATAATAGTCTCCCAAAAATTGACGTTTACGTAATAAGCACTCTGCCGTGATGAAATCAAGCCTGCTCTGATGCCGGTGTATCATAAAATGCAATGAACAGGCGGAAATAACCGGTGAACAGATCGTAGAATATTGTTCTGATGTTACAGGACGATTATAGATTATAATGATTTGTGCCGTGGCTCAGATTATTCGGCGTGAGAATGAACGGATGAGGAGTATGTCTATGCCTGCTGAAGGAAGCATTTTTCTGGGTGCCAGCCGTAAACCGGATAATAGTTACCAGCAACCGGAAGAACTGGCGCTGAAATATGCCAACCGGCACGGGCTTGTGACCGGCGCTACCGGTACGGGTAAAACTGTGAGTCTTCAGGTTATGGCTGAGGCTTTTTCCGCAGCCGGTGTACCGGTTTTCTGCGCGGATATTAAAGGTGATTTGTCCGGTATTGCCGCTGTTGGCGAGAAAAATGATTTCTCGGTAAAGCGTGCCGAGGAGATCCACCTTGATCCTTATGACATGCATGCGACACCGGTTATCTTCTGGGATATTTTCGGCGAGCAGGGACATCCGATCCGCGCTACGATTTCCGAAATGGGGCCTTTGCTGCTGGCTCGCCTGATGAACCTAACGGATGCGCAGGAAGGCGTGCTGAATATTGCTTTCCGTGTGGCGGATGAAGAGGGGCTTCTGCTCCTTGATATGAAGGATTTACAGTCGCTGCTGACCCATGTGGCCGAGCGCGCGCCTGAACTTTCCATCCAATATGGCAATATCAACAAGGCATCTGTCGGTGCAATTCAGCGCTCGCTGCTGGTGCTGGAGCAACAGGGCGGCACGTTCTTTTTCGGTGAACCTGCGCTGAGTATTTCTGATCTGATGCGTACAACCACCGACGGGCGCGGCCTTGTCAGTGTGTTGGCTGCTGACAAGCTGATGATGAATCCGCGGCTGTACTCCACATTTTTGCTCTGGCTGATGTCGGAGCTGTTTGAACAATTGCCGGAGGTTGGAGATCCGGAAAAACCGCGTCTGGTGTTCTTCTTTGATGAAGCGCATTTGCTGTTTGATGAGGCGCCAAAGGCTCTGCTGGATCGTATTCAGCAGGTTGTGCGCCTGATCCGCTCCAAGGGCGTGGGTGTTTATTTCGTGACGCAGAATCCGCTGGATGTGCCGGAAGTGGTGCTGGCGCAGCTCGGTAATCGTGTGCAACATGCGCTGCGTGCCTATACGCCGCGCGAGACAGCGGCGGTTAAAACGGCTGCGGATACATTCCGTCCTAATCCGGATTTCGATACATTCAAAGCGATTACATTACTGTCTACGGGGGAGACGCTGGTCTCAACCTTGCAGGCAAAAGGCATCCCTTCGATGGTGCAGCGCACTTTGATGCGTCCGCCTGCGTCGCGGATCGGGCCTTTGACAGCAGATGAGCGGGCGAAGCTGATTGCGACCAGTCCGGTATCCGGTCAGTATGACCGCGCAATTGACCGTGAATCTGCCTTTGAAATTCTGCAGAAACGGGCGCAGGAAAAAGTCGCTACAGTCGAGCAGCAACAGGCGGAGCAGGATAGCGGCAGCTGGACAGATTATCTGTCATCCACCCTTGGTGGCGGCAAGCGCGGCAGCCGTCAGACTGTTGCGGAAACCGCAGTGAAAAGTGTGGTGCGAACTGTGAGTAATTCGCTCGGCCGTGCCATTGTGCGCGGCATTCTGGGCGGTTTCAAACGCTGATTGAACTATAAGAAAAAGGCGGGCTGCTTTGCAACCCGCCTTTTTAATTGATATCAATTACATAACCAGAATTGGTGTTTTATTCGGTACGCGGTCATAGAGGTCGATCACGTCCTGATTGACCATGCGGACACAGCCGGACGAAACGGCTTTACCGATCGACCACCATTCCGGATTGCCGTGGATACGATAAAGCGTATCAACACCGTCCTTAAAGATATACAGAGCGCGTGCGCCAAGCGGATTGGTCAGTCCCGGTGCCATACCGCCATTGCGGGCGCTGTATTTTTCCAGTTCCGGCTGACGGCCGATCATATCATCCGGCGGTGTCCAGCGCGGCCATTTGCGCTTCCACTGAATAAGAGCGCGGCCTGACCATGAAAAGCCTGCACGGCCGATACCCACGCCGTAGCGCAGTGCCTGACCATCCTGCATCACCAGATAGAGAAAGCGGTTCGCGGTATCGACAACGACGGTACCCGGCATTTCACCGGTCGGGTCCTGAACGAGCTGGCGATAATATTTCGGATCAATTTTCTGAAACGGTACAGCAGGAATCGAATAGCCTTCATCTTCAACCGCCGCATACATGCTGGCATAAGGGCCGGTTGCGCCGCCATTATTGATCGGCGGGGCGACCGGAGCCGGACCGCCGGTCATGTCGATCACCGGAATATTACGGCTGATCTGCGTACAGCCTGCCAGTCCGGCAGCGGCTGTGACCGACAGCGCCGACATGAAAGAGCGGCGGGAGAAAGAATTTTCCATATTTAAACCAGTCTTTTCAGAACGTTTTTAAATTATGAGTGTGTGTCTGATACATGCAGCGCGTAAGCCCGCGTAAACAATATATTCAGACACGACCCGACAGAGCCGTTCAATCAGCGCCGTAAGGGCGAGGGACGGAACGGTATAATGGCCTGACGGCCGGAAAGATGGATCTGCCGAGAATTACGCTGTTGAAAATATGATTAGGATTCCGGCAGAACATCCCTGCATAAAGCTGGTCAAAAATTGCCACAATATGGCTAAGAACTTATGAATTTTTAAGATTACACGGATGCTTATATATCTGTTGCTGTCTTGCAACAGGAAATGTTATGTTATTACTGCACGGTTTAGGGTTTATACAATACGCTGACATTCAATGATGGTCGCTTAAGCCGCTGTCGCTCTTATGAAAACCGGTTGTGATGTAATTGTTTGGTTTTATTGCAGCTTTGACAGGGCGCTTACCCACAGTCTGATGTGATAATAATTTAAAATTTCCGTGATTTTTCGCAGAACTGTCGTTCTCTGCATTGCCCGCGTGCCTGTGTCGGCCTATGTAATACAGGCATGAAGAATTTGGGTGGCGGAAACTTGAAGCCGCCCACACCAAGAGGAGAAACACCATGGCTTTTGAATTGCCTGCTCTGCCTTATGACTATGATGCGCTTACCCCTTATATGTCCCGTGAAACCCTTGAGTTTCACCATGACAAGCATCATCAGGCCTATGTAACCAACGGCAACAAGCTGCTTGAAGGTTCGGGTCTGGAAGGCAAGAGCCTTGAAGACGTAGTTAAAGAAAGCTACGGCAAAAATCAGGCGCTCTTCAACAATGCCGGTCAGCATTACAACCATATCCACTTCTGGAAATGGATGAAGAAAAACGGCGGCGGCAACAAGCTGCCTGCTAAGCTGGAAGCTGCAATCAAATCCGACCTTGGCGGCTATGATAAGTTCCGTGAAGATTTCATCGCGGCTGGCGCCGGTCAGTTCGGTTCGGGTTGGGCATGGCTGTCGGTTAAAGACGGCAAGCTGGAAATTTCCAAAACACCAAACGGCGAAAACCCGCTGGTACACGGCGCGACACCAATTCTCGGCGTCGACGTATGGGAACATTCCTACTATATCGACTACCGCAATGCGCGTCCGAAATATCTGGAAGCTTTCGTCGACAGCATGATCAACTGGGATTATGTGCTTGAGCTTTACGAAAAAGCTTAATAATTCGGCCTGATGAAAAGCCTCCTTCGGGAGGCTTTTTTATTGTTACAAAAAATTAATCTGATGAACTGACGTTTTTATAGATATTCTAAATCGCATTACTATAATCATTCTAAATTGAGTATTGTACTGGCAATATTCAAAGAAACTCATATTCGCGATTAAAGGACGCTGTTCATGCAAAAATCTTTGGCAATCTTCTCTGCTTTATTCATGCTGACAAGTGCGGCTTCAGCGTCACCGGTGACTGACCGTCAGGCGCTGATGAAAGATGTCGGCCGCTCAATGGGCGTGCTGGGACCAATTATGAAAGGCGAAAAGCCGTTTGAAGCAGAAGCCGTTCAGGCTGCGCTTGAGCAGCTCAAAGCAGATGCCATCAAGATGGATGCAGAAAAGCTGTTCCCTAAGGGTTCAGAAAGCGGTGATACTGCTGCCGCGCCTAAAATCTGGGAAGATGAAGCCGGTTTTAAAGTTGAAATCGAGAAGTTCCGCACTGCGACTGCAGCCGCTGCGGATGCCAAACCGCAGGATGTTGATGCACTGCGTGTGAGCATGAAAGATGTTGGCGCAAGCTGCGGCACATGCCATCAGGCTTACCGCATCAAGAAATAACAGGCTTAGCCTGAAGCACATCCCGAAAATTGTTTCGGGATGTGCGTTGATTTAAAGCGATCAATATTTTCAGTCTGAAATCATATTGGAAATATTACAGGCGCTGCGCAGATTATTCCTTGCGCTTTAACAGGGTAAGAATTTGATATGAAACGTAAATTGATATCCGCAGCTTTGCTTTGTGCTGTAACCGGTGCCGGTGTTTTCTGGTTTCTGACACAGCCTGTGCATGTTGACCGCGCCGCGCTGGACAAGCTGGCGGCAGGGGATGTCAAAAACGGCGAACAGGTTTTCTATGCAGGCGGCTGCGCCTCATGTCATGCGGCTCCGGGGGCATCAGGCGATGCCAAGCTGGTTCTGTCCGGCGGGCATGAGCTGAAAACCGATTTCGGGACTTTCATAGCTCCCAATATTTCACCGTCTGCTGCCGGTATCAAAGACTGGACATTGGCCGAATTTGCCGATGCCATGCTGGAAGGTACAGGGCGTAACGGAGAGCACCTTTATCCGTCCTTTCCTTATACATCCTATACCCGCATGAAATTGCAGGATGTGGCGGATCTTTATGCCTTCATGAAAACTCTGCCGGCTTCTGATGAAGCATCAAAACCGCATGAGCTTGGCTTTCCGTTTAATGTGCGCCGCGGGCTTGGCCTCTGGAAAATGCTTTATCTGAATGATGCGCCCGCCGTTCAGCTGAATAATCCGGATGCGCAGCTGCAGCGCGGGCAATATCTTGTAGAAGCCATGGGGCATTGCGGCGAATGCCATACGCCGCGTAATGCATTTGGTGGTTCTGATACAGCGCAATGGTTGGCCGGTGCGGTTTCGGCGGAAACGGACAGTCAGGGAAAACGCGGTGTCGTGCCGAATATCACAGGCGGTGAGGGCGGCATTTCCGGCTGGAGCGCTGGTGACATTGCCTATGGTCTGGAAAGCGGATTTACACCGGATTTTGACTCGATGGGCGGGTCAATGACCGATGTGATCGCCAATACTTCAAAGCTTCAGGTTTCTGACCGCGAGGCAATCGCCGCTTATCTCAAAGCCATTCCTGCCCATAAAGATGGTTATGTTTCTCAATAGGTTAACAGTGTTTCTGCCTCACGGCTTTGTCATTATTTAAACTGGTTATTGTCCATTAGCATGATCGTGCCGGTCGGCATATTTCTGTCGGACAGAATGGAATTGCCGCATCCGGAAGAGTGTGAAGCCTGTCTGTTCGCCTGAACAGCGCATCGTTTCTGGAGGATGCAGGAATGCAAAATGATAAAAGCCGGCAGAAAAGCACTGCCTGTCGCACAGTCTATGTGACCGAACTCACCGATGGTATTCTTGATCCTGAGCGTGCCATGCTCGGGCCTGTGGCTGATGGTGGTACGATTATCGCCAATACTGCGCCCGGTTGCTGGGGGCCTATGATTACGCCCGCCATTCGCGGCGGTCATGAGGTCACGCGGCCGGTCGCTGTTGAAGGTGCTGAAATCGGTGATGCGATTGCCATTCGCATCCGCTCCATTGTTGTAACATCTGCTGCTACGGCTTCCGGTTCGGACAGTGTGGTGACAGGTCGTAATAATGGTGATCCGTTCTGCGCTGCTGTCTGTGCGGAATGCGGTACGGAATGGCCTGCCACCCATATTGAAGGCATCGGCCAGAGCGCTATCCGTTGTGATAAATGCGGAGCCGATGCCACGCCGTTTAAGATTGAAAACGGCTATACAATTGTCTTTGATGACGAGCGCAGCATTGGTGTAACTGTCGGAAAAGCCAGAGCCGAAGCCATGGCGCCGGATGCTGCAAAGATTATGGCACTGCCGGATACATCCATTCAAAATCCGGTTCTGACTTTTGCTCCCGCTGATCTGGTCGGTGTGGCCACACGTCTGCGGCCTTTCCTCGGGCAGTTGGGCACAACACCTTCAAAAGCGATGCCGGATTCCCATAATGCCGGTGATTTCGGTTCATTTTTGCTCAATGCGCCGCATAAATATGCTCTGACACCGGATGAACTGGCGCGCAACAAAACCGACGGTCATCTTGATGTAAATTCTGTTCGGCAGGGGGCGATACTGATTTGTCCGGTGAAAGTGCCGGGCGGCGGTGTCTATCTGGGCGATATGCACGCATTGCAGGGTGACGGTGAAATTGCCGGTCATACCTGCGATGTTGCAGGCGTGGTCACGCTTGAAGTGCATGTTATCAAAGGGCTGGCGATTGACGGGCCGCTGCTGTTTCCTGTGGCGGAGGATGTGCCTTATCTGGCGCGTCCTTTAAATGCCATTGAGCGCCAGCGTGCTGAGGCACTTGGCAAGGCCAATGGTGTGACAGCAATTGAGCGCGATGCACCGGTTACCGTAATCGGCAGCGGGGCTACGCTGAATGAAGCGACTGAGAACGGCCTGAAACGTGCGGCTGATCTTTTTGATGTTACTGTTCCCGAGATCATGAACCGTGCAACAATGCTTGGTGCGATTGAAATCGGCCGTCATCCGGGGATCGTCCGCGTCACCTTCCGTATGCCGCTGAAAAAGCTGGAAGAGAAGGGGCTGGCCGGTTTTGCCCGCTCACTCTATGATCTTGACTGATCTGCTTTTGCAGGTTGGGTTAAAAAGAAAAGCACCGGAATTTCCGGTGCTTTTTTATTTCAGAGGTGGGAGACGGTTATTCCCACTCCATTTCGCCTTTAATGACCTTGGCGCCAAGCTCAAGGCTGGATATGCCACCCAGATCAGGATAGCGCTTTTTCATAGCGGCAATCAGTTCTTCACTGTTTTTGGCTTTGGCCTGTTCTTCTTCAAAGGCGACAAGATAGTCTTTGGTGAAAGTAACTGCAGAAATATCGGTTTTTGAACCGGCGCTCATATGGGCAGGTACAACAATTTCAGGATTGCGTGCCGCAATGGCATCAAGGGTTTTGATCCATGCCTGACGCTGCTCTGCTTTTGGTGTGTCGGCAAGCCATACATGTTCACCGGCAGTGACCAGAACACCACCGAAAACAGCTTTCAGAGATGGTACCCAGAGATAACGGCGGTTCGGCATATTCTCCGCATCAATGATCTCGATTTTCTTGCCTTCCAGATCCAGCTCTTTGACGTCTGAAGCCTCAGGCATCACCACATCAGCCAGCGTCTGCGGGCCGTTTTCTTTCAGCTGCGGACCCCAGACTTTCAGTTTACCTTCCACATTGCCTTTAATGGCTTCAACCGTCGCCGGTGCGGCAATCACTTTTGCATCAGGAAACGCGGCTTTGACTGGGCTGAGGCTGAAATAATAATCAGGGTCGCTCTGGCTCACATAGATTGTTGTCAGTGTTTTGCCGCTTTCCTTGATTTTCTCTGCAAGAGCTTTGCCGTCTGAAAGCGTAAAGCCGCCATCCAGCAGAATCGCTTCTTTTTCGCCGGTCAGCAGAACGGGTGTGCGGAGAAAGCCGTTTTCATCTGCCTGAAAGAATTGCCAGTTCAGTGCTTTATTTTCCTGCGCATGGGCAGAGGTTACGGAGAGGGCGGAGGTTGCAAGTGTCGCCGCAAAAGCTGCTTTGCTCAGAAACTGTGTTGCTGTTTTTAAAAAAGTCATGGTCTTTTCCTTCACCGGAGGGATGATATCGGTGTTACGGAAATTAAGGAGCAAAGCGCCGCTGACAAGAAGGCATGTAGAAATCCGCAGGTTACAGCAAAGTAACCGGCTGCGGGCAAAAAGCGGAATTTCAAGGGTTTTCAGGTAATTCCGCTTTGTTTCATCACAGTGAACACAGTGTATATAGTGCTGCTTTTAGCGTTTCAGGCATTTGGCTGCGCGGGGCAGGCCTGCGCTATAGAGGCTTTGCATCGTGTAAAGCCAGCCTTTGCATTCTTCCAGCGAGGGGAAGCAGCGATAGCGGCTGATCACTTCCGGATAGTCACTGCTGACAAAGGCGCTTTCGCCAAGTCCCTGAAAAATGCCGACAATAACACCGCTGCCACGCGGAGGCGGATTGCAGCGCTGCCCTGCATATTCGCTGACATTTTTACGAACCGCGGCTTCTGCCTGCGGTGTTGAGATGGTGGTCATAGCCAGAATGCTTAAAGCGGACACGCAGAGCCGTAACCCGCTTTTGCTGAGGAAATTCAGAGACATGAATGGCATGGCTTAATCCTTTCCCGTTTTCGGAAGACATAGCAGAGCAGAATTTTCTGCTCTGCTATGTCATATCTTTATGCGCCTGTTACAGTCTGTCTGCAACCTTAAGCGCGAAAGCATAATTATAGGCGACTTCTTCCAGTTGCGAGAAACGCCCTGAAACACCGCCATGGCCTGCTTCCATATTGATTTTGAAAAGCACAGGATTGCCGCTGGTGGACTGATCGCGCAGTTTAGCAACCCATTTTGCCGCTTCCCAATAGGTAACACGCGGGTCGGTCAGGCCTGCTGTTGCCAATATCGGCGGATAATTCTGCGCCGAAACATTGTCATAAGGAGAGTAGGTGGCAATGGTGCGGTAATCCGTTTCCGATGCAATCGGATTGCCCCATTCCGGCCATTCCGGCGGGGTCAGCGGCAGGCTGTCATCCAGCATAGTATTCAGCACATCCACAAACGGCACATCGGCAATTATCCCGCCAAATGCTTCCGGAGCCATATTGGTGATAGCGCCCATCAGCATGCCGCCTGCCGAACCGCCATGGGCGATAATCCGGTCATGACGGGTGAAATTCTCTGCCACAAGATGTTTTGCTGCAGCAATGAAGTCAGTGAATGTATTGACCTTATGTTCCCGTTTGCCGTTTTCATACCAGGCGAAGCCTTTGTCTTTGCCGCCGCGAATATGGGCAATGGCATAGATAAAACCACGGTCAACCAGAGAGAGGCGTGTGGTCGAGAAACTTGCCGGAATGGAGCTGCCATAAGCGCCATAGCCATAGAGAAGACATGGAGCCGAGCCGTCCAGCGGTGTGTCCTTATGGGCGAGAATGGAAACCGGTACCAGCTCACCATCTGCCGCCGGTGCAAGGAGCCTGCGGGTGACATAATTTTCAATCACATGACCGCTTGGCACTTCCTGCGTTTTCAGCAGCACGCGTTCGCGTGTGACCATATTATAATCAAAGAGCTGGCTCGGCGTGGTCATGGATGAATAGGAAAAACGGATCACATCCGTGTCATATTCAGCGCTGCCATGCAGGCCAAGCGAATAGGCTTCTTCATCAAAAGCAATGGCATGTTCTGTCCCGCTGCTGCGCTCACGGATAACAATGCGCGGCAGGCCATTATTACGCTCCAGCCAGACCAGATGATTTTTATACGCCCCAACATCCAGAATAATCGTGCCGGATTTCTCGGCAACGACTTCCGTCCAGTTTTGTTTTTGCGGGGCACTGACCGGTGCGGACATAATCTTGAAGTCCTTTGCACCGTCAATATTGGTGAGAATATAGAAAACGTCTCCGCCTTCTGTGAGGCTGTATTCAATGCCGGTTTCGCGCGCTGCCACGAGCTGTGGCTTTGCCTGCGGATTATTGGCCGGTATCAGCCAGACTTCAGAAGTTTCATGATCCTGAATATTGATGAAAACAAAGTCATTCAGTGAACTGCCGGAAACATTCATGAAGAAACCGGCGTCTTTTTCTTCATAGATCAGCGCATCCTGATCCTGCTTGGTGCCGGTACGGTGATAGAATAATTTGGCAGGGCGATGATTATCATCCATCTGCACATAGAAAACACCCTGACTTGCTGCATCCCATACAGTTCCGCCTGCGGTGGATGTCAGCAGATCCGCACTGTCTTCCAGTGTGGAGAGATCGCGGATTTTAATGTCGTAAAATTCGGAGCCTTTGGTGTCGGCAGACCATGCCAGTGCTTTATGGTCAGGCGAATAGTCCAGTCCGCCAAGGCTGAAATAGGCAAGGGAAGCGGCCTCCTTGTCGCCGTCAATCAGAATGGTTTTATCGCCGCCATCCCGCGGGGTTCTGAAATATTGCGGATGCTGTCCGCCGGTGACATAGGAAATGCCATAGGCATAGGCACCGTCTTTGACCGGCACACTGGAGTCATCTTCCTTGATGCGGCCTTTCATTTCCGAGAACAGCTGTTTCTGCAGCTCCTGCGTATCTGCCATTAAAGCTGACTGATAGGCGTTTTCAGCTTCAAGATGCGAACGGATTTGCGCATCCAGCAGGGAGGGATCGCGTAGAACATCCTGCCAGTTGGCAGCGCGCAGCCAGTGATATTCATCATGGCGGACAATACCGTGGCGCGTGTCGCTGAACGCCTTCTTCTCAGTTGCTGGGGCGTTGTGCTTAGGGAATGAATGCTGGTTCATACTGTTTCCGGTATTGTTGCCAAGATGAGATGTAAAATTTGAGGCTGTCAGGCTTCAGTAAAATATAATGCTGTGCCGTTCATGCAGAAGCGCAGTCCGGTTGGTGCAGGGCCGTCAGGAAATACATGGCCGAGATGTGCATCACAATCGGCGCAGCGTATTTCTGTACGGTTCATACCATAGGAATGATCCTCAAAAGCGCTGACAGCTTCCGGTTCAGCCGGACGGGTAAAGCTCGGCCAGCCTGTTCCGGAATTGAATTTGTCTTCGGAGTTGTAGAGCAGACGGCCACAGCAGATACAGTGATATGTGCCGTGGAGTTTGAGATCAAAATCAGGGCTGGAAAATGCGCGCTCTGTGCCATGCTGGCGCGTGATCTTATATTGCTCCGGTGTGAGCTGCTCGCGCCATTCGGCATCGGTTTTCTGAACTTTAAGCGGGCGTTGGGGCATGTTTTTCTCGGACATGATGGTTCTCCGGCGGTTCAGCATACATTCGGAAAGTATAAGGCGTTTTCAAGCCGAATGTGCGTTATTCATAAAGGCAGGTCAAAAAGAGCAGGACTGATCTGGTTTAGTCAGGCCTGCCTGTGTGCAGAATAGTCATTTTTCCAATATATGGGGATATTAACCGCTTTTTAAAAGGTGAATATACAACCGTGTATTTTCAAAGGCATAATATGAACATACGCAGGCGTTTGATCTGCCCGTGCGGCGGATAATCTTATGAAAGCAGGTTTTTTTGCAAAAATCCTTGTATAAAATATTCGGGGCCATGAATTGCCAGAAAAATGACTTAATATAGAAATACAGGATTTTTTGATAGAATAGCAAATATCCGCAAAATTGCTTCATATCGCAGTGTTTGCTGAGTTTTACTGTAGTTTGTTTCAAGAGGCGAAATTTCACGTTTTTGGTGAATTTGTTTGCTGAAGATAGTTCCAGAAGCATGTTTTTACATTGTACTATGTGTATAACAGGCTCCGATTGATAATCTTCAGATGAGAAGAGAAATAGTTTTCTGTTTTCGACAGGTTCGCAGATATTAATTCTCGTGATCTTGAGTGTTGAAATTTAATTGTTTAGTCAAAAATTACAGCATCACTTAACAAAATCGTGAAATAAATTGACATTTTACAAATTTTACAGATATGAGAAGATGATTGCGGGTGGCAAGCTAAGGTTAAACTGGTTGATTGGTGAATGGATAGACTTCTCATGTATTTTCAGAGGGTTTCCAGTCAGCAATATTTATAGGTAAAGGAAGTATAATGGAACATCCAGAGACTGTGGTTTCTGCTGACGAACTGCTGCTCAGTCTTACAGCTGATGTTGTTGCCGCTTATGTCAGCAATAACTCAATACGTGCCGGTGAAGTGCCTGCATTGATCGCTGATGTTCATGCAGCATTTGCCCGTTCAGGTGTTCGTGAAGAAGTGGTTGCTGTGGTTGAAAAGCCTAAACCGGCAATCAGCCCGAAAAAATCAGTTCACGACGATTATATTATCTGCCTGGAAGACGGTAAGAAATTTAAATCGCTGAAGCGCCACCTGATGACCCATTATAATCTGACGCCGGAACAGTATCGCGAGAAGTGGGATCTGGATCCTAACTATCCGATGGTTGCTCCGAACTATGCTGCAGCCCGCTCGCAGCTTGCTAAGAAAATGGGTCTTGGTCGTAAGCGTAAAGCTGCCTGATCCGGCTACAGCATGTCTCCCAAAAGTGGGCACCGGTTTTGGGGTGAAGACATGCGTAAAAACAAACTGTTAGAGCGAGCGCAATGGCTATGATTAAACGCGACACGCTCTAGTATCTCTTCAACGAGATATCAAGAGATAAACAACGGCGCGAAAGTGCCGTTGTTTTTTTATGTATTGTTAAAGCAGTTGCAGCAGGCGTGTCTGGGCTTGTTTTAGCGCAATGTGCCGGTTGATATCGTAACTCCAGTGTTTATTGAGACCTTTCAGACGTTCTCTTTTGATGAGCCGCGATAGTTTCGCTGCAATACTTGCTCTCTTTTCGGCCGGCGCATTTAAGGCCTGTTGCAAGTCGATGCCGCAGCTCAGCTGTAAGGCGACGGATTGGGCTGCCTGAAGTGCATCTTCTTTACGGTTTTCCAGAAATAGCTGTTTTTCCTGTTGCAGAGTGGCTGACATTGTTAATCCCCTTCATCATGCAGGGGATTATGATGTTTTGCTGCTGGCGGGGGATAAGCAGATATTCTTAATTTTAAAATGTAGTATTGGTTGTTTGAGTATTTTTATTATAATTAAATTTGATTGTTTGATAAAATGTTTTTATTGAATGACTTAATTTCATGTATAGATTCTTTTTTAATATTTGTTATTTGAATTTAATTTTATATTTATATCTGGAAACTCAAGTTTATCCCCGTATAAGGTTTTTATATTAAGGATATGTCGTCTGCGGAGGGCATATGTTGAATAATTTTCCAGATTTTTTATCCGGTCGCACGGATTCACTTGTTGTCTTGCATAATTTGCCGGAGGTGTCGCGCCTGCATTGTTTATCCGGCGGGCAGGATATGCATTCCATGCAGAATGATGTCGGCAACAAACGCATGACAGAGAATGCGCTGTATCTGGCTGATTTGATGCAAAGAAACAGCAGTGTAAAAAGCCAGCTGACAAGCAGGGAGCGGCAATTGCGTGCCTGGAAACTGTGCGGGGCTTTAATGGCGTTGTTGTCTGTTTTCTTTCAGGTATCCTTACACGATTTGCGCAGTCCCCAACGCGGCAATTGCCATATCGCCAGAATCCGGCAATTCGGCATGTATATCGCTCATACCATGTTCGGCTTGTCGATGTCTGAAGTGGCTTATGCATTTTGCCGTGAAAGAACCACGGTTAAACATGCCTGTCATTTGATTGAGGACATGCGGGAGAATGAAAAATTTGACCGCAGTGTCAGCTCGTTTGAATATCTCATTCGGGCGCTTTATCCATGCGGGAGTGTAGGGGAATGAGTAAAACTATCACTGCATTATCCCCGACAGATCAGCAATCAGCTTTGCGGGTACTCAGATTTCTGCTGCGGTCAGCGGCAAGGTTCGAAGGTGAAGAAGGGCGTTGGTTCTTGACCAGTGATGAGGGCGGCACGATTACCTGTCACGAGCCGGTATTGCAGCATTTGCTGGAGGCCGGATTGGTGAAAGCTGAGCAGGACAAAATCACCTTGGAACTTGCAGGACGCGGTCTGCTGGAGAAGCTAAAGAAGCCTGCTGAGGCAGAGCAGTCTCAAGAACCTGTTGTGCAGTTAGCTGATGAAAACATCCGGCCTCGTACCGTCAATAATGCTGAATCCCCGCTGACTTTGCTCTACCGGAAGAACAAACAGACGGGGCGGCGTTTTCTGAGTGATGATGAGTTTCATGCCGGAGAGCGGTTGAGGGCTGATTTCACACGCGGGAATATGATGCCAAGGATTTCGGCCAATTGGGATGCCAGTGTCGCCGGTCGTGTCAGAGGAGAGCGGGGCGGTGCGGCTGAATTGAGTGATTACGTATTGGATTGCCGGGATCGGGTGAATAAGGCACTCATCGCTGTGGGGCCGGAATTATCCGGTATATTGCTGGATATATGCTGTTTTCTCAAAGGTTTGGAATTGGTGGAGCGTGAGCGTTCATGGCCTGCACGCTCGGCAAAGATGATGCTGAAAACAGCGCTCAGTATTTTGCACCGCCATTATAATGCAGGGCGGATGCCGGAAGGGATCACGTCACCGGCTGCCTATCACTGGGGAGCACCGGATTACCGGCCTTCACTGTGATGCCGTGTCACAAGCTGAAAACAAAACATGCGCAGTGATGAGATCAGTGCGCATGTTTTGGTATATTATAGATGAGAAATATCAGGCAGCGTTTTGCAGGGCGCTTTGTGCGTCATTGCGCACACGCTGCACCATGGAGCGCAAGCCGTTGGAACGCTGTGGTGTCAGATGCTCATCGAGGCCAAGGCTTTTCAGAACGCCTTCTGCATCAATTTTCAGAATGGAAGATGCGGTTTCACCGGAATAAAGGGCAAGCAGGATCGCAACCAGACCGCGGACAATATGCGCATCGGAATCGCCCAGGAACTCCATAACCGGATCGGCTCCCTGACCTTTTTTGGTCAGCAGCCAGACCTGACTGACACAGCCCGGAACCTTATGATCCGCATCGCGAGCTTCTTCTGGATAAGGTTGCAAGTCACGTGCCAGTTCGATCACATAGCGATAGCGGTCTTCCCAGTCGTCAAGAAACTCAAAGTCCGACGCAATCGTGCTGATCTTTGAATTTGTCATAGGTCTCTCCGCATTAACTGAAGCATGCCGCGCAAGAACGAAAATTCGCTCCGCTCAAGGCATACAGATAAATATACATATGGCGCGGCTTATAGACCATTTTTATAGCAATTGGAAAGTTCCGGTTCTGATGATTACAGTAACTATCCGGGACGCTGCGCAGGAACAGGAATTTTGAACGCAGGTGCCTGCTCTGTTGCAGGTGGCGCGGATGGCTCTTTGTTTTGCGAAGCGCTACCGGATAGAACCTCTTTCGCACGGATCAAAGCCTGTTCACCACTTTGCTGAATCGCTGCCTTTCCGGCAATACAGAGAGCGGGATTGCGCTCACAAAATGTGCTGATTTCCTGCAGGGTTTTACCGGCTTGCAACCATTGCTCAACCAGATCGGGACTGGCCGTGGACGGAGCCTGTTGCTGTTTTTCTGAAGACAGATGATTTTGCTGTGTTTGTGCCTGTGGCGCTCGTGGTGGCTGTGTGTCTGTAGACTTGCCGGTCAGTCCGGGCATCAGCAGAAAAACCCCTCCCAGCCAGAAAATGCATTTAAGCAGAAATCTCATGATCTTTATTCCTGCCTGTTTGCACTGTCCTGTCGGGTTGCTGAGCGTGATAAATATATAAGTTTAAATTATTCATATAGTTATCAGTTGTTTCACCGGTTTCTTCTCAAGGCTTTCCGGTTGTTGAGACACAATGGTTAAAGCATGAGACATATTTCTGAAGATTCTGATAAAATGTTTTTAAGATTGTCTTGCCATGGGGCAGAGCCGGAAATATTCCGTTTACCATAGAGCCAAAAGCTGCCCCTTTTTCGCGGAAAAAAGACTTTCACGGGCATCATACATCGCGGTTTTATCTATTCCTTAAAGTCTGGGCGTCCATTCTGTCATTGTTCGGTGACTGTCTTTTCACTCCGGTGAAAGGAGACAGTTGAAGTGAGATTGTGTCAGAGTGAGTATGCTGCGTGTACGGCATTTATGCGAAAACAATGAAAATGATTAAAGGCGGTATGCATAATACCGTTGCGGATCATCACCTGTTGGCGCAGGAAAATGCAGGATTCCATGCTTCTGTTACCGCTGCTCAATCCCGTAAGTCCGACCATTTTTCAGCGTTTGATTTGCGCTGCGCATTGCTGCTGTTTCCGCTGTTTCTGGCAATGGCTTTCTACAGTATTTTCCCGACCGCTTCGGTCAACGCATTGCTGTTTACCGGCCTGTCCTTTACCGGCATATCCGTTCTTTTGCTGGCAGCGCAGGCATTTGGTATCCGCAACAGCCTGACAGGTCTTGTCGCATTGTCATTCTATAGCGCGGTACTGGCTTTTACAGCCCTGTTTGCAGGTGCGGAAAATGGTCTGGTCTGGGCGATGGTTCTGGCATTGCCGCTTGAGATCTGGCTGGTAACCCGCCATCGTGCCGCGGCTGTTGCCGGTGGTCTGATCACTGTTGCCCTGATGGCAACATCGCTGACCAAAGGAATCAACACACAGCTGATGCTTCCGGCCGGTGTCTCAACGACTTTCCTGTTTATCTATGTCGGCGCCATTTTGCTGCGGGTAATGCGTTTGGCACTGCCAGTTGCAACAGTCCGGCAGAATACAGCATCTGCTCATAATGCGGACAGCGATCTGGAAACAGCGCTGGATGCTCTGGTTATCCGTCTCGATCAGCATGGTCATATCCGTACTTTGTCTGATCGTTGTATTGAGCAATTTGGTGTTGATCGTGCAGTCCTGACCGGCACATTGCTTCTTGACCGTGTGCATGTGGCTGACCGCGTTCAATATCTCGCATTTCTGAATGGCCTGAAGCACGGCAATTCACCGATGAAACTCGGTGGCAAGACAGAGATTCGTCTGCGTTGCGTGGAAGCTGCTCAGGGCAATAAAAATGAACAGCCTAAAATCTATTTCAATATATTTGAAATGGAAGGGCAGGCAAAAGGCACGGCTCAGAATGAGCAGGAAGCCGGTTTCCTGATTGTTGCGCGCAATCTTGCACAGGTGCAGGATACGCAGCAGCATATTGTTCAGCAGAATACGACGATTGAGAATCTCGAAACCTCGCGCGGACGTTTGCTTGGTGCCGTCAGCCATGAGTTGCGCACGCCGCTGAATTCAATCATCGGTTTCTCTGATCTGCTGTTACATGATGTGGCAGGGCCTTTGCAGAGCGACAAGCAGCGCGAATATATTGATCTGATCCGCAAATCCGGCAATCATCTGCTGGAAGTTGTAAACGGTATTCTGGAAACCTCACGCCTTGAGGCCGGTCAGTATCCGGTTCAGCATGAACGCTTTTCCGTGCAGGACAGCGTTACAATGTGCAGCTCCATGCTGATGCCGATGGCCGAGAAAAAGGGCGTTATTCTCTGTGACCGCATTCATCCGGATGTGACGGATATGATTGCTGATCGTCGTGCAATCCGTCAGATTTTGATTAATCTGGTGTCCAACGCTATTAAATTCACGGATCGCGGCGGTTGCGTAACCATTGATGTGATGCCTGATGAAACAAAGCGCGGTTATGCAGGTGCAGAGCGCAGTCTGGTCATTTCCGTTTCTGATACAGGTGTTGGACTGGAAGCACATGAGATTGAACGTCTGTGCCAGCCATTTACCCAAATCAATAATGCACAGACCCGTATGCAGGAAGGTTCGGGCCTCGGGCTTTATCTGGTTAAAGGTCTTGTCAGTCTTCATCAGGGTGAGATGAATATTCACAGCCGCAAGGGCCATGGCACGACTGTTTCAATCAGGCTGCCGCAAACAGCACAGCAGGTTGTGGATAAGACCGGATTGGTTGCAGGTGCGGCCGCAAATCAGGCATTATCGCAGCCTATGCAGCAGGCTGATCGGATGCAGACAAATACAGTTTCAACCGATATTCGCAGCGCTCTTGAGCAGGTGAAAACAGCAATTATTAATCTTCAGGCCGAACAGACTGAATATAGTCAGGCAGAAAGTAGTTATGACGGAAAGACAGAGCCGCAGCGGTACGAAACGCAAGGGGACTTCCATGCGCAAAAACGCAAAACGGCGTAGTTTTGGCAGACGTTTTTTTGATGCATGCCTGACCGGCGTGTCACGCATGGCATTAGCTGCCGGTGATATAGTCGCGCGCAATCCTGTGGTAGCCGGTGGTGCAACCGCATTTCTTGTGACGCTTGGTTTTGTTGCCAGCAATGCGATCTGGTATCAACCGCAGGCGCATGACGGTGTTTTCTTTAAAACGCGGCCGGAGCAGGTTTTCCGTGCTGTAGCAAAAGACAATAGCGAAGCAGCCCGCAAGCTGACAGGCAATGTGACTGCGCAGGAACCCGTGCGCCAGATTACCGGTAATGAGGCCGTGCCGGTAACTGATAAACCGCAAGCTGTTGCGACTTTGCCCGAGACAACTGTTGATGGCGGTGATCTGCCGGCTCTGGCGCCGAATGGCGACAAGCAGGTGGCGATCATGCAATATAATCTGAAACAGCTTGGCTTCTACAGTGGCAATGTGGATGGTCTGACAGGGCCGCAAACCCGTGCTGCGCTTGAGCAATGGCAGAATGTGCAGGCCAAGCTGGCACCGGATCAGAATAATGCGGCTAAACCCGCAGAGAAACAGCTGAGCATTGAGGAAGCCATTGCTGTGGCTGTACCAGCTGCCAGACCTGAGGCTCGGCCTGACACTCAGCCTGAAAACAGTGCGCGTGCTGTGCCGGTTGCGGAAAGACGGCCTGCGCCGATTGCCGTCAGGACAGAAGAAAAAACACCGGTACAGGCTGTGCGGAGTAATTCTGCATCGCAGAATGCAACGGAAACAACGGCTTCTGTTCAACCGGTATCCGCACGAACATCATCCGGTCAGGTAGTCAGTGCCGAGGAACTGGTGCGTATTCAGGCGGGGCTCAAAGCATTCGGCAATGATATGGTTGTCGTGGACGGTGTTCCGGGCAAAACCACAGAAGATGCCATCCGCGAGTTTCAGAAACTGTTCCGTCTCAATGTCAGCGGTAAGCCTGATTCTGAGCTGATCGGGAAAATGCGTGAAATCGGCCTTATCAGCTGATTTGATATGCAATGAGCAGGTATTTCAGCCTATGCGTCTGACAAGTGAATTCTGGGTTTCCGCATTCATGCGCCGCGTGCGCATGGCTGATGGTTTCGCTTATCTGGTCAGGCGCGGTGCGGCCGAGGCCGGTGCAATCTTTATCAAGATCCGCAATCGTGACGGCAATTTTGATTTATATATGCCAGCGCCGCAAAGCGAATATGATCCGCAGCGGGCGGATGAGCGCCGGTTTGTTTTATATCAGCAGAGCGAAGACGAGCAGCTGATTAATACGCAGCTTGAAAAAGAGCTGCGCTTTGATCCTGATCTCTGGCTTGTCGAGGTTGAAGATTGCGATCAGGCTGCGGAGCTGCTGACCACAGGCATGTAATTTATCCGGATTATTGTGCTTTTCTATGCGGGACAGTGCCGTCATTATTCGCGGCACTGGTAAAGTTTTCCGATGCACTGTCCGCCAGATCGCGCAACTGGTTGCGCAGACGCTCATTCATATCATCCGCTTTCCAGCGTCTGACTGCTGTAGCCGCCTGTTCAGGGCTGATAGAGCGGTAAATATGGACAAATTCCCGTAATTGTTCACGTTCGCCGTGGATTGTACCGAGAACAGCAGTCAGGATCAGATAGGTATCCTGTGCGGTAAGCCCTATGGCTTTCAGCGCCAGCGGCAGTTGGGAATTCGGCCATGAGCCGATAATTGTTTCAGCACGCGCATAGCTGACATCCAGCGCATCGGCCAGTGCGGTGCGGAACATGTTTCCGTCAATCAGCAGCGCCATATCAATCAGATATTCCGCCCGTGCCGGTTGCAAACAGGATGACAGTGACAGTGCACTGAGATTATGCGCAGGCAATGATTGCGTTGCAGCAGGGGCTGTGCGGCTTGGTGCAGCCGGTTTGCTCTCTGGGCGTTTGTTTGCAGGGGCTGCTGAAACATAATGCGCTTCCTGCACCTCCGCTATGCTGTTCTCTGCAGCGGCAGGTGCAGTGCTGATAACCGGTTCAGCAGTCAGTGTCTGGCTGATGAGCGGATCATCAAAACCCTCAAGGATTGGCAACAGCAGCGGATCAACCGGCTGACGGCGCGCAATGATACGGGCATGGGACAGGCCGTGCTGGCCGGTAATGTCAATGAGATCGGCAGTTGTCAGGACAGGGGAGCGCAGCAATAGCGGTGCAGCGACTTCAATACTGTCATTGGCAAGAGCCAGAACCAGCTTGCGCGGGGCAACATCATGCTGGGCAAGAATAGCTGAGACCTGACGGCGGGCACGCGGCGTGGCTGTTTCCAGCAACGGCAAAGCCAGATCTTCAAATTGCTGGCTTTCATAGCGTCCGGGACGGGTGAGGGACGTAAAACCTGCCACGGCAGCAGCCAGCAGGTCGTCGGTCTTGTGGTGTGCGGAATGACCACTTCCGGATAATATTTCCAAAGCGCGGAATTGATCGGTGGTCACGCGTATTTACCCCTTACGCCTACACAACACAGACAAAAATACACCTCTCCTCGCTGAAAACATAAGGAGAGCTTTCTGCACTTTAAGGGAGAACACTTAGCAATGAATTAACCATCGGCGTGTTGATGGTAATTTACTGACCTGTAAATCAAATATTTTTCGGAAGATGGTGCATCGCAGGAGAGTTTAATTCTCGATCGAAACGTTCATACAT
Organism: Pseudochrobactrum algeriensis; assembly: GCF_018436245.1. Lineage (NCBI taxonomy): Bacteria > Pseudomonadati > Pseudomonadota > Alphaproteobacteria > Hyphomicrobiales > Brucellaceae > Pseudochrobactrum > Pseudochrobactrum algeriensis. The sequence continues at coordinate 954,219 of NZ_CP075361.1, forward strand.
TCTGCAGATTTAAGAAACTCGCCGACCTCATCCCGCCATGTTGCATCCGGCTCGAAGACCCGCAAAACCGCAATCGCTTCATTAACAGACTGGGTGATAAGCACTGATTGTTCCAGTTGTTGCGGAATGCTTTGTTCGAGCAGGATTTTCTGTAAAGGCGAGACAAGCAGCAGATCGGTTGTTGGTGACACCTGATCATTGAGGCTGAAGGTTATATCGCCTGTATGGTTGTAAATCGCCAGCGACCAGAACGGCACTTTACCGACAGCGCTGATATGAACCGGCCCGTTGGTCAGGTCAAAACGGCATGCGGCACTGCGCATCAGCGGATCGCGGCGTTTCGCCCAGTTAGCACCTTCCAGCCTGTGAAAGCTTTCTGCAGGGCCGAGTGCTTCCACGCGTTTCCACAGGGTTTCCGAAGCATCATCAGGCACAAGCAGTATAATCGCAATATGAACGATGGCAGCGCCAATGAGGCCGAGGGTAATGGCATAGAGAAACTGCAACAGCGAATGTCTCATCGTCCGGCTCCTTTGCAGCTGCCTTCTGCCAAAGTGAGTGCCGGCATTTGCGGGTTTTCAAAGCCGATAGATGTGCCCAGATCGGTATCATACAGGGTCATCACCAGCTGATAAGGGCGCGATGCATTGATAGCCAGCCAGTTTCCCGATTGCGCAGAGGGAGAGACAGCGATGAGGAAACTTGAATCATGCTGATACCAGATCATCTGGCTATGCAGTTCCTGCGGAAGCCCTTGCTTTTGCGTGAGCGGCAGATCGTGCAAATTGCTGGCATAAAGCGTCCAGAAACGGGAGGCGGGGGCTTTGCCTTGTAAATGATAGGTGCAACGCGGATCAAGCTTTGTACCGTTCACATCATGCCTCAGGACAAAGCGTTGGCCTTCGGCAGCACCCAGCGGCAGCAATGCGGCGCGGCTGCGTTGCGCACGCGCATAGGGATCAGCATCCGCACTGCCATAGAGCGGCGAGGCATGCCATTGTCCGATAGTGAGCTGATTGAAACCTTCAAAATTATTGAGAGCATAAAGCGCACTGGCTGCGCCGCCCGCCAGAGCAATCAGGCAGGTTAATACTGTCAGCAATATGGTTCTTAAATTGCTCATGGAGAATCTATAAAACACGTCCGGTTAAAATTGCCTGTCATTATCAGGTGACCGGATCAAATGGCCGGTTCATTTCAATAAGATCAGAGTGACGATAAAGTCGTGCGAATCCGCTGCGGTGTTTCATAGGTGCGGAATTTTTCGTTCAGACTGCGCATAAAGCGCGTCGTTTCCGAGGACAGAACACGCGGATAATCCGGAACTGTGTTTGGCAGTTTTTCACCGGTGCCGCTGCTCTGTGCTACCAGTTTCGGATCAGCTGGCTGTGCCGGTGTCGGGAACGGATTGCTGATGCCCGGAATTGGTTTCAGGTCAATATTCTGATGCGCCTGCATCATCATCATCTGCCATGTCATAGCAGGGATGATACCGCCGGTCAGATTATTCATCGGTGCATAACTGTCATTACCGAACCAGACCGCCGCCGTGTAATTGCCGGTATAACCGACAAACCACGCATCACGATAGCTCTGGGTGGTGCCGGTTTTGCCTGCAACACGGGTCATAGGCAAAGCCGCACGCCGCGCTGTACCACGTTCAGGCACCTGCACCAGCATGGAGTTCATTTCTGAGGCGGCCTTTTCAGACAATACGCGCTTTGGTTCCGGTGTATCGCGTTTAAAGTCCCAGAGAATTTTACCAGCCGGATCGGAAATCTGCACAATACCATGGCGCATGCCTGCAAAGCCGCCATTGGCAAAAACACTGAAGCCGGTGGCCTGATCCATCACTGTCATGCCGGAGGTGCCGAGCACCATGGTTTTATGGTCGGAAATTTCCGATTCAATGCCCATCGCTTTGGTGAGGGCTACAATCGGCTTTGTTGTCAGATAGTCTTTGGCAAGGCGCACCGGCACCGTATTATAGGATTTGACCAGAGCGGTTGCGAGATCGACACGGCCTGCAAAAGAGCGGCCGTAATTGCGCGGCATCCAGTTACCCCATGCAATCGGCGCATCGGAGACAATCGTATTCGGTGTCAGACCCTTCTCCATAGCAACGGCATAGACATAGGGTTTGAAGGATGAACCGGCTTGACGAAGCGCTTTGGTTGCGCGGTTGAACTGGCTTTCACCATAATCGCGCCCGCCGACAATTGCCCGCACCGAGCCGTCATCGGCAATCACCACGGTGGCGGCTTCTGTCACTTTATATTCGGCACCATATTGGCGCAGATGAAATTCAATCGCATCTTCCGCAGCTTTCTGGATATTACGATCCAATGTGGTACGCACCACCAGATTATGCTGCGGGATTGTGCGGGTGATTTTCTTCACCTCGTCAAAAGCCCAGTCCAGAAAATAGTCGGGATTTTCACCTTTTGCGCGGTCAACCACACTGGCAGGATTACGTCGTGCATAGGCCAGCTGACCTTCACTCATAAAGCCTGCATCAGCGAGATTGGACAGCACGACATTGGCGCGCGCACGGGCAGCCGGCAGATTGACATGCGGTGCATATTTCGCCGGTGCTTTGAACAGACCGGCCAGCATTGCTGCTTCCGCCAGAGAAACATCTTTGACATTTTTGCCAAAGTAAAATTCGGAAGCCGCTGCAATACCAAATGTTCCGCCGCCCATATAAGCGCGGTCGAGATAGAGCTGCAGGATTTCCGTTTTGCTTAAATTAGCTTCCAGCCAGAGCGCGAGAAAGGCCTCATTGATTTTGCGTTTCAGCGTTCTTTCATTGGAGAGAAACAGATTTTTCGCCAGCTGCTGAGACAGGGTGGAGCCGCCCTGAACCACGCCATTGGCACGCATATTCTGGGTGAGCGCACGGCTTAAGCCCCAGAAATCAATGCCGATATGTTCATAAAAACGGCGGTCTTCCGTTGCCAGAACTGCTTTGATGACATGATCCGGCAATTCAGCAATCGGCACCGCATCGCGATGCATGATACCACGCTGGCCGATTTCATTGCCGTAGCGGTCAAGGAAAGTGACCGCGTAATCATCCTGCGCACGCCAGTCTTTCTTGGTTTCCTCGAATGCAGGCATAGCCAGAGCAAGCAGAACAACACTGCCGAGAACGCCAAGCGTAAAACCCTCATCGGCGATTTCTACAAACAGACGTTTCCAGCCACGCACGCGGAATTTGCGGGAAAATATAGTGGCGCTTTCCCAGAACGCGGAAAAATGTGAGCGTAATTTATACAGGCTGCTGTCCAGCCAGGCATCAATAGCCATCAGAAACGGGCTGCGGGTCAGGCGGCGCGTTTTTCTGGTCTGGTCATTTTTGTCAGCCTGTTTGCTCATAACCGAAAAATAACCCGTTTTGCTCGCATAAAGAGGGGCGATAATGTCCCATTCTAGCACATCCTTATGAATGGCCAATAAAGCAGAAGTGCCAATGAAGGGTTTAAAATTATGCTTAACGAATAAACCTATTATCTCAATGCGATAAATATTTCGGTAAAATTGAATGTGAAGCAATAAGCTTCAAAAGCAGAAAAATAGGAATTTTATCCTTGACGGCGTGACGGTGTTGAAGTAGGTTTTATATACAGTCAGAGAAGTGTGGCTGACAAAGATGACAAGGCGTGGCATGTGGTGCTGCGCTTTTTTTATTTGTGCCATTTGTAACCGGTTATGCGTTTCACAGAGAACGGAGCCGGTCAAACCATGCCGGAAAATTCGGAAGAAATACAAGCACTGCCAAATGCTTCGCTGGAGCGTTTGCAGGCGGTATATCGTTTGCAGCGGCGTTATCAGATAGCTGTGCCGGACATGGCTTTTCTCTTGAGTGTGAAGCCGGAGATTTATAGCAAGCGTTTGAAACGGGCAGGGCTGGATTACTCTTCTGTCAGCTTGCCGGTACTGGATATTGAAGATCTGCTGATTAAAATTAATGCGGAATTGCAGAATTTCTCCAAAGCGGAGGGGTTGCCGGAAAAGAGTGCTGTAGAGGCGCTGGCAGCATTGGCAAAAGCGGTGAAAAGTATCAGTGAGCTTTCCAAGGAAACGCGTGTTGAACCGCTGAATGATAAGCATGACAACGGAAATGATGATCGCGGTGTGACGCTGGAGGATGTGCGTGAAGCTCTCAGCATCATCAGTGCCAGAATTACCGAACTCAGAGCTGTTTAAATTTCTGTCTGACGCGGGTGTCGATGAACAGGCCATTGTTGCAGCCAGCAAAGAATGGCTGTTTCAGGGGCGGCTGGCGCAATTGCCGGTGTTTCAGAAGCAGGATTGGCGCAGCTGGGTGATAATGGGTGGGCGCGGTTCGGGCAAAACCCGTGCCGGTGCCGAGTGGATCAGCGGCATGGCGCAGGGGCTGGCGCCTTTCTGTGACAAAGCTTGCGGCAATATTGCTTTGGTGGGGGAAACACTCGCCGATGTGCGTGAAGTGATGGTTGAAGGGCCTTCCGGTATTCTCTCGGTTTCTCGTTTGCAGCGGCCACGGCTGGAAAGCACCCGCCGCAGGCTGGTCTGGGAAAGTGGCGCGGTGGCCTCCTTCTATTCGTCGGAAGACCCTGACAGTTTGCGCGGGCCGCAATTTTCTGCTGCATGGTGTGATGAACTGGCGAAATGGAAAAATCCGCAACAGACATGGGATATGCTGCAATTCGGCCTGCGTCTGGGAGACAATCCGCGTCAGGTGGTGACAACCACACCGAAAATGCAGGCGCTGTTGCGTGATCTTTTGAGTGATCCGGCAACGATCATGACTCATATGCGCACGGATGAAAATGCTGCGCATCTGGCACCGGCCTTTTTGTTAGCCATGCAGCAGCGCTATGCGGATACGGCCTTGGGGCGGCAGGAGCTTGATGGTGTTCTGATTACAGACCGTGAGGATGCGTTGTGGTCGCGGGAGCAATTGGAGGCGTTACATGATCCGCAAGTTCCGGAATTGCAGCGCATTGTCATTGCGGTTGACCCGCCTGCAACTTCAACCAGGAATTCCGATGCCTGCGGGATTATTGTCGCCGGACTGGATGCGGATGGTTTGGCATGGGTGCTGGATGACGCAACATTGCAAGGCGTGAAGCCACATCAGTGGGCAGCGCAGATTGTGCAGTTCTACCATCGCTATCAGGCTGATCTGGTGGTGGCGGAGGTTAATCAGGGCGGTGACATGGTGATGGCGGTGATCCATGCGCAGGATGCATCAGTCGCGGTGAAGCCAGTGCGGGCGCAGAGGGGAAAATATCTGCGTGCCGAGCCGGTGGCAGCACTCTATGAGCAAGGGCGTATTCGCCATGCACGCCGTTTTCCAGAGTTGGAAGATGAGATGTGTGATTTCGCCGTAAACGGCCTGTCGTCAGGCCGCTCACCGGACAGGATGGATGCGCTGGTCTGGGCGCTGCATACGCTTTTGCTTCAGGACACACATAAGCCGAGAATCCGGCAGCTTCGATAAATTTCATAATTAAGGTCGAGTGAGGTGAACATGGCTTGGAAATGGCCGTGGCGGCATAGTGCTGCCCAAACGCAGGAGCAGAAAAGCGCACAGGTGCCTTCTGTAAAAATGCAGCAGGGTTTTGTCGCGCTGCATATGGATGCGCAGGCACGCTGGACAAGCCGCAATTATATGGCGCTGTCGCAACAGGGATTTATGCGCAATCCGATTGTGCATCGCTGTGTGAAAATGATCAGCGATGCCGCAGCCAATGTGCCGCTGCTGCTCTATCAGGGCGAGACGGAGCTTGAAGAACATCCGCTGCTGAAACTGCTGCGTGCGCCCCATGATGGGGCTTGCGGTTCCGGATTTTTCGAGCAGCTTTACGGGCATTTATTATTGTCCGGTAATGCTTATATCGAGCGGCTGGATTATGACGGACAGCCGAAAGAGTTACACTTGTTGCGTCCTGAGCGGGTGACGATCGAGAGCGACAGCAATGGCTGGCCTCAGGCTTTGCTTTATCGCAATAATACCACCAGCCGCCGCATCAGCCTGAATATTGGCTCTGAGACAGGACTGTCTGCACGGGCGTTGCATTTGCGGCTGTTTCATCCGCTGGACGATCATTACGGTTTTCCGCCTTTGGAAGCCGCTTCTATGGCACTGGATATTCACAATGCCACGGCGGCATGGAACAAGGCTTTGCTTGATAATTCTGCGCGACCTTCCGGTGCGCTGGTCTATGCGCCGAAGGATGGCGGCAATTTAAGTGAGGAGCAGTTCGACCGGCTGAAGACCGAGCTTGAAGAGGGCTATACCGGTGCCGGTGGTGCAGGTAAGCCGCTGCTTCTGGAAGGCGGGCTGGATTGGAAAGCCATGGGACTGTCGCCCAAAGATATGGATTTCATCGAGGCCAAACATGTGGCCAGCCGTGAAATCGCATTGGCTTTTGGCGTGCCGTCGATGCTGCTCGGCATTCCCGGTGATAACACCTATGCCAATTACGCCGAGGCCAATCGTGCTTTCTATCGCCTGACCATTCTGCCGCTGCTGACACGTACCGCACAAGCGCTGAGTAACTGGCTCTGTCCTTATTTTGGTGCGGATATGCGACTTGAACATGACCATGACCGCATTGATGGGCTTGCCGAGGAACGCGAGGCTTTGTGGCGGCGCATTGGTGCAGCGGATTTCCTGAGCGATGCGGAAAAACGGCAGGCAGTTGGCTATTCTCCTGAGGCGGAAGGAGGAGTGCTATGAACCTCTTCAACCAGCCGGATGCACTCACTCAGGAACAATGGATCTGGCTTGCTAAAATCACCGGCGCGGTGAGCGGTTCTGCCGTTTCACTGGCCTATATGTTGCCCAAAGGAAAACGCGAGGCGGCAGTGCGTTTCGCAGTTGGTTTGATTTGCGGCATGATTTTTGGCGGGGCAGCCGGTGTTAAAATTGCCGAACACCTGACATTGAGCAACAGCCTCGGGCAGGCGGAGCTGATGTTGATGGGCTCTGCCGCTGCAAGCTTTGCTGCATGGACAGCGCTTGGTTTTTTCAAACGCTTTACCGACCGGCTGAAAAATCAGGTTGGTGGTTCCGTCCGGCAAGAGGGGGAGCATGATGAAGGCTAAGGCAGAGCAGTCTTTATGTTTCAGCGGTTATGCCAGCCTGTTTTCGCTCACTGATCTGAGCGGCGATATTATTGAGCGCGGCGCTTTTACCAAGTCCCTGCGACGGGGTGCAGCGGTGCCGATGCTTTGGCAGCATCAGGCCGACAATCCCATCGGCATCTGGACAAAAATCGCTGAGGATCAGCGCGGTCTTTATGTTGAGGGGCAGTTAACGCAAGGTGTGGCGCGTGCCGATGAAGCTTGGCAGTTGATATCCGAAGGGGCGCTGGATGGTTTGTCGATTGGCTTTCGCGCCATTCGCAGCAAGAAGTCAGCCTCAACCGGAAAGCGGCATATTCTGGAAGCCGAGCTTTGGGAAATCTCGCTGGTGACTTTTCCGATGTTGCCGCAGGCGCGTGTTCATCCGGTGCAGAGCAAAAATCATGATGACATGAGTTCCGCGCAGATTATCCGCCATGCGGCGGCCAGTCTGAAAGCGCAAACTTCTTTTTGAAACCTCCGTCCGGTCGGTTTGTACCGTCTTTTTACACCAAGCCCGAAGGGACAGGAAATGACAATCAAACATAAAGCAACAGCCGCTCAACCGCAGGTGCTGGAGATTAAGGCGCTGAACAGCCAGCAGGAAGTCGGGCAGGCTTTTGGTGAGTTTATGCAGGCCTTTGAAGGATTTAAACAGGCCAATGATGAGCGCCTGACCCAGATTGAAAAACATGTTGGTGCGGATGTTCTCACTGTTGAAAAGGTAGAACGTCTCAACCGTGCAATGGATGAGCAGAAGGCGGCTCTGGATCAATATGTGCTGAAACAGGCGCGCCCTGCGCTTGGTGGTGAGACACGTTCACCGCTCGGTGGTGTTGTGCAGGAGCATAAACAGGCTTTTGACAATTATGCCCGCCGTGGTGATGAGCAGGCATTGCGCGGGCTTGAGCAGAAAGCGCACTCCTATGGTTCGGGGCCTGACGGCGGTTATCTTGTGCCTTCGGAACTCGAAACAACCATCGGCACACGTCTGGCTGCACTTTCGCCGGTGCGTGGTCTTGCAACCGTGCGGCAGGTTTCCGGTGCTGTGCTCAAAAAGCCGTTTTCCATTAGCGGCCCTGGTACAGGTTGGGTTGGTGAAGAGGGCGCACGCCCGCAGACCACCAATGCTAAACTGGCTGAGCTGCAATTCCCGACCATGGAAATTTACGCCATGCCTGCGGCAACAGCCAGCCTGCTGGATGATGCTGCGGTGGATGTGGAACAGTGGATTGCCGCAGAGGTTGAAACAGCTTTTGCCGAGCAGGAAAGTGCCGCTTTCATCAATGGTGATGGTGTGAACAAGCCGCATGGTTTTTTGGCCTATGACAGTGTTGCCGAGGCAAGCTGGGCATGGGGCAAGCTGGGTTCTCTGAAAACCGGCGTGGCCGGTGCGCTGCCAGCAGCCAATCCGTCTGATCTGCTGATTGATCTCGTCTATGCGCTGAAATCCGGTTACCGCCAGAATGCCCATTGGATGATGAATCGTAAAACGCAGTCGGCGCTGCGCAAGCTCAAAGACAGCAACGGTAATTATCTCTGGCAGCCACCGGCATCGCTTGGTCAGAAGGCTTCCTTCATGGGCTTTGGTCTGGTGGAAGCGGAAGATATGCCGAACATTGCCACGGACAGCACACCGATTGCATTCGGTGATTTTGCCCGTGGTTATCTGATTGTCGATCGCATTGGTATCCGCGTGCTGCGCGATCCGTATTCTGCCAAGCCATATGTGCTGTTCTACACCACCAAGCGTGTCGGCGGTGGTGTGCAGGATTTTGACGCGATCAAATTGCTGAAATTTGCAGCCTGAATTTGCTGGCGGGGCGGTTTTGCTTGGCCTTTGCAAAGCGGTATGAATCATTCTGTCAGAGAGTGATTTTATATCATTGTTTCTATTAAAATTTACAGGAGATAGCATGGTTCTCCAACTTATAACGCCACCGGTAAAAGAGCCGGTGACGACAGCAATGTTGCGCGATTTTTTACGTTTGTCATCGGATCAGGAAGAAGACTTGCTGGAACGGCTGATCCGCACTGCGCGGGAAGTAATCGAACAGCATTGTAATCTGGTGATGCTGCCGCAACGCTGGTTGTTGCAACTCGCTAACTGGCCGCAATCGGGCAGAATTGCCCTCTATAAAGCGCCGGTCATTTCCATTGATAAGGTACAGGGTTTTGATGCTGATGGTACTGCGGTACTGTTCAGTGCCGATGACTGGCGACTGGATACGGATAGTCGTCCGCAGCGACTTTATCTGCGGCGACCACAACATATTACCATTGCCCGCGGGTTGGAAATTGAGCTGACTGCCGGTCTGGCGAATGAGCCTGAAGACCTGCCCGAAACATTGCGACATGCCTGTCTGGTGCTGGCGGCACATCTCTATGATAATCGCAATTCTTATGAAACAGTGATGCACAGCCTGCCGGATATGGTTGCGCAACTCGTGTCACCCTGGCTACGGCGGGGGCGGTTATGAACCTGCAATTCATTGATGCGGGGCAGTTTAAAACCCTGCTGACTTTGGAAGAAAACCGTCCGCTTTTTGATGAGACCGGCGGCTATCAGGAGCAGTGGACGGAAATTGCCGCGCTCTGGGGCAGGATTGAGCCGAAGAAAACCGGCAGTCAGAACTTTGCCGGACAGACCATTCCCCATGTCACTCATCTCATTACAACCCGTTATCGCAGCGATATCGCGGTCTCCATGCGTCTCACGCGTACGGGGCGGCATTTCACGGTTTTAGGGCTGCAAGATCCCGATGAAAGCCAGCGCTATCTCATCTGCTCAGTTAGAGAGGAAATCCGATGAATTTTTCCATGCGCTTTATATTTGAAGCCTTGTTGCGCACGCTGCGTCTTGTTGGTTTGCAGGCTTGTGAACAAGCTCTGTCGAATAAACGTGACGGGCTGTTTCTGAAAAGCCCTGAGCCTAAGGCACCGCCTGCTCAAACCGAACAGGACAACAAGGGATGAACGGTGCGGCGCTTGTTTTGCAAAAAGCAATATTGGCGTGGCTGCAAGCTGCGCCTTTGTTAATGGAGAAACTGCACGGGCAGGGCATTTACGATCATGTGCCGCCCCATGCGCAGTTTCCTTATATCAGCTTTGGCCAAAGTCAGATCTATGCCTGGGATACCGATAGCGGCACTGGCGAGGAGCACAATCTGGTGCTGCATATCTGGGCGCGTTCCAATGGCCGCAGGCAGGTGTTGGAGCTGATGATGCTGGTGGAAGGGCTGATGGAGGCTTTGGCAAGCAGACAGCAAAAGCCTGATATCGGTGGCTATCATCTGGTCAATCTGACTTTGCAATCCTCACAGACCCGCAATGACGACTTGCGTGACGGTTACAATGGTCAGTTGCGTTACCGTGCGGTGACAGAGAAAGTTGAAGGAGCGTAATTAATGGCAGCTCAGAGAGGTAAAGACCTGTTGCTGAAAATTGCAGCGGCAGGTGACACATTTCAGACTTGTGCGGGTTTGCGCAGCAAGCGCATTGCGTTCAATGCGGAGAGCGTTGATGTGACAGATGCTGATGCTTCAGGACGCTGGCGGCAATTGCTCGCTGGCAGCGGTGTGCAGCGTGCATCGGTCAGCGGTGCGGGTATTTTCAAAGATGCGGCATCGGATGCGCTGATCCGCGCGGCGTTCTTCAATGGCGATATTCTCAACTGGCAGATTATTGTTCCGGATTTTGGTACTGTCAGCGGTTTGTTTCAGATCACCGCGCTGGAATATGGCGGTGCCCATGATGGCGAGGTGACGTTTGAAATCGCGCTGGAATCTGCCGGTCTTATCAGTTTCGGAGTGCAACCATGATGGTCAATGCCAGACGCGGTGAAATTGCAGCCGTTTTGAATGACAAGGATTGGGTTTTGTGCCTGACACTTGGTGCCTTGGCCGGTCTTGAGGCCGCCTATGAGACCGAAGACCTTTCTGCTCTGATCGCCCGTTTCTCAACTGGACGGTTAAAGTCGGAAGATATGATCCGCATTGTTACCGCAGGTTTGCGCGGTGGTGGTCATGATGTGGCCGAGGATGATGTGGCGGATATGCGCATTGATGGCGGTGCTACCGGCTTTGCGCGGCTGGTGACACAATTGCTGGAAGTAACTTTTGGCATGGCTGCTGAAAAGCCGGAAAACACAGCACAATCAAAAAATTAGAAGCCGTAATTGAATCAATGTCTTTCCCCTGGGATGCGCTGATGCATTTCGGGATGGGACAATTGCGGCTGTCGTCACGGGATTTCTGGCAGCTCAGCCTGCCCGAGATCAGGGCGCTGAGCCAGTCCATGCGCGGTGGCAGGAAAGCGCCGCCGCGTGATGTTTTAAACATGCTGATGCGGGCTTTTCCGGATGGTGGATCATGAATGATACAGGCACACAACAATCAGTTACGGTTTCGGTTGAGGCAGATACCAGCGGTTTTGACCGCGCGCTGGATAATTTGCAGAAGCGCTCCGGCTCGTTCGGGCAGAGCCTGACTTCGGCTTTCAAAAGCGCGGTCACATCCGGCAAAGGGCTGGATGATGTGCTGCGCGGGCTGGCTTCCAATATGGCTTCCATGGCGCTGGATGCGGGGATGAAACCGTTGCAGGGATTATTCTCCTCGATGTTCTCCGGCCTGATGGGCGGGCTTGGCGGCTTGGGCGGGGTTAAGCCTTTTGCCAAAGGCGGTGTGGTTTCCAGTCCGACATATTTCGGGCTCGGCAGTGGTTTCGGTGTGGCCGGTGAGGCGGGAGCCGAGGCGATTTTGCCATTGGCACGCGGCAGTGACGGCAGTCTTGGCGTGGCTATGGGCAGTGGTGGCGGTGGGCGAGCCATGCAGGTCAATTTCAATATGTCATCGCCCGATGCTGCTTCCTTCAGCCGTTCGGAAGCGCAGGTCAGTGCCATGCTGGCGCGTGCCGTGCGCCACGGCACCAGACGTATGTGAAAGGGCGCATTATGCAGGATTTATCTTCATTTCATGATGTGTCTTTTCCGCTCGGTGTTTCATTTGGTGCAACCGGCGGGCCGGAATGGCGTAATGAGATTGTGAGCCTGACCTCGGGACACGAAAAGCGCAATGCACGCTGGTCGATGTCGCGCCGGTTTTATGATGCCGGAACAGGGTTGCGTTCGCTCAACGATCTGCGCGATGTGTTGCGCTTTTTCGAGGCACGGCGCGGTTCGCTCTATGCGTTCCGGTTTCGTGATCCGCTTGATCATCTCTCATCGGAACAGGATGCACCGCCACAACCAACAGATCAGTTTTTGGGGCGGGGGGACGGCACGACACGGCAATTTCAGCTGGCGAAGCATTATGGTGACTATCAGCGCATCATTACCAAACCTGTGTTGGGTACTGTGCAAATTGCTGTGGAGGGGGAGGTGCTTGCGGGTGATGCATTCAACGTGAATTATCTGACTGGCATAGTGGAAATTCACGAGGATTATGTGCCGCCGCCGCAGGCGAAAGTGACTGCCGGTTTCCTGTTCGATGTGCCGGTGCGCTTTGATACGGACAGGCTGAGCGCCAGTATTGCCAGTTTCAAAGCCGGTGAAATTCCGTCCATTCCGATTGTTGAGGTGAAGTGATGCTGATACTCGATCCGGCACTTGAATCACATTTGCAGGGTGATGTGACAACACATTGTTTTGCATGGGTTTTGCGACGTAAGGACGGTGAGGTTTTTGGTTTTTGTGACCATGACAGAACATTATCTATACATGGGATAAATTGCTTTCCGCAAAGCGGGATGAATGGTTCTGAGGCAGGTAGCCAGCTTGGCCTCGCGGTAGACAGTTCCGAGATTGAAGGGGCGCTGACCAGTGACGCTTTGACTGATGCGGATATTGAGCGCGGGCTTTATGACGGCGCGACTGTTGAGACTTATCTGGTCAACTGGGCGCAGCCGGAGCAAGCGGTATTATTGCGCAGCAGCGTGATCGGAAAAATCACCCGCAGCGGCATGAGTTTTACCGCTGAGCTGAAAAGCAGTGCGGCTCTGATGGATCGTGTTTTCGGACGGTGTGCCAAGCGGGGGTGCGATGCGGAATTTGCAGATAAGCGTTGCGGCATCAATCCGGCCGATCCGCGCTATGCGGGTGAGGGTGTGGTGGAGCTTGTCAACGGACAGGATTTGGTGGTTTCAAATCTGAGTGGTTTTGCATCGCACTGGTTTGAGCGCGGGAGCCTGCACTGGCTGAGCGGGCAAAATAAGGGCAGCGTGAATAATATTGTTTCCCACCTTAAACAGGGAGAGACGGCAAGTTTGATCCTTCAGGAGCTGCCGGTCTATGACGTTCAGGTCGGTGATCGTTTTCGTGTATTGGCGGGATGCGACAAGAGCTTTCAGCAATGCCGTGACCGCTTTGCCAATCATGAGAATTTTCGCGGCTTTCCGCATATTCCCGGCAATGATGCTGCCTATGGTTTTGCCGGTGGTGAAGGTAACTTTGACGGCGGGGTGCTCGTGCCATGACCGCTGCCCCGCTGAATTACAAAGTGCTGGCGATTGCTGAAAAATGGCTTGGCACACCTTATCGTCACGGTGCCAGCCGGTTACAGGTGGGGTGCGATTGTCTGGGGCTGATACGTGGTATCTGGCGGGAGCTTTATGGTACAGAGCCGGAAGATGCCGGCATCTATTCCCGCGACTGGGCAGAGCTTAGCCGCGATGAGCCGCTGATTGATGCTGCACGTCGGCATATGTATTTAAAGCCGCAATCAGAGATGCAGGCCGGTGATCTCTTGATCTTTCGCTGGCGGGATGGTGTGGCTGCCAAGCATTTAGGCATCATGGCGGAGAATAACCGCTTCATCCATGCCTATGAGGGGCATAGTGTGACGCTTTCCGCGCTGGTTCCGCAATGGCGACAGCGTATTGCAGCCGTTTTCTCCTTTCCAAATCCTTCGGTTTGAAGACAGGTCATTTCTCGCATGAGTACAGTGGTTCTTCAGGCGGCAGGTAGTATGATCGGCGGGCTGTTCGGCCCCGTTGGCGCGGCAATAGGCAGTGCGATCGGCGCTATGGGCGGCTATATGATCGACAATGCGCTGATTAATTCAACGCGGCGTATCGAAGGGCCGCGTCTGTCCGGTACACGTCCGATGCAGGCGGAAGAAGGGGCTGTTTTGCCTGCCGTTTATGGCACGATGCGTGTCGGCAGCACACTGATCTGGGCGACCCGTTTCGAGGAAGAGAAAACCACCACCCGTCAAGGGGCGAAAGGTGGCCCGAAAACCACGTCTTACAGCTATTATGTCAATGCCGCTTTTGCGGTGGCGCAGGGCGAGATTTCCGGTATTCGGCGCATCTGGGCAGACGGTAAAGAGCTTGATCAGACGCAGGTGACTATCCGTGTCTATAAAGGCACTGAAACGCAGCAGCCTGATCCGCTGATTGAAGCACGACAAGGGGCGGGTAGAGCACCTGCCTATCGCGGGACGGCCTATGTGGTGTTTGAACGCCTGCCGATTGATGCCTATGGCAACCGGCTTCCGCTTTTGCAATTCGAGGTCATGCGCAATGTCGGCAGGCTGGCACGGGATATTCAGGCCGTTGCGCTGATCCCCGGTGCAACGGAATTTGGTTTGTCACCGCAGATGGTGCGCGATGAACCGCGCCCCGGTGAAACACGCGCGTTGAACCGTAATACTCTGCGGGCGCAAAGTGACTGGACAGCATCACTGAATGAGTTGCAGGCGCTGTGTCCCAACCTGAAAACAGTTGCTCTGATTGTGCCGTGGTTCGGCACCGATCTGCGTGCGGGAGAATGTCAGATCTTGCCCGCTGTAACAGCGCGGGAAGCGAGAAAACCGAGCCATCATTGGCGGGTTGGTATGGTGGATCGTGCATCTGCGCATCTGATTTCCGATAATGGCACAGAAAAAGCCTATGGCGGGACACCGAGTGATTTCTCGGTCATCGCTGCAATCAAAGATGCCCGACAGCGTGGACTGAAGGTCACGCTTTATCCGTTTATTATGATGGATATTCCCGCGGATAATCAGTTGCCTGCGCTGGATGGTGAGGGCTTTCAGCCAGCCTATCCGTGGCGCGGCAGAATTGGTGTAGCGGCGGGAGTGGATAAAACAGTTGAAGCAGGGCTTCAGCTTGCCCGTTTTTCCGATGGCATAAACGGCTATAAAAATTTCATCCGCCATTATCTGGAACTGGCGCATGCTGCCGGTGGTGTTGATGCTTTTCTGATCGGCTCGGAATTGCGTGGTCTGACACAAATCCGCAATGAACAGAATGATTTTCCGTTTGTCAGCACTTTGTGCGAACTGGCTGATAATGCACGCACATCTTTAGGGGGGGCTTGTAAAGTCACCTATGGCGCGGATTGGTCGGAATATTTTGGCTATCACCCGCAGGATGGCAGCGGTGACGTGTTCTTTCATCTTGATCCGCTCTGGGCGCATCCGGCAATTAATGCCATCGGCATTGATAATTATATGCCGCTGAGTGATTGGCGTAACGGGGATGAGCGCAGTATTGATCCGGCCTTTCCCGCTTCTGCCTATGATGAGAGTGCCTTGCAAAATGCCATTGCAGGAGGTGAGGGTTATGACTGGTATTATGCCTCGGATGCAGACAAGCGTGCCCGCAAGCGCACGGCAATAACGGATGGTCTGGCGGACAAGCCATGGGTATTCCGCTATAAGGATTTGCGCTCGTGGTGGCAGAACCAGCATTTCAACCGCATTAATGGAGCTGAGCAGACACAGCCCACGGCATGGCAGCCAATGTCCAAGCCATTTTGGTTTACAGAACTTGGCTGTGCGGCGGTTGATAAAGGGCCGAACCAGCCGAATGTATTTCCTGATCCGAAATCCTCGGAAAATGCTGTGCCATATTTCTCCGACGGTTCGCGCAGTGATATTGCGCCGGATCGTTTTTTGCGCGCGCATTTTGCTTATTGGAATGTTGCGGGAGAGCATAATCCTGTTTCGCCGCTCTATGGCGGTGCAATGCTTGATCCGGAACAGATTTATGTCTGGGCGTGGGATACGCGCCCGTTTCCGGAATATCCGCTGAAGGCAGATATCTGGGGCGATGCCGCCAATTGGGCAACGGGGCATTGGCTCAATGGCCGTCTCAGTGGTGTGGCGCTGGATGAATTGTTACTGGCTTTGCTGAAAGATTTCGGGCTTGAAGGGCTGGCTGATTGCCGTGGCGTTGAAGGCTATCTGTCCGGTTATATTGCCGATAATCCGGCCAGTGGCAGAGCATTGCTGGAGCCGCTGATGGATATATTCGGCGTGGTGGCTTTTGAGCGGGTGAAGGGAAACCAGAGACTGGTATTCCGCAGTCTCACACTGCGCCAGAATCCCGTTGCCATTCAGGATTATGCACTGGAAGGCGATCAGTCGTTACCGGTGCGTATTCTGGATGATGTGGAGGAGTTGCCTGCAAGCGCAGAAATTTATTTCAGCGATGCTTTGCGGGATTATCAGTCCGGCAGTGCATTGGCGCAAAAATCCGGCTGGCAGCGTGCCGGTCACGAAAGCCTGTCTTTATCTGCTGCGATGGAAAGCGGGCAGGCACAGGCATTGGCCGAAAGCTGGCTGGAAAGAAAACGGGCTGAACGCCGCACTGTTGCTTTTTCTGTGCCATGGTCGCAGGCAGGTTTGACAGTTGGTGACAGGGTACGTGTGCCGGAACTGGCCGGAAGCCGTGATTATGTCATTGTGAGCTTTGAGGACGGGGCGGCAAGGCGGGCTAAAGCCGTGGCGCTTGCACCGGCTTTGCGTCGCCCTGACCGCACCCGTATGCCGGCGGTGCCCGTTTCCGGAGGTGTGACTGCTGGCCCGCCGCTGTTTTATATGCTGGATTTGCCGATGTGGCCTGGAATTGAAAATGAGAGCAGTCAGTTTCGCATCGCTTGTTATGCCAAGCCGTGGCGGGATGTGGCGCTTTTTGCCTCGCCGGAAGTGAGTGGCTATCAATTGCGCACAGTGATCCCCTATGCCGCAATCATGGGAGAGTTGATTACAGAGCTTGCAGGTGCCGCCAGCGGTCGTTTCATGCATCAGCAGAGTTTCGATGTTCGTTTATATCACGGGGAATTACATTCTCAGTCTGTATTGCAGGTGTTGAATGCCGCTAATACTGCTCTGGTGCAAAATAGTGCGGGCGGATGGGAGATTCTGCAGTATCTGGAGGCAGAAGAAATTGCTGCCGGTCACTGGCGGATAAAGTCTTTGCTGCGCGGACAATCGGGAACAGAACCGGAGGCTGGTATTGTAAAACCGGCAGGTGCGCCATTTATCTTGCTGGATGGCCGGGTTGTTCCTGCAGGACTGCAGAAGACTGAAAACGGGTTGATGCTGAACTGGCGTGCGGGGCCATCTGGTCGGGATTTCTCGGATGATTATTTCAGTACCCAATCCGCTGCCGGTGGTGTTAAAGCTTTAAAACCTCTGAGTCCGGTTCATGTCAGATACAGACCACAGCTAAACGGGGATATGCATTTTCAGTGGATTCGTCGCGGACGTATTGATGCGGATAGCTGGATGGGGGAAGATATTCCTCTCGGAGAAGTTACGGAAAAATATCAGGTACAACTGTGGCAGGATGGGGTGCTGTTGGAAAAAGCGGAAGTAACCCGACCGCATTATGTTTATTCCGGTCAGGTGCAACACGGTGTGCATTTGCGTTTGGAGGTCGCTCAGATCAGTCAGAGTTCCGGCGCGGGAGAGGCGGCTTCACTATCGTTTCGTTACTAAAACCAGTTGCGACAAATATTTTCCAGCACACACGTTGAATTGAAAACGGGCTGATCCTTCGTAATTGACAGTTTTTAATGAATTTGGCAGCTTTGCCGCAGTTATGAAGACTTTCGTTTTTAGGGAACTAATGTTAACGAAAGAAAAAATCTAAGCATTTCCGGCAGTACAACAGAATGACTGTCCGGAAATAGGGTGAAACGATGTGAGCGGTTCCCGTGAACCTGTCGTTAATGGAAACGCTCCGGATGAGTACCGTTTGTTTGATACACAAGATTGTTCATTCAACATTCAGGTAAGAGGCGTTAAAGTGAGCGTTATGATGACACAGAAACCAGTTCGCACATTTTTCGCTGCTTTTACTCTGCTCACCGGTATGACCGCAGCAGTTTTTACAAGCATTGTTCCATCTGCGGGCGCCGCAGGCTTGCAACGGCACGTACCTGCCGGTTTGCAACAGGCGCAGCCGCATATCATTCGCGTTGCCGGTGATTGTGCTGCCATCGGGCAGCAGGTTGCCGCACAGCAGGGCGGTACGCTGACCAAAGCAACAGCTGCTGTTCAGAACGGCGCGCCGGTCTGTATCGTGGTTGTGCTGGTTCCCGGACGTGACGGTGAGCGTCCGCGCCGCGTGGAAGTTGCAGTACCGGCCAAATAAAGCGGAAGCTTTAAAGTTTCGTCTGTAATTTACCTGACACCGGCGTGTAATTCTCCCGTTTGCTCATTCTTGTAATGTGCTGTAAAAACAGATGCTGTCTGCATGGCAGACGGCACGCTGTATTATCGCTCCGAAAGACTGAAAAGGTTTGCTGATGAGAATTCTGATTGTTGAGGATGATAAGGATCTTAACCGTCAGCTGGCTGAAGCTCTCCGTGATGCGGACTATGTGGTCGATTGTGCTTTTGACGGCGAAGAAGGCCATTTTCTCGGCGATACTGAACCTTATGATGCGGTGATACTGGATATCGGCCTGCCGCAAATGGATGGGATCAGTGTTGTGGAGCGCTGGCGTCGTGAAGGCCGTTCCATGCCGGTGCTGATGCTTACAGCGCGTGATCGCTGGAGTGACAAGGTTGCCGGTATCGATGCCGGTGCCGATGATTATGTGGCGAAACCATTTCACATTGAAGAAGTTCTGGCGCGGTTGCGCGCTTTGATCCGCCGTGCGGCAGGCCATGCTTCATCGGAAATTGTCAGCGGTAAGCTTGTGCTGGATACAAAAGCTTCAAAAGCAACGGTTGACGGTGCAGCTTTGAAGCTGACCTCTCATGAGTTCCGGCTTTTGTCTTATCTTATGCACCATATGGATGAAGTGATTTCCCGCACAGAACTGGTGGAGCATTTATACGATCAGGATTTCGACCGTGATTCCAATACGATCGAGGTTTTTGTCGGACGCCTGCGCAAGAAGATGGGCGTGGATATGATCGAGACCGTTCGCGGCATGGGATATCGCATCCGCTCTGACAATAATGATGGCAGTAAAGACTGAGATGCCGCTGTTTTCCGGGAAAGTCTTTGCTCTCGGTTTGCGCTCTCTGGCGTTACGTGTGGTAACGCTGTCAACATTATGGGTTATTATTGCCCTTGTTGTCGTTGCCACGCTCATTCAGTCTCTTTATCGGGATGCGGCAGAGCGCAGTTTTCAAAGCCTTTTATCCGCACATCTCTATAGTCTCGTCGGTGCGGTCAGTCTGACGCCGGAAGGCGAGCTTTACGGCAAGCCGGAGCTTGGTGAAATACGCTATGCCAGCGCTGATTCAGGCTGGTACTGGTCGGTTGATCCTGTGTCTGCAAGTGTGCGCGGGCATCTGGGTTCGGTTTCACTGGGCTCAAAGATAATTCCTGTAAAATCAGTTTCTGAAGCACCTTTCGACCAGTCATTCATGCGCAGTTATGTCGTGCAAACCAGCACCGGCGAGGATCTTTCTGTCGTTGAAACCGAAGTTGTTCTCGACAGTACGGATAAAATTGCCCGTTTCCGTGTGATGGGTAATCTGAATGAGGTTAAAGAAGAAGTCAGCGATTTCCGCAACCGGCTTTATATCTATTTGGGGCTGTTCGGCCTTGGCAGTATTCTGATTAACGCAGCGATTATTCTGTTTGGCTTGCGACCACTGGATCATGTGAGGCGCACACTTGCGGATATCCGCGAAGGACGAAGCAATCGTGTTGACGCGGACTTGCCTTTGGAAATCGCACCGCTCGCGCAGGAAATGAATGCCCTGATAGAAAATAACCATCGTATTGTAGAGCGGTCGCGGACGCAGGTGGGAAATCTTGCGCATTCTCTGAAAACACCGCTGTCTGTCCTGATGAATGAAGGTCGTAATATTGGCGGCCGTCAGGGGCAGCTGGTGATCGAGCAGAGTGATGCAATGCAGGTGCAGATCCAGCATTATTTACAACGTGCGCGCGTTGCAGCCCAGCGGGACAGTGTTGTGTTCAGGGCTCCGGTTACGCCTGTGCTTGAACGTATGATTCGTGTGACGGCTAAGCTTAATCCGCATTTGATGGTTACGTTTTCCAATCAGTTTCCTGCTGCAATCTTTGCCGGTGAAAAAGAAGATCTCGAGGAAATCGTTGGAAATATTATGGAAAACGCGGCCAAATGGGGGCGTTCAAAAATTCATCTGTCCCTGCGCGCCGCTCAGAAATCTGATGCAGGTGAAGGGGCAAGCAATCAGTTTGAAATCCTGATTGAGGATGACGGAGAAGGTTTGCCTGCGGATAAAATGGCTGAAGCCCTGAAACGTGGGAAGCGCATTGATGAAAGCAAGCCCGGTACAGGTTTGGGGTTGGCAATTGTTCAGGATACGGTCAGGGAATATGGCGGGACTTTGGGGCTGAGTAAGGCATCTTTGGGTGGTCTTGCCGTGCAGATTACTTTGCCTGCAGTTTTAAGCTGAGCTTTGCTTTTAACCGGTTTCAGGTATAAATGACCGTAGTCAGGCGCATTATTCCTGATTTTGTTTTGTGTTGAGATGTCAAGGGAATGATTGCAGAGTGTGCTTTCAGCAGTCATAATGCTCTGCAAAGCGTTGCTGACAGGATGTTAAATTGCTCATGAAGTCGTCTTCCGTAGGTACATTGCGTAAACTTACTTTTATTCTTCCGCTGTTTGCTCTGACAGCCTGCTCCACATTGAACGCTTCAACATCAGGTTCGCCATCCCGAAATCCGCTGGCCGGAGGATCAGTCAGCAATGCAGTGCTGGCGCCGATGGGAAATGGTATTCTGGGCGCTGCCGGTTCTCAACTCGCGGCTTCTGACCGCAGATCGGCAATCGAGGCGGAATATAAAGCGCTGGAATATGCGCCGAAAGGTGAAGCGGTTTCATGGAAGGGGCGTTCTGGCAAAGCTTCCGGCGAGGTAACTGCTGCGCAGCCATATCAGGTTGGTTCCCAGAATTGCAGGCAATATAGCCATAGTTTTACCGTTGACGAAGCACCTCAGCTGGTGCGTGGCACTGCGTGCCGTAATGATGATGGCAGCTGGACACCGCTGAGCTGATTTTGCTGCTGTGCAAAATTTGAGTAAGTCAGGTTTTGCACAGGGCTGAACTGCAGGACAGCTTTGCGGCCAAATGACCTATACCCTGATAATTTGCCAACAGGCAGTTGGTTTTACCGGGCAGGTAGATTAAGTCTCCGGTCATGGATTTCTGGCTTGTTTCTGCACTTTTAACTTTCGCTGCAATTCTTATCGTCATGTTGCCTCTGACACGAAAAGATACCGTGTCCGTGGCTGAGGGCGAGGAAGACCGCTCGGTTTATATTCAGCAGCTGAAAGAGATTGATTCCGATCTGGCGCGTGGTCTGCTGGATGAGCAGTCGGCTGAGCAAGCTCGACTCGAAATATCTCGCCGTATTCTTAAAAATGATCGTCGTATGACGGATGCGGCTGCAGGCGCTGAAGGCAAGGCCACGGGCGCTGCTGAAAAGAAATATCTGTTCAGTGCAAGCGACCGTTGGGCGATTATTCTTGTCTTATTGTTCATTCCGGCAGTCAGCTGGGGTGTTTATGCAGCAATCGGTACGCCTGATCTGCCTGCGCAGCCGCTGGCTGAACGCAAAAACACAATGATTCAGGATAAAAGCGCGGCCGAACTGATCGCACAGGCCGAAGCGCATTTGGCAAAGACACCGGATGATGGTCGTGGCTGGGCGATACTTGCGCCGATATATCTGCGCATTGGCCGCGTTGACGATGCCATTAATGCCTACCGCAAGGCTCTGGAACTGCTTGGTGATGATGTTGATCGCCTGATCGGTCTCGGCGAAGCCCTGACGATTAAAGCCAACGGGCAGGTCACTGAAGAGGCTCTTGCTCTCTTCGAAAAAGCCGGCACAATCGAACCGTCCGACATGCGTCCGCCTTTGATGAAAGCACGGGCATTGCTGCAGGCCGGTAAGCGGGATGATGCAATCAATGTCTTGCAGATCATTCTCAATACGTCTCCTGAGGATGCACAATGGCGCGCAGATATTGAGCAGACGATTGCCAATCTGAAATCAGGCGGCGCGGTTCCTTCAACTGCACCGTCGCAGGCTACAAAGACACCGGCAGTACAGGCACCGGGCCCGACGGCTGAAGATGTTGAGGCTGCAGCCGCTCTGAGTGAACAGGGGCGGAAAGATATGATCCGTTCCATGGTGGATGGTCTGGCTGCAAAATTACAAGATAATCCGACGGATATTGATGGCTGGGAGCGTTTGCTGCGCGCATATGTCGTGCTTGGTGAGCGTGATAATGCTGCCGAAGCTTTGCGAAAAGCTGTTAAAGTTCTGCCGGAAAATGACCGGAAGCGTCTTACACAGGTCGCCTCCCGGTTAGGACTGGATACGACGGGAGTTCAGAAGTGACCCATAGTCAGTTATCGGCATCACCCTCTGCAGAAAACCACACGCCGCGGGTTTCACAGGTTATGCGCAACCGCAAACGCAAGCGCCTGATTTTGATCTCCGGCGCCATGGCCGTTCTGGCGCTGGCTATTGGTCTGGTGCTGATCGCCTTCAGTCAGGATATTCGCTATTTCCGTACGCCTGATGATGTGACAGCAGAAGATATTACATCGGGTGCGCGTTTCCGTCTTGGTGGTCTGGTCGAGGCTGGTTCTGTGGTCCGTGGCGCGGATAAGCATGTGCAATTTGCCGTCACAGACACGCTGAAACAGGTGACAGTCACCTATGAAGGTATTTTGCCGGATCTGTTCCGTGAGGGGCAGGGCGTTGTTGCTGAAGGCCGTTTTACGCCCGATGGTGTTTTTATCGCAGATAATGTTCTGGCAAAGCATGACGAAAATTACATGCCGAAAGATGTTGCAGACAGTCTGAAAGAAAAAGGTGTCTGGGAAGGGAACTAAGCTGCTCTTAAGCAGGCTGTGTTTGAAACTCCCATTCCAAAAGCTGAATATTGCGTGTTTCGGATGCGCAATATTCAACAGGCAGGATAAATAGAATGAGCGTTGAAATCGGACATTTCGCACTGGTACTGGCACTGGCTTTGGCCTTGGTGCAGTCCTTTTTGCCGGTCATCGGAGCAAAACGGAATGATTCCCGATTGATGAGCGTTGCAGAGCCTTGCTCTGCGGCCGTGTTTGCACTGGTTCTGTTATCATCAGCAATGCTGGTCCATGCCTATGTTACTTCTGATTTCTCAGTGCTGAATGTGGTTGAAAACTCCCACTCGCTGAAGCCTTTACTATTTAAAATTACCGGTGTCTGGGGCAATCACGAAGGCTCGATGATGCTCTGGGTGCTGATCCTGACATTTTTCAGTGCGCTGGTTGCAGTTTTCGGCAGCAATCTTCCGAACACATTGCGGGCAAATGTTCTGGCTGTGCAGGGATGGATTGCCACCGCATTCTTAAGCTTCATTCTTTTCACATCCAATCCGTTTATCCGGATTATTCCGGCACCGATTGAAGGACAGGATCTCAATCCTATCCTGCAGGATATCGGCCTCGCCATTCATCCGCCGATGCTTTATCTCGGCTATGTCGGCTTTTCAGTTTGTTTTTCCTTCGCTGTCGCTGCGCTGATTGACGGTCGCATCGATGCCGCATGGGCGCGTTGGGTACGGCCATGGACGCTGACCGCGTGGATTTTCCTGACCGGCGGTATCTCAATGGGCTCTTATTGGGCTTATTATGAGCTGGGCTGGGGCGGCTGGTGGTTCTGGGATCCGGTTGAAAACGCATCTTTCATGCCATGGCTGATCGGCACCGCACTTCTGCATTCCGCTATTGTGATGGAAAAACGCGGCGCTTTGAAAATCTGGACAATTTTGCTGGCGCTGCTGACGTTCTCTCTGTCATTGCTCGGTGCATTCCTTGTTCGTTCGGGTGTGTTGACCTCGGTACACAGCTTTGCCACCGATCCGGGACGCGGCTTGTTCATTCTCGCTATTCTGGTGTTCTTCATCGGCGGTTCACTGGCACTATTTGCCTTGCGTGCACAGACATTGACGACCGGAACAATGTTCCAGCCGGTTTCGCGTGAAGGCGCACTGGTGCTCAACAATCTGTTCCTGAGCACGGCGACGGCAACTGTGCTGATCGGCACACTTTATCCGCTTTTGCTGGAAGCAATGACCGGAACCAAGATTTCCGTCGGCGCACCATTTTTCAATATGACTTTCGGCCCGCTGATGATCCCGCTGCTGGCCGCCGTACCATTCGGCCCGCTGCTGGCATGGAAGCGCGGCGATCTCTATGCAGTGGCGCAGCGCTTGATGTGGGTTTTCGGCCTGTGTCTCCTGAGCGTGGGACTGGTTCTTATTCTGATTGATCCGCGCGCTGTCTGGGCTGCTTTCGGTATTGGTCTGGGGCTGTGGGTTATTCTCGGCAGCCTGATGGATATTGTGACCAAAGCCGGTTTTGGCAAGGTTGAGCTTTCGCGGGCATTCCCGCGTTTGCTGGGACTGCCGCGTTCGGTATTCGGCACTGCACTGGCGCATATGGGGCTTGGCATTACCTTGCTGGGTATCGTGATTGTAACCAGTTTCGGCACGGAACAGGTTGTCACTATGAAACAGGGAGAAACGGTTGCTTTCTCCGGTTATCAGTTGCGTTATGATGCACAGCAGCCTTTTGCCGGTTCAAACTATACGGAAGATCAGGGATTATTCTCTCTACTCGACAGCAGCGGCAATACAATCGGCAATGTCATGGCGGCAAAGCGCTTCTATCCGGCGCGTAATATGCCAACGACCGAAGCCGGTATTCTGACCCGCGGCGTTAATCAGTATTATGTTGCGCTGGGCGATGCTCTGGAAAATGGCGGCATGGTTGTGCGCCTTTGGTGGAAACCATCGGTCACGCTGATCTGGCTTGGCACGGTTGCTATGGTTCTTGGCGGCCTCTTGTCTCTGATGGACAGACGTCTGCGTGTCGGTGCTCCGGCCAGAGCTAAAAAGGCGGTGAAAGCAGTAAGCGGGGTGGCATGATGAGTCTGTTGAAAAATCTGTGCAGCCGCTCCTTCTGCATCTTGCTCATTGCTGTGAGCATCGCCGCCGGTAGTATTCTGACTACAAATGTTCAGAATGCATGGGCGGTTAATCCGGATGAAATTCTGGCTGATCCTGTGCTGGAAAAACGTGCGCGTGATCTGTCTGCCGGTTTGCGTTGCATGGTGTGTCAGAACCAGTCGATTGATGATTCCGATGCCGATCTTGCGCGTGATCTGCGTTTGCTGGTGCGCGAGCGTCTGGTACAGGGCGACAGCGACGAACAGGTTATTGATTTTCTGGTGTCGCGCTATGGTGAATTCGTGCTTCTCAAGCCGCGTCTCGACAAGCAGACGATCATCCTGTGGAGCTTTCCGGTCGTTATTCTGATTATTGGTATCAGCGTTATCTGGTTTTCACGCCGTAAGGCCGGTGGCATGCAGCCACAAATTGTTCCGCTGAATGACGAGGAAAAACAACGTCTTCAAAATCTTCTGGACGGCAAATAACCGGAATTTCGTAACCTTACGAAAAATTCATGTTCCAGAAATTATCCGGTAATGTTCGGTAAGCTATCTCTTGTGAGGAATAGTTGATAATCTTTAGCTGGTTATCTGCCCTCTCAGGAGATATTTTATGTCTGATATTAAGTCATCTTCCCGTCGTCCGCTGACCCGCATTTTCTTGTCCGCTGCTCTGGCCGGTACAATTCTGGCGACTGGCCCTCTGGCATCAATCTCGTCTGCGCAGGCAGCTCCGGTCAGCGTGACCGCTCAGGCTCAGCCTGGCTTTTCTGAACTGGTTGAAAAAGTTCGCCCTGCCGTTGTGAGTGTGCGCGTGAAAAGCGATGTGCAGAACACACGCAATGACCGCACCCAGTATTTTGGCGGTAATGGTCTTGACCAGTTGCCGGACGGCCATCCTTTGAAGCGTTTCTTCAAAGAATTCGGCAATCCTTATGGTCCTGATGGTGAGCAGGCACGCCCGAATAAGCGTCAGAAGCGCGGTGATCGCGGCCATGCCCGTCCGTTTGCTCAGGGCTCAGGCTTCTTTATTTCTGAAGACGGCTATGTCGTCACCAACAACCACGTTGTGACAGACGGTGATTCATTCTCTGTCGTGATGGATGACGGCACTGAACTTGATGCCAAGCTGATCGGCACCGATGCCCGTACAGACCTTGCCGTGCTGAAAGTCGATGACAAGCGCAAGTTCACTTATGTGGCTTTTGATGATGACAGCACTGTCAAAGTCGGCGACTGGGTTGTTGCCGTAGGTAATCCGTTTGGCCTTGGCGGTACTGTGACTGCCGGTATTGTTTCTGCCCGTGGTCGTGATATTGGCGCAGGCCCTTACGATGATTTCATCCAGATTGATGCGGCGGTAAACAAAGGTAACTCCGGCGGCCCTGCTTTTGATCTGACCGGTAAGGTTGTCGGTATTAACACCGCGATCTTCTCACCATCGGGCGGCAGTGTTGGTATTGCCTTTGCAATTCCGGCATCCACTGCAAGCAAGGTTGTTGATCAGCTGATTAAGAAGGGCTCGGTCGAGCGCGGCTGGATCGGCGTGCAAATTCAGCCGGTGACCAAGGAAATCGCAGATTCGCTCGGTCTTGCAGAAGATAAAGGCGCAATCGTTGCCGAACCACAGGCTGATGGTCCTGCTGCTAAAGCGGGTATCGTTGCCGGTGATGTGATTACGGCAGTGAATGATGAGACTGTGAAAGATCCGCGTGATCTGGCTAAGAAAGTTGCTGCGATTAATCCGGGCGAAAAAGCCAGCCTGACGATCTGGCGCAAGGGCAAGGCTGAGACTGTCAGCATTGAAATCAAAGCCTATCCGGATGACCAGAAACAGGGTGACAAGAGCGCTGCTACATCATCGGGCGAGAGTGAAACCCTTGATGATTACGGCCTCACAGTCACACCGGATGACAGCGGCAAAGGTGTTGTTGTAACCGATGTTGATCCGGACAGTGATGCAGCTGACAAGGGCATGCGCGCAGGCGATACAATTGTGACCGTGAATAATAAGGATGTGAAGTCCGCATCTGATATTAACGCAGCGATTAAAGATGCTGTGAAAAACGGACGCAAGGCAGTTCTGCTGCAGGTTCAGCGGAATGGCCAGAACAGCTTTGTTGCTCTGCCGGTTGATCAGGGCTGATCTGTTCTGATAGGTTGGAATAAGAAAAGGCGGTGCTTAAACAGCGCCGCCTTTTCAAACATTTACACTCTGCTTTGAGGGTTGCTGATGCGTATTTTGATTATTGAAGATGACCGCGAAGCGGCACGTTATCTGGAAAAAGCATTTGCTGAAGCCGGACATATTGCTGATGTCGCCGGTGATGGCGAAACCGGCTATACGCTGGCTGAGAATAATCATTATGACGTGCTGATTATTGACCGGATGCTGCCGAAGCGTGACGGGCTTTCTGTCATCGCCGGATTACGCGCACAGGGGCAAACCACACCGGCGCTCATTCTTTCAGCTCTGGGGCAGGTGGACGACCGTGTGACAGGCCTGCGTGCAGGCGGTGATGATTATCTCACCAAGCCTTACGCATTCTCGGAGCTGCTGGCGCGTGTTGAGGTTTTGCAGCGCCGTGTCAGCCCGAAAGAAGCAGATACAGTTTACCGTGTTGGTGATCTGGAACTCGATCGTCTTTCTCATACGGCGCGCCGTGCCGGTACCGAGATTAATTTGCAGCCGCGCGAATTTCGCCTGCTGGAATATCTGATGCGCCATGCGGGGCAGGTGGTAACCCGCACGATGCTGCTAGAAAATGTCTGGGATTATCATTTCGATCCGCAAACCAATGTGATCGATGTCCATATCTCACGCCTGCGCTCCAAAATCGAAAAAGATTTTGATGAGCCTTTGCTGCATACCGTACGCGGGGCAGGCTATATGCTGAAGGCGGGAACATCCGCAGCCAAATCCAAAGTGGCGGACAGTCAATGATGAGCCGGCTGAGCGCCTTGCTGAGCACGACAGCCGTCCGGCTGTCGGCTTTATATTTGTTGCTGTTTCTGCTCAGTGCGATGGCACTGTTTTTCTATATGACCAATCTGTCGGTCAATTTTCTGACTGCGCAAACACAAAAAGCATTGCTCGATGAAGTGACAAGCGTCACGCAGTCTTATGAGCGCGGTGGTATTCCGCTGCTGGTGCGCACGATTGACCGGCGCTCCCGCCAGCCCGGTGCTTTTCTTTATCTGATTTCTGATCCTGCAGGGCGTATTCTCTCCGGCAATGTGGAGAGCCTTGAGCCGGGCGTGCTGGATATTAGCGGCATGTCTGACCGGCCATTCACCTATATGCGCTATGGCGAACAGGGCAATGCCGAGAAACACAAGGCAATTGCCATTGTCTTCGCTATTCCGAATGGTATGCGTGTTCTGATCGGCCGCGATCTGAGTGAGCCGGAGCTGTTCCGCGATATTATGCGCCGTGCTTTGGTGCTGGCGCTGGGCATCATGGGAATTGGCGCTTTCCTGATCTGGTATTTTGTCGGGCGCAGAGCGCTGTTACGGCTCAAACAAGTGTCCAGCTCTTCACAACGTATCATGGCCGGTGATCTGGGGGAACGTCTGCCGGTCAGTGGTTCAGGTGATGAATTTGACCGGCTGTCGATCAATCTGAACGCCATGCTGGGGCGGATTGAAGAGCTGAATGACGGGCTGAAACATGTCTCGGATAATATCGCCCATGATCTGAAAACGCCGCTGACGAGATTGCGCAACAAGGCGGAAGCCACACTTTCCGGCCAGAAAGAGAATACGGAATATCGTGCCGCTCTGGAAGATATTATTGCCGAATCCGATCAGCTGATCCGCACGTTCAATGCGATCCTGATGATCTCGCGCCTTGAGGCCGGTTACTCATCCGAGAATATGGAAGTGCTGCCAGTTAATCCGATCTTGCATGATGTGGCTGAGCTTTATGAGCCTGTTGCGGAAGATGCGGGGCTGGAGCTTGTGGTTGAGGCTGGCGAGGATATCAGCCTACGGATCAATCGTGAGCTGGTTGGCCAGACTATTTCCAATCTGATTGATAATGCAATCAAATATTCACCGGTCGCGGATGAGGGCGGTGAAAACCGGACAAAGATCACTGTGGCGATGAAGCAAGAGGGCGATCAGATATTAATCAGCGTTGCCGATCAGGGCGCGGGTATTCCGGAGGCGATGCGCGAACAGGCGACTGAACGCTTTGTGCGCCTTGAGGAAAGCCGCACACAGCCGGGCTCCGGTCTTGGTCTCAGTCTGGCAAAAGCGGTGATGAAACTGCATGGCGGCAGTCTGATGCTGGAAGATAATTCACCGGGACTGCGGGTTGTTCTTGCTTTTCCTGCCCTGCCTGAGACAAAACAGTAGTTAGGTATGAATCTGGGGTGGAATTGCAGCATGACCGGTGTTTTGTTTTTTGATAGTTCGCTGAAATCTCTGACAGTTCCCGATCCGCATCAGGCGAAAATCTACCTGCAAAATTTAACAGGAGCGGCGGCGGAACGCGGATGCATTGCTCTGAGCCGCTATCTCAAAACCGCAGATGAAACCGGATTTTTAGCAGCAATTCTCGATTGCTCATCCTTCCTGAGGGAAGTGACAGAAACCTGTCCTGAAATTCTGGAAAGCCTGTTTACCGCACCGCTCGACATGCTGCTGACACAGGCATTGGAGCAGATTTCTGCTCTGGGTATTGATCCGGAAATGACGGAAAATCGCTTGATGACGGAACTGCGCCGTCTCAAGAAAACTGCTCATGTGCTGATTGCACTGGATGATCTGGCAGGCTTTGCCGATGTGATGCAGACCACCAATCGCCTGAGTGATCTCGCAGAGGCCAGCCTGCGCGCTGCCGTACAGTTCTTGCTGCTTGAAAGCGATGCAAAAGGCAAACTGGCTTTGCCGGATCGTAATGATCCTGAAAAAGATAGCGGGCTGATTGTGCTTGGCATGGGTAAGTTCGGCGCAAGAGAGCTGAATTATTCCTCCGACATTGATCTGATTATTTTTATCGACAGCGCCCGTCCGGCAATTACCGACCCTTACGAATGTGTTGATCTGTTCTCACGCATGGCGCGGCGGCTGGTCAAGATTTTGCAGGACAGAACGGCAGACGGCTATGTCTTCCGTGTGGATTTGCGTCTGCGCCCTGATCCTGGTGCAACGCCGCTGGCTATTCCGGTGAGCGCGGCACTGCATTATTATGAGGGGCGCGGCCAGAATTGGGAACGCGCGGCGATGATTAAAGCGCGCCCTGTTGCCGGTGATATTGCCTCAGGTGAGCAATTTATCAAAGAACTTGCACCCTATGTCTGGCGCAAATATCTCGACTATGCGGCGATTGCCGATATCCATTCGATCAAGCGTCAAATCCATGCGCATCGCGGCCATGGCGATATTGCTGTACGCGGTCATAATGTGAAACTCGGGCGTGGTGGTATCCGCGAGATCGAGTTTTTCGTGCAGACCCAGCAGCTGATTGCAGGCGGGCGCTTTCCTGAATTGCGCGGCTCGCAAACGCTGGCGATGCTCACCAAACTCTATGAGCGTGGCTGGGTGGGTGAAAATGCCCGCGATCAGCTGAGCCGCAATTATCAGTTTCTGCGCAATGTTGAGCACCGTATTCAGATGGTGGCTGATGAACAGACGCATATTCTGCCGGAGGATGATGAGGGTTTCAGCCGTATAGCTTCGATGATGGGCTATCCGGATAATGAAAGTTTCACAGCGGAGTTTCTGGCCGTTCTGCGCACTGTCGAAAAGCACTATGCGGCATTGTTTGAACAAGCGCCGGAACTTGGCAGCAGCGGCGGTAATCTGGTCTTTACCGGCGAGACGGACGACCCTGATACGCTGCAAACCCTGTCACAGCTTGGTTTTGAGCGTCCGAGTGATATTTGCCGGATTATCCGCACATGGCATTTTGGCCGTTACCGCGCAACGCAAACAGCTGAGGCGCGTGAGCGCCTGACGGAACTGACACCCGCCTTGCTGAATGCTTTTGCAGCAACTGAGCGTGCCGATGATGCACTGCTGCGTTTTGACGGATTTCTGCAAGGTCTGCCATCCGGTATTCAGCTTTTCAGTCTGTTGCAGTCCAATCCGGCACTGCTCAATCTGCTGGTACTGGTGATGAGCGCGGCACCACGACTGGCCGAAATCATTACCCGTAAGCCGCATGTCTTTGACGGTATGCTCGACCCGCGTATTTTCTCCGAATTGCCAACGCGCAGCTATCTTGAGGAGCGGTTGGATACATTCCTCACCCATGATGAACCTTATGAAGAAACGCTTGATCGTTTACGTATTTTTGCAGCCGAGCAGCGTTTTCTGATTGGTATCCGCTTGCTGACCGGCGCGATTGACGGTGTGCGTGCGGGCAGGGCTTTTTCTGATCTGGCCGAGCTGATGATCGATCGCGCGCTGAGTGCGGTGATGAAGGAATTCACAATCCGCCACGGTCAGATTGCCGGTGGGCGCATTGCAGTGCTGGCGATGGGAAAACTGGGAAGCCGCGAACTCACCGCCGGTTCTGATATTGATATCATCCTGCTCTATGACCACGATGCAGATGCTGATTATTCGGACGGTGAGAAGCAGCTTGCCGCATCGCAATATTATATCCGCCTGACGCAGCGCCTGATCGCGGCATTGTCCGCACCTATGGCCGAGGGCGTGCTCTATGAAGTGGATATGCGCCTGCGCCCAAGCGGCAATAAAGGGCCGGTGGCAACCCATATCGAGGCTTTCGGAAAATATCAGCGCAATGATGCATGGGTATGGGAACATATGGCGCTGACCCGCGCCCGTGCCATTGCCGGTGACCAGTCTTTTCGTGACGAGATTGATGCAGAGGTCGATGCTATTCTCGCCATTCCTTCTGAGGTCAAAAAGACCGCCAAGGAAATGACTGATATGCGTGCGCTGATCGCCAGTGAAAAACCGCCGCGTGACAATTGGGATCTGAAGCTGCGCTCCGGCGGTTTGATTGATCTGGAGTTTATCGCCCAGTTCGCCGTGCTGACAGGGCAGGTGGCGACAGATATCCGTCACACTTCCACAGAGCTAAACCTGCGTCATCTGAAGCCGGATTTTTCCAGTCCTGCACTGGCCGAGGAACTGGCCACAGCCCATCATTTCTACAGCAATCTCACGCAGATCATCCGCCTGTGCGTGGATGATAATACAGGGCGTGAGGATTATCTGCCAGGCTTGCTGGAACTGCTGTGCCGCGCTGCTGAACTGCCGGATATTGCGCATGTCGAGCATCAGCTGGATCAGACAGCAGAGGCCGTGTCAAAAGCCTTTAAGCAATTGCTGAAAGGCTGATCTCACGCAGCAACATCATTGCTGATCTGGTTTGTGCCGGCAGGCACAACGCGGTCAGGAATACGCACGGATACAATGGTGCCAACGCCTTCGGTCGAGCAGATGCGCAGGGCACCATTATGCAGCTCAGCCAATGAGCGCGAGATAGCAAGGCCAAGACCTGAACCGGTATGGGTCTTGGTGAACTGGTTTTCTACCTGTTCAAACGGATGGCCGAGCTTCTTCAGTGCGTCACGAGGAATACCGCAACCGGTATCCTTGATGGTGAGGATCAGCGCACCATTGGTCTTGCGGGCGCGCACCAGAATGCGGCCACCATCACCGGTGAACTTCACTGCATTGGACAGAAGATTAATCAGCACCTGCTTGATTGCACGGCGATCAGCGCTGGCGGTGATCGTGTCGGCAATGCTGGTCTCAACGGCAATATGCTTCTGTTCTGCCTGCAGAGAGATCACGCGCACGGTTTCTTCAATCAGCGGATAGAGATCAATCTCTTCGCGATCCAGAGAGAAATGACCGGCTTCAATCTTCGACATATCGAGAATGTCATTGATAACATTAAGCAGATAATTGCCGCTGGTATGAATGTCGTGAATATATTCCGCATAACGCTCGGAGCCGAGCGGGCCGAATGTGCCTGCCGAGATCATTTCAGAGAAGCCGATAATCGCATTGAGCGGTGTGCGCAATTCATGAGACATATTGGCAAGGAATTCGGATTTGGCACGGTTCGCGCTTTCCGCACGTTCCTTTTCTGTCGCATATTTGGAGGCCAGTTCTGACAGCTCGCGCACGCGGTCTTTTTCCGCTTTACGGGCAAGGCTCAGATCCTGAATGGTCGCCATCAGACGGCGCTCACTATCCACCAGACGTTCCTGATGCAGCTTCAGCTGGGTAATATCGGTGCCCACTGATACCAGACCACCATCCTGCGTGCGGCGTTCGTTGACCTGCAGCCAGCGGCCGTCGCCAAGCTGGCGCTCGAAAGTCTGCGCACCGCTGCGGTCATTTTCATTGGCCATGCGGCGTTCAAAGGCGGCAGGACGCAGCAGCGGCTGAATATCTTCGCGTGTTACACCGGCTTTCAGAGCAGTGGCAGGCAGACCTGCATATTCATTATATTTGCCGTTTGACATCACCAAACGGCTCTCGGCATCCCAGAGAACGAAAGCCTCGGAAATGCTTTCAATCGCTTCACGGATGCGCAGGTCAGCCTCTGCAGTCGCCTGCGCAAAGCGGTGCTGTTCGCTGACGTCAAAAGCTATGCCAACCAGATGCACATCACCTTCATTGGCGATTTCCGCACGTACGCGCATCCACACCCAGTAGCCGTCGGCATGGCGCATGCGCAGCACTTTATCAACCTGACGCAATTCGCCGGACATTACCTGTGTGGCGATTTCGTAGAGATCACCATCAACCGGAT
Source organism: Pseudochrobactrum algeriensis (assembly GCF_018436245.1). Taxonomy (NCBI): domain Bacteria; kingdom Pseudomonadati; phylum Pseudomonadota; class Alphaproteobacteria; order Hyphomicrobiales; family Brucellaceae; genus Pseudochrobactrum; species Pseudochrobactrum algeriensis. The sequence continues at coordinate 988,281 of NZ_CP075361.1, forward strand.
TAACAATCGCGGCTACATCGCCGAAGGACAGCACACTGTCGACCGCTTCATAGCCGAGCATTTCATACATGGAGCGCGACCAGTACATGCGTCCGCGCGCCATGTCCCAGTCCCAGAGACCGCAGCGGCCGCGGGCCAGCGCCAGATCAATTCGCCTTTGAATTTGATGGGAGAAATCATCGGCATCGCGGGCACGCGCTGCCTGAGAGAAATAGGCATAAAGAATAGCCAGCAGGACACCGGCGGTTGCGGCAAACAGGGTAATATTCAGAGAGAGAACCTGTCGCCAGTCTTTAAAAATTACTTTTTCAGTATTGAAAGCAATAACAGAAAAGGCACCGGCCGCAGCAGCCTGCACATTTTGCGGTTCAACTTTTTCAGCAGCTGCAAAAGCAGCTTCACTGCGGTATTTTACAGGCAATACACCGGCGCGGCTGCCAAACATCAAGAGCGGCTGTGCTTCGGTGAACAGCGTCTCCGCCTGAATGCCAAGCAATTGGCGGCTGCTCAGAGCGGCAACGATTTTTGAATTTTCATCGAGAATGGCAAGTTCAAGACCTGCATTAATCAAGCCCTGCGAACGCAGCTCAACCAGTAAATTCTGGATGGAGCTATAGTCACCATCGCTGTCCGCAGGCGGTACAGATTCAATCTGTTTTTGCAGTTTTGAGGCGACATGCGCGGCAGTCAGCGCCATTTCATGACGCGCATCACTTTCGATCTCGTCGCGCTGGTTGAGCAGCGACAACATGCGCGCACCGGCGAGAATAATCAGAAAGGCAATAATCAGCACCGGCACGACGCGGCGCAGCAACGGCTCGAGGGAAAGGAGCTTGCGGTAGGCAGGGCCCGACAACAGATAAACATAGCCGGAAAGCTTGAAACGCTTGCGCTGGCTTTGTCTTTCTGAGGTGTAACGGACACCATTCGGCGCGCGGTACGCGTCGGTATTTGCCATCCTGTGGCCCCTCATCTGAGTGGTTGCTTTTGAAGTGATTCGGGGTGAGAAATCCGAATAACCCTAATGAATCAAATGTGATTCGCTGTGTCCAGTGCTTTTAATTAATAATTAATAAAAAACCTGCGCCGATTCGAAGGTGATTCGATCAGTTTTCGGAAGGTGACACATGAGGTCAGTGCTGCATGATTCTGATTTGATTCAGAAATACACTGCCGTTCAGTCTTTATCGTAAAACATTGTGTTCTTTTTAAAGCGTTTACTGAAATGCAGAAGGCGAGTGCGGAAGTTCTGATGAGCTTCCGCACCCTTAATTTTGTCAGGCCAGCATGCGTTCTGTAATATCACGCACATCGGCTGAGAGGTTTTCAGCCTGAGCGATGGTTTCCAGTGCTGTTTTCAGATGCTCGCGGCGTGCCGGTTCCAGCGTTTTCCATGAGCGCAGGCTGGTCAGCAGGCGCGACGCCAATTGCGGATTTTCACGGTCAATTGTCAGTATCAGATTGGTGAAAAACGCATAGGTTTTGCCGTCCGGCCGGTTGAAGCCGGTCGGGTTACCTGCTGCAAAAGCACCAAGCAAAGCGCGTGTTCGGTTCGGATTGTCGAGCGAGAACAGCGGATGCTGCATCAGTTGCTGCACAGTTTCCAGCGCATCAGGAGCAGGGCGGCGCGCCTGCACACCAAACCACTTGTCCATTGCCAGCGGTACATTGCCATAGTCTTTTTCAAACTGTGCCAAGGCCTGTGTCGCATTGTCATGACTGTAAAAGCGATGCACCAGCAAGGTCAGAGCTGCAATCTTGTCTGTCATATTATCAGCGTCATTGAACTGGGCATAGATCCGCGCAGGGTCGTTATCCGAGGCTGCAAGATAGCTCAGTAAGACTGCTTTGAGCGCGCGTTTTCCTGCACCTTCCGCATCCGGTGTGAAAGCTGCGTTGTCTTGCAAGCTCGCATAGGTTTTGGCGAACAGCGCAGCATTCTGCGCGGCAATCACGGAGAGCAGTGCTTCTCTGCTGCTACGGATCAGATCAGGATCAATATTGCTGCCAATCTCGCGGGCAATATCCGCCTCCTCAGGCAGGGAGAGGCATAGTGCACGGAAAGCGTGATCCAGTGTCTCATCCTGCACCAGTTCAGCCAATAATTCTGCCAGTGCCGGATCGAATGTGACCGGCTCCTGCAGCCGCAGTTTTTCAACATTGCTCATAATGGCAGTGCTCATCAGCTGATGGATAACCTGCCAGCGGCCAAAAGCATCACTGTCGTGACGGGCAAGAAACAATTGCTCCCCACGGCTCAGTTGCTGGCTGAGATGCACCGGCGCAGAGAAACCGCGCAACAGCGAGAGAACCGGCTTTTCAGCAATATTGTGGAATGTCCAGCTTTGTGATGCTTCACGCAGATGCAGCACATCGCCTTCAAGTCCTGCACCCTCATGGGAAGAAACAGCGATATCTTTGCCATTGGCACCGATCAGCCCGAATTTGACCGGAATATGCATAGGCTGCTTATGGCTCTGACCTGGTGTCGGATCCGTCTTTTGCCCCAATGTGAGGCGCAGGCTCCGGCTTGCGGCATCATAGTCACTGCTGACAGTCACAAGTGGTGTGCCTGCCTGATCGTACCACAGCGCAAAATGGGCGAGGGAGCGGCCGGTCACATCCTCAAAACATTTGATGAAATCTTCAATCGTCGCAGCATCACCATCATGACGGCTGAAATAGAGATCAAGACCTTTATAGAACGGCGCATCACCAATAATGGTGCGCAACATACGGATCAGTTCACTGCCTTTTTCATAAACGGTTGCCGTGTAGAAATTATTGATCTCGCGATATTCTTTCGGCCGAACCGGATGCGCCAGCGGGCCGCCGTCTTCCGGAAATTGCTGTGCTTTGAGGATTTTCACTTCGTCAATGCGATGCACAGCGCGGGAGCGCATATCGCTGGAAAATTCGTGGTCGCGATAAACGGTCAGGCCTTCTTTCAGGCAAAGCTGAAACCAGTCACGGCAGGTAATGCGGTTGCCCGTCCAGTTGTGAAAATATTCATGGGCAATCACCGCTTCGATACCGGCATAATCCGTATCAGTGGCCGTCTGCGGATCAGCGAGAACATATTTATCGTTAAAGATGTTCAGCCCTTTATTCTCCATCGCGCCCATATTGAAATCGGACACGGCAACAATGTTGAAAATATCGAGATCATATTCGCGGCCATAGACTTCTTCATCCCAGCGCATGGAGCGTTTCAGTGCATCCATTGCATAGGTCGCGCGGTCTTCATTGCCATGCTCGACATAGATATTCAGCGCGACTTGTTTACCGGACATTGTAGTGAATTGATCGCTGATCGACCCAAGATCACCGGCAACCAGCGCAAAAAGATAAGACGGCTTGGGATGCGGGTCATGCCACAGCGCAAAATGACGGCCATTGGCGAGATCGCCGCTTGCTTCAAGATTGCCGTTGGAGAGCAGAATTGGTGCAGCCTGTTTGTCTGCCTCAAGACGAACCGTATAGACCGAGAGAACATCCGGCCGGTCGGGGAAATAGGTTATGCGGCGAAACCCTTCCGCCTCGCATTGGGTCGTATAGATATTGCTGGAACGATAAAGCCCCATCAGCTGCCGGTTGGTTGTCGGGTTAATCCTTGTCACAATTTCCAGCGTAAACGCGCTCTGCTGTGGCAGGGAGCGGATGGTCAGCAGTTCCGGCGTCGCAGTATAATCGCTGACCGGCTGCCCATTAATGTGCAGGCTCACCAGTTCCAGCTCATCGCCGTCCAGTATCAGCGGTGTGGCGAGGGAAACACCATCGCGGCGCTCAATCGTCAGGCGGGCTGTGACAATGGTTTTTTCCGGAACAAGCTGAAAATCCAGCTCGGTTTTGCGTATCAGGTAATCTGACGGGCGGTAATCTTCGAGGCGAAAGACATGACCTGTATCGGTACGCATAACTGCTCCTGAACTGACTTAAAACATATGGATATGAAGCTAAAACATTTCGTGGACGGGTGAAACCGCCTGTGACGAGAAATTCCTGTGATTGTTTCAAATGATAATATGAAGCGCCTGTTTCGCCAGCACAATCAGCATGGCTTTCAGGGCTGATAAAGTTTTTGGTATTTCCCTGAATTTCTGCAAATAGTGCTGGAAAACCGGCCTCAACCAGCTATGGTGTTTGCATATAAAAAGAGGGAGTCTGCCGTATCGGATTTGACGGCAGTTAAGGAATTTTCATTGTGAATGCCCCTGAGCGCCATCTGCCTTTGGCAGATACACCCGCCGCTGCAGATGAACCAAGACCATTGCTTGGTATTGCCTGCAAAGTTACATCTGTCTTCATTTTTGTGCTGATGTCGACACTGCTGAAATCTGCAGAAGGCATACCTGCGGGAGAACTGGTATTCTTCCGCTCGTTCTTTGCGATTTTTCCGGTTGTGATTTATCTGGCCTATACGCATCAGCTGCAAGGCGCGATGCAGACCTCGGATATCTTCGGCCATATCTGGCGCGGGCTTGTCGGAGTTATGTCCATGCTCAGCGGGTTCTATGCGCTGACCTTGCTGCCTCTGCCGGAAAGCATTGCCATCAATTACGCATCCCCGCTGATGATCGTGGTGCTGAGCGCAATTTTCCTGAAAGAACAGGTGCGCATTTATCGCTGGAGCGCGGTACTGATCGGCTTTGTCGGCGTGCTGATTATTGTCTGGCCGCGTCTCAGCCTGTTCTCCGGCGGTGGTGTGAGCCATGGCGAGGCAGTCGGAGCGGTCTTTGCGCTGATCGGGGCTTTGTCATCGGCCGTTGCCATGATGCTGGTGCGCAAACTGGTAAAGCGTGAGCGTACCGCAACGATTGTGATCTATTTTTCGCTCACATCAACGGTGATTGCACTGTTCACAATGCCTTTCGGCTGGGTCGTGCCGCAATGGTGGCAGCTGGCGCTGCTGATTGCAGCGGGCTTTGCGGGCGGCATCGCGCAGATTTTCCTGACCGAATGTTATCGCCACGCGGATATGTCCACCATCGCTCCGTTTGAATATACATCCATGTTACTGGGTCTTGGTATCGGTTATGTGGTTTTTGGCGATGTACCGACACTGCCGATGCTGATCGGCAGCACAATTGTGATTGGCGCCGGTATTTTCATCATTTTCCGCGAGCATAAATTATCCGGCAGAAAACTGAGAAGGAACTGAAAAAACTTAGAGCATAATTCCTTAAATTTGGATCAGTTTAAGGTAAAATTATGCTCTACTTTTAAAAGTGTTAGAGCGATCTTTGTGCGCCCAGCGGGGCGCCCGACGCTCTAGTCCTTGATATTATCAGTTGAACTGTCTTCTGCCGGGGCTTCTTCTGTTTCTTCCTCCGGCACATCGCTGCGCGGATCCATCTGATAGCTTTCAGGTGTATTGATATTTTTGGTCGCCTGATATTTGAATTCGGTTTTCTGATCGCTGATGGCAGGGCGTTCGCGCAGGCTGATGCGCCATAAAGCATGCAACCCATAGGCTGCAAAACAGATAATCAGCGTTACCGGCATACCGGTCTTGCCGAAGCTCTCCATCATCCGCGCTGCAATCTGCGGACCGATCACATTGCCGATGCCGTAGACAATCAGCAAACCGCCGGAAATTTTAACGAATTCATTGGCTTCCGCATAGTCATTGGCATGAGCGACATTGAGGCTGTAAATCGGAAACAGCACTGCCCCCATCAGGAAAATGACCATATAGCCGCTCAGGCCGTCTGCCGGTGAAAACAGCATCAGCACCAGAGACAGAATAACGCCGATAATACCGCTCAGCACCATGACATAACGGCGGTCGACAAAATCCGAAAAGCGCCCCAGCGGATACTGAAAAATTGCACCGCCGATCATCGCTGTAACCAGCATCGTTGCGATGCTTAGATTGTCGAGACCATTCATCTGGCCGTAAATCGGCGCCAGAATATTCCACGCACCGGCAATAATGCCGGACACGAGGGAGCCGACAACAGCTGCGGGAGAGCGCTTATACAGGCCTTTAATATCGAGCGAAACCTGTGTCAGCGGCTTTGGCGACTCCGCGCGCGACAGGGCGGTGGGGATCAGAGCGAAGCTGTAAATCAGAGTGCAGATGATAAACAGGGTCTGCGTGGAAGGATCACCAAAAGGCAGAATATACTGACCGGACATAGTGCCGATCATGGTGGTGATCATATAGACTGAGAAGATCATGCCGCGGCTGTCATTATTGACGCGCTCATTCAGCCAGCTTTCCACCACCATATAGCCGCCTGCCAGAGAGAAACCGGCCAGCCCGCGAAAGGCCATCCATGCGATCGGGTCGATAATCAGCGAATGCAGCAGAAGCGACATGCCGAGAATGGTCAGCAAAACGGTAAAAACACGAACATGGCCGACATTGCGCACGAAGATCGGCACCACCAGACAGCCCGCTGTAAAGGCGAGGGAATAGAATGTTCCCATCCAGCCGATTGTAATGGTTGACCAGCCTTCCATACCGGCGCGGATCGGCAGCAACAGACCTGCCAGACCACCGGCCATAAGCATCAGAAGCGTACTGAAAAGAAGCGCTGTAATCGGCAACAACTGAGCTGGCATGGATTTATCCGGACACTGAACCTGAAAGAGCAGGCTATCGTAAATGCGAAAATATTCAGCGACGCTTTATTGTAAAAAACAATGCAGGGATACTGGCATTTTTAGTCGGGAATGAAATTCTTTTTCACGGATGTTTATGTCGCATTTAAACTGGTGATGCAGCTAGAGCGGTTTGCGTCCAGACTGGATTATAGCGCTCGCTCTAGATTCTTTATTTGGTCGCATTATCACGGGCGTCAAGTTGATCCAACTTGACTGTGAAATGCTCTAGTCAGACGGCACTCTCGGCCAGACGCATTTTGACCATCAGCCAGTCTTCCCATGCGAAGCGTTTTTGAGCCGGTGTGCGCAGCAAATAATCCGGATGCAGGCTTGGCATAATCGCAACGCTCTGCTCTCCGGCAGTCGTGAGACTGTGCCAGTTACCGCGCAATTTATAAATCGGCTCACGGGAGCCGGTCAGGGCTTTGGCAGCAGGGTCACCCAGTGCAACAATCACTTTAGGTGCAACCAGTTCAATCTGCCGGTCAAGGAACGGGCGGCATAAGTCCAGTTCCAGCGGTGTCGCAGGGCGATTACCCGGCGGACGCCATGGCAATGTATTGGCCAGATAGGCTTGCTCGCGCGTCAGATTAATAGCTGCAAGGATGCGGTTGAGCATCTGCCCTGCAGGGCCGGAGAAGGGAATACCTTCCAGATCATCATCACGCCCCGGCGTATCACCGATCACCATCAGTTCTGCATCTGCCGTACCGTCTGCAAAGCAGATATTCTTGGCAGTGAATTTCAGGCGGCAGCCGTCAAAACCGGCCATTGCCTGTTGCAGGTCATCAAGGCTGGCGGCGCTGCGGGCAAGCTTGCGGGCATCTTCCAGCAAAACTTCCGGTGCAATAGCAGCCTGTGCTGGCACAGATGCTGCGGCCTGCGGCTTTTGCTGCGTGCGGTTTACTTGCGGTGCATCACTGCGTGCCTGAGACTGCATGCCACCTGCCTGTGCAGGTGTGGCATTGCGCATAGAATTATCAGGCTGGGCTGTGCGTTTCGGCTGTGCAGCTGCCAGTGTTGCAGCTTCTGCAAAACGGTCAATTGGTGCATCACTCAGTGCGGAATCCACTCCGGCTTCCGCATAGAAGCGAATCAGATCTTCCCAATTGGCTGTGATTGCAGTGTCTGACACACGATTGTTCCGGTTTTAGGCTTGTTTACAGTTCTGAGGTCGCAAATTGCAGAAGCTTTGGCAAGGGCTTTCGGGCATGCCTGTTTAAAAACCATTTACATTGACGTAAACGTCAATATTATAGTGATCTGTTAGTGAACAAACGTCATGATCTGAGGCGATTTTGGACAATAGGACGCATTTGAACTGTGTTACAACTCTGTATCAGGTGGGGATGAAGCATTTCATCGTCCTTTGATCAGCACGATAATGCGGCAATTAAAAGAATAGAACGAGCGCAGCGGATGTGATGAACACGAGACGCTCTGGTTTATAAAAAACGGGAACCCAAGCTGCGCCCGATGCTATGGAGGTATAAATGAACAACGAACACGAACTTCCTGAACGGGAAAGTATGGAGTTCGACGTTGTGATCGTCGGCGCAGGCCCTGCCGGTCTTGCTGCGGCGATCCGTTTGAAACAGAATAATCCGGAACTCTCCGTCGTGGTTTTGGAAAAGGGCGGGGAAGTCGGTGCGCATATTCTGTCCGGCGCTGTTGTTGATCCGGTTGGTATCGACAAGCTGCTGCCTGACTGGCGCGAGGAAAGCGATCATCCTTTCAAAACTCCGGTAACGGATGACCAGTTTCTGGTGCTCGGGCCTGCGGGTTCTGTAAGATTACCGAATTTCGCAATGCCGCCGCTGATGAATAATCATGGCAATTATATTGTGTCGCTGGGCAATGTGGCGCGCTGGCTGGCTACCCATGCGGAAAATCTCGGCGTGGAAATCTATCCGGGCTTTGCCGCTGCCGAAGTGCTTTATAATGATGTCGGTGCTGTAACCGGCGTCGCGACCGGTGATATGGGCGTGGAACGCAATGGCGAGCCAGGGCCGAACTACACACGCGGCATGGAACTGCATGGTAAATATGTGCTGTTTGCCGAAGGTGCACGCGGCTCTCTCTCCAAGCAGGTGATTGCAAAATACAAGCTGGATGAAGGCCGTGAACCGGCCAAATTCGGTATCGGCCTGAAAGAACTCTGGCAGATTGACCCAAAGAAGAGCAAGCCGGGTCTGGTGCAGCACTCTTTCGGCTGGCCGCTGGATTTGAAAACCGGTGGCGGTTCCTTCCTTTACCATCTGGAAGACAATCTGGTGGCTGTCGGTTTTGTGGTGCATCTCAACTACAAGAACCCGTATCTGTCTCCGTTTGAAGAGTTTCAGCGTTACAAGACACATCCGACGATCCGTCCGACTTTTGAAGGTGCCAAGCGCATCTCCTATGGCGCGCGCGCGATTACCGAAGGTGGCTGGCAGTCTGTGCCGAAGCTGACTTTCCCCGGCGGTGCGCTGATCGGCTGTGCGGCCGGTTTCGTGAACGTGCCGCGTATCAAAGGCTCGCATAATGCGGTGCTGTCGGGCATTCTCGCAGCGGATAAAGTTGCGGAAGCCATTGCTGCCGGTCGTGCCAATGACGAAGTTGTCGGCATTGAAAATGAATGGCGCGATAGTGCTATCGGCAAAGATCTGAAACGCGTTCGCAATGTCAAACCGCTGTGGTCGAAATTCGGCACCATTATTGGTGTGGCGCTGGGCGGTCTGGATATGTGGACAAACCAGCTGTTTGGCTTCTCTTTCTTCGGAACGCTCAAGCACGGTAAGACCGATGCTGCGGCGCTGGAACCGGCGGCTAAACATAAGCCTATCAGCTATCCGAAGCCGGATGGTGTGGTGAGTTTTGATCGTCTGTCATCGGTGTTTCTGTCGAGCACCAACCATGAAGAAGATCAGCCGGTTCACTTGCAGGTCAAAAATCTGGAACTGCAGCTGAAATCCGAACATGATGTGTTTGCGGGGCCTTCAACACGCTACTGCCCTGCGGGTGTTTATGAATGGGTTGAGAAGGACGGCAAGGAAACTTACGTCATCAATGCGCAAAACTGCGTACATTGCAAAACCTGTGACATCAAAGACCCGAACCAGAATATCAACTGGGTTACGCCACAAGGCGGCGAAGGACCGGTTTACGCAAATATGTAATATTTGCAGTATTAAGCCGTGTCCGTCTCGACCGCCGTTAACAAAAGTGTCGGCGAAGGACATGGTCTCTACCACCGCCAGAAAAATGCCGGCGGGGTTCGGTTTAGGTAAACATGAGTAATACAAAAACGGCGCCTTTCGGGGCGCCGTTTTTTATTGAGAAATCATGTCAGATGCTGACGGCTTCCGGTGCCGTTTGCGGACTGTCTTCCGCCGGTTCGGAAACTGAAGTCGGAACCGAAAATTCTAACAGTACCGGAAAATGATCCGAGCCGAGCGCTTCACCGGTGCGGATATTGTGTAGTTTCACAGTCTCGTTGATGAGAATATGATCGATCGGTAATCCGACCCAGTGGCGCAGACTATCCGGCAGACGGGTTGTCAGCCATGTCGCACCTGCACCAGCAATGCGTTTGGTCTCGGTGAGCATTTCGTACTGGCGCAGATTGTAACTCCACGGGGCAGCATTGAAATCACCGGCGATAATCACCGGAATACCGTGAGGATTGGCCATCGGCTCCAATGCAGGGCGCAGCATTTCAAACTGCTGTACCTGTTTAAAAGGCCACGGCCATGACTGATGCAATGACGAGATCAGTACATTGGTGCCGCCAAGATTAACAAGAGCGGTGGCCAATACGCCGTCACCGGTGCAGACCGGAGAACCGAAATCAGCGAAAGGACGGCGCGAGAGAATACCGACGCCCCATCTTTTCGGCAATGTGCCGCATTGGTGGCGGTAAGGATAGTTGCCTTCCAGTATTTTAAGCCATGGCTGCCACTGCTCAGAACCTTCCTGATAGGTGATAATATCCGGCTTGTAGCGCGCCACAGCTTGCAACAGGGCTTTCGGATCATCATTATTTTGCAGCAGATTAATCTGCATCAGCCGGTAGGTAACATTTCCGTCTTGTGCCGTTGCCGGTTGTGATGAGCCTGCCCAGTTCACGGTTGTTGAAAAAGCGCTGAGGCCGAGCAGTGTCACCATTGCCGCTTCACGGCGCAGGCTGGTGAAAAGCAGAAAAATCCCGCCAATAGCCATGATTGCTGCAATATGAGCGCGAAAATGCGCAAAACTGTCCAGCGCCGGATGCACACGGCCAAAGAAACCTAGCACCAGCGGAACCGAGAGCAGAACTAAGAAGATCAGCAGTGCAAAGAGCAGGGGAGATGTGCGTTTTGAAGCAGGAGTTGGTTTTTCGCCGGACATAGAGACCACAGAGCAAGAGAAACAAGTATGACAGCACTGTTGGCTGTGAAAAGCAGCTTTATCAAGGCGCACTGCTCTGCAAACAATCTTGCAGAGCAGTGTTGATTGAAGCGTTTACTGGAATGCAGTCTCGAAGAAGCTGCGTAGTTTTCGTGAATGCAGACGGTCTTGCGGCATGGCGGCAATTTTTTCCATCGCACGGATGCCGATTTGCAAATGCTGGGCTACCTGTTTTTTGTAGAAATCGGTCGCCATGCCCGGCAATTTCAGCTCGCCATGCAAAGGCTTGTCAGACACGCAGAGCAAAGTACCGTATGGCACGCGGAAGCGGAAACCATTGGCCGCAATCGTGGCCGATTCCATATCCAGAGCCACAGCACGGGATTGGGAAAGCCGTTGCACTGGGCCGCGCTGGTCACGCAATTCCCAGTTGCGGTTGTCAATCGTGGCAACGGTGCCGGTACGCATGATGCGTTTCAGCTCATAGCCCTCAAGGCCGGTGATTTCCTCAACCGCATCTTCGAGAGCCACCTGAATTTCGGCCAGAGCAGGGATCGGCACCCAGATCGGCAGATCATCATCAAGAACGTGATCCTCACGCACATAGGCATGGGCAAGCACATAGTCGCCGAGCTGCTGGCTGTTGCGCAAACCGGCGCAGTGGCCAAGCATCAGCCATGCATGGGGGCGCAGTACAGCAATATGATCGGTAATGGTTTTGGCATTGGACGGGCCGACCCCGATATTGACCATTGTAATGCCCGAACCATCCGGCTTGACCAGATGATAGGCCGGCATTTGCGGCAGGCGCGCAGGCTCTGCACCTTGTGAAGGCGAGCTGTTACCGGCAAAAGTGACAAGATTGCCCGGTTCAACAAATTTGGTGAACCCGCCGCCGCCCTCTGCCATCAATTTACGGGCATAGGTGCAGAACTCGTCCATATAGAACTGGTAGTTTGTGAAAAGCACATAGTTCTGGAAATGCGACGGGCTGGTCGCGGTGTAATGCGACAGGCGCTGCAAAGAATAATCCACGCGCTGACCGGTAAATGGTGCCAGCGGCATGATTTCCAAAGTCTGGAACTCGGTATCACCATTAGCAATACTGTCATCGGTATTGCCGAGATCCGGCACATCAAACATATCACGCAGCGGATATTTGAAAGCATCGGAGACGGATGATTCCACATAGGTGCCTTCCAGAAAGGCAAAATGCAGCGGGATCGGCGTGGTGGATTCCTGAACAGTCACCGGAACACCGTGATTTTTAATCAGCAGACGGATTTGCTCCATCAGATAACTGTCAAAAAGATCGGGACGGGTCAGCGTGGTGGCATATTCACCTGGCAGGCTGACATGACCATAGGCCAGACGCGTATCTACATGGGCGAAACTGGCCGTTGAAAAGCAAAGCTCAGGGTAGAACGCGCGGAAACGCTGCGGCGCAATTTCGCCTTTGGCAACCTTATGAAAGGCATCGCGCAGAAAGGCAGTATTCCGGTCATAGAGAGCACGCAATGCGTCAACCGCAGCGCGGGCATCCGTAAATGATTGAGGAGCGACTGGCTCCGGTGTGGCTATGCCCGCAGAAATCAGATCTGAAACAGGTTTGCCGGAAAAAGTGTCGATTCTTTTGCTCATGCGCTACTATAAGCCGGAATTCTTACAGTTTATATGGCAAGCTTTGCGCTCCGCCTCCGGTTTTGCAGTATGGTTAAACGGGGCATTATTTCTGCAGGCTGACCACAAGAACCAGACCGGTTGCGGTAACTTTTCCGCCTGTATTGGCGGCAATGCCGGTAAAAGCAGCAACCGGCGCTACAAAGAACAGGCTGAACACTGCAATGCGCATGGCGAGATAACATGTGTCGGTCAGAGTGCTGAGAAAATTCGCGGACATCATGGCAGCATCTCCTTTACCTGTGATTTTGTGATTGTTGCTGCCTGTGCAGGGCGGGAGGTTTCTGTTTGCAGGAAAGAATATGATAATGTCTGAGCCAGATGACCGGCGCGGTTTGCATGATTTTCATTCATCAGCAGCAGGCTGAGAAATACCGTGCCGAGTGCGAACAGGCTGATAATGGTAAACCGGTGATACAACATCGCTTGGCCCCCTTTGGTCGAACATGTCGCTGCGGATATGATGATGTGCGACACGGTCTGGTCAGGAATGATCCTGTTATCCGTAATCTAACGACGGCGGGCTGAACTCTTTCTGAGAGGGGCGTTCATCGGGCGTTCAAATTCCTGAAATTGCATTAAGCATATATTTTTCAACGTGAAACGAAATTTGGTTTTATGGATTGCCTAATCTGTAGTCATGACTATATATTGTTTGCAACCGGACAATCACGCATATGATCATGATGTTTGTCCTTACCGGTTTCACCGGAGTATAATTTCTTAAACCTGAAACAGTTTAAGTTGAAATTATGCTCTCATTTTAAAGTGTTAGAGCGCGTTTTGTACGCCGATGTGTGTACGGCGCTCTAGTCAGGAGCTGATCTCTATGAGTGCCGAGCCTAAAACCCAGACGAAGCCGATTGAACTTTATTACTGGCCGACACCAAACGGCTGGAAGATCAGCATCATGCTGGAGGAACTGGGTGTTCCTTATGAAGTGAAATATGTGAATATCGGCAAAGGCGATCAGTTCGAGCCGTCATTTCTGAAAATCGCACCGAATAACCGTATGCCTGCGATTATTGATCCGGAAGGGCCGGATGGCCAGCCGATTTCGGTTTTTGAATCCGGCGCTATTCTGCAATATCTGGGGCGTAAATTCGGTAAATTCTATCCGGCTGATGAACGCAAGCGCGTCGCCGTTGACGAATGGCTGATGTGGCAGATGGGCGGGCTTGGACCAATGTCCGGTCAGGCAGGACATTTCCGCGTCTATGCGCCGGAAAAAGTCGAATATGGTATCAATCGCTATACAAATGAAGTGAACCGGCTCTACGGTGTACTGAATCGTCAGCTTGAAGGCCGCGATTATATTGCCGGCGATTATTCCATAGCCGATATGGCCTGTGTGGGCTGGATCAGCGCCTATAAAAACTACGATCAGAAGCTGGAAGATTTCCCGAATCTGAAGCGCTGGTATGAGGCTGTCACAGCCCGTGCTGCGGTGCAGCGCGGTATGGAGCTGGGCAAGACCGAACGCGAGAAAAGCAATCTTGCGACGGATAAATCAGCGCAGAGCGTTTTGTTTAATCAGAAAGCGCGCTGACTATAAAACAAAGCGTTGCGCGATCATCATCCGCAACGCTTTTTCATTTGTCTTACTGGCGTGCCAGTTTTTCGGTCTTGCAGATCAGCCCGCCTGCCACACAACCGGCCAGCGATAATGTGCTGCCGCTGACACTGGCTTTACCGGAATAGGTCTTGCCTTCGTCAAGCTTATTGACGGTGCCTTTATAGCTGCCGTCTTTACCGCTCATTTTGCCGATGGATTTGCCCTTATATTCACCGTTGAGCACGGTGCCGCAATAATCTTCACCGCCGCAGCTTTTATATTCAATGATAGTGCCGGATGTACGTTTCCACGTGCCGACAATCGGTTCTGCTGCCAGAGCAGGGCCGAACGACAATGTCAGGGCTGTCATTGCAAACAAGATTTTCTTCATCAGTTCCTCCCGAAGATGCGTAATATGTGATGGGCATATGGTTTACGCTCACGTAAACGTAATCCAAAGAATGACGCTTGAAAAGAGCCGATTTTGCATTGCGCAAATCTCACTTCTGTTCGGCATCGTAACGAGCTGATGTGATTATTGGTTAGCAGCAGGTTTAAATTATCCTGTGCTTAAAAGCCGTGATTTTTGCAGAAAACCCGCAAAAGCGGCAGAGTTATTCTTAATGAATTCTGATATTTACCCATTGTTTGGATTTTGTTGATTGCCCGTTAAGGATGGTATTTAACGGCGGTTTCAACTCTTTCCGGCATCTTGTTCATAACAACAGCAGAGATCTGCACGGGCTTTCCGGCTCTAAGCGGACCGCAGTTTAACAGGACAGGACGATAACAATGTTTGCACGTTTCAGCGCGAAGTCAGAGAATAATATCAATGCCATGCAGGCCGAAATGCTGTTTGAAACCGGCATGATGTATTATGCAGGGCGTGATTGCGTAGCAGACCGTATCGAGGCCTATAAATGGTTTAATATTGCTGCCATCCGCGGTGATGACCGTGCTCTGCCGATGCGCAGTAAATTGTCAGAAATGATGAGCAAGCCGGAACTGGTGCGTGCCCTGCGTGAGGCACGCGAATGGATGGCGCGTCACTGATCCCGCCATCCGGTTTCTTTTTAACTTGTGCCAGATACCGGCTTTGTCAGCTTGTGGCCAGATACCGACTTCTCTTTAACTTGTGGCCAGATACCGGCCGGGCTTGTGGTTGATTGCAATAATAACATTCATAACCACAGCGCCGATCAGCGAAATTGCAACCTGTTGCGGGGACAGGTAGAACAGCGATACGGCCATCAGCACCAGATCCAGAGTAAGCTGCGACCAGCCGGCGCGGATATTGTAATTATCCTGCAGATAGAGAGCCAGAATATTGATGCCGCCGACACCGGCACGGTGGCGGAACAGGGCAAGCACGCCCATTCCCATCAGAGTGCCGCCCATAAAAGCTGCAAAAACCGGTTGCAGGTTGGAGAAGTCCACCCACATCGGGAACAGGCGGGTAAAGAGCGACATCAGTGCCACAGCTACAAAGGTGCGGATTGTGAACCGCCAGCCCATGCGTTTGATAGCCAGATAATAAAAAGGCAGGTTGATCAGGAAAAAGACCAGAGCAAACTGCCAGTTGGTTGCATAATGCACGAGAAGGGCAACACCGGCTGTGCTGCCGGTCATCAGTTTGGCTTGCGCATAAAGGGTTAGTCCGAGGCTTACAAAGCTGGTGCCGATCAGCATCGCCACAACATCTTCATAGAAGCGGTGTCTCTCGGTCACAGATATTGGTGATAGAGCCGGAATCGCATCCGGAGTTGTGACTTCAGCCATGAAAAAAGACCCTGCAACATGCTGCTGCGGCGTATTTTAAACGTCGGACAGGATATTGTTTAAAAGAAAACTGAAAAACAGCAGAACCTTCATTGATCTCTGCCACTGGCATTATTTAGCCGATAAACGGTGCAAAATCAGCGGTGAGAAAATTGTTATTTTTAGCGTGGCAATAGCGATTTATGAGCAAAATCCGGCTTTTTATATGCCAATAATTGCGCGAATATTTTGCTTGGGTGATGGTGAAGGGGCGAAGGGGAATATGTATAGGCCAAGTTAAAAAGGCTGATTTACAACGTTTTACTGCCCTGAAATGCATCTGAATTACAAAATATTGCACCTCAGGATATTATAAAAATGCTATGTTTGAGAGCTATAATATAAACAATCACGATGTTGTCTCACAGCGCATCAACTCTTTTCAGAATTTGTGAAAAGGTTTTGCGTGCGGAATATTATACGATATTGACAGAAAAACGCTTTAGGCACAGTGTTTTAAAACCTAATCAGGAGAACAGAGATGAAAATTCAAACTCTCAGCCGCCTTGGCGGCGCAGCATTGCTGACAGGAATGGCCGTCTTTGTGCTGTCTTCACCGGCAAGTGCGCTGACAATGGCAGAATGCAGCACGAAATATCAGGCTGCAAAAGATGCCGGCACGCTCGGTACTATGAAATGGAATGATTTCCGTAAAGCACAGTGCGGTACTGACGCGGCTGCAACTCCGGCACCTGCCGCACCGGCCAAACCGGCAACAACTGCTGCAAAGCCTGCCAAACAGGCTCCTGCTGCTGACAGCGCAGATGCCGCCAAAGGCCTGACAATGCAGCAGTGCTCTGCAAAATATAAAGCAGCCCAGGAAACTGGTCTGGCGACTGGTCTGAAATGGAATGCTTTCCGTAAGGCTGAATGTGGTCCGGGTGCTGATCCTGAAAAAGTAACATCCGTATCAACAAAAGAGCCGGCAGCTCCGACTGTTGCTGCGCCAAGCGGTGTTAAATTCCCGTCTGCGGTTTCTGCTAAGTATGCGACTGAAACTGAAGGCAAGCAGCGTATGAAAACCTGTCTGGATCAGTATTATGCCAATAAGAGCGCGAATTCTCTGAATGGTCTGCGCTGGATCCAGAAGGGCGGCGGTTATTACAGCCTTTGCAATGCACGTCTGAAGGGCAATTCCTGATCTATTTATCAAGCCTAGACTATGAAAATAAAAAGACCCGCCTCAGTTTTGAGGCGGGTCTTTTTTAGATTGCACTTTGCTCTGAGTTCCATGCACCTGCCAAAACGTGTTTCAGGCTTTTTCAGTTTTCTTTACGGGTTTGGATTTGGCTTTTACCGCGGCGGGTTTTGTTGCTTTTTTAACCGCGCGCTTTGGCGCTTCTGTCGCCGCTGCAGCTTTGCTCATCAGTTTCTTTGCCTGTGTAACCCAGTTTTCCCGCTCAACACGTCCGGCAAAACCGGTGGTGCGGTTCAGCCATGTGATCTGATCCGCATTCAGATCGGTAAGCTGGTCATAATGAAAAATACCGGCATTATATAGTTTAGCCTGAATTGCGTTACCTATACCGGTAATCTGGGTCAGATCGTCAGCTTTATCCTGTCGCGGTTTTCTCAGGCGCTCCGGTTCGGAAGGGGCTGGAGGAGCCGGCGTTTCTGCTGCCGGTGAGGGCGCAGCAACTGCTTCGGCAGGATTTGTTTCCGCAGCTTTAGACGCAATATGAATAACAGGGCTATGGGCAGGGCCGACCGGTTCCGCATCCGGTACAATCTTTTGCGTGGCTTTTGTGGTTTCTGTTGCAGCCGGTGTTTTAATGACTGGCTGTGCCGCACGCTCTTGTTTGGATGAGCTTGCCTCCACCGGTGCTGGGGGTGCCAGTTTTTTCTCAGGCTCTTTGCTTTTGGGCGTCACTGCTGTTGCAGGCGGGATAATGCTTGCTGCCGGTTGCTTTGCCTTTGCCGTCGTAAGCTTGCTGTAAATTAAGCCAAGGAGAAATACGATTACACCGATCAGGGCGATCCAGAGTAAAAAATCCATATAATTCTCCTTGTGAAACGTGTCGGGCGGGGCAGGTGAATGCGATGCATTCTGACTCATCCTGATCAGCCTGCTGATTATCATTGGCTGTTTTAAAGCAGAGCAGAGGATAAGTGTGCTGTAAAATATAGCAGATCGCCGCCGACAGCAAAATGCCACGCATTATAAAGCGTGGGGATAAAGACCAGACATATAAATACCGCTTGTTATTTAAAGTCAGTTTTAGAGCATGTGGCGCAAAAGCGGATACCGGATTTCCTATAATGACACGCTCTGGAATGCACAAAACAGAAAACCCGGCAGCGTGAGCTGCCGGGTCTCTGTAACCTTACGGTCTGTTCTAAGTCGTAAAACTTAGAAAGAACGCTGGAAGCGGATCATACCACCCCAAGCATCTTCGCCGCGAACAGCTGTAGCATACTTGTCGGTGTCTTTCCACTTGGTGTAGGAAACTTCAGGAGTAATTGTGAAGCCTGGAACCAGCTGGTAAGCTACGTTTGCAGTGTAAGCCTGTTTGCCGAAATCTTCGTAAGCAGCCTGCAGGTTGAAAGTAGCTTTGTCGGTTGCCTTGTACTTCAGACCACCCCAGACAGCCCAATCGCCGCCCCAGTTGCCGTACATGCCAACAGCTTCTTCGTAAGAAGCGTAACCGCCCTGTACCCATACGGAGAATACGTCAGTTACGTTTACGTCGAGGCGAACTTTACCAGCCCACTCTTCGATTTCAGAGTCGTAAGCTGCAACACCAGCGATCGAACCCCAAGCCTGTTCGAACTTCAGACCACCAACAACGTGTGGCATGTAGTCGTCGATTACGCCGTCATAAACGTTGCCGTTGATGTCGGTGAATGCGTCAACGCGTTCGCCCTGTTCGGCGGAGATGATTGCCGAGAAGCCGTTACCACCGGTGAAGGTGTAGCTGATCAGGTTTGTGTCATATGCACCTGGCGATACAACGTCATCGTTGATTACGTCGCCGAGGTAACCTGTGAAGGTGTGGAATGCGGATTCATCTTTACCGATGCGCAGACCGCCCAGTTCGATGTAAGCATATTTCAGCTTGTCCTGTTTGAAGTCGCCGTCGCCGAATTCAAAACGGTTTTCGGTGAAGGTCTTCAGTGTGCCGAGTTCGGTTTCCGAAGCTGTGTGTGTACGCAGTGTGAAACGGGTGTTGGTGGACCATGTCTTACGGTCACGACCGGAATACACATCGTCGCCGCCTTTGAAGTCAGCGCGAACATAACCGGAAATACGCAGGCAGGTTTCTGTGCCTGGAATGTAGAAGTAGCCAGCGCCGTAAGCGTCGCAAACGCGTACATATTCAACAGCTTCTGGTTCTGGTGCAACGATGGCGTCGGCAGCCTGAGCGCCGGTTGCTGCAACGAGAGCGGCAGCGGAGCCGAGAAGAAGGCTCTTAATGTTCATTTCTGACCTCCAGTCAGAAACATCCACAATCATAAAAATTCCAATACTTTCAATATGTTAAAAAAATTGTCGGAATCTTTTATTTTTAAAGCCCTAAAATTGGTCATCAAAAGCGAGGGATAAAAAGCGCGTAAAACACAAAAAAACCGGCAAGAATGAATTCTGCCAGCTGCGTAAAAATCAGTTTTATATGAAACAATGGCGGAGAGGATGGGATTCGAACCCACGATACCCTTCCGGGTATACTCCCTTAGCAGGGGAGCGCCTTCGACCACTCGGCCACCTCTCCGGTAAAGGCGCAATAGCCGGTAATAATCATGAGTTCAAGCACTTTACGCATCCGGAGCCAAAAAATCTTATCCATCAACAGGATGATTTCAAAAAAGGCATTAAATTCCGATAGTTTTCCGCAGTTTATGCCCCTCTATAAAGAGAAGCCTGCTTCTAAACGCATAAAACGGAATCAAAATCACAGAATCAAAACACTTGATGCGCCACAGCTGATTCACGGGCACGAACAGGGCAAATCACCTGCCAATATTACGTCTATAAGAGGATGAAACCGGGCGGCTCAATTCAGGTCTTCTCTGGCACGCAACACTGTTTCAGCCTGTGGAAACATCTGAAAACCCCGCAAAAGCGGCAATTTTTCGTTAATTTATTTTAATAAATATAAACAAAACATAAATAAAATCCGGTACCTAGGGGGTGTTTCGTGTCTTTTCTGCAACACGATATGTCGATAGCAACATCTTACCCCCTCCTTATGCGTTTTCAGTGTTGCAACGAAACTGAGCACGAGTATCTTGAGGGCAGAAGAAGGAGCGCTTCGGTAGCGACTTTTTCATCCAAGGGGATGGGGACAGGTTGTCCTTCAGCCAAAACAAAATGCCCAGACCCATTTAAAACTTTGACTGGAGGTCAGAAATGAACATTAAGAGCCTTCTTCTCGGCTCCGCTGCAGCTCTCGTTGCAGTATCCGGCGCTCAGGCTGCCGACGCCATCGTTGCACCAGAACCAGAAGCAGTAGAATATGTACGCGTTTGCGACGCTTACGGCGCTGGCTACTTCTACATTCCAGGCACAGAAACCTGCCTGCGCATCTCCGGTTATGTTCGTTTTGATGCGTCTGCTGGCGATGATCCATATTCCGGCAAGGACAGCGACACTTGGGGTACAAACACCCGTTTCACGCTGCGCACACACACAGCTTCGGAAACTGAGCTTGGTACTCTGAAAACTTTCACCGAAAACCGTTTCAACTTCGGTGACGGCGAACAGGGCAGCCACACTCTGAAGCATGCTTACATTCAGCTGGGCGGCCTGATGCTCGGTAAAACCGACTCAGCTTTCCATAGCTTTACCGGTTACCTCGGCGACATCATCAACGATGACGTGGTAAGTGCAGGTCTCTACAATACCAACCTGGTTAGCTACACCTTCACTGGCGGTAACGGCTTCTCGGCAATCATCTCTGCTGAGCAGGGCGAAAAAGCTAAAGCTTTCAGCCATGGCAACTCGATTCCGCTCGCTTATGACGCTGTAATCGACGATTACATGCCGCATGTTGTTGGTGGTCTGAAGTTCGAACAGGCTTGGGGTTCGATCGCTGGTGTTGCAGCTTATGACGCTGAGCTCGAAGAGTGGGCAGGTAAAATCCGCCTCGACGTAAACGTAACAGACCAGTTCTCCGTATGGGTACAGGGCGGTTATGCTTCTTATGAAGCTCCTGTTGGTATGTACGGTAACTGGGGCGGCGATTGGGCTGTCTGGGGTGGCGCGAAGTTCAAAGCAACTGACAAAGCTACCATCAACGTACAGGCTGCTTACGAAGATTGGGGTAAAACCGCTGTTGCTGCAAACGTAGCTTACCAGCTGGTTCCAGGTTTCACCATCACTCCAGAAATCAACTACACCTCTTGGAAGGGTGATCACCCAGTACGCGTACTTGGTGGAGCTCCTAAGGATGCTTTCGGTGGTATGATCCGCTTCCAGCGTTCTTTCTAAGCCATTGGTTTAGTTCGAAAAAAGATACCAGCGGCCATGTCGCTGGTATTTTCGTCTCAAATGGGGCGTTCAAGCGGGGACCATCTTTAACGAGATGCGCTTATACAAATACCAGATGTAAATTTTTGTATTGATGGGGCGGACTAAGACTTTTCGAGGGGGCATATCAGAAACTCAACCAGAGTGGTTTTATCATGCTGACCTCACAAAAATGTTACTCAGACTTGTTTTATAAAGTTTCTGCCTATAAAGCTCCAAGTCGATCAAACGGCTGGGGGGCCTTATGATGGAGCTGAATCGGGACATTTCTTTCGAAAATTCTGAGAATTTTACGCCTGTAATGGGCTATAATCTCAGTTTTACGTCATCCAATACAAAAACACATCGCATTGTGAATCAGTACTCAGTTACTGATTTGTCCGAGCGCTATCTCAATATTTTATGGGACGACGGGTCTCATAAATACAATGTGAGATTATTTCTCGGTGAAATTAATGAAATTCTGAAGGGGGAGCGTTTCAGCGGCTTTAGTCAGGAAATGCTCGACAGAATTATCGGTTCCCTGCGTGAACGCAATAACAGCAATGCAACCATTAATAGAAAAATGGCTGCACTCAGCAAGTTGTTGCGAAAGGCGTATAAGATGGGGGACATCTTTAGCCTGCCGGAATTCATTCGTCAGAAAGAGCGGGCAGGGCGAATTCGTTTTCTTGAACTTGAAGAAGAGGCACGTCTTTTCGCTGCGATTAAAGCACGCTGCGAAAACAGCTATCGGCTGGCCGTGTTTCTGGTTGATACAGGTTGCCGTCTTGGTGAGGCAATCGGCCTGACGTGGAATGATTTACACGATCCGCGTGTCACTTTCTGGCTAACCAAGTCGAACCGGAGTCGTACTGTTCCCTTGACCAAACGTGCCAGAAAAACCTGTAAAATACCGGTTGAGCGCCATAAAGGGCCGTTTTCTATGCTGACGCAGGTTGAATTCCGCGCAGTGTGGAATGATGCCAAATATGAAGTGGGTCTTGGTACGGATACGCAGGTTGTTCCGCATATTCTTCGCCATACATGTGCATCACGTCTGGTTCGCGGCGGTATTGATATTCGCCGTGTGCAGATGTGGCTTGGTCACCAGACATTGCAGATGACAAAGCGTTATGCCCATCTTGCAACCAATGATCTGGATAGCTGCGTAAAGGTGCTGGAAGTTCGCTAAAGATTTCAACGAATTCACGCTGTTTCCTGTAGTCTCGGCGTTGCTGATTGGGGGCAACAGCAGTGTGAAGTGTTCAGAAATCCGGTGTGGCGCGCGGATATGACAGAATATGCATAGCGGCTTTGAGGAAGGTTCAGTATCCCGTAATCGGGCACGCTGCATGACGTACTCTAAACTATTATAGAAGCTTGTTTTCTTGAGTAAGAACGCGTTTTGGCGCGAACTATTTGACGGCAGCCATTGATTAAAGCTGTGCTTATCTGCATTGATGGCGGGCAGATAAGCAATTTACAGGATTTATGAAGATGACTGCTGGCGTTGAACGTTTGTTTCTGTTTTTCTCCGGTTTATCTGGTGCTGCTGCAATGACAAGCTATGCAGCATCTGCACACGGCGATCATGCGTTTTTAGGTGTTGTAGCGCCGATTCTGCTGGGGCATGCAGCTGCTTTTTTGGGTTTTTCTTTTTTAAGTGCACGCAGTCGCGCCATTTACTGGGCAGGCATTCTGGTGCTGCTCGGTCTTGTTTTATTCGCGGGTGATTTGATCTTGCGTGATCTGACAGGCAACAGATTATTTGCTATGGCCGCGCCGACAGGGGGCACATTGATGATTGGCGGATGGTTGATGACGGCTCTGTGCGCATTCATTCCTTCAAAAAAATAATATCATCACAGTCATTTTTCCCGAGAAATCTTAAATTGTAAAATATCTCGGACGGGAGAAAGACTGGATTTTCCATACAAAAAAGCCGCGCTATCAGCTGACTGCGCGGCTTTTTTGATAGTAGTTTCCAGAAATGACCGGAAAGTTTAACCGCGCCGGCCGCTTATCAAATCCTGCTGAATATTGGCATTGCCATAGAGACGGGATTTATAGACGGCGTAATTCTCCATCACCCGCTGCACATAGTTGCGGGTTTCTGTGTATGGGATACGCTCAATCCAATCGACAACCTGATCGAGATTCTGCCCGCGCGGATCACCATATTTGACAATCCATTCACTGGCGCGTCTCGGGCCTGCATTATATCCGGCAAAAGTCAGGATATAGGAGCCGTTGAAACGCTCAATCTGTTCGCCGAGATAATGCGCACCTAAAGTAGCATTATAAGCGGCATCAGTGGTCAGGCGCTTGTCGGAATAAGCAAGACCTGCGCGCTGGGCAACGCCTTTTGCCGTGCCCGGTAACAATTGCAGCAGGCCGCGCGCACCGGCGCTGGAAACTGCGGAAATGTTGAATTCACTTTCCTGACGGGCAATCGCATAGGCGAGGGCGGCGCCGGAGCCTTTAATATTTGCATTGGCCGGAATGGCGCCTGTCGGATGAGATAATGCTCCGACATCGAGACCGCGACCGGCAGCGATCTTGCCGACGCGCAGTGACAGGTAATGATTGCTGTTGCGTTCAGCCATGACAGCGAGAAGCGCCAGTTCACCTGTGCTGCTCAGTTCTTGCGCCATATTGATGTACAGGCTCTGCGCGCGATTACCATAACCGATGGATTCCAGACGGCGGATTGCACGAACCGGTTCGCGGCTGTCAAAACGTTCACGATCTGCGGCGCTTGGTTTCGGATAAGGCAGCTGCAGAACATTATTGCCAAGTTTGGCTGCCGCCAGCTGACCGTAGAACGATGTACCGTAATAGGATGCGCGCTGATACATCTGCTTTGCATTGCCGCCACCACCGGATTCTGCGGCACGACCCATCCAGTAATAGGCGCGGGATGCAGACATCGGACGCGAGGAAATTTCAGCAATACGGCTAAAATGTTTTTGCGCGGTAGAGGCATCATTTAACGCACGCAGAGCATACCAGCCCGCATGGAATTCTGCATCTGCAGCCATTGTCGGTGTTTCAGCACTGTGAGCGGCGGCTAAGCGATATGCAATTTGCGGCTTGCCGATATCCAGTAATTCACGAGATAAAACGCGGCGTTCAATCCACCATGCATCCGGATCAACCAGTGATCTTGCATCACGCGGTGCCTTCAGCATCAGATTGGCGGCTTCCGTATAGCGCTCGGAGCGGCGCAGATACTGGATTTTTGCAAATAAAAACGCAGGATTTGACTGCCATGAACTATGAACAGCATTAAGCTTTTGCGCCGCATCCGGTGCACGTTTGTTCACGGCAGCAAAGGCGGCATAAAGCGATTCCGCATTGGCTGATGCGGCTAAACGCGATGCTGATGACAGACGGTTATCATACAACATGCGCAGAAAACGTGTCTGATGATCTTCTTTGGTCAATACGCCGGAAAATTCACGCAAAATCAGCGTTTCATCTTTTGTATCAAGCTTGGCGCGTGCCCACCACGGCGCAAGCAACTGGCGTGCCTGTGCGCGGTTCCCGCTGGCGAGATAAGCGCGACCCAGCAGGATCATACCTTCGGTGGTCTGCGGTTTGCGATTTCCGAGATAGGAAATCACGGTGCCGGCAGGGGCATTTTCACGGTAAAGCGCCCGTTCTGTGTTGCGCTGAACTGTTGTCATCCCAGGCCAGTCACGCAGTTCCGCGGCGGCAGCAACATAGTCAGCACTCGACAAGCCGTCTGCACCGGACAGAGCCAGAGCCCATGTCAGGATATGGCGGTCGAGATCACTGGCGGACATACCGTTGCGGATTGCCAGCGCACGGCGTGCATCTTTTGAAGACAGGGCATCCAGTGCGGTTTTCAGGCTGCCGCTCATGGCGGCCGGTGCCTGCGCACGTGGTATAGTGGCGGTGGTTGTCGGATCCGGCCGCATCATCGGCGCGGGCATATTGCGCATCGCTGTTGGCGCAAAAGGGCGCAGCAATGGCGTTGGCACATTTTCAGCTTCCTGCGCACCGGCTGTCAGCACATTTCCTGCCATGCTTGCACTTAAAAGTGTAAGGGCTAAAAAAAACTGATCTGGTCGCTGTCCGAAAAGTGCAAATTTACGCATTACAAATCCGTTATAACCGTGTTGAAGCAAATTTAAGGCAGATTATTAAGATATCCGAGTGAAAACTGAGAGTTATAGAAATGTCGCTCTCAGTGGTCAGAGGTTCTGAATATGCTGTTGAATGCTGCCGGTCTTCTGTACTTCCAATTATAGGTCAGACCTGTGAAGGCAATGTTAATGAAGCCTTACCTGAAAGACGGGTTGATATCGTTTTTAATCATAAATTCATCGTGATTTGCGCCCCAATTTTGCCGGTATTGACTGTTGTTTCTCAGAAGAACGGGGATGAATTGCAAATCACTTGCTGACAGGTTTTCGTCGCTATGTATAAAACATTTCGTCGGACTGACGAAATGCGCGTTTATTTTTATCATAGTGATGAAATGCCTATGAATATGCGTAAATTTGCTTGATGCAGCAGTTTTGCAGGACTATGGTGCAGCACTTTTCACGAACAGGTGGTGGTGCCATCATTCTGTACGCGGCTGCGAGGCCTGTATGGATGGTCGTTCTATGGCATTTGTAGTGAATATAATAACATTCTTATAGGCTGTATATTAGAAACCATCATATATGCGGTTTGAAATTGCATACAGGCAGCGCAGGGCTTTTTTGATTTTGCAAAATTGGAAATTGCCGGAGATGCGGGGCTGATATTATCAGTCCGGATTTTCCTCTGCGTCACCTGATCTTCAATATTAGAGCGTGTGTGTCCGATCGGGTGCACAAAACCCGCTCTAACACTTTAAAATTAGAGCATACTATTCCGGGATTGCAAATCCGGCGTAATAAACTGCATTATCGGTCGATTTTTCGCTGATATGTAATTCATATTAAAACACAGGCAAACTTTTGGGAGTACCCGATGCTTAAGGGCTCAATCACGGCTATCGTCACACCTTTTACAGAGCAGGGTGGTTTTGACGAAAAAGCGTTCCGTGGCCTTGTAAACTGGCAGATCGAGGAGGGGACGCATGGCTTTGTACCGGTTGGTACAACCGGCGAAACTCCGACACTGTCCCATGATGAGCATAAACGGGTAATCGAGGTTTGCGTTGAAGAAGCGAAAGGCCGTGCGCAGGTTATAGCCGGTGCCGGTTCTAATAATACAGTTGAAGCCATTGAGCTTGCCCAGCATGCGCAAGGTGCTGGTGCTGATGCTGTTCTGGTTGTGACACCTTATTATAATAAGCCAAATCAGCGCGGGCTTTATGCGCATTTTTCCGCTGTTGCCAAGGCGATTTCTATTCCGCTGGTGATCTATAATATTCCGGGACGCTCAATCATTGATATGACACCGGAAACTATGGGCGCGCTTGTACGCGATCATAAGAATATTGTCGGCGTGAAAGATGCAACCGGCAAAATTGAACGTGTTTCCGAACAGCGCGCAACTTGCGGTACAGACTTCATTCAGCTGTCCGGCGAAGATGCCACGGCTCTGGGTTTCAATGCTCATGGTGGTCGCGGCTGTATTTCCGTAACATCCAATATTGCACCGCGTCTTTGCGCGCAGTTTCAGGAAGCCTGTCTGGCCGGTGATTATGCAACAGCACTGACAATTCAGGATCGTTTGATGCCGCTGCATAAAGCGTTGTTTATGGAGCCGAACCCTTCAGGCGTGAAATATGCGCTGGCACGTACCGGACGCATTACCAATCACCTGCGCCTGCCTTTGATGCCTGTTGAAGCTGAAACTGCAGAGAAAATCGATGCAGCGCTGCGTCATGCAGGTTTGCTCAATCAGTAATTTTGCGCAATCGGCACAACTAAACAGTTTACGCTGTTTATTTTGCTGCAAATCATCTATCGCCTGCCGGTACATGAATATTGAACCGGCAGGCTTTTTTATATTCAGCTTGTTGCAGTTTAAGCCGGAAAAGCTCTGGATTCTAAAGTGGTCGCATTATCACGGTCGTCAAGTTCATCCAACTTGACTGTGAAATGCTCTAGTAAAGTTGCGGATCAGATATATATTGCTGCCATGAATACGAAAAAAAATGCACCTGTACGCAAAGTCATCGCAGATAACCGCAAAGCGCGTTATAATTTCGAGATACTTGAAGTGATTGAAGCGGGCCTCGTTCTCTCGGGAACCGAGGTTAAATCTTTGCGCTCCAATCAGGCGAATATCGCTGAAAGCTATGCCAGCTTTGAGAATGATGCGTTCTGGCTGATTAATTCCTATATTCCTGAATATACGCAAGGCAATCGTTTCAATCATGATCCGCGGCGGTTGCGCAAATTACTCCTCAGCGAGAGAGAGACTGTGCGTCTGGCCAATTCCATCGCCCGCGACGGGATGACAGTTGTGCCGTTGAAGCTCTATTTCAACGAGCGTGGCCGTGCGAAGCTCGAAATCGCTCTGGCACGCGGTAAGAAACTGCATGACAAGCGCGAGACGGAAAAGAACCGCGACTGGAATCGTGAAAAATCACGATTGCTCCGTGATCGCGGGTAATACCCGAAATAAAAAGCCCTGTCTCAGACAGGGCTTTTTTAATGTCTCACTTCCGGGGATTATCGTTCAGATAATCGCGCACATTGCTGAATACATTACGGAACATGGCTTCCGTGAGAACACCGGTATTCGTGTTGTAGCGCGAGCAGTGGTAGCTGGAAAAAATGCGCAACTGTCCGATATCAGTTTGCGCGCCGTGGCCGAATTTATGTTTTGAGACCGGCTGGCCAAGGGCGCGGATTGTCGATTGATGGGCAATGGTGCCAAGCGTGACAATCGCCTGCAAATTTGGCAGGCCGGTAATGAACGGCGATAAAAACTGGCGGCAGGTATTGATCTCGGCGCCGGTCGGTTTGTTTTCCGGCGGCACGCAACGAACAGCATTGACGATAGCGCAATCATTCAGCGTCAATGTATCATCAGGCCGCGCTTCGAAATTGCCCTGAGCGAAGCCATAATCTTTCAATGTGGAATAGAGTAGCTCACCGGCATAGTCTCCGGTAAAAGGGCGGCCGGTGCGGTTGGCACCGCGTAAGCCCGGTGCAAGGCCGATAATCAGCAGGCGTGCCCGTTCGGTAAAAGCGGGCAGGGTGGTGGTGCAAACCGCTGTTGCACTGTTCTGCGGATCTGTCGGCAGAAATGCAGGAACCGGAGCATTATGCCATGACGGCTCATTGCCCCGCCAGACTTGAATAAAGTCGTGAAGGCGGGGGCAGAAAGCGCAATCGCGGGATGGTTCCGGATACTGCAAAACAAGTCAGAAGAGCTTAGTACAGCTCTTCTTCCTCTTCAAAACGGCGAGCCGGACGCTCAGAGGCTTCGCGGCTGATTTCAGACTTCAGGGTCACCAGATCAAGGAAATGGTCTGCCTGACGGCGCAGCTCATCGGAAATCATTGGCGGCTGTGTTGTGAGGGTTGAAACAACGCTCACTTTGCGGCCACGACGCTGCAATGCTTCCACGAGGCAGCGGAAATCGCCGTCGCCGGAGAAGATTACAAAATGATCGACGGTTTCAGTCAGTTGCATGGCATCGACAGCAAGTTCGATATCCATATTGCCTTTTACCTTGCGGCGGCCGGTTGCATCAGTAAATTCTTTGGCAGCTTTGGTAATGACCTTGTAGCCATTATAATCAAGCCAGTCGATCAGGGGGCGGATGGATGAATATTCCTGATCTTCAACAAGTGCAGTATAGTAATAAGCACGCAGCAAGTAACCGCGCTTCTGAAAAGCTTTCAACAATTTGCGGTAATCAATATCAAAGCCAAGTGTCTTGGATGCAGCGTAAAGATTGGCGCCATCGATAAAAAGCGCGATTTTTTCGCGTGAATCAAACATTTTGATAATTATCCATTCTTCAGCAAATAATATTTTGCTGATTAATTGTCCGCACTTTTCAATTTTTAGTTTTGAAAAAGCCTCTCCTAGTTTGCGTTCTAAGGCGCATCTACAGAAAGGCAAGCAATCACAGGTTGTTTTTATTGCCGTATTTGGAAAAGACAGGGAAAATGTGTGATTAAGATATCACAAATATCATATAAATGAAATCTATTCATTTGGGAGCAAGAGTATAAACGATTTAGAGGACTTTATTGCAGCTTTTTCAAAGCCCGCAGAACAGCGTGGATTTTAAAAGATCGGGAGCGATTCTGTGGGGTTTTATGACGGAAAAATGAAGTCTCAAGGCTATGTGAGCTGTGTTTGCGCACAGATATGGAAAATCAAAACCGCTCTATGTGCGCTTTTGCTTGTTTTTTGTGTCAAGTGGCGTTATGGAAATCGGGAATTCCTGAATTAATTTTGAGATATGAAAGGGGCGATCTATGGCCCGCGTTACCGTTGAGGATTGCGTTGACAAGGTAGACAACCGCTTTGAGCTGGTTCTGCTTGCCAGCCATCGTGCACGTCAGATCTCTCAGGGCGGTCAGATTACCATTGATCGCGACAACGATAAAAACCCGGTTGTTGCGTTGCGTGAAATCGCTGACGAGACCCTGTCACCGGGCGATCTGAAAGAAGACCTGATCCACTCGCTGCAGAAGCATGTGGAAATTGACGAACCGGAAGCACCGGCACCGTTGCAGATCAGCGGCGCTCTGGACGAGCTGGGCGGCGAAGTTGTTGTCGGCGCAGAAGACATCGTGACATTCGACAGCATGAGCGAAGAAGATCTGCTTGCTGGTATCGAAGGTCTGGTTGCACCGGAAAAGAGCGACGATTACTGATTTTTGTTGAGGCGCTTTAAGCTGTTTCAACAGATATCCGGCATTGTTTTCAGATTGCCGGTGTCAGTAAAGACCGGATTATTAAAGCGCTGCAGATCATTCTGTGGCGCTTTATTTTGTGCGCATCAGGCTATTCATTCGGCTAGCCGTTAAAATGCCGCATGAAAAATGCCGGTAGATGCCGGATTATTATATGCTTTAAAACCTGTAGTGCTTTGTGCCGGTTGCGTTTTACAGTAAATTCCGGAGTCGTGACGCCGGTGTCGCTATGTATGATTTGTTTGATGCGCGGGTAAGAGGAGTGCAGGCTGATGATGCGCCAATATGAGCTGGTTGAGCGGGTGCAGCACTATAAGCCTGATGTGAATGAGGCGCTGCTGAATAAGGCTTATGTTTATGCGATGCAGAAACATGGCAGTCAGAAACGTGCGTCCGGCGATCCTTATTTTTCCCATCCGCTGGAAGTTGCGGCAATCCTCACAGATATGCGTCTTGATGAGGCAACCATTGCCATTGCGCTGCTGCATGACACAATTGAAGATACTGACGCGACCCGCGCTGAGATTGACCAGCTTTTCGGCCCTGAAATCGGCAAGCTGGTTGAAGGTCTGACCAAGCTTAAAAAACTCGATCTGGTTTCCAAAAAAGCCGTACAGGCGGAAAATCTGCGCAAACTTCTGCTGGCGATTTCCGACGATGTGCGTGTGTTGCTGGTGAAACTGGCTGACCGTTTGCACAATATGCGCACCCTTGGCGTGATGCGCGAAGACAAACGTCTGCGCATTGCCGAAGAAACCATGGATATTTATGCGCCGCTGGCTGGCCGCATGGGTATGCAGGATATGCGCGAAGAGCTGGAAGAGCTGGCCTTCCGCTATATCAATCCGGAAGCATGGCGCGCGGTGACTGACCGCCTTGCGGAACTGATGGAAAAGAACCGTGGTCTGCTCAGCAAGATTGAGACAGATCTGGCGACGCTGTTTGCCGAAAAAGGCCTGCATTCTGATGTTTCCAGCCGGCAAAAAAAGCCATGGTCGGTTTTCCGTAAAATGGAAACTAAAGGCCTGTCTTTCGAGCAGCTGTCCGATATTTTCGGCTTCCGTGTCATCGTTGATAATGTTGATGATTGTTACAAGGCGCTGGGGATTATTCACCGCACATGGTCGATGGTGCCGGGGCGTTTCAAAGATTATATTTCAACGCCGAAGCAGAATGATTACCGTTCAATCCACACCACAATTATCGGGCCGTCCCGTCAGCGCGTAGAGCTGCAAATCCGCACTCGCGCTATGGATGACGTGGCGGAATATGGTGTGGCAGCTCATTCGATTTATAAAGACGGCCGCAGCAATACGGTGCCAACCGCGATTTCCACGGAATCCAATGCCTATGCATGGCTGCGTCGTACGATTGAGGCGCTGTCCGAAGGTGATAATCCGGAAGAATTTCTCGAACATACCAAGCTGGAACTGTTTCAGGATCAGGTTTTCTGCTTCACGCCGAAAGGTCGCCTGATTGCGCTGCCGCGCGGTGCAACGCCGATTGATTTTGCCTATGCGGTGCATACGGATATTGGCGACTCCACTGTTGGCGTGAAGATCAATGGCCGCATGATGCCGCTGATGACCGAGCTTAAAAACGGCGATGAGGTGGATATTATCCGCTCCAAATCGCAGGTTCCGCCTGCGGCATGGGAATCCATTGTGGTTACCGGTAAAGCGCGCTCGGCAATCCGCCGTGCAACCCGTGCTGCTGTTCGCAAGCAATATTCCGGTCTGGGTATGCGTATTCTGGAGCGAGCATTCGAACGCGGTAATAAGCCGTTCAGCAAGGATTTGCTCAAGCCTGCACTGGCACGGCTGGCGCGCAAAGATATTGAAGATGTATTTGCCGCGGTTGGTCGCGGTGAGCTGGCTTCCGGCGATGTGCTGAAAGCGGTTTATCCGGATTATCAGGATACGCGCGTTACAACGGGTAGTCCTGCGAAAACCGGCGAGAAGGGCTGGTTTAATCTGCAAAATGCTGCCGGTATGATCTTTAAGGTACCGGAGGGTGGTAGCACTGAGGATGTGCAAAAGCAGGCGGCAGCGCAAAATCATGCTGTGCCGATCCGCGGTGCGAATTCGGATTTGCCGGTGCGTTTCGCGCCGGAAGGCGCTGTTCCGGGCGATCGTATTGTCGGTATTTTGCAGCCGGGTGTCGGGATCACGATCTATCCGATCCAGTCTTCTGCACTGACCGCCTATGATGACCAGCCGGAGCGCTGGATTGATGTGCGCTGGGATATTGACGGCGAAATGCATGAGCGTTTTCCTGCCCGTATCTCTGTTTCCGCCATCAATTCACCGGGCTCACTGGCAGAGATTGCACAGGTTATTTCGGTCAATGATACGAATATCCACAATCTTTCCATGGTGCGAACAGCGCCTGATTTTACAGAAATGATTATGGATCTTGAGGTTTGGGATCTCAAACATCTCAACCGCATTATTACGCAATTAAAAGAAAGCGCCTGTGTGAGCGATGCACAGCGCGTTAACGGATAAGAGGCTTCTATGAATACTGAAGATGTGCTGGGCGTGTTTCGTGAGGCAGGTGCCATTCTTGAAGGGCATTTTATTCTGACTTCCGGTCGCCGCAGCCCTGTTTTCCTGCAAAAAGCGCGGGTGTTCATGCATGCCGACAAGACGGAAAAACTGTGCAAAGCGCTGGCTGAAAAGATCAAAGCCGCTGATCTCGGTCCGATTGACTATGTGGTCGGTCCTGCAATCGGCGGTCTGATCCCGTCTTATGAAACCTCGCGCCATCTCGGCGTGCCATCGATCTGGGTCGAGCGTGAAAATGGTGTTTTCAAACTGCGCCGTTTCGAACTGCCGGAAGGCTCCCGCGTTGTGATCGTGGAAGATATTGTGACCACCGGCCTGTCTATCCGCGAGACAATTGACACGCTGCGCGATTTGAAGGCGGAAGTTGTGGCTGCTGCCTGTATCGTTGATCGCTCGGCAGGTAAAGCCGATGTGGGCACCAAGCTGATCGCACTGGCTGAATATGAAGTGCCATCCTACGATAAGGATAATCTGCCGCCGGAACTGGCTGCACTTCCTGCTATCAAGCCGGGAAGCCGTAATATCTGAGCTAAACCATGACGCTCTGCTCGTTTTCAAAGCGTTTTTTGACGCAGGGCGGAGCGGGATATGGAAATTTCTGAACATTCATGCCATGAGGAACATATTCTTCGTGGCATGAACAGTTGTCGGCTCGCCTCTTTAAATTATTGTTGCGCATAAATCCCGTCGGGTACCAGAGCATTTCGCAGAAAAGCGGGCACCGGTTTTCCGATAACGACAAGTGTAAAAACAAGGCATCATCGTGGTTTCAGTTCTTACAGCTCAGACAATGCATAGCCAGCGTCACCGTGACCCGTGCGGAGCCTGCGTTGATTGTGAAGTGCGTAAAATGGCGATCTGTGCTGCTTTGCAGGATGATGCGCTGCATGCGCTGGAGGCAATCATGTCTTCACGTAAGCTTGAAACCGGTGAAATGCTGGTGGAAGAGGGTGCGCCGAAGCTGAAAGTTTTCAGCCTGACTTCCGGTCTGCTGCGTTTGTTTACATTGCTGCCGGACGGCCGCCGTCAGATTTCCGGTTTTCTCTATCCGGGCGATTATCTCGGTCTCGCCGATGACGGGACTTATTCCCAGACGGCTGAAGCTGTTGTGCCATCCACATTATGCTGCTTTTCCGTAAATGAGATGGACGAGCTGATGGATCAGCATCCTGCATTGAAAGACCGGCTCTATGTGATGACGCGTGAGGCTTTGCGCCAGTCGCGGGATAATCAGCTGGTGCTCGGGCGTCTTGCACCTGTTGAGAAACTCGCCTCTTTCCTGCTGGTGCTCTCAGCACAGGCGAAACGTGTCGGCCATCCGGACAATCCGGTACATTTGTCGATGAACCGCACGGATATTGCAGATTATCTCGGCCTGACCATTGAAACTGTCAGCCGTTGCTTCACAAAATTGCGCACTCAGGGTCTGATTCATCTGCCGGATGCCAATACGGTGAGCATTCTCTCGCATCGCTCGCTTTCAGCCGTTGCCGGTACTGAATTTAAAAGCTGATCTCTGATAATTTTAAGAATGTGTCCTGCGTTTGCCCCCTAAGGCAGACGCAGCTTTTTGCATTTTATTGGGATTTTCCTGAACCCGCGCTCGCGTAA
The DNA here is from genome assembly GCF_018436245.1 of Pseudochrobactrum algeriensis. Lineage (NCBI taxonomy): Bacteria > Pseudomonadati > Pseudomonadota > Alphaproteobacteria > Hyphomicrobiales > Brucellaceae > Pseudochrobactrum > Pseudochrobactrum algeriensis. Next base: position 1,022,792 of record NZ_CP075361.1, read on the forward strand.
TATCGGCGCGGGATTTTTATTCATGTCTTTATTTTATTGATTGAGGAGGGGCTATATGCGCCGGTCATTATTGATTTCTAGTCTGTTGATCTCTGTGTTCAGTACATCTGCCAATGCCGAAATCATTTTAAATCGTGGCAATAATGGCGATCCGTCCTCGCTCAATCAGCAGCTGACATCAACGGTCGATGAGGCGGCGCTTCTCGCCGATCTCTATCAGGGGCTGGTGATGGAAGATGCCAAAGGCGCAATCCTCGCCGGTGTTGCACAATCATGGGAAATGTCACCGGATGGCGTGCGCTATATTTTCCACCTGCGCAACAATGCAAAATGGTCGAATGGTGATCCGGTTACCGCGCAGGATTTTGTCTATTCTTTCCGCCGTATTATGAACCCGCTTACAGCCGCACCTTATGCCAATGTGCTGTTTCCGATCAAAAATGCCGAAGCAATCTCCCGCGGACAGCTGCCGCCCGAGCAATTGGGCGTGGAGGCACCGGATGATTATACGGTGAAGTTCACACTGAAAGCGCCGACGCCCTATTTTCTGCAATTGATGGCACATCACACGGCACTGCCTTTACATCGCAAAAGCGTTGAAAAATACGGCGAAAAATTCACCGCTCCCGGAAATCTGGTGAGCAATGGTGCCTATCAACTGACCAGTTTTGTGCCGAATGACAAAATCATCATGAAGAAAAATCCCTATTATTATGATGCGGATAAGGTCAAAATTGATGTGGTGAACTGGCTGCCTTTTGAAGACCGTTCCAGTTGTATGCGCCGGTTTGAAGCAAAAGAGGTGCAGGTCTGTGCCGATGTGCCTGCCGAGCAGATGGATTATGTACGCAAGAGATTTGGCAGTCAGCTGCGCATTGCCCCGCAACTGGGCAGCTATTTTCTCAATATAAAGGGAGAGGACGGCAGCCCGTTGAAAGATATGCGTGTGCGCCGCGCTATTTCGATGGTGATTGACCGTGATTTTATGGCCAGAGAAGTTTGGCGCGGGACAATGCTGCCATCCTATTCTTTAGTGCCGCCGGAAATTGATAATTATATCAGCGGCGGGGTACGTCAGGATTATGCCAATCAGGATATTCTCGACCGTGAAGACAAAGCGAAAGAACTCCTGAAAGAGATAGGTATCGAGCCGGACAGTCTGACGGTTGAACTGCTTTATAATACGTCCGAAAATCATAAAAATGTCATGGCTGCCATTGCGGATATGCTGAAAAATATCGGCATCAGGGCAAAGCTGAATGAAATGGAAGGCACGACCTATTTCAATTATCTGCGCGAAGGCGGAAAATTTGATCTGGCAAGGGATGGCTGGATCGGGGATTACAGCGATCCGCAAAGCTTTTTGTTTCTCTATAAAAGTGACAGTAGTTTCAATTATGGAAAATGGTTCAATAAAACCTATGACGCTTTGCTGGATAAGGCCACAGTGACAACCGATCTCAGAGCGCGTGCGGTGATGCTGGCCGATGCTGAGCGCCTGTTGCTTCAGGAGCAGGTTGTCATTCCGCTTTTTACCTATGCGTCACGGGCGCTGGTTTCAGATCAGCTGGAAGGCTGGCACGATAATCTGAATAATGTCCACGCCACACAATGGCTGTCGCTGAAGCCATAGGCACAGACAAATTTTGAGCAAAGGGCGGGGCATTTCCCCGCCCTTTTTTGTTTCACAGCCATTGATCCAGATCAATGCGCTTTTTCACACCTTTGTTACACCAGCGATAAGGGAGGACGATCCGTTTGCAGAAAACGGATCCGGCAAGCTGCTTTCCCGTTGCGGAGCGGCGGTTATCCGAATGATAAAAGGCTGGAAGTATGATTGACTTTACTGTCGTTGATTTGTCGCGATTGCAGTTCGCTGCAACGGCGATGTATCATTTTATTTTTGTCCCCCTGACGCTCGGCCTCTCATTATTGATGGCGATTATGGAGAGCGTTTACGTCATGACCGGTCGCGACATCTGGCGTCGCATGACCATGTTCTGGGGTGTTTTGTTCGGCATCAATTTTGCCATGGGCGTCGCCACAGGGATCGTGATGGAGTTTCAGTTCGGTATGAACTGGAGCTATTACAGCCATTATGTCGGCGATATTTTTGGTGCGCCGCTGGCTATTGAAGGCCTGATGGCGTTCTTCCTTGAAGCCACATTTATCGGCCTGTTCTTTTTCGGCTGGGCGCGTCTGTCGCGCGTGGCGCATCTGGCCGTCACATGGCTGATGGCGCTTGGCGCCAATTTCTCCGCTTTGTGGATTCTGATTGCCAATGGCTGGATGCAAAATCCGGTCGGCGCGGTTTTCAATCCTGATACAATGCGTATGGAAGTCACAGATTTTATGGCTGTGCTGTTCAATCCGGTTGCACAGGCAAAATTCGTGCACACGGTGAGCGCCGGTTATGTGACCGGTGCCATGTTCATCATCGCGATCAGCAGTATCTATTTGCTGCGCGGTAAGCATGTGGAACTGGCAAAGCGTTCTGTGACCGTTGCCGCTTCTTTCGGTCTGGCTGCTGCTCTCTCGGTCGTCGTGCTGGGTGACGAAAGCGGCTATGTGGCCACCGAACAGCAGAAGATGAAAATCGCTGCGATGGAAGCTATGTGGGAAACAGAGCCTGCACCGGCCGGTTTTAACCTGTTCGCCATTCCGGGTGACGGCAAAAACAGCTACGAAGTGCATATTCCTTATGTTCTCGGCCTCATTACCACCCGCAGTCTGACAACAGAATTGCCGGGCATCCATGATCTGGTGGATATGGCTGAAAAGCGCATTGAAAATGGTATCAAGGCTTCTGTTGAGCTGGATCGTATCCGGACCAATCCGAATGATGCTGAAGCCCGCGAGGCCTTTAAGGCCAACTGGCATGATCTCGGCTATGGCCTGCTGCTGAAGCGCTATCGCGATGATATTCAAAACGCCACACCTGAAGAAATCCGCAAGGCTGCGGAAGATACAATTCCGAGTGTCGGCACTTTGTTCTGGTCGTTCCGTGTCATGGTGGCGCTGGGCTTCTATTTCATCGCTTTTTTTGCAATTGCCTTTGTTCTGGCGAGCAGACATCGCATCAATGAACATACCAATCGTGCGCTGCTTAAAATCGCTGTGTTCTCACTGCCTTTGCCGTGGATTGCGATTGAAGCAGGCTGGATCGTTGCGGAATATGGCCGTCAGCCTTGGGCGATTGAGGGTGTGCTGCCGACATTCTATGCGGCTTCCAATCTCACTATGACTGATCTGGTCATCAGTCTTGGTTTCTTCCTGACCGTCTACACCACTTTGTTATGCATCATGATCTGGCTGATGGTTCGTACCGTCAAAGCCGGACCAAAAGAACCGGTACGCCCTGATGTCGATATGGCACAGGATGCGGCCATCCTGAATATGCAGAACAACGGTTAATCAGGCGAAAGGAGCAAGATAATGACAAATATTCCTTTAGATTATGAAACAATGCGCCTGATCTGGTGGTTGCTGCTCGGTGTTCTGCTGATCGGTTTCGCGATCATGGACGGTTTTGATCTTGGCGTGGGCACTCTGTTGCCTTTCGCGGCTAAAACCGATGAAGAGCGCCGTATGCTGGTCAATCTGATCGGCCCGACATGGGAGGGCAATCAGGTTTGGCTGATCCTCGGCGGCGGCGCGATTTTTGCTGCATGGCCTGCACTTTATGCGGTGTCGTTCTCCGGCTTTTATCTGGCGATGATTGCCATTCTGCTGGCGCTGATCCTGCGTCCGGTCGGGTTTAAATTCCGCAGCAAAGTGGAAAATACCGCATGGCGTTCCACATGGGACTGGGCACTGTTTATCGGTGGTTTTGTGCCGGCGCTGATCTTCGGTGTGGCAGTTGGTAATGTGCTGCTTGGTGTGCCGTTCCGTTTTGATAATGCGATGCGCATTTATTATGACGGCAATTTCTTCGGCCTGCTGACACCTTTTGCACTGCTATGCGGTCTGGTCAGCCTGACCATGCTGGTTGCCCATGGTGCGACAGTGATTGTTGCCCGTGTTCCGGGTGTTGTGGCTGAACGGGCACGCAGCTTCGGCAAGATTGCAGCGCTGCTCAGCGTGGTTCTGTTTGCACTTGCCGGTGTGTGGCTTGCTTTCGGTATCAATGGTTATGTGGTCACTTCCGTGCAGGATGTTGCGGGGCCGTCCAATCCGATGCTGAAAACCGTAACAACCGGCTCCGGTGTCTGGCTGGAAAACTACACCAAACATAGTTGGATGCTGATTGCGCCTGTGCTTGGCTTTGCCGGTATGGCTCTGAGCTTTATCGCGCTGCATTGCCGCAAAGGTACGCTGGCTTTCTTGTGCAGCAGTGCCGGTATTTTCGGGATCATCAGCACAGCGGGCGTGTCACTGTTTCCGTTTCTGCTGCCAAGCTCGGTCATGCCAAATGCAAGCCTGACAGTGTGGGACGCATCGTCCAGCCACCTGACCCTGTTCATCATGCTCATCGCGACAGTGATCTTTCTGCCGCTCATTCTTCTCTATACCAGCTGGGTCTATAGCGTGATGCGCGGCCCGATTACTAAAGACAGTGTCGATAATACGCCTAATGCTTACTAACCCTTTGAAGAGTAAAGAAAAAGGAACAATGAAATGTGGTACTTTTCCTGGATCCTTGGATTGGGACTGGCCTCTTCCTTCGCAATTTTCAATGCCATGTGGTTTGAATTGCGCAATGACGTGCTGGTGCGCGCCAAAGCGTCTGCGCCGGAAATGAAACTGAACGAACAGGCAGCTGTTGCCGGTAAAGGACAAAAAGTATGACGGAGATTGCGGCAAGACATTATGCTTCTCTTGCCGTACCCCGCTATACATCTTATCCGACTGCTGCGGATTTCTCTCCGGCAGTCGGGAAAGATCAGTATGAGGCGTGGTTACGGCGTTTGAGACAGGGGGAACCGGTTTCTCTCTATCTTCACGTGCCTTATTGCCGTGACCTTTGCCACTATTGCGGCTGTCACGCCAAGATCGCGCGGCGTGATACCGTAATTGAGGCCTATGCCGATATATTAATCCGCGAAATTCGCCAAGCGGGGCAATATCTGACTGAACGCCCGAAAGCCGTGCATCTGCATTGGGGTGGTGGCACACCAAGCATTTTGGGTGGTGAGGGCATTGCCCGTATCACGCAGGTGCTGCGTGAGCAGTTCGATTTTGCTGATGATATGGAACATGCTATCGAGCTTGATCCGCGCAAAGTTGACAAGAAACTGTGCCGTGATCTGGCGCAGGTTGGTGTCAACCGTGCCAGCCTTGGCGTGCAGGATCTTAATGCGGATGTGCAGCAGGCCATTGGCCGTGTGCAGCCGATTGAGCAGGTTGAATCTGCGGTCAACTCGCTATGGCAAGTCGGTATATCCAGCCTGAACTTTGATCTTATCTACGGCCTGCCTTTGCAAACGGTCGCTACATTGCGTGAGACTTGCAAACGTGTGGCGGCATTCCGTCCGAGCCGTATTGCCTGTTACGGTTATGCGCATCTGCCTGCGCGCCGTGCCAATCAGCGGCTGATTGATACCAGCCTGCTGCCTGATGCTGATGCCCGTTTTGAGCAGGCGCAGATCGTCGGTGAGACATTCATGGCCATGGGCTATGAGCCGGTCGGCATCGATCATTATGCCCTGCCATCTGATACATTGGCTGTGGCCGCAAAAGCCGGACAATTGCGACGCAATTTTCAGGGCTATACGGATGATGACTGCCCGACACTGCTCGGTTTCGGTGCATCGTCTATCTCGCAGTTCCGCGAAGGCTACACGCAAAATATTGCCGATATCGGCCAGTATAAAGCTGCGGTGCTGTCAGAACGGGCACCGGTAACGCGTGGCTATGCATTTAACGATTCTGACCGCTTGCGGGCGCAGATCATTGAAAAGTTGATGTGCGATTTCCGTGTCGATCTGAATGATGTCGCAGCAGGTGTGAATTTTTCTGATGAGCTGGCATTGCTGCGCCCGCTGGCTGCCGATGGTATTGTCACGGTGCAGGGTTCATTGATTGTGATGGCACCGGAACATCATTCGCTGGTGAGGCTGGTCGCAGCAGTATTTGATGAATTCCGCAAGGAATGTGCACATAGTTTTAGTATGGCCATATAAAACCGGCCAGGTTTCAGCATGGCCATCTGATTTTGGCCATGGAAAGAGCTTCGCATTAGCCGCGGGGGCGCGGGCAGATGCGGAGAGGGCAGAGACTGCAGGCTGAAGGGGTAAGCTTCAGCGCGGATTTTGCCTGCAAGAGGCATCGCCTGATCAGCCACGGGGGCGCGGCGGATCAGTGCGATGCTTTTTTGTATTTAAAAGGGCAGTGCAGATGATGTGTAAAACTGCCTGATATTATTGGAAAAACTACATTTTCGCGGGACATAAAATCCCGTCTCATGATGCATTATTCAGGCGGCATACTACCTCTTGCCGCATTGCTGCTGTGCTTTCCTCATGCGATAACTATTTGAACTGTTAAAAAAGTCTTAATTCTCGTATAATTGAGATAGCTTCACGGGAGTTTCCCGCCTATGAAGCGAAGCAGTTATGTCTGTGCATCAATGCAGATATACTCAGATTTAGTTAAGGATGGTGGCAGAAAGTCATGTTGTTCAGACGCAGAGAACCCTTGAGTTACAGGGAGCGCCTTCGCACAATGATCTGGCCGCGCCGTTCTTTCTCGCGCTCAATGCGCTATATGGGCAAGCGGATCACCCGTATTACTGCCAGCCCTCATGCGGTTGCGGCAGGTCTGGCCGTTGGTGTTTTTGCGGCTTTTACCCCGTTTTTCGGCTTTCATCTTATTCTTGCGATTGTTCTCGCTTACCTCATTGCCGGTAATATTGCTGCCGCTGCGATTGGTACGGCATTGGCAAATCCGCTGACAATTCCGTTTATCTGGGGCGGCACCTATGAAGTCGGCCGGATGATCGTTGATGAAAACGGTCAGGCACAGGCTTTGCCTCTGACCCGAATTCTGGAAAGCGAAATTTTCAAGCAGATGAGTTTTGCTGAACTGTGGCAGCCGATTTTGAAGCCGATGCTGTTCGGTTCTCTGGTGCTTGGGCTTGGTTGTGCGCTGGCTGTTTATGTGGCAACGCGCTGGGCAACGATCAGCTATCGTCATAAGCGCCTGCAGCGTATTTCATTAAAGAAAACTCTGGCAGAGCAGGGCGCTTCCCGATGATTATTGGTATCGGCAGTGATCTGATTGATATCCGCCGCATTGAAAAAACACTTGAGCGTCACGGCAGCCGCTTTACGGAGCGGGTGTTCACGGAGCGCGAGCGTGCCAAGGCTGAAAGCCGTAAGCGTCAGGCGGATACCTATGCCAAGCGTTTTGCCGCCAAGGAAGCCTGTTCCAAAGCTCTGGGTACCGGCCTGTCTCACGGTGTTTTCTGGCGGGATATGGAAGTGATTAACCTGCCCTCCGGCAAGCCGACTATGCACCTCACCAATGGCGCTGAAGTTCGTTTGTACTCTATGATGCCGGAAGGCATGAAGCCTGTTGTGCATCTGAGTATTACGGATGAATATCCGATGGCGCAGGCTTTTGTGATTATTGAAGCCGTACCGGCTTAAAAGCAGCGCCCGCTTGATAGATACGGGCGCTTTCGCACATCACAGCATTTTGCGATATTGAATGAAGCCGGATTTATCGGCAACGCGGTCATAGAGCACCATCGCATCCGTATTGGTCTCATGGGTCAGCCAATAGACGCGTGAGCAGTCTGCTTCCGCTGCAGCTTGATAAACATGCTCAATCAGTGCGCGGCCAAGGCCTTTGCCGCGAACATCCGGATTAACGTAGAGATCCTGCAAATAGCAGTAACCGCCTGTCGACCATGTGGAGCGGTGGCGGATATAATGTACAAAACCAGCAATCTTATCGTCAATAATTGCCAGCGCACCATTCATAGGTTCATTCGCATCCAGCAATCTTTGCCAGCTTAAATCGGTGACGTTGTCGGCAATGCTGGTCTTATAAAAATCCTGATAGGCTTTCCATAAAGGCAGCCATGCTGCTTTATTCTGTGCTGTGAAGAGACGGATTTCCACTGGCTGAGACATGATTATGTTTATTCCCCTGCGTTTTATGCAACGTCCGATCGTCGTTTTATAATGGCATTCGGGCGCTGATTTATGAACATTACGCCAGAGAATACATCATGTCTGTTTGATGATAACCAGAGCGACAGAGCCGGTAAATGCAATAATTTGAACAATTTTCAGGCTCAAAGCTGTCGGCATTTCAGTCGTGAATCGCAAACGAAAATATCAAGAGCCGGTATGGGCTTTTTTACTCAAAAACCGGCATAGGATGCGGGTTTTATGCAACGCAAGCGGGGCGCAGTCCTTTGAGTTGCGAGTTCCTGATTGCTTCATGGCTTTGTAGAGGTTAAGAGTCGCACAATAAACGCGCAGAAGCGGAGAAAACCCAGCTTGTCTAACAAGAATGAAGTAAAAAAGTCCGGCGGTGTTGGTGAACTCGTCAGTATTATTGTGCAGGCTTTGCTGCTGGCACTTGTGATCCGTACCTTGCTGTTTCAGCCATTCAGCATTCCGTCCGGCTCGATGCGTCCGACGCTTCTGGAAGGTGATTATCTGTTCGTTTCCAAATATGCCTATGGCTATTCGAAATATTCCCTGCCGCTGTCACCGGATCTGTTTGAAGGCCGCATCTGGGGTGCTGAGCCGAAACGCGGTGATGTTGTTGTATTCAAGCTGCCAAGCGATACCAATATTGACTATATCAAACGCGTAATCGGCTTGCCTGGCGATAAGATTCAGGTGCGCGACAGCGTTGTTTATATCAATGATGTGGCCGTACAGCGTGAGAAGGTTGGCGAGATTGCCAATCCTGACGTGACCGATGAAAACCGTCCGATTGAAGTCTATCGTGAGACATTGCCGAATGGCATTTCTTACGAAACGCTGGACGTGAATCCGAATGCTATGGGCGACAATACGCGTGTATTCGAGGTGCCTGCCGGTCATTATTTCATGATGGGCGACAATCGCGATAACTCGCTGGATAGCCGCTATTCTGTAGGATATGTGCCTTATGAAAATCTTGTTGGCCGTGCCAATGTGATCTTCTTCTCCATTTCCGGAAAATACAGCCCGCTTGAACTGTGGCGCTGGCCAACCAATCTGCGGTTCGACCGCTTGCTGAGCTGGGTCGGAGCAACGGAAAATCCTAAATCCGTTGTAACGACAAATAACTGATGTGTGTTTTGACGAAATTAAACAACAATAAAGCTGCCGGTCAGGAGCCTGATAATGGTTTCTGATCGTCGGCGTATAAAAATACTGGAAGAAAAAACCGGTCATAGCTTTGTCGATCATGCGCGCCTTGAGCGCGCATTGACGCATTCCAGCGCACGGCCGCAATCCGGCTCCAATTATGAGCGGCTGGAATTTCTCGGTGATCGCGTTCTAGGACTGATTATTGCGGAAATGCTGTTTGCGGCTTTTCCCGATGCGCCGGAAGGTGAATTGTCCGTGCGCCTGAATGCGCTGGTCAGTGCTGAAGGCTGTGCGTCCGTTGCCGATGAAATCGGTCTGGGCGATCTGATTGAAACCGGTTCCGATATCAAAAGTCTCAATGACAAGCGCCTCCTGAATGTGCGCGCCGATGTGATTGAAGCACTGATTGCCACGATTTATCTGGATGGTGGTTTAGAGGCGGCACGTGGTTTTGTGCTGAAATACTGGGAGCCGCGCTCCAGAGTGAGCGATGCGGCGCGCCGTGATGCTAAAACTGAATTGCAGGAATGGGCACATCAGCAGGGCAAGCAGCAAGGCAAATTGCAACCTGTTTACCGCATTGTCAGCCGCACTGGTCCCGACCATGAGCCCGTCTTTGTGGTGGAGGTGGCAATTTCCGGTTTCCAGCCGGCAACCGGAACAGGACGTTCCAAACGTATTGCCGAGCAGGATGCCGCTGAAAATCTGCTGCACCGCCAAGGCGTCTGGCAGAAATAACTGATCTTATAAAATTTCCGTATTTGCGCTAAACTTAAATAAAGCTCGTTAAACCTGCGCAGGTTCTTCAGAGCATTTCCGATACAGCGCTTGGCTTAAAAGAGATAAAAATGACTGAAATCAACCATCCGCAGGGTGAAAGCACAACCACAGCAGAAGCACAGACCCGTTCGGGTTTCGTGACGCTGATTGGTGCGCCGAATGCGGGCAAATCCACTTTGGTGAACCGTCTGGTCGGCACCAAAGTGTCGATTGTGACCCATAAGGTGCAGACCACCCGTGCTCTGGTGCGTGGCATTATCACTGAAGACCAGACACAGATCGTGCTGGTTGACACACCGGGTATCTTCAAACCAAAGCGCCGTCTTGACCGCGCTATGGTGACAACCGCATGGGGCGGTGCCCGTGATGCCGATCTGGTGCTGATCCTGCTCGATGCGCAGGGCGGTCTGAACGAATCCGCTGAGGCTCTGTTGACCAGCCTTGAAAACACGCGTCAGAAGAAAATTCTAATCCTCAACAAGGTTGATCGTGTTGACCCGCCAAAGCTGCTGGAACTGGCACAGGCTGCCAATGAGAAAGTGAAATTTGAAAGCACTTTCATGATTTCGGCACTGAACGGTTCGGGCTGTAAAGATCTGCTGAAATATCTGGTCGCCCAAATGCCTTACGGCCCTTGGTATTATCCGGAAGATCAGATTTCCGATATGCCGATGCGTCAGCTTGCTGCGGAAGTGACCCGTGAGAAACTCTATCTGCGCTTGCATGAAGAACTGCCTTATTCCTCAACGGTAGAAACCGAAAAGTGGGAAGAGCGCAAAGACGGTTCGGTGCGTATCGAACAGGTTGTTTATGTCGAGCGCGACAGCCAGAAGAAGATTGTTCTCGGCCATAAAGGCGAGACGATTAAGGCAATCGGTCAGGCATCCCGCAAGGAAATGTCTGCTATTCTCGAGCAGCCGGTTCACCTGTTCTTGTTTGTGAAAGTGCGTGACAACTGGGGCAATGATCCTGAGCGTTACCGTGAAATGGGTCTGGAATTCCCGAATTCCTGAGGTTAACTGATTATGGAGTGGCGCGACGAGGGCATCATTCTCGGCACAAGACGGCACGGCGAGAGCAGTGCCATTGTGGAGGTGATGACTCGTGCCCATGGCCGCCATATGGGTGTGGTGCGCGGCGGCCGCTCCAAGCGTATGCAGCCGATGCTGCAGGTCGGCAATCATGTTTCGCTACATTGGTGGGCTCGGCTCGATGAGCATCTGGGGTCTTACCAGATTGAACCTCTGAGCTTTTCCGCAGCGCGGCTGATTGATCTGCCGGTGGCGCTGTTCGCTATTCAGCTCGCGGCAGCGCATTTGCGTCTGCTGCCGGAGCGTGACCCGCATGAAAATCTCTATGAGACATTGCAGCTCTTGCTGGAGCATTGTGACACGCCGGTTGCTGCCGGTGAGTTGCTGTTGCGTTTTGAGCTGATGTTGCTGGAAGAACTGGGCTTTGGCCTTGATCTTAAAAGCTGTGCCGCAACCGGCGGTACCACTGATCTGATTTATGTCTCGCCGAAAAGCGGACGCGCCGTGTCCCGCGATGCCGGTGCACCTTGGGCAGACCGGTTGCTGGCGATGCCGGAATTTGTTTGCAATTCCCGTGTCAGAGCCGAGACTGTTCCGGATATTTGCACGGCGTTTAAACTGACCGGTTTTTTCTTCACCCGTCATGTATGGGAGCCGCGCGGTCAGCAACAGCCGGAGTCGCGCTCCGGCTTTATTTCTGCTTTAAATCGGGCAGCTTAATCAGGCTGCTGCGAGGGCAGGGCGCTGTACTGCTGTTTCACGGATCGGCAGATGGATAAGCGCCGCAAACAATCCGAGAATAATGCTCAGCCACCATACGGCATCATAGCTGTTATAAAGCTGGTAGAGCGTGCCGCCCAGCCAGACACCAATGAATGAGCCGATCTGGTGTGAGAAGAACACCATGCCGCCGAGCAGGCCGAGATGGCGTGTGCCGAACATCGTGGCGACAAGACCATTGGTCGGCGGTACGGTTGAGAGCCAGAGCAGTCCCATAATAGCAGAGAAAATCAGAACACTGGTGCCGGACTGCGGCAACAGGATAAAACCGGCCACCAATATGGAACGCAGCAGATAGATCAGCGCCAGCATTTTCGGTTTGGAATGGGTCTGGCCGAGGAAACCTGCACCAAGTGATCCGATAATGTTGAAGAAACCGATCAGCGCCAGTCCCCAGACCGCATAATGCTTATCCACGCCGATATCGGAAATATAGGCCGGAAAATGCGTGGTGATGAAAGCCACCTGAAAGCCGCAGACGAAAAAACCGGCAGTCAGAAACAGATAGCTTTTGTGGCTCAAAGCTTCTTTGAGCGCCTCGGAAACAGTCTGCTTGGCATTGGTGTCCGGCATCCGTGCATTGGAGGCATTTCCGCGCAGCGGGATGGCCAGCAGTGGCACCAGCAGCATAGCAACACCAAGCCAAACCAGCGCATCCGACCAGCCGAAGCGTTCAATCAGACCCAGCGAAATCGGTGCAAAAGCAAACATACCGGCAGAACCGGCTGCGGTACCAAGGCCAAATACCAGACTGCGCTGCTGTGCGCTGACATGGCGGGCAAAGGCAGAAAGAATAATACCGTAAGAACCGGCAGCAACACCAAGGCCAACCAGCACACCGCCACCGATATGCAGGGCAATCGGGGCATCCGCATGTGCCATCAATAGCAGGCCGGATGCATAGAAAATACCGGACATCAGCAACACGCGCCACGAACCATATTTATCGGCAATCATACCAAAGATTGGCTGACCGGCACCCCAGAACAGGTTTTGCAATGCCATAGCCAGACCATAGGTGCTGCGATCCCAGCCCTTGTCGCCGATGATCGGCAGCTGGAAAAAACCCATGGCCGAGCGCGGGCCAAAGGTCAGAAAGGTGATAAGACAACCGGCGATAATGATCAGCCAGGGCATGGAGGGGCTTCGATAGTCTTGCGAGCGAGTGGACATGCTGTGCGTTCTTTCAGCGGAGATGCCGGTAAATCTATTGTGTAATAGTGATTACAATATTTTTTTTACACTTGAAAGAGGCTTGAGTGCTAACGCACTGTTTGAATAGCTTACTTATTGATTTTTAAGCCTTATCAAAAATTACTTGGGTTCCGTTTTCACATACGCTTTTGACCGGTTGATTAATTTTACTCACTTTGAGCAAAATAATTCCTTGTCATGAAACTGTAATAGGCATAAAGATTCGCGCCACGGTTTAACCGCTTTTATTTTTCAAATCTTTATACTCATTTTGAGTATAAGTGATCGGGTGGCGGTTAAGGGGAACAGGAGAGGGCAGTTTTACCACTGCTTTATGAGGCGTAATATGACGACAGCCACCACAAAAGAGAACCTGAATAAAGGTGAAATCCGCAGCGCAGCAGAACGTTTCGGCGTTTTGGAAATGCCGTCTCTGGACTATACACCGGAGATCGCTGCAGAAACCGAGCATCTCTATCAGCGCGTGGCGCATCATATTCCGCGCATCGAGTGGCCTGCCTATGCGCCTTATGTGGCGGCGATCAACCGTATCAAAAAACAGCGCAATGCCGTTATCCTTGCTCATAATTATCAGACACCGGAAATCTTCCATTGCGTGGCGGATATTGTCGGCGACAGCTTGCAGCTGGCGCGTGAAGCTGCCCGTGTCGATGCCGATATTATCGTGCAGTGCGGTGTGCATTTCATGGCGGAAACCTCAAAACTGCTGAGCCCTGAAAAAACCGTGCTGATACCGGATATGAAGGCAGGTTGTTCTCTGGCTGAATCTATCACCGGTGCCGATGTGCGTCTGCTGCGTGAAACCTATCCGGGCGTGCCGATTGTCACCTATGTCAACACCTCTGCCGATGTGAAGGCCGAGAGCGATATTTGCTGCACCTCTGCCAATGCTGTGCAGGTGGTGGAGAGCTTCGGTGTTGACCGCGTGCTGTGCATTCCTGATGAATTTCTGGCGCAGAATGTTGCGGCTCAGACTTCCGTTAAAGTGCTGACATGGAAAGGCCGTTGCGAGGTGCATGAGCGCTTTACGGCAGAGGAACTGCTGGCGTACCGCGCTGCTGATCCGTCGGTGCAGATTGTTGCCCATCCGGAGTGCCCGCCTGAAGTGGTGGCGGTGGCTGATTTTGCCGGTTCCACCAAAGGTATGATTGACTATGTGCGCGACAATCGTCCGGCCAAGGTGATGCTGGTAACCGAATGTTCCATGGCTTCCAATATTGCGGCAGAAGTGCCGGAGGTGGAATTCGTCAAACCGTGCAATCTCTGCCCGTATATGAAACGCATTACCCTGCCGAAAATTCTCGACACGCTGGTGAATATGAGTGGTGAGGTTTTTGTTGACGCAACAATGGCTGTCAAAGCGCGGCAGGCTGTTGAACGTATGATCAATCTGAAAAACTGATGGCGTGACGATGAGCACGAAACCCAATCAGATTATACCCGGTCAGATTATAATTGTCGGCGGCGGGCTGGCAGGGCTGTTTTGCGCCCTGCAGCTCAGTCCTGTGCCTGTTACGGTGATAGCGGCTGCGCCTATCGGGCAGGGCGCATCTTCCGCATGGGCGCAGGCCGGTATTGCTGCGGCTGTGTCATCCGATGATACAGTGGAAAGCCATGTAACGGATACGCTGATCGCCGGTGACGGTATTGTGGATGAGGATGTCATTCGCATGATGGCCTCTTCGGCCTCAGATCGTGTGCATGATCTTCTCGAACTCGGCGTGCCGTTCGACCGCGATCTGGCCGGTCATTTGCAAGTGTCGCGCGAGGCAGCGCATAGTCATAACCGTATCGTGCGCGTGCGTGGCGATATGGCTGGCCGTGCGATCATGCAGGCACTGGTTGCCAAAGTGCGGGAAGCACCATCCGTCACGCTGATCGAAAATGCTTCGGCCTATCAGCTGATTTCGGATGCAGATGGCATCAGCGGGCTGATCATTCGCCGTACAGATGGCTCAGACCAGATTTTGCCTGCGCATCAGGTGGTAATTGCCAGTGGCGGTATCGGCCATCTCTATCAGGTGACCACCAATCCGGTTGAGGCCAGCGGTTCCGGTATCGGTATGGCGGCACAGGCCGGTGCGCTTTTGGCGGATATGGAATTTGTGCAGTTTCACCCGACAGCGCTGGATGTGAAGGCTGATCCGGCACCTTTGGCAACAGAGGCGCTGCGTGGCCACGGCGCGCATCTCGTCAATAAAGCCGGCGAACGCTTTATGCTGCACCATGATCCGGCTGCGGAAATGGCACCGCGCGATGTCGTGGCACGCGGTATTTATGAAGAGGTGATGAGCGGGCGCGGTGCTTATCTCGATTGCACCAAGGCAATCGGTGAGAGTTTTGCGCAGGAATTCCCGACCGTTTATGCCTATTGTCAGGCCGTGGGCATCGATCCGGCGCGTGATCTCATTCCCGTTGTGCCTGCAGCGCATTATTTTATGGGTGGTATTCTCACGGATATGGATGGCCGCACGACGGTTAAAGGCCTGTGGGCTTGCGGCGAGGCAGCCTCCACCGGCGCACATGGTGCCAATCGCTTGGCATCCAATTCTTTGCTTGAAGCGGTAGTGTTTGGCGCGCGGGTAGCTGAGGTGATCAGGCAGTTGCCGCAGGAAGAATGTGCATCCCAATCTGTCGTGCAGGTTCTGCCTGCTGCAAATAAAAAGGATTGCACTGAGGGTATGCAGCAGTTGCGGGCGGTTATGAGCCGCAGTTTCGGTGTTATCCGCAGGCAGGATCAGATGTTGCAGGGGCTGCAACAAATCCGGCAACTGGCACAGAGTAATCATGATCCGCTATTCGCCAATTGCTTGGCAACTGCCGAAGTCTTGGCCGTATCGGCTTTGGCGCGCAAGGAAAGCCGCGGCGGTCATTATCGCAGCGACTATCCTGAAAGCTCGGTCATCTGGCAACATCGCTCAATGATGACTTTGCAAGATGCTCAGGAAACCTATCAAAAATTAGCGGAAACTGCCTGATGAAAACTGCTTATCCTTCTGTTCTGCCGCGTCCGCTGGTTGAAGAGGCTGTGCGCAATGCGCTGCTCGAAGATCTGGGACGTGCCGGAGACATTACCAGTCATGCCACAATTGCTCCTGAAAAACAGGCAACAGCGATACTGACCAGCCGTGAGGACGGCGTGCTTGCCGGTCTGGATTTTGTGCGTGCCGCTTTCGCACAGATTGATTCGTCTTTGGAGGTTTCGGTCGCTGTCACTGATGCGACCCGCATCAAAGCAGGACAGGAGATTGTCCGTATCAGCGGCAATGCCCGATCCATTTTGTCGGCTGAACGTGTGGCACTCAATTATCTGATGGTTCTGTCCGGTATTGCGACTTACACGGCACGTTTCGCGGACAAGATTGCGCATACGCAGGCGAAAATCTGTGACACTCGCAAAACCATGCCCGGTATGCGCTCATTTGCCAAATATGCGGTGCGATGCGGCGGCGGTGCCAATCACCGTTTCGGTCTCGATGATGCAGTGTTGATTAAGGACAACCATATTGCCGTTGCAGGCGGTGTTAAACAGGCGATTGAAGCCGCCCGCAGCTTTGTCGGGCATCTGGTGAAGATCGAAGTTGAGGTTGATACGCTGGAACAGATGGCAGAGGCGCTGTCTGTGCAGGCGGATGTGATTCTTCTTGATAATATGCCGCCGGAAACCCTTGTTAAGGCAGTGGAAATTAATGCCGGACGCGCAAAGCTTGAGGCGTCGGGCAATATTAATTTCGATACGCTGAAAGCCGTTGCCGAGACGGGTGTCGACTATATCTCAACCTCGAAAATCACAATGTCTGCACCGACGCTTGATGTCGGGCTGGATATTATCATCACTTGATGAGATAGAGTGCGCACTGGTTTTTCAGGGGATGATGATATGCAACTGATCCGCACAATTGCAGATTTACGCACGGCTTTGAGAGCCGAGCGGAGTGCAGGCAAGAGTATCGGCTTCGTGCCGACGATGGGCTATCTGCATATCGGCCATCTCACATTGGTCAAGAACAGCCAGCAGCATTGCGATGTGTCTGTGGTGTCAATTTTCGTCAATCCCACGCAATTCGCGCCCAATGAAGATCTGGCGCAATATCCGCGTGATCTGCCCCGTGATCTGAAACTGCTCGAAGAGCAGGGCGTGGATTATGTTTTCGCACCTGAGGTGGATGAGATGTATCCGGATGGCAGCGGTAAAACAGCGACCTATGTTGATGTTGGTGATTTGTCTTCCATCCTGATGGGGGCATTGCGCCCTAATCATTTTCGTGGCGTGGCAACGGTGGTGAGCAAGCTGTTTAATATTGTGCAGCCGGATAAAGCTTTCTTCGGCGAGAAAGATTATCAGCAGCTCGCTGTTATCAAGCGTATGGCTGCTGATCTCAATCAGCCGGTTGAAGTCTTCGGCGTGCCGACAGTGCGCGAACCGGATGGTCTTGCCTGTTCATCGCGCAACAGTCTTTTGAGTGCGGAAGACCGTGCTGCTGCTATTATCCTGCCGCAGGCGATGCAAATGGCTCAAGTCTTGGTGGATCAGGGCGAGCGTTCGGTTGCTGCATTGCGCCATGCTGTTGTCGATAAGTTGCAGCAGGAACCGCGCGGTGAGATCGAGGCCGTGGATATCCGTGATGCAGAAACACTGGCCGAAACCGCAGAGCTGCTCACTGCAGCGGCGGTGCTGTTGCTGACGGTGCGTTTTGGTAAAACCCGCCTGATCGACCAGCATGTGCTGCGCTTTTAACTTCTAATCAAAGGAAACGGCCATGAGTGTCCAGAAACAAATCCGCCGTATCACCGTGCCGGAAATCCGTGCTCGCAAAGGCGGTGTGCCGCTGGTGTCCCTCACGGCTTATCATGCCCATACAGCGGCGATTGTTGATCGCTATGCGGATTTTATGCTGGTGGGTGACAGTGTTGGCATGGTGATGCATGGCATGGATTCGACTATCGGCGTATCTCTGGAAATGATGATCATGCACGGGCAGGCGGTGATGCGCGGCTCATCCCGTGCGCTGGTCGTGGTGGATATGCCGTTCGGCTCCTATGAGGAAAGTCCGCAAGTTGCGTTCCGTAATGCGGCGCGGATCATGGCGGAAACCGGCTGCGGTGCGGTTAAGCTTGAGGGCGGCGTGCAGATGTCTGAGACGATCAGCTTTCTGACCAAACGCGGCATTCCGGTGCTGGCGCATATCGGTCTTACCCCGCAGGCCGTGCATGTGATGGGTGGTTATAAAGTGCAGGGGCGCGATCAGGCGCTGTGGGATCTGATTAAACAGGATGCGCAGGCGGTTGCTGATGCCGGTGCTTTCGGCATTGTGCTGGAGGGCATTGTCGAGCCGCTGGCGCGTGAGATTACGGCGCAGGTTGCGGTGCCGACCATCGGTATCGGCGCGTCAGCGGAATGTGACGGGCAAATTCTGGTGCTGGAAGATATGCTCGGTCTCAACGACAAGCCTGCGAAATTTGTTCGTCAATATGGTGCCATTGGTGCAGCTATTGACGAGGCGGTGAAGACTTACGCGGAAGATGTGAAAAGCCGCAGCTTTCCTGACGAGCGACATATTTATCGCTGAGATAGGGTAACTTTTAAGCCAGGTGCAGGGCGCTCTTCCAGAACCGCACGGCGGAAACGGTAGAGCGCAGCCGGTCTTCCGCGTTGCTGGCTGAGGCTGGCACCGGTCGGTTCCACCAGTTCGGCATTTTCCACCAGACGTCGGAAATTCTGCTTATGCAGATGACGACCGGAGATCGCCTCAACGGTTTCCTGCAAGGCTGTGAGGGTGAAGCAATCGGGCATCAGCTCGAAAATCACCGGACGGTATTTCAGCTTGGCACGCAGGCGGGCAATTGCGGTTGCGAGAATACGGCGATGATCGAACACCATGGCTTTGCCGGTATGGCGTTGCAATTCGTCCAGCTGTGCGCTCGGGCTGACGGTGCCGTCTATGGTTGCCTCCCGCACCAGACCAGCCTCATAAAGAAGCTCGTAGCGTTCGAGTGCACGCTCCTCATCCCATTGAATACCATCGGTGCCGAAGGCAAGACGCAGACGTGTCAGACGTGGGAGCTGATGCAGATCATAGGCCGGATGGCTGCGTTTGTCGCTCTGCGCCCACTCACGTAAGGCAGGGATAATAAGCTGGTCGATGAGTGGCGGCTTACCGCTGCGCCAGTCTTCCCAAGGCAGAAAATCATACCAATATTGCCAGTCATTTTCCGGCTGCTCGCCATTCTGACGTGTCAGTGCCAGATAGCCGACAGAAATCACATGGGTATCATCGGTCGGCATGGCAGATTTGGCACGGCCACGGTCGCCGAATGTATAGAGCTGTTCCACATAGCCGAGGCGCAAGGCCGTTTGCGCTTCCACCCATAGCCGCAAACCCATTTCCAATGTGCGATGTTTTAGCGGATCAAACCGTCCGTAAGGGAGTGAAAGCGCGGCAGACATTTCGTGTGCTGCGGGCATTTCATGGTCATCAGAGCAGAGAATAACCGGACGGTTATTGCTGATTGTAACAACTGCAGCACTCAAACCCACCTCAACGACAGCGGAAACATCAGCCATGAATTTGTGTCTCCAATTCGTTGAATCGGTTGATAAAAGCCTGTTCTATCTCTGCGGTTGGCCGTGGTGATAAATCAAAGTGACCGGCATGGAAACCGCGCGGACGACCGAAAAACTCTGCGGCCTCTGTCGTACTGAAACCGGCCAGTTCTGTTGCTTCAAAATAAGCGGAAACAATGTCAGCTTTCTTAATCGCTTTTTTTAAAACTGCAGGCACGGTCGCGGGCAGGGAAAAGCGCAGATGAATGGCAGTTTCCAGTCGCGCTTCAATCTGTTTATAGGCACCGCCCAGCACCGCCTTGAAGGGTGAGATCATATCGCCGATCACATATTCCGGCGCATCATGCAGCAAAGCCAGCAGTTGATGCTGCAAGGGAGTAGCCGGATTTTGCTCGCGGAAAATCTGTTCCACCAACAGCGAATGTTGCGCCACGGAATAAGCATGGTCGCCACGGGTCTGGCCATTCCAGCGGGCAACGCGTGCCAGCCCGTGGGCAATATCACTGATTTCAATATCCAGCGGTGAAGGGTCAAGCAAATCCAGCCTGCGGCCTGACAACATACGCTGCCATGCCCGAACCGGTTTTGTTTTAGAACCGCCGGATACTGCCATTAGTCTGCTGCCCCTTCAGGGAAAGTGAATTTAGCATAGGCAGGAATTGTTAGGTTCACTTCCGTTTCACCGGCAAGCAGCGGAATGTTTTTATCCATTGCGTCTTTAACGCGGTCGATGCGAACCAGAGCGAGTGCATTGCTGCCTTTAACACTACGCAAGGTTCCGACTTCTTTGCCAGCAGCAGTAATCGGCGTGTCTGATGCGGGCAAGTCTGCCTGTGCCGTCACCTGCAAAATCCGGCGCCGTGCAGTGCCGCGATGCTGCATACGGGACACAACTTCCTGTCCGACGAAACAGCCCTTCTTAAATGACACACCGCTGAATTGCTCGAAATTAATATCATGCGGGAAAACATCATTCATGATGAAATCCGCACCGCCTTCGGCAATACCATAGTGAATACGCAAAGCTGCCCATGCATCGCGATCAGATTGCGTGGCGGGGGAGGCGCTGCCGCTTTCAGCATAATGACGCAGGACATTCGTTTCTTCAGGGAAGCGCTCATCGCGCACGGTCTGATAGCTCTCAAGGCTAATTGAATCACTTTCTGAACTGCCTGAATCAGTTTTCCAGCTAATTCTGATAATCGATTCATTTAAAACGATAATTTCCGCTTTGGCACGCAGGCGATAAAGCGTGAGACGCTTGGCAAAAACCTCTGCCACATCCTTCGCAATATCAATGCGGAAGCCGTCTTCAACGCGTGAGATCAGAAAATCGAACTGGATTTTACCTTGCGGGCTCAGCAGTGCCGATGCGCGCAGAATACCGGTTTCGAGGGAACTCAGATCAGCCGTGAAAATAGATTGCAGAAAAGCTTCCGCATCGGGACCTCGCACGAGAATCTGTGTGCGGTCGTCGAGATTTCCGGTTGGTCCGGTAAACAGAGTTAAAGGTTCTGTCGTTGTCATATCAACTTTCCGGTTTATAAAGCAGTGCAGATGCAATTATCTTGATATTCATCGCTTTGTTACGTAAGCCGCATTGCGAGTAATCGCAAGTCAGGAACAGCGAGTTATCGCAAGACAGGAGAGCCGCGAATGACCACAACATTCGATACGATTTTCAAAGGCGCAACGGTAGTCAATCATGACGGCAGTGCCGTTCGTGATATCGGCGTTAAAAACGGTCGCATTACCGCTATCGGTTCCCTGTCAGAGAATGCCGCAGGCGAGGTTGTCAACTGCACCGGCCTTCATATTCTGCCGGGTGTTGTGGATAGCCAGGTGCATTTTCGTGAGCCAGGTCTGGAGCATAAAGAAGATTTGCAGACCGGTTCGCTTGCAGCTGTACTTGGCGGCGTGACCTCTGTTTTCGAAATGCCGAATACCAAGCCGCTGACAACTTCACCGGAAGCGCTGGCCGATAAAGTCAAGCGCGGCACGCATCGCATGCATTGCGACTTCGCTTTCTGGGTTGGTGGTACACGCGACAATGCCAAAGATGTGCCTGAGTTGGAGCGCCTGCCGGGCGCTGCGGGTATCAAAGTGTTTATGGGCTCTTCAACCGGCGATCTGCTGGTGGAGGATGATGAAGGCGTTGCATCCATTCTGCGCAATACACGCCGCCGCGCGGCTTTCCACTCGGAAGATGAATTCCGCCTGCGCGAGCGCGAAAGTCTGCGTGTTGAAAACGATCCGTCCAGCCATCCGGTCTGGCGCGATGAGATTGCAGCACTGACCTGCACCCAGCGTTTGGTGCGCATTGCCCGCGAAACCGGCGCGCGCATTCATGTACTGCATATTTCGACTGCGGAAGAAATTGAATTCCTGAAAGACTATAAAGATGTGGCGACCTGTGAGGCGACACCGCATCACCTGACGCTGTCTTCGGAAGATTATAAAACACTCGGCAATCTCATTCAGATGAACCCGCCGGTGCGCGATGCACGTCACCGCGATGGTATCTGGCATGGTATCGGGCAGGGTGTTGTGGATGTGCTGGGTTCTGACCATGCACCACATACTCTGGAAGAAAAGCAGAAGCCTTATCCGGCATCACCATCCGGCATGACCGGTGTGCAGACGCTGGTGCCGATCATGCTCGATCACGTTAATGCAGGTCGTTTGTCGCTGGAGCGCTTTGTTGATTTGTCATCACATGGTCCGAACCGCATTTTCGGCATGTCCCGTAAAGGGCGTATTGCAGTCGGTTACGATGCGGATCTGACAATTGTTGATATGAAACGCAGTGTGACGATCACACATGAACAGGCTGGTTCGAAAGCGGGCTGGACACCATATCATGGCAAGACAGTCACCGGCTGGCCTGTTGGTACTATCGTGCGTGGTCATAAAGTGATGTGGGAAGGCGAGATCGTTAATCCTGCACTCGGTGAGCCGGTGGAATTTGTTGAGGCACTTCCGAGAAATTAAAAAAGCTCGCTTTACAGAAAATTATAAGAGACCGCATTATCCGATAATGCGGTCTTGTGCATTTTAGAGTGCGCTTCTTTAGATTTACGACTGATCAATGAGTTTGTGTGTATTGATGCAGTATGAAAACACAATCGTCTGTCCTGCATCATTATTTTCGTCCTGTAGAGTTGGCTCTGCTGGGGATCATTCTTATTACGCTGCTTGCAGATGCCGTTCTGCTTCTGAGTTCAGGGCAGAAAGTATTTTACTTCGCTTATAGCGGACAGCTTATCTTTGCTGCATTGATGTTCGGATTGAGTTTCATATACCGCTGGCGCGGGCGTAGCGAGCGCATTGCCACTGTTACGATGAGCACTGGCTTGTTTATGATTTTTACTTCGGCAATGGCACTGCTGAATTATTTGTTCTTACCCAATTTACGCCCGACACTTGATCTTTGGCTTGTCTCACTGGATGCCAGCCTTGGCTATAACTGGGTGGACGCTGTGACATGGAGTGTCAGCTATCCTTTGGTTAATGATATTCTAGGCTATGCTTATTTGTCTAATCTCTATCAGATCGTTATCCTGATAATTTTACTTGGTTTCAGCGGGCGTATTTATGCCTTGCACGGTATGATTTTGACCCTGACGCTGAGTGGAGCTGTTACCGTACTGTTCTGGATACTTTTTCCCTCGATCGGGCCGAGTGCGTTATTTCCGTTGCCTGAAAGTGTGATTTCAAAATCTCAGCAGATTGTAGGGACTGCATATGGCAAGGAACTAACTGATCTTCTGTATAATGGTACAGCAATGATTATGCCGAATGATGCACGTGGACTGATTTCATTTCCGTCTTTTCATACGGTTATGGCGCTGGCGGGCATGTGGTATTCCCGTTCAGTCAAGTGGCTGTTTCCGTTTTTCCTGCTTTTGAATTTGACAGTGCTACCAGCCGTCTTGGTTCATGGCGGACACCATCTTGTTGATATACCGGCAGGTATGGCTGTTTTTGCTCTGTGTGCATGGGCAACAGAGCGTTTTCAGCAGCGCTTTGACAGACAGGGAAAAACGATCGTCAGTCGCCGGCTACAAAAAACTTCCATGAGCCATCCGGCGTAATGCCGAGGCGATAGAAAATATAGGCGCCGACGCCCTTCATTTCTTCAAAATCACCGGCAGTTACAATCTGATACAGCTCAACCATCTGCCGGTCGTCCAGCTTGTCCAGCGGGTAGGCGAAGAAATACGGCCAGACATAAACTTCATTCGGTGTACCGGCATCGAGATGCGCATAGCCGGACTCGAGCAGATCTACGAGAATGGCAAGCAATTCCTGACCATTACTGTCGCCGGAAAGGCTTTTGAGAAATTCCAGCGGTGTGCCGTCATATTCACCGAGTGAAAGCATCGGGCTGGTTTCGCCGCCGTCACCGAGCAATGGTTTCAGCGCGTCAATCTTTCCGGCTTTCGCAATATCGAGAATTTTCTTGCGGGTGTCCTGCACAGCCTGCGGAAGCTTTGAATAGTCATAGGAGACTTCCGGAATCTTACCTTCCGGTGAAACATGCGGACGGGTAATATCGCGCTCCGGACTGCCGTTTTCGGAGGCTGCGCCGGATTCAGGCGCTCTGTAGGTTTCAGTAGGCACCTGACGCAATGGCCCCGGTAAAGGCACCTGCGCCGGATTGACCTCTTCGCCGTCTTCACCGGCAGGTGTTTCGCTCAACGCTAGAATTTGTGGTTTCCCGCTCAAAGTTCCGGCGGAGGCCGGTACTGAGACAGATGCGGCAATCATGGCCAGAGCCAGACCGGAGAGGAAAGACGTGCTCAGAAACTTGTCTGAGCTGAGTTTGCTCGGCCAGTGGCGGGATGAAAGCAACATCAGAAACTCCGGAAGAGAAATATATATTCAAAATAAATGTTTACGGCATCCAATAGCACAAATTATGACGGATGCCGACTGTGCCCGGAAGATTACTGCAAAATTACTGCAAAATACGGTTGGGCAAAAACTCACCGGCAATGATCTGCTCACGCAATTTATCGAGCAGGCCAAGCGCCGCATCTTCGCCCGTGCTGCGCAGAAGCTCGGTCAATGCATTGGCAAAAGCAGCCTCTGCGAGAATTTCCGGTTCAATGCCTTCTGAAATCCCGTCAGCCCAGGCTTCATGCTGATATTCGATCGCCGCCTGTTTTTTCTCATGGGCAATCAATTCATCGAGGTCTGTCGGAGCATGATTCATTAAAATATCACCTTGGCTTTATGCCGTTGGACACTGCATCGCAGAAGACGGACAGGACTTAGCTAAAGAAAGTGCTGTCATAGAGCCATTCAGAGCAGAAACGACTATCTGAAGACCGTTTCTTACACTATCAGCCGACGCATCACCATCAATAATTTAATCTCTTGTTAACAGATTGCGATGGTTTGTGAATGGCAGATTTCGCCTTTATTGCAATGAATGAAGTTTTGGTTAATTGCCGTAATGGGCAACCAGTCCTTCAGAGAGCTTTTCACCCTGCAATTTAAACCGGTCGATTGCTTTCAGTGCCTGATCGGTACATTGGCTGTAATTGTCAGCATAGCTGCGATAGTTGTTGTTAAAGGCTGAAACCAGATTTTTACGTCGCGTTTCATCCGCTTTTTCAGCTGTGAGCAATTCATTCATCTGATCACGCCAGAGACTGGTTTTGTCGCCGCAAAGATTGCTCAAATAGTGGAGGGAGCCGAGGGTGCCTGCCAGCTGGATCATCTGGCTTTCATAGGGCGGGCCGCTGGTTTCCTGTGTTTGTGCCTGTGCGGAAATACCGGATGCAGAAAATCCTGTAACCAACAGGAAGCTAACAAGAAATCTGGTCATACACATACTCCGCGCCTTCACTATAAATTGTGCAGTAATCAGGCTGTTTCAAGGCGTTCAGCCTTCTTCCTGCAGAATACGGCGCGCAAAAACCAAAGTGCTGACGGTTACAATATGCTGCACCATATCTTCAACTGTCAGCCAGTGCAGCGAAACAGCATCATCGCCAGCCTGTTCCTGTCCGCTGAGGTCATAAGCGCGGAAAATACAAAGATTATAGACCCTGCCGTACAGCCCTTCCTGAGACAGATCAATTGTATCGACCAGCCGCAGGCGGTTGCAGTGCAAGCCGGTTTCTTCTGTGAGTTCGCGCCGTGCGGCCTGTTCGGCATTTTCTCCTGCTTCAACCCCGCCACCCGGAAAAGCGAGTGAACCTTTGAGTGGCTCCTTGCCGCGTTTCACCAGCAGGAAGCGGTTCTCCTTACGGCAGATGATGGAGGCACCATGGGCGATGAGCGGGTGAGGGGAAATGTCCTGTATCATAGAATGAGTGGTAAAAACCTGCCCGCAGATTTGCAAGCTTTGTTTATCAGGTACCTTGACCTTTACGGTAAAACTCGCAACACCAAACATTATGTGTGGACGTTTTGCATTACTGGCAACAATTGATGAGGTGGAGGCGCAGTTCGGCGTGATTGTCGATGAAGCCTTTCCGCCGCGCTATAATATTTCACCGACCCAACCGATCATGATTGTGATGAATGGTGAAACACCGGCACCCGGCAGCAACCGGCCGGATCGTATTGCAATGCTGGTGCGTTGGGGCTTTGTGCCGTCATGGACAAAAGACCCGCTGAACTTTCCGCTGATGATCAATGCCCGCTCTGAGACAGCGCATGAAAAGCCGTCTTTCCGCACAGCGATAGAGCACCGGCGTAGCTTGCTGCCGGTGAGCGGTTTTTATGAATGGCGCAAGCTTGGGGATGGCAGAAAACAGGCCTATTGGATACGCCCGCGTCATGGCGGAACCATTGCTTTTGGTGCGTTGATGGAAACATGGGTAAGCGGTGACGGTTCACAGATGGATACGGCAGCCATTCTGACGATGGCCACCAATCATGCGCTATCACATATTCATGACCGTCTGCCGTTGGTGATCCATCCTGAGGACTATCAGGAGTGGCTGGATTGCAAGCGCAACCGTGCCAAGGATGTGAAGCATTTGCTCAAACCGGTGCAGGATGATTTTTTTGAGGCGATTCCCGTCTCGGATAAGATCAATAATGCCCGTTATTTTGGCACAGATGTGCATGAGGTGGTGGAAGAACGGACAGTTTCTCAGGAACCAGTCGTCAAAAAACCGGCTAAACCTAAAAAGCCTGCTGTCAAAAAGAAAACAGATGACAATGACGACCAGTTCAGTATGTTTTAATTAATTCTTTCAAAAACATAACTGACAGCGCATCCCGAAAAGTGGTTGCCGGTTTTCGGGTGGGATGCGCGTTGATGTAAAGTTTGCATCCCGAAAAGTGGTTGCCGCCTACACGGGAAATCAGTCCACCGGACTGATTTCTAATCCCGCTTCGATCGGATAAGATGCGCGTCAATTTAACAAGAACGAGTCTATCGTGGGAACAGCAGCAATTTCGGGCTTTCTGCTCGGACTATCCTTGATTGTCGCCATTGGTGCGCAAAATGCCTATATTCTGAGACAGGGACTGCTGCGCCAGCATGTGTTTATTCTCTGTCTGATCTGCGCTCTGTCTGATGCCTTGCTGATTGCAGCAGGCGTTGCAGGGCTGGGCACGCTGATCGCAAAGTCCCCTTCATTGATTACAGTGGTGACTGTCGGCGGCGCTGCTTTTCTGTTCTGGTATGGTCTGTCTGCTTTTCGCCGTGCGATGCATCCTGACGGGTTGCGTGCCGGCAATGGCGGCGCGGTCAGCCTGAAGGCTGCTGTCGGGACTTGTCTGGCGCTGACCTTCCTCAATCCGCATGTCTATCTTGATACGGTTGTGCTGGTCGGCAGCCTCTCTGCGCGTTTTGAAGGGCAGGCGCGTCTGGCCTATGGGCTGGGTGCGATAACAGCCTCTTTTGTCTGGTTTTTCTCGCTCGGCTATGGTGCACGATTGCTGCAGCCGTTTTTTGCCAAACCTTCGGCATGGCGTATTCTCGACTGCATTATCGGCATCATTATGTGGGCGATTGCGTTCAGCCTACTTAGCCGCCTGTTGGGGCCGTAAGGCTTTATCTGACGGCAGATAAGAGACGTGCAGCCGCTTCTCGTCACGGTGGCTGCGCGGTGCCGAACGCAGAGCTGCCGCCAAAAATGCAGGGCCGATTGCACGATACTGCTCGGTAAGCTGATCTTTTTTAGATGCGCTGAAGATCTTTTTCATAATGTTTCCTTCCCTAACTCACAGCTCCCATTATCGTGAAAAATGGGACTGAAGCATGGCTGGAAATGTGCAAATTCGGGCGCAAATCTGGGTAATGTCACGGCGGTAATGCCGCGTGTCATGATTGCCGCCGGTCATAAAAATCTCTGAGCTGTCTCTTGACGCGGCACAGGATCAGAGAGATAAGTGCTGTCATGAAAACACCATTCGCAAACACCATTTGTATTATTGCGGTCATTATTCGCTAGCAGATTGCTGGCTCGGATGTTTTCGTCTTCCTTTTCCTTTTGAAGCAGACAAATGCACCGGCCAGCAGGCTGCGCAAGTCTTGTTTGTGCTTTAGAACCGTATGTTAAAGGGAAGTCAGATGTCTGCCACTGAATTGCGTTTGTATAATACGCTGACCCGCAGGAAAGAGGACTTTGTTCCGATCAATCCTGATCATGTGCGCATGTATGTCTGCGGCCCGACAGTTTATGATTTTGCCCATATCGGCAATGCGCGTCCGGTGATTGTATTTGACGTGCTGTTCCGTCTGCTGCGCCATGTCTATGGTGAGAGCCAAGTGACTTATGCGCGTAACCTCACTGATGTGGACGACAAGATTAATGCGCGTGCCGTGCGCGATTATCCTGATTTACCGCTGAATGAAGCTATTCGCAAAGTCACGGAAAGCACCAATGCGCAGTTCCAGAGCGATGTAACGGCGCTTGGCAATCTCGAACCATCCAGCCAGCCGCGTGCAACCGAACATCTGGAAGAAATGCGCCAGCTGATCGAACGTCTGATTGAGCGCGGTCATGCCTATGTGGCTGACGATCATGTGCTGTTTGCAGTTAAAACCATG
This sequence comes from Pseudochrobactrum algeriensis, assembly GCF_018436245.1. Taxonomy (NCBI): domain Bacteria; kingdom Pseudomonadati; phylum Pseudomonadota; class Alphaproteobacteria; order Hyphomicrobiales; family Brucellaceae; genus Pseudochrobactrum; species Pseudochrobactrum algeriensis. Next base: position 1,051,442 of record NZ_CP075361.1, read on the forward strand.
AGCGGCGACCATGGCCCCCGTTATGGTGCGCTTGCCCGCCGCTCACTGGATGAGATGATTGCCGGTGCACGTGTGGATGTGGCTTCTTACAAGCGCGATGAGATGGATTTCGTGCTGTGGAAACCATCCAAAGAGGGTGAGCCGGGCTGGCCGTCTCCGGCAGGTATTGCGGTTCACGGTCGTCCGGGCTGGCACATTGAGTGCTCGGCTATGTCGATGGCCAAATTGCTGGAGCCGTTTGGTGGCGGTCTGAAATGCGATGATCCGCTGAAAAATACTTTCGACATTCATGCCGGCGGTATTGATCTGGTATTCCCGCATCATGAGAATGAGATTGCCCAGTCATGCTGCGCTTTTGGTTCAGAACGCATGGCCAATATCTGGATGCATAATGGTTTTCTGCAGGTCGAAGGTCAGAAAATGTCCAAATCTCTGGGCAATTTCATCACCATTGATGATGTGCTGAAATCGGAACTGCCGCAATTGTCAGGCACAGATGCGCCAGAGGATTTCCGCCGTCGCTGGACCGGCATGGCTGCACGTCTTTCCATGTTGCAGACCCATTATCGTGAGCCGATCAACTGGACGCAGCAGCGTTTGATCGAATCCGGTGAGGAACTGGCGAAGTGGTATCAGGTGATTTCCGAACAGCCGGTTGCTGCCTCTGCGAATAAGGCAACAGTGTTTGCGGATAGTATTGGCGATGACCTGAATACTTGGTCAGCAATCACAGAATTGCGCAAAGCCTATAAACAGGGTGATGTGGAGGCGTTGGTTTCCGGCCTCAACCTGCTTGGTCTTCACGATGCGCAATTATTGGCTGAGGCTGCACAATATCTGTTCAGCGCTGCCGCAGATGTCGACACGGCAGATGTTGAAAGACAGATCTCCGAGCGTCTGGCATTCATCAACGGAAAAAATTGGGCGGAAGCTGACCGTATTCGTGACTCATTGCTGGCACAGAATATTCAGCTCAAGGACGGCAAAGATCCGGCTACGGGAGAACGGGTGACAACATGGGAAGTGAAACGCTGAGTGAAAATCCGGTCGCCAGCGGGGGCTGCCAATGCGGTGCTGTGCGTTTTCGTGTGAAGGGGCGGCTGGGCAGTGCATCCATCTGTCATTGTCGCATGTGCCAGAAAGCCTTCGGAAATTACTTTGCTCCTTTGGTCTCCGTTAAAGAGGGGACATTGGAATGGACGCGCGGAACACGAAAACTGTTCCGCTCATCCAATCATGTGCAGCGCGGCTTTTGTGCCGATTGCGGCACACCGCTGACCTATGAAGCGCCGGACGGTCTGGCGCTGTCCATTGCGGCTTTTGACAATCCGCAGGAAATTGAGCCGGTTGTGCAATGGGGCATGGAGGGCAGGCTGCCTTATCTGGACAAGCTGAGCACCTTGCCTGCCTATACGACAGATCGTGATCCTGAAAGCGCGGAATTCGTGCGTACTATGGTATCTTATCAGCATCCGGATCATGACACTGAGACATGGCCGCAAGGCCATGCATAAATCTCACGCATAAATACGGATATGGAGGAAAGAACAACAATGAAAAAAGAGCGTATCTATATTTATGATACCACCCTGCGCGATGGTCAGCAGACACCGGGCATTGATTTCTCGGTTGCGGATAAGAAAGCCATTGCCGCCATGCTGGATGATTTCGGCATGGATTATGTTGAGGGCGGTTATCCGGGCGCAAACCCGACAGATACGAGCTTTTTTCAGCGCAAACATACGGCAAAGGCAAAATTCGCCGCTTTTGGTATGACCAAACGTCCGGGTGTTTCCACCTCCAATGATCCGGGCATGTCAGTGCTGTTACAGGCTTCCAGCGATGTGATCACCTATGTTGCCAAAAGCTGGGACTACCATGTGCATCTGGCACTCGGCTGCTCTCTGGAAGATAATCTGGAATCGATCACTTCATCAGTCACTGCGGCGCGCATGGCCGGTAAGGAATGTATTGTCGATTGCGAGCATTTCTTCGACGGTTTTAAAGCCAATCCTGATTATGCGCTGGCCTGTGCCAAAGCGGCCTATGGTGCCGGTGCGCGCTGGGTAGTGCTTTGCGATACCAATGGCGGTACGCAGCCGGGTGAAGTCGGTGACATTGTCCGTGCTGTTAAGAGTGTTGTACCGGGCGAATGTCTGGGTATTCATGCGCATAATGACACGGAACAGGCCGTTGCCGTGTCGCTGGCCGCAATTGATGCCGGTGTGCGGCAGGTGCAGGGCACGCTCAATGGTATCGGTGAGCGTTGCGGCAATGCCAATCTTGTCACGCTGATCCCGACATTGATGCTTAAACCTGTCTGGGCAGACCGCTTCGAAGTCGGCATCAGCATGGATGCTCTGGCAGGTATTACCAAACTGTCCCGTACTTTCGATGATATTCTCAACCGCGCACCGAACGATCAGGCGGCTTTCACCGGCAGTTCAGCTTTCGCTACCAAAGCAGGCATTCATGCTTCTGCTTTGCTGAAAGAGCCTAAAACCTATGAACATGTGCCGCCGGAAATGGTGGGCAATCATCGCCGTGTCATGGTGTCCGATCAGGGAGGCAAGTCCAACTTTATTGCTGAGCTCAACAAGCGTGGCATTCAGGTTGCCAAGGATGACCGCCATCTCGATACGCTGATTGCGCTGGTCAAAGAACGTGAAGCTGAAGGTTATGCATATGAAAGCGCGGATGCGAGTTTTGAATTGCTTGCCCGTCAGCAATTGGGGGCGGTGCCGCAGTTTTTCCGTGTGGAAGCCTTCCGCTGTATGGTTGAGCGCCGCTATGACAGCAATGGCTGCCTGAAAACCGTGTCGGAAGCGATTGTTAAAATCATCATCGATGGTGAGGAGCACTTGTCGGTGGCAGAAGGTCATGGTCCGGTTAACGCGCTCGACCTTGCCTTGCGCAAAGATCTCGGCCGTTATCAGGAAGAACTTGCTGATCTTGAACTGGTGGATTTTAAAGTCCGTATCCTCAATGGCGGTACGGAAGCGATCACCCGCGTTCTGATCGAGTCGCATGATGCCAGCGGCCAGCGCTGGCGCACAGTCGGTGTGTCAGACAATATTATTGATGCATCCTTTCAGGCACTGATGGATTCTGTCGTCTATAAGCTGATGAAAAACCGCGAACTTGCGGGACATATTGCAGCAGAATAAAATTTGCCGTTTGCGGAGCCGATAAAACGGGAGTACCGGTTGTTACTGATGCAATTGTAATGAACGGCTCCCGCTGTAAGAATAAAGCCCGAGACCGGAAATCTGAGGATGGATAACTATGAGTGACCGGTCTCAAGCGGCAATGCCGGAGGCGACACGCGGTTTTATTTTCGCGATGCTGGCCTATTTGTTCTGGGGGCTTTTCCCGTTTTATATGAAGGCCGTCGCCCATATTCCGGTTGTGGAGGTGCTGGCGCATCGGGTGATCTGGTCTTTGCCTGTAGCGGCCGTCATTTTGGTTTTTATGGGACGTACCAAGGATGTCGGTGCCGCATTGCGTAATCCGCGCACCTTGGCTATGGCCTGCCTGACAGCTTCCCTGATCACGTTGAACTGGGGTGTCTATGTCTGGGCGATTTTCAATGATCACGCGCTGGATGCCGCACTTGGTTATTATATCAACCCGCTGGTCAATGTGCTGCTTGGCGCGATTTTCCTTAAAGAGCGTCTGACAAGAGTACAGCTGGTTGCTGTATTCCTTGCTGCTGCTGCGGTGGTGTTGCTGACAGTAGAGCAGGGCGGTCTGCCTTGGGTATCTATCATTCTGCCGCTGTCATTCGGCTTTTATGGTTTCTTCCGTAAATCTCTGCCGATTGGCCCGTCACAGGGCTTCATGCTGGAAGTGATCATCCTGTTCATTCCGGCCAGTGCCTATGCAATCTGGCTGTATACACAAGGGCAGGATCATTTCGTTACCGGTACACCAGCGGATATTTCTCTGCTGATGCTGGCCGGTGTGGTGACCGCTGTACCGCTGATTATGTATGCGACCGGTGCGAAACTGCTGCGCTACACCACACTGGGACTGATGCAGTATATTACACCGACCATGCTGTTCCTGATCGCAGTTTTCGCGTTCAAGGAACCGTTTAATACAATTCAGCTTTATGCCTTTGCGCTGATCTGGGCAGGGTTGATCCTCTATACATGGTCAATCCTGAAAGAAGCACGGGCGGATAAGATCGCTGCCAAAGCATAAAAGCAGAGATAACAGAACAAATAAAAAGCCCGCTCAAAAGCGGGCTTTTTATTTTTCATTATCTGAACAGTTTCACGCCTGATTTTCAGAGGATTTTTTTTCTTCCGCCGCGAAACGGCGCTTCCATGCCAGTGCACTAAAAGGCAGGAATACCAGATAGGCCAAAGCTGTCAGTGTCAGTGTCTGCCAGGTAAAGCTCATCAGAAAACCGGCATAGATCACCACGCCGAGGATCAGCGGCATAACAAAGTCACGACGGATAAAGCTGCCTGCGGTTTTGCCGTTATAAACCGGCAGACGGCTGACGAGCAAAAAGGCAATCACAATTGTGAAGCCTGCTGTGCCATAGGCCAGAGCCTTGCTTGGCAGCACGCCGAGGAAGCCGGAATAGACCGGCAGCAAAACCAGCATCGCACCGGCCGGTGCCGGAACGCCGATAAAATAATTGCCCTGCCATGCAGGCTGGTTCGGATCTTCCAGCATCACATTAAAGCGCGCTAAGCGCAGGCAGCAGGCAATCGTATAGATCAGTGCGGCAATCCAGCCGAAAGAACCGGCCTGATCCAGCATGAACAGATAGAGCACCAGTGCCGGAGCCACGCCGAAATTGACGATATCGGCCAGAGAATCCATCTGGGCACCGAATTTGGAAGACCCTTTCAGGAGCCGCGCAATCCGTCCGTCAATACCGTCGAGAAAGGCTGCAAGCAGCACCATAGCCACGGCCTGTTCGAAACGATGCTCAATGGCAAGACGGATACCGCTCAAGCCTGCACAGATCGCAAGAACGGTAATCAGATTAGGAATGATGATCCGCATCGGAATTTCGGAAAAGCGCGGACCGCGCCCTTCCGTATTGCCATTTGGATCCAGCGGCGGGAAAGGTGCTTCAAGCATCAGGCAATCCGCACGGTTGGCGCAGTGCGCGTTTCATCAAATTCTGCCAGAACGGTTTCACCTGCCACAGCCGTCTGGCCGACAGCAACGCGGGCAACGGCACCTTTTGGCAGATAAATATCATTACGCGAACCAAAGCGGATCAGACCAAAGCGCTCGCCGGTTGAAAGATCTTCACCGGCTTTTGACCAGCAAACGATACGGCGGGCTACAAGACCGGCAATCTGCACTACAGCAACGGTGCCATGGGCGCTGTCGATCAGCACCGAATTGCGCTCATTCTCAGTGCTGGCTTTGTCCAGTTCTGCATTCAGGAATTTACCCGGACGGTGCATCACGGCAGTGATTTTGCCACGCACCGGTGCACGGTTGATATGAACCGAAAACACATTCATGAACACGCAGATGCGCAGCATCGGCTCTGTACCCAGATCCAGCTCTGCCGGCGGAACGCACATGCCAACGGAAGAAATTTTGCCATCCGCAGAGCTGATGACGAGTTTGTCATCCAGCGGCGTGATGCGCAGCGGATCACGATAGAAATAAATGCACCAGATGGTCAGCACCATCCCTACCCAGAACAAAGGTTCCCACAACCAGCCAAGCAACAGCGACACAACAAAAAATGCTGCGATAAAGGGGTAGCCCTCGCGGTGGATAGGAACAAAAGTATTGCGAATGGTATCGGACAGGCTCATCGGTTTTCCTCAGATTTTCCGCTTCAATAACGCAAAGTAACAGCGTTTAAAATGATTAAGCGCAATCAGCGCAACAAAATTCATGATATTCGTGCTTTATCATAACAAAATGCTCACAGAACATTACCGCAAGCACCGGTTTTGATTTTTTTTATATTCCGCATCGACACGGAATCAAAACGGTTCAGGTGATGTTGATCTCACCGGAACCGCCATTGCTGCATGCATATACAATGAACAGCCAGCGCGAATATCTGCTGTCATCATAGAGGATCATCAGTGCCCTGTCATTCTCCGGCAGGGGCGCCGCGAGTAACAACGCCAAGTTCATCGCTTTCACGAACCTGACGCAGACGGGCTTCCGCTTCATCAGCTTCACGCTGACGATCCCACATGGAAGCATAAAGTCCGCCTTCTACCAGCAGATCACGATGGGTGCCGCGCTCGGCAATCTGGCCGTCTTTGAGCACGATAATTTCATCGGCACTGATAACAGTCGACAGACGGTGCGCAATCACCAGAGTAGTGCGGTCACGGCTGACCAGATCCAAAGACTGCTGGATATCCTGCTCGGTTGCTGTGTCCAGTGCCGAAGTTGCTTCGTCAAGGATCAGGATCGGCGGGGCTTTCAGAATCGTACGGGCAATCGCCACGCGCTGCTTCTCGCCACCGGAGAGTTTAAGTCCGCGCTCACCAACCATTGACTGATAGCCTTCCGGCAATAGCTGGATGAAGCGGTCGATCTGCGCCAGCTTGGCAGCCTGTTCTACTTCCTGCTCTGACGCCGACGGGCGGCCATAGCGGATATTGTAAGCGATTGTATCGTTAAACAGCACCGTATCCTGCGGCACCATACCAATCGCATGACGCAGGCTGACCTGCGACACTTCGCGGATATCCTGCCCGTCAATTGTCACCGAACCCTGCTGCACATCATAGAAACGATAAAGCAGGCGGGAGATAGTTGATTTACCTGCACCGGACGGTCCTACAATCGCAATGGTCTTGCCTGATGGTACTTCAAAGCTGATATTACGCAGGATCGGACGGGACGGATCATAGGCAAAGCTGACATTGTTGAAGCGGATTGCCCCTTGCGAGACGGCCAGAGCCGGTGCATCGGGTTTGTCTTTAACCTCTTCTTCAACTTCAAGAAGATCAAACATCTGCTCAATATCGGTCAGCCCCTGACGGATTTCACGATAGATAAAGCCGATCATATTCAGCGGCAATGACAGCTGCATCAACAGCGCATTGATGAAGACAAAATCGCCGAGCGTATGGGTTCCGGCCTGTACTTCGCGGGCAGACATCACCATCAGGATCATCATGCCGACACCAAAAATCACGGCCTGACCAAAGTTCAGCCAGCCAAGTGATGTCCATGTCTGGGTTGCTGCTTTTTCATAACGTGCCATCGAGCGGTCATAGCGCTCGGCTTCCATGGCCTCATTGCCGAAATATTTGACCGTTTCAAAATTCAGCAGTGAGTCAATCGCTTTGGTATTGGCATCCGTATCGGATTCATTCATTTCGCGGCGGATATTAATACGCCAGTCACTCGCCTTGACGGTGAACCACATATAGAGCCAGACCGTTGCCGCAACCACGATCAGATAGCTGACACCATAAGCAAAACCGAAAATCGCTGCAGTCAGCGCAAATTCCAGAAGGGTCGGAACCGAGCTCAGAATGGTGAAGCGCACAATGGTTTCAATGCCTTTGACGCCACGTTCAATCACACGGGACAGGCCGCCGGTGCGGCGCTCAAGATGAAAACGCAGCGACAATTTATGCATATGCACAAAAGTACGATAGGCAAGCTGACGCACTGCATATTGGCCGACGCGGGCAAATAACGCATCGCGCAGCTGGTTCAGACCGGCCTGAATGATACGTGCCAGATTATAGGCAACGACCAGCATCAAAGCGCCGACAAAAATCTGCGGCACCCAGCTTTCCGGTTTGAAAGAACCATCCAGCGCATTGGTTGCCCATTTGAAAAAATAAGGCACCAGCATCAGCACGAATTTGGCGATGACCAGATAGAAGGTCGCCCAGACGACCCGCATTTTGAGATCATGACGCTCACTCGGCCACATATATGGCCAGAGTTTCGCCAGTGTTTTCAGGGTCTGACCGGATTCTGCCGAGACTGTTTTTTGTTTTTTCATCTTTTTATTTAACGCCACAGACGGTCACTGCTGCCGCCTTCATGCTGTATTGCGGTCTAAGTGCCGCAGAATTGCTGCAAGTTTCTTCATCGTCTTATCATAGCTGCAGGCGTGATAGAAACAAAACGCCTGCACAATGTTGTGAGGAAGACAAACACGCTCCGGAGAAACAGGATTTACGGTAGTTTCTGCTTCACATCCTGCTCGCTGAGCGGGGTTTTCGGCATGACGAAAACCTGTCCCGGCCAGATCAGGTCAGGGTTCTTAATCTGATCAGTATTGGCCAGATAAATCGTGGTGTAACGCGTGCCGCTGCCATAAGTGCGCTTGGAGATTGTCCAGAGATTATCGCCTTTACGGATAATCACCGAGCCTTCCGCTTTTTCCAGAGGCTGTGCCTGTGTCTCTCCGGCAGGCTGGCTTTCCTGAGCGGTCTGTCCGGCATCCGGTGCATTTTGCGCGGCGATTGCAGGGGCGACAGCCGCAATATTCTCACCGGCTTCACGACGGAAAGGCACACGCGCTGTGGCCAGAATTTTACCGCCCTTATCCATCAGATCAGCGCGGATAATATAGTCACCAACAGCAAGCGGCTGCTGGGTCTGCACCAGATAGCGCCCCTCAGGGGTGATGACGGCTGTGCCGAGCAAAGTCTCATTGGCTGAGACATTAACCGTCTGGCCACCGCGTGCATGACCGGCGACAAATACCGAGCGGCCTTCAATCTCCACGGCTTCCACGGCAATGCTGACGGCATCCTGAGAATTGCCCTCTGCAAGTCCGCCCTGTACGGCCTGCGACGGCAGCAGGGTAACAGCAGCATCATTGCCATGCGCAGCTGCCGGTGCATCTTTATTCTCAGGTGTATGCGCAGCATTTCCGCTACTGGCCTGCGGCGTTGTAATCATGCGGCTGGCCTGACCAGGCTCTTCAACAAGTGCGAGAACCTGACCATCCGGTGTTGCAGGAACAGAGAGGATCGCGGTCTGCTGCGATGTTGCAACGGAATTATCTTCCGCAGTTGCACGCAGAACCAGCTGATAATCGCCGCTTTTCAGCGCCTCATCCAGAATAATTGCAAAATCACCGTTCTCACCGGCCTTGGCAGAGCCTAGCACACGGGTTTTAGAAATTACATCAACCACAGAATTCGGTGCGGCTTTACCGGCAATGACCAGTGAGCCGTTGCCCTCAAGGCGCAGCACATCAAAAACCGGAACTGTAACACTCTGTTCCGGTACTGTTTTTTCCGGTTCTGTTGGTTTGGTATCCGCCGGTGCAGCAGTATTACCCGCAACAGACTTGTCAGTCTGGGCAGGAGTTTCAGGTTGGGTCGTCGCAGCAGGCTTGTTATCTGTTGCTGTTTTTGAAACAGGTGCCTGCGGAGGCTGATCCGTTTTCTGCGGAGCCATGCTAAAATATGCAAGAAGACCACCTGCTATAACAACAGCAGCAAAACCGGCAAGCGCATAACGACTATTCTGCATACGGGGCTGACCCTTTTAACACCAAGCTTAAAAAAATATTATAACATGCTGTGTCTGCTTATAAATCCAAATGTATAAGCAGCACATTTGCCAACAACTAGCGCTTTTTTATTGTTACAGCAAGAATATCACATATCGGCGCTAAAATTCTTGTCACATATTGCGCGATAAGATGTCAGCCATACATGGTTTTCGGTACAAGGCCATGATTTTAAAAAGACTTCGGGAACAGCGGTGAAAGAACTGGTTTTTTATACGGATTATTAGCGGCCGATTTCACTGCATAAACTTGACGGCAAACAGCCCGCGCGCGAAAAGAAAGCATGAGCAAGATTCGATCAATATGTGTCTATTGCGGTTCTTCAACCGGCAATAATCCGGTTTACCGGGAAGCAGGACTGGCTCTTGGCCGCTCCATTGCAGAAAACGGTCTTCGCCTGATTTATGGCGGCGGCACAAAAGGAATTATGGGTGCAGTTGCAGAAGGCGCTTACAAGGCTGGCGGTAAAGTCACCGGTATCATTCCGACATTTCTTCTCAATAAAGAAGCTGACGGCAAGCAGAATGAAATGCTTGATGAGCAGATCATTACCGAGAATATGCATCAGCGCAAACAGCTGATGTTTGAACGCTCGGATGCATTTGTCACCCTGCCGGGTGGTATTGGTTCTGTTGAGGAAATCGTGGAAATGATGACCTGGGCACAGCTCGGCCATCATAAAAAGCCGATGGTTTTCGCCAATATCAATCATTTCTGGGAGCCGATGATCGCTATGCTCGATCATATGCGTACCGAAGGTTTTATCCATACCGGTCATCGCGTGCAGCCTAAAATGCTGGATACTGTGGAAGAAATTATCCCTTACATCTTTGATGCAGTCACGAAAGGCGATGCATCCGGTGATGAAGAGATTATTGCCCGCATGTAAGCAGATTACATGACTATTTAAAAAGCCCCTCAGTGAGGGGCTTTTTTATTGCGTAAATTAAGCTGTGTGGGCGAGTATAAAATCTGCTCTTGTCTCAACATCTGCCTTAGGCAACTCCATCAGAGTGAAGCCATAATCTTGATAGACTGCCAGCATGGCCTCAAATGTGCGCTCAGCCTCTTGCGGTGATTGCTTACGCTCTTCGTCTCCCTGATAAATCTCCGGCCAGTGCGGCGCGATGAAAACGGTTTTATTATAGTAAAAGTGCTTCACTGCCTGATGCACATGATCCGGTACAGGCAGGCCGGAAAGCGTGAGGTAACCGGCAATATCGGCCATGCCGCGATCAAAGAAATACGGCTTATCAGATGTTGTCTGTGTGGCCAGCAGGTGAGAGCGCATTTCCCATGACAGCATCATTTCCGCGAAAAGTGCGGGATCGAGCCATGGCAAAGCCTTGCCGCTGATTTTGACCTGATCCTGAATGATATGTCGTCCGCCTTCCTGACTATGTTGGTACCCCCGCTGTTTGAGAACATTGAGCAGAGTGGTTTTGCCGGAGCCCGGGCCACCGGTAAGTATATAAAAATGATCCATAACAGACCCTTCTGTTTTCATGGAATTGAAAAATCGGACAGTTCAGAGGGGAAGGCGGCAGGATAAAATGAGGCAGCAGGGAGCTGCGAATAAAAAAGCCGCGAAGAATATTATTTAATTGAAAAGATTGGATAAAAAACAGTTCTGGCCGGTTATTAATAATCCGGCCAGACGATTATAGACATGTGTTTATGAAGGCATATGATATTGCAGGAATTTATCCTGACGTACATCATAAAGCTGGCCGGTAATGGTCAGCGCCGGATCGGCGAGCTGCACAATTTTTGCAGCGACATCGGCCGGATGCGGCAGAGTTTCCGGATCTTCACCCGGCATTGCTTTGGCGCGCATCGCTGTGCGCGTAGCACCCGGATTGACGGAGTTAACCCGCAGCGGCATTTGTTTGGTCTCTTCTGCCCATGAGCGCCCCATCACTTCTACCGCAGCTTTGGAAGCGGCATAAGGCGCCCAGAATGCGCGTGCTGTATGGGCGACGCCGGAGGACATCAGAATAGCACGACCGGCATCAGAACGGCGCAGCAGCGGGTCAACCGAGCGGATCAGGCGCCAGATTGAGGTCAGATTGGTGCTGATAACATTGTCAAACACCTTGGCTTCCACATGGCCGACCGGAGAGATTGTGCCAAGCACACCGGCATTGGCGACGAGAATATCCAGTTTGCCCCAGCGGTCATTGATAGATGAGCCGAGCAGGTCAAGAGCAGGCATGTCTTTCAGATCAAGCGGGACAAGGGTTGCTGTATTGCCCATTGCCTGAATTTCATCATCCAGTTCTTCAAGGCCGCCGACAGTCCGTGCAACAGCAATGACATGGGCACCGCGTTTCGCCAGTTCCAATGCCAGAAAATAACCAATGCCGCGGGATGCGCCGGTCACCAGTGCTGTGCGTCCGCTCAGATCAAAGCTCATAAAAATCCACCCGTTTCAGTCTGCATAATGTAAAGGCGGCTGAAAGCCGCCTTTTAGGATTTTAGCCGTTGCTGGAAAGTAATGCGAAATTGTGAATATTCGACAATTCTTCCTGATCGACCAGACGGGTCGGATAGTCGCCCGTGAAATAATGGTCGGTAAATTGCGGAGCTTTCGGATTACGCTTCTCGCCGCCGACCGCCTCATAAAGACCGTCAATGGAGAGGAATTCCAGCGAATCCGCACCGATATAATCGCACATTGCCTGCAGGTCAGGATATTGGTTGGCCAGCAGCTTGTCTGCATCCGGCGTATCAATACCGTAGAAATCCGGATGATGGATCATCGGGGAGGCAACACGGATATGGACTTCCTTGGCTCCGGCATCGCGGATCATTCGCACGATTTTCATCGAAGTGGTGCCGCGCACAATGGAGTCATCCACCAGCACAACACGTTTGCCTTCAATGATCGCGCGGTTTGCTGAATGTTTCAGCTTCACGCCGAGGGCGCGGATCTGCTGTGTCGGTTCAATAAAGGTGCGGCCGACATAGTGATTGCGGATAATGCCGAGCTCAAACGGAATACCGCTGGCTTGTGCATAGCCGATTGCTGCCGGAGTGCCGCCATCCGGCACAGGCACTACAACATCCGCTTCAACCGGAGATTCTTTGGCCAGATTAATACCGGCGTTTTTACGCGCAACATAAACATTGCGGCCGCCGACAACGGAGTCAGGACGGGCAAAATAGACATATTCAAACAGGCAAACACGTTCCGGCTTGCGGTTCGAGGCCTTGATGGATGTGGTGCTGATAGAACCGTCTGCCTGTGTTTCGCAGATGATAACTTCGCCGTTTTCCACATCGCGGATATATTTTGCGCCGATAATGTCGAGTGCGCAGGTCTCGGAGCAGAAAATCGGCTTGCCGTCGAGTTCACCCATAACCAGCGGGCGGATACCGACAGGATCGCGCGCTGCAATCAGTTTGGTACGGGTCATAGCGAGGATCGCATAGCCGCCTTCAACCTGACGGATTGCATCGACAAAACGGTCGCTGGATGACGCGAGGCGCGAACGGGCGATGAGATGCAGCACAACTTCAGAATCAGAAGTGGACTGGCAGATCGCACCGGAGGCAATCAGATGACGGCGCAGGCTCAGACCATTGGTGAAATTGCCGTTATGGGCAATGGCGATGCCGCCGACTTCCAGTTCGGCAAATAGCGGCTGCACATTGCGCAGCACAGTCTCACCGGTGGTGGAGTAACGCACATGACCGATCGAAAGATTGCCCGGAAGCTGTTTCAGGGTTGCAGGATTGGTGAAATGATCGCCAACCAGCCCCATGTGACGTTCGGAATAGAAGCGTCCTTCATGATAGGAAACAATACCGGCCGCTTCCTGTCCGCGATGCTGCAGGGCATGAAGGCCGAGAGCTGTCAGCGTTGCTGCATCCTCATGGCCGAGAATGCCAAAGACGCCGCATTCTTCATGCAAGGCGTCTTCATCAAAGGAAAAACGGGAAGAATTATGAAGCGGTTCTGTGCCGCCGCTCTCTCCTGTGTGAGAGGCGCAGATCTTCTGAGAATGATCTGACGAAATATGGGCGGTTTCACCGGAATGACTTATCATAGCCGCTGGGCCTTTCGATTGCAGAGCAATTAAAAATGCTCTCTATCATAAGAGTGCTTTTGCTGCATAGTCCCAAAACCGAAAGCTTTCCGGTTGCAGTGCCATGCAAAAGGAACAATTCAGAGCATTGCGCAGAGTTCAGACGACTGAGGCTCAAAATGCAGCTCTGATGAAAAGTCTGAGCGGGACATCAGGGAGAGGGTGTTCGGGAGACGATTATGTTTTCTGCTGTTCTCAGCAGGAAAATTGCTCCTTCGCAGACATTACTCCCCATATGTCTCTGATTTTCAGCCTCATATATGGCGGTTAGTCCTTAGACACAACAGTTCTCCTCAGGTTTTAAACAATAGCACAATTTGGTCGCAGTCTGTGTGGATTATTTTATCGCTTGCGTAAGCTGTGATTTCAAATTAATAAACCGAGCGTTCAGTCTATTTTAGAGGTGCGCTATGCGCGTGACAGATCCTGAAAAACATCAGGCAAAGAAACAGATGATTTTGGAGGCGGCGAAAGCCTGTTTCGCGGAGCAGGGGTTTCACCAGACCAGCACGGCACAAATTTGTGCAGCGGCAGGCGTCAGTACCGGAAATCTGTTTCATTATTTCTCAAGCAAGAAAGCAATCATCGCTGCGATTGTTGAAGAAGATTTGCAGCAGACCCAGATATTTGTTGCGGCATTGCGCGAGCAGGAAAATCTTGTGACTGCATTGGACGCTTTTTTTGATGTGGTGCTGGATGTTGCTTCTGACCCTGCACAGGCATCGCTGGCTCTGGAAATTGCTGCAGAGGCAGGGCGGGATGCGGAGATTGGTGTTTTGTACCGGCTGAGCACCCGTGTGATGCGTGAGGAACTGGAATATCTGGTCAGTCTGGGAATGGAGAACGGACAGTTCAGCCGGCAATTTTCTGCCGCGTCAGTTGTGCATTGTCTGATGGTGATGGTGGACGGTATTTTCAGCCGTGTTTCTGTCGACCTGCAATTTAAGCCTCAGGAACAGAAAGCAGCATTGAAAACAATGATGACGGGCGTGCTTGGTCTTGCAAATGGCAGGGAAGCGCAGAAATGAAATCAGATGTCCCGTCTCCGGCTGCAAAGCCTGTATCCCGTATTGCGGATGTGGATGCCCTGCGTGGTTTTGCACTGCTTGGCATTTTGCAGGTTAATATTCTGGCCTTTTCTTCCGTTTTTTATGGGTTTCCAAATAGCGATGCAGAATTAAGCTTTGGTTTTAACGAGTTCGTGCAGTTAATCATCTCAACAATCTTTGAGATGAAGTTCTATCTGCTGTTCTCTTTCCTGTTCGGCTATAGCGTCACGCTGCAAATGCAGTCGGCAGAGCGTGCCGGAGAGGCTTTTGTTCCGCGTTTTTTACGGCGTCAGGCCGGTTTGTGGATTGTCGGTCTGCTGCATGCAGTTCTGCTTTTCCATGGCGACATTCTCACAACCTATGCTGTGCTCGGCGTGGTTTTATTATATTGGCGAAACAAGCCGGATAACACGCTGATTAAAGCTGCGGTGTGGCTGATTGGTTTAACGGCATTGCTCTGGTTGTTGGTCGGCGCTTTGTTCTGGAACCCGGATCAGACAGACATTGCTGAACTCTTAGCTGAAGCGCAGCTGGCTCATACAGCATATAGCGGCAGTTTTGGCGCAGTTATCATGCAGCATATAACAGAGCTGCAAACCATGTGGGTTTTGCTGTTACTGATACAGGCTCCCTGTGCGCTGGCTATGTTCTTACTCGGTTTTCTGGCAGGCAGGCACCAGTTTTTGGCACAACCGGAGCTGTACAGACCTTATCTGAAACCGGCAATAAAAGCCGCTATCATGATCGGTTTGCCCGCATCGGTACTGACTGCGCTGACAGGTTTGTTTGCAAGCGGTACAGAATGGGAAGTGTTTGGTCTGGCATTGACCCTTGTGACGGCGCCACTACTGACTTTTGGTATAATCGCACTGATGCTCCGGCTTTTCGGCACAAAACATGGCCAGTTCTGGCGTGATGCACTGGCTCCGGCGGGGCGTATGGCGCTGTCCAATTATCTGCTGCAATCGCTGATATGCAGTTTCATTTTCTACGGCTTCGGTCTTGGGTTGATCGAGAAAACAACGGCAATTGTCAATGTTCTGATTGGCCTGTCCGTTTTCATTGTCCAGCTATTTGTGAGCCGGTGGTGGCTGCGCCATTATTATTACGGGCCGCTGGAATGGCTGCTGAGAGCTTTGACAATCGGGCGCTGGCCGGATTTCCGAAAGCCGAATGCCAGACTGGGAGTATAACAAAAACGCCGGCAGATTTATCTGCCGGCGTTTTTATTAAAATATGCGAACTGAATTTAGTTTGCCGGTTGAGCCGGTACATCATTCTCAGGCACATCCTGCGCGGAAGGCTGGGTGCCCAATTGCGGCTTCAGGCGCTCAATGATTGCGGTTTCAGGGTCTTCCGGCAGCATATCCACCAGTTGCTGGCCAAGAGAATCCAGCATCGGCTTGGATTTGGCATTGGTGATCCAGCTTGGCTGATCTGTAGCCACAAGCCAGTTGAAGAACAGCATTGCAACCACAACCAGCAGAACGCCGCGTGCTGCGCCGAAAATAAAACCCAGTGTGCGGTCAAGCGCACCAATACGGCTGTCGATGATGAAATCGGCAATTTTCATGGTGATGATTGATACAACAATCAATGTCACCAGAAAGACCGAACCGGCTGCCGCAATATTCAGAATGGTTTCATTGCTGATATATGGCTGCAGGTAGGGCACGACAGGCTTATAGAAGAAATAGGCGGCCAGAGCTGCCGCAGCCCAGGATGCCACCGAAAGCACTTCGCGCGAAAATCCGCGTACCATGGCCAGAATGGCCGATACGAGGGTTACCCCGATAAGAATTCCGTCTAGCAATGTAATCGGCATCCTGCCTAATTCCTCTGTGTCGGTCTGTCCCTCGGGACATATAATTTCGTGCGGGCATAATTGCCGCAGCTCAAAGATTTACAGTGTCTCGCGTCAGTCCGATAGAGTTGTGACACTTTTGTCGTCGAAAATTAACCTGAATTTCTTTCATAAATCACTAATTCGGGAGCCGATTGCAATTTAAAGCCGTTATAGCCTGTAAAAAAATTCAGCCTATGTCCGGTTGTTAATGCTCCGCATCCGTTATTTTAAGTTGCAGAGAGCCTATGATTCCCGAGTTTTCTGTTGTGATAGACCTATGCTAATCTCGGTTCTGCGCATTCTTTCCGGGGCCGGAAGCAGCAATTCGTGCCACCAGATCGGGCAGGGAGCCGGTTTCTGTCAGCGTGAAATTGTGTGGGCGTGACAACTCACCCCCGCCCACAGGCAGAACAGCCTGTTTAAAGCCGAGTTTCTCCGCCTCTTTAATGCGTTGCGCAGCATGAGCTACGGCACGTACTGCACCGGAAAGACTGACTTCACCAAAATAAACGCTGTTTGCAGGCAGCGGAATACCGGCAAGCGACGAGACAAGCGCTGCCGCTACAGCCATATCCGCAGCAGGCTCGGAAATACGATAACCACCAGCCACATTGAGATAAACATCATGCTGGCCGAAGCGCACACCGCAATGGGCTTCCAGCACGGCAAGGGTCATGGATAGACGGCTGTTATCCCAGCCGACAACGGCGCGACGCGGAGTGCCGAGTGTGGATGGTGCAACAAGCGCCTGAATTTCCACGAGAACAGGGCGGGTACCTTCCATACCGGCAAATACCGCAGCTCCCGGAGCCTTTTCATTGCGCTCGCCAAGAAACAGTTCGGACGGGTTGGAGACTTCCCGCAAACCTTTATCGGACATTTCAAAAACGCCGATTTCATCAGTCGGACCAAAGCGGTTTTTGACTGTGCGCAGGATGCGGTAGTGATGGCCGCCTTCGCCTTCAAAATACAAAACGCCGTCAACCATATGCTCAACCACACGCGGGCCTGCGATCTGGCCTTCTTTGGTCACATGGCCGACCAGCACCACGGCTGCGCCGGTTGACTTGGCGTAGCGGATCATCGCCTGCGCACCGGCACGTACCTGCGTCACCGAACCCGGTGCGCTGTCAGCCGCATCTGTCCACAGGGTCTGGATGGAATCAATAATCACCAGATCAGGGCGTGGTTTGGTATCAATGGTCGCGAGAATATCCTCGACATTGGTTTCTGCTGCCAGTTCCACAGATGTGTCTGCGGCATGCAATCTCTGAGCGCGCAAACGAATCTGTGCCACCGCTTCTTCACCGGATACATAGATGATGCGGTTGCCGCGACGAGCTAAAGCCGCAGCGGCTTGTGTAAGTAAGGTTGATTTGCCAATGCCCGGGTCACCGCCGACCAGCAGTGCGGAACCGCGGACAAAGCCGCCACCTGTCACACGATCTAGCTCACCGATACCGGACTGGATACGCGGTGCATCTTCAATCTCACCGGAGAGGGTGGTGAGCGCAACGGCACGGCCTTTGCGCATCGCCATTTTGCCCGGACCCGAGCCGATGCCGCCGGATGTGCCTTCTTCGACAAGTGTGTTCCACTCGCCGCAGCCGTCGCATTTGCCTGCCCAGCGCGAATGCGTGGCACCGCAATTCTGGCAGATGAACTGAATCCGGTTTTTAGCCAAGCTCTTATCTTTCAGTGATCGTCATATTGTTCAGGCAGATAAGTGCCTTCGGCCAGATCGGTAAAGCGCGTGAATTCCGACTGGAAGGCGAGCTTTACAGTACCGGTAGGACCGTGACGCTGTTTGGCAATGATAACGTCTGCCGTGCCTTTGACTTTCTCAAAGTGCATTTTCCACTCGTCATATTTCGGATCGAATTCGTCGCGTGGTTCAAGGTTTTTGACGTAATATTCTTCACGATACACGAAGAGCACAACGTCCGCATCCTGCTCGATGGAACCCGATTCACGAAGATCGGAGAGCTGCGGGCGTTTGTCTTCGCGGTTTTCCACCTGACGGGAGAGCTGTGACAGCGCGATGATCGGCACGTTCAGCTCTTTGCCAAGGGCTTTGAGACCCGTGGTGATTTCGGTGATTTCCTGCACGCGGTTTTGCGCCGAGGCTTTGGACGAACCGGTCATCAGCTGAATATAGTCAATCACCAGACAATCAAGGCCGCGTTGACGCTTGAGGCGGCGGGCACGTGCAGACAGCTGCGCAATGGAGATACCACCGGTCTGGTCAATATAAAGCGGAATACGCTGCATCGTCTGGGTGCAGGCGATCAGCTTTTCAAAATCGGTTTCCGAGATTTCACCACGACGGATTTTGGATGAGGAAACTTCTGTCTGCTCGGAAATAATACGGGTTGCCAGCTGTTCGGCGGACATTTCGAGCGAGAAGAAGCCGACCACACCACCATTGATGGCTTTCATTGAGCCGTCTGCCAGCTGTTCACCTTGATAGGCAGCGGCAATATTGAAGGCGATATTGGTGGCAAGGGAGGTCTTACCCATACCCGGACGCCCTGCCAGCACGATCAAGTCGGAAGACTGCAAGCCACCCATCTTACCATCCAGCATGTGGATGCCGGTGGAAACACCGGACAGATGTCCGTCACGCTGGAAGGCAACACCCGCTAGATCAATCGCGGTTTTAACGGCTTCGTTGAAGGGCTGGAAGCCGCCGTCATAACGGCCGGTTTCCGCCAGTTCAAACAGGCGGCGTTCCGCATCTTCAATCTGTGAGCGCGGAGCCATATCGACCGGCGCATCATAGGCGACATTGACCATTTCCTCACCGATGCCAATCAGCGAGCGGCGTGTGGCAAGGTCATAGATCGCGCGGCCATAATCTTCCGCATTGATAACGGTTACCGCTTCAGCGGCAAGACGCACCACATATTGAAACACAGTCATGTCGCCGACTTTATCATCGGCAGGCAGGAAGGTTTTCATGGTCACCGGATTGGCCATTTTACCAACGCGGATCAGCTCGGACGCCAGTTCATAAATACGGCGATGCAGCGGGTCGTAAAAATGCGGCGGCTTCAGAAAGTCCGAAACACGGTAAAAAGCATCATTATTAATCAGAATTGCGCCGAGAAGAGCCTGTTCCGCTTCGATATTGTTCGGGGCTTCGCGGTAAAGCGAATTCTGGGTGTCCCGTGTCTCTTCAAGTTTGTGAACAGTCGCGTCAGCCATAAAGTTCTGGATCCTTTGCCGCAATCAAGCGGGAATTATCCGGCAAAAAGCCGGACATCAGAGTCTGTTGAAATATGAGTGTAAACAATCTGCCGGTGCAGTTGAAGCGGCTATACCATGATTCACAGCGATTCACAGGCTGCAGCTGCAAGAACTGCCTGTCAGATAGTCGTCGCGTGGGGTCTTTTGATAGAGGTTAGTCCGCAGTCGCCAGCAAAGACTGGTGATAGCGGAGCTGGAACTGTCCGGTCAGAAGAAAAATATAGGCTGCCAATTCGCTCAGTTCTTCAAGGTTTTGAGCGGCTGCGCCGGTCAGGCCGGTTGTAAGGCCAAGATGCTCTTCTGCTGCTGTTGAAATCATCATGCACAGCGTTGCCAGCAAAAATGCCCCCCATGGCAACCCGCCGGATTGCTGCAATGGTTTGAGCAATTTATGCGAGCCGTTTTTCAGCATCAGAACCGCTAACAGCAAAACAGAGGCAATCAATGCCGGCATGATGGCTGGTTTGTACCAGAGCTGGCGTGATGAGAAGAAAGGGCCAAGCTCGGAAAGGCTGATCGGCTCAAGGAAAACCGCACCCCAGCTTAATTCCCGAACTGCGCAGATAAACCAGATCAATGCCGCACCGCGCCAGAACCATTTCCAGTCAGAACTACCGGATTTTTGAAAAATCAGTGCCTGTATCATACCCAGAAACAGCAATATTGCCTGAGCATTTTCAACAGGGCCGTTTTCCCACGATGTCCATGCAGGGAGAATGAGTGCCAGCGGATAGGAAGCGAGAAGAACCAGTAATCCTGCTGATAAGACAAGCAGGGTTGTTTTATTCAGGCGTGGGTGCAGCTTGGTTTGCACGCTGGGCATCAGATATTTATCCCTTGAAACAACAGCGCTCCGAAAGATGCGATGCAGGTTTCAGGTAAAAGAGCGCGTAAAAGCAAACAGATAAATGTCTGAAGCGCACCAGCGGTGCAATCGCCGGAACTTCACAATCTCTTGATAAAAACTTTATGAACAACAGAGTGTCGTCAATTTGTCACAAAATTGCAGCCCGTTGACCCGCGCTTTAATAAACCAGATGTTTCGGGCTGATCTTCTCGCTGCTGCTGTCATTGCAAGCTTTGAATTTCCGCATTTCCAGTCGCTTAAGCCGCTTTTCCTCCTGCTCAATATAATTACGGGTCAGCGGCACGGCATCCTGTCTGTGTGCAAGCTGTATCTGAAACACCATCATATTCTGCCAGCGGAAGGCGGATTCCGAGCCTGCCAGATAAAATTCCCACATCCGGCAAAAACGCTCATCATAAATGGCTTTTGCTTTATCGCGGTTTGCCATGAAAGCTTCACGCCATGCTTTGAGCGTTTCCGCATAATGCAGGCGGAGGATTTCGATATCCGTTATAATCAGTCCTGCATTTTCAATATGCGGCAGGACTTCCGAGAGAGAGGGGATATAGCCGCCGGGGAAAATATATTTACGGATGAACGGATTGGTGACGGAAGGCTCGTCACTACGGCCGATAGAGTGCAGCAGCATGGAACCATCCGGTTTTAACAGCCGCGCAACCTGCTGAAAAAACTCGGCATAATGGGTAACGCCTACATGTTCAAACATGCCGACTGAACTGATCCGGTCGAATTGCTGGTTCAGCTCGCGATAATCCTGCAAGAGAAACTGCGCCTGTTGATTCAGGCCGCTCTCTTTTGCCCTTTGATTGGCAATCTGGAACTGCTCCTGAGATAGGGTTACACCGGTAACATCAGCATCAAGAAATTCTGCGAAATACAGACCTAACCCGCCCCAGCCGCAGCCGATATCCAGTAATTTATCTTCCGGCTTGATTTGCAGCTTGGCCGCAATATGCCGTTTCTTGGCCAGTTGTGCTTCCGCAAGGCTGGTCTGCGGTGTTTCAAAATAAGCGCAGGAATATTGCTTGTCGGGATCAAGAAACAGATCATACAATTCGCCGCTCAGATCATAGTGCCGTTGCACATTTCTGGATGAGCGTGCCAGCGTGTTCATTTGCTGTAATGGTCTGAAAATTTTGCGTAATCGGGTTAAGACACGCATCCACGGCTCTTTTGCCGCCGTGGGGCCGGTATTCTCAAAGACCAGCCGGAGAAAGCTGTAAATATCGCCTTCCGGAAAACTGATATCCCCGTCCATGAAGCATTCGCCGAGCTTCAGTTCCGGATCAAGAGCAATTGCTCTTTCCGCCGCTTTGTTGTGAAAGGCAAGCGTAACATGTGGCGCAGTGCCGTTGCCGTAAGTGTGTGTCGCGCCATCGGCAAATTGTACTTTAAGATCGCCGCTTGAGATCAGCTTGTTCAGAACCGAATGCAGCATGCTACTCATGTCTCATCCTCCTCCGATCTTGCAGAACCGGTTGAGCGACGGATGAAGCGGCGAGTTTCCGCGCCTGTATCCGCCTTTCGAGCATTTCCAGAAAAAGTGCAAAGCGGTTTTTCTTTGGATAATGCGTCAACACAAAGAGCTAAACACGGTACAGCGCTTTAAGAATAGCCGGTTTTATTGTTCTGGAAAGAGCGGGGCAGAAATAATTACGGAGAGTGTAATCATTTTCGCGTGATGGTTTCATAAATAAACGGGTAATAAAAAAGCTGCACCGGATGTCCGGTGCAGCCTTTCAGATACGAGATCTGTAGGAAAACGCTGATTATGCGTTTTCTTCGCCATCGAAGTCTTCGTCGAAAACTTCTTCAGCCAGAGGCTCTTCTTCGATGCCGTAGATAGCAGCAGCAGTCGACAGATCTTCACCTTTTTCCTGACGCAGAGCTTCGTCAGCTGTACGTGCGATATTGATGGTGATTGTGGCCGATACTTCCGGGTGCAGAACGATCGAGATTGTGTGAATGCCGATTGTCTTGATCGCGTGGTTCAGGTCAACCTGGTTGCGGTTCAGCGAGAAGCCTTCAGCAGTTACAACATCAGCAACGTCACGTGTCGAAACCGAACCGTACAGCTGACCGGTTTCACCAGCCGAGCGAACAACGATGAAGCTTTTGCCGTCCAGCTTGTCAGCAACGGCCTGTGCTTCGGTTTTGCGTTCCAGATCACGGGCTTCGAGCTGAGCGCGCTGGGATTCAAAACGAGCCATGTTGGCTTCGTTGGCACGCAGTGCCTTGCCCTGCGGGAGCAGGAAGTTACGGGCAAAGCCGTCTTTTACAGTAACAGTATCGCCCATCTGACCGAGGCGGCTGATGCGTTCAAGCAGGATAACTTTCATTGGACTATTCCTTGAGTGTTTAAGTTCTGAATGTGTTTATGGTTATGAATTCTGGGACGGATCTTTGGAGAGCGGAGCGCCGCGCGATGTATCGAGCAGGCCGAATACCAGAAAGATCAGTGCAGAGAATGCGAAGATGATGAGCAGAAAATAGGCAAGCCACAGAGCAAACGGACGCCATGTGGCACCGCGTGTCCGCCAGTGAATAATTGCCAGACCGGCCATGATAAAGCCCGCCGCAAGCGCACCGGCAAAAGTGGTGGCGATCATGCTGGCAGGGCCGGACAGGAACATGGAGCCGGCAAAGGTCAGTGCGAAAACCAGCAAAGCAGGGCGCGGCATGCGCAATGTTGCAGGCCAGTTATCGCGCGGGCGGCGCAGCACGCCGGAGCGTTCAGTGATGCGCAGCGCGAGATAGAAATTCGCGGTCAGGAACATCAGGCTGGTTGCAGCCTGAATGGCAGGCAGACCGAACAGCAGAAACTGCTGCAGCATTTCACGGAAATCGTCGCTTGCATTGAACTGGGGATCAGAGGCTTGCAGGCTTGCAATCATCGCACCGGTCAGTTCACGCACCATTTCTTCACCATAGCCGATAATCGAGCCGACGATGATGAAGCTGACAGAAATCAGCAGTGCGAGGCGGAACATGATGTCCGGCAGCGGATACCATACCAGTGCATCTTTAGGGCCGCCCAGTTCCTGAGCAGGCCGCGCAAGACCGGCAAGATAAGCGCCGGTTGCAGCAGGGATGAAACTGGTGAGGGCAATCAGAACCGCAACCATAGGTGCGGCGAAAATCGCAACGGCAATGCTCGCCGTGGCAGCGGCAATCAAACCGGCGGCAGTGCCCCAGCCAAGAGCGGCAATAAAAATAGGAAGAGGGGTGAGGACATAGAGAACCATAGCAAGGCCGCTTTGGACCAGTACACCAGAAGCCAGCAGCGCGGCTGCAAGCCCCGCAAGAACACCGGTTCCGATATGTTTGCTATTGTAATTCATCTTAATCCTGCTGTCCTGCCCGGAAGTTTCCGGTTGCAGTTAGAGAATGATCGCTTCCGCGCTCTGTTCCCAACCTGACCTTGCGGTCACTAAATCATTTATTCCGGTTTTTAATGCCCCGGTGCATCAGAAATGAACCGGGGTGTGCGGACACACCCCGAATCAAAAATCTTATTTCACAACATATGGCAGCAGGCCGAGGAAACGTGCACGCTTGATCGCTTTTGCGAGTTCGCGCTGTTTTTTCTGGCTTACAGCTGTAATGCGGGAAGGAACGATCTTGCCGCGTTCAGAAATGTAACGCTGCAGGAGTTTGATGTCCTTGTAATCGATCTTCGGTGCGTTTGGACCTGTGAATGGGCAGGTCTTACGACGACGATGGAACGGACGACGGGTCGGGATCTGATTGATATCAACCATTATTCTTCTCCTTCACCGGCAGATTCGTTGTCGCGTGGACGACGCGGACGGCGTGGACGATCGTCATCACGGCCGAAACGGTCTTCACGTTCACGGCGGTCATCACGACGGCTCAGCATTGCTGACTGGCCTTCTTCGTGTTCTTCAACACGAATGGTCATGAAGCGGAGAACGTCTTCGTTAATACGCATCTGGCGTTCCATTTCAGCAACTGCAGCAGCAGGAGCATCGATGTTTACCAGTGTGTAGTAAGCTTTACGGTTCTTTTTGATACGATAAGTCAGAGGACGCAGTCCCCAGCTTTCGATTTTCCCGACTTTACCACCGTTAGCTTCAAGAACGCCCTTGTACTGTTCTACCAGTGCGTCAACCTGCTGCTGCGAGATATCCTGTCGGGCAAGGATCACATGTTCATAAAGAGCCATTGTCTTTGCCTTTCTTCAAAAAACCACCATCCGGATCAACGGCTAAGCCTCTGCGACTTGTCTATATCCGTAAAACGGAGAAGAAAGGACGCGGGTCGAGACGATCGAGAGCGGAGACACGGGAGGTTGAAATCGCTAGAATTTCTCCGGATATTTAAATCCGGCCTCCGTTCAGCCCCCAGCTGATGCCGGACAATGACGAGTGCCTATTAGTGGCTTTTTGAAAATTTTGCAACCGGCAAAAGCAAAGCTATACGCGTTGTGCCGCTTATGCAGGCAAAAACACGGGTTATCGCAGCGGCGTATACGGGTTTTCAGGCGCGAAGACTTGACTTGAAAGCGGCTGAAAGGCACAGGGCGTTGCAGTTATAGATAATTTTATCGTATCCGCAGAGGCAATATAATATATATGTGTGCGGATCGCCAAACACAGATACAAAATAAAGAGGCTTTAATGACTGTAGCATTTACATTTCCGGGACAGGGCAGTCAGGCTGTCGGTATGGGCAAGGCTTTGGCTGAAACCTATCCGGAAGCGCGCGCTGTTTTCGAAGAAGTTGATGATGCGCTCGGTGAAAAACTCTCAACCCTGATGTTTGAAGGACCGGAAGACCAGCTGACTCTGACAGCAAATGCCCAGCCTGCGCTGATGGCAGTTTCGATGGCTGTTATGCGGGTGCTGGAATCACAGGGGCTGAAGCTGCAGGATAAAGTCGCTTATGTTGCCGGTCATTCGCTCGGCGAATATTCGGCTCTGTGCGCTGCCGGTACATTCTCCATTTCCGATACTGCCCGCTTGCTGCGTATCCGCGGCAATGCAATGCAGGCTGCCGTGCCGGTTGGTGAAGGCGCGATGGCTGCAATCATCGGACTTGAACATGCTGATGTTTTTGCAATTTGCGAACAGGCTTCCGCAGAAGGCTCTTGCCAGATCGCTAATGATAATGGCGGCGGTCAGCTGGTTGTTTCCGGCTCCAAAGCGGCTGTTGAGCTGGCTGCAAAGCTGGCTTCAGAGCGCGGTGCAAAGCGCGCAATCATGCTGCCGGTCTCCGCACCATTCCATTCCAGCCTGATGGCGCCTGCTGCCAATGCCATGCGTGAAGCACTGGCAACTGTGAATAAGCAGGCACCTGTTGTGCCGGTAATCGCCAATGTGCGCGTTGCTCCGGTTAAGGATCCGATTGAAATTGCTGATCTGCTGGTTGAGCAGGTCACAGGTCAGGTACGCTGGCGCGAGACTGTTGAATGGTTCGCAGGCCACGGCGTAACAACGCTTTATGAAGTCGGTTCCGGAAAAGTGCTGACCGGCTTGGCACGCCGCATCTCCAAAGATGTAACCGGTGTGACCGTCGGCACTGCTGAAGAGATTGATTTAGTTCTTCAGGCTCTGCTGGCGTAATCGCTCAGATTTTGAAGCGCTGAAAATAATGTTATAAAGCGGACGAAGATTGTCCGCGTATCAGATTCAAGAGGATTTCATGTTTGATCTGACTGGCCGCAAGGCTCTCGTAACCGGTGCAACCGGCGGTATCGGTGAAGAAGTAGCACGCGCGCTGCATGCACAGGGCGCTATTGTTGCTCTGCACGGCACCCGCGTTGAAAAGCTGGAAGCGCTGGCCAAAGAGCTGGGCGAACGCGCTTATATCTTCCCTGCGAACCTTTCCGACCGTGAAGAAGTGAAAGCGCTTGGTCAGGCTGTGGAGAAGCAGCTCGAAGGCGTCGATATTCTCGTTAACAACGCCGGTATCACCCGTGATGGTCTGTTTGTACGTATGAGCGATGCAGACTGGGATGCGGTGATCGAAGTGAATCTGACTTCCGTATTCGGTCTGACTCGCGAGCTGACCCATCCGATGATGCGCCGCCGCTTTGGCCGTATTATCAATATTACATCCATCGTCGGTGTAACCGGTAATCCGGGACAGGCAAACTATTGCGCTTCTAAGGCCGGTATTATCGGCTTCTCCAAATCGCTGGCTCAGGAAATTGCTTCGCGCAATGTGACTGTGAACTGCGTTGCTCCGGGCTTTATTGAGTCGGCTATGACCGACAAGCTCAATGAGAAGCAAAAAGACACAATCATGTCGGCTATCCCGATGAAGCGCATGGGGCAGGGTGCTGAAATTGCATCGGCCGTTGTCTATCTGGCAAGTAATGAAGCCGCTTATGTGACAGGCCAGACCCTGCACGTAAACGGCGGTATGGCCATGATCTGATGAAGATCCGGCCGGTTTCTGAACGGTTCCGGCCGGAATAATCATGAATAAAAGAACTTTAAAAAGCTGATAATACAGCAATAAAGCTCTTTTTTCTGTTCTTTTAACGGTTTTTGCTCTGTTTCGCTGTGGTTGCTTGTTAAAATGGACTTTGCCAAACAGCAGAACCGTGATAATGCCCCGAATATTGCTGCGCTGCATGTTTTATGCTTCGTGGCGGCTGCAGTGATAAAATATGATTGCGCTTCAACGGCGCAGCAGTTAAATCGCTGCAACTGAAATATATTGTATAATGCGTCTGAAATGCATTTCTGTTTCAGGCATTATGCAGTAGGAATATCCACAGGGTGCTTTTCATTGTGATGAATGTTGCAATGGTGAGTTATCTTAACACTTGATTACAATCAGCCATGCCGCTACCAAGGCTATGGTATTAACAGGTCGAGGTCCGACATGAGCGACACCGCAGAACGCGTCAAGAAAATCGTTGTTGAACATCTGGGCGTAGATGCCGATAAAGTAACTGAAGGCGCAAGCTTCATTGATGATCTGGGCGCAGACAGCCTGGACACAGTTGAGCTGGTAATGGCTTTCGAAGAAGAATTCGGCGTAGAAATTCCTGATGATGCAGCTGAAACCATCCTGACGGTCGGCGACGCTGTTAAATTCATCGATAAAGCTTCTGCCTGATTATTTGTATAATCGGCAGGCAGATATCGGGCCGGAAGATCATATCTTCCGGCCCTTATCGTTTGAAGCGCGGAAAATATTTGGATAAGGCTCAGGCAATGTTTTACTGCCTTTATGCCGATCAGACAGCATTGTTTGCGGATCTGTAATTAGCTACTCCACAAAAGCGCTGTAACAATCTATTAATTCTGCGTAATTCTAACCCTTGATCGATTCCGGTCGAGATATTACGCGGTTGATTAATCTGTGCCGCCTGCCGCTGGCGAAGACCAGCGAGAAACAGGGTCAGGTGCAGGGAAGGATACATATGAGAAGAGTCGTCGTTACCGGTCTTGGCCTGGTGTCACCTTTGGCAAATGGTGTTGAAGAAACCTGGAAGCGTTTGCTCGCCGGCCAAAGCGCAGCGCGCCGCGTGACCGAATTCGAAGTTGACGACCTTGCCTGTCAGATTGCCTGCCGTATTCCTGTCGGCGATGGCACGGACGGCACATTCAACGCTGATCTCTATATGGAACCGAAGGAACAGCGCAAAGTTGATCCTTTCATCGTCTATGCGGTCGGCGCTGCCGATCAGGCACTGGATGATGCGAACTGGCATCCGGAAAGCGATGAAGACCAGATCCGCACCGGTGTGCTGATCGGTTCCGGTATCGGCGGTATTGAAGGTATTGTTGAAGCCGGTTATACGCTGCGCGACAAAGGTCCGCGCCGTATTTCGCCTTTCTTCATTCCGGGTCGCCTGATCAATCTGGCTTCCGGCCATGTTTCGATCAAGCACAAGCTGCGCGGCCCGAACCACTCCGTGGTCACAGCCTGCGCGACCGGTACACATGCTATTGGTGATGCTGCCCGTATGATTGCTTTCGGCGATGCCGATGTGATGGTTGCCGGTGGTACAGAATCGCCGGTCAGCCGTATTTCTCTGGCCGGTTTTGCTGCCTGTAAAGCGCTCTCCACCAAGCGGAATGATGATCCGACAGCGGCATCGCGCCCATATGACGAAGACCGCGACGGTTTCGTTATGGGTGAAGGTGCAGGCGTTGTGGTTCTGGAAGAGCTGGAACATGCGCTGGCACGCGGTGCGAAAATCTATGCGGAAGTGATCGGCTACGGCATGTCCGGCGATGCTTATCACATCACAGCGCCAAGCGAGAACGGTGAAGGCGCACAGCGCTGCATGGAAGCCGCGTTACGCAGCGCCAAAATCACACCGGATGCTGTTGATTATATCAATGCTCACGGCACATCGACCATGGCTGATACGCTCGAACTGGCAGCAGTTGAACGCGTTGTCGGAGATTCAGCCTCGAAGATTTCCATGTCTTCGACCAAATCCTCGATCGGTCACCTGCTCGGTGCAGCCGGTGCGGCAGAAGCGATTTTCTCGACGCTGGCAATCCGCGATAATATTGCGCCTGCTACACTCAATCTCGACAATCCGTCGGTCAGTACCAAGATCGATCTGGTGCCGCACAAGCCGCGCGCCCGTCAGATTGATGTTGCTGTGTCGAACTCGTTCGGCTTCGGCGGCACCAATGCTTCGCTGATCCTGCGCCGCTATCAGGCCTGATACAGCATTTTAGCTGATGGAATGAAAAGGCCGCTTTCAGTGAAGGCGGCCTTTTATTAAGAGCTTGTACCGCGACGGGTGAGGCCGTTTTTGAACAGCAGACGCAAGCAATCCGTATTTCAGATCAAAATACTCTCTTAAATATGGATTCTTTCTGTCGAAAGCTTTGTTCACGGGTTGCGACATTCGTGCTTTTGCCGCAATTATTGTGCCCATTGAGTGAAGAAACTAAAAATACAGATTAATCGGCTCAGGCCCTTGGTTTTCATTGCCATCGGGTCGGGTTGAACCGGAGTGTAAGTGTGACGTCAGACCAATCATCTGAAAATAAATCTGCTGGTCAGCCTGCCGTTTCTGATAGCGCTGTTCAGAATAATGCGTCACCATCTCATGCGGGGAGCGCTGCCTCTGCGAGCGCGCATAAGCCTGTTACCTCCGATGAAAATGCAATTGTTGCACCGGTTTCTCCGGAAATCGCCGCAGCACCAGCTGCACCTGCTTCTGCTCCGGTATCACCATCGGCACCGGCTCAGCCGCAAGCTGCCGCACAAGCTGAAAAACCTGCGACACCGGATGCGGCTGAACCGGCAACAGGGCCTTTGGTTCTGAAATCGGCAAGCGAAGCACTGCGCCCTGAACCGGGCACACCGCCGCCGCCGAAAAAGCGCAAGCGTTCGCGTCATGCCCGCAGCCAGATTGTGGTTTTTGCCAATTTCATGCTGTCTATGCTGGTCTTTCTGGTGATCGGCATGGGTGCCTTGTTCTATTTCGGCAAGGTTCAGTTCACGACTGAAGGGCCGCTGTCACAGGATTCGACATTCTTTGTGAAGCGCGGCAGCGGCATCATTGAAATTTCCGATCAGCTGGAGCGCGCAGACCTGATTACTGATGCGCGGATTTTCCGCTATGGCGCACGCGCTTATGGTCTGGAAAAGAGCATGAAGGCCGGTGAATATGCTATTCCTGCCCGTGCATCCATGCGCGATATTATGAATATCTTTGTTGAAGGTAAGTCGCTGATGCATTCAGTGACCATTCCTGAAGGCCTGACTGTTCAGCAGATTTTCGACCGTATTGCCAATAGCGAATTGCTTTCCGGCGACCTGCCAAAAGAACTGCCGGTTGAAGGTAGTCTGGTAGCAGATACGCTGAGCTTCACACGCGGCACACCGCGTGAGGAAGTGGTCAATCGTCTGAAAACCGCACAGGCCAAACTGGTAGATGAAGTCTGGGCCAAGCGCCGTGACGGTCTTCCGGTCAAAGACAAGAACGAATTTGTGACGCTTGCTTCCATCGTTGAGAAGGAAACCGGCGTGGCATCCGAGCGTCCGCATGTGGCGTCTGTTTTCGTAAATCGTCTGAATACGGGTATGCGCCTGCAATCTGATCCGACAATTATTTACGGTATTTTTGGCGGACGCGGCAAACCTGCAGACCGCCCGATCTATAAGTCGGATATCGAAAAAGAAACGGCTTATAATACCTATATTATCAAAGGCCTGCCGCCTACACCGATTGCCAATCCGGGACGCGATGCTCTGGAAGCTGTCGCTAATCCGCTGGATACTCAGGATCTGTATTTCGTGGCAGACGGTACCGGTGGCCATGTCTTCGCGGCAACGCTGAAAGAGCACAATGAAAATGTGCGTAAATGGCGTGAGGTTGAGCGTCAGCGCAAGGAAAATCCGGCGCCAGGAACAAACGGCACTGCACCAACGCCGGCTCCGTAAAGCTTGTAATTAAAGCGTATCCCGAAAAGTGTGAAGCGGTTTTCGGATAAGATACGCGTAGAAACAAATAGATAGAGCGGCTCCAGCGATTTAACATTAACTGGACCGCTCTAAATATACAGATAAAATATGATGCCGTCCGGCCATCCGGACGGCATTTTTGCAAAAGCCGCTTTCAAAGATAAACGGCGCAGATAACGGGTTTTAAGATGACAGTACAGAGCATGACCGGTTTCGCCCGCCATACGGCGACATTCATGTCGGGGGCGGATGAGAATGCGCAGACACGGATCAGCTGGGAAATTCGTTGTGTGAACGGTAAAGGGCTTGATGCCCGCTTTCGTATTCCGAATGGTTTTGATGATCTTGAACTGCACTTGCGCACTGCTTTGGGGCGTGTTTTTGCCCGCGGATCATTTCAGGTCAGCCTGACAATTGAAGAGCCGGAGGCGCAGACGGCGCTGGTTATCAATGAGGCTTTGCTGAGCAAGGTTATGCAAACAGCGCAGCAGTTGCAGAACCAATATGGTCTGGCGCCCGCCAGTGTGGATGCTGTGCTTAATCTGCGCGGTATTCTGGAACCGCCGCAGGCCTTGAGTGATGATGCAGGTAAAGCGGCTTTGAAAGCCGTATTGCTGTCATCCTTTGATGAAGCACTGGATGCGCTGAAGCTGATGCGTTTGCAGGAGGGCAAGCGCCTGTCCGATCTGCTTGGCAGCCATGTTGACCGGATTGCGGAACTGGCAGTGCAGGCGCGTCAGGATACGTCGCGCAGTGCTGAGGCGATCCGTGAACGCCTTGCGGGGCAGGTGGCATTGCTGCTGGATGCTATGAACAGCAATCGCAGTGCGGCCATTGTGTTGGACGAACAGCGACTGCATATGGAGGCAGCATTTCTTGCCACCAAAGCGGATATTCAAGAGGAACTTGACCGGCTGGATATGCATGTGGCTGCAGCGCATAAATTGCTCAGCGACGGCGGCCCTGCGGGGCGTAAGCTCGATTTTCTGTCGCAGGAATTCAATCGCGAAACCAATACGCTGTGTTCAAAATCCAATGCGGCCAGCATTACTGCAATCGGCCTTGAGCTGAAAGCGGTTGTCGATCAGTTCCGCGAGCAGGTTCAGAACCTCGAATAGTAAAGATTGCAAGCGTTTCCGCTCCGCGTATAGTGAAGATCAGGTAATGCTTTAATAACTAAAAAACGCCGCAATTGCTGTGAAAAGAGAGAACAAAAGAGACATCATTGCGGCGCAATGATATCAGACATAGCAGTGAATAGAGAATCTGGAGCAGAATAGATTATGGCCATCTCCTTCGTGGAAAATGCTGTCGCACGACGCGGCCTTATGTTGGTCATTTCTTCGCCGTCAGGCGCGGGTAAGTCAACGATTGCACGTTTGTTGCTGGAAGACCGCGACATGGATCTTTCCCTGTCTGTCAGCGTGACAACCCGTCAGCGTCGCGCCAGCGAGATTGAGGGCGTTCACTACCACTTTAAAAGCGTGCGTGAATTCGAGCGTCTGCGTGACAGCGATGCCCTGATTGAATGGGCAGAGGTGCATGGCAATTATTACGGAACGCTGCGTGAGACTGCGGAAAACGCCTTGGCAGACGGTCGTGACATGTTGTTTGACATTGACTGGCAGGGTGCGGAACAGCTTCAGGCCAAAATGCCGGCCGATGTCGTATCGATTTTTATTCTGCCACCGACCATGAAAGAACTTCAGATGCGTCTGAACCGCCGTGCGGAAGATACGCCTGAAGTGATTGAAACACGTCTGAACAATGCGCGTTTTGAAATCCAGAAATGGAGCAAATATGATTACATTGTTATCAATGAAGATCTGAACCAGTCCTATGCCGCTGTGAAGTCCATTGTTATGGCTGAGCGTCTGCGCCGCGACCGTCGTCCGGGTCTGTTTGAATTCGTCAATGGTTTGCTGGAAGAACAGCCTTCTTAAGTTCTCCATACGTCTGAAAAGAAAAACCGCCGTAAGGCGGTTTTTTTATATCTCAGAGCTGGTTTGCCAGATGCACAAATTCTTCGACACTCAGTGTCTCTGCACGGCGCGTCGGATCAATGCCTGCTTTATTGAGCAGGGCTTCACCACCAAGCGGCTTGAGGCTTTGGCGTAGCATCTTGCGGCGCTGACCGAATGCCGCTTGCGTTACCCGCTCCAGAAGCTGCGGCGGGCAGGCCAGCGGCTCTTCCCGCGGGATCATATGCACAACGGCAGACGTGACTTTCGGCGGCGGTGTGAAAGCCTGTGGCGGCAGATCAAAAGCGATTTTAGACTGCGTACGCCATCCGGCCAGCACACCAAGACGGCCATAGGCATCATCACCGGCATGGGCAACAATGCGCTCGGCAACTTCCTTCTGGAACATCAGGGTCATTGAGCTGTAAAAAGGCGGCCATGGCTCACTCAGCAACCAGCCGATCAGCAATTGCGTGCCGACATTATAAGGCAGGTTGGCGATGATTTTCGGCTTTTTGGCCGGATCAGGAAACAGCGCCTTAAAATCCTGCTGCAAAGCATCACCGGAAATGACACGTAAACGCCCCGGATATTCCGCAGCGATTTCCTCCAACGCGGGCAGGCAGCGCTCATCACGTTCGATTGCCGTGACAATGCCGCCCTGAGCCAGAATAGCGCGTGTCAGACCTCCGGGGCCGGGGCCGACCTCAATCACCGGCTGATCCTGTAAGTCACCGGCCTGTCGGGCAATTTTGGATGTCAGGTTGAGATCGAGCAGGAAGTTCTGGCCGAGGGATTTTTTGGCATTCAGTTCGTGACGTTCAATCACATCACGCAGTGGCGGCAGATTATCAATGCTCATTCAGTCTTGTGTCCGTTTATGATTATGTGCCAGTTCTGCGGCCAGTTTAAGCGCGGCAATCAGGCTGTCCGGTCGGGCAATGCCGCGTCCTGCAATGTCAAAAGCAGTTCCGTGGTCGGGAGAGGTGCGGATGAAAGGCAGACCGAGTGTTACATTGACCGTTTCATCAAAGGCCAGCGCTTTGGCAGGAATTAGTGCCTGATCGTGATACATGCAGATTGCCGTATCATAGGTTGTTAGCGCCTGTTTGTGGAACATTGTATCTGCAGGCAGCGGGCCGCGAATATTGATACCCTCGCTTTTGAGTTGCTCGATAGCAGGGCGGATGACAGCATCATCTTCATGGCCGAGCGCTCCGCCTTCACCGGCATGAGGATTGAGACCGGAGACTGCAATACGCGGATTTTTGATGCCAAAACGTGTGCGCAGATCATGATCGGTAATGCGGATAGTTTCAATGATCGCAGCCGTTGTCAGTGCTTCCGGCACTTTATGTAACGGAATATGAATTGTTACCGGCACGGCGCGCAATTGCGGGCCTGCGAGCATCATGACAGGGCGTACTTCAACCCCGAGATGGCGGGAAGCCAGATGGGCAAGAAATTCCGTATGCCCCGGAAAGCCAAAACCGGCTTCGTAAAGCGGTTTCTTGGCGATAGGGCAGGTTGTGACTGCACTGGCCTGACCATCGAGCACATAATGTGTGGCGCGTTCAATCGCTTCGATAATACCGGCGGCATTGGCGGTCTGCGGCACGCCCGGCTTATCAGTCAGCCGGTTGGCCAGAGGCACAACAGGCAGATAATGGCAAAAGCGCTGTGTTGCTTCAGACGGCTGGCAGATGCTGAAAGGGATATCAAGCCCGAGCTGTCTGGCTCTTGCTGTCAGCAAGGACGGGTCGGCAAGGATAAAAAACGGAGGCAGCGCATGCTTTTCCCGCTGCGCCCATGCGGTGAGGGCAATATCCGGCCCGATACCGGACGGGTCGCCGATGCTCAGAGCAACCGGTGCTATGGAAGCCTCTCCATGCTGCGGAAAAACCATTTTATGCTCCGGTTCTGCTGTGTAATGAGGCCGTAAACAGAAAAATACTTAAATCAGATCAGCCACGCAGAATAATTTCTGCGTGGCTTTTTCAGGGTTAGCGATTAACGATTTTCGCTTTTTCGCGCAGTTCTTTGACATATTTCTTGCTGATTTCTTCAGCTTTCTTTTCCTGATCTGCATTGCTACCGGTGCCTTCCATAGAGAAGGTCAGCTGTGCAACGCGATCATCCGATACAGTGCGCTTGGCACAGACGGCGAGGAATTCAACGCCTTTATCAGTATCCTGAACCGCTGTCGGACGGCCTACAGCTGTTGCTTTCAATTGTTTTGACCATTCCGGCGGCAATTGCAGTTCCAGATGCTTGCCGAGATCACGCACGGTCACATCCAGCATGCCCTTGGTCTGGGAACGTGTTGTTTCACAGCTGGAGAAGCGGTTGCGCAGAGCATTGGCTTCGGAACGGCGTTTCGCCATTGTGCCTGCCGAGCGGCTGGCGGCAGGTACAACGAAAATCACCTGCTGCAATGTGTATTCACTGGTTGAAGGCTTTTTACCGCCATCCTTCAGCATCCGCTGCACAGCATCCTGCTCGCTCATCATACCTTCGGAGCGGAAGCGGGCACCAATCGCACGGCTCCAGCCCATCTGCACCATGATAAAGGTTTTAAAATGCTTCGGCGTGATACCGGCCTGATTCATCAGCTGGTTAAGCTGCGCAACACTCATTTTGTTACGCGAGGCAAAGCCTGCATAGGCAGTTTCAATTTCCTGATCCGAAACAACAATACCGCGTGATTTCATTTCCACACGCTTGAGCATTTCTTCAACCAGCTCGTCCTGAGCCTGTTTGTTGAGATTGCCGCCGCGGCGCTGCAATTTAAGGAAGGCAGCGCGGTTCGCAATATCCACATTGGTAATCGGGTTGCTGTTGACGATCACTTTAATTTCGGCAGCTTTGGCAGTGCCGGTAAATTCCGTCACACTCAAAGCCGTCATTGCAACAGTACCGGCAAACACAGCAGCCAGAATGCGTTTATTAAAATTCATGCTCATAGTAGCAAATTTCATACCTGGTTTCCCGTTCCGTGCCTCAGGACGTGATCGTCTCCTGATAGGGAGAAGTAATAGATAAAATGACTTCTGTTGTCACATCCTGTCAGGATTTTCATTCTTGTATAGATGAGCAGTTGCAGTGAAACAATCTCTCATCTGTTTAAGAATGCATGAAAACAGCGAATTTCGACCCCGTTTATACCCGCTCTTACCTGAAACTACGCAGACAATCTTTATTCTTCACAGTCAAAGCCTGTGTGATTGCTGCCATTATCCCCTGTTTGCATTGCTGTATTCCGATATACAGATGCGTTCCGAATGAGAATTAGAGTGTAAATCGTACGATTTTATGATGCGTTTACGAAATAATCTGCGTGCAAAACGCAGGTT
Organism: Pseudochrobactrum algeriensis; assembly: GCF_018436245.1. Taxonomy (NCBI): domain Bacteria; kingdom Pseudomonadati; phylum Pseudomonadota; class Alphaproteobacteria; order Hyphomicrobiales; family Brucellaceae; genus Pseudochrobactrum; species Pseudochrobactrum algeriensis. The sequence goes on from NZ_CP075361.1 coordinate 1,087,774, forward strand.
CAGAGCGGTTCCTGTTAATATTGAACCGGTAGAACTGCTCGATCTCTTTGTTTTACGCATGTCGTTATCGGAAAATCGGTGCCCGCTTTTCCGGCACATGCTCTGGAGCATTTCACAGTCAACTTGACGCCCGTGATAATGCGACCAAATAAAGAATCTAGAGCGAGCGCTATGATCCAATCTGGACGTAAACCGCTCTGGATAAAATTACGGCCCGCATAAAGCAGGCCGTAATATAATTTCTGATTGTCAGATGGGCTTAGAATGAACTGCCCAGATCGCCCAGTGTACGGAAGGAAATATTGAAGCCGACCGAATGGGAAATCTTATCCTGACCCGGACTGCGTGTCTGAATATAGGCCATCGAATAGGTGAAGCACTCATCGTCATAGGCCAGACCGGACTGAGCACGTACCAGAGTTTCTGATACGATATCATAGGTACCGGAACCAAACACACGCCAGTTTTCTTTGAAACGTGTTGAAGCGCTCAGGCTGACTTCCTGACGGTCATTCGCGTAGCCATAATCCGGCTGCTTGGCAATATAGGCATATTTAACCGAGGCCTGAACAATCTGTCCGCTGTGGCTGGCTTCCACTTCACCGCGTTTGACTTCAAAATTATCTTTGTCAAAGCGTCCGCGTGCCGCAAAAGCGAGACCGGAATTGTTGGACATGCCAAGCATTGCAACATAGTCAGAGCGCTTGCCTTCAAGACCGGAATCCGCACCGGCACCGGCAAAGTCGCTTTCGGCAAAGGAGTTCAGGCCACCCAGCTGGAAGGACTGACCGGCAAGACCATGGATGGACCAGCCATTATTCATATTGCCGGAATAGCGCAGACCAAGATTAGCGCGTGTGCCGCCTTCAACACGGTCGTAACCGGAGAACTTGTCGCGCTGGAAAAGACTGGTCGCATCAAAGACAAAGCTCTGTGCATCTTCATTCGGCAGACGACCGGCATAAGGCTCGTCATTACGAACAAAAATCTGCGCTGTCGGTTCCAGCACCTGTGTCATGCTGGTTGTGGAGAACAGGATCGGCCAGCGAACTTCCAGACCAGCAGTCGCCATACCACGGAAAGCCTGCGAACGGATTTCATTCACAGTACCGAATGTATCATTGGTGCTAATACCAATCGCATCGCCACGCAGCGCGAGGAGAGGGGTAATGACCAGACCCTGTTCAGTGATGAAAGTCCGTTTCCATTCTGCTTCCGTGGTCAGGCGGGCACTGGTGCCCTTCATGCCATTCAGGAAGCGGACAGCGTTGTTCTGATTCTGATTCAGATAAATTTTATCAGAAGTTTCGCGATAAATGCCCTGCAGATTGCTGGTAATGGTCAGTTCGCCGCCATAGACAGAACCCGGAACAGTATAGAGATAGTCAACACTTGGCAGAACCCAAGGCTGTTTCGTATCCACTGCATTTGTTGTGCCATTCAGCACATCTTCCTGAACTTTGAACTTGTACAGGTTAATATCCAGATGGTTGCGACCGGATATACCGCGCAAATAGACATTGGATGTCAGGGATTCACCGCTATAGCCGCCGATTTTATAGGTGCGGCTGAAATTCTTGTCAGTCTGGGCGATAACATCCCAGCCAAAGCTCCAGCGCGGATTGATTTTGAAGTCACCCTTGGAGGCAACCATGCCGCGGAAACGCTCTTGCGCATCAACTGTTGTGGAGCCGAACTCTCCCGGCTTCGCCTGATAAATACCCGCTACGCGAATATTATAAGAGCCGTTTTCAAGGCGGTGACGCCATTCGGTTTCACTTAAGAAGCCCTGTTTTGTCAGGCCTGTACCATAAGTGGTGATGTCATAATTCGGAGCCAGATTCCAGAAATAGCCCACCCGCATACCGAAACCCAGCTCGTCTTTATAGAGGAAGCTCGGGAACAGGAAGCCGCTCTTGCGCTTGATGGTCGGGTCAGCAATTTCGAAAGCAGGCAGGGCAAAAAGCGACTTGCCGAACATTTCAAAACGGCCGCCTTCAAAGCGGACAGTTTTCTTGGTGCCGTTCCAGATAATTTTCTTGGCTTTAACCTGCCAGAGAACCGGCTTGCTCGGATCTTTTTCACAGGCACGGCAGGCAGTGTAAACACCATTATTAAATGTGGTGATTTCACCGAGACTGCGTTCCGCGCTTTCCGCTGCAAAACGTGTGTCATCAACGGTTTCAACGCGCAGGCCGTTTACAAAGCCATCGCGGAAATCATCCGTTACATCGATTTCATCAGAATAAATGCGGTTGCCGTCTTTTTCGACAATTTCAACATTGCCTTTAGCAACCATGCGTTTGGTTTTTTGGTTGTAGACAACCTGACGTGCAACCAGACGATTGCCGTCATATTCAATCTGAACATTGCCCGCTGCGGTGACAGTATTCTGATCGCGGTCGACAATCAGATTGTCCGCCTGCAGCAGCATCTTGGCATCAGGATTAGTCTGATACTGGCTGCCGAAGTCGTCAGAAGGCGCTGCTTCCTGACTGTAAGCCACGGAAGACATAGAAATGATCACAGAGGTGGAAAAAATGCACGCCAGAGCTGTCCCGCGTGCAAGACGCGTGAAGTACTCAGATACTACCGTGCGGGAGCTACTCAATCCCACTAACCATCCTCCTTATGGAGCAAAAAGGAGATTCCAAAAAATGTTGCAATCAATACCGGTACCCATGCCGCTACAAAAGGCGGCACGAATCCTGCCGTGCCAAAAGCTTTGGCAAGTACAGTTACGACATAAAGCACGAACCCGGCAATGATGCCACCCAGAATCATTGCTCCGGACTGGCCGGAACGCACAAATTTTAATGAGACTGTTGCAGCAATCAGCGTCATGGCCATCAAAAGAGCAGGCAAAGCCAGCAAAGACTGGAACTGCATGTCAAAAGCGGTGGCCGAAAAGCCGAAAGAGCGGGCGACTTCAATCTTACGGGGCAATTGCACGAATGGAATCGTGTCGGGCGAAGAAAGTTTTTCTTCGAGAAATTCCGGTTTTAACTGGGTCGGAATCTTTGTGGATAAAAGTTCTTTAGGTTCCTGACCTTCGACAATATGGGTCACATTGGTCAGGTTCCAGTAACCGTCTTCCAGCTGAGCATCGCGGGCGTCAAAACGCTCTTTGATTGTCTTGTCTTCATTGAAGACGAAGAAGCTGACACCGGTCAGATGCGTTCCCTGTGCAAGAATGCCCTTGGCGCCGATAATGGTTTCCTGTTCATCAAATTTCTGGCGCAGCCACGGATCGCGCAGCGCTGTAACCTGATTAACATTGCCGTTTTGCCAGCGCGTGCTGATTTCCAGCGATTTTTCAAAACCATAAGCCGCAAGCGGATTAATGATGAAAATGGTGATGAGGCCGAACAGGAAGGCACCAAGACAGGCAGGCAGCAAAAACTGCCATGCGGAAACACCGACTGAACGCGCTACCACCAGTTCATAGCGGCGGTTCAGCGAAATCAGCGTGGCCATAGCAGAGAACAGCGCCACAAACGGAATAACCTGCTGCATGATGAAAGGAATGCGCATCGCTGAAAGCCCGAGTGCCGCCCATGCCGAATAATCGGGGAGGGTGGAGAGCTTGCTGGCATTTTCCGTAAAATCGAGCAGCAGCGACAATGCAAAAATACCCAGCAGAAAATACAGCGTGGTTTGCACATAGCGCATGAAAAAATAGCGTCCGAGCGTCCAGCCGATCATGACTGACCTCCTGATGTATTTTTCTTGCCGGCAAAGCGCTCATAAAGCGGACGCAGGCGGGCTGTTAATTGTTCGGTTATGTCCTGAATCCTGTCCGACCATGAGGTTGGCAGGCTGAGTGAGCGTCCGCTGAACAATGCATAGAGGCAGACCGCAATGACACCGAGCGGAATAAGATACATGACCGGCACATAGCTCAGATTCTTCTCAGCGCGGTCAGACACAAAATATCCGGCCCAATACACGATCAGCGACAGCGAGATCGCCGAGAAAGAAGCGGAAACTCGCGCTTCACGATGGGAGCGCGCATCGCCAGCCAGAACCAGAGCAATCATGGCGAAGACGAAAGGATAAAGCCAGTTTGTCAGACGTTTATGCAGTTCCGCGCGATATTGCAGCGGCTTGGTCTGAAAAATCGGATCATTCTTGTCCGGATTGATGAGGTAGGAGAGATGACGGTCTTTGGCATAAAGAACCATATCGCCGCCTGTATCTGTGAACTGGCTCAGATCAAACGCATATTGATCAAATTTAATGATGGAAACATTGCCGGTTTTAACTTCACGGCGCTGAATCTCACCATTATTCATCAGCAGAACGTCATTGCCATTATTATTGGCGATAGCGCCGTCCAGCGCATAATAAACCAGATCTGTATTGGCATCACGGGAATCGGCGATGAACATGCCGCCGATGCTGCCGTCTGATTTACGCTCGGCAATCTGCACATAAAGATTGTCGGACAATCTGCGGAAGCTGCCTTCCTGCACAACCACATTGATCAAATCTGCGCTCGCATTGGCCAGCATGGAACGCATATTATAGCGTGCATAAGGATCGACGAAATTGGCGACCAGAAATGAAATAACCGCAAGCATGGCAGCAAACAGCAATACCGGCCGGATAACGGCCGTGCGCGGGCTGCCGGAGGCATTGATGACCACCAGCTCCGAATCCTGATTCATGGTGGAGAGTGTCTGCGTGATGGCAATCACCAGCGCAAACGGCATCACCAGAGGGATGACGGAGGGAATAAACAGCGAGAAAAACTGGATGGCTGTTGCCAGAGACTGGCCGCTGGAAGTCAGGAAGTTGATGCGCTGCAATACCTGCACTGTCCACGTAATGCCGATGGCCGCGCAGAACACGGCCAGAAACATTATTCCTACGCGGCGCAGGATGTATCGCTCGATCAGTTTCATACGCTGAATTTACATCCTGAACCTTAGGGCTGAACCTGTTATTATCTGCCGGTTATACGAATTTGCTGACATCTTATAATCGTTTAAAGACGGCACGCAAACGCTTGTCATATAATCCGTGTTTATCATAATCGGGTCTTGGCTAAAAATAGACAAAGAAATTAGGTTAACAAAACACTTATTCGTCAGAGACGGTAATTTATGGCTTGTGGTTTGATCTTGATAGAGCCACACAATGCATTGAGTTATGCGACTCTGTTTTTACCTATTGGAGTTATTATGTCCAAAAATCCAGTCATCAAGTTTTCGAATTTTTCAGAAAAGCTGAAAGATGTCGTGATTGTACCCGTGAGCAAAGACGGTTCGGTTGCCGCACAGGCAAATCATGTTGGCGGCGAAGGTTTCGTTTCCGGCCTGATTACCAAAGCCGGTTTCAAGGGCAAACTTGGTGCAACGCTTGAAACTTACCTTGCTGACGGTGCAGGCGCAGAGCGTCTGGTTCTGGTTGGTATCGGCGATCCTGCCAAGTTGAAAAATGATGACTGGCTGAAAATCGGCGGCGCGGCATTCGCCAAAATCGGCAAATCCGCTGAAGCCAATGCAATTCTCGCAATTGACGGTCTGGAAATTCCGGCTGAAGCGGCTGCGGATTTTGCTCTGGGCGCACAGCTGCGCGCTTATCGTTTTGACAAGTACAAAACCAAGAAAAGCGACGACAAAGCTGAGGCCAAAGATGTTAAGCTGACCATTCAGGTTGCTGATGCTGCCGGTGCGGAAAAAGCTTACGAAGCCGCAGCTGAAATTGGTGAAGGTGTGCTGCTGGCGCGCGATCTGGTCAATGAGCCTGCAAATGTGCTCGGACCGGTTGAATTTGCTGCGGAAGCAGAAAAGCTTGAGAAACTCGGTGTTAAAATCACCATTCTCACCGAAAAAGAAATGAAAAAGCTCGGCATGGGCTCGCTGCTCGGCGTTGCTCAGGGTTCTGTCCGTCCGCCGCGTCTTGTGGTGATGGAATGGAACGGCGGTAAAGCCAAAGACAAGCCTGTTGCTTTTGTCGGTAAGGGCGTTGTGTTCGATACCGGCGGTATCTCCATCAAGCCTGCGCTTGGTATGGAAGATATGAAGGGTGATATGGGCGGTGCAGCTGCTGTTACCGGTCTGATGCGCGCACTGGCCGGCCGTAAAGCTAAGGCCAATGTTATCGGCGTGATCGGTCTTGTGGAAAATATGCCGGATGGCAATGCACAGCGTCCGGGTGATATTGTTACTACCATGTCCGGTCAGACGATTGAAGTTATCAATACCGATGCGGAAGGCCGTCTGGTTCTGGCTGATGCACTGTATTACACCGCCAAGACCCATAAGCCGCGCTTCATGATAAATCTGGCGACGCTGACCGGTGCGATTGTAATCGCTCTCGGCACCCAGCATGCTGGTCTGTTCTCCAATGATGATGAACTGGCAGAACAGCTGTTTGATGCCGGTCAGACCAGCGGTGAAAAACTGTGGCGTATGCCGCTCACCAAGGAATATGACAAGATCATCGATTCCAAATTCGCAGATATGCGTAACTCGGCCGGTCGTCCTGCCGGTTCGATCACTGCGGCTCAGTTCCTTAAGCGTTTTGTCGGTGATACACCTTGGGCGCATCTGGATATTGCCGGTACTGCGATGGATTCACCTGCCAGCGAGTATAATGAATCCTGGGGGTCAGGCTTTGGTGTCCGCGTTCTGGATCGCCTTGTTCGTGATCATTACGAAGGCTAATAAGCAGTTATCCTGCCACATGATTGGAAAAGCCGGTGCCAGCACCGGCTTTTTTGTATTTTAAAGCTTGTCGCGGAAAGGCTGGTGCCGGTTTTCCGATAGCGGCATGCGTAAAAACAAGGAGACAGAGCGAGCGCTGTGGCCTCACTTAAACGCGATACGCACTGGCGGAAATAAATACCTCAATAAAAATTGACCGGCGCAATATGAATTTTAATTGTGCGCAGCAACAAGAACTTGTTAAGATGTCACAAAATATTCATTGAGATGCTGTGTCCGCCGGTTTTGGCACCCCTGAAGGACGGGCTGGCTGTTTATTCCGGATAAAATTGTGTTTCCATCTTATGCTTCGCGCAGTTTCATCAGTGCAATGCTGGTACTGCTTTTATTAAATGTTCTGTTCTTTTTCTTCGTGACGGATTTTGACAATCTTGTCGTCGAAATGGGAGAGGCCGGATTGCTCGAGAATTTGCAGCTGGTTTATCTCGGTCTTGCCGCAATCGCGTTTTTCATCGGCGGCCTGCGCAGTGAGGGGCCTGCGCGAATGTTTGCAATCGGTATGTCCGTACTGATGTGGATTTTCTTCTTCCGTGAGTTTGAAATCGAGCCGACAGGGCCGGTGAGCAATTACATCAAATCCCATGCATTCCGCTGGCATGAGGCGATTATCGTCATCGCTTTCGCAGCTGTTTATGTTTTCCGCCATTCAGATTATGTGCGCCCAGTTCTGACCTTTGTTTTCAGCCGTAAAGCATGGCCTTTTTATCTGGCAGCCGCACTGATCGCTCTCGGCGAGGTTTTTGAGAAAATGCACGGGCTCGCCTTTAACGAGTTTTTGGAAGAAGTTCTGGAAAGTCTGAGCTATTTTACACTGCTGTGTCTCGGTGTGCGCAGCATTACTGCGCCGCAACAGGCACCCCGTTCTGCAACCGCCTGATTATAATCTCCGGTTTTTCTGTATGAGGCGGCCTGTCTGATCGACAGGCCGTTTTGTTTCTGGTTTAAGCTGTTGTCCGGTATATATGAGATGCGAGAGGTAAGGGGCGCGGTTCCCTGCATTGGCTGATGGCGGAAATTCTGTTTTATCATCTGACTGAATCCGTTTTGGATGAAGCTTTGCCGGGGCTGGTTGACCGTTCGTTAGAGCGGGGCTGGCGCGTGACAATTCAGATGACATCGGAAGAACGCCGCGATGAGCTCGACCGCTTGCTGTGGACATGGAGCAATGCTTCATTTCTTGCTCATGGCACTGATGCGCAGCCCCATGCAGAACATCAGCCCGCCTTGCTGACGACAACCACGGATAATCTGAACGGAGCAACAGTGCGTTTTGTTGTGGAAGGCGCAGAAATCGCGGGTGCTGAGAACTATGATCGTCTGGTGGTGATGTTTGACGGCCACGACGCTGCCCAGCTGACCAAAGCGCGAGAGCAATGGAAAAGCCTGAAAGCCGCAGGACATCAGCTGACCTATTGGCAGCAAAATGCAGATCGCCGCTGGGAGAAAAAAGCCTGATGCGTATTTTTTGTATTCTGCTGTTTCTCGTTGGTCTGGCAACCGGTGTGATCTGGCCGTGGGCGCAGCGTCATTTCGGCGGCGAGGAAATCGGCACATGGGTGCTCTATCAGCGCGAAGGCGGCTATCAGTCTGCGAAAGTGCAATTGAAACCTGAAGATGCGCCGTTGCGTATTTTTGTTGATGCGCAACCAATGCAGGGCGTAACCAGCGGACAAAAGCAGTCAGTGCTTAATCTGGCAGTGTCACGTGATGGGTGCCGGTACTGGCGGAGCGCCTCAGCTACAGCCCGAAAAGCGGTAATGAACAGCGTGATCTGCCGCAAAGCGGTGCGGTGATCCGCCAAAGCGCCAAGGACATGGAAACTCTGCAAGCGGGAACTTATGAATTCAGTGTGCGGGCGGTGGAAGACGGCTTGTCGCTGACAAAAGCCGATCTGGTTTTGCGCCGTGGAGCACCTCCGGTTGACGAGAATATTATCATGATGGGTGTGGTGATTATGGTGGCCGGTCTCTACGGATTTATGCGCTCGCGCAGACGTTCCAAAGTTTAAACATCATTCTGAATATAGAAAAGCCCGCCGTTTCACAGAACCGGCGGGCTTAAATTCTTTAGCGTGAATGCGGCGTTTAATCGGCCATTGCCTCTTCATATTCAGCAGAATAGGTCAGCCATTTTTCTTCTGCATCAGCCAGTTTGGTTTCAGCGGCCTTCAGATCAATATTGAACTGTACTGCCTTCTGGGCATCCTTGGTATAAAGCTCAGGATCTTCCAGTTTGCTTTTCAGCCCTTGAATCTCTTTCTGCAGTTTCTGCATTAAAGACTCGGAATCATTAATCTTTTTCTGCAACGGTTTAAGCTGCTCACGCTTCTGCGCAGCCAGCTTACGCTGTTCAACTTTGCTGAGTTTTGGTCCTTCATCAACAATAGCGACCTCTTGAACAGCCTCAATAGTGCTGTTTGGCGTGCTTTTATCGCTCAGAACCAGAGAACGGTAATCATCCAGATCGCCGTCATAAGGTTTGACCGTGCTGTTACGCACCAGCCACAGCCGATCCATGGTCGCTTCGATGAGATGACGATCATGGGCGATGAGGATGACAGCGCCTTTGAAATCATTCAGCGCGTGAACCAGTTCTTCGCGGCTGTCGATATCCAGATGGTTGGTCGGCTCATCGAGGATCAGCAGGTTAGGGCCGTGGAATGTTGCCAGCCCCATCAGCAGACGTGCTTTTTCACCGCCGGAAAGCTCTTTAGCTTTGGTGAGCATTTTTTCCGTTGCCAGCCCCATCTGCGCAACACGGGCACGCACTTTCGCTTCCGGTGCATCCGGCATCAGTTTGCGCACATGCTCAATGGCATTGTCTTCCGGCACCAGATCATCAAGCTGATGCTGGGCGAAGAAGGCCACTTTTAGCGCAGGCGAAAGGGTCAGTGTACCGCCTTCCGGTTTCAGCCGTCCGGAGATCAGCTTTGCCAGAGTGGACTTACCGTTACCATTGGAACCGAGCAGGGCAATGCGGTCATCATTATCAATACGCAGTGAAAGATTGCGCAGGATGGGCTTGCCGGTTTCATAACCGACATCAGCATTTTCCAGCGCAATAATCGGCGAGGCCGCAATCTTCTCTGCTTCAGGAAAGCGGAATGGCTGCACATGCTCATCATAATGCGCGGCTATCGGCTTCAGCTTTTGCAGGGCTTTCAGACGGGATTGTGCCTGACGCGCCTTGGAAGCCTTGGCGCGGAACCGCTCCACAAAGGATTCCATATGCTTGCGATGGGCTTCCTGCTTCACACGCTGTTTCTGCTGCAATTCCAGCATTTCGGCGCGCTGACGCTCGAACTGGTCGTAATTACCCTTCCAGAATGTCAGCTTCTTATTTTCAAGATGCAGAATAGAACTGGTTGCCGAGTTCAGCAAATCGCGATCATGGCTGATGATGATGACGGTGTAAGGGTAGCGCTTGATATAGTCGATCAGCCACAACACGCCTTCAAGGTCGAGATAGTTGGTTGGTTCATCGAGCAGCAGCAGATCAGGCTGGGCAAACAGCACAGCCGCCAGAGCCACGCGCATACGCCAGCCACCGGAGAAGGACGAAGCTGGGCGCAATTGCGCTTCCGCATCAAAACCCAGGCCGGAGAGAATGGCGCTGGCACGGGCTTCCGCTGAATGAGATTCAATATCGGCGAGGCGGATATGAATTTCGGAAATGCGTGCCGGATCAGTCGCCGTTTCGGCTTCCTGCAACAAGGCAAGGCGTTCTTTATCCGCTTTCAGAACGATCTCGATCAGAGACTCTTCTGTGCCTGGTGCTTCCTGCGCCACCTGACCGATACGGGTGTTTTTCGGGATGGAAATATCGCCGGTATCCGACGACAATTCACCGGTAATCACCTTGAACAGGGTCGACTTGCCGGTGCCGTTACGCCCGACAAAACCGGTCTTTGAACCAGATGGCAGTGTTGCACTGCCATGGTCGATGAGGACGCGTCCGACCATGCGGACGGTTATATCATTAAGGATCAACATAGAGCGGTTTTGCACGGGATATTGCAATTGTGCAAGAGGCAAAAACGTCCGGTTATGCTTGTGTTGAGACGGAAATATCAGACGAAGCGGCGGCCGGATTCCGATTTCTGGAAAATCATCATATCCAGTTCCGGTGCCGTATGTTTCAGCATGGTGAGTGCTGCATGAACCTGCCCGCGATAATGGGTCTGATGGTTGAACATATGGGCAAGGGCAGGGGCAAGCCGCTGACTGATGGTGCGCATGTCGCTCATATTGAGAAACACAAAACGCCCTGAAACCTCGGCAGGGGAAAGCCCCTCCAGCCATTCCAGAATACGCGCATCTTCCTGCAGGCGGGCAGCGCGCAGATCAGACAAAGCCAGATAGAGAATGGCATCAGGTGTTTTCGGGTGATCGCCTTCACCGGTAAAACGCTTCATCCATAGCCTGTCATTGCCCAGCAGGTGATTAAGCGTGGCATGGACAGATTTGTAATGCAGGCCTGCATCCTGCCGGTATTCGCTTTCAGTCAAAGCCGCAACCGCGTCAAAAAGCTGTTTATTGGCCCAGCCGTTATAGGCAGCAAGCATCAGAAAATGTTGCTTCATCATCAAGCTCTCATCAAAAACCAAAAACAGCAAAAGACAGCCCGTGCAACACAGAATCGCTGTTATTGTCATGAGCGCTGTTAACTATAACCTGTCTTTGCACTTATAGCAGGCTAAATCACTTTATTATCAGTGCCTTGTCATTTTTCTGAAGCATCAGGTAATTATGCAGGAAGCTGCAGTAAAATCTGCGTATCAGGTGCAGAGCCTTCATCGGGTAAATACGAACAAGACAGACGCCGCTTTCAGCAGCATTTTATAGCAGGTTTAATGATCTTATTTGACTGTAAAAGGCTGTGAGGGTATAGAACGGCACCTTTCCTCTAAATATATACAGGACAAAAATGGCCATCGAACGTACCTTTTCCATGATCAAGCCAGATGCAACCAAGCGCAACCTGACCGGTGCAATCACCGCCAAGCTCGAAGAAGCTGGTCTGCGTGTTGTTGCTTCCAAGCGCGTATGGATGAGCAAGCGCGAAGCTGAAGGCTTCTACGCAGTGCATGCAGCACGTCCTTTCTTCGGTGAGCTGGTTGAAACCATGACTTCCGGCCCGACAATCGTTCAGGTTCTGGAAGGCGAAAACGCCATCCTGAAAAACCGCGAAGTTATGGGCGCAACCAATCCGGCAGATGCTGCTGAAGGTACAATCCGTAAAACCTTCGCTCTGTCGATCGGTGAAAACTCGGTACACGGTTCAGATGCTCCTGAAACAGCTGCTCAGGAAATCACCTACTGGTTCTCTTCGACCGAAATCGTTGGCTAATTTATTTAGTCTTTGATTTGAAAAAAGCGCTGCAGCAATGCGGCGCTTTTTTTATATGTAGAGATATAAAAAACGGACACGCTTTTGAAGGCGTGCCCGTTTTAATTCATTATACTGACAAATCAGCTGTTATTGGCGAGACGAGCAAGTTCCAGCCCGTTATCTCCCAGCAGATAGAGTTTGCCGTTATTAATGCTGAACTGACGGGTCTGTTTCAGTACATCGAGAAATTTGGTTTCCTGATCCATCAGGGCGGGCGGGCACTGCATGAATGTGGAACCGATAGTGCCGAAATTCAGCGCTTCACCGGTAATGGTTGCCTTGCCGAAATAACGGTTGCAACCGCCGGAGCCGGAAACTTCGCCGCTCGGAGAAATTGACAGGGTTGTCTGGGCAAAATCAATCACGCCGGCACCACGGATATCCTCTGTGAGCCATTCATGATTTTCCAGTGTCAGCGGTGTTTGCAGGCTGGTATTTTTGCGCACATTGACAACGCGGATTTCATAGGCGCTGTCAAATTTTTCCGGATTGAACTCATGGCGTGTGTCATTGATGAACCACAGAGTATCACCGGCGCTGATACGTGCCTGCAAGGCATAGGTATGCTTTGCAACGAGTTTGGAAGAATCGAATTTCAGTTCAAACGGAATTGGCGCGGATGGAATATTGCTGAGCTGCTGTTCGGCAATTACCTGAGCCGGCGCATCAGCGAGTGAAACATCCAGCAACTGCACATTCAACGTGGCCTCCGGGGGCAGGGCAATCCGCTCGCGATACATGACAGTGCCACGTATTGTTTTTTCAGATGCGATACTCTGCGTCGGCATGGTTGAGGAAAGGATCATTGCGCTGCCGCCTAAGACGGCCAGTCCTATCAGGGATGCAGCAATGATGCGCGCTTTACCAATCAACATATTCTGTCCTGTTTGTTGCACTGCCAGTTTAGACTCTCTCCGTTTTTGAGAAGTTGTCTGAGCTGGCATTTTAACCGGCGGTATATTAACGCCAAATGACTAAACACATAATTTACGTTAAGTTTTAACCTTAACACGTGTCACTATGTGGTTTTCCTCATCGTTTAGCTGCCGGAAATCTTCTTTGATCTGTTTTGGATAATGAAATTGCCGGACGACTAAAAAATGCTCACCGGTGATTTAAACCGGTAATTCTGGAATCAATGCATATCCATGAGTCGTAAGTGCTCTCCGGACTATAGGATCAAATCCGGATAAAACACGAGTTGAATCATATAAATATGCTGTATCAGCTACTGCCCTGATTTTATGGTTTACTTATGGCAATGCAAGTCAGTGCAAATAATTTCACAGGATTGTAAAATATTCAAACGGGATTTTTGCTCAGGCAAAGCTGAGCTGTCTTAATCCTGCCAGCGCTTCTTCATGTCTTCGTCGCTGGCTTTGGCTTTGACCCAGCCCGATTGCGGATCGCCATTCTCCGGAGCAGGGGTGATCAGATGTTCTTTCTTCCAGAAAGGCGCATCGCTCTTGAGATAATCCATCAGAAATTCTGCGGCTTCAAAGGCGGCCTGTCTGTGCTTGCTGGCTGTGGCGACAAACACAATCTGCTCACCGGCTTTGATGAGACCGCTGCGATGAACAATGGTAACGCCCTGTAGCGGCCAGCGTTGCAGAGCATCAGCAGCAATACGGGTCAGCTGCGCTTCCGCCATGCCCGGATAATGTTCAAGTTCCAGCGCCTGAAGTGTTTTATTCTCATCACGGCAAAAGCCGGTAAAACTAACAACCGCGCCTATATCTGTGCGCCCTTCAGTCATACGGGCAGTAAGGGCAGCCGCATCAAAGTCATCCTGCGAGACAAGAATAGTCGGCTGCATTGCCTCAGCCTCCGGTCATTGGCGGGAACAGGGCAATTTCATGCGCACCGGCAATCGGCGTGTCATGCTCCACATGTTCCTGATTGATCGCTACGCGGATCACATCGGAAAAACGCAAAGCATGCGCATAATTCTCATCAATGCCGGAAAGATGGCTCAGCAAGTCAGATACGGTTTTGACAGTCTGAGGCAGATCGAGACTTTCGTCAGATTTGCCGATCTGCTCCCGTACCCATGCAAAATAAACCAGTTTGACTGTCATAACGGCCATCAGATCATGTGTTTGATACCGGCGCGGAAATAGTCCCAACCAGTATAAAGTGTCAGAATTGCTGAAATCCACAGCAGGATCAGCCCTGTTTCCGTTGTATAAGGCAGGATTTTGTCACCGGCAGGGCCGGCAAGCAGAAAAGCCAGCGCAATCATCTGAATAGTGGTTTTCCATTTTGCCAGCTGCGAAACCGGCACACTGACTTTCAGATCCGCCAGATATTCACGCAAACCGGAAACCAGAATTTCACGGCAGAGGATGATAATCGCAGCCCAGAGCGTCCAGCCGGCAATGGTGCCGTCGGCGGCCAGCAGCAGCAGAATTGCGGAGACCAGCAGCTTATCAGCAATCGGGTCAAGCATTCGGCCGATGCTGGATGTCTGTTTCCACATACGTGCCAGATAGCCGTCGAAGAAATCCGTGATGCTGGCGGCAGCGAACAGGCCGAGCGCCCACCACCGTGCGGTGTCACTGCTCTTCAGATGGCCTTCAAGAAAAAAGCACAGAACCACAAGTGGCACAGCAACGATACGTGCGTAAGTAAGGATGTTGGGCAGTGATAATGTGTGTTTACTCATAGTCCCCTAAAACCCGTATTCTGGATAAGCGTGAGCGGGAAACCCACGACTGGAGAAGTAAGCCTTACGGCTCATGAAAATCTTTAGACGCACATCTTGTCCGAAAATAGTTTCACCACTTTCGGGATGTGTTTTACGCTACACGACAAATCATTGTCAGCTGGTTACCATCAATCCCGCAATAGGGTAAAAAGCAACACTCAGACCGGCTTTTTAAGGCTTATTATGTGCATATTGCGTCAGATAACCCATTATTGATCGCGGAAGTGGTCATAAATGGTCTGCGCCAGTGCTTCCGAGATGCCTTCAACCTGCATGAGATCTGCCAATGCTGCGCCTGCAACTGCTTTTGCCGTGCCGAATTCATGCAGCAAAGCACGCTTGCGGGAAGGGCCGATACCGGCAATTTCATCCAGCGGACTTTTGACCATTTCTTTCTTGCGCTTTGCCCGATGGGTGCCGATGGCGAAACGGTGCGCTTCATCGCGCATACGCTGAATGAAATAGAGCACCGGATCACGCGGCGGTAATGTGAAAGCCGGTTTGCCGCTGACGAAAAAACGCTCACGTCCCGCATCGCGGTCTACACCTTTGGCAATACCGATGGATATGACTTTATCATTGATACCCAGCTGCGTGAGAATATCACGAACTGCACCGACTTGTCCTTGACCGCCATCAATCAGAATAACATCAGGCCAAGCCGGAAAGCTGTCATCCGTAATGTCGTCTGCATCCGTTTCACTGTCTGCAGATATTTGAGGCGTCTGCTCCTCAAGCTCTTTCATATGATCTTTTATCAGCCGGCCAAAACGGCGCTCAATTACTTCGCGCATCATGCCGAAGTCGTCGCCCGGTGTGATCTCCGTGGAGCGGATATTGAATTTGCGATATTGGTTTTTGACGAAACCGTCCTGTCCGGCGACAATCATGCCGCCCACAGCATTGGTGCCCATGATGTGGGAGTTATCGTAAACCTCAATGCGGCGCGGAATGCGTGGCAGCTCGAAAGTCTCGGCCATAGCTTTCAGCAGACGCGCCTGTGATGAGGTCTCAGCCAGCCTGCGTCCCAAGGTTTCGCGGGCATTGGTCATAGCGTGATCGACGAGGTCTTTCTTTTCACCGCGCTGCGGCACATTGAGCGTCACACGACGTCCTGCAGAAGCCGACAGGGCGTCGCCCAGCAGTTCCTGTTCTTCCACTGTTTCAGACAGCAGGATCAGTTGCGGGCATGGTTTATTGTCGTAAAACTGGGTGATGAAGGCGCCAAGCACTTCTGCCGCTGACAGGGATGGGTCAGCCTTTGGGAAATAAGCGCGGTTGCCCCAGTTCTGGCCGGTGCGGAAGAAAAAGACCTGAATACAGGCCAGTCCGCCTTCTTGATGAATGGCAAAAACATCAGCCTCATCCACAGTTTGCGGATTGATACCCTGATGGGACTGGATATGGGACAAAGCCGACAACCGGTCGCGGAAAATAGCGGCACGTTCAAAATCCAGCTCTTCAGCGGCTGCACTCATTGTATCACGCATCTGCTGCTGCACGGCTTTGCTGCGGCCGGAGAGAAAGGACTTCGCCTCCCGTACCAGTTCTGAATAATCTGCATCGCTGATTTCATGGGTGCAGGGGCCGGAACAGCGCTTGATCTGATGCAGCAGACAAGGGCGCGTGCGGCTCTCAAACATCGAGTCGGCGCAACTGCGCAAAAGAAAGGCACGCTCCAGCACATTAATCGTACGGGTTACAGCACCGGCAGAGGCAAAAGGACCGTAATATTCGCCTTTACGGGAGCGCGCGCCGCGATGCTTGAAAATACCGGGGGCACGGGTGTCGCCGGAAATCAGAATATAGGGAAAGGATTTATCATCCCGAAGCAGAACATTAAAACGTGGACGTAAGCGCTTGATGAGATTCGCTTCCAGCAGCAGTGCTTCTGTTTCCGTGCGGGTAACGACAAATTCCATAGTTGCCGTTTCGCGGATCATACGGGCAATGCGGTTGCTGTGCCCCTGACCGCGGGCATAATTACTGACGCGCTTCTTCAGGCTTTTGGCCTTGCCGACATAGAGCACGTCACCCTCACGGTTGAACATGCGGTAAACGCCGGGGTTGTTCGGCAGTTTTTTCACAAAAGCATTGATGACATCCGGCCCGCTCAAATTCTGGGTCGATGCGTCAAACTCATCCAGCGCGGAATCCCAGCGGATATTGCTGGCCAGCGCAGATGCAGAGCTTGCCTCCTCGGGGAAGTTGTCTTCGTCATCTCCGGCATCATCTGTCAGTAAGGCATCCTCATCCGGCTCCATGTCCGGATGGGCAATATCATTGCCGTTTATGCTTTGTGTCATTCCGAAATACCTGCAATATCCGGCGTTTCCCATGCCAGATGTTGTCCGCCGTCCAGCGCAATCATTTGCCCTGTGACGGACCGTGTTCTCCACAGATAGTCAATCGTCGCGGCAAATTCATCGAGCAGCGGAGCTTTTTTTAGCAGCACTGCATCAACCTGCTTTTCGAAATCCTCAATATGTTGTCTCTCGCTCGGCAATGTCGGGCCGGGGCCGATTGCATTGACGCGGATTGCCGGTGCAAGCGCCTGTGCCAAAGTGCGTGTGGCTGTCCATAATGCGGTTTTGGACAGGGTATAGGAAATGAATTGCGGATTGAGCTTCCACACGCGCTGGTCGGTAATATTGACGATCAGCCCCTGTTTATCTTCCGGTAAAGCCTCTGCCATAGCCTGCGCCAGAAAGACCGGCGCTTTCAGATGTACGGCAAAATGACGATCCCACAGATCATGGGTGAGGGTGCCGATACGGTCGTCTTCAAAAACGGATGCATTATTGACCAGCAGCTCTACGGGGCCGAAATGCGCTGCCGCTTTGTCCATCAGCGTGGCTACCTGTGCATTATCCGACAGGTCTGCGGTTACAATAGCGGCTTTGCCGCCTTTATCGCGGATGCGTTGCGCCAATGCTTCTGCCTGTGTGGCGGAGCGGTTGCAATGAATAATAACCGGATAGCCACGTGTAGCCAGATCCTCAGTTATATGGCTGCCAATACGCTTTGCGCCGCCGGTAATCAGGGTGACGGGTAAAACTTCAGACATAGTCCGCTTGGCAGTCATCGGGGGCAGGCTCCTTTGGTTATGGCATATCCGGCGGGTGAAATGATTCTGACTTCATGTGCATGCAAATCAGCAAATGTGATCGCATAGTATCATGGAATAACCTGTTTTAGCGTGAAGGAAAAATGCCTGGTAAAAAATCTGCAGAACATTGGTTGCGGCTTGTTTCTGAGGCTGAAGTTTTTATAGCTTGCAATACTATTCAAAAAATACAGTAACTATTTAATATTTAAGAAAATGTTGCCTCGTTGCATCATCAGTTTCGGTTCGTTTTCCTGCTGCTTTTCTGCCGTTTTCTGGTCGTTTTTGTGCATTTAAGCCAAGACTCTCCTGTCGGATATGACAGGGGAATAATGCCGGATTGAAATATGTTTTTGCCAATCCGGTCTCATTTTTAAAATTGGAATATTGCAAGGAAATTTTATGAAACATTTTAAAACTCTGGCGCTGATTTCAGCCTCGGCTCTTTCATTCGCTGTACCGGCTTCGGCAGCTGATATTGTTCGTGCGCAGACAGACGTTCCTGCTCCGGTTGTGCAGACACCACCGCAGAAAACCTGGGAGGGTGGTTATATCGGTATTTATCTTGGTGCCGGTGCAAATAATTTCAAAAACAAATCCGCTGCCGGTAATCTGAAAAATAACAATGTGAAGCTTGGCGGCTATGCGGGCTGGAACTTCCAGAACGACAATATCGTTTATGGTGTGGAAGGTGATGCCGGTTACAATGGTGCAAAGAAAACCAAAGATGGTCTGAGTGCCCGTAGCGGATTTGACGGCTCTCTGCGTGCCCGTCTTGGCTATGATATGGGCGCAGTCATGCCTTATGTAACTGCCGGTGTTGCCGGTACGCAGGTGCGTTACAGCAATGATGCAGATTCCAGTAAGAAATTTCGTCTTGGCTGGACTGCCGGTGTCGGAGCCGAAACCATGCTGACCCAGAATGTCAGTGCGCGTCTTGAATATCGCTATTCTGACTTTGGCAAGAAGGATCTCACATTGGGTAATGTTGCTGTGCCATCAGCACAATTGCAGAGCCACGATATCCGTTTGGGTGTTGGCTATAAATTCTGAAAACCGCTCATTTTTCACAGATTCGCCTCAGCGCGTTTGGCTGGGCGGATTCGAATAAATAAGGATGCCGATCCTCAGCCGTGAAAAGACGAATGTCGAGGCACGGTTAAGGGGCGGTAAAGAAGGTCGGAATTTTTCGGTCTTCTTTTTTATAAGAAAAACGAGATATAAATTCATTATCAAATAGTTGTGGTGGTTTTAGCTTGTTTGGCAGTGGTTTTGACTGACATGTTTCAGCCATAATAAGGCCGGTTTTTTTCCATGCTACGGCATTTCTGCTGCCGTAATTCAGCGTCATCTTTTGCCTCGTTAAGCAATCTTCTTTCTCCCGCAAGGAAATGGATCGGAAGGAAGACGGGGCGTATCGCGTTCAGCTCAGCCGTTACAGGTCAGGTCTGGAGGCTTCGCTGTACAACAGTTTAGAAATTTATAAGGACAAGGCGTATGCGCACTATCAAATCTCTGGCACTTGCTTCTGTTGCGTTGTTGCCGCTTTCGGCCACAGCTTTTGCCGCAGATGCGATTCAACCGCAGACATATGAGCCGGCACCGGTTGTAGATGTTGCTCCTCAGAGCAGCTGGGCAGGCGGCTATACCGGTCTGTATCTTGGCTACGGCATTAACAAATTCAAAACTGACAACTATGTTGGTGATCTGAAAGACAATAATGCCAAATTCGGCGGTTATGCCGGTTGGAACTTCCAGAACGACAATATCGTTTACGGTGTGGAAGGTGATGCCGGTTACAACTGGGCTAAGAAAGAAGAGCTCGGTCTGACTGCGAAGAGCGGTTTTGAAGGCTCGCTGCGCGGCCGTCTTGGTGTCGATATGGGGCCGGTTATGCCTTATGTGACAGCCGGTGTTGCCGGTACGCAGGTTAAATTCTCCGATGCAACCTCATCGCAGGATAAGTTCCGCGTTGGCTGGACAGCCGGTGCCGGTGCTGAAACCTTCCTGACACAGAACGTAACTGCCCGTCTGGAATACCGTTATTCCGATTTCGGCAAGAAAGACTTCCAGCTGGATAGCGGCACTGTCAATGACGGTGGTCTGCAGACCCACGATATCCGTCTGGGTGTTGGCTACAAGTTCTAAGGAATATCTCATTTAGTTGAGATCATGCCTGATAAAAAAGCCGGGAAGCAATTCCCGGCTTTTTTTGTTTTTACGCAGCTTTCGGCAATTGTGCCGCCAGTTCCGGATGTACTTCGGCAAAGCGCTTGACCCAGCGTTTCAGTTTCGGACGGCCGCGTTCCCAGCCATTGCCGAAGCGCAAATTGAGATAGCCGAGCGTTGCGGCAATGGCGATGTGCCCGCCATGGATTTTGGTGCCGATACGCGGCGCTGTTTCATTCAGCAGATCGAGCGTGCGTTCTGCCTTTTTCCAGTACCAGTCCAGCACCGGCTGATGCACGATTTCTTCAGGACGCATACGGCGCTCATAGACATGCGCTACCAGCACATCAGCAAGACCATCTGCAATTGCTTCAAATTTTTCAGCATCCAGACGCTTCTCGGCATTGCGCGGAAACAGCTTGTTGCCGGAAATGCGGTTGAGATACTGGGTGATGACGCGGCTGTCGAAAACAGTTTTGCCTTCCGGTGTAACCAGCGTCGGAATTTTGCCGAGCGGATTGGCGGCAATCAGTTCTGCCGGTTCTTCGCTGGTCACGACAATATGTTTTTCCAGTTCAATACCGGCATATTGCGCTGCAAGACGCACTTTGGCGCTGAAAGGTGAGGAAGGGGATGTGTAAAGTTTGTGCATGTTGGAACCTGAGATAAGAGATCAACGGTTAGGAAGCAGAGTAACGGAACGGCTGCGGCAGGAATTACGATCCACTTCGCCGCATGAACGGAATTTGAGGCCTTTATCCATACAGATACGCACCTCCTGAAGACGCCTGCGATTACAGGTCACAGCAATTGCATCTGCTGGCAAACCCGGATTTGCGGCAATGAAAGCCTTTTCAACAAGCTGCGGATCAACATTGCGCGGACTTGCGACATTGCGCAAGGCAGGCGGAACAGTCACAGCCTGATAGGCTTTGCCCAGCGTAGAGAAATAATCGCGCTGACTGATCCCCGCGCAGGTGCCATGTTTGCGCCATTCATGACGCATCAGACCGGCTGAGGGCATAATGTCA
Source organism: Pseudochrobactrum algeriensis (assembly GCF_018436245.1). NCBI lineage: Bacteria > Pseudomonadati > Pseudomonadota > Alphaproteobacteria > Hyphomicrobiales > Brucellaceae > Pseudochrobactrum > Pseudochrobactrum algeriensis. Next base: position 1,108,912 of record NZ_CP075361.1, read on the forward strand.
GACAGGGATGAGACGATATCCCGTGGCACCGTGTCATTGGCCTGCCGGTGATCACAGCTTTCAGGAAAACCACGATCATATTGCGGCCACAGACCATGAACGATGAAACCGTAATTGCGGCCGGTGCCGCATTGCTGGCGGGCATTGGAACGGTTGCCATTATCAGCGCAATAGCTTGGCGACCAGCTGAGCGACAGGACATAGAAGTCAAAATTCGCATTACCGGATGGTGATGGCGCATCCTGCGGCTTAGGTAATGTACGCTGCGGGATTTTATTCTCCGGCCTTAAAACCGGTCTGTCCTGATTGTTCAAAGGGTTGAGTTTGCGCAGATCATTGCCCATGCTCTGCATCAGCTTGTCACTGAGGGATTGTGCTGATGCCGGCATAGTAAAAGCGAGCGCGGAGGCAAGCAAAGCCGTTGCAACAGAAAAACAGCCCGTTTTGCTGAGTGCAAACGGGCTGTGTGCTTTCAATCGGATGTGTGACATATGCGGATCAGCGAAGCACGCGGCAGCGGCCGTCATAGACGAACCACTTGTCAAAACCGTCTACACAGGATTCGACATTGCGTCCCATGGATGCCAGCCCCTGACTTTCTTCCACCATATACCAGATATTACGGTTCTCGCCATTGGAGAGCACGGCAGTGGCGCGGCAATAATGGCGCTCAATACCTGACGGATAGGTTTTCGGGTCATAACGCGTTGCGCTGACATTGCTGACGGCATTGATGCTGACAGCAGGCATTTCCGGCACACCGCGCACAAGGCGGTCAAACTGTGCGACCGCGCTGTTGATGACGCTTTGTTCGTGGCAGACAGGATCAGTCACGGCAGGGGCAGTTGCAATATAATCCGCAGCCTGTGCCTGAGAAAAAGATCCTGCTGACAGACCTGCAAGCAGCGCGAAAGCAAAAGCGGAGCGTAATGACATGAATCTGTCCTTATTGAAAACTGTTAACCGAAGTTTTTGCCATATTCCTGTGTCGGGTCAAGCCTCAACAACGCACAAGAGAGTGATCATTGGCAAATGAATGCTTATTTTTCCGTCCGCTCTTCGCCGTTGATCCATTCAATCTTATAGCTGCCCTGATTATTCTCTCCGAAAAGCGCTGCCAGCCATGGTGAGATTTTAGTCATTTCTTCCTGCAGCAGATAAGGCGGATTGATCACAATCATACCGGTGCCGTCAAAACGCGGCTCCTGCGACGGCGCACGCACTGCCAGTTCCAGACGCAGAATTTTTGGCAGACCGGTTTCTTTCAAATTAGCGATGAAGCGGTTGACCTCGCGGCGGTCTTTCACCGGATACCACAGGGCATAGGTGCCGGTAGCAAAGCGGCGGTGCGCCTTCACCAATCCTTCAACGAGGCGGTCAAATTCTCCGGCGATTTCAAATGGCGGATCAACCAGCACCACACCGCGTTTTTCCTTGGGCGGCAGATGTGCACCCAGCGCCAGCCAGCCATTCAGCTCGGTGACACGGGTCTGGTAATCGCCTTCAAACAAGGCTGCCAGTGTTTTGAAATCCTGCGGATGCAGTTCCAGTGCCGAAAGGCGATCCTGTGCGCGCATCAGCTTCCGTGTCAGTAGCGGGGAGCCCGGATAATAACGTAGGCTGTTGCCTTTGACGCTGCTGTTTTCCTGCTCAATGACATCGAGATAAGGCGCGATCAGTTCCAGCACTGCGGCAGGAATGCTGCCTGCTGCTTTGGCGTCAAAAACCTGCTCGATACCGCTGCGCCATTCCAGTGTCTTACCGGCTTCCACACCACTTAAGTCATAGCGGCCGATGCCTGCATGAGTGTCGATCACGCGCAGGGCTGCCTCCTTGCGCTGCATATAAAGCAGCACACGGGTCAGAACGATATGTTTGAACACATCGGCAAAATTTCCGGCGTGATAGGCGTGACGATAATTCATATTCAGTATTTCCGGTGTTCGAAAGCGCGGTGCTGCAGGCAGGATTCAAAGCAGGACGCTTTGTCATGGTCAATGCCATATATCTGTTCAAGCGGGATTATGCCATAACCAGCATACCGGATGTGCAGTCAATCTGATTCTGCCTTTTAGACCGGTTATGTAACAGTCCGGTGACGCTCAGCAGTTTCAGGAAAAGTGGTAACCGCCTTCGCGGGGAAAAGAAAACGGCTCTATGTCTGGTTTTGTCGTTCTGATCGTTCTTTTCGGCGCATTGCTGCATGCGAGCTGGAATGTCATCGTCAAATCCGGCACAGATAAATATCTCAATGCCGTTCTGGTCTGTGGTGCTGCCGGTCTGGTGGCACTGGTACTGATCCCGTTTTTACCGCTGCCGTTAGCTCCAAGCTGGCCTTATATGATTATATCAACCGTTTTTCAGGTCTGTTACCTGTTCATGGTTGCTGCCGCTTACAGCAACGGGGATATGAGTCTGGCCTATCCGCTGATGCGCGGAACGCCGCCTTTGCTGGTCGCTATGGCAGCAGGTCCGCTGATCGGTGAAGTGCTCGGTGCCGGACAATGGCTGGCAATCGGGTTTATTTCCTGCGGCGTTTTAACAATGGCTCTTGGCAGCCGCCGGAAAACGGCGGCAGGGGCTCTCGGCAGCCGCCAGAAAGCGACAGCAGGGCAAAACACGTCCCGAACCGTGATAATCGCGCTGGTCAATGCCTTATTCATTGCGGGATATACACTGGTGGATGGTATCGGTGTGCGTGTATCCGGCAATGCAATATCCTATACGCTCTGGGCATTCCTGTTTAACGCAATCCCCGTGGTGAGCTGGGGGATATGGAAATATCGCGGACAGCTTGTCGGGCATATCAGGCAGCGCGGCCATCTGGCGATGATCGGCGGTGCAGGCACGCTCGGCTCTTATGGTCTGGCACTCTGGGCAATGACCATGGCGCCGGTTGCGATGGTTGCAGCCTTGCGGGAGACCTCAATCCTGTTCGGCATGATCCTCTCTCTCTTTTTGTTGCGGGAGCATATCAGCATGAAACGTCTTGCCGGAGCTTTGCTGATTGTCTGCGGCACAGTGCTGATGCGGCTGGTCTGACAGGACTGATATCCGATAAAAATAAAGCTGTGCTGATTTATCGTCTGTCGGAACGGCTATATTTTTGTATGGTGCTAAAATAACTCCCTCAGGAATTCTTACATGACATTGCGCGTTGCACCTCAAATCGGCCATTCGGCCTGTCCGCATGATTGCCCTTCCACCTGCGCGCTTGATGTTGAAATTCTGGACAGCCATACAATCGGGCGCATTCGCGGTGCCAAGGATAACAGCTATACGGCTGGCGTTATCTGCGCCAAGGTCGCGCGTTATGCCGAGCGCGTTCATCATCCTGAACGCTTGCTGAAACCGCTGATCCGCAAGGGTGCCAAGGGAAGCGGGCAGTGGCAGGAAATCTCATGGGCTGACGCACTGGATCTGACAGCAGAGAAATTTCTGAAAGCCGAAGAACAATACGGTTCCGAGAGTATCTGGCCGAATTATTACGCCGGAACCATGGGGCTGGTGCAGCGCGATTCTATCAACCGTCTGCGCTATGCCAAAAAATATTCCAATATGTTTTCCAGCTTCTGCACCAATCTGGCATGGACAGGCTATATGGCCGGCACCGGTGCCCTGCGCGGACCTGATCCGCGTGAGATTGCCAAGTCCGATTGCGTAGTGATCTGGGGAACCAATGCCGCCGCCACGCAGGTCAATGTCATGACCCATGCGGCACGCGCCCGTAAAGAGCGCGGTGCGAAAATCGTGGCAATTGATGTTTATGAAACCGCGACCATCCGGCAGGCGGATATCGGCATTGTGCTAAAACCAGGCACTGACGGTGCTTTTGCCTGCGCGGTGATGCATGTGCTGTTTCGCGATGGTCTGGCAGATTGGGATTATCTCAACCGCTATACGGATGCGCCTCAAGCACTGGAGCAGCATCTGCAAAGCCGCACACCGCAATGGGCGGAAGCGATCACCGGTGTATCTGTTGAGGATATTGAAGCTTTTGCTCAGCTGGTGGGAACGACAAAACGTACTTATTTCCGCCTGGGCTATGGTTTTTCCCGCCAGCGCAATGGCGCGGTGAATATGCATGCTGCTTCCTGCATTGCAGCTGTAACCGGCGCATGGACATTGGAGGGTGGCGGCGCGTTCCATTCCAATTCCGGTATTTTCGGCATGGATAAGTCGGAGATTGAAGGCTCCGCCTTTGCCGATCCGTCAGTCAGATCTCTGGATCAGTCGAAAATCGGCCGTGTGTTGACCGGTGACGCAGAAGCGCTCTATGGCGGGCCTCCGGTGATGGCAATGCTGATCCAGAATACCAATCCGGCCAATGTTGCGCCGGAACAGCGGCTGGTGCGGCAGGGCTTTATGCGGGAAGACCTGTTTACCGTAGTGCATGAGCACTTCATGACCGATACGGCGAAAATGGCTGATCTCGTGCTACCTGCCACGATGTTTCTGGAGCATGATGATATTTATCGCGGCGGCGGTCAGCAGCATGTTTTGCTCGGTGCCAAACTGATTGAAGCAGCGGGTGAGGCTAGGGAAAATATCTATGTTATCAACGAACTGGCCAATCGCTTAGGTGTTGGTCATCTGGATGGTTTCAATCTGCCAGCGCGTCAGCTGGTCGATAATCTGCTGGCTAAAAGCAATATGCCGGATTTTGAAACCATGCGGGAGCAACGCTGGCTTGATAAGCAGCCGGATTTTGAAAAGTCCCATTATCTCGATGGTTTTGCATGGCCGGACGGTAAATTCCGCTTCCGTGTGGACTGGCAGAAACAAACGTCACCGGATCGCCCGCCGCAAGCTATGGGACTTCAGGGGCCTTTTGCTGATATGCCGGAGTTTCCGGATTATTGGGCAAGTAACGAACTGGCCGATCCGCAGCACCCGTTTAAGCTGACCACATCACCGGCACATAATTTTCTCAATTCGACTTTTGCGGAGACACCAACCTCTCTGGCAAAGGAAATTCGGCCGCAACTGCTGATCCGCGACGATGATGCGGCAGAGCTGGGGCTGGAAGACGGTGCGCGGGTAAAGATCGGCAATCAGCGCGGTGAGCTGATACTGCATGTCAAAATCCAGCAGGCCACTGATAAATTGAGCGGCAGTAAAAAACTGCGTCGTGGTGTTGTGGTTTCGGAAGGCCTGTTCCCGAATTCATCTTTCGAAGGCGGTGAGGGGATTAATATTCTGACCGGTGCTGATGCGGCTGCGCCGCATGGCGGGACGGCGTTCCACGATATTAAAGTCTGGATACGTCCTCTTATGGAGCAATCGGTGAAGGCTGCCTGACTGCCGGAGAAAATTTGTGCTTATCAGAACGCTTATTGAAAGCGATATACCCTGTTTGCAGAAGCTTTACCGCTATCTGGCAGCAGATAATGCAGAGATACCTCTCCGGGAGGCTATTGCGCGCTGGGAGTTGTTGAAGTCCTATCCCAACAGCAATATTTTCGTCGTTTGTCTGGAGAACATTCCCGTTGCATCATGTACTTTGGTTGTTATTCCAAATCTGACGCGTAACGGTATGCCCTATGCGCTGATCGAGAATGTTGTGACGCATGAGGATCATCGCAAGCAGGGATATGGCAGGGCAGTTCTGCACAGAGCAATTGAAGCCGCATGGCAGGCCGGCTGCTATAAAGTCATGCTGATGACAGGTTCGAAACAATCGTCAACACTGAAGTTCTATCAGGATGTAGGCTTCGAGCAGAGTAAAACAGGCTTTCAGATCAGAAGACCTAAAACAGCCTGAGATTTCCCTAAACAAAAAAAGCCCGCGCCGGTGACAGCGCGGGCTTTGTGCAAAGTATAGCTAAAAATTAGCCTTCATATTTCAGGCGGAAGTTGGAAAGTGCAACAGCAGCATTCAGACCCTTCTGACCCTGAATGGAGATCGGCTGCAGGGAAATGTTCTTCCATGTGCCACCGGTCAGGACATTGGTGCCTGCTCCGATACCGATCGTTGCATTGGCCGATGCGCCGACATAGCTGCCGCGCAGTGCGCCTTCAGGGCGAACGGTTGGTGCCCAGACAGCCCATGCCAGCTGGCCGGCATTGTAGAAGCCGATATCCACACCGATTTTGGTGATCTGGCCGCTATAGCGCTCGGCAGGTGCGCCGCGCTGTGCAGGCTGGAATACGCAATCCAGATCCTGACGGCTGCCAATGATAACGCCGATTGACGGCTGGAAATCGCAGGTCAGAACGCCGACTTCCGAACGTGGCTGAACAACGGCATTACGGGAGGAAACCATGTCGGCAGCAGATGCTGAAACAGCAAAAGTACCGGCGGCAAAAAAGGCCATAAGTGCAACAGAGTTACGGAGAGACATGATATCTTCCTCTTCTTATTTTTAGACGCATCCATGAAAGTGTAAAATAGCTTCAGGACGGATGCGTGTTGATACAACAGATAAAGCGTTTGAACGCTCAAAGTCTCTGCTTGAAAAGCGAACCATAATGACGGGAATCATCTGATCGCTGAACATGCAGCACAAATGTGATATGTGGCTATTTAGGGTAATATCGTGGCACGTTAAGAGGAAATTAACAATTTGTTATTTCATCACGCGCTAATGAGTATCTGTGTTGCTGAATTGCCATGCTTTTCAGAACCGGAAGCCATAGCGAAATTACGCAGAGCCTGCGGATAGAGCTGATGCTCTGCGGTCAATACGCGTGCTGCCAGCGTTTCAGCCGTGTCACCCTCAGTAATGGCCACCGCTGCCTGCGCAACAATCGGGCCTTCATCCATGCCTTCAGTCACCAGATGTACGGTGCATCCGGCAAGTTTCATACCGGCATCCAGCGCACGCTGATGTGTGTGCAGACCCGGAAACAGCGGCAGAAGGGAAGGGTGAATATTGAGGATACGTCCTTCATAAGGCGCAATGAACCGGCCGGAAAGCAGGCGCATATAGCCTGCGAGGCAAACTATATCCGGAGCGATTGCAGCCAGTTGCGCAAGAATTGCATCTTCATGCGCTTCTTTGGAAGCATAGTCTTTGCGGACAAAAACATGGGTCTTGATGCCTGCGGCCTGAGCTTTCGCCAGACCGCCTGCTTCTGCCTTGTCGGAGATGACGGCAACAACTTCTGCCGGATAATCCGGTGCCTGTGCCGCGCGGATCAGCGTCTCCATATTGGAGCCGCCGCCGGAGATGAAAATGACTACGCGTTTGCGCGGTGCTGAAGGCACGTGGCTCATAGGGAAAGTGTGCCCTGATAAACGACGCCCTGATCTTTTGCCTCACGCGCAATCATGCGGCCGAGTGTGACAACAGTTTCGCCTTCGGCTTTCAGTGCCTGAGCAACAATTTCCGCTTTGTCAGCAGAGACAACAACAATCATGCCAACGCCGCAGTTGAAGGTGCGCAGCATTTCATGGGCTTCAACACCGCCGGTTTTGGCCAGCCATGAGAAAACGGCAGGAACCGGAATCGCAGACAGATCAATTTCAGCCGCCAGTGCTTCCGGCAGAACGCGCGGAATATTGTCAGGGAAGCCGCCGCCGGTAATATGCGCGAGTGCTTTGATCGCGCCGGTCGAGCGGATAGCCGACAGCAGGGATTTCACATAAATGCGGGTCGGGGTGAGCAGGGCTTCACCCAATGTCTTATCGGCAGCAAAAGGTGCTGCATCCTGCCAGCCAAGGCCGGACAGTTCAACAATGCGGCGTACCAGCGAGAAACCGTTGGAATGAACACCGGAAGAACCAAGGCCGAGAATAACATCACCGGCTTCCAGATCACCGGCAGGCAGCAGCTGACCGCGCTCTGCGGCGCCGACAGCAAAACCGGCGAGATCATAATCACCGTCGCGGTACATGCCCGGCATTTCAGCGGTTTCACCGCCGATCAGTGCGCAACCGGATTGCAGACAGCCTTCGGCAATGCCCTTAACAATTGCTGCACCCTGTTCAGGATTGAGTTTGCCGGTGGCAAAATAATCGAGGAAGAACAGCGGCTCTGCGCCCTGTACCACGAGGTCGTTGACGCACATGGCAACCAGATCAATACCAACTGTGTCGTGACGATCTGCATCAATAGCGATTTTCAGCTTGGTGCCGACACCGTCATTGGCCGCTACCAGAACCGGATCTTTAAAGCCTGCGGCTTTCAGATCAAACAATCCGCCGAAGCCGCCGATTTCCCCGTCAGCACCCGGACGGCGCGTGGAGCGCACCAAAGGCTTGATCTTGTCGACCATGCTGTTGCCCGCATCAATATCCACACCGGCATCGGCATAGGTCAGGCCATTTTTCGCGTCAGCGGCTGAAGTGGATGGGGTTTTCGACTGTGGCATTGGTAGCTCCCGATACACAGCGCAGCCGTAAGGCCGATGGAAGAACGGCAGGGCAGGCTGCGGTTAATGCTTCAAGCAGGCGCAATGACACGAGATTGCTTTATCCGCAAGCATCTTTCGTCATTTTTAACTGATAAACACCATGTTATGAGATGAGCAGAGCATATGTCGCAGTCAATTTACTCTGTCGCTGCAATGAAAGCAGGTGTGATAGGTCCTAGAGCGGTTTACGTCCGGATTGGATCATAGCGCTCGCTCTGGATTCTTTATTTGGTCGCATTATCACAGCCGTCAAGTTGATCCAGCTTGACATAATCAAGAAGTCAAGTTGATCCAACATGACTGTGAAATGCTCTATCTTGACCGGAGGCTGAAATGCGACATATTCAGACTTTTTAAGCAATGGCGGTTTTATATGAGCAAATCGGATACCACACCACCTAAATCGCCATCCCCCCGTGCATCGCGGGCAAAGTCGGAGGCGCTGGTAAAAACCACGCCGCAACAGGTTATCATTCCTGCGACTGAGAATGAAGTGCGTCTGGATGTGCAGGTCAGTGCACTCGGTGCAACCGTACGTAAACAGGCTTTTTTCTGGCTGTTTGCAACGGTTGTTTTTGTTCTTTTCCTGACCGTGTTCAGTTCCATTTTGCTGCCATTTGTAGCCGGACTTGCTCTGGCTTACTTTCTTGATCCTGTGGCCGACCGGCTTGAGCGTTTCGGGATGTCGCGTCTGGTGGCAACCGTGGTTATCCTGATTACCTTCGTCTTTGTGCTGGTACTGGGGCTTATCATCATCGTGCCGGTGCTGGTTACACAGCTGGCCGAGTTCATTTCGAAATTTCCGGGTTACTTTACGCAGCTTCAGTCGCTGATTGCCCATCAGGATTCTGAATGGCTGCAGAAATATCTCGGCATTAACAGCACGGTCATCAAAGATAATCTGAGCGGATTTCTCAAGCAGGGAGCCGGCTTTCTGACCACTTTGCTGCAATCGCTGTGGAATTCCGGCAAGTCGCTGATTGATATTGCGGGTCTGTTTGTGGTGACACCGGTGGTTGCGTTCTACATGCTTCTCGACTGGGACCGCATGGTCAATACGATTGATTCATGGGTACCGCGCGATCATGTGAAAACTGTGCGCCAGATCGCCCGTGAGATGAATGATGCGATTGCCGGTTTTATCCGCGGTCAGGGCACGCTGTGTCTCATTCTCGGAACATTTTACGCTGTTGGCCTGACGCTTACCGGTTTGAATTTCGGCTTGCTGATCGGCCTTTTCGCGGGTCTTATCAGCTTCATTCCGTATATCGGTTCGATTGTCGGTCTGGTGCTGGCTATCGGTGTGGCACTGGTGCAGTTCTGGCCGGATTGGGTGATGGTTGTTATCGTCGCCTGTGTGTTCTTTGCAGGCCAGTTTATTGAAGGCAATATTCTGCAGCCGAAACTGGTGGGCAAATCTGTTGGCCTGCATCCGGTATGGCTGATGTTTGCACTTTTTGCCTTCGGTTCGTTCCTAGGCTTCACGGGGATGCTGATTGCTGTGCCTGCTGCGGCGGCAGTCGGGGTGCTGGTACGCTTTGCTATCGGGCGGTATCTGGAATCGCCGATGTATAAAAGCAGTAACGGAGAAAACTGAGCCGGAAGTTTTCAACAGCTTTGTCCACAGGCTTGTGGGTCACGGGGATAAGCTCAGACAACCGGCGCATTCGTGCCGGTTGTGCTTTTCTAAAGGGGGGAAAGCAGTTACTGCATCATTCTGACCTGTATTTTGAAGATTTGACAGGTTCTGTGATGGAACAGCTTGAACCCCGCCCCGAAATCATGTGATGAATTTGTATGATTTGTAAGCAGGCCGGAATTCGGGCTAATAATTTTGGGTAATTATGTCTGCTGAGCACCGACAAATGCCGCTCATTCTTCAGCATGAGCCAGGCTTTACGCGCGATGATCTGGTTGTCACCGGATCGAACCGTGCGGCTGTCGATCTGATTGATCGCTGGCCGGACTGGCCGTCGCCTGTCGCGCTGCTTGTCGGACCAGCCGGAGCCGGCAAGACGCATCTGGCCGCTATCTGGCGCAGCCAGAATGATGCGGCAATCCTTGATCCTCATGATATTGATGCACAGTCACTGGAAATCGCTGCACAGCGTCCTGTGCTGATTGATGATATCGGCGCAGAAGCTTTCGATGAAACCGGTCTGTTCCATCTGATTAACACCATTCGGCAAACCGCAGGCAGCTGCGAAAACGGCCAGTCACAGGCATCATTGCTGATGACGTCGCAATTGCAGCCGTCGCAATGGAATGTGTCGCTGCCTGATCTGGTCTCCCGTCTTAAAGCGGTGACAATTGTCGATATTTCCGAGCCGGATGATTATCTGCTGAGCACAGTGATTTACAAGCTGTTCGCCGATCGTCAGGTCAGTGTTGATCCGGCGGTTATCAGCTATATTGTCAGCCGTGTTGAACGCTCGCTCGACAGTGTGATTGTGCTGGTTGATCTGCTCGATCATATGGCTCTGCAGCAAAAAAGCCGGATTACCAAAGCGCTGGCAATACAAGCTTTGCAGGCAATGGCGGATGCATTGCCTGACACTTCATCTCAAAACTGATTTTTTTTATTTGCCGACCGGCTGTTGCGGATAAACCGGCGCAACCAGTCTGCTATTCTGTGTTTTCGCTGTGGTGCCACTATTGTTTGGTGCTGCGGCAGGGCGGATTGACCCTGTGGTCATACCGGAATGTTGAGAAGCTTGCGGTGCGGAGACTGCACGAAATGAGCGTGCCTGCGCTTGTTGATTTTTGATAATCAGCTGATCTTCCTGCACCCAGCCAATAATATTGGTGGATGGTACGACAACACGGTGCCAGCGTCCGACCTTGGCATAGGAGCGCATCTCGCGGCCTTTTTCGACGCGGCCGACAGTCTTGGCCTTATCCCATGCTTTTTCGTGAATCGTCAGATCCTGTCTGGCAATAATCGCTTTCGGCACTTTGAATGCACCGCTGGCATGGCGGCTGTTGTCATCCGGTGCGGATTTTCCGACCGGAGGCAAAGCGGGCATGGTGTTCTGCGGTGCAGGTTTTGGCGGTACGATCTGAACTGCTGCCGGTTTGCTATCCGGACGTGGCGCAAGAGCGGCAACCTGTTTCGGAGGTGACTTCTGTTCACTGGCAACGCTCTGGCCGATATTCAACGGCGGCCTGCGTATCGGAGACGGCGGTGTCACAGCCGGTTCAGTATTTCTGGCGGTCTCCGCATTCCTGCTCTGAGACTGCCCCGTTCTGCGTTCTGAACTGGCTGTAGCAGTCGAACCGGAACGGGATGCGGAACTATTGGTCGCTGTGCGGAACAGGCCTGATACACTGGCAGACGGGCTGCGGCTTTGCGATGTCGCCCAGAGTGCTGCAGCACCAATCACCACAATTGCACCAACGGTCAGAACAGCAGTCGTGGACTGACCCGAGCTTTTGCCGCGCGTCGAGCGCTTTTTGCGGGAAGTGGTTTTTCTCGGAGCCATATGTCTGCGCCTTTATATCGGTCAGCATTCAGATGCACTGAACCAAGCTGAGTATTTCGAATCTGCCTGTATTAAGCTACCGCGCGAATCTTCGTATTTGGTTACTATGCTCACCTTTTGTTCTCTGTGTCCGGCGTAAAATAACTTATTTTCGGCACAATATCGGCCAGAAACAGTCCCGAAGCAGGCGCAGCATTTTTGCGCGGCCGCTTCTGACCGCGCCGGATTAACCAGCCATCTGCAGCTGACCATTACACACGGCCTGTGTGCAGAGGAAAATATGGAGCGTATGAAACAAAATGAAAAAGCTTGTTTTGACATTGAGTGTTCTCGGCACCGTTCTGGGATTGTCAGCAGCGCCGGTTTTTGCGGGACAGACCGCAGCCGCTGCCTCGAAAACTGACATGACAAAAATGCAGCATGGCACGGATAAGGCTGCCGGCGGGCCGGGCATGATGATGGATGCGGCAGGCGGAAAAATTCTGACCACTGCAGAAGGGCACACGCTGTATACGTTCGACAAGGATAGCGGCGGCATGTCCAATTGCGATGCCTCATGTCTGAAAATCTGGCCGGCCTATCATGCCTCCGCCAAAACCAAAGCGGTTGCGCCATGGTCCAAGGTGAAAGCCTCAGACGGTAAGGACATGTGGGCTTATAACGGCAAGCCGGTTTATACCTATATTAAAGACAAGAAAGCCGGTGATATGGAAGGCGATGGTGTCGGTGGCAACTGGCACGTTATCAAATAAAATTTGTGTTTCCGCTCTGATATAGGTCTTGCTCATCAGATTGAAATATTTGATGGGCAGGACTTTCTGTGTGCTAGAGCGCCGTGTGCCAGACTTGGCACACAAGGACGCTCTAATACTTTAAAATTAGAGCATAATTTCACCTTGAACTGATCCAAGTTTAAGGAATTGTGCTTTATGTTCCCCGCACAACAGGAATGGAAAACTATCTTGAGGGAGTGATATGGCACATATTTTCCGGCGGGCTGAAGAGCGGGATCTCATTGAAATTGTGGCCATGCTTGCCGATGATGTTTTGGGGGCAGCGCGTGAGGATCAATCCGTTCCGCTGAACAAAGCCTATCTGGATGCCTTTGCCGCAATCGGGCGGGACGAGAACCAGTTCTTGCTGGTTGTCGAAGCTGACGGGCAGGTTGCCGGTTGTCTTCAGCTCAGTTTTATTCCGGGTATTTCAAGGCTTGGGATGTGGCGCGGGCAGATTGAAAGCGTGCGGATTGCCCGCGATTATCGCGGGCAGGGCTTGGGCAGGCAGATGCTGGAATGGGCAATTGGTCAATGCAGGGAAAAGGGCTGTGGTCTGGTGCAATTGCATACGGATATCTCGCGCAAAGATGCGATCCGTTTTTATGAACAGCTTGGTTTTAAAGCCAGTCACGCCGGAATGAAGCTGGCTCTCTAAAATATTTGCAATCATTTGCATCGAATATGCTGCTGCTGCGTTATTGTCAGACCGGAGTATTTTCTCTGAACCGCTTTGAAACAGGAGATACAATCAATGGTAGATACTGCAAAAATCAAAGAGCATTTTGAAGTGATCGGTGCAGACGGTGTTCACGTTGGCATCGTCGATCATGTGGAAGGCGACCGTATCAAACTCACGAAAAACGATGCCGGTGCGGGTGCGCATCATAAACACCATCATTATATTTCACTGGGGCTGGTTGCAGATATTGAGGGCAACAAGGTTCGTCTTTCAGCCAATGCTGATGTTGCGATTACATTTGAGGAAGAGAAAGACGGTAAAGCCGCTATGTGAAGCTGCTCCGGTTCTCCGATAATCAAACCCGCCATTTCCTGAATGGCGGGTTTTATTTTGTAATGTTTAGTAAGTGTAGAAAAGGATGGGAATAAATCCTGCGGTCTGTAAATGCTCGACCGTTTCGAAAAACGGAAATGCAACAAAGAACACCAGCCCGTCAAAGAACGTATTATAGAGCGTTTTCGGACGGATGGTCAGGGTTTCCACATCTCTGTAGCCGGAGAAACGCGGGAAAAAGCGCGGCACTTCAAGCTTATAATCTCGATAGAGCTGGCCGAAAGTGTTTTCGAGATAGCCTTCCTCGGCAAGGATAACGAACAGGAATGTGATGTAGCAGGCGATTGCCAGCAGGAGTGCGACACCGAGACTGCCTGTGAGACAGCCGATACCAAATGCACCGATCGTGCTGAAAACATAAAGCGGATTGCGGCTCAGGGAATAGGGGCCGGTGCGAATGATCTGCGCGCCTTTGTGGCCGCCGATATATAATGTGCACCACATGCGGCCGAGAATGGCCACCATGATAAAGCCGAGGCCGAAGGCCTCAATATATTCATGAGTGCCGCGCGGCCATGCAGAACGTACGAAAAGCAAGGCAAGGAATAAGAGAACTATAATAACCGCTACGGCAAGGCGCCGGCGTGCCTGATAGCGGCTCATTTCTTTCATGGATTGCATTGGGCAGGACCTGTGTCTGTGGATTTACTATCATGGAAACAGAGTCATTATCGCAGAGAGGATCGTCTGTTATGACGATCACATATCTGTTCTTCAGAAAGCGGATTATTTTATGTCCGTATTTATTCTTTACCCGAATGAAGACGATTTAACCGCGTGGCCCAAACAGGATGATGCCTGCACCGGCGAGTGCCAGCATACCGCCGGTGATGTCCCATCTGTCCGGCGGGAAATCTTCTGCCAGCCGCAGCCACAATAATGAGGCGATAATATAAATGCCGCCATAAGCCGCATAGGCACGGCCTGCAGCCTCAGCATCAATAAATGTGAGCAGCACAGCAAACAGGATCAGGGATGCAATGCCCGGCAGCAAAAGCCATACGGGTTTATCCAGTCTCAGCCATGCCCAGAAAGCAAAACAACCGGCAATTTCGGCAACCGCAGCCAGAGAGTAAATAAGGACCTGTGAGACGGGGTTCATAGCTAGCGGTGCTCCTGATATCTGCATGTAATCTCATAAAGCATAATAATCTTACCGGTTTAAGAAATCGCACAATCATTTCAAAACGGAACAGAGAGTGATGAGATTGTTCATTTCCTGTTCAATTTCTGTGTTCTAGAACCTGCACTGCGAGCGTATATTGGTGAGACTGCTTCGGTGGCCGGAAACTGTATCTGCTCTGTTTTTTTAAAGGCTTCACCATGAGCATCAGCTCATACAGGAAGGAAATTCAAATGAGCACAATGTCGATTGCGACAAATCTGTCCCGCGCCGTGTTGTTTCTGGCCGTTCTTGCCGGAGCTTACACGGTTGATACCGGAACAGCATCAGCTCAGGAAGTACGGCAATGTGCCTCTGAAGGGGGCGTGTGCCGCATTCCTTATCCGACAGAAGTAATCTACGGCAGCGGAAGACGGGCAACATCGCGCTTTATTAATCAGCCGCAGGTACGTTGCTCGAACTCTGTCTTCGGCGACCCTGCACGTGGCAGAGCCAAAACCTGCTCTTATGTTGTTCGTTATGACGGACGTGACCGCGGCGGTTACGGACGCGATCGTGACGGATACGGCCGTGACCGTGACGGACGTGGTGGCTATGGACGGGATCGTGATGATGACCGTGAATGGCAGCGTTGCGCACGCGAAGGCCAGTATTGTGATTTCTCCGGCCGCAAGCGCGTACGTTACGGCACACAGGATCGCTTTGTTGAGCGTGTATTCCGTGGCGGTGTGAATTGTGACAACCGCACATTCGGTGATCCGGATCGCGGCACAGCGAAGAGCTGCTATGTCCTTGATTGAGATTGATGCATAGTGGACCCGATAAAAAAAACCGGAGCTTTTCAGCTCCGGTTTTTTGTTTTTACTTGGCGAATTCAACAGAAGGTGGTGTGATCTTCGGGCTGAGAGGTGCTTTTTTCAGCTCTTTTGCATCCAGATCAAAGCTTTTGATATCGATGCCGCGCAGAACCTGATCATCATACATTTTTACATAGTATTTTTGATTTTTCAGATCGGCAATCGTTGACCACTGGGTGTATTCCAGCGGAATTTTCAGCTCTTTTGCGGTCTGAATCCAGCCTTTCGGAATATCGAAATTGTTGAGAATGCGCTCGGTCAGACGCACAGCATCATCCCCGCTTGGCTGTTTTTCAACAGTTTGCACATAGGCCGCGGCGCGCACAAAACGCGATGGCGGAGTTGAATCACCCGGAATGCCAAGCAGACCTGATCCCTGACCCAGCGGTGAGAATGTCGTGCCGGCGATTTTGAGATCCGGTGCATTGAGCGGCGACATTTTCAGGAAGTTTCTGAGATTGGTCATATGCCAGTCAAAAGACGGCGAATTAGTCATGACGCCGACAGGATTGTCGTAAATCTTGAGCTTGCCATCAACCGGTTCAATCACAATCGAAGCGCCGCTGGCATCATGAATTGTATAATGCAGCGGTGGCGCAAACCCCATTTGTGGCTGAACGACATTAATGACGCTCATATCCTGAATGGCGGTTTTGACTTCTTCAACCGTTGCGAAATTGGTCAGAACCCAGCTCAGAACATCCCATGGTGCCAGAGATTTTTCTTTATCGGTTTTGGAACCGTCGGCATAGCCTGCAAATTCAGGGAAATACAGAACGCCACCGGCAAGACCTTTTTCATTTATACCATCAACAAGAGTGGTCTCTCCAAGGGCGTTCATGCCGATGGCAGCATATTTACCCTTCCAGCTCATACCGGCTTTGCCGTCGGCACCGGTTGTGTGCAGCGTATAGGCGCGCGGAATAACCAGAGCATTGGACTGCAGTTCAATTCCGAATTCCATGGTGCGGGCATAAATGCCGCTGCCGTCGGTTGTCGGCAACAGGAAGCTGGTGCAGGCAGCTGCCGCATAGGGCGCTGAAACAGCGGCAATAACAGTCAGGGCGGTGGCTGATTTTACAAATTTGTTCTTAAGGAAGTACGGGAAGCTCGGTTTCAAAAGGATGCTCCTTCCAGAGAAATGGACAAAAACTTTTATCACGCTTTGTGTGAATCAGATATGAAGAAATCTATTGAAAAATTGGTTTAATCTTGATCTTATTCTGGTGGTTTCTCAAAGTGTAAATATAGACAGTGCAGTTATATCGTTTTGCAGACATTGCTTATTGAGGGGCGATAAAAATATGAAGTGTTTATCAGGAATCAGTACTGCACATATTATCTTTGCCGCATGTATAAGTGCTGCAAGCATCGCCAGCGGGCAGGCTTTGGGGGCCGATATTCTGGCGCCGCAGCCTGTTGCAAAATTTGATGAGCGACGCTGGAAAGTGATTGTCAGTCCTTATATCTGGGCGGCTTCTTTGGATGGTCATGCCAATATTATGGGGCGCCGTACAAATATTGATGTGCCTTTCTCGGATATTTTCGAAAATCTTGATTTCAGCGCCATGGGCAATGTGGAAGTCACAAACGGTCTCTATGGGGTGTATTTTGACGGACAATATACCAAAACCAGTCAGGATGAATCATTCCATGACCAGACTTTGGGAGCGGACGTTACGATGACAACGCTCTCCGCCGGTGCGTTTTTCCGCGCGGTTGAAGTGCCGCTGGAAGGCGAAACTGTCTTCGGTACACAGCGGGTGTTTGCGATTGAGCCGACTGCCGGTCTGCGCTGGACGCAGCTTAAAGTCGATTTCATGCTGGATCGCTGGTCTGAGCGTCGTAAACTGGAATGGACAGATCCGTTCGTCGGAGCGCGTATTCAGGCGGATCTGACGGATCGCTGGCATTTATTTGCTGAGGCGGATGTTGGTGGTTTCGGTGCCGGTGCAGATTTGAGTGCGCAGGGACAGGCCTATCTCGGCTATCGCACGCATATCTTTAATCAACCGGCACTACTGCGCTTCGGCTACAGGGCGCTGTATCAGGATTATGATGGGGGCGATGTGCTCGGTCACAGATTCAAGTGGAATGTTACCGAGCACGGGCCTGTTGCCGGTGTCTCACTGGTTTTCTGAGCTTAATGCCATTGGCCGCTTGCCTGTTTGATCGGGCAGGCGGCTTGTTTTTGTTCAGAAGCTGATTTCAGCAGAGGGTTTAACTGCTACGGATGCAGCATCGGTGCCAAAGCCATTCAGTGTTTCATTATGGTGCTTCATAATATCCGTATAGGGCAGAGTGTCGGAGTCACCCGTCATATGACCATCTGCAAGCAGGGTCACGTCATAGCCCAGTGAGATGGCACGTCTTACTGTCGTATCAACGCAGAATTGTGTCATACAGCCGCCGGTAATGAGATGTGTGACACCATGGTCTTTCAACCGGTCTGCCAGCTCTGTTTCGAGAAACGAATCCGAATATTTTTTGTGAACAAGGATATCATTGCCCGTTGCAGCGATTTCCGGACGCAATTCCCAGCCTGCAGTATCCTTTTCAAGTCTGTGACCTTTGGCACCGTCATGCTGGATCAGGAAAACAGGGATATTGGCATCATGTGCCTTTTGCTTCAGCGCCTGAAGCCTGAATACGGTTTCATCCAGCGCGGCTTCAAGTTCAGGCATTCGTTGCGCTGACGCTTTACCGGCAATGATTGCCTTCTGAACGTCGATAATCAGGAGTGCAGTTGTCATTCTGTCAGAAACCTTGCCTTGGAATTTGTCTGCGATGCTTGTGTTATAAAATAGCAGAAACCGGCCAGAAACTAATTTAAAATGGTTAGAGCGAGTTTTGCATGCCAAGTCTGGCACATGGTGCTCTATTGATAAATATCCCGCTCGCAGGCTTTCGCTATTTTCGCAGTAATATCTTCAACATCAGCCAGATCAAACATAACCTCGACAGGAGGAGTGTCGATGCGCACCGATAGCATGCTGTTATTTTTCAGCTGTTTTATGAATGGTACAGATTCTTCATCAGACCACAGGCCGACAGACATGAAGTTCGCTGAGCGCTCCCAAAGCATGGTTTGCGGGGCTTCATCGCCTGTTCTGTGAGTGACTTTGGTGGTTTCTGCCGCGCTTGAAGTGCCGGTCGTAAGAATTGCTGAAATTGTAGAATTATGACAGCGAAGCCCGAGAGCAACCGAGTCGAGCATGACTATTTTATTTTCACTGCCTCTGGGCAGCAGAAAAGCGGATATTTGCGCGCTGTCATCAACAGGGGATCTGTCTTCAGAGATGTGCCAGCTCTGAGAGGGTGAGGGCTGATTTGTTTTTGGGAAAAGCTTGTCAAAGCACGCCAGCCGCTGCGCAGGGTCTTCAATCACACTGCATGAATTGGCTGAGGTCTGGGCTATGGCATTGGTTGCCCATAATGCAAATATGGCCATACCGGTCAGTATTATGCGCATTGATGCCCCCCATCCATACAGCGCCATAAAACGGAACAGACGAGCAGAGTAGCTTTGCTTGTCTGCGGTGCTGTTCCGCCTGTTTTTGTTGTCAGATTAAGCTGATTTTTTGCGGCGCAGAAGCGTGGCAATGCCGCCTAAAAGCAGGCCGAGACCTGCACCGATCAGGCCGAAGCTTAAGGCATTGGAACCGATATCGGACTGGTTGGCTGATGCAATAGAGGCCGCTGCTGTTGTGGCATCGGAGCCCCCGGCTTTTGCGTCCATCATTGCTACCATGCCTGGCTCGGAGCATTTAGGCAGAAGCGAATTCTTGGCTTCCGCGCTGTTAGCATAAGTATCCGATACGATTTTTTCGCATCTTTGCTGATCGGCAAGCGATACAGAACTGGTGCCGAATTGCAGATACAGACCTGCTGCAAGGACGAGAACGCCGAGGCCGGTCAGGATAACAGGGCGGGATGAGGAATTTGCCTGAGCCATTAAGATTACCTTATTATGTTATGATGTTCGGAATAGAGTTCGAGTTTTATGCCAAGGCAAGTCTTTTTTCAGAATGAAATGCTGAAAACAGGCCTCTATCAAGCATTATGCAATAATCAGATTGCGCCCCTGCCGCTTGGCAATATACATTTTCTCATCTGCCTCCAGTAAAGACTGATCGAGATTGAAACCGGCTTCGCACAAAGTGACGCCGATACTGGCAGTGATACTGACAGTTTTATTGTCGGAGGCGACAATGCGCAGAATACTTATTTCCCGACGAATATTTTCTGCATATTGATAGATAAAACTGACATCTGGACTACTGATAAAGACGCCGAACTCCTCACCGCCAAGCCTTCCGGCAAAGCCGTTTCTCAAACTCAGGCGATTAAGCAGTGCGCCGATACGGCGCAACGCCGCATCGCCGGTTGCGTGGCCATATGTGTCATTGATGGTTTTGAAATGATCGAGATCGATAAACAACAGGCCACCGGTTTGCTGACTGTTGCTTGCAGTGATGAGCTTGTCAAAAAAAGTAGAGCGGTTCAGGACGCCGGTGAGACTGTCTTCGCGCGAATGCTTGATGAGCAGCGCATTGGCCTTTTCAAGCTCGCCCTGAATTTCCAAAGCTTTATTTCGCGCAATCCTGAGGCGTTCAGTATTCAGATAGTGCAATGCAGACATCGGAATAGCGGTCGCAAGCGGGCAGACAATCGTCATGATCAGTCCGGCTCCGGCCAGTTGCCCTCCCATCATGGGGACAAAAATACTGGTAATAATGAGGGTAAATATAAGCGCCAGCGCACCTGTTGCTAATGCTTTGAATAGAATGCGCCAATAATTAATCATATTTCGTGCTTCAGTATTGAAAGTCCGGCAGGAGGGAAATCGCGGGAGTTACTTTTAGCACGCCAGCTTCATTTTCTATAGATACTAATGAAACTGATTTCTGCGTCAGTCACGCAGCTTTTGTTACAACGGAAATATTATGAGATATCAGCTCAAAAGATAAGAAACTTAATTCTTTAAATGAGCTTTTTATTCTTCTTCGGGGAAGGGCAGCTTCTGGCTGTGAATGAAAATTATTTGCCTATTTGAATCACCGCAGAGCAGGCGGGATAAGACTTGAATCGGACAAAATACCGGAAGTCTGCAATCTGAAATCTTATGTAAAAGGCTGAGTGAATGGCGATCCCGACTGGATTCGAACCAGTGACCGTCGGCTTAGAAGGCAGGAACTAATTTAATTAAAACAGTGATTTAAATGTAAAATGAGGCTGTTTAGGTGGTTAGAAGATCAATGGGTTGCAGTGATTTTGTAAACTAAAATCACTGCCCCTTTTTTTCCATTTTTAGGATTACTGCGTCGTTCGTTTGCTCATCATGCGCGAGATAGTGGGCTTCCAGCACTCTGGTCACATCTTTGATAGAATGGCCGGAGGCTGCAGCAATTTCCTCAACAGTGGCTCCGCTTCTACGTGCCTTCGTGATGAACGTTCCTCGTAGATCATGGAAGGTTACACCGCTGATTCCAGCTCTTTTAATGGCTCGACCCCATGAGGTTTTAAATCCGTCGCTTGTCCATGGTCTCCCCTGACTGCTCGTAAGTATTGTTACAGACTGTTTGTCCATAGAATCGAGCATGGTTTTTAGGGTTGAGTACACGCGAATTGTTACGCGCTTGCCTGTTTTGGATTGCTTCAGCCGGATGTGTTGACCGTCATATGCCGACCATGTGAGGTTTAGAATGTCGCCTTGTCTCTGGCCTGTCCATAAAGCCAGCATCAAGGCTTGTATCAGGTTGTCACTCAGTGCTTTGTTCGCGAGTTCTATCTGTTCATCTGTCCAGATGATATCGGCGCGAGTGCCTTTCCAGAGCCTGCCGCCGCCAGTGCATGGATTGCGTGTAATTAGTTCCATATCAAGCGCCCACGAAAAAACGCGCTTCACCACTGCCCATGCCCTGTCAGCTTTGCGTGGTGTCTGTGCCATGGTATCTCTCCAGTCCTTAAAGACAGATCTAGCACCATGCTCATTGAGGGCGATGATCGGCATATCACCGAACTCGGATGATAATTGAGCCAGAAAAGGATCGTAATCCCTTTGGCTGACTGCGCTGAGATCCGTGTATGCCGGTGAGGTCTTATACTGGACAATCAGGCCAGCAAGGCTGTCGTTATCAGGTTGCACGGCTGCCTTGGAAATTGCGTGAAACTCAGAAACAAATCCCGCAGGATCTCTGTTCGGATCCACCATAAGACGCGGACCACCTCGCCATGCATAGTAATACGTTTGCGTTTTGCCACCGGACAAACGCTTTTTGACTTTATGCAGCCCTTTAAGTGGTACGCGCATGTTTTCGTGCTTTCCATGCCTCTAAGGCGGACATTGTAGAATAATCGGTATTGCGATCCAATGAAGTCAACCATTCATCAAGGCGTAACCGTAAAAACCTTTGTCCTCGCGTTGAAGGTGTGAGTGCCACCGGCCTGACAGGGCAGACTGCCTTGAAGGTTTCTGTTGAGAGGCCGCAATATGCTGCAGCTTGATTTAATGGCATGGCTGCAGGCCAGTAAGGCTGGTTTTTAATGCTCCATCTCCTTCGGTGCGAGTGGTGAGGCGTTGAAAACTTGGCGCTTCAACTCTCTGATTTTCCGCCTTAGCCGGATGATATTTGTTTCAGCGGCGACAATCTTATCTCGTTCTTTGTTTTTCTCAGCCTCAAGACGGCCGATGTAGGCGATGATCTCAGACCTTGTCATTGCTGGCCACCACGTTGAGGGCGGCGGGGGACATGATATTTACATGACATTACATGCGCTCCTGTGGCTGGATTGGCTCATAAAGTGAGCGGCGGTGCTGAACTATCTTGGTGAGTGGCGGCTTTGGTTGTTTCTTGCCGGAAAGCTTTGATGACGGGCGCTTTGCGCCGATATGCTTCCCGCGAACGCTTGCAACTTTTGCTTTCTCTGCTACGTCCTGTCTCGTCTTTTTAATGTGGCAGTGAGAATGCGCAGGGGCTAAATTGCTTTCACGGTTTTCGCCACCGTTAATCAGTGCAATTCGGTGATCCGCATCCCATGTTTCAAACGGGACTTTGATCGGCAGATTGCAGCAGTGGCAGATACCATTTGCACGATCAAAAACCCTTTCGCGCACACGTGGCGGGATTTTCGTGTCGTCTGTCTTGCCAACCCATTCTTTGATTGAACGAGCCATCAGCGCCCCCAATCCAGAGAGCCATTGCGATATGGAATGCCGCGCTCAATGGCGACGATTACAGCTGTGGTTCTGAGCAATTCACGCTCAAGATGGCTGTATCGTTTCTTGTCCTTCTTGGCTTTGGCGATAGTGGCCTTGAGGGTTTCAGCGGTGGCGCGAAGCTCTGGCAGTGGATCATCCTGAACGCCGAGAAGCTTGCGCAGTTTTGAAATGAGGAACTGGATAATCATGCTGCTTTCCTTGCCTCGAATTTTCGGCTTTCCGGATCGGTTAAAAGAATGCCTTGTTCTGAGAATTCGCGATGAACTTCATCAAGATAGGCAGTTAGCTGTTTGGTGGTCATGAGGCTGGTGACAGGCCAATCGAGAGGAACTTTCATCATTCGCAATTTGAATTCATAAGGCAGCGGCTTGATGATCAGGTCATATTCGGCCTTGAACGCCTCGTTCTCATTGCGAAGGATAGGGATGCCAATATGAAGCTTGCAGTACCCTCGAACGTCCTCTGGTGATCTGTCGCCGAATTGCTCAGCTATTTCCTTTATCCATAACCGTTGAAGCCGGTTTTGTTCGGTGGTGCGGTGCTTACCCTTGGTGATGGTGACAGTGATCGGCTCTTTCTGTTGTTCAATGAACTTGAATAGCTGCTGCCTGTCCCATGGGGTTTCTATGGAGCGGGTGACCATGGCTCACCTCAAAACGGAATGTCGTCGTCAAGATCATGGCTTGAGCGGCTATCTGACTGGTACATGGATTGCTGTTCGTCTGACTGCTGACGTGAAGAGGTCTGCGGATTGTCAAAATCAATGGTCTGAACATTGACGGTTGGATAGGTCTTGCCATTGTGCTCACGCATATCGAACTCACCGATTGCCGTGATTTTCGTACCCTTAAGAAGATACTGAGCAAGGTTCTCACCACGCTTGCCCCATAATGAGCAGTCAAACCACATGGTTGTTTTGTTCTGTCCGAAGCCATTATCGACAGCGACCGAAAAGCCAAGAACTGCATCGCCGTTATTTGTCCGGCGCAGTATGCTATCTTTGCCAAGGCGGCCTGTAATTGTGATAGATCTCATTCTGCTGCGTCCTGTGTTTCTGCGCCAAGGGTAGCGCCGTACTCTTTGAGCTGATTTTTGAGGTCAGCCTGCCAATCTGTAGGGAGTTTCAAGCGAAGCTCAGCGCAATCAGGATCACGCCACCAACGGCCAAGATCACCTTGTGTTTTATTCAGGCGCAGCTCGTTTTGAAGTGCTGTGAACAGCGCTCTTGTTTCTTCATTCTTCGGCTGCGAATTTTGCGAATTTGCCGGCTCTGACTGAGCGAAATCATCTTTCACAGATTGAACGTATTTCTGATCATCCCATCGACCGAGGAAGATGTTTGCAGCAATGCCAAGCTGTGAAGATGCTTTGATAATGGCGTCTGTCAGGCTCTTTTTCGGAGCATCTTCGTCAGACATCATGCCATTGCGCGTTTTCATGAGCGCTTTGGTCTGGCCATACGCGTCATAGGTGTTGGACCGGTCGGTATGCCAGAAACGGATGCGACACCAATGTAAGACTTCTTCACCAAGATTTGTGAAGTCTTCCTGAATTACTTCCCATCCGAAGCCGACACCAACAGGGCCGAACAACTCAGTCAAACATTTGATAACATACTGCGGATTAGGCGAAGTTCCTTTGTACGCCTTGCCGGTAATGGCTTTTGTGAATGACGGATCAATATCTGCAAATTTATCCCAAATAGTGAGATTGCTTGTCATCGTCTTGCCTCCCTAATCCATTGTTGTTCAATTTCACGCTCTTGTTTTGCGCGGCGAAGGTTCCGGAAAGCTCGGTTCCAAAGAAACTTAAATTCAGACAGTTTCCCGTCGCGGCGATAATCCAAGGCGAGGCGGCGTTGTTCTTGAGAAGCATCAAGAAGGATTTGTGAGTAGCTCACGCTGCTTTCTCCAATGCGATGATTTCTGATGAGCGCATGTAGATGTCTTTCAACATGCCGCGCACATCGATAGGGATTGCTTTTGAGAGAAGGTCGCCTGAAGCCTTTGCAACTGCATCCATTGGGGCTGTTGTGCTAATGGCTATTAGAAACAGGTCGATCTGCTCTTGTGAAAGGTGGGACAGGTCATCAGCTTTCATGCTGGCTGTCCTTCTTGATCGAAAGGACTGGTGTTGTAAGAAAAACCTGCCGCTTCCAGATGTTTGAGAGCTAAATCAATCCCCTCATTCTTGCCGTTGCCGTGATGATCCTGCGGCGCCGCATAGCCGCCTTCAGCTTCAATTTCACGATACAGCTTGCGAAGAGCTTCGTTGATTGTGTGAAAGTCAGCCATCATGCAGCCCTCAGAGCACCATCCGTCCGGCAGGACTGGAATGTGGCTTCATCCATGACTGTCGTTGAGGAGGCTTTGCTTTCCCATGCTGCCTTTGCCTTGAGGGCTTTTACGTAGCGCCATGCAGCGCTTAGGTGGCGGCCAAAATCCTGCATGTTAAAGGCTGGCGCAGGCTTCGTTTTATTTGAAATGCGCTTCGCAAGGCGTTTGCGTTCTGACGCATAAAATTCATGAGCCTTAATCATTGCCAGAGCTTGCATGCTGGTATCACGCGCCTTCATTACAGGCTTTGCCTTCACGGAAAATGTGCCTGTCAAATCTGTGTGCGGGGATTGCAATGCTGTGGTCATGTTTTTCTCCATCGGTTAGCGGATCGGCGGGTGCTTCTTCGCGCTGTTGATGGGAGTAAAATACCAACTTGGTATATTGTGTCAATACCGATTTGGTATTTATCTTGGTATAAAATACCATTGAGAATTGACCCACGCCACGGCCATGCTAGAATCAGGGCAGCAAAAAGCCCGCACGAGGCGGGCATTCATTGGCCTTAATGTGGATCGACTTTGACCCAAGTAATGTGCAGTAGTTGTCAAAGTAGCGAATCTTTGCACGAGGGCGTCATGGGCTGGCCAGCACCAACTGATAGTAAAAACTCAATAAGAAAAGCAGGGCGGCTAATAAGTACAGGCGCTGCCGACCAAGAGCACTATGATATTTTAAATCGCTGGAGAATGGCGCATGGGTATTTAATCAACACCTTCCAAGCTAATTTGCGCGGGCGTACAAAAGGTAAAAACATAGTAGTTGGTCAGCGTTTGAAACGAGGCGCAACTATTGTTGATAAACTGCAGCAGGGTAGAGCTGTAGATCTGGCGACAATGCATGACATTGCTGGTATACGTCTAACATTCCCTAATGTTGATGAAATGGCAGAGTTTCGAGCGCAATTTCACACATCTCGAGCTAAGCACAAACTCGTAAACGATATTGATAAATATAATTATATTTCCCGTCCTAAAGGCAGCGGCTATCGCGGCATCCACGATGTTTATCGTTATCATGTTGGCTCAGAGAACGGCGTTAAATGGAACGGCCTTCTTATTGAAGTGCAATATCGAACTGCTATGCAACACGCTTGGGCTACTGCTGTAGAAATGGCAGATATGCTCATTTCAGGACGAACAAAATTTAGCCAAGGCGCACAAGGAAATTTAGCGTTCTTTCAGATTTGTTCTGAATTATTGGCTCGAAAGTATGAAAAGCAAAGTTCCTGTTTGCCGGATTTAACATACAAAGATCTGGTGGCTGAATGGCATAGAGTTGAAGGCCACGTTCGTATTTTTGAGCGATTGAAAGGCATGAGTCAGCACTATGAAACAAAAAGTCTAGATGGTTTTGTATTGTTGATATTGCCTAAGTCAGGGGAACTGCAAGTTGAGCAGCACCCCACTTATTTTAAGGCAGTTAGTAGGCTCATCAGCCTAGAAATCAAAGAGCCTGATTGGGACATCGTACTAGTTTCGGGTGATGATCATGGGGTACGCAGCACGTACCGAAATTATTTTGGTAATGCGAACGAGTTCATTAGCATGATTGAGGAATGCCTTAGCTCCGAGGGGTAATTCGAAGCACTTTAAGTAATTCATTTATGAACTCGCCATATTCGGCGGGTTCTTTTTTTGGGCTGACTTTTTTGCATTATCCACGCCAATTTGTATGTCTTAAATCACAATGCCACCACATCTAGTGCATCCTTAACCATCCGTTAAAAATCTGTTCGCTTGCGTTAAATCGTTCTTGATATGTTCACTCCATCTGGTCAAGATAAAGCTGAATCAGTCGCTGGGAGTTTGCGTAATGGCTGAACTGTTTGTGGTGCAGAGTTTTAATCAGGCTAAAGGCTGCTACTCGCCGGATGCTCATATTAGTGCACTTGAGAGTCGTAATTTAAATCGATTTTTAACTAATAATTTACCATTATTGCCTCTAAAAATTTTAGTATAGTTATTAGGGCTTTCATCTAAGTCGTTGATTATAAATTTATATTATAATTCTAAATGCATAAGGTGTTTCTTGGGTGTCTTGTGTTGTATTTTTGCTATATTGAATAGATGTATTTTGACGTATTCTGAATTCACTTAAATAAACAGGGGTGAATTATGAAACGTATATTATTAGCTTCTACCGTTCTTTTTGCTGCAAGCTCAGCCTATGCTGCTGATGCAGTTGTGTATTCGGAGCCAGCGCCAGTTGTCGCTGACACCTTTTCATGGACTGGCGGATACATTGGTCTGAACGCCGGTTATGCTGGAGGAAAATTTAAGCACCCATTCGCTGCGCAATATTACGACGCAGGCGATTGGTTTGATATCGTATCCGGCTCAGCAAAAATCACATCGAGCGGTTTTATTGGTGGTGTACAAGCCGGTTATAACTGGCAGTTTGACCAGACAGTTGTTGGTCTCGAAACAGACTTTCAGGCTTCTGGCCTGAAGGGCGAAGTTTCTGGCAGCCTTACCGATGGCTTTGACGTTATTGGAGCTGAGCTGGGCACCAAAGTTAAATGGTTCGGTACAACTCGTGTTCGTCTTGGTTATCTGCCAACAGAACGCTTCATGATTTACGCAACTGGTGGTGTGGCTTACGGAAAAGTTGAAACCTACGGATCCGTTAATTTTGATGGTGACGTGATTGGTTTCTCCAATTCCAAATCGCGTGTAGGATACACTGTTGGTGCTGGCGCTGAATACGCTATCAACGATAACTGGACAGTAAAAAGCGAATACCTCTACACTGACCTAGGCAAAATGAAATTCAGCCTTGGTGACGAGGACGAACGTATAAACGTTACAACAAAATCGCCATTCCATACTGTTCGTATTGGTGTGAATTATAAGTTTTAATTTATACCCACTTATGAAGAAAGCCACCCACATCGGGTGGCTTTTTTTTATGTCTATCTAAAGCATTGGTGGCAATTATTTCGTATTTAAAACTGAAATTCGTTCTTGCTATGTTCTAATTTTCTGGAATGATAGGCGTTTGTGGGAACGGAGATTCTGATGCTTTCACAGCGTAGCGTACCTGATGGAATTGCAGCAAACCCAACAGATGACGATGTACAAATTGCACAACGGCAAATTCAATCGGTCGAAGATCAAGCAGCAGCATTAACGCAGGCTATGCAGAGAATGCACGGCGGCGAATGGAGATACTTTATTGATCCAATTGCGAAGAATGTATTCGTAACTCAGTTTTCGCCTGCAGGCGCGGTGAGAAAGCGAAGATAAGATAGAGCCTGGGCTTTTTGCTGATCATTGAGGCGAGATACAATTGCCATGATGTCAGAGTCCAGATCATCACCCTTTGGAAAGAGTAGGGCTTCCGCTGTTGTGTTCAAGTGCGGGGCAAGACGCTCTGCCCATTGCTTGGTTAGAGTCCTATCGCCATCTTCAAGGCGCTTTATTTGCGGCTGAGATGTTCCTGCAAGGGCGCCTAACTCTTTTTGAGTAAGGCCTATTTTTTCGCGCAAGCGCTTCAATTGTGACATGCGGACATTGTACGGGAAATACAAACGGTCATCAAAAACCATATTGGTATTTTTCTCTTGATTATAGATACCAATTTGGTATTGTTGCTTCATGTTGAAGCTCAAACAGTATCTTGAAAAACATAAGATCACCCATGCCGCCTTTGCTGAAAAGGTAGGCGTTTCGCAGGCGACGGTTAATCGTTATGTGAGTGGTGACCGCTCCCCGTCAAAAAGAACAATCCTCAGGATTAAAGAAGCGACTAAAGGCTTCGTGAAAGAGCGGGATTGGTTCATACAAATGGATCGCGCAGCATGAGCCACGCGACCCCATCAATCAGTTTCATATCACCGGTCACTTTCCACGCCGGTGAGGCCGAGACGGCACTTTGCCCCCGCTTGATCGTCTCAGCCATCAATTCCCGTCCTTTGGCGGTGTATCTGCGCATGTCTGTTTTTATTCAGTATGCGCAGCGCAATCTTTCCCACTGGCTCCATGCACTGGTTGCTCCTGTCTCGTTTGTCCGTCGCAAGGTCAAACTTAGCAAAGGAGCCACCCATGAACGTGGGAATTTCATCCAAGAACGTGGATTTTTCAGCCAAGGAGCCGACGATGACTGATGTCGATATGGCCGCTTCTCTGCTGGACGAAATCATTGGTCAGCGCGGAGTACGCGAAACGATCAAGTCCATGTTGGAGCGGGCGTATTCAGATTTGAGTAAGCGCAACGGTGCGTGGACGCGCCGCAGAGTGAGGGCTGTCTTCAACAAAGAAGCTAGCAGGATTGAAAACAGAGAAATCGAAGAAATGAAGGCAATCCTCGATGGGAGAAGAAAACAAGCCGCATATCGCGCCGAAACCGCCCGTCTTGCTTCGTTGGCTGTCATTCAGTCGGCGGCACAAGATTGCGGTCAGCTTTAGAACTTGGGCTGCAGGTGCAGCCGAATGGATTTGCCCGGAGTTGCGAGAATGACAGAGGAATTGAAAATGCCCCGCTTCACCAAGCCGGTTCTTTCTCGTCTAGAGGGGGGGGCAACACTAGTGCGTGAACATTCACAAGAAGCTCGCGCCGTCGAAAAGGGCGGCGGGTACGTCTATTTCACATTGCCTGACTGTCGAACAGTGCCGGTCATCGTTGGTCGCTGGCTGATTGATAGTGGTCTTTTGCAGCCTGCTGGTGATGATCTTTTCGGCGGCTCTCAAACCTATCGGGTGCCGCATGTCGGCCACTCTTAATCTGCGCACTATGCGGACAATTGCCGAGGGACAAGTCAACTCCCTCAAAGATTTCATATCGCTTCACCGGATTAAGAAAACCCGCGGTGAGGCTTGGTTCATTCAGCAGGAAGAGATTTTACAGCATCGCCGCCAAGTTGTGACGTTGATTGATGCTGAAATATCCCGCCGTCAAGAGCGCGAAAGAGAGGCAGCATGAAGCCTGTACTGATGCCAGTAACAACAGATGAATTTACCCTCTGGCAAGCTTATGTCGATGCGAAGGCTAAGGCTGATCACACCGGCGCATTTCCGGATGCAGTTGAAGCGAAGCGCTGCCTGAAAGCTTTCTACTGTTATGAAAGCTCGGTCATTCAGAAAAACTTGGGTGCAGTATGACGATTGCACCCAATCAGAACGATTTTGTGATTGAGATTGAACAAGAGGTTCTTGGCTCGCTGATGCTTGGTGGTTACAGCCGCGTAGCATCTATGCTGGAAGCCAGACATTTCATTGAGCCTGTTCATCAGCATATCTATCAGGCAATTACTTCGGCTCATGAGCGGTTTAATTCCGCTCGTCCGGATATTGTCGTGAAACTGTTGCCCGAGGCTGTGAAAGAAGCTCATGAGCAGTATACAGGGCTTGGTATATCGAATTATCTGGCTCGCTTGGCTACTTCATCCGTGCTTGGCTCTGCCAATATTGAGAAGAGCGCGAAGCAGGTTATCGAGCAATCAGCACGATTGGCGTTGGCTGATCAGGCTGAAAACCTGAGTACTGCTGCACGTGATCCAAATTCCAACCCTGCCGATCTTGTTACTAAGGCAGGCGTGATCTTTGACGATATCGTTTCTGATTTACGCCGTGGCGCTAAACGCAAGTCTCAGGTGTCTGTATCTCATGCCGCATCAAACGCAATCATTGCAGCTGAAATAGCTATGGCGACCGGCACAGGTATTACCGGCCTGTCGTGGGGGCTATCGGATATCAATCATGTGACCGGCGGCATTCATAAGCGCGATCTGACGCTGATTGGTGCGCGTCCATCAATGGGTAAAACTTCCGTTGCAATGTCTGTTGGTTGCAAACTTGCCAAGCAGGGTCATGGCGTTGGCTTCATTTCCCTCGAAATGGATGCTGAGAAGCTGGCGGCCAGAGCCGTGTCGGATCTGGCCTATGACGATAATATTCGTATTCCTTATCAGGATTTAGTCACAGGACGATTGTCTCAGCCAGACCTTTACGCATTGAAACGCGTTCAGAAAGAAATGGACGGCCTGCCGCTGCTCATTGAAGAGCAGTCCGGGCTTTCTATTTCGGATATCCGCGTCAAACTTGAAGTGATGCTGGAAGCCTCTGAAAAGGCTGGTCACGCTCTTGATTGCCTTATGATCGACCATCTGGGTTTGATCCGCGCCAGTAATCGCTATTCCGGTAACCGCACCAACGAGATCGCGGAAATGACCGGTGCGCTCAAATCTATGGCGCGTGAGTACGATATTTCTGTTGTGCTTCTCTCCCAGTTAAACCGTGCTGTGGAGCAACAAGCCGATAAACGCCCTCAGCTGTCTGCTCTGCGTGATAGCGGAGCCATCGAGCAAGATGCCGACACGATCATCTTTCTGTACCGCGAGGCTTACTACCTTGAGCGTGAAAAGCACGATGATATGGATAAGGAAATTGCCCGTCAGGACAGGCTGGCAGAAGTCAAAAACAAGCTTGAATTCCACATTGCAAAGCAGCGCAACGGACCGGTCACACAGGTTGATCTGTTCATTGATGTCGCTTGTTCTGCTGTCAGAAACGCAGCGAGGTATGAAGCATGAATGGCCTCCCATATTACAAGGCATATCCACGTGACTTTATCGAGGGCACCATAGGAATGGACTTCGAAACAAAGGCTGCTTATCGGCTCGTCCTTGATCTGATTTACATGCAGGGCGGCAATCTCCCTGATGATGCACGTTACATTTCCGGTCTGCTTGGATGCACTGTTCGGAAGTGGAATTCATTGCGCGGATCGCTTGTTGCTATGGGCAAAATTATCGTGAGCGGCGAGTTTCTGACAAATGAACGCGCAATTATCGAGCTCGAAACTCTGAGAAAACTTCAAGATAAACAAGCTGAAAATCGTTCTCGTTCTAATAAAATCAAAGACTTAAAATCACCACGGTTCGACCAATCAGAACCAGAACCAAAAGAAGCTAAAGCTTCTAACGCGCATGTGCGCGAGGCTGCTGCTGATCTTTCTCAAAAGCAAAATCTCGACCTCAGAGATTTAACGAAAAAGCTGACGGAAGCGGCGGACGGTAAAATCCAACCGCACGGATCACTGGTTGTCGGGATTATCTTGGAGTTGATCAACAATGGCGTTGATCTGGAAGCGGATATTCTACCGACAATCCGCGCTGTTGCGTCCCGAATGTCTAAACCAGCCAATTCATGGGCATATTTCGTCGGTGCGATCCGTGATGCTTACAACAACCGTATCAAAGCCGGTGAAGGGTTGGCGAAGCCTGCGACCGTGACAAAGATTGATGTTTTTGCGCTGCCGCAGGCTGAACAGGAGCGCAAACTCGAGTTTTTCCTTGAGCAAGCAAGGCTGCATCGCCGCTGGAACCCTCTGCTTGGCGCTCTGCCATGGCAGGATGGTTGCCGCATTCCTGAGCATCTTCTCAAGCCGAACGATGGCAAGGGCTGGCAGATCATCGGAGTGGCGGCGTGACGGCACTCGATATGTTCCGCATGGGGAAAGATACGTTGGAAATCGCTGCAGCTATGGGCAGGCCAGAGGCTGAAATTGAACAACTGATCCACCTTGAGAGAACCGCGCAGATCAATAATTTCAAACGCATGAGGCAGGCAGGGAAATGAAAACAGAAGTGGATTTTGGATGCCGTGGCTCCAGTGTTGAAGACGTGAGTATCTATCGTGGGATGAACCCTAAATTCGTTCAACGCGTATGGAAAAAGCGTCAGGATCAAGCGCGCAGAAGTGGTGGGACTATCCTGAAGCGCGAAAATGCACCGGACGTAATGCAAATTGTCGGGCAAGTGCTGCGCACTGAGTTCCGTTCGTTCGATGAGCTGCGCGGGGTGGTATCTGCACTCTACGGCATTCCAGTGAGAGAGATCGACAGTAAGAGCCGCGATCCACGTGTGGTGAAAGCCCGTCATGCAGCTATCTGCGCAGCGAAGAAGCGCTGGCCGGACATTTCGCTTAATGCCCTCGGTCGTGAGCTTGGAGTTGACCACACAAGCGCGCTCCACGCGCTGCGAAAATACGGAATTTATACCAGCCAATCACAAACGAAATCAGCAGCATAAGGATTAAGCCATGAGTGACGACATTACCCACGATACAGCACAGAGCGTTTCAGTCGGCCAGCTTCGTGCCTTCATCGAGCGCATAGAACGTTTGGAAGAAGAAAAGAAAACCATCAGCGATGATATCAAAGAGGTTTACGCTGAACTGAAAGGCTCAGGCTTCGATGCGCCAGCTGTTCGCGCAATTATCCGTGCTCGCAAGAAAGAAGCACACGAGCGTCAGGAAGAAGAAGCGATGATCCAGCTTTATATGGACGCGTTGGGAATGAGTTAACGCTGCAGACGTGTGCAGTCATTCTCTTTCGTACGGCTCTTCGTAAATCCAGGGCGCTGAGTTTAGAGGTGCATAACTATGTAGCCAATTGAGAGTTTCAGCATATCGTTCAGCCTCGACCTCAATCAGTGCACCATACTTGACGCCGCCAACAAAGGCCTCCTCACCAGTCAGGCAAT
Source organism: Pseudochrobactrum algeriensis (assembly GCF_018436245.1). Classification (NCBI taxonomy): domain Bacteria; kingdom Pseudomonadati; phylum Pseudomonadota; class Alphaproteobacteria; order Hyphomicrobiales; family Brucellaceae; genus Pseudochrobactrum; species Pseudochrobactrum algeriensis. The sequence continues at coordinate 1,142,623 of NZ_CP075361.1, forward strand.
CCATAACGATCCAGTCGTCACCTGACAAATGCCACTTCATAAAACGCTGCATACGCACTCGTTTACCCCTCAGATGATGTGGCAACAAGTTTCAATATTAGCAGTAGTTTATAGAGTTACAATAGATATTCAGCGCAGGGAAATACATATGGCGGCACCATCAAAAGAACAGCGAAAAGCAATCTCCCGCGGCGAGGTGGGAACCCTCAAATCCGATATTCGGGTGCATCGTGTTCCGAATCCGTTTTATTCACCGGATCATTCGGGTGAGAGCTGGAACCCGCCGAAGATCAAAGCCTATGTGAATATCAAGGAGAGCGCGGTTGGCACACTCTATTCACGCGGCCATATCAATGATGCACAATGGGCGGCTGCCGGCCGGTTCCGTCATTATTGGGAGCGGTCAGGTGCAAAAGGCACGGTTGCTATAGATTATGGCCGTGAGCAGGTGGACGGCGGTAAAGGCATTGATCCGCTGCCGGACAGCATGATTGATGCGGTACAGCGGTTGAATGAATGCAAGCCTGTTCTTGGCCGTAAAGCCTTTGACCTGATGATTAAGGTCGTCGGGCAGGGAATGGAGATTACAGACATCGCAATCACACAACGCGAAAAGACCACCTATAGTGATTATATCAAGGACGGTTTAGACGCGCTGGCTGTGCATTGGGGGTATAAAACACAATAGGCTGTTGCCCGCTTAAGCGGAATATACTATATTTTGTATTGTGGTGATTTGCGTTTAACGCGAAATCCGATTTGAGAGGCAGCTTAAAGGCTGCCTTTTTTGATTCAAGAACAGTTTCAACTATTCCTACTGCAATAAGAAGAACTTAAGAAATACCCATTAACCTGCACATTGGTGTAAGGTTGGGGGTGTTATGAGTATTAGTACAATTAATGTTGATGGGATTGTCTATAAAGTTGTCCGCTCAGGGGCGGCGACTCTGCCCGCTAAAACTAAATCATTTTCTTTTGATATAGATGGTTTATCTTATGTCTTTGAGTTCGGTGCTCAAGATTACGATGGCCGGCCAGATGTAGTCCAAGTCGCAAAAACTGAGAAATCATTACATCTTCAGTTAATTAACTTTATGAGTCGTTTTGGTGCGTCGTGGCAATCAACAATTGGTACGCTTAATGAAAAAACATTATCTTTAGCATTAGTCCTACATTCTATTGGTACTGGCGAAAGTATGCAATGGAGCATCTCATATTCATTTCTGGTTAAAGGTGAATGAATATGAGCAGCACCTCAGATATACCGAAAAATGCAGCGGCGGCTAAAGCTCATTATGAGGATAAGCACAAGGAGCGTGGCATGCTGGGGAAATTTTTTGGAGGCAAAGAGCACGCCCCGACTAATATAGCTGGTTTTCTCTTGTTGTTGAGTATAGTCGCAGTAATTTTTCTTCTATGGCTTTCAGCAGCGTACCCTAATGCAAGATTATCGGAGGCAATTGTTAGTTTTTTCACGGTCATCACAACAACAATTGGCTTCATCTTTGGTCGACAAACATCAGAGTGAATAATACTAGTAAACATCAGCCCCGCTCCGGCGGGGTTTTTTATTGTCCAGAATCATCCCCATGAAAGGAAGAATGATGAGTAAAGATGAAACCGCTATTGAAAGTGAAATTCAGAGCAAGGGTTTGAACGCTCCGCGCCTAACACCTCAGCATATTGATGGCCAGATCGTCAGTGCTGATTACCATGTGTTCACTGGTACAACGGTTACGGTTTGCTGCCTGACATTGCGCAACGGTTTTACTGTGATCGGTGAGAGCGCATGTGCCAGCCCTGAAAACTTTGACGCAGATCTTGGCTGTAAGATTGCATTTGACAATGCGCGGAATAAAATCTGGGCGTTTGAAGGTTACAGTCTGCGCGATGTGCTGTCTGGACGGGCGCAGAGATTTGGATAGTGTCGGTTTCACCCCGCCGTTCCTCACGGTTCGGCGCGGGTGCTCATTTCTATCTCCTCAGGAGAGAGGATAGATGTGATACTAAAGACAAACACTGCGGAGTGAGAATTAGTACATAATTGGCGCAAGCAACTTTATGGTATGTGCGATCTGGATTGGGTCTTTCTCGCCTTGCTCAGTTAAACGTATCACCGCCTTTGCAATTATTTCGCGTTTTTCTCCTGTGGTGGGGCATTCGCCTAAAATAGCGCAAACTTCGTTGTACATGTTTTGAAGCATATCCAACTGTTCGGGCGTGTAAGACCCGATATAATCCTTAGATCGAAATGGCATTGTATCCTCCCGCATGTAAGTAAAAACTAAAGTTACCACCTCTACGAATATTTGCGATTCATTTTTGCCAATGCTGTCTTAACCTTTTCGGCTGACCTGCATAAGGATGAACTATGTCCTTCCTCGTATTCACCTTTCAATCATTCTGGCACTTTATCGGTATAGTCATTCTCATGTGGATGGCTCTCGCTGGCATTGCATGGATTGCAGCCGCAGCAAGGGGTAAGTGATGACTGATGAAGCGCCGGTAACAGGCAGACCGACAGAGTATCATTCCGTGCTGAAAACAGCGTGAGAACAGCATGAAAAAGAAAATTGGGACTCCATTTCAGAAGGGCGTTTCTGGAAATCCTGGGGGAAGGCCAAAAGGCTTGGCCGCACGCGCCAGAGAACACGCTGACAAGGCCATTGAAGTGCTTGTAGCTGGAATGGATGATAGTGACCCGCGCGTTAAAATTGCTGCGGCAAAAGAAATCCTCGACCGTGGTTATGGCAAGCCTTTGACTATGACCGCAGATGTAACGAACAAGCTAGAGGAATTTGATGATGAATCCCTCGATGCTGCAATCTCTGCCCTCCGAACAGCTATCGGCACTACTGACGAAGCTGGAGACGGAGAGGCAACACCGACTGCGCATTAACCGGCTCAAAGGGTATGAGCCTTATCCAAAACAGATAGAATTTCATAATGCAGGCGCTTCTTATCGGGAGCGTCTTTTTGCTGCCGGTAACCAGCTTGGGAAAACTCTGTCCGGTGCAGCAGAAGTTGCCATGCACCTCACTGGTGAATATCCGTTCTGGTGGCAGGGCTTGCGCTTTGAGCATCCGATTGTGGTGATAGCAGGTTCCGAGAGCGGTGAGCTGACCCGCGATGGTGTGCAGCGCTTGCTTGTTGGTCAGCCAGACCGTGAAGAAGAATGGGGTACAGGTTTTATCCCGAAACGCTGCTTTCAGCGCACGACGCGCAGACAAGGTGTTTCCAATGCCATTGATACGGTGACGGTCGGGCATGTGAGTGGTGGAGCTTCGTCTCTGCTGTTCAAATCCTATGACCAAGGCCGGTCTAAATGGCAGGCCAATACGGTGCATTTCGTTTGGTTTGATGAAGAGCCGCCATCTGACGTTTATTTTGAAGGTATCACGCGCACAAATGCCACTAAAGGCAGTGTGATGATGACCTATACGCCGCTTAAAGGTATGTCGGCGGTTTCTGCACGGTTCTTTCTGGAAGATGCATCGGATCGTATCAAGATCATGATGACCATTCAGGACGCGCTGCATTACTCGCAAGAGGAGCGCGACCGGATCATTGCCAGCTATCCGGCACATGAGCGTGAAGCACGCACAAAGGGCATACCAACACTTGGCTCCGGCCTGATCTTTCCGGTGGTGGAAGAAGATATTGTGGTACAGCCGTTTCCGATTCCCCCACATTGGGTGCAGATCGGCGGTATTGACTTTGGTTGGGATCACCCGACTGCCGCCGCCAGTCTCGCTTGGGATCGGGACAGCGATATTGTCTATGTCACCAGAGATTACCGTAAACGTGAGGCGACACCGCTCATTCATGCAGCTGCACTTAAACCATGGGGCGCGTGGCTGCCGTGGTCGTGGCCACATGACGGCTTGCAGCACGATAAAGGCTCCGGTGAGCAGATAGCAAAGCAATACAAAGAGCAGGGCATGAAGATGCTGCCGCAACGCGCGCAGTTTCTTGACGGCTCTAACGGTGTTGAGGCCGGGCTGTCAGACATGTTGCTGCGGATGCAGACAGGGCGCTGGAAAGTGTTCTCGACCTGTCAGGACTGGTTGCAGGAGCGCCAGACATATCACCGTAAGGACGGCAAAGTTGTGAAAGAGCGTGATGACGTGATTTCAGCGTCCCGTTACGCACTGATGATGTTGCGGTTTGCCAAGCAGGCACCACCACCGGAAACCAACCGCGCTTATCGCGGGTTCGGGGCAAATACCGGTTCAAGTTGGATGAGTGGGTAAAGTATGGCTGAAAGAGCAAAAGACAGCGAAGCGATATTTGACCGGCTCAAAGGCTGGTACAAAGACGATATCGATAAAGTACGTACATGGCGCAAGCATGCAAAAGAGCATTTTGACTTTGTGGCGGGCAATCAGTGGTCAGACGGTGACCTTGAGGCTATGCAGAAGCAACAGCGCCCTGTGCTGACCTTCAACAATATTGCGCCTCTGGCTAATGCGGTTGTTGGTTCTGAGATGAACAACCGCCGTGAAATGCGCTTTATCCCGAGAGAGCAGGGTGATGCACATGCGAATGAAATTCTGACAGCTGGCGGCGAGTGGTTTCGTGATGAAGCCAATGCCGAATATGAGGACAGTGAAGCTTTCCGCGATATGATTGTCAGCGGCCTCAGTTTCATGGATACGCGCCTTGATTATGAGGATGATCCAGACGGTGCGCCGGTGACTGAGCGCATTGACCCGTTTGAAATGGTGTTTCCGTCAACTGCCCGTAAACTCAACATGACTGATGCTATGCGCATGTTCCGCGTGCGGGAAATGAGCATTGAAGAAGCGCAAGATATGTTTCCGGATATGCCCAAAGAAGCGCTGCACGCCGGTTGGGCGCGTGATGATGCAGGGCGGGACAATCCGCATCAAGTGAACCACGGCAATCGCTATTCTGATGATAATCAGGGTGAGCGGACATTCGAGGCAGGTGAGAAAGTTGTTATTGTTGAGGCGCGGTGGCTGGAACGTGAGCCGTATTATCGTGGCCTTGATCCGGAAAACCCACAGGTTATGCGCGAATTTACGACTGCTGAGGTCAAGCAGATCAATAAGGAAATGCCGGAGATTGCGCCAAGTTTGAAACTGGTGCGCCAGATGCGCAAAGTGGCAAGACGCGCATTTTTTGGCAACACTCTGCTGGCTGAGATTGATAGCCCGCTGGCACCGCAAGGCCGTCTTGGCTGGGATGTTATGACCGGCTATTTCGATACGAAAGATGGGCTGTTTTACGGTATTGTTCGCGCTGCAATCGATCCGCAGCGCTGGACGAATAAGTTTTTCAGCCAGATCATGCACCTGCTCAACTCGCAATCCAAAGGCGGGTTGCTGGCGGAGAAAGAGGCATTTGATAATATCCGGCAGGCGGAGGAAACATGGGCAAGTCCGGATGCAATCACATGGGTGAATGCCGGAGCGTTGCAAGGCGGGCAAATCCAGCCCAAACCACCGGCGCAATTCCCGCAGGGCTTTTTCGCACTGTTCAACGAGAGTAAGGAAGCGATTACGCAAGTAACTGGTCTCTCACGGGAGTTTATCGGTACTCGCGAGGTCGATCAGGCTGGTGTGCTGGAAAACACCCGCAAGCAGTCATCGCTTGGGGTGCTTGCCTCCTTGTTCAATGCATTGCGGCTTTATCGCAAGCGTCAGGCAGAAACCATTCTCTATCTCTTGCAGAATTATCTGTCGGATGGCCGCCTGATCCGTGTCGTTGGTAAAGGACAAGAGCAATATCTGCCCTTGGTTCGCCAAGTCGACAAGAAATACGACATCATCATTGATGACAGCCCGACCAGCCCGAACGAGAAAGAGCGTACGTGGGCAGTGATGCAGAGCCTGTTCCCGCTGATCGGTAATATGGTCACTCCGGATATTCTGCTTGAGCTTCTGGAACTGTCACCTCTTCCTGCCTCACTGGTCGCAAGCATTCGGGAACGCTCTAAACAAGCGCAGGAACAGCAAAGCCAGCAACCGCCACAACCTTCACCGGAAGAAATTACGGCCAAAACTAAGGCGGAGAGCGCGCAAACTGATCTGGCTGTTAAACAGCAGATCGGGCAGATGAAATTGCAGGAAAAAGCGACTGATCTTATGGTCACGCAGCGCAAGGCTGAGATTGAGGCCGCTACAGCAGAGCAAAAAGCCAGACTGGATGCGCAACGCCTTGCCATTGAGGAAAGCCGCAACGCCATTCGTCGTGCCGAAGCCGGTCGCCGGAATTGGCAAGGGCAATAAATAGCAGGGGTAAGCCCTGTTCTCGCTGAACCGAGCGCTATCGGTTGCCGTTGGTCACGTCAGACTATTCTCAAGGAAAACTCATGTCGGATATGGAAGAAGGCAAGCTCTCTGCTGAGGCAGAGGCTTATTTTTCGTCGGGCGGTGAAGTGCTGCCGGAAGATAAACCTAATACAGCAATCGAGCAGCAGGAAACAAGCGCTGATCAGGAGCAGCCACAGCTGGAAGCCCCTGTGACAGATGGGGACAACGCTGAGCAGGAAGGCGATCCGAACCGTACCGTGCCTTATGGTGCACTCAGCAAAGAGCGCAGCAGGCGCAAGGAAATTGAGGCTAAACTGCAAGCTGAAATAACAGCGAAAGCAGTCCTTGAAGACCGTTGGAACACCCTCGCTCAGGCTATGCAGCAGAATGGAGAGGCTGCGGCAGTCGATGATGATCCGGAACCAGATCCGACTGTAGATATCTTCGCCCATATGCAGTGGCAGGGTCGGCAGAATAAGAAAGTGCTCGAACAAATTCAGGAGCGAGAAACCCAAGCTGCGCAACAGCAACAGGTTCAGGCTCAGGAAAGAGCTGTTGCTGATTACTGGCGGGATTCATGTCAGGAATTTGCAACTCAGTCGCCAGACTATGGGGATGCTGTACATTTTCTGTCTGAAACCCGCGACAAGCAGTTGCAGTCTATGGCGGCGGCTTATCCTCAGTTCCAGACGCAAGAAGGGCGTAATCAGCAAATGAATGCCGAGCTGCGTGATATCGTAATCACGGCGGCAAAAACCGGCCAGTCACCGGCACAGGTGATTTATAATATGTCTAAAGCATACGGCTTTACTGGTGCCGCTCCGGCTCCGAATGCAGCCGCAGAACAGCTAAAGACGATTCAGGATGCGCAGTCGCGTAATAAAACAGTTGCGCAGGCAAGTGGCGCGCCAAGCGGCGATGTACTGACCTCGCAAGCGATTGCAGACATGTCGCCAGAAGATTTCGAGCGGTGGTACACCAAGCCTGAAAATCAGACACGTCTTATCAAGGTGCTCGGCGGTCGTTGAGCACAGCAATGAAGCCTCGGTATGCTTTCAAACTGCCCTTCGTCATTCGGGACGTCAGACCGAACCGCAGCAGGCGTAATCCTGCTTTCCGCTTAGCCGCGCGGCGTGATGCGCAAGCATTAACTCAAATTCCCAATCAGATTTTGGAGGTTTAGCCCGATGGCTACCACTGTTCAGCCCGTCAATGATGCATTGACTGTAAAACTCTGGTCTCAGCGTATGGATGTTGAGGCACTCAAAGAAACAACCGCCTATCAGTATATGGGCGAAAAGGCCGGTTCTCTGTGCCAGATCATGACCGAGACCAAAAAGGGTGCCGGTGATCAGATCACATGGGGCATTCGTATGCTGGCTACCGGCGACGGTACGACCGAAAACGAAGTGCAGGAGGGCAATGAAGAAAGCCTGACCCGCCAGAGCGACAAGATGGTGATCAACGAACTCGGCCATGCCCATCGTGTTCGCAATGAAGGTACGATTGACCGCCAGCGTGTGCCTTACAATATGCGTGAAGAAAGCTATGACAGTCTGAAAGACTGGATGGCTGACCGCATTGATACATGGTTCTTCAACCAGCTTGCAGGCAATACATTTGTCACCAATGGCAAATATACCGGTTTCAATGCCGCCATTGCCCCAAGTGCTGGCCGCATCCTGCGTGCCGGTGGTAAAGCAACGGATCAGGCACTTGTTGCTGCTGATGTGTTCAAGCTGCAAATGATCGACGATGCTGTGAACCGTGCGAAAAACGCGGCTCCAATGGTGCGCCCGATCAAAGGGCTTGGCGCGGATATTGATTATGTCTGCTTTATCCATCCGGATCAGACGCTCTCAATGCGCAAGGACGTGGCAACGGCAGGTAACTGGTTTGACCTGCAGGGCAAACGCTTGCAGGGCGGTGATATCGACAAGAACGGTCTCTATACCGGTGCGCTCGGTGTTTATAACCGTACGCTGATTGTTGAGAACAGCCGTGTACCGCTTGGCATTGATGCAACCGATCCGGCAAGCCTCAAGCAGAAAGCCAATACCCGCCGTGCAATTTTCTGCGGTGCGCAGTCGGCCTCGATGGCCTTTGGTAAGGACGGCGGCAAAAACAAGTTCAAATGGGTTGAAGACCTGTTTGACTATGACCGTGAACTTGGTGTGCGTGCCAGCATGATCGGCGGCCTTAAAAAGACCGTTTATGACGGCGTGGATTACGGCACCGTTGTGTTGACCTCTTTTGCTGCACCGGCTGCATAAATCCTGATTGGGCGGGGTCGTTCCCGCCCTTTCTCTTTTTTGAAAGGCGAGGTCTTATGGCGATTACAGTTGTAACATCGGGGCCGAATTTTACCGGTGGCGATTACACATTCCCGCAACTTATCGCAGATATTTCCCGCGATATTGACGATGATACCGGTGAATATACTGCCGATATCCAGCGTGCGATTGCGGCTTCTATCCGTTATTGTGAGCGCGAAACCTATTATTTCAATGAAACCCGTGATGTGACGTTCATTACTGTTGCCGGTCAGCAATGGTATGGCGCGCCAGCACATGAGCAAATCCCGCGCCTTGTGCATATTCAGGCTGCCTATCGTGAGGATCATGCAGGAAATGTGCTCGATCTGCGCCGTGATACACCGGAAGAAATGGAGCTGGTTTCAGATCGCACTGCTGCTAAAGGCGAACCGGTTTCCTATACCTATTTCAATCAGCAATTGCGCCTCTATCCGGTGCCGGACGGTGCTTATAAAATTCGCTTGCAGCTTGGAGCATACCGACTTGCTCCGCTGACAAGCTTTGAAATTCCCAATGCATGGGTACTTGAGGCCTATGATCTCATCAAAGCACGCGCCAAATATATTTTGGCTAAAGACACGATGAAAGACCCGCAGGTCGCCACAGAAGCGCTAAGTGATTATCAGGATCAACATAAAGCTCTAAAACGAGAAACAACCTCACGAAATGCGCGGGGAGTTATCCGTGCGACAGCGTTTTGAGGGGTTAAACTATGCCAACAATCCCATTTGCAGAATTTCGCCCCGATGTTTCTGATCTGAACGGAGCTTTCACCGGTGATGTGAACAATGTGCTCTGCGCTGACGGGTCTTATATCCCGTTTCCTCAGTTCAAACCTTTGTCGCAAGCGCTGCCTACTGCCTGTCTCGGTGGATTTATGGCGCGCGATGATCTGGGCGGCACCTATATTTTTGCAGGCACAGCAACGGGGCTTTTTCGGCTGGATAATACCGATCTGGGATGGGTCAATATATCTAAGACCGGCACGCAGTATAATGCCAGCCGAGAGGCACGATGGTCATTTGCACAATTCGGCAACTTTGTGATTGCAGTAAATGAAAACGACAATCCGCAGGTGATTGAGCTTGGGCAGGCGTTGTTTCGTGATCTTGGCGGGAATCCGCCCCGCGCTGCGATTGTGCGGGTCTGGGGTGATTTTGTTGCTTTGATGGGGCTGCCTGCGCATCCGCGCCGTGTATGGTGGTCTGGTTTAAATGATGCAGAGCACTGGACTGTTGGTAGCAAGAATTGCGATTATCAGGAGTTTCCTGATGGTGGCGTGGTTCAAGGTTCAACTGAGGCGACGAACCCGCTTGTGTTTCAGGAAAAAGCAATCCGGCGGGTGACCTTTGTTCCAGGCTCGGTTGAGATATTCACCTTTCAGAAAATTCATGATCAGCGCGGCGCGCGTTCACGTCTTTCTATCGCGTCGCGTGCAAATCTGGCTTTTTATGCTGACGAGGGCGGGTTCTTCCAGATTGCTCCTGACGGCTCTATGGCCAATATCGGCTTTGAAAAAGTTGACCGCACGGTTTTTGATCAGGTGGAATGGTCGGATACTGCTGAAATCATGGGCGTTGTCGACCCGTTTTATTCGCGGGTTTATTTTGCAATCCGGCGCTTCGGCAATGAGAATTACAATCAGATTTATATCTATGATTGGGTACTCAGTCGTTGGACAAAGGCTGATATTGCCGCATCCATGCTCATGTCTGCTGCCACACTTGGTTATACGCTGGAAGGGTTGGACGCAGTTTCAACTTCGATTGATGCTCTGCCTTATTCGCTTGATGCCCGTTCATGGCAGGGCGGTTCGCCTGTACTGGCGGCTTTTACACCGGATGGGGCACTTGGCTTCTTCAACGGCCAGACGCAGGAAGCCGTGATTACTACACAGGAGATCGGCGATACCACCGGCGGCGTGACACGTATTCATGAAACCTATCTGATTGCCGATACAGATGATGCCCGCTTGGCGATTGGCTCACGCTTTCGCCGTTCAGAAGCTTTTCGCTGGCAGGATGAGCAAGCGCCATCCTCACGCACCGGCATGTATCGTCGCATGTCCCGTTCGCGGTTTCATAAAGTTAGAGTTCGCATCCCTGCCGGTTCAATCTGGACGCATGCGCAAGGCATTGAAACCAAAATCAGCACGGCAGGTATGAAATGACACTCGACATTCATCTGACAAACGATTGGCCGCCGGAGCGTATTGCGCATTATGGCCGACAAATCACCGCCTCTATGCAGCGAATGGTAGCGCGGTTTCCCAAAGATATCGAAATCAAATCCCTGATGAAGGAAATCCTGTCAGGTGAGCGCCAGCTATGGCTGATCCTCGATGGCGAGGAATATGTTTCCTTTGTGCTCACTGAAATCAAACATAATCAGGCAACAGATCACCGCACAATCATGGTGACGGTACTGGCCGGTGAAGATGGTTTGGACAGCACGCCATTGATTGAAAAAATCGAACAATATGGCCGTGATCAGGGTTGCCATGAATGCAGCGTTCTTGGCCGCTTGGGCTGGAAACGTGCATTAGCAAAACAGGGCTACGGCGCTGAGCTGGCAATGTTTCGGAAAGGACTTGCATAATGGGTAAAAAAGGCGGCTCACAGACACAGACAACCGAGAATAAGCCGCCTGCATGGGCGGCTCCTTTGTTTCAAAAGTCTGCCAGCGAGGCAATGGATCTTTATAACAGCGGTAAAGGTGGCAATGTCTATCAAGGCCAGACCGTTGCCGATCTTGGAGCCAATACGCAGTCCGGTATTGGTAGCGTCATGAATGGTGGCGCGGATTATGGCGCGCTGAAACAGCAGGCCGGACAGCCAACCAGTGCGCAATCCAATTTGCAAGATTATGCCTCCGGCAAATATCTCAAAGAGGGTAATCCCTATTATCGTGAGCGGTTGAACAATGAAATCAGCTCAGCCAATGATCTGATCCAGAGCCAGTTTGCCGGATCGGGGCGCTATGGCTCCGGCGCGAACACCGATGTGCTTGGCAAGAACACCACCAATATGCTGCTGCAAGGGTTGGAGAGCGATTACAACCGTGCAATGGACAATCAGTTCAAGGCTGTTGGCGCGATTGATGCAGCCAATGCGCAGTCTATTCAGAGCCAGCTTGGTGTGGATGCCGCGCAGCTTGGTCGTGGTCAGGCACAGATCGGTGCAGGGCAGCTACAGGATAAGAACGCTCAGGATAAATTGCAGGCCGATTATGCCAAGTGGCAGGCAGAGGATATGAAGGACTGGACGCGGCTCGGCCTGTTGCAGAGTGCTGCTGCTGGTTCTGCGGGCAATTATGGCACTAATGTTCAGACGGTCAATCAGCCGTCTAATCCGCTTGGTGCGCTTGGTGCTGTCGGTTCGTTGTTCATGAAATCTGACGCGCGGCTCAAAGAAAATATTGAACACACCGGCGCCTATGAGAATGGGCTGCCAATGTATGAATTCAATTATATGGGCGAACCCACACGCTTCCGTGGCCTGATGGCGCATGATGTGGCCGATAAGTATCCGGATGCGGTTGTGTTGGAAGATGACGGCTATTTGGCGGTCAATTACGACGCTCTCGGCATTAACATGGAGGTGGTGGCGCATGTTTAATGCTTTGAAAGGCGCAGGCAGCGCTATGAACACCATTGCTCAACCAACAGCTGCCGCCAGCGGTGGATTTCTCAGTGGGATCGGTGACAAACTGGAAAGTTTTCAGCAGGCAATTGCTGGCACGCCGGAGAACCGCAATATGTTCTCTCAAGCCTTGCAGGACATGAGCGGCGGCAAACTCGGTAAGTATCGCTCTGAAATGACGGACGCAGAAAAGAGCAGGCAGGATTTGCTTGCCCAGATCGGACAGAACCAGCCCAAAGCACAGTTCTCACCGGTACAGATGGCAGGCGGTCAGCAGGGGAACCCGCTCTCAGCCTATATCGCCCAGATCATGGGGAAAGGTGGACAAGTATAATGCGCAATCTTCTTACAAGTTTTATGGATCAGCGCGAAACCATCGGCAATTTGCTCGCGCCATTCCTCACCGGTCAACCGCAACAGTTTGCGCCGCGACCAAATCCGAACATGCTTTTGCAAGGCGCGGAGGCGGCACAGCAGCCAGCCCCGCCATTATCTGCACCAATAGATGTGTTGCAACAGCAGGTCGCACAGGTGCCGCGAGCGGTTGACCCAATGCCGACACACTCAACATCCCCATCAATGCCAGCACAGCCGCCACAGTCCAAATCTGGCGGCTTTTTTGATGGCCTGTCCAAGTTTGGCGAAAGCGATTTTGGTCAGCGATTAGGCGATATGTTTCTGGGCTGGGGCATGGGCGGTACTATGCAGGACAGCCTGTCAAAAGGCAGTCAGATGATTGCCGCCGGTAATCAGGACAGGAAAACGAAGAAAATCCAGAACAAGACTGTTGAATGGCTGAAAAGCAAAGGGATGGATGAAAGCGAAGCGCAGGCCGTTGCCAGTGACCGCGCTTCTCTCAACGCCTATCTGATCGCCATGCGCAAAGGTGTTGATCCGATGCAGGCACTGCAACAGCGCAAGATGGAACTGGAAATTCAGAAACTTGAAAACCCTCAGCTTTCACCGTCTGACCAACTCGCCCGCGAGAAATTCGAGTGGGAGAAAAACAACGGTGGTGGGGCTACTGAATATGGTCTTAATCCTATTTGGGGGCAGGATGATCAGGGCAAACCAGTTTTGGGCGTTCTTGGTAAAAACGGTTCTTTCAAGCAGGTCGATACAAGCGGGTTTGATATTTCGTCCGGTACTGAACAAATCGATCTTGGTGATAGTTATGCCATTAAGGACAAGCGCTCCGGTCAGATTATTGGCTCCGTTCCTAAAAATCTTGCAAATGCTGAGAAAGAAAAAGTGCTTGGCAAGACATCTGGTGAGCGGGAGACCTCTGCTGAGGGGGATTTTACGACTGCTCAGAATGCACTCGATCTGATTGATAATATTCGAAACGACCCATATCGGGAACGCGGCACAGGTGCATCAGCCGTTTTGAATAATGTCTGGGGCACCGGTGGGTATGATTTTTCGCAGAAAGTTGAGCAGGCGAAATCCGGAGCGTTCCTAACTGCAATTCAGCAGATGAAGGGGCTTGGTGCTCTCTCAAATAACGAAGGCGCCGCAGCAACGGCTGCTGTAACGCGAATGAACACTGCTATGTCAGAGCAGGGGTTCCTTGATGCTCTTGCGGATTATGAAAAAATTGTAAAACAGGGCATGGAACGGGCAAGGAAAAACCTGCCTTCCGGTTCTGGCGCGCCACCGGTATCGAGCACCGTGGATTTCTCCGATTACTTCAAACAGTGAGGCGTAATCATGCCCATCGTAAAGATGCCAGACGGAACGCAGGTGCGTTTTCCGGATGATATGCCACGCGAACAGATCCGAGATATGATCGCGTCTAAGTTCCCAGAAGTAGCGCAGCGGGCGGCGCAACCACAAGCCAATCCTGATGGCACATTTGGTCAACCGCCGGAAGGCATGGTGCTCAATCCCACAACCGGTCAGATGGAAGATTTGCGCAGCCCTGCTAATCCAAACATTCCGCAAGGTGGAGCCAATGCTCTTGCACTTGGTGTCGGGCAGGGTGCAGGCTTGAACATGCTGGACGAGGCCAGTGCCGCGCTGTCAGTGCCGTTTGGTGGCGACTACGATTACAACCTTGCGCGAATGCGTGAGGCAGAACGTCGAGCATCCGAGGATAATCCTGTCGCCTATTATGGCGGACAGATTGGCGGTGCGCTCGGAACTGGCATCGGACTGGCAAAGGGTGGCTTGTCCGCAACCAATGCAGCGATCAATTCCGGCGCTAAACTTCCGGCAGTTGCTCTTGCATCCGGCGCAGAAGGCGCTGCCCTTGGTGCCGGTTATGGCTTCGGTGCGGGGGAAGGGACGGACAGCAGGCTACAGGGAGCAAAAACAGGAGGCGGACTTGGATTTGGTATAGGGGCGCTAACTCCCGTTGCAATATCCGGCGCATCGTCATTGTACAATAAAGCTCGCGCCCCGTTTGCAACCTCTCCAGAGCGTGCCGCCGCCGTTCAAACTCTTAGCAATGAGGGCGTCCCTCTTTCTGCTGGTCAGAAGACCGGCAGTAAGTGGTTGCAATATCGAGAAAGTGAATTGGGTGGGGCAAAGGCCGCCGATCTCATGGATGAGCAGGCTAGAGCGTTCACCGATGCAGCAATGCGCAGGGCTGGAGGGTCTGGTCTGGCAAGCCCTGATAATTTAGGAGCGCTTGAACAACGGTTATCACAGGGATTTCAAGACTTATCAGCTCGTAACACGATCAGCATTGACCGCGGGATGGTCAACGATATCTCAAGAACAATGAACCGATACGGTGAAAAGCTAGATGCCCTTAAAAAGCCTGTGTTTGATAAGGTGCGCATTGATATTGTTAACGAGTTCATGAGGAACAAGGGAAACGCTTCTGGGCAGTGGTATCAGCAGGCTCGGTCTGATCTTTCTCAGCTTGCACAATCAGCTCGTGGCAATGATGATATGCTGGCAGGTGCTTATCGTGGCTTGCGTAATGCCCTTGATGACGCGATGGAGCGGTCTATTCAGAAAACAAACCCATCCGACTTGGGGACGTGGAAGCAGCTACGCAAGCATTGGGGGAATTTCCGAGTAGTTGCGGATGCATCGCGTGGTGCTGGTGAGGCGGGCGGTCAAGGTTATATCACACCAGCAAAACTCGCTCAGGCGGCAAGCAAGGGTAAGAATGGGCTTGCATTTGCAACAGGCAAAAGCGATTTCACCGATCTCGTGAAGGCGGGTCAGGCTGCAATGTCGCCATTGCCAAATTCAGGAACTGCTCAGCGTATTGCATCTCAGGGCGTGACTGCAGCCGTTCTCGGAGGGGGAGGCGGGGCAGTTGGTGGACCGGTGGGAATGGCGGCTGGACTGGCAGCGCCATATCTTGCCGGAAAAACACTTATGTCAAAGCCAATGCAGAACTATCTGGCTCGGCAGATCATAAGCCAGCCATTAACTACGCAAAGCCGTAGCTTGTTAACTGCTCTGGTAAATGCGCAAGGTGGATTATTGGCGGGGCGACTTGCTACGCCATGAGGCGGGGATTTCACCGCCGGTTCTTTCCATGACCCAACCCATTAATACTATACCAGTCCCTAAGCCAAGCATAAGCTGATCCCAGTCAAATCCATCAATGTACCATTGGGCAGCCCATAACAGAGCAATCAAAGCAAACCCCGCCTTCCAAATCCATTTTGGGAGGCGTTTGTCGTTTGGAATATGCTCAATGGTTTTGGGTTCGTGGTCTATTTGGTTCATTCTGCCCAAAATACCCATCTTGGAAAATAGCATGAAGAAACTGGATATAAATCTTGAATGCAATTTGATGATTTACGGTATCCAAATGATCCCATGCATCGATCAGAGAAATCTATCGCTCTAGTCCCGTCTAATTTATGCTCTAGCACACGCGCTTGACAACTATCAAAATTATCGGAGGCTGCTGCTGAGGAATAAGCAAATGTAGCCAATACTCCAGCAATAAATAGCACAAGTGCAGCAGCCGTATAAAGCAACCCCTTAATAAAATCTATCATGCCAAAGCCTTAATAACATAACTTGCAAGATGGCGAGCTTACTCATTCGTCGGCCTTAGTTGGATCGTGGTCAATTTGCATGAAAATACAATACTCAATCCTGAAAGGAATGGAAGCGCCATGTTTAAGCAACATTGGTCGTGCTGTGCCTTACATCGGCTACCAGCAAAATTCCCGATGAAATGTGACTGCGGTGGTTTTACAGACTACACAAAACCCGTGAAACGCCGATTTTATACGGCTTCCAGTCTATACGAGGCTGTAGAAAATTTCGTTCAGTTATGGACATACCGGATATATTGGAAGCGTGAAACTGGCGCCAGCCTTCGCCGCTTCCTGTCTGAAGTTGCCAAGCATACAGCGATAGGTCGCCGTCTGCATCGTACCCGTAAAGGTGGGGCTCAACGGTTCTAATTTTCCCGTTGTATACGAAGCTTATAATTTTCTTTGCGCGGATAGCTTCGCAAATACCAGTGTGAACCATGATTCTTCCTCCGCTTAATCTCGTGATACTTGAATCAATTCTGCACCATGTCCACAGCCTCGCTTATGCGGGGCTTTTTTATTGGAGAAAGCTATGGCCTTTGACTTCAAAAAGTACGCTGTCGGAGGGGCGATGCGGCCTGATAGCTTCTCAGGACTGGATCAAGGCTTTGCTTCTGCACTGTCCAATATGTTTGCGGCTGCGCCGCCGGAGATTGCACAGCATTTGCGCATTACTTCCGGCTTTCGTTCTCCTGAACGGCAGGCACAGCTATGGCAGGATGCGTTGCAGAAATACGGATCACCGGAAAAAGCGAGGAAGTGGGTAGCGCCTCCGGGGCGATCCAATCACAATCATGGTCATGCCGTCGATCTGAAATACCTCGATCCATCAGCAACGACATGGGCGCATGAGAATGCCGGCCGGTTTGGATTGGCCTTCCCGCTTTCAAATGAGAACTGGCATATTGAGCTTGCGAGCAGACGCGGCGGCAAGCCTGATCCGGCACTGGTTGCCAGCGCTCTGCCTTCACAGTCTGCTTTACCTCTGCCGAGCGCATCAGCGAACCCACAGCAAACAGCACCAGCTCCTGCACCAATAACGGGTGAGCCAGTTCCGGCTTTTGCAGAAGCCGCAGCAGCATCAGAACCAAGCCGCACGCAATCTAGTTTGAATGCGCTTTTGCAAGCCTTCGGTCAGCAACAACCGGAAGCATCGCCGTTTTCGCCGGTTCAGTTCTCCGGCGTTTCTCCCAACCAGTCCAACGCACTCGCCTCGCTTGTGGCATCCATCAAACAAGGACGCGCATAATGCCGATCAAAGATTATAGCACCACACCGTCAAACAACACGGCCATTAACGGAATTAACATTGCCGAGGGGTGTGCTCCATCGAATATCAACAATTCGATCCGACAGCTTATGGCCGATCTGGCCGACAAGCAGGCACTGAAAGCCTTTCTCAATGTCGTGATCGGTACAGATGTGCAGGCCTATGACCCGAAGCTCTATAATATGGTTGTACCGGTCGGCGGAACAATCGAATGGAATGGCGATACGGAGCCGGAAGGCTGGATGTTTGAGGACGGACGCGAATTATCGCGTACAACCTATCCGGCATTGTTCGCTGTTCTTGGCACAAAATGGGGAGCTGGAAACGGTACGACGACTTTCAATATCCCTGATAGTCGGGGGCGCGTTGTAGCTGGCATTAATCGCGGAACCGGCAGGCTCACCGCTGCGTACGGTGGGGTTGACGGTGATGTTCTTGGCGCTGTGGGTGGCTCGCAAACTCATGTACTGACGGAAGCGCAGATGCCAAGTCACCGGCATGAAGGCAATACCAATCAATCCGGCAGGCACTGGCACCATTATACAGGCGCAGCCACGAACGTGAATTACGGCGGCGACCGTCCATCTGGTACCGGAGGCAACAGCAAGTCAGCGACAGACGAAGCTGGTGAGCATTCCCACTATTTTGAGACGAATTATAAGGGCGGGAACCAGCCTCACAACATCGTTCAGCCAACCATCATCAAGAACAAGATCATACGGGTGCTGTGATGGAAAAAACATCACCAACTCCACAGGCAATTTCCGGTGTCGCAGACACGAGAAGCATACGCGTTTTGTTGCTGGCAAACGGGCAACAGGTGCATGCGCCGTTAGATGGGCTTCTGAAGCCGCTCACTGACCGAATTACAGAACTCGAAGCCCGCCTTGCTGCGGCTGGTTTATAAGAGGTGACGCATGGTTGATATTCCATATCATACCCATCAATTTGACATTCCCACCGCATCTGAGGGTGAAATTCGCACTGGCGTAGAAGCCGGTAAAGCTATCACGCCTGATAAGCTTTTCCCTGTGCTTGCAGACAAGGCCGATAAGTCTACCACCCTTGCCGGATATGGCATTGTTGATGCCGCGACCAAAGAGCAGGGGCAGAAGGCAGATACGGCAGTGCAGCCTGAACAGGTTTCCGCCGTGGGCTTTTCAGGTCGCTATGACGATTTGCTGAACAAGCCTTCGCTTGGTAGTGCTTCGGGGCTGAATGTTGGCACGACTGCGGGAACTGTTACGGCGGGTGACGATGCCCGTATCGTTAATGCCGCTCAGAAAAGCATCACTGTAACTGCCGGAGCGGGGCTGAGCGGTGGCGGTACATTGGCTGCAAATATCGCTCTTGCTCTGTCCTCCACCTCACTCGCCTCGCTGGCTTTGGCAGATACTGCTGTTCAACCTTCAAGAAAGCTTACTGCCGGTGCAGGGCTGACGGGTGGAGGGGACTTCGCCGCTGACCGGACAGTGGCGCTGAACGCCGCAAGCATTGCGTCTCTTGCAAAAGCTGACACAGCCGTGCAGCCGCCAGCAATCGCTAATTTTGCAACGAAGGCGGAACTGACTGCTGGACTGGCTACAAAGCTTGATACTGGTGCTCAAGCTGCCGACAGTGCGAAACTACAGGGCTTTACGACTCTCACGCTTCCAGTGTCGACGGCAACGCAAACTGCACTGGATGGAAAAGCAACCGCAGCGCAGGGCGCAAAAGCTGACACTGCCGTCCAGCTGTCTGATCTTGGTGCTCTGGCTACAAAAAGCAAAGTGGCGACCACAGATATTGATGCTACCGGCTCAACAGCAGGCGGAGCGCTGCTAACCCGTGGCGGTGTATGGGTTGACCCATCCGGCGGTGGTGACATGTTCCGAGCAACATATGACCCAACCAATAAAGCCGCAGATGCTTTCAGTATGGGGAATATGGCTGAAACGACAGCTGCCAAAGTTATGACCGCAGCTGAGCGGACAAAGCTTGCAGGCATTCCTGCGGATGCGGACAAAACACCAGCACTTGCAACGGTGGCCACGACTGGCAGTTACGACGATCTGTCGGGCAAGCCTGCGACTTTCCCGCCGTCAGCACATACTCACACACCTTCCGAAGTCGGCCTTGGTAATGTGCCAAATAAGACAGAAGCACAAATGGCGAGTTCTGGTGCGATTGCTGATGCATTAGGTGGAAAAGTGAGCTTTACCGCGCAGACTTTATCTGAGGCAGAAGCAGGACAGGCCCGCGCCAACCTCGGAGCAGGAATACTCGCTGGCTTCCGCAACAAGATCATCAACGGCGATTTTGATATCTGGCAGCGTAACGTCTCCCAATCAATTAGTGGGTACGGTTCTGATGATCGGTGGCACAACTGGTTTAATGGTGGGACGCTCGGAAGTAACAGTAGGGCAATCACGGGCACGGTTCCTGAAGCCTCCGGCAATCCAAGCTACTACTCTAAAATGACAATAACCACTGTTTCAGACAGTGGATTTTGCGCAAAAGAGCAGCGCATAGAAGGCATCAGGACGCTCGCCGGCAAAAAGGCAACGCTTACCTTCTATGCTAAAGCAAACTCTCCGAGGCAAATGGGGGTCAGCTTTCGGCAGAACTACTCCGGAGGCTCCCCATTGCGTGTGTTCGGCGGTAAAGTGTTAAGCCTAACCACAACGATGAAGCGATTTGACATTATTGTCGATATCCCTAATCACGCTGGGCAGTCATGGACGGCGGAGGGGTATCTGTCAGTGCTTTTATGGCTCCACGTCGGGGCCACATCTGGAGTAGCTGATGTTGCTGCTTTGGGTAATTCTGCCGGTGACGTAACTATTGGACATGTCTCGCTTGTAGAAGGCGATGCCGCCGCCGAAGCTGATCCATTCTCACTGCGGCATATTCAGCAGGAGATAGCGCTTTGCCAACGGTATTTCAAACGAATAACTGGAATTAATACTCAAGCAGCGGGAGTTGCAGCAGAGCCTATTAGATCTTTTCAAGTAATGACTGAGATGCGTACTAACCCAACAGTGGTTTCATTTACAGGAAATACTGGCAGCGGTTGGTCTGTTGAAGCTGGTAAAGATTGGGTGGTGCTTATAGCATTTCCTAATCCAAGCGGCCTGATTGGTATTTCCGATATTCTGTTGGACGCGGAGCTTTAAAATGAACATCACAAGTGCAAAATTTACCGAGCAAGGTTCCATCATTGCCACCATTGACGATCAGGTTATGACCGTGCCGGATGATATGGGGAACCGTCACCGCGTCATGATTGCGGAGTGGGAAAGTGCGGGCAATGCTATTGAGCCTTATACGGAACCCGCGCCAGACCTTGTTGAACACGCCGCGCAAAAGCGGTGGGAGAAAGAGGTCGGCGGGATCACTTTAAGCGGCTTGGTGATTTACACCGACGACCGCTCAAAGATCATGATCTCCGGCGCTCGCGTTGCAGCGGAAGCCGACCCGAATTTCACGACACAGTGGAAGGGTGCGGACGGTACTTTCGTCACGCTTGACGCGGCGATGATCGTCGCGATCAGCAACGCGGTTTCGACCCACGTTTTGAATTGCTTCGCGCTTGAGGCTCAAGTGCTGGCACAGATCGAGGCGGGAACGATCACGACAGCAGCAGAAATCGACGCGGCTATTCTCGCAATGGGTGATTAAGCTGTAATCGAGTGGCAAGACGCTTCTGAATACCGGCGTTTGCACCCGTTGCTTAATCAAGTGGCTGCTCATCTGTCATTAACGCAGGAACAGCTTGATGCAATGTGGCAGCAAGCTTTAACTGCCTGACTATTGCTCTCTCATTAATAATTTTATCTGCCTTTGAAGAGGTATTTATTGCAGTGAGTAAGCCGAGCACGATACCTCTCAGACTTACTCACAAATTTTAGTTAAGCAGGTAACTGCCCACTATTTGATGATTTTTCAACTGCCCAAGGTATGGGGGCGGTGGGTATATCAAGAATACCTCGCTTGCGGGCAAAGCCTTTAATCGCATTTTGCGCCGTAATCAGTGGCTTTATACCATCATGTGCGTCGCAGCATGCTTTCCACGCTGTGTCATATATCAAATCGCGATCATTTTCTGGCCATTCGTGTAGGAACATAAGGGCATCGTGAACACAGGCAATCTCTAACGTTAAATAACGTCCATTTTTAACGTAAACGGGTTTGTCAAACAAACGGTCGCTCACAAAAACCTCCTTAATACGAACGATGTGTTGGTGTGACGCGTTCGATTTAGTGAGTGAATTTTTCATTTCAAGGGTATTTTTAGAAAGGAACGCTATGCGTGAGACCTTAACGACCGCGCTTGACCTGATGTTTGGTCATGAGGGTGGATATGTAAATAATCCGAAAGACCCGGGCGGTGCCACGAAATACGGCATTACTCACAGGACATTGGCCGCGCATCGCGGTGTTGCCAGCGTTACACCGGCACAGGTTAGAGCCTTATCCAAGGAAGAAGCCATCGAGATTTACCGGCGCTCGTATTGGGTGCAATCCGGCGGTGATCTGCTGCCGGTCGGTATCGATTTCATGGCATTCGATTATGGCGTGAACAGCGGCCCCGCTCAGGCGGTCAAATCACTGCAGCGCGTGGTCGGTGTAACTGCGGACGGCATTGTTGGCGGCCAGACGGTTGCTGCAGTGAAGGCTTTTAAGGGCGATCTTATTGCAGCTTATGCTGCTGAACGCCTCCGGTTCATGAAAACCCTGAAAACATGGCCGACATTCGGGCGGGGTTGGCAAAAGCGGGTGATCAGTGTGGAAGCTCAAGCACGCGGACTTCACCAAGGCGTCGTTCTCGTTGATGATGCGCCTTCAGCTCCGGCTAAAGCCAACCCCAAAGATCAATCTCTCATGGAAACATTTAAAAAGCCAGAGGCATGGGCATCAATTGGCGGCCTTTTATCTGGTCTTGGCGGCATGGCTTCCGGCTCGGGTCCGATGCAGTGGGCGCTTGCAATTATCATGATCGGAGCATTTGCCACCGGTGTTTATTTCCTCATCAAGCGCATGCAGGATCAGGCGGCATGAGGATCAGCTTTCAACATATCACAGGTGCGGTAATCGGAGGGGCAGTTTCAGGCCTCTTTTTTTATGCGCTTGGCATTCATGACGGCAAACAAGATGCGGCGCTCAAAGTCGCGCAAGCCGTGACACAGGCAATCCAGAACAGGGCAGGGATTAATGAAACAATCGACAATATGGACAGCGTTGCTCTGTGTGTTGAGCTTGGCGGGGTGCGCGACCAGTGCGAACAATTGCGCAGGCTGGCAGAAAATCAGCCTTAAGCCAGAAACAGCTGTCTATATGGCAGGTAATGACCAGAGCGCGGGCAAAGGCATTGCCGGTCACAATGCCTACGGAAACAAGGCGGGGTGCTGGTAATGTCGCCAACAGAGAATGATTTCGATCTTCGTTCCCGCGTTGTAAATCTTGAGCAGCAGCTGACCGGTATTCTCCCGCGCCTTGTGGTTCTGGAGAAGTTTCAGGTTCAGTCTGAAATCGCAGATGCACGCAAAGATGAGCAGTGGAAGCACATGGACAACCGGTTCAATGATCTGGAAAAGAAGATATCCGGTGTGAGTGATACTCTGGCGAAGGTCGTTTGGCTTATAATAAGCGCTCTGATCCTTGGAGTTGTCAGCTTCATGCTAAAGGGTGGTTTTAATGTGCCTTAACGATACTCGTGGGTTTCGTTTTCTTTGTTTTTAACGGTGGAGTGATCGCCGCTTGAGCAAGTCTTTGTGCTTTTAATCGCGCGGTCTTCTCATCACGAAGTTTCACATTTTCTTCGATTTCATCGGAGATACGTGCATGAACACTGCTTTGAAGCTGCGTTTTCTCAAAGGCAATTTCTGCATTTTGACGTAATAAGCTATGCATTGATTTCATCTGGTAGCCAATCTTGATGTGAGAAATAAAAAAGGCCAGACAAAAATGCCTGACCTCTCATTATGTGTATTCTCTCCAGTGCCAGTACATCCGTGGTCAAAGGAGTGAGTTACACCAAGTTATGCTGCTTGCAGATTGCAAGCTGACATTTTGCCTGACTTATTATCACGCTCAAGGTCGTAACCGAGCTTCTGGCCTTCAACGATTTCACGCATGCCAGCGCGTTCAACGGCTGAAATGTGAACAAATACGTCTGCATTGCCGTTGTCAGGCTGAATGAAGCCGAAGCCTTTTGTGGAATTAAACCATTTAACAGTGCCGGTGGTCATAATGAACCCTTTCATAGCAACATAAGGTGCTCATAACGCAGGATAGCGTTACGAGTATGATAGCGATTTTTGAGATGAAAGGTTCGTTAAGGGCGCAGATGCTGCGCAAAAAGCAAAGCTAAACAAGTAAAATATCGATAACATCAATATGGACTATTAATATTTTTTGTCAATCATTAGTTTTTAATTTTATTTCTATCAATTTTAAGTTGTGGTTGAATTTAAGCAGTACGACCCAATATGAGTTGGTCAATCCCTCATGTTGGAGAATTAAAACAGCAGTCTATAGAACGTCAGTATATGTAAGTCACTTAACTGTTTTATTGCCGTCCTCTTTGTGGTCAAAGCAGAACCATTCGACGCCATACCGGCCGTTAAATCCCCAGCCACCCCATTTCTTACAACCCTCGTGCATACACCAGTGGATATAGAGTGCCTCCTGTTTGGCCGGTTTGTTTTCCCATGGCGGGGTATCATCGCTCATTGTGCTGAGTCCTTATTCAAAATAATCTCCTCATACCGTCATCTTCCTGATAAATAAAATACGCTCCCTGCAGATCGACCTGACCGACAAGGATGTCCACGCTACTCTTACCGCGATAACCGCAGACATGGCACCTCATTCGACGTGGCATAGTGAGTATTTCTGTTTCTTCCCCGCACATCATGGCCATGAATCGCGATGGTATATCTCTGATCCGTCCGCAGCCTCCGCAGGTAAGCCGCAGCAGGTCAAGATGACTTAAGCTGCGCAAGGTTGGCATTATGCCAGCCCTCCGGTAAAGCCGGAAATTTCATCCAGCCGAACCATGGCCATACGCATCTGACCTTTGCAGCCTCGTGCATTGCATCGGGCGCGTTTCTCTATCTCATCCAGATAGAGCTGTTCACGACCTTTGGCTGTGCAGATCGTGGCCTTGTTGATGTAAACAAGCCTGCTGCATTTCCTGCAGATCATTTCCAGCTTTTGAGTGTCAGATAAATCACTGACCCTGTAATTGGTTTTCCAGTTGCCCATTTAGGCGCACTCCTCCGTGGCGCAAACGAGTGCGCAAAAGCAGGGTAAAAATTTTAATAATTACTAATTTGTTCTACAAATGTTCTCATAATGCGAAAGAGTCAACAGGGATTATTCATGGCCTGACGGGGCTGTGAATTGCTGTGAATTGTTA
The DNA here is from genome assembly GCF_018436245.1 of Pseudochrobactrum algeriensis. Taxonomy (NCBI): domain Bacteria; kingdom Pseudomonadati; phylum Pseudomonadota; class Alphaproteobacteria; order Hyphomicrobiales; family Brucellaceae; genus Pseudochrobactrum; species Pseudochrobactrum algeriensis. The sequence goes on from NZ_CP075361.1 coordinate 1,167,545, forward strand.
ATGTGGGTGGTGACCGTGAGAACAGAAAATGAATAAAAATGTAAACCGGTAGAAAAAAGCTGTAAACCAGCCTTTGTCGCAATATCAATAAGGTATTGATTTATATGGCGATCCCGACTGGATTCGAACCAGTGACCGTCGGCTTAGAAGGCCGGTGCTCTATCCAGCTGAGCTACGGGACCGCATATTCTGAAAGCGGTATATAATTAGTGAGTCCAAGGCTGCTGGCGGTCAAAGCGGAAATTATCCGTGTAAGACACTTTGCGGCGTTTGGCTTCTTTAGGCTCTTCAATCCGGTAGGCAATGCCGTATTTCTGCGCATAAGCGATCGCTTCTTCGAGGCTCTCGAAGCTCATGCGGATCTGTCTTTTCATATCACGGGAAGAAGTATAACCCATCAGCGGTTCAATTTTACGGGCTACTTCAGGCTCATATTCAAGAAACCAGGCTTCGGTCTTGGCTTTACCGGATTGCATGGCAGTCTTGGCTGGACGATAAATACGGGCAACCATATTCATATACCTCAGGGCACAAAAGCGACCGTCAAATCTTATATTTGCTGGTCTGTTAAACGAGAGACAAATTTCACTATAATATTCAGTATTTGTCATGGTCGGAGCGAGAGGATTCGAACCTCCGACCCCCTGATCCCAAATCAGGTGCGCTACCAGGCTGCGCTACGCTCCGCTATCCTCAAAGGATAAGATGTGTCTAGAATTTTCAAGGCAGGAGCGCAAGAGGCAAAACGGCACTTCCAACCAAAAATGCATGAATGTCACACTATAAAAGCGGAGACAAAAGCACTGTTTTGTCTCCGCTTTTAGAAGTTTCCGTATTTTACGGATTATCAGGCTGCAAATGCCGCTTGAAGTCCCTGTTGCAGGTCGTCAATAAGATCCTGCGTATCTTCAAGCCCGATTTGCAGACGGATCACCGGACCTTCATAGCTCTTTGCAGCAACTGTCCGGTCACCGAGCTGAACATGCACGGCCAGACTTTCGTAGCCGCCCCATGAATAGCCGAGGCCGAATAGTTTCAGTGTATCGAGCAATTTATGGGCTTCTTCTTTGCCGCCTGAAGCGAGAACCACAGAGAAAACACCGCTGGCACCTTTGAAATCGCGTTTCCACAAGGCATGATCCGGATGGCTTTCCAGTGCAGGGTGTAGCACACGGGCAATCTGAGGCTGCTGTTCCAGCCAGCGGGCAATCGTCAGAGCGCTTTGCTGGTGATGGTTGAGGCGTAGCCCCATGCTGCGCAGACCGCGCAGAATTTGATAGGCATCATCGGAATTTACGCACATGCCAAGGGCGGTATAGGCGTTTTCCAGCTGTTTCCAGCATTTTTCATTCGCGGAAATCATGCCGAACAGAATGTCGGAATGTCCTGAAGGATATTTCGTTCCGGCATGAATTGTAATGTCCACACCAAAATCAAGCGCTTTGAAATAAAGAGGCGTTGCCCATGTATTATCCATCATCACGACGATATCGTGCTGATGTGCAGCTTCGACAATTGCCGGAATATCCTGAATTTCAAATGTATTGGAGCCGGGTGATTCTGTGAAAACGACGCGTGTATTCGGGCGGATGAGGCCGGCAATATCCGCACCGATATGTGGCGGATAATATTCGATCTCAACACCATATTGCTTCAGTAGTGTGTTTGCGAAGCGGCGTGTCGGATTATAAATCGTATCAACGAACAGCACATGGTCGCCGGCTTTCAGGAAAGCCAGCAGCGGCACAGTAACGGCAGCCAGACCGGACGGAACGAGCAGAGTACCTGCGGAACCTTCCAGTTCGTCAATCGCACTGCATAAAGCGTCCGTTGTCGGTGTGCCATGCGTGCCATAGGTATATTTCTGGTTTTCCGTTGCCATGGTCGCAGCATCCGGAAACAGGACAGTCGAAGCGCGCACAACCGGCGGATTGACAAAGCCGTGATATGCATAAGGATCATTCCCGCAATGGGTAAGCATTGTGTTGATCCCTAATTCCCCCGTACCCTTTTCTGATTTGACCATAAAAACGCCTCCTGCTGCCTGTTAGTCTGTATTGTCTCGTGTGAGTCTTCGTTATTTGTGCTGAAACGGAATCGCTTTTTCTGAAAATATTTGTGTTTTCAGCGTGTTAACAGTGCCGTTTTTCATTTTCTGCAATAAGCCGGAAAATGACAGTTGCGACTAGAGCATAATCTTTGTGCTTTGTCCTGAAACCTTATGCTTTCTTTATGAGAAGCGGTAAAACGGATTTACAGCATAGTAAGAGATGAACAATTTTATTGATTGCAGCAGTTGCGGTGTGAGAGTTTTATGAGTTTAAAATATGAATTTTCAGAATTGAGAACCTCTGTTCAGGCGGGGCTGGCACGGCGTAAGGCGCAATCCGGGCAACAGGCTGAATATGAAAGGGCAGATCAGAGCGCGACCAATCTGTGGTCGTATCAGCTGATGCTGTTTCTGCTGGTTATGATTGCGGGTGCGGGGTTGCTTTTACCTTTTGACGGGGATTTGTCACGCCTTGCCGTTTCCGTGCAGTGGTTGCCTGTAGAGATTCTGAAATCGCTGACGAATCTCGTATTGGCCGCTCCCTATGTTGCATTATTCACCGTCATTATTGCTGTCTGTCTGGTGAGACGGCACAGATTGCGCGGGCAGGAAGGCTATGGCCTTAAAATTCCTGAACTTCTGCAAAATTATAATCGTCTGGGCACGATTGCCGGTCAAAGCCTGTTCGGTATTTCTGCGATTCTGGGTGCCGGACTGATCGTGAATATTCTCAAATATTTTGTCGGCAGACCGCGCCCGTTTCTTATTGATAGTGCAGGGCCTTTTGGTTTCAAGCCGTTTGATTTCAGCCATGCTTATGTCAGTTTTCCGTCCGGTCACGCCTGTACGGCAGCTGTGCTGGCCACGCTGCTGGCGCTGTGGTTTCCGCGTTACCGGTTCTTTGCCTATGCAGGTCTGGCGCTGATTGCTTCAAGCCGTGTTTTCGTTCAGGCGCATTATCCGAGTGATGTGGTGACCGGCTTTGCCATCGGCACGGTTACCACCTTGATTCTGGCGCGGTTTCTGGCGCAATCGGGTCTGCTGTTCCGTCTCGGGGAAGGGCAGCTATTTCCTGAACTGAAAAATATAATCAGCAGAAGAATCAAGCTGCAAGGCGCTTAAGTTAAGGTTTTTGAGGCAGGGCAAGCTGTGTTCGCGGAGCGGGCTGAACAATTTTCCGTGTTTGGACCCTTGACCTGTCGAAAATAATAGCTTTCGATAGGCACAGTTTTAGACGCATCCCGTTTCCGCCTTGCGGATCACAGGCTGAACTAAACCGGTTAAAGCCGGATATCAGGCTGTCAAAACAAAAAGCAGATCCGGTTCAGATTTTGCCGGATATGACAGAATGCCGAAATTGATTTTTGAATGCTGATAATAAGTTTAACGATAATGAGGGTGAGCATCATATGAAAAAGTCAACTTTACTCAAATTGGCCGGCGTGGCTGCTTTGACCGTTACAACCTCTGCAGCAATTGCCGGCACATTGGATGATGTGAAGAAAAAAGGCTTTGTACAATGCGGCACCAATACGGGTCTGCCGGGTTTTGCCGCCCCGAATGATAAGGGGGAATGGTCTGGTTTCGATGTTGACTATTGCCGTGCTGTGGCATCGGCTATTTTCGGGGACAAAACCAAGGCTAAATTTACACCGCTGAATGCCAAGGAGCGCTTTACTGCGCTGCAATCCGGTGAAATCGACATTCTTATCCGCAACACAACCTGGACAATCAGCCGTGATACATCCCTCGGCTTGGAATTTGCCGGTGTGAATTACTATGATGGCCAGGGCTTTATGGTCAACAGTAAGAAACTTCCGGATATTAAATCAGCATTGCAGCTGTCCGGCGCATCAATTTGCGTTCAGGCAGGTACAACAACTGAAATGAACATGGCCGATTATTTCAAGGCCAATAAAATGGAATATAATCCGGTCGTCTTTGAGAAAATCGAAGAGGCCAATGCTGCTTATGACAGCGGCCGTTGCGATGCTTACACAACGGATCAGTCCAGCCTCTACGGTGTGCGTCTGGCGCTTTCCAACCCTGACGATCACGTCGTTCTTCCGGAAATCATCTCCAAAGAGCCGTTCGGTATTGTTGTCCGTCAGGGCGATGCACAATGGGCCGATGTGGCGCGCTGGGTTCATAACGCACTTTTGAATGCGGAAGAAGCCGGTATTACGCAGGCTAATGTTGAAGAGATGATGAAGTCTGATTCACCTGAAATCAAACGTCTTCTCGGAACAGAAGCTGAAACCAAGATCGGCGTCGATCTGGGTCTTGATAATGACTGGGTTGTGAAGATTGTTAAAAATGTCGGCAATTACGGCGAGATTTTTGAACGCAATATCGGCACAACAAGCCCGCTGAAAATTGCCCGCGGTATTAACGCGCTGTGGACCAAAGGTGGTCTGCAATATGGTATACCAATCCGCTAATATCGGCGTATAATCAGAATAAGCACCTGCACCACATCATGTGGTGCAGGATAGCTTTCTGTACCTGAAATATAATTGAAACATTGTAATTTTGTGCCGTCCGGAGCGTATCCGAAAAGCGGGGACCGGTTTTCGGGTCAGATACGCGTATAAGCAAATAGCTTGAGCATGAAACGCTTTTTGACGTGCAATAAAAACAAAAGATAGCTGAAAGATTGTACCGCTATTTAAGGTACCTGCCGATATGGCCGAAATCCCTGTCTGAAATTTATAACTTGATAATCCGGCTATAGGTGAAAAGGCGCAGGGGGCTTTTCAAATATCTGGTTAAATATCTGACAGCAGAGCATGAGGTGCGCATGGCAGATCAAAGCGCCGTAACCGGCAAGCGACAGGAAACACAAGTTTCCCTCCTGAATAATCCGAAAATGCGCGGATTATTTTATCAGGCGGTTGTTTTTATTTCAGTTTTTGCTTTGATTTATTGGATAATAGGAAATACAGCCGCAAATTTGCAGAGGCTGAACATTGCATCCGGTTTTGACTTTCTGAAAAGTCGCGCAGGTTTCGACGTCAGCCAGTCGCTGATTAGTTATGATGCGGATTCCAACTATGCACGGGCCTTTGTGGTCGGTCTTCTGAATACGCTTTACGTTGCTGTACTGGGTATCATTACAGCCTCGGTTATCGGGTTTCTGGTTGGTATCGGACGTCTTTCGGGGAACTGGCTTATCGCCAAAATCTGTACCATTTATGTCGAGACTTTCCGTAATATCCCGCCATTGCTCGTGATTTTCTTCTGGTATTTCGGCGTATTGTCGGTTCTGCCGGAAGTGCGCGGCAGCTATGCTTTGCCGTTTGATACTTATCTGAACAAGCGCGGGTTTTTCTTTCCGTCCATAATCTGGGGCGAGAATGCATGGCTTATATTTGCGGCTTTCGTTGCCGCTGTTATTGCAGCCTTTGTTATTCATCGCTGGGCACGTTTGCGTCAGGCAAAAACAGGGCAGATTTTTCCGTTCTGGCGTGTTGCTTTGGCACTGATTATCGGATTGCCGGCACTCGCATTTTTCATCACGGGAATGCCTGTCAGCTTTGATATTCCGAAGCTTGGATCATTCAATCTGACCGGCGGCACACAGGTAAAACCTGAGTTTCTGGCACTTTATCTGGCCCTGTCATTCTATACGGCATCCTTCATCGCGGAGACGGTGCGCGGCGGTATCAAAGGGGTTAGCAAGGGGCAGTCAGAGGCAGCCGCAGCTTTGGGTCTGCGCAGACCGCAGGCGATGCGCCTTGTTGTCGTGCCGCAGGCGATGCGGATTATCATTCCGCCTTTATCGAGCCAATATCTTAATCTGACGAAAAACTCGTCTCTGGCGATTGCTATCGGCTATCCGGATTTGATGGCTGTCGGCGGTACAGTGCTTAACCAGACAGGACAGGCGGTAGAAGTTGTGGCGATCTGGATGGCGGTTTATCTCGGCATCAGCCTCATTACCTCTGCATTTATGAACTGGTTTAACGCGAAAATGGCATTGGTGGAGCGGTAAGATGACAAATTCAGACTTACAATATGTACGCTCGCAAATGGTTGATCCGATGCCGGCTCCTGCCAGTCAGAAAGGCATTGCCTCATGGATGAAAGAAAACCTGTTTTCGAGCCTTAAAGATACCGTTCTGACAATCATGGGTATTTCGCTGATTGTCTGGTTTCTGCCGGGGTTGATAAACTGGTTGTTTGTCAATGCTGTCTGGGCGGGGACTGACCGCACATTCTGTACCACAACGGTGCAGGGCGGTTTGCAGCCGGATGGCTGGTCGGGTGCCTGCTGGGCTTTTGTCGATGCAAAACTCCAGCAATTTCTCTACGGGCGCTATCCGGTTGATGAACGCTGGCGTGTGAAACTCGTGGCGCTGGTTTTCGTGATTTTGCTGGTGCCGATGCTGATCGGCAAGCTGCCGCATAAAATGCTGAACGCAGTTCTGTTGTTCATTGTTTTTCCGGTTTTCACCTATTTCCTGCTGGTCGGCGGTTCCTTCGGTCTGCGTTATGTTGAAACCTCGCTCTGGGGCGGTCTGCTGGTTACGCTGATCTTGTCCGTAGTGGGGATTACCGTATCGCTGCCGATGGGTATTCTTCTGGCTTTGGGACGGCGTTCCAATATGCCGGTTATCAAGACACTGTGCGTGATCTTCATTGAGGTTATTCGTGGTGTGCCGCTGGTGGCATTGCTGTTCATGGCCAGCGTCATGCTGCCGCTATTTATGCCGCCGGGCACCAGCTTTGATAAATTTTTGCGTGCGCTGGTCGGCGTGTCACTATTCGCTTCCGCATATATGGCTGAAGTCATTCGCGGCGGCTTGCAGGCGATTCCGTCAGGGCAATATGAAGGCGCGGATTCGCTGGGTTTGAGCTATTGGCAGAAAACTCTGTTCATTATCCTGCCGCAAACGCTGAAACTTGCTTTGCCGGGTATTGTGAACACGTTTATCGGCTTGTTCAAAGACACAAGTCTTGTTTACATTATCGGTATGTTCGACCTGCTTGGAATCGTCAGGCAGAATTTTTCGGATGCCACTTGGGCAACACCGCAGACACCGGCAACGGGTCTTGTTTTTGCCGGATTTGTATTCTGGATTTTCTGTTTCTGTATGTCGCGTTATTCGCTATATATGGAGAGAAGGCTGGATACGAGCCATCGGTAAGCGGCTGCGGAAAACCGGGAGTTGGTTCTTCGCTTACAGCTGCCAAAGAACAGAAATGGTTTCATTCAGGCGGATGAAACCATTCAATCGGGAATACCATCAGCATTATTGCTGCGGATGGTCAGTGAGGGAATAAAGAATGAGCATGCAATCGGGCGCTTTGCTGAAGCCGACGATGGAAGAAACGGGAGCAATTATGGAAATATCCAAAACCGATGTCGCAGTCGATATTGTCGGAATGCATAAATGGTATGGTGAATTCCATGTGCTTCGCGACATCAACTTGCGCGTGATGCGCGGCGAGCGCATTGTCGTGGCAGGGCCTTCCGGTTCCGGTAAATCAACGATGATCCGTTGCATTAACCGTCTTGAAGAACATCAGAAAGGCCAGATCATTGTGGACGGCAAAGAGCTGACCAATGATCTGAAAAAGATCGATGAAGTGCGTCGCGAAGTCGGCATGGTTTTCCAGCATTTCAACCTGTTTCCGCATCTGACAATTCTTGAGAATTGCACGCTTGCGCCGATCTGGGTGCGCAAAATGCCGAAGAAACAGGCAGAAGAAATTGCGATGCATTATCTGGAGCGCGTTAAGATTCCGGAGCAGGCCAATAAATATCCGGGTCAGCTTTCCGGTGGTCAGCAGCAGCGCGTGGCGATTGCCCGCTCACTCTGCATGAAGCCGCGTATTATGCTGTTCGATGAGCCGACCTCTGCGCTTGATCCTGAAATGGTCAAGGAAGTGCTGGACACTATGGTCAGCCTCGCTGAAGAAGGCATGACCATGATCTGCGTGACCCACGAAATGGGCTTTGCGCGTCAGGTTGCCAACCGCGTGATCTTTATGGATCAGGGGCAGATTGTTGAGCAGAATTCACCATCCGAATTCTTTGACAATCCGCAGCATGAGCGTACCAAGCTGTTCCTCAGCCAGATCCTGCACTAAAATATTTATAAAAGTAAAAACACCCGCAGTGCAAATTGCGGGTGTTTTTTATTATCTATTCGTCATGCGGGCCTTCGCAGAACTGGATACGATTGCCGAACGGATCAATCACAGCCAGAACCCGACCCCATGGTTCATTTTCTATACCAGGGCGCAGGAAACGGTATTTACGACTGCTGATCTCCTTATGCAGGCTATCAACACCCTGCATACGCACGAAAATATTAGCACCGGGGCTGCCGTCACCATGATGTTCGCTGAGGTGCAACACCAGATTGCCGCGTGAAACCTGCATATAGAGTGGCATATTCTCAGCAAAGCGATGTTCCCAGTCACATTGAAAACCCAGATAGTCGAGATAAAATTCTCTGGCTTTCTCAATGTCGAAAATTCTGAATATCGGGCAAACCTGTTCAAACTGGACATTGCTCATAAGATGTTCTCCGGTGTTTTGCCGTGACTATAAAATATGCCTGTAAAATTCATATTAAAACTATACAGGCAGTGATGGGAGAAAAATGCAATATCAATGGCTGAACCAGCTGGAGCAAAAACACCATCAGAGTTTCTTTGAACTCTATTGCCCTGAGCGGCTGGTGCCGTTTTATGAAAAACAGGGCTTTGTCAGAGGCTCATCTTGTCTGATGTTTCATCAGGCAAAGCCTTTATAATCTCTGCATCAGCTCGATACGATTGCCGAACGGATCGTTGATATAGGCACGAAGATAGCCGGCCAGTGGTTCATCCTCGGTCGCTTCTACCTGATGCTCTGCGAGCATTGCTAAAAATGCAGACAAGTCATCAACCAGAAAAGCCGGATGCGCTTTTTGCGCAGGGGCAAAGCCGCGTTCAACGCCGAGATGAACTTTAAGATCACGCAACTCAAACCAGCAGCCGCCGCGTTTTGCCAGATTGTCGGGTTTGGGAACTTCCGTCATACCTAGCAGGCCGCTATAAAATGTGCGGGCTTTGTCCTCACCGCCGGCAGGCATTGCAAGCTGAATATGATCCAGTCCGAGTATCGGCATTGTTTTCTCCCGTTGTTCAGGCAGGCAAGGTCGGTTGTATCAGCACATAATTTTCATGGCGCTCACCGGGAAGTTCAAACCAGATTGAACCCTGCCTTTGGAAACCCTGTTGCCTGTAGAAGTGTAATGCAGGGTGGTTATCATGCAAGACCGAAAGCCAGATATGGCCAATATCCTGTGCTTTTACCGCTTCACGTGCCTGTTGCATGAGAGCAGAACCGATACCGCTTCCGACATGACGGGCTCTGACATAAAGTGTGCTGATCTCTGCGGCTGTTGTCAGCGCATGCAGGCTTTTGGGCAGTGCTGCATGATAATCAATGGCAATATAGCCGAGCAGATGACCATCCTGTTCTGCGACAATGATCTGCTTTGCGCCATCCGCGATCAGCTGATCAAAATATTGCGGGGTAAAACGCTGCAACACATATTCAGCAAAAACAGTGCTGATACCTGCCTTGGCATAGGTATGCAGCCAGACTTCGATAGATAAAGCTGCCAGTTTTGCAGCGTCGAAGGATTTGGCCGTGCGATAAATTAACAAATCGGGCTCCTGTCTCAATCTGTCTGATTTGATGTAGTATGCTGCCACTGGAGCGTATCCCGAGAAGTGCGAAGCAGTTTTCGGGATACGCGTAAAACAAAGAATCTAGAGCGAGCACTGTGATCCGATCTGGACGTAAACCGCTCTAGCGCAGAAATTAAACAGTCCTGCCAAATATTCTGAGGAGGAAATTATAATGAGCAGACTGATATTTGTGAACTTTCCCGTGCGTGATCTCGATAAGTCGATCAGTTTCTATGAGGCAATCGGGGCGCGGAAGAATGATATGTTCTGCGATGAAACTGCAGCTTGCATGGTTTTATCAGACGTTATTCACGTCATGCTGATAACCCATGATAAATTCCGCCAGTTCACGCCCAAAAACATTGCCGATGCACATACTGTCAGCGAGGTTCTGGTATGTGTTTCAGCATCGGACAAGCAGGAGGTAGATCAGCTAGTCAGCAAAGCTGCTTCTGCCGGTGGCAAGGCAGATCCGTCAGCTGTGCAGGATTATGGCTTTATGTATGGCCGCAGTTTTGAAGATCTGGACGGCCATATCTGGGAAGTGATGTGGATGGACATGGAAGCTGCAAAGCAGGCCATGGCAAAAGACTAAACCATTCCCTGTCCCGTTCTGATCGCAATATGAGCGTTTGAACAGCGGGACAGAGCCTGAAAAATATGATGCGGTTCAGGATGTAATATCGGCCGCATCATATTGATAAAGCCAGTCCAGATCGCGCAGGAAGTCTTCCGGTTTGCGTATTTTAAACAGCATGTTACGACCGAGAGCCACAGGGCCGCTGGCGTGATAGGCAAAACGGTTGAGCTTGCCGCGGCGGGCAACTTTGGCAATGCGCGCCAGTCTTTGTTTTTCAAAAGCAGCGAGAGCTTCGCTGTGATCACTTTGCTCCGGTGAGAGATGTGCTGCGAGCGAGGCCGCATCTTCAATAGCCATTGCTGCACCCTGTGCCGCAAATGGTGTCATCGCATGAGAAGCATCACCAAGCAGCACAAGGCGCTTATCAATCACCAGCTTTGGTTCCGGCATTTCAAACATCGGCCAGAATGTCCATTGCGGTGCGGCTTTGATGACATCGCTGACAGCCTGAGACCAGCCTGAAAAACTGCGGATCAGAGCGGCGCTGTCGCCTTTCATGTCCCAGCTTGTGCCGATATCTTCACCATCGGTAATCGCGACAAAATTAAAGGCTTTACCGTTTTTAATCGGATAGGCAATCAGATGTGCGCCCTGACCAAGCCATGCCGAAACACTGAGTGTATCTTTGAGACTATCAAGAAAACTCTGCGGCAGCTTTTCAGCGGGCAGGGTGGTGCGCCAGGCAATATGATCTGTAAATCGGGCGCGGCTGTCATTTTGCGTAGCCGCATTATTCGCCACAAGTCCGGCACGCTGCGCTGACCACACACCGTCGCAACCGAGCAGCAACTGTCCGCTATAGTCGGTAATCTGATCGTTGAGATCAACGCGGATCGTTACTTTGTCTTCTGAAATGTGATGGGACAGCACATTAGCGCCGAGATGCAAAGTAATCTGCGGATGCGCGCGCACGGCCTTGAGCAGAACTGCCTGCAAATCCGCACGATGGCAGGTAATATAAGGCGCATTCCAGCGTTGTTCTGCCTGGCTCCCAAGTTCCATGCGAATAAGCGGTTGTGCTTTCACACCGTCCATCAGATAGAGCGCATCAGGGCTGACGGCATGGGGCAGCAGGTCTTCCATAATGCCCAGACGGGCAAGAAGCCGCGTGGCATTGGGTGCCAGCTGCAAACCGGCTCCGACTTCGGAAAGTGCCGGTGCCTTTTCCATCATCAGCACAGAAAAACCCCGCTCTGCCAGAGCCAGAGCCGTGGTCATACCGGCAAGTCCGGCACCGGAAATAAGAATACGCTGATTATTCTGGTTTTGCATGGTTGCCCTCACAGCCGTTGAGGCAGATGCCGGAAATATCTGAACGGGAGTTTTATCCCGTTCTTATCCTTGCGCAACGGCATCTACAGAAACTGAAGCGTGGTGTCAGAGCAGTCTGAAAGAAAATAACAACTGCTCTGATGGTGAAAAACGGGGCGCATTTTCACGGAGGCAGGCAGAATTATTCTGCAGCCGCAACCTGAGGATCGTTGAAGGTGCAACCGGCAGGCACAGTCTGATCTGCGCTCAGGGATGCATCGTGACGATAAAGGGTCGAGCAATAAGGGCAGACAACTTCTTCCTCATCGCCCATATCGAGAAATACATGCGGATGGTCGAATGGCGGATTTGCGCCAACGCACATGAATTCTTTAACGCCGATGCTGATGGCATTGTGGCCGGCATCGTTCTGAAAATGAGGGATGATATGATCTGACATATGACGACTCCAGTGATGGTATCACCTTAAAGCATTTATGCTTTGAGCGGAATCACTCGCCACATCAATGCGGTAACAACAAAGCGTGAGAGAGACAGCAGGCGGAACCTTGATGCCGGCAGCGCTCGGACGCATAATTTGGCTCTGATGTATCGCGAATAATGCAGGAGCGGAAGTGTTTTTTATAGTTTCTGCTGTAATCTCCGCTTTGTTAAGAATTTGTCATACAGAATGCATAAACGAACCTTAACAGGAGCACTGTTCAGAGGATCGAATATCGTCCGGTCTTTCCGGTAATTTCTGAGTGCCGGCGATTTCAGAGGGATTGTTAACGTGTCGCATAAAAAAAATCATGGATCGGTTAAAGAGGCTGAACCTGTGGGTAATATGCCGGCATTAATGGCCAAGACAGATATTATTGCTGTTTCAGATATGTCTGCCGATGATGCTGTGCGGAACCTGTCTGAAAGTCCGGAGCGTTTTGTCAATCGTGAGTTCTCATGGTTGCAGTTCAATAAGCGCGTATTGGCAGAGGCTGTGAACAAACATCAGCCGCTGCTGGAACGTCTGCGCTTCCTGTCGATTTCAGCGGCCAATCTTGATGAGTTTTTCATGGTGCGTATTGCCGGTCTTGCAGGGCAGGTGCGGGCAGGCGTGGCCACACGTTCAGCCGATGGCCGTACACCGCAGGAGCAGCTTGATTTTGTGCTGGCAGAAGTTGCCACTTTGCAGGTTGCGCAGCAGGAAACGCTGCAAATGCTGCGTCAGGAGCTGGCTCAGGAAAATATTGAGATTATCCGTTCTGACCGCCTGAAAAAACACGACAAGAAATGGCTTGAACATCATTTTCTGGATACGATCTTTCCGGTTCTCACACCTCTGTCGCTTGATCCGGCGCATCCGTTTCCGTTCATTCCGAATCTCGGCTTCTCGATGGCGCTGCAATTGTCGCGCATAACCGACAAGCATCCGATGGTGGCGCTGTTGCGTCTGCCGGTGGCACTCAGCCGTTTCGTGCAGATACCGTCTGAGGCGGGTATCTATCGCTTTATCACGCTTGAAGATGTGGTGAGTCTGTTCATTGAACGCCTGTTTCCGGGCTATGAAGTGCGTGGCGCCGGTACATTCCGCATCATTCGCGACAGCGATATTGAAGTGGAAGAGGATGCTGAAGATCTGGTTCGCCATTTCGAAACTGCGCTGAAGCGCCGTCGTCGCGGACGGGTTATTAGTATTGAGTTCGACAGCGATATACCGGAAGCGCTGCGGGTGTTCATGACCATGGAGCTTGGTGTTTCCGAGAGCCGTGTGAGTATTCTGCCGGGTCTGCTGGCGCTGAATATGATTTCGGAAATTGTTGCTATTCCGCGCGATGATCTGAAATTCACCCCTTATAACCCACGTTTTCCCGAGCGCATCCGTGAGCATGGCGGCGATTGTTTAGCGGCAATCCGCGAGAAGGATATTGTCGTTCATCATCCTTATGAGTCCTTTGATGTTGTGGTGCAGTTTCTGCGTCAGGCGGCACTTGATCCGAATGTGCTGGCAATCAAACAAACACTCTACCGCACCTCGAACAATTCGCCGATTGTACGTGCGCTGATTGATGCGGCGGAAGCCGGTAAGTCGGTGACCGCGCTGGTGGAGCTGAAAGCACGCTTTGACGAGGAAGCGAATATCCGCTGGGCACGCGATCTGGAACGTGCGGGCGTGCAGGTGGTCTTCGGCTTTATCGAGCTGAAAACCCACGCGAAAATGTCGCTCGTCGTGCGCCGTGAAGATGAAAAACTGCGTTCTTATGTGCATCTTGGCACGGGTAACTATCACCCGATCACTGCGAAGATTTACACCGACCTGTCTTTCTTTACCTCTGATGCCGATACGGCACGGGATGTGGCGCATATTTTCAATTTCATTACCGGTTATGCGCAACCGGCAGATGTTATGAAGCTGGCTATCTCGCCTTTTACGTTGCGTCGCCGGATTCTGAAACATATTGAAAATGAGATTGAACACGCGAAAGCGGGTCGTCCGGCGGCGATCTGGATGAAGATGAATTCGCTGGTTGATCCGCAGATCATTGATGCGCTCTATAAAGCCAGCAGTGCAGGGGTGCAGATTGATCTGGTGGTACGCGGCATTTGCTGTCTGCGCCCGCAGGTTCCGGGTCTGTCAGACAATATCCGCGCCAAGTCCATTGTTGGCCGTTTTCTTGAGCATTCACGTATTTTCTGCTTCGGTAACGGGCAGGATTTGCCGTCCAAAGAGGCAATTGTCTATATAAGCTCGGCAGATATGATGCCGCGAAACCTTGACCGGCGCGTGGAAACGCTGGTGCCTGTTACAAATGTGACCGTGCATCAACAGATTTTATCGCAAATTATGCTTGCAAATCTCTACGATAATCAACAAAGCTTTGAGGTACTTTCAGACGGAACCTCCAAGCGGATTAAACCCGTGGACGGGGAAGAAGCTTTTAACGCTCAGGAATATTTCATGACCAATCCCAGCCTGTCCGGTCGCGGCAAGTCTCTGAAATCGTCAGCACCGCGTTTGATTGCGCGTCACAACCGCGTTCGCGCAGAGCGAAACCGTAACGCATGACTTTGTCTCTGGCACAGGGCCGCTTGAAAGGTCTGGAACCGGTCGCAGTTATTGATATTGGTTCCAACTCCGTGCGTATGGTTATCTATGAAGGTATTGTGCGTTCTCCGACAATTTTCTTTAACGAGAAAATTCTGAGCGGTCTGGGTAAAGGACTGGCACAAACCGGACGTCTGAATGATAAATCGGTCGCCAGTGCGCTTGAGGCACTGCGGCGTTTCCGAGCGCTGGCCAAGCAGGCCGGTGCAACAAAAATCTATACAATTGCCACAGCGGCTGCGCGTGAAGCGGAAAACGGGCCGGATTTCATTGCACGGGCGGAAGAAATTCTGGGTGAAAACATCCAGATTCTCTCCGGCCGCGAAGAAGCTTATTATTCAGCACTTGGTATTATTTCCGGTTTTCACCATCCGGACGGTATCGCCGGTGACCTTGGCGGCGGTAGCCTCGAACTGGTTGATGTGCATGGCGATAATCCTGACAAGGCGATCGGCAGCGGCATTACATTGCCGCTTGGCGGCTTGCGCCTGCAGGATTTGTCCGGTGGGAAAATTACGGAAGCTGCGAAAATCACCCGCAAATATGTCGGCGATGTCGAGTTTCTGAAAGAGGGCAAAGGCCGCACATTCTATGCGGTGGGCGGTACATGGCGAAATCTTGCCAAGCTGCATATGAGTGCCAAACATTATCCGCTGCATGTCATGCATGGCTATGCGATGGATCCGGAAGATGCCTATCACTTCCTCTATCGTGTGGCGCGGTTTGATATCGATCATATGCGCGGTATTGAGGCCGTATCCAAAAACCGTCGTCAGTTGTTGTCCTATGGTGCGACAGTGCTGATGGAAGTTGTTAAGCGCATGCAGCCCGCACAAATTGTATTCTCGGCAATGGGCGTGCGTGAAGGCTATCTGTTCTCCTTGCTTGCTAAAAAAGAGCAGAAACTCGATCCTCTGCTCTCCGCTGCTGAAGAGCAGGCAGTGCTGCGTTCGCGCTCCCCGCGTCATGCGCATGAGCTGGCGGACTGGACGGGTTATGCCTTTGAGCAGCTCGGCTATGATGAGACCGAGGATGAATATCGTTATCGCCGTGCGGCCTGTCTGCTGGCTGATATCAGCTGGCGTGCTCACCCCGATTATCGCGGTCCGCAGGCGCTGAATATTATTGCTCACGGCTCATTCATCGGGATTGATCATCCGGGGCGTGCTTATATGGCGCTGGCCAATTATTATCGTCATGAAGGCGTGATGGATGATGATGCCGCGCCGGAGATTATCCGTATTGCAACGCCGCGTCTGCGCGAGCGGGCTCGGGTTCTGGGTGCATTGCTGCGTGTGGTATACCTGTTCTCTGCATCAATGCCGGGGGTAATCCCGCAGCTTAAATGGCGGCAGGAAGGCGATGTTCTGGCGCTGGTAGTGCCGGAGGCCTATCGTGATCTGGTATCAGAACGACTGGATAACAGGCTGAATGTTCTGGCCAAGGTAACCGGCAAGGCGCTTCGTTTTGCGGTTGAATGAAGCTAAAATATTGCATTGCAGTATGAAATAATAAAAAGCCGGATCATCAAGTCCGGCTTTTTTTACATTGTTTTGTTGAATGTATAGCGACCTTGCAGCAACCCGCTTGGAAAAGCCTGATGGCCGGTGAGTTTCCATTGGTTCATGGACATATCACCTTCAAACAGTCGCACACCTTTGCCGATTGTGGCTGGTACCCAGCTTAAAGTCAGTTCATCAACCAGTTGTTGTTGCAGACCTTGGCGCACAACATTGCCACCATCGAGATAGACATGCCTGAGACCGCGCGCGGACAGCTCCGGCAGCAGATCGCTGAGTGTTCCGTTGAAGCTGGTTTCGCCATGTAGCGATGTCAGCGGGCGGCTGGTCAGTACAACAACCTGCTTGCCCTCATAAGGCCAGAAGCCGAATGTCAGCACTGTGTCATAGGTATTGCGCCCCATAACCAGCACATCAATATCAGCCATCAAGGCATTATAGCCAGTATCTTCAGGCGGATCGGTTTCGACCACGGATAGCCACGACAGATCATTGTCCGGACCGGCAATATAGCCGTCCAGACTGATGCCCAGAAACACGCTGACTTTGATCTTGTCGCTCATGCTTAATCCAGCGGAACTGCTTTGATCTTGCGGTTTTCAAATTTGATGCCGATTTTGCCTTCAATCATTTGCAGTGCTTTTTCACCGAACAATTCACGGCGCCAGCCCTTCAGGGCCGGTACATCCGCTGCATTACCCTTGGCAGCAATCTGATCAATATCATCGGAAGAGGCGACAACCTTCGGTGCTACACCATGATCTTCAGTAATAATTTTGAGCAGCAGCTTGAGCACGTCCGAGGCCGCACCGGTGCCTTCCGGCGCATTATATTGCTTCGGCAGGCGTGGCATATCCTCTTTCGGAATGCTCAGGGCTTCATTAATCGCTTCAACCAGCCCTTGCGCATGAGAGGAGCGCTCCCAGCCTTTCGGAATAGTACGCAGACGGGACAACGCTTCCGCATCGCGCGGCTGCTGCTGGGCGATTTCCTGAATCGTATCGTCTTTAATCACACGACCGCGCGGAACATTGCGTTCACGTGCTGCACGTTCACGCCATGCGGCAACCTTCTGCATAACTGCCAGTTCGGCAGGCTTGCGCAGGCGGATTTTCAGACGCTTCCACGCATCATCAGGATGCATGTCATAGGTCTCGCGGGCGGTAAGAATGCGGATTTCTTCGCTCACCCAGTCATTGCGGCCTTCTTTGGTCAGGCGATCCTGCAAATAGAGATAGACATCGCGCAGATGGGTCACATCGGCCAGTGCGTAATCCAGCTGTTTGTCGCTCAGCGGACGGCGGCGCCAGTCAGTAAAGCGGGACGACTTGTCCAGATTTACACCGGTGATACGGGCAACCAGCTGATCATAAGAAATGGCATCGCCAAAACCGCAAACCATCGCTGCAACCTGTGTGTCGAATACCGGCTCAGGGATCAGATTTCCGAGGTGGAAAACGATTTCAATATCCTGCCGCGCTGCGTGAAACACTTTGACGACAGATTTATCCGCCATCAGGGCGAAGAAAGAGCTGAGATCAATGCCCGGCGCCAGTGCATCCACCAACGCCGTTGTGTCCGGCGATGCCATCTGGATCAGGCAAAGTTCCGGCCAGAAAGTGGTTTCACGAATGAATTCGGTATCCACAGTGACAAAATCAGATTTTGAAAGCTGTGAAACGGCCTGTTCAAGACCCTGTGTTGTCGTAATGAGTTCCATGATTTTTCTATAAACAATCGCAATAGCTTTGTCGCGGGGGCGTAAGCTTAAAAATCACATATGTTGTGACTTAGAGTATTTCCAGCAAAAGTGGGAACCGGTTTTGCGTCCGGAAATACGTGAAAATAAAAAAGCCAGAGCGTTTCAGACGATTCTATTGTAGCTAGAACTACTCTGGCTGCAATTCTAAGGGGGCTGCTGTCTGTTACTCGCAGTTGTTAGCGGTTATAGAACATTCAAAATGAATCAATTTGGCTGTAGAAGGGTCTGACACTTGACTTTTCGCGGCCAAAATGCGCTTGTCCGACAACATAAAAATCAGATTTTTATCTGCGATTTTACGTTTCTTACCACTCTTCTGAAGGCAGAAAACATGCATCGTTACCGCAGCCATACCTGCGAAGCCCTCCGCAAGTCGGATGTCGGCCAGACAGTTCGTCTTTCCGGCTGGGTTCATCGTGTCCGCGATCACGGCGGTATTCTCTTTATCGATATTCGTGACCACTATGGTTTGACCCAGATCGTTGCTGATCCGGAAAGCCCGGCATTTAAAGTTGCTGAAACCGTTCGCGGTGAATGGGTGATCCGCGTTGACGGTGAAGTAACCGCCCGTGCTGATGAGGCTGTAAACCCGAATTTGCCTACCGGTGAAATTGAAGTGGTTGCCAAAGAGATTGAAGTTCTGGCTGCTGCCAAGGAACTGCCTCTGCCGGTATTCGGTGAGCCGGACTATCCGGAAGATATCCGTCTGAAATACCGCTTCCTCGATCTGCGCCGCGACACGCTGCATAAAAACATCATGAAGCGCACCAAGATTATTTCTTCGATGCGCCGTCATATGAACGAGATCGGCTTCAACGAATTCACTACACCGATCCTGACCGCTTCTTCGCCTGAAGGCGCGCGCGACTTCCTCGTGCCGAGCCGTATTCACGAAGGTCAGTTCTATGCGCTGCCACAGGCACCTCAGCAGTATAAGCAGCTGTTGATGGTGGCTGGTTTCGACCGCTACTTCCAGATTGCACCTTGCTTCCGCGATGAAGATCCGCGTGCAGATCGTCTGCCGGGCGAATTCTACCAGCTCGATCTCGAAATGAGCTTTGTCACTCAGGAAGAAGTCTGGGAGACAATGGAACCGGTTATGCGCGGCATTTTCGAAGAATTTGCTGAAGGCAAGCCGGTAACCCAGCAGTTCCGTCGTATCGCTTATGATGATGCGATCCGCACCTATGGTTCGGATAAGCCTGATCTGCGTAACCCGATTGAAATGCAGGCTGTGACCGGTCACTTTGCCGGTTCCGGTTTCAAAGTGTTCGCAAACATGATCGCTAATGATCCTAAGGTTGAAGTATGGGCTATCCCTGCGAAAACCGGTGGTTCGCGCGCTTTCTGCGACCGCATGAATTCATGGGCGCAGGGTGAAGGTCAGCCGGGTCTCGGTTATATCTTCTGGCGTAAAGAAGGCGACAAGCTGGAAGGCGCTGGCCCGATTGCCAAGAATATCGGTGAAGAACGCGTTGAAGCGATCCGTACCCAGATGGGTCTGGAAGATGGCGATGCCTGCTTCTTCGTGGCTGGTCTGCCGTCGAAATTCTACAAATTTGCCGGTGATGCCCGTAACCGTGCCGGTGATGAGCTGAACCTTACCGATCGTGATCGTTTTGAACTGGCCTGGATCATCGACTTCCCGTTCTATGAATGGGACGAAGATAACAAGAAGCTCGACTTCGCGCATAACCCGTTCTCCATGCCGCAGGGTGGTCTGGAAGCACTGGAAACGCAGGATCCGTTGTCGCTCAAAGCCTATCAGTACGATCTGGTTTGTAACGGTTTTGAAATCGCATCCGGTTCGATCCGTAACCAGCTGCCGGAAGTTATGGTCAAAGCCTTTGAACTGGTTGGTTTGAGCCAGCAGGATGTGGAAGATCGTTTCGGCGGCCTCTACCGTGCATTCCAGTATGGTGCGCCTCCGCATGGCGGTATGGCTGCCGGTATTGACCGCGTGGTTATGCTGCTCGTTGGTGCGAAAAACCTGCGCGATATCTCGCTGTTCCCGATGAACCAGCAGGCTGTTGATCTGCTGATGGGCGCACCGGCAGAAGTTACGCCGGCTCAGCTGCGTGATCTGCATATCCGCGTGAACCCGATCAAAAAAGACTGATCTGTTTTAGGGGTAAATATTAGAAACGCCGCGTCTTAACGGACGCGGCGTTTTTTATTGCGCAATGTTCAGGCAATAAAAAACCCGGCTAAAAGCCGGGTTTCTTGTTCAGTTCAGAAGAACTTACTGGTTGGCAGTCAGTTTAACAGCCAGCAGGTCCAGAAGCTTCTTAGGGTCAGCAGTTGCAGTTGCTGCGATCAGAGCGAAGGAAACAGGCGCTTCCGGCTTTGCAGCAATTGTCAGAGACTTAGGATCGTCAAAATAGGTGTTGACGGCAGTCGTTGCCTGCATGGCGAAATCCGCATGGCCGAGATAGCCAACCATGATCGGCGCAATGCCTTTGATCTGGTTGACCATGTCTTCCTTGGAGATACCCTGCTGCTTGGCATAATAGTCGAGCAGTTTAGGGGTGAGGGATGAATCATCATAGCGGATAGCCATGTTGCTGATCGAAAGCTGCTGGATCAGACCGAGCATCGCCATACCGGCTGCATCGGAATTTTCCTTGTTTGCACTCATTTCAGCGCTGGCCTGCTGTACGGATTTGATGAATTTTGCATCATAGCCGCCGAGCTTCATTGTGGTGTCGAATTTACCGACATCCTTGACGTCAAATTCCATCTTGTCGATGGCCAGATCACCTTTTTCCGGTTCCCATGAGCCGGTCGAGGTTACAGCCATGCTCAGCTGTTTGTAGCCGAGATCGATCATCGGATTTGGTGTTTCAGAAGCTTCGTCATTGCCGGCGCTTGCATCCGCACCTTTGCGCAATGCATCCATTTTCTCGATGTCGAGATCAATAGACTTGATGCCGAAGCTCATCGCAACCGGAGTGCCCTTTGTGTAAGGGGTAGAGGTTGCGTAAATATCTTTCATGTTGACCATTTCTTCGCCATCTTCGTGGATGGTGAAGCTGTCAGCCTTCATGGTTTGATAATACAGCATTTTGACAACAGGATCCTGTTCGTCATCTGCTGCGAGATAGAGTTTGCCGATTTCGATGCCCTTCAGAGCGAAAGTGCTCTTGTCGTCTGTTTTTTCGAAATCCTGCAGGGTCGCAGTTTCCGCGGTGTAGGCACCTTTGTCGTTTTCAGCAACGTCTGTCAGAACAATGTCACCAACAGTGAAAGTGCCCATTTCAGCGGATTTGAAGTCGATTTTTGTGTCACGCAGGGTAACGGTTGAACCATCGGTGTCGACTTTGCCGAACTCGATTTTTGTACCCTGTTCTTCAAAGCGAGCCTGCAGACGCTTGGCGACATCATTTCCGTCCAGTGCATAAGCTGAACCAGCAAAGATCACAGTGAGTGCTGTAGCAACGGAAAGAGTGCGGGCTGCGGTATATAGCGGTTTCATAACCGGCATCAGAGGCTCCTTAAGTGTTGACCTAATTTTTACATACGAAATACTGTTATCGCCTAATAACATGGCAATTTTGTCATTTTCGTAACAGCCCGTTTATTTTACTGCAAGTCACACTTGAGGATGATCGAAAATCTGTTGTCATTATCGTTGTATTTTTGATGAAATAACGAGAATAATGCGGAAAACCGGCCTATTCACTGTGTGTAAACGCATCTTGACTTGCCGCAGAATCAGCCACTTGCTAACCATATTCCATGGGAAATAATTTGATTCCGCCATCAGGCGGCGACGATCACGTTGAAACAGTTGATCTGAAATCGGCGCTCGAAGAGCGCTACCTTGCCTATGCGCTGTCCACGATCATGCATCGTGCGCTGCCGGATGTGCGCGACGGTCTGAAGCCGGTTCACCGCCGCATCATGCATGCCATGCGCCTGCTGCGTCTTAATCCGGGCAGTGCCTATGCCAAATGCGCGCGTATTGTCGGTGACGTGATGGGTAAGTTCCACCCGCACGGCGATGCTTCTATTTATGATGCACTGGCGCGACTGGCGCAGGATTTTGCCGTGCGCTATCCGCTGGTAGACGGGCAAGGCAACTTCGGCAATATTGACGGTGATAATCCGGCGGCTATGCGTTACACCGAAGCACGCATGACCGAAGTGGCATCGCTGCTGCTCGAAGGTATTACAGAAAACGCTATCGACTTCCGTCCGACTTATAATGAGGAAGACGAAGAACCGGTCGTTCTGCCCGGTGCTTTTCCTAACCTTCTCGCAAACGGCTCCTCCGGTATTGCTGTGGGTATGGCCACCAATATTCCGCCGCATAATGTGGCTGAGCTGTGTGATGCCGCGCTGCTGCTGATCCGCAATCCGCAGGCAACGGTTGAAGAACTGGTGCAAATTGTTCAGGGACCTGATCTTCCGACCGGCGGTGTGTTGGTTGAGCCAAAAGAGAATATTCTTGAGGCCTATCGTACAGGCCGCGGTGCATTCCGCGTGCGTGCGAAATGGGAGAAGGAAGATCTCGGCCGCGGTACATGGGTGGTGGTGATTACGGAAATTCCGTATCAGGTGCAGAAATCACGTCTGATTGAGAAGATCGCTGAACTGCTGCTGGCGAAGAAACTGCCGCTGCTTGATGATATCCGTGATGAATCGGCTGAAGACATCCGTATCGTGCTGGAGCCGAAGAATCGCTCTGTCGATCCGGAATTACTGATGGAATCGCTGTTCAAGCTCACCGAGCTTGAAAGCCGCATTTCGCTGAATATGAACGTGCTTTCCCATGGTAAAGTGCCGAATGTTCTCTCGCTGGGTGGTGTGCTGAAAGAATGGCTGGAACATCGTAAGGAAGTTCTGCAGCGCCGTTCACAATTCCGGCTTAATGAGATTGAAAAGCGGCTCGAAATTCTGGGCGGTTACCTGATTGCCTATCTCAATCTGGATGAGGTTATCCGCATCATCCGTGAAGAGGATGAGCCGAAACAGGAACTGATGCGTACGTTTAGCCTGACAGACATGCAGGCTGAGTCGATCCTCAATATGCGCCTGCGTTCCTTGCGCAAGCTGGAAGAGTTTGAAATCCGCAAAGAGTTTGACGGGCTGACACTTGAAAAAGCGCAGCTTGAAGAATTGCTCGGTTCGGAAATCAAGCAGTGGAAGGCGATCAGCGGCGAAATCAAAAAGGTTCGCGAGACCTACGGGCCTGAAACGCCGTTGGGTAAGCGCCGCACGCAATTTGCTGAAGCGCCGAGCCATGATCTGGAAGATATTCATCAGGCGATGATCGAGCGCGAGCCGGTCACGATTGTGGTATCGGAAAAGGGCTGGATGCGCGCTATGAAAGGGCATCTGGCAGATTTCTCCAGCCTGTCCTTTAAAGAAGGCGACAAGCTGCATCTGGCCTTCCATGCGGAAACCACGGACAAGATTGTTGTGGCAACGACCGGCGGTAAATTCTTCACCATCGGAGCCAACACTTTGCCGGGTGGCCGTGGTCATGGCGAGCCGATCCGTATCATGGTCGATATGGACAATGATCAGGATATTCTGACCGCTTTTGTGCATGATGCATCCGCGAAATTGCTGCTGGCCTCCCATGAGGGCTATGGCTTCATGATCAGCGAAAGCGAAGTCATTGCCAATACCCGTAAGGGCAAGCAGATCATGAATGTGAAACTGCCGGATGAGATGAAAATCTGTCAGCGCGTGACCGGTGATACCATGGCTGTTGTCGGCGAAAACCGCAAAATGCTGGTATTCCCGCTGTCCGAGCTGCCGGAACTGGCACGCGGTAAAGGTGTGCGTCTGCAGAAATACAAAGACGGCGGTGTATCTGATATCCGCAGCTTTGCTATCGAGCAGGGGCTGACATGGCAGGATTCTGCTGACCGCACATTCACACGCAGCAAAGAAGAATTGCTGGAATGGACGGGTGCACGCGCTTCCGCCGGACGGATGGTGCCGAAGGGTTTCCCGCGCACCGGTAAATTCACTTCGTAAAATACAGACAGAGCGGTTTCTTTTAGCAAAGAAGCCGCTCTGATTGCTGATAAACCAATGGGAAGAAACCTTTAGCCATGCCTGCTGAATCAAAATATCAGGTGCTGCATCAGATTCCGGATGTGCAAACTTATTGTCATCTGCGCACTGCCAGCGGCCTCAGTGCAAAAACAACAGACGCAGCCGAACGCGGTTTGAAGAATTCATTATTCGCCGTGCAGATTGCCGATGGTGATCAGATCATCGGCATGGGACGCGTCATCGGTGACGGCGGCACAACCTATCAGGTTTGCGATATTGCAGTGCTGCCTGACTATCAGGGGCAGGGGCTTGGCAAGCGGATTATGCTTGAGATCAAAGCCTATCTGGATGAATATGCGCCGGAGAGTGCCTATGTCAGCCTGATTGCTGATGGTCCTGCACAGCATCTTTATGCGCAATACGGTTTTGCGCCGGTTACGCCGGCCTCAATCGGCATGGCCTACAAAGTAGGGCGTAAAAGCTGAAGCATGTCGCGCAAAAAAGATATGAATCTCATTATGAGATTTATCATCTAGAAGATTGAATTTATTGCATGATATCAAAACACCCGCATGGTTTTCATGCGGGTGTTTTGATTTAATCTGCAATGTCTGTGCGCAGCCAGCCATTGGTTGTGAGATGCTCCTGCGGCTTGAAGCGGGTTTTATAATGCATCTTTTCGGAGCCGTTGACCCAGTAGCCCAAATAAACATGCGGCAGGCCAAGCGCATTGCAGCGCATAATATGGTCGAGAATAATATAGGTGCCGAGTGAGCGGTCAGCCAGCTCCGGATTGAAGAACGAATAGACCATCGACACGCCGTCACCCATCACATCGGTAAGGGCGGCAGCAATCAGCGGGCCTTCGCCTTTACCGGTAATCATCGTATCGGCGCCACGCATACGATATTCGATGATCTGCGTGTTCACATGGCTGTCCTCAACCATCATCGCATAATCAAGTACGGACATTTCCGACATGCCGCCATTATGGTGACGGTGATTGAGATAATCATGGAACAGGGAATATTGTTCGGAGCTCGGCTCAGCTTTATTGGCAAAACCAACGAGATCCTGATTGCGTTTCCAGATGCGGCGCATGGAGCGCGTCATCTGAAATTCACCGGCGAGAATACGCACGGATACGCAGGCATTGCAGCTTTCACAGGCGGGGCGATAGGCGATATTTTGCGAACGTCGGAAACCGGCCTGAGTTAGCAGATCATTGAGTTCCGGTGCACGGCTGCCAACCAGATGTGTAAAAACCTTCCGCTCAGCGCGATTGTCCAGATAAGGACATTCAGACGGGGCGGTGAGATAAAATTGCTGCGGTTGCGGTTGATGTTGTGTCATGTTTCGCCTGTCAAAACGCAATAAAGACGAATTGTAAAATTCACGTCTGTAATTGTGCAGTTAAAGGCCTGCAGAGTGGTTAATAATAATTGAAAACGAAGATATGTAAAATCCCGCTTTTGTGATTTAGAGCGTCAGGCTCATCTTTGGGTGCACAAAACTCGTTCCAGAGCGGTTTACATCCAGATTGGATCACAGCACTCGCTCTAGATTCTTTAGTTTGTCGCATTTCATAGCGCATAAAGGGCGATAAAAAAGCTGGTAATGCAAACAGCGCGGAAATACCCGCGCTGTTCATATTCAGTTCGTCGTCTTGTTACGGATTGGTACGGATAATCACCGCGCCGAGCAGCATGTCGTGTACGCCGCGTTTATAATCCAGAAACAGGGTTGCCAGCAGGATCAGCGGGGTAAGCACTGTGCAGGAAGCCCAGAACAAAACCGAGTGCACCACTGCAAACAGACCGTCAACCGGATTGCCGTCCATACGCTCGATGCGAATACCCATCATCCGCATACCTGTGGTGGCTTTATTACGTCCGCCGACTGTAAAATATACATAAGGCAGCGCCACAAGCGGCAGCAGGATACCATAGAGCATCCAGCCCAGACCCAGCGTCAGAATACCCAGAAAAGCGATGATGATCGCGACAGGGATACACAGCAAAAGCACAATGAAATAGTCGATCAGAAAGGCGAATACGCGTCTGGTACGCACACCTTCATAGAGGCGGCGGTCTTCAAAACGCGGCAGAACAATATCATTATTGATTGTTCGGTCATTCATCGGCTTATGGTTTCTCCTTTTAAACTTACAAACAAGGAGATAGGAAGCCATGGTGCCGATTTCAAGATTACCCGCCGGTAAGCCCTCTAAATGCAATCCCATATAAAAAAGCGCATTCTGCCGATGGCGGAATGCGCTTTTATAAAAACATGGGCTGGATCAGGCGTTTTTGAGTTTCTCAGCCACTTCCAGAGCAAAATAAGTGAGAATACCGTCGCAACCGGCACGTTTGAATGCCAGCAGACTTTCCAGCATGACTTTCTCTTCGTCGATCCAGCCATTCTGACCGGCAGCTTTGATCATCGCATATTCACCGGAGACCTGATAGGCGAAGGTCGGCAGGGCAAACTGGCTTTTGATACGCTGAATAATGTCGAGATAAGGCAGACCCGGCTTGACCATCAGCATATCCGCGCCTTCCAGCACATCCTGCTCAGCTTCGCGCAGTGCTTCATCCGTATTGGCCGGATCAAGATAATAGGTCTTCTTGTCGCCTTTCAGCACGCCGGCCGTACCGATCGCTTCACGATAAGGGCCATAGAAAGCGGAAGCGAATTTGGTGGCATAGGACATGATCGGCAAATGCTGGAAACCATTGGCATCCAGCGCATCGCGGATTGCGCCGATACGGCCGTCCATCATATCGGAAGGAGCAATAATATCCGCACCGGCCTCAGCCTGAGCCAGCGCGCCGCGCACAACCATCTCTACGGATTCATCATTGAGAATAATACCGTCGCGCAAAATGCCGTCATGGCCGTCCGTGGTGAAAGGATCGAGCGCGGCATCGGTAATAATGCCGATTTCCGGAATTTCCTTTTTGATCGCGCGGGTCACCGAATTGATGAGATTGTCAGGATTGCCAATATAGGAGCCGTCCTGCGTTTTAATCCGCGCCGGTTCATTCGGGAAAGGTGCGATGGCCGGAATGCCGAGTTTTGCAGCTTTTTCTGCCTGACGCACAGCCATATCCACGGAATAACGATGAACACCCGGCATTGCGGCAATCGGCGAGGCGACATTGCTGCCTTCACAGACAAAAAACGGCCAGATCAGATCATTGACGCTTAAACTGTTTTCCTGAACCAGACGGCGTGACCATTCGGTACGGCGCGTACGGCGCAGGCGGCGGCTTTGGGTGATCTCATCAATGTTACGCATCATGTCTTTCCGTATTTCGGCCTATGAAACTGCAATTTCCTGCAGCGCAGACTTCGATGAGGGAGCCTTAACACCCAAATCATGGTTACAGCTTGATAAAAACAACTTTTGAGGTGTGAAACATTGCCGCGCTTGCTTTACTCACTTATGAATCATGCTTCAATGCGGGAGAGGAAAATCAATGAATAAGGTGCATCAGAGCGGAGGAAGCGGCGTGATGATATCTGATTTCAAGGAGAATTTCGGCGGCGATGATGAAATTGCTTTTACTATGCAAGGTTCTGCAGGGCTGATCCGGCTGACCCGTCCGAAAGCGCTGAATGCCCTGACCCATAAGATGGTGCGGGCAATGGAGCGTGCATTGCTGCATTGGGCTGATGATCCTCAGGTAAAAACCGTGATCGTTGAAGGCGAAGGGCGTGCATTTTGTGCCGGTGGTGATGTTGTGGCTGCCTATCATGCAGGCAGAAATGGTGCGCCTGCTTATGATTTCTTCCAGGATGAATATCGCCTCAACCGCCTCATCGGCTCCTATAAAAAACCTTATATTGCTTTACTTGACGGCATTACCATGGGCGGTGGTGCCGGAATATCCGTTCATGGTTCACACCGGATTGTGACGGAAAATACACTTTTTGCTATGCCGGAAAGCGGGATCGGTTTTTTCACCGATGTCGGCGGCAGTGCGTTTTTACCTGCCTTGCCGGACAAGTTCGGCTTTTATCTCGGCTTAACCGGCTCGGCGATCCGCTGGGGCGATTGTTTGCAGAGCGGGATTGCCACGCACGCTCTTAAAGCTGAACAACTGGCGGAATTGCGTGAGCGGCTGATCGGCGGTGAACAGCCGGATGATATACTTCTGTCTATGCAGTCGGATTTGCCCGACTGGGAAATGCCGGAACAGGACAGGGCGTTGATTGCCCGATGCTGTACGGCGGAAAGTGCTGAGCAGGTTCTGGCGCAATTCTCAGACGCCGGAGAGGCAGGCGATGAGAAAGCCGCAGCCATTGCAGAACTGCTGGGCAAGCGTTCACCAACCAGTCTGAAAGCGATTTTCACGCTATTTCAGGATGCGGAAGCATTTATTCGTGCAAACAAAGAGCTGAGCTACAGCGCACGCTTGGATAGACAGATGCAAATAGAGTACGCTCTGGCAGAGATTCTGCTGCAAGGGCATGATTTCTATGCCGGTGTCGGCGCTGTTCTGATCGACAAGACCGGTAATCCGCTATGGAACCCTGCAACATTGGCGCAGGTGCAATTACCGGATTTTCTAAACAGTTAAAGACATTAAACAAGGGTAATGAGCCGCATGATGGATGATCAGCTGAGACTGCGTACGGGAGATTCAGCCCTGCATAGCTGGTTCATTCTGTTTATCCGCTTTGTCGCGCTGGTTTGCCTTGTCGGCGGTGTTTATTACTGGTTGCGACTGATCGGTCTTTATCCGGGACTGCTATGGCGTTTCGATCTGATGCCGTGGCAATGGCAGACAATCTGTGTGAGTCTCGCGATTGCGCTGCCGATTGTTGCGACCGGCCTGTGGATCCGTGCCTCATGGGGCGCTGTGCTATGGGTGATTACGGCTGTGGCTCAGGCCTTGATTTACACAGTTTTTGCACGGTTCTTTGAATATTTTCCGGCGCTGGCAGCCGTCAATATTGCATTTCTGCTGATCTATGTCGCTTTTCGTATCGGCCTGTTTTTGCAGGGCAAACGTGCACTGGCAACGCCTGTCCGCTAAAACGGGAATAATGACCGGATTGAGAGAGCCGGTTGTTAACCACTTGTTAGCCCTGTGGCTTAAGCCGAAGTTCACCGCTGTTTCTTAAAGTCTCCTCAGGCAAATTTCAGTTTTCTGCGCGCTCCGCATTCGGAGGCGATGGGCTGATCTTGTGCTTTGGAAAAGCGGAGACAAGCTGCATGCAAACGCAAGAGCCGTTTCAGACATCATTATCCGGTATGGGGCATGCAGGTTCCCGTTCCGGTGAAGGAACAGGCTTGCAGGTTCTGTGTCTGGAAGTCGAGCGGCAGCTGAACCGGCATTATAAGCGGGTTCTGGCATTTTTTGACGATGCCTTTTCCGGCCGTCAGGATTATCCGCTGAATGCCGAGCAGGCACTGATGCTGTTTTGTATCAGTCTTGGTCTGCGTGATACTGTCCAGCTTTATCGGATGGTTGAGCCCGTCACATCACAATCGGTGGTGATGCTGGCAAGTCTGTTTGCGCAAGGCTATGTGACCTCCGGTGCGGATGAGACTGCGGCGGGCGGAGCAGATTTGGCGGTTCTTGCGCTTACTGAAAAAGGGCAGGCAGTGGCAGACGGCCTCTATGAGCTCTATACTTTTGTGTTTCTGGAGACATCGGGCAGGGAAGTGCCCGATGCCGCGCGTCTGGCCTCTATGCATAACTCTTTGCGACGCCTGCAAAAATTCAGCCACATGCATGGCAGACCTGCTGAGCAGTAATGCTGCTAAAGCATGTCTGGCTCAAATGGATTCATTTAGCATTCGCAGACATGCGGCAATTAAAAGAATCTAGAGCGAGCACTATGAATTTGATTAAACGCGACACGCTCTAGGCCGGACAGTTCTGATCGTTGCGAAATGGCCACATTCACTTATTAAGCTTATCTGCAATAATAATTTTCAGTTTGTGATGAATGTAATGACTTGCCGGAATACCCGCAGACATGTTTAAGCCACAAAACTGATTATAGCGGTAAAGTCCGGCAGGATGTTTTGTGTTTAGGCAACTGATGCGTGTTCAGTCAGTTATACTGCTATTCGGGTTTGTTTTAGTTTCAGAGTTAAAGTTGAGCGCATCCCGAAAAGTGGGAACCGGTTTTCGGATAAGATGCGCGTATAGAGCTTAATAAAGCGACAGAGCATCTCCAATACTTAGTTTTAGATTGGGAATGTTCTGGAGCGCAGAGCGCTTAGAGCTTTTCTGCTGATATGCCTGTGTCATGCGGTAAGCTTCCGGTGTGCCACGTCCTGTTACGGCGGATTGAGGATCAAAGAATGAAGCATAATGTAAAAGACAGCAAAACAACCAAGGCGCTTGACCGCCGTTTGTTTTTGCGGGGCGCTGCCGGTCTGGGACTGGCTGCTTTGTCGGTGCCGGCAGTTTCTTCTGCGGCACTTGCTCAGGCTGTCGGCCTGAATGATGTGCTGTCATCCGGCCGTCGCGGTAACTGGAACGATACATTCGATGCGCGCGGCACCGGCGGTGCCAAAGCTATCGCCACCAATCAGCCGATTATGAGCCCGCAGACGCTGAATTATATCAGCGAAGCGATCAATCAGTATAATAATATTGTCGCCAATGGCGGCTGGCCGGTTGTGCCGGGCAATGAACGCCTGCGTCTGGGCATGAAAAGTCAGGTTGTGCCGATCCTGCGCCAGCGCCTGATGATCTCCGGCGATCTGCCTCAGGGCATCGGTGCTTCCAATTCTTTTGATACTTATGTGGATGCTGCCGTGAAGCGCTTTCAGGCGCGCCACGGTCTGCCTGCTGACGGCGTGATGGGCGATGTGACCTATAAGGCGCTCAATGTCAGTGCCGATGTCCGTCTTGGTCAGCTGAACACCAATCTGCAGCGTCTTGGCTCGCTGGCCAATGTTGATCAGACACGCTTTGTCATGGTCAATATTCCGGCAGCACAGATCGAGGCGATTGAAAATGGCCGCGTAGTGCAGCGCCATACCGCCGTTGTCGGTAAGATCGATCGCCAGACACCGATCCTGACTTCAAAAATTCATGAAGTGATCCTCAATCCATACTGGACAGCACCAAAGTCGATCATCCGCAAGGATATCATTCCTTTGATGCGTAAAGATCCGCAATATCTGACCAAGAACAAGATCCGCCTTTACGATGGTCAGGGGCAGGAGGTTCCGCCGGAAACCGTTGACTGGAACACGGAAGATGCAGTGAAGCTGATGTTCCGTCAGGATCCGGGCAAGATCAATGCCATGGCTTCGACAAAGATCAATTTCCATAACAGCCATGCTGTTTATATGCATGACACACCGCAGAAGGGCACTTTCAACAATCTGATGCGTTTCGACTCGTCAGGCTGTATCCGCGTGCAGAATATCCGCGATCTGGATGTGTGGCTGCTGAAAAATACTGGCGGCTGGGATCGTCAGACTATCGAAGACACAATTAAAAGCGGTCAGAATAATCCGATTCAGGTGGCTGACCCTGTGGCGCTGTATTTTGTCTATATTTCCGCATGGTCTACCGGTGACGGTATTCCGCAGTTCCGCGATGATATTTACAAGATGGACGGCGCTTCGGAACTGGCAATCGGTACCGCGATCTGATCTTGCACAGCCTGAGGTCGCAATAATGCTGGTGCAGTTGCAAAAAATGCACCAGCCGGATGGCTAAGCAGAAGCATGGTCTGTTAATAATCGTCTGAATTTAAAGCCGCCTTCGGGCGGCTTTTTTGTATTTAAACGATATAAATGGGACTTTAGCCGTTTTACGTCATGGCATATCGCCTGCTGGCCATGGAGCAGGTGTTACAAGTGTGATATTGCCACCCGACATAGGAATGGGTTAGAGCATTTCCAGCAAAAGTGCGAAGCGGTTTTGCGTAGGATAATGCGTAAAAAAGAGTTAGAGCGGCTCCGATAAATCGTTTACTGCCGGAGCAGCTTCAACCCTTAAACAGCATTGAATTTACGTGCTTTTTGTTTCGCATTTTGATATGCGGACAGACATTGAGCGTATCCCGAAAAGCGGGAACCGGTTTTCGGATAAGATACGCGTCAAAAAATAGCGAAGAATTCCATGATCGTCGCATACAGGCGGCGGGAATGGTGTCTGATTGACTTTTGACTGGGAAATTGACCGGGAACCGGAAGGGAATAGGATATGTCGCAGGCGAACAGTGCTTCTCTCGAAGCATTCTTTAATAAGGGTCTTGAGGAAGCGGATGCTGAAATTTTCGGCGCAATCCGTAAGGAGCTTGGCCGTCAGCGTCACGAAATCGAGCTGATTGCATCGGAAAATATCGTTTCCCGCGCAGTGCTTGAAGCTCAGGGTTCAATCCTCACCAATAAATATGCCGAAGGTTATCCGGGTAAGCGCTATTATGGCGGCTGCCAGTATGTTGATATCGTTGAAGAACTGGCGATTGAACGTGCGAAGAAACTGTTCGGCGCAGAATTCGTCAACGTGCAGCCAAATTCCGGCAGCCAGATGAATCAGGCTGTATTCCTCGCGCTGTTGCAGCCGGGCGATACATTCATGGGTCTGGACCTGAATTCCGGTGGTCACCTGACCCACGGTTCTCCGGTCAATATGTCCGGTAAATGGTTCAATGTCGTATCCTATGGTGTGCGTGAAGATGATCACCTGCTGGATATGGATGAAGTGGCACGTCTTGCCCGCGAACATAAGCCTAAGCTGATTTTGGCTGGTGGTACTGCCTATTCCCGCATCTGGGACTGGAAGCGTTTCCGTGAGATCGCCGATGAAGTCGGTGCATATCTGATGGTTGATATGGCGCATATTGCCGGTCTGGTTGCTGCCGGTGTGCATCCGTCGCCTGTGCCGCATGCCCATGTCTGCACCACCACCACCCACAAATCCCTGCGCGGCCCGCGCGGTGGTATGATCATGACCAATGACGGTGATCTGGCCAAGAAATTCAACTCGGCTGTATTCCCGGGTCTTCAGGGCGGCCCGCTGATGCATGTGATCGCCGGTAAAGCGGTTGCACTGGCAGAAGCGCTGCAGCCTGAATTCAAGCTTTATGCGCAGAATGTTGTGGCAAATGCCAAGGCTCTGGCAGAGAACCTGAAGAAAAACGGTCTTGATATCGTTTCCGGCGGCACTGACAACCATCTGATGCTGGTTGACCTGCGTCCGAAAAATGCTACCGGCAAGCGCGCTGAAGCAGCGTTAGGCCGTGCCAATATCACCACCAACAAAAACGGTATTCCGTTTGATCCTGAGAAGCCTTTTGTGACTTCCGGTATCCGTCTCGGCACGCCGGCCGGTACAACCCGCGGCTTCGGTATCAAGGAATTCGAACAGATCGGTGATATGATCACTGAAGTGCTCGACGGTCTTAAAGCTGCCAATTCTGATGAAGGCAATGCAGCTGTTGAACAGGCTGTTCAGAAAAAAGTTGTGGAGCTGACCGAAGGCTTCCCGATGTATGGCTATCTGGGCTAAGCCGGTTGTGACTATGTTGTAATTTCAGGCGCCG
This sequence comes from Pseudochrobactrum algeriensis, assembly GCF_018436245.1. Lineage (NCBI taxonomy): Bacteria > Pseudomonadati > Pseudomonadota > Alphaproteobacteria > Hyphomicrobiales > Brucellaceae > Pseudochrobactrum > Pseudochrobactrum algeriensis. The sequence goes on from NZ_CP075361.1 coordinate 1,201,106, forward strand.
CGTATCACATAAGTGTTACGCGGCGTTTTTGTCTGTGCAGCTTGCCGGACATAGCTGATGACAAAGCAGCCTATCTGCTTTAGATAATTTCAATCTGAGTGAATTATAGTCGTTTACAACCTGTCAGGCTGGAATGGCTGCCGTGCTGCAAGGTGCGGTAACAAGTTGAGAGTTGAGCCATGCGCTGTCCGTTTTGTCAGTCTGAAGATACGCAGGTCAAAGATTCCCGTCCGGCGGAAGACGGTTCGGTCATCCGCAGACGTCGCGTCTGTTCTGTATGTGGCGGCAGGTTCACAACATTTGAGCGCGTACAATTGCGCGAACTGATGGTGGTCAAGAAAAGCGGCCGCCGTGTGCCGTTCGACCGCGATAAGCTGATGCACTCAGTGCAGGTTGCGCTGCGCAAGCGCGAGGTGGACAGTGACCGCGTGGAACGCGCTGTTTCGGGCATTGTGCGCCAGCTGGAAAGTTCCGGCGAGGTTGAAATTCCGTCGGAAGAGATCGGTCGTCTGGCGATGGAAGCACTGAAGGGCGTGGACGACATTGCCTATATCCGTTTCGCTTCTGTTTATCGCAATTTCAGTGTTGCCAAAGACTTCCACAATGTCATTGATGAGCTTGGCCATCCGGAAAATGCTGCATCGGCAGATAATGAAGAGTAAGGTCAGAGTGCGTAATACACTCTGTCTGTTGGCAGATTTCTGCTTTTGAATAAGAATTTGAGGCATGGATGTTCGTTGAACCTGATGCCTCTTGTGAACTGAATGCATATTGGCAACTGAAAATTGTTTCGGGTCAGATGCGTGTTAAAGTAAATAGGTTTTGAATCTGTTTGGCTTACAGGCAGGCGGTACAAAACACTCCGTACTGGAATTTGGCATATGAATGAACCTCAGAACGCGACAGCCCGTCAGACCCATTCTGGCGAGGGAAGTGCATCGGAGCTTGATAAGCGCTTTATGGCGGCTGCAATCCGCTATTCACGCCGCCATCTTGGTATTACGGGAACCAATCCTTCTGTGGCGACGCTGATTGTAGCGGATAACGGCCACGGGCCGGTGATTGTTGGTCGCGGTGTGACGGCTGAAGGCGGCCGTCCGCATGCCGAAACACAGGCACTGGCTGAGGCCGGAGAACTGGCAAAGGGCGCAACCGCCTATGTCACGCTGGAGCCTTGCGCTCATCACGGCCATACACCGCCTTGCGCTTCTGCACTGGTCACTGCAGGCATCAAGCGTGTGGTTGCTTCGAGCAGCGATCCTGATCCGCGTGTTGCAGGTCGTGGATACCAGATTTTGCGCGATGCAGGGCTGGAAGTTGTCACCGATGTCTGCCGTGAGCAGGGCGATGATGAGCTCGCAGGCTATCTGTCACGCTCTTTCCGCAAGCGTCCGGAAGTGATGCTGAAGCTGGCACTGTCGGTTGACGGCTATGTCGGTTGCGTCGGACGTGGGCAGATTGCCATTACCGGCGCGGTCAGTATTGCGCAGGTGCATATGCGCCGCGCCCAGACCGATGCGATTATGATCGGTGTCGGAACGGTTATTGCGGATGATCCGGTGTTGAATACCCGTTTGCCGGGTCTGCAGGATCGTTCGCCGATCCGCGTTATTCTCGACAGCGAGTTGCGTATTCCGCTCACATCCAAACTGGTGCGTTCCGCGCGTCAGGTGCCTTTGTGGATTGCTGCCAGCAATAATGCTGATCCGGCAAAACGCCAGCAGCTGATTGAAGCCGGCTGCCGTATTCTGGCAACGGAATGCGAGGATGAAAAAATCGCTCTGCCGGAACTGCTGGATGATCTTGCAGCGCAGGGCATTGCTACAGTCATGGTTGAAGGCGGTGCAGTTGTTGCGCAGGCTTTTCTGGCACAGGGACTGGTTGATAAGCTGATGATTTTTGACGGCCCGAACCCGATCCTTTCCAACGGAGATGGTCAGGCGCTGGCGGTTGAGGGTTTGCAGGCTTTCATTGATGCGGATTTTGTCAAAACCGGCGAAAGCCATTTTGCGTCAGATGTTTTGAGTGAATACAAGCGCAAAGCAGGTTTTTGATAAGCAGGGAATGAGAAGGATTTCTTATGTTTACAGGCATTGTTACAGATATCGGTGAAGTTGCTGAAATCAGCCCGATGGATGAAGGTGTAAGACTGCGTATTGATACGCATTATGACCCGAAAACCATTGAGATCGGTGCATCTATTGCCTGTTCGGGTGTGTGTCTGACTGTTACCCGCCTGCCGGATATTGAAAGCAATGCCTGCTGGTTTGAAGTGGAAGCATGGGAAGAAGCCCTGCGTCTGACCACGATCAGCGAATGGAAAGCCGGACGCAAAATCAATCTGGAGCGTTCGCTGAAGCTTGGCGATGAAATGGGCGGTCATCTTGTATCCGGCCATGTCGATGCTATGGCGGAAATTATCAATATTCAGCAGGAAGGTGAGGCAGTGCGCTTTACCATCCGTGCGCCGGAAAATCTGGCGCCTTTCATTGCGCAGAAGGGCTCCGTGGCACTGGACGGCACATCGCTGACAGTCAATGGCGTCAACGGCAATGAATTTGATGTGCTGCTGATCCGTCATTCGCTGGAAGTAACCACATGGGGCACACGTCAGGTCGGCGACAAGATCAATATCGAGATCGACCAGCTGGCGCGTTATGCAGCCCGCCTTGCGCAGTTTAAGGCATAAACTCCTTTTTTATGACAACCGGACGGGATGCCGCTTATGCAGATAAGCGGCATCTTTGTTTTATGCGTGCGACAAAATCACTGAAAAGCTGCAAACAGGGATTACTTTTCAGCCGCAATGCTGTAGAGCAGCAATCATTACCGTTCAGGCGTTGCTTTAACTCAGTTGTGCAGATTGATCTGTCGCAGCAGGGTCTCGCTGTTGTTGCGGGCAAAAAGCATATTGAAAAATGTATGGCTGCTTACATTGTAAGTGCCGCAGGTTTCTATAGAATATGATTTATATACGTTCCCGTAAGCAGCCTGTGCCTGCGGGAGAGGATACAGTGTTCTTGACCTGTGGCAGTTTCAGATAAACCGCTCTGGTAGTCGTGGATTCAATTGCTTTAAAGGCAGCTGATTATGGAGAATGAGATGACCGGAAATCTGGCCTATCCGCCGCATATTCTGATTGTTGAAGCCCGTTTTTACGATGCGCTTTCTGACGCGCTTCTGGATGGTGCCAAAGCGGCGCTGGATGAAGCCGGTGCGACTTATGATATTGTGACGGTCATGGGCGCTCTTGAAGTTCCTGCGGCTATCTCTTTCGCTCTTGATGCTGAGGCCGGAGGCGGTACAGAATATGATGGTTATGTTGCGCTTGGCACCGTCATTCGCGGCGAGACCTATCATTTTGAAATCGTTGCCAATGAATCCTCCCGCGCATTGACAGACCTGTCTGTGGCGGAAAGCATTGCGATCGGTAATGGCATTCTCACTGTTGAAAATGAAGAGCAGGCCTGGGCCCGCGCCAAACGCAGTGAAAAAGATAAGGGCGGTTTTGCAGCGCGCGCTGCCCTGACGATGATTGATTTACAGAAAAAATTTGGAGTCTGATATGACCGCCCCTCATGCGACGCCGCAGAATGCGCCGCGCACCGCCAATAAGCGAGGCGTTGCACGCCTTGCTGCCGTTCAGGCACTGTATCAGATGGAAGTCACCGGCACCGGCGTGCTGGACATTGCTGCTGAATATGAAAATTTCCGCCTCGGCAAAGATATTGACGGCGATCAGTATCTGGAAGCTGACCCGCAATGGTTCCGCGCCATTATTGCCGGTGTGGTTGCTGACCAGCGCGTGCTGGATCCGATGATCCGTCAGTCGTTGACCGAAGATTGGCCGCTGTCGCGCCTTGATTCGACCCTGCGTGCGATTTTGCGTGCGGGTATCTGGGAATTGCGCACTAAAAAAGAAGTGCCGACAGCCGTTATCGTCTCGGAATATGTAGATATTGCCAAGGCTTTTTACGAAGAAGACGAGCCGAAACTCGTCAATGCTGTGCTGGATCGTCTGGCATTCGAAATTCGTGGCGAGAGCCGCGGAACCAGAAAAACGCCGCGCTGACGGTGTTTGGCAGAGGTGATTGCCTTTGCGATGCATTTTAAAGCCATCAGAGCCGGTACAATATTGTGCCGGCTTTTTTATATTGCCGGTACCTGCGCTGTTACCGTTTTTAAAACAGGCACTTGACCTTTGTTACAGCCTTTCGCATCCTGCGCACAGAATACCGGAAGACAAGCCTGAAGCATGCTGATCAGACAGATGCTGAACGAAACATAATCCTGAAGACTGAGAGATTTCAGGGCAGGATTATGGGGTAAATCAAAATGCCGGACTCTGAACTGAAATAACTGCCCTCTGTTTCTGTCTGAACAGACTGTGAGCATTTTCAGAAGCGCACTTCGCGCTTTAAATGACTGCTGTACCTTGCTCCATGCCGTCCTCCGTTATCGGGAGATAATCCGGTTCTCATGCCGGAATTATAAAGGCCGAAGAATAAGGGGAATACGCATGGCAGTTCTCATACTCATTCTTATTTGTGGCATTCTCGCACTGGTCTATGCAGGCTGGGCAATCCGCTCGGTGCTGGCATCGGATGCGGGTAATGCGCGGATGCAGGAAATTGCAGGAGCAGTCCGCGAGGGTGCACAAGCCTATCTTGCACGCCAATATATGACGATCTTTTTCGTTGGTGCGGTGGTCTTTCTCATTACATGGTGGTTGCTGGGCGCCTATGCAGCTTTCGGCTTTCTGATCGGGGCGGTTTTGTCCGGCGTGGCCGGTTTTATCGGTATGCATGTCTCCGTGCGCGCCAATGTGCGCACAGCGCAGGCGGCTTCGATGAGTCTGGCAGGCGGACTGGAGATTGCCTTCCGTGCCGGTGCAGTCACAGGCATGCTGGTGGCAGGTTTGGCGCTGCTTGGCGTTGCCGGTTATTACACATGGCTCACGGCGATGATGGGCTATGCTTCCGGTGACCGTGTGGTGATTGATGCACTGGTGGCGCTTGGCTTCGGTGCTTCGCTGATTTCCATCTTTGCCCGTCTCGGTGGCGGTATTTTCACCAAAGGTGCCGATGTCGGTGGCGATCTGGTCGGCAAGGTTGAAGCCGGTATTCCTGAAGATGATCCGCGCAATCCGGCAACCATTGCCGATAATGTCGGCGATAATGTCGGCGACTGCGCCGGTATGGCTGCGGATTTGTTTGAGACCTATGCGGTAACCGTGGTGGCAACCATGGTGCTGGCGGCAATCTTCTTTGCCGGTACGCCATTGCTGCCAGTAATCATTCTCTATCCGCTGGCTATTTGCGGGCTTTGCATTCTCACATCCGTTGCCGGTACATTCTTTGTGCGGCTCGGCACAGATAACTCCATTATGGGGGCTTTGTATAAGGGGCTGATTGCAACCGGTCTGCTGTCTGTGGTGGGGCTTGCAGTAGCAACCACGCTGACTATCGGCTGGGGAGAGGTCGGTACTGTTGCCGGTATTTCCATCACCGGTACAAACCTGTTCATTTGCGGGCTGATTGGTCTGATTGTCACCGGTCTGATCGTGGTGATTACGGAGTATTATACCGGCACAAATAAGCGTCCGGTTAATTCGATTGCGCAGGCCTCTGTCAGCGGACATGGCACCAATGTCATTCAGGGGCTGGCTGTATCGCTGGAATCAACGGCACTGCCTGCGATTGTTATCGTATTCGGTATCATTACCACCTATCAGCTGGCCGGATTGTTCGGCACAGCGATTGCAGTGACAGCGATGCTCGGCATTGCCGGTATGATTGTAGCGCTTGATGCCTTTGGCCCTGTCACTGACAATGCCGGTGGTATTGCGGAAATGGCGGGGCTTGATCCGGAAGTGCGCAAGGCAACAGATGCGCTGGATGCGGTAGGCAATACGACCAAGGCGGTAACCAAAGGCTATGCGATTGGCTCAGCCGGTCTTGGTGCCTTGGTGTTGTTTGCAGCTTATTCCAATGATTTGGCATTCTTTGCAGCAAACAGTCAGAACTATCCGTATTTCAGTGATATGGGGCCAGTCTCTTTTGATCTCTCCAACCCTTATGTGGTTGCAGGACTGATCTTCGGCGGTCTGATTCCCTATCTGTTTGGCGGTATCGCTATGACGGCAGTCGGTCGTGCAGCGGGATCGGTGGTGCAGGAAGTGCGCCGTCAGTTCCGGGAAAAGCCGGGAATCATGAGCGGTACGGAACGGCCGGATTATGCCCGTGCGGTGGATATTCTCACCAAAGCTGCGATCCGCGAGATGATTATCCCGTCATTGCTGCCGGTACTGGCGCCATTGGTGGTTTATTTCGGCGTGTTGCTGATTTCCGGCTCCAAGGCTTCTGCTTTTGCGGCGCTCGGTGCTTCTCTGCTCGGCGTGATCGTCAACGGATTGTTCGTGGCAATTTCCATGACTTCCGGCGGCGGCGCATGGGATAATGCCAAGAAGAGCTTTGAAGATGGCTTCACTGATGCCGATGGTGTGAAGCATATGAAGGGCTCGGAAGCGCATAAGGCTTCGGTTACCGGTGACACTGTCGGCGATCCTTATAAGGATACGGCAGGGCCGGCGGTCAATCCGGCAATCAAGATCACCAATATTGTGGCATTGCTGCTGCTTGCAGTACTGGCGCATCAGTAAAGCGTGCAGGTAAAGAAAAACGCCGGTGAGAATATCTCACCGGCGTTTTTGTGCTCATCACTGCAATCATGCAGAAATAGTTTAGATCGTACCCGGCAGGGAGGTCGGCATTTTGCCAACGCCCTGAATAAGCTGACCGATAAAGCTCTGATCTTTACCGCCGGTTGGTGTTGTGCGGGAGATGAAGTCGAAGACTTTACCATCCTGCAGACCATAATGGGCGATCTGAGAGACTTTACCATCCTTGTTGAAGTAAACAGCAAGAATGCGGCGGTCGATGATTTTAGGCGCCATGAACTGCGCAACACGATAACGCTTCTGCGAAATATAGTAGAAGACTTCATTATCAAATGTAGCAGTTGTTGACGGGGTGCCGAGCGTCAGCAGAACCTGCTCACGGCTGGAACCGACAGGAACAGAATCAAGTGCCTGTTCATCAAGGACGTAACCTTCAGTCAAAGTTTCTGAAGGATTGAGCGTGCTTGCGGTATTGCAACCGGCAAGCCCGAGCGAAAAAAGCACGGCTGCGCCTGTAATGAGCAAGCTTCTGCTGCGGTTTTGTGCGAAAATACGCTGCAACGACGACATCTCCATAACCATTATCCCAACGGTACTTCCGTATCCAGATGAACTTGGGTAAACCACCTTGCATCCGGATGCAACAAAAGCATGGGCGTTAAATGATGATTCTTAATTTATTAAGACGCAAATCCCGAGTAAATGAAGCAATTACACTGTCTGCTTATGAGAAAATCGTGGCGGCAGCACGACAAAAACGCTTTTACGCGGAGTTTCTTGTGCCCGATACGCCGATCGGCCGCTATGAAATGCTGTCTTTACATGTGTTTTTGCTGATGCACCGGCTGAAATCTGAAAATTCCGCGCTGAAAGAACTGACGCAAGACATTGCCGAAGAGTTCTTCAAAGATGTCGACCATTCCCTGCGCGAACTTGGTATCGGCGATCAGGGCGTGCCGAAGCGCATGAAAAAACTGGCGCGCATGTATTATGGCCGTGTACTGAGCTATGCTGAGGCAATCGACAAGAATGACAGCGCGGCATTGGCCGTCGCTCTCGGCCGTAATGTGCGTCCTGATCTGACCGAGGCCGGTAAAGAATGGGAGCATAGTGAGGCAATGGCCGCTTATGTGATGCAGGTTTATGCGCATTTACGTGAGCAGCCGGACAGCAGCTTCCTTGAAGCAAGCTTCAGCTTTGCATAAATAATACAAATACAAATGCCGGTATTGCACCGGTGTTGAAACGAAATGGACTTATCATGACTAAACATAACGGGTCGGGCAATGCGGGCTTAAGCCATCCGGTGCCGGTGGCGCATGTGCCGCCTAAGGGCATGACCGTTAAGATCGAAGCCAATGAGAAAGAGCGTGCTCTTCTGGCTGCCAATCATGAATTGCTGTCGGTTGATTCATTCACGGCAGATTTTCTGATCACGCGATGGAAAAAAGACGGCATTAAACTGCGCGGTCATATTGAAGCGCAGATCGTGCAGGCTTGCGTTGCGACGCTCGAGCCGATCAATGCGACGATCAGTGAAGAAGTGGATACGGTTTTCGTGCCGGAAAACTCCCGCCTTGCACGCATCCGTCTGGATGAAAGCGGTGAAATGCTGATTGATGCCGAAGGGCCGGATATGCCGGAAACCTTTGAAGGTGACCGCATTGATATCGGCGCGGTGGCTGAGGAATTCTTTGAACTGGCGCTTGATCCTTATCCGCGTAAAGCCGAGGCGGATTATGTCGAAATCATCGAAGATGACGAAGATGAAGACACAAGTGACATCAAGCCGGATTCGCCTTTTGCCGGTCTGGCCAAGCTGCGTGACAAAAACTGAGATTCTGTTTTCAAACGGCGGATGCCCCGCGTGATTTGAATAGTCAAAGCCTGTAAAGTGCTTTATATTCAAAAACATGCTGTGGGAGCTGCCGTTTCGCGGAATGTTGTCTGCGTGCCAAAATTAAAAATAAGTTGTGCGCGCAGGCAAAAAAGTTATTTTGCAAAATTCAGGGCGGGTTGCAGTGCTGTATAGGGCTGCAATTTCGCAGATGAAGAAGACGAAGATATTCTCGTTTGCTTTGCGGACGCGGAATATACATTTAAATCATGCCGGACAGGCAGCCTTTATGGCAAACCCGTGTGGTTTTGTGAGGACCGGTATAGGACGATCAAGTGGTCACAATTTCTATTGACGCTATGGGGGGCGATTTTGGCCCTGAAGTGGTTATCCCCGCTGCGGCGAATGCACTGGAGCGTCATCCCGACATCCGGTTTGTTTTTTATGGCTTAGCAGGCCAGGTCGAACCTTTTCTGGATAAATTTCCTAAACTGAAAGCTGTATCGGTGCTGCATATCAGCGAAACCGCGGTGCAGATGGACGATAAGCCTAGTCAGGCTTTACGCAATGGCCGCGGCAAATCCACGATGTGGCAGGCGATTGAAGCAGTGAAAAACGGCGAAGCCGATGTTTGCGTATCTGCAGGCAATACAGGTGCGCTGATGGCAATGGCAAAATTCTGCCTGCGTATGATGGCCAATATTGAACGTCCGGCGATTGCGGCGATCTGGCCGACCACGCGCGGTGAAAGCATTGTGCTGGATGTAGGCGCGAGTATTGGTGCGGATGCCCGTCAGCTGATTGATTATTCGGTGATGGGTGCCGGTATGGCACGTGCGCTGTTTGAAATTAAGCGTCCGACTGTCGGCCTGCTCAATGTTGGTGTTGAGGAAGTCAAAGGTCTGGATGCAATCAAGGAAGCGGGCGCTGCTTTGAAGGCAACACCGCTGCCGGGTTTTGAATATAACGGTTTTGTCGAGGGCGATGATATCGGCAAAGGCACCGTGGATGTTGTTGTGACGGAAGGTTTCTCCGGCAATATCGCGCTGAAAACCGCCGAAGGCACAGCCAAGCAGATTTCTGCTTATTTGCGCGGTGCGATGAGCCGCACATGGATGGCGAAGATCGGTTATATTTTTGCCAAAGGCGCGTTTAACCGCCTGAAAGAAAAGATGGATCCGAACAAGGTCAATGGCGGGGTGTTTCTTGGTCTCAATGGCGTAGTCATTAAAAGTCATGGCGGTGCCAATGTTGACGGCTTCTGCTCGGCGATTGAAGTCGGCTATGACATGGTACGCAACGGTCTTATGCAAAAGATCGAAGCGGATCTGACCACATTCTACAGCCATTACAAAGCTGATGATGCTGAAGCGGCTGGTGATCCAGCAGACGCAACTGCAAAACCGGCCTGATCCTTTATATTCAAGCATGTCGCGGAAAGGCGGGTGCCGGTTTTCCGATAGTGACATGCGCAAAAACAAGGAGATAGAGCGAGTACTGTGATGTAATCTGCAGGTAAGTCGCTCTATCGTAAATTCGCCTTATATGATTTCCATATAAGCTTTATTCTGTCAGTCATTGCTTTCCGTTCAGGCATTTGTAATGACTGACACTATATTGCAATTATCCGGCGATAAATTCACACATGTGTCTCGCCGGACGAGCACGCACAATATCAATATATGTATCCGGTGTCGTCGGATGGCTTGCTTTGCGCCAGATCCCCGACAAGATGCCCGATATGTCAGACAGGAAAATTACTGATGATCAGATCCGTCGTTAAAGGCATTGGTGCAGCCACACCGGAACGCGTTGTAAAAAACGCCGAGCTGGAAGGGGTTGTCGAAACATCTGACGAATGGATCGTTCAGCGTACAGGTATCCGTCAGCGTTATATTGCTGCGGAGAATGAAACGACTGTATCTCTCGGCACCAAAGCCGCACAGGCTGCTCTGGAAAATGCCGGCCTGACTGCGGATGATATTGATCTCATCATTCTGGCGACCTCCACACCAAATCATACATTTCCGGCCAGTGCTGTCGAAATTCAGAATGCGCTGGGCATGAAGCACGGCTTTGCCTTCGATATGCAGGCTGTGTGCAGCGGTTTCGTCTATGCGGTGACAACGGCTGATATGTATATCAAGAGCGGCATGGCCAAGCGCGTGCTGGTGATCGGTGCTGAAACTTTCTCGCGTCTTCTCGACTGGAAAGACCGTACTACCTGCGTATTATTTGGTGACGGAGCGGGTGCGCTGGTTCTCGAAGCCGGTGAGGGCAATGGTCTGACTTCTGATCGCGGTGTGCTGACAGCCAACCTGCGCTCTGATGGTTCCCATAAAGAAAAACTCTATGTTGATGGCGGCCCTTCAACAACCCAGACAGTCGGTCATCTGCGTATGGAAGGCCGTGAAGTTTTCAAACATGCGGTGGGCATGATTACTGATGTGATCGAAGCCTCATTTGCAACCACCGGCCTGAGCGCTGAGGATATTGACTGGTTCGTTCCGCATCAGGCCAATAAGCGCATTATTGATGCCTCGGCCAAGAAGCTGAACATTGCAGAGCATAAGGTTGTGATCACCGTCGATCAGCACGGCAACACATCAGCAGCTTCCGTGCCGCTGGCTCTGGCGACCGCAGTAAAAGACGGCCGCATCAAAAAAGGCGACCTTATTTTGCTCGAAGCAATGGGTGGCGGCTTTACCTGGGGTGCGGTTTTGCTGCGCTGGTAGGGCACTCAAACAGCATTTCAATGGCTTATTGACTGAAAAGAAGTTTCATACGGTACAAAAGTCTGCTTGACCATCGGCGTTGCATCTGTGTAACCTGTTGCACATACAAGATATTATCACCTTTAACGCTAGCCGAGTAGGTTCATCATGGGGGGTAAGACTGTCACGCGTGCCGATCTGGCTGAAGCTGTCTATCGCAAGGTAGGGCTTTCACGTACGGAATCTGCGTCGCTTGTTGAAATGATTCTTGACGAAGTCTGTGATGCCATTGTGAATGGTGAAACTGTTAAGCTTTCATCTTTTGCAACATTTCAGGTCCGCGACAAGAATGAGCGCATTGGCCGTAATCCGAAAACCGGTGAGGAAGTTCCAATTCTGCCGCGTCGGGTTATGACCTTCAAAGCATCAAATGTGCTGAAACAGCGTATTCTGGATCAGCATCTTGCCCGTCAGGGTAATAAGGCCAAGGCCTGATTATCTGCCTTGTTTAAAGGCTTCCGATTTTGAAGCACCGGCTGCATATGTGGCCGGTGTTTTACTTTCTGCGCATGGGGGGCGGATCAGGACCTGTCTCAGTGCCGTGAGTGATACGGATTTTTAACCTTGATAGGTTTTCCGCTTAAGGCATTATGCAGCCTGCGATTTTTGCATTATGGTAAGTGATAATAAGAATCATTATAAATGCCGAACAAAGTGCCGCGGTCAGAACCGGACTCTCGACTTTTTTGTCAGGGATAGGCCTGTTTTTTATAAGTTTATATGCGGAATGCCTTGTTTTTGCAGGAAATGTGATTCATTCAAGTTGTGTATCGTTTGAGTGATACTCCTTTACGACCGGAAAGGGGCAGTACATGAATAAAAGTCCTGATGCGTTTAAGACGATCAGTGAGGTGGCGGAAGATCTGGATTTGCCGCAACATGTGCTGCGTTTCTGGGAGACGCGCTTTACCCAGATCAAGCCAATGAAACGCGGCGGCGGACGCCGTTATTACCGTCCGCTGGATGTGGAATTGCTCAAGGGCATCCGTCATCTGCTCTATGATCAGGGCTACACAATCAAAGGTGTGCAGCGTTTGCTGCGTGAAAATAATGCACAATTCATCATTGCGCTCGGCAATGGTGATGTTGCTGCTGTTGAGGCGATAACGCGTCAGAAGCAGGCAACAGCCGCGCAGGATGCGGCGATTGATGATTATGATCCGGAAGAACAGCGCCAGTCTTCAGGCGGCCGTAAATTATTCGGCCTGCTGCGCGGTGATGAAGAGGGGCCGATGGGCGCTGATTCCAAGCGTCTGAATAAAGACAACCGCACTTTGTTGCAGGAAGCGCTTTTCGATTTGCTGGAATGCAAACGCCTGCTCGATCAGGTGCGCTAAAGATAGTTTCTGACTTTAGGAAAACGGGGTGGTGTAAACCGCCCCGTTTTTGTTTTTAGGGGCTCAGGCACGCTTCAGACGAAGCACTTCACGATTTTTTGAATCAATCAGGATCAGTTTGTTTTTGCTGAGTTTCCAGCTTGTGACCAGATTGAGTGCAGCGTGAAATTTGGAATCCTGCTGCATCATCGGCGGCGGGCAGGCCATCAGTGTTGCGCCAACCGGCTGCACTTTTACTTTATCACCTTTAATTTCCATGCCGCCCATATAGCGATTGCAGCCGCCACTGCCGGAAATCTTGCCATCCTGCGCAATATCAAGGGTGGACTGCACTTTTGCATGCACTTTATGCCCCTGAATGCGCTCTGTAATCCAGTTACCGTAAATTCCTGTTTCCGCAGCATGAGAAGTGCTGAATCCTGCGAACATTAATCCTGCAGAAATCACGGCGGATTGAATGAGTTTGGTGGAGCTGAGCGCCATATTTGTCCTCGTTATGAAATGATTTGCTTGCGGATAAGGGCATGTGAACCCGACTGTCTGATGTTTGTCCACCTTAAATACAGTGATGAGTAAACGCTTATCGCGCATATCGGGTTGCAAAATGATGTAAATAAAATTATATAGCATAATAATTGTTAGCTTCCTATTTATGTGTATGCTCATGAAACCTGCAATCATTCAGAAACGTGCTGATTTGCTTACGGATATGTCCGTGGCAGGTCGCAAACTGCGCACTTTATTTGATGCATTCGCCAAAGAGCACGACATGACATTGTCCCGTGCCCGCACGTTGTTTTTGCTTTCAACCCATAAATGCATGACGCAGACAGAACTGGCTGCGGCATTGGAAATTGAGACGCCGACACTGGTGCGCCTCATTGACGGACTGGAAAAGCAGGGACTGGTCACACGGCGTGCCGTGGAGGGCGACAGACGCGCCAAGCACATCATTCTGACCGAAGCGGCACATGATCAGGTGGAAGAGCTGCACGTTGTCGCTGAGCAATTGCGCATCCGCATTCTTCAGGATTTGAGCGAGGCCGATCTGGATGAGGGCTTACGCATTATGCGGGTGATTTTGAAGAATATGGAAGCAATCAGCTGATTTTATCATGGCAGATATAAGAATGACCGGAAAGGATGAGCCGAAAGAGGCCGGAGATGATGCTGATGCAGTGCTGCATCCGGCAAAAGCCGGTGTGCAGGAATTTGAAAAGCCATCAGCTGAAGCTGTGCCTTCCGCCTCACAACAGTCGGTGAAACCGGCACTTGTTGAGGAAGCGGTGGAAGCTCCTGCATCTGATGCCCCGCAGGCTCCTGCGGCTCCGCCTGTACCACCGGCAAAACCGTTTCTGCTTTCTGCTGCTTTTGTGTGTGCATCTCTGCTGATGTGGATCACTCAGGGCATTGGTCTGAATATGGTTGCAGTCAATATTCCGCAAATACAGGGCGGACTTGGCGCTACGACTGAGGAAACAACATGGCTGCTTGCTGCCTATATGGCGCCGAATGTCAGCCTGACATTGTTCCTGATGAAAATCCGCACGCAATACGGCTTGCGCCGTTTCACAGAACTGGGGCTGCTGACATTTGTGGTGGTTACATCACTGCACTGGTTTATCCATGACCTGAACTCGGCATTGATTGTGCGGTTCTTTTCCGGGGCTGCAGCATCGCCGATGTCGACGCTCGGCTTTTTCTATATGCTTGAAGCATTTCCCCCGAGCAAGAAAATGAGCTGGGGGCTGTGTCTTGCTTTGACCTGCACGACACTTGGTGCACCGCTGTCGCGCATTATTTCTCCTATATTGCTGGATGCCGGTCTGTGGCAGCAGCTTTATATGCTGGAAATCGGTCTGGCGATGCTGTGTTTTGCGACGGTCTATACACTCAAGCTGACACCGATCCCGCATCAGAAAGTGCTCGAAAAGCTGGATTTCATCAGCTATCCGCTGATTGCAACCGGTTTCGGACTTTTGGCGATGATGCTGGTTGTCGGTCGTTTATATTGGTGGCTTGAGGCGCCGTGGATCGGCATCTGCCTTGCTGTTGCTTTTGCTGCTCTGGCATTGGCCGCAGCGATTGAATTTAACCGTGAAAATCCGCTGATTAATATCCGCTGGCTGACCAGCAGGCAGACGCTGACTTTTACCGGCATGTTGCTGGTGTTTCGTCTGGTGCTATCGGAGCAGACAGCGGGTGCCACGGGTATGTTTCAGGCGCTCGGCATTTATAATGAGCAAAGCACCGGCCTTTACTGGGTTCTGATTATCAGCTCGTTTATGGGCGGTATCAGTTGCGCGATGGTTATCCGTCCGGGGCGTGAAGCCTATATTTATGCAGTTGCGCTGATATTGATTATGACTGGTGCCTTCATGGATGGTCATGCCAATAATCTGACCCGTCCTGAAATGATGTATCTCAGTCAGGCGATGATTTCATTCGGTGGCGCACTGTTTTTGCCTCCTGCCATGGCAGCGGGTTTGATGAGCGCGCTGAAAAACGGACCGGCTTATATTACCAGCTTTATTGTGATTTTCATTTTCACGCAGAGTGTCGGTGGGCTGTTTGGCTCCGCAGTCTTCGGCAGCTTTGTAACATGGCGGCAGCAGCATCATATGCGTGCGCTTTATGACCAGATCGTGCTGACTGATCCTCTGGTGACTTTGCGCATCTCGCAGCTATCAGCAGCCATATCGAAGGTTATCACTGATCCTGCCTATATTCAGGCTGAAGGTGCGATGCTGCTTGGCCAGCAGATCGCGAAGGAAGCAACTGTGCTCTCCTATAATGATCTGTTTCTGCTTGTTTCCGCTATCGCCGCACTGACTTTGGCCATTCTGATTATCCGTCGCGCTGTTTTCCCCGTAATCGGGAAACTTTGGCGCTTGATTCACGGGCGCGCAATTGCGCAGCCCGCATAAGTTGATTTTGATTTGTGAGTATCTGAAATGCAGAAGATTTTTCGTAATTCGGCAACATTGTTTATTCTGGCTATTGGTCTCTGCGGCGTATTGTTCATCCTTTATGCCTGGCAGCTGCCGCCATTTCGCTCCTCCGTACAGATGACAGAAAACGCCTATGTTCGCGGGCAGGTCACAATTATCAGCCCGCAGCTGGCAGGTTATATCAAGCAGGTGCCGGAGCGCGATTATCTGCGTGTGAAAAAAGGTGATGTGTTATTTGCGCTGGATGACCGCATCTATGTGCAGAAGCTGAAACAGGCTGAGGCCATGCTGGAAACGCAAAAAGCATCTTTGGCAAATTCTGAGCAGGATCGTCTTGCCGCAGAGGCACGGACACGCTCCGGCGAAGCGGTACTTAACACTGCGAAAGTGGCGTTGAATGTGGCCGAGGCGAATTATAACCGCGTGACACCTTTGCGTAAAAGCGGGGTGATGACCCAGAGCAATGAAGACCAGTCCTTATCCGCTTTGGAACAGGCGCGCGGTGCTGTCAGTCAGGCTGAGGCTGCGCTGGAAGTCAATAAACAGGATGTACAATCCATCATTGTTCGCAGGCATTCTCTCGAAGCGGCTGTGACAAATGCAGAAGCTGCAGTTGATCTGGCCAGAATTGATTTGAGCAATACAAAAATTATTGCGCCTCAGGATGGTGTACTTGGGGAAATCGGAGCGAAGCCGGGGCAATATGTCAATATTGGTGCACAGCTGACTAATCTGGTGCCTGATAAAAAGTGGATCATTGCCAATTTTAAAGAGACGCAGTTTTACGGCATGAAAGCCGGACTGCCGGTGACATTCACCGTGGATGCATTAAACCATGAGAAAATGACCGGTCATATCGAAGCTTTTTCTCCGGCAACAGGCTCGGAATTCAGTGTTTTGAAGGCGGATAATGCGACAGGGAATTTCATCAAGGTAACGCAGCGGCTGCCGGTTCGCATTGCTATTGATGGCGGGCAGGAGCAGGCCGAACGTCTGATGCCAGGTATGTCGGTTATCGTAAAGGTTGATACCAGAGTTGCAGCGGAATAATGCTCGCAGGACAACAGAGGTTTGTATGCAAACTATAGAGATACGTCCGCTTACACGCGATGAGGTGGTATCAGTCTGGCAGATTGAGCGGCGCGAGATTGTTCAGGAAGTCTATCGTTTCGCTGACGGCCGCTTGCAGTTACATTCAGAGTTCTATGATACGCATGACTGGCCGGACGGGGAGCCTGAACTGTATACTCCGATCTTGCTGGAGTGTTACGATCATGGCGGCACATTTACCGGTGCTTTTGCGGGAGGAAAACTGGTTGCAGCCGCTGTTGTTGATGCGCGGCCGGTTACGGATTATCCGCAATATCGGCAGTTGTCATTTCTGCATGTCAGTCACGATTGGCGTGGACATGGATTAGCCTCGCGCCTCTACCGGAAATCTATGCAAATTGTCAAAGAGCAGGGTGCGGTAGGGTTCTATATTTCTTCAACCTCAACGCGGCATACAGTCGAGTTTTATCTGCATCAGGGCAGCCATCCGATAGGACAGCCGGATCAGAAACTATATGCTCTGGAGCCGGATGATATTCATCTGATCCATCAGTTCTGATCTTCGATGCACGGCCTTATTTTTTGCAGCGCTGTTTTCCAAGCTGAACTTTAAATTGTCTTGGCCCTACCAGTCCGGCATTTGCCGGAAGCGTGATAAGAGTTGCTTTGATTGAGCAATTGCCTGCGACCACCAAATACTGGTCTTCACTCTGATAAACGACTTTGGTGACAGCTTGTTGCGGAGACAGTGTTTCAGTAACCGCAGAGATGACAGCATTCATTTCATTTGCGCGTTGATACTGCGGTGCAAGAGCAGCCAATGATGCTGAATTCAGCCCCATCATCAAAAGTGCTGTTGCAATCAATTTGAGAAATAGAATGCGCATACTGAATCCTTTGCCGGTTATATTGCTGAAAGAGCTTGCATAGAGGGCGAATGTGCGGTGGGTAATAAACAGGAAATCAGGCTTTAATCATCACTGAAATCAGGCACTTCGCCAAAGCTTGCTAACAGGCGCGGCGCGTTCATATCGCCGCTTTCCTCATCAACCAGCACAGCATAGGCCGCAACACCAATAAAACGGCCGGACATAGACGTGGCAATCTTAATGGCACCTGCCTCACTGGAAGCAGGTCGCATTTCTGCCGCAACCAGTTTTTGGTTGTTCTTGCGGAACGGCATAATGATATATTTTTCAGGGTTTTGTACGGCGAGAGACATTATAGAATCCTCTATTTGTTCTTATAATGTTCTTATTTCTGATTGCGGTCAAGCGCGATTATTGAGGTCTGAATTCAGGAAAGAGATGGTAGTCGAAAGTGGAATGGTTTCATTGTCTTGCCCCCGCTGAGAATAAAATTTAGAAGGAGCAGAATTGTAACGTGAGCCATTCTATGAAAAATCTTGTCATTAATCTGGATAGATCTCCCGACAGGCTGAAACATTGTCATGAGCAATTTGGGCGCTTGAATCTTGATTTTGAACGTGTGGCTGCCATTGATGCGCGTGGTTTGTCTCAGAGTGAACTCGACAATATCACTTTGCATAAAGATTGGCCAAAGCCGACAAATTCTGAATTTGCATGCTTTATGAGCCATCGGAAATGCTGGGAAATTCTAGTTGCCGGTACGGATGAATATGCCGCAATTTTCGAAGATGATATTATCCTCAGTGATAGTGCATCCGAATTTCTCAAAAACTCTGACTGGGTTCCGGCTGACATAAATTTACTGCGTTTTGAAACCTTTAAAATGAAGGTCTATTTTAAACGATGGGGAAATGTATCAGTCAAGAATTGGCAGCTGCTGGGAATGCTGAGCTTTCATGCTGGAACGGGTGGTTATTTAATATCCCGTAAGCTGGCAGCCGAGCTCTTAAAACTATCAAGTAATTATATGCCGGTCCCGATAGATCATTTTTTGTTTGATCCGTTGTGCGATGGATTTTCCCGCACGAATATATATCAAATGTCTCCTGCGATTTGTGTGCAGGAGCAGGTTTTGCAACCTGAGGCTTTGACATTAGGACAGAATATTGAGGGACGTTCTGTCGTGGATATGATTGAAACCCGTCGCAGCACTTTGTCAAAAACGCATAAAATTATGCGTGAACTTAAAAAAGGCGCGACAAAAATTAAAAACTTTGTTTGGCAAAAAAGAATGATCGTTGATTATCTTTAGATCAATGAAGAAGAGTCTGCCTGTGTGCGTCAGGCAGACCATATAAAGCGATTAGCTGTTATAACGATCAGGGAATTCTTCTTTGAGTATATTCTGCATCGTGGTTTGAAATGCAGAAACATTATGGACTGAACGGATATAGGATATAGCTTCATTGGCGATTGCATCATAATGAACGGGATTATCCAGAACCTTATGAATAGCATCAACAAACAGATCTACTTTATCGAAACCGTCCCCTAATACATCTCCGACATGAATGCCGAATTTCGACGTCAGATCCTCCGGGTTTCGGTTGCTGACGAGCAATGTGCCAAAGGACAGCGCTTCCAGAAATGAAATCGGCAATGCTTCATGTATTGAAGTGTTTACAAGAATTTTTGCGCGTTTCAGATATTCATTTTTCACATCGCCATCTACATGACCTGCAAAATGCAGATTAGGTATGTCGTAATAGGACTGCATAATATCTGTGTTTTTGTGCTTCTCGCGAAAAGTCTGCCCGAGAACGCAGAATTGATAATCAGGCATTCTTTTGGCTATTTCACAAAATAACCAGCCGCGCTTTACAGATTCCAGCCGCCCTAAAAAGATAATTAAATTCTCTTTAGGACTGTCAGAGAGTTTAAAACTTTCATCATATTCGATCGGATTTGGTACATAGTCGATTGAGACATTGTCATTTAAAGCGTACAGATCTTTTGCTTTTTGATTTAAAAAATGCCCCTGAGAAATAAATTTCACTCTGTCCTGTCTGTATAATTTATGAACCGTGTCATAAATATTTTGGTCATAGTAATTGGTTTCCGGAAATAATTTTACTGTATTGATCTCGTCCCACTCATACATAGGTCTTGGATCTTGTATCCATAAAATCAATTTTTTATTCGTATCGGGTTCGCATTCCAGAACATAATTGTAAGTCAGCTCAATGCTGAGATAAGCATCATAATCCTGCTTTTTTAACCATCTTTTGGCCGCCCATTTGCGTTTAGGTAAGCGGTATAAATTGATAGTCTTGTCATCTTGGACGATGAATTCTTCGGCACTATACCGTTTTCGTCCTCTGCCAAGCAGAACATCTATTTGAAGATTTGTGTCGGGAAGATATTTGGCAATTAATCTTCGCGCCAAAAAACCGTAACCACCAAAGGCTGTATCAGCTGCACCGAAATATTCATCAATAATCAGACCGATTTTGAGAGGACGGTTTGTGCTGCTTGCTTTTTTAAAGAAAAACATTTCTATCCTGATGGTTTACTCATGCCGGTATAAGACGCATATCCTTTAGCTGTTATTATTTGACAAAATCAAGCTTGCAAAGCTATGCAGCGGTGGTGGTAAATCCCGCATTTTGAGGAAGATATGTCGCTCATCGTAAATAGTTTGTGGATCGGTAAGCGGCTTGGTGAAGTGCATGCTGCATGTCTTAAATCATTTGTAGATAAAGGCTGTAAGATCGTCTTGCACGCCTATGGCAAGCCCGAGGACACCCCGAAAGGGGTTGAAATTTTCGACGCAAACAAACTGATGAAAGAGAGCGAGATTGTTCGGACTTCATCGGGCAATCTTGCACTTGCCTCGGATATTTATCGCTACCGAATTTTGCGGGAAGGATTGGGGCTTTATGTCGACTGTGATGTTTATTGTATAAAGCCGGTTGAAGATAATGACTATATAATGGGCTGGGAAACGCAAAGTACAATTAATGGTGCGATCCTGAAAGTGCCCCATGATAGTGCGATGCTGAAGCAATTATTATCTGCGGCTGAAGATCCTTATTTTATTCCGCCATGGTTTAAAGCCAATAAAATCAAAAGATATAGGCTGAGAAAATCTCTTGGTTTTCCAAAACCTGTTTCAAAACATCCATGGGGGGCTATTGGTCCCAACCTGATAACGCATATTGTTAAAGAGCTGGATCTTAAGAACAAGGTCAGCCCGATCGATATTTATTATCCTATGCACTATACTTGTACGACACTTCTTCATGAAAGAGGTCTGCGCGTTCAAGATCTGATTACTCCAAGGACAACGGCTTTCCATCTTTATAATACGGCGAATAATAATAAGCAGATTCTGCCGGATACACCGCTTTATGAGATCATAAATTCATAGTTGAGGTGGATAATAAAGACGGTGAAGCTTTTGCATTTTTCGTGTCAGTTTAAAGGGCTTGCCAAAAAAGCCTTTCTATTCTAGGGCTTTTAGGTGTTCGGAGCGTAGCGCAGCCAGGTAGCGCACTTGACTGGGGGTCAAGGGGTCGTGGGTTCGAATCCCGCCGCTCCGACCATGTTTTAAGCCATTAAACAGCTGTAAAACGGCTCACCCGCTTTAAAAAGGATGAGCCGTGCAGATATTATTGCCTCGCCATCAAACCTTCCAGTTTATCGCCTGATTGGCATAGTTTGCTTCACCGCTATTCCTGAAAACAGCAGTAAAATCAGAACATGGGAAAGAGCAGCTGCCGGCGGAGATCACTTTTTCGCTGCGGCGACAAATGTGTCCGTGTAGACTGTTATTTTGTCAGGTGCCGTAACCAGTTTCGCTTTATCTGTCCTGATTTCTGTGGCTCCCATTTTAATAACCACATTGCCACTGAACTGGGAAACAGTTTTTGATGACTGTTTTATCTGATCTGCAGTAATTGTATAAGCAGGTTGTTTCGCAGTTGTTGAGGCAGCCTCTGCATTGGCGATCATGGCGAAAGCGGATAATGCCGTTATGCAAATAAGTGAAGTAGAACGCATTATGAATTCCTTCATTTGAAAAGAAGGAAATGAAAACATAGTTCCTCACTGGTGAAAATCACAACTTAGTGGGAGGAGAAAGCCGGATAGGGCAGCAGGCAGATATTTGCGACCGGTTCAACGAATATTATATTGCCGCATCAAAACAGTCAGGGATAGTTGCTTTCCCTGACCTGTTTTTAACTCATACAATCGGCAGATTGCTATGAATGTGCCGGCAACAGACAGACAAGGTTAGTTCGCTTTTTTAACTTCGTGATCGGCACCGTAAATTGAAATCGCCGGATCTTTAACGCCTGATGCGACAGACCAGTTGATTTTATGGCCAACCCCGCCGACTTCGATTTTGGTGTCACTTTCCAAGGTAACATTCACCACATTTTGTGCACCGCTAACTTCAAGCTCGGCTCTGTCATTATCATTGGAGCGTAATGTGGCTGTGACTTCATGATTGGCCACGTCCACAGAGAGGTCTGTCACGCGGCCGCCGGTCACTTTATTGTCGGAGCCGGACACCGAGACATCATCGGCTTCTTCAAATGCAACCTGATGATTGGTGCCGTGAATGACAATATCATCGCATTTTCCGGTCAGTTTGATGATATTCTTTGCACCATAAATGCCGATATCATTCGATGAACAGGCAATGTCACGTGTAATACCGGAGCCTTCAACTGTCAGTTCTTCTGCGGATGCAGCACCGGAAATAAGAACACTCATTAAAGTGATTGCGGAAATTTTCAGTTTCATCATGTCACTCTCTGTTGAGGGAGGGGAGGTATTCTGTATATCTCTAAAATGGTCCTTTAAATACAAAAAAAGCAC
This sequence comes from Pseudochrobactrum algeriensis, assembly GCF_018436245.1. NCBI lineage: Bacteria > Pseudomonadati > Pseudomonadota > Alphaproteobacteria > Hyphomicrobiales > Brucellaceae > Pseudochrobactrum > Pseudochrobactrum algeriensis. The sequence continues at coordinate 1,223,490 of NZ_CP075361.1, forward strand.
CAAGGCAGATAAATGCGAAACCAATCATATGATTGATGGTTATGCTTTCTCCCAGATACAGTACAGAAAATCCGGCAAATACGCTGAGAGTGATAACTTCCTGAATGGTTTTGAGCTCTGCCGCACTATAGATGCCATGCCCCATTCTGTTGGCCGGAACCGCAAGGCAATATTCAGCAAAAGCGATCAGCCAGCTGACAATAATGACCAGAAAAAGCGGCTTGTTTGTAAATTTGAGATGCCCGTACCAGGCAAATGTCATGAAGATATTGGATGCGCAAAGCAGTAAGATCGGCTTGAGATAATCAGCCATATGTGCCTCGGTGTGATCGGCGGCAGCCGCACTCAGCGTGAATCATTCTGACAAGCTGAGCGTTCTGACAGGCCGGAACGGGATAAAAAGATGGTGCGAACAGCAAGATCTTTTATCGGTTTGTTTTACCTTTGAACAGATCGCCCGCAAGGCAGAAAACACCATTTCACGGGCAGAGAAAGCCAGACAATTCCTCTGCTTTGTTCTGCCCGTGACGCATTTTTTAATCAGACAGATGTTTCCGCTTAAGGAACTTCGTCATAGGCAACAATGCCGCCTTCGCTTTCCAGAGTAGAGAGACGCCGTGCTTCGGATCGTGTAAATTTCAATCTGACGCCGATACCGCCGCCATTTTCCGGAATGAATACGGCTCCGGCATCTTCGAGCGCTTTTTGCAGCGCTGCAAGGACAGTCTCGTCCGGTGTTTCAAGTTTACGTTCAAATAACTCAATCACACGGATATCAATGCCTGAGAATGATGACAGTCTTTCACGGCTGAGTTCAATTAATGCGCGGGCAGCTTTAGATTGCGGGCCGGTAATCATTACAAGTCTGTCCTTCTGATTGCGGTGCCGTCGGGAAGATATTGGCGGGCACCGTAAGCGTTTGAGAAATAGAACTTTATTCAATCCATCATAGCTCAGTTGCAGGAAGTTGAAACAAGACTTTTTGAAGCGGCAGGGGAAATTCAGTGAGGTGCATTCCGGAGCAGAAAGCTGCTTAGTAATATAGGAATTGCAGCGGAATATATTCTTATCCTGATTGCAATGTCACAATTTTGCCCGGAAGTAGGCGCTTCAATATTCGGGAGAAACTCTCAAAATTAAATTTGATAAGTAATTGTAATTTCTGTCTTTTCACAAAAATTTATTTCAAAAACGCTCATATTTATTCAGCTGGTTTTGATCTGCTTTGTAGCTTGCTCAAAAACGCGTTGTTTCTTGATGAAGATATTGAATCTGTGCGTTTTTAAACGTCGAACAGGTGAATTATGAAATTCAAAAGAATTTCTGTTGCAAGTAATCTATTATGCTTCATTACAGCCATTTATATTACTGTATTTTTTAACCGCGCAGCTTTTGTTTTCATCGCAGATTATCTCAAAGGAGATTTTCTGAACACCGGCATTATCGCTGCAATATTGTTTTTACTGACTTATTGTTTGCTGGTTTTATTTTCAGCGCCATATCTCATCAAGCCTGCATTGATTTTCTTTGTCACGGTGTCGGCATCCGCGGCATATTTCATTGACCACTTCGGTGTTTTGATTACGCCGAATATGATTGAAAATGCTGCGACAACCACAAGGGCTGAATCCGGTCACCTGATTAATGCGCATTTTGTAACGAATATGCTGCTTTATGCCGGTTTGCCGTCTTTGCTGATCATTTGGGTTGAGGTCAGGCACCGGCCTTTCGTACAAAAATTATGGGTCAATACGCTGCTGATCAGCGGTTGCCTGATTGCCGGTGTTGCTCTGCTTCTCACAAATTTTGGTACTTTTTCTTCGATGTTTCGTGAAAAGAAAGCGGAAATCACCGGCAGGCTCAACCCGCTGGCACCGCTCAGCAGTACCATACGTTATTTCGTGAAGGTCAATGACGAGCGCACCTATATTGCTCAGCCGCTCGGTACGGATGCTGTGCAGACCAAACCATATCAAGAGGGCAGTAATAAAAAGCGCCTGACGGTGATTGTGGTTGGCGAAACAGCACGCGCACAGAATTTCAGTTTCAATAATTATTACCGCGACACAAATCCGATGCTGCGTGAGCGCGATGTGCTGAACTTTACCGATGTCAGCAGTTGCGGAACAGAGACATCTGTTTCTGTGCCATGCATGTTTTCTCCGTTTCCGCGTACAGAATATAGCAGCAAGAAATTCCGCCAGTCTGAAAATCTGCTGGATGTGCTGAAACATTCCGGTATTCAGCCTTTGTGGGTTGAAAATAACACCGGCAGTAAGCGTGTGGCCGATCGTATTGAAACAATTGATATGAGCCAGTTGCAGGAAGGCAATCCGAATTGTGCAGGTGGTGAGTGTTACGATCAGGTGCTGGTAGATACGTTGGCATCCCGTCTCGATAGTTTTAAGACTAACACGGTTGTTGTGTTGCATATGCTCGGCAGCCATGGACCTGCCTATTACCGGCGCTATCCGCCGGAGCAGGAAGTCTTCAAACCTGCCTGTCGCACATCAAACTTTGCTGACTGCACTCAGCAGGAAATTGTGAATGCCTATGATAATACAATCGCTTACACCGATAAAATATTAGCGGAAATCATCGATTTGCTGAAATCGAGAGAAAGCGAGTTTGCTTCTTCGATGATCTATATGTCCGACCATGGTGAATCCCTTGGCGAGAAAGGGCTGTATCTTCATGCCATGCCTTATTTCATCGCGCCGCGGGAGCAGACGACGATTCCGTTTATCAGCTGGTTTTCACCGGATTTTCTGAAAGAGAATGATCTGAAACAGGCTTGCCTGAAGACGCTGAGTGATCATCCGGCGTCCCATGATAATCTGTTCCATACGGTGCTGGGCTTGATGAATGTGAAGACGACCGTCTATGACAAGGATATGGATATATTCAATAGCTGTCGCGGTGACGGCGCGGCCTCCTGAATATCAAAACAGCGCCGGAATTTCCGGCGCTGTTTTATTGAACTCGCAGGGAGCGTTGCGGCTGTTACCAGCGGGTGTCATTCCGGCAGCTGGCAACCAGAAAACCGAGTACAAAACCGGCAATACCGGCTGTGCTCAGAATGGTTGTTGCGGTGCCCGGATTTTTACGGATGACAGATACGGTTGCCTGTCCCTGTTCTTTGATGGTTGAGGCTGCACGGTTCAGGCGGGTGCGGGCTTCTTCTGCAGCTTCCTCGCCGCGTTGTTTCAAAGATTTGCTCATCGCATCAATCTGCGCGCGCAGTTCTGCAATCTGTTCTTCCATTGCCTGACGGGCATTGTCAGCATTCTCTGCCATTTTCATTCTCCGTTATCTTGACTGTGGAATAGGCGCTTACAAAGGCGTGGGAGTTATCGCCGGATCATGCGCCCTGCTGCAATCAGAATACATGCCCCGATAAAACCGGCGATCAGGTAACCGATCCAGCCTCCGAGAACCACACCGAACATGCCGAGCAGGGCATTGGCGACAGCAGCGCCGATAATACCCAGAATAATATTCATGAAAACGCCGTGGTCACTTTTCATGAACATTTCGGCCAGCCAGCCGGCCAGACCACCGATGATAATAGCTGCAATCCAGCCTATCTGAGCATCTTCCATGGTATTTCCCTCATTATTGACGTTCAGCACATAGTAAAAAGATGGTCTTTGTCTGCCGGAATTTAAGGCGCAGACAAATGCAGCGTGAAACTTCTGCTATGAAAGAAAACGTTCAGGGTGCGTTTTGGTTCCCGTAAAGACAGCAATCCATGCATTGAAAGACATGCAGGTGCTGTTTTGCATAAAATAAATTTTATGTTGCTTGATGAAAGTCGTTAAAATAATTATCAGGAAGATAAAGACCGGCATGCGGGAGTGCATTCTGAATTACAGGCGCATGTGGTCGTGAGGGTGTGGGATGGATAAATCCGGTCAGTTTTCCGGTTCAAAGAAAATGAAAACTGCTTTGCTATGATTTATCTGCCGCCGGTTTTCTTCTTTTTATTTTCGCTGATGTTTTTCGGTGTGTGGTTCCTTGAACGGACACGGCCGCATCTGGGGCTGTTCGGCTGTGCCTTTCTGCTGGTCTCGCTCGGGACTTTAATTCAGGTTACATTTGTTCCCGCAAATATCGGTCAGAACGCCGTTTTATCTGCGGCTTTATATGTTGCGGGCGTTTTGTTCTTTTCCCAGGGTGTCCTGATCCGCTCAGGCAGACAATTGCCCTTTTGGTTTCACGCCCTGTTTATGATCACGATTGTCGGCGGCACATTTTATTATTTTTATATCGAGAGAAACCTGTTTTACCGGATCTATATTATCAATCTGGGAGTGGGGGCGATCTTTCTGGCCACCGCCCTGCAGGCGCGCTTTTTGCTGCGCGGGAATTCCGGCGATAAATTATTATTCTGGCTGATCGTTGGGCTTGGCCTGCATTTCTTTCCGCGCACAATTATGACGGCGGAAAGAATGACGATGTCATCTGTCATTGATTTTTCTGCCGGTTCGTTCTGGCTGGTGCTGCAATTCACTATTTCTGTCATTGGTGTTGTGACCGGTATCGGACTGCTGGCCGGGACATTTATGGATATGATTGCGGAGCTGCGCAAAGAGCGCGACACGGATTCGCTGACCGGTCTGGCAAATCGCCGCCTGTTTTCCCAACATGTTGAGACAATGATGGGCAGGGGACGCTCACTGGGTAAACCCATGTGCTTTGCGATGATCGATGTGGATCATTTCAAGCTGTATAATGATATTTACGGCCATGCGGCAGGGGATGTGGCTCTGAAACATGTTGCGGGTACAATCAGCGCTACGCTGCGCCGCAGCGAAGATATGGCGGCGAGAATTGGCGGTGAGGAATTCGCGCTGTTCTTTTATGAGTGTACAACAGAACAGGCCAGACAGTTTCTGGAAAAACTGCGCACGCAGATAGCTGCGCTGAAAATCGAGCATGAGGGTTCGCTGGTCTCAGGTGTTCTTACAATCAGCGTCGGTGTTGCAGAACTTGAAAATAATGAAGACTTTGAAAGCCTTTACAGGCGGGCTGACGTGTCGCTTTACAGCAGTAAAGCGACCGGCCGCGATCAGGTGACTTTTGCCTGATCTCTGCTGCGGATCAGAAGAAGAAATACCAGATCAGGACTACGACAAAAAACGGAACACCCATCATCCACAAAATACCGGCTCTTAACATCTTTGTTCTCCCTGATTGTTTTGATTTGCTTACAGGGGTGTAACGCCGGTGCCGGTGCTTTTGTTCCGCAGAAATTAAACCGGTCTTGGAATGCGTGTATTGCTATACGGGCGTGGTTTTGAAGTGAGATGATGCCGTGCCTGTTGCTGATAGCGTTGTTCAAGCCCTGCACAGCCCCAGATAATACCGACGATCAGATAGAAATGCCGCCAGTGATCGATATCGATCACATTGCCGATCAGTATATGGCCGATAAATGCCACATAGGCGCAGAGCAGATAAGGCTGCCATGGCCGCTCACGCAGCATCAGCCTGAAACCGAAACCCAGCGTAAGCATTGTCAGGATGATGAAGGACAGAAAACCAAGCCAGCCATAATCCAGCAAGGCTTTCAGCCAGATATTATGGGTATCCTCTCCGAACATGGGGCCGAACTCCAGTGGGCCGATACCGAAGGGTTTTTCCATGGACAGAAGAAAACCCAGCCAATGCCGTGCAAAACGTCCTGTACGGGCGCTGTCATAATCTTGTTCGAGGCGCGCGCGCTGGGTGAACAATTCGCTGATTTGCGGGATTTGCAGGGCGATCAGCAATGTAAGAGCAAGAAGAATAATTGCAGCAATGCTGATCAGGATGATCTTGCCGCGAAAGCGCTGGTTCTTGCTGCCGATAAACAACAGAGCCGGAATGAGCACTAAGGATACAGCATACATGCCCCATGCTGCGCGGGAGAAGGACAGCAATACTGCAAGTGTCAGCACTAGAAACAGTGCCCAATAGAGCAGGCTTTTCTGAAGAGGGCGTGTCAGAACCTGATAGATGCACCAGTTGATAGGCAGGATCAGAAAAGGGCCAAAGACATTCGGATCCTGAAATGCACCTTTGGCACGACCGTAAAGCGTAAACAGATCCGCCGCAGGTATCAGGTTGAGATAACCGCCGATACCCAGCATTCCTGTAATGACGGCAGCCGTCAGATAGCCGGTGAAAAGCGGCTGTAATCTGCGCCAGTCGCTTTCGGTGACAGCGGCGAAAAACACACTGGTCAAGGCCAGAAAATATGACACGGCAATGTAAAGCGGTGCCTTTTTCAGATCAGCCATCTGAAAAATTGAGAGCACGCCGCCAATATTGAATAAGGTGAGCAGGAGCAGCAATGCCAGTGAGTTAACACTCAGCCTGAGGCCGAATAACAGCCACAGGCTTATGAGCACCAGCATCAGTATTTCATAAGGCCCCGGCTCGAAGAGGACGAAGCCGCTGAAAAAAACACCTGTTGCCAGTGACAGCCGTGCAATCCATTGCATTGCAGCTTGTCGCTGACCGCGCTCCGCCAATGCATGGAATGCTGCATCTGATGCGGGTGACGCATTTGCAGATCGGGGCACAGTTCGGGGCACAGGTTGGGACGGATAGCTCAATAGGCGTTTTCCGTGTTCAGCAGGCGCACAGGGGTCAGGAACAGGATTTTCAGGTCGAACAGCAAGGACCAGTTCTCAATATAATTGAGATCATATTCCGTGCGCATGACGATTTTCTCAGGCTTGTCGATTTCGCCGCGCCAGCCATTGATCTGCGCCCAGCCGGTTACGCCCGGCTTGACTTTATGGCGAGCAAAATAACCGTCAACCACATCATTATAGAGCATGTTGTTGGAATTGGCGCTGATCGCATGCGGGCGAGGGCCGACGAGTGAAAGACTGCCGCCTAAGGAATTGAAAAACTGCGGCAATTCATCAATCGATGTTTTGCGGATAAAGCGGCCGACACGGGTAACACGGCTGTCATTTTTGGTGACGGCCAGTTTTGCAGTCGGATCGCACTGGTCGCTATACATCGAGCGGAATTTCCAGACATTGATCACTTCATTATTAAAGCCGTGCCGTTTCTGTTTGAAGATTACAGGGCCTTTGCTGTCGAGTTTGATCGCAATAGCCGTCGCCAGCATGACCGGCGAGAACAGCACAATTCCGAACAGGCTGAAGACAATATCAAACAAGCGCTTTGCAATCGCATCCCAATCGTTGATCGGCTTGTCGAGAATATCGAGCATTGGTACCGAGCCGATATAGGAATAAGCACGCGGGCGCAGACGCATATTGGCAGCATGAGCGGAAAGGCGGATATCGACCGGTAATACCCAAAGCTTTTGCATCAGTGTCAAAACCCGTTCTTCCGCTGAGATCGGCAGAGAAACGATCAGCATATCGATGCGGGCAACACGGGCAAACTCGATCAACTCGGAAATATTGCCGAGTTTCGGATAACCGGCAACAATCGGCGGAGAACGGCGGTCGCCGCGATCATCAAAAATACCGCAGATACGAATGTCGTTATCCGGTTGTTTGTTGAGTTCAAGAATAAGATCTTCCGCATTCTGACCGCCGCCGACAATAACCGCGCGTCGTTCCATACGGCCGCTGCGGGCGAGAATACGCATCAGTTTGGCTGCGAGAAAACGCGATATTGTAAGGGCGATAAAACCGGAAATCACAAATCCGGCAAACCAGATACGGGAATAAACCGCAGAAATTTTCAGCAGGAAGGCCACAATAGCCAGAACCGCAAAAACACCGGCCCAGCAGATAATCAGCCGGCCGAGATAGCGAAACGGTTTGCGCAGCACAGAAGGGCGATAGCCGGAACTGAACTGGGCGAAAATAACATAGAGCGCGGCGGCAAGAATATTCGCAAACAAATATTCCAGTATATGGATGCTTTCAGCGCCCACATAGCTGAGATAAACAGCGGTGCCACACAGGGCGACAACCGCAAATTCCCAGATGCGCATAAGCCCTGTGAACAGAGCGGGTGAAATACTTTCATTCTTGTATTGAGCGGCCACTTTCATGGCCAGCGGGCTCAATTCAACTTTTTCAGCAGGTGTGGAAGCTGCGCCGGAGTCATGCTGCTTTTGCAGCGCCTTCCTGTCGAAACTTCCTTTATGTTTTTTCTCACTCATGGGTGCACCGGCATATTAAAATTTTGCTCACAAGAAAATATAAGCAATCTATCCGTGATGAGGGTTGCTATTTTCTTATTTTTTTTAAGAGAATGCGCAGTTTAGGCCGCTATACGGGCTTTTTACGTATTGTGGTTGCCGGATAGTAAATATCCGCAATATTGCTTTATTACAGTAAAATTAAACGAATGATATTTGTATTTTAATGAAACAAGGAAGCTTTACATAGTGCTTATATGTAATTTAGTTGATGCGGTAGAATTGTTCAACTGCATGAGCCATATTTTCCCGGCTGAAGCGTGAGCGCAGCAGCAGCGGATCAGGCATGGTTTGCTGATAATTGGCAGGGAAGGTCAGGGCTTCGCACATTTTTGCGGCGATGGCACCGGCGTCGGGTTTGCAAAGGGCATTGCTGTCTGTGCCGAATATTTCAGCAAGACCGCCGACATCTGTGGCGATGATGCTGCGCTGTGCTGCCAGAACTTCCAGCGCAATATATGGCAGGGATTCCGCACGGGAAGGCAACACAAAAATTTGCCCGCGCTTGAGTGCTTCACGCACCGGCATTGCCGGATAAAAGCGGATGTGATTTTCCAGTCCGAGTTGCGCAGCAAGAGCCTGATAATTCTGTTTTTGCGGCCCGTCCCCGACCATGGCACCGGTGGCAAGAGACCGGTTGCTGGCTCTTGCTGTCTGGTTCAGTTCAGCCAGCGCGCGGATAAATAAATCCGGCCCTTTCAGGTCACGCATCATGCTGGTAAAAAGAAAGTCTGCGGCATCGGTTTCCGGTGTAACCGGTGCAAATTCATCTTTGCTGATGCCGTTGCGGATCACAATGTGAGCGCAGCGCGGATTTCCGACTTTTTCCTGATAGGTGTTTTCCTCATAGGCCGAGACAAAGATCAGGCCATCGGTGATTTGTTCTTGCAGGCGTTCTGCTGTGAACATGATTTTACCGGCAAGGGACGCAGGGTCAAAATGCAGGCTGCCGCCATGAGGGGAGTAAAATTTGTGCGGGCGCTGAGCCTGACTTTTATGGATGCCTATTGTGCCGAGACGGGCATAAGTCCCGCCTTTTGCACCATGTCCGTGTACAATATCCGGCTGAAGCTGCTTCAATATTTTGCGCGTGCTTAAAATAGCACCGATGTCACTGAGGCCTATTTTGCGGCTGATGGGAATACGGTGCAGGCCGAGTGCCAGATCGGGCAGCATGGCAGCAAATTGCTGTTGTTCAAGTGCGCCGTCTTCGCATAATTCGCAAATCACGCCGACCTGATGACCGGCTGCACTCTGCATGGCAGCCAGATCACGTATATGGCGAAACACGCCGCCTATAGGGGAACGGAAGCAATGGATAATCCGCAAAGATTTTTGCTTCACAATAGCCTCGTCTCAGGAAGGATGAATTCTGGTCTGTCCGTGATGATCAGAATAACCGTTCACGGACATAGATTGTATCGCCTGGAAGGATAGGATCTGTAATGCGTACCCGTCCGGTAAAGATTTTGCCGTTGATCTGGCGGGTAATGTCCACGCTTTCCTGATTGGCGCGCGGTGTAAAGCCGCCGGAAGCTGCAATAGCCGTTTGTGCAGTCATGCCCGGTACGTAAGAATATTGTCCGGCGCCGCCGACTTCACCCATGATGAAGACAGGGCGGTAGCGGTCGATTTCCACGCTGACATCAGGATTGCGGATATAGCCGCCGCGCAGCTTTGAAGCGATGGTGGCTTCAAGCTGTTTTACTGTTTTGCCGCGTGCAGGTACGCTGCCGATCAATGGGAAGGCAATATAGCCGGACTGGTCAACGGAATATGTATTGCTTAAACCGGCCTGTTCAAAAACGGTGATGCGCAGACGGTCGCCGGAACCGAGAATATAAGGCTGGTTCAGCGCTTCGTGGAATGCCGGAGGAGCAGGGCGATAGCTGGTGCAGCCTGACAATACCAGACAGGTTACGCCCAAAGCTGCCATAAAAACACGTGTTTTCATTCTGCTCTTTTCCTTATCCCGTTCTGATTGCTTTGGTGTCAGAACCCGCCAGCTCATATTATATGTGTTCAGGTTATGTTGCGCATTTCATAGCTGTGCAACGGACATCTGTCTGATTGTGATTATTGAATTATTAGGGTTAATATGGCGTAAAGACTAAAAGCTAAAATCTGTTGTACTGATAAAATTATCTTTAAATACAAACTGCTAAAGTAAAGTCCTGATACGCCCTTAGTATGAAGGGTGAGGGGAAATTGCAGGATTTAACCCTATAGTTACCTTGATGATTTACCATAAGAGTCCTGTGCAGGATTATGGGGATCGGGTCAGTGATGCGTGATGCAGCAGAAAATGCGGAAATTGATATCGGAGCGCTGTTTGCCGCTCTGAAGCGCAACTGGCTGTTCATTCTACTGGGCGCGCTCCTGTTTGCTCTGCTGACATGGGGTGTTGCGCAGTTTCTCCCTCCTTATTACCGTTCCGAAGCGCGTATTCTGATTGAAGCACGGGAAACTGTCTTCACACGCCCGAATGTCGGATCGGAAACGGATCGTCCGCTGCTGGATCCGGAAGCCGTGAAATCGCAGGTAGAGCTGATCAGCTCTGCTAAAATCCTTGCAAAAGTAGCCGCCGAGCTGAGACTTGAAGATTATGCGGAATTCTATCCGAAAACCATGTCGCCGGTGAAACAGGTTCTGGTATTGCTGGGATTGCGCCCTGATCCGCGCACGATTCCGGTATCAGAGCAGGTTCTCACCCGTATGCGCGAGAATTTACAGGTCTATGCTGTAACCGGCTCGCGGGTGATTGTGGTTGAGTTTGTCTCCAAAAATCCGCAAGTCGCAGCCGATGTCGCCGATAAAATTGCGGATGAATATATTGCAGCACAGGCCGCGGCCAAACGCCAGCTGACAGGCGATGCAACCGGATGGCTGGAACCGGAAATTGAACGGCTGACGAAGAAGGTGCGTGAGGCGGAAACCAAAGTCGCTGATTTCCGCGCGGCAAGCGATCTCCTCAATACCAGCAATAATACTTCCCTTGCCACGCAGCAAATGTCCGATATCTCATCGGAACTGTCGCGTCTGAAAGCTGAGCGTGCCGCCAGTGAGGCTAAAGCTGAGAGCATTCGCACTGCGCTTAAAAACGGCGTGCCGATCAACAGCCTGCCGGAAGTTATGTCTTCCGGTATTATGCAGCAGCTGAATGAGCGTCGCGGAGCGCTGATGGCCGAGATTGCCAATCTCTCGACAACGCTGCTCGACGGGCATCCGCGTATTCAGGGCTTGCGTGCGCAGCTCGCCGATCTTGACCGGCAGATCCGGCAGGAAGGCAATACAATACTGAAAAGCCTCGACAATGAGGTGACGACTGCCCGCAGCCGCGAGCAGGAGCAGACCCGTGAACTCAACCGTCTGAAAGCACAAGCCGCCGAGGCTGGCAGTCAGGAAGTTGAACTGCGTGCTTTGGAACGTGATGCTGCCGCTCAGCGCGATTTGTTGCAAGCCTATCTGGCGCGCTATCGCGAGGCTTCCAGCATTGCTGATCGTACAGATCAGCCTGCAGATGCACGGATTTTTTCAACGGCAACTGTTGCAGGGGCGCCGTATTTCCCTAAAGTGCTGCCTATGGTCAGCATGAGTTTTGTTGCAGGCCTGTTGCTGTTGTCGGTTTTTGTTTTGCTGCGTGAGCTTTTCAGCGGCCGCGCTATGACAACAAATCCTGTCAGAGCTGTCAGGGAACAAAATCTCTGGGGCGATGAATATGGTGCTGTTGCACAGAATTTTAGCCCTGCGCATAATAAAACCGCACAGATTGATAATAAGCTGATTGCGCAGCCGGCTCCCGAGCCTGTTTCCGATACAAATGAGATGCCTGATAAAAATGAGATGGTAGAGCAGCCTATGGCCCGTCCTGAAATTGATGTTGAAACAATTCAGCGTATCTATGACAGCTATACTGTGTCCGAGCCGGATGTCACGGAAGAACCTGATCCGGCATCAGATGATATTTATGCGCCCAACGGTGTGGCTGCAATTGCCAGCCGTCTGATGTTGCAGGAGCGCCGCCGCATCATTCTGATCTCGCCGGAAGGCGATGCCGGATCTGCCGGCAGTGTGCATCTGCTGCGTGAACTGGCTGACCGCAGCCTGCGGGTATTGCTCGTGGATATGACCGGCAATGGTGCTGTTAGTCAGGCAATGCTGGATGGCAACAGGCCTGCAGGCATTACCGACCTGCTGCTTAATGTGAAGCAGTTCACCGATATTATTCACGGCGATTTATATTCGGATGCGGATGTGATTCCGACAGGTCTTTCTGATCCGAAAACCGCTATGGCACAGGCCGAGCGTCTGCCGGTAATTTTTGAAGCGCTGGAAACGGCCTATGATTTCGTGCTGGTGGAAACCGGTGCATCCTCTGCCGAACAGGCGCTGAACCTCGACAGCGATACATCCGTTTTTGTGATGAATGTGTTCGACAGCGAAGATCAGGCTGTGGCGCAGACTGCACTGGCATTCCATGAGGCAGGGCAGGATGATGTAACCATTCTGATGGTGCCGCACGCATAAAAACGGATTAAGCGCTCCTGCGCAGCTTGCTGCGTAGTTTTTTCACCAGCGGCCAGAGATGTTTGTTGGTTTTAATACGATAGACAAGACCTGAGCGCAGCTGATTGAATGTTGCGCTCAACCGGCCTTTGAATGTCAGCGCGATATGGCTGTCATAAAGCGGCTGCTCAACATCGCACCAGTCGCGTTTGTATTTCTCCTCGCCGATACCGAAGCTGAAATAATCCAGCTCGTCATCAATGGCAGCGGCAATCGCTTCGTAAAACAGAAAATCTCCGGGGCTGGCGGTGACCAGATCATCATCGGCAAAAGCACCGAATTCCACAGTCAGACCGCGTTGCAGTGGTGTCTGGCTGTCAGGGCTTTGCCAATAGGCGCAGCCAATAACCGCACGCGGTTTTCCGGCAACTTCAAGCACATGCAGGCGATATTGTCTGTGCGTGTCATTTTCCGGTGCAGCGAAGAGTTTTTGGAAGAAACGGTTCAAATCATCGCCGGTAAAGCTGTTGGCAATGCCCTGTTTGGCAAAGCGCTGGCTTTTCATCGCATAAAAATCATTGAATGCAGCGCTGTTTTCCGCATCGCCTTCTGCGGTATAAATCCGCCATGTACCTGTTTCATCATAACGGCGGGCATGCTGGCGGTGTTTTTTGCGTTTGCGTGAGGCATTGCTGCGCTCAAGCACGCTGTCAAAACTGTCTGGCAGCGTGGCAATCAGAGCCGGATTCGGATTGCGCTGATGGGAGAGACTGAGCAGCGGGTTATTATATCCGAGCCAGTTCTGCATCTGACGGGTGAGGGATAGCAGCGTAATATCCGGCCGCGCTTCTTTCAGGCAGGCAATCAGTGCAGTGATATGGTCTTTGCTGATGTGTTGCGCAAAGGCCGGAAACAGAACCGGAAAATTGCAATTGGCATGGGAGCCGCCGGCAAAGCGCGCAACATGCTTGTGGTTTTGTTTGATAACCTCAAGCGGTAATAATAAAGCAGGGCTGTCCTCGATAAACAGCGCCAGCACAAGACAGTCAGGATTCACATTCTGCTGCCAGAGCCGTGTCCAGAGTGCGGACTGGGCTATACCATGCACCGTCTTGTCATTGCTCCAGAGCGGCAGAGCCTCATGAATGTCGGAATAACAGAACGTGCGGAACATAATCAGCGGGCTTTAGGCGGCTGAACCATCCACCACAACAGATACATGGCCGGAAGTATCCACAAAAAGCCGGTGAAGAAGAAATAAGCAAGCTGTACCCAGACCGAGGACTGGCCAAGATGGGCAACCGCAATCATGGTTGCAAGCAGCGCATAAACTGCAATCAGCAGAACAAGCAGCACAGTTCCGATCAGTTTTTTCAGTCTTACAGGCATATTTGTCTCTCCGTCACCACTCTCATACACCAGACAGCCCTGAATCTGAAATGATTTTCGTCTCCGCTTCATCACTGGATTTATGAAAGGGGTAATAAAAACAGCGTCTGCGTGTCGCGTGTTGTTGTCTTGTATTCGCGGTGCGCATGCGGCATGTATCTGCGGGGGTAAAACTCAGTCGGAGCAGGATTGATGATAACAGATTATGCCGCATTACCGGCAACACAACAGCCGGTCAGTGCCAACCACGACAAGAACCGCAAGATGGTGCGGTGGTGGCTTTATGCGGTATTCTTCGTACTGATCGCAATTGTCATGGTGGGCGGCGCAACCCGTATGACCGGCTCCGGTCTGTCTATTACCGAATGGAAGCCTATCCATGGCGTTATCCCGCCGCTGAACCATGCGGAATGGCTGGAAGAATTCGATAAATACCGCCAGATCCCGCAATATCAGCAGATTAACAAGGGTATGGCACTGGAAGAGTTCCAGTTCATTTTCTGGTGGGAATGGGCGCATCGTATGCTGGCGCGTTTCGTCGGCTTTCTGGTGGCTGTTCCGCTGATTTTCTTCTGGGTAACAGGCCGCTTGCAGGACGGCTTGAAAGCACGGATGCTCGGCATTCTGGCGCTGGGCGGCTTGCAGGGCGCTATCGGCTGGTGGATGGTGGCATCGGGCTTGAGCGTGCTGACATCGGTGAGCCAGTATCGCTTAGCTGTGCATCTCACTATGGCCTGTATTATTATTACTGCCGTGTTTTATGTTGCGCGCGGGCTTGCCGAATATACGGAAAAACCAGCGCCGCGCGGCCTGCAACGCTTTGCAGGCTGGCTCGTTCTGGCAATTCTGGTGCAGATTTATCTTGGCGGGCTGGTTGCGGGGCTGCATGCCGGTCTGACCTATAATACATGGCCGCTGATGGATGGCGCGATTATCCCTTCAGACCTGTTCATCCATCAACCTTACTGGCGCAACCTGTTTGAAAATCCGAAGACCGTGCAATTCATTCACCGGATGTTTGCCTATACGGTGCTGGTGCTGGCTGTGCTGCACGCTGTGCAGGCGCATCGCCATGCTGCCGGTACAACTCACGCGCGACGCTCTGTTGTGCTGCTCGGCCTGATCCTGATGCAGGCGGCGATCGGAATTATCGCCTTGCTGACAATGGTGCCGATTGAGTGGGGCCTTGCCCATCAGGGATTTGCATTGGTAGTGCTGAGCTTTGCTGTCGCTCATTGGCGTGCCTGTAAAGGTGCATATGAGATGCGTGCAGCGTAACAAAAAGCCCCGCAAATGCGGGGCTTTTTTATGGATACAGCTGATGCCTTAACCTGCGCAGCGCAGTGGCAATTTTCAACTCGCGCTCCTCATCTGCAGCATTGCCGTCTTCATGATGCCATGCGGCTGAAAGACAGCCATAGCAAAAGGCATAATCAAGAATATAGGCCACAGGCTTGTTGATGATCCCTGCGAAATATTGCGCCATTTCTGCAGCACGCTGCATATTGAGGCACAAATCATCACGGTCGAGCGGATTGTAAAACAGATTGGCACAATCAAAGGCAGCATCACCGCACAATCCGTGCGGATCAATTGCCAGCCAGCCCCGTGCACTGCGAATGATATTCTCATGATGAAGGTCGCCATGTAGGGCGATGATTTCATGAGGTTGTCTGAGCAGGGATGCCGCGAGATCGGCTGCTTCCGTGTAAATATCCGCTTTCTTTCCCGCCAGATCAAACAGGCTTTTGAAATGCTTGAGCAGCGGCTGTAATTCAGACGGCAGAACCCGACCGGAGGGACTGTGTAAAGCGCGGATCACTTCACCGGCAATGCGGATAGCATCTGCATCATGTCCGGCTTCAAGATGGGCTTTGAGGTCATAGTCACCGGCATATTCCAGCAACATCATCACCGGATCATGCGTGAGGCCGAGCAGCCTGATCGCACCATGTCCGTCACGCTCGCGCAGATAATAGGCGCCGCGCAGCTCCTCATGACCTGCAGGCTTGAGCACTTTAACAATCACCGGAGATTGTTCCTCTCCGGTGATTATTGCTTTCCAGATATGACTGGAATTGGTGTCAGCGAGCAGTGTTGCAGAGGCAATCTGCCAATGTGCCGGAAATACCGGCTTTATCACTGCTTGCTGTTCCATAGGCGATGAATGCTCCGGTTAACGCAGACCCAGCATCAGATTCATATTCTGCACGGCTGCACCCGATGCACCTTTGCCGAGATTATCCAGTACGGCGACCAGATTGATCTGCTTGCCGCCTTCAGAACCGAAGACATAAAGATTCATACCATCTGTATCTGCCAGCATTTCGGCATCGACACGCGCCATGGCGCTACTTTCTTCAAGCGGGACAACACGCACGATTTTCTGACCGGAATAATGTGCTTTCAGCTCATTATGCACGTCTTCCATTGTCGGTTTGCCTTTGAGCAGATCGAGATGGATCGGAACCTGCACAATCATACCCTGCGCAAAACGGCCGACACTTGGTGCAAAAATCGGAGCATGGTCGAGTTTGCCATACATCTGCATTTCCGGCAGATGCTTGTGCCTGAGTGTCAGGCCATAGAGGAAGTTGTTTTCCTTCATATGTTCCGGATGGTTCACATCTTCCATCTGGGCAATCATCTGCTTGCCGCCGCCGGTATAGCCGGATACCGCATTGACGGTGACAGGGTAATCGCTGTTCATCAGCCCTGCATCACGCAGCGGACGAATAAGCGAGATTGCACCGGTCGGATAGCAACCCGGATTGGCAACCAGACGGGCTTCGCGGATACGCTGCGCCTGCAATGCTTCCAGTTCGGCAAAACCATAGACCCAGTTTGAATGGGTACGGTGCGCGGTTGACGTGTCGATAATACGCGTGGAATGGCCTTCAAGCAGGATAACTGCTTCACGCGAGGCATCATCCGGCAGGCAGAGAATAGCAATATCAGCCGAGCGCAGCAGGTCAGCGCGCAAATCTTTATTACGTCGTTCTTCTTCCGGAATAGAAAGGACTTCCAGATCAGTGCGACCGGCAAGGCGGGTGCGGATCTGCAGACCCGTTGTGCCATGTTCGCCGTCAATAAAGATTTTCGGTTTCATTTGAATTTTGCCTTAATGGTAGAGAATTCAGAGTGTTAGGAGTTATTGCTGAATCATTCTGTCAAGCAGTTGATTCATTCTGTGAGACTAAAGCATTTCCGGCAAAAGCGGGAACCTGTTTTGCCGGAGGACAATGCGTAAAATCAAACAGTCGGAGCAGTGCCAGTGATTCAATATTCACCGGAACCGCTTTAGCGCGCGGCTTTCTTTTCCGCAAGCAGACCCAGATAATGCATGGCAATTGTCGCGCCTGCAATGGCTGTTATATCGGCATGGTCATAGGCCGGTGCAACCTCTACAATATCAGCGCCGACAATATCAATTTTGCCGAGCTGACGCAGCACCGATAGCATTTGTGCCGAGGACGGGCCGCCTGCAACCGGTGTGCCGGTACCGGGCGCATAGGCCGGATCAAGACAATCAATGTCGAAAGTGACGTAGGTTTTGCGCCCCTGTGTACGGGTTTCAATCGCCTGCACAATGTCTTTGGCGCTCATATCTTCAACATCGTGACCATAGAGAATCTGAATGCCGCAATCTTCCGGTGCATGGGTGCGGATACCGATCTGGATAGATGCAGCCGGATCAATAATACCGTCGCGTACAGCACGGGCAACAAATGAGCCGTGATCGATACGCTTGCCGTCATCAAACCAGGTGTCCTGATGGGCATCAAACTGCACTAAGGCCAGCGGGCCATATTTCGCGGCATGGGCTTTGAGGATCGGCCATGTCACAAAATGATCGCCGCCAAGCGACACCAGAAAAGCATCATTGGCGATCAGTTTAGCGGCTTCCTGCTCAATGGTTGCCGGTGTCAGCTGGTGATTGCCGTAATCGAGCAGGCAGTCGCCGTAATCAATCACCGCCAGATTTTCAAACAAATCGCGCTGAAACGGATATTGCGGATCATTATCAAAAATCGCTGCAGCACGGCGGATAGCCTGCGGGCCAAAACGGGCGCCCGGCCTGTTGGAAACGGCTGCATCAAACGGAATGCCCCAGATTACCGCATCGGCATTGCTCACATCTTTACTATAGAGACGCCGCATAAAGGAGAGGGCACCGGCATGAGTAGGGTCGGTTGCGGCTCCCTTGATCGTCTGAGCCGTAAAAGCATTGTCGATGGATTTATGCGCCATGAAGTAACACCGTAAGCTGAAACAAAACTGACGATACAAGCTGTAGCGTCTTTTGGCGGGCTGATAAAGCGGCATCCGATATTTAAATTGCTGAGAATTATCGGGCGCAAGAAGGTCGTGATTGTTGATCTTGGCGAGATAATAATCGGCAATTCTGCCTATTACGTATGGCGGGAGAAGAATGATGTGTCTTAAATCAAACCGGCTCTGCGCCATTCATATAGCATATCCGGTTCTTTTTCTTCATTGCCGCTGCCGTCGGTTTTACCAATCGCGATAAAACCGTGTTTCTCGTAGAATTGCTGCGCTTGACGATTTCGCTGAAATGTCCATAATTGCAGATGCGGGAACGTCTTTTGCGCCTGCCTGAGCAGGGCACTGCCAATACCGCGACTCTGAAAATCCGGCAGAATATAGAGCTGCTCAATCCAGCCTGTTTTAAAGGCAATAATACCAGCCATGTCAGGGGAAAATACTGCCCAGACCTCACATTGCGGAAAGACGCAGTTCTCGTAAAACCATTGATCTTCTTGAGGTGTATGCAGGCCTTTCAGCCATGGCAGAGTGTTATCGAAGGATGCCCGATGGATGCGGGAAGCCTGCGCCATATCCTGCAAGCCTAAACGCTTCAATATGAAGTTATGAGCTGTCATTTGGTTTTAGAGCTTTCAGCATGAAAACCATAAGCCCGCTCAACACGGGCAATCCGTAAAGCATAGGCTTCATACCATGCTGCGCGTCCCTGTTTCTGCGCTGCCAGATGGTCGACATTGCGCTTCCAGTTGCGAATGCCTTCTTCATCGCGCCAGTAAGAATTGGTAATGCCGAAGCCGCTTGCATCACGCACGCTTTCAATACCGAGAAAACCGTCCTGCTTCTCCGCCAGCTCAACCATCTGACCGGCCATTTCGCCATAGCCTGTATCATCATCAGACGTGCGCTGCGATGAAAAAGCAACGATGTAATAAGGCGGCTGAGGAAGGGTGGCGAACGGAGAGCGATTGTGCATGAAACAGAATCCTGAGGCTTGTTGATATGGAAACATAAAGACCAAGCAATGCAGGAGACAGCGGCTACTCTGTCGCATGAAATAAAAAAAGCGGATCCGAAGACCCGCTTTTCTGTCGTTCGTAAGCGATAAAAGATTAACGCTTGGAGAACTAAGCCCCAGAGCGCGATTAGCGCTTGGAGAACTGGAAGCTACGACGGGCTTTCGCCTTACCGTATTTCTTACGTTCTACAACACGGCTGTCGCGTGTCAGGAAGCCGCCTTTTTTCAGCACTGCACGCAGAGCTGGTTCGTAGTAGGTCAGGGCTTTTGAAATGCCGTGACGAACCGCACCAGCCTGACCGGACAGACCACCGCCGGCAACAGTCGCAATAATGTCAAACTGACCAGTGCGGTTTGTTGCAACGATTGGCTGCTGCAGAACCATCTGCAGAACCGGACGAGCAAAATATGCGTTGAACTCTTTGCCGTTCACGATGATCTTGCCTGTGCCTGGCTTTACCCAAACGCGTGCAATCGCATCTTTACGCTTACCGGTCGCATAAGAACGTCCGAGAGCGTCGACTTTTTTAACGTGAACAGGAGCTTCAGGAGCAGCAGCTGCTGCAACTGTGCCAAGTTCTTCGAGCGAGTTGAGCTGCTCAGCCATTATGCGTTCCTCTTATTTTTGCTGTTCAAAGCGCCGATGTCGAGGACTTCTGGCTGCTGTGCTTCGTGCTGGTGGTCAGCGCCTGCATAAACGCGCAGGTTTTTCATCTGACGACGGCCGAGCGGACCGCGCGGAACCATACGTTCAATCGCCTTCTCAACGACGCGTTCCGGGAAACGGCCTTCGAGGATCTGACGAGCTGTACGTTCTTTAATACCGCCTGGGTGGCCAGTGTGCCAGTAGTAAACCTTGTCGGTGTACTTCTTGCCGGTCAGAACAACCTTGTCAGCATTGATGATGATGACATTGTCACCGTCGTCAACGTGTGGGGTAAAGGTTGGTTTGTTCTTACCGCGCAGAATGTTGGCGACCTGAGAAGCGAGACGACCGAGAACAACGCCTTCAGCGTCGATCAGGATCCACTTCTTCACCACTTCTGCTGGCTTCTGGGAAAAAGTTGCCATTGAAGTTATCCTTGGAAATAATCCTTGCAACAGAGACTGGAGCAAGGCTTTTTTTGTTGCTTGTGTTGCGGCAGAAATCTGCGCGTAACAAATGAAAACCGCTCATCTTTGACAAATGTACGCTTTCTGGCTGTCCAATACAGCGCCTGTGGGTGGGCGTCAAGTGTGCTGAATCTGCGTATGTTTGTAATTATCTTTTAAAATCAATGCGTTAAAATTGCGGTATTATATTACCCTATAAAAGTCAGGCGATTTTTTCTCTATATTTCCGTCCGGCCTGCCGCATCACTTCAATTGCCCGCATTTTATGCCTAGATTATATCTTCTGCAGAATGTGATGCATAGCAGCATGAAAACGGAGAATGCCATGAATGAAACGGAAGTCAGATCTATCCTGCAAACCAAACATGTGATCGCGCTGGTCGGCGCTTCTCCGAATGAGGATCGTCCAAGCTTTGGTGTGATGAAATATCTGCTGGAGCATGGTTATAAAGTTATTCCGGTCAATCCGGGGCAGGCGGGGAAGCAGATATTGGGGCAGACAGTTTATGCCTCGCTCTCCGATATTCCGGAGAAGATTGATATTGTCGATGTCTTCCGCGCTTCCAATGCCGTGCCTGCAATTGTCGATGAAATTCTGGCACTGAAAACACAGCCGGATGTTTTGTGGTTGCAGCTTGAAATCAGCCATGAAGAGGCTGAAGCCAAAGCCCGCGCTGCTGGTATGCAGGTGGTGACCAATATGTGTACAAAACAGCAGCATCAGCGTCTGATCACTGCCTGATTTTAGCTTTATGTGACATTGCGGTTCAAAATTTCTGTTTTACCGCAATGTAAATCTGCGGGTAATTTATAGTTGCACCTGCGGAAAAAGATAATAGTTTGCGTGTATTATAGTGATAAGCGGAATCTTTTTCTTTGCTTGTGCGAGAGTAAAATTCTAACCTGACCCAAATTGTTTATTTTGGGGAGTAGAGAATGTCCAAGCGCAGCCCGGGTTTTGATACACTTGCTATTCATGCAGGCGCAAAACCGGATCCGACAACCGGTGCCCGCACCACGCCGATTTATCAGACTGCATCCTATGTTTTTGATGATGTGGATCATGCTGCCGCTTTGTTCGGCCTGCAGGCATTCGGCAATATCTATACCCGTCTGACCAACCCGACCACTGCGGTTCTGGAAGAGCGCGTTGCAGCGCTTGAAGGCGGCACAGCTGCGGTTGCGACTGCATCCGGCCATGCTGCTCAGTTGCTGGTTTTCCATAATCTGCTGCGCACCGGCGATAATTTCATCGCTGCGAACAAGCTTTATGGCGGTTCGATCAATCAGTTCGGCAATGCTTTTAAGTCTTTCGGCTGGGAAGTGCGCTGGGGTGATGTGGACGATGTTTCCAGCTTCGAGAAACAGATCGACGACAAAACCCGTGCGATCTTTGTTGAAAGTCTGGCCAATCCGGGCGGTATCGTTGTTGATATCGCAGCGATTGCGGAAATCGCGCATAAGCACGGTCTGCCGCTGATCGTTGATAATACAATGGCATCGCCATATCTGATCCGTCCGATCGAACATGGTGCAGATATTGTTGTGCACTCGCTGACTAAATTCATCGGTGGTCATGGCAATTCCATGGGCGGTATTCTGGTCGATGGCGGTACATTTGACTGGTCGAAATCCGGCAATTACCCGATGCTGAGCGAGCCACGTCCTGAATATGCCGGTGCGGAACTACACAAAACCTTCGGTAATATTGCTTTTGCGATTGCAGCACGCACACTCGGTTTGCGTGATTTTGGTCCGGCGATTTCTCCGTTCAACTCGTTCCAGATTTTGGCCGGCATTGAAACTCTGCCGCTCCGTATGCAGCGTCATTGCGACAATGCGCTGAAAGTAGCTCAGTGGCTGGAAAAGCACGAGAAAGTTTCATGGGTGCGTTATGCCGGTCTGCCGACTGACAAATATCACGCTCTGCAGCAGAAATATTCGCCAAAAGGCGGCGGCGCGGTTTTCACCTTCGGTCTGAAGGGCGGCTATGAAGCCGGTAAGACTTTTGCGAACTCGCTGGAACTGTTCTCACTGCTGGCCAATATCGGCGATACGCGCTCGCTGGTTATTCATCCGGCATCAACCACCCATCGCCAGCTGACTGACGAACAAAAAGTTGCTGCCGGTGCCGGACCTGAAGTGGTGCGTCTGTCGATTGGTATTGAAGATGCTGACGATATTATCGCTGATCTTGAACAGGCTTTGGCAAAGATCGCCTGATGTCGCTGTTGCTGCCTGTAAACACAGAGTCTGAACCGGAACTTGGTGCGCCCGCAGAAGGGCGTATCATTTCCGGCAATCCGCAGTTCAGAACATGGAATGCGGAGGAGACCTCAGACGGGCTTTATGCCGGTATCTGGGAGTCGACAGTTGGTAAATGGCATGTCGCTTATGATGAGTGGGAGTTCTTCCAGCTGATCAGCGGTGTGTCTGTGGTGACGGAAGAAGGCAAAGAGCCGGTCACTTTGCGGGCAGGCGATAGTTTCATCATCAGACCGGGCTTTAAAGGTACATGGGAAGTTATTGAAACGACTCGTAAAACCTATGTGATAAAGCTTTAAACTTATACTGTCTGAAATAGAAAACGCCGCGTCCTATGGGACGCGGCGTTTTTGTTTTTACCATTCCAGTTTCAGGCTTTGCATGCCGTGGAAATGATAGGTGTCGCCATAAAGCGGTGGCTCGGCAAAACGGATATTCGGCAGGCGTTTGAACAATGTTGCCAGAGAAACCTGCATTTCCAAGCGTGCCAGCGGTGCGCCGATGCAGAAATGGATACCGGCTCCGAAGGAAACATTCTTCTGATCCGGACGCTCCGGCCAGAAACGGTCTGGTTGCTCAAAAGCCTGATAATCGCGGTTGCCGGAACCAAGTAGCAGACCAAGTTGTTCACCGGCTTTGAGCGTTACGCCTTCAGCAATTTCAGTCTCATTATAGGCATAGCGGGTGAACATATGCAGCGGTGCATCAAAGCGCAGGCTTTCCTCAACTACAGCAGCTGTTGATTCCGGCGTTGCAAACAGAGCGCGATGATCCAGTCCGCTTTGCAGAATGGTCTTAACCGCATTGCCTGTCTGATTGACCGTTGCTTCATGTCCAGCATTGAGCAGCAGAATACAAGTGGTAATCAACTCATCTTCCGAGAGCTTGGCACCGTTTTCTTCTGCGGCAAGCAACAGGCTCAGTAGGTCATCACCCGGATTTTTGCGACGCTGCGCAGCATAGTCACGCAGATAGTCGGAGAATTCTTTGGCTGCCTGATTGGCACTGTCTTCCACCTCGCGAGTGGCATTGTGCATATACATGTTGACCATGCGATGCGACCAGTCGAGCAGCTGTGGGGCATTGTCGGTCGGCACACCCAGCATTTCGGCAATCACCACCACCGGAATAGGGGTGGCGAAGGCTGGCATCAGGTCGACATGGCCTTGGTGCTCAAAACCATCAATTAACTCATTGGCGAGCTTTTCAATGCGGGGACGCAGACGCTCGACCTGACGGGAGACAAAAGCACGATTAACGAGGGTGCGCAGACGGGTATGCACCGGCGGCTCAATTTCGAGCATGGAGTGACGCTCAACGCCGTCGAAATCTTTGAGATGTTCACGATTAATAGCATTGGCGCGGTAGCCGCCCGGTTCTTCACGGCCAAAACGGCGGTCGCGGAACAGCTTGTTGATGTCGTCATAACCGGCAAAGCACCAGAAACCGTAATCTTCCCAGAAAAACACCCGCGCATTGTGATGCAGCCATGCGTAAGCTGCATAGGGATTCTGCACGAACTCCGGCTGATGCGGATCAATCCGCACATGGCGGGTCGCAGGATCAAAATGGAGATAGTCAGGTTTTACAGAGGCGCTTGGTATGTGATTCATCAGGCTTTCATCGCATTACTATTCAGAATGAGTATGCGACTATAGAAGCAGATGAGGGAGATGTGCAGCGTGACAAAGCGCGGCATGGGGAGCGGATTTGATTAAATACGCTATTCGTTAAGGTTGTGGTGTTGCAGGTAGAATTTTTGCAGCAGTATCAAATAATGTATGTAGTTCAGAGCCCAAAAAATAAAGTGAACCAACAATCGCCAAGGCTATAAAACAAGCAATAAGACTATACTCAACTGCAGATGCGCCGTTTTGTGACTTCCAGAATTTTTGCTTTTGCATAGTTTTCACCTGATACGACGGTTAATCGAATAGGCCACTAGAGAAATCCGCCCGGCTGTTGCCGGACGGATTCGAAACTTTAAGCTTAATAAGCTAGCCACTTATTGTTAGTTGCCAGCAGGAGGGGTAGTTGCAGTTTGAAGAGCAGTACCAACGGTATTGAATGTTGCCTGGATACGAGTGCCGAGGAAGGTTACAGCACCAATAATAACAACAGCGATCAGAGCGGCAATCAGGCCGTATTCGATTGCAGTTGCACCGTCTTCATTTTTGCGGAAGCGCTTAAAAATTGCTTTCATTGCCTTAACTCCAGATAGTTCTTTTCGTTATGGTCTTGCTGACCTGTTACGACTTATAGCCTGAAGAGTGTTTTTCAAGGCTTAAATTACATAGTAAATGAAGTTTAAGCATTGAACTTGCTTAATGAATTACTTTTATTGTGCCTGTCGTGAATTGCTTTGTATATTCAAAAATTAAAATATGACTTTATTTTCAATATCTTAAATGATGTATCTAAAAAGAAATGCCCCTGAGACGTTGCTTGGTCCCAGGGGCATAAATATTCGGATCATTGGAAAACAGACGGAATATCAATGAAAAACCGTTTATTTCCTGACGGAAGAATTAAAAATCCCAATCATCATCTTCTGTAGCAACGGCTTTACCGATCACATAGCTGGAGCCGGAGCCAGAGAAGAAGTCGTGATTCTCATCAGCATTCGGTGAAAGCGATGACAGAATCGCCGGATTAACATTGGTCACAGTACTCGGGAACAGTGGCTCATAACCGAGATTCATCAGCGCTTTGTTTGCATTGTAATGCAGGAATTTTTTGACATCTTCGGTCAGGCCGGTGCCGTCATAAAGCGCTTCTGTATATTTGGTTTCAACCTCATAGAGATCAAGCAGCATCGAGAAGGCGAAATCTTTCAGCTCTTCCTTGCGGGCTTCGCTCTCTTTTTCCAGAGCCACCTGATATTTATAGCCGATATAATAGCCGTGCACGGCCTCATCGCGGATAATCAGGCGGATAAGATCGGCAGTATTGGTCAGTTTCGCACGGCTTGACCAGTACATTGGCAGATAGAAACCGGAATAGAACAGGAAGCTTTCCAGATAAACACTGGCGATTTTGCGCTTCATCGGATCATCAGATTTATACTCATTGATGATCAGAGCTGCTTTGCGCTGCAAATGCGGGTTTTCTTCACTCCAGCGATAGGCATCATCCACATCCGGTGTCGAACACAGAGTGGAAAAAATGGAGGAGTAGGAGCGGGCATGAACCGCTTCCATGAAGCTGATATTCGACAGAACAGCTTCTTCATGCGGGGTCACAGCATCCGGCATCAGGGAGATGGAGCCGATGGTGTTCTGAATGGTGTCCAG
This sequence comes from Pseudochrobactrum algeriensis, assembly GCF_018436245.1. Lineage (NCBI taxonomy): Bacteria > Pseudomonadati > Pseudomonadota > Alphaproteobacteria > Hyphomicrobiales > Brucellaceae > Pseudochrobactrum > Pseudochrobactrum algeriensis. The sequence continues at coordinate 1,249,540 of NZ_CP075361.1, forward strand.
CAGGGTCAGGCCGGTGAAAACACGGATAGTCAGTGTTTTTTCTGCCGGTGTCAGCGTGCCCCAGGACGGAATATCATTGGACAGCGGAACTTTTTCCGGCAGCCAGAAATTACCGGTCAGACGGTTCCATACTTCGAGATCTTTATCATCCTCGATACGGTTCCAGTTAACAGCCTTGGTGGCGCAGACGAGTTTAGGTTGGGCGTTCATAACGTGCTCTGATCTGTTCGGATGAACCGTCTGCTCTGCGGCAGACGGTTTTATATAAAAGGATAGGGTTTAAAGGGTGCAGGAAACGCAGCCTTCTACCTGTGTGCCTTCCAGAGCCATCTGGCGCAGGCGGATATAGTAGATAGTTTTGATTCCCTTGCGCCATGCATAGATCTGCGCCTTGTTGATATCGCGTGTTGTTGCGGTATCACGGAAGAACAGTGTGAGCGACAGACCCTGATCCACATGCTGCGTCGCTGCTGCATAGGTATCGATGATCTTCTCGGCACCGATCTCATAGGCATCCTGATAATAATCGAGATTATCATTGCTCATGAACGGGGCAGGGTAATAAACGCGGCCGATCTTACCTTCCTTGCGGATTTCAATCTTGGACGCAATCGGATGGATCGAGGAGGTCGAATTGTTGATGTAAGAAATCGAACCTGTCGGCGGAACAGCCTGAAGGTTACGGTTATACATACCATGCGCCATCACCGATTTGCGCAGTTCTTCCCAGTCCGCCTGTGTCGGGATCGTAACACCTGCTGTTTCAAACAGTTCACGAACGCGGGCAGTTTCGGGTTCCCAGACCTTGTCAGTATATTTGTCGAAGAAAGTGCCGTCGGCATATTTTGAATCTTCAAAGCCGACAAAGCTTGACTTGCGATCCATTGCAATGCGGTTGGACGCTTTAATTGCGTGATAGGTCACGGTGTAGAAATAGATATTGGTGAAATCCACACCTTCTTCAGAACCGTAGAAAATGCGTTCACGTGCCAGATAGCCGTGCAGGTTCATCTGACCCAGACCGATCGCGTGTGATTCATCATTGCCGCGGGCAATTGATGGCACGGAATTGATCTTGCTCATATCCGACACAGCGGTCAGCGCACGGATTGATGTTTCAACGGTCTTGCCGAAATCCGGTGAGTCCATGGTCATCGCAATATTGAGCGAACCGAGGTTACAGGAAATATCTTTGCCGATATGTTCGTAATTCAGATCATCTTTATAGGTGCTGGCTTCGCTGACCTGAAGAATTTCAGAGCAGAGATTGCTCATGGTGATGCGGCCGGCAATCGGATTGGCTGCATTCACGGTGTCTTCGAACATGATATATGGGTAGCCGGATTCGAACTGAATTTCCGCCAGTGTCTGGAAGAAGGCGCGTGCCTTGATCTTCTGCTTGCGGATACGGCCGTCATCAACCATTTCGCGATATTTGTCGCTCACGGAAATTTCCGTGAAAGGTACACCGTAAACGCGTTCCACATCATATGGCGAGAACAGATACATATCCTCGTCATTCTTCGCCAGTTCAAAGGTGATATCCGGAATCACCACGCCGAGCGACAGGGTTTTAATGCGGATTTTTTCATCGGCATTTTCGCGCTTGGTATCGAGGAAGCGCATAATGTCCGGATGGTGGGCATTGAGGTAAACCGCACCGGCACCCTGACGCGCACCGAGCTGGTTCGCATAGGAAAATGCATCTTCGAGCAGCTTCATGATCGGAATAATACCGGAAGACTGATTCTCGATCATTTTGATCGGCGCGCCATGTTCACGGATATTGGTGAGCGAGAAGGCCACACCACCGCCGCGCTTGGAGAGCTGCAGTGCAGAATTGATCGAACGGCCGATCGATTCCATATTGTCTTCCATGCGCAGCAGGAAGCAGGAAACCAGCTCACCGCGCTGTTTTTTACCGGCATTGAGGAAGGTCGGTGTCGCAGGCTGGAAACGGCCGGACAGCACTTCTTCCATGATCGAGATCGCCAGAGCCTCGTCGCCGTCGGCAAGTGCCAATGCAACCATGCAAACGCGGTCTTCATAACGTTCCAGATAGCGCAGACCGTCAAAAGTCTTCAGCGTATAGCTGGTGTAATATTTGAACGCGCCGAGGAAGGTCGGGAAGCGGAACTTCTTTTTATAAGCGAGATTGAAGAGATTCTGGACGAATTCAAAAGAATACAGATCCAGCACTTCTTTTTCGTAATAATTCTGAGTCACCAGATAATCGAGTTTCTCTTCCAGATTGTGGAAGAAAACCGTGTTCTGGTTCACATGCTGGAGAAAATACTGGCGAACGGCCTTGCGATCCATATCAAACTGGATCTCACCATTCGGACCGAACAGGTTCAGCATGGCATTCAGCGCATGATAGTCCATTGCCGGAGTGTCCTTTTTAGAACTCCCGTTGTTTGAACTGTTGATGTTGTTCTTTTCTGTCCGTTCAAGCTCAAGAGTCGCCACAGTTTTTCCAATTCATTTTTCGGCCAATATGTGTTGGCCAATTTATTTGTCGGTATGTGCAAAACAAAGACCGGCTTCGCTTTCACATCTGTTCACAATACTGATCCGGATTTTCGTTTGAGAAAACGGACAGCAATTTAATTTCGTTGTTGAACCCTGTATGGGCTCAGAAGTCAGGCAGCGAGGTCTGCCTGCCAGAATTTTCGCAGACCATTCCGCACATTGATAACGTCATCATCCGTTCCGGCCAGTTCATAGCGATACAGAAACGGCACCTGACATTTCTCGGATATGACATTGCCGGCAAGACAATAGGTTGCACCGAAATTACGGTTGCCACCGGCAATCACACCGCGAATAAAGGAACGGTTGGCACTGTCATTCAGAAAACGGATCACAGGCTTGGGAACAGCACCGCGTCCGTCCCCGCCGGCATAGGTTGCGACAACCAGCACAAAAGGTTGTGTCACCTGTAAAAGATCGGCCTTCATGCTGCACGGAATACGCAGAGCAGGCAGTCCGGTTTTTGTGACAAAGCGATGCGTATTTTGCGTGCCGCTTGAAAAATAGACGAGCATGCTCATAGCCACTTCCTCATGTTAAATCTCCAGTGAGACACTGAAGTCAAACAAAGACCCTCTATATATAGTGGCACCAGTCCGGCTTTGCAGCCAATGCTGTGCATTATACAGGAAGAGGGCATAGCTTTTGTGATTTGCCTGAAATGCCGTTTCTGGTTCCGGCTTCTGCCCGTCTTGCAAAGCGAAAGACGGGCAGAGAATTACCGGCCAGATTGAACAGTCAGGCGGATTGTCCGGATATGACAGTCAAACCGGAACGCTCAGGCCATTATAATTAAGCCAGCGCGCTGATCATGTCAGGGCGGAAGCCTGCCCAATGTGTGTCACCGGCAACAACAACAGGAACCTGCATATAACCGAGACGTTTAACTGTGTCGTAGCCTTCTGCATCTGCAGAAATATCAATGATGTTGAAATCGATTCCCTGACGTTCCAGAGCGCGATAGGTGGCGGTGCACTGAACGCAGGCTGGCTTGCTGTAAACAGTAATGGACATCGGATTCCTCGTTTCTTGATCGCCCTGATATTTTTCAGAGACTGATATGCGTTATATGCCTGTTGATTATTCCGGAGAGAATAGTCAGCGGACATTGTAGCGGGGGCTACAGTTTCCCTTGGCAGGGCCTCATTGGTCTGCACCTTGCGGTGCCTTCTTGTATCTGCACCTGACGGTGCTCTTTTCTTTTGCACCTTGCGGTGCGGGATTCTTCGTTCCCCGGAGCGTTGTGCCCTCAAAGAACTTCTTGTTTACGCTTCCCTGTATTCCTCACCGTTATGGTTCATCCAGAGACGCACCGGCGGTGATAAATCCGAGCATTGTGGTTCCGCCGCTTTTGAAACGAGAGGGCGGAGGCCTTTCAGGTGCAAAGCGCACCTTTAAATCTGCTGCACAAACTGCGGTTATTCCGCAAAACGCATGCTGAACTTGCTTAAACTGATAAGAACGGAACGGACGGCGGGAGAGGCTGGAAGGAACAGCTCACAGAGGAGCCGGATGCGTCATCAGAGATGGTCGTATAAAGCCATCGGGCGAAGATTCGCTCTGACCGCTGACAAATCTGCTGAAACAGGTTTCTGAACGGCAGATGCTGACATCTGTTTGTTTTCCGATCCCTGAAAAGCAGCTCTGACCTTGCGCATAACCTGATTCCTGTTGCCTTGCTGAAATGTGATCTGTGTGCCTGCGATACTAAAAACAACACCGGCGCAACGGATCACATTTCTTCCGTCTTCAACATTCCCGGAGCCTGTTGATAACAACAAGTTCCGATTCTCCGCCGGAAAGGAGTTACCTCCTGAGAACCGGCAAAAATTTCGACGCAACTATCCCGGATCGCATTGCGTATCGCCGGTTTCATTGTGCCTGATAAAGCCGTTTTGAGCGTGGTTGCGAAGCTGCGGTTTGCAGAATCGAAGAACCGCTCAAGACACTATATATGGTATATGTTATGAATTTTTCGTCAATACCTATGGTGTCTCTCTGATAATTTTACCCGCTATACACAGGGCTGAATTAATATGTGGAGATGTGCCAAAAGGGCATCAGCAGGGTCGGCAGGCGTGCTGCCACCGCTCAGCTTGATTCTTAACTGCAGCATATAAGATATGAGCGGTTTTGGGGCGGAATCTTTGCTGTTTCCGGGCAGATTCTTTTCTTTACAAAAGCGGCCGGAGCGGGCAGGCGATTCTTAAATGAGGCGGAGAAGAAGTGCAGAAAGGAAGATGTGAGGATAGAGCATTTCACAGTCAAGTTGGATCAACTTGATGCCCGTGATAATGCGATCAAATAAAGAATCTAGAGCGAGCACTGTGATTCAATCTGGACGTAAACCGCTCTAGTCAGTCATGAGACTGCGATTCTGCATGAAACAATTTCCGCCGAAAATTAGCGTAAGGTACAAAATGTTGATTTGCAGAAGAGGGGAGGAAATGGTGGGCGATGAGAGACTCGAACTCCCGACATCTTCGGTGTAAACGAAGCGCTCTACCAACTGAGCTAATCGCCCGCTCGCTAAAAGCGGTATGTGCTGACTTAAGTTTTCAATTATAAATATGAGCACAACATATCTATAATTGTCATTCACTGATCTGATTTCTCAGAAATGAATGGTGGGCGATGAGAGACTCGAACTCCCGACATCTTCGGTGTAAACGAAGCGCTCTACCAACTGAGCTAATCGCCCGCTCGCTTTGAAGCGGCTGTGAGGCTCGTTTAAGGAATTCTTTGACTAAGCGCAAGAGCAAAAATCAAAAATAAAACAGAAATTTGAATTAATTTTTGTTTCTTCACATTCCTGATGCCATCCCGTCATGCGTTTCGGATGATTCTTTGAATTCAGATGCTTATAGGGAGCGAGGGGGCTCGTCTTTTTATCGCGTGCTGTGCATAAAATCGGTCATTTGTGGACTGCCTATATATATAAAGTGCTCTGTTCGGGCTTTGCGCATTTTTATCCTCTTTTCGGTGAAAAACTTTCAAAAGCTCGCTTGACAGTTCATAGTGAACACATTAGACAGCGCCCATACCGAACGGAAACGTCACGGTGCCTCAAGCGAATAGCTTAAGGCTTTCAGATAATCTCTGAAAATACTGCGCGGGTGTAGCTCAGTTGGTTAGAGTGCCGGCCTGTCACGCCGGAGGTCGCGGGTTCGAGCCCCGTCACTCGCGCCACTTTCTCTTCTTACAAAATACAGTTTATGAGAAAGTGGCGCACCCCGCCTGCTTTATATTTCCCTTTGATGTCCCGATTTAAGCATTTGTTTTTAAATGCAAATTTTCTTCATTTATTTGTAAAATTTGTAAGAAAACCCTTTGATTTTAAAAATGAATCAGGGTACATACCAAATCACTTCAGCAAATGAAGTACTGCGCGGGTGTAGCTCAGTTGGTTAGAGTGCCGGCCTGTCACGCCGGAGGTCGCGGGTTCGAGCCCCGTCACTCGCGCCACTTTCTCTTCTTTAAAGTACAGTTCAGAGAAAGTGGCGCACCCCGCCAATTATCCTTTTCTATGGTCTATATATTATAATGCATATCCGCAGGGGCGGGGATTGCTGCTTGTTTTTCAATTTTGGCCGCAGGATTGCTGAAATGGTTTCGTCAGTTTCCGTGGGATGGTAGCGAATGCGATCGGGCTGATGAGCAGGGAGCTGACAGCGACGATCTCGATAATTGTCGGTGTTCCGCTGCCATTCAGCAGGATATAAGCGAATATCCCGGTGGTTGCGGATAGGAGTGCGGCGGTCAGAGGGATTAATCCTGTAATGGCGCCAAGTGGTGTGTGCATTGGCATTTCCCATAAAAATAAATCAAAAAATATCAGGTTTTAAAATACATTGATTCACCTGCAGGCTGATTACGCATTTTGCATGATGTGCCGCATGAGGTGAGGGGCGACTCGCCTTGCGGCGTGAAACAGATTCTTTTTAGCCTGCAAATCAGAGCTGAATGATTTTTACGGAAATTTGTGTAATATAGTGGTGTGATGACTGCTGGTGTCTGCGCAAAACGCGGGCGGCACGGAGTTGTTAACAGGATGGCTTTTATTAATCATATCCGTGTGAGCGCAGGGCAGTCATGTGCTTTAAAGGCTTGCGCAAACGGGTTGACTGCGGTAACCGTCCCCACACAAAGCACTGTATTCGCACGGCACGCCATTTGAAGCTGTTTGGGCGAGATTGATTGTAAGGTGCAATGTGTCACATGGCTGTAGCCGTCAAATGGCTTATGTAGTGCACAACTTTACATCTTGAAGCCGGAAATAGGGTAATGAACGAGCTTTTAAGTTCCTATCTGCCGATCGTCATTTTTATTGGCGTGGCAATGGTGATCGGAATTGCGTTGCTGGTAGCGCCGTTCCTGGTCGCGTACAGACAGCCGGATCCAGAAAAACTGTCCGCCTATGAGTGCGGATTTAACGCATTTGACGATGCGCGCATGAAATTCGACGTGCGTTTCTATCTGGTATCCATTCTTTTCATCATCTTCGACCTTGAAGTTGCATTCCTGTTCCCGTGGGCTGTGTCCTTCGGTGAAATTGGTATGTTTGGTTTCTGGTCCATGATGGTCTTCCTTGGTGTACTCACCATCGGCTTCATTTATGAATGGAAGAAGGGAGCCCTCGAATGGGATTGACCTCTGGCCAAAACACTATGTCTTCTAATGCCAATATGGGTGGCGGGACGCTGATAGCTCCCCGCCCTAAGGGTATTATTGATCCGAATACCGGTAAGCTGATCGGTCAGGATGATGCGTTTTTCGGTGAGCTGAATAATGAACTGTCCGATAAGGGCTTCATTGTTACCTCTGCTGATGCATTGATTACATGGGCGCGCACCGGCTCGCTGATGTGGATGACTTTCGGTCTGGCCTGCTGTGCTGTGGAAATGATGCATATTTCCATGCCGCGCTATGATGCCGAGCGTTTCGGTATTGCGCCGCGTGCGTCTCCGCGTCAGTCCGACGTAATGATTGTTGCAGGTACGCTGACCAATAAAATGGCACCGGCACTGCGCAAGGTTTACGACCAGATGCCGGAGCCGCGCTATGTGATCTCCATGGGCTCCTGCGCGAATGGCGGCGGTTATTACCATTACTCCTATTCTGTTGTGCGTGGTTGTGACCGTGTTGTTCCGGTTGATATCTATGTGCCGGGCTGCCCTCCGACCGCTGAAGCACTGCTCTACGGCATTCTCATGCTGCAGAAGAAGATTCGCCGCACCGGTACGATTGAGCGTTGATTGGGGGATATGATGATTCAAGAAGCTCTCAATGAACTCTCGGCCTATCTGTCCGAACGCCTCGAAGGCAAAATCGATGAAACCTCACTGCGTTACGGTGAACTGAGCATCACTGTGCCGGGCAGTCAGATTATTTCTGTGCTGACATTCCTGCGCGATGATGTGCAGTGCCAGTTCGTGAATTTCACCGATCTGAGCGGTGTGGACTATCCGGGCCGCGTCAATCGTTTTGATGTGGTCTATCAGCTGATGTCGCCGCGTCATAACCTGCGTATCCGCATTCGTGTCATCACCGATGAAGATACACCGGTGCCATCAATCACCGGCGTTTATCCGGGTGCATTGTGGTACGAGCGTGAAGCTTACGACATGTACGGCATTCTGTTCTCCGGTCATCCGGATTTGCGCCGTCTGCTGACAGATTACGGTTTTGAAGGTCATCCGCTGCGTAAGGATTTCCCGCTGACCGGTTTTGTCGAAGTCCGTTATGATGATCAGGTCAAACGCGTTGTTTACGAGCCGGTTGAGCTGCGTCAGGAATTCCGTAATTTTGATTTCTTGTCCCCGTGGGAAGCAACAGATTATGTGCTTCCGGGTGATGAGAAAGCGAAGTCAAATTAATCTGTCACGTTAGCTGAAGGATTTAAAAATGTCTGATGGTGCTAAGTTGGAAGGTCGCTGCCTCTGTGGTTCAGTGCAGTTTTCGGCGAAGCCTGTGAATGACGAAATGGGCGCCTGCCACTGTTCAATGTGCCGCCGTTGGTCCGGCGGTGTGTTTCTCTGTGTGGATTGCGGAGACAGTCTTGAAATCACCAAAGGTGATGATCTCGGCTTTTACGGTTCATCCGCATGGGGTGAACGCGGTTTCTGCAAAGTCTGCGGCTCCACTCTGATGTGGCGCATGCAGGATGGTTCTCATAATGTTGTTTCCGTTCAGGCGTTTGAAAATCCTTCGCAATTCAGGTTTACAACAGAGATTTATATCGACTGTAAGCCTGATAGTTACGCTTTTGCCAATGATACGAGCAAAATGACGGAAGCAGAGTTTCTGGCAGCTTTTGCCTCTACACAGGATGCCGAGAATGGCTGAGACACAAGTAAGAAATTTTAATATCAACTTCGGCCCGCAGCATCCGGCGGCGCACGGCGTTCTGCGTCTGGTGCTTGAGCTCGATGGTGAAGTTGTGGCGCGTGTTGATCCGCATATCGGTCTGCTGCATCGCGGTACCGAAAAGCTGATGGAAGCCAAAACCTATCTGCAGGCTGTGCCTTATCTCGACCGCCTCGATTATGTGGCGCCGATGAATCAGGAGCACGCTTATGCGCTGGCGGTTGAGCGCCTGCTCGGTATTGATGTGCCGAAGCGCGGTCAGCTGATCCGTGTACTTTACTCGGAAATCGGCCGTATTCTCAATCACCTGCTGAACGTAACCACACAGGCTATGGACGTTGGTGCACTGACACCGCCGCTCTGGGGCTTTGAAGAGCGTGAAAAGCTGATGGTGTTCTATGAGCGCGCTTGCGGCGCCCGTATGCACGCAGCCTATTTCCGTCCGGGCGGCGTTCATCAGGATCTGCCTGAGCAGCTGGTTCAGGATATTGCCAACTGGATTGATCCGTTCTTCAAGACGCTGAACAATCTGGACAATCTGATTACCGGCAACCGTATTTTCAAACAGCGTAACGTTGATATCGGCGTTGTGTCTCTGGATGATGCATGGGCATGGGGTTTCTCCGGTGTCATGGTGCGCGGTTCGGGTGCAGCATGGGATCTGCGTAAATCGCAGCCTTATGAATGCTATAATGAAATGGAATTCGACATTCCGATCGGTAAGAACGGCGACTGCTATGACCGCTATCTGATCCGTATGGAAGAAATGCGCCAGTCCGCTTCCATCATGCGCCAGTGCTGTGAACTGCTGCTCGGTAAAGAGCGCGTCGGCCCTGTGTCGAACATGGACAATAAGATTGTTCCGCCGAAACGTGGCGAAATGAAACGCTCGATGGAAGCTCTCATCCATCATTTCAAGCTTTACACTGAAGGTTACCATGTGCCGGAAGGCGAGGTATATGCCGCAGTGGAAGCACCGAAGGGTGAATTCGGTGTTTATCTGGTGTCTGACGGCACTAATAAACCGTATCGTTGCAAATTGCGTGCACCGGGTTTTGCTCATCTTCAGGCCATGGATTTCCTGTGTCGCGGTCATATGCTGGCCGACGTCTCCGCGATCCTTGGCTCGCTCGATATTGTGTTTGGTGAGGTAGACCGCTGATGTCCGTCCGTCGTCTCGCAGATGATTCCGTTCAGCCGGCCAGCTTTTCGTTTAATGCGGAAAATCAGGCCTGGGCTGAAAAGACAATTAAGAAATTCCCTGAAGGTCGCCAGCAGTCTGCGGTTATTCCGCTGCTGATGCGTGCGCAGGAACAGGATGGCTGGGTCACCAAGGCGTCGATTGAGCATGTTGCAGCTATGCTGGAAATGCCGCTGATCCGCGTTCTGGAAGTGGCAACATTCTATACCCAGTTCCAGCTCAAGCCGGTTGGTACACGCGCCCATATTCAGGTTTGCGGTACAACACCATGCGCATTGCGCGGTGCTGAAGAGCTGATGAAAGTGTGCAAGCACAAAATTCATCATGATCCGCTGACACCAAATGCTTCGGGCACGCTGTCTTGGGAAGAAGTTGAATGTCAGGGTGCTTGCGTCAATGCGCCGATGGTCATGATCTTCAAAGACGCTTATGAAGACCTGACACCTGAACGCCTTGAAGAAATCATTGATGCTTTTGAAGCAGGCAAGGGTGATACCATCAAGCCGGGTCCGCAGATCGACCGTGATTTCTCTGCGCCGATTGGTGGTTTGACATCTTTGACGACAAGCAATCCGAAAGCGGAGGGCTGATTGATGCTGGCTGATAAAGATCGCATCTTTACAAATATTTATGGTCTGAAAGACAAATCGCTCAAAGGCGCTATGTCCCGTGGCCATTGGGACAATACCAAAGGTTTTGTCGAAAAAGGCCGTGTCTGGATCATCAATGAGATGAAGGCTTCCGGCCTTCGCGGTCGTGGCGGTGCGGGCTTCCCGACCGGCATGAAATGGTCCTTCATGCCGAAGGAAAGCGACGGTCGCCCGCATTATCTCGTCGTCAATGCCGACGAATCGGAGCCGGGCACCTGTAAAGACCGTGATATCATGCGCCACGATCCGCATACGCTGATCGAAGGCTGCGTGATTGCCGGTTGCGCAATGGGCGCACATACAGCTTACATCTATATCCGCGGTGAATTCATGCGCGAGCGTGAAGCCCTGCAGGCGGCGATTGATGAATGCTACGCAGCCGGTCTGCTTGGCAAAAACAACAAGTGCGGCTGGGATATGGACGTTTTCGTTTCCCACGGTGCGGGCGCTTATATCTGCGGTGAAGAAACTGCGTTGCTGGAAAGCCTGGAAGGCAAAAAAGGCCAGCCACGCCTGAAGCCGCCATTCCCTGCGAATATGGGTCTTTACGGCTGCCCGACCACTGTGAACAACGTGGAATCCATTGCAGTTGCTCCGACCATTCTGCGTCGCGGCGGCGCATGGTTCTCTTCCATCGGCCGTCCGAACAATGTGGGCACCAAGCTGTTCCAGATTTCCGGCCATGTGAACACACCATGCACCGTGGAAGAAGCACTTGGTATTCCGTTCCGCGAACTGATTGAAAAACATGCCGGCGGTATCCGCGGCGGTTGGGACAATCTGCTTGCAGTTATTCCGGGGGGGCATCCTGTCCTGTGGTTACCGCAGAAAATATGATGGACGCCATCATGGATTTCGACGGTATGCGCGATGTTAAGTCGTCTTTCGGTACCGGCGGTCTTATCGTTATGGATAAGTCAACCGACATCATCAAAGCGATTGCCCGTCTGTCGGCCTTCTTCAAGCACGAAAGCTGCGGCCAGTGCACGCCTTGCCGTGAAGGTACAGGCTGGATGTGGCGCGTGATGGAACGCATGGTCACCGGTAACGCGCAGAAGCGCGAAATCGACATGCTGTTCGACGTGACCAAGCAGATTGAAGGTCATACGATTTGTGCGCTTGGTGATGCGGCTGCATGGCCAATTCAGGGTCTGATCCGCAATTTCCGTCCGGAAATTGAAAAGCGTATTGATGATTATACCCGCAATGCTGTTCAGAGCCGTAATATCCGGCTCGAAGCTGCGGAATAAGCTTCAGGGCAGGCCGGTTGCGGTCTGCCCGTTCAGTCATGAAGCGGCATTGCCGCAGAATTAATATGATGCGGCGGATGCCGCGGGTTTAAAAGAATGCGGCAAGTGCCGCAGGTTTGGACAAGCGATGGCAAAGATCAAAGTTGACGGTAACGAGATCGAAGTACCCGATCACTACACGCTTCTTCAGGCAGCCGAAGAGGCTGGCGCTACCGTGCCGCGTTTCTGTTTCCACGAACGCCTCTCCATTGCCGGCAATTGCCGCATGTGCCTGGTTGAAGTTAAAGGCGGACCGCCGAAGCCGGCTGCATCCTGCGCTATGGGCGTACGCGATCTGCGTCCGGGCCCGAACGGCGAAACACCTGAAATTTTCACCAACACACCTATGGTCAAAAAGGCCCGTGAAGGTGTGATGGAATTCCTGCTCATCAACCACCCGCTGGATTGCCCGATTTGCGATCAGGCCGGTGAGTGCGATCTGCAGGATCAGGCGATGGCTTTCGGTACCGATGGTTCGCGTTACCGCGAAAACAAACGTGCTGTTGAAAATAAATATATCGGCCCTCTGGTCAAAACGATCATGACACGCTGCATTCACTGCACGCGCTGCGTTCGTTTCACCACGGAAGTTGCCGGTATCTCCGAGCTCGGCCTCACAGGTCGCGGTGAGGATGCTGAAATCACCACCTATCTCGAACGCGCAATGACCTCTGAACTGCAGGGCAATGTGATTGATCTGTGCCCGGTCGGTGCGCTGACATCCAAGCCTTACGAGTTTCAGGCACGTCCTTGGGAGCTGAACAAGACAGAATCTATCGACGTGATGGATGCGCTTGGTTCAAACATCCGCGTTGATACCCGTGGTCGTGAAGTGATGCGCATTATGCCGCGTCTGAACGAACAGGTGAACGAAGAGTGGATTTCCGACAAAACCCGTTTCATCTGGGATGGTCTGCGCACCCAGCGCCTTGACCGCCCTTATGTTCGCGTCAATGGTCGTCTGCAGGCTGCAAGCTGGAGCGAAGCATTTGCTGCGGTTAAAGCTGCTGTTGCCAAGACTTCAGCTGCCAAAATCGGCGCGATTGCCGGTGATCTGGCCAATGTGGAAGAACTCTACGCACTGAAGAGCCTGATGACCAAACTCGGTTCCGTCAATATTGACGCCCGTCAGGATGGTGTTGCGCTTGATCCTAAATTCGGCCGCGCTTCTTACATCTTCAATCCGACGATTGAAGGTATCGAACAGGCAGATGCGATTTTGATCGTGGGTTCCAACCCGCGTTTTGAAGCTTCGGTGCTCAATGCACGTATTCTGAAGCGTCAGCGTCAGGGTGGACTGCAGATTGGTCTGATCGGTGAACAGGCAGATCTGCGTTATGCTTACAACTATCTCGGCGCCGGTTCTGATACGCTGGCTCAGGTTGCAAGCGGCAAAGACAAGTTCTTTGATGTTCTGAAAAATGCACAGCGTCCGCTGATCCTGATCGGTCAGGGTGCACTGACCGGCGAAACCGGTGAGGCTGTACTGGCTCAGGCTGCTGCTTTGGCGAATGCCGTTGGCGCAGTGAGCGAAGAGTGGAACGGTTTTGCAGTTCTGCACACTGCCGCTGCCCGCGTTGGCGCTCTGGATCTCGGCTTCGTGCCGGGTGAGGGCGGTGTTAAGGCTGCTGACATGGTTGGCCAGATGGATGTGCTGTTCCTTGCCGGTGCAGATGAACTGGATCTGTCCAACAAAGGTTCGAGCTTCGTTGTCTATATCGGTACCCATGGTGATGCCGGTGCACATGCTGCTGATGTGATCCTGCCAGGTTCCACCTATACAGAAAAATCCGGTACTTATGTGAATACGGAAGGCCGCGTACAGCTGGCAAACCGTGCCGGTTTTGCTCCGGGTGAAGCCAAGGAAGACTGGGCAATCCTGCGTGCATTGTCTGATATTCTGGGCGCGAAACTGCCGTTTGACAGTCTGGCTCAGCTGCGTGCAGCGCTTTATGCGGACTATCCGCATATGGCTCAGATTGACGCAGTGGCTGCCGGTCAGGTTGCGGATATCGCAACTCTCGGTGCAAAAGCAGCTGCAGTAAAGGGCGTTGCATTTGCTTCGCCTGTCACAGATTTCTATCTGACAAACCCGATTGCCCGCGCTTCAGCTGTGATGGCTGAATGTTCCGCGCTGGCAAAGGGTGGCTTCCAGCAGGCAGCCGAATAAGCATTGATGCATACAGCTCCTTAAGCTTTCGGGTTTAAGGAGCTGATATTGCTAAATAATAAGGTTTACAGCTTGCCCTTGCGTGGGACTTAAAACTACGCAGTGCTGTAAGAGAGAGACGGGAAAATGGACGGTATTTTTGCAGCTTACGTCTTACCGGCGCTGATCATAGCGCTGAAGTCAGTCGTTCTGCTCGTCGTATTGCTGATTGTTGTAGCCTATCTGCTTTATGCGGATCGTAAGATCTGGGCTGCGGTACAGTTGCGTCGGGGACCAAACGTTGTCGGCCCTTGGGGACTGTTTCAGGCTTTTGCGGATCTTTTGAAATTCGTATTCAAAGAGCCGATCATCCCATCGGGTGCCAATAAAGCCGTGTTCCTGCTGGCGCCGTTTATTTCGGCACTGCTGGCATTGGCAACATGGGCGGTTATTCCGGTCAGTGAAGGCTGGGCAATTGCCAATATCAATGTCGGTATCCTTTATATTCTCGCTATATCTTCACTTGAAGTTTATGGCGTGATTATGGGTGGCTGGGCTTCAAACTCGAAATATCCGTTTCTCGGCGCACTGCGCTCCGCAGCGCAGATGGTTTCCTATGAAGTTTCGATCGGCTTTGTGATTGTAACAGTGTTGCTGGTTGCCGGTTCCCTGAACCTGACCGACATCGTGCTGTCTCAGTCCACAGGTCTTGGTACTTCGCTGGGTCTGCCGAACTCGTTCCTCGACTGGAACTGGCTCGTGCTGTTCCCGATGTTCGTGATCTTCTTCATCTCGGCACTGGCGGAAACCAACCGTCCTCCGTTCGATCTGGTTGAAGCGGAATCCGAACTTGTTGCCGGTCATATGATCGAATATTCGTCGACACCGTTCCTGCTGTTCTTCCTCGGTGAATATGTTGCCATCACTCTGATGTGCGCATTGATGACCATTCTGTTCCTTGGCGGCTGGCTGCCAATCGTGGATGTATGGTTCCTCGCATGGGTGCCGGGCATTGTCTGGTTCATGCTGAAGCTCTGCATGTGCTTCTTCATGTTTGCGATGGTGAAGGCATTCGTACCGCGTTACCGTTATGACCAGCTGATGCGTCTGGGCTGGAAAGTATTCCTGCCGATCTCGCTGTTCATGGTTGTAGCGACCGCTGCATTCCTCAAATTTACCGGCCTCGTAGGTTAAGGAGACATCACATGGCTTCTATCGCTCAAGCCGCTAAATCACTGCTTCTGAAAGAATTCGTCGGAGCATTCTTTCTCTCCATGCGTCAGTTCTTTGCGCCTAAGGCAACATTGAACTACCCGCATGAAAAAGGTCCTGTTTCACCGCGCTTCCGCGGTGAACATGCCCTGCGCCGTTATCCGAATGGTGAAGAACGCTGCATCGCCTGTAAGCTTTGCGAAGCGATCTGCCCGGCACAGGCAATTACAATTGAAGCCGGTCCGCGCCGCAATGACGGAACCCGCCGCACCGTGCGTTATGACATTGATATGGTCAAATGCATCTATTGCGGTTTCTGTCAGGAAGCCTGTCCGGTTGATGCGATTGTTGAAGGGCCGAATTTCGAATTCGCCACGGAAACCCGCGAAGAGCTTTACTATGATAAAGAAAAGCTGCTCGCCAATGGTGACCGTTGGGAACGTGAAATTGCGCGCAATATCGCGATGGACTCACCTTATCGCTAAGATGGGCTAAGCCCGTCGGATCGCTAAGATGAGTTCCTCTGTCCGGAGAGGGCGGAGCTGAATATTTAAGTTGGTGCAATAGCCGGAGCTTTTGGTGCTCATGGCTGTTGTGCTTGAAGTTTTGCCTCATGTCGCGGTTTTTGGCTGTGGGATATGAGGTGGTAGGACAGGCAAGTTGCCTTGCCAAGTTAAAGGATATTGGGGAACCCCATGCTGACAGGTATAGCGGCGGCGTTTTTCTATTTATTCGCCTTCATCATGATTGCGAGTGCGCTGATGGTTATCACCGCACGCAATCCCGTTCACTCGGTCTTGTTTCTGATTTTGGCTTTCTTCAACGCAGCGGCTTTGTTCCTGCTGACGGGTGCTGAATTCCTGGCAATGATCCTTGTGGTTGTTTATGTCGGTGCTGTGGCGGTTCTCTTCCTCTTCGTCGTCATGATGCTGGATGTGGATTTTGCTGAGCTCAAACAGGGCGCGCTTAAACATGCGCCGGTTGGTGCTCTGGTCGGTGTGGTTCTGCTGGCAGAATTGATTTTGGCATTCTCCGCCTCGATCTTCTCGCCGAAAATTGCAGCAAATGCCGCTTACCCGATCCCTGATGTGGCGACACGCCAGAATACACAGGCGCTTGGCGACATTCTCTATACGGATTTCGTTTTCTACTTCCAGATTGCCGGCCTGATCCTGCTGGTGGCGATGATCGGCGCGATTGTGCTGACCCTGCGTCATAAAGAAGGCGTCAAACGTCAGTCGATCCCTGCGCAGGTTGCCCGTACACCGGAAACCGCGATCGAGATCAAAAAAGTCGAAACAGGCAAGGGTATTTAACAGGAGCCTCATGATGGTAGTCGGTATCGAACATTATCTGACCGTGTCGGCGATCCTGTTTACGCTTGGCGTTTTCGGGGTTTTCCTCAACCGTAAGAATGTGATCGTCATTTTGATGTCGGTCGAGCTTATTCTTCTCTCGGTCAATCTGAACTTCATTGCGTTTTCCGCAACGCTCGGCGATCTGGTCGGGCAGGTTTTCGCACTCTTCGTCCTGACTGTTGCAGCTGCTGAAGCGGCAATCGGTCTTGCTATTCTTGTCGTGTTCTTCCGTAACCGTGGTTCTATCGCGGTGGAAGATGTCAATGTCATGAAAGGTTGACGGGCAGATGCTCTACTACGCGATCGTCTTCCTTCCGCTGCTTGGTTTTCTTATTGCCGGACTTTTCGGCAATAAGATCGGAGCCAAAGCCAGCGAATATATCACTTCCGGCTTTCTCGTGATTGCGGCTGCGCTGTCATGGGTTGCGTTCTTTACTATTGCAATGGGCTCATCCGAGCCTGTCCGTGTGCCGGTTCTGCACTGGCTGACTTCCGGTACCCTGTCTTTTGACTGGGCGATCCGTGTGGATACACTGACCGCGATCATGCTTGTTGTTATCAACAGCGTGTCGGCGCTCGTACACATCTACTCGATCGGCTATATGCATCACGATCCGCATCGTCCGCGTTTCTTTGCCTATCTGTCGCTGTTTACCTTTGCGATGCTGATGCTGGTAACCTCTGACAATCTGGTTCAGATGTTCTTCGGCTGGGAAGGCGTGGGTCTTGCATCCTACCTGCTGATCGGCTTTTGGTATAAGAAACCTTCGGCCAATGCGGCTGCGATGAAAGCTTTCGTGGTCAACCGCGTTGGTGACTTCGGCTTCCTGCTTGGTATTTTCGGTATCTTCGTTCTGTTCGGCGCCGTGGATTATGCCACGATCTTCTCGACAGCCCAGAATTATGCTGCCGGTGAAAATGCATCGCAGGTTGTGCTGAGCTTCCTCGGTTTTGAACTCGACAAACAAGGCGCTCTGACCGTTGTTGCATTGCTGCTCTTCATGGGCGCGATGGGTAAATCGGCGCAGTTCCTGCTGCACACATGGTTGCCTGATGCGATGGAAGGTCCGACACCTGTGTCGGCTCTGATTCATGCGGCAACGATGGTGACCGCAGGTGTGTTCATGGTTGCGCGTATGTCGCCGATCTTTGAACAGTCTGAAACAGCTCTGCTGGTTGTGACTATTATCGGTGCGATCACTGCCTTTTTTGCCGCGACCGTTGGTCTGGTACAGAACGATATCAAGCGCGTTATTGCTTATTCGACCTGTTCGCAGCTCGGTTACATGTTCGTGGCACTCGGCGTCGGCGCTTACGGCGCTGCCGTATTCCACCTGTTCACACACGCATTCTTTAAAGCTCTGCTGTTCTTGGGCGCCGGTTCGGTGATCCATGCGGTATCTGACGAGCAGGATATGCGTCGTATGGGTGGTCTGCGTAAGCTGATCCCGACCACTTACTGGATGATGATCATCGGTACTGTGGCGCTGACAGGTCTTGGTATTCCGGGCACTGTTATCGGTACTGCCGGCTTCTTCTCCAAAGATGCGATTATTGAATCTGCATTTGCTTCGCACTCAGCTGCGTCAGGCTTTGCCTTCACGCTGCTGGTGATCGCTGCTGCATTCACATCCTTCTACTCATGGCGTCTGATTTTCATGACTTTCCACGGTAAGCCACGCGCCACCGCTGAAGTTATGCATCACGTTCATGATTCACCTCCGGTGATGCTGGTTCCGCTGTTCGTTCTTGCCGTTGGTGCACTTTTCGCAGGCTTCTTCTTCGTCGGTTACTTCTTCGGCGATCATTATGATGCCTTCTGGAAGGGCGCTCTGTTCACCGGTGCGGATAACCACATTCTGCATGACTTCCATGGCGTGCCGACCTGGGTTAAATTCTCGCCGTTCATTGCAATGGTGCTGGGTTTCATCTTTGCATGGGCTTTCTATATCCGCTCGCCGGAAACACCGAAGGCAATTGCAGCCCGTCATCCTGGCCTGTACCAGTTCCTACTGAACAAATGGTATTTCGACGAACTCTATGATTTCCTGTTCGTTCGCCCGAGCATGGCTCTTGGCCGCTTCCTCTGGAAAACCGGCGATACCAAGATCATTGACGGCATGGGTCCGAATGGTGTGGCGGCTCGGGTAGTCGGCATTACCAACCGCGTTGTTAAGCTGCAGAGCGGTTATCTTTATCACTACGCATTCGCGATGCTTATCGGTGTCGCCGCGCTCGTCACCTGGATGATGATCGGGAGCTCTTTCTGATGACCGACTGGCCAATTCTCTCAACGGTCACGTTTCTGCCGCTCGTAGGTGCGTTCTTGATCCTCTTGATCAAGGACGACAGCGAGGCAGCGCGCCGCAATATCCGTAATGTTGCATTTCTGACCACAATCTTTGTGTTTGCATTGTCTCTGGTGATCTGGGCAGGCTTTGATAATTCAAATGCCGGTTTCCAGATGGTTGAGAAACATGCATGGTTCGGTGAAGGCATCAGCTATCACATGGGCGTGGACGGTATTTCCATGCTGTTTGTGGTTCTGACCGCATTCCTGATGCCGTTCTGTATTCTGGCGAGCTGGAAGTCCGTGGACTTCCGCGTCAAGGAATATATGGTGGCGTTTCTGATCCTTGAAACGCTCGTTATCGGTGTGTTCTGCGCACTGGATATGTTCCTGTTCTACGTCTTCTTTGAAGCAAGCCTTATTCCGATGTTCATTATCATCGGTGTATGGGGTGGTCAGCGCCGCGTTTACGCCAGCCTGAAATTCTTCCTCTATACGCTGCTGGGCTCGGTGCTGATGCTCATTGCTATGATGGCAATGTATTTCACCGCCGGTACAATGGATATTCCGACCCTTCTGGCTTACGACTTCCCTGCATCTATGCAGACATGGTTGTGGCTGGCCTTCTTCGCTTCTTTCGCGGTGAAGATGCCGATGTGGCCGGTTCATACATGGTTGCCTGATGCGCACGTTGAAGCGCCGACAGCCGGTTCGGTTATTCTGGCTGGTATTCTCCTGAAGCTCGGTGGCTACGGCTTCCTGCGTTTCTCGCTGCCAATGTTCCCGCTGGCTTCCGCAGACTTTGCACCATTCGTATTCTGGCTCTCGGTTATCGCCATTGTTTACACCTCTCTGGTGGCTCTGGTTCAGACCGATATCAAAAAGCTGATCGCCTATTCGTCCGTTGCCCATATGGGTTATGTAACTATGGGTATCTTTGCTGCCAATGCGCAGGGTGTGCAGGGTGCGTTGTTCCAGATGCTGTCGCACGGTATCATTTCCGGCGGTCTGTTCCTTTGCGTTGGCGTGGTTTACGACCGCATGCATACACGTGATATCTCTGCCTATGGTGGTCTGGTCAACAACATGCCGAAATATGCGGTTGTGTTCCTGATCCTCACTATGGCCAATGTTGGTCTGCCAGGGACTTCCGGCTTTATCGGTGAATTCCTGACACTGTTCGGTGTGTTCCAGGCCAATACATGGATTGCTGTGATTGCAACAACCGGTGTTATCCTGTCGGCTGCCTATGCGCTCTACCTCTATCGCCGCGTCATTTTCGGTGCGCTTGATAAGGAAAGCCTGAAAGCGCTGCTGGATCTGTCTCCGCGTGAGAAAGCAATCCTGTATCCGCTCGTCATTCTGACGATCTTCTTCGGTGTCTATCCGGTTCCGGTCTTTGATGCGACTGCGAGTGCCGTTGACGCTCTGGTCACCAACTACAATGCGGCTGTGGCAAGTGTTGCCATGCCTGTTGCAAATTAAGACGAAGGCATCGAGCGATGTACACCGATCTGATTGCCCACCTTACTCTCGCTGCACCGGAGGTGCTGCTCGCAGTTGGCGCCCTGGTGCTGCTGATGGTGGGTGTATTTTCCGGCGACCGCGCCAGCACGATTGTTACGGGTCTTTCTGTAGCATTGTTGCTGGGTGCGCTCGCACTCGTGCTGGTTTTCCCTGCTGACGGCGCTGCTTTCGGCTCGGCATTTATCAGCGACAGCTTCACCCGTTTCATGAAAGTGCTGACGCTGATCGGTTCGGTCGTCACGCTCATCATGTCGGTCGGCTTTGCCAAAGACCAGAAATTCAACAAGTTTGAGTTTCCGGTTCTGGTTGTGCTGTCGACTGTCGGTATGCTGTTGATGGTATCCGCCAACAATATGCTGGCTCTCTATCTCGGCCTCGAAATGTCGTCGCTGGCGCTTTATGTGCTGGCCGCTTTCAACCGCGACAGCGTGCGTTCCACAGAAGCCGGTCTGAAATATTTCGTTCTCGGCGCTCTGTCTTCGGGTATGCTGCTTTACGGTATTTCTCTGGTCTATGGTTACACCGGCACAATCAACTTTGCTGATATTGCTGCTGCCGTTACCGGCGGTGAGCGTCAGTTGGGTCTGGTCTTTGGTCTGGTCTTCATCATGGCCGGTTTGGCATTTAAAATCTCCGCTGTTCCGTTCCATATGTGGACACCGGATGTTTATGAAGGTGCGCCAACCCCTGTAACCGCTTTCTTTGCTGCTGCTCCGAAAATGGCTGCTATTGCATTGCTGGTACGCGTGACCATGGGTGCCTTTGCACCGCTGACCGCTGACTGGCAGCAGATCATCGTTTTCGTGGCTCTGGCTTCGATGATCCTCGGTGCTTTCGCGGCGATCGGTCAGAAGAACATCAAACGCCTGATGGCCTATTCGTCCATCAGCCATGTTGGTTATGCTCTGGTTGGTCTTGCTGCCGGTACTGTAGACGGTGTGCGCGGCGTTGCTATTTACATGCTGATCTATCTGGTGATGACACTGGGTACATTCGCATTCATTCTGGCAATGCGTAACAAGAGCGGCACTGTTGAAGAGATCAATGATCTGGCAGGTCTGTCCCGCACCAATCCGGTGATGGCGACAATCATGACCATCTTCATGTTCTCGCTTGCAGGTATTCCTCCGCTGGCCGGTTTCTTCGGTAAGTGGTACACATTCCTTGCTGCAGTTCAGGCTGGTCTGGTGCCGCTGGCAGTTATCGGTATCGTGGCTTCCGTTGTTGGTGCCTTCTACTATCTGCGTGTTATCAAAATCATGTGGTTTGATGAGCCTGCAGGCGGTCTTGAAGCACCTGCCGGTGAGCTGAAACTGGTGATGGGCGTCTCCGCAGCTTTCGTTCTGCTCTATGCGCTGATCGCTTCGCCGATCATGATCTGGGCGACAAATGCTGCCAAAGCATTTTTCTGATGCGATCTGAATAAGCATGTTATAAACGCCCGGTTTATGCCGGGCGTTTCTTTTTGTAAGGTGCATGATGAGTTTTGTTCTGAGTGAGAAAACAATTGCTGCCGGTTACGGGCTAAAGGAATTTGAATATATCGGCTCAACCAATGCAGAGGCTTTGGCTGAAGCACAGACAGGAGCTGAAAGTGCTGTCTGGTATGTGACGAAGGATCAGCGCTCCGGCCGTGGTCGTCGTGGTCGTGAATGGTCAACACAGACCGGTAATCTCGCTGCAACCTTGCTGCTTATTCATGATTATCCGCTGGAACTGGGTGCCACACTGAGCTTCGTCGCCGGTCTTTCACTGGTTGAAGCGGTTGAGCAATTGCTGCCGGAGACAGAGACACGGTTTCAGCTGAAATGGCCGAATGATGTGCTGGCAGATGGTGCGAAACTATCGGGTATCCTGCTGGAATCCGCTTTGCTGAAAGACAGTCGCAAGGCACTGGTTATCGGCATTGGTGTGAATGTGCTGCATATTCCGGAAGGCGTGCCCTATGCGGTGAGCAGTCTGAAAGCCAATGGCTATACACAGGGTGCAGAACAGCTTTTGCAGGCGCTGGCAGAGCGCTTTGCTGTGAACTTTGCTTTGTGGAATGACGGGCAGGGACTGGAAACTATCCGTACCCATTGGCTGCGCCATGCGGCAAGACTGGGTGAAGTCATTCGGGTGCAAAGTGGTGGCGAGACATTGGAAGGCACCTTTTCCTCGATCGATCCACAGGGCCATCTGGTTCTGACACTGCCGCAGGGACGAAAACAGACGATCTCAGCCGGTGAGGTTTTCTTTGGTGCTGAAACACGCTAAAGCATCCCGCAATGAAGTGCAGGCTGTGAACTGCTAAAAGGCCGGTATTGCTATAATTGTTAAGTTGAAGTGCAAAACTTCAGTTTTCTTTTTGTAAGTTGAGAATTTTTGAGAACTATTCTTGCTTCAAATCACTTTAGCGGTCATGAAATTATAATGCTAAATTTGCATTGTCATGTCTCTGCGCATCCGGCTCTGTCTTTAAAAGAGCATGGAAAGTGCCACATGATAATGTGTCGGAAGTAATATTTATTGAGGAGGGGGAATGCCCCAGTCCCGTTTGGATGATGTGCAAAACGATAGCGCTGTGAATGGCAAAGCGGAACTGGTGTTCCTGCCATTGGGCGGCGTAGGCGAAATCGGTATGAACCTCGCAATGTATGGCTACGGGCCGGAACATGCGCGTGAGTGGATCATTATCGATATGGGCGTGAGTTTTGCCGGTCCTGAATTGCCGGGGGCTGACCTGATCCTGCCGGATATCCGCTATCTGGAAGCCGAGCGTAATAATATCCGCGGGATTATCATTACCCACGCGCACGAAGATCATTATGGCTCGCTGCTGGATCTCTGGCCGCGTCTGCGCCTGCCGGTTTATGCGACCCCGTTTACCGCCGGATTGCTCGAAGCCAAACGTCAGGCTGAATATAATGCGCCGGAAATTCCGGTGACTGTGTTCCGCGCCGGTGAAAGCTTTGAAGTCGGCGCATTCAAGATTGAAGCGCTGGCCGTTACGCACTCCATTCCTGAGCCGGTATCGCTGGCGATTACCACGCCGCTTGGCCGTGTGATCCATACGGGTGACTGGAAGATCGATCCGGAGCCGTCGCTCGGCCCTGTGCTCGACGAAACCCGTTTTGAACAGCTGGGTAATGAAGGTGTGCTGGCACTGGTCTGCGATAGCACCAATGCGATGCGCGAGGGTGAATCGCCGTCCGAGCGTCAGGTATCGGAAAGCCTGCGTGAGCTGATTGAAAATGCCAAAGGCCGTGTGGCAATCACCACATTCTCTTCCAATGTCGGGCGTATCCGCTCTATTGCTGAAGCGGCGCGTGATGCCGGTCGTCAGGTGCTGGTGGTTGGCCGTTCGATGAAGCGCTGTATCTCGGTGGCAACTGAGCTTGGTTATATGGAAGGCCTGCCGGAATTTCTCTCGGAAGAAGATTACGGCTATGTCCCGCGTGAAAATGTGGTGATGGTGCTGACAGGTAGTCAGGGGGAACCACGCGCTGCGCTTGCCAAACTGGCGCGGGATGAAATGCGCTCACTGGCTTTGACCGCCGGTGATACAGTGATTTTCTCGTCGCGTACTATTCCGGGCAATGAAAAATCGATCATTGAAATCAAAAATATGCTGATCGAGCAGGGCATTAAGATCATCTCTGATGACGATGCGCTTGTGCATGTTTCCGGCCATCCGCGCCGCAATGAGCTGAAGCGCATGTATGCATGGGTGCGTCCGCAAATTCTGGTGCCGGTGCATGGTGAAGCCGCGCATCTGGTTGCGCAGGGCACATTGGGCATACAGGCCGGTATTCCTGATGTGGCACAGGTGCGTAACGGTGATGTGCTGCGTTTGGCTCCGGGGCCTGCAAAGATTATTGATGAGGCGCCTTATGGCCGTATTTATAAAGACGGCCGCCTGATCGGTGATGAAGATGAAATGGGCATCACCGAGCGCCGCAAGCTGGCCTATGTCGGTCATGTATCGGTGTCCATTCTTCTCGATAATCAGCATAAAATCTATGATGAGCCGGAAGTTGTAGCCTTTGGTTTGCCTGAAGAAGATAGTCAGCGCAATCTGATTGAAGACCTGCTTTATGATGCAGTCGTCAGCGCTGTTGACAGTATTCCGCGTGCGCGTCGCAAGGATATCGAGCTGGTGCGTGAAGCGGCACGGCGTGCAGTGCGCGCTGCGGCCAATGATGTCTGGGGTAAAAAACCGGTGACCACAGTTTTTGTCACCCGTATTCCGGAAGCCTGATCGTTTCTGTTCAGGATAAATATTTCGCCGCCGGTGAGCCATTCACCGGCGGTTTTTATTTGGGAAACAGAAATGTGGCTGTAAAACGTGCGCCCCAGTCAGGACCGTTATCCGGTTTGTTGGCGAAATATTGGCCGGTAACACCAAGGCTGACATGCTGCTTACCGAAAGTGAAGACTTTGGAAATGCCGAGATCAACCGGTATTGTCCATTGCTCATTCGTCCAGTCATAGGTCATCTCACTATTGAGCGATAAGCCGATCGTATTGGGAAAAGTATAGCTGATAAAAGGCTGTATCAGAGTGGCGCTGACATTCTGCCGGTCGCTTTCTCCGGCAAAAGACCAGATATGATTGGTCAGCATGCCCATCGTCCAGCCGCGCATTTGTTTGAGCGCAACGGCTGTCGGACCTATACCCCATTTTTGATTGCCAAGCATGGCATTGGTGGCGGTCGGCCAGAGAAAGGCCGGCCCTGCACCCCAGATGATGCCATCTGTTTTCTGAACCGGAGACAGGAAAAAACTCTGTACCGTGTCGCCAAGCCCGAATTTCGCTCCGATATCCGGCGCAGGGGAGCTTTGATGAATGATTGGCACAATCGTGCGCACGATCAAATTCCAGTCGGCATTGAGGGAAAAGGGAATAACCGGCTGAATATTGGTAGTAAAACGACCGGCATTATTTGTGCCTGTGCAACAGGTATAAGTATTTTGAATGGGCACGCTTATGAGACTGGAAACCGGATTGGCCAGTTTCTTTGCCAGTTGTTGTGCATTGGGTTCTTGCGCTTTGGCAGCAGGAATGAAACTGACAATACTGCATAATATGAATGTTATAATGCATAAAAATATATTGCGTATCATCGGCTAATGACCTGATATTATTCGAAATAATAAGCAGGTTAAGCGCATTGTCTGAAATTTGCAGCTGGCATTTTTATGCGTATCATTGTGAAAAACTGCATGATGCCGGAGCGTATCCCGAAAAATGCGTAGCGGTTTGCGGATAAGATACGCGTAAAAACAAAAAGACAGAGCATTTCCCATGATTCAAGATAAGCTGGAAATGCTCTGTCTCTTGCCCGTGTTCTTTTGCTGCTCTATGCTGCGGCCAATAATGATGCATAGAGCGCCGTGTGCCAGACTTGGCACACAAAGGTCGCTCTAACGCTTTAAAACTAGAGCATAATTCCTTAAACTGATCCAAGTTTAAGGAATTATGCTCTAGTCCTTTAAGAGAATTATGCGGGGAGGAAGAATATGTCTGTTATATCCGGAATGGCGATCTATTTTATCATCTGGTGGACAAGTCTGTTTGCCATGCTGCCTTTCGGTCTGCGTACGCAAGCAGAAGAGAATAATATTGTGCGTGGCACAGTCGCGAGCGCACCGGCGCGCCCGCGAATCTGGCTGGCTTTTCTGCGTACGACCATCCTTGCGACAGTGATTTTCGGCCTGTTCTGGTTTGTGACACAGAAACTCGGTTTCGGTCTGGATGATATTCCGCACTTCTTCCCTGAGCTGTGAATCTCATTCTGAAATATTTTATATAAAGCACTGTAATTATAGCGCTATTCGATAATTTCTATCGGATTTCTGTGCGCGCATAATCACCTGAAATCACGATTTCCGGCTTTGCTCCCTGCGTATTCGGTAGCTTGGCATCGAGCAGGGAGGCTTTGGAATGGATACGATAACTGACCGGGGTGCCTTTCGGAAAGATCAGGCTGGTATCCAGTGCACGGCCGGCAATATCAATCTGTTCCGGCTGTGTTGTACCATCAAATTGCAGTCTGGTGCGAAAAGCGTCACCGCGAATTCTGACTGATGTGGCGGCACCTTGCAGGCTGATATCTGCGGCGCGGGTCTCTATATTCAGATCGGCAAATTGTCCCTGTAAGTCCCCTTTGAAAGCAGGCTGATTAATCGTCACGCCTGCATTGCGCGGCAGATTGATTTGCAAATAGGTGCTGCATTCGGACAGATCATACCAGCCGCTGTTTTGCGCTTTAATCAGCAATGTCTGGTCGCTGACAATCATCTCGCCCTTGGATTTACAGTCATTATAGAACCAGCCGGAAAGCCATCCCGATGGCTTGGCACTCATGACAGCCTGTAGTTTCTGATCGTCTTGCGCGTTCAAGCGGATAAGGCTGGCATCACCGCTGATCGTTACGCTCTTTATGCCATCGGTTGCCACGATTTTTTCCGATGTACTGGTTTCCTTGGTGCAGCCACTGAGCGTGAGAATGGCGGAAAGTAAAATTGAGAGAAGCATATAGTCCATTATTTTGATCCTGACTGTGTTGATAATGCAGGGATCATTCGCCGGACTGTGTATTTCTGCGACCTGAAACAGGATCAAGGTCGACGCATAACGCGTTTTGTTTCATGTTCCTGATCGCAAGATGAGATATGACCGAGATATTTGCCGATGATTTTTATTCCGCTGCCATTTGTGCTGACAATATTGTTGGCGATTATACTGGTGCAGCTGTTGCGTAATCGCGAGGCAGGAAGCCGTGCGGATATGTTTTTCATCGCGCTGATCGGTACTTATATGCTGCAATCGGTTCTGCTCGGCTTGCGCTGGGGCTATGACATCCTTGCTGTTCTGCCAGTGCAGATTTTACTGGCATCTATAATTGCCGGATTGTCTTATTTAAGTTTTCGCAGTCTCACGGTGCAGAATAGTGATGATGCTTTGCGGGCGGATAAAATCTGGCCGCATTTGCTGCCTGTATTGGCGGTGTTTGTGTTGCTGCTTATACGCCGTGATCTGGCGGCGCTGGCAATTGTCGTGATATTTTTGGCCTATGGTCTGGCTCTGCTGCTCCTGAGTTTTGCGGGGCCGGATGTGCTGATTGCTGCGCGGCTGGACGGAATTATGCGCTCTTATCGGGCGATGCAGATAACCGCTGCTATGCTGATAGGCTCTGTAATCGTTGATATATTGATTAATTTCGATTTTCTTTGGAACAGCGGCCGCTATTCCCCCTCGATCATTCTGGTCACCAATATTTTGTCACTGCTGGTATTGGGCGCGGCGGCCGGTGTGGCACTGAATAATCGCACAAATGCTGATGAAGATGAGCGGGATGAGGGGAAGGTACCTGCACTTACATCTGAGAGTGCGCTGACAACAGATGAGCATCTGGCCATTGTGGCTGAGCTGGATGCGCTGATGCGGGATAAACAGCTCTATAAGGATATGGAACTTAATCTGAAGCGCATTGCACACCGGCTGCGCAGGCCACCACGCCATGTGTCTGAAGCGGTTAATCGCTGTCGCGGGATCAGCGTGTCAGTTTATGTGAATAATTTTCGCGTGGAGGAGGCGTGTCGCCTGTTAAAGGAGACGGATGAACCGGTGACGCAGATCACATTTGCCAGCGGCTTTCTCACCAAATCGAATTTCAATCGCGAATTTTTACGGGTGACGGGGATTGCACCTAAAACATATCGTAATCAAATAATTATGTCCGGCACCAGCATCACTGAATAGCACGGCCTTGCATGACATGGGTTTTGAGGCGAATTGCTTTATTATCGTGATGAAGCAAAACCGGAGTTTATAATCACACTATATTTGTATTATTAAGATGTAAAAAAAAGCAAGGCGTTAGCCTTGCTGATAAAATACGCGTCCAACTCGTTTCCTTGTTACAGGCGGCTGCGAAATACCGCGCCTGAGTTGCATCCTCCCAAGACTTTGACCGCGTGAGAGAGTAGTTAAGTCTGCTCTCTGTTGTCGTTGCTTGGAAAATAGAATGAGAAATATCAGTTGTCACGCGTTTTTTTAAGCGCGGACACAAAAATGCCATAAGAATTGAAGCCGAAAAGCAAATTTCAATGTTTTTAATTCGATTTAAAATGAAATTTTCATAAGAATTGCAGTTTTTAGAGTGCTTTTTGGATGAAAATCAAAAATGTAAAAAAATTGTCACAAATAAATAAAACTGAAGCTGAACCTGTCTTTTGCCGTTCCGGCAGCGGGAAATGCTGTAAAGCTCACATTATTTTTATCCCGATCTCCTGAAATATAAGGAATCATCGGACGCTGCCATAATTTGGCAGGCTTTATCCGTCAGGTCTGCATGCCTTCGTGACTGAAGATTTGCTGGCTCCGCTCTGCGTGAGACGGGTTTTCATTGCCATGATAAGTGGTTAATAAACACGAGAGATTTTATGTGTTTTTTCCTGATTCTAACGGGATCGGGAGCAATTTCCGGTGGTTCCTCCATGCGTATGTCGCGATTCTTTTTGCCGATCCTGAAAGAAAATCCAAAAGAGGCAGAAATTGTCTCCCATCGTCTGATGCTGCGTGCGGGGATGATCCGCCAGCAGTCAGCCGGTATTTACACATGGCTGCCGCTGGGTCTGAAGGTTCTGAACAAGGTCAATACGATCATTCGTGAAGAGCAGAACCGCGCAGGCGGCAATGAAATTTTGATGCCGACAATTCAGTCTGCTGATCTGTGGCGCGAAAGCGGCCGTTATGATGCTTACGGCAAGGAAATGCTGCGCATTAAAGACCGCTCCGAGCGTGAAATGCTGTTCGGCCCGACCAATGAAGAAATGGTCACCGATATTTTCCGCTCCTATGTACGCTCATATAAAGACCTGCCGCTGAACCTTTATCACATTCAGTGGAAATTCCGTGATGAAGTGCGTCCGCGTTTCGGCGTGATGCGTTCGCGTGAATTCCTGATGAAAGATGCTTATTCTTTCGACCTGAATTACGAAGGTGCGAAAGCTGCTTACTACCGCATGTTCGTTTCTTATCTGCGCACATTCTCCCGTATTGGCGTGCAGGTGGTTCCGATGCGTGCGGATACCGGCCCGATCGGCGGCGATCTGTCCCACGAATTTATCATTCTGGCAGATACCGGTGAAAGTCAGGTTTTCTGTGACCGCGCTTATCTCGATCTGAAAGTTCCGGGCGCGGATATCGACTTCTTCGATGATGCGGCAATGGCATCTATTGTTGACCAGTGGACAACGCCTTACGCTGCGACTGAAGAAATGCATGACGAAGCCGCATGGGCAAAAGTCGATGCAGGCAATCAGGTTGCTGCACGCGGTATTGAAGTTGGTCACATCTTCCATTTCGGCACCAAATATTCCGAGCCAATGGGCGCAAAAGTGCAGGGACCAGATGGCAAAGAACATCTGGTTTCCATGGGTTCTTACGGTATCGGCCCGTCGCGTGTGGTTGCTGCAACGATTGAAGCATCCCATGACGAAAACGGTATCATCTGGCCGAAAGCCATTGCGCCGTTTGGTGCAGGTATCGTCAATATGAAGCCGGGTGATGCAGCTTGCGATGCAGTCTCTGAAAAGCTCTATGAAGCTCTGACCAATGCCGGTCTCGATCCTCTGCTCGATGACAGCGACGACCGTCCGGGTTCGAAATTTGCAACCATGGATCTGATCGGTGTGCCGGTGCAGGTCATTGCCGGTCCGCGCAGCGTTGCCAATGGTGAAGTTGAAGTCAAAGATCGTAAAACCGGTGAACGTCAGACCATGACTGTTGAAGCCGCAATCAATCTTCTGACTGCGGGGCAGTAATGTTCAAAAAGCCTGCGACAGGTGGAAATCAAGGCAACGGGGGAGCGCAATTGCTCGATAAATTGCCAAAGAAACAACAGGAAAAGAAACCGGCAGCTCAGGCACAACGTCAGGGCACCGGACCATTCTCCTCACTGGAACGTATGATTGCATGGCGCTATCTGCGTTCCCGCCGTCGCGAGGCTTTTATTTCTGTGATTGCCGGTTTTTCATTCACCGGCATCATGCTCGGCGTGGCCACACTCATCATCGTTATGGCGGTGATGAACGGCTTCCGCACGGAGCTCCTCAACCGTATTCTCGGTATCAACGGCCACCTGATTGTTGCGCCGATCGACAGCCCGCTGGAGGATTACGATCATCTGGTGAAGCGTATGGACGCGCTGCAAGGCGTGAAATTCGCTATTCCGGTTGTTGAGGGGCAGGCTCTGGTGCAGGGCAGTATCGGTGCAGGCACCGGTGCGCTGGTGCGTGGTCTGCGCGAGCAGGATGTGAACAAGCTTGAGCTGATCGCCAAAAATGTGAAATCCGGTACTTTCGCGAGTTTTGATACGTCTGACGGTGTGGCCATTGGTACCCGTATGGCGCAGAATCTCGGTCTTGGTGTCGGTGATGATCTGAAAATCATTTCGCCGGATGGTGACGTAACGCCGTTTGGTGTGAATGCCCGTACCAAAGCCTATCCGATCAAGGCGATCTTCGAGATCGGCATGTCGGAATATGATGCGTCTATTGTGCTGATGCCTTTGGGTGAGGCGCAATTGTTCTTCAATCAGGAAGACCGTGTCCAGTCGATTGAGGTCTTTGCCGATAATCCGGACAAGGTTGATGATCTGCGTGCTGGTGTGGAAGAGGCGGCAGAGCGTCCTGTGATGATGACAGACTGGCGCCAGCGTAATGCCACATTCTTCTCGGCTTTGCAGGTTGAGCGTAACGTGATGTTCATGATCCTCACGCTGATCGTTCTGGTGGCGGCACTCAATATTATTTCCGGTCTGATCATGCTGGTGAAAGATAAGGGGCGTGATATCGCGATCCTGCGCACAATGGGCGCAACCCGTGGTGCAATCATGCGTATTTTCCTGATGACCGGTGCGGCGATCGGTGTCACGGGAACACTGGCAGGCGTGGTGCTCGGCGTTGTCGTGTGCCTCAATGTGGAGCGTATCCGTGCGTTCTTCTCATGGTTGTCGGGCACAACTTTGTTTAATCCGGAGCTTTATTTCCTGAGTCAGCTTCCTGCTGAAATGAATCTCAGCGAAACGCTTTCTGTTATTGGTATGGCGCTGTTCTTGTCATTTATTGCAACGATTTTTCCGGCTTGGCGTGCGGCCAAACTCGATCCTGTTGAAGCGCTGAGGTACGAATAATGGCTGCTATGTCCGGAGAGCCGATCCTCCAGCTGAAAAATGTCTGCCGCAGCTATCATGAAGCAGACCGTGAGCTGACTATTCTTAAAGATGCGAATTTCACGCTGATGCGCGGTGAAATGGTGGCGCTGGTTGCACCATCCGGTGCCGGTAAATCCACCCTGCTGCATACGGCAGGACTGCTGGAAAAGCCGGATTCCGGTGATGTAATCCTGGGCAAAACTTCTTGTGCGCAGCTGGATGATGATGAACGTACAGCCATGCGCCGCAATGATCTGGGCTTTGTCTATCAGTTCCATCATCTGCTGCCGGAATTTACCGCGCTTGAAAATGTGATGGTGCCGCAAATGTTGCGTGGCCTGTCATCCAAAGTTGCATCACAGCGTGCGCAAAATTTGCTGGATTATATGCGTATCGGGCCCCGCTCTTCGCACCGGCCGTCGGAGTTGTCCGGTGGTGAACAGCAGCGTGTTGCCATTGCCCGCGCAGTTGCCAATGCACCGCTGGTGCTGTTTGCGGATGAACCGACAGGTAATCTCGACCCGTCAACATCGTCTTATGTGTTTCAGGCGCTGGAGGCACTGGTGCGTCAGTCCGGCCTGTCTGCACTGATCGCAACGCATAATCATGATCTGGCACGACGCATGGATCGTTGCGTTACACTGAAAGACGGCAAGATCGTTGATCTCGATTTGAGAAAACCTGCCGCCTGATTACAAGACAAACTGAATTATTGAATGCCGTATGCTGAAATATGCATGCGGCATTTTTATTTGTTCTGTAGATACGGAAAAAAGAGCTGCGGCTTAAATAGCTGAAACTACAATCAAAAATAAAACAGGCGCTGCTTACACAACTAGGCGGTAAATCAGCGGTTCATATTTCACTAACTATAGATGTTTTTACGTGAACAAAGAGGGGTTGACTGCGGAACAATAATGGAACAAATTGCATACATACAAGAACAAATGGAGTTCATATCATGTCTGATCTGGTTCGTGATGTTATGTCATTCATTTCCATCGGTTTGTTTGTAGCAACTTTTGCTATGTGGCTGGCAGCGTTCTGAGGCTGCACAAAGCCTGATTTAACCAGAGCATGTCGCGGAAAAGTGGGCACCGGTTTTCCTATACGACATGCGTAAAACAAGAAGATAGAGCGAGCAGAGCGGATACAATTAAACGCGGCACGCTCTGTGTTAAGATGTAGCTGGCTGAAGATATAGCCAGCTAGAGATATAGCCGACTAGAGACATAGAATGTGTAATGATTGACGGAATGCGCATATGCATCTGGACATCATGACGGCATTGCGGGAAAAAGGATCTGATGAATGTGCGGAGTCTGACAGGCTTCAGTTCATTATCCGGTTTGATTTTCCCGTCTTACAGAACTGTTATTTTTGGAATGCAGTTTCTATGTAAGGCTTTGTACTGCGATACATCCCTGCACAAACGGGCAGGCGATGGTTGCAATGACGGAGTATATGCCTTTGCCTTCTGATGTTTCTGCCGTAGCTGCTTCTGAATTACCTGCCGGTGCACCGGTATTTATTCATTTACGCACGCACTCGGCTTATTCATTGCTGGAAGGGGCATTGCAAATCGGCAAAATTATCGGCCATGCCAAGGATGATAATGCGCCTGCAATTGCTGTAACAGACACGAATAATCTCTTCGGCGCATTGGAATTTGCGCAGAAGGCGTCGAAAGATGGTGTGCAGCCGATTATCGGCTGTGTTGTTGATATTGCCTTTGGCGACCATCAGCCGGAAGGCCGTGCGATCAACCGCCGCGATGCGCTGGATTTGTCGCCGGTGGTACTGCTGGCTTCCAGTGAGGAAGGTTATGCCAATATGGTGCGGCTGGTCAGTCGTTCCTATCTGGAAACAGAAGCCGGTGATCCGGTGCATATCCGTGCGGACTGGCTGCCGGATTTGTCGGAAGATGTGATTTTTCTGACCGGCGGAGCAGAGGGGCCGATTGGCATACCGCTCAGCAATGAACGGGAAGAGCGTGCGCGCAGCCGCCTTGTGTTTTTAAAAAACATCTTTGGCAACCGTCTTTATGTCGAATTGCACCGCCAGCGCGGTTATGACCGTGTACTTGAATCCAAACTGGTTGATCTGGCTTATGAATATGAGCTGCCGTTGGTTGCAACCAATGAGGCATTCTTCAAGCAGAGCGGAGATTATGAAGCGCATGATGCTTTGCTGGCTATTGCAGATGGTCAGGTCATCGCATCGGATGATCGTCGCCGTCTGACGCCAGATCATTATTTGAAATCCCAGAGCGAAATGGCGGCTTTATTTGCCGATCTGCCGGAGGCTCTGGAAAATACCGTCGAGATTGCACGTCGCTGTCATTGGTACACGCAAACCCGCGCACCGATTCTGCCACGCTTTACCGGTGAGTCCGATGATCCGGAAGCCGCTTTGCAGGCAGAAGCGGATGAAATGGCGCGTCAGGCGCGTGAAGGTCTTGAGGAGCGGTTGAAGCTATTCGGCCTTGCGGAAGGTCATACCCACGAGGACTATATCAAGCGGCTGGATTACGAAATCGGCATCATCGTCCGCATGAAATTTCCGGGTTACTTCCTGATCGTTTCGGACTTTATCAAATGGGCAAAGCAGCAGGATATTCCGGTGGGGCCGGGGCGTGGTTCCGGTGCGGGTTCGCTTGTGGCTTATGCGCTGACCATTACCGATGTTGATCCGCTGCGTTTCTCTTTGCTGTTTGAGCGCTTTCTTAATCCGGATCGTGTGTCGATGCCGGACTTTGATATCGACTTTTGTCAGGATCGCCGTGAAGAGGTGATCCGCTATGTGCAGCAGAAATACGGCCGCGATCAGGTAGCGCAGATTATCACTTTCGGTACGCTGCAGGCGCGTGCGGTGCTGCGCGACGTTGGCCGCGTGCTGCAAATGCCTTACGGGCAGGTCGACAGGCTGTGTAAGCTGGTGCCGTCGAACCCTGCCAATCCGGTATCGCTCGGACAGGCTATTAATGAAGAACCGCGCATTAATGAGGAGCGTGAGAAGGAACCGGTTGTCGGTCGTCTTCTCGATATGTCGCTGAAGCTTGAAGGGCTTTATCGCCACGCCTCCACCCACGCGGCGGGTATTGTTATCGGTGACCGGCCATTGTCGGAACTGGTGCCGATGTATCGCGATCCGCGCTCAGATATGCCGGTCACTCAGTTCAATATGAAATGGGTTGAACAGGCGGGTCTGGTAAAGTTCGACTTTCTGGGTCTGAAAACGCTGACGGTACTCAATACAGCCGTGAAGCTGATTGCCCGTAAAGGTGTCGATATTGACCTGCAAACACTACCGTTTGACGATCAGCTGACCTATGAAATGCTGTCGCGCGGTGAAACGGTCGGCGTGTTTCAGGTGGAATCTGTGGGTATGCGTAAAGCGCTTATCGGGATGAAGCCTGACCGTATCGAGGATATTATTGCACTCGTGGCGCTCTATCGCCCGGGTCCGATGGAGAATATTCCGACCTATAATGCGCGTAAGCACGGTGAAGAGGAAATTGCCTCTATTCACCCAAAAATCGACCATCTGGTGAAGGAAACGCAGGGCGTTATCGTTTATCAGGAACAGGTGATGCAGATCGCGCAGGAGCTTTCCGGCTATTCGCTTGGTGAAGCGGATTTGCTGCGCCGCGCGATGGGTAAGAAGATCCGTGAAGAAATGGACAAGCAGCGCGTCCGTTTCGTTGATGGTGCGATTGAAGGCGGCGTGGGCAAGGCGCAGGCCAATACGATTTTCGACCTGCTTGCCAAATTTGCTGACTATGGTTTCAACAAATCCCACGCGGCGGCCTATGCGATTGTTTCCTATCATACGGCCTATCTGAAGGCACATTATCCGGCAGAGTTTCTCGCCGCATCCATGACCTATGATATGAACAACACGGAAAAGCTCAATGATTTCCGTCGTGATGCCTTGCGTCTTGGTATTGAGGTGGTGCTGCCATCGGTCATGACATCCTACCGTCCGTTTGAAGTCGGCGAAGGTAAGATTTTCTATTCGCTGGCCGCGATCAAGGGCGTCGGTGATGCAGCCGTTGAGCATATTGTCGAAAAGCGGAAAGAAAAGCCGTTTGAAAGCCTTGAAGATTTCTGCGAGCGCGTTGATCCGCGCATGGTCAACCGCCGTGTGTTTGAAAGCCTGATTAATGCCGGTGCGCTGGATTGTTTCGGTGTTGACCGTTCGGCTCTGAGTTCCGGTATGGACAGCCTGATGGCCTATACCCAGCGCACGCAG
This sequence comes from Pseudochrobactrum algeriensis, assembly GCF_018436245.1. Classification (NCBI taxonomy): domain Bacteria; kingdom Pseudomonadati; phylum Pseudomonadota; class Alphaproteobacteria; order Hyphomicrobiales; family Brucellaceae; genus Pseudochrobactrum; species Pseudochrobactrum algeriensis. Next base: position 1,285,571 of record NZ_CP075361.1, read on the forward strand.
GAAAATGCCAATAGCGGGCAGTCGGATATTTTTGGTACCGGTCTGGTGCCGAAAGAAAAGCTGCAATTGCCGGTGGTAACCCCTTGGACTTCATCAGAGAAACTGCATCGCGAATTGCAGGCCGCAGGCTTCTATCTCTCCGCGCATCCGCTGGATGATTATAATGAAGCGCTGCAGAAAATGCGTGTTCAAAGCTGGGCTGATTTCTCCAATGCGGTGAAAAAGGGCGCAACCAACGGTCGTCTTGCCGGAACGGTTATCAGCAAGCAGGAGCGCAAGACCAAGACCGGCAATAAGATGGGCATCATTGCCTTTTCTGATGCGACAGGTCAGTTTGAATCAGTGCTTTTCTCAGAGGCGCTACAGCAGTTCCGCGACCTGCTGGAACCCGGTCGCTCGGTGGTGATTACCGTTTCCGCTGAAAACCGACCAGAAGGTGTGAGCCTGCGTATTGCTACAGTTGTGTCACTGGAAGATGAGGCCAGTCGCCTGCAAAAAGCGCTGCGTCTGTTCCTGCGCAACAGCGATGCGCTCGATCAGATTGTGCCTTATTTCAAAACCCGTGGTGACGGTGAGGTCAGCTTTATTGTGATTAAAGATAATGGTCAGCGCGAGGTCGAAGTTGCCTTGCCAGACCGCTATCGTATCAGCCCGCAGATTGCCAGCGCGATGAAGGCCATCAGCGGTGTGGTCGATGTGGAACTCATCAGCTGATCGCTGACTATTATTCGCCTTGAGACTCGATATATGTTTCGTATATAGTATGTATATGAAGCATATGTGAGGCCTTATGGGTATTGTGAATATTGAAGACGAGTTGCATGAGCAGCTGCGTCTTGCGAGCAGGGTGACTTGCCGCTCTATTAATGCGCAGGCTGCCTTCTGGATTAAAATCGGCATGTTATGTGAGACCAATCCGACGCTCAGTTTTTCAGAAATTATGCGCCGTGAGCTTAATGCTGCCGGTGTTGCTGTTTCATCGCTGGGCATGAGTGAATCATGATTAAGCAACCACAGGAACTGGCGCTGATGGCTGAGGCAGGGCGTTTGCTGGCCTCTGTCTTTGACATGCTGGATAAAACGCCGCTTGAAGGTGTCTCAACGCTTGAGATTAACGACAAAGTCGAGCGCTTTATCATTGAGGATTTACAATCCCGTCCGGCGAGTAAAGGCCAGTATGGCTACGGTTTTGTGCTGAATTCTTCAGTCAATCATGTGGTTTGCCATGGTGTGCCGTCACAAACGGATGTGCTGAAAAGCGGTGATATTGTCAATTTTGACATTACACTGGAGAAAAACGGCTATATCGCGGATTCCAGCAAGACCTATTGTGTCGGTGAGGTGAATGCCGCTGCCAAACGCTTGGTGCGCACCGCTTATGAAGCGATGTGGATGGGGATTGCGGCTGTGCGACCGGGTGCGCGGATTGGCGATATCGGTTGGGCAATCGAGCATCACGCCAAGCGCAACGGCTATTCGGTTGTGCATGATTATTGTGGTCACGGTATCGGCCGTGAAATGCATGAAGAACCGCAAATTCTCAATTTCGGTAAACCCGGAACCGGCTTGTTTCTGCAACAAGGCATGGTTTTCACCATTGAACCGATGCTCAATCAGGGGCGGCGTAATGTGAAGACCGAAGCGGATGAGTGGACTGTTACCACAAAAGACGGCTTACTCTCGGCTCAGTTTGAACATACGGTTGCGGTAACGGCGACAGGTGTATCGGTGCTGACCTTGCGTGCGGATGAGAAAAATTCGCCGCAGGCAAAGCGTCTTGGCTTGGTTCCTGCCTGATATAAAAAGCCCGCTAAAAGCGGGCTTTTTCATTTGATGTTTTAATATGCTGCGGTGAAGCGCTGGCGGATATGTTTGCCCTGTTCTGCTTCATCAAGAATGGCGGCAGCCAGATCGCCGACGGTGATTTTGCTTTCGCCCTTATCGTCAAAAACCGGAGAATCTTTTCCCAAGCGGAATGTGCCGGTGGCTTCACCCGGTACCAACAGAATAGCTGGTGAAACAAAAGACCAGTCCAGTTCATTCTCGGCTTTCAGGTCATTGAGTGCCTGACGGGCACCCAGCGCGCCTTCTTTATATTCCGCCGGAAATTCAGGGGAATCCACCAGCTGAGCGCCGTTGATTTCAAGGCTGCCTGCGCCGCCGACTGCGATCAGACGCTTGATGCCGGCTTTTTTCACAGCTTCACTAATGGATTTGCTGCCCTTGATGTGAATATTGCGGATGTCGGCTTCCTGCCAGCCCGGATTATAGGCGGAGATTACCAGATCATGGCCTTTTAAAAGTGCAGCCAGTCCGTCTGTGTCCAGAACATCGGCTTTCACAGCGGCGACATTGGCGTTGGCAGTAATTTTCTCCGGATGGCGCACAAGTGCGCTCACCTGATGGCCGCGTTTCACTGCCTCATTAAGCAGGGCTGTACCGACATAGCCGCTGGCGCCGATGATTGCGATTTTTGACATAGGACTTACCTCATATTATAAGATTAATAAGAATTATTTTTAATCAGGTTACGATAGGTAACTATGTAATATGATTTGAAATGACTGTGAAGAATGCACTTTAAAGTCAGTAAGTCACTTCTAAGTAACCACCTGCAAATGCGCGCTTTACCGTTCAATTTTACGGTCGCGTGCAATGAAGGAGAAGGCAATGACCTCTCAGATGAATGCCGCGCTGAAGAAAATTTCAGCAGAGCCACAGCATGATGATGGAAAGAATACCCCACCGATTCTGGCTGATACCGCAGGATTTACCGCGGATGAGAACGGTACATGTCCTATCCGTGAAGTGCTGGATCGGGTGGGGGATACATGGAGCCTGCTGGTTATTCTCAATCTTCAGCAGGGCACAATCCGCTTCAATGCGCTGCGCCGTCTGATTGAGGGGATTTCGCAGCGTATGCTCACAGTGACTTTGCGCTCATTGGAGCGTGACGGTTTGGTGTTGCGCACTGTACGTCCGACTTCACCGCCGGAAGTGGAATATTCGCTGACTGCTTTGGGAATGTCGCTGGCAAAGCCGATTGACAATCTGGGGCAATGGGCGGTCGATAACCGCCATACCATGCGTGAGGAGCGGGCGCGTTTCGATGCGCAACAATAAATCAAAGGCGCATTGTCAGAGCGTATCCCGAAAACTGAGAACCGGTTTTTGGATAAGATACGCGTAAAAACAAAGAGATAGAACGAGCGCCGTGATCCGGTTTGAATGCAAACCGCTCTGACAATGCGCCTTTCTTTCTTATCGTGTTATTTTTTCACGGTAACGGATACAGAGCGGACTTTGTTTTTACTGACACTGCAATCGACTGTAATTGCATCCCATGCAGCACTGCCGTTGCGCTGACGGGCTTCGCCGTTGAGCCTGACGGTTACATTGCCGTTGTTACGGTTCAGTTGCGCAGCATCATAATCGGCTTGCGTAAAGCCGAAGCGGTCATATTTATATTTCTTGTTTTTGGTCAGATCATGCGCTGTTGCAGAGCATAAAGCGGTTTCAGGCTTTGCCTTACTGTCATTGATGGCCAGATTATAATTGGCTTTAAAGTCAGAGCTCTGTTTTGGTACAGCTTCCGCCTGAACAAGGGAGGATGAACCGATAAGAGAAATTATTACAACAGAGGCTTTAAAAGGAAGAGTTAACATAGCAAATCCTGCCGTTTATTGATTGAATATAATATACCTGCTGATCGTGATGATCTGATTAATATTGGTTCTTAAAATATTGCTGAAAACTATGATCTATTTTAGTGTAAATAAGGGTTAAAAGCTGCCTTCTATATCATTTTGCAGTAATATGCATCGAGAAGTCTCTGTTTCTCACTTCAAAATCATTTCCATTGATGTGGGTTGTTAAGAGTAAATAAGCAAAAGAAATGACGTCACCATCACCGCAGGAATGAATAAGGCAGCGCCAATGAGAATATTTGAAACAGGCCGGTGAATTGACATCTTCTTTTTATAGAACTCAAAATTTCTCAGGGATTTTATAGTTTGATAGAGTAGCAGATAGGTGCATATGGCGAAAAACCCGATGTTCCAGCCTGATAATTGAGCCGGTGTCGGCCGCCCGGGAACGCCGAGTATCCACGGGATAATGAGAAGGCCGCACAGAACAGCGATCACATCAGGATATATGCGTATTATAAATTTTATCATGCCGATCTCTGTTCTAGGAATGCCGGATATTTAAGTTGAGGCAAGTTTCAAGGAATGGCAATGTTTCAACGCAAGAAACCGGCATGTGTTTTGAAACGTAAGTGGCTGGTTTCGGATCAAGATACGGAAACAAGCCGCTGTCTGCGCCGCAGGTCTTGACAAGACAGGCTTTCACTCCTTAAAAGCCGCTCAGGATTTCAGGGCGTCTTTACAGATTCCCCGTATCTGTTGACGTGTCCCGTGAATAATTGCCACATTCGCTGTCGCAATATTCTGTCAGTCTTCACAACAAGAAGGCAGAGGAGGGCGCGTTTCCTTCGAGCGAGGCAGACAAGCTGCCGCGCCGGTATAACTTTTAAAGGGAAATGCGATGAGTAAGCGCGAATCTTCCAAATATAAAATTGATCGTCGTCTTGGCGAAAACATCTGGGGCCGTCCTAAATCCCCTGTAAACCGTCGTGAATACGGCCCAGGTCAGCACGGTCAGCGCCGTAAGGGCAAGCTGTCCGACTTCGGTATTCAGCTGCGCGCAAAGCAGAAGCTGAAAGGCTTCTACGGCGACATCTCTGAAAAGCAGTTCCGTAAAACTTACGAAGAAGCTGCTCGTCGTAAGGGCGATACCGGTGAAAACCTGATCGGTCTGCTGGAAAGCCGTCTGGACGCAGTTGTATACCGCGCCAAATTCGTACCTACCATCTTTGCTGCCCGTCAGTTCATCAACCACGGTCACGTAAACGTAAATGGTCGTCGCGTTAACATTCAGTCCTACCGCCTGAAGGCTGGTGACGTTGTTGAAGTTCGCGAAAAGTCCAAGCAGCTGGTTATCGTTCTGGAAGCTGTTCAGCTCGCAGAACGCGATGTTCCTGACTACATCGTTGCTGACCACGGCAAGCTGACTGCAACATACAGCCGCGTTCCAGGCCTGTCCGACGTTCCATACGCCGTTCAGATGGAACCAAATCTGGTTGTTGAATATTACTCCCGTTAATCGTGAGTATGGCGGAATTATCCGCTGTGAAATCAGAGCCGCTGCGGATTTCCGCGGCGGCTTTTTTTGTTTTGGATAAGCTATCTTTCCCTTTCTTCGGGGAGCTGCCTTATGTATTGTCACGCAAACTGTAAGAAAAAAATCTGGAGTGCAGGTCTATGGCAGGCTCAGTCAATAAAGTTATTCTCGTCGGTAATCTCGGAGCGGATCCTGAAATCCGCCGTCTGAACTCCGGTGAGCCGGTTGCAAACCTGCGTATCGCAACATCGGAAAGCTGGCGCGACCGCCAGTCCGGTGAGCGTAAGGACAAGACCGAATGGCACAGCGTTGTAATCTTCAACGAAAATCTGGCCAAGGTTGCAGAACAGTATCTGAAAAAAGGCGCCAAGGTTTACATTGAAGGTCAGTTGCAGACCCGCAAATGGACAGACCAGAACGGCAATGAACGCTACACAACTGAAATCGTGTTGCAGAAATTCCGCGGTGAGTTGCAGATGCTCGACAGCCGTGGCGAAGGCGGTGGCGGTGGTGGCGGCCGTTTTGAAGGCAGCGGCGGTGATCGCTTTGCCGGTGGCGGCGGTTCATCGCGCGGCGGTGACTATGGCAGCAGCGGCGGCGGCAATGATTTCGGTCGTTCCAGCCCGCAGCAGCAGTCCGGCGGTTTCAGCCATGACTTGGATGATGACATTCCGTTCTGAGATTTATTCTCTCAAAAAGAAAAGCCCGCGTTTGACGCGGGCTTTTTTATTTAGCTTCCTACGATCAGTGAGCGGATACCATCCGCCACAAATTGCACAGCCAGAGCGGCAAGGATAACGCCGAGCAGGCGGGTGAGGATGGAGCGGCCTGTTTCCCCTAAGAAACGATCCACGCGCTCTGCGAGCAGGAATACGATGTAAGAAAGCACGATACAGGCAAGCAGAATGCCGAGCAAAGCAAGTCTGCTGCCAATGGTCGGAAATGTTCCGCCGAGAAGGACTGTGGCGGAAATAGCACCCGGGCCGGCAATCAGCGGAATGGCCAGCGGGAAGGCGGCAACATTGCGGATATGGTCTTTGGTGATGGCAACTGTCGCGCTTTTTTCATGGCGTTCCTGACGGCGCTCAAAGATCATTTCAAATGCGATCCAGAACAGCAAAAGACCACCGGCAACGCGGAACGCGCCGAGTGTGATGCCGAACAGCATCAGAATTTGTGCGCCGGCAATGGCAAAGAGCGCGAGGATGATAAAGGCGATGATGCTGGCGCGTTTGGCAACCTGTGCCCGTTCGCGGCGATCCATGCCGGTGGTAACGGCGAGAAACAGCGGTGCAAGCCCGGGCGGATCAATGGTTACGAGCAGTGTGACAAAGGCGCTGAAGAGACTGTCATAAAAGCTCATCCGTGTTCCTGTTCTTGTTCTTTATGAATGATTGTAAGAATTATGCCTGTCTTTGCCGTATAAGCGCAAGATGGTTCTTGTGCCGGTTCTGAAAGGCCGATTGATGAAGTATTCTGATGCATTTGCCCCCGTCCCGAACGGGAAACAAGAATATTCTCTGATTTATGCGTGACAGGGTGATAAATATGCCAAAAAAGCACAAAATCGGCTATATTTGGTGTGTATGAAGGCCGCCGCAAGGCAGTCGAAATTTCGTGATTTTGATGTTATGGGATAGAGTACAATCTATCAAAACTAATCGATTCTTTATGAAAGATATTTGAATAGTGACAGACCTTACTCCGCCGCCCGGTTCAGACGAATTTAACGGTATTGAACCGATTTCTATTGTGGAGGAGATGCAGCGGTCCTACCTCGATTACGCTATGAGCGTTATCGTCAGCCGCGCGCTTCCTGATGTTCGTGACGGGTTGAAGCCGGTCCACCGGCGTATTCTCCATGCCATGAATGAGATGGGGCTCGCCTGGAACCGCTCCTACCGTAAATCTGCCGGTGTCGTCGGTGAAGTGATGGGTAAATACCATCCGCATGGTGACGCCTCGATCTATGATGCACTGGTGCGTATGGCGCAGGACTTCTCCATGCGCGAACCGCTGGTTGACGGGCAGGGTAACTTCGGCTCCATCGACGGCGACAGTGCCGCTGCGATGCGTTATACTGAGTGCCGTCTGGAAAAAGTTTCCTCGGTTCTGCTCGAAGATATCGACAAGGACACTGTTGATTTTCAGGACAATTATGATGGCCGCGAACAGGAGCCTAAAGTGCTTCCGGCGCGCTATCCGAACCTGCTGGTCAATGGTTCCGGCGGTATCGCCGTTGGTATGGCCACCAATATTCCGCCGCACAACTTGGGTGAAGTGATCAATGGCTGTATTGCCCTGATCGACAATCCTGAAATGTCACTGGAAGAAATGATCGAGATCATTCCGGGGCCTGATTTTCCGACCGGTGGTTTGATCCTCGGCCGTTCCGGCATTTATTCGGCTTACAGCACCGGTCGCGGTTCTGTGCTGATGCGTGGCCGTGTGACCATTGAGCCGATGCGCAATGACCGCGAATCCATCGTGATCACGGAAATTCCGTATCAGGTCAATAAAGCGAGCATGATTGAGAAAATGGCCGAACTGGTACGCGACAAGCGTATTGAAGGCATTTCCGATCTGCGCGACGAATCCGACCGTGACGGTTATCGCGTGGTTGTTGAACTGAAGCGCGATGCCAATGCTGATGTGGTGCTGAACCAGCTTTACCGCTACACCCCGCTGCAGACCTCTTTCGGCTGCAATATGGTGGCGCTGAATGGTGGTAAGCCGCAACTTCTGACCCTGATGGAAGTGCTGAATGCGTTTGTGCATTTCCGTGAGGAAGTTGTCAGCCGCCGCACCAAGTTCCTGCTGAATAAAGCCCGCGAGCGAGCGCATGTCTTGGTTGGTCTGGCGATTGCCGTTGCCAATATCGACGAAATTATTGCGCTGATCCGCCGTGCGCCGGATCCTGCAACGGCGCGTGAGCAGTTGATGACACGCCGCTGGCCTGCAGCCGATATCGCACCGCTGATCCGTCTGATCGACGATCCGCGTCATGTTCTGAATGATGACAGCACCTATAACCTGTCGGAAGAACAGGCACGCGCTATTCTTGAACTGCGCCTGCAGCGCCTGACAGCTCTCGGCCGTGATGAAATCGCTGATGAACTGAACAAGATCGGCGAAGAAATCAAAGATTACTTGTCTATTCTGGCATCGCGTGAGCGCATTCTCGGCATTGTTAAGGATGAAATGGCGGCGGTTCGTGATGAATTCGCAACGCCACGCCGTACTGAGCTGACCCTTGGCGGCGCTGAAATGGATGATGAAGACCTCATCGCCCGTGAAGATATGGTCGTCACCGTCAGCCATGCCGGTTACATCAAGCGTGTGCCGTTGAATACCTATCGTGCACAGCGTCGCGGCGGTAAAGGCCGCTCAGGTATGGCGACGAAGGACGAGGATTTTGTTACCCGTCTGTTTGTGGCCAATACCCATACGCCGGTGCTGTTCTTCTCCTCACGCGGTATCGTCTATAAAGAAAAAGTCTGGCGTCTGCCGATCGGTACTCCGCAATCCCGCGGTAAGGCATTGATTAATATGCTGCCTTTGCAGCAGGGTGAGCGTATCACCACGATCATGCCATTGCCTGAGGATGAGGCAAGCTGGGCAGAACTCGACGTGATGTTCGCTACAACGCGCGGCACAGTGCGCCGTAACAAATTGTCTGATTTCGTTCAGGTCAACCGCAACGGTAAGATTGCGATGAAGCTGGAAGAAGAGGGTGATGAAATCCTCTCGGTCGATACATGTACGGTTAATGACGACGTGCTGCTCACCGCTGCCGGCGGCCAGTGTATCCGTTTCCGTGTGGATGATGTGCGCGTCTTTGCCGGTCGTAATTCGATTGGTGTACGCGGTATCAATCTGGCCGATGGCGATAAAGTTATCTCTATGGCTATTCTTGAGCATGTGGAAGCGACACCGGCCGAACGTACAGCCTATCTGAAGCGCGCTGTTGCAGAGCGCCGCAGCCTTGGCTCGGATGATGTGGAAGATATCGCAGTTGTCGGTGAAGACGTAACCGAAGATGCGGAACTCAATGATGAGCGCTATGAAGAGCTGAAAGCTCATGAGCAGACAGTTCTGACAGTCAGCGAGTTCGGTTACGGCAAGCGTTCTTCGTCCTATGAATTCCGTATTTCCGGCCGTGGCGGTAAGGGTATCCGCGCTACTGATACATCGAAGACTGATGAAATCGGTGCGCTGGTTGCGCTGTTCCCTGTGGAAGCAAGCGACCAGATCCTGCTGGTGTCGGATGGCGGTCAGCTGATCCGTGTGCCGGTTGGCGGCATCCGCATTGCCGGTCGCTCCACCAAGGGCGTAACCATCTTTAATACCGCAGATGGTGAAAAGGTTGTGTCGGTGGAACGGATTTCTGAAACCGATGATGAAGAGGATGAAACCTCGGAAACCGCCGGTGAACAGACACCGGTTCAGGAAGCGCCCCAAACGGGCGGTGATGAACCTGCCGCAGAATAAGCTCTGAGACAAAAAAACGCCCCGTCATTTTGACGGGGCGTTTTTTATTGTGCTCACATAAAGAAAAAGGCGGTGTCTTCTCACACCGCCTTGAAATAAAAGCCTGGACTGGAGGTTCCGGCTGCAACTGCCCTCTGATTAAAGAGGTATTTTGTATCTATTTAGGCCTGATTTAGGCGAAACCAAGATATTATCACTTCACTTATGCGTGTGTAATGCGCTTTGATCTGGTGCCGCGGGCGACACGCCGTACAGAGCGCAGGTCGAAGACTGATTTCTGATTGCTCAGACGCCTGGAGGCACTTTCTTCGATCATCAGGATAATGGCTGCAAACATCATCGCGACGATCATTGAGATTGCGAGAATAAATAGCATCATCATTTTATCCTTTCGCTTATATTACGCGCAAGCGACACAAAGGTTGCATAAAATCTTTCATTTTGTGGCATGTGAGATCTGTGCGGTTACTGTGTTACCGGTAATATAGGCGTTTTCACTTGAATTATTTCTGACCGGTCTATTCATGCTAGGTTCACTTTGGGAGCGCGTAAACCTATGCTTTTGATGTAAGACTGAGGCTTAGAGAGGTTCTTGTTCCGCTCTTTGCTGAACCCGTTATGTACTTCGCTTTAGAGATTGAAATTGGTCAGTATAATGATTAATTCATTGGGTATGAAAACAGCTCTCTATGCAGGATCATTTGATCCGGTCACCAATGGTCATCTTGATGTTCTGCGCGGGGCTCTCGGGCTGGCTGACAAGGTGATTGTCGCTATCGGCGTCCATCCGGGCAAAACCCCGATGTTCAGCTTTGAAGAGCGGGTAGAGCTGCTGCGCGAGGCCGGAGAGCAGGCTTTCGGCAAAGATAATAGCCGTATTGATTATACCAGCTTCAGCGGTCTGGTGGTGGACACTGCCAGAAGTTTCAACGCAACGCTGATGGTGCGCGGTTTGCGCGATGCCACTGATTTTGATTATGAAATGCAGATGGCCGGTATGAATACGGGACTGGCAGCGGATGTGCAAACTGTATTTTTGCCCGCTTCCCCCGATGTGCGTTTTATTACTGCCACACTGGTGCGCCAGATTGCGGCAATGGGGGGCGATGTCAGCCGCTTCGTGCCGCCTGTTATCGAAAAAGCCCTAAAGCATAAGCTTAAAAAATAAGAATTTAGCTTCACACAGGAAAAATCATGTCCTTTTTGCGTAAATTACTGGCTGTCACAGCCTTTCTCGCATTTTCAGCAACTGCCTCTTTGCAGCCGGTGAATGCGCAGGCCGCAGACCCTGAAAATACAGTGGTTCTGACTTTGAAAGACGGTGATGTAGTTATTGAACTGCGCCCTGATCTGGCTCCGAAACATGCGGAGCAGATTAAGAAGCTGGTGCGCGACGGTGCCTATAACGGCGTTGTGTTCCACCGCGTGATTGACGGTTTTATGGCGCAGACCGGTGACGTAGAGTTCGGTAATGCGGATAAGGATTATAATCCGGGTCGCGCAGGCACCGGCGGTTCTTCCTATGGTAATATTCCGGCAGAATTCTCCAAGCAGCCATTTGTGCGCGGCACCGTCGGCATGGCACGCAGCTCATCGCCGGATTCTGCCAATTCGCAGTTTTTCATCATGTTTGATGAAGGCTCGTTCCTGAACGGCCAGTATACTGTTGTCGGCGAAGTCGTCAGCGGCATGGAAACCGTCGATAAAATCAAAAAAGGCAGCAAATCTGCCAATGGCGCGGTTGATAATCCTGACCGTATCGTTAAAGCCATTGTTCTGGCCGATCGTAAGTAATTCTACTTTAAACGCGGCTGTCTGAGTTGCAGCCTGAAAAATCTACAGGAGAAGCCCCATGGCTTATAAAGATCCGGAAAATACACTGGTACTGGAAACCACTAAAGGTACAGTTGCAATCGAACTCTATCCAGATCTGGCACCAGGTCATGTTGCCCGTATTAAAGAACTCGCACGTGAAGGCGCTTATGACGGCGTAGTATTTCACCGCGTGATCGATGGTTTCATGGCGCAGACCGGCGACGTGAAGTTCGGCAAACAGGGCGGTTCCAGCTTCAACCCATCCCGCGCCGGTATGGGCGGTTCGGACAAGCCTGACCTGAAGGCAGAATTCACCAATACCAAGCACGTACGCGGTACCTGCTCGATGGCTCGCAGCCAGAACCCGAATTCGGCTAACTCCCAGTTCTATATCTGTTTTGCTGATGCACCTTGGCTGGATCGCCAGTACTCCGTATGGGGTCAGGTTATTGAAGGCATGGACAATGTTGACAAGATCAAGCGCGGTGAGCCGGTAACTGATCCGGATTCAATCACGACTGCAAAAATCGCTGCCGACATTTAATCTGTCAGCCTGCTGATTTGAGGGCGCGTTATGGTTCAAGCCGTAACGCGCCCTTTATTTTTTGCCCGCTGTTCTGTATGGCAAGGCAATGCGAATTTTAGAAAAATTTGAACTCCCCGAAATTGAGGCCAGTGATGCGCGTCGATCTGTTTGATTTTGACTTGCCGGAAGAGCGTATTGCGCTGCGTCCGGTTACCCCGCGCGATCATGCAAAACTATTGCGCGTCATTCCGGATCAGCCTTTGCAGGATCTGCAGGTCGGCGATCTGCCGGACTTGTTGCGCGAAGGTGATGCGCTGGTTTTCAATGATACCAAGGTTATTCCGGCGCAGCTCGAGGGCACGCGTGAGCGTGACGACACAGTCGCAACTGTGAGCGCGACCTTGCATATGCGCACCGGTGCTGATCGCTGGAAAGCATTTTTGCGCCCCGCAAAGCGCGTTAGGCAAGGCGAGCGTATTCGTTTCGGCCATTCCGGTTCCAGCTGTTTCTTGGGCACATTGGATGCACTGGTTGCAGAAAAACACGACAGCGGTGAAGTGTTGCTGGTGTTTGATGTCTCCGGTGCTGTTCTGGATGAGGCTATTGCTTCTGTCGGACATATTCCGCTGCCGCCTTATATCGCGTCCAAACGGGCGGAAGATGCGCAGGACAGGCAGGATTATCAGACTGTCTATGCTCGTGAAGAAGGGGCAGTAGCTGCACCAACCGCCGGTCTGCATTTCACGCCGGAACTGCTGGAGCGTATCCGCGCTAAAGGCGTGGAAGAGCATTTTGTGACCCTGCATGTGGGCGCAGGTACATTCCTGCCGGTTAAGGCGGATGATACTGCCGATCACAAGATGCATGCGGAAATCGGCTATGTCTCTGAGGAAACCGCAGCAGCACTCAACCGTGTGCATGAACGGGGCGGACGGATTATCTCTGTCGGCACGACGTCGCTGCGCCTGATTGAGAGCGCAACCGGTGAGGATGGCATTATCCGTCCTTGGTCAGGCGCGACCAATATCTTCATCACACCCGGCTATAAGTTCCGTGCGATTGATATGCTGATGACCAATTTCCATCTGCCGCGCTCGACATTGTTCATGCTGGTCTCTGCCTTCAGCGGTTTCGAGACAATGCAGGCGGCCTATGCCCATGCTATCAACAATGAATACCGGTTTTATTCCTATGGCGATGCCAGCCTTCTGTCGCGTCGCACTTAACGGACTCTGATATGACTAGTGAAAATTTTGAATTTAAAGTGCTGGCAACAGACGGCAAAGCACGTCGCGGTGAAATCACCATGCCCCGCGGCACCATCCGCACACCGGCCTTTATGCCGGTTGGCACCGCAGGCACCGTTAAAGCCATGTATATGGATCAGGTCAAAGACCTTGGTGCGGATATTATCCTCGGCAATACCTACCACCTGATGCTGCGTCCGGGGGCCGAGCGCGTGGCACGCCTTGGCGGCTTGCATGAATTCGGCGGTTGGCAGGGGCCGATCCTCACCGATTCCGGCGGTTTTCAGGTGATGTCACTGGCGCAGTTGCGCAAGCTGACAGAGCAGGGCGTAACCTTCCGATCGCATATTGACGGCCGCGCTTATGAAATGTCGCCGGAGCGCTCTATTGAAATTCAGGGGCTGCTCGATAGCGATATCCAGATGCAGCTCGATGAATGTACGGCACTGCCTGCATCCTTCAATGTAATGCAAAAGGCAATGGAACTCTCATTGCGCTGGGCTGAGCGTTGTAAGGTGGCCTTCGGCGACCAGCCAGGCAAAGCCATGTTCGGTATTGTACAGGGCGGGGATAATGTGCAGCTGCGTGAGCAATCTGCACAGGCGCTGAAAGACATGGATCTCAAAGGCTATGCCGTTGGTGGTCTGGCTGTTGGTGAGCCGCAGCAGGTGATGCTGGATATGCTGGATGTGACCTGTCCGATCCTGCCGCATGAAAAACCACGCTATCTGATGGGCGTTGGTACGCCGGACGATATGCTGAAGTCGGTTGCGCGCGGTATTGATATGTTCGACTGCGTGATGCCGACCCGTGCAGGCCGCCACGGTCTGGCCTTTACCCGTCGCGGTAAGGTGAACCTGCGCAATGCGCGTCATGCGGAAGATCATCGCCCGCTGGATGAAATGTCAGCCTGTCCGGCATCCAGCCAGTATAGCCGTGCCTATCTGCATCATCTGGTGAAATCCAATGAAGCGCTGGGCGGTATGCTGCTGACATGGAACAATCTGCATTATTATCAGTATCTTATGCAGGGTATCCGCGATGCGATTGAAGCAGGCCGTTTCAATGACTTCTTTGAAGAGACAACAGCAGAATGGGCCAAAGGCGATATTTCGCCTCTGTAACAGGCAATAGAAAAGCGGGAGAAATCCCGCTTTTCTATTTTGCATTGAGTGCAGCCACTGTTTTAGCAAGTTAAAGTTGCGACGTTCCCAGCAAAATAGAAATGCGACAGACCACCGATGGCGGGAACTGGTGAATATGCGCCTCTTTGGCTTAGCATTAATAGCTCATATGCGACATGTTGGGATGACAGTTTTCGACCTCATGGCGGTCAAAAATGCGTTGCTGTCGTTTCACCGAAAGTAGACTTTCAAATCAGTTTAGATGATGGTATCAAAGACGTGTTTTTGTGAGCCGGATCTGGTTGTTTTTAGCCTCACGTTCGTTGCTCCAGCCAAGATGCCTGTAGAAGCCAGCGGCACGACTGTCTTTTTCTGTCTCCAGCCAAATTTCGGGGTGATGCTTAAATAGCTCTTTTTCGGCGACTAGGACGAGTTCTTTCCCTAATCCTTTTCCCTCATGTGCTGGAAGCACAAACGCTGCGAAAAGCGAAGCGTCTCCAGCATCGATCATGGAGAAACCCACCACGTCGCCATTGACCGTAGCTACCCATGCACAAGGCGAGGCAGCGATCATTTCGGAGATCGAAACTTCGGTGATACCCATTTGGGTAAGCTGCTCCATGGAAAGGTGGTTTTCTCGAACAGAGGTTCTAACATGGAACAAGGCTGATATGTCGGACTGTTGAGCAAATCTAACCTCTACTGGCACTTTCTACCTCGAAATTGTTTGAGTTTGCACGACTGATATCACGAATAAACTGGTCCATTGTGACTAATTCCGTGCATATGTCCACTTCAAGCGGGAACCTGATTACTACCGTCTGTCAAAGACCGGCTTTCGCAGGCGACTCTCTGAAAGAGAGCCATCTCTGCTTCTCACAAATTACAGTTAATACCTTGAATCTGCTTACCGGTCATCGTGCCCACAGGTCGTATAAAATTATTCCGCTGCTTGTTTTGCAGCCTCCAGCAAGTCGCTGATCATATCCAGTGTCATCTCGTCAAAATGCGAGATGATGCGGCTTGGCTCAAAATGCGAGACATGCAGATCGGTATAGCCGAAATCAACGGCAATCACCGGAATACCGGCAGCTTTGGCAGCGTCAATATCGGCGCGGCTGTCGCCAACCATAACCGCCTGATAACGGTCGCCTTTGGCCTGCGCAATTGTATCCGTCAGATGGCGTGGATCAGGCTTGCGGTACGGGAAGGTGTCCTGTCCGCAGATCGCGGCAAAGCGATGCGCTTCCCCCATGCGCTCCAGCAATGCCTTGGCACTGATTTCAAACTTGTTGGTGCAGACAGCAAGGACATAACCTGCGGCACTCAGCCGGTCGAGACTGTTCAGCACACCGGGATAAAAGGCTGAATTACCCGGCATATTGCCGTTATAATGCTCCATAAACAAGGCAAACAGCTGCTTCATATCCTTATCCGTCAGCTGACGGTTCTGTGCCTGATAAGCGCGCTCAATCATCACTTTCGCACCGGAGCCGACAAATTTACGCAGAGAAACCGGATCGGCAGGTGTCAGACCACCGGCAATCAGACAGTGATTGAGGCTGTCGAGTAAATCCGGAGCTGTATCTACCAATGTACCGTCGAGATCAAAGACGATAACGGGTTGCGCTGTTGTGGTTGCGGAGGAATGAGACATATCTGCCCTTTGGCTTATCGCTATTTTACAGAACACGGCACGGAAAGTGTGCGGCATTGGCAAAACCTACCTGAAATGCGGCTTATTGATAGTCTTTTTCGCTAAATAGATGAAATGGGAACAATAATATATTTGCCGCGCGTGATGCTCGTGCTACAGCAGTGCGGAAATAAGCAGTATTAACGGTGTTTTGCGCGACTACCGCGCGTGGCCTGTTAAGGCATAAAGCGTTTGGCAGCCAAAGCTGCAAATGGAAATACGGGAAGCAGATTTATGAGTTCAGTTGATCCGCGTCAGTTGAAAATTGCCGCCGCCGCTGAGGCTTTAACCCATGTGAAAAGCGGTATGAAGCTCGGTATCGGTACCGGCTCCACAGCTGAAGAGTTCGTGCGTTTGCTGGCCGTTAAGGTGGCTGAAGGCTTCGAAATCATCGGCGTGCCGACCTCTGAACGCACCGCTGCTTTGTGCGCTGAACTGGGCGTTCCGCTGACCACGCTTGAAGAAACCCCGCATCTTGATCTCACCATTGACGGTGCAGATGAAGTGGATGGCGATCTGTCGCTGATTAAGGGCGGCGGCGGCGCTTTATTGCGCGAGAAAATTGTCGCTGCCGCATCTGATGCTATGATCGTAATTGCTGACGAATCAAAAGTGGTGGACACACTCGGCCGCTTTCCGCTGCCGGTTGAAGTGAACCGTTTTGGTCTGGCTGCAACAAAGCTGGCAATTGAAAAGGCTATTGCCGGTCTCGGACTGGAAGCGCCGTTGAATCTTCGCATGAAAGACGGCGAAATTTTCGTAACGGACGGCGGACATTATATTCTTGATGCATCTTTTGGCCGTATTCCGGATACAAAAGCATTATCAGACGCACTCTTCGCCATTCCGGGTGTTGTAGAGCATGGTTTGTTTATCGGGCTTGCGCGTGCTGCGATTATTGCAGGCACATCAGGCATCCGTACATTGTCGTAATTTTAAATACATATCTGTCGGCTATTGCCGGAACAAACAGATTTCACGCCGTACAGAACGGTGTAAAGTGAATAAAAACGGAGTATTGACCATATGACCAAGGCAACTGGCTATCGCCGTCTTATTGCGCCGCTGGCGGCGCTTACAGTACTGGCTGGTGTCAATCTCGCGCAGGCTCAGGAGGCTTCGCAGTCTCATCTGGCAGCCGCGCGTGCTGCAATTGCTGCAATCGGCGCTACCGAACAGTTTGACGGCATTCTGCCACGTGCAGCACAGGCTCTGAAATCTGAGCTGATCCAGAAAGACCCGAATCTCGAAGCAATCATCACCAAAACAGTTGATGATAAGGCTCTGGCACTGGCTGCCCGCCGCTCCGATCTGGAAACCGAAGCTGCCCGTGCCTATGCAAATTCTTTCAGTGAAGATGAACTGAAGGCCATCAGCGGCTTCTATACATCCGAAGCCGGTAAGAAGCTGATTTCTGAAGGCCCGATTGTAACCCGTGAAGTGCTGAAGGCTGCTGAAGTTTGGCAGAACGGCGTTGCCCGTGATCTGGCTATGCAGGTTGGTGAAGTGCTGGCGAAAGCTGCCGGCAGTGCAGCTCCGGCTGCTGCTGAATAATTCAGTCTCAATGACAGAAAAAGCCCGGTCTGAGTGCCGGGCTTTTTTATTGCATATTATTTGGCACGTTGAGCTTGTGACTTTACGGCATTTCCAGCAAGACTGTGTGGGATGATACGTAAAAACAATGAGTTACATCGGTTTCAACGATTCAATCTCAAATTTGACTGTTGTAACGTTCTGTAACGGTTCCTCTTGTTAAGCCATTGTGCCGGTAACATATTCGGATAACGCGTAAAAAATTCGGAGACTAAAATGACCAGTTATGACTATGACCTGTTTGTGATCGGCGGCGGTTCCGGCGGTGTTCGGGCAGGGCGTCTTGCCGGAGCTATGGGAAAACGCGTCGGGCTGGCAGAAGAGTTTCGCATGGGCGGCACTTGTGTGATCCGCGGCTGCGTGCCGAAAAAGCTTTATGTCTATGCATCCCAGTTTCCGGAACATTTCAGTGATGCTGCGGGCTATGGCTGGACTGTCGGTGAAACCAGTTTTGACTGGTCAAAGCTGGTAGCCAATAAAGAAGCTGAAATTACCCGTCTTGAAGGCCTTTATACCAAGGGTTTGAACAATGCGAAGACGGAGATTCTGCCTTATCGTGCTGTGCTAAAAGATGCCCATACGATTGAACTGGTCGGTAGCGGTAAAACCGTTACTGCGGAAACCATTCTGATCGCGACCGGTGGTCATCCGTTTATGGATGATGCAATGCCTGGGCACGAGCTTTGTATCAATTCCGATCAGGTTTTTGATCTGGCTAAGCTGCCGAAATCCATTGTTATTCAGGGCGGCGGTTATATTGCCGTTGAATTTGCCGGTATTTTCAACGGTCTGGGTGTTGAAACTACGCTGGTCTATCGTGGTAAGCAGATTTTGCACCGTTTTGACGGCGATCTGTTCCGGCTGGTCACTGAGGCGATGATTGAAAAAGGCATCCGTATTGTCACGGAAGCCAATATTACCTCAGTTGCAGAGGCTGAAGGTGAGCACCGTCTGAGTGTTACACTGAGCAATGGTGAGGTGCTGGCTGCCGATCAGGTGTTACAGGCAATCGGCCGCGTACCGAATACCAAGGGGCTTGGCCTTGAAAATGCCGGTGTGAAGCAAGCGGAAGACGGTTCGATCATTGTTGACGAATATTCCCATACCAATGTGGAGAATATCTGGGCTGTCGGTGATGTGACCAATCGTGTTCAGCTGACGCCTGTCGCCATTCATGAGGCTATGTGCTTCCTTGAAACGGCATTTAAGGGCAATCCGATGCGCCCTGACCATGAGCTGATCCCGACCGCTGTCTTCTCGCAGCCGGAAATCGGCACTGTTGGCATGTCGGAGGAAGATGCGGCGAAGCAATATGCCAATGTTGAAATCTATCGCGCGCATTTCCGTCCGATGCGCAATACGCTGGCCGGACGCTATGAGAAAATGCTGACCAAGCTGGTTGTCGATGGGGATACGCGCAAAGTGCTGGGTGCCCATGTGCTCGGACCGGATGCCGGTGAAATGGCGCAGCTGCTTGGTATTGCCTTGAAAGCGGCAGCGACAAAAGATGATTTTGACCGTACAATGGCGCTGCATCCTTCCGCTGCGGAAGAGTTCGTGACCATGTACACACCAAGCTACAGGCTGGTCAAAGGACAGCGTCAGGGCTGACTATTTGTATCGCTCATGAGACAGAGTGACAGACCGGCGGTGGTAATCGCCGGTTTTTTTGTGAGTTTTGATGGATTTCGTCATAAAATTACAAGATGTGACTTAAATCTTGGCAAAAATGACAAGGCTGGAGCCTGTCGGCTTAATTGCGGCTGGTACATTGTCTTCCGGTGGACTATATACGCAAGGCTGTTACTGCAATGGTGCGGTGCAGCAGGGGATAACTCTAAATAAAATCAGAATATATTACAGGTGCTATAATGACGAAGAACTGGACACCGCAATCCTGGAGAGGCATGCCGATTAAGCAAGTGCCTTCTTATCCGGACGCGCAGGCTTTGGCCGATGTCGAGGCTCGTCTGCGTACATATCCGCCTTTGGTTTTTGCAGGGGAAGCGCGCAAGCTTACCAGGCAACTGGCCGAAGTGGCTGAAGGTCGCGCCTTCCTTTTACAGGGTGGCGATTGTGCAGAAAGCTTTGCGGAACATGGCGCGGACAATATCCGCGACTTTTTCCGCGTGTTTTTGCAGATGGCTGTTGTGCTGACTTTCGGCGGATCACAGCCTGTTGTTAAAATTGGCCGTATTGCCGGTCAGTTTGCCAAGCCGCGCTCAAGCGACATGGAAACCGTGAATGGTGTGGAACTGCCTTCTTACCGTGGCGATGTCATCAACGGTATCGAGTTCAATGAAGCATCGCGCATTCCGGATCCGAACCGTCAGGAAATGGTTTACCGCCAGTCTGCGGCAACGCTCAACCTGTTACGTGCTTTCGCACAGGGTGGCTATGCCAATCTGGAAAACGTGCATAAATGGACGCTCGGCTTTGTTTCGGACAGCCCGCAGAACGAGCGCTATGTTGCCGTTGCCAACCGCATTTCCGAGACCATCAATTTCATGCGCTCTATCGGTATTACCGCAGACAGCAATCATGCGCTGCGTGAAACTGATTTCTACACCAGCCACGAAGCTCTGCTGCTTGGCTATGAAGAAGCGCTGACCCGTGTGGATTCGACCTCGGGTGACTGGTATGGCACATCCGGCCACATGATGTGGATCGGCGACCGTACCCGCCAGCTGGATCATGCGCATATTGAATATTGCCGTGGTATCAAGAACCCGATCGGTATGAAATGCGGTCCGTCACTGGAAGCTGATGATCTGCTGCGTCTCATCGACCGTTTGAATCCGGAAAATGAAGCCGGTCGTCTGACCCTGATTGCCCGTTTCGGCTATGACAAAGTGGAAGATCATCTGCCGCGTCTGATCCGTGCGGTTGAGAAGGAAGGCCGTAAGGTTGTCTGGTCCTGCGATCCGATGCATGGCAATACGATCACTGCTGCTGGTTATAAGACCCGTCCGTTTGACCGTATTCTGAAAGAAGTTCAGAGCTTCTTTGCAGTGCATCAGGCCGAAGGCACTCATGCCGGTGGTATTCATATCGAAATGACTGGTAAGAATGTGACCGAATGCACCGGCGGTGCACGCGCCATTTCTGCAGAAGACCTGTCCGACCGTTACCACACCCATTGCGATCCGCGCCTCAATGCGGATCAGGCTCTGGAGCTGGCATTCCTCGTGGCTGAACTTCTGAAGAAAGACCGTGATTCACAACCTCAGAAAATCGCGGCAAATGCCTGATTTTAAATAGCTAAAACTATACGGGCGGGGCTTGGTTTCCCGCCCGTATTTTTATGATTTCCGGTTTATTGCGGGGCAATATGGAACGCATTTTTAAAGCATTTATCAATTCTATGCGGTCGCTGAACCATCTGGCGCGCCATGAAAAGCCGGTGCAGCAGGAATTGCTTCTGTTGCTTGTTTCGCTGCCTGTGGCATGGTTTGTGGCTGCGGATATGGCAGCCTATCTGTTGCTGGTTGGCGCGGTATTATTTCTGTTGCTGGTGGAAGTCATCAATACGTCCGTTGAAGCTACCTGCAACGCTATCAGCCGTGATTTCAAGAAAGATATTCAGATTGCCAAAGATGCAGGCTCACTTGCCGTGCTGATCGCTTCGATCATGTGTGCAACCATCTGGATTTATCATCTCTGGCCGCTTGTACGACCGCTGATTTTTTCTGCTTAAATGATGATATGGGTGCCTGTATTCACTGATCTGCACCCGTTTCTCATTGCAAGAAAAAGGCAGTCGCGGTAATGCTTGTGCTATGAGCACACAGACCACATCTCCCGATAAATTACGTATCGCAATCGCCCAGCTGAATCCGGTTATGGGCGATCTTCAGGGCAATATTGCCAAGGCGCGCGCAGCCCGCAAAACTGCGGCTGATGCCAAGGCGGACCTGATCCTGTTTACTGAATTGTTCATCTGCGGCTATCCGCCGGAAGATCTGGTTTCCAAGCCTGCTTTTGTCAAAGCCTGTGAAAAAACAGTGCAGGCCTTTGCGCTGGAAACTGCGGATGGCGGACCGGGAGTGATTATCGGCACACCTTTGCAGCGCGAAACCGGTCTGCATAATGCAGTGATGGTGCTGGATGGTGGTAAGGTCATTGCCGAGCGTTTCAAAGTTGACCTGCCGAATTATGGTGAATTTGACGAACAGCGCAATTTTCAGGCTGGCGCTATGCCGGGGCCGGTGAATTTCCGTGGTGTACGTTTAGGTGTTCCCGTCTGCGAAGATATCTGGGGTGAGCTCGGCGTTTGTGAAACGCTGGCAGAGAGCGGCGCGGAAATTCTGCTGGTGCCGAATGGCTCGCCTTATCACCGCTCCAAGATGGAAGTGCGCCATCAGATTGCCGTACGTCAGGTTGTCGAAACCGGTCTGCCATTGGTCTATGCCAACCAGACCGGCGGGCAGGACGAACTTCTGTTCGATGGGGGTTCATTTGTCATCAATGCCAATCATCATCTGGCTGTGCAATTGCCGCAGTTTGAAGAACTGGTCTCCATGAGTGACTGGACACGCGGTGCGGATGGCTGGTCTTGTGCAGACGGCGACCGCAATTGGGTGCCGGAAGGTGAGGAAGCGGATTATCTCGCCTGTATGCATGGCCTGCGTGATTATGTGAATAAAAACGGTTTCAAAAGTGTCGTGCTTGGTCTGTCCGGCGGGCTGGACTCAGCAATTTGCGCGGCGCTGGCTGTTGATGCTCTGGGTAAAGACCGCGTGCATACAGTGATGCTGCCTTATCGCTATACGTCCGAAATGTCGCTCAAAGACGCTAAAGACTGCGCTGAAGCACTTGGCTGCCGTTATGATATTGTGCCGATTGCAGAACCTGTTGAGGGCTTTCTCAATGTGCTTGAGCCGTTGTTTGCAGGCACGGAGAGCGGTGTAACTGAAGAAAATCTGCAGAGCCGCGCCCGTGGCGTTATTCTGATGGCGATTTCCAACAAATTCGGCTCGATGGTTGTGACCACCGGCAATAAGTCGGAAATGGCTGTCGGCTATGCCACGCTTTACGGCGATATGAATGGCGGCTTTAACCCGATTAAAGACCTCTACAAGATGCAGGTCTATGCGCTGGCCGACTGGCGCAACCATCATCTGCCTGAAGGTGCGATGGGGCCTGAAGGTATAGTCGTACCGCAAAATATTATCGACAAAGCGCCGAGCGCCGAATTGCGCGATAATCAGACCGATCAGGACTCCCTGCCGCCATATCCGGTGCTGGATGCGGTTCTGGAGGCGCTGGTCGAGCATGAACGCAGCGTGGATGAGATTGTCGCTGAGGGCTATGATCGCGCTGTGGTCGAGCGTGTGGAGCATCTGCTTTACATCGCCGAATATAAGCGTCGGCAATCAGCGCCGGGTGTGAAGATTACCACCAAGAATTTTGGCCGCGACCGTCGTTATCCGATAACCAACCGCTTCCGCGACCGGCATTAATACAAAAAACAAAGAAGAAAATTATGACTGTAATCGTTCGTTTTGCACCGTCGCCGACCGGCTATATCCATATCGGCAATGCCCGTCCGGCGCTTTATAACTGGCTGTTTGCGCTCAAAAATAAGGGGCAATTCATCCTGCGTTACGATGATACGGATGTGGAGCGCTCTCGATCAGAATATGCGGAAGCAATTGCCCGCGATATTGACTGGCTGGGTATTAAACCATCCCGCGTCGAGTATCAGTCCAAGCGTTTTGCCGTTTATGATGCTGCTGTTGAAAAACTGAAAGCAGCCGGTCTGCTCTATGCCTGTTATGAAACAGCAGAAGAACTGGAACTGCGCCGTAAATTACGTCTGACCCGCCGTTTGCCACCGGTCTATGGCCGCGATGCACTGAAACTGGCGGATGAACAGAAGGCGGCTTTTGAAGCTGAAGGCCGTAGGCCGCATTGGCGTTTTCTGCTGCCGAATTTCAAAGCAACGCCGTTTGAAACCGAGCGTACAGAAGTGCATTGGGATGATCTGGTGCGCGGCCCGCAGACTGTTGATCTTGCGTCCATGTCCGATCCGGTGCTGGTGCGCGAAGACGGTACCTATCTCTATACGCTGCCATCGGTGGTGGATGATATTGATATGGGCATTACCCATATTATCCGTGGCGACGACCACGTGACCAATACCGGCGCACAGATTGCAATTTTTCGCGCGCTGAGCGATGTGGTGCCGGTCTTCGGTCATCATAATCTGCTGACTACAACAAGCGGTGAAGGCCTGTCCAAGCGCTCCGGTGCTTTGTCGGTTGGTAGTCTGCGCGAAGCCGGTGTGGAGCCTATGGCGGTTGCTTCTCTGGCGGTGCTGACCGGTACATCGGATAATGTTGAGCCGATTGCAACTATGGAAGAGCTGGCGGCACGCTATGAGCCGTCCCATGCATCAAAATCCAATGCCAAATTCGATCCGGCTGATCTGACTGGTCTCAACCGCGCTTTGATCCATCATCTGGAATTTGCCGATGTTGAACCGCGTCTGGCAGCCTTGGGTATTTCCGGCGACAAAGCTGAAGCCTTCTGGGCAACTGTGCGTGGTAATATTGACCATGTGCAGGATGCTGCGCAGTGGTGGGAAATCGTCAACCGCACAGCGCCTTTCAGTGATGCAGTGGCCGATGAAGA
The DNA here is from genome assembly GCF_018436245.1 of Pseudochrobactrum algeriensis. Taxonomy (NCBI): domain Bacteria; kingdom Pseudomonadati; phylum Pseudomonadota; class Alphaproteobacteria; order Hyphomicrobiales; family Brucellaceae; genus Pseudochrobactrum; species Pseudochrobactrum algeriensis. The sequence goes on from NZ_CP075361.1 coordinate 1,309,883, forward strand.
CAAGGATTTCATCGCGCAGGCTTTCGATCTGTTGCCTGAAGCGCCTTGGGGCAGTGATGTCTGGAAAGTCTGGACAGAGGCTGTGAAGGCTGCAACCGGCCGCAAAGGCAAAACATTGTTCATGCCTTTGCGTCTGGCGCTGACCGGTGTTGCTTCCGGCCCTGAACTGGCTGATCTCTTGCCGCTTATCGGGCGGGAAAATACGGTGGCCCGACGCGCCTGATCGCCGGATCAGGCACATAATCAACGGCTTCCTGAATAAGCGGCGGGGATTTCTCCGCCGCTTTTGTATGTTTCATCGCGGGTGCTGCCGGAATAGAGAAGGGTGATTTGCCGACACTGGCAGTTGCCTTAACCGGTATCATATCCGTGGTGCTGGTTACGTTTTCCGCAGGTACGAAGACGATTGGCTGCTGCAATGCGGCCTGCTTGACAGTTTTCGGCTTTTTATAAGTCTGTTTAATGCGCTTGCGCGCTGAGTTCACAACGCGATTTTCTTTCATCAAGCGCTCAACTTCTTGCGGGCTGCGGCAATTCAAGCGACGCATATCTGTATAGATTACCTGCCGCAGATACCTCTGCTGCGGTGTGGCCGCTGCACGGGAAATTTGCTGCAATGCGGTTTCGATACGGTGTTGGGATGCACGTATATAGCGGCATTCTTCTGAAGCAGAACCATTGCTGAATGGTCCCGGATTGCAGGAATAGCGTCTGGCATCACTATTGGCCTGCCGCTGCATCTGGCTCAGCTGTTGGTAGCGTTTGGCCTGCCGCGCATTCAGGCTGGTATGATAATCAAGATTGCGCAAATCCTGCTCATAGGCACGGCATATACGACCATCAGAGAGGTTCTGTGAAATTGCTGGGGCGCTTGCAAATATAAGTATGGCTGCAACCAACACGGCTTTAAATGCTGAAAATTGAAAAACTGCTATTCTGAAATGGATTGATGAAAACATGAAATACTCCGCTCAAATGCAATGAACTGCTAATGGGAAGAGTATGAATATTGATAGTAAATGACGTGTAAATTATTGATTTATAATAATATTTTGAAATTTAAATCATATTTTGGTGCCTGTGGTTCAAATTTTATTGCTAACAAAAAACGCCGCATAGTTTTGAAGCTATGCGGCGTTCAAATATTTTTTATAGCGCTGTTGAAATCAGGCTGTTGTGCGCTGTGAAGCCTCAACAACGGCCAGTGCTGTCATATTGACAATACCGCGCGATGTGACGGATGGTGTGAGAATATGCGCAGGACGGGCTGCACCAAGCAGGATCGGGCCGACATGCAGGGCATCGGTCACAGTCTTCAGCACATTCATGGTGATATTCGCGGCATCCAGATTAGGGAAGACCAGCAGATTGGCTTCGCCCTTCAGACGGGAATTCGGGAATACGCGGTCACGCTGGAACTGCGACAGAGCCGCGTCACCATGCATTTCACCATCCACTTCCAGCTCCGGTGCGCGTTCCTGCAGAATTGCGCAGGCCTGACGCATTTTGGCTGCGCTTTTTGAATCGCGCGAACCAAAGTTGGAATGCGACAGCAGGGCTGCCTTCGGCTCAATACCGAAGCGGCGGATTTCTTTTGCTGCCAGAATGGTCATTTCCGCGATTTCTTCAGCGCTCGGATCAATGGTCACATAGGTATCTGTAAAGAACAGGGTACCGCGTGAGGAGATCAGCAGGCTGAGTGTGGAAAGATCATGCAGGCCGGTCTGAACACCGAGAATCTGTTTGACCAGCGTCAGGTGACGTTCAAAACGGCCTTCGAGACCGCAGATCATCGCATCGGCTTCATTGCGCATCATGGCCAGAGCAGCAATTACCGTCGGATTGGTGCGCACGATGGAACGGGCGGCTTCCGGTGTCATACCCTGACGACCGGTCAGCTTATGCATCAGATCAACATAGTCACGGTAACGCGGATCATCTTCCGGATTGATAATTTCAAAATCAACACCCGGTTTGATTTTCAGCGCATAGCGCTGCAGGCGGGTTTCGATCACATTCGGACGGCCGATCAGGATCGGCTGTGCAATGCCTTCTTCCAGCACCACCTGAGCAGCGCGCAGCACGCGTTCTTCTTCACCATTGGCATAAATAACGCGTTTTTTGTCTGCCGAGCGGCGTGCAGCGGCAAAGACCGGCTTCATAATCAGGCCGGAGCGGAACACGAAGCGGTTGAGACGGTCGATATAGGCTTCCATATCGGTGATCGGGCGGGTTGCCACACCAGTTTCCATGGCAGCTTCTGCCACAGCCGGAGCAATACGCAGGATCAGACGCGGATCAAACGGCGACGGGATCAGATAATTGGCACCAAATACCGGTGTGTCACCGGAATAAGCACGGGCTGCCACATCGGATACTTCTTCTCGGGCGAGAGCAGCAATTGCCTTCACCGCAGCCATTTTCATTTCTTCATTGATGGCTGTTGCGCCGACATCCAGCGCGCCGCGGAAAATATAAGGGAAGCAGAGAACATTGTTCACCTGGTTCGGATAGTCCGAACGGCCGGTGCAGATGATTGCATCTTCACGCACGGCACGGGCTTCTTCCGGCATGATTTCCGGCTTCGGATTGGCCAGAGCCATAATCAGCGGGGTAGGCGCCATTTTGGCAACCATTTCCGGCTTCAATACACCTGCGGCAGACACGCCGAGGAACACATCCGCATCCGCGATAATGTCATTCAATGTGCGGGCATCGGTATCCTGAGCATAGACCTCTTTCCAGCGGTCCATCAGCTCGTTACGGCCTTTATAGACAACGCCTTCCAGATCGCTGACCCAGATATTCTTGTGCTGTGCGCCAAGGCTGACCAGCAGGTTAAGGCAGGCAAGCGCTGCCGCACCGGCGCCGGAAACCGCAATTTTGGCTTTGGTGATATCTTTGCCGGCCAGTTCCAGACCATTCATAACTGCAGCGGCTACGATAATCGCTGTGCCGTGCTGGTCGTCGTGGAAAACAGGAATGTTCATTTTAGCGCGAAGTTGTTCTTCAACTTCGAAACATTCCGGCGCTTTGATGTCTTCCAGATTGATGCCGCCGAAGGTTGGTTCCAGTGCGGAAATCACATCAACCATACGTTCGACTTTGAGCGAGTCGATTTCAATGTCGAAAACATCAATATCGGCAAATTTCTTGAACAATACGGCTTTACCTTCCATCACCGGCTTGGAAGCCAACGGGCCGATATTGCCGAGACCGAGAACGGCTGTACCGTTGGAAATAACCGCAACCAGATTGGCGCGGGCAGTATAATCGGCAGCCAGTGCCGGATCATCCTGAATAGCAAGACAAGGAGCTGCAACACCCGGGGAATAGGCCAGAGCCAGATCGCGCTGGTTGCCGAGTGTTTTTGTTGGCTGGATTTCCAGCTTACCCGGCTTTGGCGAGCGGTGGTAAAACAGTGCCGCTTCTTCAAAATCCGAGAATTTTCTGTCTGTGCCGGATACCTGTGCGGTGCCGGTGTTATTCGTGTCGTTGGATGATTTTTTTGTCATATAATTCTTGTCCAGTCAGACGATTGGGGTAGTCATCCCCGTGACAGCTAAGCAGTTAAGCAAAAGCGGGTTCCGCTTGTGCGGAGAAATCAGTCCGCCGGACTTATTTCTTTTCCGCAATGATCTGCCCAAACTACATTAACCAAAAACACTCTGGCGCATTTGTCTCAAAGGGAGGCGCTTCGGACAAGCGTGCCATTTTGTAGGAATAAGGTCGTATATGGGATATTCGGGCAAGTTACAAATCACAGACTGCTCATTCGGCACTGTAAAAATCAAAAAATACGCTTTTGCGGCCTGTAGCCGAAAGGGGAGCGCGATTATGTCTCAGTCAGAGTGAAATCGCGCTTAACCGAAATCCGGTTAACCCCACAATTCAGGCAGAGGCGGGGAGACTGTTGTTCCGTCATAATGCAATGCCGGTTCACGGTCACGCGCCAGCAGGAGCGGGCCGTCGAGGTCGACGAAATCCGAATCCTGCGCCACCATCAGGGCAGGTGCCATGGCGAGAGACGAACCAACCATGCAGCCGACCATCACTTGCAGGCCAAGAGAACGGGCTTTGTCACGCATGACCAGCGCTTCAGTCAGGCCGCCGGTCTTATCCAGCTTGATATTCACCGCATCATAGCGGTCTTTCAGCTTTTCCAGACCTTCAGATGTATGGGCGCTTTCATCAGCGCAGACCGGTACAGGGCGGCTGGCCTGTAACAGATAGCTGTCATCGGATGAAGGCAGCGGCTGTTCGATCAGTGCAATCCCGCATTCTGCGGCCACGCCGATATTTTCAGCAAAATTATCCGCATTCCAGCCTTCATTGGCATCCAGAATGATTTGTGCTTTTGATGCGGCTTCCCGTACGGCACGAATACGTGCGGCATCATTCTCACCACCGATTTTCACTTTAATCAGCGGATGATGCGCGAGCTTGGCGGTGGCTGCGGCCATAGCTTCCGGCGTATCAATGGAGACGGTGATCGCAGTAATCAGCGGACGCGGTGCGATATTGAGCAAAGCAGCAACTGTCGTGCCGGACTGTTTGGCCTGCAAATCCCACAAAGCGCAGTCCACGGCATTGCGTGCGGCACCGGCAGGCATAAAGGATTGCAATTTCAGACGCAGGCTTTCTGCCGAGCCGCCTTGTTTCAGCAAAGGCTCAATCGCATGAATTTGTTCGCTGACTGATTCGATGCTTTCGCCGTAACGGGCATAAGGCACACATTCGCCGTGACCGCTGTGAATACCGTCACTCAATTCACACACTACGACCACTGCTTCGGTTTTGGAGCCGCGCGAGATTGTAAATTTCCCTGCAATCGGGTAGCGCTCAATAAGCAGGTTTAGATTATATTGCATTGGTACTGTCCGTAATTATAGAAATTTACGCCTGGTATAGTGCAGATAAATCATATTGGTGCAGGCGTTCGGGATTATCAGAAAGCTGATAGACTTGGATATTTGCAGAAGGGATGGAAGTAATCCGGCGCATATCTGATCCGGTTATTTCCAAACAGACTCAGGTTTTGGAAGACGCATGTTGACCGATAAAACGGGTAAAACAAGTAGCAGCCCTGCATCCGCACCCGAAATTAATGTGGTGGCGGATGATGGCGCGACTATTATCTCTTTATCCGGCCGCTGGACGTCGCTGACTGTCGCCCGCGTTGATAATCAGATGCGCAAGCTGGAAAGCGGTCTTGCAGATAAAATGCAGGCACCCGTTGTGAAAGTGGATATGGGTGACATATCCGGTCTCGATACGGCCGGAGCATGGCTGATCGAGCGTCTGCGCGTTGCGCTGAGCAAACAGCAGATCAGTGTGCATATTGATAATATCCGCCCGAGCTGGACACCGCTGCTGGAAGAGGTCGGCGCTGCCGTTGAGCGCTATCAGCTGCCTGAAAAACACCGCCGTCCGTTTTTTGCAATTGCTCTGCTCGATAAGCTCGGCCGCTTCATGTATGCGGCACGGGATGACTTTTTGATGTCGATGCATATTCTTGGCGCGACGATCCGCGGTTCGCAGATGAAGTCCGGTCGCGGCAACGGCATCAGCTATGCAGCTATCGTCAATCAGATTGACCGTATGGGCGTCGGCGCGATTCCTGTTGTCTTGCTGATGTCGACGATTATCGGTGCGATTATCGCCCAGCAGGGCGCCTTTCAGTTGCGCTATTTCGGTGCGGAAATTTTCGTGGTCGATCTGGTCGGTATTCTCGTGCTGCGTGAAATCGGGGTGTTGCTCACTGCGATTATGATTGCAGGGCGATCCGGCAGCGCGATCACGGCGGAAATAGGCTCGATGAAAATGCGCGAGGAAACCGATGCGCTGACGGTTATTGGTCTCAATCCCGTTGGTGTGCTGGTGTTTCCGCGACTGGTGGCGCTGGTGATTGTTCTGCCAATGCTGACAATCATTGCCGATCTGGCCGCTCTGGCCGGTGCCGGTTTTGTTGCATGGGCCTATTCGGGCATTCCGCCGGAAGCTTTTATGAGCCGGTTGCGTGACGCGATTGTGACTTCAACCTATCTTGCAGGTCTGATTAAAGCGCCGTTCATGGCGATGATTATCGGTATTATGGCCTCGGTTGAGGGTATGAAGGTAAAAGGTAGTGCAGAATCACTGGGGCGCCGTGTTACCTCATCGGTGGTGAAATCGATTTTTGTGGTGATTGTCGTGGACGGTTTGTTTGCGATTTTCTACGCAGCCATCGAGTTCTAAAAATAAAGCATTACGATAAACATGCGGATGAATATGACAATTAAAGACAACCGGCAGCCATCACAGGGCACAGATGCAGGAGCGGCGCAGGAAGCCGTGATCTCCGTGCGTGATGTTACGGTTGCTTTTGGCCGTAATGTGATTTTGGACAAGCTGGATCTGGATATTCGCCGCGGCGAGGTTCTTGGTTTTATCGGTCCGTCAGGTTCGGGTAAGTCGGTGCTGATGCGCACTATTCTGGGGCTGAACCAGAAGAAATCCGGCCTGATCGATATTTTCGGACAGGATGTTGATAAGGTCAATGAACGTCAGAAAATGGCGATTGATATGCGTATGGGCGTGCTTTTTCAGCAAGGTGCGCTGTTTTCCTCGCTGACGGTACTGGAAAATATTCAGGTGCCGATGCGCGAATATCTCGACCTGTCACCGAAGCTGATGAACGAACTGGCACGGCTCAAAATTGATCTGGTGGGGCTGAAGCCGGATACGGCGGAGAAATATCCGTCTGAACTTTCCGGCGGGATGATTAAGCGCGCTGCACTGGCACGCGCATTGGCGCTGGATCCCGAAGTGGTGTTTCTCGACGAGCCGACATCAGGGCTTGATCCGATCGGTGCAGCGGATTTCGATGATCTGATTGCCAATTTGCGCGATACGATGGGGCTGACCGTCTATATGGTAACCCATGATCTTGATAGTCTTTTTGCAATTTGCGACCGAATTGCTGTATTAGGGCAAAAGAAAGTGCTGGTAGACGGCACAGTTGAAGAATTGCTGAAATTTGACGATCCTTGGGTACAGACCTATTTCAACGGTAAGAGAGCACGGCAGATTGATATGAATGCAGCAAACCGCCGGCGCAAAAGCTCAGCAATACCGGTTGAGAAAAAAGGAACGGATTTGAGCGGGACTGAAAACCAGAATACAAATCTTGATGCGGGACCAGATACGGAATTGAATCAGTAATGGAAACAAAAGCCAATTATGTTCTGGTCGGTATTTTCACACTTGCTGTGACACTTGCCGCATTTGGTTTCGTTTATTGGGCTGCGCGTTTCGGTGACGGCAATGATACGCTGCCGCTGGAAATTCGTATTCCCGGTTCTGTTACCGGTCTGTCCAAGGGCAGTCAGGTGCTGTTTAACGGGATTAAAGTTGGCGATGTGCGCCAGATGTTCCTCGATCCGCTCAATCCGAATATGGTGATTGTGCAGTCTGAAGTGAACCGCACCACACCGATTACCCGTTCCACCAAGGCCGAGCTTTCTTCTCAGGGTTTGACAGGTATCGCTTTTGTTGAGCTTAAGGGCGGCAGCCTGATGGAGCCTAATCTGATGGAAGAGGCGGAGAAGGGCGGCTATGTGGCGCGTATCAATGCTGATCCGTCAATCTTTACCGATCTTATGGCGACCGCGAAGGATATTTTCGGCCGTACCGAGCGTGTGCTTGGCGGGCTGGAGGGCTTTGTCAATGATGCCCGTGGTCCGCTGACCGATACAGTCAATAATGCCAAGACCTTTACTGATGCGCTGGCCAAAAATGCCGATGTAATCAGTGCGATCGGTGATAATGCTGCGGATGTTCAGAAGACGATTCATGAAGCGCGTGAAATGATGCAGCGCCTGAATGAGGCATCCAAGCGCGTGGACGGCATCATGGCCAAAGTTGACAAGCTGTTGTCGCCGGAAGACCGTGAAGGTGTTGTGGCGCAGGCGAAAGCGACGCTCGCTTCTATTCAAAAAACTTCGGACAATCTGGACAAGCGTCTGGCTCCGATTGCGGATAATCTGGCGCGCTTTTCGGGCAAGGGCTTAAGCGATGTACAGTCGGTTGTCGTGGACAGCCGCCGTTCGCTGCAGCGTATTGAACAGGCGATTACCGATCTTGAGCGGGATCCGCAGCGTATTATTTTCGGTGGTTCAGGCACTGTGCCGCAATATGACGGAAGGAAACGTCACTGATGCTGAAGCATATTCTGAACTATAAACTGACAGTTCTCGGTGCCGCAGTTCTGCTGGCCGGTTGTACGACAACACCGCTCGATACATTCAGCCTCAGCTCATCGCCGCAGGTGCAGGTATCGCAGAAGCGCAAGAATGTGCAGATATTGGTGCCGACACCGGCAGCACTCAAAGCTTTGGACAGCGAGAATATTGTTATTCACGATGCGCCGGGCTCCATCACCTATCTTAAAGGGGCGCAGTGGGGCGACCGTCTGACCAATCTGGTGCAGGCGCGTCTGGTGCAGGCATTTGAAAACAGCAATGCTGTCGGTGGTGTCGGACGTCCGGGTGACGGTCTCGCGATCAATTATCAGGTGCAGGCGGAGTTGCGTGATTTCGGTATCAATGCATCGTCCTCACCGCAGACAGCCAAGATAGAACTGGCCGTTCGTGTGCTGAATGACAAAACAGGTGAAGTGCGTGCCACACGGGTCTTCACATCATCCGTACCGGTCAGCGGCGCTGGTAATAAAGCCTATATCCGCGCATTGGATGCCGGTTTCAGTGATGTGACCAGACAGATCGTTGCATGGGTGGTTTCTGTTATCTGATAAAAATCAGATAAATCTTCATGCGGCAGATAAGTATTTCTGTCTTGTGTTCTGAAAACATTGAGATATTTAATTTTTTAAAAGGCGGCATTTATGTCGCCTTTTTTCTCTCCCCAAATCAATAAAAGAAAAATATTCTGTCTGCTGTATAAAAGCTGAAATATGCAGATGCGATTCCCTTTGCTCATGACAGAGCGGGGAAAAGACAGGGAGAGCAGGCCGTATGACCTTGCATCAGATATTGGCACTCATGGTTATCGCTTTGATGATGGCTGTCTTTATCTGGGATCGGTTTCGCTATGATGTGGTTGCTCTGTGCTTCCTGCTGATTTCTGTCAGTCTCGGTCTGGTTCCCTATGACAAAGCTTTCACCGGTTTTGCGGATGATATTGTTATCATTGTCGGCAGTGCGCTGATTGTCAGTGCCGGTGTGGCTCGCTCCGGCCTGATGGAGGCGGCGGTGCAGCGTTTTGTACCGCATCTCAATGCGGTGCGGTTGCAAATGCTGTTGCTGGTCGGCGTGGTGACGGTTCTCTCGGCTTTTGTGAAAAATGTCGGCGCTCTGGCCATTATGATTCCGGTTGCACTGCAATTTGCGCGCCGTTCCAATGTCTCCCCGTCGGTTTTTCTGATGCCGATGGCCTTTGGCGCACTGCTTGGCGGATTGATGACGCAGGTCGGCACATCGCCCAATATTGTGGTATCCCGTGTACGCGCTGAAATGGTGGGCGAGAGTTTCACCATGTTTGATTTCACACCGGTCGGTGCAACGCTGGCGGTGGTGGGGATTATTTATCTGGCACTGTTCTACTGGCTGGTTCCGCAGCGTAAGCGCGAAAATGTCAGTGTGGATGAGGCTATTGAAATCCGCAATTATGTCTCGGAAGCACGGGTGCCGAAAGGCGCGACGGTTATCGGTAAAAAAATCACTGATCTGGTGAAACCGGCCGAAGGCAATGCGATGGTGACATCCATTTTGCGCGATACAAAACGCGTTGCACCGTTGCCGGATACGGTGATTGCTGAAGGCGATGTTATTCTGCTGGAAGGTGATCCGAAAGCGCTGGATGCGATTGTCAGCAATGGCAAGCTCAAACTGACGGAAGACCGCATACCTTCCGAGAATTCCGGTTCTGCCGAGATTGAGGCTATTGAGGCGGTGATCGGCAAGGATTCCGCGCTGATCGGCACATCGGCACGCGGACTTAATCTTTATGAGAATTATGATGTTAATCTGCTGGCGGTGAGCCGTCAGGGAGAGCGTATCAGCGAGCGTCTGCGCGAGGTTATTCTGCATCAGGGCGATGTGGTGGTGTTGCAGGGACGGCAGGGGATTTTGCCGCCATTGCTGCGCGAACTGGGCTGCCTGCCGCTGGCGCGGCGTACCATTCTGCTCGGCAGTGTCCGGCGCGGGCTTATCCCGCTGTCGATCCTGCTGGTTGCTATCGGAATAACTGCCTTGGGCGTTGTGCCTGTCTCAATCGCCTTCTTTGCGGCGGCAGTGGCTATGGTGGTCTTTCGGGTTATTCCGGTCAGTGAGGTTTATTCATCCGTTGACGGGCCGATTCTCGTAATGCTGGCTGCGCTTATTCCCGTGAGTGATGCCTTGCGCACAACCGGTGCAACGGATGTGATCGCGCAATGGCTGACAATATTCGCACATCAAATGCCACCTGCCGGTGCGCTGGCTCTGATTTTGATTACAGCAATGGCGGTCACACCATTCCTCAATAATGCGGCGACAGTGCTGGTAATGGCGCCGATTGCCACCAGTTTTGCCTCAGGCCTCGGTTTTAAACCCGAAGCATTTCTGATGGCTGTGGCGATTGGTGCCGGTTGTGATTTTCTTTCGCCGATCGGGCACCAGTGTAATACGCTGGTGATGGGGCCGGGCGGATATCGTTTCAGCGATTATCCGCGCCTTGGCCTGCCTTTGTCTTTCATCATTATTTGCGTGGCCGTACCGGTGCTGATGTTCTGGTGGCCTTTGCAGTAAATATCAACCGGCCATAAAGCCGGTTGAATCCTTCTGCCAGTAACCGGCAACCAGTGTCTGGTCACGGGATTTACCAAGCTGTTTGCGCCAGTAATCGCGCATGATTTTGGCACCGTCAGCTTCACCGGCAAACCAGCCGAAACTGTCACTACCGTCCGGCCAAGGCAAAGCGCGGAGCCTGTCTGTCAGTGCTGTTGCTGCGGCATCCTGATCGGCATTCACAATCCATTCGATAGTCACGCCTTCAGGATGGGTGAGCGGCTGAATATCAGATTGCGCATCAACGGTAATCAGCACATGGCCGGTAACATCCGGTGCGAATTCTTCCAGCATCCGCCCGACAGCAGGCAGGCCGGTCATATCCGTACCGATCAGATATTGTTTTGCCTGCCGTAGCGGACGGCCAACCGGCCCCATCAGACCGGCAATATCACCTGTGCGGGCATTTTTAGCCCATTGGCTGGCCAGCCCTTCGGTTTCATGAATATAGAAATCAATCTCCATCCAGCCTTCTTCAATATTGAGGTTGCGGATGGTGTAAGCGCGCGCTGCCGGCCGCTTTGTTTCATCCGGCCAGAAGGGCAGGCCGTTCGGCCCCATGATCGGCCAGACAGGCTGCGGCACATCTTGGGTCGGCAATAGCAGCCGCACATGCATCGCGCCAAACAGCGAAAAGCGCTTGAGGTCTTCACCGCTGAAACGGATACGCAGCATATGCGGCGTGAAATAACGGGCAGAGACAACATTCATCAGCCGGAATTGCGGCAGTGCCTGCTCACCGGCATGATCGCCTTCCCAGAGAATGTCCGGTGCTTCTTTTTTGGTATAGAGTTTGATGGCAACGGCAGCCAGATCTTTCAGGCGGCTCAGCCCGACAGTTTCACCGGCGCGTAATGAAACCTGATAACCTTCAGGCTGCGATTTCAACTCGATCTGCCCGAAAGGGTAATAAAATGCGTGCAGTTCTTCTTGCGCATCATAATGCGCTTCATAGGAGTTGAGACGGTCGATAATCGGCGGCAGGTAGCTTGCCCCGTTGACGAGGCGGATATTGGCATAGCTGTGCAGTGATGATGAATGCTCTGACACGGTGTTCTCGATTTTGGAAACAGGATGAACGCAAAAAAGACAGGCAGCATAAAATGCCGCCTGCCAGACTGGAGAGGATTGGCGCTTTAACCGCCGAAACGTCCGGTAATGGCCACTTTGAAAGTGCGGCCTTTGCCTTGTTCTATATCTGTGGTTGTTGCCCAGCCGGTTTGCGCGTCGGTATAGGCTTTGTTGAAGATATTATCGACGCCGAAGTCGAGCTTCACATTGTCAGTGACCTGCCAGTTGGCAAAGACATTCACCAGATCGGTGCGCGGATAGACGGTCACGCCATTGCTGATTGCACGGGTCACTTTGCCAAGGCTCTGATATTCAATGCCGTAAACCAGACGGTCATCCAGAGCTTTAAGACCCAGCGCGGCGCTGAAATTATGCAGCGGCGTGTTGCTCAGGGATTCGCCCTTATAGATACCGTCTTTCATTTCCGCATCGGTATAGGAGGCTGCGAGGTTCACATAGCCCCACCATGTGTCATAGGTGCCTTCCAGCTCCACACCGCGCAGACGGGCAGTGCCGACATTCTCCGAGGTCGTGTACTTGTCGATTTTAACGGTGTTGATGTAATCTTTCACATCGGTGTGGAAGATATTCAGCTTGGTGCGCAGCTGATCTCCGGCTTCAATCAGATTATCCTGCCGCAGATTGATGCCCGCCTCATAGGTGGTGGCGACTTCCGGTTTCAGGAACAGATTCGGCTCATAGCCGGAACCGTGAGAACCGTTCTGGCGGAACACATCCTGCATATGCGGAACGCGATAACCCTGCGCATAAAGTCCGTAGAACTGGATACCCTCAATAGGGGTGATACCGACACTCAGGCGCGGGGAAACACGATTGCCGTCGAGGCTGACATCCTGAGACGGATTACCCGGAGAGGCTTTGCTGGTACCATCCAGATTATAACCGTCATAACGGACAGCACCGATCACTTCGAGCCATTTCTGATATTCGCCCTGCCATTGCACAAAGCCGCCATAGGCCTGCTGCTCGCCATTACCGAAATTGTCGGTATCGGAGCGTCCGCGCAATTTATAATAATCCATGCCGTAGGTTACGGTGTGTTTCAGGCTCCCGGTTTCAAAACGCGAGCTGTTATGGGCGCGGAAACCGGATGTCGAAACATCATAATAACGGGTTTTTCCATAGTCTTTCAGCTGCCAGACCTGAAACTGGTCATTATCCGTCGCGCTGTGATAGGCGTTGACGGAGAGATCCCAGAACGGATTGTCATCCGGTCTGTAGGTGTAGCTGCCGGTATAGGTGCTGACGATCGTATCAGCATTATAGCGCGAAAGGGTTGGAGAAGCCGAGCCGCTGCTGCCGGTGATGATATCTTCATATTTCTGGCGGGAGATGCCGAATTTCAGCTCATGGCCTTCTGCAGGGCGCAGGGTGACTTTACCCATGCCGCTGATGGCTTTTTCACCTGTCCAGCGCACATAATCGCCGTCGCCGTTTTTATATTCATCGCTGTCACGGTAATTGAGATTGCCGATCACATCGAAATTTTCATTAAAGCGGTAAGCGCCGGTTGTACTGGTGAGGAAGCCTTTTCCGTTGCTCTCGTAGCGCAGCTTTTCACTCAAAGCCCATGTTTCACCGTCATAGAGAAAATCACGGGCATCTTTGGTTTCAAAAGCAACCACGCCGCCAATGGCACCGGAACCATAGATGTTGGAAACGGGGCCGCGAATAACAGTCACCTGCTTGAGCAGTTCCGGTTCAATATAGAACGAGCCGGAACCGTGGCCGACACGCCAGTAATCCTGTCTCGCGCCATCCAGCGTCACAGCAACACGGCCATATTGCTGAAGACCGCGAATATTAATCGAGGTTGCCGGATCATCACCGTTCAGAGAGGCATGAACACCCGGTGTGAAGCGGAAAATATCGGCAGCGGTTGTCGGCTGAATGCGGTCGATCTGCTGACGTGAGATCAGGCTGGTAGAAGCAATCGCATCAATCACTGCCTGATCATTGCTGAGCGGAGAGATGGTGATGGTATCAAGTTCCAGCACCTGAGACTTCGCTTTGTCAGCGGGTTTTTGTTCATCTGTTTGTTGCTGGGTTTTAACCGGCTTAGTCTGGGCAAGAAGAGGTGTTGCACTGAATGCGAACAGCCCGATTGTACTGAGCACGGTTGTACCCAGCAGACGAAACGCGGAATTCTGAGAGATTTTCATATTGCCCCCGATGATGCTGCCGGTTCACAGCGGGAGGGATTTCCGGCTATTGGCATGCATTAAGTTGACTCATTAACTCATATTAATTAGAGGCTATATAAATCATGATAAGTAGAGTCAACTTTAATTATGCAAATCAGACAATTGTTCACTAAAGCGAAAAATCATCCCGATTATTACGCGATGAAGATGATATTTTTGCTCACAATCGCTCTGGTCGTTGTGGTGTTCTGGCTGAATGTGAGTTCGGCCCGTGCCGAGCAGCAACAAGGCACGGCGCAACGCATTATCACGCTCGGGCCTGATGTGACCGAAATCGTCTATGCACTCGGCGCGGATGAAAAAATCATCGCTCTTGACCGCAGCAGCAAATATCCTGCGGATACAGCCAGTAAGACCAATGTCGGTTATCGCCGCAGCCTGTCAGCCGAAGGTGTGCTGGCGCTGCATCCCGATCTGATTATTGCATCAGAAGATATCGGCCCGCCGGAAGTGGTGGATGTGCTCAATCAGTCCGGTGTGCCTGTGCTGTATATTCCGGCGATTAACAGCCGTGAGGGACTGGTTACAAAAATCAGCCTGATTGCCGCACACCTGCAGCTGGAGCCGCAGGGTGAGGCGCTGACAAAATCGGTCATCGCAGATTTTGATGCGGCTATGGCGCATGTACGCAAAGTCTCGGAAGGACGGGGAAAGAAAGTGGTGTTCTTCCACGGGCTGGCGAAGCTGAGCGGCGCGGGCAGTGATACGGCGGCAGATGCCTTTATCCGCCATGCAGGGGGCGTTAATCCGCTTGCGGTCTATAAAGGCTATAAAGCCGTGTCAGCAGAATGGTTGCTGGAAACGGAGCCGGAAGTGGTGCTGATGCTGTCCGACGGGGCAGGCGGACCTAAAGCAGAGGATGTGTTCTCGGACAAAGCGCTGCAAAATACACCCGCAGCCCGAAACAAGGCGCTGATCGTTCTTGACGGGCCCTATATGCTTGGTTTCGGCCCGCGTACGGCAGAAGCTGTGCGCATTCTTGCTGATGCGTTGTATGGACAGTAATACGGATTAATCATCAACATCTTTGGGTAGCAGCTTTTCAATATCGTGGAAAATCTGCTGCCATTCTTCTTCATTCAGATCAAAAAGCTGGAAACTGCGCAGCAGAAAAGCACCTTCATTGGCGATGAATGCAAGGCGGGTATTGCGTCCTTGCTGAGTTGAGACATCAAGCCCGTCCAGTTGTTTGCGATACCATTGCCGTGTTTTATCCAGCTGTTCTGAACTTGGTTCGAGGCTGGCAAGCATGGCTGCAAGACGTGAATCACCAAGCGGGTCACTGTCCCTTGTCACGCGAATATGCGCCGCTATATGGGAGAGGGCATCGGTTCTGCCATTCTGCATGGCGGTCACCTGTTTGTCGAAATCAATGCCCCAGCGTGTCAGCATGGCATCGACCAGCCCGTCTTTATTGCCGAAACAATATTGCACGCCACCCTTGGTGATACCGGCAGCCTTGGCCAGCGCATCAATGGTCAAAGCCGGTGCGCCATGCTCCACAACGATCTTTTCGGCCAGATCCAGCAAATGATTGCGGTCAATGGTGCGCGGACGGCCAATTTTTTTGAGTTTTTTACTTTCCATACGTATGGATTTAAATTAACGACCATCAGGTTTCAAGCTTTTTCCGTAAAACAACACATTTTGTCGTTCTGCGGGGCAGGTTATAAAAGTGCTGAAACTTCAGCACAGAAGAAGTGGATATTATCAATGACATTGCATAATCGCTGGCTGGTACTGGCCATCGTCTCAAGTGCATTATTCCTGATCGTGATTGATATGACTGTGCTTTACACAGCATTGCCGCGGCTTACCCATGATCTTGCGGCCAGCGCATCAGAGAAACTCTGGATTATTAATGCTTACCCGCTGGTCGTTGCAGGCCTGTTGCCGGGTGTCGGCAGTCTTGGCGACCGTCTTGGGCATAAACGTATGTTTACAGCGGGGCTTGTGGTCTTTGGCATTGCATCACTCGCAGCAGCCTATGCACCAAATGCGGAAATGCTGATTGCTGCCCGCGTGCTGCTTGCCGTTGGTGCTGCAATGATGATGCCGGCAACGCTTTCGATCATTCGCCTGACTTTTGAGGATGAGAACGAACGCTCTTTCGCAATCGGTATCTGGGCGGCGGTTGCCTCCGGTGGTGCAGCCTTCGGTCCTGTGGTCGGTGGTGTTTTGCTGGAATATTTCTGGTGGGGTTCCGTCTTCCTTATCAATGTGCCGGTGGTGCTGATTGCGCTGGTTCTGGCTTTGACCGTGCTGGAGACCCGTCCCGGTAATAAAAACCGCCAATGGGATCTGGTCGGTTCCGTTCAGGTCATGATCGGTCTTGTCGGCGTGACTTTTGCCCTGAAAGAGCTGGCCAAGCGCGACAGTTCCATGTTGCTCTTTGCCGTCTCTATGATTGTCGGTCTGATTGCTCTGGTGGTGTTCTATCGCAGGCAGCGGGCAACCAATGGTATGCTGGTTGATTTCTCGCTGTTTGGTAACCGCAAATTCTCGTCCGGCGTGATGGCGGCTTCTGTCTCTTCGGCAGCTCTGATCGGCGTAGAACTGGTTTTCAGTCAGCGTTTGCAACTGGTTGCCGGTTATTCACCGCTGCAGGCCGGTCTGCTCATTCTGCCAATTCCGCTGGCCGCCTTTGTTGCGGGGCCGCTGGTTGGCTGGGGACTGCCAAAAATTGGTGAGGCGCGGGTGCTTTGGGGCGGTATGCTGATTACCGGTCTTGGTACTGCGCTTTATCTGCTGAGCTTCCAGATGCAACCGCATATATGGCTGATCGGTCTGATGATTATGGGGTTTGGTGTCGGTGCGGCAATGACCGGTGCTTCAACCGCGATCATGGGCAATGCGCCTGAAGAAAAAGCCGGTATGGCAGCCTCCGTAGAGGAAGTGTCCTATGAGCTTGGCGGTGCCACAGGCGTTACGATTTTCGGCAGTCTGATGACCGCGATCTATACGGCATTCATGATTGTGCCGGAAGGATCGGGTTTTCCGGAAACGATCCGTGACAGTCTGGATGAAGCTTTGCTGCTGGCAGAAACCCTGCCTGCGGAACAGGCGCAGCATCTGCGTGAGGTTGGCTTTATGGCCTTCGATCAGGCCTTTATGTGGGTGATCGCAACGGCCTCATTGCTGATTTTTGCAACGGCATTGCTGATCTTCCGGATGAACCGGAAAGCATAAAAAAAGACCGGCTCATTCTGACGGATGAGCCGGTCTTATTATTTTGAACAGAGATGATGATTATTTATCATCTTTCATACGGGCGAAATAATTTGCCAGCAGCGCACCGGAAATATTGTGCCATACGCTGAAGATCGCACTTGGTACTGCGGCCAGCGGCGAGAAATGCGCAGCGGCAAGTGCCGCGCCCAGACCGCTGTTCTGCATGCCAACTTCAACCGCAATGGCTTTACGCTTGGCAAGAGACATGCCGGTAAGTTTGGCAGCGGTAAAGCCGAGCATATAGCCGATGCCATTGTGCAATACGACAACAAGGAAAATCAGCAGGCCGGTGGTGGCAATTGCATTTTTGTTCATCGCAACCACGGCGGCAACAATCAGCACGATACCGGTCACGCTCACCAGTGGAAGGCAAGGCACAGCCGTTTTAACGATTTCCGGAACGAGTTTCTGTGCCAGTACGCCGAGTGCCAGCGGCACGAGGATCACTTTAACAATGCTCATGAACATTGCCATTGCATCAACCGGCAGGAACTGGCTGGCGAAGAACCAGACGAGGAATGGCGTAACCAGCGGGGCAGCCAGCGTGGTCACACTGGTGCAGGCAACGGACAGCGCCACATCGCCTTTGCCGAGATAGGTCATCACATTGCTGGATGTACCGCCCGGGCAGCAGCCGACGAGAATAACACCGGCAGCGACTTCCGGTGACATCGGAATGATTTTGGTCAGCAATACGGCAAGCAGCGGCATAATCAGAAACTGCGAGGCAACGCCGATACCCACATCGGCCGGGCGGCGAACGACTTCACGGAAGTCATCAAGGGAGAGGGTAAGCCCCATGCTGAACATGATGATACCGAGCAGGGTAACAATATGAGGGGCGAATTGTTTAAAGGTCTCAGGGAATACAAAACCCAGTACGGCAAACAGCAGAACCCAGACCGCAAAAGTCTTGCCTACAAAAGCCGAAAAGCTTGCCAGCATTTTCATTACAGATAGTCCTTATTTAATAACTGACCCCGCTCTTGAGTGCATCCCGAAAAGTGCGAAGCGGTTTTCGGATAAGATGCGCGTAAAAATAGATAGAGCGGTTCCAACGATTTTATTTTAACTGGAACCGCTCTAAATTTTATGAGGCGGCATGGCAAGTTATTAATGAAATAAAATAAGTGCATTACGGGTAATAAAATGAGTCTGTGCGGCAGGCATATAGGCCTAAAGTTTCAGGGCACCTGTAAATAAAAACACCCGCCATAGCTGTGCATGACGGGTGTGTTAGTTTTGTTTGTCAGTCTGTATTGTCAGGCTGTCTTTTTATTGTCGCCCATTTGGAAAATCGCGAACAATGCGATGACAGCTGCGATACTGACATACCATGCAGGGGCGCTGTAGCCGAGCGAAGTGGTGCCGAGCCATGTCAGTGCTGCCGGAGCAAAACCACCGAAAATCGTGGTGGAGATGTTATAGGCCAGCGACATACCGGTTGAACGGATATGGGTCGGGAACACTTCGGACAGCGCAGAAGGTGCAACACCAACCACACCGGCAACCATTACGCAGAAGCAGCTCTGAACAGTGATCAAGGTGCCGAGTGTCGGTGAGTGATGCAGCCACCACAGCAGCGGATGAATAGCAATCAGCAGCACGGTTGTGGTGATCGCCAGTGTCAGACGACGGCCGATCTTGTCGGAAACAGAACCGGCAACGATACAACCGACAGCCATAAGACTATTCCCGATCAGGGCAGCAATGAATGCCTGTGAACCGGTGAAACCGAATGCACGCTGTACATAGATCGGCATATAGATGATCATGACATAGACGCTGGCAGCCCATAATACGGAGAAGGCTGTACCTTTGAGCAATGCACCGCCATAATTGACGAACACTTCTTTCAGAGGAGCATGTTCTGCAGTTTTGCCTTGTTTATCAAATTCAGCTTTGAAAACAGGCGTTTCATCCAGTGAACGGCGCATCCACAGACCAACAGGTGCAATCAACAGGCCGAGGATGAACGGAATACGCCAGCCCCAGTCACCAACCTGATCTTCAGTGAGAAGTGACGTCACAGCAAGAGCCACAAAGGCACCGATAATATTGGAAAATGCCATACTGGCCTGCAGCCATGCAGCATATTTGCCCTTCTGGCCTTCCGGTGCATGTTCCACCAGAAATGCCGCCGCACTGCCGACTTCACCACCGGCTGAGAAGCCTTGCAGCACACGGCCTGCAAGAATAATCATCGGTGCGCCGATACCGATAGCGGCATAGGTTGGTGCAATGGCGATCAGCAGCGTACCGGCTGCCATGATCATGATGGTCAGAAACAGCGCCGCTTTACGACCGGCTTTATCGGCATAAACGCCGAGCACGACCGCGCCGAGCGGACGGATCAGAAAGCCGAGGCCGAAGGCCAGAAACGACTTGATCAGTTCGACAGTGTCATTGCCGCCAGGAAAGAAATTCTTGGCGATATAAACCGCAAACAAGGCGTAGATTGTAAAATCATACCATTCCAGAGCATTACCGATTGAGGCAGCAGCGACAGCCTTTTTGGCGTTGGAATTATGCTTTGTATGCGATGGTATAGTTGGATTATGTGTAACGTCCGTCATAGGACTGGCTCTCCCCCAAACATTCCGGCTGTGGTCTTTTATCTCTCATCTCCCACCAGCAATACGAGACAGTAACAATTTAACTTTGTGTCGGCATTTGACAAAAAATGAATGTCTCCATAGCGAAAAACGAAATAGTGTTTCGACGGAACAATATTTTTGTATTTATGGCATATTGGATTGATATTCTTGGTAAAAATCACTGATGAAGGTCTGTGCCTATGATCGAGCTGCGGCAGCTTTCTTACTTTGTGGCGGCTTGCCATCAAACCAGTTTCAGCAAGGCAGCTGAAATGCTGGATATTGCGCTGTCAACACTCAGCGTGGCACTGCAGAATCTGGAAGAGGAAGTCGGCGCGCAATTGTTCCGTCGCGTGCCAGCGGGGCTTACCCCGACTGTCGCCGGACGCTGGCTTTATCGTGCTGCTATTCCGCTGTTGCAGGCTGAAGCTTTTACCCGTCAGGCAGCGATGCGGGAATGTAGCGAAGAGAGCGAATTCAGTCATCTGGTGGTGGAAGTTCAGCTGATGTTCTCGCTCGGTAATGTCTCCAAAGCCATCAGCACAGCACTTGCCGGTTTGCAGAAAGACTATCCGGATGTGTTTATTGAGCCGCATTGGGGAAGTGCGGATGGTGATCCGGCTTTACCGCTGACAGAGAGTGCGAAAAGCAGCCGGATTATTTTCAGCTATGAGAAAAAGGGTGTCGCTATTCACGATGATCCGTGGGTACTGGCGCGTAGTCTGCCGGTACAGTCAGGCGAAGCGCCTGCTTTGCAGGATATGCTGGCTGGCCCTGTGATTGTGCCTGCATTGCCGGAACCGCTGCTGCATGATCTCTCAGCCTATTTGATCAAACACCCAATCAAAAATATCCGTTTCACGCAGGATCATCCGGGTACTCTGGCACGCTTAAGCGGGGAGCACCCTGATACAGCCTTTCTGGTGCCGCAAAGCACGCTTGCTAACCGTATGGGCTTGCATCGTCTCAAACTGGTGCCGCTTGATCCGCCGCTCATTAGTCAGGTGCGGGTGCATATTGCCGATCAGCATCCGGTGGCGGAGGAGACAGTACGCCGTATTCGTGCAGCACTGATTTCCGGTGAAACGTCACCGCTTTATCAGCCGCAGCTGACCAGACGGCAATTCAGCTATTTCCGGCTGATTGACAATAACCGCAATCTTACAGCTGCTGCCCGTATGGCTAAAGTCGCGCAACCGGCCATTACCGGCCAGCTGCGCAAGATGGAGCAGGTGATCGGCAAACAATTATTTGAGCGCCGCCGCGATGGTCTGGTGCCGACAGATGCCGGACGGGTTTTTCGTATCGGCAGCGATCTGATCGATGCGCGTTTGCAATCTATGGCCGTGCATAGTGCCGGATCATTGGGGCGCAACCGTTCGCGGTTGCGGATTGGCGTTTTGCCGTCCGTCAGTCAGGAAAGCACTTTGCTGGCAGGCATGACCGATGCCGTGCTGCGCTGGCGAAAGAACCATCCGCAAATTGATCTGCAAATTCTGGAAGCGCCGACCAGTGTCTTGCAGGATTGGGTGCAGGCGGGTGTGATCAGCCTTGCCGTGCTGGAAACCGATATGCCGCATATGGCGCGTTTCAGCCTCAATGTTGAGGAACCGCTGTCGCTGATCTGCCATCCTGATTTGGCCGCGGAATTAACTCAGGATACTGCGATTGAACTGGAAACGCTTCGTCAGGTGCCGCTGGTTCTGCCAACCATGACCTTCGGCATCCGGCAATTGCTGGATGCGCAGTTGAGCGAGCACAACTTGTCCGTTGAACCGGTCATCGAGATCAATTCTCTGCCGATGATGATCGCAATGATCCGGCGTGAAAAGCTTGCCACTCTGCTGCCGGTCTCAGCCGTACGCCGTGATCTGGAGCAGGGCACATTGGTAAGTCTTGAACTCAAGCCGCATATTCTGCGCAGATTGTTTGTGATCTATTCCAATGCCCGCACCCTGACGGTTGCCGAAAGAGAGCTGGTGCGCGAATTGCGCGAGGCACTCACACCATAGTGCGATTAGAAATGAGAACAGGCGAAACCGGAGTTTCGCCTGTTCTCTTTACGGGGGAGGATGACTTACGTTTTATGCCAGATTGAAATGGCGGATGTTTTTCTTTTCCGCTTCGTCCAGAGCTTCTTCATAACCGGCATCGGCATAACGCATCACGCCGAGTGATGTGTCATTGGTCAGCGACAGTTCAATGCGGATATCCGCATCATCTGTACCATCGGCCACCACGGTCACACCCGCGCTGGTCATATAGCCGGAATAGCCGCCACCGCCGGAATGGATAGCTACCAGATCGGCCTGCGACGAGCACATAGCCAGACCGTTAATCAGCGGCCAGTCGGCAATCGCATCAGAACCGTCGCGCATATTCTCGGTCATGATATTCGGATGCGCCATGGCACCGGCATCAAGATGGTCACGGGTAAAGGCAACAGGGCCGGACAGTGTGCCGTCACGCACCATGCTGTTCACCGCGAGTGCCAGCTGGGTACGTTCGCCATGACCAAGCCATGCAATACGTGCCGGCAGACCTTCAAACGGCACATTCTTACCGGCGAGATGAATCCAGTTGGTGACAATGTGATTACCGGCAAAGGCTTTGAGGATGTAATTGTCGATAATGCGGATATCTTCCTGATTATTCGACAGAGCAATCCAGCGGAACGGGCCGATAGCGCGGCAGAACAGCGGACGCAGGAAGGCTTCGGTGAAGACCGGAATATTGAACGCATCAGCCACGCCACCGTCTTTGGCATGGGTGCGGATCAGGTTGCCATTGTCAAAGACGACCGAACCGGCTTTCTGGAAACCGAGCATTGCCGTGACGTGACGAACGATGGAAGCGCGGCTTTCATTCATCAGTGTCTGCGGATCGCTCTTGCGCATAGCGCGGGCTTCATCCAGCGAGCGGGTTGCCGGTACATAGCCGTAAACCAGATCATGGGCGGAGGTCTGATCGGTCACGATATCCGGAATGATGTTGCGTGCCAGAATCTGCTCATAAAGATCAGCGGCATTGCCATGAACGCCGATGGAAACAGCGCGTTTCTCAGCCATAGCAGCTTTAACCTGTGCCAGCGCATCGTCCAGATCTTTGGCAATCACGTCAAGGAAGCCGATATCCTTGCGCTTCTGAATGCGTTCTTGATCGATTTCAACGCAGAGCGTAACCGCACCGGCCATACGGCCTGCCAGTGGCTGCGCGCCGCCCATGCCACCAAGACCGGCGGTGAGGATCAGACGACCGGCCAGATCATTGTTGAAGCTCTGCTCGGCAATGCGCATGAAGATTTCATAGGTGCCCTGAATAACACCCTGCGAGCCGATATACTGCCAGTCACCGGCAGTAAGACCACCCCAGCAAATCAGGTTCTGCTTTTCCCATTCGTAGAAATTTTCAGCCTTCGCCCACTGACCAACCATATTACAGTTGGCCATAATCACGACCGGTGCCTGTTTATGGGTTTTCAGAATGCCGATCGGCTTGCCGGATTGTACGACGAGGGTTTCGTCTTCTTCAATTTTGTGCAGGCTTTCAACGATCTTGTCATGGGACGGCCAGTCGCGTGCGGCTTTGCCGAGTGCGGCATAGACCACCAGATTGTCAGGGTCTTCACCCACAGCCAGCACGTTTTCCATCAAACGCAGCAGGCCTTCAGCGCGCCAGTTCTTACAGCGCAGCTCGGTGCCGGATGTGACGTTAAATTGTTTCTTGGACATCGTATTTCTTTCAGTATTGATAACTCAGGCCAGTGCGTAATCGGCAAGCGAAATACCGAGTGCCTTTTCGACAATCGGATAAACGCTCGGGTCTTTGACCGAGGCGCTGAGCGGGATTTCTGTCTTGTTGATGTGGAACACCAGAATTTCCATGCCTTCATGGACATTGCCGACACTGACAGGGCTGCCATTGGTGTCGAGCGTGGTGATCACATCAGGGAAGGTGGCAAGACGCTGACCGTCACCGTCATCCACGGCCATATATTCGTTCATCACATGCAGGATCACATCGCGGTTGCCGTCACGCACGGTGATGGTGCCGATGTCGAAAGCTTCCTGTGTGTAATGCACATTCTTGGCAGTGACTTTGCCCTGCGCGAGAATACTGCCATTGGTGGTTTTGCAGATCGCATCAATCACCGCCGTCGCACCTTTGCTCTGGGCTGCGCGAATGGCTTCACCAAGGGTCAGAGCGCGGGTGATGCCGCCGAGCGCTGCATTCTTACGTACATAGGAAGCACGGAGCGGATTGCGGCAGCTGGCGATGAAACCGCCGGACATATCAGAGGCTTTGCGCAGGATCGGCGAGATTTTGGCTGTCGCGCCACGTGTCACCAGCTCGATATAGGAGTTGGAATCACGGTGACCGCCAACGGCTGTCTGGATCATCTGTTCAGGGCTGTTGGCCATGCCGATGGAGCCCATATCGCCGGTCGGATGCGCGCGGATATCGCCTACAGCATCAATAACCTTGGTGCCGAGAACAGCAGAAGGCAGCCATGCATTCATAGTGCTGGACATGCCGTTCTGGCCGATCATCAGGCCATAGACTTCGTCGCCCAGCTCATATTGCAGCAGTTCAACGGCTTTCACATAGTCGATTCCGAGCATTTCCCACTGGGTGGTGCTGGCCGGTGCGCCGATAGCAGCGGCTGTGGCAATCCATGCGTCATCGGATACTTCTTCCATATCCACCAGTTCAGGCCGGCCAATGGTGACCGCAGTGGTGCCCAGCATACGGCCATGCTCGACCCATCCGCCGCCGCCGGCTGCAAAGACCGAACCGCCTGCAATTGCGGATTCCACGTCATCCAATGTTAAAATACGCCCCATAATGGCCTCCTCTTAAATGCTGTTATGCGTTTGATTGGTAATTGGAGTGCGCTCGTCAAAGCGGCGCACTGCCGCAAACATTGCTGCAGCACCTGCTGCAATGTCGTGTTTCTCTGCCCATTCTTCCGGTGTGTGACTGCGCCCGCCGAGGCATGGCACAAAGACCATTGCGGCCGGTGCCAGCTGGCCGATAAAGGCCGCATCATGCCCCGCACCGCTGGCGAGTTGCAGATGACTATGGCCGAGTGCATCGGCGCTTTTTGCCAGATCATCCAGCAGGCCTAAGTCACAATCCATCGGCATGGTGTCGGAAAGGGTCTTGAAGTGGCTGCGCTCCACACTGGCCTTTTCGGCAGCATCATGTGTCGCCGCATCAATGTTTTCCAGAAAACGCAGCGTTTTCTCGCGTTTGCCGGTGCGGATATCAACAATCACCTTGGCCTGTTCCGGCACCACATTGGCACCGCCCGGTTCAAGGGTGAGAATGCCGACAGTGGCAACAAAATAACCGTCCGGCTCGGATGCCAAAGCTTCGGCCTGTTCACGGATTGCAGTAACTGCCTGAGCTGCCGCATAAAGCGCATCGCGGCGCATATGCATTGGCGTGGTGCCTGCATGGTCAGCAGCACCCTGAAAGGCGATTTCCAGACGGGTGATGCCGACAATGCCGGTCACCAGACCCAAATCCGTTTTGCTCTGTTCCAGCACAGGGCCTTGCTCAATATGCAGTTCCAGATAGGCGGCAATATCATCCTTGCGTATAGCCTCTGCGAGCTTGGCCGGATTGCCACCGACACGGATCAGCGCATCGCCTAAGCGCTCATCCTGCGGGCCGGTAAAGTCGAGCATGGCATTGGTCAGCTGACCGCTCATGCCACGGCTGCCGACACAGGAGAGGCCGTATTCACTCGGCTCTTCAGCGAGAAAATCCACCACTTCCAGATTGTGCTGCAATTCAATACCGGCATCGCGCAAGGCGCGGGCAACTTCGAGCGCAGCCACCACACCGGCAATGCCGTCAAAGCGTCCGCCGGATGGCACAGTATCGCTGTGCGAACCCATCATAATGGTTTTGGCATGCGGCTTGGCACCGGTACGGCGACCGATCAGATTGCCTGCGGTATCAATGCGCACCTCAAGACCGGCGGCTTTGAACTGCTCAATCAGATAGGCGCGGCCAGCCAGAAAACGCGTCGTAAAGGAACGGCGTGTGTAAGGCTTGCCCGGCTCGGTAATATCGGCCAGCGCCATAATGTCCTGCCAGAGCCGGTCACCATCGACGAGCGTGTTGGAGGCCGCCATTACGCGGCTCCTTTACGTGAGTTTGGACGTACAAAACGACCTGAACCCGGTTCCGCTGTGACCACACCTTCAGCCATGGCACATTCACCACGCACAAATGTATGGGTGATGCGGTATGGCAGTTTGATGCCGTCATAAGGGCTCCAGCCGACAATATTATTGCCGCTTTCTGCCGCTTTGTAAGTGTAAGGATCGCGGCGTGCCAGCACGATATCGGCATCAAGACCGGCACCGAGCGCACCTTTCGTCTGACCGAGGCGGAACAGATTGGCCGGATTATGCGCCAGCAGGCGGGCAGCATGGCTGAGAGACAGACCGCGCTCATCCAGACCTTTGAGCAGCAGTGCATAAAGCGCTTCCAGCCCCGGAACGCCAGATGCATTTTTCAGCATATTCTGGTCATTCTTGCGATCAAGCGACCAGCTCACATGATCGGTGGAAACAATGGTCACATTACCGGCAGCCAGTTGCTGCCAGATGGCTTCACGCTCAGCGCGGTTGCGCACCGGCGGGTTGATCTTGGCACGGCCGATCAGGCGGCTGACATCATCTTCTTCGCACAATGTCAGATAGTGGATGCAGGCTTCAACGGTTGCGGCATAGCCCTGTGCGCGATAACCAGCGGCCAGTTCATAGCCACGGCCAACGGAACAATGCACCACATGGGTGGCACAACCGCTCATGGCGCCGATTTCATAGACTTCCGCCATAGCCAGCGTTTCGGTTACCGGCGGACGGCTCATACTATGGGTCAGATAATCGGTGCGGCCGCTTTTCTCGACCTGATCGATGTAATAACGCACCATTTCATCATTTTCATTATGAATACCGGCAATCAGACCATGACGGGCAATGGCCGAGAAGCACTCAAAAAGCATCTGCGGGGTGATGCGCGGAAAGCGCTCCGGATGGGTACCGAAGGTCGAGAATTTGAAACCTGCCGCACCGGCTTCCACCAGACCGTCGATATGCTTGGTGCCGTCTGCCGGATGCGCCGTAGCATAAAGCGCGAAATCCACGCGCGCTTCTTGACCCGCGGTTTCCACCTTGCGGGTGAAGCGCTCCGGCGTGGCGATCAGGTCGCCGTCGTCATAAGGCATATCGACAATCGTCGTCACACCGCCTGCAGCGGCCGAGCGGGTCGACCAGATAAACTCTTCCTGATTTTTCTGGCTGCGGCTGTGCACTTGACCGTCAATAGCACCCGGCAATACCAGATAATCCGCACCGCCATGGCTTTCGCCTGCAGGGGCTGCACCCTGACCTGTCTGGACAACGCGGCCGTCGCTGACCAGCACCCAGCCATTGTCAATGACCTGATCGGGCAGAACCACTTTACCTTTGAAGACTTTATCCTGCATTGCGGCATTCCTTCATTCTGGCTGCCTGCATCACTTTGCAATGCAGGCAGTTATGCGATTTTAAAATTACTTGGTGGCTGGCTGCGTGAAAGCGTGCAGCACCTGCACGCCAGCGGCAAAATCAGGCGTGTAAATGCGATCCTGATCGACGAATTTGACCTGTGCGCGATAGGTTTCCAGCAGTTTTGCGGAGGTTTTTCCGAGCGTGACTTTGCCACGCAGATCGACAGCCTGCGCTGAATGCAGCAACTGAATAGATGACAGGCTGTACATATTGTTGAGAATGCGCTGGAGATTGCTCACAGCCAGCGGAGCATTATTGCCTGTATCTTCAATATTGCCTGCCATGGCGAAAGTGTCGAGCGAGACCGGCATGGCCAGCTGACGGTTTTCCGCATAGAGCGCAACAAGCGGCTTCTGCATGGCACCGAAAGCATGGCCTTCATTCTCAGGGCCGGCAAGGAAGCGCGGCAGCTTGGTGAAATCCGGATTTTCCGTGCGGATGGTCTGCATCACAATATTCTGCGCTAAGCGGGTGAGGGCGACATTCAGATTTTCCACACGGGTGGCAACCGGCAGCATGTCGAAATTGGCGGTCGGATAAATCGCGCCATGCACATCGCCTGCGACCTGATATTTGTGCAGCTGGTTATGACTGTCAGCCGCTTTTTCCGCAGGCTTGTCGGAGGTCACAGCGGCAGGATTGTCATCGCTGGCATTGATATGGATATGCAGAGCCTCTTCGAGTGCGGCCTGCGCTTCCCATGCATTACCGAGCGCATAGGCCATCGTGCGGTAGGAGAGCGGATCCTGCAAAGCGCGGCCGTCAGACTGCTGCCAGAGATAGGAGCCATCCAGCGCCGCACGTATATCTGTTGCTGCCTTCACCATTCCCGGAAACGGGCGCAATCCGGTTGTCTCCGACAGGAAAGGCGCGACATTGCCGTTATAACCTTCGAGCGACAGGGCGAAAACGGCTGTGGCTGCTTCCAGATAATGGCGTGTTTCTTCTGCCAGCAGCGCTGCCTGACCGGCAGTCAGTGCATTGGTGCTGAGAATGGAGAGGAAGTCTTTGCCGACCGGTTCAATTGGTTTCAGACCGGCCAGCTTCAGGGCTTCTGCCGCAGGCATACGCTTACCCTGATAATCCACAAACCATTCGCCGATCATTGCCAGACCAATATGGGAGGCGAGCGTAATATCAGCCTCACCGACGGAACCTTTTTCGGGCACAACGGGGATAATGTCGTGATTGAGGAAATCGCGATAGGCCTCCACCACACTCAGCTGCGTGCCGGTTTCACCGCCGAGCATTTCATTAAGGCGGATCAGCATACCGGCGCGCACTGCCTGCGCAGGCATAGCCTCGCCAATGCCGCCACCATGGGCATGAAGTGAACTGGTGTTGAAGCGGCGGGAAAGTGCCAGCAATTCTTCATCCAGCGTGCGGCGGCCTTTAACCTCTTTGAAAACCGGTTTGTCCTTGTTCCAGCCCACGCCGACATTCAGCCCGTAAACGGCGGTGCCCTGCAAGGCAGCTTCCATCACCAGATCAAAACTATGGCTGACTTTTTGTGCAGCTTCCGGTGCGATTTCGACTTTTTCGTTTTTGTTCGCTGCGAACTCTGCCACCTGCGCAGTGGTGAGCTGCGTACCGTTAAGCTGCAAACTTTCAGCATAGGCGGCAGAAGACGACAGGAGAGCAAGTGTCAGAATGCTGAGTTTCGACAGGTGATTGAGCTTTTTCATACTGGGTTCCCGTTTGCCTTTTCCCTCTGGATGAGGGTGCTTATGGATGCGGCAAATTATGGGTCAGTATAGAAATTGCTTGAAAGGCTGAAACGGCGAAAGTTGCGAAACCCGCAATAACAAAAAGCTAAATCATGCCGGTATCAGAGAATAGTTTTCTGAACAGTCCGGATTGTGGCCTTACGCATACCGGCTTTCATTTGGCGATATAATGAAAAGGACTGCGTGTAACTGAAAGGCTGGTTTTGGGAAATGAAACTCGATATTCAGTGATTGTTAAAATGACAATAAATACTGTAAAATCAAAAGCTTGTAATTGTTATTTTAAGGGTTGTGTATGGCGTTTTTATGATGAATTGTCTGTGGGTAACTGCACATAATCTCAGGCAAATTCAGTAACGGAGTTATACATGTCTTGTACTCTCTCGTCTAAAATTGCACTCAGCCTTATGATGTCGGCCTCTTTGCTCAGTCAGGCCGCAGCACAAAAATCAGAACAGGATGTCAAAGCCTATAAGCAGCAGGTAACAGCGGGCGTGGAGAGCCGCGCCAAGCTTGCGCAGGAGATGACGGATTCAATTTTCAGCTTTGGTGAGCTGGCTTTTCAGGAAGTGGAAACCTCAAAATACATCACGGATATTCTTGAGAAAAACGGCTTTACTATTGAGCGCGGCGTTGCCGGTCTGCCGACCGGCTGGGTGGCGCGCTGGGGCTCGGGCAAACCTGTGATTGCACTGGGTAGTGATATTGATGGTCTGCCAAAAACCTCCCAGATGCCCGGTGTTGCCTATCGCAAGCCGATGATTGAGGGCGCACCCGGTCACGGGGAAGGGCATAATTCGGGGCAGGCTGTGAATGTGGTCGCAGCCTTGGCGATGAAAGACCTGATGGAGAAGGAAAAACTCTCCGGCACGCTGGTGCTCTGGCCGGGTGTGGCAGAGGAGTTGTTGGGTGGCAAAGCCTATATGGTACGTGACGGCGTGTTCAAAGATGCGGATGTGGTGATGTTCACCCATGTCGGCAATAATCTGCAAACCTCGTGGGGCGCAGCCAATGGCACGGGCATGGTTTCGGTCAAATATACATTTGCCGGTGAGTCTGCCCACTCTGCCGGTGCGCCGTGGCGCGGACGCAGCGCGCTTGATGGCGTGGAGCTGATGAATATCGGCTGGAATATGAAGCGGGAGCATTTGCGGCCTGAACAGCGCTCGCATTATGTGATCCCTGACGGCGGCGATCAGCCGAATGTGGTGCCGTCTGTTGCCAGTGTCTGGTATTTTATCCGTGAGACGGATTTTGAGAACATCGCCAAGAATTTTGCGATAGCCAATACAATGTCTGAAGCAGCGGCAAAAATGTCTGACACGGCAGTAGAACGGCAGATTATCGGCACAGCAGCACCGCGTCATTTCAACAAGCCGATGGCGGAAGCAGCCTATGCCAATATTCTTGAGGTTGGCCTGCCGAAATGGACTGACGACGAAAACAGCTTTGCCAAAGCTGTGCAGAAGGCTGTGAAAGGCAAGGAAGACGGGCTGGCGACAGAGCTGAAGAAACTGGCACCACCGCCGGAAAAACCTGAAAGCGGCGGCTCGGATGATATCGGCGATGTGTCATGGATTGTGCCGACAATCACACTGAATTATCCGTCGAATATTCCGAACCTTCCGGGGCATCACTGGTCAAATGCCATGTCGATGGCTACGCCAATAGCTCATAAAGGCGTTGTCGCCGGATCGAAGGTAATTGCCATGACCGGCGTTGATCTTCTGACCAAACCGGAACTGGTATCTGCGGCACAGGACTATTTTACCAATGTGCAGCAGAAAGATCAGAAATATCTGCCGATGCTTGGTGCGGATGACAAGCCGCAAATTCAGCTGAATACGGAGATTATGCAGCAGTTTCGCCCTGAAATGCAGAAACTCTATTATGATGCGGAGAAATATCCGACCTATCTGGATCAGCTCGGCGTCAAATTTCCTGAGCTGACTGCGCCGCAATAACAGAAGTTTATAAGGATGATAAAGGCGGTTCGGCATTTAGCCGGATCGCCTTTGTTTATCCGGCTTGAATTATACGATAGGCACAGCGGCGCGCGCCGAGTAAAATATGCTCGCAGCGCTCGATCTTGCAGTTATCTCCGAGAATGGCCTGAAAAATATTGAGTTCGGAACGGCAAAAGCCGCGGCAGGCTGTGGCCGCAGCGCAGATAGGGCAGTGGTTTTCAATCAGCAGCCATGAACCGTCCGGCTGCTTTGTCCATTCCGACATATAGCCTTCCTGACTGCGCAATTCTGCAAGGCAGTCTATGCGTTGTTCAAGCGCTGTCATTTCCCGCATGGCTGTGCGGTAGTTTTTGAGTATTTCCTGTTCACGTAAGCTGATCACGCGCTCGGTCAGGTCTTCACCCAGACTGCTCATATGACGCAATAAACTAACGGTCAGCTCCGCATGACTGTCAGGAAAGCGGCTGTTGCCTTTCTCCGTCAGATGCCAGAACTGCACTGGCCGACCGGCTTTTGGTTTTTTTTCTGTGGCATAGGCTTCAATCAGGCCTTCTGTCACAGATTTTTGTAATTGCTGGCGTATATTTTCCGCACCCGTGCCTGCGAGTCGTGCAAGTGCCGATATTGTTTGCGGGCCACGGGTTTTAAGAATAAACAGCAGACGATCAGCGGTGCTTTGTTGTGCAGCGCTGTTCATTTCATCCGAAGTGATAATGTCAGAACTTGACATTTGATCTCCTGCTGAATATTCCAAGTCCGTACTTGCTTAATTAGCGGCTTCCTCAGGGATTTGCAACCCGACCGGTATATTCCGGTTAAAATTGATGAGAAACACAGGCGCATTCCCGCCGGAACTCATGGTTTTTGATAGCTGTCCGGAGATTGAAATGTCTGACCCGGCATCACTCACCAGTTACCACAAAG
The DNA here is from genome assembly GCF_018436245.1 of Pseudochrobactrum algeriensis. Taxonomy (NCBI): domain Bacteria; kingdom Pseudomonadati; phylum Pseudomonadota; class Alphaproteobacteria; order Hyphomicrobiales; family Brucellaceae; genus Pseudochrobactrum; species Pseudochrobactrum algeriensis. The sequence continues at coordinate 1,342,022 of NZ_CP075361.1, forward strand.
TTGGCTGGGGAGATTTGTTGACTGGCAGAAATGCCATTCGTTCCATGGCGCTCGCAGGTGGCGTCGCGCTTCATGCTGTTAATGTTTACATTGCTACAACCATTCTGCCTTCCGTTGTTTCGGATATTGGCGGGCTGGATTATTATGCGTGGAACACCACTCTTTTCGTCGTTGCATCCATTATCGGCTCAACGCTGGCTGTGAAATTGCTGCGCAAAACCGGCCCGCGTAAAGCCTATGCCATTTCGGCCAGTGTTTTTGCTCTCGGTACCCTGATTTGTGCTGTTTCACCGACAATGCAGGTTCTGCTGGTCGGTCGTTTCATTCAGGGCTTCGGCGGCGGTTTCATGCTGGCTTTGTCCTATGCCATGATCCGTATCGTATTTCCCGAAGCGCTGTGGCCGCGCGCTATGGCACTGATTTCCGGCATGTGGGGCGTTGCCACACTGGTTGGCCCTGCTGTGGGCGGTATTTTCGCTGAACTCGGCGAGTGGCGTGCTGCTTTCTGGTCGGTTGTTCCTGCAGCGCTGCTTTTCGCTGTAATGGCGCTGTTTGTATTGCCGGATGTACGCCATGAAGAGGAAGACACAAATCGTCTGCCTTTTGTACAGCTCAGCCTGCTGACACTTGCAGTTTTTGCGGTATCGCTTGGCAGTGTCAGTTCTGAAGTGATCTGGAATGTGATTGGTATCAGCACGGCGATCCTGTTGATCGGTCTGATGATCCGTCTGGAAGCCACCAGTAAAAATCGTCTGTTGCCGCGTGGTTCTTTCAGTTTCAGCCAGCCGCTGGGGCCTGTGATCGTAACCATGTCTTTGCTGGCGCTGACTGTCACATCGGTGGAAGTGTTCATTCCGCTGTTCCTGCAGGTGCTGCATAACCAGTCGCCATTGGTCGCTGGCTATCTGGCTGCGCTGATGGGCGCAGGCTGGACACTCGGCTCAATCATGAGCTCGGGGATTTCATCGCGTCGCGTGCGTGATGTGATTATTATAGGCCCGCTGGCCTCTTTTGCCGGTATGGTTTTGTTGCTGCTTCTGCTGCCATTTTCCAGCAATGGTACCTATCTGGAATTGCTGCCGCTCTGCGCCGGTTTCATCGCTGTGGGCTGTGGCGTGGGTATGACATGGCCGCATCTGCTGACACGGGTGCTGAAAGTTGCACCGGCCGATGAGAAGGATCTGGCATCAACTGCGATTACCACTGTGCAGCTGTTCTCTGCCGGTCTCGGTGCGGCAATGGCCGGTATGGTCACCAGCCTTGGTGGTTTGACTGTGCCGGGTGGTATTGCCGGTACATCCAGTGCTGCATTCTGGCTTTTCCTGAGCTTTGGCGTGGGGCCGTTACTGGCTTTCCTATGCGCTTCACGCATGGTGAAACGCTGGTAAAATCAGCTGCTTACGTTAAAAAAATAGAGCTGCCCGGTTATTGTCCGGTCAGCTTTTTTTATAGGTGAGATAGGGCTGGCGTACAAAGCGCCACAAAACCAGTGCAATGATAATCAGGCCGTAAATCAGCGGCTCAGGTGGCCAGCTTTTGACCGACATCAGAAAATGCAAACTACCGGCGAGAGCGATGACATAAATCAGCCGGTGCAGGTTCTGCCAGTTATTTTTCAACTTGCGGATTGACCATTGGTTTGAAGTTATTGCCAGCGGGATCAGCATGACAAAGCCGATAAACCCGAAAATAATAAACCAGCGTTGTGTTACATCTTTCACGATATCCGGCCAGTTCAGGCCACGGTCGAGAATGATATAAGTCGCGAAATGCATGGCCACATAATAAAACGCCAGCAGCCCGAGAGCGCGGCGATAGGGCAAGAAATTCAGCCGGAACAAATCGCGCAGCGGTGTGACGAGTAAAGTCAGGATTAAAAAGCGCAATGCCCATATACCAAGAAGATGCTCAAATGATTTGACCGGATTAGCACCCAATTGATTATTGGCCGCCAGCCAGAATGCCCATGCTGCCGGTGCAAGGCCGACAACATAAATACCCCAGCGCAGCCAGGGATTATTGGGGATTTTGACCGGCGGCTTACGCGCGGCTGTCTGTTTACCGGTTGTACGGGGCATAGCGATGGTTTGAGCAGCGATATCTGGTTTCATGACAATCATCCGCTAAAGCATGTCGCAGCTAAATGGCTCCATTTAGCGTTCGCGAACATGCGACAATTAAAAAATTAGAGCGAGCACAATGAATTCCATTAAATGTGACACGCTCTAATAATTCTTGGTCAGATCCATGCCGCTATAGAGTTGGGCAACATGCTCGCCATAGCCGTTAAATGGCAGCGTATCGCGCCTGTCCGGTGAGAAGAAACTGCCGCTGCCAATCCGTGTCTCAGTCTTCTGGCTCCAGCGCGGGTGATCTACTGCCGGATTAACATTGGCATAGAAACCATATTCCGAAGCGTTCTGCATCTTCCATGCGGTGACAGGTTCTTTGTCTGTCAGCGTGATTTTGACAATCGATTTGATGCCTTTAAAGCCGTATTTCCAAGGCACAACGAGACGTACAGGCGCGCCGTTCTGATTGGCAAGGTTTTCACCATAGAGGCCGGTTGCCAGCAATGTGAGCGGGTTCATCGCCTCGTCAAGGCGCAGTCCTTCACGATAAGGCCAGTCAAGTACCGCAAATGCACCGCCGACACCCGGCATTTCTTTTGGCCGCAGAGCTGTTTCAAAGGCCACATATTTAGCAGAACCCAGAGGTTCAACACGCTTCAGCAATTCTGACAGCTGAAAGCCCTGCCAGGGAATAACCATCGACCATGCTTCAACGCAGCGCATCCGGTAGATGCGCTCTTCAATACTCATCGTTTTAATCAGGTCATCAATGTCGAAAGTCGCAGGCTTTGCTACCATGCCGCCGACTTCGATTGTCCACGGGCGTGGCTTGAAATTGCCGGAATAGCTGGACGGATCGGATTTGCCTGTGCCGAATTCGTAGAAATTATTATAGGTCAGCACTGAGTCTTTTGGTGTCAGCGTCTCATCGGTTTTAAAGCCGTCTGCACTGTCTTTGGCTGAGGCAATATCCGGTAATAGACCGCTCAGAGATAAACCAATGCCGGCAGCAATGCCTGTCTTGATAAATTCCCGTCGCCGCAAATAAAATGACTGACTGGTGATTTCAGAGGATGCGATACCGGATTTAAAAAATGACTTAGACATAGCACTTGCTCCCTGCCGACTTATGTCAGTGCAATTATAGGGGAATAGGGCGGAATTAATATCGGGTAATATATTAGAGAAAATCTGTGGTGGAATTTAGTTTATAAAACGCGCTTTGTGAGATTTGAATATTGTGGAACAATAAAAAAGGCTCCCGAAGGAGCCTTTTTTATTCGTAAGAACCGAATATTGATCTGAGATAGCGCTCTCAGATATCCGGCACAGATTATTTGCGTTTTGCCAGCGGTACGAAATCGCGCTGTGCGTAGCCTGTGTAAAGCTGACGCGGACGGCCGATTTTCTGCTGCGGGTCTTCGACCATTTCTTTCCACTGGGCAACCCAGCCGATGGTACGGGCAACGGCGAAAAGAACAGTGAACATTTCTGTCGGGAAGCCGAGAGCCTTCAGTGTGATACCGGAATAGAAGTCGATATTCGGATAGAGCTTCTTCTCGATGAAATATTCATCGGTCAGTGCAATATTTTCCAGTTCCATCGCAACATCGAGCAACGGATCATCTTTGATGCCGAGTTCGCCGAGTACTTCATGCGTGGTTTTCTGCATGATGCGGGCGCGCGGATCGTAGTTTTTGTAAACGCGGTGACCGAAGCCCATCAGACGGAACGGATCGTTCTTGTCTTTTGCCTTGGCGATATATTCAGGAATACGGTCAACCGAGCCGATTTCAGCCAGCATGTTCAATGCAGCCTCATTAGCACCGCCGTGAGCAGGGCCCCAGAGGCAGGCAATACCGGCAGCGATACAGGCAAACGGGTTCGCGCCCGAAGAACCGGCGAGACGAACGGTCGAAGTCGAAGCGTTCTGCTCGTGATCCGCATGAAGGATGAAGATACGATCCATAGCGCGTGCCAGAACCGGATTGACCTTATATTCTTCGCAAGGCACTGCAAAGCACATGCGCAGGAAGTTGGAAGCCAGATCAAGATCATTCTTCGGATAAACGAAAGGCTGACCGACATGATATTTATAGGCCATTGCAGCCAGTGTCGGCATTTTCGCCAGAAGGCGGATCGAAGCAACCATACGCTGATGCGGGTCAGTAATGTCGGTTGAGTCGTGGTAGAAGGCGGACATGGCGCCAACGCAGCCAACCATTATGGCCATCGGATGCGCATCGCGGCGGAAGCCGGTAAAGAAGCGCGACATCTGCTCATGCACCATAGTGTGGCGGGTCACGCGGTAGTCAAAGTCTGCTTTCTGGGTCTTGGTTGGCAGTTCGCCGTAGAGAAGCAGGTAGCAGGTTTCAAGGAAATCGCCCTGTTCGGCGAGCTGTTCGATCGGATAGCCGCGATGCAGGAGAACGCCTTCGTCACCGTCAATATAAGTGATTTTGGATTCGCAGGAAGCGGTTGAAGTGAAACCAGGATCGTATGTGAAGGAATTTGTATTCTTGTAAAGCGGGCCGATTTCGACGACATCTGGTCCGATTGTACCTTTGCGGACCGGCAATTCGGTCGAATTGCCATTTAGCGTGATTGTCGCTGTCGTATTAGACATACTGGTTCCTTTCATCATCGCGCTCACTGCTCGTGGATAGCAGTAAATTTGGAGCATAATGCCGAAAACGGGTGTTTCGGTTTAGTCTTATGCATAGAAACATACAGTTAGGGTATTTTTACCGGCGCTGCCAGTTTGAAAAATATCCTTAAGCCGCCGTCACTCAAAATTCATGATATTTGTGAATGACGGCCTGCAAAATTTATGGCTCAAACTATCGTAAATGTTGGAGGTTGCAATGTGGAAATTTGCGTTTTTCTGAACAAATTTCTGTCAATTAGCCATTCTTACGACAGAGGCCGGTTTTTGAAAATCACACTCCTGTGTTCAGGACGTGTTTGAAGCCGTATTCTGTTGAAAGAACACGGCTTCTGGCAGGCTTTATACGACCTGATCCTGAATACGTCCGAGCGCTTCTTCGCGACCCAGAACCACCAGAACGTCAAAAACGCCCGGTGAAGTGGCGCGGCCGGTGAGGGCCGCACGCAGAGGCTGGGCAATTTTGCCAAGCTTCAGGCCGGTTGATTCCGCATGGGCGCGGACAACGGCATCCAGCGCATCAGCATTCCACTCGGCAGCTTCCAGCTTCGGCAACACATCTTTGAGTATTGCACGGCCTTCATCATTGAGCAGGCTTGCAGCTTTTTCATCCAGCGGCAGCGGACGGGAAACGAACAGGAATTTCGCACCGTCTGCCAGTTCCACCAGCGTTTTTGCACGGTCTTTGAGACCCGGCATTGCTGCAACAAGCTGCGCACGGCGCTCATCGGTCAGCAGAGCCTGCAATTCTGCACCACCTTCAATATAAGGCAGAACATCGATCAGCGCCTTGGTAAGCGTTTCTGAATCGCTGGCACGGATATGGTGACCGTTAATGGCTTCCAGTTTCTGGAAGTCAAAACGCGATGCGCCCTTGTTGATGTCTTTGGTATCAAACCATTCAATCATCTGCTCAATGGTCATGATTTCATCATCACCATGGCTCCAGCCGAGGCGAACCAGATAGTTGCACAGTGCTTCAGGCAGATAGCCCATTGCACGATAGGCCTCAACGCCGAGCGCACCGTGACGCTTGGAGAGCTTGGCACCATCCGCACCATGGATCAGCGGGATATGGGACATTTTAGGCACATCCCAGCCCATTGCCTGATAAATAACAGTCTGGCGGGCGGCATTGGTCAGATGGTCGTCACCACGGATAATATGGGTAACGCCCATATCATGATCGTCGACCACAACCGCATGCATATAGGTTGGCGCGCCGTCGGAACGCAGAATGATGAAATCATCCAGATCCTTGTTCGGGAAACGGACTTCGCCCTGCACATCATCCAGCACAACGGTTTCACCTTCTCGCGGCGCTTTAATGCGGATAACCGGCTTCACACCTGCCGGTGCTTCCGACGGATCGCGGTCACGCCAGCGGCCGTCATAGCGCGGCGGGCGGCCTTCAGCACGCGCCAGTTCACGCATTGCGTCCAGTTCTTCCGGTGAGGCATAGCAATAATAGGCTTTACCGGCTTTCACCAGTTCTTCAGCAACTTCGCGGTGGCGCGGTGCGCGTTCCCACTGGGAGATGGCATCGCCGTCCCATGTCAGGCCGAGCCATGTCAGACCTTCAAGAATAGCTGCCGTTGCCGCCTCTGTGGAGCGCTCGCGGTCGGTATCCTCAATGCGCAGCAGCATCTTGCCGCCGGTATGTTTGGAATAAAGCCAGTTAAACAACGCTGTACGAGCGCCACCGATATGCAGATAGCCGGTCGGTGAAGGCGCAAAGCGGGTAATAACGGGTGATGACATCAGTCGCTCCGTATCTGCGGCAAGGTTACAGGATCTTACGCTTATATCCGAATATATCGGCTAAAGAATGTAACTGGCCGCCTCTCGATTTCTTGTGCTGTTCATGTAGCATAGGCAGCACAACGTGCAAGACTTGATGCAAAAATCAAAGCGCAGAACCGGTGTTTAACGCCGCTCAATGCAAGATTCCTGCGTGAAATAGGCTGTTTTGGACGTATAATTGTGCAGCTGTCAGGTGCGGGGGCAATTCAGACAGCATGGCGAATGGTTATGGCGGTGAATGTGGCCATCAGGCAAGCAAGACTGAGTCCCGTCATGATGATGGCGGGTCAGGGAGTGCTGCTGTCCGGTCGAAGCATAGCAGCGGATTAACTGCCGAGCAATTCATGCTCGGTTTTGCTCCGGTGCCGGATGCAGAGATTATCCCCGATGATGGTGCTGTTTATAGCGGACGAAAGCGGGCACGGATCATCCGGCTCAATCTGCGGGAATATTGGCAGCGTTTTCTGGATAATATCTGTGATGCTCTGCTGTTTGAATATGAACGCGGGACGGTTTTCCTGTTGTTGGCCGTTGCGAGTGGAGCAGGGGCGGTTCATTATTTTTCCCTGAAGGCCGAACCATACTGGATAGAGCTGTTTGTGCCGGCATGTCTGTTCGGCTGGCTGCTGTTTTTGCTGCGGGATACGCTGATAAGGCGCATCAGCCTTATACTGATATTAGCCTTTATGACCGGTATGCTGGCTGCGAAATGGGAGACGCAGCGCTATGCAACGCAAATGCTTGGCAGTTCTGTTTCAACCACTCTGACGGCGCGGATTGTCTCGCTCGAGCAGGAGGCTGAAGACAATGGCAAAGCCGGACGCTGGCGTATTGTTGCCGATGTGCTGACAACGGAAAAACCGCATTTGCGCTATGCGCCGCAGCGGTTGCGGCTCTCTGCCCGTGATTTACCTGCACAGGCTGAAACCGGTTCTGTTCTGAAAGGAGCGGTGCGATTGCGTCCCCATGGCGGGCCGGTACGTTCCGAGCAGTATGATTTCGCATTTCATGGATATTTTCGCGGCATTGGCGGTAATGGCTTTTATCTCGGCGTGCCGAAACTGGTCGATGATGACTTTGCAGGTGATGCAGTATCAAAGAGCTGGACTGCTTCAATTGAGGCGCTGACCGGTCAGATACGGGCTGTAATCGGCGGGCGGATTATGCAGGCATTGCCCGGCGAAGAAGGGGCGGTGGCAGCAGCGCTGATCTCCGGCCAGCGTGCAGGGATCAGCGTGACAACCAATGAGGCGCTGCGCATTGCAGGATTGGCGCATATTCTCTCAATTTCCGGCCTGCATCTGGCGCTGGCAGCAGCTATTGTCATGGTGAGCCTGCGTGGCATTGCGGGACTGTTCCCGTCTTTAGCGCTGTATTATCCGGTGAAGAAAATCGCCGCACTGATTTCGCTGTTTTCTTCCGGTTTTTATCTGGCTTTGTCGGGTGCAGATGTGGCGGCACAGCGTAGTTTTATCATGCTGGCCGTGATGCTTTGTGCGGTGATTTTAGATCGTAAAGCTCTGACCTTGCGCAATCTGGCGATTGCAGCGCTGTTCAGTATTCTTGTGACACCGCATGAAATTCTGGGGCCGAGTTTTCAGATGTCTTACTCGGCAACCGGTGCGCTGATTGCAGGCTTTGCATGGTGGAAATTACGCAAGAGACAAAGCAATGAACAGGTAATGCGGCAGACGACATTGGGGGGTAAGCTCAGGATTTGGCTTGGCGGGATTGCGGCGACTTCGCTTTTAGCCGGTACGGCCAGCGGGCTTTTTGCAGCCTTTCATTTTAACAATATGGCACCGCTTGGCATGCTGGGAAATGCACTGGCACTGCCGGTGATCTCGGTACTGATTATGCCTTTCGCTGTGCTATCTCTGCTGCTGATGCCTTTAGGACTGGAATGGCTGCCTTTACAGGTGATGGGCAAAGGCATTGAGCTGGTCAAATGGATTGCGCATTTTGTTGCCGGACTTTCCCCTGATCTGGTCCCCGGCCTGTTGCCCGTGCCGGTATTGTTGCTTTGGACAGCGGCAATGCTTACAGCAATGATCTTTACCAGTCATTTGCGGCTGATATCGCTGTTCTTTCTGATCCTTGGCGGGATTGTACTGAGTATGAACACTTTGCCGGATATTATTATCTCGGAAGATGCCAGACTGGTTGCAGTCCGCCAGAACAATAGTCTTTATGTAAACCGTGCGCGACCGGCTGCGTTCACAACGGATAACTGGCGCAAGGCCTACAGAATCCATGAGGTTAAAACGCCGGATAATAGCAGCGCGGCAAATTCCGGAGGTTTTGTCTGTGAGGACGGGTTATGCAGTTTTGATCTGCAAAACGGGCAGGTGCTGATCTATGCGGAAAACCGGTCTGCGGCAGATATTGCCTGTAATATCGGTGATATTATCGTTCTCGCTTATGCGGGAAACCTGTCTTGTCCCGATAGAAAAGCCAGCATTATTACAGGGGCAGTAACGCGAAGTGCCCCTGTTATCATCACCCGCCAGCAACTGGCACTACAAGGCGTGGCAGAGATTTATCTGAAACCGGATAGCCACAAGCATACAGACAAAGCACAAACTCTTTTTCCAACTATGCAGCAAAGTGCGACTATAAAGGCGCAAGTGCATCAAGCTGGTTTGGCATATAAGCCGGAACAGGCGCAGGTCGTGTTTGCAGTGGGAGAGCCGCAACGACCTTGGCATAGCTACCGCCTCTGGTCCCGTGCTGCCCGCAATCTGGAAGATCCAAAATAAGAACTGTCACACCTTTTTCTGACCGTAGCTATTATGAATGCGTAGTCACAGCATAATAGTGCAGCGAAAATAGCTTGTAGGGCACTATTTGTATCGGGAGGTGCAATACTTAAAATGGCCCGTTATTGCCCATGCAAGAATATGCAGCAGGAGCAATAAACTGCCTGTAGTTGAAAACCGGCAGTAATGCCGGTTTCCGCTCCGCTGGCATATTAGTAGCGGCGTACCAGACCAACCAGTCTGCCCTGAACACGTACGCGGTCAGGACCGAAAATACGGGTTTCATAGGCCGGATTGGCAGCTTCAAGCGCAATAGATGCGCCTTTGCGGCGGAAGCGTTTGAGTGTTGCTTCTTCATCATCGACCAGAGCCACAACGATTTCACCGGCATTTGCAGTATCACCACGGCGGATAATCACTGTATCGCCGTCGAGAATACCGGCTTCGATCATCGAGTCGCCTTTAACTTCCAGCGCATAATGCTCACCGCTGCCAAGCATTTCCGGTGGCAGGGTAATCATATGGGTCTGGGATTGGATCGCAGAAATCGGTACACCGGCTGCAATACGCCCCATCACCGGAACACTGATACCGGCAGGTGCTTCCGGATCGGCTGCAGACGCTGCTTTTTTAGGCAGTTCGGTGACATTCTTTTTGCCGAGATCGCCTTCAATGACACTTGGTGAGAATTTTTTCTGGCTGTTGAGACCTGGTGCAATCGAATCCGGTAAACGCACAACTTCAAGCGCACGCGCTCTGTTTGGCAGACGACGGATAAAACCGCGTTCTTCCAGAGCTGTAATCAGACGGTGAATGCCGGATTTGGAAGCGAGATTGAGCGCCTCTTTCATCTCGTCAAACGAAGGGGGAATGCCGCTTTCCTTCAGGCGGTCATGGATAAACAGCAATAATTCATGTTGTTTACGCGTCAGCATTATACGCTCCCAAAGCCTTTATATTATCTGCCGTTTACTGAAATTATGGTGGCAGATAATGAAGTCGTGCGGACTAAACGCATAACCGCATGCACGGGGCGCGGTTGCGAGAATCAATTTTTAAAACAAACCCAGAACGAACACTATATGTTCCAGTATTGTTCTGCAAGGCTTTAAAAGTGATTAATCCGATTGTTTAAAGGATTTCAGCGTATCATCAGGATTTGACAGCGATCACCGGCTTTAGCTGTTTCCGCAAAGGGCTCACGGATCAGCAGAGCATCCGCACGGGTAATGACGGTCAGCATGGAAGAATCCTGCACCGGCAGAGGCGTTGCCAGTAACTCGCCATCGCTGTTGCGGGTTAGTGCCGCACGGGCATAATCGCGGCGGTTGCCATTGGCAGCCATGTCCTGTGCCAGTCTGGCGCCGGCAATATAGGTGGTCGCGGCTTTGCCTGCCAGACGCGCAACCAGCGGCGCCAGAAACACATAGGAACAAACGAGACTGGAAACCGGATTACCTGGAAGACCAAGAACGAGCAGGGGCACTTTGCCTTCGCGATCCAGCTGGCCGAACATCAGCGGTTTGCCCGGACGCATGGCGATTTTGTAAAAGCCGAGTTCAACGCCGCAATTGGTCAGTGCTTTATGCACCAGATCATGATCGCCGACGGATGCGCCGCCAAGCGTAATCAGAATATCTGCATCCGAAGCTGCAACATTGCGAATGGATTGTTCGATAAGGGCCAAATCATCCGGCACAATGCCCAGATCATCTGCCGTGCCGCCATTGCGCCGTACAATTTCTGCGACACCATAACTGTTGGAGCTGACGATCTGATCTGCCGCAGGAACAGTGCCCGCAGGCACAAGCTCATTGCCGGTAGCAAGAATAGCTGTTTTAGGGCGTTTATAGACTTGCAATTGTGCGTGGCCGGACGCTGCAGCCAAAGAGAGCGATGCCGGATCAAGCAGATGACCGGTTTGCAGCAGACATTCGCCATCTTTGAAATCCAGCCCGCTGAAACGGATGTGACGGCTCTTGCCCACATCCCGTAACAATGTGACCAGATTGCCTTCCTGCAGCGTGTCTTCCTGAATGACAATCGTGTCGGCACCGGCAGGCATTGGCGCACCGGTAAAAATACGCACAGCCTCACCGGATCTGACTGTACCGTCAAAGCCTTTGCCTGCAGCAGATTCACCGATGACTTTCAGTGTCACCGGCAGTTGTTCTGCATCAGCAAAGCGAATGGCATAGCCATCCATAGCCGAGGCATCAAAAGGCGGTTGATTGAATGAGGCAAAGATCGAAGTAGCAAGAACACGGTCACCGGCTTCATGCAGAGCGACGTGCTCATGGCCGGAAGGCATTTTATCCGCGAGCAAAAGCCGCAAAGCCTCATCAACCGGTAATAATGCCATGAAACCTACCCCGTAAAAAATAAGAGCGATATGCTAAGAGCGCTGCCAGTCACCGGATTTACCGCCGGTTTTGCTGTCGACGGCGATATTGCCGATGACCATGCCTTTATCGGCAGCTTTTGCCATATCATAAATCGTCAGGCAGGCGACGGAGACAGCTGTGAGCGCTTCCATTTCCACACCGGTTTTGCCGGTCAGTTTGACTGTCGCACTGACCCGCAAACCAGGCAGCGCCTCATCCGGCTCGATATCAACCGAGACTTTGCTCAGCATCAATGGATGGCAAAGCGGTATCAGATCAGATGTTTTCTTTGCGGCCATAATACCGGCAAGACGGGCTGTGCCGATTACATCGCCTTTGGCTGCATTGCCGGAAAGGATCAGCTCAAGCGTCTGTTTTTGCATCGTGACACAACCCGATGCGGTCGCAATGCGCATAGTCTCGGCTTTGTCGCCGACATCGACCATATTCGCAGCGCCGCTTTCATCGAGATGTGTCAGCTTGCTCATAATTTACTCTTTGCCGGTCAGGAGTTTGCGGGTTGCACTGGCCACATCCTGCTGGCGCATCAGGCTTTCACCGATCAGGAAGGTGGAGATGCCGGATTTCTGCAAACGCAGGCAATCATCATGGGTGAAGATACCGCTTTCACCAACCAGCAGGCGGTCATCCGGCACCATGGCTGCCAGACGCTCAGAAACTGCAAGATCAACTTCGAAAGTACGCAGGTTGCGGTTGTTGATGCCGAGCAGGCGTGAAGACAATTTGAGTGCCCGTTCCATCTCCGCTTCATCATGCACTTCGATCAATGCATCCATGCCAAGCGAAAAGGCTGTGTCTTCCAGCTCTTGTGCCATAGCATCGTCAACACTTGCCATGATGATGAGAATGCAATCCGCACCCCAATGACGTGCTTCATAGACCTGATAAGGATCAAACAGAAAGTCTTTGCGTAGCGCTGGAAGAGAGCAGGCAGCGCGCGCCTGTTGCAGGAATTCCGGTGCACCCTGAAAACTTGGTGTATCTGTCAGAACAGAAAGACAGGCCGCACCACCATCTTCATAGGCTTTTGCCAATGCAGGCGGATCAAAATCCGGACGGATCAGACCTTTGGACGGGCTGGCTTTTTTGATTTCCGCAATCAGACCGAAAGAACCGGCAGCCTGCTTTGCTTCCAATGCTTTAAGGAAACCACGGGCAGGCGGCTGATCGGCCGCAGCTTTTTTCACGTCTGCCAATGGCAAACGTGATTTGGCTTCTGCAATTTCAACAAGCTTATAGGCTTCGATCTTTTTGAGAATATCGGTCATTTTATTCACTTGTCTTGCTGTTCGATACAGCAATCAGCTGATCGAGTTTGGCTTTGGCCGCGCCGCTGTCAATCGACTGTGCAGCAAGGGCAATACCTTCTTTGATATCTTTGGCCTTGCCGGCAATCACTAATGCAGCACCGGCATTGAGTAGCACGATATCGCGATAAGCACCGGCTTCACCGCCAAGTACGCGCAGCAGGGCAGCCGCATTGTGCTGTGCATCGCCGCCTTTGAGAGCGTCAAAAGCAACGCGCTTCAGGCCGACTTCTTCCGGTGTGATTTTAAATTCGGTGATTTCACCATTATGCAGCGCTGCAATATTGGTGGTGCCTGCGGTGGTCATTTCATCCAGACCATCGCCATAAACAACCCAGACATGATCTGAGCCGAGCTCTTTCAGCACTTTGGCGATCGGCAGTACCCAGTCGCGGGAGAAAACACCGACGAGCTGATGTTTAACACCAGCCGGATTGGCGAGCGGGCCAAGCAGGTTGAAAATTGTACGGGTGCCAAGCTCTACACGGGCAGGGCCGACATGGCGCATCGAAGAGTGATGCATCGGCGCAAACATAAAGCCAAGACCTGCATCATGAATGCAGCGGCTGATTGTTGCCGGATCGGCCTCAATATTAATGCCCAGTTCTGCCAGTGTATCTGCCGCACCGGAGCGCGAGGACAAAGCGCGGTTGCCGTGTTTGGCAACGATCACGCCTGCGCCCGCAGTCACAATGGCTGCACAGCTGGACACGTTATAGGAACCGGACTGATCGCCGCCGGTGCCGACAATATCAATTGCACCGGCAGGTGCATCGACGGGGATCATTTTCGCCCGCATTGATTCCACAGCGCCTGCAATTTCTGCAACGGCTTCACCGCGCATACGCAGAGCCATCAGAAAACCGCCGATCTGGGCAGGGGTGGCGGAGCCGGACATCATAATGTCAAACGCTGCTTTGGACTCCGCCTGAGTTAAAGGTGTGCCTGTAACAGCTTTGGCAATGTAGCTTTTGAAATCTGACATAGTGTACTCGAATCTTTAGTGAGGCTCCGCCTGCCTTCAAAGGTGAGAAGGCGTTAGAAGGAAAGAGCCTGATCCATCAGGGTCTGATTGATTTTAACCGGATATTCGCTCTGCAGACGGCCGACGAGCTGTTCCAGCAGGTCGTCACCAATGCGTGAGGAAATCGCATCGCGTGTGCCCTGTGGCAGGCTTTCCGCGCTGACACCGGCAGGCTCGGTTGTCTCAATCACTTTGAAAAGGATCTGGGTTTCTTTATTGATGCCGCTTGCAACGCCTGTGAGATTTTCTGCACCGCCGAAGATCTGCGCAACCGCAGCCTCGGACAGTTCAGAATCTGTAGCAGTACGGGTCAGGCCGCGTTTGGTCTGTTTTTCAACGCCGGCTTCCTGAGCAAGAACATCCAGAGTTTCACCGGCTTCAAGACGCTTACGCAGCTCTTCAGCTTTGGCTGTCAGACGCTTTGCTGCTTCATCCTGTTTCCACTCGGCTGCAACCTGATCTTTGACTTCATCAAATGTTTTGTCGCGGGCAGGTGTCACGCCATCCAGCTGATACCAGATATAACCACGGGTCGGAGTTGGCAGTGCATCATTATCAATGCCCTGATCCGACTGGTAAACAGAGGTCAGGAAGGAAGGCAGCTGCGGCAGATCAGCAACCGGCTTACCGTCCGGAGCATTACCGTTCACATCAACAGCTTCTACGGTTTTAACTTTGAGCTTCAGCTTTTCAGCAGCCTGCGCCAGCGTTGCGCCATTACCGCGTTCTTCTTCAAACGAGTCATGAACCGCATTCAGCGAGGTCAGCGCCTGTGTCAGAGCCAGAGTTTTACGGATTTCCGGTGCAACTTCTGCTTCTGTTTTCACAGCTGCAGTCTCAATTGCGCTGACATGCAGCAGCACAGGGCCGAATGCGCCTTTTACAACATCGCTTGTACCATTGGCAGGCAGAGCGAAAGCTGCATCAGCAATCACTGCATCCGGCAGATCGCCTTTTACAAATGTGCCGAGTTTGACATCTTCAGGCTTTTTACCGCTCTGGGTAACAAGATCAGCAAAGCTGGTGCCGGATTTGATTTTATCCGAAGCTGCTTTTGCTTCTTCTTCATTGGCGAAATTCAGCTGCTCAAGAGTACGCTTTTCTTCAGTCGAGAAACGGGCAATGTTCTTTTTGTAATATTCCTGAATCTCTTCCGGCATTACATCGGCTTCGTTGACGATGTCCTGCGCTTCAAGCGGCACATAGCTGACTTTGCGATATTCCGGTGCGCGGTAATTGCCGAGATGGCCATCATACCATTTTTTCAGTTCAGCATCATCAGGCGTGGCGATTGTGTCGGCTTTTTCCTGAGTCAGCGTGATGTAATCAACTGTGCGGCTTTCACCGTCATAAAGCGCCAGCGCCTTGAACAATGTGTCCGGTGCGCTCATGCCGTCTGACACAGCTTCAACGATCTGCTGACGCAGCGCATATTTGGTGCGGCTGTTGAAATAGTCCTGCGCGCTCATACCGGCCTGACGCAGCACTGCGTTAAACTGGTTGTTGGAGAAGCGGCCGCTGGAATCCAGAAATGCCTGATCTTCACCGGTAAGACGGGCGAGGTGATCTTTCGACATGCCCAGACCCATCTGGCGTGCCTGTTCATCAAGCAGCACGCCTGCAACCAGCTGGCCGGTTACCTGTGACGGAATGCCGAGCGCTTTAGCCTGATCGCGGGTCAGCTGCTGACGCAGCTGGTTGGAAACAGCAATCACCTGACGGTCATAGGCCAGACGATATTCAGTCGGTGATACGGATGAGCCTCCGGCCTCCAGAACAGCATTGCCGCTGAAACCTTCACGGAACACATCTGCGATACCCCATGCTGCAAAAGAGAGGACGAGAAGACCGAGAAAGAATTTCGAGACCCATGATTTGGATGCAGTGCGCAAGCTGTCAAGCATAGAAGTACCTTTGTGGAGTAAACTCACTTTGTTAAATAAGGGGATAGCCGCCGATGATAATGCAGTCAAACGGAAACCTGCCTTCAGGGCACTAAGAACGAAAAGAATTGTGGCATTATTGCCGTTAAAGCCATGTTGAGCGATGCGTTTGGGGATTTGCTTTCAGGTCTGAATTTGCTAGAGCGGTTTCAGTTTTGGGCACGAACCGGCTCTGCCGCACCGGTCTAAACCGGCGAGGCCGTGTCAGAAGCCGCTATGCAATGCGGCTGAAATCATTGGTGAGGAGGGTGTAATGACCCCGGAAATACGTCCGCTTGTTGCGGGTAACTGGAAGATGAACGGCACCGGCGAACAGCTGGGTGAACTGCGCGCAATCGCTGCCAATCTCAGCACGGATATCGGTCGTAAGTTCGATGTTGTGATCTGCGTACCTTCCACTCTTATTTCGCGTGCTGCGGCCACACCGGAAACCGATGCTATCGGCGTTGGCGGTCAGGATTGCCATGCAGCAGAATCAGGCGCGCATACCGGCGATATTTCTGCACTGATGCTGAAAGAAGCAGGCGCAAGCCATGTGATCCTCGGTCATTCCGAGCGCCGTACAGATCATCATGAGACCAGTGAAGCCGTTTGCGCCAAAGTACAGGCCGCTTGGAAAACCGGTCTGACCGCGATTGTCTGCGTTGGCGAAACCGCTGAACAGAAGCAGGCCGATCAGACCCTTGAAATCGTTGGTCAGCAGATCGCAGATTCGCTACCTGAAGGTGTGACACCGGAAAATACCGTTGTTGCCTATGAGCCTGTCTGGGCAATCGGCACCGGCCTGACACCAACCGTTTCAGATGTGCGCACGGTACACGCTTTCATCCGCTCGAAGCTCATTGAGCGTTTCGGCGCCAAGGGCGCGCATCTGCGTCTGCTCTATGGCGGTTCGGTCAAACCGAATAATGCTGTTGAATTGCTCGGTGTTGCTGATGTGGATGGCGCGCTTGTCGGCGGTGCCAGCCTGAAAGCTACCGATTTTCTCGCAATTTGCGACGCCTATCGCGTGCTCTGAATTTGAATAAATATCAATCCCTTGCAAGCATTCGGTTGCAGGGGGTTGGATTGTCGGATAAATCCGTGTAGAAAGCCGTTTCTACTCCTATAAGAAAGCAGTCCGGAAACCCATGCAAACCGTTCTTATTGTTATACATCTCCTGATCGTTCTCGCACTTGTCGGCGTTGTGTTGATTCAGCGTTCCGAAGGTGGTGGTCTTGGTATCGGTGGTGGTTCAGGTTTCATGTCGGCTCGTGGTGCTGCCAATGCTCTGACCCGTACGACAGCCATTCTGGGCGCAGGTTTCTTTGCAACTTCGCTGCTTCTGGGCATTATCGCTATGAACGGCGAACGTCCGACAGATATTCTCAACCGTATCCCTGCCGGCAGCTCACAGACTGCACCTGCAGGCGGCAACGGTATTCTGGATCAACTCGGCGGTGGTACAACAACACCGGAAAGCACGCCGGCACAGCCTGCCGCACCTGCAAGCCAGGTTCCGAGCTCTCAGTAAGAGCCGGATTTATGAATGATAAAAAGCCTCCTTCGCGGAGGCTTTTTTATTTTAAGCATTTCCAGCAAAAGTGGGAACCGCCTTCGCAAGGGAAAACAGTTCGCTGGACTGTTTTCTTTCCTGCTTCGATGCGTAGGATAATGCGTGAAGATGTACATCAGAGTATTTTTGATGACTTTAAATGCTCTGATGTATTTGCAATAAAAGTGTTGCAGGCTTGCCATAGGCGACGGGATTAGCTTGTGGGTAACATATTGCCCGTTGAGAGATGGGTGAGTTTGGCCTATCAGCAAGCAACCTGTTTACACCTCATCTTCGGCTCATCGTGCTGATGAGACATAAAAGAGTGTTTTGAGAAAGCCCCATGATTTCATCCCGTGTTCTCATCGCCGGTTTTGCCGGTTTGTGCTTAAGTTTCTCCGCTCTCACCGGTCAGGCTGCCGCCCAGAC
The DNA here is from genome assembly GCF_018436245.1 of Pseudochrobactrum algeriensis. NCBI lineage: Bacteria > Pseudomonadati > Pseudomonadota > Alphaproteobacteria > Hyphomicrobiales > Brucellaceae > Pseudochrobactrum > Pseudochrobactrum algeriensis. The sequence goes on from NZ_CP075361.1 coordinate 1,359,964, forward strand.
GGCTGCTGCGGCCGCATCAACGGATACGACGGCTAAAGCCGCCAAGCCGGAGAAGAAGAAAGCCACAACCCAGAAGGCTGCCAAAGGCAAATATAATATTGATCCGAGATATCAGGCACAGACTGTTGCCTTCTCGGGCTATCCGGTAGGGACAATCGTTGTCGATCCGGCAAAATATTTCCTTTATTTGGTAGAAACACCAACCACAGCCCGCCGTTACGGTATTGCTGTCGGTAAAGTCGGTCTGGAATTTAAGGGCACCGGTACAATCAATGCCAAGCGTGAATGGCCGCGCTGGATTCCGACCGCAGACATGGTCAAGCGCAGCCCTGAACATTACGGCCGTTTCAAAAACGGTATGGATGGTGGTCTGGGCAACCCGCTGGGTTCACGCGCGCTCTATCTGTTTCAGGGTAATAAAGACACCTATATCCGTATTCACGGCACGGTTCAGCCTTGGACAATCGGTAGCTCGGCATCAAACGGCTGCTTCCGTATGACCAATGAAGATGTCATGGAACTCTATGAGCGTGTAAATCTCGGAGCGACTGTCGTCGTTCTCTGATTATGCCGACATAAAACAAAAGCCGGCTCAGGCCGGCTTTTTGCGTTTTTGTGAAGTAAATTTAGTTTTACAAAAAGTTTTTCAGGACAAGCGAATAAGCAGTGGCAATTTGTTTGTCGAAGCACTATCTGTTTGCTCAGAGCTGCGGAGCAGATTTCCGTAGCGCGTTTTCAACGCAGGTTTGTAATTTCAGCACTGTCAGGAAAATTCCTTACGGTGGTGTTGTTGCGTGAATTATGGGTTTTGCCAAAAAATCCTTCATGGATTTTACGGGTAAATGTTAAGAGTAATGAAAAATCCGTTACGAAAGTCATTTTTTAGTGGCGGAATCAATCAGGAGAGTCTAACGACATAAGCCCATGGCGCGATATGTATTCATCACAGGCGGCGTGGTCTCTTCCCTTGGAAAAGGCATAGCTGCAGCAGCACTGGCGGCTCTTCTTCAGGCACGTGGTTACCGCGTGCGGATCAGAAAGCTCGACCCTTATCTCAATATTGATCCGGGCACGATGTCTCCTTACCAGCATGGTGAGGTATTTGTGACCGATGACGGTGCGGAAACCGATCTTGACCTCGGTCATTATGAGCGTTTCACCGGTCGTTCTGCGACAAAGCAGGACAATATCACCACCGGCCGCATCTACCAGAACATCATCGAGAAAGAACGCCGCGGCGATTATCTCGGTGCGACGGTTCAGGTTATTCCGCATGTAACGGATGAGATCAAAAACTTCATTACGGAAGGTAATGAGGATTATGATTTCGTGCTTTGCGAAATCGGCGGCACAGTCGGCGATATCGAAGCAATGCCGTTTCTGGAAGCCATCCGTCAGCTCGGCAACGAATTGCCGCGCAACACAGCCGTTTATATTCACCTGACATTGATGCCGTATATTCCGGCAGCGGGTGAGCTGAAAACCAAGCCGACACAGCATTCGGTGAAAGAACTGCGTTCGATCGGTATTGCTCCGGATGTTCTGCTGATCCGTGCGGATCGTGAAATTCCTGAGTCTGAGCGCAAGAAGCTTTCGCTGTTCTGTAATGTCCGCCCGAGCGCGGTCATTCAGGCGCTGGATGTTAAGTCGATTTATGATGTGCCGATGGCTTATCATAATGAAGGACTGGATTCAGAAGTTCTGGCAGCTTTCGGCATTGAACCGGCACCTAAACCGCAGATGGAACGTTGGGAAGAAATTGCCAACCGTATCCATAATCCGGAAGGTGAGGTTACTATTGCAGTTGTCGGTAAATATACCGGCCTGAAAGAAGCCTATAAATCGCTGATCGAAGCTCTGACCCATGGCGGCATTGCCAACCGCGTGAAAGTCAATCTCGACTGGATCGAAGCGGAAGTGTTCGAGAGCGAAGACGCTGCACCTTATCTCGAAAAAGTTCACGGCATTCTTGTGCCGGGCGGCTTTGGCGAGCGCGGTGCCGAGGGCAAGATTCTCGCGGCAAAATTTGCCCGTGAGCATAAAGTTCCTTATTTCGGTATCTGCTTCGGTATGCAGATGGCATGTATTGAAGCCGCGCGTAATCTTGCCGGCATCAAAGATGCATCTTCCACCGAATTCGGTCCTGCGAAGGAACCGGTTGTCGGTCTGATGACGGAATGGCTCAAAGGCAATATGCTGGAGAAGCGTTCTGCGTCCGGTGATCTCGGCGGTACGATGCGTCTGGGTTCCTATGAATCCATGCTGAAAAGCGGCACCCGTATTGCGGATATTTATGGTTCGACAGATATTCATGAGCGTCATCGCCACCGCTATGAAGTCAATATTGACTACATGGATAAGCTTGAGAAAGCCGGTCTGACTTTCTCCGGCCTGTCACCTGACGGTGTTCTGCCGGAAACCATCGAATATGCTGATCATCCGTGGTTTATTGGTGTGCAGTATCATCCGGAGCTGAAATCGCGTCCGTTTGAACCGCATCCGCTGTTTGCTTCCTTTATCGAGGCAGCGGTCACTCAGAGCCGTCTGGTTTAAGATTTGAAGCGGGCACTTTAACAGTGCCCGTTTTGCTTTTATCAAAAGAGACTGGATATTGCGGTTTGCAATGTCCATATGCTGAAAATGAAACCGCGCTGCGGTTTTCTGCGCAAATTTACCTGCGCCGTTATTTATTGGGAAAAGTCAGGTACTTTTCAATTTTGAGGAACAGATATGACTGCCAATCCTGTTGTTGAGGTTAAGGCGCCGTCAGGCAATGTAGTGTTTTCCAACAAGGGCGCTTTGTCGATCATTGCCGGCCCGTGCCAGATGGAAAGCCGCGAACACGCCTATGATATGGCTGGCGCCTTGAAGGAAATGACGGATAAACTCGGCATTGGTCTGGTTTATAAATCGAGCTTTGACAAAGCCAATCGTACTTCGCTGAAAGGTCAGCGCGGCATCGGCCTTGAAAAGGCTCTGGAAGTCTTCGCGGATCTTAAAAAAGACTTTGGTTTTCCGGTGCTGACGGACGTACATACTGAAGAGCAATGCGCTGTTGTCGGTGAAGTTGTTGATGTGTTGCAGATTCCGGCATTCCTCTGCCGCCAGACTGATCTGCTGATTGCTGCCGCGAATACCGGCCGTGTGGTCAATATCAAGAAAGGTCAGTTTCTGGCACCTTGGGACATGAAAAATGTCATGGCCAAAGTGGTGGAAAGCGGCAATCCGAATGTGATGCTGACCGAGCGTGGCGCATCTTTCGGCTATAATACACTCGTGTCGGATATGCGCTCTTTGCCGATTATGGCGGGTCTTGGCGCTCCGGTTATTTTTGACGCGACTCATTCGGTTCAGCAACCGGGCGGTCAGGGTGGCAGCACCGGCGGTCAGCGTGAATTTGTTGAAACACTCGCCCGTGCATCGGTCGCGGTTGGCGTTGCCGGTGTTTTCATTGAGACGCATCAGGATCCGGACAATGCACCTTCCGACGGCCCGAATATGGTGCCTTTGAAAGACATGCCGCGTCTGCTTGAAACACTGATGGCTTTCGACAAGCTGGCAAAATCCCTTTGATTTTGCCAGTGGCAGATTAGAAAATCTCTCTGAGATAATTAGCTAATAAAAAGCCCCGCATTATGCGGGGCTTTTTTGTGTCTCAGAACTTCTTGCTAAGGCTGACTTTGAAATTACGGCCAGGCATGGCGGTAATGCCATCGCTCAGATAAGGTTCGTATTTCTTGTCAAAAATATTGTCGAGACCGAAATCCAGCTTGGTATCTTTCATCATACCGTTTTGCGGTGCCCATGTCAGAAACAGATCATGGATACCATAGCCTGCACTTTCAGGGCGGGCATACTCGCCGCCATTCTGATTATGCGGTGTCTTGGACTGACGGGCAACAAAAGTCCCTGTCCAGCCCAGTGTCAGATCATAATCAGGTACTTTCCAGCCCAGCGTTGTCACCAGTGTCGCCGGTGCCAGATCTTTGAGATAGGTGTTATAGCCATAGATATTATTCAGCGCACCATGACGGCTGCCATACATTGTAGAGAAGGCCGCATCGGCAAACATATAAGTTGTGTCGTAATGGGCTGAAATCTCGATACCGGCAGAGTAATAGGACGGCATATTCCAGTAAGTGTCACCATCTCCGCGTTTTTCTGGCATGTTTTTAGTGCCAAAACGCCGGTTAATCGGATTGGTAACATGGTTATAATAAGCTGTTGCCCGCACTTTCAGCTGATCATCACTGGTGAAAAGCTGGTTGTGAATGGTTTCAACGCCAATCTGGAAGTTGTTGTTGCGTTCCACTTCAAGGTCACGGCTGGTGCGCGGCAGGCTGCTGCTGGCACTTTGTGTGGAGTAGAGCTCATCAATATTCGGCATACGCATTGCATAGGCCCAGTCAGCAAACAGACGCAGATTTGAGGTTGCGTCATAGGTCATGCTCAAACCCGGTGTCAGGCCGTCATGGCTGACTGCGCTGTAATCATGACCGGCAGCAGGATTATTATAGGTCTTTGCAGCGTTAGGCTTGCCTGTGGATCGCACATAATCATAACGCAGACCCGGAATAATGGTCAGCTGATCGGTCAGGGCAATCTTATCAATCACAAAAGCGCTGAACGTTTCCTGCTTGCCTTCCGGCATATTATACGGAGCAAAATAGCCGTAATTATAATTGGCATTATTTTTGTAAGTATCGGCATACATAACAATATCACGGTTGTGACGCTGTAGCTGAATGCCGTAATTCAGGCTGTGATTAAAACCGCCAAGCGTGAAATTGGATGTGTTTTCCGCTTCGATACGCAGGTCGGAATATTTGGATTCGTTCCACTTGCCGCCGAGGGATGCCGACGTGCTCACCCCATCAGGGCGCTCGGCATAAAGCGATGTAAAGGCATAACTTACCATCAGGCGTGTATTGATCAGATCACTGTCACCGGAAAATTTATGCTCGACCGATGAGCTGAAATCTTTCAGGTCGCGCCAGGCGAGGCGGCGGCGGATCGCTTCATAATAGCCGTATTTTTTGACATCACTGCCAATCGGTTCAACCTGTCCGCGGATAGCTGCGGGCGGGCCCCAGTTCTCGCTCATACCGTAGCTTGCAGTTGCTTTCAGCTCATGGCCGTCAGCGCTGGCACTGCCTTTGGCAGAGAAGGATGTGAGCTTGCTGTCGGAGAAATTATAACGCTCACCACCGCCGATACGCATGTCCTCAGTCTTGCGCCATGTGGCTGCAGCAAGACCGTCAAAGTTGATGCCGCTATAATTTGTGCGGCCATAAACAGCGCCGCTCTGCACCCAGCCTTTATTGGCTGTCTGATAGCCGGTCTTTGACCAGAGTCCCCAGTTCTCACCTTCGCGCAACATATCGGCTGCGTCTTTGGTTTCCATTTTGATGGTGCCGCCGAAACCGCCATTACCATATTTGATGGAAGTCGCGCCTTTTTCGATCTCAACGCTTTTGAGCAGTTCCGGCTCGATAAAGACGGTTCCCTGATCGTAACGCTCGAAATTCTTCTGCGCGCCGTCCATGACAATACGCACATCGGTCTGACGGGCGAAACCGCGAATGGCAATGCTCTGACCCTGAATGCGCACACCGCCGAGCATGGTGACACCCGGTGTCTGTTTTACCAGTTCCGGCAGGCTGGCAGCCTGAACACGGTCAATTGTCTCGCGGTCGATGATGACAATATTCGGGGCATCTGTGCCGTAGCTACCGGAGCCGATTGTGCCGGTGCCGACAGTGATTGTGTTCAGCTGTAATGTGCCGGATGCATTATCCGCCTGCTGTTTTTCTGTTTGTTTTTTGGGCTGTGCCGTTTGGGCCAGAGCCGCAGGCGTAAGGTTCAGAAATGCAGCAGTGCTTAAAACCGTCGTGGTGAGAAAGAAAAGTGAAAATTTATGCAGGCATGAAAAATTGCGTGCACCGGTGGCAGAACCACCAGCAGCATAAGCAGACATCAGCGCAACTCCTTGGGAGGATGGTTGTTTAAGCTTTGTTAATAGATATGCGCTGCCATAGGAGGATTTATCGTATTTTGCAAATATGTAATTTAATAATTGAGTAAATTAATCATATTAATCAAAGATCGGATTGATACTGTGTCTGTGTGGTTACAGCCGTGCTCTGGTACTGCGCGGTGTGGCCAGCAACAGATTGGTTTCGCTATTGGTAATGCCCGGAACCAGACGGACACGACGCAGCACGCTGTCGAGGTCGCTTAGCGTATCGGCATTGATTTCGGCAATCAGATCCCAGCGGCCATTGGTGGTGTGAATTTCTGAAATCTCCGAGAAACCACCCAGCGCTTTCACTACGCGTTCTGTCACATGGCCTTCAATCTCGATCATCATAATACCGCGAACAGCCTGCTCAACAGTGTCCGCACGCAGAATAACCGTATAGCCGAGAATATGGCCGTCTTTTTCCAGACGCTCCAGACGGGCACGGGCAGTGGCACGTGAGACACCGGCATCCAGAGCCAAATCGGAGATGCTTCGGCGCGCATTATGACGGAGCAGGGTGATGAGTTTCTGGTCGAGTTCGTCCACTGTCTTACCATTTTGTTCATTTAACTGCGCAATCTGATAAAGCATCTGTGGAGATTTGCCAATCTTCTCTGTCCACTCTGCCAATATTTCGTGGTTTTATACCGGAAAATCACCGCTCTGATTGTGCTTTGCAGTCATGGCGGCAGACAATTTACAGTCGTGAGGAACATATATGCATTGTAAGCTGATTGGTGCACCTGTGCAGGACGGAACCGGACGCATGGGTTGCGAAATGGGGCCGAGCGCGTTTCGCGCCGCCGGACTGACACAGGCTCTGGAAGAGCTGGGTCATGATGTTACCGATCTGGGCAATGTGGAACCGGCTGCAAAACGCAATCTGACCCATTCCAATCCGGTTCTGAAAAATCTGCCGGAAATCGTGGCATGGATTGAGGCGCTGGATAAAGCTGCCTATGACGCCAGTGCTGATGGTTTCCCGATTTTCCTCGGCGGCGATCATGCTTTGGCTGCCGGAACTGTTTGCGGTCTGAGCCGTCGCGCCAAAGAACAGGGACGTCCGCTTTTTGTGCTGTGGCTTGATGCTCACACGGATTTCCACACGCTGGAAACCACCACAAGCGGCAATCTGCATGGCACGCCTGTGGCCTATTATACCGGCCAGAAGGGTTTTGAAGGCACTTTCCCTGAAGTGCTGGCTCCGGTTGATCCGGCGAATGTCTGCATGATCGGTATCCGCTCGGTTGATCCGGCAGAACGCACAGCGATCCGCAAGACGGAAGTGACTGTCAATGACATGCGTATGATTGACGAACACGGCGTTGTTGCACTGCTCAACCGCTTCCTGAAGCGTGTTGAGGAAGCCAATGGCCTGTTGCATGTCAGCCTTGATGTGGACTTCCTCGATCCGAATATCGCACCGGCTGTTGGCACCACAGTTCCGGGCGGCGCGACATTCCGTGAAGCCCATCTGATTATGGAAATGCTTCATGACAGCGAACTGGTGACAAGTTTTGAGGCGGTTGAACTCAATCCGTTCCTTGATGAACGTGGTCGTACAGCCTTCCTGATGGTCGATCTGATCGCCAGCCTTATGGGCCGCAGCGTGATGGATCGTCCGACCCGCAGCTTCGTATAAAGCTGACAAGATTTACAACCAAAGCGCTTCAATTGTTCCTGATGGGCATGAAGCGCTTTTCTTAGTTTAACAGGTTCCGGCAAGACCGGAGGGAGAAAACCTGATGCGTGACAGAACAACTTTGAACCTCGTACCATTTGTCAGTGTTGATCACATGATGAAGCTGGTTCTGAAAGTCGGTATTGAAGAATTCCTGAAAGAACTCTCTGCCTATGTGGAAGAAGATTTTCTGCGTTGGGAAAAATTCGACAAGACCCCGCGTGTTGCTTCCCACTCCCATGACGGTGTTATCGAGCTGATGCCAACCAGTGACGGTGCGCTTTACGGCTTTAAATATGTCAACGGTCATCCGAAAAACATGAAAGACGGTCTGCAGACCGTTGCTGCTTTCGGCATGCTGTCCGATGTGGATACCGGCTATCCGATGCTGCTGACCGAAATGACCATTCTGACAGCGCTGCGCACTGCTGCAACTTCAGCTGTTGTTGCCAAATATCTGGCACCGGAAAATGCGCAGACCATGGCGATCATCGGTAATGGCGCGCAGTCTGAATTTCAGGCGCTGGCATTCAAGGCGTTGCTCGGCATTAAGTCCCTGCGTCTTTATGATATCGACCCGTCTGCGACCGAGAAGTGCAAACAGAATCTCGCAGGATTCGGCTTTGAAATCGTCACCTGCACCAGTGCGGAAGATGCAGCGCAGGGCGCTCAGATCATCACTACTGTGACCGCAGACAAGCAGAATGCCACGATCCTGACCGACAATATGATCGGCAGCGGCATTCACATCAACGGTGTTGGCGGTGACTGCCCGGGCAAAACCGAAATGCACAAAGACATTCTGCTGCGCTCCGACATCTTTGTTGAATATCCGCCGCAGACACGTATTGAAGGCGAAATTCAGCAGCTCGATGCCGATCATCCGGTTATCGAAATGTGGCAGGTGATGAACGGTACTGTTCCGGGTCGTCGTGACCAGAACCAGATCACCCTGTTTGACTCGGTTGGTTTTGCGACTGAAGATTTCTCAGCACTGCGCTATATTCACGACAAGCTGAAATCCACTGGTCTCTATGAAAATCTCGATCTGCTGGCAGATCCGGATGAGCCGCGCGACCTGTTCGGCATGCTGCTGCGTTGCGAAAAGAAACTCGCAGGCGAAGCAGCTTAATTCGTAAGCAGATCTGAGAGACGGGCAGGGTTACTCCTGCCCGTTTTTGTTTGTGCAATTGCTGAATACTGGACATCATTAAAACAACGGAGTAATTGCCGCTCATGGCACTGCATCTTGTAAAACTCTGTGTGGGATGTGATTCCCTTGAAGATCTGGCAGCGTGGATTGATTTCCGCCTTGAGGAATGCCGTGCAAACGGCGTGGTGCCGGAGCAGTTTCATACAACACGAATGGTGCCGAAACGCCAAGCAGAGCTGCTTGATGGCGGCTCACTCTATTGGGTGATCAAAGGCAATATTCAGGCACGTCAGCGTTTGCTGGAAGTGCGCACATTTACCGGTGAAGACGGTATCGGCCGTTGTCATCTGGTGCTGGAACCGAAAGTGATCCCGACTGTCTGGCAGCCACGCAGAGCGTTTCAGGGCTGGCGTTATATTGCGGATGAAGAAGTGCCGCAGGATGACAGAGCCGGAGCGGGCGGCGGTATGCAGGCTTTGCCTGTGGAACTGCGCCGCGAACTGGCGGCGCTGGGTCTTATTTAATCAATAAAGAATATCAGCGCAGTTTAAGGCGGATTGCTGTGCGTCCGTTCACATTGCCTGTCGCAATGCGCAGGGATGCTTCCGGCAGGCTGATACGACGGCTGCGCTGTGCATTGCAGACCAGAAGCCCTACAAATTCACGCGTATTCAGGGATGCGCCATCAGCGCGCAAATCGGCAAGACGGGCAGCAGCACTACGCAGGGCGTGGACGCTGAGCAAAGTGGTTTTGCCTGGCTTTTGTGAGTCGGATTCCACCGGATCAACATTGGTGAAACCAAACAGATTGAGCATATTCGACATTGTAAACCCTTTACACAATACTCATTGGGTTTGCAGATGGCCTGCCTGAACTATACCGGCGAAACACAAAGCCGGATAATATCGGATATTACGGTCTTAGAGCGCCATGCGCCCCATTGGGTGCATAAAGGTCGCTCTAACACTTTGAAATTAGAGCGTAATTTTAACTTAAACTGATTCAAATTTAAGAAATTATGCTCTAAACGGTGCGAACCGCGCGCATTAGCGCGCAATTGCATAGCAGCTGAAGTTCTTTTTCTTCAGGGCAGCACAGGCATCCCATGCGGCAGTTTTGGTGTCAAAACCAACAAAACGTGCACGGTAGAATGTGTTGTTACCCTTGTTGAAAGTCTCAGTCATCGGGGAGGTTGCACGTAATGTGCTGCCTGCCTGCTGGGCGGCTTTATTCAGCATTTCCTGTGCCTGATTTTCGCTCGGCAGGGAGCCGATCTGAATAGCCCATGCACCGGAAACATCAGCTGCGGCAGCCATGGCAACGGCAGTCTGTTCCGGCTGCTGCTGGCGGGTATTTTCCTGCGGTACAGCAATCGGCTCATTGCGCACAGCAGCAACAGGCTTTGGTGCCAGACCCATACGGGAAGCGGCTGTATTGGCGGAAGCTGTGGTAACCGGATCAACATTCGGGATAGATGCTTTAGGCGTCGGAATAGCCACAAGCTGGGAAGATACCGGAGCAGAAGGACGCGGTGTCGGGGCTGCCAGAGCCAGCATTTCAGGTTGTTGGGCAGGAACCGGCTTCTGACGGGCGATAACTGCGCTGATTGCATCCTGTGCGCTGCCTGCGGAGCCGGAAGCATCAGCAACCAGGACCGGCTGGTCGGCACGTTCAGCCGGCAGCGGAACCGCACGCGGCAGAGGAGATGGTGCAGCCGCAACTGCAGGGCCTGCCGGTGCATCATTACGGGCAATCAGCAGGGCATCACTGCCACGACGCGACGGTGTTGCTTTTGGCAGATGTGCCTGAATAAGGCGGGTCATAGCTGCGTCACGGGATGCACCGCTGCTGCCGCCCATAACAACGGCGACGATACGACGGCCGTCACGGTTGACGGAAGTGACAAGATTATAGCCGGATGCGTTTACATAACCGGTTTTAATGCCGTCAACGCCTTCAACGCGGCCGAGCAGACGGTTGTGACCATTGATCGTGCGGCCACGGAACTGGAAGCTGGAGCGGCCGAAATAGCCGTAATATTGCGGGTAATGCTGACGCAGCGCGATACCGAGAATCGCCATATCGCGGGCAGTGGTCTGCTGGTTCGGGTTTGGCAGACCGGAAGCATTACGGAATGTGGTGGAGCGCATGCCGAGACGACGTGCCTTGGCTGTCATCATCTGTGCAAAACGTGGCTCGGAACCGCCAAGATATTCACCAAGAGCAGCCGCAGCATCATTGGCTGAGCGGGTAATCAGCGCCATAATCGCATCTTCAACGCTGATTGTCTGGCCTGCCGGTACGCCGATTTTTGTCGGCGGACGGGTTGCTGCATATTTGGAGAACGGAATTTTGGTGTTTTTGTTGATGCGTCCGGCCTGCATCGCCTCGAAGACCATATAAAGGGTCATCATTTTAGTGAGGGAAGCGGGAAAACGCTTGGCATCTGCGCTTTCTGCAAACAGGGTTTTGCCGGTATTGGCATCAATCACAATCGCGGCATGACGCGGGTTCTTTGCTGCCTGAGCGGAACCTGTCGTGATGGTAAGAGTGAGGGCGCCGGCCATTGTTACTGCTAACAATGAGCGGGCCGCAATCTTGATGCCGGATGCGGCGTGACGGAACGCATGATACACGGTGACTTACCTACCTGGACTGCCAATTTTCAGGTGTGGCGCAAAGGACACGCCACGAACATTTCCGTGATCATATTGCCAACAGCCTTACCAATCCGTTTATAGACGGGCAAATCATGATCTTTTTTTGATTTTTATGATGCTTTTTTAGCTGGCACACATGTCAGGACGGTCATCCGGTCTGTCTGCATCGTGTTAAGTACCTGCTAATAAATAAAAAATTTATGAGGTGTTTCTTCTCAAGCCAGCTTCAAGAAAATGTGAGTCTTACAAAAATTTTGTTCTGCAGAAGCGTATTTTCCTGTTTGTAACGCATCTCTGTCCTGAAACTGTTAATAATCAGAGCTAAGGGACTGATGCATTACGGGCTGTAATTTACCGGCCCTGATGAGAGTGATTTGGTTGAATCACTTGCCGGTATTCAAAACGATATTCAGGCTGATATCGAGACCGGTATTTAAAATGCAGAAACGGGGACAATTTTGCGTGCTTTATTAATTTGCCCCTATGCGGTTTGCGGAAATCTTTTCTTAAATGATGTGTTTCATGCTGGTTTTTTCCTGCAGGCGCGATACTCTGGACGTGAATGAGGACGTGTCGGGCTTTGTGTTCTGCGGGGCTTAACATTGCCGCGTTTCAACCTACATAATAGGTCTACGATGTGTGGTTTCCCGCCATACAGCGTGACTTCAGAAAATACAGATACGATCAGGACGGATACGATCAGGAATGTGTGCAGCAGACCATTTTTTACAGGTTACTCCTTTTATGCAGGCCAAGTCTCCTGTGATGGGCAGTGACGATGGTGACCCGAAGGACCCGGGTAATGGTACAGCTGTTATTACGCGGACGAAAACCCGCTTAAAACGGCCAAGCCTGTACAGGGTGCTGCTGCTGAATGATGACTATACGCCGATGGACTTCGTTATTCATGTGCTGGAGCGTTTTTTCCAGAAAAACCGTGAAGATGCGACACGCATCATGTTGCATGTCCATAATCACGGGGTCGGTGAATGCGGTATCTATACTTATGAAGTTGCCGAAACCAAAGTGACGCAGGTGATGGATTTCGCCCGTCAACATCAGCATCCGCTGCAATGCGTGATGGAGAAAAAGTGAGGTACAATGCCAACATTCTCCCAAAGCCTTGAAAAAGCACTTCATCAGGCGCTGACCATCGCCAATGAACGTCATCACGAATATGCCACGCTCGAGCATCTTCTGCTTGCTCTGATTGATGACAGAGATGCCGGCGCGGTTATGCGTGCCTGCAATGTCGATATTGCGCAGCTTAAAAAGACTGTCACCGACTATATCGACCGCGAGCTGGATAATCTGGTGACCGGTTATGATGAGGATTCCAAGCCGACAGCCGCTTTCCAGCGGGTGATTCAGCGCTCGGTAATCCATGTGCAGTCGTCAAACCGCGATGAAGTGACAGGCGCCAATGTGCTTGTCGCAATCTTTGCCGAGCGGGAAAGCCATGCGGCTTATTTCCTGCAGGAACAGCAAATGACCCGCTATGATGCGGTCAATTATATTTCTCATGGTATTTCCAAGCGTTCGGGTGTCAGTGATGATCTGACCGAAGGCAAGGCGCATAGTGCTGAAGATTCAGCGCAGCCTGAGAATGAAGAACAGAGCAAAAAGAAAATTGATGCGCTGACCGCTTATTGCGTCAATCTCAATGAAAAAGCCAAGGCCGGTAAAATCGACCGTCTGGTTGGCCGCGAAAGCGAAATCAACCGTACGATTCAGGTTTTGTGCCGCCGCTCCAAGAATAACCCGCTTTATGTGGGCGATCCGGGCGTGGGTAAAACCGCGATTGCCGAAGGTCTGGCCAAGCGCATTGTTGACGGCGATGTGCCGGAAGTTCTGCTCAATGATACGATCTTTTCGCTCGATATGGGCAGTCTGCTGGCCGGTACCCGTTATCGCGGTGATTTTGAAGAGCGTCTGAAGCAGGTCGTCAAGGAGCTGGAAGATTATCCGGGTGCCGTGCTGTTTATCGATGAAATCCACACCGTTATCGGTGCTGGTGCCACATCCGGCGGCTCGATGGATGCGTCCAATCTGCTGAAGCCTGCATTGTCTTCCGGTCAGATTCGCTGCATCGGCTCAACGACTTACAAGGAGTTCCGCCAGTTCTTTGAAAAGGACAGGGCACTTGTGCGCCGCTTCCAGAAGATTGATGTGGCCGAGCCGACTATTCCGGATGCCATTGAAATCATGCGCGGTCTGAAGCCTTATTTTGAAGACTTCCATAAAGTGAAGTTCTCCAATGATGCGATCACTGCCGCAGTAGAACTGTCTGCCCGTTATATCACTGACCGTAAATTGCCGGATAAGGCGATTGACGTGATTGATGAAAGCGGTGCCAGCCAGATGCTGCTGCCGGAAGCCAAACGCAAAAAGGTTATCGGCATCAAAGAGATTGAAGCGACCGTGGCAACCATGGCGCGGATTCCGCCGAAGACTGTCTCCAAGGATGACGAGCAGGTGCTTGCCAGTCTGGAGAAAGATCTCAAGCGTGTGGTTTATGGTCAGGAACTGGCGATTGAATCGCTCAGCTCTGCGATCAAACTGGCGCGTGCAGGCTTGCGTGAACCGGATAAGCCGATCGGTTCTTATCTGTTCTCCGGTCCGACCGGTGTCGGTAAAACGGAAGTTGCCAAGCAGCTTGCCAGCACATTGGGCGTACAACTGCTGCGCTTTGATATGTCGGAATATATGGAGCGTCATACTGTATCGCGTTTGATCGGTGCGCCTCCGGGTTATGTCGGCTTTGAGCAGGGCGGTCTGCTGACCGATGGCGTGGATCAGCATCCGCATTGCGTGTTGCTGCTCGACGAAATCGAAAAAGCCCATCCGGATCTGTTCAACATTCTGTTGCAAGTTATGGATCATGGCCGACTGACAGATCATAATGGCAAGCAGATTGATTTCCGCAATGTCATTCTGATTATGACCACCAATGCCGGTGCGGCAGATATGGCGAAAGCAGCAATTGGCTTTGGCTCCACCCGTCGCGAAGGCGACGATATGGAGGCGATCAACCGTCTGTTCACGCCGGAATTCCGTAACCGCTTAGATGCGATTATTCCGTTTGGCCCGCTGCCTGTGCCGGTTATCCATAAAGTGGTGCAGAAATTTATCATGCAGCTGGAAGCCCAGCTTGCTGATCGCGGCGTGACCTTTGAACTGGATAAGAAGGCTATCAACTGGCTGGCTGATAAAGGCTATGATGAACGCATGGGTGCACGCCCTCTGGGTCGTGTTATTCAGGAATATATCAAGAAGCCTCTGGCCGATGAGTTGCTGTTCGGCAAGCTCAAGAATGGCGGCACGGTCAAAGTCACAACCGGCGAAAAACCGGATGGCAAGATTGGTCTGGTGATGGATGTGGTGAAGGCCAAGCCGGTCAAGCCGCAGAAAGAACAGCCTGATGAGGAGGTTGCGGAAGCTGCAGCCAAGCCGGAAAAGAAACCGGCAAAAGTTGCAGCCGATAGCAGCTCTGCTCCTGAGGCAACGGAACCGAAGCGTAAATCGGCTTCTGTGCCGAAGGTTCCAAGAACGAAGGAATAAAATAAAAAGCGCCCGTTTCAAACGGGCGCTTTTTTTATTAGCAAAATCTACGTGCTGAAAGCCGGATCAGCTCTTCAGCATCGTGCCGGTTTTCTCTTTCAACGCATACCACGAGATGGCTTCTTCAAGAATATGCGGGGTTTGACCGCCACGCTCACAGGCGCGGGCAAAGTAGTCGCGCAATTGCGGGCGGTAATCCGGATGGGCACAATTCTCGATAATCACGGATGCGCGTTCACGCGGAGCAAGGCCGCGCAAATCGGCAAGGCCGTGTTCTGTCACCAGAATATCCACATCATGTTCCGTATGGTCGACATGCGGTACCATCGGTACGACTGAGGAAATCGCACCATTCTTAGCTACCGATTTGGTGACGAAAACGGACAGGAAGGCGTTACGTGCAAAGTCGCCCGAACCGCCGATGCCGTTCATCATATGTGTGCCTGCCACATGGGTGGAGTTCACATTGCCGTAAATGTCGAATTCCAGCGCGGTGTTAATGCCAATAATGCCAAGGCGGCGGATAACTTCCGGATGATTGCTGATTTCCTGCGGGCGCAGCACAAGCTTGTCTTTGTAGCGGTCAAAATTGCCGAAAACGCGCTCGCCGCAAGCCTGACTGAGTGTGATTGAGGAGGCGGAAGCAAAGCTGAGCTTCCCTGCATCCATCAGATCGAATGTGCTGTCCTGCAACACTTCGCTATACATGCGCAAATGATGGAAGGGACTGTCCACGAGGCCGGTCAGAACCGCATTGGCAATCGTGCCGATACCGGCCTGCAACGGGTTGAGTGACAGGTCGAGACGGCCTTTTTCTACTTCACTTTCAAAGAAATGAATCAGGTGACCGGCAATGGCCGATGTTTCGCTGTCCGCCGGTTCAATCAGTGAAGCACTGTCCGACTGTTCCGTGATAACAATCGCGGCGATTTTTTCAGGCGGGATCGGAATATAAGGCGTGCCGATGCGGCTTTCACAGGACACAACCGGAATCGGATCGCGGGACGGGCGCTTGGTCGGAATATAGACATCATGCAGCCCCTCCAGTGCCAGAGAGTGGCTGAGATTGATCTCAACAATCACTTTCTTTGCCAGAATAGCGAAACTGGCCGAATTGCCGATGGAGGTTGTCGGGATCACACCGCCGTCTTCATTGATGGCAATGGCTTCAATAACCGCATAATCAACCGGCCCGATCTGATTGGAGCGCAATTGCTCAACAGTTTCAGAAAGATGCTGGTCGATAAACATGACTTCACCGCGGTTGATGGCGGCACGTAATGTGCGGTCAACTTGAAACGGCATGCGGCGGGCAAGTACACCGGCTTCGGTGAGGATTTTATCGACATCATGGCCGAGCGATGCACCGGTGAGCAGGGTGATTTTGAATGGTGTGTCTTTAGCCTGCGCAGCCATGGCAACTGGCACGGCTTTGGCATCGCCGGCACGGGTAAAACCGCTCATGCCGATTGTCATCCCGTCTTTGATAAGGGATGCTGCCTCGGCAGGTGTCACAACTTTATCTTGCAGGGAGGAATTGCGGATACGATCTTCTAGCATGGGAAACCTATATTCGAAGGATCTCTGACAGGGAGGAGTCAGAGAGTTAGTCGCATATGTATTGTATGCTGTTAATACGCAGTATCGGCGTAAAAGCAGAAGTTGAAGATTAACCTAAACGTAAACTGCTCTGCCAAAAGGGCTTATCTCTTACCGGAGGCTTTTGCCAGCCTTGTCTTTGATAAGGTCATTCTGTCGCGATTATACATTCATGTGTCTTGAACGGGCTATGCATAACAGGCTTGACGATAAGAACTTCATGCCTGTTACGAATGACTGCTTTTGACAGCATTGCAAAGCACATAGGCTGGGTCTAACAATAATGTCATATATGCTGACATTTATATGTAAGATAGTTTCCTATGCCAGATCATCAGCCGCCTGTAAGCCAGTCTGCGCCGCAGTTGCCAAAAGCACATCATAATGCAGACGGCTATAATGCGGATGCCGTTTCATCTTTTACGGAGCGGGTGCAATGGTTCGGACGTGGTGCGCGCAATATATTCAGCATACCGGCGCTTCTGCTGATCAGCTCATTTATCGGCTTTTCCGGTCTGGCCATTGAGAGCGGTATTACCATGGGGCAGGCCGTGTTTATGACGCTGACCATCTGGGCTCTGCCAGCCAAAGTGGTTCTGATCGGCGCGATTTCCGCAGGCAGCTCAATGGCCGCCGCTGCATTGGCTGTGGCATTGTCCTCCGTGCGTCTGATGCCGATGGTTGTGGCCTTGTTGCCGGAGCTTAAAGGTCCGCGTTCCCGCAAGATCACCCTGCTGTTTCTCTCGCATTTTGTGGCGGTGACCGCATGGGTCATGGCAATGGAACAGCTGCGCCATATTCCGCGCGATCTGCGCACCAGCTATTTTGCCGGTATCGGCGTGACACTGGTGCTGACCAATGCGGCTGTTGTGGCGCTGATTTATCTGCTCTCAGCCAGTTTTCCGCCGCTGCTCTTTGCAGCGCTTTTCATGCTGACACCGATGTATTTTCTCACCTCGCTCTGGCGCTCATCGCGTGAGCAGGCGGGTAAAGCGGCATTGCTGAGCGGGTTGATTATCTTTCCGGTGATGCATGCCATTGCGCCGGGCTATGATCTGTTGCTCACCGGCCTGACCGGTGGTGCAGTCGCCTTCGGCTTTCATCTCTATGTGCAGAATTTGCGCCGGAAAGAGGCTCAGAAAGAAGTGCTGTCATGAATTTCACGAGCTTTGATACATGGTGGTGGCCATATTTATTCATCCTGATCGCCGGTGCGCTGGCGACGGATATCTGGCGCTTTCTCGGCGTGTTGGTTGGCGGCAAAATGCGCGAGGATTCGCAGGCTCTGGTGCTGGTGCGCTGTGTGGCGACAGCCTTGGTGGCGGGCGTGATTGCGCAGCTTATTTTCTACCCGACGGGTGAACTTGCAAATTCGCCGATGTGGCTGCGGGCTGGTTCTGCCATTCTTGGATTCGGGGCGTTCCTGCTGGCGGGGCAGCGTATTCTGGTCGGTGTACTGACCGGTGAAGCCCTGCTGCTCGCAGGACTTCTTATTTTATAATGCTCTGTGCAGAGATATAAGTCTTATAGATTAAAGGCTTGCGATAATCTTCTGACAGTTTTCAGCAAGAACAGCCTGATCTTCCATCTTGCCGGTATGACCGGTCAGGGCAACGCCTTCAAAACGCGGAATGACATGGAAATGCAGATGGAAAACGGTCTGGCCTGCCGCCGGTTCGTTAAACTGCATGACGGTGACGCCATCGGCATCAAAAGCCTTCTTCACCGCAACGGCTATTTTCTGCGTGGCAGCAACCAGCTTAGCCAGCACGGCGCTGTCTGCATCGAGAAGGTTGCGTGAACCCTGTTTCGGGATGACAAGGCTGTGGCCTTTGCCCTGCGGCATCACATCCATGAATGCATAGACATCATCATCTTCATAGATTTTATGGCTCGGAATTTCGCCGCGCAGGATCTTGGCGAAAATATTGTCGCTGGCATAAGGCGTGGTCATGGATGGCTCCCTATTCAGATTGATGGAATTTGCGGAACGGACTGTGTTCCGTATAATAGCTGTTATTCATTTCGACTTCGCGGACCTCGCGGCGCAAATATTGCGCCACGGCATCACGAAAGCCTGCGTGGCTGATATAATGGGCGGAATGGGTGGTCACAGGTTCATAGCCGCGTGCCAGCTTGTGTTCACCCTGTGCACCGGCTTCCACCACCGATAATTTATGTGCAATCGCATAATCAATTGCCTGATGATAGCAGACTTCAAAATGCAGAAACGGGTGATCTTCGATACAGCCCCAGTGACGGCCGAACAGCCGGTCGCCGCCGATGAAATTGATCGCACCGGCAATATAGTGCCCGTCGCGCTTGGCCATTATCAGCACAATATCATCGCCCATGCGCTCGCCGATCAGCGAATAGAATTCACGGTTAAGATATGGACGCCCCCATTTGCGGCTGCCGGTATCCATATAGAATGCGTAGAACTGATCCCAGATGTCTTCTGTCAGATCGGAGCCGGTCAGCCATTCAATAGAAATGCCATTGCTCAGAGCTTCGCGGCGTTCGCGCTTTAAGGCTTTGCGTTTGCGGGAAACAAGTTCTTCTAAGAAATCATTATATTCCTGAAAGCCGTTGTTTTTGAAATGAAACTGCTGATCTTTGCGATGCAGGAATCCGGTCTCTGTCAGAGCCTGAATATCCGGCATTTCAGCAAAGGTTACATGCGCTGAGGACAACTGGTTCTGATCGGTGAATTGCGCAACGGCGCTGGCAAGCAGGCGGCGCAGTTCCGGATTATTCTCTGTGGTCAGCAGGCGCGCACCCGTTGCCGGAGTGAAAGGAATACCCAGTTGCAGCTTGGGATAATATTGACCACCGGCACGCTCAAAGGCTTCAGCCCAGCCGTGGTCGAACACATATTCGCCCTGACTATGGGATTTCAGATAGGCAGGAGCTGCGGCCAGCAATACGCCCTGTTGTGTTTCAAGGCGCATATGGCAGGGCAGCCAGCCGGTATTTTCACCGACGCAGCCGGAATCTTCCAGCGCGGAAAGATAGGCATAGGACAGAAACGGATTATAGGATTTGTTCGCAGCAATGCCGTCTGTGGACGGGGCTGCGGAATGTTTGCTGGTTTCAGAAAATTGCGCCCATGCCTCAGGGCTGAAACCCTGCATGGAGCTGACGTTACGCAAAATAATGCTGGTTTCTTCCTCTGCTTCCTCACGCATAGCAATCAACCATTCCCACCCGTTTTGTCATGTCTGGTTTTTACCGGCGCATCACATTATGCGCCGGTAAGATAGTGTTGCCTCAGGCGATTGCGCTGTCGGGTATAAAGCCTTCAAACGTGATCTGCTGTGCATGCATGTCGCTCACAGCTTTTTCCTCTGCATTGCGTACTGTCCATGTGATGACAGGACGGTTGAGCACGGTGCGGAAGAAGCTGATGAACGGATTTGGCAGATGGTGGAAATTGTAAGAAACAAAATCCACATCATGCGCGAGCATGGCAAAGTGCTTTTCCATATCGGCGGCACTTGTACCTTCTGCCGTCAGACCGGCAGCAACACCCGGTGCATCGCTGCGGAAACGGCGGATGAGGTGATGGTCGAAGGACATGATCGCGGCTTCGCCCTGATAGGTTTTCAGCTCTTTGGCAACGGCGGCAACCAGACCTTCGTCCTGACCTTCAATGCCTTTGAGTTCGATAACCAGCGGCACGCGTCCGGCGACCAGATCGAGCATCTGGCGAAGCGACGGAGCGTGATCCTGTGTGGTGCCGATGGTCAGTGCCTGAGCCTCGGCCAGTGTCAGATCGCAAATGCGGCCTTCGCGACCGGCAAGGCGATCCAGCACATCATCATGAAACACGATGACTTCACCGTCTTTAGTCAGATGCACGTCACATTCAATGGCATAATTGCCTGCAATGGCTGCACTGAAGGCAGGGAGAGTGTTCTCCCAGACTTTTTTATTCATATCGTGCAAGCCGCGATGGGCAATCGGCCGGCGGGTGAGCCATTTCAGTTCATCACGAGGCGCAGCGCTCATAATCAGGCAACCTCAATCACGGCTTCGATTTCAACCGGTGCATTCAGCGGCAGACCAGCCATGCCAACAGCGGAGCGGGCATGTTTGCCTGCATCGCCGAGAACATCGATGAACAGCTGCGAACCGCCATTGGCAACAATGTGCTGATCAGTGAAATCAACAACAGACGCAACAAATACAGTGATTTTAACAATGCGCTTGATGCGGGAAAGATCGCCGCCAAGAGCCGCTTTTGCCTGTGACAGCACATTGATCGCGCAATATTTTGCAGCTTCCTGTGCTTGTTCAATGGTCAGGTCGCGGCCAACCAGACCGGTGGAAACGAGCTTGCCGTCTTTCAGTGGCAGCTGGCCGGAGGTGAACAGCAGATTGCCGCTCTGGGAAAAAGGCAGGTAAGCCGCAGCCGGTGCTGCGGATTCTGGAATTGAAATGCCGAGATCTTTGAGGCGGGTTTCGATTGTCGAGGTCATGGCGCTCTTTCCGGTTTTATTTTATCGTCACATCAGAGTGGACGGCAAACAATAAGGTCATTTTGGGGCGGTTTATATTCCGCAGGAATTCTTTAACAGTTTGCCCTTCATTGTCGGTTTCGAATGTCGGCCCTGAATTGTTGGGATGAATGTTTATGCCTGATCTGTGTGTTTTAGGTGTCATGCATATACAAAAATAAAGTTCAAACTGACAGAATCAGTGGAGCATAGCAAAAGCTGTGATTTTTGCCTCGCTTCCGCCATGAGTTATTTTAACATGGCGATAAATTTATCGGAGAATCTTTATGCGTTTTTTGCAGGCCCCCATTTTACAGGCCCTTGTGTTCGGATCTGGTTTTGTTGTTCCTGCAGTGCTGAGCACAGCAGCTTATGCAGGAAGCACACTTCTGCCGCATCGCGCAGTTTATGATCTGACACTGGAACGCGCCGATGAAAAATCCGGCATTGCCGGTGTAACCGGACGTATGGTCTATGAATTCAACGGCTCGGCCTGCGAAGGCTATACAACGAATTTCCGTTTCGTGACCCGTATTGATATGGAAGGGCAGGATCAGCGGGTTACAGATCAGCAGACCACTACTTTTGAAGCCGGAGACGGCAGCCGATTCCGTTTCGTCAATAAAACCTTTGTCGATAAAGAGCTGATTAAAGAAGTGCGCGGGAATGCGGCGCTTGGCGACAAGCAGATGGATGTGGCGCTGACCAAGCCTGAAAAACAGGATCTCAAACTGGCACTGTCGCAGTTCCCGACCCGTCATATGGAAGAACTGCTCGTTCGCGCGCAAAAGGGCGACACTTTTTATCAGACGACAATTTTTGACGGTTCCGATGATGCCAATAAGATTATGGCGACCACAGCTGTGATCGGTAAAGGGCAGGTGTTGCCTGAAGACACCGAAACCAAAGTCATGGGTGAGGTGGCCAAACAAGAGAGCTGGCCTGTGACTGTCGCTTATTTTGATGATGAAGAGAGCGACGAGGGGTTGCCGGTCTATCGCGTGAATTTCAAACTCTACCGCAATGGTGTGACCCGTGATCTGAACATGGATTACGGTGATTTTTCCATGAAAGGCACCTTGGTCAATCTGGAAATGTTTAAACCGGCAGCGGCAGCAACCTGCGAATAATCCGGCATAATTCTACAGGTTTCGATGACAAGGCGGCATTTCCGGAAACGGATTTGCCGCTTTTTTCATTTTATTGAATTTCCGTGCCTTGTATTCTGTAGTCTTGACTATAAATATCTCTGTGACTGAGATTGATCCGTGCGTGCTGCGGCGGCGCGGATAATTTTTACAAGCAAAGGTATTATAATGTCCGATCTTTTCTCCTCCTATGACCTCAATGGCCTGCCGCTTAAAAACCGTGTGGTGATGGCGCCTATGACACGCGCACGCGCCGTTGATACGGTGCCGAACAGCGACACGGCATTATATTATGCCCAGCGTGCCGGAGCAGGCCTGATTGTGAGTGAAGGAACACCGATCTCTGATGAGGGGCGCGGCTATCTCTATACGCCCGGTGTATATTCTGCCGAGCAGGTTGAGGGCTGGAAAAAAGTAACGGATGCCGTTCATGCGCAGGGTGGTAAAATCTTCTCACAAATCTGGCATGTCGGGCGTGTTTCCCATGTTTCCGTACAAAAGAACGGCATTGCGCCTGTCGCGCCGGTTGCTGAAATTGCAAAAGACTCAAATGTTTTCGCACTTGGTGAGGGCGGAACACCGGGTCTGGTTGCACCCAGCGCACCGCGTGCACTGAATACTGACGATATTGCCCGCATTACCGGAGAATTTGCCGATGCTGCAGAGAATGCCGTTAAAGCCGGTTTTGATGGTGTCGAAATTCACGGTGCAAACGGCTATCTGATCGAGCAATTCATCAATGCCGGTTTCAATAAGCGTGAAGATGGCTATGGCGGCGCGACAATTGCCGGACGTATCCGCTTTGCGCTGGAGGTTGTTGATGCGGCCGTTGCACGTATCGGCTCTGCCCGTGTCGGTATCCGCCTGACACCTTTCAGCCGCTTGTTTGATCTTCATGCCTTTGACGGTGAGGAGGAGACATGGCTGACACTGGCTGCTGAACTCTCTGCCCGCAAACTGGCTTATATTCATATCGGTAATGCCGGTGGTTTGCTGGCAAAAGAAGAAGGCCGCAATTTCCTGAAGAAGTTCCGTGAGGTTTATCAGGGCACGCTGATCTTTGCCGGCGGCTATACGCAGGAAACGGCTGAGCATGTTCTCGATGAAGGGCTTACAGATCTGGTGGCTTTCGGCCGGCCATATATCTCAAATCCTGATCTGGCCGAGCGTATGCAGCGCGGCTGGCCGCTGGCACCGGCCGATCACACAACTTTCTATGGCGGTGCGCAAAAGGGTTATACCGATTATCCGGCCTATGAAGCTGTTTAAACGCAGATAAGGGCAGGGATGTTTCCGCCGCAGAACAAGTGTTCCGGCGGGAATGTCCCTGTGCTATAGTCTTATGGCTGTGTAATATCTGATAATGAAGGCTGCGTTCCGGCTTCCGGCGGTTTTTGACCGTTCAGGGCTTGCATTTTCTTCATTCATCGTTTACCAGCCGCATTATTCCACACACGGGATTTGGGTTATGGGCGGGAGAAATCCGCACAACGCCTCCGGTGGCACATTTGTGCCTCAGCCCGTGGAGGTTCAACCGGAAAAGGAAAATACAATGGCATTGCCTGATTTCAGCATGCGCCAGCTTCTGGAAGCTGGTGTTCACTTCGGTCACCAGACACACCGCTGGAACCCGAAAATGGCACCTTTCATCTATGGTGCGCGTAACAACATCCACATTCTTGACCTGGCTCAGACCGTTCCTCTGCTGCACAATGCGCTGAAGGTTGTTTCTGATACTGTTGCTCGTGGCGGCCGCGTTCTGTTCGTTGGCACCAAGCGTCAGGCTTCGGAAATCATTGCTGACGCTGCTGGCCGTTCGGCTCAGTATTATGTCAACTCCCGCTGGCTCGGCGGCATGATGACCAACTGGAAAACCATTTCCAACTCGATCCAGCGTCTGCGCAAGCTTGACGAACTGCTGTCGAGCGAAGCTCAGGGCTATTCCAAAAAGGAACGCCTGACTCTGGAACGCGAACGCGAAAAGCTGGACCGCGCTCTCGGTGGTATCAAGGATATGGGCGGCGTTCCTGACCTGATGTTCATCGTCGACACCAACAAGGAATCGATTGCAATTCAGGAAGCCAAGCGTCTTGGTATCCCTGTTGTTGCTGTTATCGACAGCAACTGTAATCCAGACCAGATCGATTTCCCGATCCCAGGTAACGATGATGCTGCTCGCGCAATCTCGCTCTATTGCGATCTGATTGCTAAAGCTGCTCTGGACGGCATTATGCGTCAGCAGGGCGCTCTGGGCATCGATATCGGTGCGCAGGCTGAAGCTCCTGTTGAGCCAGCTCTGGAAGCTGCTGAAAACGCTTAATTCGTTTTCTTGTCTGCCGGATCTGTTTTCAGATCCGGCAGATATTCTGCTTAAAAGACACAATTTGCCGTGTTTGCAGAGCTTCAAAAAACTGAAGTTTTAAACCGGTAAATATCTGAAACGGGTGAGTCGTTTCTGATTCCGTCCGCGCACGGTGAAATCTGTGTCTTATTTAATTGAGCCTTTTCGGCTCCTGCTATCCCGTATGTATACAGTTGACGCTTTGCAGAAATTGCAATGCGGGCTGTAATGATTAATCGGTCATTGGATAAAAGACAGGTCCGCTGTCTGAACAATGATCCATAGCGGGCATGCCGCTTTGCCGGATGTCTGCTGCTTTCTCTGAGAGGCGACAATGAGCATTACCGCAGCAATGGTTAAAGAACTTCGTGAACTCAGCGGCGCAGGCATGATGGACTGCAAGACCGCTCTGAACGAAAATAATGGCGATATGGAAGCTGCCATGGACTGGCTGCGCAAGAAGGGTATCGCTAAAGCTGACAAGAAAGCCGGCCGTACAGCTGCTGAAGGTCTGGTAAGCGTTGCCAGCGAAGGCAAAAAAGCTGTTGTTGTTGAGGTTAACTCCGAAACAGACTTCGTTGCCCGTAATGCTGCTTTCCAGGAAATCGTTCTGAACGTAACCAAGGTTGCTCTGGGCACCGACGGTTCGACTGATGCCGTTGCAAATGCAACCTATCCGGGTTCGGAAAAGACTGTAACTGACACTATTAAAGATGCTGTTGGCACCATCGGTGAAAACATGGCATTCCGTCGTTCCGCTGCTCTGAGCGTGGAAAACGGTGTTGTTGCTTCTTACATCCACAACGGCGTTGCAGACGGTCTCGGCAAGCTGGGCGTTCTGGTTGCTATTGAAACAACCGGTGATGCAGAAGCTGCTGCTGCTATCGGTCGTCAGATCGCTATGCATGTTGCCGCAACCAACCCGCTGGCTCTGACTTCTGCTGAAGTTGATGCTGCTGCTGTTGAGCGCGAAAAAGCAATCTTTGCAGATCAGGCCCGTCAGTCCGGCAAGTCGGAAGAAATCATCGCCAAGATGGTTGACGGCCGTATGCGCAAGTTCTTTGAAGAAGTTGTTCTTCTGTCGCAGGCTTTCGTTATCAACCCGGACCTGAGCGTAGAAGCTGCGCTTAAAGAAGCAGAAAAAACAATCGGCGCGCCTGCTAAGGTAACCGGCTTTGTTCGCTTCGCTCTGGGCGATGGCATTGAAAAAGAAGAAACCGACTTCGCTGCTGAAGTTGCTGCCGTAAACAAAGGCTAATTCTTTACAGGCGCATCCAGAATTGCGATGCGCCTTTCAGAATGCGGTTTATTGACAGAATTTAAAATGCCGGCCTGACTCTGTCAGGCCGGCATTTTTACGACATGCGTAAAATAAGAAAACAGAGCGGGCGCTAAGCATTCCATAAAATGCAACAGGCTCTAAAAACTTGTCAGTTATGAAAGGGCATCGCGTGACAATGCGATGCCCTTGATGTATGCGAAACATATTCATGCTTTTTCTTGTCATCTGCACCGGTCATGCAATTATGCTTGGCGACGGCTGCTCGCGGCAGAAAATCATTCTGTGTTCCGGCTAAAAATGTGAATATCTGCAAGTTCATGTGCACCGGACTATTTAAAAACCATGTCCGCTTGCCGGTGGGGAAGTTCGGACCGAAATCAAAAAAGGGATCCCATGGCTGGTAAGACACTGTATAAACGGGTTCTCCTCAAAGCGTCAGGTGAGGCGCTGATGGGTGAGCAGGGATTTGGCATTGACGTGTCCGTTGCTGACCGCATTGCAAGTGATATTGCCGAAGCGCGTGCGCTCGGCGTTGAAGTCGGCGTGGTTATCGGCGGCGGTAATATTTTCCGCGGGCTGGCTGTTGCCTCCAAAGGCGGCGACCGCGTAACCGGCGATCATATGGGGATGCTGGCTACAGTGATTAACTCGCTGGCTCTGCGCACCTCTCTGGTCAAGCAGGGCGTTGATGCAGTTGTGCTTTCGGCTATTGCTATGCCGGAACTGTGCGAGAGCTTCTCGCAGCGTCAGGCAACCGCCTATATGGATCAGGGCAAGGTTGTAATCTTTGCCGGTGGTACCGGTAATCCGTTCTTCACAACCGATTCTGCGGCCGCTTTGCGTGCTGCGGAAATTGGTGCCGATGCCTTATTTAAAGGCACGCAGGTTGACGGTATTTACAGTGCTGATCCGAAGAAAGATCCGTCTGCCACGCGTTTCGACCGTCTGACCCATAAGGAAGTGCTGGATAAAGGTCTGGCCGTTATGGATGTGACGGCAGTGGCTCTGGCACAGGAAAACCGCATTCCGATTGTGGTTTATTCCATTCATGAAGCAGGCGGCTTTGCGCAGATTCTGCAGGGCAAAGGCCGCAGCACGGTTGTGACGGACGCCTGATAAGCACTGGTTCCTGAATTGAATCTGTGTGTGTACACAGATTCAATTCAGCAAAGCTTTGATTTTGTGCTTATCATTTGCGTCAAGCTGTTCTAAACAAAAAGCGAATTGTGTGGTCTGAAACCTGTTTCCGACTATCAGGCAGTATTATGCGCTGTAAAAGCGCAAGATGTTTGGTGTACGCCCAAGGAGAGATATTATGAGCGACGCTCTGGATGTAAACGATCTGAAACGCCGTATGGATGGTGCGATTCAGTCCTTCAAACATGATTTGGGCGGTCTGCGTACCGGACGCGCTTCAGCAAGCCTTCTGGAGCCTCTGACGATTGAAGCCTATGGTTCGACCATGCCGATCAATCAGGTGGCGCAGATTACTGTTCCTGAAGCCCGTATGCTGTCTGTTTCCGTTTGGGACAAGAGCATGGTTGGTGCGGTTGAACGTGCAATCCGCGACAGCGGTCTGGGTCTGAACCCGATCACTGACGGTATGACACTGCGTGTGCCGCTGCCGGAACTGAACGAACAGCGCCGTAAGGAACTGGTTAAAATTGCGAACCAATATGCCGAAGGTGCTAAAGTTGCCGTTCGTCATGTGCGCCGCGATGGTATGGATCAGTTGAAGAAACTGGAAAAAGACGGCACCATCAGTCAGGATGACAGCCGCACCCTGTCTGACAAAGTGCAGAAAATGACTGACGAAACCATTGTGGAAGTTGATAAGCTTCTGGTTTCTAAAGAAGCGGAAATTATGCAGGTCTAAGGCACCATTCGCCCGATCGGGCGCATAAAGGTCGCTCTAAACTGTAAGAACAGGCATCAGAGTGGTTCAGTATCAATTAACCACTCTGATATCTGAGACTGCCGTATATCTCCGGTGAAAAGAATATATCCGCGAATACGCATAGTGAATGCCGGAGTGGCCGTGCAAAAGACATTTTGCGGATTCTATTATAGTACAGAATAATTATGCATGTTGTTGCTGGTTGCAGTCTGATGCTGATAATTCTCTAAGTTCTTAAACCGGATAAGCATGGCGCCTGACGGCAGCCGTTTTGTCAAAAAAAGGAATATGCCTGAATGTCCGATCCGCGCCACATCGCCATTATTATGGATGGCAATGGTCGTTGGGCTAAAGCGCGCGGTCTGCCGCGTGTTGCCGGTCATAAAGCGGGTGTGGATGCTCTGCGCGGCATTGTGCGTGCTGCAGGGGATAAAGGGCTGGAATTTCTTACCCTCTTTGCATTTTCTTCCGAGAACTGGTCGCGTCCGAATTCCGAGGTCACGGAACTGATGGGATTGCTGAAGCTGTTCATTCGCCGCGATCTGAATAAGCTTCACAGTCAGAATGTCCGTGTACGCATTATCGGCGCGCGTGATGATCTTGCCTCGGATATTTGTGTGCTTCTGAATGAGGCCGAAAAACTGACCGCAGCCAATAGCGGCCTGACGCTTGTTATTGCCTTTAATTACGGGGCGCGGGACGAGCTGACACGGGCAATGCGTCAGATTGCGGAGGCCATTGCTGCAGGGCAGATGAAGCCGGATGCGATCACGGCTGAAATGATTTCTGAAAGACTCGATACCGCAGATATTCCGGATCCTGACCTGATTATCCGTACCAGCGGCGAAATGCGGCTGTCCAATTTCCTGCTCTGGCAGGCTGCTTATTCAGAATTTCTGTTCGCTCCGGAATATTGGCCGGATTTCAAGCCTGCGCATTTATTTGCTGCGATTGATGAATACCGTAAGCGGGTTCGCCGTTTTGGCGGGCTGGAAGCTGATGACATGCAAAATTTGTCCGGTGAAACGGACGTGGTACCTTTGCGGCATAATGCGGGTTAGGTTCGTGCTGTGCGTTTCAGCATGACCGGATCATAAATAGACAGACTTAGGGGCGAGGGTTTTCGTGTCCAATCTTCAATTGCGTATCATGACGGCAGCAGTGCTTGCGCCCGTTACAATTCTGCTGATCTGGCTGGGCGGTATGAGCTTCCGTGTGCTGGCTGTGGTGATTGGCTTCGCGATTTTCTATGAGTGGACAATGCTGAGCGCCTCGAAGCAGACACGCTCCGGTTTGACGGCAGGCTGGGCGGTGCTCTCGGTTGCTGCGGGTCTTATGCTGATACAGGTTCCGGCAATCCAGATTCTGGCCATTCTTGCAGCCGGTGCGGTTTTCCTGATCCAGCGCTCTAACTGGACTGCGGCAGGGCTGATCTATGCCGGCGTGCCGATGGTCTGTCTGGCGGTTTTGCGCGGCGAAACGACATCCGGTCTGATTGCAATCATCTATTTGTTTGCGCTTGTCTGGGCGACAGATATTTTTGCGTATTTCACCGGACGCAGCCTCGGCGGGCCAAAACTGGCTCCGCGCTTTTCTCCGAATAAAACATGGTCCGGCGCAATTGGCGGTGTTGTGGCAGCAATGATAGCTGCAGCGGCAGTCAGCTATTTCAGTTTTGACCGCGTGAAATATCCGATGGTTATTCTGGCTATTGCTCTCTCGGTTGCTTCACAGATGGGCGATCTCGGAGAATCATGGGTCAAGCGCCGTTTCGGAGCCAAGGATTCCGGTAAGCTGCTGCCGGGGCATGGCGGGGTGATGGATCGCGTGGATGGCCTGATTGTGGCGGCTGTCATGCTGTATATTATCGGTGCTCTGGTGACAGGGCCGGATTCACCGTCAGCAATGTTTATCGGCATTGTTTTGCAGCCTTTGTAAGTAGCGCTGCGGTAAAAGCATATTTTGAGACTTTGAATTACGGGAGTTAGAGTTTTGGGTGATCCCCTTGCATATTTATTCGGCGGCGACAGCCTGCTGGTTGGCACATTACTTCCGTTTATTCTCGTTCTGGCCGTTGTTGTTTTTGTTCATGAGATGGGACATTTCATCGTCGGCCGTCTGTGCGGTATCGGCGTTCAGGCCTTTTCTATCGGCTTCGGACCGGAGCTGATCGGTTATACGGCGCGTAACGGCACACGCTGGAAGCTCTGTGCGATTCCTCTCGGCGGCTATGTGAAGTTTGCCGGTGATATGAATGCCGCCAGTGCGCCGGACGGCGAGGGTCTGTCCGCCATGACTGAAGCCGAGCGCAAGGTTGCTTTTGCGACGCAGCCGGTCTGGAAGCGCGCTGCAACCGTTTTTGCAGGCCCGGCATTCAATTTTCTGCTGACAATTGCCATTCTGAGCTTCTTCTTTGCCAGTTACGGACGCCTTGTTGCTGATCCGACTATTGCAGAGGTTAATGAAGGCAGTCCTGCCGCTGTGGCAGGCTTTAAACCGGGTGACCGTTTCATCAATGTGGAAGGCACGCAGATCAATACTTTTGCCGATGTGCAACGTATTGTGAACGGACGCAGCGGCGATGAACTGTCTTTCACGGTTGAGCGTGACGAGCAGGAAATCAACCTGAAAGCTGTTCCTGAAATTATGGAACAGACGGATGCGCTGGGTAACAAAATCAAGCTCGGTGTGATCGGTGTTACGATCACCAAAGACACAGGCAATTACCGCAAGGTTGAATATTCCCCGCTCGAATCGGTGGGTGAGGCTGTGGTCGAAACCGGACATATCATCAGCCGTACCGGTACTTTTATGAAGAGACTGGTAATGGGGCGTGAAGATAAATGTCAGCTGGGCGGACCCGTAAAAATTGCTAATATGGCCGGACAAGCGGCGCAACACGGCTTTGAATGGCTGGTTCAGCTGATTGCGATGCTGTCGGTTGGCATTGGATTGTTCAATTTATTTCCGCTTCCCCCTCTTGATGGCGGGCATCTGGTGATTTATGCGGGAGAGGCTGTTTTGGGACGTCCTGTTCCGGTGGCAGTACAGGAATTATTCTTCCGGCTTGGTTTCTTTGTCGTTCTCGGCTTTATGGGATTCGTCTTTTACAATGATCTCTTTGGCTGCTAATCTGAACTGGACAAGGCTCAAGCCTTTGAATTAAAACATTAACGAATTGTGTAAAATACGAGGGGATTATACAAGAAAAGCAATAATCTGTTTACCATGCTATTGGATTTGCGTGGCACCTGTGCCACGTTCGGGAATGAAGTAAACAGATTTTAATAGTGAAGCTTGCTTGTATATGAAAACTGGTTATTACAGTTTGCATTATGCGCTATTTTCCCGGATTACGGCCCGGGGCAACGAAACGAAGGTTAAATAGACCTATGACGGCAAATTCAAAGTTCTTTGGTGCTGCTTCTGCGGTCGCTATGTCGGTAGCTATGGTTGCTGCCGGAACGTCAGCGATCTCATTTGCTACTGTGAGTGTTGCACAGGCAGCAGTCGTTAGTCGTATTGACGTTCGCGGTAACAAGCGGGTTGATGCATCGACAATTCGTGGCGCCATCGGCATTAAGCCTGGCAAGTCATTTACCAATACCGATATTGATGCGGCTGTAAAAAGCCTTTTCAATATGGGCTTGTTCTCTGATGTTCGTATCAGCCAGTCGGGCGGTGCGCTCGTTGTGACTGTTTCCGAGTTCTCGGTTGTTAACAACGTACTCTTCCAGGGTAACAAGAAGGTCAAAGATGCCGATCTCGGTCGTGCGGTAGAGCTGAAGGCGCGTAGCCCTTTTGATCCTGCGCAGATGGAATCAGATCGTCAGGCCATCATTCAGGCTTATCGCAATGTCGGTCGCAGCGACGCTGTTGTGAACGCCCGTACGGTTGATCTCGGTCAGGGTCGTGTAAACGTTGTTTATGAAATCACTGAAGGCGGCCGTACAAAAATCGCCAATATCGATTTCGTAGGTAATGAAGCTTTCGGTGGTCGTCGTCTGCGTGACGTGATCTCCACCAAGCGTACCAATCCATTGTCATGGCTGACACGCGGCGACATTTACAGCGAAGATCGTCTGCAGGCAGATGAAGAAGCGCTGCGTCGTTTCTACTACAACCGTGGTTATGCTGACTTCCGCGTGATTTCGTCCAATGCGGTTCTGGATCCTGCGACAAACGAATATACGATCACCTTCACTGTTGAAGAAGGTCAGCGTTATACATTCGGTGATGTTCAGGTTGAAAGCTCAATCGCCGGCGTTGATACAGAGGCGCTCGGCGGCATGCTGAAGACCCGCGCAGGTAAAGTTTATAGCGCCAACGACGTTGAAAAGTCGGTTGAAGCTGTAACTGAGCGCGTTGCCGGCAGCGGTTATGCTTTTGCTAAGGTTGAGCCACGCGGCGACCGTAACTTCGAAAACCGCACAATCTCGGTTGTTTATAACGTGGAAGAAGGTCCGCGCGCTTACGTGCAGCGTATCGAAATCCGCGGTAACGATAAGACCCGTGATTATGTTATCCGTCGTGAATTCGACATGAGCGAAGGCGATGCTTTCAATCAGGTTATGATTACACGCGCCAAGCGTCGTCTCGAAGCTCTGGATTTCTTCCAGACAGTTAACATCTCGACCGCTCAGGGTTCTGAGCCGGATCAGGTTGTGCTGATCGTTGACGTTGTTGAAAAACCTACAGGTGAATTCTCCATCGGCGCAGGTTATACATCGGGTGGTGAAACACCGGGTGCTTCGGTTGAAGGTTCGGTTGCAGAGCGCAACTTCCTCGGTCGTGGTCAGTATATCCGCATCGGTGCAGGTGCCGGTCAGGATGATGCGCGTAACTATTCGTTCTCGTTCACCGAGCCTTATTTCCTCGGTCAGCGCGTTTCTGCAGGCTTCGATATTTTCCGTAAGTCGTATCGCGTTAAAGATCAGTATGACGTAGAGCAGACCGGTGGTACAATCCGTTTTGGTCTGCCGATTACCGATAATTTCGGTGCGAGCATCGGTTATAACCTGGTTCAGGAAAAGTATAAGCTCAAGAGCGATGATATGAATATCTACGCTCCGGCTTTGATTGAAGCCGCTGAACAGAGCCCATGGCTGCGCTCGTCGATTTCTTATGCTCTGACCTATAATACGATCGATAACCCGAACAACCCGCATGACGGTATCTATGTTCGCTTCGGTCAGGAATTTGCTGGTCTCGGCGGCGATGCCAAATTCATGAAGACAACTGCAAAAGCAAGCTATTACAAAACCTTGCTGCAGGAAGCTGATGTTGTTGGTGTGCTGACTGCCGGTGGTGGTTACATTCATTCCTTCACCGATGACGGTCTGCGTATCTTTGATATGTTCAAAGGTAACACTGACATGATCCGCGGCTTCAAATATAACGGTATCGGTGCGTATCAGGATGCTGCTAACGGTGACCGTTACTGGCTGGGTGGCACAACTTACTTCAACGCCAGTGCTGAAGTTCAGTTCCCGATGCCGGTTGTTCCGGAAAGCCTTGGTATCCGTGGTGCGTTCTTTGCAGATGCTGCAACGCTCTATGGTAACAAGACTGAAGGTGCAATGGGAACCGGCAGTGCACTGCGAGCTTCGGCTGGTGTAAGTCTGATGTGGGCTTCTCCGTTTGGTCCGCTGCGCTTTGACTATGCTATTCCTATTAAGAAAGAAGATTCCGACAAAGTTCAGAACTTCAATTTTGGTATGTCGAGCAAGTTCTGATAAATTTGCTTTTTCCTGAGGCGTAATCTCTGAAAAGAAGATCCGCCTCAGGAGAGAAAGTATGTTGATGGCAGATCCTGTATTTTATACGCTGTCCTGTGCACTCAACGTCGCTAATATTGCTCAATTTACCGGTTCAGAATTGCTGACAAAGCAATATGCCGACCGGAAAATTGAGCATTTGGCGTCTTTGGATAATGCAACACCGGATTCTCTTGTTTTCCTTGAAGGTAAGAAAAACGAAGCTGCTCTGAGCTCGCTCAAAGCGGCCGCTGTGCTATGCGCAGAAGCGCAGGCATCATTGATCCCTGAGGGCGTTGCGATTCTGGTGAGTAAATCGCCGCAGCGGGATTTTGCTGCTGTCGGACGTAAGCTTTATGCGCAGGCTGTGCATCCGCGCTCATTGCTGGGTGTTCCTGGTATTTCTGAAAATGCCACGATTCACCCGAGTGCCGAGATTGAAAGCGATGTTACGATCGAGCCGGGTGCAGTCGTCGGTGCCGGTGTATCTATCGGTTCAGGTACAACAATCTGTGCGAATAGTGTGATTGGCGCAGGCTGTAAAATCGGTCGCGATTGTATCATTGCGCCGAATGTTTCCCTGACCTATGCGCTGATCGGTAACCGCGTTTATCTGCATCCGGGGGTCCGCATCGGGCAGGATGGTTTCGGTTATGTACCGGGTCCTGCAGGACTTGAGAAAGTTCCTCAGCTTGGTCGCGTCATCATTCAGGATGGTGTGGAAATTGGCGCGAATACCACGATTGATCGTGGTTCACTGAGTGATACCGTGATCGGCGAGGGCACCAAGATCGATAATCTGGTGCAGGTTGCGCATAATGTTAAAATCGGGCGGCATTGCGTAATTGCTGCCCACACCGGTATTTCCGGTAGTGTGACCATCGGTGATATGGCTATGATCGGCGGTCGTGTCGGCCTTGCAGATCATATCAATATCGGTTCGCGCGTGCAGATTGCTGCTGCGAGCGGTGTGATGAATGATATTCCCGATGGTGAGAGATGGGGTGGTCTGCCTGCCAGACCGCTGAAGCAGTGGTTCCGCGATATTGCGACGTTGCGCAGTATCGGTCAAAGTAAGAAGGAGAAATCCTGATATGAGTGAGAATGTTGAGCAGAACAGCCTTGGTTCAGCAGATATTCAGAAGTTGCTGGCAGTTCTGCCGCATCGTTATCCGTTTCTTCTTATCGACCGTATTGTCGATATTGACGGTGATGATTCCGCGACCGGTATCAAAAATGTGACATTCAATGAACCACATTTTACTGGACATTTTCCTGCGACCCCTATTATGCCCGGTGTATTGATCATTGAAGCTATGGCGCAGACCGCCGGTGCGATTTCAATGCTCAAAATGGGCCTTGAAAATGCAGGAACCGTATTTTTGCTGACAATTGATAATGCAAAATTCCGTCGTCCTGTTGTTCCGGGTGATCGCATGTTGCTTCGCGTCAAAAAAGTGAAGCAGCGCGGAAATATTTCAAGATTTGCATGTGTCGCTGAAGTTGACGGCGTAAAAGTTGCCGAAGCGGATGTCTCTGCAATGACCGGTGCGTAAGCAGACAGTCTGTTTCAGACGATCCTGCAAACAAATACATTAATTTTCAAAGTCCGGTTCGGGCTTTGATATAACTGAAGAAAAAGCGTGATTTGAATGCGTGAAACCTCTATTCACCCGACAGCCTGCGTTGAACCGGGCGCCAAACTTGGTCAGGGTGTTTCTGTCGGCGCTTTCTGCCATGTTCAGGCAGGCGCAGAGATTGGTGATAACAGCGAGCTGATGAGTCATGTTGTTGTCACGGGGTTTACGACACTTGGTGAAAACGCCAAAGTTTTCCCGCACGCTATTCTCGGTTGCGAGCCGCAAAACGGTAAGCATAAAGGTGGCCACACCAAGCTGCTGGTCGGCAAAAATGCAATGATCCGCGAAGGCGTGACCATGCATCGCGGTTCCGATACCAGCCACGGCTATACCAATGTCGGCGATAATTCCACATTTCTGGCTTATGCCCATGTCGCCCATGATTGCGATGTCGGTAATCACGTAACTTTTGCGAATAATGTGATGATCGGCGGCCATTGTGAAATCGGCGATCACGCAATTCTCGGCGGCGGTGCTGCTGTGCACCAGTTTGTCCGCGTCGGCCATCATGCTTTTGTTGGCGGTATGGCGGCTGTTGTGCAGGATGTTATTCCGTTCGGCATGGCCATTGGCGTTCATGCGCATCTCGGCGGTCTCAACATCATCGGCATGAAACGCTCCGGTCTGGAACGTAAAGAAATCCATGCTGTGCGCCGTGCAACACGTATGCTGTTTGACCGTACAAAACCGGTGAAAGAGCGCGTGGAAGACGTACGCATTGAGTTTGCAGATTCACCGGCTGTGGGTGATCTGATTGCTTTCATCACGGCCGATGCCAAGCGCAGCTCGTTCACGACACC
Source organism: Pseudochrobactrum algeriensis (assembly GCF_018436245.1). Lineage (NCBI taxonomy): Bacteria > Pseudomonadati > Pseudomonadota > Alphaproteobacteria > Hyphomicrobiales > Brucellaceae > Pseudochrobactrum > Pseudochrobactrum algeriensis. The sequence goes on from NZ_CP075361.1 coordinate 1,396,004, forward strand.
GCTTCTGCATGGCAAGCACGGTCATATTGAAGACCATTCATAATATGACGAAAAGCGCTGTTTCTGTCCGGGCCATAGATGCTGAAGCCAGAACCGCTATTATTGCCGGTAATGGGCTTTTGCCACAAGTTGTGGCAAAGGCTCTTGAAAAGAAAGGCAATCCGCCCTTTGTCATTTGTCTGAAGGGCGAGGCAGATGAAAGTCTCAAACGGTTCGACCATGAAACTGTTTCAGTGGTGGAATTCACCCGTCTGATTAAGGCGCTGAAACAAGCCGGTGCGAAGAATGTTATTCTGGCGGGCGGTGTCCGCCAACGTCCGCATTTAAGCGATATACGTTTGGATATGACAACCATCCGTGCTCTGCCGCGGGTGTTTAAAGCATTGGGCAAAGGCGATGATGCTTTGCTCCGTGCTTTTATCGGGCTTCTGGAATCTTACGGCTTCCATATGGTCGGCGCACATCAGATTGTGCCCGATATTCTGGCACCGGCAGCATCCGTGCTGACTGCGGTTAAGCCGGATAAAAAAGAACAGCATAATATCGATCTTGCACGTGAAGCTGCCTTTATCTTGGGCAAGCTGGATGTCGGGCAGGGTGCAATTGCTGCCGGCGGTCGTGTTGTGGCGCTGGAGGGTGCTGAAGGCACCGATAATATGATTGAGCGTGTGCGCCAGTTGCGTCAGGAGGGCCGCATCCCGCGTCAGGGCGGAGTGCTGGTTAAATGCGCAAAACCTGCACAGGATGAGCGGGCAGATCTGCCGACGATCGGCATTGATACGGTGACCAATATTGCAGCTGCAGGGCTTGCAGGTATCGCTATCGAGGCTGGTCGTACTGTGATGTTGTCCTACCATGACACGGTTCAATCCGCTGATGCGCAAGGCTTGTTTATTGTTACTTTCGACAGTCCGCGCGAATAAATTTTCAAAACCTGTATAGCTCTGCCGCTGTTCAGCAACTATGCTGCAGCTCTTGCAACCGAAGCACTTTCGTTCAATCGGGTGCAGGGTAAAGCATTGCACAGTCAACTTGACGGCAGCTGTAATGCGACCAGATAAAGAGATAATACGGTTCCAATGATTTTGCTCTGACCGGAACCACTTTAATCCAAAGGATGCCGGTTTGAATATGAGTGAAAAACTTCCGTTGAAAATTGCTGTTGTGGCCGGAGAGGAATCCGGAGATCTGCTTGGGGCGGATCTCGTGGATGCGCTGCGTACGAAAACGGATCGCCTGATCAGTCTTGTGGGCGTTGGCGGCACACATTTACAGCAGCGCGGATTGCAGAGTCTGTTTGATCCTGACGAGATTGCCCTGATGGGTATTGGAGCAGTGCTGGCGCGGTTGCCGAAACTGATTATGCGGATCAGCCAGACAGCCAAAGCGATTGTGGCTGAAAAGCCGGATTGCCTGCTGATTATTGACAGTCCGGATTTCACTCACCGCGTGGCGAAGAAGGTGCGTCAGGCCGATCCGTCGATACCGATCATCAAATATATTGCCCCGACTGTCTGGGCATGGCGTCCGCAGCGCGCCAAGGAAATGCGCAAATATATTGATCATGTGCTGACGGTTCTGCCTTTTGAGGTAGAGGTCATGCAGCGCCTTTCCGGCCCGAAATCAACTTATGTCGGCCACCGGCTGAGCAGCTATCAGCCATTGCTGGATGTGGCTAAAGCGCGGAAAAACCGCAAAGCACCGGCAGAAGATGCCGAGAAAACCATTCTGCTTTTGCCGGGTTCCCGCCGGTCTGAAATACAGGCTTTGCTCAAAGAATTTGGCACAACGCTGCAATTGCTGAATGAGCGCAACGGAACTGTGCATGCAATTTTGCCCACACCGGAACGCCATGAAGCCTATGTGCAGAACCTGACGAAAGACTGGCCGGTTAAGCCGGTTATTGTCACCGGTGAGGCTGCGAAATGGGATGCCTTTGCCAAGGCCGATGCGGCGCTGGCTGCTTCCGGTACTGTGTCGCTTGAACTGGCGCTGACCAAAATTCCGGCAGTGATTACCTACAAGGCCGATCTCTTCAGCAGGTTATTCATCACACGGCTGATAACCATCTGGAGCGCATCACTGCCGAATATTATTGATGATACGCCGGTCATTCCTGAGTTCTTTAACGAGTTTGTCCGTGCAGGCATGTTGTGCCGCCAGATTGAGCGTTTGCTTGAAGACGGTTTGGTGCGGCAGGCACAGATTGATGGATTCGAGCGGATTATCGCTAAAATGCATACGGATAAGCCCGCCGGTGAAATGGGTGCCGATGTGCTGCGGGAGCTTCTATCAAACAACAACTGATTTGTTTTGTTTGACCAATTAAAAAGCCTGCCTCTGAGATCAGAGGCAGGCTTTTTTGTTTTTTGTAGTTTAATCGTTTAACGGATAAGATGGACAGTGATCCGGCGCTCAATCCATTCAATGATATTACGCAGCACTTCCACAATCGCCAGATAAATGATTGCCGCCCACAGATAGGTCTGGAAATCAAATGTACGGGAATAGGCGCGGCGGGTTTCGCCCATCAGGTCATAAACCGTGATGATTGCAACAATGGCAGAGCCTTTAATCATCAGAATGATTTCATTGCCGTAAGGACGCAGAGCAACAATCAGTGCCTGAGGCAGGATGATCTTACGGAATGTCTGGAACTTAGACAGGCCGAGCGCATGCGCACCTTCCCACTGGCCTTTCGGCACGCTGAGGATTGCACCACGCAGAATTTCAGCCTGATAGGCGGCTGTATTCAGTGTAAATGCCAGAACCGCGCAATACCATGCTTCGCGGAAGAAGCCCCAGAGCCCGATGGTTTCCAAAAACGGGCGGAATGTTCCCAGACCGTAATAGATCAGGAAGATCTGCGCCAGCAATGGTGTACCACGGAAGAAATACACATAGGCATAGGCGATGCCGCCCAGAATACGGTTGTCCGACATGCGGGCAAGCGCAACCGGCAATGACAGCAAAGCGCCAAGCACAATCGACAGCGCAACCAGAATAAGGGTCGTTTTCAGACCGTTCCAGTAACGCGGCGCATAGGTTTCAACCAGATCAATCTGCCATGAATTATACAGATAGATTGCAAGACCGGCGAATAGCGCAAGCCAGATAGCAACCAGTATATGGCCGGTGATACGTGCACCTGTCCACGGACGAGGCGGCTCAGCAGGGCGGAAAACGCGATCAGTTTGCATATTGCTTATTGTTGTCATTGACGCACCACGCTTGCTGCCGGCTGTTTGCGGCTGCCTTCAGCCCATTTTTCAATGCGGGCGATAAAGTAAGAAGAGATAATTGCAAGTGCCAGATAGATCAGGCAGGCCACACCGTAGAACAGGAACGGTTCTTTGGTGACGCGCGCAGCAACCGAAGTCTGACGCAGAATATCTGTCAGGCTGATAACTGATACCAGCGATGTATCTTTGAGCAGAACCATCCAAAGATTGGCGAGACCCGGCAGAGCAATCTTAATCAGCTGCGGGAAGATAATCTTGCGCATGGTCTGAAAATTGGTGAGGCCGATGGCGAAAGCGCCTTCATACTGGCCTTTAGGTATGGCACGAAACGCGGACAGGAACACTTCACTGGAATAGGAAGAGAAAACAAAGCCCAGAGCGATCATACCGGCGGCAAAGGCATTGACCTCTACCGAACCCTGAAAGCCGATCAGCGCAAAAACCTTCTGAACCGCAAGAGAGCCGCCGAAATACACCAGAAACAGTGTGAGCAGTTCAGGCAGTCCGCGGAATATCGTTGTATAAATATTGGAAGCAAGGCGCAGCGATGGCTCAGCCGATTGCTTTCCTAAAGCCACAAGGAAACCGAGTAACAAACCGATTGGCAAAGTGGCAAGCGCCAGCAAAACGGTCGTCAACAGCCCCCATGCTATGCTCAGCCCCCATCCGTCCGGACCAAAGCCAATTAACACAGCATATTTTTCCATTTAGTCTATCCCTGTGAGGACGGGTGGCAAATCCGGTTTGTCACCCGTCAAGATCAGTTTATTAAAATACCGGCCAGACGGATCTGACCGGTTTCTTCGGAATTATTCGCCGTAAATATCGAAATCAAAATATTTGTCGTTGATTTCTTTGTATTTACCGTTGTCACGGATGGCGAGAATAGCTGTGTTGAATTTCTCAACCAGTTCTTCACGACCTTTTTTGATGGCAACACCAACACCCGGACCGTGAATTTCAAGATTCGCCTTCACTGGTCCAACCAGTTTGCAGCAGGCACCTTCCGGTGTCTTGAGCCAGTCAATCAGTGATACGATATTGTCGTTCACAGCATCAACACGACCGGCAACCATGTCCATACGCGCTTCATCCGAGCTGCCGTAATTGTTGATGGTGCTGTCGGTATATTCATGCTCGGAAAACACAGCATGAACAGTTGAGGACTGTACGCCGACTGTTTTGCCTGCGAGGTCTTCTTTTGCTGTGCCTTTGATATCAGAATCTTTTGGTACGGCGATTGCCGCAGCAGGATTGTAATATTTATTGCTGAAATCGACCTGTTCTTTACGGGCCGGAGTGATCGACATGGAGGAGATCACAACATCAAGCTTGCCGGACTGAAGGGCGGGGATCATACCATCCCAGTCCTGCACAATGATTTGACATTTGGCTTTTAATTCTTCGCAAAGTGCGTTGGCGATGTCGATTTCAAAGCCTGCAACCGTGCCGTCAGCCTTGACGAAATTGTAGGGAGGATAGGCGCCTTCCGAACCGACTTTCAGTGTAAGCTGCTCCTGAGCATGCGCGGATGCGGTCAGTGCTGCAACGGCAGTGATTGTCACCACACCGGCAGTTGCCAGCCCGCGCAGAGCTTTGCTGAAACGACGGCTTGCTCCCGTAACTTTATTCATTCTTCTGATACCCCCATAAGTCCCATTGTAAGAAGCATTGTTGTTTTTTTCTTCTCTTCGCTGGCGTTTTTTTAGCGCATTTTCTTTGCGAAGAAAAATTTGTTAACGGCGATATTCCCATCATTCCGGCGTTAAAGGCAAGTATCAAAAATCATGTTTTGCCCGCACACGGAAAAATAAAGCACTGGACATGGTTTAAATCACTCTTATCTGAAGGTAATCAGACGGTATTCTTGATATAAAATATTAAAAATCAACATATTATGGTGATAATTTAATATTGTGGATTTCAAAAATTTCTTTCTTCTCTATCAGTCACGCACCCGCAAAACACTCGCATTTACGACATGTAGGTGACGGCTTTCAGATGATTATGCATAGGTTGATGTGGTTTTTGCATTAAATCAGGATCAATGGCAGCAAACATAAAAAAGCTGCATCACAAGGATGCAGCTTTAAGAGAGTTTCAGCTGTTAAACCCGCCGATATTAGTCTGTTTCTGCTCCATAAGCGTCGAATTCAAAGTATTTGTCGTTGATTTCTTTATATTTGCCGTTCGCACGAATGGCTTTAATCGCATCGTTGAATTTAGCGATCAGCTCAGGATTACCTTTTTTGAAGGCTACGCCAGCGCCCGGACCGTGAATTTCCAGAACCGGAGCCCATGTGCCAACCATTTTACAGCAAGCGCCGTCTTCGGTTTTCAGCCACTGGGACAGGGTCACGCTGTCATCGCTTGCGGCGTCAAGACGGCCATTGGCCAGGTCAAGACGATATTCTTCCGCAGTCGGATAGGCTTTGATAGTGCTGTCCGTGAAGGTTTTTTCTGCGTAATTGGCATGGGTTGTGGAGATCTGTACGCCGATGGTTTTACCGGCCAGATCTTCTTTGGTTGTGCCTTTGATGTCGGTATCTTTCGGAGCAGCAAGACCCGGAGGGGTGTTGTAATATTTGTTGCTGAAATCAACCTGCTTCTTGCGCTCATCGGTGATGGACATGGAAGCGATGAAGGCATCAAATTTACCGGCCTGCAGGCTCGGAATAGCGCCATCCCATTCAATGGTGATGAACTTGCATTCAGCCTTCATTTCTTCGCAGAGCGCGCGGCCGATATCCACGTCAAAACCGGACAGCTCGCCGGAAGCGCTGATGAAGTTAAACGGAGGATAGGCACCTTCGGTTGCAATTGTCAGCTTCAAAGGTTCCTGTGCCTGTACTGCTGTGGCAGTCAGGGAAACTGCACCGGTCATGACCATGGCAGACAGCGCGGTTCCGATAATTTTCTTGTAATTTTTCATGTACTTTTCACCCGTTTAACCCATCCAAAAGTTGCAATCATAATGTCAGAACTACAAAGCCGGTTTATTCTAATCGGTTTATTTTTTACCGGATTCTGACGTAATAATTGTTCGCTGGATATTCCCACCATTTTCGCGAGAAAGGCAAGGGTAAAAAAGCGTTTTAAAACAATGTGAGCAAATGTGAAAATTACTGCTCAGCAGTTCATAGGTGAGTTTGAATTTAATTTTTAAATTTATGATTTTAAATCAGTATATTGTTTGGATAAATTAATATTTTGATTTCATCATTTTCACCGGTTCTCAAACCTTGTTTTCCGGTTTCAGTTTTTCAATCCGCAGTAGTTTTCAACAAAATCGCTGACGGCTGCAATATTATTCAGATCCAGAACCGGTACGCTCTGATCTCTCAAACCTTCATCAGTGGCGATGGCCACGATCGAATATTGCTCTGCATTGAGGGGGATTTGAGTCGGACTGTCTTTACGCCGGACTTCAATTTTAGGATGTTTATCGTTCTTGTAACCCTCAACCAGTATCAGGTCGCAGGGTGCCATACGGCTGACAATTTCCTCAAGCGCAGGTTCCTGAGCATCGCGCAATTCATGCATCAATGCCCAGCGATTGAAGGAGACAATGGCAACCTCAGCCGCTCCGGCCTGACGGTGGCGATAGGAATCCGTCCCCTCTGTATCAATGTCAAAGCTGTGATGGGCATGTTTGATTGTTGAGATTGTATAGCCGCGTCTGGTCAGTTCGCGCACCACACATTCAGCAAGTGTCGTTTTGCCGGAGTTTTTCCATCCGGTGATGCCGAAGATTTTCTGTGTCATGATTCACGCTCCTGCCAGCCGCTCATATCCTGCAATTGCCAGGCTGATCTGGCCAGCGCCAGTTCCGTTTGTGTGTTGATGTTAAAAAACGGATCAAGACCACTGATTTTATCATTTTCGCTGAAATCTGCATAGGCAACAGTGTGATTATTCGCGAAAACGCGAATGCTACGTCTTTTGGTTTCCGAGAGCCAGTTTTCCAGTGAGGCAGCAATATTTGCCGGCCACAGCGCAAAGGTCGGATGCGCACCAAAATCCGAGCGGGCGAATATAATCGTGTCTTCCATGGGTGACGCTGCGTCAGCCAGAACCTGCGCAAAGCGGTGCAACAGATCGGGTGGGAAGAACGGTGTATCCGCAGCCACACTCATCACATGGCTGCAACCAAGCTGGGTTGCATAATGACAACCGGCGAGAATACCGGCCAGCGGGCCGCTGTTTAGCCATTTCCCGTCATTGATAACCGGATAGCCGAAACTTACGAAAAAGGCAGGATCGCTATTGGCGCTGAGAATGATCTGATCGGTTTGCGGCTTCAGGCGCGCGCATACCTGATGAAGAATAGTATGATCTCCAAGCGGGCGCAGGGATTTGTCGCCGCCGCCGAGACGCTGGCTGCTGCCGCCTGCCAGAATAAGCCCCAAAACATTTTTACCTGTCAGCACTTGTTTGCCGGTAGATATGATCGGGACAGACATGACTGACGCACCTTTAACTGAAAAGCCGGATTTCAGGGGGAAATGCTGCTTCCGGCATTTTGCCGGCGCAACTCCCTGCGCATCCGGTAGCCCGTAATTGCTTCACGATAAAGCATATAGCAACCGCTGGCGACCACGATTGCCGAGCCGATCAACGTATTCTGATCCGGTATCTGATTGAATACAATATAGCTCAGCGCAATCGCCCAGAGCAGGCTGGTATAGCGAAACGGCGATGCAAAGGACATGTCACCGGCGCGGGTGGCAAGGATAATGCAGTGATAGCCGATGATGAGCAGCACAGCAGCAATGCTGACATGGATAATATCTGTCGTCGTCGGCTGAACCCAGCCGGTATCCGTCTGCATGATAATGAAACCGGTAATGGTAATCATAATCGAAGTCATGGCAGAAATCAGAATGGTCGGGATCTGCATATTGATGCGGCGGGTCGAGAGGTCGCGCATGGCTGTAAAGCAGACACCAACAAGCAGCAGCAGAGCATAGGCATTCATGCCGGTACCGTCGCCGTCGCCACCGGGGCGGATGATAATCAATACGCCGATAAAACCGATGCCAATTGACAACCAGCGCCGCCAGCCGACTTTTTCACCGAGAAACAGCACTGCGCCCAGCGTTACCGCCAGCGGTACTGCCTGATAGACGGATGAGACAAATGCGAGGGACAGATGTGTGAGGCCCACCAGATAAAAGGTCGTCGCGCCGACCTCGCCAAAGCCGCGCAGGATGGTGACTTTGTCCAATGCATCGCGCCAGCGGCTGAGCACACCTTGTCGGGCGGCAATAAAGGCCAGCAGGAGAATGCATAATAATCCGCGCATAAACATGAATTGCCCGAGATTGAGCGTCTGCGTGGAATATTTGGTCAGAGCATCGCCGATGGCGAAGACACCCATACCGAGCATCATATAAAGACTGGAGCGGATATTAGCTGAAAGTGCCACGGTCATATTCCTGCAGGAAAAGCTGAAGAGCTTTTCATTTAGAGCATTGTCCTGCGCAAAAGGCTCACGCACTTTTGCCGGAAATGCTTTTATGCCGGACTTATAACAAGTATTTATGCGACATGGTCACCCGTTTGCGTCATGCACAGCAAAATAATGATATAAAAATCAAGATAATGCCGGTTTATGATCCGGATTAGGCCATGTGACATCGCATGGTCGCTGGCGTTAAATGAGTTCACTTAACGCTGATACGCTTTAGCCACCGGTGACACTCATATGACGCGAGACTGCAGGGCGGTTATGCCGCCGGTCGATGATGAAGTCATGGCCTTTTGGCTTGCGCAAAATTGCATTGTCGATTGCTTCAGACAGCAGCGCATTATCAGCACTTGCCCGCAACGGTTCACGCAGATCAGCCGCATCTTCCTGACCAAGGCACATATAAAGCGTGCCGGTGCAGGTGATGCGCACGCGGTTGCAGCTTTCGCAGAAATTATGGGTCATCGGCGTAATAAAGCCGAGGCGACCGCCGGTTTCCGAAATCTGCACATAACGGGCAGGCCCGCCGGTCTGGTAGGGAATATCCGTCATGGTGAACTGGCGTGCAAGTGAAGCACGCAGCATGGAGAGCGGCAGATACTGATCTGTGCGGTCGAGATCAATCTCGCCCATCGGCATGGTTTCAATCAGTGTCATATCCATGCCGCGGCCATGCGCCCAGCGCAGTATGTCCGGAATTTCGTGATCATTGAAGCCTTTGAGAGCCACAGCATTGAGCTTGATATGAATGCCTGCTTTTTGCGCTGCATCAATCCCGCGCAGAACCTGTGCCAGATCACCCCAGCGGGTAATTGTCTTGAACTTTTCCGCATCCAGCGTGTCGAGCGAGACATTGATGCGTTTGATACCGCAGGCGGCAAGTTCCTCTGCATAGCGGGAAAGCTGCGAACCATTGGTGGTCAAAGTCAGTTCATCAAGCGCACCGGCTTCAATATGGCGCGACAGACTGCCGATGAGGTGCATGATATTTTTGCGCACCAGCGGCTCACCACCGGTGAGGCGGATTTTGCGCACACCCTTATCAATAAAAGTTGAACAAAGGCGGTCGAGTTCTTCCAGCGACAACAGATCTTTCTTCGGCAGAAAGGTCATATGTTCGGCCATGCAATAGGTGCAGCGGAAATCACAGCGGTCAGTTACAGAAACGCGCAAATAGGTGATTGCCCGTCCGAACGGGTCAATCATAGGTGCTACCGGCGTTGTTTTTTGGGCATTCAGTGCTGTTACGTCCATATTACCTGTATATCGGCTTCTTCAGTCATCGCTTCTATATAAGAGAGATAAGCTCAACATATGGTGCTGTCCAGTACCATTATGTCACGCAGGCTCTTGCCCGTCAGTGTTTCTGATACTACCACGTAAGGCAGACGTGAATATGGTGGATCATTCAATGAGCGATATCTGGCCGGAAGAGTTGCGGGTTTCTCAAGACCGCAAAACCCTGTCTGTGACATTCAATAACGGACATAATTATTCATTTCCGGCGGAGATGCTGCGTGTCTTGTCGCCGTCAGCGGAAGTGCAGGGACATTCGCCCGAGCAGCGCGTGACTGTGCCGGGTAAGATCAATGTTGGTATTATGAAGATTGATCCGGTCGGCAATTATGCGGTGCGCATCACTTTCGATGATATGCATGATACCGGCCTGTTCACATGGATTTATCTGCATCAGCTTGGTGAGGAATATGAAACCCGCTGGCAAGGCTATCTTGATGAGCTGAAAGAGAAAAATCTCAGCCGCGAACCGAAGTTTCACTAATTACACTAAAAAGAAAGCCGGAGTTTCCTCCGGCTTTTTATTTGACCTTATGACAGGTTCAGCTCCTTGAAGAAGTCATTGCCCTTGTCGTCGATGACGATGAAGGCAGGGAAATCTTCAACTTCAATGCGCCAGATGGCTTCCATACCGAGTTCCGGATATTCGACCACTTCAACTTTCTTGATGCAGTCCTGAGCCAGACGTGCGGCAGGGCCGCCGATGGAGCCGAGGTAGAAACCGCCATGCTTGCCGCAAGCATCGCGTACCTGACGGGAGCGGTTGCCTTTAGCCAGCATGACCATGGAGCCGCCGAAAGACTGGAACTGATCCACATAGGAATCCATGCGGCCAGCAGTTGTCGGGCCGAAAGATCCTGAAGCGTAACCGGTCGGGGTCTTGGCAGGGCCTGCATAATAGATCGGATGATTTTTGAAATAATCCGGCATGCTGTCGCCGTTTTCCAGACGCTCGCGGATTTTCGCATGCGCCAGATCGCGTGCCACAATGATGGAGCCGGTCAGCGACAGGCGGGTTTTCACCGGATGCTGCGACAGGGTCTTGAGAATCTCTTCCATCGGCTGGTTGAGATCAATCTTCACCACGCTGTCGGAGAGCTTGGCTTCATCAATGTCAGGCATATATTTCGCCGGATTGGTTTCCAGCTGCTCAAGGAAAATACCGTCTTTGGTGATCTTGCCTTTTGCCTGACGGTCAGCCGAGCAGGAAACGCCCAGACCAATCGGCAGCGACGCGCCGTGGCGCGGCAGGCGAATAACGCGGACATCATGGCAGAAGTATTTGCCGCCGAACTGTGCACCCACACCGAGAGACTGGGTGAGCTTATGGATTTCCTTTTCCATCTCCAGATCGCGGAAGGCATGGCCGTCTTCTGAGCCTTTGGTCGGCAGGCTGTCGAGATAACGGGTGGAGGCGAGCTTAACAGTCTTGAGATTCTGTTCCGCCGATGTGCCGCCGATGACAATCGCCAGATGGTATGGCGGGCAGGCCGATGTGCCGAGTGTCAGGATTTTCTCTTTGAGAAACTCGATCATGCGGTCATGGGTCAGCAGGGATGGTGTGCCCTGAAACAGGAATGTCTTATTGGCTGAGCCGCCGCCTTTGGCGACAAACAGGAATTTATAGGCATCTTCGCCTTCCTGATAAATGTCGATCTGTGCAGGCAGGTTGTTTTTGGTGTTCTGCTCTTTGAACATTTCCAGCGGTGCCAGCTGGGAATAGCGCAGGTTCTTTTTGAAATAGGCATCCATCACACCGGAACCCAGCGCGCTTTCATCGCCGCCTTCAGTCCAGACACGACGGCCTTTTTTACCCATAATGATCGCGGTGCCGGTATCCTGACACATAGGCAGCACGCCGCCAGCGGCAATATTCGCGTTTTTCAAAAGATCATAGGCAACAAAACGGTCATTATCGGTTGCTTCCGGATCTTCCATAATATTGCTGAGCTGCTGCAGATGACCCGGACGCAGCAGATGGTTGATGTCGGCAAAAGCAGCTTCAGCCAGCAGACGCAGGCCTTCCTGTTCAACAGTCAGGATTTCCTGACCTTTAAATGTATCGACCGAGACATAATCAGATGTCAGTTTGCGATAGGGGGTTGTGTCCTCACCAAGCGGAAACATTCCGGTATTTACTTGCTCAGCCATATATCACCTTGTTCGCCGGTTTTGCCGCTGAGGTTTCAGCAGACAGCCGGTCAGACGTAAGTTATCAGATGACGGGCTTTTAACGCTTGTGGCCGCTATTGCCACTGCGGCAGATTGATCTTTTTCTAAGTTTTGACGGGAGAAGGGGCTTTGGCCGCTAAAATTATATTTATTGTTAAAAGTTTCTAAATCACAATGGCACACACTATTGGGAATGAATCATTGCGGTGCCGGATCATTTCGCCGTTCACTGCCTGCATAGCTTGTTTTGCTCGAGAACTGACGGACAGATATGACACTTTCGCTGAAATCCTTTCCCCTGATCGTAAGTTCTTCCATGCGCAATGCATTTTTTACAACGGCTATCACCGCTGTTACCGGTATTTCTGTGCTGGCTCCGGTGCAGTCAGCCAATGCAGCCAGCAATCTGATGGATTTGTTCCGTGAGAAGCGCGAGGCGCGTGAAATGCAGCGCCAGCAAATACAGCAGCCTGTTCAGCAGGTGCCGCAAGCCACAGGCGCAGCGCGCACTGCCAAGCCTGCCGGTGCCGCGCAGCCTGCCAAAAGCGTAACTGCGCCTGTTAAAGCTGTTTCGGTTAAAGGCCCGCAGATTTACGATTACAAGCCAGAAAAGCTGGTGAAAGTGGATTTCACCGCGGTTGATATGCAACTGACCGCAGCCATTTCTGAGGATGAGGGTGGCTTGCTGCCGTCCGCACTTTATGCTGAAGCTGTGGGTTTTATCAGTACTCTGCCGCAGCGTGCCGACGGCTTGATTAATCCGGTTGCCAAAAAGACCACGGCGCAATCAGGCACAGCGCTGGTGACTGCAGTTCTGGATGCAATGAAAACCACGGATGTTAAGGCTGAGCAGTCTGTTGCCGAGGCTATTGTATCCTTCTATGCAACCGAGCAGGCACTTCTGTGGTCTGATGGTCTGAATGTTTCTTCCCGTGCTGAAGATGTGCTGGCGCTGTTTGAACGGGCAGAAGAAGAGGGGCTGGTTCCTGCTGAATATGCGGTGAAAGTGCCTGATCTGACCTTTGACGCTGCGCAAAAAGATCAGCGCATCCGTGAAATGGCGGCATTTGAAATCAACCTGACCGCACGGGCATTGCGCTATGCGCTGGATGCCGGTGAGGGACGGGTGATTGCCAATCGTCTGAGCGGCTTCCATGATCTGCCGCGCAATCGCATAAAGCCGGAACTGGTGCTGAAAACTCTGGAAGATGCATCTGATCCGGTAGAAGTGCTTAGCAGTTTCAATCCGCAAAACAGCTATTATCAGAAGCTGAAAGCGCAGCTGGCTTCGATGAAGCCGGAAACAAAAAACACTGTGCGTATTGCCGCGGATACGCTGATTAAACCAGGTCAGGACAATGCGGAACTGCCTAAAATTCTGGCGCTGATCGTACAAAAAGCACCAGCCGGTTATCTGAATAGCTATCAGGAGATGTTTGACCGTCATAAAGACGGGACACTTTATGATCCTGAACTGGTGGCTGCGGTTAAAGACTATCAGAAGCTGATGGGCAAGGTGCCGGATGGTGTGATTGGTCGCGCGACCATCGCAGGCTTGCAGGGCGAAACATCTTCGGTCAAACGCGAGCGTATTCTCTATGCGATGGAACGCCTGCGCTGGCTGCCGCGTGACTTCGGTCAGCGCTATGTCTTCGTCAATCAACCTGCCTATCGTGCACAATATTTCGATCAGGGCAAAGAGCAGCTGGCAATGGATGTGGTGATCGGTTCACCGCGCAACCAGACGCATTTCTTCTATGACACAATCAGCACCGTGGTATTTAACCCGTCATGGGGCGTGCCGCGTTCTATTGTAATGAATGAAATGATGCCGCGTATTCTGGCTGATTCCGGCTATCTTGATCGCAATAATTATGAAGTGATTGCCGGTGGCAAGCGCGTGGCTTCATCCTCGGTCAACTGGTCTGCGGTTGCGCAAGGTAAAGCGCATGTCGGCGTGCGCCAGAAGCCGGGGCCGAGCAATGCGCTGGGCGAGTTGAAGATTCTGTTCCCGAACAGCCACGATATCTATCTGCATGACACGCCGTCAAAAGCAGCGTTCAAGCGGGATATGCGGGCGATCAGCCATGGCTGTATCCGTCTGGCCGATCCACGTGCCATGGCTTCTGCGGTCATGAGTACCGGTGAAGAAAATCTGACCAAATATTTCGGCAAAAATGAGCGCGGTATCAAAGTGCCGTCCGGTGTGCCGATTTACCTGACCTATTTCACCGCATGGCCGGATGAGGCAAGTGGTAAAATCCGTTATTATGACGATGTTTATGCGCGTGATGAAGGTCTGGCAAAGGCTTTCCAAAAAACGGAACAGAGTCGGGTTGCGGCAATGTAAACAAGAGAAAAGGGCGGTCAAACCGCTCTTTTTTTGTTTGAAATAGTGTGATTGCGCGCGCTGTCGCAAACTCTTCACTTTAATATTGTTTGAAAATCCGGAAATTAACATCTGATTGGCCGAAGTCCTTTGCGTCCGGCAATCTGATTGGTTATCAATAGCGCGAAATTTCTGTAATACCGTTTCGGCTGATGAGGGCGGCGCGGTGTTGGCTCTACCGGTTTGTTTTACGCATTGTCTTTACGCAAAACCGCTTCGTCATTTTGCCGGACATGCTTTATGGAAGGATACTCCCAATGACTGCGATCATCGATATTGTCGGTCGTGAAATTCTCGACAGCCGCGGCAATCCGACTGTTGAAGTTGACGTGACACTGGAAGACGGTTCTTTTGGCCGTGCGGCTGTACCAAGCGGTGCATCAACCGGCGCTCACGAAGCAGTTGAACTGCGTGATGGCGGTACCCGTTACTTAGGTAAAGGCGTTGAACAGGCTGTTGAAGCCGTCAATGGTGCGATTTTTGACGCGCTGGCCGGTCATGAAGCGGAATATCAGATCGAAATCGACCAGACCATGATTGATCTGGACGGTACGCCAAACAAAAGCCGCCTCGGCGCCAATGCTATCCTCGGCGTATCGCTGGCTGTTGCCAAAGCTGCTGCGCAGGCTTCCGGCCAGCCGCTGTATCGCTATGTTGGCGGTGCCAATGCCCATATCCTGCCTGTACCGATGATGAACATCATCAATGGCGGCGCTCATGCGGACAACCCGATTGATTTTCAGGAATTCATGATTCTGCCGGTCGGCGCATCATCGCTCCGTGAAGCTGTGCGTTACGGTGCGGAAGTGTTCCACACACTGAAATCCCGTTTGAAAGCTGCCGGTCACAACACCAATGTCGGTGACGAGGGCGGTTTCGCTCCAAATCTGCTGAGCGCGGAAGCAGCGCTTGATTTCGTTATGGAATCGATTGCGAAAGCCGGTTTCAAGCCAGGTGAAGAAATTGCAATCGGTCTGGATTGCGCCGCGACTGAATTCTTCAAAGGCGGTAACTACGTCTATGAAGGTGAAGGCGTAACACGCACACCGCAGCAGCAGGCTGAATATCTGGCCAAGCTCGCCGCTGACTATCCGATCATCAGCATTGAAGATGGTATGTCGGAAGATGATTGGGCAGGCTGGAAGACCCTCACCGATCTGACAGGCAAGAAAACCCAGCTCGTTGGTGATGATCTGTTCGTAACCAATTCCGCACGATTGCGTGATGGTATCAAAATGGGCGTTGCCAATTCCATTCTGGTTAAAGTCAACCAGATCGGCACGCTGTCTGAAACCATGGATGCCGTGGAAACCGCTCATAAGAACGGCTACACCGCTGTGATGTCGCACCGCTCGGGCGAAACAGAAGATTCCACCATTGCGGATCTCGCTGTTGCCACCAATTGCGGCCAGATCAAAACCGGCTCGCTGGCACGTTCAGACCGGTTGGCAAAATACAATCAGCTGATCCGTATTGAAGAAGAGCTCGGCACGCAGGCACGTTATGCCGGTCGCGCAGCTTTCAAAGGCCTCTAAGATCTTGCTTTGAAATAAATTGAGAAAAGGCCTGCATGAAAATGCAGGCCTTTTTTGTAAAGAAGCTGTTTTTGGTTTGGTTCTGTAAGTCTCTGTTAAGGCTAATATGCTTTAAATAAATATCGGGTGGAATTTATCGTGTTTCGATAAATCCAGTCCTTATTTACGGGCAGATATCCGCGTATCGGATGCGTATTGCTCCAGAGGTGTGAGTATGTGGACAAAACAAAAGCGTAAAAGCATTAAAGGCCGCCTGATTGTGCCGGTTCTGGCTACGGCTTTTTTGTCCTATTTTGGTTTTCATGCTTATAATGGTGCCTATGGTATCTATTCCAAGGAACAATTGCTGGCGCAAACCGTTTCGCTCAATAAGCAACTGACTGATCTGACCGAGCAGAGAGAGTCTTTGGAGCGACAGGTTTTGCAGCTTCGTGATGGTTCAATTGACAAGGATATTCTGGATGAGCAGGCGCGCCGCGCATTGAATCTGTCTCATGCGGATGAGGTTACAATTATTGTCGATCGCGGCAAAAAGACCAATTAACTGAATTGCAGCTAATTGGATGTTTTCTTATTATTTTCAATAGCTTAAATAGTGCAAAATTAGCTGTTTAGACATATTGTAAGTTTGGCTGATGAGGTTTATTCTGCGCCCACCATAACAGGGAGCAAAATATGGCACCTAGGGCACAAAAAACTGCTGCGGGTAAATCGCAGGCAGCTCTGTCTAACACTCTCAAGGCACCCCAGCCTAACCAGTTCACCAAAGAAGAAGATCTTCACGCTTACCGTGAGATGCTGCTGATCCGTCGCTTCGAAGAAAAAGCCGGTCAGCTCTATGGTATGGGTTTCATCGGCGGTTTCTGTCACCTTTACATTGGTCAGGAAGCTGTTGTTGTCGGCATGCAGAAAGCCATGCAGGAAGGCGATCAGGTTATCACTGCCTATCGCGACCACGGTCACATGCTTGCAGCCGGTATGAGCGCGCGCGGCGTGATGGCTGAGCTGACCGGTCGTCGCGGCGGCTTGTCGAAAGGCAAGGGCGGCTCGATGCATATGTTCTCGAAAGAGAAGCATTTCTACGGCGGTCACGGTATTGTTGGTGCGCAGGTGTCGCTCGGTACCGGTCTGGCTTTTGCAAACCGCTATCGCGGTAATGACAGCGTTTCCATCACCTATTTCGGTGACGGCGCTGCCAACCAGGGTCAGGTTTACGAAAGCTTCAACATGGCATCGCTGTGGAAGCTGCCGGTTGTATTTGTGATCGAAAACAACCGTTATGCAATGGGTACGGCTGTAACCCGCGCTTCGGCTGAAACCGATTTCTCCCGTCGCGGTCTGTCTTTCAATATTCCTGGTATTCAGGTTGATGGCATGGATGTGCGCGCTGTGAACGCCGCCAGTGAAGAAGCACTGGAATGGGCACGTTCCGGCAAGGGTCCGATCATTCTCGAAATGCAGACCTATCGTTACCGTGGTCACTCGATGTCCGATCCTGCGAAATACCGCAGCAAGGATGAAGTGCAGAAAATGCGCTCCGAGCATGATCCGATCGAGCAGGTTAAATACCGCATGATGGATAATGGCTGGTTCTCGGAAGATGATCTGAAGGCGATTGATAAGGAAGTTCGTGACATCGTTGCTGATTCAGCAGACTTTGCACAGAATGATCCGGAGCCGGATGCATCTGAACTCTACACTGATATTCTGCTGTAAGGAGCGAGCGCTATGCCTGTTGAAATTCTTATGCCAGCGCTCTCCCCGACAATGGAAGAGGGCAAACTCTCCAAATGGCTGAAAAAGGAAGGCGACAAAGTCGCTTCCGGTGATGTCATTGCTGAGATAGAAACCGATAAAGCAACCATGGAAGTGGAAGCTGTTGACGAAGGCACTATCGGCAAACTGCTGATTGCTGAAGGTACTGAAGGCGTTAAGGTAAACTCAGTGATTGCTGTGTTGCTGGCTGACGGTGAAAGCGCTGACAGCATTGGCGCAGCAGCTCCTGCTGCAGCGCCTGCCGTTGAACAGCCGACCATGGTTACTTCGGAAGCACCAGTTGTTGCCGGTGAGAAGCCAGGTGCTTCAACACCTGCGGCTCCGGTTCCTGCTGCTCCTAAGCTTGAAGTTGCCAATGATCCGGATATTCCGGCTGGTACAAAGATGGTGCCGACCACCGTTCGTGACGCTCTGCGTGACGCAATGGCTGAAGAAATGCGCCGCGACCCTGACGTATTCGTCATGGGTGAAGAAGTTGCTGAATATGAAGGTGCCTATAAGGTAACCAAAGGCCTTCTGGCTGAATTCGGTGACAAGCGCGTTGTCGATACACCAATCACCGAGCACGGCTTTGCCGGTATCGCTGTTGGTGCTGCCTATACCGGTCTGCGTCCGATTGTTGAGTTCATGACCTTCAACTTCGCCATGCAGGCGATTGACCAGATCATCAACTCTGCTGCCAAGACATTGTATATGTCCGGTGGTCAGATGGGCGCGCCTATGGTGTTCCGTGGTCCTTCGGGTGCGGCTGCCCGTGTTGGTGCACAGCACTCCCAGTGCTATGCGGCATGGTACAGCCATATTCCGGGTCTGAAGGTCATCATGCCTTATTCGGCTGCTGATGCTAAAGGTCTGCTCAAGGCTGCGATCCGTGATCCGAACCCGATCATCTTCCTTGAAAACGAAGTTATGTATGGTCACACATTTGATGTGCCGGACATTGAAGATTTCGTGCTGCCAATCGGCAAGGCCCGCATTCACAAAGTCGGTAAAGATGCGACCATCGTGTCCTTCGGTATCGGCATGACCTATGCGATCAAGGCCGCTGAAGAGCTGGCTCAGCAGGGTATCGACGTTGAAATCATCGATCTGCGTACCATCCGTCCGATGGATATGCCGACTGTGATTGAATCGGTCAAAAAGACCGGCCGTCTGGTGACTGTTGAAGAAGGCTTCCCGCAGTCTTCCGTGGGTACAGAAATTGCAACCCGCGTGATGCAGCAGGCTTTCGACTATCTTGATGCGCCGATTATGACCATTGCCGGTAAAGACGTGCCGATGCCATATGCCGCCAACCTTGAAAAGCTGGCACTGCCATCGGTTGCGGAAGTTGTTGAGGCTGTTAAAGCTGTCACCTACGCTCGTTAAGGGGAAGATTAAACATGGCTATCAAAATCACGATGCCGGCTCTTTCTCCGACAATGGAAGAAGGTAATCTGGCAAAATGGCTGGTCAAAGAAGGCGATAAAGTCTCCGCAGGTGACGTTATTGCCGAGATCGAAACCGACAAGGCAACTATGGAAGTAGAAGCCGTTGATGAAGGTATCGTAGCCAAGCTGGTTGTGCCTGCAGGAACTGAAAGCGTGAAGGTCAATGCCCTGATCGCTGTTCTGGCGGAAGATGGTGAAGATGTTGCTGAAGCTGCGAAAGCAGCTTCAGGCGATGCACCTGCCGCAGCGCCAAAAGCTGAAGCCGCTGCACCGGTTGCTGCCACTGCTCCTGCACCGGTTGCTGCTGCTCCAGCAGCGACACCTGCACCTGCACCTGCTGCGGCTGCTCCGGCTCCTGCTGCTAAAGGCGAGCGTCTGTTCGCTTCGCCGCTGGCACGTCGCGTTGCCAAGGATGCAGGCGTGGAACTGGCTGCCGTTTCCGGCACCGGACCGCATGGCCGCATCATCCGCAAGGATGTTGAAGCTGCGATTGCTTCCGGCGTTAAAGCTCCTGCCAAGCCGGTTGCTTCTTCTGCTGCACCTCAGATTGCTGTTTCCGGCGCTTCGGATGAAGCCACCCTCAAAATGTTTGAGGAAGGTTCATACGAGCTGGTACCACATGACGGTATGCGCAAAACCATTGCGCGCCGCCTGATGGAATCCAAGCTGACTGTTCCGCATTTCTATCTGACGATTGATTGCGAACTGGATGCTCTGCTGGCGCTGCGTTCACAGCTCAATGCTGCGGCACCACTGATCAAAACCGAAAAGGGCGAAGTGCCCGCTTACAAGCTTTCGGTCAATGATCTGGTGATCAAGGCAACGGCTCTGGCACTGCGCGATATTCCGGAAGCCAATGTTTCCTGGACTGATGCAGGCATGGTCAAGCACAAACATGCGGATGTAGGCGTTGCCGTTTCTATTCCGGGTGGCCTGATTACGCCAATCGTTCGCGGTGCAGAAACCAAAGCTCTGTCTGCCATCTCCAATGAGATGAAAGATCTGGCCAAGCGCGCCCGCGACCGTAAGCTGAAGCCTTCGGAATATCAGGGCGGCACCACTTCGGTGTCCAACCTCGGTATGTTCGGCGTCAAAGACTTCGCAGCGATCATCAACCCGCCACATGCAACAATCTTTGCAGTTGGTGCCGGTGAACAGCGTGCAGTTGTCAAAAACGGCGAACTGGCTGTAGCAACCGTTATGTCCGTCACGCTTTCCACTGACCACCGTGCCGTTGATGGTGCGTTGGCTGCGGAACTGGCGAAGGTTTTCAAGAACTATATTGAAAACCCGCTCGGCATGCTGGTCTAAGAAAAGACAGGCGCCTCAGATTTCTGGGGCGCCGTTGCTTTCCCGCAAAAGGCGCGAACATGAAATCAGTTTTATGTTTTGGTGATTCACTGACATGGGGCTATCAGGCACCGGATGGTGCACGTCTGCCGCTTGAGGATCGCTGGCCGTCTGTTTTGCAGAAGGCGCTCGGTTCTCAGGCGCATGTGATCGCTGAAGGTCTGAACGGCCGCACCACCGCTTTTGACGATCATACCGCACCGGAAGACCGTAACGGTTCGCGTATCCTGCCGACATTGCTGGGTACTCATGCGCCGCTTGATCTGGTGATTATCCTGCTCGGCAGCAATGATATGAAGCCGCAGGTCGTTGGCGATGCTTTTTCCAGCCATTGCGGTATGCGCAGATTGATCCAGATCATCCGCAATCATCCGTATCGCGAAGGCTATGCGGTGCCGGATATATTGATTGTGGCTCCGCCGCATATCACTGAGAGTGCTGATCCGTTTTTTGCCTCGCTCTTTGCCGGTGGTATTACGGAATCGCGCAAGCTGGGGCTGCTCTTGTCAGATCTGGCGGATGAAACGGAATGCAGCTTCTTTGATGCATCCGGCGTTGCGAAAACCACGCCGCTGGATGGTGTGCATCTGGATGCAGAAAATACACGGGCTATCGGCAAAGCACTGGAGCCTGTCGTGCGCCTGATACTGGGTTTGTAGTAAATTAAAAAGATAAAATGAATGATGCGCCGGTAACCGGCATAGAAACCATTCAAGGAGAATGAGCGTGTCCAACAATTACGACGTTATCGTGGTCGGTTCCGGTCCCGGCGGTTATGTAACTGCTATCCGTGCCGCTCAGCTCGGACTTAAAACCGCGATTGTTGAACGTGAGCACCTTGGCGGTATCTGCCTTAACTGGGGCTGTATTCCGACCAAAGCTCTGTTGCGCTCGGCTGAAATTCTGCATTTCGGTGAAAATGCCAAGGATTACGGCCTGATGCTCGAAGGTAAAATCAGTGCGGATGTGAAGGCAGTTGTTGCCCGTTCGCGCGGTGTGTCAGCGCGTCTCAATGGCGGCGTGGCTTATCTTATGAAGAAGAACAAGATCGATGTGATCTGGGGTGAAGCCAAAGTCACCAAAGGCGCATCTGCCGGTAAGTCTGCTGAAATCGTGGTTTCCAAAACCACCAAACAGCCGATGCTGCCACAAAATCCGGTGCCTAAAGGTGTGCTGGGTGAGGGTACTTACACAGCTAAGCACATCATTCTGGCAACCGGTGCGCGCCCTCGTGCGCTGCCTGGCATTGAGCCGGATGGCAAGCTGATCTGGACCTATTTCGAAGCAATGGTTCCGCAAGAACTGCCAAAGAGCCTGCTGGTTATGGGCTCCGGCGCAATTGGTATCGAATTCGCTTCCTTCTACCGTACCATGGGCGTTGACGTGACTGTTGTTGAAGTCATGAAAAACATCATGCCGGTTGAAGATGCAGAAATCTCGACCTTTGCCCGTAAGCTGCTTGAAAAGCAGGGCATGAAGATCATCACCGAAGCCAAAGTGACCAAAGTGGTCAAAGGCGCAAACTCGGTCACCGCCAGCGTGGAAACCAATGACGGCAAGGTGCAGGAAATCACTGCTGATCGCATGATCTCGGCTGTCGGTGTTGTCGGCAATATCGAAAATCTCGGCCTTGAAGCACTCGGCGTTAAAACTGATCGTGGTTGCGTGGTGATTGACGGTTATGGCAAGACCAATGTCGAAGGTATTTATGCCATCGGCGACGTTGCCGGTCCTCCGATGCTGGCGCACAAAGCCGAGCATGAAGGCGTTATCTGCGTTGAGAAGATTGCCGGTGTACCGAATGTTCATGCGCTGGATAAGGGCAAAATTCCGGGCTGCACTTATTGTAACCCGCAGGTTGCTTCCGTTGGTCTGACCGAAGCCAAGGCCAAAGAACAGGGCTTTGATATCCGCGTTGGCCGCTACCAGTTTGCTGCAAACGGTAAGGCAATTGCGCTGGGCGAAGATCAGGGTCTGGTTAAGACCATTTTCGATAAGAAGACCGGCCAGCTGCTCGGCGCACACATGGTTGGCGCTGAAGTCACCGAACTTATTCAGGGCTTCGTGATTGCAATGAATCTCGAAACCACTGAAGAAGAACTGATGCATTCCGTATTCCCGCATCCTACCTTGTCAGAAATGATGAAGGAAAGCGTGCTGGATGCTTATGGCAAAGTTCTGAACGCCTGATAATGATTTCCGGCCTGATGACTAAAATTCAGGCCGGTTTCACTCTTGAGAAGGATTGCAATTGCCGCTGATTAAAGACGGATCACCCTATCGCAAAGCTGCGCTGACAGTGCTGAAATATTCAACACTGATCGGTCTGGGGCTTGGTTTTGGTGTGTCGACACTCAGCTTTCTGTCCGGCAATGTGATTTCAATCAATGGCTATGCACTCTCGGGCTGGTATGGCGTATGGAGTGTAACATTGGCGCTGGGGCTGGCCGGATTTTGTTTCGGCCTGATCTGGGCACTGGTGTTCAAGGCAATCGGTGAAGCGGCGCGACGTTGAGACCGGTTGTATATAAAAGCTGACGGCTTATATGAGCTGTTATCAGTTTTGATAAGAGCAGGGTTTGAAGCTTGTAGTTTACCTTGTTCGTCCTGCCTGATAAACAGGCGCAATATTCTGGCCGGAATTTCCGGTGTTACGAAATCTGAAGGCCGCAACGGCCGTTTTGGGAAAGACATATGGTTACGCTTCTGGACACCGTTAACGACGACAGAAAACGCCTTCGTCATCCTGAGAAGGCCAACCGGCCCGACACAGCACTTTTGAAAAAGCCTGACTGGATTCGCGTGAAAGCTCCGACTTCGCGCGGCTATGGCGAGACCCGCGATATTGTGCGCTCTAACAAGCTTGTCACAGTATGCGAGGAAGCCGGCTGCCCGAATATCGGCGAGTGCTGGGATAAGAAACACGCGACATTCATGATTATGGGTGAAATCTGCACCCGTGCCTGCGCGTTCTGTAACGTATCGACCGGTATTCCGACCACTCTCGACCCGAATGAACCGGAAAATGTGGCCAAGGCCGTGAAGCAGATGGGGCTGACCCATGTGGTTATCACCTCCGTTGACCGCGATGATCTGGCCGATGGCGGCGCACAGCATTTTGCTGAAGTGATTCATGCAATCCGCGCAGCCAGCCCGCAGACTACGATTGAAATTCTGACACCGGACTTCCTGCGTAAGGAAGGTGCTCTGGAGATCGTTGTTAAGGCGCGTCCGGATGTGTTCAACCACAATCTGGAAACTGTGCCGTCCAACTATCTGAAAGTACGTCCGGGTGCCCGTTACTTCCACTCCCTGCGTCTGTTGCAGCGTGTGAAAGAACTTGACCCAACCATTTTCACCAAATCCGGTATCATGGTTGGTCTGGGTGAAGAGCGCAATGAAGTGCTCCAGCTGATGGATGATCTGCGCTCGGCTGATGTGGATTTCATGACCATTGGTCAGTATCTGCAGCCAACCCGTAAGCATCATGCGGTTATCCGCTATGTGACACCGGACGAGTTCAAATCCTTTGCCACAATCGGTAAAACCAAAGGCTTCCTGCTGGTTGCTTCCAGCCCGCTGACACGCTCTTCGCACCATGCGGGTGATGATTTTGCCAAGCTGCGTGCTGCCCGTGAAGCGCTGATCGCCAGCCGGAATTAAAACTGATAGATCATGCCGCAATTTACTGCCACACGTCAGGTTCAGCACCGCGCGGAGCAAATGTTTGCTCTCGTCGCGGATGTTGAAACTTATCCGCAATTTGTCCCGATGTGTGAAGCATTGACCATCCGCTCGCGTAAAGAGCGCGATGGCAAGACATTACTGGTGGCCGACATGACTGTCGGCTACAAACTCATCCGTGAGACATTCACCACACAGGTGCTGCTCAAGCCGGATGAGCGGGTGATTGAAGTCAAATATATTGACGGCCCGTTCCGCTATCTCGACAACCGCTGGACATTTGTACCGGTCGGTGACGGTACGCATAGCGATGTGGATTTTTTCATTGATTATGAATTTAAGAGCCGCACGCTTGGTCTGGTAATGGGCTCGATGTTTGATCTGGCTTTCCGCAAATTTGCGGAAGCTTTTGAAAAACGCGCCGATCAGATTTATGGCATCAAAACCGGCGATGCGATTAAGTAATTAAAATTACTCAGCCAGTCTTTTCAGAACCAAATCCAGTGCGGCCTGCACTGTAGCTAAGCGGATGGCTTCGCGCGATTGGTCGCCGAAGCGGCATTCCAGATGCAAGGTTTCAAAACCCTGTCTCGCACAGGCAATATGCACCAGTCCGACAGGTTTTTCCGCTGTGCCTCCTGATGGGCCCGCAACGCCGGTGACTGCAATGCTTATACCGGCTTGCGGGGTATGTTTCAGCGCACCTTCAGCCATGGCAATAGCAACAGGTTTCGACACTGCACCAAAATCACGAAGCAGGCTTTGAGAAACACCGATCAGTGAAGCTTTGGCTTCATTGCTATAGGTGACAAAACCACAATCAACCACATCGGACGAACCGGCAATGTCGGTCAGTGCGGCGGCAATCATACCGCCGGTGCAGGATTCGGCAGTAGTAATCATGAGCTGCGCCTTGCGGCAGGCATCAAGAACGGCGAGAGCTTGTTCTTCTGCTACGAGACCCATGAATATACCTTCCTTTATGCGGGCACTTCACCCGGATAGATAACGCTGACAGTTACGATAGAGGCAATGCCTTCCTTACGGCCGACAAACCCCATTTTCTCATTGGTCGTGGCTTTGACCGAAACACGATCTGTGCTCACACCCAGCATATCCGCGAGTTCTGCGGTCATGGTTTCACGATGAGGGCCGATTTTCGGCTCTTCGGCAATCAGTGTAATATCGGCGTTGGCAATACGTCCACCGGCTTCGCGCACGGTTTTAACTGCAAACTCAACAAATTGCCGTGAGGCAGCACCTTTCCACTGCGGATCAGACGGTGGGAAATGCGTGCCGATATCGCCTGCGCCGCGGGTGGCGAGCAGGGCGTCCGTCAGCGCATGCAGCGCCACATCGGCATCGGAGTGGCCATTGAGCTTATGTGTGTGCGGAATTTTCACGCCGCAGAGCCACACATGGTCGCCTGCTTCGAAACTATGCACGTCATAACCATTGCCCGTGCGGATGTCCGGAAAAGCAACCATATCCTGACGCAAGCGCTGATCTGCCATTTCAATATCCTTCGCCCATGTAATTTTAGTGTTGTCGGCTGAGCCTTCGACAACACGAACAGGTATGCTCTGCCATTCTGCAATGGCGGCATCATCGGTGAAATCTGTGCGTCCCAATGCAAATGCTGCATTATGCGCATCGAGAATTGGGGCGAAGGGAAAACTCTGCGGTGTCTGCGCAGCAAAAAGACCTGCGCGCGGCACGGTTTTGGTCACCAAGGCATCGCCGCCAGCCTGTTTCAGTGTGTCGGAAACGGCAAGGGCAGGCAGTACGCCGGTTTGCGGGTGCAGGGCAATCATTATGCGCTTGAGCAAATCCTGCGTAATAAACGGACGCACGCCGTCATGAATCATCACATAATCCGGTGCATTATCGCACAAAGCGAGCAGGCCGAGACGGGTGGATTCCTGCCGTGTCGGGCCACCGGTAACAAGGCGGATACGCGCGGCATCAATATCAGCGCGTTGCAGTGCAGCATGATAAAGATCGTGATCGTCGGAATGGATCACCACCACCACAGGCGAAATCTGCTCGCAGGCCAGAAAAGTGCGTAAAGTATGCGCCAGCACGGCCTGACCGCCGATACGACGATATTGCTTAGGGCCTTCGGTGCTTTGACCGGCGCGTTCTCCGCGTCCTGCGGCGACTATAACTGCTGCTGTGCGAATGAGAAAAGCCTTTCCGAGCTGTCACACCTCTGTTTATAGCGAATACCGCCTTGATAAACGAA
This sequence comes from Pseudochrobactrum algeriensis, assembly GCF_018436245.1. Classification (NCBI taxonomy): domain Bacteria; kingdom Pseudomonadati; phylum Pseudomonadota; class Alphaproteobacteria; order Hyphomicrobiales; family Brucellaceae; genus Pseudochrobactrum; species Pseudochrobactrum algeriensis. The sequence continues at coordinate 1,422,593 of NZ_CP075361.1, forward strand.
ATGCCAGTGATGTTTTTTTGATAATGGATTCATCGGTTAATCACATTGCGACGAATCCGCTTTTTCTTGCATGAAGATGATAAAACCTATAAATCTGCTTAAAGTTTAAGCGTTTTTAATATTGCATAATTTTTAGGCTGATGATGACGACTGCAACCCTGCCATTGAAGATCGGACCGGTGGAAATCCGCAATCGCGTATTTCTGGCGCCGATGTCCGGCGTATCCGATCTGCCATTTCGCCGTCGGGCATGGGAGGCCGGTGCCGGGCTGGTGGTTTCCGAAATGGTGGCGAGCGCGGAGCTGTGCAATCATCACTCCGAGAGCCGTAAGCGGATGGAGCGTGGTGATCTGCAGACCCATGTGGTGCAGCTTGCAGGCCGTGAAGCACATTGGATGGGCGAGGCCGCCAAGATCGCTGAAGGTGAAGGCGCGGATATTGTCGATATCAATATGGGCTGCCCTGCCAAGAAGGTGACAGGCGGTTATTCCGGTTCGGCGCTGATGCGTGATCTCGACCATGCGTTGACGCTGATTGAAGCCACAGTGCAGGCTGTCAAAGTGCCTGTGACGCTGAAAATGCGGCTTGGCTGGGATCACAATTCAATCAATGCGCCGGAACTGGCTCGGCGTGCCGTTGATGCCGGTGTGCAGATGATTACCGTGCATGGCCGCACGCGCTGTCAGTTCTATACCGGTCATGCCGATTGGGATGCTATCCGCGCAGTACGTGAGGCAATTTCCGTGCCGCTTGTTGCAAATGGCGATGTTGGCAGCGCTGCCGATGTGCAGGAAATTATGCGCCGCTCCGGTGCCGATGCGGTTATGATTGGTCGTGCCGCCTATGGTCAGCCTTGGCTGGCGGGGCAGGTCGCCGATGAATTGCGTGGCGATGAAGTTAAGGCTGCGCCGCTAAACTTAAGCGATTATATTCTCGCACATTATCACGCCATGCTGGAACATTATGGTGAGAAAACCGGTATCCGCCATGCCCGCAAACATTTGGGCTGGTATATGGAACGTCATACGTTAAATGTGCCGGATACGGTCAAGAAGACGCTGATGACCTCAGGCAATGCGCAGGAAGTATCAGACATTCTTACGGATATTTTTACCGGCCTGTCACCGGTCGCAGGGACAAAATCCCTGAAGGATGCTGCCTGATGGACGCTGCTGCATTCTCTTTGTCCGATCATGTGCTGAATACATTGCCGCAAGCGGTGATAATGGCAGATGCTGCCGGACAGATTATTTATGCCAATGCGCAGGCAGAAGTTTTTTTCCGCTCCAGTGCGGGAATCTTGAAGCGCCATGGTCTCAATTATTTTCTGCCGCCTGCAAGTCCGCTGATCGGACTGATTACGCAGGTTATTCAAAGCGGTACAGCGGTTAATGAATATCATATTGACCTGTCATCGCCGCGTATGGGCACTGAGCGCATGGTGGATGTGCAGGTAACACCGGTCAATGAAATACCGGATCAGGTTGTTATCCTGTTTAAAGAGACAGCCATGGCGGAGAAACTCAATCGCCAGATGAGCCATCGCGGCGCGGCACGTTCTGTCACCGGTCTGGCGGCAATGCTGGCGCATGAAATCAAGAACCCACTTTCGGGTATTCGCGGTGCGGCGCAATTGCTGGAAATGTCGGCACGCGATGCGGCCAATGAGTCCGACTGTGAATTGACACAGCTGATCCGTGATGAAGCTGACCGTATTGTTGCCCTTGTTGACCGGATGAATGTGTTTTCCGACGAGCGTCCGATTGAGCGCTCTGCGGTCAATCTTCACACTGTGTTGGGGCATGTTAAAACGCTGGCGAGCCACGGCTTTGCATCCCATGTCACGATCCGCGAGGATTATGATCCGTCTTTGCCGCGTGTCTGGGGTAATCGCGATCAGCTGATACAGGTGTTTCTCAACCTGATTAAAAATGCGGCTGAGGCGATTGAGCCGGAAGAGCGCTCGGGGCGCAAAGGCGAGATCCTGCTGACCTCTGCCTATAAAGCGGGCATGCATATGATTGTACCGGCGACGGGCGAGCGCCTGTCTCTGCCGCTGGAATATTGCGTGATTGATAATGGCGGCGGTGTCGCGCCGGATATTCTGCCGATCCTGTTTGATCCGTTTATCACGACCAAAACCAATGGCTCCGGTCTGGGCTTGCCTTTGGTTGCCAAGATCATTGCCGATCATGGCGGCATGATTGAATGCGAAAGTTTCTCCGGAAAAACCATTTTCCGTATCCTGTTGCCGATCTGGAAACAGGACAGTTCTATCGTTTAAATTTAAATATTAAAATATCGATCTAATATTATGTAATATAATATTTATCTGTGTGGGAGTGAGGCATTGAATGAACCGGTAATCATCGTTGCAGAAGATGATGCAGCCATGCGCACAGTGCTTAATCAGGCGCTGAGCAGAGCGGGATATGCTGTGCGTCTTGCCAGCAATCGTGCAGCACTCTGGGCGCTGATTACGAGCGGCGAAGGTGATCTGGTGATCAGCGACGTGAATATGCCGGACGGTTCTGTGTTTGAAATCCTGCCGCGCATCCGCAAAGCGCGGCCTGATCTTCCGGTTGTGGTGATGAGTGCGCAGAATACTTTCATGACCGCTATCCGCGCATCGGAAGCCGGTGCCTATGATTATCTGCCAAAGCCATTTGACCTGAGCGAGATGGTGAGCCTGCTGCGTCGCGCGCTGTCCGAACCAAAACCGGTGCAGACAAAACAGGATGTGGACGAGCAGGCTGAAAATATGCCGCTTGTCGGCCGCTCGGTGGCAATGCAGGATGTGTATCGTGTGCTAGCACGCATGATGCAGACCGATCTGACGCTAATGATTACCGGTGAGTCCGGTACGGGTAAGGAGCTGGTTGCCCGCGCTTTGCATGAATATGGCCGCCGTCGTAACGGGCCTTTTGTGGCGATCAATATGGCAGCTATCCCGCGTGATCTGATTGAATCCGAATTATTCGGCCATGAGAAAGGTGCCTTTACCGGCGCGCAGCAGCGTTTTTCAGGGCGCTTTGAGCAGGCCAATGGCGGAACGCTGTTTCTCGATGAAATCGGCGATATGCCGATGGAAGCGCAAACGCGTTTGCTGCGCGTGCTCCAGCAGGGCGAATATATGACCGTTGGCGGGCGCACGCCGATTAAAACCGATGTGCGTATTGTGGCTGCAACCAATAAGGATTTGCTCAAGGCAATTCACAAAGGTCAGTTCCGTGAGGATTTATACTACCGGCTCAATGTGGTGCCGCTGCGCATGCCGCCGCTGCGTGAGCGCAGCGAGGATGTGCCGGATCTGGTGCAACATTTCTTCCGGCTGGTGGAAAAGGAAGGCCTGTCGCCGAAACAGATCAGTGCCGAGGGATTTGCTGCGCTGCGCCATTATACATGGCCGGGCAATGTACGCGAGCTGGAAAATCTGGTGCGCAGGCTCGCGGCACTCTATCCGCAGGATGAGATTAATGCTGAGATTATCCGCCACGAATTGCAGCATCTGCCGCCGTCATTACAGGCTGATGAAGCAAGGCTGAAAGCGGATCAGATCACCAATTTGCGTGAGGCGACGGAGATTTATCTGCGCCAGTATTTTGCTTCATTCAATGGTGAACTGCCGCCGCAGGGGCTCTATGACCGGATTTTGCATGAGATTGAATATCCGCTGCTGGCTGCAAGCCTGACAGCCACATCCGGCAATCAGATCAAGGCCGCAGAATTGCTGGGTCTGAATCGTAATACGCTGCGCAAAAAAATCCGCGACCACGACCTCAATATCTTCAAAAATAGCTAATATAGCTTTGGTCGGCAGCGATAACGTTGCATATGTGCAACATTCTGTTGCATGATGGCAACGGTTTATAATAGATTAACGAAATGGATAAGACGAGTCTGCTTGAGTGGTTGCGCGAATTTAAACCTGCACGGGTGAGTGAACAAAGACGTTTGCTGGCTCTTCCGGGTGTGATTATTGTTGTCCTATCGATTATCGCCTCGCTGCTATCCTTTCTGATTATGATCGGTGTCACGCCGATTGTTCCTGATCTGCATGTGACACTGACGCTCATCATCATCAATGTGGTGCTGGTTGTCAGCCTGCTGGCACTGATTATCCGCGAGATTTTCCGCATTACGCAAGCGCGTCGTCATGGCCGCGCGGCGGCACGACTGCATGTGCGCATTGTGGCGCTATTCTCGCTGATTGCAGCGGTTCCGGCGATTGTTGTGGCGATTGTCGCCAGTGTAACGCTAAACCTCGGGCTGGATCGCTGGTTTGAAACCAATACGCGCAATATCGTCAATTCATCGATCAGCCTTGCCAACGGTTATATCAATGAAACCGCGCGTAACCTGCAAAGCACGACCTATTCCATGCTGCAGGATATGGATGCGCAACGCACGCTCTATAGTCTTGACCGTAACGGTTTTGTGCAACTGATGACCTTACAGGCGTTGGGTCGCGGTTTACTCGGCGCACAGTTGTTGCGCGAAGACGGCTCGATTGCCTTGCGCAGCGAACAGGGCGGCGCAAATCTGCCGCAGCCGCCGTCTGAGGCGGTTGAAACAGCACGGGACGGCAATCCGGTGATTATCCCGCCAGGTCCGACCAGCAACTTCGTTGGCGCGATTATCAAGATGCGTGAGATACCCGATGTGTATCTCTACACCGTACGTGCTGTTGATGCGCAAATTCTGGATTCCATGCGTCTGATGGAGGCCAATACCAAGCGCTATCAGGATATGGAGGCGAACCGCATCCCGACGCAGGTGATCTTTGCGCTGCTCTATTTTGGCCTGATGCTGATTGTTTTGCTGCCGGCGATCTGGACAGGTATTGCTGTGGCAGACCGTCTGGTGCGGCCGATCCGCCAGCTGATCGGTGCGGCGGATGAAGTGGCAGTCGGTAATCTGGATATTTCCGTACCGGTGCGCTCCAGCGATGGTGATCTCGGCGCATTGTCCGGCACTTTCAACAACATGGTTGCCGAGCTGAAAAGCCAGCGCACCGATCTTTTGGCCGCCAAAGACCAGATTGATGAGCGCCGTCGCTTCTCCGAGGCTGTGTTGTCCGGTGTTACCGCCGCGGTGATCGGTGTGGATGCGCTGGGGCTGATTAATATCGTCAACCGCTCGGCAGAGCAGATGTTCTGCCTTGAGCCGGATGAGGTTATCGGTACCAGCCTGAGCACGCATATTCCGGAAATTGGACAGGTTTTTGAAGTGGCACATGATTCCGGCCGCGCGGTTTACCGCGAGCAGGTCTCGATGATGCGCGGCGGTCTGACCCGTACCTTCAATGTGCAGATCACGATTGAGGACGGCACGGGTGATGAACGCTCCTATGTGGTTACAATTGATGATATTACTGATCTGGTACAGGCGCAGCGCTCAACGGCATGGGCTGATGTGGCGCGCCGTATCGCCCATGAGATCAAGAACCCGCTGACACCAATCCAGCTTTCTGCCGAGCGTATCCGCCGCCGTTATGGCAAGGTTATTACCGAGGATCGTGAGGTTTTCGACCAGTGTGTGGAAACGATTATCCGTCAGGTTGGTGATATCGGCCGCATGGTGGATGAATTCTCGTCTTTTGCACGGATGCCGAAGCCGAAAATGGAAACCATTGATTTGCGGGATTCGCTGAAAGAAGCCGCATTCTTGGTGGAAGTCAGCCGCAGTGAGATCAGTTTTGAGCAGCAGTTGAGTGAAGTGCCGCTTTATGGCCATTTTGACAGTCGTCTGCTTGGTCAGGCTTTTGGTAACATTATCAAGAATGCCAGCGAGGCTATTGAAGCGGTTACTGATGAAGATAATTATCACGGACATATTCTGCTGAAAGCCTATCAGGACAAGGATCAGCTGATTGTCGAAGTGATTGATAATGGCAAAGGCCTGCCCGGTGACAACCGGCAGCGGCTGCTGGAGCCTTATATGACAACGCGCGAAAAAGGCACCGGCCTTGGCCTCGCTATTGTCAGAAAAATCGTTGAGGATCACGGCGGGCATATGGAACTGCATGATGCACCGGCTGATTTCTATCAGGGCAGAGGTGCGATGATCCGTATGGTTTTCCCTGCAACGCCGCCGGAAATGGCAGGGACACAGACAAATGAGGAGTTGCAGGCATGACAGACAGATGCAGGCAGCTGAATGATAAATACCTGCGGATAGATCACTTTGTGGTAAATCTGCAGGATAATGGGAACAAGGCAGGTGGATTAAATGGCTTCTGATATTCTCGTCGTTGATGATGAAACGGACATCCGTGATCTGGTTGCTGGTATTTTAAGCGACGAAGGTCACGAAACCCGCACAGCTTTTGATGCGGACAGCGCATTGGCCGCGATCAATGATCGTGTGCCACGGCTGATTTTTCTGGACATCTGGTTGCAGGGCAGCCGTCTGGACGGGTTGGCATTGCTGGATGAAATCAAGAAACTGCATCCGGATCTGCCGGTGGTGATGATCTCCGGTCACGGTAATATTGAAACTGCAGTCTCGGCAATCCGCCGCGGCGCTTATGATTTCATTGAAAAGCCGTTCAAGGCAGATCGTCTGATCCTCGTGGCAGAGCGGGCACTGGAAACATCAAACCTTAAGCGCGAAGTTTCTAACTTACGCAAACGCTCCGGTGAGACATTCGAACTGCTTGGCAATTCGCTGGCGATGAACCAGTTGCGCCAGACTATCGAACGCGTGGCACCGACCAACAGCCGTATCATGATTACCGGCCCTTCGGGTTCGGGTAAGGAAATGGTGGCACGTGCCATTCATGGACAGTCGAGCCGTGCTAACGGACCTTTTGTAACTGTGAATGCCGCTGCTATTACACCGGAACGTATGGAAATCGAGCTTTTCGGCACCGAAATGGATGGCGGGGAACGCAAGGTCGGTGCGCTGGAAGAGGCGCATGGCGGTATTCTCTATCTCGACGAAATTGCCGATATGCCGCGTGAAACCCAGAACAAGATTTTACGTGTTCTGGTTGACCAGCAGTTTGAACGTGTTGGCGGAACCAAGCGTGTGAAGGTTGATGTGCGTATCATTTCTTCGACCGCGCAAAACCTTGAAGGTATGATTGCCGAAGGTCTGTTCCGTGAAGACCTGTTCCATCGTCTGGCCGTTGTTCCGGTGCAGGTGCCGCCACTGGCACAGCGCCGCGACGATATTCCGTCGCTGGTGTCCTTCTTCATCAATCAGGTGGCTGAACAGGCCGGTATCAAACCGCGCCGTATCAGCGATGATGCGATGGCGGTTCTGCAATCCCATAGCTGGCCCGGCAATGTGCGTCAGCTGCGCAACAATGTGGAGCGCCTGATGATTTTGGCGCGCGGCGATGATGTGGATGCGCCGGTAACGGCTGATCTGCTGCCGGCGGAAATCGGTGACACGCTGCCGCGCACACCGACAGATTCCGACCAGCATATTATGGCGCTGCCGCTGCGCGAGGCACGTGAAATGTTTGAAAAAGAATATCTGGTTGCACAGATCAACCGTTTCAGCGGTAATATTTCACGCACGGCTGAGTTTGTGGGTATGGAGCGTTCCGCTCTGCACCGTAAACTCAAGTCGCTCGGAGTGTAATTATGCGCATCATTATCTGCGGTGCCGGTCAGGTCGGCTTCGGTATTGCTGAGCGGCTCGCTGCGGAACATAACGATGTGTCGGTGATCGATACATCGGAAAAGTTGATCCACGCTGTGCGTGATCTGCTTGATGTGCGTGGTTTTGTCGGTCACGGCTCGCATCCGGATGTACTGGAAGCGGCCGGTGCCGACGAAGCGGATATGATTATCGCCGTAACGCTTTACGACGAGATCAATATGGTGGCCTGTCAGGTTGCCCATTCGCTGTTTAATGTGCCGACCAAAATTGCCCGTATCCGCGCGCAGACCTATCTGCAAAAGCAGTATCAGGAGATGTTCTCGCGCGATAATATGCCGATCGATGTGGTGATCTCGCCGGAACTGGAAGTCGGCGACATGGTGCTGCGCCGTATCGCTTTGCCGGGTGCTTCCGATGTGTTGCGCTTTGCCGATGATAAAGTGGTCGCGTTTGCCATTGAATGTATGGAAGACTGCCCGATCATCAACACACCGCTGAAACAGCTGACCGATCTGTTCCCTGATCTGCCGTCAACGGTGGTCGGCGTGGTGCGCAATGACAAGCTGTTTGTGCCGCATTCCGAGGATCATCTGCTGGCAGGCGATCTGGCCTATGTGGTGACAACGGTAGAGCAGGTACGCCGTACGCTTGGCCTGTTCGGGCATGACAAGCCTGAGGCGCGGCGGATCATTATCGCCGGTGGCGGTAATATCGGGCTCTATGTTGCGAAAAAGATGGAAGAGCGCCAGCCGCATACACGGCTGAAGATCATTGAACATAATCGTGAGCGTTCAGCCTTTGTGGCTGATGAGCTGGATAAGACAATTGTTCTGAACGGCAGTGCGCTGGATCAGGAATTGCTGCGCGAGGCGGAAGTTCAGGATGCTGATCTGATGGTGGCACTGACCAATCAGGATCAGGCGAATATTCTGTCCGGCATTATGGCCAAACGCCTTGGCTGCAAGTCGAATATGGTGCTGATTAATAATTCTGCCTATCAGGAATTCATTCATACGGTTGGTATTGATTCTTATGTCAGCCCGAAAAATGTGACGATTTCCAAGATTTTGCAGCAGGTGCGGCGCGGGCGTATCCGCTCGGTGCATAGTGTCTATGACGGGCGGGCGGAGCTGATTGAGGCGGAAGCCCTTGAAACTTCACCATTAGTCGGCGCGCCATTGCGCAATATCGACCTGCCGGCCGGTTTGCGGGTGGGGGCGGTTTACCGTGACGGAAAAGTTATTAAGCCGCATGGCGATCTGCATATTCGCCGCAATGACCGCGTAGTGATGTTTGCGACAAGTGATGCGGTGAAGCACGTAGAACAGATGTTCCGCGTGAGTCTCGATTTCTTTTAAGCGCCTCATTTTAAAATTGAGTATGTTTTATGGATATTTGTACATTCTGGTACGGCAGCCAATTACGGCCGGTGGATCATATATGCCTGACTTCCATGGTCAGAACCGGACAACGGGTTAAGCTGTTCAGCTATCAGCCTGTCGAAAATCTGCCGGAAGGCGTGGAGCAGCATGATGCTGCAACGATCATGCCGATTGAATCATTTCGCCGTCTTGATCCCGGTTTTCCGAACCTGAAAGATAATCTGACGATTGTTCAGTTCAGCGATATATTTCGTATCAATCTGATGAAACATCGTCAGGGCGTGTGGCTGGATACGGATGTCTATCTGCATAAGCAGTTCCATCCGGATGCATCCAAACCCTATCTGGCGCGTGAAAACAGGGAGCGCGTCGGCGTTTCAGCTTTGTATTTCCCGCCCGATCATCCGGTGATTGCCGAATTTGATGCCTATATGGCCGGTGATTATCCGCTGCCGAAATGGCTCGGTTTGCGCAGACGGGTTCTACGCCCGCTCTGGTACCGCCTCATCGGCAAGGAAGTGACCCCTGCTATGATCGGCATTACCATTTTTGGCAATGACGGTATTTCAAGGCTGGCCAAGAAATACGGCTGTTTCAACGATGCGGCGCCCAAAGAAAGTTTTTACTACTGGACTGCGCGTGACTGTCTGAACATTTTTGATCCGAAATATGGTCTTGAACCGCTGAACCATCCTGAATTTATCGGCTTTCATGTGCATCGCAAAAGTCCGGAAGAGCTGGTTGCGCGTAAGGGCAGCTTTTATGAATGGATGCTGAAGCAGACAGATGAGCTGACGGAGGCTGATTAAGCGTCATGAATTGTCAGAATACAGGTCAGATACAAAATATATTTGGCCTGAATGGCATAGTTCTGACTGTGCGGCAGCTAATCATCCGGCAGCATACAACATTTTGACGTTGCGCAAAAAATAGCGGCCTGTTAACCCTTTGCGGAATGTGGGATTATTCCCGCAACTATTGATTCTGTATCAATATACAGGTGCAATATCTGGGGCAGATGATAAAACCGGATGACAGGGGAAGATTTTCTGCTGTTTCTTCGGAAATGAACTGTTTACGGGCTATGCGCTTCAGGCGGCATATTTGTAAACAGGGTGGATGTCTCCCCGAAATCAGTGCTGGTTGCGGATCGAAATAAAGGAATAAAAAAATGGCTGAACGATCGCAAAATCTTCAGGATCTCTTTCTGAATTCTGTACGTAAGCAAAAAATCTCTCTGACGATCTTTTTGATTAATGGCGTTAAGCTGACAGGTATTGTCACATCCTTTGATAACTTCTGTGTCTTGCTGCGTCGTGACGGACATTCACAGCTGGTATATAAACATGCCATCTCAACCATTATGCCAAGTCAGCCTGTGCAGATGTTTGAAGGCGAAGAAGAGTAAGTATTACAGGTCATTACGACTGTTTGCTGAAATTTCGGAATGTTTTTATATCCGCAGTGCCTCAAGGCCTGCGGATATATTTGTTTGTAAATACGGGAATAATTATCTGAGGCGCGCTCATTGATGCAGGCAGCCCTGATGATTATCTGATGGGAACAAAAGCCTTGCCGGTGTTAAGATGGCCGGTTATGGCGATACATAAATCAGGATACACATTTGAAAAAACGCAATGATCCGGCAGCTGATCTGACGCCAGAAACAGAGATGCCAGAAACATATGAATTATCATCCGATGATAATTATGATGACGGCGCCAAACAGAAAAGCAGCAGAAAGCCTTTCACAACAAAAGTAGAAGATACACGGGCTTTTGTTGTCGTGCCGATTTTGCCGGAACGTTACGCGCTGGTCGTTGATCAGGATGAGAGCGAACGCCCGAAATATCGCCGGAGTGATGAGGCGCGGCTTGAAGAAGCTGCGGGACTTGCACGGGCGATTGATCTGAAAATTATCGACAGTTTTCTGGTTCAGACCTCCCAGCCGCGTCCGGCCACTTTGCTTGGCACGGGTAAGGTTGAGGATATTGCCGAACGCATCGAGCGTGAAGAAATCGAGCTGGTGATTGTCGATCATCCGCTGACACCGGTACAGCAGCGCAATCTTGAGCGCGAATGGAAGGTCAAAGTTATCGACCGTACCGGTCTGATTTTGGAAATTTTCGGCCGCCGCGCGCAGACCCGTGAGGGTAGTCTGCAGGTTGAGCTGGCACATCTGAATTATCAGAAAGGCCGTCTGGTTCGCAGCTGGACGCACTTGGAGCGTCAGCGTGGTGGCGGCGGCTTTATGGGCGGTCCGGGTGAAACCCAGATCGAGGCCGACCGGCGTATGCTGCAGGAAAAAATCCTGCGGATCAAACGTGAGCTGGATACGGTTGTGCGCACCCGTCAGTTGCATCGCCAGAAACGCCGTAAGGTGCCGCATCCGGTGATTGCACTGGTTGGCTATACCAATGCGGGCAAGTCTACTTTGTTCAATCGTCTGACCGGTGCTGATGTGCTGGCGGAAGATATGCTTTTCGCGACGCTTGATCCGACTTTGCGCCGTCTGCGCCTGCCGCATGGCGATATGATTATCCTGTCCGATACAGTTGGCTTCATCTCCAACCTGCCGCACCATCTGGTGGCCGCATTTAAGGCGACACTGGAAGAGGTGATTGAGGCAGATCTGATCCTGCATGTGCGCGATATGTCAGACCCTGACAATGCCGCACAGGCTGAGGATGTTGAGACAATTCTCAGTGGTCTCGGCATTAAAAAAGGCGATGAGCGTGTCATTGAGATCTGGAACAAGATCGACCGTTTGAGCGAGCCGATGCAGGACAGCGCGGAAAATCTGAGCAACGGCAGTCATGAAGATGCACGACCTTTGCCGCTGTCTGCGCTGACGGGGCAGGGTACGCCTGAATTGCTGGCTTTGATTGAAAGCCGGATTTCCGGTGCGATGGAAAAGGTGCAGGTCAGCCTGCAGCCGGATCAGTTCGGTCTGATTGACTGGATTTACCGCCATGGCAGTAATGTGCGTCGTCAGGATGAAGAAGACGGTTCGGTGATTATCGATGTGGATATGACCGCCGGTTCCGCGCAGAAATTCCGCGATAAATATGCTTCCGTAACAAAACGCAGCTAAGGATGTGCAGCAGTCTGCCGTCATTTAGATTTCGGTAAGCATGAAAGATTAGACAGGGGCGGAATAGGGCGTTTATAGCGCAACACCTTGCGAAACGGGTACGCCTCGCCCTATGTATTGAGTATTACGAATCCTGACGGCAGTGTTTCGCTCCGTTCTCCGATAGCCAAAGGCAGTTAATGATGAGAGATCCAATTGAAACCGTTATGAATCTGGTCCCGATGGTGGTTGAGCAGACTGCACGCGGTGAGCGGGCCTATGATATTTTCTCGCGTCTTCTGAAAGAACGCGTGATTTTCGTGAACGGTCCGGTTGAAGACGGCATGGCTATGCTGATCTGCGCGCAGCTTCTGTTCCTTGAAGCGGAAAACCCGAACAAGCCGATTGAAATGTACATCAATTCGCCAGGTGGCGTGGTCACTTCCGGCATGGCAATTTATGACACGATGCAGTTCATTAAGCCTCCGGTTTCCACGCTCTGCATGGGCCAGGCGGCATCCATGGGGTCGCTGCTTCTGACAGCCGGTGCAACCGGTCAGCGTCTGGCACTGCCGAATGCGCGTATCATGGTTCACCAGCCATCCGGCGGTTTTCAGGGGCAGGCTTCCGATATCGAGCGTCATGCGCAGGATATCATCAAGATGAAGCGCCGCCTCAATGAAATCTACGTCAAACATACCGGCCGTGATTATGAAACCATCGAGCGCACACTCGACCGCGATCATTTCATGACCGCTCAGGAAGCGCTCGAATTCGGCCTGATCGATAAAGTGATCGAATCACGCGATCTCGGCGAAAAGAAAGACTGATAAACCGGATTCTGATCCGTTTTGCCTGAAAAACGGATCAGTTTTCTGAAGACCGGAATTTCGTGACAAGTGGTTTTCCGGCAGAAATCTTCGGCATTGTATAATTTTAGCCACATTTTTTCTGCCATTACCGCTTTTACTGTACTGTCGCATAAAACAGTGCGGTAGACAGGTTGTAAAACTGTCTTTTGCCTGTTTATGCTGAATGCTGTGTTAAGTGATTGTTTGGGTCTTGTGCCTAAAAAGACGACTGCCGTTCATGTCGGTTTCGGTCGGGAAGACATAACGGTTAGAACTTGGTGCCTGTTGCGGACAGCGGGCGGCCATTACTGAAAGGAAACTGCGATGAGCAAAGTCAGCAACGGCGGTGGCGATTCCAAAAATACGCTCTATTGCTCCTTTTGCGGAAAAAGCCAGCATGAGGTGCGCAAGCTGATTGCGGGGCCGACCGTTTTTATCTGTGATGAGTGCGTCGAGCTTTGCATGGACATCATCCGCGAGGAAAACAAATCCTCGATGGTGAAGTCGCGTGAAGGCGTTCCGACCCCGCAGGAAATTATGGCGGTTCTCGATGATTACGTCATCGGTCAGAGCCATGCCAAGCGTGTTCTGTCGGTTGCGGTTCATAACCACTACAAGCGTTTGGCTAACCAGCCAAAGAGCGGTGATGTTGAACTGGCAAAATCCAATATTCTTCTGGTTGGCCCTACCGGTTGCGGTAAGACCTATCTGGCACAGACACTGGCGCGCATCATTGATGTGCCGTTCACCATGGCTGATGCCACGACACTGACCGAAGCCGGTTATGTCGGTGAAGATGTTGAAAATATCATTCTCAAGCTGTTGCAGGCTGCCGACTACAATGTCGAGCGTGCGCAGCGCGGTATCGTCTATATCGACGAAGTGGATAAAATCAGCCGTAAGGCCGATAATCCGTCGATTACCCGTGACGTATCCGGTGAGGGCGTACAGCAGGCTCTGCTGAAGATCATGGAAGGCACTGTGGCTTCCGTACCGCCACAGGGCGGGCGCAAGCATCCGCAGCAGGAGTTCCTGCAGGTGGACACAACCAATATCCTGTTCATTTGCGGCGGTGCATTTGCTGGTCTCGACAAGATCATTTCGTCCCGTGGCGAAAAGACCTCCATCGGCTTCAGCGCGACTGTAAAAGCGCCGGATGAACGCCGTATCGGTGCGATTTTCCACGAGCTGGAGCCGGAAGATCTGGTGAAATTCGGTCTTATTCCGGAGTTCGTCGGTCGTCTGCCGGTTATTGCGACACTGGAAGATCTGGATGTGGCCTCTCTGGTCAAGATCCTGTCTGAGCCGAAAAATGCTCTGGTGAAGCAGTATCAGCGCCTGTTTGAGATGGAAAATGTTGAGCTGACATTCCATGAAGATGCGCTGCTGGCAATTGCTGGCCGTGCGGTAGAGCGTAAGACCGGTGCCCGTGGTCTGCGTTCGATTATGGAAAAAATCCTGCTTGATACCATGTTTGACCTGCCGACACTGGAAGGTGTTCAGGAAGTGGTTATTTCCGGCGAAGTCGTGGATGGCAAAGCGCAGCCGCTTTACATCTATGGCGACCGTAAGGAAGAAAAAGGCACGGTTTCCGCTTAAGGAAACAAACAGCTTGTCAGCTGTGACGAAAATCAAAACGCTCAGGAGCAATCCTGAGCGTTTTTCGTTTGAATATACGTTTAAGAGCTCACGTTCTTATATTTATGAGTTAAAATATCATATTTTATTGTGCTGGATTGTGGACGATAGGGGAAACACGGCGAAACCGGCACTTTAGGCGTTTCTTTAACCGCGAAACAGCTTTAAAAGATGGGTATGAAAATTGCATTTTGATCCGGTGGTCATAAATGCGCTGATTTATTCTGCTGTATGAAGCGTAAACAGTGCTTGAAATAGCGGCAACGGGTGGCCAATTATACAGTCGATGCACGCAGTGATTTGCTGATGAAACGGGGGTCATTGTGTGGCGATCGGGTGGTTAACCCGGGAAAGGACTTAAAATGACGGATACAGAGTTGAAGACATCGGTGGGTGGTCAGGACGGGCTCTATGCCGTATTGCCATTGCGCGATATTGTTGTCTTCCCGCATATGATTGTGCCGCTTTTTGTCGGCCGCGAAAGATCAATCCGTGCGCTTGAAGAAGTGATGGGCGTTGATAAGCAGATACTGCTTGCCACGCAGAAAAATGCTGCCGACGATGAGCCGGCCAATGACGCGATTTATGAAATCGGTACAGTTGCCAATGTGCTGCAGCTGCTGAAACTGCCGGACGGCACTGTAAAAGTGCTGGTCGAAGGTATTGCACGCGCCAAGATTTCCAAATTCAGCGACCGTGAAGATTATCACGAAGCCTATGCTGACATTCTCGAACTGCCGGAAGAAGAGCCGGTGGAAATCGAAGCGTTGTCTCGCTCGGTGATGAGCGACTTTGAAAATTACGTAAAGCTGAACAAGAAGATTTCGCCTGAAGTTGTCGGCGCGACCAGTCAGATCGACGACCATTCGAAACTGGCCGATACGGTAGCCTCGCATCTGGCGATCAAGATTGCTGAAAAGCAGGAAATGCTTTCGATCCTGTCGGTTCGTGAGCGTCTTGAAAAAGCTCTGGAATATATGGAATCCGAAATCTCGGTTCTTCAGGTTGAAAAGCGCATCCGCTCGCGTGTTAAACGCCAGATGGAAAAGACCCAGCGCGAATATTATCTGAACGAACAGATGAAGGCGATCCAGAAGGAACTGGGCGACGGTGA
This sequence comes from Pseudochrobactrum algeriensis, assembly GCF_018436245.1. Lineage (NCBI taxonomy): Bacteria > Pseudomonadati > Pseudomonadota > Alphaproteobacteria > Hyphomicrobiales > Brucellaceae > Pseudochrobactrum > Pseudochrobactrum algeriensis. The sequence goes on from NZ_CP075361.1 coordinate 1,438,265, forward strand.
AGACGGCAAGGATGAACTGGCCGAGCTGGAAGAGCGCATTGCCAAGACCAAGCTGAGCAAGGAAGCTGCGGAAAAAGCGCAGGCTGAAATGAAAAAGCTGCGGTCGATGAGCCCGATGTCGGCGGAAGCCACAGTGGTGCGCAACTATCTCGACTGGCTGTTGTCGCTGCCGTGGAACAAGAAGTCCAAGGTCAAAACCGATCTGGCTTTTGCCGAGGAAGTGCTGGATACAGAACATTTCGGTCTGGATAAGGTTAAGGAACGTATTGTCGAGTATCTCGCGGTACAGTCACGCGCTGCCAAGATCAAAGGCCCGATCATCTGTCTCGTAGGCCCTCCGGGGGTTGGTAAAACCTCGCTGGCGCGCTCGATCGCCAAGGCAACCGGTCGTGAATATGTGCGTATGTCGCTTGGCGGCGTGCGTGATGAAGCTGAAATCCGCGGTCACCGCAGAACCTATATCGGCTCCATGCCGGGCAAGGTTGTGCAGTCGATGAAGAAAGCCAAGAAGTCCAACCCGCTGTTCCTTCTCGATGAGATTGACAAGATGGGGCAGGATTTCCGTGGTGATCCGTCATCGGCAATGCTGGAAGTGCTGGATCCGGAACAGAATGCAACCTTCATGGATCATTATCTGGAGGTCGAATATGACCTGTCCAACGTAATGTTCGTGACGACTGCAAACTCGCTGAATATTCCGGGTCCGTTGCTTGACCGTATGGAGATCATCCGTATTGCCGGTTACACCGAGGATGAAAAACTTGAAATTGCCAAGCGGCATTTGCTGCCAAAGGCAATCAAGGAACATGCTTTGCAGCCGAATGAATTCTCGGTTGATGAAGCGGCCATTCTTGCTGTGATCCAGCACTACACCCGCGAAGCCGGTGTACGTAGTCTTGAACGTGAAATGATGAAACTGGCGCGTAAAGCTGTCACGGAAATCGCACGTAAGAAGACCAAGTCGGTTCATGTGACTAAGGATAATATTTCTGATTATCTCGGCGTCATGAAGTTCCGTTACGGACAGATCGACGGTGAAGATCAGGTTGGTGTTGTTACCGGTCTGGCATGGACGGAAGTGGGCGGCGAATTGCTGACCATTGAAGGCGTGATGATGCCAGGTAAAGGTCGTATGACTGTTACCGGTAACCTGCGTGATGTGATGAAGGAATCCATTTCGGCTGCGGCATCCTATGTCCGCTCCCGTGCGGTGGATTTCGGCATCGAGCCTCCGCTGTTCGACAAGCGCGACATTCACGTGCACGTACCGGAAGGCGCGACACCGAAGGATGGCCCGTCTGCCGGTACAGCAATGGTAACGGCAATTGTTTCTGTGCTGACCGGCATTCCGGTACGCAAGGACGTTGCTATGACCGGTGAGGTTACATTGCGCGGTCGTGTTCTGCCGATTGGCGGCCTGAAGGAAAAACTGCTGGCAGCTCTGCGCGGCGGTATCAAGAAGGTGCTGATTCCGGAAGAAAATGCCAAGGATCTGGCTGAGATACCGGACAATGTGAAAAACGCATTGGAAATCATTCCGGTTTCTTATGTCGGTGAAGTGCTTGAACATGCACTGATCCGCAAGCCGGAGCCGATCGAATGGGTTGAACCGGAAACACCGGCAATCGCCAAAGCCGGTGAAGATGATGCAGTTGTGGGCATGGCTCACTAATCATCTGATCTGAGATATTAAAAAGCCCCGCAAGTCTGACTTGCGGGGCTTTTTTAATTTGGATAGATCGGCAAAGTTACATTCCAGCGATCTTGCGGGACAGGGCGTCCGGTATCAGCGCAACTGACACTGATGCGTTTTGCCTGATCCGCATCATCGCGCCATGTTGTATCCAGTGGCAGCAGACATTCAGGTACAGCCACCTTGGTATTAACAACAGGAAATGCCCAATTGCTGTTCTGCTCTATGTTTTGATGATTGATAAAACGCGCGGCAACGGCGGCAATCTCATCAGGATTTTGCATGCGTGAGTTTGCCTGTCTCTGGCTTTCAGCAAAAATCGCATGGCACATACGCAGATTATCGAGGCCAAAGCGCTGGCGGCAATAGGTGCGAATGTCATCAATACGAGCCAGCGACAGCTTTTCAAAAGCCTCAACATCACATTCCCCGCAAACAATCGGATTAACAAAGAAGAGTTGCAGAGAGGGCTGTTGCTTGACGAAAAACGTATAATCCGTGTCATGCTCGCGATACTTCACCTCAATACCGGTGAAAAGAGCGGCCGCCAGTAACAGTGGCGTCAGGCCGAGGGCGGCGAACAATGCAAATTTTTTCATGAAAGAATACCATTCTTGAAACAGATCATCTCTGGCTTAAGCAGCGGGGATATGAATGGCAAATATAAAAAAGACCAGTATCAAACTGGTCTTTTCATTTTGGGAGGCTTTATATTTTTTAGTGCTCTGCGCCTGAGCCGCCGACAGCAACAATGCTGAATGGCTGATCGGCCACAGGTATGGTGCGGTCTTCTTTAAAGCTTTCAATATTAATCAGGCGTACCAGACTGTGGCGCGGATCGGTAATCGCGATGTGATCACCTGCAACGGCCAGACGCGGGCGCGGATCACGCCAGTGGCCGTCTTTGCTGTAAGGCTCGGTCACTTTCGCAGAACGGGTGATTGTACCGTCCAGAATATTGATGAGATGCAGCTGGCCGTCTTCCGTCAGCACATAGGCATTCTTCAGGCGGGCAGGGTCGAGTGCAAAATCCACACGTCGGGTCGGCAGATCAACCAGACGGTAAGGCGTATCACTTTCCGGATCAATCAGCGCAATCTTATCCTCACCGTAATTGCCGAGGAAAAACTGCATCGCTTTGCTGCCAATCAATGTACTGACTTTGCCCTTTGGCAGATCAGCACCATAGGTCAGCATTTTCAGCTCGGCTTTTTTGTTCTTGGACGGGCTGGCGATCAGCACACCTTCCTCACAACCAAACGCAGCGAGACTGGCGGAGAAGGCTTCGCCATGCAAGGCTGTGCAGGTTGCAACATCGCCGGTCTGCGTGCCGTCTGCCTCAAGAACACGCAGGCCAAGGCGTGGTGGCAGGGCGTCAGGCTTGGTTTCTGCTTCCAGATTTGGCACGGAAGCCAGATATTGATTGCCGAAAGGCACAATCACACCATGATGCGGCGCAGTTGCATCAATGATCTTTGCCTGCGGATTGCCTTTCAGAATATCCTGCTCGGACAGTTCATGGCCTTTGCCTTCGCGGTCGAAGAACAGCACAACGCTGTCACCATGCATCACCGCATGAACCGGACGTTTGCCTTCAAATTTCTCATCCAGCAAAGCTGTGTCCGAAACTTCCAGATCGCGATGGTCGCCATGATCGGAAAGGCTGATGCCGGTTTTAATGACATTCACCTGATCAGCATCGGATTGCACGGCGAATACAGTTTCGCCGGATGCACTCGCCGTCAGACCGGCATAGCCTTTGATATCAAATTTTCCGAGTTCTTTGCCGCTCTCCAGATCAATCGCCCGAACCACCGGCTTGGTATGATCGGCAACAAACAAACGCCAGACTTGCTTGTGTTCCTCATCTGCACTGGCATGACCGGCAATCAGTAGGGAACCTATTATGCCGAGCGCGGTTGCGCATTTTAGCTGTTTTAGCATCATAAACCTCAAGTCGAAATGTAATAACATTACGATTGATAGATGCGTTTATCTGACATGTCTATGCCGCAAAAGAAATTATTGTAATTTTATAACATAAATAGAGCGGTCTGATTGAAACTTAATCCTCAGAACCGCTCTATCTTTTTTATTCTCGCATTGTCCGACGCAAACCGCTTCGCACTTTGCTGGAAATGCTTTTATGGCTGCGTTTATAAATGCAGCCATTCCTTTGTACGGGTAATATCATCCTGCGAGAGCTGATGACCTGCATTGAGTGTCTCTGCCGTTAAACTCGCGCCGTTCTTGCTGAGCCATGTATTCAGCGCTTCAGCATATTTGCCGTAAGGATCAGATTTTCCGGCCAGAGTCAGTACCTCTGTGCCGGACAGGTCAGCCTGCGGTACAGCTTCCAGCACATGCATCGGGCGGCACAGAATAGCGCGGCGGATCAGTTTCGGGAAAAGCGCCATCACTGCAGCGGCAAAATTTGCACCATTGGAATAGCCAAGCACGGTGATATCTTCAGCTTTCAGGCCATAGGAGGCAATTGCCCCTTCAAAGAAAGCGTTAAATGCCTCAGCCTCCGAGCGGATATCCGCCTGATCGAACTGCGTGGCGCCAAAGCGGCGGAACCAGCGGGCAGTTCCTTCCTCATGGCTGCGTCCGCGCGCGCCGAGCAGGGTAGCGCGCGGGTTGATGCGATGCGCCATCGGCATCAGATCAGCTTCATTGCCGCCGGTACCGTGCAATAGCAGAATAACACTGCCATCGGGATTTTCCGGTGTGTAGAAGCGATGCACAAAGGGCAGGTCACGCATAGCAATTCTTTCCTCTCCGGGCATAGCAAATTGCGGCATTATCACTTTCAGATCCTGCGCGCGCTCCTGATTATGCGGTGGTACAAACAGTGTTTCGCCGAGATGCTCCGGTGTTTCATCAATGGTAAAACCCGGTCCGTCGGTTGCTAGTTCAATCAGCGTTCCGCCCGGTTCACGCACATAAAGAGAGGTGAAATATTTGCGGTCATGGAAATTGGTGATCGACGAATTGAGGCGCGACAGTTCCGCTTCAGACGCTTTGACTGCATCAACATCTTTGGCGCGGAATGCCACATGGTCAGCTATGCCGGTTCCGGGAATGCCCGGCACAAAGCCGCTGACATTGCGTACGTCCACGAAATCCGTGTCGGAAACCATGCGTAGTACGGTTTCTTCACGCTGACCTTCACTATAACCGAAACGCTTGATGAAAGCGGCGGTTTCCTCCTGCGTTTCTGTGAAAAGGGTAACGCTGTGCAGACGGGTGGGGGCAGAATTCCACGGATGTGCAGCAGGCATGTCATGACCGACCAGCTTGACGGTAACGCCATCCGGATCTTTCAGACGCAATACCGGTTCACCGAATTCACGCTTCGGGCCTTCAACACGAATCTGCTGGGACAGAGCGCGTGTCAGCCAGTCACCGATTGATTCCGGCGGGACTGCGAGTGCAATTTCCGCTACCTGACCATGGCCAACACGGCCGCGCGCGCCTTCTTCCCAGACAAGAAATGTAATCAATGAACCCGGTGAGCCAAGCGCATCGCCGTAAAACAGGTGGAGCTGCTCGCCGTCCTCAAAGCCGCCGGTTTGCTTGACCAGACGCAACCCCAGAAAACCTGCATAAAAATCAATATTGGCCTGCACATTGCGGGTGATGAGGGTCACATGATGGATACCGGAGGTCATATTGGCCTTTCTGAGACTGATAAAGCAGAGAATGAAATCAATCTCTGCCGAACTGTTCTGTGCTTTGCATCATATTATCGCAGATTTGTATTTTTGTAATATGGGCAGGGTGAACACTGTATCAACACCATTCAATTCCCGAAAAGTTGATTTATCTCACATGGCATAAAAAGACCCCGCATTGCAGAGCAATACGGGGCAGATATCGAGTAGGTATCATGAGGAGATCAACTTGGTGAAAATATCATCTGTTGACAGTCCAACTATACGCATGAGTGCATATTAAAATAGTCCAATATAAGACTGGCAAATTGTTGTAGTGAGAAAAAATCGGGGAAAGTGGTGAGCGCGCACGGGTTCGAACCGTGGACCTACTGATTAAAAGTCAGTTGCTCTACCGGCTGAGCTACGCGCTCTTGCAATTTCTGAGACAGTAAGTCTCTGTCAGGAGCATCTCGGTAATGCTCTGCAAGTGGGGCGATACATAAGGCGGTTTGGCGCCATCGTCAACACTAAAATCAGTGTTTAAATTCAAAATCTTAAGTTTATACACAAGACAGGTTCAAAGACAGATTTAATGCGCAGACAGACAAGCTGTTCAAATTTAAGAGGATTTTATAAGGGGGGAAAGTGGTGAGCGCGCACGGGTTCGAACCGTGGACCTACTGATTAAAAGTCAGTTGCTCTACCGGCTGAGCTACGCGCTCTTGCAATTTCTGAGACAAGAAGTCTCTGTCAGGAGCATCTCGGTAATGCTCTGCAAGTGCGGCGATACATAGGTGCCGATATCGCGATCGTCAACACCAAAAATCATTGTTTTTGATGTGAAAGCGGATTTTTTGAAGTTTTTTCCGGTTTTCCCCATGTTGAGGTACGGAAAGCGCGCTCATATCATGCATATTTGATGATTTTTGTGGTCTGAAGAAAAATACAGAGGGGCGATTTATGTCTCCGAATGAGATTCTTCTAAAGAATGATTCCGGCAAGCCATTGTTTGCGTGACTGATTCCTGAAAATTTACCGATATTTGCACCTGCAGTTCCTATCCGGAACATTTCTGGCTATAAGACCCGCACGACTATAAGCAGCACCATGCCCGTGAGCTCGCACTGAATCGGCGGGGCAAGGCTGGCGGTTGCTGAAAGTCGCAAATTTCGTAATTTGACAGGGAAATAATATGGCAATCGACATTTCTTATCTGACAGCTGTTGGTGCCGGTGCCTTATCTTTTCTCTCTCCCTGTGTTCTGCCGCTCGTGCCGCCTTATCTCTGTTATATGGCCGGTGTGAGTGTGGATGATTTCCGCAATGGCGGAGAGGCCTCGCAGGCCACACGCAATCGCATCCGGTTGCTGGTAACGTCATTTGCATTTGTTCTCGGCTTTACCACCGTATTTGTGGCGCTTGGTGCCGGTGCATCGTCAATCGGTCACTTTCTGCGTCAATGGCAGCAGGAAATGGCGATTGCCGCCGGTCTTGTTATTATTGTGATGGGGTTGAATTTTCTCGGACTGATCCGCATTCCGATGCTGTCACGGGAAGCCCGTTTTCAGGCAAATTCCGCACCGGCCACACCTTTGGGTGCCTATATTATGGGGCTGGCCTTCGCATTCGGCTGGACACCATGTATCGGGCCCGTCTTGGGGCCGATCCTGACGCTTGCAGGCTCAAAGGCATCGGTGCTGGATGGTGCATCACTATTGGCTGTTTATTCGCTGGGACTGGGCATTCCGTTTATGCTGGCGGCGTTGTTTTCCGGCCGTTTCATGCGGTTCCTGTCACGTTTCCGCGTGCATATGGGCAAGGTCGAAAAAGTAATGGGTATTTTGCTGGTGCTTGCCGGTATCCTGTTCCTTACCGGCGGTATGGAAGCTTTTGCTTTCTGGCTGCTTGAGACATTCCCTGTATTGGGCAAGCTCGGCTAATCACGATACGTACCGGTTGTTTCTGAAAAGTGACCGGCACAACCATAAATCCTGAACAGGAAACTGTTTAAAAACAGAATAATACCGCGATTCATGCAAAATCATCGGCACCTTGCTTGTTTTGTGTAAATGAATCTATACGTTTTGCCTTTAAAGTGGTTCTGATAATTCAGACCTCTTTGCCAGTTATGAAACACGGAATTAATATGGCTTCCAGATCCTGCCTGACTATCATCCTCGCTGCCGGTGAGGGTACCCGCATGAAGTCTTCCATGTCCAAAGTACTGCATGAGATTGCCGGCCTGCCGCTGGTGGGGCATGTGGTTAAGGCCGTGCAGGGCGTGGATGATGGGGCTGATCTGGCCGTTGTTGTCGGTCGCGGCGCGGCTGATGTACAGAAGGCTGTTGGCAAAATCAGTGATACAGCGCGTTTCTACGAGCAAACCGAGCGTCTTGGTACTGCCCATGCGGTTCTGGCTGCGCGTGAAGCTCTGGCGGAATCGCATGATGATGTGCTGGTCGTGTTTGGTGACACACCGCTGATCGAAGAGACCTCTTTGCGCGCTGCCCGTAACAAGCTGGCGGAAGGCGCTGATATTGTGGTGATGGGCTTCCGTCCGGAAAACCCGACCGGCTATGGCCGTCTGGTTGAAGAAAATGGCAAGCTGATTGCAATCGTTGAAGAAAAAGACGCGACGGACGAGCAGCGCAAAATCACATTCTGCAACGGTGGATTGATGGCGCTGAATGGCAAACATGCGCTGCAGCTGATCTCTGCCGTGAAGAACGATAATTCCAAAGGCGAATATTATCTCACCGATGTGGTGAAGCTGGCGCATGCGCAAGGCCTGAATGTTATTGCCATTGATGTGCCGGTTGAGAATGTCATCGGCATCAATAATCGTGCAGAGCTCGCCGAAGCCGAAGCACTGTGGCAGGCACGCAAGCGCCGTGATGTAATGCTATCCGGCGTGACGCTGATTGCACCTGAAACGGTTTTCTTTGCGCATGATACGCTGATTGAGGCCGATGTGCTGATTGAGCCGAATGTGTTCTTTGGTCCAAAGGTGGCCGTTGAGAGCGGTGCCGTTATTCATGCATTCTCCCATATTGAAGGTGCACATATTGGTGCCAATACCAGTGTGGGGCCGTTTGCACGCCTGCGTCCGGGCGCAAAGCTTGCCGAGAAGGCCAAAGTCGGCAATTTCTGCGAAGTGAAAAATGCGGATATCGGCGCCGGTGCCAAGGTCAATCATCTGTCCTATATCGGCGATGCGACTGTGGGTGCGGAAACCAATATCGGTGCGGGTGTCATCACCTGCAATTATGACGGCTATAACAAGTTCAAAACCACGATTGGCAGCAATTCATTTGTCGGTTCCAATTCTGCTCTGGTTGCACCGCTGACAATTGGTAACGGTGTTTATGTGGCCTCTGGCAGTGTGATTACCGATGAAGTGCCTGAAAATGCATTGGCTCTCGGCCGCGCCCGTCAGGTTAATAAAGAAGGCCGTGCAGAGATTTTACGCGAAAAATATAAAGCCATTAAGGCAAGTAAAAACAAATAATTATCATAAAATCATCATTTTTAAATTTAAAGTGATGATAGGAATTGTGTGGTCTTAAGGCCTATAGGTCAGACCTTAAAACAAAGACGCAACAGGAACAGACACTCATGTGCGGAATTATTGGTATTGTCGGTAAACAGCCGGTCGCAATGCGGCTTGTGGATGCGCTGAAGCGTCTTGAATATCGTGGTTATGATTCAGCCGGTATTGCCACTCTGGTAGACAATCAGATTGCCCGCAGCCGTGCGGAAGGCAAGCTGGTTAATCTGGAAAACCGTCTGGCAGCAGAACCGCTGAGCGGCACAATCGGCATTGGTCATACACGCTGGGCAACCCATGGTGCGCCGACAGAACGCAATGCGCATCCGCATGCAACTGAGCAGGTTGCGATTGTTCATAACGGTATTATCGAAAATTTTGCTGAACTGCGCACTGAGCTGGAAGCTGAAGGCGTTAAGTTCCAGAGCGATACGGATACTGAAACCGTAGCACAGCTGGTAGCACGCAATATCCGCTCCGGCGATGCACCTGTTGATGCGGTGCGCAATGTGCTTAGCCGTTTGCGCGGTGCTTTTGCACTGGCTTTCCTGTTCACCGGCGAAAATGAAATGCTGGTCGCAGCACGCCGCGGTTCGCCACTGGCAATCGGCTATGGTGAAGGGGAAATGTTCCTCGGCTCCGATGCGATCGCGCTGGCACCGTTCACCGATAAAGTGACCTATCTGGAAGATGGTGACTGGGCAGTTCTGACCCGTGACAGCGTTGCCATCTATGATGAAGGCAACAATGCAGTCAGCCGCGTTGTGCAGCAGTCGGCCAGTGGCGCTTATGTTGTCAATAAAGGCAATTATAAGCACTTCATGGAAAAGGAAATCTACGAGCAGCCGGAAGTGATTTCCCGCACATTGGCGCATTATCTGGATTTCGCATCCTCGTCGATCCGCACCGATGTCAATGATATCTACTGGTCGAAGATCAACCGTATGGCTGTTTCCGCCTGCGGTACCGCTTATTACGCAGCGATGATCGGCAAATACTGGCTGGAACGCTATGCGCGTCTGCCGGTGGAAATCGATATTGCATCGGAATTCCGCTATCGCGAAATGCCGCTTTCAACCGATACGCTGGCACTGTTTGTGTCGCAGTCCGGTGAAACTGCCGATACGCTGGCCTCGCTGCGCTATTGCCGTTCACAGGGGCTGCCGATTGCCGCTGTGGTCAATGTGCGCGAATCCACCATTGCCCGCGAGTCCGATATTGTTCTGCCGACACTGGCAGGGCCGGAAATCGGCGTGGCATCGACCAAGGCTTTCACCTGTCAGCTTTCGGTTCTGGCCTCGCTGGCGCTGTCTGCTGCCAAAGCCCGCGGCACGATTACACCGGAAGAAGAGAAGCAGCTGGTCAGCGAGCTTGGCAATCTCTCCGGCGTGCTGCATGAAGCGCTGAAATTGGCACCAAAGGTCGAAGCAATCTGCCGTGACCTGATGAATGTCAAAGATGTGCTTTATCTCGGTCGCGGCACATCCTATCCGCTGGCTCTCGAAGGTGCGCTGAAGCTCAAGGAAATCTCCTATATTCACGCAGAAGGCTATGCAGCCGGTGAGTTGAAGCACGGCCCGATTGCACTGATTGATGAAACCATGCCGGTGATTGTGATTGCACCATTTGACCGTCTCTATGAAAAGACCGTGTCGAATATGCAGGAAGTGGCAGCGCGCGGTGGCCGTATCATCCTGATCACGGACAAAGAAGGTGCAAAACACGCCAATGTGGATGCCCATTCTGTGCTGATTATGCCGGATGTGCCGGAATTCATTGCACCTCTGGTTTATGCTCTGCCGATCCAGATGCTGGCTTATTATACTGCTGTGTTTATGGGTACAGACGTCGATCAGCCGCGCAATCTGGCGAAATCTGTGACCGTTGAGTAAATAATTCAATAAGTTACATTGTGTTTTTAACTTAAAACAAGAAAAAGGCGACCAGATCTGGTCGCCTTTTTTATCCCGCACGCAGCAGTCTGATCGCTTCATCTCGCCCGAAAATATAGAGCAACAACCGCAGTGCCTGACCGCGCTCAGATTGCAGATCAATATCGCGCTCCAGCACTAGGCGCGCATCTTTACGGGCGATTTCCAGAAGATCGGTATGCGCTTCCATCGAGGCGAGCTTAAAGCCCGGTGTGCCGGACTGGCGGGTGCCGAGCAATTCACCTTCGCCGCGCAGTTTCAGATCTTCCTCGGCAATGCGGAAACCGTCTTCCGTCTCACGCATCACCTGCAAACGCGCTTTGGCGATTTCGCCGAGCGGGCCTTTATAGAGCAGCAGGCAGGTAGATGGTTTATCACCACGTCCGACACGACCGCGCAGCTGATGTAATTGCGACAGGCCGAAACGCTCGGCATGTTCAATCACAATCACGGTGGCATCCGGCACGTCTACGCCGACCTCAATTACTGTGGTGGCAATCAGCAGGTTTGTATCACCGCGCTTGAAAGCCAGCATGGCATCGTCTTTTTCCTGTCCGGTCATGCGGCCATGAATGAGGCCAAGTTTGTCACCAAACACCGGCAGAAAGGACTGAAAACGCTCTTCGGCAGAGGTCAGCTCAACATGTTCTGATTCTTCCACCAGCGGGCAGATCCAGTAGATTTTCTGCCCCTCGGAAATTGCCTTACGCATCCGGTCAACAATTTCACTCAACCGCTCACTCGGCACAATCGCCGTGGTGATCGGCTGGCGACCAGCCGGTTTCTCGGTGAGTTTGGACACATCCATATCGCCGAAGGCGGTCAAAACCAGCGTGCGGGGGATCGGCGTTGCAGTCATCACCAGCATATCCGGCGCAGTGCCTTTGGCGGTGAGCTGCAGACGCTGATGCACACCGAAACGGTGCTGCTCATCAATAATCACAAATACCAGATCATGATATTCGACCTTATCCTGAAACAGCGCATGGGTGCCGATGATGATATGGATTGTACCATCCGCCAGTTCGTCGAGAATGCGCTGACGCTCTTTGCCTTTTTCACGCCCTGTCAGCAGCGCAGCTTTCAATCCGGCTTTTTCAGCCAGCGGTGCAATGGTTGCAAAATGCTGACGTGCCAGCACTTCAGTCGGTGCCATCAAGGCGGATTGTCCGCCCGATTCCGCTGCATGTGCCATAGACAGTAAGCCAACCACAGTTTTGCCGGCACCGACATCACCTTGCAGCAGACGCAGCATGCGTTCCGGTGCTTTAAGGTCGCTGATAATGTCTTTGACCGCCTGTTCCTGACCTTTTGTCAGGCTATAGGGCAGGTTGGCCAATATCTGCGCGGTGATTTTGCCTGTGCCATTGAGCGGGCGGCCGGAGAGGCGTTTGGTCTTGGCGCGCACCAGTGCCAGTGCCATTTGTCCGGCGAGAAATTCATCATAGGCCAGTCTGCGCCGCGAAGGGCTTTCTTGCGCAATATCTTCCGGCTCTTCCGGCAGATGCAGATGATGCAAAGCTTGTGAGAAAGACGGAAAATTCTCCCGTTGCATCAGTGTCTTGTCCTGCCATTCCGGCAGATCAGGAATGCGTGTAAGCGCATCACGCATGGCGCGTGCCAGCGTTTTGGGTGAAAGACCAGCGGTCAGCGGATAGACCGGCTCGATCAGCGGCAGATCATCGCTGCCGTCTATCGGCGCAATATGATCGGGATGCACCATTGAAGCACGGCCGTTGAACCATTCCACCTTGCCGGAGACGATGACTTTCTCTCCAAGAGGCAGGCTCTTTTCCAGCCACGGTCGTTGAGCGCGGAAGAAAACCAGTGTTACTTCGCCCGTATCATCATGAGCATAAATGCGATGGGGTACGGAGCCACGCATAAAAGCGCCGGATTTGGCCGTAGAGGGTGAGAACTGATATTCATCAACTGTCACTTCCAGCGTGACCACCGCACCTTCCTGCGCAAAAGCCACACCCGGACGGTTGCGCCGGTCGATCACACTGTTTGGCGGCAAGAACAGCAATTGTCCCACACGCGGCTCAAGCATCGTCGCGCTTTCCGCGCCGAGCAGTTTCAGCAACAGAGCAGAGACTTTAGGTCCGATGCCGGTGAGGGTGCGGACAGATGCAAACAGGGGATCAAGCAGACTTGGACGCATGAAAGCAAACTTACTTAGATCTTATTAACTTGCAAGCTGACATCGCGCTCATCCCGCGTTATATGGCTGGTAACATTATTGAATGCACAGACGTTAATCCGGAGAGTGATATGAGCACAGGCAGTAAATTATCGGGCACCGAGGCAGGCGCACAGCTGGATCCGCGTCGTCGCAAGCTGCTGTTCCGCTCATGGCACCGCGGTATGAAGGAAATGGATCTGATCTTCGGTCAATATGCGGACATGCATATTGCGACAATGGATGAAGATACTTTGAATGAGTTTGAGCGCCTGCTCGAAGTGCTCGACCGCGACCTGTTCAAATGGATTACTGGTGAAGACAAAACACCGGAGGCTTTTGACACGATTTTGTTCCGTGATCTTATTTTGTTCCGCGATAAAATCGACTATTGATTTTTCTCAATCAGAAGCTCGAGTAATATAGCAGAGACATATCCTATGCCCGTATTTTCCAAACTTGGTCTGAAACCGGTTCTCGTTAATCATGTGCTGATTGACGGTGTAGCCGATGGTTATGAAGCCTTTGTGCTGGCCAAGATTTTGGAAGAGGCGGGGGGTAAAGGGCCTGTCCTGTTTATCGCGCGCGACGGGCAGCGCGTGGCAGATATTGAGCAGGTGATCGGCTTTATTATGCCGGAACTGCCGGTATTGCATATTCCTGCATGGGACTGTCTGCCCTATGACCGCGTTTCCCCCGGTGCAACAGTCTCGGCGAGACGTCTGAATGCGCTGAGCCAGTTGAGCGCCTTGCGGGAGCAGAAACATCCGGCGCTGATTATTGCCACAGCCAATGCCGTGTTGCAGAAGCTGCCGCCGCGCGCTGTGCTGGACGAGCAGAGTTTCTCTGCCCGTCCCGGCAACCGTGTGAATATGGATGAGCTGACCCAGCGCCTTGAGCGCAACGGCTTTGAACGTGTGCCGACGGTACGTGATGTCGGTGAATTTGCTGTACGCGGTGGTATTCTTGATCTGTTCGTACCGGGTGCAGAAGAACCGCTGCGTCTCGACTTCTTCGGGGATACGCTGGAAAGCATCCGTGCTTTTGATCCGGCCTCGCAGCGTACCACCGAGACGCGTAAGGAGTTTACACTCCAGCCGATGAGCGAGATTACGCTCTCGCCGGATATGATCAGCCGTTTCCGTAAGAACTATATTGCGGCCTTTGGTGCGCCGTCACGTGATGATGCGCTTTATGCTGCGATCTCGGAAGGTCGTCGCTTTGCCGGTATGGAGCACTGGTTACCGCTGTTCTATGACGAGATGGAAACGCTGTTCGATCACACAGGCGCAATGCCGGTGGTATTCGATCATCTGGTGCCGGAAGCCATTGCCGAGCGTCACAAGCTGGTGCTTGACCATTATGATGCCCGCCAGAAGCAAGCAGAAGGCAAAGAAGCAGCAGACGCTATTCCCTATAAGCCTGTAGCGCCAAGCCAGCTCTATATGTCGCTGCGCAAGGTGGAGGAGGCGGCAGAGGCCAATGGCAAGCGCTATGATCTCACGCCTTTTGAAGCGCCTGAGGCCAGCGGACGACATATTATCCATGCGGGTGCCCATAAAGGCCGCAGCTTCGCTGAGGAACGTGCCGCTAAAGACGTTAATCTGTTCGAGGCCGTAACCAAATATATCGCTGAGCTGCGTGCCAGCGGCAAAAAGATCATGATCGCCGCATGGACGGAAGGATCGCTTGATCGTCTGTTGCAGGTGCTGGACGAACATGGTCTGGAAAAGATCGAGACGGTCAAAGACCTGCGAACTGTTAAAGCCCTGTCGCGTGACAAAATCACTGCGACTGTGCTGGCGGTAGAAAGCGGCTTTGATGCCGGTGATCTGGTTGTGGTGGCCGAGCAGGATATTCTCGGTGATCGTCTGATCCGCCGTACCAAAAAACGCAAACGCGATGCGGATTTCATCTCCGAGGCCGGTAGTCTGACTGCTGGCGATATCGTGGTGCATGTCGATCATGGTATCGGTAAGTTTGTCGGTTTGCGCACGATCACTGCTGCCGGAGCACCGCATGATTGCCTTGAACTCCATTATGCCGGTGACGACCGCCTGTTTCTGCCGGTTGAAAATATTGAACTGCTGTCACGCTATGGTTCGGAAGGCTCATCCGCCGTTCTGGATAAGCTCGGCGGCGGCGCATGGCAGGCACGCAAGGCCAAACTCAAGAAACAGCTGCTGGAAATGGCCGGACAGCTTATTCGTATTGCTGCGGAACGCGCAATGCGTGGCGCGCCGGTGCTGACCCCGCCGGAGGGTGTCTATGGCGAATTTGCTGCCCGTTTCCCTTATGATGAAACAGAAGACCAGCAACGCGCGATTGATGCGATATTTGATGATCTTGGCGACGGCAAGCCGATGGATCGTCTGGTTTGCGGCGATGTTGGCTTTGGTAAAACCGAAGTCGCGCTGCGTGCGGCCTTTGTAGCCGCGCTTAATGGCTATCAGGTGGCTGTTGTTGTGCCGACCACACTGCTGTCGCGCCAGCATTTCAAGACCTTCTCCACGCGCTTTAATGGTCTGCCGATCAATGTTGCCCATGCTTCACGTCTTGTCGGTAGCAAAGAATTGGCACTGACCAAGAAGGGCGTTGAAGAAGGTACTGTCGATATCGTTGTCGGCACCCATGCGTTGCTTGGCAATTCGATCAAGTTCAAAAATCTTGGTCTGCTGATTATCGACGAAGAACAGCATTTCGGCGTGAAGCATAAAGAACGCCTGAAAGACCTGAAATCCGATATCCATGTGCTGACACTCACCGCAACGCCGATCCCGCGCACGCTGCAGCTGGCGCTCACCGGCGTGCGTGAATTGTCGCTGATTACCACGCCGCCGGTTGACCGTATGGCGGTGCGTACCTTCATTTCGCCTTTTGACGCGCTGGTCATTCGTGAAACCCTGATGCGCGAACGCTATCGCGGCGGTCAGAGTTTCTATGTCTGCCCGCGTATTTCCGATCTTGCCGAGATTAAGGAATTCCTCGACCAGCATGTACCGGAACTGAAAGTTGCTGTCGCCTATGGCCAGATGGCTGCCGGTGAGCTGGAAGACATTATGAATGCCTTCTATGACGGACAATATGATGTGCTGCTCTCCACAACCATCGTGGAATCCGGTCTGGATATTCCGACAGCCAATACCATGATCGTGCATCGTGCGGATATGTTTGGTCTGGCACAGCTCTATCAGCTGCGTGGCCGCGTTGGCCGTTCCAAGCAGCGTGCATTCGCGCTGTTCACATTGCCTGCGGGCAAAACGCTTACCCAGACAGCCGAACGTCGCCTTAAAGTGCTGCAATCGCTGGATACTTTGGGCGCTGGTTTCCAGCTTGCGAGTCACGATATGGATATTCGCGGTGCGGGTAACCTGTTGGGTGATGAACAGTCCGGCCATATCAAGGAAGTCGGTTTCGAGCTTTATCAGCAGATGCTGGAAGAGGCGGTTGCCGAGCTGAAATCCGAAGGCCCTGTGGTGGATAGCCATTGGTCGCCACAAATTGCGGTTGGCACGGCGGTGATGATACCGGAAACTTATGTGCCTGATTTGCAATTGCGTCTGGGGCTTTATCGCCGTCTGGCCGATCTGGAAACAACGCAGGAAATTGACGGTTTTGGTGCCGAGCTGATCGACCGTTTCGGTCCGCTGCCGGAAGAAGTCCAGCACCTGCTCAAGATCGTGTTTATCAAGGCGCTGTGCCGCAAGGCCAATGTTGAGAAATTGGATGCAGGGCCGAAGGGCATTGTTATTCAGTTCCGTGAGAAGACCTTCCCGAATCCGGCAGGTCTGGTGCAGATGATTGCGGCACAGGGCTCGCTGGCGAAGATCCGGCCGGATCAGAGCATTGTGTTTATCCGCGATTATCCGACCGCTGAAAAACGCCTGACCGGTTCAGCCGTAATCATGACGCAGTTGGCAAAAATCGCCGGAGAATAAGCAAAACAGGGGGAATAGAATGCAAAAACAGCTTGTTGAAACCAGACATGGCCGCCTTGAGGTCATGACAAGCGCAGGCAAGGGCGCTCCGGTTTTGTTTATTCACGGCAATTCTGCGTGCAAGGAAGTGTTTCACAAGCAGTTTGAATCCTCTCTGGCGCATGATTTCCGGCTGATCGCTTTTGATTTGCCGGGACATGGCGCTTCGAATGATGCTGCCGATCCGCAAAAATCCTATACATTGCATGGCTATGCGCAGGCCGCAGCCGATGTGCTGAAGGCGCTGGAAGTGTCATCTGCTGCCGTGTTCGGCTGGTCGCTCGGCGGGCATATCGGTCTGGAAATGATTGCGCAGCAGGCACCGGTCAACCGGTTGATGATTACCGGCACGCCGCCATTTGCCAAAGATGCGGATGCGGTCGGTCAGGCTTTTGTGCCGAGTGAAGCGCTGAAATATGGTGGCCAGCGTGATCTGGACGATGCGGAGGCACAATCCTATGCGCGCCATGTTGTGCATCCGGATAAGCCTACACCGGATTTTGTGGTGGATGCCGTGCGCAGAACTGACGGGCTGACACGCCAGACAATGTTTGAGAATATTCTGGCGGAGAATATCGCCGACCAGCAGCATATGGCTGAGAATTGCCCCGTGCCGCTGGCTATCCTCAATGGTGCTGAGGATCATTTCATCAATAATGCGCATATCGCATCGCTGAATTATAAGAACCTCTGGGAAGAGACGATTTTCCTGCTGCCACAGGTTGGCCATGCGGCTTTTCTGGAAAAGCCGCAGCTGTTTAATCGCATATTGGAACGATTCCTGCGCGGCTAATCTTGTGGTTTGCGCAGGCGCACAATCCATGCAATCGGCGTAACACGCGTATCGGCTACAACATCTTCTTGTGCCGCCAGTTCTTTCGAGGCCATTGGTTCAACACTGGCCTCGAGAACAAAACCTGCAGCGTTGATCATGCCGATCCATTCGCTCAAAGTACGGTGGAAGCGCGGAATATTGAACGGTTTATGCTGCTCGCGCTCAGCTTGCGGAACACTTGAAAACAGCCATGTCTCAAGACTGCCGTCAATATTCTCAAAATAATTGGCAACCAGAACCGCGGTTACTTTACCATTCTCATCACGAATATTTTTACGAAACGGCGGCACAAAACACGGATGCAAAATGGTAAACTGGAAGAAACCCTGCGGTTTAAGAATGCGGAATATTTCTTTTAGTACATCGCCTTGTTGCGGCATATCCATCATCGACATGAAGGCGCTGGCGAAGTCAAATTGTGCATCATCGAATGGCAGGTGCAGGGCATCCGCCGTCAGATAACGGATACCAAGCGGCTCGTTTTCTTCATATTCGGAAGCATGGTGCACAAAGGTCGGAGCAATATCAATGCCGGTCATTTTAGCACCGGCGCGTGCCAGCGCGCGCGTATTGGCACCTTCACCGCAGCCGACATCTAACCCGTTCAAGCCTTTGATATCCGGCAGCATTTCCAGAAATGCCGGTGTGTGCAGCGCATCGCGGTAAGTATCATAACCGGCGCGGACAAGCTTCGTCCATGTCGCAGCATTGGCCTCCCAATTTTCTGATACTGAGCGTTTCAATGCATCATTTGTGGACTGATCGGCCATAGAGCACCTTTATAATGGAAGGAAAGACGAAAAAGGCTCCTTGGCGAGCACCAAAGAGCCTTAGAATAGTATTATTGCAGTGGTTTAAAGATCAGCGATCTTCGCTCAGACCCGGCTCATAACCTTCCGCAATCTGACGGATAGCATCAGCCATGGCCTCGGCGCTCTGTGCACCCATGACCGCATATTTCTGATCGAGAATGAAGCATGGCACACCGGTCACGCCCATCTGTCCGGCAACGGCGATTTCTGCACGAACATTATCGCTGTCCGTGTCACCTTCGAGCAGGGTTTCGATAATGGTGTATTCCATACCGGCATCTTCTGCGGCTTCGATCAGGATTTCATGGCTGCCGATATTTTCGCCCTGTTCAAAATAGAGTGAGAACAATTCGCCGACAACGCGATCCTGTACTTCCGCGCTGACTTCACCAGCCCAGCGGATCAGACGATGGGCATCCAGTGTATTTGGTGCGACTTCAATCGCATCCAAGTCGAACTCAATGCCTTCTTCTTTGCCGATGGCGATCAGCTGGTCATGCACTTCATTTACGCGGCTCTGGGAGCCGAGCTTTTCAACCAGATAGCGTTTGCGCTCTTTGCCTTCTGCCGGAAGTGTCGGGTCGAGCTGAAACGGACGCCAGCGCACTTCAACATTCAGTTCCGGCAGCATTTCAAGGGCGGCTTTCAGGCGCTGACGGCCCAGAAAGCACCACGGGCAGACGACATCGGAAATAACATCGATTGTGATTTGTTTATTAGTCATGAAATTACCTGTCATCATTTGCCAGTTATTATTAGTTCACAGAGGTGGTTTCAGTCCACCATGTAGGGAATTGATAGCCGTAAAGCGAGGTTTTTTGTGGAATTTTTATCCGTTCCCACCGTGCAACCTGCTGTTTCGGTAAATAATAGAGTGGCAGATAATAGCTGCCGGAGATCAGTAACCGGTCAAAGGCGCGCACTGCATCGGTAAAAGCAGGGCGGTCTTTTGCGGCAAGCATGGCTTCAATCATCGCATCAATAGCCGGATCCTGCGCACCCGGATAGTTGAAACTGCCGGATGCATCACGGGAGCCGGAACCCCAGCGCATCCATTGTTCATTGCCGGGTGAGAGCGAGGCTGTCAGCGCACCGATAATCATATCATAATCGAAATTCTGCAAGCGCTGCTGATATTGTGCATCATCGGCACTGCGGATTTCCGCAACAATACCAAGCCGTGCCAGATTGCGCTTATAGGCCAATGCCAGCTTTTCCTCATCGACCGAGCGGGTCATGATTTCGAAACTCAGACGCGTGCCTTCCGGTGTGTGTGCTACGCCGTTTTCAAAAGTAAAGCCTGCCTGTTCCAGAAGATCATAGGCTTTTTTGGCAGGCGCACGGTCATGACCGCTGCCATTGGTTGTGGTCGGGCGCCATGTGCCGTCCATTGTTTCCGGCAGAATCTTATCCTGATAGGGCGCGAGTAACTGCTTTTCACCTTCACTCGCCGGACGACCGACGGATGACAATTCCGAACCCTGCCAGAAACTCGCCATACGGTCATATTGACCGGAGAACAGCGAGCGGTTTGTCCATTCAAAATCAAAGAGCTCGGAGAGTGCACGCCGCACTTTGACATCGGCAAATTTTTCGCGTCGCGTATTGAAGACAAAGCCGAGCATATTGGCCGGTGTGCCTTTGACAAAAGTGTCCTTAATGACTTTCCCTTGTTTTACCGCAGGGAAATCATAGGCTTTGCTCCAGTGGTTAGGTGAACCGTCAACATAAACATCGACGATTCCCTTCTTGAAAGCCTCGAAATAGGAGGTTTCATTGCGGAAATATTCGATGGTGATGGTGTCGAAATTGCTGAAACCGCTGCGGCTCGGCAGGTCTTTTGCCCAGTAATCAGGATTGCGCTGATAGGTAATGCGCTCACCAGGTTTAACAGTCTTAACAATATAAGGGCCGCTGGCGATCGGTGGCTTCAGTGAAGCTTTGCCGAAAGTTTCCGGATCAACGGCATGTTTCGGCAGCACCGGCATAGTACTGGCCAGCAGTAACGGGAATTCCCTGTCAGCCTTGTCATTAAAGGTAAAACGGATGCCGCGTTCACCGGTTTTCTCGATTTTGGCAATGCGGTTCATACGGGCATTATAGGGCGGGCGACCTTTTTCCGTCAGGATTTCATAGGTGAATATCACATCTTCCGGTGTCACCGGGTTGCCGTCAGACCATTTTGCCTGTTCGTTCAGTGTGAATTCAATAAAACTTCGCGCATCATCCGTTTCAACACGCTCTGCCAGCAGGCCGTAAAGCGTGAAAGGCTCATTGGCAGAACGCTGCATCAGCGTTTCAAACATCAGATTGCCGAAATCCGCATCATTGAACATGCCGCGCGCTGTGGTGCGCATGCTTTGCAGAACAAACGGATTGAGACTGTCAAAGGTACCGACCACACCATAGGTGATATTGCCGCCTTTAGGTGCTGCCGGATTGGTATAAGGGAAGTGTTTGAAATCGGCTGGCAGCGCAATGTCGCCATGCATGGACAATGCGTAGGATGGCGCGCTGTCTTGTGCGGTAGCTACAGTCTGCGCCTGTGCTGTATCTTGAGTAAAGGGCAGGCCGGTTGTGCCAAATGCAGTTGCCAGAACGGAGGTTCCCAGCATGGCAAGCAGATGACGCCTGTTGATGATGCGCGGGAAGGGCTGGAACGGCTGTGTCATTGGTCAATCACTATCCGGTAAAATTATAAGAATGCTCTGATTTGTCAGAATTTTGCGTGTTTTTGATTAATTTTGAGAATGTTTGAGGATTATACCGTTCCGGTACCATATTTGATTCGTATCAGATGCACTGTATAAACCGCTTTTTTAGCGGGAATATGCAGCAAGCCACAGAATTATAATATGAAATATTGACCGGCCGGTTTTCGTTTTCTGATAAGTCAGGCGGGAAATGCGTTGTTTTTATAGCGCAAATCGACGTTAAAAAACTATGGTTAATAAAACGGCACTGGATAATGCGTTACAGTCAGTGTAACACCGCAAATAACGCAGGGTCACGCTGTTGCCGTATTTTATCCGCAGTCATGGTTGCGAAAATTCGGTTCACTTGCTGATCCGCAAGGGGAAAATGTTGTCTTGCCAGTCTCGATGATAATTCCCGTAAAAAATACAGGCTGTTTATTTCTCTGAAACAGCATAGCCAGAATTCAGATCAGAGTGTTGAAAGGAACCTGTTGATCATGACCAGCACGAAGACATTCGCTGCCGCATCCGCAATTGCCGGCGCCGTTGCCCTGCTTGCAACCGCGACCCTTCCGGCCACAGCTCAACAGCTGCCGCCGCAGGGATGGTTCAAGGTCTGCTCGAAGCAGGAAGATAATGATATTTGCAATACACAGAATATCGTGACTGCAGATTCCGGTCAGCTGCTGACCGCGATCAACCTGATCGAAATCAAAGGCAAGATTAATCGTAAGATTTTTCAGGTTTCCGTTCCGACCGGTCGTCTGATCCCTGCCGGTATCGGCATGCAGATTGATGCGAACAAAACCACCAAGGTTGAATACGGTATCTGCTTCCCGGATCGCTGCATTGCAGAAGCTCCGCTGACAGATGAAATGGTCAATGCGCTGAAAAAAGGCGGCAAACTGACCCTTACATCCGTAAACTTCCAGAATAAGCCAAATCCGATCACTGTTCAGCTCACCGGTTTCTCCGATGCTCTGAATGGCAAGGGTCTGCAGCAGAACGAACTTGAACAGCGCCAGAAAGAACTTCAGGACGCAGTTCAGAAGCGCCAGAAAGAATTTGAAGCCAAGATGAAAGCAGAACAGGAAAAGGCGAAAGCCGGTAACTGATCTGGAACATCCGGAAACAGATTTTAAAGGGCGCCTCAGGCGCCCTTTTTTATTGGAGGAAAAATGACAAGACCTGAACTGACGACGCCGCGTCTGAAACTGCGGATATATACACCGCAGGATGCTGCGGAAATGTACAGCCACATTACCCCGACGCTGACCCGTTTTATGGCGTGGGAGCCGCCTGCATCCTATGAAGAGTTTCTGGAGAATAAACCTCTGTGGGAGGAGCGTTTCCTGAAGGGAACGGATTACCACTTCGTTGCCAGAGATATCCGAAGCGGGCGTTATATCGGTATTGTCGGTGTGCATCGGGCTACAACGACTACACCGGAATTCGGCGTTTGGATGTGTGAGGATGTGCACGGGCAGGGCTTCGGAAAAGAAGCGGTCACTGCTGTGTTCGACTGGGCAAAGGAAGCGTTACAGGCAGACTATTTCGTCTATCCGGTAGCCGAAGAAAATCGGGCTAGCCGCAAGATTGCAGAAACTCTGGGCGGCAAGCTTGTCTCCTCTGAGCAGAAGCCGAAATATATGGCTGTGACCTATCACATTCCGGCTTGAAACATACGCGAGTATAGGCGGTAACGTGTAATTTCTTGTAATTGCCACGTAATGCTGAAGTCATATCATCGGGTTTTCTTTATAAGGAAACCCGATGATACCAGAAATTGAAACAACGCGTATGATCTTGCGTCCATTCAGGGCAGAAGATGCGGATGAAATCTGGCCGTGTATGACAGCGAATTTAGCACGTTATATGCGCTGGGAGCCGCCTGAGCGGGCTGAAGATTTTGAAAAAATCTGGCGTAAATGGCCGATGCAATTTGCTGAAGAAAGCAATTGCATTTTCATCGCGCGGAAAAAAGTGGATCATTCTTTTATTGGTCTATTCGGTATGCATAGTTTTAAAACACCAACGCCACGTTTAGGTCTTTGGGTGCGTGAGGAACTGCACAGGCAAGGGTTCGGGCCTGAAGGCATAGTTTCTGTCATGAATTGGGCGCGAGGGGATTATTCACCAGACTATTTTATTTATCCGGTAGCAGAAGAAAATATACCGAGCCGCAAGCTTGTAGAAAGTCTTGGTGGTCAACCTGTCTCAACAGAGCAAGACCCTAAATTTATGCTGATTATTTATCATATTCCGGCTTAAACCACTCTGCATCAATAATGGCCGGATATGTCCGGTCATTGTCCTGATGCAGGCTTTTTCATTATGTTTTTGTGCAGTAATTTCTGTTATATCATTTCACAGGAGTTACCTAAAATGTCCGCCAATGATACTGCTCTGATCGTTATTGATGTTCAGGAATCTTTTCGCCAGCGTCCCGTATGGCAGGATGATATCGCTCGTCCTTTTATCCGGAGTGTGCAGGCGCTGATTGATGGTGCCACAAAACGCAAGATTCCGGTCGTGCAGATTTTGCACACGGATAATGATGATGTGTTTCAGCTGGAAAGCGGTTTTGTGCGCACATTGGAAGGTCTGGAGATTGAGCCAACCGTGCAGTTTTACAAGAAGCGTCACTCTGCTCTGGTGGAAAGCGGATTGAATATCTGGCTGACGGAGCGCGGTATTCGCAAGCTGATTATCTGCGGCATCAGAACCGAACAGTGCTGTGAAACGACAACACGCCATGCATCCGATCTGGGCTATCAGGTTGATTATGTAACGGAAGCCACGCTGACTTTTCCGATGCAGCATCCTTCAGGGCAGGTCTTCTCCGTTGAGGATATCAAAATGCGCACGGAGCTGGTTCTTGCAGGACGTTTTGCGCGCATTGCTACGGTTGAAGAAGCACTTCAGGCTGCCTCAGTATAAGGAAATTTGGTTGTGAATAAGCAAAGTGGCGCAACGGCTCCTAAGGTCATACCTGTCTATGTTGTTGTGCCGCCGCATATCCTGCTGCTGGATGTGGCGGGGCCGGTGGAAGTGCTGCGCCGCGCCAATGCCGAACAGCAGGATATTCGATTTGATTATCATTTTGTCTCAACGCAAACGGAGCAGGCGAGTTCAATCGGGCTGGCTGTTGCAGGGCTTGAATCATTGCCCGCACAGCTACCGGATGATGCCTATATTCTTGTCTGCGGCACCATAACCGCACCGGCAGAAACAACTGATCCTGAACCGGAATACCGGCAATTAGCTGCATGGTTGAAAGCGGTTTTCCGGCCATCAATGCATCTGGTAACGATTTGCTCCGGTGCCCTGATTGCTGCGCGTGCCGGTTTGTTCGATGGTTATGCCTGCACTACTCATGCGCTGTCCGTCGATGAGTTGCGTGAAATTGCTCCGGCGGCGCGTGTACTGGATAACCGGCTCTATGTGGAAGATGGTTCACGTTATTCGAGTGCAGGTATTTCCACCGGAACCGATCTTATGCTGCATCTGGTGGCAAAGCTGACATCGCCGGTCGTGGCGCTGAATATTGCCCGTTATATGGTTGTCTATATCAGGCGTACTGGTGGCGAGCCGCAGTTCTCGCCATGGCTCAGCGGGCGCAATCATGTTCATCCGGCAATTCATCGCATTCAGGATGCAATTATTGCTGATCCGGCGCGCAACTGGTCTCTGGCTGAACTGGCCGATACCGGTTTTATGAGTGTTCGCAATCTGTCGCGTCTGTTTCAGGAGCATACGGGGCTGACGGTGACAGAGTATGTCAATCTGATCCGCGTAACACTGGCTAAGGATATTCTGACCAATTCGCCGCTGGATATGGAGAATATCGCCGAGAAAACCGGTTTTACCTCAGCCCGCCATCTGCGCCGTGTCTGGTCGAAATATAATGCGGTGCCGCCGAGCCATTATCGCCGGATTACCGGACAGGCGTAAGATCACGTTGTGCAATACCGCAAATCACTGCCAGCAATAACAATCCGGCTGAAGCCCACAGACCACTTGAGAGATTGTGTGTCAGGTCATTGATAAAGCCGATCAGCACAGGGCCGACAATTTGTCCGATTGAGAACATGACGGTCATCATGCCGATTGCTGCTGCCCAGCCTTCCGGTGGCAGATTGCGGCGCACATAGACTGTAGTTGAAGCAACAACCGCGAAAAACGCACAACCGAAACCGGCAGCAGAAATCATCAGCAGAGGCGTGCCGGATGAGAAAATCGGTAGCAGTGATGCAATCAGCGTGACGAGCGAGAGCAGGGCAAAACCATAGCCATGCAGCACTTTTTTCTGAATGCCTGCACAAACCCATGGTGAGGAAATTGCGCCAAGCCCGATCACAAACCAGAAGGCCGATTGCAGCATGGCGCCGCCACCGGAATTCTGCACCCATGCGATCATAAAGGTCATATAGGCAATATAACCGGCACCAACAAAGAGATATCCGGCTAAGATGCCGCTCATGGCTTTGTAATCAACACGGTAAGGTTTGTTTTTCTGATCCGGCTTGTAGAGCGTTACATGCTGGCCACGTGCGCCGATCAGTAGCAGCGCCAAAGGGGCAGCGATCAGTGCCAGCAAAGCCCATGCATAAGGCCATGAGCCTGCGCCTGAATAATCAATCAGAAAAGGAATAACGAGGCCGGACAGGAAAATGCCAATGCCCGGCCCTGCATAGAAAATACCAAGAATAACCGAACTTTGCTCGGGATGGCGTTGCGCGAGACCGGTTGTCAGCAGGCCACCGGCCACAAAAGCCAGACCTGCGCTGAGACCGGCAATAAATCGCAGCAGATTAAGAATAAGCACATCACGGAAGACCGCGCAGAGTGCCAGCGAAGCGACAACCAGCCAGATATTGATGATCATCATTTTATAAGCACTGATATAGCGCAGCAGGCGCGATGCGAGCAAAGCGCCGAACAGATAACCGATCCCGTTGCTGGTATTCATCCAGCCGGCATCCGCATAGGACCAGTGCAGATCGGCACGCATATCCGGCAGCACAAGCGCATAGGCAAAACGCGCAAAACCCAATCCCAGCGCCGGAACCATTGCTAAGGCCAGCACAACGGCTAAGGCATTTTCACTTTTTCCGAACGGGTCTTGGCTGGTCATTACAGGCATTCCGATATTGTTTTACAATATAACGTATAGCGGATTCACAGCTTAGTGGTGATGATTAATCCGCATGAGAAAGCGTGTTCAAATAGAAAAAGCCCCGCCTGATTATTCAGGCGGGGCTTTTTACAAATCATGACTGATTAAGCAGCCATTGCTTTCTGCAGGTTTTCGTCGATCTTGTCGAGGAAGCCTGTTGTCGACAGCCAAGGCTGATCAGGACCGATCAGCAGAGCCAGATCCTTGGTCATGAAACCGGATTCAACTGTGTCTACGCAGACTTTTTCCAGTGTATCGGCAAAGCGTTTCAGCTCGGCATTGTCGTCGAGCTTGGCGCGGTGCGCGAGACCACGGGTCCATGCGAAGATCGAAGCGATCGAGTTGGTTGAGGTTTCCTCACCCTTCTGATGCTGGCGATAGTGACGGGTTACAGTACCGTGAGCAGCTTCTGCTTCAACAGTCTTGCCATCCGGTGTCATCAGAACCGAGGTCATCAGGCCGAGCGAGCCGAAGCCCTGTGCCACGATGTCGGACTGCACGTCGCCGTCATAGTTCTTACAAGCCCAGACATAACCGCCGGACCATTTCAGAGCGGAAGCAACCATGTCGTCGATCAGGCGATGTTCGTACCAGATCTTGGCTTCTTTGAACTTCTCAGCAAATTCAGCCTGATACACTTCTTCAAAGATATCTTTGAAACGGCCGTCATAGGCTTTGAGAATGGTGTTCTTGGTCGACAGATAAACCGGATAACCGCGCTGCAGGCCGTAGTTCAGCGATGCGCGTGCGAATTCACGGATGGATTCGTCGATATTGTACATAGCCATAGCTACACCGGAGGATGGTGCATCATAGACTTCGTGTTCAATGGTTTCGCCGTCTTCACCAACAAATTTGATCGACAGCTTGCCTTTGCCCGGGAATTTGAAATCAGTCGCGCGGTACTGGTCACCGAAAGCATGACGGCCAACGATGATCGGCTGAGTCCAGCCCGGCACCAGACGTGGTACGTTTTTGCAGATGATTGGTTCGCGGAAAATTACGCCGCCGAGAATGTTGCGGATGGTGCCGTTTGGCGATTTCCACATTTTCTTGAGTTTGAATTCTTCAACGCGGGCTTCATCAGGGGTGATGGTGGCGCATTTCACACCAACGCCGTGCTCTTTGATAGCATTCGCTGCGTCGATGGTAACCTGATCATTGGTTGCATCGCGGTGTTCTACCGACAGATCATAATATTTCAGATCGATGTCGAGATATGGATGGATGAGTTTGTCTTTGATAAACTGCCAGATGATGCGGGTCATCTCATCGCCGTCAAGCTCAACAACGGGATTTGCAACTTTGATCTTTGCCATTAAAACCTCTCCTTCATGAAGTTGCGCCTCTCATAGCACTGCTTAGGCGAGAGGCAAAGTGCTAACGACGCCTTGAGAACAGGAATAATAAAAAACGCCGGAGATAACGGGTTTTTATACTGTCAGAGGGCAATTTATTTGTTCACGATGGTGTGAGATTTGCTTGGCACGGGTGCATGACAGAGCCGGTAAAGGTAGCGGGCGATTCAGTTTTTTAAGCTGATACCTGTTTAATTATCATGCATGATTTGAATTTCACCACTCTTCCGTTTAAGAAAAGCGCGAAAAGCGCATACGGAATGTCTTGTCTTGCGCGCGAAATTTGAGTTTTGAGAAGATAATGGCCGGTACAGATAAACAGCGCCCGATGATTTCAGAAGGTCCAGCAATCATTCTTGTGGAGCCGCAATTGCCGGAAAATATCGGCATGGTGGCACGCGCTATGGCGAATTTCGGCCTTGGCGAATTGCGTCTGGTCAATCCGCGTGAAGCCTTTCCGAATGATAAAGCCCGCTCTGCCGCCAGCAAGGCCGATCATATTATTGACAGCGCGGTTCTCTATGATGATCTGCCGTCAGCACTGGCTGATCTGAATTTTGTCTATGCCACAACCGCCCGCGAACGTGACGGTTTCAAGCAGGTGCGCGGCCCTGTTGAAGCAGGCAAAATTCTGCGCCAGAAATTCCGTACCGGTGAGAAAACCGGCATCATGTTCGGCCGTGAACGCGTCGGCCTGAAAAATGATGAAGTCGGTCTGGCCGATGAACTGGTGACATTTCCGGTCAATCCGGCCTTTGCCTCGCTCAATATCGCGCAGGCTGTGCTGCTGATGTCCTATGAATGGATGAAGTCCGGTCTGGAAAATGAAACCGACACAGTTTTCCGCGGGCCTGAACTGCAACCAGCCAATAAAGAATATCTACACGGTTTCTTTAATCATTTGGAGGAAGCTCTGGATACGCGCGGTTATTTTCGCCCTGAAGCGCGCAAAGAGATCATGGTGAATAATCTGCGGGCAGTGCTGACCCGTCCGGCATTTGCGGAAGCTGAAATCCGCCTGCTGCGCGGCGTGCTGACCTCGCTGGATTATTTCTCACCGAAGAGCCCTCGGGGCTCTGGCGCGCCTGAAGGCCGCGCCAGAGTTTATAAAGACGAGACACAGAATACTGAGCAGGATAAACCGGACGAGAAGTCCTGAGGCAGGTTTGCGATGCACCATCTCGCGCAATATACAGCAACCAATATTTCCAGCAGGCAGGATGCGCCGGTTATCGTTTTTGACAGTGGTATCGGCGGTCTGACCGTGTTGCGCGAGGCGCGGGTGCTGATGCCCGACCGCCATTTTATCTATGTGGCTGATGATGCGGGCTTCCCTTATGGCTCATGGGAAGAACCGGCCTTGCGCGAGCGCATTGTCAGCCTGTTTGCCGACCTCATCCGCCGGTTTCATCCTCAGCTTTGTGTGATTGCCTGTAATACGGCGTCCACATTGGTGCTCGATGATCTGCGGCAGGCTTTTCCCGATACGCCTTTTGTCGGCACAGTTCCGGCAATTAAACCCGCCGCTGAGCGTACCAGTTCCGGTCTTGTCTCGGTTCTGGCAACGCCGGGCACGGTTAAACGTGCCTATACGCGTGATCTGATCCAGTCTTTCGCCACACAGTGCCATGTGCGTCTTGTCGGCGCTGACCGGCTTGCCACATTGGCCGAAGCGCATATTCGCGGTGAGAAGATTGATGATGAGCTGGTGCTTGAGCAAATCACGCCATGCTTCATTGAGAAAGACGGTAAGCGTACGGATATTGTCGTACTTGCCTGCACGCATTATCCGTTTCTCGCCAATGTATTCCGCCGTTTGGCACCGTGGCCGGTTGACTGGCTTGATCCGGCTGAAGCAATCGCCCGGCGTATGTTGTCGCTGCTGCCTGAGAATAAAGACAAGATTCTCCATCATCATGATGATCTGGCTGTGTTTACATCCGGAAAACCGGATTATGCGATCCGCCGCTTGTTGCAAGGCTTTGGCCTGCGGAACTAGAGCTAAGCAGCAAATTGCTATTCCCGCTTTCGGGGAACAATCTTCACTATTCCTGCGGATAAAATCTTTTTTAAAAGAAAGCACTTGACCTTAACCTAAGGGCAAGCCTGCATAACTTGTGCGATGATAGTCACAAGGAGAAAGCATGCTCACAATAGGACAAATGGCGCGCTCTCAAGGGGTAACAACAAAAACACTGCGCCATTATGACAGTATCGGTCTGTTCAGCCCCTGCCTGAGCGGGCAGGATAATGGCTACCGCTATTACCGGCCGGAACAGATCGTAACACTGGGGCGCATTGTCTGGCTGAGACAGCTTGGTATGGCGCTGGATGAGATCAAAACACTGGCTGCCAGCGGCGGTCTGGACAGTGTGGAGAAGATGCATGCAAGCCTGCAAAATCACGCAGCGCAACTTGAGGCTGACATCAACCGCCGTCAGAAAACCCTCGATCATCTTTATCGCTATCTCGCACAACCGGAGCGTAAAATGCCTGAATTACAAAAGCCTGAACGTGTTTTCTTCGCTGCTCAACGGATTATCGGCATGTGCTGGTATCCTGAGGATGAGGGTAGTATCGCGCAAATGTGGGATCGTTTTGAAGCGCGTGAGCATGAGATTGAACGCCTGAATGAGCCTGTCGGTACTTTCGGCATTTGCCAGCCGCTGGAAGACGGGCAGTGGCGTTATATTGCGGGTCTTCCGGTTGGCGCAGATGCGACCATTCCTGAAGGACTGGTCGCTATGGAAATTCCGGGACGCTATTACGCGAAAGTTGAGCATCAGGGTGAAGTGACGACCTTGCCGGAAACATTCCGCGCGGCCTATTCGGAATGGCTGCCGAGTGCAGGTATGCAGCCTGATGAAGGGCCGGAATTTGAATATAGCGGCGCGCGTTTTCTCGGGCCGATGAATCCTGAAAGCGTGACCGAGATTTATATTCCGCTGAAATAATCGGCATTCAAAAATGAAGTGATAAATGAGCGACCTTGATCATGTTTCAGGTCGCTCTTTTTATGATTGCGTTGTACTGCCGGTAACGAAAAAGAATATCAGCGGAGATTGAAATGATGAAACAGACAGTGGCTGCATTGGCAGCAGGGCTTGGCATTTTGACGCTGACAGGCAGTTTGGCCTCTGCAAATGAGCAGGTGGGTTTCCGGCAAACCGAACTGGCAGATAAGAGCAGCAAGCGTGACTTGAAAGTCGCGCTTTGGTATCCGGCATCCGACACAAAACCAGCTGAGACTGTTGGTGAAAATCCGGTATTTAAAGGCATTCAGGCAATGCCGGATGCTGTGCCTGATGGCAAAACGCATCCGCTTGTAGTCTTGTCGCATGGCTATGGCGGTAGCTGGCGTAACCTGAACTGGCTGGCAGGTGAGCTGGTCGGGCAGGGCTATATCGTTGCCGCGCCGGATCATCCGGGCACAACGACATTTAATCGCGATAAGGAACAGGCTGCGCAGCTCTGGGAACGTCCGTATGACCTTAGTCGTGTGATTGATGCTGTGACCACTGACAGCGCCTTAGCGGGCAAGGTTGAGCCAAACCGCATTGCTGCGATTGGTCATTCACTCGGAGGTTGGTCGGTTGTGGCTCTGGCTGGCGCACAATTTGACCCTGCGCGATTTGACAGGGATTGCACAGAGCAGCCTAATCCGCGCACTTGTGGTCTGGCGAGTGAGCTGATTACGCCACGAGGCGAAGTGGCAGCTGAAAAGCTGAAAACAATGAAGGCCGATCCGCGTGTTGGTGCGATTGTTTCACTCGATCTGGGCTTGGCGCGTGGTTTCACTCCGGAGAGCCTGAACAGCATTACTATACCGGCACTGATTTTTGGGGCAGGCGTTGATATTGGTGATCTGCCTGCAAAACTGGAATCCGGCTATGTCGCTTCCAATATGCCAGAAAAAACCGCGCAATATATTGAGATTGCGGATGCCATGCATTTCAGCTTCATGCAGATATGCAAGGCCGGTGCGGCAGAACTTATCGAGGCAGAAACCCCGGGTGACGGTATTGTCTGTAAAGACGGAGGAGAGCGCAGCCGTAAGGCGATCCATCGTGAAGTCGCTGATATGATTATTGCATTTCTGGCGAAATCATTACCTGTAAAATGATAAGAAAAAGGCCGCGCTGTTATGCAGCGCGGCCTTTCTTTTGATGGCCTTGGGAGGCTTATTTAACTTTCAACTCACTGACTTTGCCGACGGTGAAGAACTGGGTTTCACCATTGGAGTCATCCACACCGTCATTATCGGTCACAACATAGCCGATGCCGTTTTTGTCGATGGCGAAGCCTTCAAGTTTATCCGGCACAAAACCGTTGAGCTTCTTGAGGTCAGGAATGAAATCATAGACCAGTGTTTTGCTGACAACCGGCAGTTTTTCACCGATCTTCGCTGGCTTCAGATCAGCCATTGCCACTTTGTAGAGGCGCTTGTTGACAGCTTCATTGCCGATCAGGTTATCACGCTCAACAATGTAAAGCTGACCGTCATGGGCAGTGATTTCCGACAGGCCGACCCAGCCTTTTTCCTTCTTATCCAGCGGATAGGAAACGGCAGCCCATTCTTCGCTCTTCAGATTGTAGCTGAGGATTTTGACAGTACCTTTGTCATCATCTGCCCATTCGCGCTGTACAACCATCCAGAGCGTTTCATTATCGCCTTCACCGGTGCGGGTGATGCCTTCAAGACCGAAACGGGTCTGATGCTTGAGCAGGTCTTCAGGCAAAGCGATTTCTTTTTTGATCTCGCCTTTATCATTCACATTGAGAATGGCATGCGGCACCAGTTTCTTCTGGTCGCCTTCATTAGCCAGCCAGAAACCGCCTTTGCCATCGGTCGTAATGCCTTCAAGATCAATCTTTTGCGCTGCATCTTTACCGCGCTTGACGAGCAGCGCAGAGGCGATTTTCGCAGGCTTCTGGTTCGCATCAATCGTGTAGATTGTCGGCGCAGCAAAATAAGCAGAGTCAGAAACTGCATAGAGAATGCCGTCTTTGCTTTCATCAGCAACCAGACCGGAGAGTGCGCCCCAGGCGATTGGTGTGCCTTCTTCCGTCAGTTCCGAAACCAGCTGCGGATAATCTGCGGCTTTGTCCTGCAGCTCATAAATCATCACATGGGAGCGGGCGGCGCCGTCTTCACCCAGATCAGTTTCATTAGCGGTTACCAGCAGGTTACGTGACGGGATCGCCAGCACGCCCTCAGGGCCGATACCCGATGGCAGCAGCTGAACGAATTCAGGATCTTTACCGGTATCTTTATAAACACCGACCATTGAGCCGCGCTCGCTGGCAACGAAAAGATAGTTGGTATCACCAAAACGGCCGACTTCGGCACCCTCCAGCTCAACGCCTTTCTTGTTGCGCTTTTCCGGATAATGGCCGTGTGCAGCAATCTTGTGCTCCAGCGTGTTGCCGGATTCATAAGTCACTTTGCCGGTCTTATCGAAGATCGTGAAGCCGCGGGAGCCGCCTTTATAGTCGCCTTCATTGGCGGTTAGCAGACGATCATCGCCAATCCATTTGATGGTATCCGGCTCGCGGGCGACATTTTTCATCTCGCCGTTAAATTTGATCTGGCCGTCTTTCTTGGTGTCGATCTTGTCGAGGTCAACAGTACCGGCAGAAAAATGCGCGGTGATCTTGCCGGAAGCAGCATCGACGATCGCAATATGGTTGTTTTCCTGAAGTGTAACAGCAATTTCATTCTTGCTGTTGATGGAAACAAATTCCGGTTCAGGGTCTTCCGGTGCAACTTCTGCAATACCGGTCAGATCAACCACTTTCATGGTTTTGCAATCCGGTGTGCCGTCTTTGAGATTGAGAATAACCAGATTACCGGCTGGCAGCTGTGGCAACTCACCATCATTCAGCTCTTCATCGCGCTCATTTTCAATGGCAACGGCGAGGAATGTCTTGTCTGGTGAAACGGCTACCGAATCCGGCTGGCCGCCGAGATCGCAGCTCATTTCAACCTTGCGCGATGCAATATCAATCACATCCAGACGGCCTGATGGCTTCACATAGCTTTCAGATGTGTTGACACCGGCGAAAACGCGCTTGCCTGCTACAGTAACTGATGTCGGCTCGCCTTCAACTTTAAGAACGCCGCCGGCTTTAGGATTTTTCGGATCGGTAATATCAACAAAACCGATGCCGCCATACGGGCTGTCGGAATAGATCAGCATATTGCCGTCTTCGGAAACCGTGATGATCTCGGAAGATGTCGCCGCTTTTGCATCGGCATCTTTCGGCAGGTTATCGGCGACTGCAAAGCTGGCGATGCGGTTGAAAACCGGCTCAGCCGAAGCGGAAAAAGCAACGGAACTTGCCAGAGTGGCAGTAAGAGCGGTGATGAGAGAAAGTCTCATAGAACGGCGCGACATGAATATCCCCGAATGTTGGATAAAATTCTGGATCTCTGATCCAAAAGCCGCCATGCCTTGCTGCAAATGGCAATTTCTACGCTTCCGGTACTCACGTACTTATATGTACGCTGTGTTCCGGTGCTCGAAATCACCATTTTCGCTATAGCCTGCCACTTTTTGATTCAGACATTGAGGGGAGATTTCGCCGTTCTCTGTTTCAGACAAATGTCACTTCCATGAAGAAATGATGACATGGCTTTTATTAGCATTTTATTCGCTGGAAAAACCGCAGTCAGGCCAAACCTATTTGTCAGACGGTGTCTGCGGGCGGGCGAGGTTGCCTTTGCCGAATGTGTAGCCGGTTTCCACTGTTTTGGAGCCGAATTTGGAGCGTAGCTTATCAATGGCAGTTTCAGCCGCCGCACGCTTACCGGCTTTGATATCCACGAGATCAGGCGGATCAGCCTTTACCGGATCGGTGAGGTCGGTCACGCCGATACCGAGCAGGCGGTATTTGGTGCCGTCAATTTCCTTTTGCAGCATATAAAGGCCGGTGCGGAAAATCCTGTCGGCAAGCTGCGTAGGATCGCTCAGACGATGATTACGGGTGCGGCTTTGGAAATCCTTGGTTTTCAGCTTCAGTACCACTGTATGACCGGCAATCTCGCCATGTTTCAGTCGCCCGGCAACTTTTTCCGACAATGCACGCAGTACCGGCACCAGCTCTTCAGCCTTGGCGATATCAATATCAAACGTGGTTTCATTGGAGATGCTCTTCATCTCGCTTTCAGGCTGCACTGTGCGCGTGTCCATGCCGCGGGAGAGGCGGTAGAGACGCTGCCCCATCACGCCATAGGACTTCATCAGCGCAGATTCTTCCATTTGCTGGAGCTGTCCTATGGTCTGAATACCGTCAGCATTGAGCTTGGCATTGAGCGCTTTACCGACACCCCAGATCATACCGACTGGCTTAGGCTTCAGAAAATCCAGCGTTTCCTCTTCCCCGATCACCGAGAAACCACGCGGCTTCTCCATGTCCGAGGCAAGTTTCGCCAGAAATTTGCAGTAGGACAAGCCGACAGAAACGGTGATGCCGATTTCCTGTTCAATCCGGCGGGCGAATTCTGCCAGTACAAGGGCAGGAGGCGCACGGTGCAGTTTGGCCGTACCGCGCAAATCCAGAAACGCCTCATCAATCGAAAGCGGTTCGACCAATGGCGTGAGATCAAACATCATTTGGCGAATCTGATGCCCGACCTTGCGGTATTTCTCCATATTCGGCTTAACGAATACGGCCTGCGGGCAGAGCTCAATGGCTTTGAAAGTCGGCATAGCAGAACGCACACCGTGAATACGCGCAATATAGCAGCAGGTGGAAACCACACCACGCTTGCCGCCGCCGACAATCACCGGCTTGTCACGCAGTTCAGGATTGTCGCGTTTTTCAATGGAAGCGTAAAAAGCATCGCAATCAATATGTGCAAAGCTTAAATCATATAGCTCTTCATGACGTACCAGACGCGGGCTGCCGCAAGCGCTGCAGCGTGGTCTCGGTTCACTACGGCGTTTTTTCTGCACAGTCAGGCAATCGCGGCAGAAACCTGCCTGCGGATCGGCCTCAGCAAAATAACCGGAAACACCGTTGACCATCGTAAAAACCTGTATCATGATCCGAACATAAGCGGAACATTTGCACAATACAGGCAGATGATTTCAAGCGCCAGCGAATTTTATACACAATCTGCAGCGATGCAGGAGGTCGCACTTACATGGATTGGTCGTAAGCACTGTCGCCGTTCGGCAGAAAGTGCAGCGCCTGATTCATGCTCTCCGGCTTATGGCCAGTGGCTTCACAAAACTGCATGAGCGTTGGTTCATGCGCCAGATAGAATTGTAATACACCGGTCAGAAAAGCCGGTTCATCTGCGGCTTCGCGGATGGAGGAGACTTCAATACCGGTGAGGGACAGAAAGCGATTCATTAAATCTGGTTGCTGCGCCAGAAAGACCAGAGCTTCAATGGCCAGATTTTCAGCATCGCTTTGATTCAAGATGGTTTTTGACATTTTATATCCGGCTGGCTTTTACGTTTTGGCAACTGTAATTGCATCTTTAGCTGTATGAAAGCTGTTTAGGAGCATTTTGGTCATTGTTCAATGCTATGCTGATGGGGTTGGAATAATCATGGTCTCTGTGTGCTGTACCCGTGCGTGGTAATTGACGTGAGCCGAAAACTACGAAATGCTGCGGCCAGCACGCGGATATATTCAGACAATGTTCTGAGTAATAAGGTATTTTTTCATGACCAAAAAAGTAATGATCGTCGAAGATAATGAGCTGAATATGAAGCTTTTCCGCGATCTGATTGAAGCCAGCGGTTATGAAACCATCCGTACGCGCAATGGTCTTGAAGCTATGGATCTGGCGCGAATCCACCATCCCGACCTGATTTTGATGGATATTCAGCTGCCGGAAGTCTCCGGTCTTGAAGTCACCAAATGGCTGAAAGAAGATGACGACCTGAAAGCCATTCCGGTAATTGCCGTCACAGCCTTTGCTATGAAGGGCGATGAAGAGCGTATTCGTCAGGGCGGTTGCGAAGCCTATATTTCCAAGCCGATCTCCGTGCCGCGCTTTATTGAGACGATCAAGTCCTATCTCGGCGACCTGTAGTTACAGGATTTCGCCTTACTGAGGTGAATGATGAAAATTCCTACGTTCCGCATTGTAAGGCCGACAGATAATCCGGATGCATTGCTTCCCTTTTATCGGGATGGTTTAGGACTGACAGTTCTTGATAGTTTTCAGGATCATGACGGTTTTGACGCGATCATTATGGGGCGTGAAAATGTGCCCTATCATTTTGCATTTACACGCACCGATAAGCATCAGGCCGGTAAGGCACCAACCAAAGAGAATCTGCTGGTTTTTTATTTGCCGGATCATGCCGAGTGGGAAAATGCTGTTGAGCGTATGAAAGCGACCGGCTTTGTGCCTGTGAGCGCCTTCAATCCCTATTGGGACAAGAAGGGGGTAACTTTCGAAGATCCGGACGGTTACCGTATTGTTTTGCAGCAGGCCGATTGGGCACCTTAATT
The DNA here is from genome assembly GCF_018436245.1 of Pseudochrobactrum algeriensis. Lineage (NCBI taxonomy): Bacteria > Pseudomonadati > Pseudomonadota > Alphaproteobacteria > Hyphomicrobiales > Brucellaceae > Pseudochrobactrum > Pseudochrobactrum algeriensis. Next base: position 1,475,610 of record NZ_CP075361.1, read on the forward strand.
ACGGTTCCGACACAAATTACCAATCAGAAATGCTCTGCATTCAACAACAAAAAACCCGGACTGATAACAGTCCGGGTTTTTTAATAACCGAAACCAGAATTATTTGATTTTGGTTTCTTTGAATTCGACGTGTGCCTTAGCAACTGGGTCGTATTTACGCTTTGTCATTTTTTCAGTCATTGTACGGCTGTTCTTCTTGGTTACGTAGAAGAAGCCTGTGTCTGCGGTCGACAACAGCTTGATTTTAATTGTTGTAGCCTTAGCCATAACGATATCCTGCTCTTTTAAATAATAAAACCGCCTGCTTGTCCGGCGATTTCATCCGGGTGCGGGAATTTGGCGCGACACTACGGATACACGCCGAAAAGTCAAGCCCGCTGTTTACGAACTACCAGTCTGATAAGCAGAATTATGATAAATGCTGCAAAAAAGAGTGATAAAGTGACCGGGAAACCTGTTGCTCCCAGCAAATCCATGCCGACACCGGCCGCCTGAGGGCCTGCCAGCATACCGATACCATAGCAGAAAATGAACGCGGCATTGGCCGAAGCAAGCTCACGTCCCTGCAATTGCGAACCGAGATGGGCGAGGCCGACAGTGTAAAGACCGGCAACCACACCGCCCCAGATCAGCAGCAGAACTGCCATCAGATACCAGTTGGTAACAACATAAGGCAGCAGCACCATACCGGCAAAACCAATAATAGCACAAATCAGCAGCAGAATACGGCGGTCGCCGATGCGGTCGGAGACGAGGCCGAGCGGAATCTGCATCAGCACATTGCCGAGACCGACCATGGTCAGCAGCAGCGCCGCATCGCCTTCATTGAGGCCGACGCGTGTCCCGAAGACCGGAAACAGGGCAAAACCACCGGTTTCTACTGCGCCATAGACAAAGACCGCCATTGTCGCCGCCGGAACCGCGAAAATATAAGGCATGAAGGGAACGTGTTCCCCTTCTTCAAATTCAGGGCTGTCTTTACTGGCAATCATGACAGGGAAGGCTGCCAGCGCAATGATGACGATGCCGATACCAAAGGGCATAAAGCCGCCGCTGCCGATGATTGAGAACAACCACGGGCCGACTGCGAAGCCGAGAGAAAGACAGGTCGCGTATATACCAAGCACCAGTCCGCGTTTGGCGGGCGGGGCAGAGGTATTGACCCAATATTCAGACAGCACAAATAATACGGTGAGCGCGAAATGTAAGGAAACGCGCAGTGCAAACCATGCAATAATATTCGGAAACAGATAGAAACCGAGGAAGGACAGACCGCTGATGAACAGCATCAGCATCATTGAGCGTGCAACGCCCAGATAGGAACCGATACGCGCCGATAGCGCTGCGCCAAACAGCGATGCAAGACCGGCAACAGCCGTATTTGCACCGATGGTGCTGGCTGAATAGCCACGGCTTTCCAGAAGCACACTCAGCAGCGGAATACCAAGGCCGATCGCTGCACCAACGGCACTGATCGTGGCAATGGCTGCGCCAAGAGAGCGCCATTGCGTTGGTTGAAGTACCTCTGATGCGGGTTCAGTTGAAAGATGGTCTTGCTGCATGAAACTTAAATCACCTCACGGACATGACGGCCATGCCGTTTACGATAGAACGGAACCGGATATATAGAGGACAAATCCCTGTCTTCGAGCAGGAGTTTTTCGATATCCCGTAAAATAATGCGCGTAATCGCTGCAATATTGAGATTAAAGGCCTCGGAAAAGCTCACAAATTTCAAATCAGACAATTCCGGCTCATTATAAGCAGATGATTCTATAGCGCTTATGTCAGCCGGATTGTGGTTTCGGGCAGGGAGCTCCGGGCTGATTTCATCCAGAAAACTGGCAAAGAAACGCGCATCATAGCGGCGCACATGACCGGGCGGGGTGATCGCGCGCGCCACATAACGCAGCTGCGATAAATCTGGCAGGTGATTGCTGCGGGCAAAGCCTGTCCACGGATGTGTTTGTGCATCATCATGCGGCGTACCGAGCAACAGGCCGGTTTCCTCATAGGTTTCGCGTATTGCAGTCATGGCAAGCGCACGCGCGCGTTGTGCACTGGCACGTTTGCCAAGCCCTGCCAGCAATTTGGCTTCATCTTGCGGCCTGAGGCTGTTGGCAGCATTAATTCTGCCATCCTGAGCTTCTGTACCGCCGCCGGGGAAGACAAACATGTCCGGCATGAAATGCATCGCACGGGCGCGGCGCCCCATGAGAACACGCGGCTCATTGCCGTTACGGTCGATGAGGATGAGTGAGGCAGCATCACGCGGCCGGATAATGCGGGATGCTGCGGTGCCCTGATTGTTCAGGGCTGCCGCATCATCCGGCCGGTGCATATCCTGTAAAGCGTGGTCTGTTTTATGTCCTGACATTTGCGTCAGATATATTCCTGCTGACTTTCTTTATCAAAGCCATGCATATAAAGCGCCCATTGCAGGCCGATGGTGGCACCTTTGATCGGTTGCAGCAGCACCAGTGACATCAAAATGGTCACCGGCCCCCAGATGGCTAGATGCCCCCAGAGTGACAGGCCGCCCATATTTTCCACCATCATGAACAGCGCGACGACGACGTGGCCGACAATCAGCACGGTCAGATAGGCAGGCAGATCATCAGCGCGCTGCGGTGTGTAATCTTCATTACAGACAGAGCAATTGGCGACCGGACGCAGGAAGGAGCGGAACAATTTGCCGTCACCGCAATGCGGGCAGCGGGAAAGAAAACCGCGCTGCATGGCTTGTCCCAACGGGCGCGGGGTGCGGGCGGGCTTTGTCTTCTCGCCGCCGAAAACCTGCGTTTCCGTCTGTGTCAGGGTCTGATCGCTGCTCATCATCGTCTCCCAATACCTGTGTCGGGGTTATCTTTTGCTTTTACGCGAAATATGGGCTGGTTTGCCTCTGGCCGGACCGCCGGTACGGGATTTCCCCGCCTTGCGGCTGAATTTGGTAGCTTTGTGGTGCGATTGCAAGGATGCAGGCAGCAAACGCGGTTCTGTCAGCATTTCAAAACGCAGTGCTCCGGCAACCGGCTGCGCTTCAACGAGCCGGACTTCCACACTGTCGCCAAGACGATAGCCTTTGCCAGACCTTTCACCGGCGACAGAATGACCGGCTTCATCATAGTGATAATATTCCCGGCCCAAAGTGGAAATGGGAATAAAGCCGTCGGCACCATATGTCGCAAGAGTCACAAACAGACCGGCTTTGGTCACACCCTGCACACGCGCCTGAAACTCATTGCCAACCTGTTCCGCCAGATGATGGGCAATCAGACGATCTGTCGTTTCACGCTCGGCCAGCATAGCACGGCGTTCTGTCTGGGAAATGCTGAGCGCAATGGCCGGCAATTCGCCAATCTCATCATTGCTCAGACCATCGGGACCCAGATTGAGCGCGCGGATCAGTGCACGATGGACGATCAGGTCAGCATAACGGCGGATCGGCGAGGTGAAATGCGCGTAATGGCGCAGATTCAAACCGAAATGGCCGATATTGTCGGTATTATATTCGGCCTGACTTTGCGAGCGCAGCACCACCTGATTGACCAGTTCTTCATGATCTGTACCCCGAACACGGGACAGAATGCCGTTGAACTGGCTCGGGCGCAGTTCCGCACCGCGGGCAAGGATGATTTCCAGTGTTTTGAGGAAGTCACGCAGGGATTCCTGCTTGGTCAGCGACGGCAGATCGTGAATACGATAGATCAGCGGCTGGTTTTTGGCTTCCAGTGTTTCAGCGGCGGCGACATTGGCCTGAATCATAAATTCTTCGATGAGCTTATGGGCATCGAGGCGGTCAGGCACGATAACTTTCAGCACCTGTCCCTGATCGTCGAGGATCAGTTTTTTCTCCGGCAGATCAAGCTCCAGCGGCTCGCGCTTGTCGCGGGCTTTTTTCAGCGCCGCATAGGCCTTCCACAGCGGCTTCAGGCTGATATCAATAACGCGTTCGGTCTTCTCGTCCAGAGCGCCGTCAATGGCCGCCTGAGCCTGCTGGTAGGCGAGGCGGGCAACCGAGCGCATCATGATACGGTGAAAGCTGTGCGAGCGTTTGCGGCCATCTGCGCCGATGATAATGCGCACTGCCATGGCCGGACGGTCAACACCTTCACGCAGCGAGCACAGATCATTGGAGATGCGTTCCGGCAGCATCGGCACCACGCGGTCAGGGAAATAGACCGAATTGCCGCGCTTCAGTGCTTCATGGTCAAGCGAGGAGCCGTGCTGCACATAATGGCTGACATCGGCAATCGCCACGACAATGACAAAGCCGCCTTCATTGGCCGGATCAGTATCCGGTTCGGCAAAAACCGCATCGTCATAATCTTTAGCGTCAGCCGGATCGATGGTGACCAGCGGCAGCGAGCGCCAGTCCTCACGATGTGCCATCGTTGCAGGCTTGGCATTCTCAGCTTGCTCAATCGCTCTTTCAGGGAAAATATGCGGAATTTCATATTCGTGAATCGCAATCATCGACAGCGCTTTTTCACTGCCGATCGAGCCGATCACCTGTTCAATCTTGCCCTGCGGCAGACCGAAGCGGCTTTTCTGATGCGGGATCGCTTCAACCAGATCACCGGCTTCCGCACCATTGAGAAACTCGGCTGCAATGCTGACTTCTGTCTGCTTGCGGTTGACCGGTTCAAGGCGATATTCGCCGCTTTGCAACTGGCGGATCACACCAAGAATTGCATTATCGCGCTTTTCGAGCTTTTTGATCACGCGTCCGGTGTAAGGCAGGCCGCCTTTATCGGAATTGGCAAAAATCTTCGCCAGAATCTGATCACCGACACCAACAGTCGGGCCCTTGTCTTTATTAGTGCGGCGCAGCAGTACCAATGGCGCTGCTGTTTCACCATTCCACTCAATCGGACGTGCAATCAGGCCGCCATCGCTGTCGCGACCGGTAATGGTCAGCGCTGCAATTGGTGGGAGGGTATTCGGGCGTGACAGTTTCTTGGCACGCTTCTCCACCTGTCCGTCATCGGCCAGTTCACGCAGAATATCTTTGAGATAAATGCGGGCATCACCCTTGAGATTGAATGCCTTGGCAATATCACGCTTGGCAGCGCGATCCGGATTTTCAGTGATGAAAGTGAGGATATCTTCTTTGCTCGGAAGATAGGCTTCCGAGAGCGGCTTCACTTTGGATTTACCGGAAAAGGTCTTGTTGTTTTTTGCACCCTTCTGGTTTTTTTGTTTGCCTGAGCCGCTGTTACGGTCAGAAGAAGGGTCTATTCTGCGAGCCAATCCGGTCATCCTTAATATTTACTTTTCATAAAGTCCTGAAAACTCTTTAAAGCATTTCAGCACAGAATGGAAACATTTGCTGTGCCTGCGCTGATGCAAATAAAAAGGGCACCATAGTAACTATGGTGCCCTTTGTTTTACGTGCTTTGTGCTGCTTATTCAGCGGCATCCGCTTTTTTAGGTTTAGCGGCTGCTTTAGTCGCAGTCTTTTTTGCAGCCGGTTTTTTGGCTGCTGCCTTTTTCACCGGTTTGGCTTCATCATCCGCAGTCTTGGTTTTGGTTGTCTTTTTCGGAGCCGCCGGTTTTTTCGGTGCGGCTTTCTTCGTGGTCTTCTTGGCGGAACCGGCTTTCGCTGTAATCAGCTCCAGCGCTTCTTCCATTGTCACTGTTGCGGGATCTTTGCCCTTTGGCAGCGTGGCATTGACCTTGCCCCAATTGACATAAGGGCCGTAGCGGCCGTCACGCACCGTAATTGAACCGCCATCCGGATGATCGCCGAGTGTGGCAAGCGCAGCCGGTGTCGCACGGGTACGACCGCCTTTGGCTGCTTTTTCTGCCAGCACAGTCACAGCGCGGTTGATGCCGATCTCAAACACATCCTCAATGCTGTCGACATTGGCGAAAGCGCCGTCATGGGCAATATATGGACCATAACGGCCGAGGCTTGCGGTGATCATCTTGCCGCTTTCCGGATGCGGACCCACATCACGCGGCAGATTGATAAGCTGCAAGGCTTTTTCCAGATCAAGTTCAGCCAGTGACCAGCCTTTCGGCAGGCTGGAACGCTTGGCTTCCTTGCCTTCACCGCGCTGGATATAAGGGCCAAAACGGCCGGTACGCGCAGTGATATCTTCACCGGTTGCCGGATCCTGACCAAGCACTTTTGGTTCATCAGATGCAGCTGCCGCATCCCCTTCGCCTTCACCACCAAGCTGACGGGTGAATTTGCACTCCGGATAGTTGGAGCAGCCGACGAAAGCACCGTATTTACCGAGCTTCAGCGAGAGATTGCCGGTGCCGCAGGTCGGGCAGATACGTGGATCCATGCCATCGCCGCGATCAGGGAAGGCAAGTGCGGAAAGTTGCTCATTGAGCGCATCCAGCACATTGGTGACACGCAGTTCCTTGGTGCTGTCGACATTGCCGGAGAAATCCTGCCAGAAGTCGCGCAGCACGTCTTTCCATGCCAGTTTGCCATCGGAAATCAGATCGAGCTTTTCTTCCAGCGCAGCGGTGAAATCATATTCCACATAGCGCTCAAAGAAGCTTTCAAGGAAAGCGGTGACCAAACGGCCTTTGGCCTGCGGGATCAGCTTGCGCTTATCCATCGTGACATAATCGCGGTCACCCAGAGTTTTCAGCGTTGCAGCATAAGTCGACGGGCGGCCGATGCCGAGCTCTTCCATGCGCTTGATGAGCGATGCTTCGGAATAGCGCGGAGGCGGTTCAGTCGAATGCTGGGTTGCATCGATTTTCTCACGCTTCAATGTCTCACCGGCATTGATCTGCGGCAGACGTGCGCTGTCCTCGTCTTCATCTTCTTCTTCGCGGTGATCAGTATAGGCCGCGAGGAAGCCGTTGAAGCGGACAACCGAACCATTGGCACGCAATACAGCCGAACGGGCGCCGTTTTTAGCTTCAATATCAATGACTGTGCGCTCAATATCAGCAGGCTGCATCTGACTGGCGATAGCGCGTTTCCAGATCAGCTCATAAAGGCGAGCCTGATCCTCATCGAGATATTTGCGTACTTCTTTCGGATGACGGCTGAAATCGGTCGGACGCACCGCTTCGTGCGCTTCCTGAGCGTTTTTCGCTTTAGTGGAATAGTAACGCGGCTTTTCCGGCACATAATTATCGCCGAATGTCTGACCGATTGCTTTTCGCGCTGCGGAAATTGCTTCCGGTGCCATCTGCACACCGTCAGTACGCATATAGGTAATCAGACCGGTGGTTTCGCCGCCAAGCTCGATACCTTCATAGAGGCGCTGCGCAACCTGCATAGTGCGCGATGCGGAGAAGCCGAGCTGACCGCTGGCGGCCTGCTGCAAGGTGGACGTGGTGAATGGCGGACCCGGATTACGTTTGGTCGGCTTGGCATCAACGCTCATGACATTGAAGCTTGCGCCTTCCAGCATGGTGCGGATACTTGTTGCCTGCTCTTCATTTTTAATGTCGAGCTTGCCGAGTTTCTTGCCGTCAACAACAGTCAGGCGGGCAGTGAAATTATCGCTGCGCGGTGTCTGGAGCAGGGCGGCAATATTCCAGTATTCTTCACGGATGAAGCGTTCAATCTCGGTTTCACGGTCGCAAACGAGGCGCAGTGCAACCGACTGCACGCGGCCAGCCGAGCGCGAACCCGGCAATTTGCGCCACAGAACCGGCGACAGCGTGAAGCCTACCAGATAGTCGAGCGCACGGCGTGCCAGATAGGCATCCACCAGCGGTACGTCGATTTCACGCGGATTGGCCATGGCTTCGAGCACGGCATTTTTTGTAATGGCGTTGAACACCACGCGCTTGACCGGCTTGGAGCCGAGCACTTTTTTAGCGCGCAGCACATCCAGCACGTGCCATGAAATTGCTTCCCCTTCGCGATCAGGGTCAGTTGCCAGAATCAGTTCATCGCTTTCCTTGACCGCTTTGGCGATCTCGGAAAGGCGCTTGGAAGAGGCCGCATCGACCTCCCAGCTCATGGCAAAATCTTCATCAGGACGAACAGAGCCGTCTTTTGCAGGCAAATCGCGGACATGACCGAAAGAGGCCAGAACCTTATAGCCTGAGCCTAGATATTTATTGATTGTTTTGGCCTTGGCGGGCGATTCAACGACAACGACATTCATATTGCGGGTCCAGATTAACGTACACAGCCGGATATGCCCGGATTGCGCCAGTATTGAAAATCATCAGGCTGGCAGGATATTTGTCATTCAAATGAACAGCGAAATCAGATTGGTCAAGAGCAAGCCACTGTTTTTTACGCAAAACAACGACAGGTTGACATTGTTTGTTTTGTAATCATAGGTTGATTTCAGGCATTGTACATATGAAATTTGTCAGTTCCGGTTTCAATAGAATGACATTTTATTTGGTTCTTTAATTTATATATTTAGGCTTAAGGCGGGCTCATGAAGGCAGATAAAGAGAAGTCCTATCATGAAATCATTTATGTTCATGATAAGCTACTGGAATTACGTCATATTGCTCAGTCCAACCACTATCCGATGCTGGCTTATTTCATAGAAATGGCATGGGTTGAGGCATCAGATGTTTTGCGCAGCCAGTCAGGCCGGATGACGAAAAACTGATTATTGTGAGGGCAAAAGCGCAACCAGACCATTATCACTGCGTTGCAACTGCCCCGCGAGATCAAGCTCCAGCAATGCCAGATGCACGGCAGAGGCACTGAGACCTGTGTGGCGGATAATCACATCCGCTGAAACGGGGGTGTTGCTGAGAGCGTTGCGGATACGCTCATAATCATTGTGTGCCGGAACCAGATTTTTACCGGTATCAAAACCGGTATTTGCCGGTTGTTTAATCAAAATCTGTGCACTGTCTTGATTGAACAAGGTTGCGGCCTGCATTTGTGCCGTACAGTCCTTACGCAGCATCGGCTCCAGCGCAACCAAAATATCCTGTGCTTCGGTGAGCATGATAGCGCCGTTCTTGAGCAGGGAGTTCGCACCATTCGCCCGCGGATCGAGCGGTGAGCCGGGGACAGCAAAAACCAGTCTGCCCATTTCTCCGGCCAGTCGCGCACTGATGAGCGAGCCGGAGCGCTGTGCCGCTTCAATCACAGCAAGCCCGAGCGACAGGCCGGCGATGATGCGGTTGCGGCGCGGAAAATCCTGCGCGCGTGGCACCCAGCCCATCGGCATTTCAGTAATTATGACCCCGCCATTATCAATGATCTGGTCGAGCAGCGGAATATTTTCCGGCGGATAAGGGCGGTCAAGTCCGCCTGCCAGAACGGCAATCGTACCGGTCTCAAGGCTGGCTTTGTGCGCCGCCGTATCAATGCCGCGCGCAAAGCCGGAAACGATGGCGCAGCCGGATTGCCCGAGATCGCGAACCAGCTGGCTTGTGAAGGCACAGGCCGTGGCAGAAGCATTTCGTGCGCCGACAATCGCCACGGGCGGCTTGCTGAACAGCGGTGCATCTCCAAGCGCAGTTACCAGTGGCGGAGGATTGAGGATTTGTCTGAGATAGGGCGGATATTCCGGCTCGCCCATTCCGATAAGTTTGGCACCGGCGCGTTCTATCGCTTCCAGTTCCTGTTCGGCTTCATCAATCGTATGAATACGCAGCGGGCGTTTGGCTGTGGAGCGCACCAGATGGGGCAGGCGCTCAAGTGCGGCAGCAGCGCTGCCGCAATAGGCGATCAGATCGCGAAAACTGGCAGGCCCGACATTATCGCTGCGGATCAGCCGCAACCAGTTGAGTCTCTGCTGATCTGAGAGACGAATTCCTTTTGACTGCGAACCCGTCTCTGCGATCATTTATTTTGATCCTATTTTGGTTTCTGTGCCGCTCAGTAACCGTTCAATATTTGCACGGTGCTTGATAAAAATTATCAGCGTCAGAACTGCAAAGAGCAGCGCTGTTTTCGTCAGTCCGAGATAGAGAATAGAAAGCGGAACGATGATACAGGCGATCAGCGCAGAGAGCGAAGAATAGCGTGTGAGAAGCGCGATAACGATCCATACAGCTGCAAAAACCAGTGCACCCGGCCATGCCAGACCCAGCAGAATACCGAGATAGGTGGCAACGCCTTTACCACCTTTAAAGCCAAGCCAGACTGGAAACAGATGACCGAGAAAAGCGCCGAGGCCAGCAGCAAGCGCGTAATCACGACCGAAATAGGCCGCAACCAGCACGGCGATCGTGCCTTTGAGCATATCGCAGAGCAGGGTAGCAGCGGCAATTTTCTTATTGCCGGTGCGCAATACATTGGTCGCGCCGATATTGCCGGAACCGATGGAGCGCACATCGCCGAGACCCGCCATGCGGGTGAGCAGCAAACCAAAGGGGATTGAACCGAGCAGATAGCCAAAGACCAGCGCTGCAAAAGTGCCAGCCGCGCTGCCGGTGATAATCAGTGGTTCAAGCATGAAGTCCCCTCAGAGTGATTTGTCCGCGCAACCGGACAGCAGAAATTAGGCATAAAATCCGCACCAAAACAATATTTATAATGCGAAGACTGTTTTGCCGCTGACCACGGTACGGATCACGCGACCCTGAAATTTAGCATCTTCAAAAGAGCTGTTTTTCGAGAGCGAGTGCAATTCTTCAGCCTTTACGACCCATGGTTCATAAAGATCGACCACGGCGAAATCAGCTTTTGCACCAACTTTCAAAGTGCCTGCATCCAGACCATAGAGTTTGGCCGGAGCGGTGGAAAGCACTTCGATCAGACGCAAGAGGCTCAATGAGTCATTGTGGTAGAGGCGCAATGCTGCCCCGAGCAGGGTTTCCAGTCCGATTGCACCGGCTTCCGCATCGGCAAAAGGCAGACGTTTGGTATCAACATCCTGCGGATTATGCGCGGAGACGATTACATCAATCGTACCGTTGCGAACGGCTTCAATCATCGCCTGTCGGTCATCTTCATTGCGCAGCGGCGGCGAAAGACGGAAGAATGTGCGATATTCGCCGATATCATTTTCATTCAGCGATAAATGATTGATTGAAACAGCAGCGCTGACTTTTGCATTGGTTTCCTTGGCGCGGCGCAGAACCTGAGCCGACATATCGCAGGAAATTTGCGCAGCGTGATAATTGCCGCCGGTCATGCTTGCTAAGCGCAGGTCACGTTCCAGCGGAATGACTTCTGCTTCGCGCGGTGCACCGGAAAGACCGAGCCAGCTGGCATAAAGCCCGCTATTCATTGCACCGCCGCCGAGATAAGGGTCGATTGTCTCATGGGCAATCACCGCACCGAAATCCTTGGCATAGGTCAGCGCACGGCGCAGCAGCAGCGTATTGGCCAGTGATTTGCGGCCTTCGGTAAAGGCAACCGCACCGGCTTCGCGCAGCAGACCCATTTCGGTCATTTCCTCACCCAGCAAACCTCGGGTGATGGCCGCAGCCGGATGCACATTGACAATGGCGGTGTCGCGGGCAGTTCGTTTCACGAATTCTACAAGCGCCACATTATCAATCACCGGATCAGTATCCGGCATCATAATCATCGAGGTTACGCCACCGGCAGCAGCAGCCTGACTGGCCGAGGCGATAGTTTCACGATGTTCTGTGCCAGGTTCGCCGATGAAAACGCGGCTGTCGACCAGACCCGGGATCAGCACATTGCCGTTAAGGTCAATGACTTCCGCGCCTTCCGGCGTGCCCTGATTATTTGCATCCGCACCGCTGGCGACGATAATGCCGTCCTGAACGATCAGCGTGCCGGTTTCATCGAGATTGCGCGAAGGATCAATGATGCGGGCATTGGTGTAAACTGTAGTGCTCATCATCAGGCTCCAACACCGTTAAAATTTTCAGGATTGCGTCGGGGATCAAGCAGGGCCTCCATGACGGCCATGCGAACGGCAACGCCCATTTCCACCTGTTGCTGGATCACGCTTTGCGGGCCGTCAGCAATATCCGAGGCAATCTCTACACCACGGTTCATCGGGCCCGGATGCATCACCAATGCGTCCGGCTTGGCATATTTGAGCTTTTCTTTATCCAGCCCGTAGAAGTGGAAATATTCGCGCACCGACGGCACGAAGGAGCCGCTCATACGCTCGCGCTGCAGGCGCAGCATCATCACCACATCAGCGTCTTTCAGGCCTTCTTTCATGGAGTTGAACACTTCAACGCCCATTTGTTCAATGCCGGATGGCAGCAGGGTAGACGGTGCAATCACCCGTACCCGCGCGCCCAGCGCATTGAGCAGCAGAATATTGGAGCGGGCAACACGCGAATGCAGGACATCGCCGCAGATTGCCACGATCAGGCGACCGACTTTACCTTTAGCGCGGCGGATGGTCAGCGCATCGAGTAGGGCCTGTGTGGGGTGCTCATGGGCACCGTCACCGGCATTGACCACCGAACAACCGACTTTCTGCGCCAGAAGCGCTGCGGCACCCGCAGAAGCATGGCGGATCACCAGAATATCCGGCTGCATGGCATTGAGCGTCATCGCCGTATCAATCAGCGTTTCACCCTTTTTAACCGACGAGCTGCCGACCGACATATTCATCACATCAGCGCCGAGGCGCTTACCGGCAAGTTCAAAGGAGGATTGGGTACGGGTGGAGTTTTCAAAGAAAAGATTAATCTGCGTGCGACCGCTTAGAATTGTTTTCTTTTTTTCCGGCTGACGGGAGACCGCAACTTCACTGTCTGCCAGATCCAGCAATGTGGTAATATCGAGAGGAGAAAGACCTTTAATCCCGAGCAAATGGCGGTGGGGAAAAAGAGGCGCGGGAGATTGTTCTGTCATCACAGCTATTCCCATATAATGTTTGCAGAGAAACTTGTTTGCGGCCTTATATATGCTTTTGCGGCTTTGTCGAATAAACAGTGTGGAGAAAAACGGATTATTGAGGGGATATTTATAATTTTGCCGCAAACAATACCGCAAGGCGGATATTAGAGATTCGTGTATAGATTTTAAATACTAAAACCGGCGGCTGAAATCTCCGGCTAAATGGATGGAATATGTCGGTTAACACTCCTGCAGACGTTTCTGAAGTAACTAATCAGGCGCCGCAGCGCACCAATTATGCGCCGGATACGTCTCCATATTCCGTGATCAAAAATCTCAACGGGCAGGCTGCTCCGCAATATAATGCTTATCTGAGTGATCCGCTGCTGCTGCAATGTGCAGCGCGTTTTCCGGAAAGCCTGCAAAAAGAGCTCGAACAGACCGGCCGTTTTGTTTTATCTGCCGATGCGCAGGAAATGGCGCGCCTTGCCAATTCCGAAGTGCCGCGCCTGCAAACCCATGACCGTCAGGGCAACCGCATTGATCAGGTGGAATATCATCCGGCCTATCATGCTTTGATGCGCCGTTCCGTTGCGCATGGCCTGCACTCATCCATCTGGGAAAACAGCCCGCAGCAATCTCCTGAGGCAGGTCGTCGCCATCAGGCGCGTGCGACACGTTTTTATCTGACTGCGCAGCTTGAATGTGGTCATCTATGCCCGCTGACCATGACAAGCGCATCACTTGCAGTGCTGATGACCTCTCCGGCGCTTTATGATGAATGGTCGCCGCGCATTCTGACCCGTAAATATGACTCGTCCAACAAGCCGCCGGTTAGAAAAGCCGGTCTGACGCTTGGTATGGGCATGACAGAAAAGCAGGGCGGTACCGATGTGCGTGCCAATACCACCCGTGCCGATCATGTGGGTAATGGCGTCTATCGTCTCAACGGCCATAAATGGTTTATGTCCGCGCCGATGTCAGATGCCTTTATGGTGCTGGCGCAGGCCAATGGACAGGCTGCCGGTGACAATAAGTCCGGCCTGTCCTGTTTCCTTGTGCCGCGTTTATTGTCTGATGGCAGCGGCAACGGCTTCCGATTCCAACGTTTGAAAGACAAACTCGGCAATCGCTCCAATGCCTCTTCTGAAGTGCAGTTTGAAAATGCGCTCGGCCAGATGGTCGGAGAGCCGGGGCAGGGTGTGAAGACCATTATTGATATGGTGACACTGACCCGTCTGGATTGTGCTGTAGCCTCCGCCGGTCTGATGCGTGCCGGTATGAGTGAAGCTGTTCATCATGCCCGTCACAGAAGTGTCGGCGGTGTACCGCTGATCAATCAGCCGCTGATGCAGCGTGTTCTGGCGGATATGTCACTGGATGTGGCGGCTGCTACTGCTCTGTCACTGCGCCTTGCCCGTGCTTTTGACATGGCAGCCAATGATCGTATGGAGGCTGCTTTTGCCCGTGTTATGACACCTGTGGTCAAATATTGGGTGGCAAAAATCGCACCGGCGCTGCTTTATGAAGCAATGGAATGTCTCGGCGGCAATGGTTATGTCGAAGAAAATCCGCTGGCGCGGCTTTATCGTGAAGCTCCGGTCAATGCGATTTGGGAAGGTTCCGGCAATGTAATGGCGCTGGATATTGTGCGTGTTCTCCACCGCGCGCCGCGTTTGTTTGACGATGTGCTGGAATGGATTGGCACGCAGCTTGGCCGTCGCGGTCAGGGCACTGTTGCCGTATTGCGGGCTGCGATGCAAGTAACCATGACCGATGAAGGTGCAGCACGGATGCTTACCGAGCAGATGGCACTGGCCGCCAGTGCCGCCTGCCTGAAAGAACTCGGAGCGGATGATATCGGTGATGCCTTTATCGAAACCCGCCTTGGTGGTCAGTGGCGTACGACTTATGGCATGATTGATGCCCGCCATGATGCGCTGGGCATTATCAACGCACTCTATCCGCAGGAATAAGCTGCAACCGGCTCATTGACGGACGGCTGACTAATCCTGCTCACTGTCACGACGTAGCATGTGAAGTCGATCCAGAGCACCTTGCAGAATGAATGAGGCGGCAGCGGAATCAATTCGCTCTGCCCGTTTGGCGCGGGAAACATCCATACCGATCAAAGCGCGCTCTGCAGCGACCGTTGAAAGCCGCTCATCCCAATAGATAAACGGAATATCGGTGAGCTTTTCCATATTGCGTACAAATGCGCGTGTGGCCTGCACACGCGGGCCTTCTGTGCCGTCCATATTGACCGGCAAACCGATGACAGCCGCAGCGACTTTTTCTTTTTGCAGCAATTCCAGCAGTTCCTGCGCATCCAGCGTGAATTTGCGCCGTTTCAGAACGGGGCGCGGATGGGAGAAGGAAAGTCCGAGATCAGAGACAGCGATGCCGATGGTTTTGGTACCCAGATCAAGACCGGCAACCAGCTGACCATAGCTCAGGCTTGCCGCAAGCTCTTCAATTGTTGATACAGCCATATCTCGTTTCCTGATCCGGTAATGTCATACTATATTGCAAAGACAGCGCAGTGCATTCTAACTGTGCCTATAACAATATGCATCGGCAAAGGGAATATCATGAAAATCACCTGGCTCGGCCATTCTGCTTTCCGCGTTGAAACTTCGCAGGCGGTAATTCTGATCGATCCTTTTATCAGTCAGAGCCCGACCGGTTCCGCTTTGGATTTTGCTGAAGTGACCAAAGGCGTGACGCATATTGCACTGACACACGGCCACGGCGATCACGTCGGCGACACTATTCGCATCGCAAAAGAAACAGGCGCAACAATTATCGCTAATGCTGATCTTTGTGACTGGCTGGAGTATCGCGGCGTGGAAAAAGTCGATCCGACGAATACCGGTGGTACAGTTTTTCACAACGGATTTTCTGTAACATTCGTCAATGCGCTGCATTCTTCCGCAAGTTTGACGGAAGACGGTATTTCCCATTCGCTTGGTAATGCCAATGGCTTGGTGTTCCATTTTGATGATGAGGGCGCACCGGTGCTTTATCATATGGGGGATACGGATATTTTCTCCGATATGGCGCTGATTAATGAATTGCATCAGCCGGAGATTGCTCTGGTGCCGGTCGGTGACCGCTTTACCATGGGTGGCGCAGTGGCCGCATTGGCCTGTCAGCGTTATTTCCCTGCGCTCAAAACAGCCATTCCTTGCCATTTCGGTACATTCGGCCTGCTGGATGCAACAGCAGATGATTTTGTACACGGTATGGAGAAGACCTCCACGGAAGTTAAGGTTCTGGAAGTCGGTGGTAGTTTGGTAGTTTGATAGCAAATACTCCCCATTTATCAAGTTAATGGGGAGCTTGATCATTGGTGTTAAGATGGATTTTCAATATAAAAACTAACAGCCCAGACAGATTCAACGTCATAATCTATGTCGTTGCTAAGAAATACACCAAGATCAGATGTGTAGCATAAATTAAATTTGTTATTATTTATTGTAGTTGAAATTTTAAAAATTGTTGCGCTTTTTCTCTTAATGATAAATTTCGTTGCGAGTGCCGGCGTAACATTCGTAACCAATCCAACATCAATACTGCCGCCTGGGGTTGCTGTTGCAGCGAGTGCTTGTATAAAGCCTTCATACTTCGGACTGTAAAATACTGATGTAAACTCGTTTGTAGCTGTTATGTCTGTAATATTATTTGAATTTGTGTAGTCAATTGTGCTGTAATCCAGTGTTGGATTTGTGGTTAATTTGTATCCGCTGTATACTGGATCCGTAATTGGATTTGTTGTATCTGTAACTATATTTGGATTGTTGTATGAAAATGGTTTGAAGCTAAATAAAAACATCTTACATCCTTTCAAATGTTGCGTTTTTATTTTGGCATATTTAAAAAATATTATTAGCTGTTATTTTTTTCAGTGCTAGTCATGTTGCGGGTATATATCTATGAGCCAGATTTTTTCATTTGGATAAAGAGGGCTTTTAGAAAAATAAACTTTATCCTCTGCTGCATGATAGGATAAGACGTATGTGTTTGGGTAATCAATTGCTGGGTCACTGTTTGCTGTGTGTACGTAAATATAGCATGTACTTATATTAATCATATTGATGTAAAGTTTTGAAAGTATAGATGGTTCGACTGAATTTTCTGCAACGGCAATTATTGCTCCGTATGTATCTAAAGCAGGTTTAAAATATAAAAATGAATTTTCTCCAGGATTGTAGTGCAAGGATGGAGTACCTGTAATTTCATTGTTTATAATTGACTGAGTTGATGTGAAGGATATCGATTTTTGATCTTTTGTTTTTGCTACAGTTAAATAATATCCGCCAAAAAATGGTCTATCTGTATTTACAGAAAGGTATTTATTTGGATATGACATTGGACGTATACTAAATATTAACATAAGTTGCCTCTTCTAATGAGGATTTATAATCCATAAATATTTATCATCATTGATGTAATTTAAAAAATTTATCTCATTGGTTAAGTTGTTGAAATATAAATAATATTTTATATTTTCTTTTGTTGTGTGTATCGTGTAGTAATTGTCTGTTGTTTTTGTGATGTGAAATTTCGGTGCTGTTTGTGGGGTGAGGGCGCGGTTGATTGCAGCTGGAGCATGGTCATTGTTATTTCCTAAGGCGAGAAAACCGTTGCTATCTGCATGATAAAATAAGGAGGCATCAAAGCTCTCCTGAGCAGGGTGACGGCTCCGTGGACGTTGTGCAGAGTGAGTAAATAAAGTGTGACTGCTAAGTATTTCGGAAGGATTTTGTATTGGAGCTAGTATAAGTGAATATACATTATCATTCTCAATGAGTGCTTGTGCCTTTATGTAAAAATCTTCTGCATTTTTAGGGCTTAGAGTGAACAAGAACATACGACTTCCTCGGGAAGAATTTATTTTCAATGATATTAAATTACATTTTCAGATGTATCGCCTGATTTATTTGACAGGTCTCACTCCTCTTTTCTGAGGTGAGCTAAGCTGGCGCAGGGGGGATGAATTCGCATCATGGTGTGTGCTTTAATGCATCGCCAATATTGCACTTGAGCGGGTGCAGGGTTATAGCCGGAATAAGAGAAATTCCTTGCGGGCTGTATTCATGCCGGACGACCGGCAGCGATCACCGCATTTTCGCATTTATCGGAGAACGACATGTCCGTCGATTTAACTACAGTCAAGCGCGTTGCGCATCTTGCCCGTATTGCGGTCAATGAAGAACAAGCCGAGAAAATGACCGGTGAACTCAATGTTATTCTGGGCTTTGTGCAATCGCTCGACAGCGTGAATGTCGATGGCGTGGAGCCGATGACCTCAGTTATTCCGACCGCCATGCGTCTGCGTGAAGACAAGGTATCTGACGGCAATATCGCTTCGGAAATCGTATCTAATGCACCAATCACCGAAGAAAACTTCTTCATGGTGCCAAAAGTTATCGAATAATCCCCGCCCTGATCCATCCGACTGCTGTTTCCTGTTTCAATATGAGCTGTAACTGCTCCCGACGCGAAGTCCGGTTTTTGAAACGGTGCGGACAGCACATGAAAAGCCCTGAACAGGATTGATAGAATGACTGATTTAACCGCACTCACCATTGCCGAGGCGCGTGACAAGCTGAAGGCCAAAGCCTTTACCGCAACCGAACTGGCCGATGCCTATCTCAAGGCGATTGATGAAGCGAATGGTGCGATCAACGCCTATGTCAGCGTTACCCATGATAAGGCTCGTTCGATGGCCAAGGTTTCGGATGAACGTCTGGCAAAAGGTGAAGCCGGTGCGCTGGAAGGTATTCCGCTGGGCGTAAAAGACCTGTTCGCGACCAAAGGCGATCATACGCAGGCCTGTTCGCATATTCTCGATGGCTTCAAGCCGGATTATGAATCGACTGTTACTGCCAATCTCTGGGCAGATGGTGCGGTTATGCTCGGCAAGCTGAATATGGATGAGTTCGCAATGGGCTCATCCAATGAAACCTCCTATTACGGTCCTGTGGTCAGCCCTTGGCGCGCAGAAGGCTCGGAAGAGAAGCTGGTTCCGGGCGGTTCTTCCGGTGGTTCTGCTGCGGCTGTGGCTGCACGCCTGTGCGCCGGTGCAACTGCAACCGATACCGGTGGTTCGATCCGTCAGCCTGCGGCTTTCACCGGTACTGTTGGTATCAAGCCGACTTATGGTCGCGTTTCCCGCTGGGGTACAATTGCTTTTGCATCTTCACTCGATCAGGCAGGCCCGATTGCCCGTGATGTGCGTGACAGCGCAATTCTGCTGAAATCCATGGCTTCAGTTGATCTGAAAGACACGACTTCTGTCGATCTGCCGGTTCCTGATTATGAAGCAGCCCTTGGCAAATCCGTAAAAGGCATGAAAATCGGTATTCCGCGTGAATATCGCATTGACGGTATGCCGGCAGAAATCGAAAAACTCTGGGCGCAGGGCGTTCAGTGGCTGAAAGATGCCGGTGCGGAAGTTGTTGACATTTCGCTGCCGCATACCGAGCAGGCACTGGCTGTTTATTACATCGTGGCTCCGGCCGAAGCATCGTCGAACCTCGCACGTTATGACGGCGTTCGTTACGGCCTGCGTGTACCGGGTAAAGACATTGTTGAAATGTACGAAAACACCCGCGCGGAAGGTTTCGGCAAGGAAGTCAAACGCCGCATCATGATCGGCACTTATGTGCTGTCAGCCGGTTATTATGACGCCTATTACGTCAAGGCGCAGAAAATCCGCACGCTGATTAAGAAAGACTTTGAAGATGTGTTTGCTGCCGGTGTGGATGCAATCCTGACACCAGCAACGCCATCCGCGGCCTTCAAGCTGGGCGACAAGGAACTGGCCGCTGATCCGGTGAAAATGTATCTCAATGATATCTTCACCGTTACTGTGAACATGGCTGGCCTGCCGGGTATTTCCGTACCTGCCGGTCTGTCCGAAAATGGTCTGCCGCTCGGTCTCCAGCTGATTGGTCGTCCGTTTGAGGAAGAAGCACTGTTTCAGGCAGCTCATGTGATTGAGCAGGCTGCAGGCCAGTTCGCGCCTAAACGCTGGTGGTAACACCGCATGCAGCTCCGGCAGGCAACAAACGCTGATCTGGCGATGATTGCCCGTATCGGAGCTGATGCATGGGCTTCCCACATATTCAGTCATGAAACAGAAGAGCCGGATCAGCGCAGACGCGCTGAACTGGCTTTTTTGCATTCAGCGCAGGATTATCTGGATTATATTCTCGTCGCTGAACAGGATGGCGTGATTTGCGGCTGGGGCGCACGCGATACCAATCAGAACTATGTATCTGATATCTGGGTGGATCCGGCGCATCACGGGCAGGGCATCGGTACATTGCTGGTTGATGCATTGCTGGCACAAATTGTTATGCTCGGATTTCAGACTGCGGAAATCGGCACCCATGCACGCAATTTACCTGCAATAAAGCTTTATGAGAAATGCGGCTTTCGAATTATCCGCCGCTATGAAGAATGGTCAGCCAGTCTGGCGCGGGTTGTGGAAAAGGTGAAAATGCAGGCTGATCTGTAATTCAGGCTTGCCAAAATCATTTAATGTTCCTATTTTGTTCTGCGATAGTTGCGGAACAAATACCATGCGTAAACCTGATCTGCCGGAACGGCTTTATCTCGATTTTGACAGTTTTTTTGCCAGTGCCGAGCAGCAGATGAATCCTGCTTTGCAGGGCAGGCCGGTGGGCGTTGTGCCTCATGCCAGCGAATTTACCGGCCTGATCGCGGCTAGCAAAGAGGCCAAGAAACTTGGTCTGAAAACCGGCACATCGGTACGTGAGGCACGGGCAATCTGTCCTGAGATTGCGATTGTGGAAGCGCGGCCGGATGAATATGTCAAACTACATCACAAAATACTGGATATTATTGATACGGTGCTGCCGATAGGCAGCGTGCGCTCCATTGATGAACTGGTTTGCCGCTTGCTGCCGTCGGAGTCCCGACAGGCAGAGGCTTTGGGACTGGCGATTAAAGCGGCATTGCGTGAAAAGCTAGGCTCAGCACTGACCTGTTCTATAGGCGTTGCTCCCAATGAGCTACTGGCCAAGATCGCAGCGGAAATTGACAAGCCGGACGGGTTGGTGATTGTGCGGCCGGAAGATATTCCTCATCGCTTTCTGGAGCTGAAACTACGTGACCTTCCGGGCATTGCCGCCGGTGTGGAAGCACGCCTGCTGCGCTCCGGTATTACGACGGTTGAAGAGCTCTGGAAGATCAGCCCGAAACAAGGTCGGGCGATCTGGAATAGTGTTGAGGGGGAGCGTTTCATCGCTGGATTGCATGGCTATGCGGTGGAGAAACAGGAAACGCATCGCCGTATGTTTGGCCATGGTCGTGTGCTGCCACGGGACTGGCGTCAGCCCGATAAAATTCTGCAATGCGCGCGGCTGCTCTGTATGAGTGCCTCGCGCCGTTTGCGTAAAGAACATTATCGCGCCGGTGCTCTGGTCTATGGCTGGCGGATCAAGGGGCAGGAATCCGTCTCGGTTGAAGGTGTGTTCCCGCCGTCACGGGACGATCATTGTTTTCTCACCTGTCTCTCACAGTTGCACAGGCGACTGCTCATGCACCCTTCGTTTCGCAAGGCTGATTTCCGGCAGGTCAAGAATGTGCATATTTATCTGCATCATCTGTCCGGTGAGGTGGTCGACAGTCACGACTTGTTTGATGAGCCGCAAGACAAGCAGCGTCAGCAGCGCTGGGAACAGGTTTCAGATACGCTTGACCGCGTGCGCAAACAATTCGGTTCGGATGTTCTGAGCCTCGGACCATCTATTGCCCCCGGCTCTTATATCGGCGGTAAAATCGCTTTTGGCCGCATTCCTGATCTGGATGATTATTGAGCGTTATTGAAGTTTGAAATAGCTCAAATACCCATTGCGGTTGGTATTCAAGGAAGAGAATAACCAAGGCGATTTATTGGCTGATATGTCCTGCTATCAGACACCGTGCGCATTCCCAAAAGTGGAAAGCGTCTACACTTGGAAATCAGGTTGCCAGACTGAGTTCTTGTCTTGTTTTTCATTGAGAAAAATACGGATAAAATAATAGAGCATTTCTTCTGTTTCAGAACGAACCGGAAATGTTCCATAAAAAAAGCCGGTGTTGTCACCGGCTTTTTCATTTCATTAAATATCCAGCTCCTGAACGAATTCAGCATTTTCCTGAATGAAGCGGAAGCGAGCTTCCGGCTTGGTGCCCATCAGGTCATCTACCGTAGATTTGGTCGAACCGTTTTCATCTTCCACCAGATCCACGCGCAGCAAAGTACGTTTCTTCGGATCCATGGTCGTTTCTTTAAGCTGGTCGGCACGCATTTCGCCAAGACCCTTAAAGCGGCCGATTTCGATCTTGCCTTTGCCGGTAAACACGGTGCGCATCAACTCATCTTTATGCGCATCATCGCGGGCATAGGCAACTTTGCCACCCTGACTAAGACGGTAAAGCGGTGGCACAGCGAGATAGAGATGCCCGCCGGTAATCAGCTGCGGCATTTCCTGATAGAAGAAAGTGATGAGTAGTGAAGCAATATGCGCACCATCGACGTCAGCATCGGTCATGATGATGATGCGGTCATAACGCAGATCATCTTCACGATAATTCTTGCGTGTGCCGCAACCGAGTGCCTGCACCAGATCACCGATCTGCTGGTTGGCTGTCAGCTTGTCACGGCCGGCACTGGCCACGTTGAGGATTTTACCGCGCAGCGGCAAGATCGCCTGATTGGTTCGGTTACGCGCTTGTTTTGCAGAGCCGCCCGCCGAGTCACCCTCAACGATGAATAATTCCGCACCGGCAGCCGAATTCTGCGAGCAGTCAGCCAGCTTGCCCGGCAGACGCAATTTTCGTGTTGCAGTCTTGCGGGTGGTTTCTTTTTCCTGACGGCGGCGCAGGCGCTCTTCCGCACGCTCAACCACCCAGTCGAGCAGTTTCGAGGCTTCCTGCGGCGAGGCTGCCAGCCAGTGATCGAACGGATCGCGGATCGCATTTTCCACGATGCGCTGCGCTTCAACTGTTGCCAGCTTGTCCTTGGTCTGACCGACAAATTCCGGTTCGCGAATGAAAACTGACATCATACCGGCGGCAGAAATCATCACGTCATCAGTGGTAATCACCGAAGCGCGTTTATTATTGGTCAGTTCCGCATAGGCCTTGAGACCGCGTGTAAGCGCCAGACGCAGACCCGCTTCATGCGTACCGCCTTCACCGGTCGGAATGGTGTTACAATAGGAATGGACGAAACTGTCGCCGCCATACCATGCAATCGCCCATTCAACGGCACCGTGACCGCCTTGTTTTTCAGTCTTGCCGGAGAAAATCTCTCTGGTGACCATAAATTCTTTGCCGAGCGAGGCGGCGAGGAAGTCCTTCAGACCACCCGGAAAATGGAAAACAGCTTTTTCCGGAATGCCTTTTTTTGGATCGAGCAAAGACGGGTCGCAAGACCAGCGAATTTCAACGCCGCCGAACAGATAGGCTTTTGAGCGTGCCATGCGGTAAAGGCGCTCAGGATCAAATTTCGCATTCTTACCGAAAATATCCGGATCGGGATGGAAGCGAACACGCGTACCACGGCGGTTATGCACTTCGCCCAGTTCTTCCAGATCGCCCAATGGCAGGCCGCGCGAAAAGCGCAGACGATAGAGACGACGGGCACGCGCCACTTCGACTTCCAGCAAGTCGGACAGTGCATTGACCACGGAAACACCAACGCCGTGCAGACCGCCGGAGGTTTCATAGGCCTTGCCGTCAAATTTACCACCCGCGTGAAGCTTGGTCATAATCACTTCAAGCGTGGATTTGCCCGGCACCTGCGGGTGGTTTTCAACCGGAATACCGCGGCCGTTATCGCTGACAGTCAGAAAGCCTTCAGCATCGAGATTAACATCAATGAAATTGGCGTGACCGGCAACAGCTTCGTCCATCGCATTGTCGATGACTTCGGCAAACAAATGGTGCAGTGCTTTTTCGTCGGTACCACCGATATACATGCCCGGACGTAAGCGTACCGGCTCCAGCCCTTCAAGAACACGAATGGCGGAGGCGTTATAATCGCTGCCATCGGAACTTGCCGGAGCAGAACGGAGTTCCGCGACAGGTGCAGAAGTCGGAGCGGGGCGAAGCTCTGCGACAGGTTTTGGAGCAGGTTCAACGACAGCAGGTTTCACGGCAGGAGCAGGGCGCAACTCTGCTGCTGGCTTTGCAACAGGTGCAGGCTCAAGAGGAGACGAAACAGTTTCGGCAACACTGACCGGAGATTCAGACTGTATCGCCTGACGTCCGCGTGCATTGCTGAGAATATTCGAAAAAAGATCGTCGCTATTATCCATGTGAAATGGCTGGCCTGTTCGTTCAAATAGATACGGAGCATTTTGCTGCTGAAAGAATGCTTCAGCTTCGCATAAATGCGGGAAAACAAAGTTACGAAACGGATTTTCTGTTTCAGGAAAACCGGAACCGCTTCGGAATTACGGAAAATCGAATCACAGATAGTTTGGCATGTTTATATCGCTAAAGCGATAAAGGTTCTCTTTACGTTCCTGTTTAAATGCCGGTAATCCTGACTTTTCCGCAGATTTATTTTGTTTGAACAATTATATCGGAATTGTCAAATCATGCTGGAACCAATCCGCGACAGCATAGCGGGCTCTGTGTCCTTATGGTGACGGTTTGGCACAATCAGACAAGGGGCGGGAGAGAGTGGTTGCTTAAACATATAAGCCGTGATGAGAACAGAGAATGAAATGAAGGCGGCTCTGCCGCAGGGGAATGAAAATGCAAGACCGGTTACAGCCGCATGTGCGCGGAATGATTACGATGATCTGTGCCATGCTTATTGTGCCGCTTATGGATGCAACCGGCAAATGGCTGGCAATGGAAGAGAATATTCCGCCTGCCACCATCAGCTTCATGCGTTTCTTTGTGCAGGGGCTGATTAGCTTAGGTGCAATTGTCCTGTTCAGTCGCGGACTTGGCCTTAAAACAGAGCATCTCTGGGGCAATCTGTTTCGTGGCTGTCTGCTTGCACTCGGCAGCCTGTGCTTTTTTACGGCGGTAAAATATATGCCGTTGGCCGATGCGCTGGCCGTGTTCTTTGTTGAACCGCTCATTCTCACAGTTCTTTCTATGATTTTTCTTAATGAGAAGGTGGGCTGGCGTCGTCTCAGTGCCGTGCTGGTTGGTCTGCTCGGAACCGTGATCGTGATTCAGCCAAGCTGGAGCGTGTTTGGCTGGGTATCGGTTCTGCCGATGATTTCAGCTTTTCTGTTTGCAGTTTATCTGGTGCTGAACCGTAAATTCGGCCTCAATGAGCGTCCCGTCGTCATGCAGCTTTATGCCGGTATCGGGGGCAGCATTATGGGGCTGGCTGTTATGATCTTCGGTGAGGCTGCGGCTATTCCCGATCTGCAATTTGTGTTGCCTACCTCGCTGTTCCCGTGGTTTATGCTGATCATGATCGGTGTCTTTGCAGCCAGCGGACATTTGCTGGTAGTGCAGGCATTTCAGCTGGCACCGGCATCTATTCTTGCGCCATTTCAATATGTCGAAATCGTTATGGCCGTGACCGTTGGGCTGATCTTCTTCGGTGATTTCCCAAGCCTGTCAAAATGGTTCGGCATCGCCATTATTATCGGTTCCGGTATTTATGTTTTCATCCGCGAGCAAAAGCGCAGTGCGGAAGCGGAGAAGGCAATGCTTTCCGCATGAGTGAAAAAAGTAAAGGCGGCTCAAAAGCCGCCTTTATCATTTTAAAACAACATGTTGTTTAATGTTTTTATTATTTCACATCGCCAAAAACATCATTGAAACTTTGCTTCAACGCCACATCCAGATCATCCATGGAGACCGGCAACCCCAGATCGACAAGACTGGTTACACCATGCTCGGCAATGCCGCAGGGAACAATGCCGCCGAAATTTTCAAGCTGCGGCTCTACATTGATGGAGATGCCGTGAAAGCTGACCCAGCGACGCAGACGAATACCGATTGCAGCAATCTTGTCTTCAGCCATTGAGCCATCGGCGAGGCGCGGTTTTTCAGGGCGCATAACCCAGACACCCACGCGGTCTTCGCGGCGCTCACCTTTGACATTAAAGCTGTTGAGCGTGCGGATGATCCATTCTTCGAGTGCTGCCACAAAGGCACGAATATCCTCGCGTCGCCGTTTCAGATCCAGCATAACATAGGCAACGCGCTGCCCCGGACCATGATAGGTAAACTCACCGCCGCGTCCTGTCTTGTAAACCGGGAAACGATCGGGGGACAGCAGGTCTTCTTCACGTGCACTGGTGCCTGCAGTATAAAGCGGCGGGTGTTCTATAAGCCATACCAGCTCATTGGCCGTACCGTCACGAATGGCTGCGACGCGGGCTTCCATAAACGCTTCAGCATCCGGATAGGTTGTGAGGCCGTCGGCAACCAGCCATTCAACAGGCGGAGAGCCGTCAGCAGCCTGAAAACGTGCAGATAGATCATTACGGTTTGTCGCAGGGCGACTCTGTGCAGGGGAATTTTCTGTCATAATGGCATTCAGGTAGAGATTACAGCTCAAAAAATCCAGATGGCAAATTGACCGCTTTTCTTTGAGAGGATCTACTCTGTACGCATCAGTTGTTGTGATGGCAGGTGCAACAACACTATCGCCATGCCGCTATGTTAAGTAACCAAATTACAGCAATGGAGCTCGGGGTGTTGCACAAGGCTTTATTCTGTATCCTTTAGCCAATAGTGCTCACGAATATTTTGAGCGTTTTTAATCACGAATTCTGCAGTTTGAGGGTCTCCGCCTTCAAATGTCTCAGGATTAGCTCCACACAGAAGTGCGAATAACTGCTGATGCGCTAAGGCGACATAATAATCCTGTGGCGGCGCATCTTCATCGATTCCGGCCGCTTTTAATTCATTCGCCGTTTGTGCGTAGGTATCACTGAGAGATTTCTTGATCGCAAGCATCATCCTGCGCTCATTTTGTGTTTTGATGTCGGAGTATTTCTCTTCCATTGAAGGTGTCAGTGAGTTGCGTGTGCTCAAAGGGGTTTCCTTAGCTGAAAGTGCAATAGTGATAATCAAGTCATAAAATATGCGGGTGGTGAGATTGTGCCGCACCTTATCGATCACCAGTGCTTCGGTAAAGCGAGTCATTTTGCCCATAAAGGCTGTTGTCAGCGGCCTGTATCTGTGACGGTGTCAATGATCTGCTTATTGGTAATTATCGAGGAAACTTAGCACTCATGCATATGCAAAGGAGGGGTAAAGTATGTTTCTTTATAAGAAGCTATCTCAACTAATCTGACAAGATGAGGGGCTTGTTTTAAATTAGGAAGTAAAATCAATAGGTATTTTGAAATAGAAGTAAGGGGGAAACGCATTTAATAAGCTTCAATAGGTCTTTGCTATTGTTAGCTTTTTCTTCCTGATTGTAAGGAGAGAATGGTGCGGTCGAGAAGACTCGAACTTCCACGGGTTGCCCCACAGCGACCTCAACGCTGCGCGTCT
Source organism: Pseudochrobactrum algeriensis (assembly GCF_018436245.1). Classification (NCBI taxonomy): domain Bacteria; kingdom Pseudomonadati; phylum Pseudomonadota; class Alphaproteobacteria; order Hyphomicrobiales; family Brucellaceae; genus Pseudochrobactrum; species Pseudochrobactrum algeriensis. The sequence goes on from NZ_CP075361.1 coordinate 1,502,803, forward strand.
ACCAATTCCGCCACGACCGCACTGTGTGGTAGAAACCGAACTGCTTCGGTGAGGGCGATGTAGCAAATCACTATTGCAGTGACAAGCCAAATTATTCGTTTCATTGCATTTTTTTAAAAGTAATTCACAGAAGCCCGTTTTTCTCCCGCAAAACCGCGTTTTTATAATCCCTTCAATAGGATGAAGCGGGGCTATTTTCTTCACTGGGTAGTTGGTCCGCCATATTTTCCGGAATCAAACTGTCAAAAAACTGAAAAGATTCGTCTTTTGAGCCGGAATTTTTGATTCAAAAGATGACGCGTTGCAATCTTTCAATATTTTCCAGCTGTTTGCGGGTTTCCTGATAGCCGATATCAATAGTTTCAGCCGCGCGGTGAAACTCGGTCAGGCCGATATGGCCGATGCTTGGCATCAAAGCGATGTCCGGCGGATCGCCGGCCATACGGGCGCGCGAGATTCTGTCCTGTATAATATTGAAAGCGTCCATCATGACGCCGGTTATGCCCAAGCGCGATTCATGGCTTATGACACCTGCCTGAGCAGGGCTGATTGTGTCTTCCTGTCCGGCGCGTGCTGGACTTGTATATTTGACAACGGCTGCGCGGCCGAACTGGTCGTAGTTGAGATTGACGGCCAGAACCAATTGCTGCTCATAGGCGCGGCATACGGAAACCGGAACCGGATTGACCAATGCACCGTCCACAAGCAGCCGGTGGTCGTAACGGATAGGTTCAAAAACGCCCGGCAATGCATAAGAGGCGCGCATTGCCATAATAAGTGAGCCGGTGGAGAGCCAGATTTCGTGACCCGTACGTAATTCAGTGGCGACGGCCACATAAGGACAGGGCAAGTCATCAATATTCAATCCGTCGAGATGCTGGTGCAATTTGCGATCCAGTTTCATGCCGCCGAATAATCCGCTGCCACGAAATGTAATATCCATCAGGCTGAACATGCGTCTGCGTGTAAGGGAGCGTGCAAACTCTTCCAGCTCATCCAGTTTTCCTGCCAGATAGCAGCCGCCCACAAGTGCCCCTATTGAGGTGCCTGCTATCATAGATATTTTGATATTGGCTTCATTGAGTGCGCGTAATACGCCGATATGTGCCCATCCGCGTGCCGAACCGCCGCCTAAAGCAAGAGCAATTGGCTGGGGTGTTTTAAGAATAACAGGTTTGGGAATTTCCGCCTGAGCCGGTGCATTGGCAGCAGCAGTCGTGCGGCGGCGCGGTACCCATGAAAGCATGCAATATCTCCCGAATATACCTGTGTTTGCAACCAGAATACAGGAACAAGTATATTCAGACTATGGCTTTCATGCGATTGCAGTGCAAGGCAATTTATGCAGTTATAAATTGCAGAAAACGCATAAAACAATCTGAATTATGTAAGTTTAATGTAATTTTAATTATTATTAATTGTAAATTAAGTAATTATATTGAAGTTTATTTGTGTTTACTCTGACTTTGTAAATTAACGCAATAGTAACCATAAGTTTTTCTGAATATACATGTTGCAATATTGTTACAGCATTTTTGTCCGGTTGGTGTAAAACAAGATCAAGAAAGATTTTGAGGTTCTCCCATGTTTAATAAAGTCATCCTCGCTGCTTCCGCAGCTGTTCTGTTCTCCGGCACTGCAATGGCTGCAGACGCTATCGTTTACAACGAACCTGCACCAGCCGTTGAAGTGAATACCTTCAGCTGGGAAGGCGGTTATGTTGGTGCCAATGCCGGTTACGGTTTTGGTAAAATGAAAGAAGACGGCGTCAGCATCAAGCCACGTGGCTTTGTTGGTGGTGTGCAGGCTGGTTACAACTGGCAGTTCGACCAGATCGTTGCTGGTATCGAAGCTGACTTCCAGGGCTCGACCATGAAGAAATCCGTTGATTTCTACGATGCAGCCGGTGCTTACGAAGGTACTGTAAAGGGTAAAGTTCAGTGGTTCGGTACTGTTCGCGGTCGTCTGGGTGCAGACATTGCTGAGCGCACCATGCTCTACGGTACAGCCGGTCTTGCTTATGGTAAAGTGAAGATCGAGGGCTACGATGTTGTTGATGGTTATGAAAGCGCTTCCAAGACCCGCGCTGGCTGGACTGCAGGTGCCGGTGTAGAGCACGCCTTCACAGACAACGTAACTCTGAAGACAGAATATCTCTACACTGACCTGGGCAAAGTTAAGTTCAGCGACGGTGCAGATGTATCCAAAGTTAAAACCAACTTCCACACTGTGCGCGTTGGTGTAAACTACAAGTTCTGATAATCTGACGGGAGGTGAAGGACGCCTCTTATGTCTTCAAAATTTCTTTCGCCGGATTTGATATTTGGCGAAAGAACCGTCCTCCAGACAAAAAGCCCTGCGTAATTAATATTACGCAGGGCTTTTGTGTTTTGTGTCAATAAACAAACCTAATGGTTTGGTTTATTTATGTAAAATGACGTTATTACCTGAAATATCTACCGTGCGGTAAAAGCAGGAGTGACGATCTGTGTGGCATGTCGGGCCATTACCGGCAACTCTGACCTTGAGCCATAGGGCATCCTGATCGCAGTCTGTGCGCATTTCGATAACAGTCTGCAGATTGCCGGAAGTTTCGCCTTTCTTCCAAAGCGACTTGCGAGACCGCGACCAGTAATGGGCAATGCCGGTTTCCAGTGTCAGCCGCAGGGCTTCGCTGTTCATATGTGCAACCATCAGCAATTCACCATCATCCGCACTTGTCACAACTGCGGTTATCAGACCGGAACTGTCAAAGCGGGGCGCAAAGACAGCACCTTCTTCGGTGCTGTGCTTGTCGGTCTGTGCAGGGAAATCGGCAGGCAGCTTGGTCATGAACCGCTCCGCAGCATGGTCATGAACCGAACCTGATTGGCAACATCCTGCTCGAAAGCGCCTGTAAAGGTGGTCGTCAATGTGGTTGATCCCTGTTTGCGAATGCCGCGCATAGCCATGCACATATGTTCCGCTTCAATCAAGACAGCAACGCCGAGGGGCTTGAGAATATTCTGAATGCTGTGAGCAATCTGCGCAGTCATGCTTTCCTGTGTCTGCAGGCGATGGGCAAACATATCAACGACACGCGCAATTTTTGACAGGCCGACAACAGAGCCATTCGGCAGATAGCCGATATGTGCCTTGCCGATAATCGGCACCATATGGTGTTCGCAATGCGAGAAAAACTTGATGTCTTTGATGAGAACCATGTCTTTGTAGCCGGCAACTTCTTCAAAAACAGTGCCGAGCTCTTCTTCCGGAGACTGATGATAGCCGGAAAACAGTTCTTTATAGGCTTTTGCCACGCGTTTCGGGGTTTCAAGCAACCCTTCGCGCGACGGATCTTCTCCCATCCAGAGCAGCAATGTTTTTACAGCGGCCTCTGCTTCAGCCTTTGTCGGGCGTGCAACATTGCTGGTCTGTGAATCGGAAATGTGCTTGTTCATATCGAGCTCCCGTAGTCTCTCTCTGTGGAGAGACGAGTTAAACGGACACTGTTACGAAGCTTGCTCAGGCGGTAATCTTAGCTGTACCGCTGAAGGCTTGGCATTTATGTCGGGGCAGTTATCTGGCGTTTTGCAGAATACAGCCAAAGGCCTGCTCTGCCTGTTTGCATTGACTGTCGCGGAAATATCCGCAAAAGGCAAATGCCTGTCCTATATAAAGTATGTCGAAGATATTAAAAGAGCAAAGACAGCCGATTTATGTCGTATTTCGGTTGTGCTATTCTCTATAGCGGCTTGAAATGAAATATTTATATAGCCACTTATACAATCATGTCCGGCAATGCGCCGGAACATGCTGAAGGAGAAACCGGATGATCAATGATATGTATAATGCCCGGATTCTCGAATTTGCCGGTAACATTCCGCATATTGGTCGTCTTCAGTCTCCGGATGCAACTGCGAAGGCGCATTCCAAGCTTTGTGGTTCTACAGTGATTGTCGATCTCAAAGTCAGAGACGGTATTGTCGTGGATTTCGCGCATGAGGTAAAGGCCTGTGCTTTGGGGCAGGCGACCTCCTCGGTGATGGCACGTCATATTATTGGCTCCACAGAGTCCGAATTGCGCGAATTACAGGCACAAATGACTGCAATGCTGAAAGACAACGGCGCACCACCTGAAGGCCGCTTTGAAGATTTACGTTTTTTCGAGCCGGTTCGTGATTATAAAGCCCGTCATGCATCCACTTTACTGACATTTGATGCTGTTGTTGACTGTCTGGATCAGATTGCCGCAAAAGCTGCCGTGTAAGCGATATGTGCCCGCAGCCTGAAACCAAACCCCGCAAAAAATACAGCCGCAACTATCAGGGCGCATGGCGTAAAACACCGGATCGTTTGCTGGGAACAGGGTTTGTGCGGCTTTATCAGCTGACTTTATCGGGCTTTATCGGTAATTCCTGCCGCCATATGCCGACCTGTTCCGAATATGCCTATGAGGCTGTTGCCCGTTACGGTTTGTGGACCGGCGGTTGGATGGGCTTGTTTCGTATCATGCGTTGCGGGCCTTTTGGTACCTGCGGCATTGATCGTGTGCCGGAAGCGCTGGAGCCACACTATAAATGGTATTTTCCGTGGCGTTATTGGCACATTTCGGCTGCAAAACCCGATAATGACTAAGCTTTTACGGGGTAAAGGTTTATTTCCCCGTTTAGATTGATTATAGAGACGCTGCCGGTCGCATCTGCACTTCGTTTTGCAGGAGCCGGAAAGCTTTTATTTTGCTCTAAATAACCACCCGCAATCGTTGGCGGGACTGGATGAGGATGACAATGTCTGATCTTATTACTCTCGAATTTCCCGACGGCTCACAGCGCGAATATGATCCGGCCATGACCGGTCTGGCGCTTGCCGAATCCATCTCCAAATCACTGGCTAAAAAGTCTGTCGCCTATGCGGTTGACGGCACCGTGCGTGATTTGTCCGAGCCGCTTGGCGCATCAGGCAAAGTCGAGATTCTCACCCGTGAAGATCCGCGTGCGCTGGAGCTGATCCGTCACGACTGCGCCCACGTTCTGGCTGAAGCTGTGCAGGAGCTTTTCCCTGGCACGCAGGTCACAATCGGACCGGTTATCGAAAACGGCTTCTATTATGACTTCGCCCGCAATGAGCCTTTCACACCCGATGACCTGCCGGTTATCGAAAAGAAAATGCGTGAAATCATTGCCCGCAACAAGTCGTTCACACGCGAAGTCTGGACACGCGAAAAAGCCAAGCAGGTTTTCTCCGATAAAGGTGAATCCTATAAGGTTGAGCTGATTGACGCGATCCCTGAAGGTCAGGATCTGAAGATCTATTATCAGGGCGACTGGTTTGATCTTTGCCGTGGCCCGCATATGGCGTCCACAGGCCAGATCGGCAATGCGTTCAAGCTGATGAAAGTTGCCGGTGCTTATTGGCGCGGTGACAGCAACAATCCGATGCTGACCCGTATTTACGGTACAGCTTTCGCGAATGATGCTGATCTGCAGCAATATCTGACAATGCTGGAAGAAGCTGAAAAGCGCGACCATCGCCGCCTTGGCCGTGAAATGGATCTGTTCCATTTTCAGGAAGAAGGTCCGGGCGTTGTGTTCTGGCATTCCAAGGGCTGGCGCATGTTCCAGAGCCTTGTCAGCTATATGCGCCGTCGTCTCGACGATCATGGCTATCAGGAAGTCAACGCACCGCAGGTGCTGGATAAGTCTCTTTGGGAAACATCCGGTCACTGGGGCTGGTATAAAGACAACATGTTCAAGGTCACCACTGCCGGTGATGACACTGAGGATGACCGCGTTTTCGCGCTGAAACCGATGAACTGCCCGGGTCACGTGCAGATTTTCAAACATGGTTTGAAATCCTATCGCGATTTGCCGATCAAAATGGCGGAATTCGGTAATGTGCATCGCTATGAGCCATCCGGTGCACTGCATGGCCTGATGCGTGTTCGCGGCTTTACGCAGGATGATGCGCATATCTTCTGTACTGATGAGCAGATGGCGGATGAATGCCTGCGCATTAACGACCTGATCCTCTCGACTTATGCCGATTTCGGCTTCGATCAGATCACCGTCAAGCTCTCCACACGTCCTGAAAAGCGCGTGGGTGATGATGCGCTGTGGGATCGTGCGGAAAGCGTTATGGGCGAAGTGCTCAAGACAATCGAAGCCAATTCCGGCGGCCGCATCAAAACCGGCATTCTGCCTGGCGAGGGCGCGTTCTACGGTCCTAAGTTCGAATATACGCTGAAAGATGCGATCGGTCGTGAATGGCAGTGCGGTACAACGCAGGTTGACTTCAATCTGCCGGAACGCTTCGGTGCATTCTATATCGACAACAATTCCGAGAAGCAGCAGCCGGTAATGATCCACCGCGCTATCTGTGGCTCGATGGAGCGTTTCCTCGGTATTCTGATCGAGAACTTTGCCGGTCATATGCCGTTGTGGTTCGCACCAATTCAGGTTGTTGTGGCAACGATCACTTCGGAAGCGGATGAATATGGTCAGGAAGTTGCTAACTTGTGCAAAAAAGCAGGTTTGCAGGTAACAACTGACTTCCGCAACGAGAAGATCAACTACAAGGTGCGTGAGCACTCGCTGCAGAAAGTGCCGGTTATTCTGGTGCTTGGTAAGCGTGAAGCAGAAGAGCGTACAGTGAATGTACGTCGTCTCGGATCACGCGACCAGACACCTATGTCACTGGATGAAGCGCTGAGCTCATTGCTCGAAGAGGCAACACCGCCGGATCTTCGCCGCGCATAATCGATATAAAAAAGGCCGGAGCAATCCGGCCTTTTTGTTTATTGTTTAAAGCAGGTATCCATGCGCAGCACCCCGTTTTCACAATTCTGGAATAGTATATACTCAGGCTCGCTGCCTTTGATGTATCTTCTGCGGGTAGAAAAGCGGCAGCAATGGGTACGATTTTACGCATTGCCTGAAGGAAAGCGCTATCCTTCTAATGTTGCTGAGCAGCAGGAGGTTTTAGAGCGATTTAACAGCATTGCCTCTGCAATTTTCACTGATAATGAACCACTTTGGTTGGTGTCTGATACTGACATTGAAAAATCTGCAACCAGTAAAACTTTAAGATTTCTCAGGATGGGCTTTAAAAGTTCAGGTATAAAAACGTATTTTGACAATGATGGAGATAAGTGCAAATCCCGTTTTCTCTATAAACAAGATCATTGGAAAAGCGGCGCATTTGACGAGTTATTTTCTCTCATTCTTCATGGGAAAATATCAGGCATTTTGTTTGTAAATCAAAAAGCGCAGGTATTTTATGTTTATGACGGCGGAATGGATGTCATCCTGCCGGATAGTCTGCAACTCAATCACCTCAAAGAGCGGTTTGAACAATGGCGCTCACCGCTTTTAAGCGGACTTTAATTCAGCGGTGCAGCTTTAAAGCGATATTCGCCCTGACTGTCGATGTCGAAATAGTCACCGATCTGCGGATGACGCAGCGGTTCACCGCTTTCATCTTCTTCCAGATTTTGCTCGGAAACATAGGCTACGTAATCGGTTTCCTCATTCTCCGCCAGCACGTGATAAAACGGCTGCTCACGTTTCGGGCGTGAGGCTTCGGGAATGGACATGTACCATTCTTCCGTATTGGCGAATTCCGGATCAACATCGAAAATGATACCGCGAAACGGTAACAGGCGGTGACGCACCACCTGTCCGATCTGGAAACGTGCATATTTTACTTCAAAAGCACTCATTGTGATCCGTCGTGATGTGGCGTGACAGTTGGCAGTGTCGTCTTCTTATTCGCTGCGGAGAAAGATGGCAGCAGGGCTTTGAAGCCGCCACCGGGACGCAGCCCCTCACGCATGAAGAAAGCACGCAGCGGCGGCACAGCACGCAGGATTTCCAATCCTGTGCCGCGAATTATCTGCGCAGGCAGGAAGTCTGACAACAGCGTGCGGTTCAGCACATCGACCGAGCCGGTACGTGCCAGAATATCAGGTCGGCGACCGCTGTCATAGGCGCGGATAACGCGATCGGAACCGGCATCTTGCTTATCTTTGTTCAGGGCGCTGATCAGTGTTTCCACATCACGAGTGCCGAGGTTCAGGCCTTGTGCACCGATTGGCGGGAAAACATGCGCTGCTTCGCCGATCAGGATTGTGCGCTTGGCTGCAAATTTCAGCGGCACCAGACCGGAGAGCGGCCATGCCTGCTGTTTAGTGTCGACCGTAATTTGCCCGAGCATGGATTGCATTTTTGTTTCAATCTCTCGGGCAAGCTGTTCGCTGTCGAGCGCCATCAGCTTTTCAGCATAGCGCGGATTGGCAACCCAGACGAGACTGGAGCGATTGCCGGGTAGCGGCACCTGCGTGAAAGGACCATCCTCGGTGTGGAATTCGGTCGAAATATTCTGATGCGGTACTTTATGGCTAAACGAGCACACAACTGCCGTTTGCGGATAGCGCCAGCGGCGGGTTTGAATGCCCGCTGCATCACGCGCTAAGCTGTTGCGGCCGTCAGCTGCCACGACCAGTGGAGTGGTCACAACCTGTCCGTCGCTGAAAGTGACAGAAATATTGTCGCTATTGTGCTGATAGGCGGTGGCATTGCTGAAATTACGGGCAATACGCGGATGCGCAGTAACAGCTTCATGCAATGCACGGTTCAGCACCAGATTGGGAATATTATAGCCGAAAGCTTCTGTGCCGATTTCCGAAGCGCGGAATGTCACCGCAGGGCTGCGGATTAATCTGCGGGTGCCGTCAACAATACGCATGGAGGCGAGGGCGGCTGTATCCGGACGGATGGTTTGCCACACACCGAGACTGTCGAGATATTCAATAGCAGGCATCATCAGTGCTGTGGTGCGCCGGTCATCCTGATCGCTTACCGGACCCGCAAGCAGAATATCATAGCCCGCCTGCGCCATCGCCAGTGCCGCAATCATTCCCGCAGGGCCGCTGCCGCTCACAAGAATGCGCGCCGAAGTGAACTCTGATGAATGAACGGAGCCTGACATAATGCACCTCTTTGTTATCCGGTTTTTGACAATCAAACAGTCAAATCACCGGAATATCCTGCTAATTTTTAAAAACCATAAGCAGATTTGCCTGCTCATTCTTTTAGGCCATAAGTCGCCGTTACGACACTAAAAACATATGCTTAAAGCGGAGATAGTCACGAATAGCAGGTAACTTCTTTGGATGAGCGACATTTTGTCTGTTTTTCAAGTCAGCTTTTCTTGCACTTTTGGTGTTTTTCGACAAAAGCTGTCAGGACTGATAATTCATTAATTTTTTGTAACAGAATCGGCAAAGATCTTGAAAGCGAAACTGACAGACAAACTGAAAGCTAAAAAAGTCACTCTGCCTCAGGTCAGGGCTTTTTCTGTTCACCTGTTAACGGCTTCCGGCTCCTTTCTGGCTTTCTTGTCACTGGTTGCTGCCAGTGAAGAAAACTGGACTGCAATGTTTCTCTGGCTCGGGCTGGCACTTTTCGTCGATGGCATTGACGGGCCGATCGCCCGCAAGCTGGAAGTGAAATATGTGCTGCCAAACTGGTCGGGTGAACTTCTCGATAATATCATCGATTATGTCACTTATGTGCTGATCCCTGCATTTGCGCTTTATCAGAGCGGCTTCATGGGGCACGGCCTGTCGTTCCTGTCCGGCGCGATCATCGTTATCAGCAGTGCGATTTATTATGCTGATACCGGCATGAAGACCAAAGAAAACTTCTTCAAGGGTTTCCCTGTGGTCTGGAATATGGTGGTCTTCACCCTGTTCATCGTCGGTCCGGGTGAATGGACAGCTTTTGCGGTTGTTGTTGTCTCGGCGATCTTGTCATTCATGCCGCTGAACTTTCTGCATCCGGTGCGCGTGGTGCGTTTGCGTCCGCTTAATCTCACAGTGTTTCTACTGTGGTGCGTTTTCGGTGTGGCGGGTATTTTCTATCAGATGGATGCACCGCTCTGGGTGCGCATCGGTATCTCCGTCACCGGTATTTATCTCTACTGCATCGGTATCGTGATGCAGTTCCTGCCTAATCTTGGTCTTAAAACTACTGCGAAATAACAGGGAATTCTGACAATGATAAATGCAATTCTGATCCGTGAAACCGGTGGTGCCGATGTTCTGAAATATGAACAGGTCGAACTTGGGCAGCCTAAAGCAGGCGAGGCACGTATCCGCCATGAAGCGGTCGGATTGAATTTTATCGATGTCTATTTCCGCACCGGTCTTTATAAGGCGCCGCAATTGCCTTTCATTCCGGGGCAGGAGGGCGCAGGTACAGTCGTCGCTGTCGGTGAAGGCGTGACGAATGTGAAGGTCGGTGACCGTGTGGCCTATACAGGTGCTATGGGTTCTTATGCGGATGAACGGCTGATTGCTGCGGATCGTCTGGTTAAAGTGCCGGAGAATATGGATCTGCGCCTTGCCGCATCCATGATGCTGAAAGGCATGACAGCCTATTATCTGATTAATCTGACCTATAAGGTGCAGAAGGGCGATACGATCCTGATCCATGCCGCCGCCGGCGGTGTCGGGCAGATTGCCGGTCAGTGGGCGAAGCATCTTGGTGCAACGGTCATCGGCACTGCCGGATCGCAGGAGAAAATCGATCTCGCGCTGTCCCTCGGCTATGATCATGTTATCAATTACCGTGAAGATAATTTCGTCGAGAAGGTGAAGGAAATCACCGGCGGCAAAGGCCTGCCGGTGGTCTATGATAGTGTTGGCAAAGATACGTTCCCGGCATCACTGCAAGTTCTGCAACCGCGTGGCTTGTTCGTGAGCTATGGCAATGCATCGGGACCGGTGCCGCCATTTGAGCTGGCACTGCTCAATCAATATGGTTCGCTTTATGCAACCCGCCCGACGCTTGGCTCTTATATTGCTACAAGGGAAGAGCTGGAACGTGCGGCGCAGGCGCTGTTTGATGTGGTTGCCAGCGGCGCAGTCAAAATCAATGTCAATCAGACCTATGCATTGCGGGATGCAGCACAGGCGCAGCGTGATCTCGAAGCGCGCAAAACCACCGGTACAACGATACTGATCCCGTAAAATCATTTTCAGATTTGAAAAACAATATTCCGGCGAAATCTGATTTCGCCGGAATTTCTTTATGCATCTTGCAAAAAGTGTTCATAGAATTGTTATAAATTACTTTTCGGCTTTCCTATTTTTTTGACTGTGGCATAAGGTGGGCGGAAGAAATGTCTAGGGGACACATGACAGAACCTTCCGCAAAACCTCAACAATTACTGGCTGAGCAATTACTGGATGTACGGCGTTTAACCAAACAGTTTGGTGCGCTGAAAGCATGTGACCAGATTGATCTGACGATTGAACATGGCGAAATCCACGCGCTGCTGGGGGAAAACGGCGCAGGAAAATCCACGCTTGTCAAAATGTTGTTCGGCTCTTTGCAGCCACAGGACGGTGAGATTTTCTGGAAGGGACGCAAAGTCCGCATGAATAATCCGGCCTATGCCCGCAAGCTCGGCATTGGTATGGTTTTTCAGCATTTTTCCCTGTTTGACAGTCTGACAGCCGCAGAAAATATCGCGCTGTCACTGGATGCGGGCCTCTCCCTCAATGAAGTTGCGCAAAAAGCCTCGCAGATCGGTGAGACTTACGGCCTGCCGGTCGATACCAATGCGCTTGTCGGTGATTTGTCGGTCGGTGAGCGCCAGCGTATCGAAATTATCCGCTGCCTGTTGCAGGAGCCGCAGCTTATTATTCTCGACGAGCCGACATCAGTTTTGACCCCGCAGGAAGCGGACAAGCTGTTTATCACGCTTAATCGCCTGAAAAGCGAAGGCAAATCCATTCTCTATATCAGCCACCGGCTGGAAGAAGTGAAGCAGATTTGCGATCGCGCAACCGTGCTGCGCCACGGCAAAGGCGTATCCCATTGCACGCCTTCGCAGGAAACAGCGGCGTCACTTGCCCGTATGATGGTCGGTGAGGATGTGGCACTGGTTGAACGTCCGAAAGCTGAGTTGCAGTCAGCGGAACGAGCGACATTGCTGGAGATTGACGGGCTTTCACAGGCACCGCGCGGACCATTCTCAACCGCGTTGCGCGATATTTCCCTGAATGTCGCTGCCGGTGAGGTTGTGGGCATTGCCGGTGTTGCCGGTAACGGCCAGAGCGAGTTTTTTGAAGCTGTATCCGGCGAGTTGCGGCAGGATCAGGCATCAACCATCCGTATTCGCGGGCAGCAGGCAGGTCTCACCGGTATCACACAGCGCCGGATGCTGGGGGCAGGTTTTGTGCCGGAAGAACGTCTGGGACATGGCGCTGTGCCGGAACTGCCGCTGACGGATAATCTGTTTCTGTCGCGTTACCGTACCGATGCAAAAATGTTCCTGAAGGGCGGCTGGCTCAAAATCATCTCGCAATCTGCATTGTCCTCCGCTGCCAAGCGTATCAATGCGATGATGGATGTGCGCAAAAATGCGGAAAATCCGGTGGCCGGTGCGTTGTCCGGCGGCAATTTGCAGAAATTCATTATCGGTCGTGAGTTGGATCGCAACCCGTCTGTTCTTGTCGTCAATCAGCCGACATGGGGCGTGGATGCCGGTGCGGCCATGCGTATTCGTCAGGCTTTGGTGGATCTGTCACGTCAGGGCTCTGCGGTACTGGTCATCAGTCAGGACCTTGATGAACTATTTGAAATTTGTGACCGTATCGCAGTGATGCATCATGGTCAGTTATCCGAAGCCATGCCGCGCGATGTTGTAACGGCTGAAAAAATCGGCCTGATGATGGGCGGGGCAGTCTGATGCGTATTGAACTGATTAAAAGACCACAACCCTCACGTTGGTTCAGCGCAATTTCTCCGCTGTTAGCACTGGCGCTTGCAATGATTTGCGGCGCCATTTTGTTTGCGCTGATGGGAAAAGACCCGTTTGCTGCACTCCATGCGTTCTTCATTGAGCCGCTGCTGGATATGTGGTCGATCCATGAATTACTGGTCAAAGCTGCGCCGCTGATCCTGATCGCTGTCGGGCTTTCCGTCTGCTATTTGTCGAATAACTGGAATATCGGTGCCGAAGGTCAGCTGACCATGGGGGCGATTACCGGTTCGATCCTGCCGATATTATATCCGGATGTGCAGGGCTGGTATGTTCTGCCGCTGATGCTGCTGATGGGGATGGTTGGCGGTGCGCTTTATGGTGCGGTACCGGCGCTTTTAAAAACCCGTTTTAATGCCAATACGATCCTGACCAGCCTGATGCTGGTCTATGTGGCGCAGTTCTTTCTGGACTGGCTGGTGCGCGGGCCATGGCGCAATCCGGAAGGTAATAACTTCCCTGAAAGCCGTCAGTTTCATGAATATGCTGTGCTGCCGGAAATCTGGTCAGCTGCAGGGCGTGCGCATTGGGGCTTCATCTTCGCCATTATTGCTGCATTCCTGCTGTGGTTCATGCTGCACAGTACCCTGAAAGGTTTTCAAATCAAGGTTGTCGGGCAAAGCCCGCGTGCAGCGCGTTTCGCCGGTTTCAGTGCGGGCAAGATTACATTCTTTGCCTTTCTGGTCTCCGGTGCGCTGGCAGGTCTTGCCGGTATCAGCGAAGTATCCGGCGCTATCGGTCAGCTGCGTACGACAATCACACCGGGCTACGGTTTTACAGCGATTATTGTTGCCTTTCTCGGGCGGCTTAATCCGCTGGGTATTATTGCGGCCGGTCTGGTGCTGGCATTGTCCTATCTCGGCGGTGAGGCAGCACAGCTTTCTATCGGTATCTCAGAAAAATCCGCGCGCGTGTTTCAGGGGATGATCCTGTTTTTCGTTCTGGCCTGCGATACTTTCATTCACTACCGCATTCGTTTTGTCAGTCGCAGTCAGCATGATCTGCGCGGGGAGGCCTGAGCCATGGATATGACACAGGCAATTATGCTGACTATTGCAACAGCGGCCACGCCTCTGCTGATTGCCGCCATCGGCGAGCTGGTCGTTGAACGCTCCGGTGTGCTCAATCTCGGTGTTGAAGGCATGATGCTGATGGGCGCGGTCACCGGTTTCGGTATCGCTCATTTAACCGGCAATGCATGGCTTGGCATGATCGCAGCAATTTTTGCAGGGGCAGCCTGCGCATTGCTGTTCGGCTTTCTGACACTGACACTGGTCACCAATCAGGTGGCAACAGGTCTGGCTCTGACCATTCTCGGGCTGGGTGCATCGGCTGTGATCGGTGAGGGCTTTGTCGGTCTTCCGGGTGTGCGCCTTGGCGCGATCTATATTCCTTATCTGAGCGACATTCCGTTGATCGGTAAATTGCTGTTCGGACAAGACCCGATTTTCTATATTGCATTGCTGCTGGTTATTGGCGTGAGCTGGTTTTTGTTCCGCTCACGGGCAGGGCTTAAACTGCGCTCTATCGGCGACAATCACGGCTCCGCCCATGCGCTCGGTATCAATGTGGTGCGCACGCGTTATCTGGCTGTGATGTTCGGTGGTGCCTGTGCCGGTCTCGCCGGTGCGCAGCTCTCCCTCGTCTATGTGCCGCAATGGGTTGAGAATATGACGGCTGGACGTGGTTGGATTGCACTGGCTCTGGTGGTTTTTGCTTCATGGCGGCCTTGGCGTGTGCTGATCGGCGCCTATCTTTTTGGTGCAGTGACGATCGGTCAGCTCCATGCGCAGGCATTCGGCATCGGCCTGCCGCCGCAGCTGTTGTCGGCACTGCCATATCTGGCGACAATCATTGTGCTGGTGATCATTTCGCGTAACCGCCGCCTGACAATGATGAATACACCGGCATCGCTCGGTAAGCCATTTGTGCCGGATAGATAATCCGGCGGCCTATTTGTACCAGACCGCTGATACATAGTCGTTTTACAGTTTTTTGATTACGGACCTTAACAGGAGAACGGGGACAATGAAGAAAACGCTAACAATTCTTGCCACTGCGGCAACACTTGCCATGGCTGGCACAGCCATGGCTGAAGAAAAGCTGAAAGTCGGCTTTATCTATATCGGCCCTCCGGGTGATTTCGGCTGGACCTATCAGCATGATGAAGCCCGCAAAGAGCTGGAAAAAGAACTGGGTGATAAGATCACAACCAGCTATCTGGAAAGCGTGCCGGAAGGTGCCGATGCCGAGCGTTCGATTGAGCGTCTTGCCCGTGCAGGCAATAAGCTGATTTTCACGACATCTTTCGGCTATATGGATCCGACTATCAAAGTTGCGAAAAAATTTCCTGATGTGAAATTTGAACATGCAACCGGCTATAAGACAGCAGAAAACGTATCTGCCTATAATGCGCGCTTCTATGAAGGCCGTTATGTGCAGGGTCAGATCGCTGCCAAATTGTCGAAAAACGGTATGGCTGGCTTCATCGGTTCCGTGCCGGTGCCGGAAGTTGTGCAGGCTATCAACTCCTTCATGATCGGTGCGCAGTCCGTTAATCCGGATTTCAAGATCAAGATCATCTGGGCAAACTCATGGTTTGATCCGGGCAAAGAAGCAGATGCTGCCAAGGCGCTGATCGATCAGGGCGTTGACATTCTGACCCAGCATACAGATTCCACCGCACCAATTCAGGTTGCGGCAGAACGCGGTATCAAGGCATTCGGTCAGGCTTCGGACATGATCAAGTTCGGCCCTGAAACCCAGCTGACAGCGACAATCGACCATTGGTCGCCATATTATATCGAGCGCACCAAAGCTGTTCTCGATGGCACATGGAAGTCGCAGGACACATTCAACGGCATGAATACCGGTCTGGTTGCTATGGCGCCGCTGACCAATATGCCTGACGATGTGAAAGCAATGGCTGAAGAAACCATCAAGAAGCTGACCTCGGGTGAGCTGAAGCCGTTTACCGGTCCGCTGAAAAAGCAGGATGGTTCTGAATGGCTCAAAGCCGGTGAAACTGCCGATGATAAAGCGATCGTCAGCATGAACTTCTATGTTCAGGGCATTGATGACAAGCTGCCGCAATAAGCTGCTTGCATGAAGCAATGAAAAGGCTCCGCATTTGCGGAGCCTTTTTTGTATGGTTCAGGCGCGGTCAATACGACCGGAATAACAGCCGCGTCCTGCATTATGCGCATGAATATAGGCGGCGTTCTGATCGCTGAAGAGGCGTTCAATTGCCGCTTCAATATCCGTACCCTGCACAACTTCAGCTCCTATAATCATGCCTGTAGCATTATAGGCACGCAAAGACAGGAGCCGCGTGCGCATGACTGAGGGAACCTCGTTGATCCGGTCATAGGCTGCCACTGCATTCTCGCGTATATAAATCGCATGAGTTGCATAATAGGGTGTTTCTGCGCTTTGGCAGACATGGTTGAGCAGCAGCAGGCTTTCACCTATTTCAGCCTCACACATCTCAATGCGGTCAGGATAACCTCTGTCTTCAGCAAATACGCGTAGTGCACGATGCTGTTTCAGTTCATGATCGGATAAGCCAAATAGGTGGCGAAACGGCTCCGGTGAAAGCCCTGTGATACGAAAATCCATAGAGAGTCTCCTGTAAATAACAGGAGGATTAAATTGCAGATACAAAGCGGAAACACTGCAATTCTGCTTTTCAAATTTTTGATTTGTAAGATTGGTACGGCGCGTATCCGGCAATAAAAAAGGCTCCGCAGAGCGGAGCCTTTCATTGCAATCGCAATAGCGATTTTATTCAGCAGCATCTGCCGGTGCGGCATTGAGCATACCGTAGCGTTCTTCGCCGATTTTGCCGAGCAGTTCGAGCTGGGTTTCGAGAAAGTCGATATGGCCTTCCTCATCCTTCAGCAATTCGTCGAAAAGCTGACGGCTGACATAGTCACCGGCTTCATCACAGATTTCGCGGGATTTCTTGTAAGAAGCGCGGGCGTCATATTCACCGGCCAGATCAGCTTCCAGAACTTCTTTTACAGTCTGACCGATACGCAGCGGCGCAACAGTCTGCAGGTTCGGATGGCCTTCGAGGAAAATGATGCGGTCGATGAGGCGGTCTGCATGCTGCATTTCTTCAATCGACTCTTCGCGTTCCTTTTTCGCCAGACGGGTATAACCCCAGTCAGACAGGAGGCGGTAGTGCAGCCAATATTGGTTTACTGCGCCGAGTTCGAGGAAAAGTGCCTCGTTAAGCCGCTCGATGACCTTTTTGTCGCCCTTCATTCCATTTGCTCCCGAATTGTTCACGTAACGCACGAACGCGATCAATATAGACAATGAACTCAGAATCATTGTGCTCGCGCCGAAGATGATATTCTTCAGTCACTCTTATGATCGTTTCAACAACATTTGGGAAGCAGCCGCAGCACCGGCCACGCTTCTTCATAGCATGGTAGACCTTGGCAGGAACAATCAATTGCCAGCAATCTTCATCCAGCATCTGGATGATAGTATTTTCGATTTCTTTGGCAGTAATTACATTGCAATGGCAGACTAGCATGCTGCACCATGCATAGAAAAAGCGGTGTTTAAGCCGGAAAATACGGAAAATAAATTTGAAATATGCAAATGACCTGAAGAAATCATGGTCTGATTTTCATCATGCTCACTGAAAAAGAAAGCAACCTTGGCTGCATTCATAAAATTATACTGATTCATCATTCCTCCAAATGAATGGGTCAAGGCCAAACATTTAAAGTTGCACTGTAACTGTTTGATTTTCTAATGCTTCACAGAGGCAGGCTTGTCAAATTGTGCAGATTAAAACCATTCTAAAAATCAACAATTTAGAATGATTTTAAACCTGAGTTAAATACCCATATTAATTGAACTATTCGGTACGGAAAAACGGCAGAACGGGCAATTTGCGGTAAAATCATACCGCTGTGGCGTGTTGTCACACCATGTATAAAAACGGAATTTCAACAGGATTTTGAAAAAACAACGCGCCCCGAAGGGCGCGCTGCATCATCTTCTATGTTCAGCTCAACTCAGAACTGGAACTGAGTGGCGACAACGAATGTACGACCCTGACCGGAGCCCGATGTGCTGAGTGCCGGTGTATATGTTTTATCAAACAGGTTGGTGACTTTGAGCGACAGGTCAACATTTTCATTGAATTTATAGGTCGCGAAAATGTCTACCAGATCATACGAGTCGGATTTTGTCGGAGGCAGCAGATTGCCCCGTGCATCTGCAGCAGCAACCAGACCGCTGGAAACATACGAATATTTCACACCGGCAGAGAGCTTCTTATCAAAGAAATATCCGCCGAGGGTCGCCGCAAAAACATCATCCGGCAGATACTGGCTTGCACCAAGACCCGGTGTCTGCGAAGGCAGGTCAGACTTGTTATGGGTGTAGGAAAGGCTGCCGAACACATAATCGGCATTATAATGTGTTTCGAGTTCAAAACCTTTCACGCGGGATGTGCCCGGCAGGTTAACAAACTGCAGCTTGTTGAAAGTCGTATTACGCTGCGCTGCGATATAGTTTTTAACATCCATATCAAAGTAATTGGCTTTGAAGCGGATTGTGTCGCCTGCTGTGATCAGATCATCATGCTTCATGTTCAGGCCGATATCCCAGCCGCGCTGTTCTTCAGGCGCGAGATAAGGGTTGGGCACATAGCTGGATGCTGTTCCGCCGGGATGCGTTCCGCCGATCATTGTTTCCTGCAATGTTGGCGCGCGCATTGACTGCGAATAGGTCACATATGGCTGGAGCCAGTCGGTTACATTGTAAGCGAGTGTAACTTTAGGGTTCCACAGGCCTTTGGACTGATTGGCGGAATACATCCCGTTATCTTCAAAGCCCGGAATACCGCTATCGGCTGTACCGTCCAGCTTGTAGAAGTCATAACGCAGACCGGTCAGAACCTGAAGGCGGTCGTAATTCCACTCAACCTGAGTAAAGGCTGCACCGCGGTTCATGCTTGAATCAACCGGATTAACGCCGACTTTCACACCGCCGGTATTGTCGTGATTGTATTCAACGCCGTATTTCCAGTCGATATACAGATCATTGACTGTGAAACGGGAAGTGTTGGCGACCGAGAAGCCGATGGACTCATTTTTAATTTCACGGCCAAGGCTCGACAGAGTAGGGCTGTTGCCACCGACATAAGTCAGTTTTGTGCTGTTGAAATAACCGTTGATCGCAAGGTCAATCAGATCATTATCGACAGGCTTGTAGACGTAATTGGCTGTAAATGTACGGTTCTGCAGCAGCAGATCATAGTCAATTGTCGGCGGCACAGGCATGAAATTCGTCTGCGATGTGCCATATTTATTGTTATAAATCACGCCGCCAAGTGTCAGCTTGTGATCTTCGGCAAATCCGAATTCTGTTTTGAACAGGCCGGAAGTCATCTCCTGACCGGTTTTATTCTGGGTGATGCCGTCACCGTTTTTATAATCATTGGAATCGCGGCGGCTGAGAGCGGCAACAATGCCCACTTCATTGACGCGCATCGCACCGGCAAGCATTTCAGAGAAGCCGACGCCGTTGCTGCCCCATGATGCGCGGCCGAGAACGCCTTTGTCCTTGCCTTCCATCAATACGTCATCAACGCCGAGTGTTTTGAAATTAACGCTGCCGGCAAGACCGCTGCCGCCTTCAGTGGTCACTGCACCGCGGGTAATATCAACGGAGGACAGCAGATTCGGATCGATATAGCTGTAACCTTGAGCATCATGTGCCGTGGTGCGGAAAGTCTGCGGCGCACCGTCGATCATCATATTCACGCGGCCGGAGCCTTCAAAGCCGCGAATATTGACCGCAACACCCGGATTGGAGCCGTTAATACGGGTGAATACGCCCGGAGTTTCACGCAGAACCGTATCCAGTTTTTCACGGCCGTTCAGCTTGATCTCTGTTTTGGAGATTGTGCTGACCGGTGCCGGACGGGATGTAATATCCTGAGGATTAACGGTTTTAACGTTGATTGTGTTGAGCTGAACATCACCGGATGCGTTTTCCGCAGCCGGTTTTGCAGTCTGAGCCTGTGCCTGCTGGGCATTGGCTGCGCCAGCCATAACCACAAGGCTGATAGCCGTGCTGCCGAGACCGATTTTGAGATATCTGGAGAGGTTGGAAGGCTGCTGCATTGAAAGTCTCCGCATCGTTGCCGCTTATGGGCGGGGCAAGCAAGGCATTAAAATTGCGTTCGGAACCTTGGCGCTTGCACCAGAAAAATGTTCTCAGCAACAATCAGCAGCTTTTCCGTACTGATCTGCGAGTTCCCTGTTCCCGATGATGCAGGTTCAATTCTGTACTATGCGGAGGTCAGATATCCTCTGTTTTTCCACACAACTTTATGGACAATCACGTGATTTTTAATATGACGTTTAAAGTCCACTATTGCTTCCAATAATTAATATGATATTTTGTGTCAAGAAAACTTCCTGAAAATAAACAGGATGGTTGCATTGATGCAACGGGGGCCAGAAGGCGCCGATAAACTGATCCGGCAACTTTACTGAAAAGCCGGATTTGACGATGACACTAATAGACTGCATCCGGGGGATGTGGTCGGTACAGGCGTATAATAATGACTGCAACGCAAACTCATTCTCAGTCCCTGACTCCGCAAGATATCCTGCGTCTGCGCAGTGAAAATCCGAAATCCCGTGAGAGGGACTTTGCTCAGGCTCATGGTATTACCGAGGCTGATTATGTTGCTGCCCATGTCGGCACATCTGCTATTCGCCTGAATGTGGACATTGCTGCAATTCTGAACGGCGCAACCACACTCGGCGAAGTTATGGCGCTGACCCGCAATGAAAGCGTTGTGCACGAAAAAATCGGACCTTATGAAAAAGTATCCGTCGGACCGCATGCGTCTCTCGTGCTCGGCAAGCAGATTGATCTGCGTATTTTCCCGAAAGCCTGGGCCTATGGTTTCGCGGTAGAAAAAACTGACAGCGAAAATAATATCCGCCGCTCATTGCAGTTCTTCAACAAGGCCGGTGATGCGGTTCACAAAATCCATCTGCGTGATGCGTCCGATCTGGCCGCCTATGAAGCACTGGTTGCTCAGCTGCGCTCAGATGATCAGAGCCAGACAGTTGAAACCAAAGCTGCTTCTAAAAAAGAACCGACAGACATTGATACAGTTGATGTAAACGGCTTCCGTGAGCGCTGGACGAACATGACTGACGTACATCAGTTCGTGATGATCCTGCGTGATTACGCTGTCAGCCGCAAACAGGCTGTTGAGCTTGCCGGTGAAGAATTCGCCTGGGAACTGGAAGCCGGTACGGTTGAAAGCATGATGAATACGGTTTCCAAAACCGGCCAGCCGATCATGGTTTTTGTCGGCAATAACGGCTGCATTCAGATCCATACCGGTCCGGTTAAAGAGATCAAAATGATGGGCCCATGGCTCAATGTTATGGATCCGACTTTCCACATGCATTTCCGCACCGACCACGTTCACACCGTTTGGGCTGTTCGTAAGCCTACCAAAGACGGCCATGTAACATCGCTGGAAGCCTATGACGAGCAGGGCGAAATGATTGCCCAGTTCTTTGGCGAGCGTCACGAAGGTGAAGCAGAGCGCACAGACTGGCGTGAACTGGTTGAAGCGCTGCCGCGTCTGGCACGCTCCGCAGCAGCCTGAAAACTCTGAAAGCCATGCAGGGCGGTTTATGCCGCTCTGCATGGTTCACTTTTAAAGTTGTCCGCTGTCTCCCTTGGCGGTGAATATTATCAATGACGGTCAGGATAGTTATCTTTGGCCGGAACAGTCTCGGATTGACCAATGTCTTTTGCCCGCAGCACTCTTTTTTCATCCCGGATCAGGTCTTATCGTTTGGTTGCAGCTTTTGCTGCCGGTCTGCTTTCTGCCACCACAGGCGTTTTGCCGGTCGCCGGTATGATCTCACCTGCACAGGCAGAAGAGGTCAAAACCTTTACGGATACAACACGACTGGTGAGTGTTGGCGGCGCTCTGACAGAAATCATCTATGCGCTGGGTCTTGAAGACAAGCTTATTGCCCGCGACCGTACCAGTATTTATCCGGAAACAGTCAAAAAGCTCCCTGATATCGGCTATATGCGTCAGCTTTCATCGGAAGGTATTTTGTCTGTTGCACCGACTGCCATGCTGGTGATTGAAGGCAGCGGCCCTGCGGAAACTATGGATGTGCTGAAACGCGCTTCTGTGCCGATGATTATTGTGCAGGATCAATATACCGCTGAAGGCATTACCAACAAAATCAATGCTGTGGGACAGGCATTAGGTGCTCAGGATAAAGCCGCGGCTCTGGCGGAAAAAGTCCGCACTGATCTGAAGGCTGTTGAAGCCGCCACCAGCAAAATCACCGAGAAAAAGCGTGTCCTGTTTATTCTGTCCCGTCAGGGCGGACGTCTCATGGCATCAGGGCGGGAGACTGCGGCTGACGGCATGATTAAGATGGCCGGTGGCATCAACGCGATTGATGAATTTCAGGGCTACAAACAGCTGACCGATGAAGCGCTTGATAAAGCTGCTCCGGACATGATCCTGCTGATGAATACCGGTCCGGATAAAGCGTCGAATGATTATTCCGATTTGCTTGCCAATCCGGCACTGGCTGCCACACCGGCAGGTCGCAACAAAGCTATTCTGGCCATGGATGGTCTCTATCTGCTCGGCTTTGGGCCACGCGCTGCAGAAGCCGCGCGTGATCTGGCAGAAGGCCTTTATGGCAAGGCTGTTCAATAAGACATTGAATTGGTTCAGCCCGTTGCCGGAGGATTATCCGGCAACGGGTGACGCATTCTGAAAAGGTATGAAGCTGTCTTCTGCCGGAATGTGTTTTCATCAAATTTCACATTCGCAGCAGCTTTTCGATCTGTCTGCTGCATGGCTGAAACGGAAAGCATAAGATTTTGACTGATACTGTTGGCGATATGCCTGCTTCCCACTTTGCCAAACGCAATACAGTCGCGGCATCCTCAAATATAATAAAGCCTGCTGAGAGCGGCAAAGGTACAGCTGCCCTGCAAGGTGACCGTTCGCGTCAGGCGCGTATTCTGATAGCACTTCTCGCAGTTCTGCTGGTGGCTGTTGCATTGTTCAGCCTGACAGCCGGTGCTTCGCAGGCATCAAGCTGGTCGGTACTGAAATCCCTGTTCTCCTCACAGATCAATCCGGATGATATTACAGCGCAGCGCGATCATATCATCATTATGG
Organism: Pseudochrobactrum algeriensis; assembly: GCF_018436245.1. Classification (NCBI taxonomy): domain Bacteria; kingdom Pseudomonadati; phylum Pseudomonadota; class Alphaproteobacteria; order Hyphomicrobiales; family Brucellaceae; genus Pseudochrobactrum; species Pseudochrobactrum algeriensis. The sequence continues at coordinate 1,525,838 of NZ_CP075361.1, forward strand.
ATATCCGCCTGCCGCGTATCATTCTCGGCATTCTGATCGGTGCGTCGCTGGCCGTTTCCGGTGCGGTTATGCAAGGCCTGTTCCGCAATCCTCTGGCTGATCCGGGACTGGTCGGCGTTTCTTCAGGCGCCAGCCTTGGTGCGATTGTCGTTATTGTTTTAGGCAGCACTTTCCTTGCACCGGTACTCGGGTTTTTCGGCGTGTATACATTGCCGCTGGCAGCATTTATCGGTGGTCTGACGACAACATTGATCCTGTATCGTGTTGCCACGCGCAGAGGCAGAACTTCGATTGCCACAATGCTGCTTGCCGGTATTGCGCTTGGTGCCATGACCGGCGCTTTCAGCGGGGTGCTGGTTTATATTGCGGATGACAGACAGCTGCGCGATCTCACCTTTTGGGGGATGGGTTCGCTGGCCGGTGCCACATGGATTAAAATCCTCACTGCCGGACCGATTATTGCGCTGACATTGTTTGCTGCTCCGTTTCTGGCACGCGGATTGAATGCTCTGGCTCTGGGTGAGGCGACAGCCAATCATCTGGGCCTGCCAATTCAACGTATTAAAAACGTAGCAATCATTCTTGTGGCCGCAGCCACCGGTGCTTCAGTTGCAGTCAGTGGCGGCATCGGTTTTGTCGGTATTGTGGTGCCGCATTTGCTGCGCCTTTCCATCGGACCTGATCACCGCTATTTGCTGCCTGCCTCTGCATTGCTGGGCGCTTCGATGCTGCTGCTGGCGGATGCTGTCAGCCGTACTATTGTTGCTCCGGCTGAAATCCCGATCGGCATTGTCACCGCATTTGTCGGTGCACCGTTCTTCCTTTGGATTTTGCTGCGTCGCCGTGGTTTGCTGGACTTATAATTATGATAGAAACAAAAAATCTGGCCGTTCAGCTTAGCGGCAAAGCCATTCTGAAAAATGTCAATATCACTGCCAGACCCGGTGAGGTGACAGCCATTGTCGGGCCGAACGGCTCCGGCAAGACAACGCTGATCCGTGCGCTTTCCGGCGATCTGCCTTATACGGGGCAGGCGCTGCTTGATGGCGCATTGTTTGAAACCTATAAGCCCTGGCAAATGGCTGAACGCCGCGCAGTGCTTCCTCAGAACAGCGCTTTGTCCTTTCCGTTTACGGTGCGTGAGATTGTTAATCTCGGCCTGACAGGCGGCCGTTCCGGTCTGACGGCAGCGGAAGAAATCCGTTTGCCGGATCAGGCATTGGAGCTCGTTGATCTGAGCGGTTTCGGCGGCCGTTATTATCAGGAGCTTTCCGGCGGAGAGCAGCAGCGCACGCAACTCGCGCGCGTGCTGTGTCAGGTATGGAAACCGGTGCTCGATGGTCAGCCACGCTTCCTGCTGCTGGATGAACCGGTCTCCAGTCTTGATATCCGCCATCAGATTGTGGTGATGGATATTGCCCGTAATTTTGCGGCCAAAGGCGGCGGCGTCATTACGATTCTGCACGATCTTAATCTGACAGCCCTTTATGCAGATCATGTTGTGATGGTGCATAATGGTGAAATAGATGCCAGTGGCTCTGTCGCAACCACACTGACCAACGATCGTTTGCTGCGGGTCTATGAATGTCCGCTGCAGGTTGGTGTGGCACCGCCTGCCGGTCAGCCTTTTGTGCTGCCGCATTCGGTATTCAGTTAAAACAAAAAAGCCCTGAAACATCAGTTTCAGGGCTTTTTAAATTCATGGATAAACGGGGTTAGAGCGGTTTACGTCCAGATTGAATCATAGTGCTCGCTCTAAATTCTTTATTTGGTCACATTATCACAGGCGTCAAGTTGATCCAACTTGACTGTGAAATGCTCTAGTGTGCCGCAGCGACTGCGCGGACTTCCAGCTCATCAATACCCAGCAGCTTGCGTACATTCGGCCGTGCATCAATCAGATCCTGAATGCTGTATTTGCCAAGCACTGTGAAGAAAGCATTCAGAGCTTCGCGCAAAGCAGAATTCAGCGCACAGCTGTCAATCAGCGGGCACTCACTGTCACTGTCGAAGCATTCTGCCATCGCAAAATTATCTTCAGTCACACGCACCACATCAAACAGCGAAATTTCCGCAGCAGGACGGGCGAGCTTTACACCGCCATTGCGTCCGCGTACTGTTGTGACAATGTTGTTCTCAACGAGCGGCTGCAAAATCTTGAACAAAAACAATTCCGAGACCGTATAGGCCTTGGCGATTTCAGCAATACGGCTGAGACTGCCTTCATTTGCTGCACAATACATCAGCATCCGAATAGCATAATTGGTCTGTCTGGTAAGACGCATTTCAGGTCCTTTCCCGCAGCGCATCAGGGCGCTGCTAAAAACATGAGCGCAGTTTAGAACTATTCTGAATAAATATGAAGTCCTGTTTTGAAATTAAAGTCACTAAAATTAATCATGTTTTAGTGATTTTGCACAGCCCTTGTTTTAAAGTCACATTCCGGTGACCGTTTACAGGCCGTGATTATGACTTCAGCCAAATCGAAACTGCTGATTCCACAAGTGATTTACAATAACTGTCAGAGGCTTACTGACACACATCCACCCATTTTGCATTGGTCAGTTCTGCCAGACGATGCGGATTAATGCGCACGGCACTGTTAACAGCACCGGCCGCAGGCAAAACTTCTTCAAAAGCTTTCAGCGAAACGTCGCAATAGATTTTCAGATGTTCCGCAACGCCGAAAGGGCAGACCCCGCCGACAGGATGACCTGTGGCCTCCAAAACAGAATCAAAATCCAGCATGCGCGGCTTGTTCTGAAACTGATCTTTGAACTTGCGGTTGTCGAGCCGTGCATCACCGCGGGCAACAAGCAGGATGATATCTTCACCAAGTTTGAGTGAAAGTGTTTTGGCGATTTGTGCCGGCTCCACATTATGAGCTGCAGCAGCTTCAGCAACAGTTGCAGTGCTGGTTTCCAGCTCAATAACCTGCACATCCGGTGCTTTTTCAGCAAAAAAGGCTTTCACAGTTTCAAGGCTCATGAGATTTCCTGTGCGCTTTCGTCAGAACAGTCACATCAAAGGGGAATGGTTCTGAATTTCGGGATTGCTAGCATGATGGTACAGAACATCATCCGGTCTCAACAATTATTTGCAAACAAGCACAATAATTTAAGCGGAGGCGATTGACGAAACGACAAGAGTGCCTGTATGTAGCCTTCATTCGCCATCACAGTGCGTTTCGGGCTGATTTGCCTGAGGAGGGGTGGCCGAGTGGTTTAAGGCACCGGTCTTGAAAACCGGCGTGCGGGAGACCGTACCGTGGGTTCGAATCCCACCCCCTCCGCCATATTTTATTTTCCCATGTTTATTGCTGTTTTTATCTGTAGCGAGTTGCTAATTTTTAGATTTTTTTGTCAGTGATGTTTAGACGAGTGGTTTTAAAATCAGCGTCTAAAATTATTCATAAAACCTCTTCAAAGGTCATTTGGTCCGCCTCAAATCCTTCAAAAGAGGGGCAGTTCTCTCTCTTTAGTAGTTAATATATTTTCAACCAATTGCTTTTCTAAAAATTAACAATGGCGTTACACCAAATTGATGATCTCGCCGCCCTAAGAGCATTCGAGCCATTGGGACAACACCGTCAATTAATCCTCCAAAACCGTTTGCTACAAGAGATTCAAGAGAACCAAAATTCCCTTTAAGGCCGCTCTGGGCACTATGGTAATCACCCATTGCACTAACAGGATCGTTATTGCGTGAAGGTATAGCATCAATAATGCCTAGAATGTTCCATTCACCAGGAACGTGAACACCATGCTTTAAAAATAGATCGCTTGAGTCAACAACCAGATCAGCCTCATTAAGGCTGCACCACACAGTACCGTCAAAGCTCTGTACCTCCGCCTGAATCGCGTGAGGAAGCAGACCTAAGAGTTCTAAACCAAGAGGTGATGAAGCATCTGATTCATCACTTTGAACGCCATGGCTTCGACGTGCTTTGCGATTTGATTTGGGTTCTTGCGGTTGAAATTGTGATCTAAGAGATTGTAACCCAAATATTTTTTGAATTAGCCGTAAGTCACGAACGAAAAGCCGACCTGGTATCAATGCTAAACTGCCCATACGAGCTTGTTGTAAATCTCTGCACAAATTTCCTCGTTGCTCAAGGAAATCTAAAAACGATAAAGCATTTACCCAAAATGGATCATATGACCAAGTACCGGCTTCACTATTTGAAGATGATACATTGCCTACATAACTGCCTTTTGTTTTAGCAATGAGAGGGATGGATCCTTCACCTTCTGCGGTAGCAGTGTCACTAGTCGATTGCTGAATACTTTCCGATTTAGTTAGCCCATTCATATGCCCATTGTCATCAAACTGAGAAAGAAAAGAGCCTACACGTCGTGCGTCATAATACAAAAAATCAAAGACGGAATCTGGAGTTCGATCGTCTTGATCCTTTGCGAATTGATTGCTTACGTTCTGTATATTCATTTTCAATAGACCCCGCTTTGTTGTTTACTTTCTCTTTCCCTGTTTCAACGATTGAAGGCACAACCAACAACAACCACTTGGCTGTCCAAGACAACCAAGCTCTCTTAGTTCGGGAATCATTCGATCGATTTGCCATAACAATGCATCTCTGAGTGAGTTAGATTAGATAAGCAGAATACCCCTAGTGGTGCAAGCAATGTAGCGCATTAGTATTTCTATCATCTTTACCACATTAACCTAGGTGTTCGAAGTCTGGCTTTGTACAGAAAGAACCTGCTTCAATATGCAAGAGCAGATCCTGCTTTTTACGACCGATATCGCCAACAGCTTCATATCGGATAGTTTTGACTTCGCTAGAATAATGAAAAGCCCCTGCCGGTTTTTATTCCGGCAGGGATACTTTTCTAACCCGACACTGTAATCTTGCCTTTCATATTGGGATGAAAGCGGCAGTAGTAATCAATCGTATCTTCTGTGGTAACGATGTGGGTTGCTACTTTGCCGGGCGGGATCATCACCTCCCAACCGCCTTTAACTGTGGCAGTGTGGGCAAAAGGATCCTTATTTGTCCATTCAATGGTCTCACCGACCTTTACCGTGATCGTGGCTGGTACGAAGGCCAGCTTTTCAATAACCACGTGGACAGTGCCGTTATGGGCGCGAGCCAATTGTGTTACGGCGAGTGTCGCCGCACCGGCAGCGAGAAGCTGCCGTCGGTTGAGAAGGAGCGCGGTCATTTCAGGTTGGCCGCAACATGTTCGGCATGCTGTTCATGGCCTTGAAACAGCTTCAAACCGGTTTCCAGCAGGCCTTTTAGCTCTGCATTCTGAGCAGAAGGGATCAGCAGCGTTTCCAGTGCGCCATTCACCTGCTTGTGATAGGCGACTTCATTATCGATATAAGCCTTGTCGAAGGCAGCTCCCTGAAGCTTATGCAATTTGGCGCGTTCTTCTTCACCCGCTTTGGCCAGTGACTGGCTGGTGGCATTATCTTCCGGCGTTACATTGAGTTTTTTGACGAGCGCCAGAGCCATTTCATTGACGGCTGCATGGTCTTTCTGCATCGATTCCGCGAAGGCTTTAACCTCGGGATTCGTCGTTTTTGACAGTGCAAGCTTGGCCGCTTCAATGTCGATGGCACCGGCACTATAGGCGATATGAGCGATCTGAGGATCGGTCGGTTTGTCGGCTGCCATCGCCAGTGAACTGGTAAATGCAAGGGCGGCAGTGCCGAGTATAGCGATCAGAGTTTTCATCGGACTCTCCTTGGCGCCGTTTTGCTCAGCGCCTGTTTCGGTTGACACTACATTTGATGTCAGCCCGCCGGAGAGGTTCCCGTTATTTTTCGAGACCCAGTTTTGTAATCACGGCTTCAGTCAGCCAGGCGCAGCGCATACCGGCAAATGGGAAGGCGTTGATCAATATCGGCCCGATCTGTTCTTCAAGCTGCGTGCGGATGAGTTTTCTAGCGCGGTGCAGGCGGGTCTTGACCGTGGCGACCGGAATATTAAGCGCAGCGGCAGTTTCCTCAGCACTCAGCCCCTCAATGACACGGGCGACGAAGACAAGGCGGAAACTTTCAGGAAGCGCATCAGTGGCTTCCTCGACGAGAGTGAGAAGCTGGCGCTGCGCCATAATACGCTCCGGATCGGCAGTGGTGGAGTGGGAAAGCGGAAAGGGGATAATCTCTGCATCCATGTGTCCCGCTGTCGGAGCTGGCACAGTGACTGCTGTGCGCTTCAGGCGCTTTTGTGCCCGAAGTCGCATCAGTGCCGCGTTGAGCGCGATGCGCGACAACCATGTCGAAAGTGAAGCACTGCCTTCAAATGTATCAAGATGGGTAAAGGCGTTTAGATAGGTTTCCTGAAGCACATCTTCGGCATCTGCATTATTGCGTAACACCGCACGCACGAGCCGGTAGAGGCGTTGGTTATGCGTCTTGATGATCTGACGGACGGCTTCCGTTTCTCCGGCGGCAGCGCGGGAGACGAGAGCCGCTTCTTGTGGTTCGGCGGCGGGCAGCAAAACAGACATGAATTTTCTCCTCTCAGAGACTATTAGATGCCGGTTGTTCCATAAGGTTCCGCAGTTTTTACAAATTTAAACATCATTCAGCTTGTCAGAAACTGAGTATAGCCTCAAAGCCGTTTTTCTGCCCGCTTGGCGGGGAGGAAAATTGCAGGCGGGCGTGCATCTGACCGGCAATTTCAGTGGCAATGGGAATACCAAGTCCTGAACCCGGCGCTGCGGTTGTGCCGCGGCCAAATCTTTTCTGAACACGCAGTAATTCTTCAGCAGTTAGGTTCTTGCCACTATTTATAATGCGGATCGTACCGTTTTTATCGGCCTGAATGATAACCGGTTCATTCTGCGCACCATGCAGCAATGCATTTTCAAGCAGGTTTCTTATGACAATAGCAAAGGCGTCTTCATTGACCGGCTTCATCAGACTGGCTTCAGCATGGCGCTGATAAATAATCCGGTCATTGGAAGCCATTTTACGCTGAAATTCCTCCACCAGAAGATCAAGGACGCTCAGGAGATTCACCGGCTTATCCGCAAGCGCTATATTGGCTTCTGCGCGTGCGAGCTGCATCAGCTTTTCAACCAGTCGTTTCAGTTTTTGCAATGATGCTTCAATCTGTTCGACCCGCGCTTTGCCCGATGCGCTTTTCACCTCTGTCATCAGCAATTGCGTATGTGCCAATGCACCGGCAATCGGCGTGCGTAATTCATGGGCGCTGTTTGCGGTAAATGCCCGCTCTGCTTCAAGAGCGGATTGCACGCGTCCCATCAGAATATTGACCGAATGCACGATCGGCTGAAGCTCGATCGTCAGTCCTTCAGCTTTTATCGGTGTCAGATCTCCGCTGTCTTTTTCGGATATTGCCTGCCGCAAATCGCCGATAGGATTAACCGAACGCCGTGCAACAAGGCGGATAATATAGAGGCTGAGCGGCACAAGCACGAGGATCGGCAGCAGCAGGGCAAGCGCACCTTCATTGATGGCTTCGCGCCTGTTTTTCATCTGATCTGCGACCTGAACAAAGATCGTATTATCGGCTGCTGCTACAGTATAATAGCGCGCAGTATCATCTTCCCAAAAACCCTCAGCCAATGGTGCAGGGAAGGCACCGTCGAGAATATCGGAGGAGTGAACAAGGATTTTGCCGCTGGCGTCTCTGGCCTGATAGGTCAGATATTGGCGGGATGAGGATTGAGCGCCGTTGTCCAGCGACAGAACTACACCGGATTGGTCACGATGCATAATGTCGTCGACGATGAGCGGTGTCAGCCGCTCGGTGGTTTCCTGCAAAGCGCTGTCAAAAATTTCAGCAAATTCGTCCCGCATCACTAATATGCCACCGACAGCAGCAACGATCCAGAACGACACCACCGCCGTGGTTACAGAAAACATGAGGCGTCCGATCAGGCTGGGAGACTTCATGTTCTGTCCTCAATTTTGTAACCCACACCACGCACCGTACTTATCCGGTCATGACCGAGCTTTTTACGCAGGCGGCTGATATAGACCTCGACCGTATTGCTTTCAATTTCCGAGCCGAATGCATAAAGCGCTTCTTCAATCTGGGCTTTGGAAACAATAGCACCGGAGCGGTGGAGCAGACATTCCAGCACTGCCCATTCGCGTCCCGAGAGGATAATTTCACCCTGCGGTGACAGGATATTGCGCTCGGAGATTTTGATTTCGAGATCACCGACATGCAGAACCGATGCGCTGTTGCCGCCATATCTGCGTGACACGGCCAGCATACGTGCAGTCAGCTCATCGAGATTGAACGGTTTCACCAGATAATCATCTGCGCCTGCATTCAGGCCTTCAATACGGTCTGATATCTGGTCATGCGCCGTTAATATGATAACTGGCACCGGATTATTGGCGCTCCGCAAATCTTTGAGAATAGTGAGGCCGCTGCCGTCAGGAAGGCGCAGATCAAGCAGGATCAGGCCATAAGCAACGCTTGTTGCAGCCAGTGCCGCATCTTCAGCCGTCTGCATCCAGTCAACTGCATGACCGCTTGCCAGAACATGATCGCGCACGGCCTGACCAAGTGTATCATCGTCTTCAACAAGAAGAACTCTCAAGCAGCAATCTCCGGCGGATAGTCTGAAAACAGGCAGGGTGATGAAGTGTCAGCGGACAATCCGTCACCCTGTAACCTGTTGCAAGTATATAATGTGATTTTTATCTGCGCACAGCCACAGAATTAGCAACCTGCAAATCTGCCTTGCTGTTAATGCGGCATGAAGAGAGCGTATCCAGAGCCGGAGAATAAACCTGTGTTTTCACCTGCATCAGACCGAGCACTGTGTGAAACAGCTTGTCATGAGATTGCGGCTCGGTTGCTTCTTTCGCAAGACAATCCTGCCTGATTGTGGCTTTGGCATCTTTTCCGAGCCACAACACATAAGGCACGTGAGTCTGCTGTGACGGAGCTACAAAATAGGGTGCACCATGGAGATAGAGGCCGAACTCGCCAACGGATTCACCATGGTCTGACATGTAAATCATCGAAGTATCGAGCTTGTCCTGCTTGTCGCGCAGCCGGTCGATAACCGATGAAATAATATGATCCGTATAGGCGATACTATTATCATAGGCATTGAGAATTTCTTCGCGGCTGCATTTTGAAAATTCAGCACTCTGACAATCCGGTGTAAAACGGCGATATTCATCCGGATAACGCAGATAATAAGCCGGACCGTGGCTGCCAAGCTGGTGCATCACCAGCACCGTGTCCTGTGTTATGCCGGACATCCATGTATCGAGTTTATCCAGAAAAATCCCGTCCAGACATTCGCCGTTTTTACAATATTTCGGATTGTCAGATGTCGACAGCGTTTCACTTGTCACGCGATCAGCAACAGATTTGTGGCCTGTATTATTGTCCCACCACTCCACATGTACACCGGCATGTTTCAGCACATCGAGCAGGTTTTCCGTCTCCAGACCCTTCTCATGGGTGTACTCATCGCGTGTGTAAACCGAGAACATACATGGCAGGGATACCGCTGTGATTGTGCCGCAACTGCTGGTATCGGAAAAATAGGTGATGTCCTGACGGGCAAGTTCAGGATTGGTATTTTTCTTGTAGCCTCCGAGGGAAAAGCTTTCGGCACGGGCAGTTTCACCTGCAATAACAATCGTCAGACGCGGTTTTCTGTTGCCGGAAACAACATTTGCAACCTTGGCATCCGTACCGAGCGGCTGCACGATAATATTCTGATTTTTACCGGAGCGGATGCTTAGCTTGACAGCATTGCCAATCGGCATTACCGGATTGAGCGTTGCAATCCATTCCTTATGTTCGCGTCCCAGGGAAGTAAAAGTGCTGGCATTCAGCATGAAAAGTGCGGCTGCCGCAAACAGCGCCGGAAAGATGAAAACAGAATTCTGCTTCACTTTTTGCAGGAATGAACGGTGCTCGATTTTTACCCATAAAATCAGCAGGGAAGGCAGAATACCAAATATAACAACATGGCGTATGAAGCCGAAGCTGATGAGATGTCCCGCTTCGGCATTGGTTGTGTCGATCGCACTTTGCAGCATTTCCACATCAATGATGGTTCCGAACTGATCGATGAACCATGATGCTGTGGCCGAAACCATAATGAGAAAAATAAACAGCGGTTTGGTGAGATATTTTACGGAAACAGTGATGCAAAGCGCTGTTAACAGGCAGAATATGCCCGCAACAAGAGCCAGAAGCGCACCGGTTGGCAGCAGCTCCTCTGAGCGGTGCCAGAATGTTGCATTGTTTACTGCGGTCAGATAGCCGGCTGTGATGATACTTAAGGTTACGCTCTCGATATGCGGGCGGCGTAACTCTGCCGGAATATTCAATGCCATGACTCGTCGTCCTTGAAGTTCTGTACTTTGGACAAACGAGTGAATGGTTTTCCTGACAGGAACCTGAACGCGGCTTTCCCTGATCGCTATATGAAAGCCTGATCTGCATATAAAAAATAAAACGCGCCGGTGCGTTTGCTCCGGCGCGTGCATATTCAATACATGCCTGCGTTTTATTCCGATCTTGTTTTCAGGAATATTTTGGGCACCCAGAAACCGGGTTTCGGATCAACGATAGCACTCAGCGCACGGGCATAGTCAAGTACGAGACCCGGTGTCCATGCCATGGTTTCTGCGCGCTTGCGCATCATGCTGGCAGCCCAGAGTTCCGGATAAACAATCGCACGGAATGCTGAGAAGACCGGCCAGCGTTTATTCCGGTAAACACCTTCCAATGCGGCATCCAGAGCATCAGCCACTGCGCTGGAGCAATTACGGTTTGTCAGATTATAGGTGTTGTCAGCCTTGTAGGTCTTCCAGAAAGCACGCAGCTTATCTTCATCAATATTATTGATAACCACCTGTACCGTAGACTCGCACCAGTCTGCGGCTTCCGATTTATAATCAGGTAAAAATCTGCCTTCGATATTATTATCGGCGGTGGCACGCAAAGTGCGGCTAAACTCATTGGGAGAACGGTCAATTTCTACCGCCGGATAGTGGCTGATATAAACATCAGGCACCAGTTCCAGAGCCGCATGACCGGTGGAGATAACACCATTAGCATCAACGGCAGCGATATAACGGCTGATCGCGCGCTGGCGCAGTGGTGTCATAGCCGTGCCGGTTGGTGTCCAGACATGAACGATTAATTCGCCGCGTTTCGGGTTTTGCTCATCCGTTTCATGATGTGCGGTCATTGCCGAGAGCAGGCTGCTGCGGCCGAAAAGACGTGAAAGCGGCGCACCGGCCTCAAGACTATGAATGCGAAGCGCAACATGGATAATACCGAAGCTGGTGAGCATGATAACAGCGCCGACATTGGCACCGACAGTGCCTTCATACCAGGTCGGCCATGGCTGCAAGGTTGCAACGGCCAGAATAAGTTCCAGCACACCACCGGCAATACCGGCCTTCCAGCGCGGATAGCGCACAACCCACGCGCTGGCGATACGCATACTGCCGTCAACGAGAAAACACAGGCCAAACACCATGGCCAGAAAGAAATTGCTGGCGGCACTGGAAGTGTAAATAAGAATACCGACAGCGAATAATGCAATCCCTTGCACTATGCGCATCTGTCTGGCTGTGCCTTCGCTACCGGCTGCGGCAAGCAGGCTGAGAGCCGCTTCCGGCACCAGAAAATAAGCAAAAAGATACGGGCGGAGCAGGGTATCTCCGTCCAGTGCATCAATCAGAATAGCAAGGCCTACAAGCAGCCAGAGAACGCCGATGACAAACAGTGTTTTCCAATGTCTCTGGATGATTTCACGACCCAGAAAAAGAAACAGAATACGTATCATGCGTTGATCTCGGTTGTTCTCTTGTAATTGTCATAATGGCGCTTTTATTCAGTTAAGCGCGAAGAATTTACTATTACATTTAAAATTGTACAGACAGCTAAATAAATATTGCAAAAAAGAATAAAAAACCTGCGGGTCATAATATTGTCCGGTCAGGCTCCCAATTATGCCTCATTCCGCCGCAAAGCATAGGCATCGTTTATTCTTCGGGGAAAATAATGGTTCGTTCTTTGCGCGCTTTCGGAAAAATACTTGCTGCCGGTCTTGCTGTCACTGCATTGGCCTCCCCGGTTTTTGCAGCCAGCAATGACCAGAACCAACGTATTGAGGTTGCTTTTGTACTCGATACAACCGGTTCAATGGCCGGCCTTATTGAAGGGGCCAAAAAGAAGATCTGGTCGATAGCCAACACCATCATTGATGTGAATCCCGATGCAGATATTCGTATGGCACTGGTGGCCTATCGTGATCAGGGCGATGAATATGTCGTTAAATCCTATGATATGAGCGCGGATGTGCAGGGGCTGTACGGCAAGCTGATTAAGCTTGAGGCTGACGGCGGCGGCGATACACCGGAATCGGTGAATGAAGCGCTGGATGAATCTGTCCGCAAGCTGCAATGGACTAAAAATGATAATACCAGACGGATCATCTTCCTTGTCGGGGATGCGCCGCCGCATATGGATTATCCGAATACATGGCAATATCCGCAAATTCTGAAGCGTGCGAAAGAAGATAAAATCACCGTCAATACAATTCAGGCCGGTGATGATCCTGACACAACCAAAGTCTGGCGGGAAATCGCCCAACTCGGGCACGGGCGTTATATAGCGATTCCGCAGGATGGCGGTAATATCACTGTTATGGAAACGCCGTTTGACAACGAAATTATCGTTGTTCAGCAAAATCTTGATAAGACCGTGATTGCCTATGGCAGTTCAAAAGTTCAGGCTGAACTCTTCAGCAAGATGGATGCAAAAGCTGCGGCTCCCTCGGCTGTAAAGGTTGATAATTCACGCTATTACTCCAAAAAAGGTGGCGCTAAAGAGGTTGTAACCGGCGGCGGCGATCTTGTGGCGGATGTGCAGAACGGCAAGCAAAAACTGGATGCCGTGAAGGATGAGGAGTTGCCGGAAAATATGCGCGGCAAATCCGGTCAGGAGAAACAAGCAATTCTTGACCGCAATGCGCAGGAACGCACGAAACTTGAGGGTGAAATGGCAGGCCTCATCAGCAAGCGTGATGATTATATAGCCAAGAAAACAGCTGAACTGAGCAAAGACAGCGGCGGAGATTCATTTGATACGGTTGTTAAGGAAACTCTGGTTGAACAGCTGAAATAATTAGCCATTCCGATTTTGGCACTCTGTTCATAGCGGGCAGGGTGCCTCATGCCGTAAGTATTTTATAAATATATAAGCGGTGAAAGCCCCAGAAGCAGGCCGGCAATGGCGATACTGCTGCGCCAGTAAAACACGCCCCACAGGCCGGAAATCAAAGCGATTGGCGCCGTAAAAACGCAATATATGATGGCATAACCGTCATTTCCCGCACCGAAAAAGACCAGATAATAGAATATAAAGGCCGTCAGCGCGCCAAAAATCACGGATATGATTGCAGACAGGCACCAGTTTTGTTTGCGGGAGGGTGTTTGCTGGCTCATATGTCGTAAGCAATCCGCTCAATAGTCCCGTTACCGGATAATTCAAACAGAACATCCTGAGGAACTTCAAGTTTCAGCGCTTCATTTCTCGGGATATTGGCATAAATACTGCGAATTATCCGGCCGGTCACACCATGCGAAACGATGATTTTGATCTGAGCCTTATATTCTTCAATGGTGGTCAGCACGTCTTGAACGCGGGCGGACATATCTTCAAAGCTTTCACCGTCAGGAGAGTGAAAGAACCATTCGTGGCGTTCCAATCCATCACGGGCATTCGGCCATTCCTGCTCTATTTCGTAATCCGTAAGACCTTCCCATGACCCCATACCAATTTCCATCAGGCGCGGATCGAGTATGATGTCATCCGGTTTTCCCAGTTTTTCGGCGATTATTTTTGCAGTGCTATGCGCACGGCCTAGCGGGCTGGAAAAGAGAGCAATATCATCGGAGATGATGTTTTTGCGAAGAGTTACACCTGCAGCAGCAGCCTGACGTAATCCGAGCGCGGTTAGCGGAGAGTCGACTTGTCCCTGCCAGCGTGCGGCAGCGTTGAAAATCGTTTGGCCGTGACGAACTAAATAAATCACGCTGCTTTGCTCCTGAGTCCAAGGCTGTTTTGTTTTTGCAGTGATGAGAATACTCAAAAAACATCCCTCAAACCATCGCTGGCTTGAGGGATTATTCGTTACCCGATTATATCACCGGTGACAGGGCCTTCCCAGTTCGGTTTCCAGCCAAGGGCAGGAGCCACATATTGGGCAAAAGATTCCAGCATATGCAGGTTATAATCCGGCCCAAGCTGGTTCGGAATTGTCAGCATAAGAGTATCTGCCAGTGCAATGGCGCGATCATTCTTCAGCTCTTCAATCAGCCGGTCCGGTTCGGCAGCATAGGTACGGCCGAATGTTGAACGGAAACCGTCGATCATACCAACCCCGTCATATCTTTCAGATGCATTACCAAAATAAGCGGCATCCTGTTCATTCACAATCGGGAAGATGCTGCGACTGACAGAAACACGCGGAGCGCCGGTATGACCAGCTGCACGATAGGCTTCACGGAAACGAATAATCTGCTCCGCCTGAAGCTCGTCAAAAGGCATTCCCGCATCTTCCGTCAACAAAGTAGACGACATCATGTTCAGGCCTTGTTGTCCTGTCCATTCAGCACTTTCGCGGGTCGCAGAACCCCACCAGATATGATCGCGCAACGTAGAAGAACGCGGTTCAATCGGCATCATCTGACCGCCGGTCGTGCTGCGTTCGCCCGGTGCCAGTCGTTCGCCGTCAATTGAACGCATAAACAAATCGAATTTCGTGCGTGCAATATCAGCGCCGCGTGGATCCGTTGAGCCGGTATAACCAAAGGTTTTGTAACCGCGCACCACTGTTTCCGGTGAACCGCGGCTGATCCCCAGTGCAATACGTCCGTCTGCGAGAATATCGAGAGCAGCAGCTTCTTCAGCCAGATATAGCGGGTTTTCATAGCGCATATCGATAACACCGGTACCGACTTCGATATGTTTTGTCTTCGCTGCAATCGTTGCCAGCAATGGCATTGGCGATGCCTGCTGACGGGCAAAGTGATGCACGCGGAAATAAGCGCCGTTTACACCAAGTTCGTCCGCACCAACGCCGATATCGACAGCTTGTTTCAGCATGTCACTGGCTGTCCGCGCTTGCGAACCCTGTGCATTCACATAGTGACCAAAACTTAAAAAACCAAAGGCTCTCATAGAGTTACTCCTGCCGCTCAAGCGGTTTCAATAGCAATTGGTCTTGATATAGTATGCGGGTGGAAGAGGCGCAAAGCTTGCAAATAGGACACTGTGTTCATCATGTGACCTATAGTGAGGAGAAATCCCCCTCATTGCGTTGTTGGTCATTTTTTGACCTGATGTCTTGATACCTGATTATAGGCAAGAGGCATTTGCAAGGGATAGTATTCTTGCTGGATCTACCTCATGTATTGTTACAGCTATTTGAAATGGGGTTCGAGTAATTCTTGTCGCTAATTAGCAGGCTGGCATTTTATCCCCCCAGCAAATTGATATCATTTGTGTATAGCT
Source organism: Pseudochrobactrum algeriensis (assembly GCF_018436245.1). Lineage (NCBI taxonomy): Bacteria > Pseudomonadati > Pseudomonadota > Alphaproteobacteria > Hyphomicrobiales > Brucellaceae > Pseudochrobactrum > Pseudochrobactrum algeriensis. The sequence goes on from NZ_CP075361.1 coordinate 1,541,352, forward strand.
ATGAATGCATTAGAAATGTTTCATAGCTATACACACGGCCGGAGTGAGTACGAATATTGGCTTTATCGTCCTTACTCTGAGAGTTTTCCGTAGTTTAGCGCACGTTGAAACTTCACCACAAATTTATCATAATCTGCGCCGTAATATCCGCCCGTTCTCATGGCGCAGGCAGCGATAAATGACGGCTCCGAATGATAAAAAACAATACGCACATTCCGAAACAACACTGCAGCCTGAAGGGCTTGCACAGTCATCCCGACGCTTTGATCTGATAAAGCGCTATCAGCATTTTTTCTTTCCTGTTGCCGGTTTCGTTGTCGTTCTGCTGGCAATCTATGTATTGGAAAATATGCTGCAGAATACGTCCCGTTCACAGACAATGGCGGCGTTTCATACGATTTCATGGCAAACAATCAGCCTTGCCATATTTTTCACAATGCTCAGCTATGCCGCTGTTGCACTATATGACGTGGTCGCAGTCGAGACGATTGCTCCGGGGCAGATTCCAAAACGTCTTGCAGCGATTGCAGGAGCGGCAGGCTATGCAATCTCTAATGCACTTGGTTTTTCACTGCTGACAGGCGGCGCATTGCGTTACCGTATTTATGCAGCGGAAGGTATCAGCCTTGCCGATATAGGCAAAATAGTCGGCACATCGTGGTTTGCCATCTGGTTCGCCCTGATTATCATGGTTGGCGCGGCACTGTTGATTGACCCTCAGGACGTGCCCTGGCTGTCCGCTTTTGACAGCCGTATTGATATTGTGGCCGGACTTGTCATTCTTGGTGGCATTGGCTGGCTTATTTACTGGCTGTCACACAGCGAACGCCATATCAGGATCGGCACTTTCAGCCTGCGCTTACCGGATTCCAAAGGCGCTATGGTTCAGATATTCGCCGGTCTGGTTGATGTCGGTGCCGCAGCTGCTACGCTTTATGTGCTGATGCCGGATGGCGCGGTTCCAAGTTTTGCGGTTTTTGCGATTGTTTATGTGATTGCGGTGGTGCTGGGTATTGCCAGCCATGCACCCGGCGGGCTTGGTGCTTTTGAGGCAACAATCATTGCCGGTCTTGGCCTTGGCGGCAATCCGGAAGCCATTGCAGGCTTACTTGCCTATCGCGTTATCTATACGGTCTTGCCATTGGTTACCGCGGCAGCCGGTCTGTTATTCTGGGAAATCATGCGCCGCCGCCATATGCTCGGCAAGCAGGCACGACTTGCCAAACGTCTGGTTGAGCCGCTGATACCGGGACTGAGCGCCAGTATTATTTTTCTGGGCGGAATTATCCTGCTGTTTTCCGGAGCAACGCCGGATAAGCGCTATCGTGTGGAATTGCTATCCGACATTGTGCCGGAGTTTCTGATTGAAATGTCTCATCTCGCCGCGAGCTTGGTCGGGGTTGCCTTGCTGATTGTTGCGCGGGGGCTGGCAAAACGGCTGGAGCGTGCATGGCTGGCGGCATTGCTGTTACTTTTAAGCGGCGCTGTTTTCTCCCTTTCGAAAGGGCTGGATTGGGAAGAAGCTGTTACGCTTTGTCTTTTTTCTGTCGTGCTCTGGGAGTTTCGCGATTCATTTTATCGTCGCCCGATCACCGGTAGTTTTGAGTTAAGCTGGCATTGGATTGTGACTGTCGGCACAACATTGCTGGTTTCTACCTGGCTTGGTTTCTTTGTGTATCGCCATGTCGAATATTCCAGTGATCTTTGGTGGGATTTTGCATGGAATAGCAATGCACCACGTTTTTTGCGTGCCACAGTACTGGTTTTCGCTGTTGTCGCTGCTTTTGGTCTGCATACATTAATCAACCGTCATAGCCAGCGCAGACAAAATACCAATCATGATATACCTGAAGCCGTGCCTGCTTTAGTTGCGGCCTGTCCTCATACGGATGCGGCTCTTGCTATGGTGGGGGATAAACAGTTTCTCCTTGCGCCTGACGACAGTGCTTTCATCATGTATGCGCAGTCGGGCGGCAGCCTGATTGCATTGGGTGAACCGGTTGGCCAAATCTCTACGGCAAAAGAACTGGCATGGTCATTTCACACTTTGGCGGATCAGCAGGCATTACGCACAGTGTTTTACGGAGTTGGGCCGCAAAGTCTGCCATTGTTTCTGGATATGGGATTGGTAGCCCTTAAGCTGGGTGAAGTGGCGCGGGTGGAATTGGCGGATTTCTCTCTTGAGGGCGCGCGGCGTCAGCCTTTCCGCTATGCAGATCGTAAAGTCAGTAAAGACGGGTTAGTCTTTGAAGTTATTTCTGCAGCAGATGTACCGCCTTTGTTGCCGCGTTTGCGTGAGATTTCTGATGCCTGGCTGGAGTTTAAATCCGGAAGTGAAAAAGGCTTTTCACTCGGATATTTTGATGAAGATTACCTCAAGCGGTTTGATCTGGCTGTGCTCCGGCAGCAAGGCGAGATCGTTGCTTTTGCCAATTTATGGCGCGGTGGTGACAAATACGAAATTACCGTCGATCTGATGCGTTATATGCCGAATGCGCATAAATTACTGATGGATGCGCTCTTTGCCAAATTGCTGATCTACAGCAAAGAGCAGGGTTATAAATGGTTTAATCTCGGGGCAGCGCCCCTGTCAGGCTTAAGTGGCAGCAGGCTTGCTTCCCGATGGAACCGGTTTGGTTCATTTGTCTACAGACGTGGCGCAGATCTTTATCATTTTGACGGGTTAAAGGCGTTTAAAGAAAAATTCGAACCTGTCTGGACACCGCATTACATGGTTTGCCCCGGCGGATTTGAAACGCCACGCGCACTTTTGGACGTTACGAAACTGATTAACGGCAGTCCGCTGGAGTTTATTCGCAAATGAAAGCAAAACGGCTTGTGGGACTCTTCGGATTGCTGGTGTTGATTGCAGCAGGTATCTATTTATCTATGCATCCGGGCAAAGTGCTTCGTTTCTGGGCAAGTCTGACTGTTTCGGACAAGCCGGTAACGCATGTAAGTGCGGAGCGGCTGTCAGAGATTTCTGTTTATATGCCGAAAGGCGATCCGGCAGGGCTGGCGATTATTATCAGCGATCTTAACGGAGGCGGCGATCGTGAACGCCGTTTTGCCGATGCGCTGCTGGCACGTAACATGATTGTCTTGCCGGTTGATCTCCGGCAATGGCGTGCAGCACTCGATAAAGAGGATGGTGAATGTAATTATCTTGATTCAGACTTTGAAGCGATCACCAAAGAAGCTTTGCGTACGCTGGATCTGAATGTTTATTTTCATCCTGTTGTAACCGGTATCGGGCAGGGGGCGACGATTGCTTACGCCGCTGCGTCAGATTCACCCGATGCTACAATTGCCGGTGCTGTCGGAATTGATCCCGTGCCCGCCAGTACCCGTCTGCCATCCTGTACCGAACAGGCGCAGGCCAGCAAAACACCGGACGGCGGTTTCACTTATGAATATGGTAAGGAACTTCCGCTTTCTGCTTTGCTTGTTGCAGCGGGAGGCTTGCAAGCCAACCAGCCGGAAGCTGCACGCGAACAGAATATTGCGATATTACAAAATGTGCCTGATCCGGATCAGCGTTTTCGCGTGGCGGCTGATGAGGTGCTGTCAATGGCCGGGCAGGATGCTCAAAATGCAGCTATGCCGGTTGTTGATTTACCTGCGCGTGGCGGTAAAGCAAAATATGTAGCGGTTTTTTATTCAGGAGACGGCGGCTGGCGCGATATTGATAAATCCATCGGGGAGTGGTTGCAGACGCAGGGTGTGCATGTGATTGGTGTGGATTCTCTGCGTTATTTCTGGAGCGAACGTAAACCCGAGGATATTGCGCGCGATACAACAGCTTTACTGAAGAAAGCAGATCCGGGTGGAAAGTTACCTATAGCGGTTCTGGGCTATTCATTCGGTGCTGATACATTCCCTTTTGCATGGAAATATCTTGATCCGGCACTGCAAAACCGGATCAGAATGGTAGGGTTACTGGGAGTCTCAACCACAACATCTTTTCAAATTTCCGTTCAGGGATGGCTCGGTTTTGAAGGGGAACAGAAAACGCTGCCGGCTATTCTTTCCATACCACAGGATCGGGTCGTCTGTGTCTATGGTGAAGATGAAGAGGATACAGCTTGTACTGCGGATGCTTTAAAAGGTGCAGATATTATGAAAATCAGCGGCGGGCATCATTTTGACGGGAATTATGAGGCACTCGCCCAAACATTGTTGCAGAAAATGCGGAAACTTGCAGCAGAGTTGGAATAATAAATGAAAAATGCACCACAGATAATATACCTGACAAAAGTACATCTATTATATAGATAAAATAATGAGAGAAGAGTGCGCTGATTAAATAAGATATCTTCATGATTAATATGGTTAAAACAAAGAAATAATGTTTCGTATATTCTTTTGCAATTCAGAGATGCGATTACCACTTAATGATAAAATATCCAAAATGACAATATAGTCTGTTCGCGTATAACTGGCGCTTGATATGTTTTAGATCAGCAGTAAGATTTTACACAAATTGCAGACGGAAACCTCTAACTGGTTCGACAAATAATAATTCATACTGAAAACAGCGCGTTATCAGCGCAAGTTTTGTCATTGAGAGGATAATGATATCAGAACGCGCAGAACGCTTAAAAGAATAGCACCAGCTAAGTCATTGAAATAGCTGGTGCGGACGGCGGGACTTGAACCCGCAAGCTCTAAGAGCGGCAGATTTTAAGTCTGCTGAGTTTACCGATTTCTCCACGTCCGCAGTGCAAGATGTTTTATGCACCTGAAACCTGCCTTTTGATCCGTGATTTGCTTGCGGAAGTCAAGGCGCAGATTGTGTACTGAGTGAAAAATCTGCCGGAATATCACTCGGCATAAATATATTTTGTAAAAATCAATATTGATTGAAATCAGTAATTTAGTCTCATGTAACTAACGCTACAGAAGAGAGGTAGCGGCCGGACTGTACCGGCCGCGGCAAGATAATCTTAAACTGAACGCGTAATGCCGCCGTCAACGCGGATATTCTGGCCGGTAATATAACCCGCGCCGTCAGACGCCAGAAATGCGATGGTTTCGGCAATTTCCTGCTCGGTGCCGTAGCGCTGCATTGGTATGCGATCTTTGAATTCCTGCTTTTCCGGCAGGCTGTCGATAAAGCCTGGCAGAATATTATTCATGCGGATATTGTCAGCAGCATATTTGTCTGCAAACAGCTTGGTATAGGAGGCGAGGCCGGCGCGGAACACACTGGAGACCGGAAAAGCCGGATCCGGCTCAAAGGCTGCAAAAGTCGAGATATTGATGATCGAGCCGCTTTTTTGCGCCTGCATGATTGGTGTGACCAGTCGCACAGACCGCACCACATTCATGAAATAAACATCCATGCCGCGATGCCAGTCTTCATCTGAAAAATCCAGCAGACCGCCACGCGGCCCATGACCGGCACTGTTCACTAAGACGTCGATACGTCCCCATTTCTGATGTGCGCTGTCGATAAGCTTTTGCAGGTCATCATTGGACTGGTTGCTGCCGGTTACGCCGATGCCGTCATAGGTCTTGGCCAGCGCTTCACCTTTGCCAGATGAGGATAACACAGCAATTTTGTAGCCGTTATCTGCCAGTTTGCGTGCTGCCGCTGCGCCCATGCCTGAACCACCGGCAGTAATAATCGCTACTTTTCCGTCCATATTCTATCGCTCCCGATTTGAATTTTCCTGAAGCTGCCATGAAAATGCTTTTGCTGTAAAGTATTATATAGTCAGTGTTATAATAATTATTGTGCCGTTTGAGAGACGCGGCTTAGCTGTGTAATCCGATGAGATAATTGCTTAAACAATCAAAACAAACTGGTAATTTCCGGCTAAACTTGGCAAAACTGATTTTTGCCTGAGCCGGATATATTTATGACCGGTCATGCCATGGAGGCTATCTTGTCATCATCAGATCTTAAAAAGTCAAAAACTGAAATCAAATCATGGGCAGCATCTGCACCTGTTCTGGTTGATGTTGCCATGGGGCGCAAACCGGCCGATCTGGTTGTGCGCAACGGTCGTCTGGTCAGCGTTTACTCTGGCGAGATTGTTGCCGGCATTGATATTGCTATTGTCGAAGGGCGTTTTGCCTATGTCGGCCATGATGCAACCCATTGTATTGGTGCGACAACCAAGGTTGTGGATGCTGAAGGGCGCTATCTGGTGCCGGGTCTGTGCGATGCGCATATGCATGTTGAAAGCGGCATGGTGACAGTCACTGAGTTTACCCGTGCAGTCATTCCGCATGGCACGACCTCCATGTTTATTGATCCGCATGAAATCGCCAATGTGCTTGGGCTTGAAGGCGTGCGGCTGATGCATGATGAAGCCATGGCTATGCCGGTCAATGTCTATGTGCAGATGCCAAGCTGTGTGCCTTCTGCACCGGGGCTGGAAAATGGCGGTGCGGAAATCGGTGCGGCAGAAGTGCTGGAAGCCATGAGCTGGCCGAATATTATCGGTCTTGGTGAAGTGATGAACTTCCCCGGCGTTGCCAATAATGACCCGACCATGCGCGGCGTGATTGATGCCACCATGAATGCCGGTAAGACGGTCGGCGGCCATTATGCTTCGCCTGATCTCGGCCGTGCGTTCCACGGCTATGTGGCCGGTGGCCCTGAGGATGACCATGAAGGCACACGCGCGGAAGATGCGATTGCCCGTGTGCGTCAGGGGATGCGCGCAATGCTGCGCCTTGGTTCCGCATGGTTCGATGTGGCAACACAGGTCAAAGCGATTACCGAGCAGGGTTTGGATTCCCGTAATTTTGTGCTCTGCACCGATGATAGCCATTCCGGCACTCTGGTACATGAAGGCCATATGGATCGCGTTGTGCGCCACGCCATTGCGCAAGGGCTGAAACCTGTCACAGCTATTCAAATGGCGACGATTAATACAGCCCAGCATTTCCGCTTAGAGCGCGAAATCGGCTCTATCACACCGGGTCGCCGTGCGGATTTCCTGATCGTGTCTGATCTCTCGGCGCTGACGATTGAGCGCGTTTACGGACGTGGTGTTCTGCTGGCTGAGCAGGGCAAACTGGTTGCGGAAATTGCACCTTATAAATATCCGGCAAAAGCGAAGAATACGGTAAAGCTTGGTCGTAAGTTCTCGGCACAAGACTTTGATATTCAATCACCAAAGCCAACTAAAAATGTAACGGCGCGCGTTATCGGTGTCATTGAGAATCAGGCGCCGACACGCGCTTTGGAAGCCGAGCTTTCGGTGAGCGACGGCATTGTGCAGATGGATCGCCGCAATGATGTTTGCCAGATTGCTCTGGTTGAGCGTCATCGCGGTTCAGGACAGATTACCAATGCCTTCGTGTCCGGCTTTGGCTATACGCTCGATTGCGCGCTGGCTTCAACCGTTGCCCATGACAGCCATCACATCATCGCTGTTGGCACCAATAAGGAAGATATGGCGAAAGCTGTTAATCGTCTGGGCGAGATCGGCGGCGGCGTGGTGCTTTATTCCAAGGGCAGGGAACTGGCTTGTGTGGAAATGCCGATTGCCGGACTGATGTCCGATGAACGCGCCGAGATCGTTGCAGCAAAAGCAGACAAGCTGGTGAAAGCCATGGCTGCGATGGGTTGCACATTGAATAATGCCTATATGCAGCATTCGCTGCTGGCTCTTGTAGTGATACCGGAACTGCGCATTTCCGATATCGGTTTGGTGGATGTGCGTAGCTTCGAGAAAGTTGATTTGTTCCTATGAGTGATTTTATACAATCGGTAAAACAGGCTACGCAGCAAATGCGCGGCCTGTTCGGTGAAACACCTTTGCTGCGCAATGATTATCTGTCGCGCAAATATGGCGCAGATATCTGGCTGAAACGCGAAGACCTGACGCCGGTACGCTCCTATAAAATCCGTGGTGCATTCAATTTTATTTCTGCCGCGATTAAAAAAGCCGATCCGAATGCGGTTTTTGTCTGTGCGTCTGCGGGCAATCACGCGCAGGGGTTCGCCTATGTCTGCCGTCATTTCGGCCGCAAGGGCGTGGTCTTCATGCCGGTGACAACACCGCAACAGAAGATCGATAAGACCCGCGCTTTCGGTGCCGAGTTTATTGAAATCCGTCTGGTCGGCGATATTTTTGACCAGTGCTATGCCGCCTCGCAGGATTATGCCAAAGCTGAAGGCGGGTTAATGGTACCGCCATTCGATCATATGGGTATCATCACTGGTCAGGCATCAGTTGCGCAGGAAATTTCCGAGCAATTGCCGGAAGGCAAAATCCCCGATCTGATGATGCTGCCGGTTGGCGGCGGTGGCCTTTCTGCCGGTGTTACACTTTATGTGAAAGCGCTTGGCTGGCCGACAGAGTTTCGCTTTGTCGAGCCGCAGGGTGCGCCAAGCCTCAAGCTCAGCCTTGAAGCAGGCAAACGCGTCAAGCTGCAGACTGTTGATAATTTTGTTGACGGTGCGGCTGTTGGTGAGTTGGGCGCAGAGAATTTCAAAATTCTCAAAACCTATCCGGCATCATCCGTTATCAATGTGCCGGAGAACCGTCTTTGCGGCACGATGACAGAAATGCTCAATGTTGAAGGCGTGGTGCTGGAGCCAGCCGGTGCCTTGGCAATTGATGCGCTGAAAGATTTCAAAAAGAGCGAACTCAAAGGCAAAACCATTGTTCTGGTGGTTTCCGGCGGTAATTTCGACTTTGAACGTCTGCCGGACGTAAAAGAACGTGCGCTGCGCTATGAAGGGCTGAAGAAATATTTCATCTTCCGCTTCCCGCAGCGTCCGGGTGCATTGCGCATGTTTCTTGATCTGCTCGGGCCGGAAGATGATATTGCACGTTTCGAATACCTGAAAAAATCGGCGCGAAATTTTGGTTCTGTGCTGATCGGCATTGAAACGAAAGATGCGAAGAACTTCGCTATTCTCGATAAGAAGTTCAAAGAAGCGGGCTGGGCCTATCAGGATATTACCGATAATCAGGTTCTGGCTGATTTCATCATCTGATGAAGGTTTAAACAGTGTCCTATGTTTATTTGCATAGGACACTGCTGTTTATTTCATTTGCTTTTTAAAACGAAAGCGCCCATATGCAGGTCAGGCGCTTGGGTCTGATGCGAGATATTGCATTAGGGCTTTCCATGCTGGACTTCGTTGCGTCTTAAAACTTTGCCTCATGAAGAGGTGAAATAATCCGGTCATTCCGTGCCGGATACGGCAGCGCAAGTCGCGTGAGAACATCAATGTTCCGGCGCTTCGTCGTATAAAAATTTGTTTCCGGATTGCCAGCTGCGCATGGTGGTCTGATGATGCGTGTGTCCGGTTCTCCCGACCGGCGGCGCATATCGAAAGCTTATATTTTGACAAATCAAAATGAACCCGACCTGACCGCTGTTGCGGAAATTCAGGAAACCTCCGGCTTTGCCGCTTTGGGCATTACCGGTCTTTTGCTGAAAAATCTGGATGCAGCGGGCATGACTTCGCCAAAGCCAATTCAGCAGCAATCCCTGCCAGCCCAGCTGAAGGGCAAAGACATTCTGGGTATCGCGCAGACCGGCTCCGGCAAGACTGCGGCGTTCTCCCTGCCGATTATCGAGCAGATTTTGGCACTTGGCGATAAGCGCCTGCCTAAAACCTGCCGCGCCCTGATCCTCGCGCCAACCCGCGAACTGGCTGTGCAGATTGAAGAAACCGTTCGTGTGCTTACCAAAGGCGCACATCTTTCGACCGCTTTGATTTTAGGCGGTGTCTCCCGCGCCTCTCAGGTGCGCAAAATGGTGCCGGGCGTGGATATTCTGGTGGCAACGCCGGGTCGTCTGACCGATCTGGTGCGTGATAAATGCGTTGATCTGTCCGCTACCAAATGGCTGGTGCTGGACGAGGCCGACCGTATGCTGGATATGGGCTTTATCAATGATGTGAAGCGCATTGCCAAAGCAACGCGCTCTGACCGTCAGACAGCTTTGTTCTCGGCTACTATGCCTAAGGAAATCGTGGCTCTGGCTGAAGGCCTGCTGCGTGATCCGGTACGTGTTGAAGTTTCGCCTGCCGGTACAACAGCGGCTGAAATTACGCAGGTTGTTTATACCGTGCCGACCAAGGATAAGAAAAAAGCGCTGTCCGGCCTTTTGACCAATCCTAAACTGGAAACAGTTATTGTCTTTACCCGCACCAAACATGGCGCGGATGCGGTGACACGCACGCTGGAAAAAGACGGTTATTCCGTTGCAGCCATTCACGGCAACAAATCGCAGAATGCCCGTCAGCGTGCGCTGAACGGCTTTAAAGACCGTTCCGTGCGTGTGCTGATTGCTACTGATATTGCTGCGCGTGGTATTGACGTTCCGGGCATTAGCCATGTCATCAATTATGACCTGCCGGATGAACCGGAGAGCTATGTACACCGTATCGGCCGTACCGGTCGTAATGGTGCTTCCGGTGCAGCGATTACGCTTTATGACGGCGGTACAGAACATGCAAAGCTCAAGGCTGTTGAGCGTGTTATCCGCAATAAGCTGACACTGAAAGATCTGCCGCCGCAGTTTGGCCCGTTGCCTGAGCGCACAGAAAAGCCAACCTTCGAGCACGAATGGCCAAAGCCTGATCCGCGTGCCGTCGGCAAGCGTAAAACCTCGCGCCCGTATAAAAATCTGGATAAAGCACCGCAGCGTACCACTGGTTTTTCCGATGTGCGTGAGCTTTATGATGATGCCGCACCTGCCAAGCCACGCGAAGCAAAACCTGCACAGGGCGAACGTGGCCGTCAGAACCGCAATCATTCCGGGCGCAGCGGACAGGGTTCCGGTTATAATTCCGGTCAGGCCAATAGCGGCAAGCCTGCGAATAAAAAGACCTTCCACCGCAATAAGAAACGTGCGGGTCAGGATTGGAACAGCTAATTTATTGTTTCGTCCTAATTTCTGAATAATACTGAAATAAAACACCGCCGGAACGCTTTCCGGCGGTGTTTTTTATTGTCGGATGCAGAATTGCCGGAAAACTGTACCTTGAATAAGCTGTTCAGCAACAATAGGTTCGGCGCAGCAATGCGTATTTCTGCGCAGAATTAAAGGACAAATATAATGGTGCAGTCAGGTGTAACAAATTCTGTGATCGAGGCGATCGGCAACACGCCGCTGATCCGCCTGAATAAAGCTTCAGAGCTCACCGGCTGCGAGATTTTCGGCAAAGCCGAATTTGCCAATCCGGGACAGTCCGTTAAAGACCGCGCGGCACTTTATATTATCCGCGATGCGGAAAAACGCGGGCTTTTGCGCAAAGGCGGGGTGATTGTGGAAGGCACTGCCGGAAATACCGGTATCGGCCTGACCATGGTGGCCAAGGCACTTGGCTATCGCACCGTCATCGTTATTCCTGAAACACAAAGTCAAGAAAAGAAGGACGCCTTGCGTCTGCTGGGTGCGGAGCTGATTGAAGTTCCGGCTGTGCCTTACAAGAACCCGAATAATTATGTCCGTCTTTCCGGCCGGTTAGCCGAGCAACTGGCCAAAACCGAACCGAATGGCGCAATCTGGGCAAACCAGTTTGACAGCCAGATCAACCGTCAGGCGCATATTGAAACAACCGCACCGGAAATCTGGCGGCAGACAGAAGGTAAAATTGACGGTTTTATTTGCGCGGTCGGTTCCGGTGGCACGCTGGCCGGTGTGGCAGAAGGTCTGCGCGGCTTCAGCAAAGATATCAAAATCGGGCTGGCTGATCCGGAAGGCGCGGCGCTTTATTCTTATTACACCACAGGCGAATTGAAGGCTGAGGGAGCCTCCATCACGGAAGGTATCGGGCAGGGACGCATCACCGGTAATCTCGAAGGTTTCAAACCGGATTTCGCCTATCAGATCAGTGATTCAGATGCTCTGAAAATCGCTTTCGATCTGGTGCAGGAAGAAGGCCTCTGCCTTGGCGGCTCATCAGCTATCAATATTGCCGGTGCTATCCGCATGGCAAAAGACCTCGGCAAAGGCGCGCGGATTGTGACAATTCTGGCTGATTACGGTAATCGCTATCAGTCAAAAATGTATAATCCGGCCTTCCTTGAAGAGCGTGGCCTGCCGGTGCCGCAATGGCTTCTGACACGTTCAGACATTGCAGTTCCTTACGAGGTGTAAAACCTAGTCTCTATGTTGTTATCATAGTTTCAGGAAAACCGGTTTTACTTTTCCTGAAACTGCTTTAAACCTCTCGCAAAAGACTTTTTCTTAAATATTTGCATGAGGGTATGATGACACAGAGTCTGGAAACCAATCCGCTTTTCCGCGAAGATGCTTATCTGAAAGCGACACCTGCCAAGGTGATCGGTCTCACGGATGAAGGCGGCGTTATTCTCGATCAGACCGTGTTTTATGCCACATCCGGCGGTCAGCCGGGTGACAGCGGTTTGCTGCGCCGTACAGACGGCAGCATCATTCAGATTGCCACCACTGTTAACGGCGCAACCAAGAATGATTTCATTCATGTGCCTGCTGAAGGTGAAACACTGCCACAGCTCGGAGAAGAGCTGATTGCAGAGATCGACTGGGAGCGCCGTTTCAAGCTGATGCAAATGCACACGGCCTGCCATTTGCTTTCCGTGATTTGTCCGTTTCCGGTGACCGGCGCTTCAGTTAATATTGATGACAGCCGCATTGACTTCGACATGCAGGGCAATGATCTGACAAAAGAGCAGGTCAGTGAAAAGCTGATGGAAATGGTCAATGCCGCATCGCCGGTGACTACAAACTGGATCAGCGATGAAGAACTGGCTGCCAATCCTGATCTGGTAAAATCCAAGAATGTGCGCCCGCCGGTCGGGCAGGGACGTATCCGTTTGGTGCTGATCGGCGACAACGGCTCCGTGGACTCACAGCCATGCGGCGGAACGCATGTGGCCAATACCTCTGAAATTGGTGAAATTCATATCGGCAAGGTTGAGAAAAAAGGCAAAGAAAACCGCCGTTATCGTATCCGTTTCGGTAAGGCTCCGGCATAATATCGCTGCTTTTCCTTGTCATTATCAGGAAAACAAAGCAGTTGAGCGATCCGGCGTGCATAATGAAATATGCACGCTCTGAAATGAAGATCGGAACCCTATGAGCGATCCTACGGATAACGACGATAAAACGCTCGCTGATGAAGTGAGCGTTAATATTACCCGACTGGAAATGGCTGCACCGTTAAATGTTGCGGTGCCTTTGCCTGCCGGTCTCCGGCTGGCAATCATGCTGGCAGAAAACATGCCGGTGCATCTCTATCGCTATCTTTATGAGGTTATCGGCAAGCCGCATCACTGGATGCTGCGCCGTATGCAGAATGACGAGACTGTTACCTCGATCATTCAGGCCGAAGAAACCCGCATTCTGTTGCTCTATGTGGATGGTTGTCCCGCAGGTTTTGCTGAAATGCGGCTCAATCTGCCGGAGAGCGTTGATCTGCTCTATTTCGGTTTGGTGCCGGATTATCAGGGGCGGGGTCTGGCAAAATTCTTCTTTGCCGAGGCTCTGGCAGCAGCATGGTCGCATAATCCGGAAAAACTGCGTCTTGAAACCAATACGCTTGATAGTCCGCGTGCTTTACAGCTCTATCAGCGCATGGGCTTTTCGCCCGTTTCTACGGCTGAGGACGTGATTACGCTCTGGAAATAGAGCGTAATCCGTCAGAAATTGCGCCGGTCCCGGCTTTCTTCCGCATCTGAAATCAGATGAATTTTCCTGGCATCTGTTTCAGCTGCTTCTGCCGGTTCAAAAACAATGCAGTTCCGCCCCTGATTTTTCGCCTCATAAAGACAATGGTCGGCACGGCTGAAAATTTGCGAATTGCTGTCGCTTTTATGGGCAAGGGCACCGCCCGCACTGATTGTCAGCGGTTCAACATGGCTCTGTGATACATAAAACGGCGTATTCTCTATTTCCACACGAATGCGCTCGGCAACGCTGATAGCGGCAGCGCGGCTGGCATTGGGCAGGTAAACGCAAAATTCCTCACCGCCGACACGACCAACCAGATCACCCTTTCGGGTCACATTCTGTAATGCATAGGCGATCAGCTTTAAGGCGCGGTCGCCGACTGTATGGCCGTATTTATCATTGATATTCTTAAAGTGATCCGCATCAATGAGCAGCAACGCGCCTGCATCCTGACGGGAGCGGACAGTGCGCATCATTTCAAAAAAGGCCTCACGATTATAGAGATTGGTCATATAATCGATCTTTGAACGCGCCTGTAATTCATGATGGGCTTTCTCCAGATCGGAAAATGCCTTCGAAAGCTGCGCATTACGGTGAAACACCACCGTCATTGCCGGAAAAGCGGTAATCAGGGGGAGGATCAGACTCAGGCTGATGCTGAGCGTGCCAACCGGCTCATTGCGGATAAGCCCGACAATCATGTTGATTGCAACACAAAGCAGCGCAGCCGCAGCAGAAACAATAAAGGCTTTTATAAGAGCTGATTTCATAGTCTGTTCAAATATCCCTGAGCGTATGCTGTAGTCTGAATATTTCAGTTAATGACTGGAAATGCTGAATAGAAATTACTGGCCAACCCGATATTCTCCTCCACATAAAGGAATAGTTCTTTCAAGCCTATTAAAATCAGGAATTGGCGTAAATTCTTTATAAATAAGAGCTTTTTATTTTAGCGATACATAAATTTGCATTATACGAATAGCCCCGTCAGTGCCAAAATTATCATGCCAAGTCCGGCCAGAGAGACAGCCCAGATCAGGCTTCGCAGATAAGGAATCCCGAAAGCATAAGCGGGAATATAAAAGATGCGCCCGATAACATAGATCCACGCGCCTGCAGTCGTGAGCCCGCTTTCCCGACCGGCAATATGGGCAATAAGCACGGCTGCGAGAAACAGGGGCAGGGTTTCGTAAAGATTGCGCTGCGCCCGTTGCAGTCGCGCTGTGATAATACCGACAGGCGGCCCCGCCTCATCACGTGCTCCGGCATTATAGTCCAGACCTGTCTCGCCGTTGCGGAAAAACGCAGGAAGCAAAACCTGAATAATTGCTACAATAAGCATGACGACAGCAAGGTTCAGTTCTGTACTCAAACTCTTCTTCCTTCATCGGAGGCAGATGCATGTCCGCAGCATTTCTGACGGCGGATTATTTCAGGAAAAGATCAAAGCGGAATTTCATCTGTCCCCAGCGAAATATAAACTTGGTTAACGCGGCCACATCAAGAGAAATCCGGTGCCGGGATTTTGGGGCGGATAAAGCTGCTGACAGATATTTGTTTGTTTCTTCATGGCAATAAGCCATTGTTAATAAAGCGAGTTAATCAAATAGGGTTTGTTGTTCTGCTGATTATCAAAAAAGAAATCATCCCCCGAAATACACATAAATAATGAAAGATCTGATTTAAATATGTAGGCGAAAAAACCGGCGGGCAAGGTTTGGGGATTTGCTTTGTGCGGATTTTTAAGATTCTATCAATTAATTCTTGCGAACAGTCGCCAAATGTTGTGCATTTTCCGCTCTGAACAAAGGCGGGATAAAGGTTTTGAAACTGTTTCGTTTTACAAGTGACAGGCTGGCATTGTCTGACTGGTATAAATGACAGGGGAAATGCCGGTTTTGTTGCAGACTGAATGTTGTTGTTTGTAATGGGTTTGAGTAGCGTAATGAAGTCATTTCAGAAACAGCCGCATGGGCCTGTTGCAATGAACAAGAGCGGGGGCCGGATGCTGCATTCTTCTCGGGTGAAACATATTCTTTGTCTTGGTGTGGTGGGATTGCTGGTTACAGCCTGTGCTTCTCCCCAGCCGGAAGTGAAAAAGAAAAAGCGCTCCAAGGAATATTTTGCAGAATCCGTCTATGGCGTAAAAGCCAGCCCGCGTGTTGCCAATGGCAAGAAAATCCCGCGCGGCGGCGGCCGCAATCAGGTCGGCAAGCCTTATAAAGTCAAAGACAAGTGGTATAAGCCGAAGGAAGACCCGAATTATGTGAAGGTCGGCCGCGCTTCCTGGTATGGTTCGGCATTTCATGGCCGTCTGACCGCCAATGGCGAAGTCTATGACATGACCCATTTGACAGCCGCGCATCCGACCATGCCGCTGCCTAGCTATGCCCGCGTCACCAATACCGCCAATGGCAGTTCAGTTATTGTACGCGTGAATGACCGCGGCCCTTATTCCAACGAGCGTATCATTGATATGTCGGAAAAAGCGGCTGAAATGCTGGATTACAAGCATCACGGCACCGCGAATGTTAAAGTCGAATATGTTGGCCGTGCGCCTTTGCATGGTCAGGATGATGCATTCCTGCTCGCCTCTTACCGCCCTGCGGGTGGTGACAATATTGGCCAGCCTGCGACAGGCGTGATGATGGCCATGAACGGCCCGACGCCGACATCTGCACCAAACCGTACAGAACAGGGTGTAGCCAGCGCATTTGACCAGATTTCCGCACAGCCGGAGCTGCCTTTCGGTTATGCTGACGGCGCTGCGTCTGTGCTGCCATCTGTTATTCCTGTACCGCTGGATAAGCCATATGGTCTCTATGCATCTGCACAGAATGATATTCTGGTCAGCGCTTATGCCGGAAACCGCATCGCTCAGGCCAATGAGGGTATCTATTCCAAGGTGCTGATGCCGGATGCAACCTCTGCCGAATGGCGCAATGCGCAGGCTGCAAAATATCTGCAGGCCGGTGCGGAGCAGGGTGAGTTTGTTGATCTCGGTACTTTCAGCAGCAAGGATGAGGCAGATCGTATTGCCTCTGCACTTAAAAATATCGGAACAATCAGCAGCAGCATGACACCGCAGGTACAGGGCGATTTATATAGCCTGACTGCAAAATCACGCAGCGGCAACAATGACGCGCTGTTGCAGGCCGCATGGGCTGCCGGTGCAAATGATGCTTTTGTGGTGCGTGCCGAGTAATTTTTTACAGCGTGATATATCGTGTTTAAACGTCCGGCTTTGCCGGACGTTTTTGTTTCAGCTTCATTGATCGTCAATCATCGTGAACTATTTTTGAGTCTGTTACAGAGAGAAATCACAACCGGAGAACAAGGTGGCCTGCTTTACCGGCACATACGAAAAGACAAAATCTGTAGGGAAGCTGCGTTTTGCTGCTGTGCTGATCATGAGCCAGTTTATACTATCTCATGCGCAAAGCGCCGAGCCGCCATTTGCGGTGAAGTCCGAACAGGTTTTGCTGTTCGATTCCGATACGGGCAGTGTCTTATTCGCCCGTAAAGCCGATGCACCGTTTCCTCCGGCCTCTCTGGCAAAGCTGATGACTGCGGAAGTTGCATTTCATGCGCTGACAACCGGAAAATTGCAGCCGGAAACCAGTTTTACAGTCAGTGAACATGCGTGGCGCACCGGTGGCGCACCATCTGGCACGGCGACAATGTTTGCCAAAATCAAATCGCAGCTGACCGTGAATGACCTGATACAGGGCATTACAGTGCAATCCGCCAATGATGGTGCGATTGTGCTGGCAGAGGGCATGAGCGGCAGTGAGCAGGCTTTCACCGTGTTGATGAATCAACGGGCACAGGAGCTGGAGTTAAAAAGCTCCGTTTTTGCGAACCCCACCGGTTTGCCGCTGGATGGAACAGCGCAAAAAGTAACGCTGAACGATATGGTGAAACTCGCGCAGCATCTGCACAAAACCTATCCGCAATATTATCCGCTTTATGCGCAAGAGAGCTTTACGTGGAATAATATTATGCAGCGCAACCGCAACCCTTTGCTGCGGTTGAATCTGGGTGCTGATGGTCTGGCTATGGGCGGCACCAAGGATTCCGGCTTTTCTTTTGTCGCATCCGCTGAATCCGGCGGACGACGTTTATTTATCGGGCTGAACGGAGCCAAAACCATTCAGGACAGAACAGAAGATGCTGAAAAGCTGATCCGCTGGGCAATGAATGATTTCGTTAAACTGCCGGTTTTTACTGCGGGTACAGAAGTGGCTCAAGGCTCGCTCTATGGCGGAACTCAAGGATCAGTCGGGCTTGTGGTTCAGGATGCGGTTTCCGTGCTTGTGCCTGTTCAGGACAAAGGCAAGCTGCGCTCGCAAGTGATTTATCAGGGGCCGGTATCGGCGCCGGTCTCCAAAGGGCAGGAAATCGGCCGGATACAGGTGCTGCGGGATAAGGAAATATTGCTCGAACGCCCTGTCTTTGCAGCGCAGGATGTGAGTGAGGGAACTTTGCGCAATAAGTCGATGGATGCGCTCTATGAGCTGGCGACAGGCTGGATACGTCGTTTGCTGAAATAAGAGTGCCTGTTTCCCTTGTCAGTTTTATTTGACAAAGCCATGCCTATCCCTCATTAAACTTATAATTATTAACGGTGTACAGCATAGGAAAATCATAGCTTTGTCAGGATTGCTGATCACATTTGAAGGCGGAGAAGGCGCGGGGAAGTCCACGCAGATTCTTGCTTTGGCTGATCATCTGCGCGCTCAAGGCTATGAGGTTGTGGTCACGCGTGAACCGGGCGGCTCTGCCGGTGCAGAGGCTGTGCGTCATGTCATCCTGAGCGGTGCGGCAGAAACCTATGGCCCTGCGATGGAGGCGCTGCTATTCGCCGCCGCCCGCAGCGATCATGTTGACCAGAAAATCCGCCCTGCGATTGAAGCCGGACAGATTGTGCTCTGCGACCGTTTTATTGATTCAAGCCGTGTTTATCAGGGCATCAGCGGCAATCTTGATCCGCAATTCATGCGCTCGGTTGAGCGTATTGCCATTGATGGCACTATGCCTGATCTGACTTTCATTCTCGATATTCCGGCGGATAAGGGCTTAGCCAGAGCAGGCTTGCGTCGTGGCAATGAAGTGGCAGATCGTTTTGAAAAAGAAACCATTGCCACCCACGAAGCACGTCGTCAGGCATTTCTGGCTATAGCCGCCGAAGAGCCGCAACGATGCAAGGTAATTGATGCGGACCGCTCGGTGCATGAGATCAGCGCTGAAATAGCTGCGCTCACCGATGCTGTTCTGAGCCCGCAAGAGGTGTCTGCCCATGGCTGAACAGGCACCCAACAGTACCTATGATGCAATTGACGGTGTTCCTGCACCCAATGCGACCAGTTTTCTGACTGCGCATGAAGAAGTGCGCACATTTCTCGCGCAGGCCTATCAGGAAGGTCGCATGCATCATGCGCTGTTATTCGAAGGCTTGCAGGGCATAGGTAAAGCGACAACCGGCTTTCATCTTGCCGGACATATGCTGAAATTTCCCGACTGTGCATCAGCACCGCAGCAGCTGAACACGCCGGATCTGGATGCAGCACCTTATCGTCAAATGTCGCAGGGAATGCATCCGGCGCTGCTGCATATTACACGACCGTTTGATGCGAAAACCGGCAAATACCGCACGGCGATTACCGTTGAAGAAATCCGCCGTATCACGCATTTTCTGAGCCGCACTTCCGGTGACGGTGCATGGCGCATCGTTATTATCGATCCTGCGGATGATATGAACCGTAATGCTGCCAATGCTTTGCTGAAAACGCTGGAAGAACCACCGGCACGGGCGTTGTTTATTCTGATTTCCCATTCGTCCGGCCGTCTGCTGCAGACGATCCGTTCGCGCTGCCAGTCACTGGCTTTCAAACCGCTGAATGATAATGAGCTGAAGCGCGCGCTGGAAGTTGCAGGCAGAGATGTCGGCATTGATGTGCAGGATCAGGCTTATTTCGCGGCACTCAGTGCACGGGCGGAAGGTTCTGTGCGCAAAGCCTTGCTGCTGGTTGCCCATGGCGGGTTAGAAATCACCGATACGGTTGATGCTTTGCTGAGCGGCAATCATTTTGATCTGCCAAAGGCGCAGGCACTTGCCTCTGTACTTGGTGGCCGCGAAGCCGATGTGCAGAACCAGCTTTTCCTTGAATATCTGCTGGATAAAGCTGCCGCGCAGGCACTTGATCTTGCTGAACAAGGGCAGGCGGTGCAAGCCAGCCAGTGGTCGCAATTCTGGGATGATCTGCGCCGCGAGGCGATGGAAACGGAAAGCTATAATCTCGACCGCAAACAGGCGGCACTGATTATGATGGAAAAGATGCATCGCGCTATGCGCAGCGGCATGCCGGTCTGAGGTTTGAGACCGGCTGATGCCGCCGAGCGAACCGGTCACTGTGAAAGGGCTGAAATACGCCATTCACAGGATCACAAAACCGCATAAACAAGCATGAGTTTCTGAATTCGATGCATTTAGGGCTGACTTACGGTCTGACATGCGATATGCCGGTTTTATCAGTTATCATCATATTGACTTCATGAGATAAAATATCTCGACAAGACGGATCCGACATGAGCCGCGAAAAATTTTATATCACTACCCCGATCTTCTATCCGAACGGCACACCGCATATCGGCCATGCCTATACATCAATTGCCACCGATGCCATGGCGCGCTTCCAGCGTCTGGACGGCAAAGATGTGCTGTTCCTGACCGGTACAGACGAACATGGTCTGAAAATGCAGCAGACCGCCGAGAAGGAAGGCATTACGCCGCTTGAACTGGCTGACAAAAACTCCGCCGTGTTCCACGAAATGCTGGCGAAAATCGGTTCCAGCCATGACCAGTTCATCCGCACCACGGAAGAGCGCCATTACAAAGCCTGTCAGGATATCTGGGAGCGTATGGTCGCGAATGGCGATATCTATCTCGACAGCTATGCCGGCTGGTATTCGGTTCGTCAGGAAGCTTATTTCGACGAGAGCGAAACAACCGTTGGTGAAGATGGCGTTCGCCGCGAACCGATCGGTTCGCCGGTAGAATGGCATGAAGAAGAAAGCTATTTCTTCCGTCTGTCCAAATACCAGCAGCCGCTGATCGATTATTTCGAAAAGCATCCGGAATTTGTCGGCCCGAGCGAGCGCCGCAATGAAGTGCTGAGCTTCATCAAATCGGGCCTGCGTGATCTGTCCGTTTCCCGCACCACATTCGACTGGGGTGTTCCGGTTCCAGGCAATGACAAGCATGTGATGTATGTCTGGGTTGATGCGCTGACCAATTATCTCACTGCTATCGGCTATCCGGATATGGATG
Organism: Pseudochrobactrum algeriensis; assembly: GCF_018436245.1. Taxonomy (NCBI): domain Bacteria; kingdom Pseudomonadati; phylum Pseudomonadota; class Alphaproteobacteria; order Hyphomicrobiales; family Brucellaceae; genus Pseudochrobactrum; species Pseudochrobactrum algeriensis. Next base: position 1,562,320 of record NZ_CP075361.1, read on the forward strand.
CGGAGAAGGCACAGTTCTGGCCTGCAACTGCGCATATTCTCGGTAAAGACATTGTGCGTTTCCACGCGGTTTACTGGCCTGCATTCCTGATGTCTGCCGGTCTGCCTCTGCCGGAACGTGTTTTCGCGCATGGCTTCCTGTTCAACCGCGGCGAGAAAATGTCGAAGTCGGTCGGCAATGTGATCGATCCGTTTGCATTTATCGACCGCTATGGTCTGGATCAGGTGCGCTATTTCTTCCTGCGTGAAGTGCCTTTCGGTCAGGACGGCAGCTACAATCACGAAGCGATTGTCAACCGCACCAATGCCGATCTGGCCAATGATCTGGGCAATCTGGCGCAGCGCTCGCTGTCGATGATCGCCAAGAACTGCGAAGGTAAAGTGCCGGAAAAAGCCAACTTCCATGAAGAAGATACGGCTATTCTGAAACTGGCTGAAGAAGCAATTGAACTTGCCCGCAATGCGATGAAGGTTCAGGCCATTCATCAGGCGCTGGCAGCAATCTTCAACGTGGTATCCGAAGCCAATCGTTACTTCGCAGCTCAGGAACCTTGGGCACTGCGCAAGACCGATCCGGTACGTATGGGCACAGTCTTGTATACGACCGCAGAAGTGCTGCGCCGCGTTGCAATTATGACTCAGGCCTATATCCCGACATCTTCAGCCAAGCTGCTCAATATTCTGGGTGTTGCAGAAGACAAACGCAGTTTCGCTGATCTCGGCGATGTGCTGATCAGCGGTGCTGAACTGCCTGCACCGGGGCCGATCTTCCCGCGTTATGTGGAAACTGAAGAGTAATATCTTATATCAGATACGGGCGAATTATCGCCCGTATCATTTTCCCGAGTGCTAAGCCTCGGGCAGGACTTTTATTATGCTTGTAGACAGCCATTGCCATCTCGATTTCGCTGATTTTGCAGAAGAGCGTGACGCGATTATTCAGCGTGCTCTCGATGCCGGTGTCGAAAAGATGATCACCATCTGCACCCGTGTGAAGAAATTTAATCAGATTTTAGCGCTCGCGGAGAGCTATGATCCGGTTTATTGCTCGGTCGGCACGCATCCGAATAATGCCCATGAAGAACTGGATGTAACGGCTGATGAGCTGGTACGTCTGGCGCAGCATCCAAAAGTTGTGGCAATCGGTGAAGCTGGCTTAGATTATCACTATGACTATTCAACGCCTGAAGCCCAGCGCCAAGGTCTGCTGACACATATTGAAGCGTCGCGCCGCACGCAATTGCCGCTTGTGATCCATGCGCGCAGTGCGGATGAGGATATGGCAGCATTGCTGCGTGAGGAAACCGCCAAAGGCGCGTTCCCGTTTATTCTGCATTGTTTCTCGTCTGGCATCGAGCTGGCACGCACCGGTGTTGAGCTGGGCGGCTATGTGTCTTTCTCCGGTATCATCACCTTCAAGAACTCTGCTGAAATTCGTGAAGCCGCAAAAATCGTGCCGCATGATCGTCTACTGGTAGAGACGGATGCGCCTTATCTGGCTCCGATGCCACATCGCGGCAAACGCAATGAGCCATCCTATGTGGCGCATACTGCTGCGGTTCTGGCAGATGTGATTGGTGTGAGCGATGCGGATATCCGCCGGATGACCGGTGAGAATGTGCTGCGTCTGTTTACCAAAATACCTCGCTGATTATATTCGTTCAAACTATCAGATAATCATTTCAACCTTTTGATATTTAATTATTAAAAGGCGTATAAAAGCGGAACTGGCACATGTCTGACTTCTATCGCTTTACGGTTCTTGGTTGCGGTTCATCTCCGGGTGTGCCGCGTCCGAATGGCGATTGGGGTAAGTGCAATCCGGACAATCCGAAAAACCGCCGCCGTCGTGCATCGCTGTTGGTGGAGCGCGTTAGTAATAGCGGCACAACGCGTGTTGTGATCGATACGGGGCCGGATTTTCGCGCACAAATCATTGACGGGCTGGCAGGTAAAACCGACCGTCATATCGATGCGGCGATCTATACGCATCCTCATGCCGACCATATTCACGGTATTGATGATTTGCGCAGTTTTGTACTCGACAGCAAGAGCCTGATGCCAATTTATGCAAATCGTCTGACGCTCAACCGGCTTTATGAGGCTTTCGGCTATTGTTTCGCCACGCCTTTCGGTTCAAGCTATCCGCCAATTCTTAAAGCCCATGAAATCGGTAATACCGAGAGCTTTACCATTAACGGGGCAGGCGGTTCGATCCGCTTCAAACCCATGCCGATGGTGCATGGCGATATTACCAGTCTCGGCTTTCGTATTGAAAATGTGGCCTATTGCTCGGATGTAAATGAATTCCCGCCGGAAACAGCAGCATCTCTGGAAAATCTGGATGTTTTGCTGATTGATGCTCTGCAATACAGGCCGCATCCAAGCCATTTTAGTCTGGATGAAGCGCTGGAATGGGTTTCACGCCTGAAACCGCACCGTGCTATTCTCACCCATATGCATGTGCCGCTGGATTATGATGAAGTGCGCGCTCTTGTACCCGAGAATGTCGAGCCAGCCTATGACGGTATGGTTTTTGAAGTTCCCGCAAATCACTGATTTAGCTCAGCCTGTTGTTTTTATTTGCAATCGGGCAATCCTCTCCGTAGTTTCCTGTCGTGCAGTTATTTCAGGAGGCCATATTCGCAGATATGGAGCAATAATTGCAGCATGAGGAGGAAACTGATTTATGAAATTTACATTTGCTGAGCCTCAGCGCGCGCATAATCCGGCTATGTTTTTATCCGCCGGTGCCCGCAAACCCAATCCGGAAGTGCCTGAGCGCATACAGCGGCTTTTAACCGGCGCTAATGATGCCGGACTTGCAATGATTGCAGCGCAGGATCACGGTCTGGCACCGGTCAGCGCCGTGCACAGCCCTGAATATCTGGAATTCCTGCAGGTCATTTACGGGCAATGGCAGACAATCAGTGGCGCGTCCGATGAGGTCATTCCGAATATCCATCCGAACCGCCGCGATTTTTCCTATCCGACATCACCGGTCGGCCGTGCTGGCTATCATATGGCCGATACGGCCTGTCCGATTGCTGCGGATACGTGGAATTCTGCCTATTGGAGTGCGCAGACGGCAATCGAAGCAGCCAAACTGGTGCAGAATGGCGAGCCTGCAGCCTATGCGCTGTGCCGCCCGCCCGGACATCATGCCTATGCCGACATGGCGGGCGGCTTCTGCTTCCTTAATAATTCAGCCATTGCTGCACAGGTATTGCGCGAGAGCCATGACCGCGTGGTTGTTCTCGATGTGGACTTGCATCACGGCAATGGCACGCAGGGCATTTTCTATCATCGTGCCGATGTGATGACCGTTTCCATCCATGTTGATCCGGCGGTTTTCTATCCGTTTTTCTGGGGGCATGCCTCAGAGCGCGGTGAGGGCGCAGGCCTTGGCTATAATTACAACCTGCCTTTGGCGCGTGGCTCCGGCAATCAGGAATTTCTGGATGCGCTGGATCTGGCGCTGGATCGTATCCGCGCCTATCGGCCGGGTGCTTTGGTTCTGGCGCTTGGGCTTGATGCTTCCGAGCATGATCCGTTTGGCGGTTTTACCGTCAATGAGCAGGGTTTCACCAGCATTGCCCAGAAATGCGCAAGTCTGAACCTGCCGACAGTGATTGTGCAGGAAGGTGGTTATATCTGCGATCAGCTGGGCGGAAATCTCACGCATTTTCTGCGCGGCTTCGGCGGATAATCTACATTCAATGAATATTTGCTGAGCAGGCGGTCAAGAAACTGCCTGCTCAGTCAATAAAATTATTTAAACGAACTTGATTTTGTGTATATTCAAAGCTGTTTTATATAAATTTCATTTGTATTTATTGTTATTTTAAAATTATTATTATTTTCAGTTTTATTTGATCTTACATATATGTGCGTTCAGGAATAATCCGGCATCAAATAATCCTTACAGGGGAAATATCCGATGTGTTTAGCCTGCAATCCCGGAGTTACAGCCATTCTGAGAAACGCCGCATCACGGCGTAATTTTTTGAAATATATGGGAGTGGCGGCCACTTCTGTTTTCGCCGCCTCAGTTATGGAAAGCAGAGCAGCGCTGGCCGCAGCTTCTGCTGACGGATCCGCTGATGTGATCTTTAAGGGCGGCACTATCCTCACCATGAATAAGGAGAATGCCCGCGCTGAAGCTATTGCCATTCGCGGCGATACTATTCTCGGTGTCGGAACGGCTGAGGATATACAGGCTTTAAGCGGTTCTAAGACGCGTATTGTTGATCTTGGCGGCCGCACATTAATGCCGGGTCTGATTGATCCGCATATGCATTCGACCTTTGTGGTGCTGGATGACTGGATTGACGTCAGCCCGATGGCCACACCGACCTTTAAGGATGTCTGGCTTCAGCTGAAAGCTGGTGTGGAGAAGGCAAAATCAGGCGACTGGATTCGGGCGAAAAATTTTGACCCCAGCATCACCAAAGATGCCCGCCCGCCGACAATGGCAGAGCTTGATGCACTGGCACCGGACAATCCGTTTTTCATGATGGAAAGTAACGGACATATTGCCTATGCAAACAGCGCCGCCATGAAACTGGCAGGCATTACGGAAGACACCAAAGACCCTTCCGGTGCACGCTTTGTGCGTGATGCAAATGGTAAACTCAGCGGCAGGCTTGAAGAGAGCGCGGCGCAGGAACCATTTATCGAGAAGATGCCGCAACCAACGGCAGCGGAAGTACAAAAGCGTATTCGCGAACTTTTCGATCATGCGGCATCTGTGGGCTGCACCAGCCTGCATGATTGCAGCATTGGTATGTTGTCCGGCGTCAATGATATTGCGCTTCTCGATGCCGTGATGGCTGATAATCCGCCGGTGCGCTATCGCGGGATGCTGATTTCAACATTGATGGATGAATGGGACAAACTCGGCATCAAACCCGGTCATGGCAATGACCTGTTCCGCATTGATGGTATCAAAGCCTGGGCGGATGGCTCCAATCAGGCAGAAACCGGCTATCAGCGCGAAAATTATCTGGGCAGCAATAGCCGCGGGGCACTGAATTACAGTCTTGAACAAATCACCGAAGTCATAAAGCGTGCCCATGATGGCGGCTGGCAGGTCGGCGTTCATGCCAATGGTGACGGGGCAATTGATACGGTGATTGAAGCCTATCAGACCGTACTGCAAGGGTCGGCACCGAATGATCTGCGCCACCGGATTGAGCATTGCAGTGTTCTGCATCCTGAGCAGATGGAGAAAATGGTACGGCTTGGCCTGTCGCCGTCTTTCCTCATCGGCCATGTGCGATGGTGGGGCAAGGCCTTCCGTGATCGCATTCTGGGGCCGGAACGGGCGAAATATTATGACCCTTGCGCCTCGGCTTTGGCAGCCGGTTTGCGTATTTCGCTGCATACCGACTGGAGCGTAACGCCGATTGAACCTCTGCGCTATGTGCAGGATGCGGTTGCCCGTGTGATGAATGAGGGCGGCGGCGTCTTCTTCTCAGACGAATGCATACCGGCAGAAGCCGCATTGCGTGCTGTAACCATTGACGCTGCATGGCATTGTCATATGGATGATAAGGTTGGCAGTCTTGAAACCGGAAAATATGCGGACTTCGCCATTCTGGAACAGGACCCGACAAGCGGCGTGAAAGATATCGGCAAAATCAAAGTCAGCGAAACATGGATGGCAGGCGAGCAGCGCTATACAGCCTGACATTTTCGTGAGTGCCTGTATTTATTGTGCAGTCTGATTTACCATACCTCATCCATTCTTGAGGTTTGATTATGTCATCGGGTAAACTCAAAGAAACGCTGACGGTGGGCGATGTTGCCCGCCGCAGCGGCGTACCTGTTTCCACCATCCATTTTTATGAAGAAAAAGAGCTGATAGCCGGATGGCGCACCGCGGGTAATCAGCGGCGCTATCACCGTGCGGTTCTGCGCCGTATTGCTATTATCCGCATTGCCCAGCGTGCCGGAATTTCCCTGTCGATTATTCGTGATGCATTGGAAGATCTCCCGCATGACCATGTGCCGACAGCACGGGACTGGCGGCAATTTACCAATACATGGAAAGATATGCTGGAGGAGCGCATTGTCAGCCTGATGCAGCTGCGCGATCAGATTGCCACCTGTATCGGCTGCGGGTGTCTTTCTCTGGCGGATTGTCCGTTGCGCAATCCGGATGATGAACTTGGTGAACAAGGGGCAGGGCCGCGCCGCCTGCTGAGAAAAAAACTTTAACACAACAATACAAATACGGCTTGACCTCAACTTTGGTTGAGGTTCTATAAGCGTGTCGGTGCTTGCGACGACTTGTCATTTTTGGCCGGTTGTCACGGCATTCTTTTGAGATGCTGCATGAATTTCTCCGTGAAAATCCGGTGAAGTCCTGCGGCGGCAAAGGAACCTTTGCGTTCACACGCATTTTGGAGAGCCGACATGAGAAATGATACGACAGGCGCAGTATCAGCCGGTGCTGATGCCGCCACGGTAAAAAGAGATAATACTCCGGCCGGCTGGGGTGAATTATTCAGCGGAAAAAACGGAATCTATGCGCTTGCCCTTGCCGGTGGCGTAACCTTGCATGCCGTCAATATGTATATCGCCACAACGGTTATGCCTTCCGTGATCGTTGAAATCGGCGGGCTCGATTTTTATGCATGGACAACAACATTATTCGTAGTCGCCTCAATTCTGGGCGCGGCTCTGACCGCTAAATTACTGAAAAGCACAGGGCCGCGCGGTGCCTATCTGGTAGCCACATTGCTGTTTGGCACCGGCACGCTGATTTGTTCACTGGCGATCAATATGCCGGTTATGCTGCTCGGACGTGCGGTACAGGGACTAGGCGGCGGCTTTCTCTATGCGCTTGCCTATGGCCTGACGCGGATCGTGCTGCCCGAGCACCTATGGGGGCGGGCGATTGGCCTGATCTCGGCTATGTTTGGTGTGGCAACTCTGATTGGCCCCGCGATCGGCGGTGTTTTTGCTGAATATAGCGCATGGCGTGCGGCTTTCTGGTCTTTACTGCCCTTTGCTGCTTTGTTTGCCGTGCTGGCTTTCACAACTTTACCAAAGCGCAGCTGGGATAAGAATGAGCAATCCTCCATACCGGTTTTACAGCTTATTCTGCTGACCGGTGCAGTCCTGGCGGTTTCAGCCGGCAGCCTGTCAAAAGAATTGTCATGGAACATGATCGGTCTGGCCGGAGCGCTGACTATGGTTGTCGCCATAGCTCTCGTGGATATGAATGCCAGATCCCGCCTGTTGCCGCGCAAGGCTTTCAATATTTCCACACCGCTGGGGGCGCTCTATCTGATGATTGCTCTGCTGATGATGAGCATGCAGCCGGAAATTTATGTGCCTTATCTGTTGCAGAAACTGCATGGTCAGACCCCGCTCTGGGCAGGCTATCTTGCAGCACTGATGGCAATCGGCTGGACAGCGGCATCATTTCTCAGTTCACGCTGGCAAAAGAGTGGCGGTTTTCTGATTTTCTCAGGTCCCGTCATGGTACTGGCGGGGCTGATCCTGCTTGCCATTTTCATGCCGGTTCATGGTGGCGGAGACTGGACATATTTACTGCCTCTCTGCATCGGGCTGGTTCTGATCGGCTTTGGCATTGGTCTGGCATGGCCTGGTCTGGTCACGCGGGTTTATCAGAGTGCACCGGCAACTGAACAGGATCTTGCTTCAGGAGGCATGACCACAGTGCAATTATTCGCCATTGCATTCGGAACAGCCTGCGCCGGTATGATTGCCAATTTTGCCGGTATATCGGATGCGGGTGATGTTGCCGGTGCGTCCAATGCCTCGTTATGGCTGGCGGGTCTTTTCGCAGCGGCTCCGGTTCTGGCTATATTTGTGGCGATGAAAGTCGTGCGCCTCACCGGAGGCAAGGGATAAGCCATGCCGGATATCATCGAAAAAATACTGGATTCCTATTGGTTTGATATTCTGGCGAGAGTTCTGCTCACACTGGTTTTCTGGACAAGCGGTCTGGCAAAATTATTCGACTTCACTGCCAATGCAGGGATTATGGATGATTTCGGTCTGCAACCGGGCTGGGCTTATAATCTCGTGACACTGATCCTGCAAATCGGTGCTTCGCTGATGATTATCTGTAACAAAGGCGTCTGGTTGGCGACCGGCGCACTGGCGGTCTTTACGGTGCTGACGATACCAGTTGCGCACCCGTTCTGGGTGAAGGAAGGAGAAGAGGCATTCCGCGATATGACCGTCGCTCTGGAACATGCCTCAGTTATCGGCGGCTTGGCAGTATTTGCCCTCTATTCCCGCTACAGAGCCCGCAATTGCTGGTGAGCAATATGCAACAAACAGTCACTCCTTTTAAGCGGAGTGACTGTATCTGAAATACCCTATGCAATCAGATATAGGCCGCAACCATATTGGTGAAGAACAGAATAATGCTGAAAATCACGATCAGGGAAATAACCCAGACACCGAAAGCTTTGATTTCCGCATATTGAGAGCCGGATTTTGCCTCAAGATATTTTCTTTCAGCAAAGGCTGCGATGACAACCGACAGCGGCAGCCCGATAAACAGAAGAGAAACAATGAGCGTGGTTGCCTTGAAAATCATCTCATACTCCTGATTTTCCATTTCTGTTTAATAACAACAGCTTCAATCTATAGGCCTTTGCATCAATTGCAATAATGAATCATGATGTCCGCCTATGTTGCTGAATATATTTCATATATTAAACATTCAATATTAGGCATTAATTATATTACTTATATTGATATCCGATTTTATTTGCGACTATAGTCTATATTCGTGTGGTTTTTATTGAAATTGTCCCCGACTTCTGTCATTGCACGCCCAAACGCGGGAGGGGTACCGCATGCTGGCATTTCCAATACTCTGCGACGCAATCCGGCAGAGAAGACAAGTTCGTTTTATTTATAAATCATTTCGTTGGATCATCGAGCCATATTTGCTCGGCTATTCCGCACAGGGAAATATGGTTCTGAATGGCTGGGTTATCGCGCATCGCAGCGAGGCCGGCTGGCAGCAGTTTCATGTTCCGCTGATCTCGAATGTTGCGCTGTCGCAGAAACGCTTTCTGCGGGCAAGGGCGGATTATAATCCCTATGATGAATCCGTTGCTCAGGTAGTCTGGCGTTTTGAGAGCTTCAACACCTCGATTGATACGGATTAAGATCAATTGAAACCATCTCCATACAGCGATCCTGCGTGACCGCTGTATGGAATGATCTTCTTTATCCGGCTGCTCTGAGATCCTGCAGCCATGGCCCTGCATTGCGCGCTTCAACCTCATGCGCCTCATCGCGCCAGACCTCAGCGAGACTTGCAGCATACCAGTCCTGCATCACTGGCAAATCACGCAAATGGGCAGCATAGGCGGTGGCTTTATCGCTGAGCCTGATACCATAGGTCTGGAAGCGGAAAGCAACCGGCGCAAAGAATGCATCAACAGCACTGAATTCAGTGCCCGCCAGAAATGATCCGCCAAACGCATCCAGCCCTTCATTCCAAAGCTGGTCAATGCGGCTGATATCTTTCTGCAGGGCAGGTGTTGTCTGCGCGCTGACATCAATCCGCAATCCGATATTATTGGTGCATATTGAGCGCAGAGAGTGAAAACCGGAATGCATTTCTGCTGTCGCACAACGTGCCCAGGCTCTGGCTTTCTTATCCTGCGGCCAGATTTGCGGATGATTATCTGCCAAATATTCGGTAATGCCGAGTGAATCCCAGACTGAGATAAAGCTGCCGTCAGCCTGCTTTTCCGAGAGGCAGGGAACCTGGCCTGTCGGAGACGGGTTTTTATCCCAGTCTGCGCTGCCAAAAGGGATCAGAATTTCCTCAAACGGAATGTCCAGCTGCTTCATCAGAAGCCATGGCCGGAGTGACCATGAGGAATAGTTTTTATTCGCAATATAGAGCGTGTACATGAAATATCCGTCCTGATGCTGATGCAACAGTCATTCCATGAAATGGCTTTCCGGTACAGAGGAACAGCGCATATTTCCGCTATTCAGGTCAAAAGAAACAGTCTCGTCAACTATGGTTTGGACGCAGCTTCCGCCTGCGCATTAAGATAGGCCAGCAAATCGTCAATCTGCCCCTCCCACAGCCCCCAGAAACGCATTGTTGTGCCGGGGATCATGGTTTTGGGCGCAGTCAGGAATTCTTTGAGCGTCGCATCATTCCAGATCAGGCCGTTATCACCGGCCTGTTTCATAGCGGCAGAATATTGAAAACCTTCAATTGTGCCTGCTTTGCGCCCCTGCAACTGCATCAGATGCGGCCCCATGCGATTGGCAGGTTGATTGAGAATATGGCAGAAGCGGCATTTCTGGTAAATTTTCTCGCCGTTCCTGATGTCGCCTTCTGCCAATGCTGTCGCCGGTGCCGACAGATACAAAGCAAGAAGGGAAATTTTAAACAGGCGGAGCATGTCAGATACCAGTCAGTCTTTAATCCGTTTTCGCTGATCTACGCCGGATTACAGCCTGCCGCAATATGGCACCGGTCAACAAATGGTGCCGGTGCCATATCCTGACTTTTATGCGCTGATGGTTTTTGTCAGCACCAGAGTAAGGAGTGCTGATGTGATGGTGAAAACAACCAGAGGCAGAATTGTATTGCCGCCAAGCAGCACGACCACAAGTGTTCCGGCAATGCTGACGATCAGGCTTTCAATGCAGTAATAAATGGCCGTTGCCGTGCCTGCATAGTCATCGAAGCTCTTCAGCGCTCCGTTCGCTGTTACCGAGCAGGTGAGGGCAATGCCTGCTGCGACCACCCACATGGCGACCATGAAGGCTGGCACAGACAATTGCATAACTCCGCCGAAGAGCAACAACAGCCCGCCACCGCACATAATCAGAAGCATACCGCGTCTTAATGTGCCGCGCAGTCCCCACCATTGCGTATAAAAACCGGCGAAACGGGCGAAAGCCACCATAACAATGGCGATACTGGCAAAACACAGGCTGAATGTGACCGAAGACAGACCAAGCCCGTTGACCAGCAAGAGCGGTGCCGTGGAGAAGAAAACAAAGAACGAGCCCATTGCGGCACTAAAGCCGGTTGTATAGGTCCAGAACGGCTTGCTTCCGAGAATGGAACGCAGCTTTCCCTGCGGTTTTGTCAGGCTTGGCACGCGGGTTTCCGGCCAACGCCATGCGGCATGCAAACCTGCAAAAGCACCAAGCGCTGCCAGCACCCAGAAAATACTGCGCCAGCCAAACTGAATATCCAGCAAAGCGCCGAGCAGCGGTGCAAGTGCAGGTACAAAAGCCAGCATGGAGCTGAACAGGCTGTAGATGACCGCACTTTCTGCACGTTGCGCATAAACATCGCGCACCGTAGCAAAAGTTGCTACCAGCATTGCCGCAGCCCCTGCGGATTGCAGCAGACGCAATGCCAGAAAGACCGGCGCAGAACCGGTGATTGCCAGTCCGGCAGAGGCACAGGTAAAGATCAGCGCGCCACCCAGCAAAACCGGTTTGCGACCGATTTTATCCGAGAGCGGGCCGAAGATAAGCTGACCTGTACCCAGTACGCCCAGATAGAGGCTGAGTGTCAGTTGCACCATTTCAGGGCTGGTCTGCAGCGCTTCCGACATATGCGGAATAACAGGCAGATAAATATCCATTCCCATAGATGCCAGAAGATCAAACGGCGCCATGAGAACCAGTGCCGCTGCAAGACTAAAATTCCATTGCACCGGCAGAATGCCCTCTGCGGGTTGCAAAGACTTGTTTTTATAGAAAGACATATGTCGAATCCACGCTGTGAGGCGTGCATACAAAAGCAATCATGCAGCGGTGCTTAAGCGACCGGCAGAGCGTGGCTTCTGAATGTTACGCCGTAAATTTTCTTCAGATGATGAAATTTACGGCTGAGCGGGTTGCGGATTCGACTGTACTCATGATGCGCATTGTTTAGATATTTGTCAGCATATTGTCAAAGCACTGTCTCTGTTCTGTCTGAAACCAAGTATCAGTTTGCCGCTCCCGATCCCTGTATATAAATTGCACTTGCTTGATTGCCTGCCGGATATGGCAGGCGAAAATGAGAGGGTTTGCAATGGCAAAACTGGTTATTGAAAAATATATCGAAGGTCAGCTCGGGAAGAAGACGAATGTTCCGCTTCCGCTGGTGCGGATAGCTGCACGTATTTTACCGGATGCAGCGCTGAGTCAGCTAAAAGCAAAAGGGATTGATCTTCCGGCAGTCTGTGCTGCAAGCCGTATCGGCCAGCCTTATGAGACGGTTCTGGATATTCGTGAAAAACGCCAAAACAAAAAAGTCGTGATCTCTTTGCAGCACTGACGCACTGTAATTTCACAAGATAAATTTCTGTATCTTGCCGCTGATAAACACAAATGTGAGCGGTTTATCAGCCATGCGGCACTATGAGCGCGGTAGGAATGTCGGTCTTTGATTGACTGCGCGGTGTATTTTTGCCAAATCAGCGAAAATGATTTTCATGGAAGTGCAGGTTTCTGCCTGTATAATGCTTCTGTGTTTATTGCAGAATGTTGCAGCAAATTTCAAATCCCGATCAGGCATTGCTGCCGCGGTCAGGTAAGCTGCAATGTGAGATTGAGATTATTACGTGCGTCAAACGCACAGGAAAGGTTTAGGGCTATGACAGCCGATTTCCGCGAGCTTCGTGTTAATATGGTTGATACGCAGATCCGCACGACGGATGTGACGGATCTTGCTGTTCTGGATGCTTTTCTGGCAGTTCCGCGTGAAGAATTTGTACCGGCGCACCGTCGTGAGCTGGCCTATATTGATGAAGATCAGCTGCTGGCAGAAACACCGGAAGGTGCGCGCTATCTGATGGAACCATCACCGGCAGCCCGTCTGGTGCAGCTTGCTTCGGTGAAAAAGCAGGATGTGGTTCTCGATATCGGCTGTGGCACAGGCTATCTGGCAGCAGTTCTGTCGCAGCTTGCAAGCTCGGTGATCGCTCTTGAAAGCAATGCGGATTTTGCTGCCACAGCTTCGGAAAAACTGCAGGCACTGGGTTGCGACAATGTTGTGGTTGTCAGCGGTGAACTGACTGCCGGCTACCCTAAAGAAGCCCCGTTTGATGTGATCATCATTGAAGGTGCGGTTGATTTTGTTCCTGAAGCTCTGCAGGCACAGCTCAGAGACGGCGGCCGTCTGGTTGCTATCGAAGGGCAGGGCAATATGGGTGTTGCGCATATTTATGTGAAAGAAGACGGTATCGTATCCCGTCGCGGCGTATTTAATGCTGCAGTGAAACTGCTGCCGGGCTTCCGTCATGCGGCTGAATTCGTATTCTGATACGCAATAAATTCTTTTCAGAAAGCCTGTCACGGATCTCCGCGGCAGGCTTTTTGTTTATTACCGATATTTAAGCTTAAAATCTCTGTGTAACCTGATATTGTCTCAATCGTTGAAAACCACTATTTTTGACCCGCTGCTTACAAAAGGGTGAAAATTGTGGCAGACCAGAAATTGTTGTTTTGGCAACAATAACAATTTGTTTATTAATGAATTAAGCTGACGGGTGGAAAATCCGATTTTTACCCGTTATTAGCAAATGCCCGAATGAGTTTGGGAAATTTGATTCGAATTGTATGGGGTAAACCGTGGTCAATTTACGCAAACAGGTTTTAGCTGTTGCACTATTAGCGAGCACGGTACTCGCACCGGCTCCTGTCATGGCGGAAACGCTGTTCGGAGCAATGCAAAAAGCATATCACAATAATGCTTCGCTCAATTCATCCCGCGCCGGTCTGCGCGCAGTTGATGAAGATGTGGCAATTGCCAAATCAGGCTACCGCCCGACACTGAGCGGCACATATAAATATGGCCGCAGCCGTAACGGCACGACTGATATGTATTCGACAACAGGCGAGGTCGGCATTCAGCTGAACCAGACACTGTTCGATGGTTTCCAAACAAAAAACAGCGTGGCGGCGGCCGAAAGTAACGTATACGCCCAGCGCGAAAATCTTCGCAATGACGAGCAGAACCGTCTGTTCGAAGCTGTTCAGGCCTATATGGATGTTTACCAGAACCGCCAGATCGCTTCTCTGCGCCAGAAAAATCTGGCCGCATTGAACGAGCAGGTTCGTGCAGCCAAAGCCCGTCTGGATGTTGGTGAAGGCACTCGTACTGACGTAGCGCAGGCTGATGCGCAGCGTTCCGCTGCTGTTGCGCAGCTCAATGCTGCTCTTGCCAATGTTAAATCGGCAGAAGCAGTCTACCGTCAGGTAACCGGCTCTGCGCCGGATAAATTGCAGGCCGCCAAGCCTGCCGGTAAATCGCTGCCAAAGAGCATTGCACAGGCCTATGCGATTGCTGAAGCCGGTCACCCTGGTGTTAAGGCAATGCAATTTGCCATGGATGCTGCCGGTCATAATGTGAAAGCTAAAGAAGGTGCATTGCTGCCGACTGTCGGCGTAACAGCTTCCGCTTCGCATTCATCGGTTTATTCCGGTCTGCCAATGGCTGGTAATGGTAATTCCGCTTCGATCGGTGTCGGCGTTACTGTTCCGATTTATTCGGGCGGCAAAACATCTGCAACTGTTCGTAAGTCGAAAGAACAGCTTGGTCAGGCGCGTATTCAGATTGATGTTGTGCAGGATCAGGTGCGTGCCGCCGTGGCCTCGTCATGGTCGCAGCTTGAAGCCGCAAAAGCATCCTTGTCTGCCTATCGCGACGGTATCTCCGCAGCACGTCTTGCATTGGACGGCGTGATTGAGGAGCGCAATGTTGGTCAGCGTACAACACTTGATGTTTTGAACGCCCAGAATGATCTGGTCGATGTTCAGATCCAGCAGGTTCAGGCTGAACGTGATGTTGTTGTGGCAAGCTATGCCGTGCTTTCATCAGTTGGCCGCCTTACAGCACGCCAGATCGGTCTGCAGGTTGCAGAATATAAGCCTGAACAGCATTATGATGCTGTTAAAGATAAGTGGATCGGTCTGCGTACACCGGACGGCCGCTAATCAGGATCAGATTCAAGCTTTAAGAAAAGCGGTGCATCATGCGCCGCTTTTTTGTTTTCAGCTGACATTTCCGCGAGCGTTACGCGGCCACAATGACAGCAATAGTTAAAAATCACTTAAGAAATCTGTGTTTTACGCCGCAGCGGGGTCTGCAGGGATTCTCAAATCAGCATTGGTTCTGTACTTTAGAGCTAAGATTCGTTGAATTTTCAGACTGAAGAATTTTACGCTTTATTCTGCCGGAGAAAACTTAAGGCTAAACAAGCCGTTTCCGCAGATAAGCGACAGCCAAAGGATGCTGCACGATATGGCTCAGACTTCCAGCGCAACACGTGAACCGTCCATGGAAGAAATTCTGGCTTCCATTCGCAGAATTATTGAAGACAGCGATGTCACAAAACAGGCAACAGCTGACCTGACATCAGCTCCGGCTGCAAAAGCACAGCCTGAAAACCGCGCTGAAACAATTAAGACTTCAGAACCGCCTGCAGAAGAAAAACGCGGGGAGGTTGCCCAGTTTCCCCGTGCTGTTTCTTCGGAAACAGTACAAACAAACAACCACGTTGTTTCGTCAGAAACCACAGCTGCTGAAACTCAGCCTGCGCCTTCATTCACGCTGGATGCGATCTTGCGTGGCAGCATTCAGGAACAGGCATCACCAGCACAAAAGCCGGAACTGACACGGGCTGAAATGCATGAGCGCAATGTTGCTCATGTGCGTATTGCGACGGTCAATCCGCCGGTACCGCCGGTTGTTATCTCTGCGGCCGAACAACCTAAGAGTGATGCCATAAAAATGTCAGAGGCGCTTCTTATGCAGGTTGCAGAAAAGCAGGTTGTGTCCATGACCCAGCCAGCCGCAAAAGAAGAGGTTGCCCCTGTGTCTGAAAAAGCATTTGAAACCGCTCCGCAAACTGTATCCGCTCCTGCGCAGGACAAGTCTCTGATTTCAGAGGCAGCGGAAAAGCAGGTTGCAGCATCTTTCGGCAGTCTCAGTCAGGCTCTTATCGAAGAGCAGAAGCGTCTGCTCAATGAGAAAATGGAAGCTATGCTGCGCCCGATGTTGCAGGAATGGCTTGATACCAATCTGCCGCCGCTTGTCGAACGACTGGTGCGTGAGGAAATCGAGCGCGTCGTCCGCCGCGGCTGACGGAAAGAATGCTCAATTGCGGATTTACAGCCCCTTTACCACTGTAAACGGGGCTGTTTTTATGTTTAAAGCCATCCTATATAGAATACGGAAATACCGTGATTTGCAGTGTGAGGCACGCAGTTTTCCTTGATTCTTTGTTTCAAACTTGCTTTGAAACATATCACTGAGACTTGTTTGTACCGGATAGGTGGTCGGATCTGCTGCTGCTAAGGCAGGATTGAACGATCACTGCTTTCGTTGCGCCTGCCTTCATATAAAGAGACAGAGTTTTTTATGTTAGAGAAAACCTACGATTCCGCGGCTACCGAGCCAAAAATTGCTGATATTTGGGAAAAAGCGCAGGCTTTTAAAGCCGGTGCGGGCTCCAAGCCGGGTGCGGATCCATTTGCTGTGGTGATCCCGCCGCCGAATGTCACCGGTTCTCTGCATATGGGCCATGCCCTCAATAATACCATTCAGGATATTATGGTGCGCTTTGAGCGCATGCGCGGCAAAAACGTGCTGTGGCAGCCGGGCATGGATCATGCCGGTATTGCAACGCAGATGGTTGTTGAACGCCAGCTGATGGAACGGCAGGAGCCGAACCGCCATGAAATGGGGCGTGAGAAATTTGTTGAGCGCATCTGGCAGTGGAAAGAAGAATCCGGCGGCCTGATTTTCAATCAGCTGCGTCGCCTTGGTGCATCCTGTGACTGGTCGCGCGAACGCTTCACGATGGATGAAGGTCTGTCCAAAGCCGTTCTGGAAGTTTTCGTCACGCTCTACAAAGAAGGCCTGATTTATAAAGACAAGCGTCTGGTCAACTGGGATCCGAAATTGCAGACAGCAATCTCGGATATTGAAGTTGAACAGCGTGAAATCAAAGGTCATTTGTGGCACTTCCGCTATCCGCTGGAAGGCGTGGCTTTTGATGCGGAAAATCCGGACACTTATATTGTTGTTGCAACAACCCGTCCTGAAACAATGCTCGGCGATAGCGGTATTGCGGTTAATCCGGAAGATCCGCGCTATCAGTCCCGCATCGGTAAAAATGCCGTACTGCCACTGGTTGGCCGTGCGCTGCCGATCGTTGGTGACGATTACGCTGATCCGGAATCCGGTTCCGGTGCGGTTAAAATTACGCCTGCGCATGACTTTAATGATGCGGAAGTCGGGAAACGTAATAACTTACGTAAAATCAACATTATGTCACCTGTTGCTACCATTTTGCTTCAGGATAATGAGGACTTTGCGGAAGGCCTGACACCATCTGCTGAGCTGGATGCGCTGATTGAACGCTTCCACGATCAGGATCGCTTCAAGGCGCGTAAAGCCATTGTTGAGATGATGGAAGAAGGTGGCTATCTCGAGAAAATCGAAGACCACACCCACATGGTGCCGCATGGCGACCGCGGTGGTGTGCCGATTGAACCATTGCTGACTGACCAGTGGTATGTAAATGCTGCGGAAATGGCCAAGCCGGCCATCGCGTCTGTTCGTGAAGGCCGTACAGCGATTGTACCGAAAACATGGGAAAAGACCTATTATGACTGGATGGAAAACATTCAGCCATGGTGTATTTCCCGCCAGTTGTGGTGGGGTCATCAGATCCCTGCATGGTATGGTCCAGACGGTACAATTTTCGTAGAAAAGAGCGAAGCAGAAGCTCTGACTGCGGCTCAAAATCATTATGGTGAGCCGACATCGCTGACCCGCGATTGCGACGTGCTGGATACATGGTTCTCCTCGGCGCTGTGGCCTTTCTCGACCCTTGGCTGGCCGGATAAGACACCGGAACTCGATACCTATTATCAGACCGATGTGCTGGTAACCGGTTTTGACATCATCTTCTTCTGGGTTGCCCGTATGATGATGATGGGTCTGCACTTCATGAAAGAAGAGCCGTTCCATACCGTTTATGTTCACGCTCTGGTGCGTGACAAGAACGGCGCGAAAATGTCGAAGTCCAAAGGCAATGTTATCAATCCGCTTGATCTGATTGATGAATATGGTGCCGATGCGCTGCGTTTCTCGCTGGCGATTATGGCCGCACAGGGACGCGACGTGAAGCTCGATCCGGCACGTATTGCCGGTTACCGCAACTTCGGTACCAAGCTGTGGAATGCGACACGCTTTGCGCAGATGAATGGCGTGAGCCGCCAGCCGGATTTCAAACCGGAAGATGCGAAACTGGCGGTTAACCGCTGGATTCTGACCGAGCTGACACGCGCGACCAGAGCCATCACTGAGGGCATTACAACTTACCGCTACAATGATGCGGCAAGTTCTGCCTATCGTTTTGTCTGGAACCAGTTCTGTGACTGGTATCTGGAACTTCTCAAGCCGATTTTCATGGGTGATGATGAAGATGCAAAGCGTGAAGCGCAGGCTTGTGCAGCATATTGTCTGGATGAAATCTACAAGCTGCTGCATCCGTTCATGCCGTTTATGACGGAAGAACTTTGGAGCCTGACAGCCGGTGAGGGCCAGAGCCGCGATACGCTGCTTGCCCATGCACCTTGGCCTGAACTCAGCTTCGAAGATGCATCTGCCGCGGATGATATCAACTGGCTGATCGAGCTGGTCAGCGGTATTCGTTCCGTTCGCTCGGAAATGAATGTTCCGCCGTCCGCACAGGCACCGCTTGCGGTTCTTGAGGCCAATGAGCTGACCAAAGAACGTCTGGTGCATCATGATGCGGCGATCAAACGTCTCTCCCGTGTTGCTGATATCAGCCTGTCTGATGCAGCGCCAAAGGGTTCTGCACAGCTGGTTGTCGGCGAGGCGACCTATTGCATGCCGCTTGGCAGCCTGATTGATCTTGGTGCTGAAATGCTGCGTCTTGAAAAAGAAAGCGGCAAGCTCACAGCCGAAATGGAGAAAATTGACAAGAAGCTCTCGAATGAGAAATTCGTTGCCAATGCCAAGCCGGAAGTCGTGGAAGCTGACCGTGCCCGTTTCGCTGAATTGCAGGAAGCACAGGGCAAAATTGCAATTGCCATGCAGCGCCTGAAGGATGCCGAATAAACCGGCCCTTTAGAGACACCTAAAGAACGAAAGCGCCCTCAAATCAGACTGATTTGAGGGCGCTTTATTTTGATGCCTCATACAAACAGTAACCGCCAAATCAGACTGCGGGTTAATCAGATTGATTCTGTGGTTTATTCGCAGATCTTGTAACCAACTGATTTTTCTATGTTTATTGAGTTTTGAATTGAAATTCTGTAATGCGAATGCAGCATTTTTACAAACAATGATGCTGAAACTGATCTGCTGCATCACGTTTGAAATGCGCAGGACGGGTGGCGCGGTATGGGTTTCAAGAGGTGAAAAACGATTGTCTTTTTTGCGTGACATATTTGGCACAGCGCACGTTTTGAAGGCAAAATCAGGTCAAAACTGACGTTTTGGATGTGAATTTATACGACAACTCACAAAAAAACTGAGTAAGACGATCAAAAATCGGATTTTCGGTCGACTCTGTGACGAACCGGTGGTTCGTTTTCAACTTTCTTGTACTTGCAGAACCCATTCGGCATGTTACGCTCACGTCAAAATTAAGTATAAAAATTGAGGGACAATATGCTTAAAACTGCCTTGAAATTATCTGCCGTGTCGCTGGCATTGTCGGGGGGAATTTTGGCCGCTCATGCCGGTGGTCTGGAGCGCAGTTCTCAGGATTTCGATATTTTATTTGAAGAAGGCAATGTGGTGGAAACCGGTGCGACTTTTGTTGCGCCGCAGCGTAAGCTGAAGAACATTCGCGGCAGTGTTTTTCCTGCCAATCCTGTTCCAAATCAGAATTTCGGCAAACCTTTCGACACAGAAGTTGACGAAGGTAAGACCTATTGGGTTCCGAAGCTTTCGGCAAAAATCCAGCTGACTGATGAACTGGGCTGTGCGGTTCAGTATCGTGAGCCATGGGGTATTGATACAGATTCAGGCATCAACAATGCCCGTATGTTCAGCGCTATTGAGCAGGAAATTTCTTCGCGCGATTATGGTCTGAACTGCGCCTATCGTTTCTCTGCCGGTGAAAAAGGCTTTTTCCGTATTCTCGGTGGCGTAAGTTATCAGGAACTCAAAGGCCGGCAGACAAAAATCTCCGGCGTACCGCTGGATCCAAACAACCCAAGAAACCTGACTTTCGCAAATAGTACACTGGATGTTGACGACAGTGCATTTGGCTGGCGCTTGGGTGCAGCTTATGAAATTCCGGAAATCGCTCTGCGCGCCAGTTTGGTTTATCAGTCCAAGGTCAATTATGATCTGGATGGCACCGTTGGCGTGTCTCTGATCGGTGCGCCTCTGAATTTCCTTACACCGGTTAGCGGCAGTGTAGCCACACCGCAATCTGTTGAATTCAAATTCCAGACCGGTATTGCACCGGATTGGTTGGCGCTCGCTTCCATCAAATGGACAGACTGGAAGAGCATTACCAAGATCGGCTTCAACAATTCCGGTGATTCACCATTTTTGGGTGGCCGCTTCCCTGTAGGTTCCGAAGTAACGTCTCTTGATCTTTACTACAAAGACGGCTGGACCGTTATGGGTGGTATCGGTCATAAATTTAACGACAAATGGTCGGGTGCGGCAACTGTTACCTGGGATCGTGGTACAACAACTGGTCTGACCTCACAGACTGATGTCTGGCTGCTGGGTCTCGGTGCGAATTACAAAGCAACACAACATTTGGAATTCCGCCTTGCAGGTGCTGTCGGTATCCTGACCTCCGGTACTCTGGATAACACAACAAGTGCCCCTAATGGTGGCAGCCCGACTGGTTCCAAGGCTGATTTTGGCACCGATGTTGTCGGCGGCATGACACTTTCTGCCAAATACCGTTTCTGATCGCATGATCGGATAAAGAAAAGGCGCTGCGATTGTGGTGATCGCAGCGCCTTTTTATATGCGAAAGCAGGACTTTAGCGGTTTATTTTTCGAGACGGGCGAGCAGGGACGATGTATCCCAGCGACCGCCGCCAAGCTTCTGCACATCCTTGTAATATTGATCCACGAGGGCGGTCAGAGCGAGCGTGGCGCCGTTACGATCCGCTTCTTCAAGGCAGATTTTAAGGTCCTTACGCATCCAGTCAGCAGCAAAGCCGAATTCATATTCGCCTTTAATCATTGTCGGTGTGCGGTTTTCCATCTGCCATGAACCGGCAGCACCTTTGGACAGCACATCAATCACGGTCTGAATATCCAGCCCTGCACATTTGCCAAAATGAATGGCCTCAGCCAGCCCCTGAACAATACCGGCAATGCAAATCTGGTTCATCATTTTAGCCAGCTGACCATTGCCAACAGCGCCCATCAAACCAACCGAACGGGCATAGGCAGAAATAACCGGCTTGGCTTTATCGAAAACAGCTTCATCAGCGCCGCACATCACAGTGAGAACGCCATTCACAGCACCGGCCTGTCCGCCGGATACCGGCGCATCGATGAAGTGAAAACCACGCTGGCGGGCTTCCTTGTCGAGTTCACGGGCAACCTCAGCAGACGCTGTGGTATTGTCGATGAATACAGTATTCTTGCCCATGCTCTGAAACGCACCGTCTTCGCCAAGGGTGACTGAGCGCAGATCATCGTCATTACCGACACAGCAGAACACAAAATCCTGACCACGGGCAGCTTCGGCCGGTGTGGTGGCAAAACTGCCTTTAAACTCCTGCGCCCAGGCCTGTGCCTTAGCCGTGGTGCGGTTATAGACGGTTACTTCATGTTCGCCGCGTGTTTTGAGATGGCCGGCCATCGGATAGCCCATAACACCGAGGCCGATAAACGCAACTTTAGCCATAGTAACTCCCATTTAATCAATGCTCTAAAGATGTTGGATAAAGTAATTTCTAAAAGAGAAACCCGCTACGGATTGTTAAGCGGCAACTCCCGATGCATTTGCTCCAAAATCCAGTCACGGAATTTCTCTGTGCCGGACTTGATCTGGCGCGATGCCGGAGCCACCAGAAAAATGCTCTTTCCGGCTTTGTAGGAATTCTCCAGCGGTATAACCAGTTTGCCACTTTCCAGATAGCTGCCGATCAGATGCCGCCAGCCGAGCGAAATACCCTGACCGTGAATTGCCGCCTGCATAGAAGCGAGATTATCGCTGAACACCACATCATGAGGCAGTTTGGCACTGGAAACGCCCTGATATTCAAGCCATTCACGCCAGCCGATACGGGAGCGATGTTTTTCTTCAAAATGCAGCAGGCGGTGGTTGAGCAAATCGGCCGGCGCATGAATAGGACCATGCGCAGCCAGATATTCCGGACTGCACACACAGACCGTTTCTTCCAGACACAGCTGCCATGAGCGCAAGCCCTGCCATTCGCCATTGCCAAGACGGGCGGAGAGGTCAATATCCTCTTCGCCGAGATCAATATAATCTTTCGGGCTTTCCTCAATATGCAGCGCGATTTCCGGATAACGGTTTTTGAAGTCTGCAAGACGCGGCAGCAGCCACAGCGAGATAAACACCGCCGAGAATGAGGCGCGCACAATGTCTTTTTGATATTTTCGCTGCAGGGACGAAATCACCATATGCAGATGATCAAAAGAGGCCTGCACTTCCTGATAGAGCCGCTGTCCTTCCGGCGTCAGCTCCAGCCGCGCACTCTCGCGGCGAAACAGTTTCAATCCTGTCGATTCTTCAAGTAACCGTATGGTTTTACTCACCGCGGGCTGGCTGACATTCAGCTCTTTGGCCGCGGCGGTGAAGCTTAAACGCCGTGCTGCGGCCTCAAAGGCAAACAGGTAATTGGCGGAAGGAATGAGATTACGGAGTCTGTGCATAATCTGAAGTTATACCTCGGACTATTTTTTTACAAGATCACAAAGCATCTGCCGCATCCTATTGTGAGATCAAAATCAGCCGCAATTTTACGCGCTGAGAAAACATGAAAACAGTCTGAGACCGTTGCATACGGGAGAGGTGCAACGGTCTTCATAAATAGTAATCGGGTGGAATTATGCAGACATATGCGCGGGTTGTGGTTGTTGGCGGCGGGTGCGTCGGAGTTTCCGTTCTCTATGCGCTGGCCAAGCGCGGCTGGACAGATTGTGCGCTGCTGGAACGCACATCGCTGACAGCAGGTTCAACATGGCATGCGGCAGGGCTTATTCCCTCTTATGCGCGCAGCAATAATGTTGGCCGCATGATTGCGAAAACCATTGAGATTTATGAAGGGCTGGAAGCCGAAACCGGTCAGAATGTCGGCTGGCATAAATGCGGCCAGCTGCGTATCGCCAATACGCGCGACCGGATGGATGAATATAAGAGCTATATGGATGTGGCCGAGGCGCAGGGCACCAATGCCCGTCTGGTTTCGCCAAAAGAGGCTATGGAACTCTGGCCGCTGCTGGAAAACAACAAGCATATGATCGGCGCACTCTATCATCCGGATGACGGACATATCGCACCGGCTGACGTGACCATGGCGATGGCTAAAGGTGCCCGTGATATGGGGCAGAAAATCTATCAGAATACGCAGGTCAATAGTTTTGAACGTCTGCCAAACGGCGAGTGGAAAGTCTCAACCAATAACGGCGATATTATCTGCGAACATATTGTTTCCGCGACCGGCAATTATGCCCGCCAGACCGGCGCATTGCTCGGTCTTGATATTCCGGCGATCCCGATCCTGCATCAATACTGGATCACCGATGCGGTGCCGGAAATCATCGAACGCAAAAAACAGGGTCTGCCGGAAATGCCGATCCTGCGCGATGAAGGCTTTGCCGGATATCTGCGCGAAGAGGGTGACGGATTGATGTTCGGCCCTTATGAGCGTACCGAACATCTGAAACTCTTTGCCGTGGACGGTGTGCCGGAATGGTTCGGCGCTGATCTGGTGGAAGAGGATTTCGACGCGGTTGAGTGGAACTGGGAAGTAGCCACAGATTATGTGCCTGCACTTGCCCGCACCGGCATTAAAGCCAATGTGCGCGGGCCATTCCAGATGACTGCTGATGAATTGCCGCTGGCTGGCCCTGCATGGGATCTGCCAAATGTATGGCTGGCGGAAGGTGTGCCGGGCGGCATTCTCTGGGGCGGCACACTGGGCTTCCATCTGGCCGAATGGATTATCGACGGTGCGCCGTCCAAAGATATGTCGGAACTCGACCCGCGTCGTTTCTCCAACTATGCCAACAAAACCTGGACGCGCCACAAGGTGCAGGAAACATGGGGCACACACGCGGATATTAAATTTCCGGGTCAGACCATGCCTGCATCCCGTCCGCAGAAAACCGCGCCTTCCTATGACCGCCTCACCGAAATGGGCGCTGTATGGGATGTGCTGAACGGCTGGGAAATGCCGCAATGGTTTGCGCCAAGCAAAGAGGAGGCCATTCCTGACCTGAGCTTCCGCCACACCCAGCGCGCGGCAAAATATATCCGTGAAGAAGTGACTGCGGTACGTGAAGGCGTTGGCCTGATCGAAATGACACCGATGACCAAATTTGAGGTTTCGGGGCCGGGGGCTGAAAGCTGGCTGGACGGTATTCTCGCCAATAAGCTACCGAAGCTCGGACGTATCGGTCTTTGTCATCACCTGAATAAAAACGGCGGCGTAGTCAGTGAATATACGGTTATCCGCTTCAAGCCGGATGCGTTTTATCTGATCTCCACCCCGCGTGGCGAACGGCTGAACTTTGACGAATTATCAAAAATCCTGCCGGATGACCGCAGCGTTACACTGACCAATGTCACCATGGAACGCGGTGCTTTCACACTTGTGGGGCCAAAGGCACGCGATGTTTTGCAGAAAATCACCGAGGTTGATCTGAGCAATGCGGCTTTCCCGTGGATGAGCATGCAGACCGGCACAATCGGGCTGGCCAGTGATGTGCGAATGCTGCGCGTGACTTATGAAGGCGAGCTTGGCTGGGAACTCTATCATCCGATCGGCTATCAGCGTCATTTGCTGGATGAAATTCTCAAAGCCGGTGAGGAATTCGGTATCCGCATGGTTGGTCTGGCCGCACTGGAATGCTGCCGTCTCGATAAATCCTATCGCGCTATGTATCGAGATATGAATGCCGAACTGACGGCTTTGGAAAGCAGTCTCGACCGTTTCATCAAATTCGATAAAGGTGACTTTATCGGCCGCGATGCTCTCATCCGCCAGCGCGATGAGGGGCTGAAGCGTCGTATTTGCACCATCACTATCGCTACAGATGGTGCCAGTGTGCAGATGAATGAGGGCGTTTATCACAATCGCAAACTGGTTGGCCGTATTACCTCCGGCGGTTACTCCTGCCATTTCAGCCATGATATCGCCCTTGCTCTGCTGCCGCCGGAATTAGGCAATCAGGTTGGGCTGGAACTGGAAGTTCAGGTGCTGGGTGAATGGCGCAAAGCAAAAGTCGTTGAAGAGTCGCTCTACGACCCGACCAATGCACGTTGCAAAATGTAATTTTAACAGTCTGATACATTGAATTGACAGGATAAAATCATGAAAGTTCTGGTCGCAGTTAAACGGGTTGTTGATTACAACGTGAAAATCCGCGTTAAGGCCGATGGCAGCGGCGTTGATCTTGCCAATGTCAAAATGGCGATGAACCCGTTTGATGAAATTGCCGTGGAGGAGGCGTTGCGCCTCAAAGAAGCGGGCAAGGTTTCGGAAGTGATTGTAGCTTCAGTTGGTCCCACACAGGCACAGGAAACGCTACGTACAGCGCTGGCGATGGGCGCTGATCGCGGCATTCTGGTGAAAGTTGATGATGCTGTTGAGCCGCTTGCCGTTGCTAAAATCCTGAAAAAGCTGGTTGAGGAAGAGCAACCACAGCTGGTGATCGTCGGCAAACAGGCGATTGATGATGATGCCAACCAGACCGGTCAGATGCTCTCGGCACTGCTGGGATGGTCGCAGGCGACCTTTGCATCGGAACTGGAGCTTGGTGATGGCAAAGCCGGTGTGACCCGTGAGGTTGACGGTGGCTTGCAGGCGATTGAAGTGAAGCTGCCTGCGGTGGTGACTGTTGATCTGCGTCTCAACCAGCCGCGCTATGCATCGCTGCCAAATATTATGAAAGCCAAGAAAAAGCCGCTTGATGAGAAGAGCGCGGCAGAACTTGGTGTTGATACGGCCTTGCGTCTCAAAGTTCTGAAAACCGAAGAACCGGAAAGCCGCCAGGCAGGTATTAAAGTAGCCAATGTGCAGGAACTGGTTGCGAAACTGAAAAACGAAGCCGGACTGATTTGATAGGGAAATAAGATCATGGCAATTTTACTATTAGCGGAACATGACAACCAGACCCTGTCAGACCAGACAGCAAAGGCGCTGACCGCGGCACTGGCTATCGGTGGTGATGTGGATGTGCTGGTTGCAGGGCAAAATGCCAAATCTGCGGCTGATGCAGCAGCAAGCCTCAAAAGTGTACGCAAAGTGTTGCTGTCAGAAAATGCCGTGCTGGAAAACCAACTGGCAGAACCCCTCGCTGATCTCATTCAGACATTGAGCGCGGATTATGATGTGATTATCGCTGCGGCCACAACAACAGGTAAAAATGTGCTCCCGCGTGTGGCCGCATTGCTTGATGTGATGCAGGTGTCGGACATTATCGAGGTGATCTCGGCGGATACATTCAAGCGCCCGATTTATGCAGGCAATGCCTTACAGACTGTACAGGCACTGGATGCGAAAAAGGTGATTACTGTACGTACCGCCGGTTTTGCTGCGGCAGAAAAGGGCGGGACGGCTGCGATTGAAAATATCGCTTATGCCAATGACCCGCAATTGTCGAAATTTGTTGAAGCAAAGCTTTCCGGCGGAGATCGTCCGGAACTGACTTCGGCAAAGATCATTGTTTCCGGTGGCCGTGCGCTTGGCTCCGCAGAGAAATTTCAGGAAGTCATGTTGCCGGTGGCTGATAAGCTCGGCGCTGCCGTTGGTGCAAGCCGCGCAGCAGTGGATGCCGGTTATGCGCCGAATGACTGGCAGGTCGGACAAACCGGTAAGGTGGTTGCGCCTGATCTTTACATCGCTGCCGGTATTTCCGGTGCTATCCAGCATCTGGCAGGGATGAAGGATTCCAAAGTAATCGTGGCTATCAACAAAGACGAAGAAGCGCCGATCTTTCAGGTTGCCGATTACGGGCTGGTCGGTGACTTGTTTGAAATCATTCCGGAACTGGAAAAAGCACTCGGCTAATTTTTCCATCAGAATTTATTGAAATGAAAAGGCATTCACCTGTTCAGGTGGATGCCTTTTTGCTTTAACCTGACATGAGATTTATGGGAGAACTGAGCGATGAGCGAGACAAATGAAACAGTCAACGGTGCCTGTCATTGCGGGACAGTGCGGTTTCGGGTGAAACTGTCCGACGGGCTGAATACAGCACGCCGTTGCACATGCTCCTATTGCCGGATGCGTGGAGCTGTGGCCGTATCAGCGCAACTTGGCGGTTTGGAGATTATCAGCGGTGAAGATGCGCTGACGCTCTATCAGTTCAATACCAAGGCGGCGAAACATTATTTCTGCTCAATTTGCGGGATTTATACCCATCATCAGCGCCGTTCCAATCCGCAGCAATATGGCATTAATGCCGCCTGCCTTGAAGGCGTCAGTCCGTTTGATTTTGATGAGGTTCTTGTCACCGATGGCATTAATCATCCGTCTGATGACAAATCCGCAAACAGGTCGCCCTATGTCGGTGTACTGAAATATATCCGCTGCGAATAATGCTACTGATCGTTGATAATCGCCCAGCGTTCATGATCGCGCCAGTCGCCGTTGATAAACAAATAGCGCGGTGAAAAGCCTTCTTTGTGAAAACCCGCACGTTTAACAAGGGCGAGGGAGCGCAGATTGTCCGGCTGAATATTGGCTTCAATCCGGTGCAGACCGATTTCCCTGAAGCCATACGCCACCGTCTGCTTCAGGCCTTCGGTCATCAATCCGCGACCGGCCAGATGCACCATGCTGTAATAACTCAAATAGGCACTGCAAAACGCCTTCATAAATATCTGGCTGAAGGTGAAAACACCGGCAATCTTGCCACTCTCCGTATCGCGCGCAACAAGTGCCTGTGATGCGCTGCTTTGCAGATTGCCGAACCAGTCTTCAAAACCAGCGAGATCAGTAAAATTGCGCATCCATGGATGATGATGATTGCGGCTCGCAAGATTGCCCGCGATCAGTTCGGTTGCATCTGTTCTTCTGACGGGTTGCAAATTAATCATTTCATCCTCCGGCCGGATGCGTTTTATGCCGTTTAGTACAGCGCGCTGACAAGCCCAAACCTGTGTGATGAAGAAGTTTTTTGGCCTGTGCATTGCGTGTTGCACTATATTATGTCAGCGATATTCAAGCGTAATTACAATATTGTGTATGGGTGAAGCGTTTGACGGGCAATAAGCAGATTTGGAAATCCTATCTGACAATATCGGCTATCTGGCTGATATTGCTATTGCTGTTTGTTGCTTTCACTGCGCGTCAGAGCATTAATCAGGCGCGTGACGAGGTGAAACAAACCGGCACAGCGCTGCATCGTGTTCTGTCGCAGCGTGCTGCCCAGCATGATGCTCACCTCACCAGTTTGAACGCGCTGATCCTCTCTGCCAGTCCGGCGCCGGTGGATGCCTTGCGTCAGGTGTCGCGCAACATTATCCGCTTTTACCCGCGCATCAGCGTAATCGATGTCATGCTGCTGAACCGCACCGGCTCCAAGGTTAATGCTGAGCCTGTGCTGATGGTTGATGAGACTGAGCATGATAATCTCGCCGTTGATTTTGCCGCGCAGGTCGCAGAACAAAAACCGGGCGAGGTGCGCACTTATCTGTCTGACAAGCTGGCAGACCGTTATTATCTGGGCAAAAAATCCGACAATGCCAATCCCGGTTATGCGATTTTCATGGCTATCAATCCGGCTCTGATGATTGAACCGGATGAGCGGCCGGATTGGGCAGACCTGACGCTGTCCATCAATGATAAGATTATTCTTGAACAACAATCCGGCCTGCAAACAGTGGCATCGCGCTTTCTGGAGCAACCGGTTTTCTCTCAAAAAATCGACAGTCAGAACCAGCCGCTTTTGCTGCGTCTCAGCCGTCCGATGGCGCTGTCAGATGTGATTGATCCGCTGCGCACCATATTATTCGCGGTTTTGTCACTGATTGCTTTGACCGGTGCTTATGCGCTCTGGCGTTTTCAAAAAGCGACCAGAGAGGCCGAGCAGAAAGCACAGTTGTCGGAACATGAAACGCGGCTTGCTCATGCGGCGCGGGTGAATTCCATGGGCGAGCTGGCCTCCGGCATCGCCCATGAACTGACCCAGCCGCTGACAGCCTTGCTGAGCCAAAGTCAGGCCGCATTACGCCTTGAAGCATCCGGTAAGCGGCCTGAATTATTGAAACAGGCTTTGGCGGCCAATGTGCGGGAAGCATCGCGTGCTGGTGAGATTTTGCAGCGTATGCGCAATTATATGAGCAATCATGAACCACAGCGCAAGCCTGTAGAAATAAACCAGATTATCCGCGATGTGGCGGAATTGCTGCGCACGGATCTGGCACAACGCAATATCAGCCTGCATCAGCAAACCGAGAAAATATCGCCGCTGATTGCTGCTGATCCGGTTGAGATGGAGCAGGTGCTGTATAATCTGATCCGCAATGCTGCCGACAGCCTGAGCCAGAGCGAGATCAGCGATAAACGCATTACTGTGACAGCTGAGGCCAGAGGCGGGCAGCTCATCCTGAGCATTGCTGATAATGGCGGCGGCATTGCCGATGATATTCTGCCGCGTTTATTCGAGCCGTTTTTCACCACCCGTGAAGCGGGTATGGGGCTGGGGCTTTCGCTCTGCGCAACCCTGATTGAGCGGATTGACGGGGAAATATCGGTAGAAAATGCACCATCCGGTGGTGCAGTTTTTACAATTACCATTCCAATGGCTGAGCCTGAGCATTCAAAGGCAGCAGAATGAAGAATCTCAAAATTTATCTGATTGATGATGATGAAGCTGTGCGCGAAGCATTGTCACTATTGTTGCAGACCTATGGCATGCATGTGGAGACATTTCGTGATCCGGCGACATTTTTGGCGCATGTTGATCCGCAAAAGCCCGGTTGTCTGATACTCGATTTGCGTATGCCGATGATAAGCGGCTTGCAATTGCAGCAAAAACTGCTGGAACGCGGGATCGACTGGCCAGCCATCATGATTACCGGTCACGGGGATATCAATGCTTGCCGTCGTGCTTTCAAGGCAGGCATTCTCGACTTTCTGTCCAAGCCCGTGGATGAGCAGGTTTTGCTGGAGGCACTGGAGACCGCTTCTCAGGAGCTGGATAAAATTCTGGAACGGGCGGAGGCACAGAAACTGATCGCCAGACTGACCGACCGCGAGCACGAGATTTTCGATCTGATCTGCAAAGGTTTCGGCAGCAAAGAGATTGCCGCTGCACTGAATATTTCGGTGCGCACCATTGATGCGCATCGCGCTAATATTGCCGAAAAACTGGAAACCAGTTCGGTGGTGGATTTTGTGCGGCTGCAACTATCCGGCAGCAGTGCAGGGCATCCGTAATTATACCTAGAGCTTTCAGCGGTATCGCGGATTCACGCAAAATGATTGTTTCACTAGATTGAGTGTCAGAAAGCCGGTTGCTTTCATCAACACTCAGGAGACGATCATGAAACGCATTTTGTTTGCCGGTGCTGCGGCACTTGTACTGACCTCAGCTGCTTCCGCGCAGGTTTTGCAGGAAAAGAACATGCCGCTCAATCTTGCGGTAAACATTGCCAATGAAACAATCGCTGCCTGTTCTGCCAAAGGCTATAATGTAGCCGTAGCTGTTGTTGACCGTGCAGGCGTGCTGCGCACTCTGATGCGCGCTGATAATGCCGGTGCTCATACACCAGCGGCAGCGACCGCCAAGGCTTTCACCTCGGCCTCTTCCCGCACTCCAACCGGTGTCATGGCTGAAAATATCCAGAAAAATCCGGCAGCGGCAGAACTGGCTAACATTCCGGGCTTCCTCGTGCTTGCTGGCGGTGTGCCGGTTAAAGTTGGCGATGCAACCATAGGCGCAATCGGCGTCGGCGGCGCACCGGGTGGTCATCTGGACGAAGCCTGTGCAGTTGCTGCACTCGACAAGGTCAAAGACCAGCTTAAATAATCGCTCCCAACCGCCGCACTGTTGTCTCAGTGTGGCGGTTCACGCATGATGTATTTTCAATGAGGAGAGAGACATGACAAATTTATTGTCCCTGCGAAATATTTTCAGAAGCACTCTGCTTATTGCCGGCTTTATTTTGACAATCACGGGAGTTGCCATGTCCGCCTCAGCCAGCAAAGAACGCAAATTACTGGATGCCGCTGCCACCGGTGATGTCGCAACTATTCAGAGCCTGCTGAAAGATGGCGTCACTGTCGATACACGCAACGACCACCGCCAGACTGCATTGCTGGTTGCTACCCATAATAATCAGGTTGAAGCGGCTAAAATTCTAATTGATGCCGGTGCAGATGTGAATGCCAAAGACATGATACAGGACAGCCCGTATCTCTATGCCGGAGCACGCGGCCATCTGGAAATTCTTAAAATGACTTTGAGCCATGGTGCCGATCTGAAAAGCACCAATCGCTTTGGCGGTACGGCACTTATTCCGGCATCGGAGCGCGGCCATGTGGAAACGGTGCGCACGCTGATTGAGGCCGGTGTTGATGTCGATCATGTCAATCGTCTCGGCTGGACTGCACTGATTGAAGCCGTGATCCTGAGCGATGGCGGGCCTGCCCATGTCGAAATTGTAAAGCTTTTGAAAGCCGCCGGTGCCGATCTTTCTATCCCTGATAATGAAGACGTAACAGCACTTCAACATGCTAAAAAGCGCGGCTTTGCTGAAATCGTTGCAGTGCTTGAGAAATAGTCTTTACAGAACCAGCAGACCGATGCCGCTGAGAATATCCGTTGCCTGACTTTTTGAGATGATGGCGCCTTTGAGTACAGCGGCATCGTGAAATGTCAGGCTGCCCAGATCGCAGCCACGCAGATCAGCGCCTTTGAATTTGCTCAGCCGTAAAGTGGCCCCGCGCATCCGGCAATCGTGAAAGACCGTATCGCGGAAATCACATTCTCTGAGATCAGCCTCGCTGAAATCCATATTTGTCAGAGTTTTATTACGAAACGACGCGCGCGGCAGAAAAGCTGCAATCAGCAAACATTCTTCAAAATCAGTGCCGATCAGGCTGCAATCGGCAAAGTCTGCACCGGTAAGTTTGGATCGTGAAAACTTTACGCCATTGAGATTGGATCGGCTCCACAATGTATTGGAGAGATCGCAATCGTAAAATTGTGCGCTATTGCCATCAATATTGGACAGGTTTGCACCACTGAGACGGCATTTGTTGAATTGCGTTTCAGTGATGATTGCGGCTTTAAAATTGCAGTTTGTAAATATGCATTCTGTGAAAACACAGTCCGATAAATCCTGACCGGATAAATCAGCCCCGTCACATATTAGGCCGCTGAAATTGCGGGTGCCGTCACTCATTTGCTTTAAGAATGCGACTGGCACAGGACAGGTCTCAGCGTTTGCGGTTCAGGACAACATAGGCAACGCAACCGGCCAGACCGAAAGCGATAATACCCTGAATAAGAAATACCCACTGTATCATACTCATAACATCACCTTTTCATTGCAGGAAAAATATGATCTGCGCAGTGCTTTATCATTACCCTGTGGCGATGTCAGCATTTTTAAACAGCAATATTAAAAGCCGGAATTGAAAAACGGCGGCGCTTGCGCACCGCCGTTTTATGCTTTTTAGGCTGAGATTATTCAGCCAGCCATTCTTTGATGCGGTCAGGATTGTCGGCAATATATTTATCAACTGCCTTATCGTATGACGTTTCCTGCGCTTCAAACATCGCTTTTTCGAGGTCTTCCAGCGGGATATTCATCTTCTCCAGCAGAGAGGCGACTTTCGGATTGTCTTCCTTAAAGCCTTTGCGGGCGAGGGCATTCACATGCTCTGCGGCACCAAGCGCACCTTCAGGGTCTTCCAGATAGCGCAGCTTATATTTGCCGAACATCCAGTGCGGGCTCCACGCGGTCGCTACAAACCAGCCATCCGAGCGGGTTGCACGGTCAACCGTTGTGAGCATCGCTGCCTCACTGGAGATCTGAAGCTTGTAATTCAGGCCGTATTTTTTGATCGCTTCTTCTGAAAGGCGGGTCAGACCGGCACCCGGATCAATACCTTGAATCTGGCCTTTCAGCTTTTCATGAATATCGGCTTTCTTCAGGTCTTCAATCGACTTGATGTCGCTCTCAGGCACGGAGGCAGGCACAACCCAGCCAAGTTTTGCACCTTCATAGAGCGGGCCCAGATCTTCAACCTTGCCTTCAACACGCTTGTAATAATCCGCATGTGTTGCAGGCAGCCAAGCCATCATCATCGCATCAAGATCACCACGGCTCACGCCCTGATAAAGCGGTGCAACATCTGTCTGCACCAGTTCAACTTTCTGATCCAGGTTATCCTGAATAAGTTTAGCTGCGAGTTTGGTTACAAACTCAGCATCGGACCAGGGTGCCCAGCCAAGTTTGACCACTTTGGCATCGCCTGCAGCCAATGCTGAAGTTGCCATGGTTCCCGCCAGCAATGCCGCCAGGCTTAGACGTGTCAGTTTCCCGAACATATCTTCTCCTTTAAGGTTTCTATAGGTGAATTAAGCTTCCTGCTTGCGCAGGGATGTTGTTTTCTTGGTTCCGGTTTCCGCTTCCGGCTGTTTACGCAGCGCTGCAAAGCGATTGAACAGGCCTGGTTGCGGTTTGCCGAAACTCTGAGTGATACGGTCAAGCACAACGGCCAGAATGACCACGGCAAGTCCGCCTTCAAAACCGGTGCCGACATCAAGACGCTGAATACCGGTGAGCACTGTATTCCCCAGACCACCCGCACCGATCATCGAGGCAATCACTACCATCGACAGCGACAGCAT
Source organism: Pseudochrobactrum algeriensis (assembly GCF_018436245.1). Lineage (NCBI taxonomy): Bacteria > Pseudomonadati > Pseudomonadota > Alphaproteobacteria > Hyphomicrobiales > Brucellaceae > Pseudochrobactrum > Pseudochrobactrum algeriensis. Next base: position 1,596,379 of record NZ_CP075361.1, read on the forward strand.
AATGGTCTGGTTGATACCGGCCATAATTGAGGGCAGGGCATTGGGAAGCTGCACTTTGAACAGCAGTTGTTTTGCCGTGCAGCCGAAGGCCAGACCGGCTTCAACGAATTCTCCGTGCACCTGCCGGATACCAAGATTGGTCAGGCGCACAACCGGCGGCATAGCAAAAATCACAGTCGCGATTGTGCCGGGTACAGCCCCCAGACCGAAGAACATGGCCGCCGGAATGAGATACACAAAGGCAGGCATAGTCTGCATCAGGTCGAGCACAGGACGGATGAAAGATGCCAGCAGCTCACTGCGCGCCATGGCAATACCCAGCGGAATACCAATGACAATAGCAATGATTGTTGCCGCCAGCACCAGAGACAGGCTCTCCATCGTGCCCGACCACAGTCCCATATGATGGACGAGTGCCAGCGCGAGAGCAGTGAAGATTGCAAATTTCCAACCCACACGCCACAGCGACAGCAATGTCAGAATGGCAATACCCACAACAGCCGGAATTGCCAGCAATCCACCCTGAATACCGCCAGTAACAAAGCCGATAACCGCAGCAATCATATCCAGCGCCGGTGTGAAATGGTCGAGAATGTAATTCACAGTGATATCGGCACCTTTGCCGATACTAAAATTCATATCCATTTTTATACCAATCGTTTCAGCTCAACCGGCGCGGTCGAGCGTTTCCAGAAGTGCCGATTTGGAAATCGCACCGACATATCTGTTTTTTTCATCAACAACCGGAACCGGCCAGCGGCTTTCAGCAACGCGGCCAAGCACGTTGGAAAGCGGTTCGCTTGCTTCAATAGGAGTGATATCGCTTAAGAACGCTTCCCTGTACGGATGCGGGGATTTGGCTTTGACCTTCTCAATCAGGCCGTCCTGACTGATCATGCCGTGATAGCTGCGGTCGCGGCCGACAATAACGGCAATGTCACGTCCCGTAGTTTCCATCTGTTCCAATGCGGAAGCGGCAGAAACACCCTGACGGTCAAAGATCGTCAGCAGGGTTTTCCGCGCCACATCACCGGCAGAAAACACATGAGACACATCCACATTTTTGAAGAAGGAGCGCACATAATCATTCGCCGGAGCCGAAACGATCTCATCCGGCGTGCCGACCTGCACAACCTTACCATGCTGCATGATGCAAATACGGTCGCCGATGCGCATGGCTTCGTCCAGATCATGGCTCACGAAGATAATCGTGCGGCTGTTTTCCGATTGCAGACGGATCAGCTCATCCTGCATTTCCGTGCGGATGAGGGGATCAAGAGCGGAAAACGCTTCGTCCATCAGCAGGATTGTCGGCTCATTGGCCAGAGCGCGGGCAAGGCCGACACGCTGTTTCATACCACCGGAAAGCTGGTCGGGCATGCTCTGGGCATAGGGCTCCAGACCGACGGCGGTGAGCGCTTGCATTGCGCGCTCATGGCGCTCGGCCTCAGCCATGCCGGCAACTTCAAGGCCGAAGGCAGCATTGTTGAGAACTGTGCGGTTTGGCAGCAATGCGAAAGACTGGAAAACCATGCTCATATCGCGGCGGCGCAGGTCGATCAGCTCGCCTTTGGACATTTTGGTAATGTCGCGTCCGTCAACGGCAATGGTGCCGGAGGTCGGCTCAATCAGCCGGTTCAGCAGGCGCAGAAGTGTGGATTTGCCGGAGCCGGACAATCCCATGATGACGAAGATCTCGCCATCCATAATTTCAAAGCTCGCACCGTCAACGCCGATAGTGCAGCCCGTATCCTTGTGGATCTCTGTTTTGCTTTTTCCGGAACGCAATTGGCTCATTGCTTTTTCCGGCTTTTCACCAAAGACTTTAAAAACATCTTTTAAAGATAGTTTTACAGACTTCGGCTCATTCATACTCTCATTAATTGTATAAACAGCCATATAATAAGTTAACCCTGCCATAATGGCAGACCTATTCTCCTTTTGTATTTAAATAAGAGAAATATCTGCGAAATTAATGCAAAGATTATGCTTTAAATTTCATTTAGAAATTGCAGATAAATCTAAACTGATATTCAACAATATATAGAAATATCGAAAAAAGTCCAGCCAACCCATGAGAATTGCTGCAAAACCCTATGTTTTCAGGGCGCAGCGCATAATCAGAAAAAGGTAGCACAGCTAAAAAACAAGCCCGCTTGAGCCTATGAATTTGCATTCGATGCAGAGGAGATTCTCATCATATCCATGATGCAAAAGCAGATGAAAAATCTGCAATATTGATTGAGTATGAAGTAAAAGATCAAAAACTTCGCAAAACAGATGAAATTTTTATTGTTAAATATTCAATATTAAATTTTATAAATATACGCTTTAATATTTACAAAAATGAAGTATCATCATGCATATCGCAATCTTCGATGGATAATACATGGAGAAAGATTGGAACTTCTTTATTATTGTCGAGCCGGTGCAAGGGCAGGTATTTAAAATATCCTGCTGGACCGATTTATCCGTGTTTTTGCTGTGTCACTGGCCGGTAAAATACGGAACATCCTATACTGTGGCGGTATGTACTTTGTCACAGAATTATTACAAGAAATCCAATATTGAACTCATCATTAAACACTTCATTGCTGCGCTCAATGAAGCAAAAATTCCCTATTACTTCAAAACAGACAAGCATATAGCCGATGCAATAGTACCGGCAATCCCGACAGGCATATCAGCCACCGCCATCAGCGAGTAGATAACCATTCCTCAGGACAGAGGAATAGCAACTTCCGTGCGGTTTCTGCCGTTTTGCTTAGCCTGATACAGCGCCTGATCTGCGGTTTTAATCAAATGGCTGAAGTCAGGATGACCATTGAATGTGGAAACACCAATCGACAGCGTAATATTTTGCGACCCGCCATCCGGCAGTGAGAATTGCTGACCGGCAATTTTCAGTCGTAGTTTTTCAGCCGTTTCCAAAGCAGTCTTTGCACTTGCTTCAATCAGCACCACAAGAAACTCTTCGCCGCCATAACGGAAGACAAAATCGCTGGCACGGGAATGCGTGAAAATGCTTTCTGCCACCTGCTGTAGAATATGATCCCCGCCACCATGGCCGTAAGTGTCATTGATACGTTTGAAATTATCGATATCGACCATCATAACGCTCAGCTCCATCCGGTTTTGTGAAGCCATTTTGACCTCACGCGACAGAATGGAAGGCAGAAAACGTCTGTTCAGTGTGCGTGTCAGCGGATCGCGACCGGTTTCCATCGCAGCGGCGGCCTGAAAGAGTTCTGCCAGCAGAAATTTGATTTCTCCGGTTTTATTCTTAAAGGATTCAATCAGTTCTGTTAGATTTTGATCCGCATCGGCACCGGCAATGGCCGGCAGCAAAACGGTGTCGATATATTTCATATCTGCACGGATATTTTCCAGAACCGGCGAACCATGAAAAATCATATCGCCTTTATGATGCAGCCACAGGCCAAAATCAGAACTGGAGAGCAGGGGCAGCACAGCCTCACGCCTGTTACCATAGAGACTGAACAGAACCGACTGGCTCCACTCCATGAGGCTGGCACGCTGGATTTCACGTTCCAGTGTCACATCCTGACTGAGTGCGAAAGCGCGATAGGCTTCATCCGTTTGTGCATCGCTTTTGGTATTACTGACAAAAGCCTGACTCATAAATTCAATAGCAATATTAATGGCATTGCCGACATAATCGGCCATGACAGCAAAGTCACCAAGGCTGATTGTCTGACTTTGCAACTGGCAAACAATCTCGTTTTTCAGCAGGCGCGCGCCTTGCATAACCACATGAATAGGCACCTGAATACGCGCATGAACCTCGCCGATCTTGCGCTGCTCGGCCACGAACACCGCAACATCCATGGTTCGCTCAACAAAAAGACGGCGCAGCCAGCCGCGCATCGAATGTTGCAAGCGGTCGTGAACCACATCCTGAGAGAGAAACGGACTTGCATCCGGATTTTGTAGCAGCCGGTCGTAGAAAACACCAACCAGACGGTCTTTATCCGCCTCGATCAGACAGGCTAGCTGCTTTGCAAGATTATCAGGCAGGCTATGAATGAGCTGAACCCATTCGCTCTCGGAAGGTGTCAGGCAGATATGAGGATTACGGATATCATCACCGGACATCTCTGTAGGCAGAGCAGGGACATTCATAACCGTCATAGCTTCATCACTCATATGCTGGAGCGCATATTAAAAATCCGAAACTTTTGATCTGTTTCCGGCTTTAAGAATGCGCATAATTTCAAAAACCAAAGCAATTCCAATAAGTTCCCCTAACTGAAAATGCCTTAAACTCTGTTAAAGAGCATGCCCGATAATGATATCAAACCGTTCATTCCGGCAGATGCAAATCTCCCTGCAACGCGCAGATTGCACGCTGTTTGCTGTCAGTCAGAGATTATAATTATACCGGCTTAAGCCCCGCCAAGTGTTCTCATTATTATGTCTTGTTGATGAATGATACGCTTAAATAGCTGTTTTTAAATGAATACTCCGTTCACAAATATATTACCGCTTGTCTGCTGAAAATTAATTATGTAGACTGACCTACCTAATTATTGAAAAGAGAAATTATGTCTGCCTCTGCAAAGCCGTCCAAAGCTCAATCTGTGCGTGATCGCCTGCTCGATGCGGCGGGTATCCTGTTTTATAATTACGGGATCAACGCAACCGGCATTGATATGATTACCGCAAAAGCAGGCGTGGCCAAAATGAGCCTGTATAATAATTTCGCATCAAAATCAGAGCTGGTCGCCGCCTTTATTGAGCTGAGGCATCAGGAATGGCTAGATTTATATGCTGCGCGTTTAGCCCCTGCCGCCAGTCCGAAAGAGCGGGTTATGGCCGTGTTTGATGCCTACAGAGACCACGCTGAATATGATTATGAGAACGGTTTTCGCGGCTGCGGCTTGTTGAATGCTGCGGCTGAACTCACCGTAGGCGATAAGGGCAGGGAGGCTGTACGCCGCCATAAGGAAGAGGTGGAGTATTTCCTTATTCAGCACCTGCAGGAATGGCGCACTCAAACAGGTGAAGCATTGACAACGGAGCAGGTGGAAACGACCGCAGAACATCTGGCATTTCTGCTGGAAGGCTCATTCTCCCGCGCCGGTCTTGAAGGCGATAGTAAGCGTGTTCAACATGCAAGACGTCTTGCAGAAAGTATTTTGGCCGGTTTATGAGCAATGTATCAGTTATCAAAACGGATAGTGCAGGGCTTGGCATTGTCTGCGTTTTAATCGCGTCTTTCCTGTGGGGCACAACCGGCACTGCCGCAACTTTTGCACCCGAAGTCGGGCCCATGGCCATCGGCGCGGTTGCCATGGGAGTAGGCGGGCTTTTGCAAGCCCTGCTCGCTTTACGGGCTTTGAAACGCGATTACAGCAAGTTACAGCAACAATGGCTTCTCGTCTTGTTCGGCGCGGTTTCTGTGGCTGTCTATCCGCTGGCCTTTTACTCGTCAATGTATCTGGCGGGTGTCACAGTCGGCACGGTTGTCACGATCGGTTCCGCACCGTTATTTTCCGCGCTGATTGAATGGGTGATTGATCGTAAAACCCTGAGCAGGCAATGGATATTCGGCGCCGCTCTCGGGCTTTCCGGCATTGTTCTGCTTTGCTTCTTCGGTGGCGGCGACCATCAATCAACATCTGTTACATTTTCTGCAGGAGCGACCACCGCAGGCGTATTGCTGGGACTTGTCGGCGGATTGACCTATGCCCTTTACGCATGGGCGGCACACCGGCTGATGTGTAAAGGCATTTCCTCAAAAGCAGCGATGGGATCGATTTTCGGAGCAGGCGGCCTGTTGCTGATGCCGGTATTGCTGCTGACCGGCGGGGCATTGCTGGCCTCATGGAATAATGCGCTTGTCGGCGCCTATATGGCTGTCATACCGATGTTTACCGGCTATGTCTTATTTGGTTATGCGCTGGCGCGTATTTCCGTCAGTACCGCAACAACAATAACACTCACAGAACCTGTGATTGCCGCTTTGCTGGCCGTTGTAATCGTTGGTGAAAACCTATCGCTGCTCGGATGGCTCGGCGCTTTGCTGGTAATATCCTGCCTTGTTATTCTCTCTGCTCCGAAGAAAGAGCAGGCGCGGTAAATTCGTCAGGCAAGCGTTTTGAGATAGTCTTCAAAACGCTTGCCTTTTTCATCCCGGAATACTCTGTCTGCAAGCTGAATGGCTTCAATACGATCAGCGCGCAAATTACGGAAATCCATGCGGCTCTCACACCAGACAGTCAGAAGCCAGACTTGCTCAAACATCGTCAGGCCAAGCGGGCGAACGCTTCGCTGACTGCGTTTATTCTCCAAGTCGCAATAGGTAATATTTAATACGGTTTTATCGCGTAAAGCAGTGCGCAAGACTGTAAGATGTCCGGACGCCTTGTCACTCTGAGAGCTTTGGCTTGCAACAGCACGTAATGGCAGGCGCGTATAGGCTTCACCTTTATCGCAACCAATAGCAACACTGATTTTGGCCGAGACACGACGGGCAGCTGCAGCCAGTGCTTCATCACCGCGGGAAGCGATCAGGCGGGTTCCGAGCATCAAAGCATCCAGTTCATCAGGATCGAAATGAAGAGGGGGCAGAAAATACCCCTTCTCCAGCTGATAGCCAATGCCGGCCTCACCGCGCAAGGGCGCTCCCATAGCCTGCAAAGTCACCATATCGCGATAGATTGTGCGGACTGAAACCTGCAATTCCTGTGCCAGCATTTCTGCTGAAACCGGCTCTGTTCGGCCTCGTAAATGATCGAGGAGTGCAAAAAGGCGAAGTGTGCGCATGGCGTATCTATAAAGCATCCTGACAGAAACTGTCAGGAGAAATTTTGTATGCAACGCTCCTCAAACAAGGAGTTAATGCAATGCAATCAGTTAAAAACCAGACGTCCCTTCAGGCAAAAATATCCGGACTTGAATTGGGGCGTTTCCGTCTTAAAAACGGTGTCAATGAAGCGGATATGCACACTGCCTATGAATTGATGATTGCAAGCCATTTGTCCGAACAGAATGGCTGGTGCAACCAGCATCTGGTAAAGCTTGGCGATGGTGTTTTTCTTGATATTGCTTTTGCGCTGACTGAGGATCATGCAAAGGCAATTTGTGCAAGCTGGCGCAATCAACCGGTTTGCGATGCTTTTCTGGCACTGATTGAGCCTGAGAGTATGGAATTCGGAACAATTTTATAGAAATTTGTCCGGTTTCAACAATCTCCGGTGAACAGATCAGGATTGCGATAATGCAAGCAAATATGCAGGTAATTTCTTGCTGGCCTGCAATATCTCGATCCCGGTCAACCGCCCGTCGCTATTGAAATCCAGATTGATTTCCCCGTCCGTTTCGTGCGGGTCACAGCAATATGTAAAGCCGAAGGCTGTTTCATCTTCATCTGATTTGAGCTGAATATAAGCGGCATCAGCGGCCGCATCGTAAGTCAACTTCATGATCGCATCCTGATGGGATAAAGTTTCACACAAACGGGCTGTTTCACTCCATTTGCCGTGCAAATTCACCCATCAGCTTTTCATAATCTTCCAAAGGCGGAAAAGCTTCATAGTGATAAAGTGCCGGTGTCTGTGCCCAGGACAGCTTCTCCTTTGTCATGGTCTCCACGAAAGGTACAAACCAGCTATGGTCATCAAACAGCGATGGCCGGACATTGACGAAAGCATCAACACCTTCAATGCGTGTGAACATCCATGTCATGCAATAGGCGCAGAAATAATGGTGCTGTTGCGGGCCATGCAGGCCACCGATCACCGGCTTACCTTCCGTAACTTTAAAGCCGGAAGAGGGGATCATCGCCGTCAACGAAAACGCACTGCTGCTCATTGTCTGACAGCCTGTGCAATGACAGGCCGCAGTCATGATTGGTGCGGCACTGACCTCAATCCTGACTTTTCCGCAGCGGCATTGCCCGCTGAAGGGGAGTTGCGGTGTTTTCATCATTGATATCCTTATAAAACAGGCATTTCATTGATTTAATAAGTCATATTCTTCATCAACTGCCGCGTTTCAGACCATGAGCTATGAGCCGGTCGAGAATCTGAGCATAGCTGACGCCACTCACAGCCATTACTTTCGAATACATACTGATATCGGTAAAGCCCGGAATCGTATTAATTTCGTTGAGTATGATACGCATATCATCCGTCACAAAGAAATCCACGCGCGCCATTGCATCGCAGCCGGTAGCACGGAATGCTTTTTTCGCCATCTCACGGATCTGCGTTTCAACGGATGCGGGTAAGTCGGCCGGCACTTTTAAAGCCGCACCGTTCTCGTCCGTATATTTCGCATCATAACTGTAAAAACCATGGCTTTCAGCCGGTGTGATCTCGCCACAACGGGAAACGAAAAGCGTACCGTCGGCATCCTCAAGCACAGCACATTCAATCTCGCGGCCACGGATAAATTCCTCTGCAAGAAGCTTATTATCGTGCCGGAAACCTTCATCCAGCGCCAGCCTGTAATCTGCCGGCGTTGCAACCTTATTGACGCCCACGGATGAGCCTTGCCGTGCAGGCTTCACGAAAAAGGGCAGGCCGAGCGCATTCTTGACAGCTTCAAACTCCGGTACATTTCCCGAATGGAGCGTCACAGCATGGGCAACAGGAACTGCAGCCTCTCGGTTAACACGTTTGGTCATGTCCTTATCGAGCGCAACGGCAGAACCGAGAATACCACAGCCGATCAGCGGAACGCAGGCAACTTCAGCCAATCCCTGTACCGCACCGTCTTCGCCATGAAGACCGTGCAAAACAGGAAATAAAGCATCAATTTTTGACAACTCATGAAGCTCTTTTTGTGAATCAATACCGATAACCCGTCCGTAACCGCCGGAAACAAGGCAAATTTCAGTACCGGAGGAGGGCTTCGCCAATTGTCCCTGCTCATAGGCGCTGAGCAACCATTGTCCTTCGCGGGTCACAAAGATCGGTACGGCCTCGTATTTATCGGCATCCAGCGCCTGCATCACATTGGTAGCGGAAAGCACAGAAACATCATGCTCCGGCGAGCGGCCGCCAAACAGCACAGCAATACGCAATTTATTTTGTTTTCCGGTCATGACACCATCCGTAATATCAATATTTTCAATAAGATGCGGGAGATAATGAATATCGTTTTTCAGCCGGATCATTTTCCGGAAATCCGGCCATATTAAGTTTCAAAGATGCACAATCTTGGAAGCGGCGGCTTTTGAGTTTTTATGGTAAATAAAGACTGCATTCAGAATGAGGTTGAGGTGAACCACATGCAAAAACAAGCAGCAATTCTCGAGCGTACAGAATGGGCTGAAAAGCCTGATGTCTGGCACGGAGAGTTTGAAGGAAAGCGTTTTGGCACGAATGTATCAGTGATGTTTTATACGACCGAGCATATCGGGCACGGACCAAGGCTGCACAAACATCCTTATGATGAGATCTTTATCATACGTCAGGGCCGCGCTTTGTTCACAGTCGGTGACCGGCAGTTTGAGGCTGTAGCGGGACAGATCATCTTCGGACCAGCCAACATTCCGCATAAATATGTCAATCTCGGCCCACATAGTCTGGAGATGACGGATATTCATGTCACCGACAAGTTCGAACAGGAAAATCTGGACTGATCCGAGAGGGTCAGGCGGCTCACTGCCAATCGTCAAAGCCACACATTCAAATCACATAAGATAGATTATGGAACTAGATGCTATATAAAGGAACGGCAGATGTTATATCTGCCGTTCTGTAATCCTTGGATTTTAAGGCTTAAACCTTACGGGCAATATATAAATGGCCAGGAACCGGCTTGCCTTGTTCGCTGCGCACAGTGATATTCGTCACGCGCAGCATTTTAATGCCATGGCTCAGCAGCAGCTTTTCAACATAATCCCGTTTATGCGCAAAACGCTGATGCGGCCCGACGGTATAATCACGACCGGCAAAATCCTTGTCCGCCAGCGTTTCGCTTGAAAATGCGAAAATACCGTTGCGGTTCAAATTCAGCGGGATTTTCGAGAAAAACGACTCCAGCTCACCCATATATGGCAGCACATCCGTAGCGATAATAATGTCCCATGCCGGTGCGGTTGTCTGGTCAAGGAAATTCACAACTTCGCCGACATAAAGCGCATTATAATCGCCTTTTTCATCCGCAATCGCGATCATATTTTCAGCGATATCAACGCCGGTGCGATGCTCGGTCATTTCAAACAAGGCATCAGCACCAAGACCGGTGCCGCAGCCCAGATCGAGCATACGGGCATAATGCGCATCAGGATCAATTTCTTCCAGCTGGTCGGCCAGCTGCAGCGGCACATCATAACCCAGCTCGTCTACGAGGATCGTGTCAAACATCTCTGCATGCTGATCGAACAAAGTGGCGACATAGGCCGGAGGCGCGCTCACAGGCACAGCGCCTCGTCCCATACTGGCCAGTCTTACAGCAGCACCGCCATGGTCTGCCGGATCAATCTCCAGCGCCTTTTGATAGGCTTTTGCAGCACCGTCAAAATCACCGGATTTTTCCAGTTTCAGCGCTTCATTATAGGCTTGTTCCAGCGCGTCTTCATCAAATATCGGCGTCTCAGACATGTTTTATAACTTTCTGTATTTAGGAATACGCTGCACAAATACCGGAACTGTTGCGCTGCTTATACGTTGATCCGGTGAAGTCATTTCACATCACACCCTCAAGGGAGATTATCATGAACAGCACAACAGATAAAATCAAAGGCCTTGCTAACGAAGCCGCCGGTAATGTCAAGCAGGCAGTTGGCAAGGCTACCGGTTCTGCAAAACTCGAGGCAGAGGGTCGTGCACAGGAACTGAAAGGTGAAGCCCAGCAAGCTAAAGGCAAAGCCAAAGATACAATCAAAAAATTCGCTGATAAAGCTTAATGGCTACGCATAAATTATCAAGATATATCATAAACTTAAAGAGAAGAGGGTGATGCACCCTCTTCTCTTGTACTGTCAAAGTCCCTGCTCTGCCTGACTGCTTTCAAGCGCATCCGCCTGTGCCGCATATCTTCTGGCAAGCACGGCACAAGCCATCAGCTGTATCTGATGAAAAATCATCAGTGGTAGTACAATTCCGCCCACCATCGCAGCCGGAAAGATCACGCTGGCCATTGGTGCGCCGCTCGCGAGGCTCTTTTTAGACCCGCAGAAAATGATTGTAATCCGGTCAGCACGCGAAAAGCCGAGCATTTTAGCAATGAAACCGGTGAACCACAGAATGAAGGCCAGCAGGCCGATATTCACGGCAATCATAATCGCCAGATCATGACCGGAAACTTCCGTCCACAATCCCTGCACCATCGCTTCACTGAAAGCGAGATAAACAACCATCACGATAGAGCCGCGATCAACAAGCCCCAGCGCTTTATTATGACGGCGTATAAAATGTCCGATCCACTGTTGCAAAATCTGTCCGGCAACAAAAGGAACCAGCAATTGCAGCAGGATGGACTCTAATGCATCAAGCGAAATGCCCGCCTCACCCTGTGTTGTGAACAGCAATCCGACCAGCAGCGGTGTCAGAAACATTCCGAGAATATTGGATGCGGAAGCGGAAACGATCGCAGCAGGTACATTGCCTTTGGCGATGGAGGTGAACGCGATGGATGACTGAACAGTTGATGGCAGAACGCAGAGAAACAGAATTCCCGCATAAAATGCCGAATTTGCGAAACCCGGAATAGCCCAGCCAAGCGAAAGCCCGATCAGCGGAAATACAACAAAAGTGACCGCCAATACGATGAGATGCAGCCGCCAGTGCACAATGCCCTGCACAACGGCTTGCTGCGATAATCTTGCCCCATGCAAGAAGAACAGCAATCCGATTGCAAATTTTGTCGCCAGTCCGAACCAGTAAGCAGCCTCACCTTTGACGGGTAAGAGTGAGGCGACCAGAATTGCCAGAATGAGAGTCGAGATAAATTTATCGGGAAGAAAACGCATATATCCAAACTCATTTCTGTATTCTGAATCTGATGTAATCAATTAAAATAATGACATATATCATTATAATTAAATGATTTTATGACAGATATAATTGTTGCTTTGCACCATCAGCGTGATGCAAAGCAAATATCTTTCAGGCAATCTTAATCCGCATATCCGTTCGGATTTTTTGACTGCCAGTTCCACATATCTGCGCACATTTCACGCAGAGTTTTCTTGGCACTCCAGCCAAGCAGTTCTTTGGCATGAGCAGGGTCCGCATAGCAGGATGCAACATCACCGGGACGGCGCGGTGCAATTTCATAGCGAATCTGCTGATTGGAAACATGCTCAAAGGCTTTAATAACATCGAGCACGCTATAGCCCTCGCCTGTGCCGAGATTGATAGCCATGCATTTTGGCTCATCCAGCTTTGCAAGTGCTCTGAGATGCCCTTCGGCAAGATCGGTCACATGGATATAATCGCGCACGCCGGTGCCGTCCGGTGTCGGATAATCATTACCCCAGATGCTCAGTTTTTCACGGCGGCCGGTGGCAACCTGCGCAATAATCGGCATCAGATTATTCGGAATGCCCTTCGGATCCTCACCGATCAGCCCGCTTTCATGGGCGCCGACGGGATTGAAATAACGCAGAATGGCAATGCTCCACTCAGGATCACTATTATAGAGATCGCGCAGCATTTCCTCGATCATCAGCTTGGTGCGGCCGTAAGGGTTGGTCGCGGATAATGGATGGTTTTCATCCAGCGGCAGATGCTGCGGATCACCATAAACAGTGGCTGAGGAAGAAAAGACCAGCTTTTTCACGCCGGTACTGCGCATGGCCTGCAGCAGGCGCAAAGTGCCGAGCATATTGCAGTCATAATAATAAAGCGGCTTCTGGGTTGATTCACCAACAGCTTTCAAACCGGCAAAATGGATCACCGATGTGCATTGATAGGTCTGAATGACTTTCTGGAGAAACTCACGGTCACGGATATCGCCGGTTTCGCGCTTCGGCATTCTTCCGGTGATCTGTTCGATACGTTGAAAAACTTCCGGATGGCTGTTGTCGAAATTATCAACCACGACCACATCATGGCCGGTTTCAAGCAGGCGAACGCAAGTATGCGAGCCAATATAGCCGGCACCGCCGGTTACCAGAATTGTCATTCGTCTCTCGCTGATTTGTTTACAGACGGTTTTCTTGTGCCCGATTTTATGGCACCAGTAGGTTTAAATTGCCATATCATAAACCGGAATTATTTCCGGTCGCTGTTCAGACAGGAACCAGACATGCAGCCTTCCCGCGATATTCAGACCCTTTTAGACATTATGGTGGCGCTGCGTGATCCTGAAACCGGCTGCCCGTGGGATGTGGAGCAGGATTTCAGCACTATCGCGCCTTACACGCTTGAAGAAGCCTATGAAGTCATTGATGCCATTGAGCGCGATGATATGGACGACCTGCGTGAAGAACTTGGTGATCTGCTGCTGCAGGTGGTGTTCCATTCCCGTATTTCCGAAGAAAAAGGTGGTTTTGATTTTGGTCATGTTGTGGAAGCTGTGACCAACAAAATGATCCGTCGCCATCCGCATGTCTTTGGCGATGACGAGGCGCGCTCGGCTGGTATGGCCAAAGGGTCATGGAACCGTATCAAACAGATCGAAAAAGATGAGCGCATTGCCCGCCGCACTGCGCTTGGTCTTGAAACAACTGAGAAAAAAGGCTTTCTCGATGACGTGCCTACTTATCTGCCTTCATTGGTCGGCGCGCTGAAATATCAGCAGAAAGCGGCACGCGTCGGTTTTGACTGGGCGGAAGCAGCGCCTATTCTGGATAAGGTTGCGGAAGAAACGCAGGAACTGCGTCAGGCGATGGACAATCAGGACAAGGCCAATATTGCAGAAGAATATGGTGACCTGCTCTTCGCCATGGTCAATCTCGGGCGCCATCTTGAACTGGAACCGGAAATGGCGCTGCGCGCAGCCAATGAGAAATTCAAACGCCGCTTTCACTTCATTGAAGACGAACTGAACAGTAACAGTCATTCGCTGGAAGCAGCCACTCTCGATGAGATGGAAGCACTCTGGAATAAAGCGAAACAGGCCGGAAAGTAAGATTTACAATTCTCCGGCCTGCCCCCAGATTATGGAACAGATTATTCGCCCCATTTGGGGCGGAACATCTGATAAACCGTGTCGGTTGTGGCGAAATCCATATAGCCAAGACGGGTTACCGGTCTGGATTTGCTGATATCAATCAGACCATCGGTGAGAATAGCCTCATCAATATGCACACCGACCACCTCGCCGATCACCATATAGGAATCCGTCGGCTGGCCATCCCTGCCCTGTAACTGCCGAATATCCACGGCAACGCATTCCAGCGATGCATAGGCCTCCGCCACACGCGGCGCAGCAATCTGCTCACAGGTAGCAGCAGTCAGCCCCGCATAGTCGAACTCGCTGGCACCGCGCGGCGCATTGACGGATGTTGCATTCATCTGTTTTGCCAGATGCTCACCGACCATATTAGCCGTAAATTCCCGTGTTTCCTCAATGAAAGCCACACTGTCCTTGTAGCCTGATGAACTGAACATCAGCAAAGGCGGCGTATCGCAGACAATGTTGAAAAAGGAATAGGGGGCGAGGTTCAAAGCCCCCTCTTTCGAGCGCGTGCCGATCCAGCCGATCGGACGCGGCGCAACAATGGCCTTGAGCGGATTATGCGGCAGGCCATGGCCGTTTTGCGGTTCATAAAACATCAAATTACTCTGCTTTTCCGTTCCGGCAATCCGGTTCAGCCCTGATATGGCCCGCTATAGTCAGAAACAATTGCCTGCAAATCAGGGCGCGGACGATCAGGTACCGAAGCTTTAGGCGTACCCAAATGCACAAAACCGGCTACTTTTTCATAGGGCGCAACACCGAGCAGGCGCTTGCCCTCCTCATCATCGGAATACCAGTTGGTAATCCAGTTGCTGCCATAGCCCAGCGCATTGGCAGCATTACAAAGCTGCATCGCCGCAGCTCCCGATGACAGGAACTGCTCCCATTCAGGAATACGGTCTGTATCACGCGGACTGCAGATAATTCCGATAACAAGCGGCGCACGGGAGAAGCGTTTCAGCTCTTTCTCACGATGGCTGTCGTTAAATTCTTCATTCTGCTGCTGCGCGCGCTGTGCTGCACGCTCTGCCAGCATTTCACCGATCTGGATGCGGGCATCGTCGCGATAAATGATAAAGCGCCACGGATTGAGCTTACCGTGATCCGGCACGCGGGAGGCAATGGTCAGGATCTGCGCCAGTTCATCAGCCGATGGTGCAGGCTCAATCAGGCCGACAATCGGTGTGGAGCTGCGGGTTTTCAAAAAATCAATGAGATCTGACACGTTACTTCCTGCCTGTTCTGTTCGATTCCGTCATTATGACCGTCTTTATTGCCAATTCTGCTCTGCAATGACAGAGTGCATATGCAGTAATATGTGTTTATAATGCAAACGGGCGATATTTTGCTGGGCGCAGCCTTGAAAATGCCTTTACACTGCGGTCAAACAATAAAGACTTGAGACTTTGAAATTCAAATGAGTACCGGCTTATGAAATTCAGCCCTGTTCTGCACGCCAGAAACTTATCAGCCAATAACACACGGCGTGTAAAGCAATGCCGCAATCTCTGCGCTTTTGCATTGGTTTCGACGGGTCTGATGATCGGTGGTTCAGCGTTAGCTCAGGAACTGCCTCAACCGCAGGATGGTTTCTCCATGCGCGTTGTGCCGGGCGCACAATTCGACAAGCTGCAATTACCGAAAATTTCAGTGCCTGAAGGCGGAACACCGGACAACACACCGCCGACCGGTGCAATTATGTCGCCGGCAGCTCCGGCAGCAGGCATCACACCTTACGCTGATCCGCGCAGCCTGCAGAACTCACCGCTGGCCAATCAGAATGAGTTGCTGCTGGAAGCACAGCTGACAGCGGACGGCCCTGCCCTGAGTCAGGGGCTGGTATGGCGCGTATTCTCGCCGGAACCGAATGGTGAGGACAAGCTGCCGCTGATTGCAACAGCAACAGGCGGCACTGCCAGCTTTTCACTGCCGGAAGGCAGCTATCTCGTCCATGTCAGCTTTGGCCGCGCCGGAGCCACCAAGCGCATTACCGTGCGCAATGCCAGCCGTCATGAAAAGCTGATCCTTGATGCAGGCGGTCTGAAGCTCAGTGCCAAACTGCCGGACGGCAAGGAAATTTCTGACAAGTTCCTGCGCTTCTCGATTTATGAAAATGACGATGAAGGCAATGAGCGCTCGCTGATCGTGCCGAATATCAAACCGGATACGGTGGTGCGCCTCAATAGCGGCACCTATCACGTGGTCTCCAATTACGGCAATGCCAATGCCGTAATCCGTGCCGAGATTGTGGTCAGCGCCGGTAAACTGACGGAGGCAACTGTTGAGCATAATGCGGCGGAAGTTACTCTGAAATTGCTGCGCGATGTCGGTGGGGAAGCGCTTGCCGATACATCATGGAATATCGTCAATACCAATGGTGATATCGTCTATGAAAGCGTCAGCGCCTATGCATCGCTGGTGCTTGCATCCGGTGATTATATCGCTGTGGCCAAAAACAAAGACCGCCTCTATCAGCGTGAATTTACCGTGGAATCCGGTAAAAACGAAGATGTTGACGTATTTGCCAAAGCCGAGAACGAAGTCGACAGCGATCAGGTTGATTAAAAAGGTCGGAGCTAAACGACAATGCCGGATTATGATGATAATCTCGTTATAAATTGCGCTACATGGTTCGAAGTTGAGGCTGCAATTCATAAGGTTGCTATTCAAAATCCCACTGTTGAACAAAATACTCTTGAAAACGCGTTGCAATTCGTAAAATTTGCCACAGAGCGATACCAAGTTCCAAATGAAATATGTTTGGGTTACTGGCCGACAATTCGCATTATATGGTTATATTCAATACCATCGATAGAAATTGAAGTTTTCGATATCCGCTATGAATACTATGCATTTGAGGACAAATGGACTGATATTCAGGAATTTGAAATCATGCCGGATACTTTTCCGGAAACACTCAAACTGCTTCTAGATAAGACTATATCTCATTCAAATGAATTTAAATAATCCTGCAATCATTTGATTGCAGGATTATTATTTATATCAATATATTACACTATATTTTTAATGTTTTGAACAAATTCAAATACCCGCGCCCTGACTGAAACCCTGACCTTCATGGGTCAGCGTATTCACGAAGCGGCGGGTACGCTCTTCCTTCGGTGAGCGGAAGATTGCCTGCGCGGTGCCGCGCTCAACAATCACACCATTATCGATAAACAGCACATCCTCGGCAATTCTTGATGCCAGCCGAAGATCGTGGGTCACCATAATCATTGTGGTGCCTTCTTTGGCAAGCTGCGCCAGAACATCCACCACTTCACCGGACAATTCCGGATCGAGTGCAGAAGTCGGCTCGTCGCAGAGCAGAATTTTAGGCGACGGAGCCAATGCACGGGCAATCGCCACACGCTGTTGCTGACCACCGGAGAGGGTTGCAGGCCATGCATCAGCCTTCTGCGACAGGCCTACCTTTTCAAGCAGCTGCTTTGCCCGTTCCCTCGCCTTTTCCTTCGGCCATTTCTGAACCGTGATCAGACCTTCAGTGATGTTCTCGGTGACTGTACGATGCGGAAACAGCTGAAAATTCTGAAAGACCATGCCGGAATGACGGCGGATCAGGTGAATTTCTTTCTGGCTGACTTTGCGTTCAGGAGAAAAACTCAGCCTGTCGCCCGCAATTTCAATATCGCCGGAAGTCGGCACTTCCAGCAGATTGAGACAGCGCAGCAGCGTACTTTTACCGGCACCGGACGGCCCGATAAAGGCTGTCACACTGCCCTCGGCAATCGACAGGGATATATTGTCGAGCACGGTATGGTCGCCGAATTTTTTTACGATATTTTTGAGTTCGATCATCATGAACGGACCTCCAGAAAGCCGCCATAACGCTTCAGACGTGCTTCCAGACGGGTTTGCAGATAAGACAGCACAGAGCTGAGTGCCAGATAAAGCAGCGCGGCCTCGACATAAAGGATCAGCGGCTCATAGGTAACCGCAACGATACGCTGCGCCACCTGAAACATTTCAGGCACGGTAATTGCCGCGGCCAGAGACGTGTCCTTAACCAGAGAAATGAAGCTGTTGGAGAGCGGCGGCACGGCATTAGGTGCAGCTTGCGGCAGGATCGTGCGGCGCATCGCCTGCCCCCAGCTCATGCCTGTTGCATAGGCTGCTTCCCACTGTCCTTTCGGCACAGCGACAATCACACCGCGGAAAATTTCAGAGGAATAAGCACCGATGCTTAAGGTAAAGCCGATCAAAGCGGCTGGAAATGCATCCAGCGTGACACCAAGGCTCGGCAACCCGTAAAAGATCAGGAACAGCTGCACCAGCAGCGGTGTGCCGCGGATCAGCCAGACATAAAAATTGACGATTGCTGCAACGGGACGCGGTGCGAACAATCGGGTCAGAGCCACAAAAAGACCGAGTGTTGTGCCGAACAGAAATGACAATAATGTCAGCGGAATAGTGAAAACCAGAGCTGCCCACAACAGCGGCCCCAAAGATTCAAGCATAAGCGATAAAACGTCAGACATTGAATGCGTCCCCGTCATAATTGTTTCCCCTCAGACGGAATTGCTGAGGCTGAAAATGGTTCCTGCCCCGTTGCCTGCGCAACGGAAAACCGGCGATAATATATCGCCGGCATCAAAGTTCCGGGAGGATAACTTATTTAGAGACGTCTGCGCCGAAATATTTTTCGGAGATTTTGGCATAAGTGCCGTCGGTTTTGATCTGCTCAAGCGCTTTGTTGATTTCGGCAAGCAGATCTTCCTCGCCTTTGCGCAACAACACGCCGGAACGGTCAGCATTTTCAAGTTCGGCAGCGACTTCCAGCGGCACATCAGGCTTCTGCTTTTTGAAGTCGAGGAAGGACAGACTGGCATTCACGGTTGCTTCCGCACGGCCGCTCAGCACCAGCTGAACTGACTGGTCAAAGCCGTCATTGGCAACAATTTCCGCACCATATTCACGGGCAATTTTACCATAGTTGCTGCTCAGCGATTGTGCGGCTTTGCGGCCCTTCAGGTCTTCAAATTTCTTGATATCCGTATTGCCGGTTTTCACAATCAGCACGGCTTTTGAAGCAATATAAGGCTCGGAGAAATTATATTTCTTCTGGCGCTCCGGCGTGATGCCAACCTGATTGATCACTGCATCATAGCGGTTTGCATCAAGACCGGCGATCAGGCCGTCCCATTTGCCTTCAAGGAATTTGGCTTCAACGCCGAGACGCTTGGCAATTTCCTGACCGATTTCCACGTCAAAACCGACCAGCTTGCCGTCTTTGTCATGATAGGTGAACGGCGCGTAAGTGCCTTCTGTACCGATCTTGAGAACGCCCTCTGCTTTGATGCGATCCAGAGCAGCATCAGCAAAAGACTGGCTGGTCATAACGCCCGAAGCCAGAACGGCTGACTGCAACACACCAACTGCAACAATAGACTTAAACCAGCTCATATACCTTGTCCTTTTAAACGCAACCTTTTCACTGAAAAGGTTATTCTCATATTATAAAGCTTTCCGGGCGGAGCTGCTGTGTTGCAGTCCGTGTTGCGAATAAGATGTCACGGCCACTCAAACCATCACAGATATAATTCCACGTCCTGCAATTTATTATGCAAAAATAAATTCCTAATTTTGTCCTATTGTAGAATTTTATACCAATCAGAATCTTCAGGCTGACAGAATGAAAAAACACATTCTACAGAAACGCTTATTCTACCCACTGATTTTCTGAATAATGCATGAGCCGGTGTTTTGTTGCCTGATAGACGAAGATTTTTGCTCAAATCAGACTATATTGCAGAAAATCATTCATCCAGGCTTCATATTTGCGTCGCTATAAGAAGCTGTCGCTTGTCTGAAGTTCCTTTTAACACTGCCCTCAGGAATTTTTCTCATGTCCGCAGAAACTACCCCGACAAACCGTATCCGCATTGCAGCTGCAATTCTGATGGCACCGGACAACCGGATTTTGCTGGTACGCAAGGCGGGCACAACCGCATTCATGCAGGCAGGCGGTAAGATTGAAAACGGAGAAACACCGGTCGCAGCATTGCAGCGTGAGCTTAGTGAAGAACTGGGACTGACGGTTAATCAGGATCAGGCGCATTATCTCGGGGCTTTCTCGGCACCGGCCGCAAATGAACCGGGCTATACGGTTGAAGCTGAGGTGTTTCGCATTGCCCTCACCCAGCCGGTCGCCAAGGCCGCAGAAATTGAAGAAATTGTCTGGGTTGATCCGCTGCAAAAAGTGGAACTGCCGCTGGCACCTTTGACGAAGAATTATTTGCTGCCGCTATGCAAGGAATTTATGCCTGTCGCAAAACTATAACCAGATTGCCTGCTTTTAGCCTAAAAACATCCGTAATTCATTGAAATATAGCAGTTAAACCGATTTCATTATCAGGAGAAACTATGACACATCGTAAAACAGCCGCCCTTTTCGCTTCAGCATTTCTTGCGGTTTCTTTTGCCAGTGCGCTTTCGCAACCGGCCTTTGCACAGGAGAAAAATGTGTCAGAAAAACAGCAGGCATTCATTGTCATCACCGGTGAAGGTGAAGCTCAGGCCGCTCCGGATATGGCTATTCTCGACCTGACCGTCTTGCGTGAAGCTAAAACCGCCCGTGAAGCTATGACTGACAACAATAAGGCAATGTCTCAGGTACTGGCTGCGATGAAAGAAGCCGGCATTGAAGACCGCGACCTGCAAACCTCGGGCGTCAATATTCAGCCGACCTACAATTATCCGAGCGATAAAAACGGCCTGAAAGCACCGAAAATCATCGGCTATAATGTAACCAACGGCCTGACCGTGCGCGTGCGCGATCTCGATAAAGTCGGCGATCTGCTGGATAAATCCATTGATCTCGGCGTCAACCAGAGCGGCGGCCTGCGTTTCGTCAATGATGATCCGTCAAAAGTGCTGATGGATGCCCGTAAAAAAGCCATGGAAAATGCCATGGAAAAGGCAAAAACCCTGACCGAAACCGCCGGTGCAAAACTCGGCCGCGTACTTGAAATCACCGAATATGGCAATAATCCGCGCCCGATGCCAATGGCACGCACCAAAATGGTCGCAATGGCTCAGGAAGCAATGGCTGATTCAGTACCGGTTTCAGCCGGTGAAAACAGCTATAATGTGAATGTGACCGTAAAGTTCGAAATCACACAATAAGCGAACCGGTCATATAATAATCAGAACCCTGCCCTTGCGGCAGGGTTTTTTATTATGCGCGGGCTTGTACGGGAAAATCGCGCCGTGTCATTCCAAGCGGTCAAGGAAATAGGCGAATTCTGTATTTTCGACATTTTGCGCCCCGTTTTCATGGAAAAACTGAATATGCGGCCCTTCATTATGATGTTTGTACTGATGTTCCTGTGATGCCCAGTGCTCTATGAAAACAAAGCGGGACGGGTCGGTACGATCAATGAACAGATCATAGCTGATATTCCCCTCTTCTTTGCGGGACTGATCGACAATCGCCTTAAGATCGCGCCGTAATGTTCCTTCTTTACCCGCCTTGGCGCGCAGGCTGACAACAACGAAGAGATCGCCCATAAACATGCTCCTCTCATTTGAAATCCCTGCCTGTTCAATCCGGACAGAGCATTTCCTATGGTCAAGAATAAACCGGAAATGTTCTGCCCGCATTGGAAGCAAAGCTTACTCGGCTTTGTCGTAGGAGAACTGGATACCGGCGGTACCGCCGGTCTGGATGAACAGATCCATAAATTGCGGAACTGTTTCCTTGCGCTGCCAGTCACGCTGCAATTCGCAGAACAGCTGAACCACGCTGATCATCTTGCCGCCTGCCTGTTCAATGCGCCGCAATGCAGCTTCATGCGCCTGTACCGAAGTACCGCCCACAGCATCAGCCACGACATAGACTTCATAGCCTTCGGCAAGCGCATCAATCGCCGGAAATGTCAGACAGGCCTCAGTCCAGAGCGCCGTCATAATCAGTTTCTTGCGTCCGGCCTGCTCTACGGCCTTACGAAACTCGACATCCTCCCAGGAATTGATTGTGGTGCGGTCAATCGTCGGAATCCCTTCAAGGGCTTTGCGGACTTGCGGAATAGGAGGCTTATTGAGACCGGTTTTTACATTCACGGTTGAGTGAATAATCGGTAAATCATAAACGCGCGCAGCTCTGGATGCGCCAACGATATGATTGATAAGCAATTGCCTGTCCATGGAGGCAATGGAGTTCACCTGCACAGGCTGATAATCAATAATGATAAAGGCTGAGTTTTTAGGGCTGAGCAGCCGGTCTTTTACAGGATCACGAATGGGTTCGCTTGTCATTGCATAGTCTCCTCGAACACAGGGAAAACAATTCCACAACATCTCAAACCGAGAGCATCAAAGCCTCAGTCGAAACGCAATTCTGATTTAATTTCAAGCAGATAAGATGATAGTTACTTGCGGGTGACGAAATTTACCGACCGTTGTTTTTTTGAAAAAACAACAACGCGGTGAAATAGTAACATCGGTGCCTTTATTAGAAAAGATTTGAATACTGAAACACAGCATTCTATATTTGCAACGATGCAGAACCTGAACGACTTGTTCTATTTTGTCCAAGTGGTCACGCACGGCGGCTATGCTGCTGCGGCACGGATAACAGGCGTGCAAAAATCGACATTAAGCAGGCACATCACCAATCTGGAAGAGTTTCTGCAGGCAACGCTGATCTACAGGTCAAGCCGCCGTTTTGCACTCACTGAGGTCGGGGCTGAATATTACCGCCAATGTCTTGTTGTGCTTGAAAATATTGAGGCCGCACAGCGTATCATCGA
This sequence comes from Pseudochrobactrum algeriensis, assembly GCF_018436245.1. Classification (NCBI taxonomy): domain Bacteria; kingdom Pseudomonadati; phylum Pseudomonadota; class Alphaproteobacteria; order Hyphomicrobiales; family Brucellaceae; genus Pseudochrobactrum; species Pseudochrobactrum algeriensis. The sequence goes on from NZ_CP075361.1 coordinate 1,619,253, forward strand.
CCGCAACTACGAGGAGCCAAGCGGCACCATCCGCATTGTCTGCCCCGTCGGGCCGCTCAATTATAAAATCAGCGATTTGATTACAGAATTCATGCAGCACTTTCCCAAGATTGATGTGCATCTCAAATGCATGAACAGAAATGTTGATGTGATCGGCGAAGGATATGATCTCGTTATTCGCGAGGACAATAACGGATATCAGGAGAATAATGCGCTTGTGACCCGCGTGATTGGTGCAAATCCGCAATGTCTCGTCGCCGGCAAAGATTTATTCAGCGATGCATCTCCGCCGGCAGAACCGAAAGATCTCGCAGGATTTCCGACCCTTGCTTTCGGTTTTCCCAAAATTGAACGTGCTGTCAGCACCGGCCGTCCTCACTATGAATGGTCATTCCGTGATGAACGCGGTCGTGCGCAGCGCATCAGACATGTGCCGCGACTGATAACAGACAGCCATGAAACATTGCGCAATGCAGTGATACGCGGCTTGGGTATCGCACAATTGCCGCTCTGGATTGTTAGCGGGGATATAAAAACAGGACAGCTGATACAGTTGCTTCCCGATTACCGGCTTAATGAGCCGGTAATTCATGCTGTATATCCCTCAACCAAAGCGCAGGCACCCAATATCCGTGCTCTTGTCGGTTATCTGTCAGAGGCACTGAGCCTGAGCCGGTAATAAAAACCGTTTTATGGTTTCTTCAGGTTCTGTTCCTGCTGGCTATAGGCACGTTTGGCTTCAATCAGCAGGTCTTTCTTGGTGTCGCTTGCAAAATTCAATACCCGCTCAACCGTGCTATCACCGAGTTTCAGCACATCCACATCCAGATAATTACCGGAACCTGCGGTTAGTTTGGCGATAATCATCTCGGGATTACCGTCGCCGGTAATATCCGCAAAACTGACACGCGGCTCGCCCTTGTCACCAAAAACAGAGCCGTCGCGTGCAAAAATTCCGCCGCCAAGATAGTCAATCAACCCGTCATCTTTATAGAGCGCAACCGTGTAACTGCCGATGGATGCAGGTTCCAGATCGCCTTCTGAAATCACAGCAATCCGTTTATCGGGCAGTGGCATCATCACCGCATTTCTGGCGGATGCAGGCGCAACCAGCAGTGTTGAGACCAGGGCGGCGGCTAGCATCTGCTTTGAATATCTCATTGTTTTTTCCTGATATCTTTGAAAAATCTTTAAGCAATTTCCCAAAGATGCCCGCACAATAAGACTTTCCTGTGATGCATCACTGCTTGAGTGCCGCCCTTTCCTCTTCAGCTGACAGCGGTGCACCGGCCTGAATGGACTGCAAATAAATATCGACAGTGTCCTGTGCCGAAGCAGGGATATAATTTTGCGTATCCTGCTGGGAAGCCAGAGCAAAACGCAATTTCCAATCCTCCTGTTCAAGACAAGATACAGCCACATAGCCGGACTGCCCTGCATTGTTCAGGCGAAACTCACGGCAGAGATGATTTTCCCCGTCACGGAAACTGGCAATCACCTGCATAGAGGCATTCTGCTCAGCCAGATTAACAGTCTCGCCGGAAGCCACTTTATGCAATTGTGCCTGCACGGCAGATGCTGTGAGCGAAGCAAGACCTGCACCTTCAGGCTGTGCATTTTGCAGGCCGCTCTGTCCCATGAAATAACCGCTGAAACCGGTAACCGCAGCCAGCAAAACAGCTGCAGCGGCTGCTGACCAGTTGGCTGCAAAAAGCGGTTTGCGCGGTTTTGCACGAAACGGAACAATGACATTCTCGCGCTCTGCATCCGCTGAAACCGGCTCTGCCACTTCAGCAGTTTTCTGTTGTTTTTCCTGCTCATGACGTGCAACCATGCCCTGCACAGCAGCCATTAATGCCTCCGGCACCGGCTCATCCAGCATTGGTCGCAAAGCGTCCTGTGCAGCCGCGCGGGTTTCCATAAACAGCGCCACGCGCGCAATCAGCGCATCGTCATGCTCCATAGCTGCTTCAATACGCGCCGTTGTCTCTTCATCCAGCTCGCCATCGGCAAAGGCCATCAGCTCTTCATCGCTGAAATCTTTATGCGGTTGGGATTGTGTCATTGATTACCGCCTTTCACAGGGGATAAACGCATGGGATCCTTGTCTATTCCCGTTCGTTCAGCAAGATTTTTCCGCGCTCTCGCCAGCCTGCTCATCACAGTACCTATCGGTATCTCAAGCAGCTCCGCAGTCTCCTTATAGGAAAGCTCTTCCACGCAGACCATAAGCAGCACCTCGCGCTGCTCGTCAGGCAAATGGCCGATTGCTTCCGACACATTTTGCAGGGTCATACGGGCAATAGCCGCATCTTCACCTGATGGTGTACTGATATCTTCATGATTGGCAATATCATCGCTGATACCGGCAGTTTTCTGCCTGCGTAATGTATCAATCCAGATATTGCGCAGGATACGGAACATCCATGCATCAAAGCGCGTGCCGGGCTGAAAGCTGTGTTCTGCGGCCAGTGCTTTTTCACAGGCGGCCTGCACCAGATCGTCCGCTAACTCGCGGGAGCGGCACAAAGCGATAGCAAAACGGCGTAAATTCGGTAAAAAACCTATTAAACGCTGTGAAAAACTTAGTCCGTCATCTGTCATAAGAGGATTCTGTCCGAAAATTCGAATAAAACACCGAGCCATACGTTCTGCATTTGGGCAATCTTACGATAAAGCCCATCAACAGAAAACTGGAACAGATCAATGTTAAATTGTCTATACAGGCATACCGGCAGGCTTCTCCGCTCTGCCAGTCTTTTATTTGTTGCGACGGGTATTGTAACAACCGCTCCGTCGCTGATGCTTTCCGCTGAGTTCTCTGTCGTCAGTGCCGCTTATGCAGATGATGATGACGGTGATGATGGTGGCAGTGATGACGGAGGATCCGGTAATAGCGGGCGTTCCGGCAGTGACGGCGGCAAACGCTTTCGCGGGCCGCAGACGCTGATGGACTATCTGGACAACCGTCGCCAGATACAGGCGCCCAGAACACGCAGCACAGCAAAGAAACGTCAACAGGCAGCACCTGTTTACGAGCCCCGCAGGCTTGTGGCACTCGGTCTCAGCGATGAAAATATTGCACAATTGCAGCAACAGGGTTTCTCTGTGGCTGACAGAGTGGAAATGCGCCTGACTGGTGCACAACTCACCCGTCTGCAAATACCGGCAAAAATGTCATTGCAAACTGCACGCCAGCGCGTATCCGCGCTCGTGCCGGATGCGGTGGTTGATTTCAATCATTATTACCAGCCAGAACAGACAAGTGCTCTGGAAACAGAAACAAAACCGGCACCCGCAGCTTGCAACGGCACAGACTGCACACTGATGCGTGATCTGATCGGCTGGAATGAGCCCCAAGCCGGTGCTGCGACCTGCACCTCGCTGCCAAAGATCGGTCTGATTGATACGGCCGTTAATCCCGATCATGAATCGCTCAAACAGGCGCGTCTGGAAATCATCCGCCTCAGCGATGATGAACTGCCGCAATCAGGCACACAGCATGGTACAGCCGTTGCCGCTCTGCTTGTCGGGGCTGAAAACAGCCGTGCACCGGGCTTACTTCCGCAGGCAGAGCTGATTGCAGTGGATGTGTTTCACGGCACCAAAGGCGATAATAACCGTGCCACTACCTATGACCTGATCCGCGCAATTGATCTTCTGGCGGAAAAACAGGTGCCGCTCATCAATATGAGCCTTTCAGGACCGGATAATTTATTGCTTCAAAAGGCCGTTGAGGCGGCGGCACAACGTAAAATTACACTGGTTGCAGCTGCGGGCAATGAAGGTCCTCATGCCAAACCGGTTTATCCTGCCGCCTATCAGAATGTGATTGCGGTAACCGCGGTTGACCGCAACGGCAATCCGTACAGACGTGCTGTGCGCGGCGAGCATATTGATCTGGCCGCACCGGGTGTCGGTGTCTGGACAGCAGCCTCCGTATCCGGCGCACGGCAAAAGACCGGCACATCTTTTGCAGCACCATTTGTCACTGCCGCAGCTGCAAGGCTGAAAGCTGAAAAGCCCGATCTGGATAACCGGCAGATTGCGGAAGAGCTGAGCCGTCAGGCCAAAGACATGGGAAAACCAGGTCATGATCCTGTCTTCGGCTGGGGGCTGATTAATGCGCAGTCTCTTTGCACCAGCTGATAAAAATTAAGCCCTGAAACTGATGTTTCAGGGCTTATAATTAAGGCACTTGTTTTGTTCAGGCGGCCATACGATGGTTCATCAACATACCGATCATCACCATACGTACGGCATCTTCCGAGGCATGTGCCAATAGTTTAGGGGCGGCATCAATCGCATCTTCCAGTGAGCAGGGGCGGCTCAGGATAGATGCAAAAGCATCAATACCATGATCGAGATTGAGGCGTACACCCTTCCCGATTGTGCCCGCCAGCGCGATCACCGGAGTACCGCGTTTTTTAGCACGCAAGGCAACCTCTGCAGGGACTTTGCCGAATGGTGTCTGCCCGTCCAGACTGCCTTCAGCCGTAATCACCAGATCAGCATCCGTCAGATAACGATCAAGATCGAGATATTGCATAACGATCTCATAGCGCGGATGCAGCTTGCCGCAGAGCAGACCCAGTACCGCAGCACCCAAGCCACCGGAAGCCCCTGCCCCTTGCGCCGCGCCGACATCTATACCGGTCGCCAGACCGATGTGATGCGCATAATTTTCCATAGCATGTGCCAGTATTTCCACCTGCTCCGGCGTAGCGCCTTTCTGTGGGCCAAACACACGAGCCACGCCACGTTCTCCCAGCAGCATATTATGCCAGTTCACAGCCGCATCAATCTGCACAGTTTCAAGACGCGGATCGCGATTACTGATATCAATTGCGGCAAGTTTGCCAAGAGCAGCGCCACCGGCATCCAGCACGCGCCCTGCACTGTCGAGCAGTTTAATGCCGAGTGCCTGCGCCATACCTGCACCACCGTCATTAATACCGCTGTCACCGCAGCCCAGCAGAATACGCTCGGCACCGGCATCCAGTGCGGCTTTGACCAATTCGCCGACACCATAGCTGGTAGTCAGGCACGGGTTGCGCTGGTCGCGGGGTACAAGGCTCAGTCCTGCGGCCGAAGCCATTTCCAGAACGGCTGTGCGCTTGGCGTCACCATTGGCACCGCGCGTGCCCAGAAATCCGAAATGTGCCTGCACCGGCTGGCCGACCGGACCGGTCACCATCACCTCATGCAATGTACCTTGCGTGGCATTAATCAGCGCTTTGGTAAAACCTTCGCCACCGTCTGCCATCGGCGCTTTAATAATATGTGCATCCGGCACAGCCCGTCGAATGCCTTTCTCAATCGCATCTGCAGCTTCATCCGCGGACAGGCTTTCTTTGAAACCTGATGGGGCAACCAGAACAGTGATAGACATTGTGACAGTTTCCTTTGCAAATTGTGACAATTGAATTGCAAGGGAAGAACGGCGGCTGATGCGGTTTATTCCGCAAAATTTTATTTATTTTCAAAAAACATAAAAAAAGCCCCGATTTTCATCGGGGCTATGTAACTCTTTGAATTATTTCAGGCTCATTCCCTGCATCGGCCATATCAGCAAGGCAAATATCATCAACAATCCAATGAAGGGCACGATCAGCCAGAGTGCCAGCCGCAGCAAATCCCGCTGGTTGAAAGGTTGCGGATCAGCTGTGCCGAACAATGTGACAGGCTTTGCGGAAACCAGCAGTGTCTGACAAAATCCGCTGGCCAGTGTAACCACCAGAATAAGCGGCGTGACTGCAATTCCAAGACCGGCCAACGGCAGACAAAGTGCAGGTATCAGCACAATTGCTCGGGCAGTTCGGGAATTGATGACAATATGCGCCAAGGTCGCCGTGATCGCAGCAAAACCGATAATCAGCGCCGGATAACCGGCCAGTCCGGCACCAAAAGCACTCAGCATCCGCTGTGCGATCAGTTCCGCAGTACCGGTGGTGAGCAGCGCCTCGCCGATTACCAGAGTACCGGCAAGAAACAGTAACAGGTTCCACTCCACCAGTTTCAGTGCTTTTTTAAAGGAAACCGGTGAGAGCTTTTCAGATGTCACCAGCAATGCGGCAATCAAGGCAATCAATGGCATATCAATACCGTGTAATGCCGTAGTGGCAAACATCACCACGGTTGCGGCGGTAATCAGCAACAGCATTTTCTGCTGACGTGTCAGTGCTGTTTCGTCCTGCTTATCCGTCCATTGCGGCAGCGATTGCTTGCGCTCTTCAGCATTCAAAAACAAGCGCAGAATGAGCTCGCAGGCAATCAGACTGATAAGCAGTGAGAATGGCGCGGCAAAAGCAATCCAGCTGAGAAAATCCATTTCACGACCACCGGTTCGGCTGATGAAATCAGCAGCCACCAGATGTGCGCCTGCACCAGTGAGTGACGCACCGGCAGACAACAGAATAATCGTGGGGAATAACAAGGCCAAAGCACGGGTAAAACCGGCGCTGACTGCCGAACCGGCAATTGCCACATAGACAGGCAGCAAAATTGCTGCACGTGCAGAGGTGGAAGGAATAATGAAAGCCGTCATGAAGACAAATAATGTCAGCAGATAAAATAGCGACCGGACGGATTTCAGCCTTGTCAGATTGCGCAGCAGCAACTTCTCAATCAGACCTGATGCCTGTAAAACAGCAGCAAGGATGAAAGCCGCTAACATCAACCAGATTATGTCTTTGCCAAGCGCTGCATAGACAGCCTCATTACTCACGGTTCCGGTAACAGCCAGTGCGATTGCACCACTGAGCGCCACAGGTGTTTCCGGCAGATCCAATATTACCCAGCAAACAAGCGTGATGATGAAAACCGCAACGGACACCCGCATTGGCATGGTCAGCCCGTCAATCGCTCCAAAAATCAAAATAGCTGAAAAACCAAGGATCAGTGCCGCAATGATTTGCTTCACTTGTTTCAGCGGCATTGCAGATACCGGCACAACAGCTTTTGATGAACTGTCCGCCGGTTTAGCCGGTGTAAGTCTTGTAATATTATGAAGTGATTGTTCTGCCATAAGCCTGAGCCCTTATATGTTTCTTGTCAGGGCTAACGGCTGAGGCATGAGATTATTCCGTTTTATTTCAAAATCACACCGGTGCAGAATCACAAGCACCGTAAAAACACAGCAATAAGCGCGGTTTATCGGCTTCAACTATATCAAAGCCTGCCCGATCTCCACCCTTTGAGAAAAAGCAATCACTCATCTGCTCGCATAAATGCTGCACGATGAAAAAGACCTGGCAGGGATAAGGCGGTGCGCGGTAAATCAATGATAGTAACCGCAAAGTTACGCACATAATCTGCAATCAATTCGGCCATACCCCATTGATACGAAAGATCGCTTGGGTTAGAACGGCTTTGCTTTATATCAAAAGCGACTGCGCACCCGTAGCTCAGCTGGATAGAGTGCTGCCCTCCGAAGGCAGAGGTCACAGGTTCGAATCCTGTCGGGTGCGCCAAAACATCAATCTAAGCTATTGATTTTAAAAAATAAAATATATCAAAAAATTAACTGCGCATAACCTTGTTCATAACACGGGTTAACCCGTAATATTGCTTATTTTTGCGAGACTAATCCAATTTGCAGAAAATCTCTCTTAACGATTAATAGATTCGATGTAGCCTAATCTGCACAAACCAAAACCCAATTCGCTAGCAGGAAAAGTAAAGAATTTATCAAATATAACGATGATAATGGGAGTGAAAAGTAATGACCAATGTAAACTTGTGTTTGGAGTTTATCAAGATCGCACCATCAGTCATCATTGGTATTTCTGTAGGTTATATCGCCTATAAACAATGGAGGACAGCTCATCAGAAGGTAGTTTTTGATTTATTTGAACGCCGATTAAAGATTTATAATGAGATTATTGATGTTGTTGGCTCCTCTCTTAGTGAAAAAAGAAAATTATCAACGGCTACAGTTTCATTACATATATTGGATATTTATCACAGCTCCCGTTTTCTTTTTGGTAATGAGGTTTGCAACGCGATATTTGAAATTAAAGAGGTAACTGCATGTTATGGTTTTGCATATCAACAATTACAAAAAGAGAAATTAAGTGATGAGGAGCGTGAGAAAATTAATAATATTTCTGATGAAAATTATAAAAAAATATTGTCTTTCAAAGAGACATTCACAGCACTTTGCCTTCCATACATGTTGATGAACCAGAAGAGAGTACGCACTTTATCAGAATGGCTTCACGACAAAAATAAACAACGACTAAGTTATTCTGACCAAGAACGACTTTAACTATTGCAACAACTCAATAAGCCCGAACACAATACGGCTCAGCCCGTCCGGCTTGATTTCCACAACCTCGAATGAGCGGCTGTCTGTCATCAAGATTCGGTCGCCCTGCTTAATTGCGCTGGCTTCCACATAGCTGCGACGATCAACACTAAGCTCAAATCTTTGACCGGTAACCAGCGTCTGAATGTTATTACCTGCTCGATCCCGTCTGCCTATCTCAACCGGCACGTCCTGCGGGTTTTCTTCGAAAATACCTTTTCCAAACCATAGGGAGCGATAAGCGTCGGTAATTGGACGGCCATTTGGTGTTTTTAAGACCGGTTGCAGCTCAAAGGCTACAGCATGAGTGCGATCTACAACGCGGCTAGTTACGCGGTCCATTCGGTCGAATATCGACATGTTGCTAATCCTTTGGTTTGAAAGATTGCTACCCCTCACTCCGACCGAGATACGGGTCCAAGGGTAGCTGCTAAAAAGCGGATGCCATCTCTGGCTCGCCTCCACCCGTCCTCACGGGCTGGCTATGGGCTGATTGTTTGGAGACCACGATCAGCGGCGCGGTTTTGAAGGGGTGTAAAGCGCGAACAAAACACCCCCTCAGATATGGTTATCAATTATGCCCCTTGGTTCAGGTATGCTCCGCGATAGTCCACAGCTCCTGCGCCAAAGTGCAGCACTGCTCGGAACTCAGTACCAAGTCGGTCAAAACCTTCACGGGTTGAAAGCTGCACGCCTTCATGGCCGCTGAGATAAGCATGTTCAAAGACCGGTGCTGCTGCAGGGCCTGCAAAGATGCGCCATGCCTTGCCGTCGAGGTTTGGCTCGACAATCGGGATAAGCGCCTTGATAGCCTCTGGCACGGCCTCGGCGGTAGTGGTTGCGCTAATCGATGCAACAAGCTTCTGTGCCGTGATTTCAAGCTCGGGACCAACCAGAAGATATTTCGGTGCAACAGCGATGCGGTGACCGCCCAAAGCTTTCTGCTTACGGAAGGCGAGGATTGCAGCCGCCAAGCTGGCTTCGCTCAATGCAGATCCGGAAACAGCGAGGTTGCCATGATCTGCGTCGAACAATCGCTTGTCGTCCTCACCCATAACCGGACCGTGGCCGCCATTTGCTAAAAGCAGATCTAGAAGGATCTTGTTTTCAGTCAGCGCGGCCATTTGGCCTGCCTGTACGGACCAGTCACTGAATGCGCCCAGATCGTCGTTAACGATAGCTTGGAAGCTAAGAGCGAATATGCGGCCGTAAGAGTCGATCTTGTATGACTCTGCGGCCTCGCCACGTGTCATAGACTTGATCTCCCCAGACTCGTTAACCTTTTCGAGCAAGCCGCCGTCCGACACCTTCAGCTTGGATTTAGCGCGAAAGTCTGTTGCGGTGCTGGCACGGCTCAGCAAGGTCTTCAGCGGGCTCTGTGCGGCCTGATAAGCTGTTTGAATTACCCGCTCGCCAGCGCCCTGCAGAAGCATCGGGAAGTCGCTTGTTGTGTGCATTCCGAATGAGCGACCACGATAGCCCAATAGCTCTTCGCGGGTCATGCCACGGGTGTTGATGCCCTGTGCATCCAGAAGGCCTCGAGCATGGTCAATCAGCGAGGCATTCATAAACTCGCGGGCGTGGCCTTCGGGCGCGCTTCCAGTCATGCGAGCAATAATCGAGTCCTGTCGTGCCCGGACCTGTTGTTCATAGCGCTCATCGGTGCCACCCATGCCACGGGTCTCCACCATCGGGAAGGTTGGTGTCTTGCCCTGACGCTCGATCATGGTGTCAAAAGCGCGGCTACGGAATGCATCTATAGTTTCACCGTTGTCGATTGCAGCGTCCAGATCGGCATCCGACACACCGGCAGTGCGTGCGATCCAGCGCAGCTCTGAAATGCGGCGGCGCTCGTTAATAACGTTTGTGGGTGCTGCGCGTTCGGGCTGCGTGGTAGTATTATCTTGCTGTGGCATTGTGTTCTCACTTCTGGTTTTTGCGGTTGGGTCAGCTGGCACCGGCACAACTGAAATTTCCATTGGCTGCCATTTCAGGGCGCGGACTACTGCGACGCCGCCGGCCTCTGCCTCAGTGCGTTCTTCCTGCTGGATTTTGTAACCAACGCTGATTGGCAGGCTCATACCGTCCTGAATGTCTTGAAAAAGCTCTTCGGCCTTTGCTCGTCGGCTGAGTTTGACGGTTGCAATCACTTGGCCTTTTTCGAACCGGATTGAACCCGGCACAATTGATCCCAAACGATCATCAAGGCTGTATGCGCCATGTGAATCCAGCAGGCTCATGTTGTCGGCACGGGTCAGATCGACGTTCTCCGGCTTGCACAGCAGGATTTCGTCATACGGTCCATCTTCCCACGAGTACCGGCGCACGGGCTGCTCGCTGGCGAAGATCACTTGAACAGTACGTTCCTCGGCATTGAGTGAACCGGTAACGGCAGCCGTACGAGTTACCATTTCAGGCTTTTGCTGTGTCATACCGCCACCTGCTTGGCTTTTGCCTTCTTGATCTTGGCAAGCTGGTACTGTGCAGCTGCAAAGATACAATGCAGCGGCAACACAAGTGCCATGCCAACCGCGTCGATCACTGAGTGCAAATGCGCTTTACTGAGTGAAGTAAGGCGATAACTGCGGTCTTCACGCTCAACAAACAAAACCCAGCAGTTGTTTTCGGTTGAGTTGTGCAGAAACCGTAGCTCGCCCTCAAACTCATTCAATAGCTCAATTGCGACTGCGCTTGTAAAACCGAATTTCTGAATTTCTTTAATCGTGAGAACACGAAGTATATCAAAATCAGACAGCGGTAATTTTTCACGTTTTATTTCACGCATGATACGAGATACTTGCATGCGAGAAATGTGCATTGATTTGGCTAGATCTGCTTGTGTTATAATGCCCATAAATAAGTACCTCTCAATGCATCTACGTGTAACGTGCAACAATTAATTCTGTTACAATCATATCTTAGACCATTGAGTCAGTGCAATATATTGGAGAATACAATGACAACACGTACGGCTACTTTAAGATTGCAGATGATTGATGCCATTTCAGGACCGGCTAAAGGCTCATCAAAAGCGCTTGGCGGGCTTGAGGGTTCAATCAGCAAGCTCGGCAAAGGCGGCTTCAAGGGAGCTAAGAACCTTGTCGGTCAACTCGAACATCTGCGGCGTAAATCAAATGAGATTGGTCGTTTCACAGAGCTGCGCCGTGGTCTAGCATCCACCTTCGGTGAGTTTCGTAGTGCACGCGCTCGCGTCAAAGAGCTGGAGACGGCGCTCGCCACAGTGACCAAACCGACCGGCAAAATGCAGGCTGATTTGCGAACAGCACGAAGCAACTTAAAGCGAATGGGAGACTCATTCCGAGAGCAGGCTGCGGCAGCTCGCGACTCCGAACGAGGCCTCCGCATATTTGGACTCAACAGCCGCTCGGCAATCGCCAACTCGCAAACCGAAGTCCGGCGCCAGCTTGCACAAACCATCCGCAAAATGCGTGAGCTTGATCGGGAAGCACGCAAGCCTCTGCCTGCACGCGCACAAGGCAATCGCCCAGGCGGAATGATGAATTCCGCTGCGGGTGGTGTAGCAGGGGCATACGTTGCCGGTGGCATGCTTGCGAGACCAGTAGGCAAAGCACTTTCTTATGATGAAACACTAACTTATGTTGCAACTACTCTAGCTGGTAACGGTAGTTTATATGCTAAACGGGCGGCAAAAGTTCGTGTTTCAAACGCTGTTGACCAAGCTCTGCGAGATGGCGGCGGCACTCGTGAGAGCGCTGCGGAAGCACTAAACGCTCTGGTGTCGAGTGGTGCGTTCAAGGATGAAGAAGCGCTCGATGCCCTTGGTCCCGTTCTGAAAACTGCTCATGCATCGGGCTCGAACGCTGCGGATATTGCAAATATGGCCGTTGCGATGCGGAATAATAACGTAGCAGTCCCAGACCTTCAGCAAGGTTTCGATATGGCCCTGCGTGGCGGTCAGCTTGGCAGTTTCGAATTGCGCGATATGGCTCGCTGGTTTCCACAGCAGCTTGCGTTGGCACGAGGTGCCGGTCTTGGCGGACTCGATGCTGTTCGGAGTCTGACTGGCCTTAATCAGGTATCGCGTGCGACCGCTGGCACACCAGACGAGGCTGGAAACAATCTGGTCAATCTGCTGCAAAAGCTCAACTCGCGTGAGTTGCGCAAAACGATGGCGGACACAGTTAAGCCGAAAGCCGGTGATCCAGTCAGCGCGGATGGAGAGTTCGACTGGTCGGCATATATGGTCCAACGACGCCAGCAAGGCCTTTCTGCTATTGATGCACTTGGCGAGGTGCTTGACCGTCAAGTGGGCAATGACGCGCAATACAGCGAGGTAATGGCGAAGCTCGAATCTTCTCATAATAACGCAGAAAAGCGTATGCTGCTTGAACGTGCCGCCAACATTGCCGAAAACTCAGCTATCGGTGAAGTTTTTGCGGATAGGCAAGCGTTGATGGCTGCACTCGCACTCCGGTCTGAAAAGACACGTCGCCAGAACATCGATGCAGAGCTCGGCCGCTCTGGCGGTACCGTCGAGCGAGAAAGCCAGTTTGTACGTGAACAAACATGGTCAAAGACCAAGGATTTGCAGAATACAGCCGATAGAGCGAATGAAGGCGCATATGACGCACTATCTGGCCCCCTCGGCTCGTTAGTTGAAAATGTGAACGAGGCTGCGAGAACCTTTCCGGGGTTAACGTCTGCGCTTTATGGCGCTGGTTCGGCGCTTGCCGCCCTCGCTAGTGGCGGTATTGCCTCTTCGGTAATTGGAGGGATCGTTGGTGGCAGATTGGCGGGGGCTGGCGGCCGTGCAGCTGCTGGCGGACTTGCAGGCGGTATTCTCAGTCGGGGGAAGAGTCTTGCGTCGCGTGTCGCCGGCGGCCCGCTCGGCGTCGGTGGTGCGGTGGCCGGTGGTTTATCCGTAGCTGATCCTGAAGGAAACTTGTGGGGGCTTACGAGCGGCATCGATAAATGGGTCGAGCGTAAGACGGGCATCAACCCATCGAACATTCAAATTGCTAGGAAGAGGTCTGAAGCTGAAAATATTGAGGTCGATCTTGCCGGCGCGACAATCAGATGGCCTATTGCAGCTCAGGAAGGCATTCGCGGATACGTGGCAGCCTTAATGGCTGGCGGCGCAGAGGCAGAGCAGAAGGCAGCGGTTATTGGTTCTCAGATCGAGGAAGCGCTAAGCGTCAACGGCTCGCCTACTGTCAACACAGCCGATATTGAGCATGCTCTTGGTCTGGCACGTCAGTTCGCAGAGATAATGCGTGGGCTATCTGGGACCTCACCAACCCCTGCAACTACGGCAGTGCCGCCCAAGCTGGATGGAGCACGTGCGTCGGGTGGGCCTGTATCAGGTGGCAAAAATTATTTGGTCGGTGAAGATGGGCCAGAAATTTTCTCGCCTTCACGATCCGGCTCGATCATCCCGAACCATGCGCTTGGTACTGGAAGCGCTCAATCTATTGCACCGGTCAATATCGCGGTCACGATCAATATGACTGGGACGGCTGCTGGCGACCTTGAACGGCTCGCAATGGCTGCAGCCCAAAAGGTATCCGGGGCGCTTTCTGGCACACTTGACCGGCAACTTGGGCGATCCGCCCAGATCACATTCTCTGGGCTGAGCTACGGTGATGCTTAAAACAAGTGGGGGCAGCTCTTTAGTTGCCCCTGCCTAACCTTGACCCAATTGATCGTTGTAAGCATCATCGCTTTTTGTCAACTTGAGTCTGAGGCGGCATGGATATATTTGAATGGTTTAAAGGGTTTGGGGCAATTTTTGGAACCCTGACAGGAATCATCTTTTTTTGGGAGAAATTCTCTAAGGAAAAGCCCGTATCTTACATTATTCGGAAACCACTCTCGCGCGGAAGTATGAACACATCTGCTTATTTTCGTATCGAAAACCGTAGCCAACGACCAATTGTTTTGTCGTGGAAAGGTGGAACCGAGAAAGATAGTTTTAGACTTTCAGCCGGGCATGAGCGGAAACAGATGATTACTTCAATCGTGAAAGACCAGGTCGAACATATTTTGGAGGGCAGTGAGAAAATTGATTTGGTTATGTCCGAACCGACCCATTTTTCTGAGATGCCTTCAAACCGAAAAATTCAGGCCCAGGTTGAATGGCGATATCTTCAATCCAAATTCTCGATCTTGCCATGCAAGCTTTCTGCTTGCATCTCCAAGAAAAATTACCTTCAGCTTATCGGCGAGGAAGATGAATAACCGGCCCTTTCTCACCGGAAGCGGAACCCCAAATTCAAAATGAATAAAACCGCTCAAATACTGCGGTGCTTCGGACCCGCGGTCCACCCCCCACCCTTTTTAAAGAACCTACCTGTGGCGGGGTTGCAAAACGACCAGATCGAGCCGTTCGTTCTCTGGCAGGGTTTCAATCACAACATCGATAACCGGTATGCCAGTGTCGCGGCCTATGCGCTCGGCTATCAGCAGGGCGTCAGCGTAGTCAGCTGAGAGTGCTCGCAACTGACCGGCTATATGCACGAGGTAAACACGGCCATTGTCCTGCACGAGGTTCTCATGACAAACGCCTTGTGAAACCCATGTGATCGAACGTAGGTCAACGGTGGCAACTGTGATGGAATCCATCATTGCAGTGTCCTCCGCCCTTCGGGCTGTATGTGCTGCCCCTCTGTATGGTTGGCTATGGCCTTTATTTGACGGCATAGGGTTTTACAGCGAGTGGTGGCTTCTTCTGCGGAGTCGTGAAGCGATATGACTACAATGTGATTGTCTGCCATCATCGTGCACCTCCCGCAAATGCCAGAACGGTGCCACTTTGCTCGTTTACTTGGCCTGCCAGTTCGTTTAAGCGGTCAAGAACGGCTTCCTTGAACTCATCCTCAAGGCGGACTGCCTGCCAGCGCAACGCTCCTGCACATCGCGCTTGCTCTGCCAAACGACCAGCTGCTGTTTTAACCTCTCGAAGTTGGGTGAGCCCTTTACTGTGCTGAAGTTCGGCAGCAACTAAGCGGACTCGGTCATGAAGACTGGTTGGAAAATAGTCGATTTTGGCGGTCATGCTTGGACCCCTATAGTGTAATCACCAGAGTCGGTGCGTGATATACACGTATCAATAGACTCTACGTTGAAGGTTAGCGCTCCATGATTGGATGAAATATCAGGCGAAGCCTGTGCAGGTTTATACTGGTGGTTATAGAGGGCTGTGACGACCCTATTGTTAGAGGGCTGTGACGACCCTATTGAGCTATTCTTTGACCATTGTTCAGGCGGGACCAAAGCATAGCCGGTTCCACGGTAACTTCGGCCTGATCCACCATCTTGCTTGGCACCCAGAGCTTTGCTTGCAAGGTGTGCCGGAAAATTTGCCAGCCCAACGCGGCGGATGGATCCAATCTCGTCAAGGTCAGCGAGACTGCGCCGAATGCTGCGCACATCCTTATCACGGTATCCAGCACGACGAGCCAACCCAATCTGGGACGGCCAGCAATAGCCGTGTTCACCCGCAAATGAGAAAAGCGCGATTGCTACTCGTAAGCCACGAACGCCAATGTCATGGCGCTGATTGATGGCTTCTAGCCAGATAAATCTATCTGCATTCACCTTTGGCCGTGTTTGTTGGATGATGGCGGTCAAGTCCACCGATGAAATGCCATGGGCTTCTGTAAACCGCTGTGCATCCCATAAGGCAAAGGTTGCCTCATCAAAGCTAGGCTGTTCGCGCAGTGTTTTAAGCGCCGCTGCAGCGCGTTCTAAATTGGCGGTCATTTGATAATCCCCGCCAATTTGATCGTCTGCTTCTGAATCCAAAGAGTGTAATAATGGACGTGAACGGCTCCAAATAGCACTGTGCTGAGGGCAATGTTGATGAAAAGGTTGAATCTTCTAGATGATTGGTTCATGTTCGTTTCGCCTTCGATTTTGCAATTGGATGGCTTATTCTGATCCCTGCGGCGTTTGGCGATGGCGCGGGGATTCCTCTTTCATAAGATCGTCCAGGATTTTTTCGATTTCGTCGTCGTAGAGTTGTGGGCCTGCTATGATCTCTCCATAGCGCCAAAGCTTCAATGACCATCCTCCAATTGTGCCGGACTTGTTTGCAGAAAGCCCTAAGCGCTGCGCCTTGCACCGGATGCGCTCTGCTTGTGCAAGTAGCTTTCTACGGCCCTTAAGGCTGTAATTGAATTTTAGCGTTTTGGAGATCTTCTCGTGCTTTGGTGACTCAGAGCGTTCGGTTCCGTATGAAAAGCTCATCGGGATACCGCCTTCTGAGCTCGTGCAGCAATGCGTCCATCAATCCACGCAACAACTTCGGAACGAACGAAAGCAATCCGCCGATCACTAAGCGCAACGGCCTCTGGAAATTTACCTTCGCTTCGGAAGTTATTGATTGCCGTGCGACTTAAGCTAGTCAGTGTGCAAGCATCATTTAGACTGATTAGATTTGGTATTGTTGTCATAGTGCTACCTCGTTGTTAACTAAGGCAACTATCGTGAATTTAGCGACAACTAACAACAATAAATAACATAGTATTTTTTTATAGTAATACGATATGAATTACTTCCATCAGAATGAAATGCTCTTCATTGATAATGCTATCTATTTAATCTGTGGATAACTTTTACATAAAAGGGCGCCGACTAAACATCAGCCGCCATTGATCAAGCTCGACGCTCTAGGCTGATAACATCCGCGTTAAATCCGCCGAGATATGAAGCCCATGCATCCATAAGATAGCGCCGCTTCTCCAATGCATCACCTCGACGGTAAGCTCGCTCAACGGCGTTACCAATTTCGTGGGCTAGTGCCGCCTCTGCTATTTCACGAGGGAAACTCGTTTCATTTCCCACCCAATCACGAAAAGCCGAACGGAATCCATGTACAGTAAATCCTTCACCACCGGCCGATTTGAGCGCTTTGGCTAGACTCATATCTGAAAGAGGTTTAAGTCCTCTTGATCCCGGAAACACGAACTCATTAACAGACAGTTTTTGCATAGTGTTCAATATACCCACAGCTCGATCTGACAATGGAATTCTGTGCTCTCGTCCAGCCTTCATTCTTGCAGCGGGGATAGTCCAGAGCTTACTATCCAGATCAATCTCATCCCATCTTACGCCTCGTGCTTCACCACTACGCACAGCAGTCAGTATGGTAAATTCTAGTGCCATAGCCGATACGCCGTTAACAGCGGACAGGCGTTGAAGAAAAGCTGCTATATCCTGATACCGCATTGCCGCATGGTGACCGCGAACGAGCCTCTTTGGAGGCGGCAGTAATGCCTCAAGATTGCCTTTCCATTCGGCTGGGTTTTCACCTGCTCGTAAATTTCGAGCTTTTGCATGATCCAGAACTAGTTTTAATGCCTCACGGAACTTGGCAGAAGACTCAGGCTTTTCATGCCAGAGCGGCTTCAGAACCCGTAAAATATCATCTGTACTGATTTTTTCGATAGGGACCTTACGAATGGGCTTTGCATAGGTTTTTGTGAACCGCTCCCAGCGCTGTAGCGATTTGTGACTTTTCCACTTGGGTTTCATTGTATCAACAAACTCATCCGCAATCTGACCAAAGGTCATCTGCTTAATTGCCGATTGCCGTTCTGAAAGTTCAATTTTGGGATCGCCACCACGTCCGACAATATCCCGGGCTTCTTGTGCCTTAACCCGCGCTGATGCGAGAGAGACGTGGCCAGACCCCGAACCGTAGGGCCCCAAACCAATTTCACGTCTGGTTCCAAATCGTCGCCAAATGAAAACCCAAGAACGGCTTCCAGAGGCTTGAACCCGCAGATAAAGCCCGTCACCATCACCATGGACTCCGACCTTCGTGATTGCTTTGACCTTTGAATCCGTGAGTTTATGCCGCGCCATGTTCATACTCTTTTTCATAACCGATTTGGTTTCCACTATAGTCAACCATGTTAAACATAATGGCAAATTATGTTATGAAAACAATAGATAGTTGCCAATAAAGACAGTAAAAACAGGCATCTGACGCATGTCGGGTGCGCCATAAAAATCAAGCACGTGAAAAAATACTGTTTAATCCGGCTACCGCACAGATGAACATCACCTCTGCTTCGCTCGCGGATTTCCGTTATCAAATCTCTGCATTTTCAGCCGGATGGCTCAGGCACAAGTGCAATTTTAAGTCCTTGCCCCTGAAGATAATCAAGCACCGCATAAAGCATGATTAGAATGCCAAATAACTCCAATGTTTCTTCTATCGTCGAAACAATAAGATAGGACGGGGTGAAAAAGGTTTCATCGGCCAGAACAGCGCCGACCCCTTCGAAAATCAAGGCACCGGTCACAAAAACAGCACCGGCGATAAAGAACAATATTGTTGTGCGTCGTGGCAGTGTGATCAGCCAGCGGATATAAATCAGAGCAATGATGAGCACGACAAAAATAGCCGGGACGATCCACGAAAAGAATGCATGCGTTGTACCGGGAACCACATAGCCCTCTACCCGCCACAAACCATGCATCTCGGTTGCCTCATCAAGCGACATATAAAAGAATATCACTGCCAAACCCCACCATGCGATTGCAGGGCGTGATCGTAATCGCTGAATCCATGCGGCCAGCGCCAAGCTACAAGCTGTCACAAATAACTGAATCACCGAAAACCAGGTTGGTATATTCATTTCCCGGTTGAGGTCGAACATATGGCCAAAGCGGTTAATCGGCTCCATCGCCGCCCCACAGGCTTTGGTATACCAGCACACCATAACAACAGAATGGAAAAATATAAGAATGGCAATTGCACTTGCCAAAATGATTGCAATAAAAGACGGTCGGATATTGAAGTACTGATGTTCCTGAGTTTGTTGCATCGTCTTCCCCCGAAAAATGCATCCTCATATATACATTTTACAGCAACAATAGATTTGCTTCAACTGAAGCAATGCAACTGACTTTTACTTCTTCATCTGCCCGTAATTTGGCACGAGTTCTCCCGCTGGCCTATACAGTCATCCTCCGCATTGTCTCATCAGCCCCCATGCCCGTTGCTGGCTCTAATCAGATGCTTTGACGCATCTTTCGATGCGTCAAAGTTTCAGGTTTTAGCTGGCTTCCATTTCGCGTTTGCGTCTGAGCAAGGCGTGAAAATCCGGATCACCACTCAGTGACTGAAGCGCCCAGAATCTTTCAAGCCATTCAGCCTCTCCCTCCCAATCACTCTCGATCAGCAGGCGGATATTCTTAAGCGCATTCTCCCTGTCACCTGAGAGCGCACGCGCGCCGGCAGCGTGGAAATGACACCAGTTGATCTCCTGACTTGCCTTTTCAAAATGCAAAGCAAGATTCAGACAGGTTTCATCGGTCAAATCACCGATATTTTCAGCAGGAAGGCTGCAACTATAGGCCATATGGTGATCAAGCTCTGTCAGTCCGACAGCTTTACCAATGGCCAGCGATCCTTTGTTCGAAGCATGACTGTGCCATTCGATACCGTGAATACCCCGTCTGATGCATTCCGCAAGAGTTGCAGAAGACACTGCGCGTCCCAGCCCCATACGCCGGAAAGCAGGATCTGTGTCCACACCAATTTCGCAGCGTGTGCCAGAAACGCTATCCGTCAGGCAATGGCTGACCATTGCTCCCTGATGTAATGCGCAGAAGCCGACTGCATTTTCAAAGAAGGCATCCGCAGAAACCCATCCTTCCGCCTTCTCCTCCAGCAACTCAATGTTTTCCGGATTGCGGCTAAAGAGTTCCTGATTAATCGGAACGATTTCAAACTCTGCTGATGGCAGATAGGGTTCCGGCAGCGCATTGCCTGCAACATATCCCATACGGATACGGGGATGCGGCACGACAAACTGATTGCCCCAGATTTTGGCGAAATGCGGAAACCAGCATTCCTCGGCAAAAAGATAAGCCCAATCCGGAATAATATCCCTGATATCATTCGCAGTTTGTTGCGAAATATCCGGATTTCCGGCCAGAAAATACCCGTCTCCATTGATGACGATGACAAGCTTAGGGTTTACCGGACTGTCCGCCCAGACTTCCCCGTCGATTGATCCGTCCAGAACGGAAGCGATAGTGACATGAATTGAAGAAAGTTCAGCCAGAATGGCCTGAGCGGCAGGATAGGCCTTTTGCTCTAATTTTTGCATATAAAAGCGATCCTATGGATGCGATGCCATGCATTCGCACCATGAGTGATACCAGTCGGAACTGATAAACTGTTCCGTGTACAGCCGGCTTACGCCCGCCGGCATCCGGCGAAAAAGTAACTGTCATCCTGATACCCCGCTTTTATCTCAACCATACTGCAATCACGTTGCAGAACAATCAGATATGGCTGGCAGAAGTGAAGCACAAGAGATATTTGCGCTCCACTTTGAGACCTCTTCAAGTCTCGACAAATACCTGACAAAAACCCACAATCACACCTCTCAGCCCCCCTGTTCTTGCTTTTTGCAGAGCTTAAACGGAATAATAACTTGCCTATCTCAAAGGAGAAAAACCATGGAGACGTTTACAGGCGGGTGTCTTTGCGGAAATCTGCGGTTTTCCGCTACGGGAAAGCCCTATCGGGTTGGTATTTGCCACTGCCTTGATTGTCGCAAACATCACGGCGCTCTTTTCCATGCATCAGCAATCTTTCCGCAGGAGGCCGTCACGATCAGCGGTGATACCCGCAGCTATGCGGAGCGCTATTTTTGCCCGCAATGCGGCTCAACGGTCTTCGGGCGATCGGATGACGAAATTGAAATAAATCTGGGCTCACTTGATGAGCCGAACCAACTCGTACCAACCTATGAATTATGGACTATTCGCCGTGAAACATGACTTCCGCCCTTCCCGCTTCAGAGGAAATATGAGCGAAACCGCACTTCCACGCGCCGTCAGGAAGAATAAAATCTGAGCCCTGAACTTCCGGATGTGCTATATTGAACTATACCCGCACATTCACGGAGGTCACGATGTTAATCCATGACATGCCCCGTACGGAAGTTGAGGAAATGCTGCGCCATGTAGGCATCGGCTATCTGGCCTGTTCGGTTGAAGACAAGCCCTATGTAGTGCCGCTCCGTTTCATACACAGCAACGGTTATCTCTATTCCCTGACTTCCGAGGGGAAGAAAATGGAGCTCATGAGAGCCAACCGCAATGTATGCGTCAGCTTCTCAGATGTTCATGGCTCCAATAACTGGCGCTGTCTGGTTATTTCCGGTCATTTTGAGGATATACCCAAATCCCTGAGCAAAGACAGCCTGTATTATCACGCACATGAGCTGCTGGCAGCCGGTGCGAATTGGTGGGAACCCGCTTATGTCAAAACCATTTTGCGGGGTGAGGAACGGCCGTTAGAACCTTTATATTTCAGAATATCGGTTCTTGATACGACCGGTCATCAAGCCCAGCCCTGAGAATGGCTGAATTATTCAGCGGCAACCATTGCCTGCGGCAGCGTAAAGATCATGTCAAAAATATACGTAAAAACAAACGTATAAATCAGGAAGAACAGCAAGAGCACAGCTTCCATCTGAAAGGCTTTCCAGAAGCCGACAGAATACCAGACCATATAAATCGGAATGATAATCACGAACAGACCGAACTCAAATATGAAAGCATGGGCAATACGCACCCAGACACTGCGTCCGGTTGACTGACGGCGTGCCTCCCATTTCTCAAACATGAGATTAAATGTGTAATTCCACGTCACAGCGATGAGAGAAACGGCAATAGCAACCGGCAGAGAGCCCTGCGCATCGCCGCCGCTCAAAAACATCAGCAGCAAAGTTGAAGCGGCAATCGCAATAAGTTCAAAAGTACCGACATAGACAATACGCCGCTTAAGCGGTTTAAGCACGAACATAGACAGCTCCTGAGCAGAATATGTCGCATTCACTGCGCCCGCTCTGCTCGTTCTGGATTCTCGGATGCGCATGCCACAAAGCGTTAAATGTATCCGTTTAACGGGGACACATCCTGAAAATCTGACTTGTGAGCCGGCACGCCCCGGCACTCATAAAAACGGGAAAAAATCAGCAGATCGCGGTTTTCCATCTGCGAAATTCAGAAATAAGAGCCTCAACCGGATATGTCAACAGATGAGCCGTTACTAATTAGATCAAGCTAAATTGAATAGAGTCATGTGCGGACAAAATTTTGATCGCCCGCACATCCTTCAAACACGTATAAACAACAGAATTAACTCGTCACTTCGGAACGATGATAAGTGACCTGCGGATAAGGAATGTTAATTCCCTCATCGCTGAATGCGGATTTTACCCGTTCCGTTGTCGTGTTGCTGACCGTGAAATAATTCGGCGCCTCAATCCAGTAACGGCAACTGATAACCACAGAACTGTCTGCCAGCTGGGAGACAAAATAAATCGGCTCCGGTGTTTTCAGCACGCCTTTTTGTTCAGAGATAATGGTTTTGAGAATAGTGAAGGCTTTTTGCACATCATCCTCATAACCAATCCCGACTTTAAAATCATGCATACGGGCTTTGTGGCGGGTGAAATTGGTAACCGGCGTATTCCAGAGAACCGAATTGGGTGCCATAACGAACAACCCGTCATAGGTTTTCAGCTCTGTCGAAAACAGCCCGATTTCCTGTACGGTACCGGCAATTGCGCCCGCATTAATATATTCACCGACTTTGAAAGGGCGCAAAACCAGCAGCATAATACCGGCAGCAATATTCTGTAATGTGCCTTGCAATGCCAGACCGATAGCCAGACCAACCGCACCCAATGCAGCGAGAATTGAAGCAGTCTGAATACCGAACTGCCCCAGCACCATCACCAGAACGACAACCAGAATGCCATAGCGAACAGATGCGCTGAAAAACACAACGAGCGTCTGGTCGAAGCCTTTGAATTTGGAAAGGGATTGCCGCGTCCAACGCTGCAAAATCCCTGCGATAATCCAGCCAACGCTGAGGATGATAATCGCGCCGATTGTTGAAAGCGAATAACTTAAAACGAGATTGGAAATCTGGATGGCAAGGGCATTGGTATTTTGAATAAATTCAGCTGTCTGTTCCTGCATGTGTCATCTTCAGTTTAATGTTTGATAGCAGCGAAAATGGTGAAATAGCTCTTTATCCGTCAATAATTTAATGCACCAGAGGTTTAAGACAAGAGAATATCGCGGAAATCACTGCGAGTACGGGCACATAATTTGTTTCAGCCTGAAATTCTGAAATGCTGAATATATTTCGCGGAAAAAGACATCATGGAATAACTGCACATGTCATGTTAAAAATTGCGAATATCTTCCGTGAACAGGATAGCCAATGCCTGACGCATTATTAAACAACCGTGATGCGCGCCGTCTTTTTCTTCACCGGCATCAGCTTTTATGTCGTGAAACCGGAACGGGTAAAGGTGCGGATCTGTCCGGTGTTTTAACAGATCTCGGCTTTGTGCAGGTCGATAGTGTGAATACACTGGCGCGGGCGCATGATTTTATCCTGTGGTCGCGCCGCAGCCGCTATCAGCCCGAAGCACTCAACAAGCTGATTGCCACTGAACGCAATGCATTTGAACATTGGACTCATGATGCTGCAATCATTCCTATGCAGTTTTTCCCGATGTGGCGCTTGAAATTTGCCCGTGACGAAGCCCGTATGAAGCAAAGATGGTCAAGCTGGCGACGGGACGGCTGGGCTTCGCAGTTTGATGAAATATTGGGTCATGTTGAAAAGCACGGGCCAACCACCTCCTCCGATGTCCGTGGCGACATCCCTGCCTCATCCGGCGGCTGGTGGAACTGGCATCCTTCAAAAACCGCTTTGGAATTTTTGTGGCGTTCAGGGCGGCTGGCAATCAGCCACCGCGAAGGTTTTCGCAAATTTTACGATCTGACGGAGCGGGTCATACCGGAGCCGTTTCAACGCTCGCAAATGCATGAAGCAGAGATAATTGACTGGGCAATGTCCGCATCGATGGATCGTCTGGGCTTTGCAACGCATGGTGAACTTGCTGCATTCTTTGACATTGCAACACGTGATGAAGCAAAACAATGGTGCATTGAAGCTAAAGCTGCAGGTCGTCTCATCGAGCTTGATGTTGAAATGGCTGACGGTTCTCTGCGGCGTTGCTACTCCACAGAAGCACTCCTGAATTCCGTATCTGACTTGCAGAAGCCATCATCACGTGTGCGGGTTTTATCACCTTTCGACCCTGCCCTGCGTGATCGGGCACGGGCTGAAAAACTGTTCGGGTTCTATTATCGTATTGAAATATTTGTACCGGCACCGAAACGCCAATATGGCTATTATGTATTTCCGGTCATGCAAGGAGACAGGCTTATCGGCCGTATTGATGCGAAGCGGGAAGATAAAAAGCTCGTCATTACGGCATTCTGGCCGGAACAAAACATCAAAACGGGTAAAAACCGCATTACAGCGTTACAGGCCGAACTGGAACGCATCGCATCCTTTCTGAAGCTGACAGAACTATCTTACCAGCCGGACTGGTTGCGGAATTAGCACTGCATCACGCCGTTCCTGCAGAAGATTGACGGCTGATTGCCTGTGCAACCCGTGAGGATGGCGAGCGATCAAGCTGCGTGCTGATCCAGACGGCGCAATCCACCAGCTGTTTCAGGTCGATACCGGTTTCCACACCCGTCCGGTTAAACAGCCAGACCAGATCTTCAGTTGCCACATTGCCCGTAGCGCCCGCCGCATAGGGGCAGCCGCCCAGCCCTGCGACTGAGGCATCGAAAGTTCTTACGCCCGAGGCATAGGCCGCCACGACATTAGCCACGCCCATGCCATAAGTATCGTGAAAATGTCCGGCAAGCGCGGTAACTGGAACCTGCGCACCGACACTTTCGATCAGCCGCTTAACACCATCCGGCACGCCGACACCAATCGTGTCGCCCAGACTGATTTCATAACTGCCCATATCGAACATCTCTTTGGAGATTTGCGCGACCACTTGCGGGTCAATATCTCCCTCATAGGGACAGCCCAGCACACAGGAGACATAACCGCGTATTTTTAGTCCCATTTTCAGAGCCTGTTCTGTTACCGGCGCGAAACGCTCCAGCGATTGCGCGATACTGGCATTGATGTTCTTGCGGCTGAAAGACTCCGAAGCCGCAGCAAAAATGGCAACCTCTTTTGCGCCTGCAGCCACTGCCGCCTCAAAACCTTGCAGATTAGGCGTGAGCACTGAATAGGAAACACCTTGATGCGTTTGCAGTCCCTGCACAACCGCCGTCTGATCTGCCATTTGCGGCACCCATTTCGGAGATACAAAAGCTGTCACCTCAATATTGCGCAAGCCTACCGCAACGAGACGCTCGATCAATTCAAGCTTGATGCTTGTATCAATGATCTGCTTTTCATTTTGCAGACCATCGCGCGGACCGACCTCAACAATTCTGACACGCTCTCCCATTGTGATCTCCCGTCAGCTTACGCTGTTCTGCTTTCCTCAAGCCCCAGTTCTTGCATCATCCGCTCGCGAATAATGTATTTTTGAATCTTACCCGTCACCGTCATCGGAAACTGATCGACGAATTTGATGTGGTGCGGAATTTTATAATGGGCAATCTGCCCCTCGCAGAAGGTACGGATTTCCTCTGCCGTCAGTTCGGAATCTGCACGCAAAATAATCCATGCGCAAACCACTTCACCATATTTGTGGTCGGGTACACCCACGATTTGCACATCCCTGATTGCAGGATGGCGAAACAGAAATTCCTCAACCTCACGGGGATAAATATTCTCGCCGCCACGGATAATAACATCCTTTATCCGCCCGAAAATATTGCAATAGCCCTCATCATCAATGGTTGCGAGGTCGCCACTATGCATCCAGCCATCCTGATCCACGGCCTCATCAGTCTGGCGCTGATCGTCCCAATAGCCATGCATAACCAGATAACCGCGCGTACAGAGTTCTCCCGATACCCCGCGCGGCACAATCGTCCCGCTGCTATCAATGATCTTCACTTCGCAATGCGGCTGAACCCTGCCAACCGTTGAAACACGGCGTTCAAGACTGTCATCCCCACTGCTTTGAAACGACACCGGCGATGTCTCTGTCATACCATAGGCGATTGTGATCTGCTTCATATGCAGATGCTCGATCACACGCTTCATCACCTCAACCGGACAGGGACTGCCCGCCATAATACCGGTGCGCAGGCTTGAAACATCGAATGTTGCAAAGTCAGGATGATCGAGAATGCCGATAAACATGGTCGGCACACCATATAGAGCACAGCAATGCTCGTTTTGTACGGCCTTCAGCACAGCCAGCGGGTCAAAAGACTCCGCCGGATAGACCATCGTCGCGCCATGTGTGAGGCAACCGAGATTAGCCATCACCATCCCGAAACAATGATAGAGCGGTACGGGAATGCACAGCCTGTCACGACTTTGCAGGCGGATTGCATCGCCGACAAACCGTCCATTATTGAGAATATTACGGTGCGTGAGTGTCGCCCCTTTCGGCGAGCCGGTTGTGCCTGAGGTAAACTGAATATTGATGGGGTCATGCGCATTCAGACCCGCACCGATCTGCTGCAATGCGTCCAGCTCTGCCACTTCCGGCGCAACAAGCAGATCGTCGAAATTGATCATACCGGATGTTTTGTCTGTGCCGAGGCGTATAACCCATCGTAATTGCGGGAAGCGTTCTGTGTGCAGATTATACGGGTCTGAAACAGGGATTTCCGGCGCTAATTCGCAGAGCATAGCGATATAATCGCTGCTTTTAAAACGAGGAGACAGGATAATCGCCCTGCATGCCACCTTGCTGATTGCAAAAGCAAGCTCGGTCAGGCGATAGGCCGGATTGATATTAACGAGGATCAGACCCGCTTTTGCCGTGGCAAACTGCGTCAAAACCCATTCGGCATTATTGGGTGACAGGATCGCAACCCGATCTCCTTTTTTCAACCCAAGGCGCAACAAACCGCAGGCCAGCGCATCCACTTTTTGGCGGAGTTCGGCATAGGTCAGCCGTATCTTCTGATGCACTGAGATCAGGGCATCAACATCCGGATATCGAAAGCAGGTTTCATCGAAAAACTGGCCGATTGTGGCTTCTATCAGCGGATGTTCCGTCGCGCCTTTCACCAAGCTCAGTTTTTCTGTCACTTTCATTCCTCCTGTGAGATCAACGCAAGCTGCTCCTTCACCTCTCCGTCTGCGGGTTCAAAATCGGCTAGTTCTGTGCCTTCATTGACCTGATCGCCCACAGCGCAGCGAAAGGCTTTCACATAGCCCGCACTCGGTGCGGTTATTTTGAATTCCATTTTCATCGCTTCGACGATCAGAAGCGGCGTGCCTTTGGCAATCTGCTGCCCCTGCTCCACCAGCAAGGCGGTAATAGTGCCGGGCATGGGTGCCACGAGCCCGTCATGGGCAGTTGCGTGTTCCGGCGACACATCCAGCGGATCGAGCCATTCCGGCTTCCAGCTTTGCCCGTCTGTGAAAAGGTGAATGAAATTGCCTGATCTGACTGCCGTGAATGATTTACGCAGCCCGTCAATCTCGGCAATGATGCGATTGCCCTTGTCTTGTCGGCCAGTGGCGGTGACATCAAGCGAACCTGTCTGCAACCGGTATCCTCTGCCCAGATAGGTCACAGAGATAGTGTGTGTTGCCGCAGCATAGCGAAAATTCAGATCACGCCTGACCTGTATATTGAGCCGGAAACCATCGCGCCGCTGCAAGAAAGAGGTGAGCGGAGCCTCATCGGTCTCATGCAGCAATTGCGCCAATGCCGCTAACAGAAATACTTCAGCGGGCGGTTCCTGCACTTCTGGAAAGAGTGCCGCAGTTTCACGCTCAATCAGTCCCGTATCAAGATCAGCCTGCACAAGGGAACGGCAACGCACGAGACGCGAGAGAAACTCAATATTGCTGGCAATGCCCGCAATCTGCATATCGGCCAAGGCGCGTTCCATGCGGCACAGAGCCTTGTCACGCGTTTCATCCCAGACAATCAGCTTGGCGATCATCGGATCATAAAACCGGCTGATCGCGTCCCCCTCTTCCACACCCGCATCAACCCGCACATGAGCACTTTCCTCAGGCAATTGAAAATGCACGAGCTTGCCCGTTGACGGCAGAAATCCCGCTGACGGATCTTCCGCATAGATACGCGCTTCTATGGCATGGCCGGAGTGAGACAAATCCTCCTGCGTAACCGGCAGTTTCTCACCACTCGCAACGCGCAATTGCCATTCCACAAGATCAAGGCCGGTTATCATTTCTGTCACCGGATGCTCCACCTGAAGACGGGTATTCATCTCCATGAAATAAAACTGGCCGTCAGGTGCAACGATAAATTCGACCGTGCCCGCCCCCGTATAATGCACTGCACGTGCGGCATCTGTGGCGGCCTTACCCATGATGCAGCGCTGCTGTGCGGAAAAATGCGGCGCAGGCGCTTCTTCAACGATCTTCTGATGTCTGCGTTGCACCGAGCAATCCCGCTCAAACAGCGTGACATAATTGCCGTGATTGTCGCCGAAAATCTGAATTTCTATATGGCGCGGGCGGGTAATATAGCGCTCGATCAGCACATGATCGTCGCCAAAAGCCGATTGCGCCTCACGCTGACAGGCAAGCAGGTTTTGCGTAAAATCCTCAGGCCTTTCAACAAGCCGCATGCCTTTGCCACCACCACCTGCCGATGCTTTGATGAGAACAGGATAGCCGATTGCATCAGCCTCACGCTGCAGGTTTTCAGGCGTCTGATCTTCTCCGTGATAACCGGGGATCAGCGGAATGCCCGCCGCACCCATCAGCCTTTTCGCCTGCGACTTCAAACCCATGACCCGAATGGCTTCAACCGGCGGGCCGATAAAGACAATTCCGGCCTGCGCACAGGCAAGGCAAAAAGCTTCATTTTCCGATAGAAAACCATAGCCGGGGTGAATGGCCTGTGCGTCGGTGGCTTGCGCCGCAGCAATGATTTTTGCCCCGTCGAGATAGGATTCTTTTGGTGGCGCAGCCCCGATATGAACGGCCTCATCCGCCATCCGCACATGCCGCGCCTGCGCATCAGCATCTGAAAACACGGCAACCGTGCGGATGCCCATTTGGCGGGCGGTTTTGATGATGCGGCAGGCAATTTCGCCGCGATTGGCAATCAGAATTTTGTCAAACATCATCTGATCCTGTCCGGTTTATCCATGCCGGTGTCCGCTTATGGAGAAAAGCACTCAGGCCTTCACGGGCTTCCGCATTCATGCGCAGAGCAGCAATAGTATGCGCGGTTTCCTGCGCCAATGCATCGCCCATCATCTTGCCTGCAACATTGCGGATCAGTCGTTTTGCGGCGGCTTGCGCCTGCGGGCCGCCCTTGAGCAGAGCTGAAGTCAGATCATCTATCGCAGCATCGAGGGTCTCCGCTTCCGTCACTTCATGCACAAGGCCTATTTGCAGGGCTTTTGCAGCATCAATGCGCTCCGCAGTCAGAAAATACCGCGAAGCCTGCCGCACACCGATAGCCCGCAGCACATAGGGGCTGATAACCGCCGGAATAATGCCGAGCCGAACCTCGGATGTGGCAAAACTTGCTTGCGTTGAGGCAATACAAATATCACAGGCAGAAGCGAGCCCCATGCCGCCGCCCAATGCTGCACCATGCACACGCGCGATTGTCGGCTTGGGTAACTCTGCCAGAATGCGAAACATCTGCGCCAGCTTTACCGCATCGGCAAGATTGGCATCAAAACCGGCCTCACCGGCAGCTTTCATCCAGTTGAGGTCGCCGCCTGCGGAAAAGCTTTTGCCGCGACCAGCCAAAATCACAATACGGATGTCATCATCCGTACCAAGCTGCGTAAAGGCCTGTGTCAGCTCAGCAATGAGCGCAGCGTCGAACGCATTATGCCGTTGCGGCCGGTTCATCCAGATGGTTGCCACAGAGCCGTTGCGGGTAATTTCCAAGGCTTCATACATGATTTGCCTCACATTCTGAAAAGACCGAATTTGGTTTCTTTCACCGGAGCATTCAGCGCGGCTGCCAGTGACAAGCCGAGAACGCGGCGGCTTTGGGCTGGGTCAATAATGCCATCATCCCAAAGGCGGGCTGTGGCATAATAGGGATTGCCCTGCGTTTCATATTGCTCGCGGATCGGCGCCTGAAACGCCTCCTCATCCGCAAGGCTCCAGCTTTCTCCCCGCGCTTCCAAGGCATCACGCCGCACACGGGCGAGCACACTGGCAGCCTGCTCACCGCCCATCACTGAAATGCGGCTATTCGGCCATGTCCACAAAAAACGCGGCGAATAGGCTCTGCCGCACATGCCGTAATTACCGGCACCAAAGGAACCGCCGATCAGCATTGTGATTTTAGGAACCTGAGCCGTTGCCACAGCCGTCACCATTTTCGCGCCGTCTTTAGCTATACCGTTATTCTCGTACTTTCGGCCGACGATAAAACCCGTGATATTTTGCAGGAAAACCAACGGAATATGCCGCTGCGCGCAAAGCTCGATAAAATGCGCACCTTTCTGCGCGGATTCACCAAACAGAATACCATTATTGGCAATGATGCCGACCGTTGCGCCATAGAGTTGCGCAAAGCCGGTCACAAGCGTTGTGCCGTAACGCGCCTTGAACTCATCGAACCGTGAGCCGTCAACCAGTCGTGCGATCACCTCGCGGACATTATAAGGATGGCGCGGATTTGCAGGAATAATGCCGTAGAGCTCTTCCGACGGGTAAAGCGGTTCCTCACCACTATTGAGCAGATCAGGTTTTGTCGTGATATTCAGATTGGCAACAATCCGGCGGGCGATTGCCAGCGCATGAGCATCATTTTCCGCAAGATAATCGGCCACACCGGACTGGCTTGTATGCACATCAGCACCGCCCAGTTCTTCTGCTGTTACCACTTCACCTGTCGCCGCTTTGACTAGTGGCGGCCCGCCTAAAAAGATTGTGCCCTGATTGAGGACGATAATCGTTTCATCTGACATTGCAGGCACATAAGCTCCGCCTGCTGTGCAGGAGCCCATCACCACAGCAATCTGCGCAATGCCTTTTGCCGACATATTCGCCTGATTATAAAAAATCCGGCCGAAATGCTCGCGATCGGCAAACACCTCATCTTGTCTCGGCAAATAGGCGCCGCCGGAATCCACCAGATAGATGCAGGGTAGATAGTTCTGCTCGGCAATTTCCTGCGCACGCAGATGTTTTTTGACCGTGAGCGGATAATAAGTGCCGCCTTTAACCGTCGCATCATTGGCGATAATCATACATTGTGTGCCGGAAACGCAGCCTATACCGGCCACAAGACCGGCACTCGGCGCATCATTGTCATAAAGACCATTTGCGGCAAGCTGTCCGATTTCCAGAAAAGCCGTACCGGCATCAAGCAGCAGATCAATACGCTCCCGCGCCAGCAATTTGCCCCGCGCTTTGTGCCGTGCCGATGCGGCCTCCCCGCCTCCGGCACAGGCAATTTGGCTGCGGTCACGCAGTTCTTCCACCAGAGAGCGCATGGCAGTGTGATTAGCGGTAAATTCCTCACCATGCACATTGAGAGCAGTTTTCAGAACACTCATATTCATGCCCCGATTATCTGGTTTCAACCATCAGTTCCCGCCCGATCAGCATCCGGCGGATTTCTGAAGTACCTGCACCGATTTCGTATAATTTGGCATCGCGCCACAGCCGTGCCGCGGCATAATCATTTGTATAGCCGCAACCGCCGAGTGTCTGGATTGTTTCTCCGGCCATCCATGTCGCTTTTTCTGCGGCATAGAGAATGGCACTTGCCGCATCTTTGCGCATAGTTCGGGAATGGTCATTGCGATCGCATACCGCACCGACAGCATAGATATAGGCGCGCACAGCCTGCCATGTGGAATACATATCAGCCAGCTTGCCCTGCATGAGCTGGAAATCGCCGATCGGCTGGCCGAATTGCTTGCGTTCATGCATATAAGGCAGCGTAATATCCATACAGGCGGCCATGATGCCGAGCGGCCCGCCGCTCAGAACCACGCGTTCATAATCAAGCCCCGACATCAGAACTTTAATGCCGTTGCCTTCGCCGCCGAGCACATTTTCCGCAGGCACAAGGCAATTGTCGAAGAACAGCGGAAATGTGTTGGAGCCGCGCATGCCGAGCTTATCAAGATGCGCGCCGTGGCTGAAACCGGCCATACTTTTTTCGACAAGAAAAGCGGTTATGCCGTCTGCCCCTTTGCCGGCGCCGGTTCTGGCATAAACAACCAACACATCCGCATCGCCGCCATTGGTAATCCACATTTTCGAGCCGTTGAGGATATAATGGTCTGTCTGCTTCTGCGCCTGCAATTTCATTGAAACAACATCAGAGCCCGCATCCGGCTCGGACATAGCCAAAGCACCGACATGCTCTCCAGAAATCAGCTTTGGCAAATATCTGGCCTTTTGCGCTGCATTGCCATTGCGGCAAATCTGATTGACGCAAAGATTGGAATGAGCACTGTAAGACAGGCCGACAGAGGCGGAAGCGCGCGAAATCTCTTCCATTGCCACAATATGCGCCAGATAGCCCATACCGGTGCCGCCGTCTTCTTCCGGCACAGTAAGGCCGAGCAATCCCATCGCCCCGAATTTCTTCCACAGATCAGCGGGAAATTGATTGCTGCTGTCGATATATGCCGCGCGGGGTGCAATTTCCGCCTCAGCGAATGCACGCACACTATCCCGCAGCTGGGCGATTTCCTCTCCCAAAAGGAAGTCAAGACTTGGTGTCATCAACAACAGTCCTCCCAAACCGTTTTGCAGCTTGCCTATGTTGTACCATAAGCCGGTATCTGACTGGCCAGACAGGTTGCAAAATCGGCCATTTGGCTACAAACTACGGCTATGACAGATCAAATTTTGACCTCTTCTCACACAGGAAAAGCAGCTGCAGTCATCCCTGCGACCTTTGTTCACTGTATTTTGCTGGCCTATGCAAAATATGGGACAGATCCTGCCGCAGCACTGAAAAAGGCACAAATTCCGCCAGAAATCCTTGCCGATGAGAACGGACGCGTCACACCGGATCAGTTTGAAGACCTGAACTGGGAAGCAATGCAGGAGCTTGATGATGAAGCTCTGGGTTGGTTTTCACGTAAATTACCGTGGGGCACCTATGGCATGCTTTGCCGCGCCTCCCTTGGTGCCGCAACGCTTGGCATTGCCCTGCATCGCTGGAAGCGCCATCATAGCCTGCTCACGGACGATGTTCTGCTTAATCTCGATATTGCCGATGGCATTGCCACGATCAGCATCACTGAGGCGCGGGATCTCGGGGCTTGTCCGTCGTCGAATGATTTGAGACTTTTTGTGCTCTTGAAGATTGGAGTTTGCGGCTTGTTTTGCGGGTTGATTTAAGCTGCTTTGGCCTGGTGGTTCAAGCGGCGTTTTCTGATGGTGTCTCGTTTGATCCTTTCGCGTTCGATTAGGATAGTCCGTCCACGTCGGAAGTAAACGTCAGCCGGGGTGAGATTGTCGAGGCTCTCGTGGTATCTGCGATGATTGTAGTGATCGACGAAGGCTGCGATCTGGGCTTCGAGGTCCTCCTTGAAGAAGTAGTTTTGGAGCAGGATGTGGTTCTTGAGCGTCTGGTGCCAGCGTTCGATCTTGCCCTGCGTTTGCGGATGACCGGGAGCGCCATGGACTTGGCTGATTTTGTATTTGTCCAGCCAGTCACCAAGGTCGGAAGCGACGTAACACGAACCGTTGTCCGACAGCAGGCGGGGACGGTGTTCGACCTTGACTTTATCGCAGCCTGAAGCTGCCAGTGCCAGGTCGAGTGTATCGGTGACATCCTCGACTTTCATGCTGGTGCACAGTTTCCAGGCGATGATGTAGCGGGAATAGTCATCAAGGATGGTCGACAAATAAAACCAGCCCCAACCGACAACTTTCAGATAGGTGAAGTCGGTCTGCCACATTTCATTCGGCCGCGTGGTCTTGTCCTTGAACTCATCATTGGCCTTGATGACAATATAGGCTGGTGACGTGATCAGGTCGTGGGCCTTGAGCAGACGATAGACCGAAGCCTCTGATACAAAATAACTTTCCGTATCGGTGAACTTCACCGCCAGCTCTCGTGGTGACAGGTCGGTATGATCGAGCGCCAGTGCGATGATACGATCCCGGATGTCATCAGGAATGCGGTTCCACACCCGCGAAGGTGCGGACGTCTGGTCTTCCAGCCCCTCGAAACCGTGGGTCTGGAAACGATCATACCATCGATAGAAGGTCGGTCTTGGAATGCCCAGCTTGTCGAGGGTTTGCCTAGCTGACAAATGCGACTGCTCCACAAGCCGGATGATCTCAAGCTTTTCGGTGGCGGGATATCTCATTCGTCGTCGCCCCCATCCCCGATCATGCTTTTTTTGAGCAGGCGGTTTTCCAGCATGACGTCGGCCAATGCCTCTTTCAGGTCACGGCTTTCACGACGCAGTGACCGAACCTCGTCACTGGTCGCCGAGCGGGCCGTATCGCCAGCAAGGCGTTTCTTGCCAGCTTCGAGAAACTCCTTCGACCAGCTATAATACAGGCTCTCGGCGATCCCCTCACGGCGACAAATCGCGGCAATGCTGTCCTCGCCACGTAGGCCTTCCAACACAATACGGATTTTATCCTCTGCAGAATAATGCTTGCGCGTCGCGCGCCGTATATCCTTGATCGTCTTCTCAGCGCTAGACGTTTGCGGAACGGGTTTCTGTCTCATCTTTGCTTCCTTTAATTGAGCTATGATGAGCCGAAAGTCCTCTCTTCTCAATTAACACTGTTTGGTCTCAAAGGCGTTGATGTCGGACAGCTTCAACAAAGCCGTGACGTAAATTTCTGTTCAATGGGTCTAATGGATGATCAATCAGAAATGTCCCGCCACCTTTTGAGAGGGTTCCAGGGACTATCAAGTTCCCCCAATAATCAAATATAAAATATGCGGCTCGTGATCCTACTTCTTCTATAGCTAACACCGAGCGGATAGTTGTCCCGACAACTTCCTGAGTTACAAACGTGGAAGAATAAGGTGTGTCCTGAATCTGTGATCTAAATTGCCCCCCTGAATTAACTTGACCTACTGTTGATGTTGATCGAGTAGATATACTGTCAACACTTTCCCTAGCGCTGATTTGACTGGTGAAATTAGCACCTGACAAATTAGCTTTTCCGTTCAGTGCATTTTGGACAGATGCTGAAATCGGCAAGCCCACCTTTGGGATTGCAGAACCAGTAGCATCAAGAAGCTGATCCGCAGTACCGCCTGCCGGTAGTGTATACTTTTCACCAATTGCAGTCGCATTTTCGGATATCGCATCAGTCACGCTTTTAATTGATTTCAGCGTGATTGTGCCGTCCCCCCCCATGATGACGAACTGATCATTGACTTTCGCAATAGCTGCAAGCTCTGAGAGATTGGACATATTCTCCAACGCAGCGAGAGCGGCCAGATTGCCTTTGGTATCATCGGGTCCGAATTCTGATTTCGGTACCAGTTTCATAACACCTGGTCCAACAAAGACCGGTACCGCATCTTCTTCACCAACGAGTGCAGCAAATGCTTCAAGGTTGCCTGTGGTCAGAAGCTCTCTCATCATCCGAACAGCAGCCTGCACACGGCTACCATCCGGCTGATAGCGAACCCGCAAGGGTTGCCCGTCACCGGCAGCTGCCACAGGGCAATTATCAAATAACCGACCGCTGTTCTGCCCGGTGATTTCAGCAATAATGAGCACGTAGCCTGTTGCGGTGATAATCGCATCACCGGTCTGAATGGCTGCAGTCTGCAAAGCCGACCCTGTCGTGGTGAAGTCAGGTGTTCCGGCAACGAGATTAAGCGTGCCGGTCATCCAGTCGGGACGAATAGCCATTAATCTGCCCCTTCCTTGCGCTCTGCAATCAGTTCTTTGTTTTCCGCTTCCAGAACTTGAATGCGTTCTTTCATCATTAGATTTTCTGAAGCCAAAATCAGATTACGCTGACGAATAATGCCAAGCTGAAACGCCGTTTCATGCAATTCAGCCAGCGGGTGAATTTGTATTGGTGGAGTGATATTGGTCTGTGTTGCAGACATGCGATCTCCTTCCCGCAAAAAGCAGGTGATAGCTGTGAGTGAAGTAAGGAAAGCAAGGAAAGTCAGCCGCCTATCGAATTCCAATAGACGTAATAGGTGACATAGCGCGTTGTGCCGGTTTTGTTGTAAATCCGCATAGAAGCCATATCGCTCTGAATGCGGGCTTCAAATTGCGATAGAAACGCGACAACACCATCGGACGGTTTAAGCATAATCAGTGCCGGCTGATGATAGGTGCGTCCGAATGGAATGAGCACATTACTATTTGCTGGCACCTGAACCGAGCCTGTTACATATGGGGCAACAGTGCCGATCCCCTCATGCAGCACAAAGTCAAAAAGATCAGTGCTGTCAACGTCCTTTCCGGGCTTGGAAATGCGGAATTTAAAGTTGGCACCACGCTGGAACAATACCCGCCCCGCCATCAGAACTTCTCACGTAGCTTGACTAAGAAGACGGTATAATTGAACCGGCACTCATATTGAGGCACCCAGCCCCTAAAAGTCAGTTTGTTGTGAGAAATTCCAACAACCGGCATAAAGTTCACTATGCCAACATTCCCGCCAAATGATTGCGTAGCCACAATACCGCTCAGATCAGGCGGGAATTGAAACGGCTCAGCGGCAGAAGATTTAAACCCCATGAATGCCAGTGGAATAAACGGAAGCTCCTGAAACGGGACTTCAATTTGATGCCGCCATAATCCTTGCGATTCATTGTAGCCGAATGACGGAACAGAACCTTGAGCATGGATTTTCAGCATGTCTTGGACAGATGACATCAGCATCTGGCCGCCTTGCTGTACGGTTTTGCCCTGCTTGGCTACCCAGATGCCATGCTGATTACCGTTTTTACCGATAAGGATATTTTCATCCATGTCATATCCCCATCACCAGATAAATAAAGCTCTCCCGATAATAACCAGCAGGGTTGCGAATTCGCGGGATTGTTATGCGACTATTGGTGACGGTTATTTCGCCCGTGCGCCAATAATCACTTGGCCGATTGATGAGAGGCTGAGCCCCTAGCAATACCATGCCATGATTGCCCCAATACCGAGGATCAGACAGGCTGATTAGCAACACTGTCGGAACATAATCCAATGGCTGAAAGTTGATAATCTGCGGCGCAGACCAATCCGTTTGCTCATCCCAACGGGTCAAATTCTGCGGCGGTGGATCCATTTTATAACTGGATTGATCAATATGCAGACCAACTTCCACAATCGTGCTGGAGAACAACCAATCACTGTCAAAGAGCTTGTCACCCTCGGCCAATGATGGATTGTCCGCGTCAAATCCCTGTTTTGAAACCACCAGATGATTTTTTGTTAAGTGCAGTCTTGTACTCATCAGTCAGACACCTTCAAAAAACCCTCATCAAGATTAATGACGAATTTGCTGTCAGGTGAGCGGATCAGACCTGAAATGATTTCTTTGATTTTTGCCACCATCAGGGTCAGTTCACCATTAATGAACGTCATTGGCGCCATGCTGTTCACACCATTGGTTACAATCCACTGATCCGAGTTCGTCATGATCCGGCTCAACAATTGGCCGTCGTCCCCTGTGAAGGCTTCCAACCACATCGCAGCCTGTGCAGTCTGCCCCATAGCTTGCACATAACTGCTGAAAGCAATCCGAGACAAAGCACTGCCACTTGTCGCTTCACTGGTAATGCGTATCAGCCCATTAGCGGAGAAGTTGCCGACATCAGCAGTGAGCAGGGTAATTGCTTCAGCCTGAGCTTCAACAGTATCGCCAACTGTATTGATACGCGTTGTCAGTTGGCTAACAGCCTGAGCAATATCCTCATCAACTTTTGCCTCCAGCTTTTCGATACGGGAAGCAATTGCACTGCCGGGACCGATGGAAACGGAAACAAGCCTTGTGTAACCTGCCTTTAGATTGCCCGCAGTGACCGCCGCTTCTTCACGTAGCAGTTTGAACATACCGGCATTGCCAGCTTCCTGCTCAGCTGCCAGCGCACCAATACGATCCAACTCCTCCTGAACATACCGATCTGTCTCTCCCAAACCTTTCAGAACATCGCTGATGTCCTTATTGAGCTGTTCAATATTGATAGCGTAAATATCAAGTGGACCGAAACGGATATCCGCAGTGCGCACCTCAATCCAATCAGACCAGACAAAGGGCGTACTGCCATCATAGGATGAATAACGTGCGCGGACTTCATAGAGCATATTCGGCAAAAGAATGCCTGGAGCAATCAATAGCGCCCCGCGCTCTACATCTTCAGTTCGGCCTTTATAGATTTCAGCCAGCGATGATTTGAGACGCACCTCAAACATAACCGTATCAACGCCGGTCACTTCACCATCCCAGACCAATCGAATGCCACACCGGCGATTATTGCCGTTACTGTCCTGTGCAATATCTGGTGTAACAGCAAAATCGAAGATGGGTGTCGGCAGCGGACGCATTGCACCAACTGCCCCGTCAACCGGCGGGCGATAATCCGAGCCGCTTTCCCAATCATAGTCGGACGGATCAACCTCAGTCATATCGGCCAAAACATCAAGATTGGCACGGTCAACCGAGCCATCAATCCGCATCAGCTTATTGACATAACCGTTGCGCTTGGAAGTCCATGCCCATATAACGCCAGGCACAGCATACGCCCAGAATTTCGGTGGAATGACCAGAGTGTGCCGCCGCGCCCGCTGGCCCTCTTCAAGAGCCGACTTCATAAGCCGCTGCACTTGTTCAGCATATGGCACAAAGTTCAGTTCAACTTTAGCCATCAAGCGCCGGTTGCCGTGCAAGGCTTCCAGATCAGTACGGAACAAGGATGGCGCGGACTTCATCACCCAACCGTCAGTGAAGGACGGATAAGTTGCGGAGACACCATTGATCGTATCCGACAGACCGAAGAACGGGGTGAATGTCTGCTCATCGGTCGAGAGAATATCGTCATCGGTGAAATGAATGACCGGCGCATCGGGGCTGCCCAGAAACATCTGATAGAAACCGCCGACTTCCGCGATACGCCCCTGACAGGACGTGTTCAATGCTTCAAGTGCATTTGCGAGAGGCGCATCAATAGTGATCTCGCCACCAGCCCGATAGGTCGGCTCTAAGCCATTTGCCCCATAAATAGGTGCACGGCACTTATTAATGGCCTTGATCCAGTTGTCAGCTGGAAGGCGCGCAGCAGACATGCCCTGCACACCATAGAACCACTGATTATTCCAGCGGAGGCCACGCAGCAGGTTATATTCCTGTACAGCTGGCAGATGATCGCCATCACCACCCCATGTGGACGGATCAGACCACCGATGCGAACCGTTTCCGCCTGCGGTGCTATCTTTTGACAGATCGTAGAATTTGAAGCCATCCAGCTCGAATTTGAAATTCGGAATACCGGAGAACATCTGCTTACTGACACGCGCCGTCACAATGGCATAGGCCACACCACGACCGACACGGTTCACATCCCATTGGCGGTTCTGATTGGAGCAGGTATTGACCAGAAAACTATCAGCTACAGTCTGGGTACCATCATAGAATTTGACCCAAAGATTATCACCATCGTTGCGATATTCTTTTACCTGCCAACCCCACGACATATCCGGCGTATTGTAATCAAGGGTCACTTTCTGACCGTTGACCCAAACCTCCCGCAGGCCAGCGACCGGCAGATCAGACAGTGCAATAACCTGTGTCAGATAAGCGTTTGGTGTATCGCCGTCATGCCCCCATGTGTTGACCCAGACCAGAGAACCGGCTGTTGACGTTCTCCCGATCAGGAAGGATCGCGGCAGGTCACCACCGGCTTGCAGGCTGCCATTGATGGAAAATACCGGTTCCTGCGGTTTGCCTGCAATGGATTGCGCAAGCAGATTGAGGCCGATACCAACGGCGGCTTTAAGCAAAAAGCTGCCGACCGCCCCTGACAAAAAGGTAGAGGCCATCAGGCCGCCTATCGCAGATGCGATACCGGTAAAAATTGCCATGAATAATCTCTTTGAAAACTAAGCCTCAGAGGACTTTGAGAAAGTGTGTTTCGACCGGTGCATAACCACGTCTCTTATAGAGGCGGGAAACATCATTGGTAGCGAGTGAGGCCATGCCAGCAGCCACGCAGCCCTGCTCTCTTGCCCATGCTTCATAGGCATCAAGCATCTTGCTTGCCCATCTCCCTCGAACACTTGGTGTTATCCACCAAACGGTTTCTTTGGCATAACGGCCAAAACCGAACGGATGCTCAAACCACCCTGCCATCAACAGCCCCGCCGGTTTATCACCTAAAACCAGAAGACCGGCCTGCGGACTTGCATAGTGATAATCAAACAAAGCCGAGGCATGGGTTGCACTGAATGGAGAAGTGAAGCCCGCAGCCTCATGACTTTCACGCAGCAAGCGCAAGCAGGAGATTTTGTCAGAAGTGACGGCATGTCGGATCATCAGAAAATCCCCAAAAATTTGCGTCGCTTCTTCTGTGTCGGCACCTTGCCCTTTTCGGAACCCCAGAACACTTCCCATTCTTCAACCGTGGCCGCATCCTTGTAAAAGGTATCGTTCGGGTCGCGCAGGATTTGTGAGGCATGGCTTCGCGTCTCTGTATTGGAGCGGGTAAATTCCTGTGTGTGGCTGGCGCAGGTCATAGTGACTGCACCATCCTCATTCTCAGACGGCGTTTTCAGTTCAATCTTATCGACAAAGCCAACAAACCGGCACTCAGCCGGAGCGACCATCAAACGTGTTTCCGGATTGAACAGGCCACGATAGACTTCTACCCGCGCCTGACGGCAATCATAATCACGGACAATCCGTTCAACTTCCTCATGCACCTGCGACATGCGGATTGTGACATTCTGCACGGAAAGATTGGCGATGAGCGGAATATCGTCAATGGAAACCAGAGAACTTGTTCCATACCAATCACGTGTTTCAGGTATACCATTATCCGGATTGACCACATCTGCCGTGATATTCCCCACGTCAGACCACAGACCTTCCGTTACCGGAGCACCAGTCTGTCGGTCACGTGCAACAAGCCAGAGAAAGTCACGCGCTACCAACATCCGCTGTTCAAGCGCATGCTGGTTTTCTGCTGAAATATATCGCATTGCTGCACCTTCTTCAGGAACACTCTGGATAACTCTGCGTTATCTTAATAGGAGGTATGAACTCATGGATTTAATTTATTGGGATGAAGCCGTCGTTATTAAAATTTCAGACGGCATCACACATTCAATCGGTAATATTGCTGATGCGGAGAATTTTATGCTTTCCGATTGGCAGCGTTTTGATCTGGATAGTATGGGAGAAGCTATAACAGCCTGCCTTAGGTGTTCACATGATCATGGAAGCACGCAAAGTGCGCGGATTGCATTTAAACATGCAGCAGAAGTATCTGGGATTTTGGCATAAGAATTTCACCTTTTCGATAAAACCTCATAAACACAGCTCTAAAGATTGTTCTTGCGCATAAAACGAACATTTTCTGAGCCATTTGACTTCAAATTTTACCCAGATGTCACTTCCTTAAACAATGAGCCATCATATCAATCGTTGCCTTTGATAGATGCATATATGAGCAGATAAAAATTACAAACTGGCCAGGTATCTCCTGATCTCAGAAAATCTGACTCGATCAAAAACATAAAAAACGGTCAATCACTGCAAATAAGACACAATTACATATTATATAATAATTATAACAAGTTATATCACATATTTTCTGTATTATATTAAATCTAATATACAAAATTTGAAGATAAATGAGATGGTTAAGTGATCATTTCATGTTCCGACTTTTCTCATTTACATCTTCATTTTAAATACACTGGGAGGAATATCATGAGTAATATTCTAAAAGCAATTGGAGGGAGACAGCCTCCACATGCAATCATAGAACAGCGTCATTTTCATCAAGATGTTGCTACTGAAAAACAAATTTCAATAGCTCATAAAAGTTCAGCCTCGCAATTAAAGGACGCTACTAAGCTCGGCAGCATTCTGAAAAGAATTGGCGGGGGACTATCTAGGCATCGCCCCTAAACTATCGGTACCAATAAAAACGGAGCATAATGTGAATAATACAAACCAAGAAGATCTTATGCAAAAAACATTTAAGAATACCTCTCCCTCAGCCTCTGAGTCTAAAGCTACTATTACGCACAAAATCGCAATCGCTATAATCGAGACTGAGTATAAAAAACGAGTAGCCAAAACACTCCGGTTAAAAAATGAACGCCTTGCTCACGAAGCAAGTTTGCTAGCCACTCCAAAAAAACTTACTTCTAAGCGTTCAGTTAAAAAAGTTAAAACGAACTAACGAGCCTCCACCGCCTGAAACGAGATTGTGCCACGCCCTGTGCTCAGCTCTGTAGATGTGGTCAGCGACCCCGGCAGAATGATCATCGGCACCGATGGCTTGATTAGTGTAACCACATTGCCAACAGCTGTACCGGGAGCCAGATGCGGGCGTAGTTCGAAGTGCGTGGTTTTACCTGAAGCATTCGCAACTGCACTTTCTAATACCTGATAAAGTTTTGTTCCGATTTGCACATAATCACCGATTGTTATCGAGAACCAAACCGGCATACCTTGAAGAGCGATAGATTTGTTATCTGCCCCAATACCTTCAATACTCGCCGTAGATACATCGCCAATGCCCGTACCATTCGGATAAGCAATCGGAAAACAACGGCTCATAGGTCTGCCACTAAACTGCTGTAAACTGCCGTCCACCGCTTTTAAACGTGCCCGCCAGATATCAAGCTCATTCGGTTGCAATATTACGGATTGAAAAGAAGCCTTCCACAGTGGCGTGCCCATATCCTTGGCAATCGTCGTACCACCTGCTGTCCGGCTATATTCCTGCCTGTACAACAGATCGAACTCCGTTGACCAACCGGGGAAACCAGCAAGAATATCTAATGGGTAGGTAAGAGCCATAACGAATATGGAACCTTTTCAAAACTGTGACGTTGGTTTTCGATATTTGTGACTGTATGGAGGTAAAGGAACGTGGCAATCACCCGCAAAGAAGAAGAACGTGCGCTAAATGCAGATGAGCTTGCATTGGTGGACAAAACACGCCATCCGGCTCTTCAATCCCTCCCCGACGCTGATCTAACCTCAGTTGTTAAACTGCTCCGTGAGCGGC
The DNA here is from genome assembly GCF_018436245.1 of Pseudochrobactrum algeriensis. NCBI lineage: Bacteria > Pseudomonadati > Pseudomonadota > Alphaproteobacteria > Hyphomicrobiales > Brucellaceae > Pseudochrobactrum > Pseudochrobactrum algeriensis. The sequence continues at coordinate 1,662,705 of NZ_CP075361.1, forward strand.
GCGAAAAAGCTAAAACTCAAGCGCACCAAAGACGACGAGAAATCAGGGGCAAAACTGCACCAAAAGGCAGTGCCGCATCAAAGGCAGATGATGGCTCAAAAACTAAACTAAGCGTTCTGGCAATGGCGATGCGCCGAACCAATGCTGAAGTTGAGCGCCGCCGTCAGATGGCCGCCAAACAAGAACTTGTTGAAAATGCGCAGCACGCTCTCGAGCTAAAGAAACATGCTGAAGCCAACAAAATTCCGTTTAATACACGCCACGCCCATGAAGGAATGCGTAATATTCCCAACAAGCAGGTAAAAAGCCTCATCAACCCTATGGAACGTGGCAGACAGAAAAAAGCAGCTAGCGTTAATCAGGCTAAACGCGATCAGAGACAAGCTACTGCATCATAAATCGGGCTCAGGTTTGGCATTGCCAAGCCTGAGCACCCTATCCCAACTTTACAAATTTGCTTTGAGCTTCCCGAACGGTCTGGATCACCCGCGCTTGCATTTCCTGATTGGTCTTCTTCAGGCCAGCTTCCAATCTTGTTACAGCAGCCTGATCTGCCCCACGTGCATCAATTTGATAAACCGGCGCGAAAGAGAATGCACCGCCACCGCCTGCACCGTCATGCGGAATAATGCGGCCATGAGTGCCGGGAGAGAAAAATTCCTCCCCCTTCTCATTGACGCGATAGAGATTGCCGGGTGTTACACTCCCACCCGCTGCGCGCGCGCCGCCGAACATCATTCCAAACAGACCGCCGAGACCAGAAGACTGAGGCGATATCCCAAACAGGTTTGCCAATGGACCCTGCCCCATAAGCAGAGCTTGCGCCATTTGTCGGAGCAGCCCAGCTAATGCTTCTTTTGCGCTGAATGAACCATCAATGATTGTGTCGATCATATTCATGGAGATATCAGCCAGATCAAGAGCTGCATCAGCATTGCGGCGAAGCTGCTCTTCCACGGCCTCGACCGCCTTTTGCTCCTGATAACGCGCTTCAATCAGTGCTGTGATCTGATTACGCTGAGCATCCGTTGCACTGGCACCGGCTTTACGAAGGGCAATTTCCTTATCTCGTGCCTCATCAGTAAGCCCGACAAGCGCCAACTCCTCTTCGAGTGAGGTAATCAGATCATCAATCGCTTTTTTCTCACGTTCAGCATCGGTAATTTTTGCCAAACGCGATCCGCCGGTCTTTTTCTTTTTATCTTCAGGCAGAATATAAGGCGTAACAGGTGGCAGGATACTATCATCAGGCTGATTAGGGAGCTTTTGCTTATCCTTGTGTGCCTTGATTTGAGCGTCAATTTCAGCGAGCTCTTTTTCAATCTGCTCTTTAGGAGGCAAAAATGCGCCGCGATAATCGCCTGTTTTCATATTTAAGGCACGCTGCTTCTCATCCCGCTGTTTCATAAGAGTATCCAGCGATCGGTTCTCAACTGTATTGAACAAGTCAAGAAAGTAGCGAAGTTGCAAAGCCGCAGAAACAATCGCGGCTTTCAAACTCGTTGATACTGTATTCGTGATATCAACGAAGGCTTTATCAACATCGGCAGCAGCCTGCACCACATCATCGGAGAGAACACGGCCAAGCTCCTCGCCCTCTTTAATGGTTTCGGTCAGCTTATCGCGCCCTTGTTCAATCAGGGACACAAACTGCTCACCACCCTGACCACCCATGATCTCATCAAAAATACGGATACCGGCGGCAGTGTCTTTCAGGCGGCGGGTACGATCGATAATCTCCAGCATAAAATCTGCAGGATCTTTGAGCCGCTGCTTGACCTCCTCCGGAGACATACCAAGCTGAGCAAAAGCTTCTGCACCGGAGCCTTTGCCAGTCTGGGCATATTCATTTGCCCGCAGGTTTAACTCACGAAAGGCATCGGCCATCGCATCAACTTCAATGCGGTTGGTTTCAGCGACATATTTCATCTGCTGGAATGACTTAATAGTCATGCCAGCTCGCTTAGCAGCAGTCTCAATATTGCCGATATCGGCAACAATTTGCTTAACGCCCTGAATGGAAAGGCCAATACCAAGACCTGCCAATGCTCCCTTTACCAAAGACATAGAACGGTTAAGACCAGCAGATAGATCAGAGAATTCCCGTTGCGCATTCTTGGCAGTTGCCTTGGTATCACCGCGTACACGGGTCATGGCATCATGGAAGCCACGGGCATTGGCGCCGATAAACGCCATGATGTCATTACGGGACATGAATTCCCCTATCTGATGGATTTGGTAGGTGGATAATGACGGGCAATCTCTGCCGCCCTTGCCGGTGTGATAATGTCTTTTGAGCGTTTACCGGTACGCCCCTCGATAGCCGACTCCAGCTCCGGCCATGTGGATCGCCAAAAGACTTCCGGCGACCACCCTAATACTCCGGTTGCAAAACTAAGCATTTGCTGGATTTGATTAGTAATTACGAGGGGCTCAGTGCGTTTCCCGATGTGGCTTGCTCAAATGCCTTTTCCAACTGATTGAGATGATCGGTCTCACCGCGCAGTTTCTTGCCATCATTGATATGGCCGGAAAGAGCTTTGGTGATAGCTTTGCGGAATGACTGTTCATCCGCGGCACTCAGCTCTGCGATGGCTTTGTGCGCTAGATCACGCGTTACCTTGTCGCCATCCGGATGCCTGGTCAGGACACGTAGGGCTGCCATCACAGTTTTGGGATGAAAGCCGATCAACCGCGTATAGAGCAGATCCATCGTGTCACAACCAGCCACCTCACAAAGCGTTGCCAACCGGCCAAATTCAACAACCAAGACCAGATCCGTATTGCCGATCCGGCAGGCAGCTTCACCACGGAGAGGATTGGGTAAAGCATCCGTCATGGTGATACTGCCGGAGTAAAGCCAACAGTGCCGGTTGCAGACATTCGCCCCTGACACTGCAGCTCATTGGTCTTATCGCCCGAGAATGTCAGCGAAATCAGGAAGTCAGCTTCGAATGTCCCGACCCCGGGCACCACCACCTGATACGGCGTGACAACCTGATTGACTGCATCACCGATCATGGCCTTGGAGGCAGTGTTGCTGACGAAAGCACCGTCAAGCTGCACATTGATACGCTGGATGCCATACATCAGCTGCAACAAAAGCTTGCTGCCTGGATCAGCACAATTGGGCTTGGTGATGTCGATTTCTTCATTGTTGATTTCCAATGAGCGGGATTCTGTCACACACACCGAGACAAAATCATCCGGCGTCATCAGACGCTTGATCACAAGCTCACGACCTAAAGCCATGGACTTATCTCCTGTTTAAATAAATGGAATAAATGGTTTGCGATCAGGCTTGCAAGTTGGGATAGCCTGCATATGTGCGGTAAATCACATCAAACACCATGCGTCCCGCACCAAGACTCTGCGCCGTACCGGCATCGATAAAATGATCTGTGGCAGACAAAATCATATCGATGACCAATCCGCCCAAATCTGATGGAGGCAATGCGCTCTCGACAGCCGCCGCCAAAAGATCAAACTCTGCAGACGGATCTTTGCGACCTTTAAAATGAATGACCACATTGACGGTAAGCCGATGATTAAGCCGCGTCAGTTCTTGGCGAGTGACATCATCATAGACCACACCATCAGGCGTCGTCTGGTCACTGGTGTAGAGCACTGTGAAGGAGGGCAAATCCTCCTCCGGCACTGCCGTTGAGCGCATTGGTGTAACAATGCCCAGATATTGTGCTGCGACCGGCTGGAGCTGCTCTCTGATCTTATCAAGGATCGTTTGTCGAAGATGCACCATGATTATTCATCCTCATGCAGAAGTAGGCGTTTCATCGCTCGCCCGTCATCAACATGACCAGCCACCACAAAAACCCTACCGATATCCTGCGCATCATCACTACGAATGATTGTGATCGTATCAGACTGACGAACACCATCGAGCGCTGTGCCAGAAGCTGCAAAGCTATAGCTCACCCCTTCCAGCCCCATACCTTCGATGTCGAGCAAATCTGTCTCCCGAACTTTTCGCAAAATACCGGTCAACAGGACAGGACTACCCTTGATAGTGACACTGGCTTCGACGTTGCCGAGACCAGAAACAAAAGCATCGGCCATATCGGAGAAAATGGCAGGACGGCTCATTCGCCGCCCGCCTTTTCCAATGCCGCTTCCGCAGCATTCAGGCGCTCTTCCGCTGCTTCAAAAGCCGCGAGCTGCTCATCACCGGCATCCGGCTCTGCAAGCGCTTCCTTGGTATTGTCATAGACAAGCTGAGCCGCTTCAAGTTCCGCATTCAGCGCATCCAGATCAGTAGTCTTTACCGGCGCGGGAGGTTTTGTCACTTCCTGTAGCTTCGGTAGAGATCGATCCTCCGGCACAGTGCCAAACAAAGCGGCGATTTTATCCGCTTCCTCCTGTGGCAGGGTGACTGCGGTACCAGGCGGCACATCTTTACCAGCAATGGTCAGCGTTACCGCATAGGCCTGCCGCACAGTTTTGACTTTCGCCATAGTTTCATTCCTCTCAAATTAAGTGGTTAGCGAACCATGGCAAAGAGCGATGCAGACGCATCACCTGGTACCGGCAGTGGCGCACTCTGTGTCATCAGGAAGGTTGCCGACGGATCTTCGACATTCCACATTTTCGGGAAGCGAGACAACGGCCTCATCTGCGCTGCCACATCCTGAATGGCACCATGCGCCATAAAGCCCTGGAACTGGCTTGGAGCAACCACACCAACGCCGAAACTTGGCCACAGTTCAAGATTGTTTCCCTGATCATCTTCAAACAGCTGGGTATATTGCCAGAAGTTGAACTGCCCGACAGTGCCAAGATAAATCGCCACCATATCCTCAGAACCGGCAGCAACAGGGCCGAATTGCATTTCACCGCCCATCTGGCGGCGGTTATCCAGAATTTCACGAATTTCAGGATCGCTTTGCAGCAATTCTGCTGCCTCTGCCCCAAGGATCACTTCTGTGGCTGCACCGCCCGATGTGGTGGCAACACGTGTCGCCCATGAGCGGATAGATTTGCGGATGGATACGCCCGCCTCGCCCCAGCGATCCGCACCGGTCAGAGCAAGCGTGTGATTTGCTGGCCGATTATAATCAACAATCTGGGTTTCATAGTCCTCACCGCTGACGATGATCTTGCCCGTGCGCAGTGCCTCTGCCGCCATCACTTCTTCACGGCGCGTCACCTCATCATCCTGATCGGCCAGAATGTCGGTGACAGTCTGCAGGTAGCGATCTTCCGCAGACATATTGCCGTTGAGCGGCTCGCCGGGACGGCGGCGGAAGCCTTCGCCCGGGCGCACTGTGTTTTTCGGCTTTACATAGGCAGGCGTAAATGTTGAGGTCTGCCGGCCACGAATGGCGCGTTCTTTGCCCGGCACCAAAGGCGAGACGAACGGCGCCACATTGCGGCGGCGTTTCAGTTTATCAAAGGCGATTTCTTCCGCATCGGACTGAAAACCGTTCGGGAAGAATGTATCGCGGATAAAGGCTGTTGGCCGGTCGCGGGCTTCAATCACCGTCAACAGCGCGGCTGTGCTAAATAAATCCATTTGAGATTTCCTTAAATGAGCGCCGGATCAGGCGAGATTGTGCAGGAAGAGCGGAGCAGAAGCTTTGCGCCATGCGCTTTCGACACTCGCTGCCGTATGGCCTGCCCCGTAGATCAGTTTGGCCGCATCAAAATTACCGGATGCATAGGCATCCGTGATCACATCACCGGCAGTGGTATCGACATCGATAGCCAGCACCATGCTTGGCACTTCAGAACCATCCGAGGATGCAGAGGCTGAGACCAGGAATTTGCCACTGGCCTCACCCAGCACTGTGCCACGTTTGAGAACACCCTGCCCGCCTGCAATAGGCACAACACGGACAGCAACGGGAAAATCACCGACGAGCAAATCGCCGGGAATATAAGTTTCAGTGCGCATAGCGACACTCCTGAAAAAGTTAAGGGAACAGAATTACCGAGCTTAACGCTGCGGTTTACGTGACGCGGAACGCGCTTTGGCATGGGCAACCAGGCGCTCATCAGCACTACCGGCTTTAGGGGCAGCACCACCATTACCAAGCGCCGGTACACGTCCCTGCATACGGCCAGACAGGCTGGAAACTGCACGGGAGGAGCCGGAAGCCGCCAATGTGGCGACGGCCTGTTTGGCCGACATATTGGTATTGAACGCCAAATGAGCTGCCAGTGACGGGTTCTGTTCCGCTTTAGCCGAGCCTAAGATTGCCGACATGCGACTACGCTCAGCCTTGCGGCCACGGGCATAATCGCCGAGCTTTTCTTCATCATCGGCAACTGGCTCCTCTTCCTCTGCATCCGGATCTGGATCGGTTTCAGCGTCGGGATTTTCCGGATCATCCTCAGCCTCATCCGGCTGCAGATCGTCTTCCAGTTCTTCCGGCTTATCCTCTTCGAGGCGTTTGCGTGTATTGCGGCCACCAACAGCCGCGCGGATAGCGCTTGCAAGCGACATCAGCGTGTTCCTTTTGATAATGTTGAGAGTTTTTAAAGGGGAGAGATCAGCCACTCATCGCGGCAAGAAATGCCTCGAAGACTTGTTTTGGGCGCCCCACCGCATCGGCAAGACCAAGATCAACTGCCGCCTGCCCACGAAACGTATCCGCTTGCGTGGCAAGTGCGGCCTCTACCGAGAGACGTGAACCACGGTAGCGCGCAACCGTCTCAGCAAATAAGGTGCGCATGGCTTCAAGATCATTGACGGCTTCGGAATATTCTTCCTCGCTCATCGTCTCGAACATGCCAGGGCGGGCTTTTTTTTCACCGGCACGTAGAATGGTAACTGCAAGCCCCTGATTTTTTGCCCAGCCGGATGCATCGACATGCATGGTGATGACACCAATCGAGCCGGTATAACCGGTGGTAGGGATCACGATCTGGCGACAGGCTGCTGCAAGGAGATATGCGGCAGAACACGCATGATCGGTGAGAATGGCAATCGTCGGTTTTTCCTGTGAAAGTGCATAAAGCTCCTCGGCACAGGCGAAACATCCGTCCACTTCACCACCGAAACTGTCAAACTCAAAGACAACAGCCCTGATATCATCACGGGCAAGACAATCAGCGATCTGGATATTCAACCCCTCATATGAAGTCATGCCGGAGGTTTTCCCCACCCATGAACCCTTATTGACGAGGGACCCTTCCACCTCAATGACTGCAACATTGCCAACCATTTTGGGGCCACTATAGATTTTCTCGCCCGTCCAACCGTCGCGCAGTTCCCGCATATTCTCTGACAGCACACCCATTTCCGGTGAGTCTGCCATCGCAACATTCTGCCCCAGCACACGCGGTCCGAAAGCGCGAGCGATAATATTGGCTTTGGCCTCATGCAGCATCAGCGGCGTATCGAACAAACGCGCCGCAATTTCCGGCATTGCAAATGTCATTTACTCTGATCCTAATTGGTTTCTTCCGGGTCATCTTTCGGTGTCTCACTTCCAAAGCGTGACACCACGCCGGAACTGGCCACTTCACCGGAGGTAACACCATGCTTGGCTGCAAACCGTTGTTCACGGGCACGTTGCAGCATGTCTTCCTTCCAATCGCGCCCCTGTTCGGCGGACTCGGATTCCTGCGTTGAAAGGCCAGTAGCCAAACGAATAGCGGCAGCACGCGCTTCTTTCTCGGGATCAACCCAGCCACGCCCCGAGCCGATCCAAGCCGCTCTTGCCCAACCAATCGGATTGGCCTCAAAGGAAACGGCATGTGCTGGTAGTTTGATACGCCCCTGATCGAACACTTCTTCCAGCCATGCCATATAAATCGGCTGCATAAAGCTATGCGCAAAGCTGGTTTTGCGTGCAGTCAGCCCGCGCCAGATTTCCAGAAGTGCCGCACGCGCACTGGAATAATTGACCTTTGACCAGTCCATGGTCAGCTGCTCATAGGTCAGGCCAATGGATGATGCGATATTGCGCAATGCTGCATTGACGAAAACCTCAAACGCAGCGTTCGGATGTTCGGATTTGGTAAAAACCACATCCTCACCCGGATTGAGGAAGTTGAGCTGCGCACCCTTGAGTCGGATCGGATCAGCTTTATACGCTGCCGCCTGAGCTGAAGCCTGCGCATCAAAAAATGCGTTAATCGACTTGCCACTATCACCGGCACTGAAACTATCAGCCAGCTGATCCATATCCAGCGGCGTTTTGATGAAAGCCGCCATTACCGCATTGAGTGATGCTGCCTGCAGCTCATAATTATTGTAATCAGAGACTTGCTTGAGCTGCTGCAACACGGATGCCCAAGGGCTGACACCGCGTGTCATACCGGCACGACTGGCCTCAAAAGCATGAACAGCTGTCGGCCTGCCCCATTCAGTCTCCCGTTCTACCCGATCCCAGATAAACATATCATGCATCGGTCTGGTGATATCGCCGGGATGTGTGCGTCGCACATGATAAGCCAGTGGCGCGCCATAGGCATCAAGCTCAACACCATCACGCAGAAACTCGCTATCCATCGCCCCTTTCGGATTGGAGATCCGCGCCGGATCAATCACATGCACACAGGTACCATAACCATTGGCTCCCATCCGATATGGCAAAACCGCAAAGGCTTCGCCGTCAGAAAATCGGTGTCGTGCTGCCAGACCCAACAGGCCAGCAACAGACTTGGTACGTTCTGCATCAAACCAGTTACCGGGATCGGTCGCCACATCCGACCATAGCCCTTCGATCTGGTCGCCAATCTCATCGGCCTCATCAGCGCTCAAATTCAGAGTTCTGGCATTTGGTTGACTGGATAAGCGCCATCCGGAACCAATCACTGTATCCACGAGACGGGACACACCAGCCGATGCCCAACCGTTATTACGCACCGCATCATTGACACGATCAATAACAACATCGCGCGACAATGTGAGTGCAGCTTGTCCGGAATATGTACCAGGTCGCCAACCAGCCATAGACGAATGATCCGAACCGGCAGCGCTATAAGCTGCCGCATTCATCGCATAACGTCTGCGGGCTGCAACACGCACCTCCGGTGGCATTGGAGCGCCGTGAGCGTCCAGAATAACCGGTTCGCTCATAGAAACACCACACGGCGCGAGCGGGTACGTGCTGCACTGGCAATCCCCAGCTGAGTCCGTAGCTCACCAATATAAAGCCGCAACCGCCCTTCATCTGCTGTGGTGAAATTCACACTTTCTCCCTGATAGCTGAGTTGCACTGATGCTTTACCAACCATGAGTTTATGCAGCGCTGCCTCTGCTTCTGTGAGGCGCGCCAATAAAATGCTTCTGTCTGTCATGTTGTTTCCGATCAGCCGCGGCGACTGGCACGCGCCATCGCACGGGCGATTGCCGCTTTTACCAAGGGCGATTGTTTCTGTTCATCTGCAAGTTTGGCTACCGACACCTGAGGCTGGCGTAAAAGCTGGTCTTCAAGATCCAGCTGTGCCGGTGGCTGCTCTTGTGAAAGACGTTCTGCCAATGCGTCCCATTCATCCTCAGTCCAGTAATTGATCCCTAAGCGCAGGGTCGCGGCCAAAGACTGGTTGAGCATATCCAGCGCCTCATTGCGTTTTCCAGCTGGCAAATCCCATTCATAATAAGGATGGCCAGAACGGCCACGGCGCTGAACACGTATCTCGGATGTTGCCTGTTCAAAGAAGTCATCCCCCAAACCATGCACAAAATCGATATAGCCAGTCTGTTCCGGATCTTCCTTGCGGTATGAACGGTAAAGAGCTGCTTTCATCACCGAAGCATTGAAGTTAAAAAAGCGCCGTGAGTATTTGAGTTGCCTACCTTTTTTGTCTTTCTCTTTTTTAACTTGCGCCAGCATTGGAGCGGCTTCGCGATTATCACCACGCACCATAATCACATCCGTGATCGGATGACACCGCGCCCACTCCCAAACATCTTCGGTATAGGCATTACCATCAATCGCCGTCAGATCGACCTTGCGCCGATTACCCCAACAATCCAGCCATTCACGTTTAACCAGTTGCGACAATGCCTGTTGCACTGCAGGCTCGGAGATATGGCCGGAATGCGCTGTAAAACCCGGTAGATTACGACCGGTATTATCGTCAAATATCCCGCGATCTATCACCACGCGGTAACGGTTCTTGCCATAACCAACCAGCAGCCATTCAACACGATCCCCCTGCACGTCTATGCCAATTGTCAGGATCAGTGCCTTTGGTGGGATAATCCCACGCGGCAGGCCAGTTTGCGCTGCCCTATCGCGCAACACTTCCCAGCCAATAGATTCCCCGTCAGTCTCAAAGGGTTGTCCCAGCCAGTCATTGAAGAATACCTGCTCAGCACCGGCCTTCTTACCTTTATCATCGGGACCGCCACGCTGCACATTGAGATAGGCACGCGCCAGCGCCTCCCAACTTTCCAACGGCGAATAGGCAACCCAGATATGAAATGAGCGATGATAGCGTGCTCGTTCCGGATATTTAGCAATCCATTTGGCACCATTCTCTCTCGCTACCATCCATGCGCGATGATGCTCCTTGATTTCGCCGCCACATTTAACGCAGTAAAAACACGCTTTCTCAGGATGCTCCGGATCAATGAGATCACGCATCTGCTCCCATTCGAGCGGTTGCAACTCCAAACAATGCGGACACGGCACATGGTAACGCTCCTGCGTGCCCTGCTCAAAGTTGGAGCTGATACGGCAGCCCGGCGCAATCAGCGGCGTTGAGATTTTCAGGATCTTCGCCGCGATGAATGCTTTTGACCGGCTCTCTGCCTGACTTTCCGGATCACCTGCCTCATTGTTTTGCCATTTCGACAGATCATCCTGCACCTGCTTACGCGGTGAGATCATCGACAAGCCGGAAGGTGAATTGGCGCCCGCTGCCTGAATAGCCCCGCGCCCGTCTGCACGCTCCTTATAGTGGATGGAATTACCACCCTCGCGGCTTTTCTCAGGAAACAGTGCCGTCAAAGACGTAGTTTCGCGGATCAGCGGCATCAGCTTCTGTTTCGACCAACGAGAGGCATTTTCCTCTGTCGGATGCACATACAGAAAATCGCACGGATCCATATCCATAGTGCCGAGCGTGAAGATATTCGCCAGCACCGTGCCGCCGACCTGTGCCGATTTGGCAATAGTCACAATCCGGCACGGGTCTTCCGGTGAAATAGCTTTCAATATCTCCGAGAAGAACGGAAACAGCGTTTCATTATAGGGACCAGGAAACTGTGTGATACGATCAGAAAAGACAATATTCTGTTTTGCCCAAGCTAGATAATCAACCGGTGGCGGTGGCATCGTCTCCTGTGCCAGAATGGAATATGTCAGCCATGCCGGATTGCAAAGCAGTGTCATGTACCAACCATTCAGTCTGGGTGTTGATCCTCACTTTCAAATAAATCAGGATCAATCACGTTTTCCGGCTCTGAAGCCTGTTGCTCTATGAAACCCTGTGCTGCTCGCTCACGTACTTTGCGGAAAGCTTGCTGCAGGTGATGTAGGATGTCGCGTTGTGGTAGTTCAAACTGGCCGGCCAGATGCGTTGCCATATCAGCCAGCCCGCCCTCCATCACACGGTAAGCCATCGCCACTGATCGCGTGATTTCTGATCTGGCTTCATCCGCCAACATGAACCGGCCAGATGCTAATGCTTCTTCGCGTTTGGCACGCGCTGTCTGCATTTTGGCTTGTTCAAGCTTTTCGCGGGCTATCTGGTCAGCAACCAGATCACTTGGTGTCTGAAACACTTCCGGTGGCCGCTTTTCTGCATTCTGCAGTAAAGGTGCATCCGTTTGTTCGACTGCAGCGCGTGGTACCGGTGAAACAGATATTCGCGTGCCTAGACCATTAATGCCTACACGCTGTGAGACATCAAGGCGCCCGCTCAAGTGGCGCTTGGCGCGTTCCACTACAATACGGGCGCTTCGTCCTTCGCCTTGCAAAGCATCCGGTCCAATCTGGCCGGACGCAATATATTGAGATATTCGTCCGGCAGAGACATTGATCAGCTTGGCAAACTCGCCCTTGCTCATCGTCTGATCTGACTGGATGGCCGTCATAACTTTTCCTGAGAATACAGCCGGATATTTAATCCTCTGAGTTTAGTGCCTGACTTTAGTTCTTTAGCCTTCGACTTTAGGCTTTGATTTCACGCTCAGACTGACCAAGACCCGCGGTGCGAAATACCCGCAGGCAAGGTGCGTCAGGAAGGACCCGAAATGTTAGAAATGATCCATATCGACTGACCAACTATCGGTGGCTTCGCTTGCCGACCTCTTCCGCGAAGTATCGGGCGAAACGTTCTTCTGCCACGCGCTTTACTGTCTCATGGAAGTTAACGGTTTGAACATAGGAGCGCATACGAACAAAGAGCAGCATGGGTTTTATTGAGTTATCCATGGGGTTTCGCTGCCATACCCCCGGATGCAAATGTGATCCGCGCTCTGGCACAAAGAACCGGGCATTCTTGTATCGCGCATTGCGCTTGGTGGAAGCTGCCGTTCGCTTACGATTATAACCAGCAGTACGTTCAGCAATTTGCAAATCAGCCAGAATGCGTACAATCAATGCCACGCGAACATTGCCATACTGATCAAGAGGACAATCCTTTGAAGGAACGACATAAAGCCCCTTGTCCATATGCCCTGCGGAGATCAGCTGGCGCTCAAAGGATTTGAGATTGCGCTGACCACCGAAAAATTGCGGCGTCAGAAAATTAGCAGGCGGCGTTGAATTCTTAGCCCATGACTTTCCTGCAATGATAACAGCTACTGAAAGACTAGAACTACTTGCCTGCTCATAGGCAACACCCCGTTTTGCAAAAGGTGTCACTCGATCAAGCTTAGCCTCCATCTCATCCTGCACAGCCAATCGGCCAACTGCCGCGGTTCTGTTCAATGCACTGATCGTTGCCTTTGGAACTACTTCCTGCTCGAACCGGTCAAGCTCCTGCTCCCACCCCTTCGTGTCAAAACTCATGAACACGGATGGACCATCAGATAACAATGGTCCACTCAATGATGAGGTGACATTCAGCATGGTCAATTATTCCAGTGAAAGAGAGATCAGCAATACTCAGTCCTGACCGCCAAATATTCGCGCATGTTGAAATGTGCATGAATCTCAACACTCATGGTCCGCACGCATTTTACCGCGCACTACATTAATTCATACGCATTTGACGGAATAATATTCGCATGATTAGTGAAAGATGCTGCTGGCGGGGAAAATAATCCGGTCGGCAATTTCTATTGTACTTACGTGCAGCAAAGTCACGACTAGAACGTGGCTTGAGTGACGGGCTCGCCCCCGTCTGCACCGGAGTGTGAATACAATGGAAACAAAGTTGAAACGCAAGTTAGTCGCCGTTCGGGCTTATGTTCGTAAGCGATGTGGAAAGTTAGAATATGTATGTGCGCATTTTCGCTCACATCCTAATCAGCTTTCCTTTAACTTTTAGGAAGAGTCACGCCCTTTCCCCTCAGCCAGCAGCACCCATCACTAAGCACCTTCATTATCTGGTTTGCGCCCCGCCATAGGGGCGCTATCTTGCTCTTTTCTTGCGATACATTCGCTCATCAGCAAGAGACATAATATCTTTGAATTTCTGCTTGGATTTTAATGGCATATATCCAACAGAAAGCGATAAAACATGCGTAATACCTGTCTGTCGCTGCTGAAACTCATCATGCGCTTTCGCATTCATCTGCTCAATTGCACCATCAACATCAGCACATGAGGCCTTTGATATGAAAGCGCAAAACTCATCCCCTCCAATACGAGCAATCAAACTATCTGTCGGCAATACGTTGACCATTGCGTGAGCGACAGAAACAACAGCATCATCACCGACAAGGTGACCATATTTGTCATTGATCACTTTCAGATAATCAATATCAGCTAACATAAACCAGCCTCGAACACCCGCTGCGCTTGCTGCATTAAACTGCTCGATAAAACTACGGCGGTTAAGGATACCGGTTAAAGGGTCAACACTTGCGATGCGCGCAAGCTCATTGGCTCTGCGGATGGCGCTGCGATAAGAGAGTTCCAGTTTTTCCAGACGAGAAAACCAATAAATACCAATCGGTATTGCGATCAGAAATGGTAGCGTCAATCTGACAAAGACCGTTATTAAATCGGACTCTGTTCCTGTGATTATTCGAATACCAGTTGAAAATGATATTGAAATAGCCGCTGCAAATATTGCGACTATTGCCGTTCGTTTCAACACAAACTTCGATAACAACCGCCCACCTTCCGGGATCATATCTTATTAAAAAACTGCAATCTAGCTTTTTAATCCGCCATGCAGTTTTACCGATATGGATTTCAGAAACATCTACATTTGTGCTTCGTCCGAATATAATCCACAACTCAGGTATGATGCAGTTATATTAATTTCTTAGGGTACGAAATTTCCTCATAGCTTCGCACTGGAGGAGAAGCGGTTGCCGAGTTATCGGTCGCTTCTCCGGGATCCGCAGGGAGCTCACTGCGGCTAATGCCGACTTACACCGCTCACCGTCTCGGAAGCATTACGCTTCACAGTCTACAGGTCGTCCCTGTTCATAGGGCTATGCCGATTTTATTAAATTGGCAAGGGGCACTTCTATCGTCCGCTGTTGACCAAATATAAAGGCGAGAACACGGGCTGCTCTTGTCCCGACATAGCCTTCTATGACGCCCTCAAAAACACCTGCAGAGCCAACCGGAAACGATACGCGTTCACCGTTTTTGTAACGCGGAAAATCCTTTAAATCATTAAATGAACCAACCTCGGTCAAATATCTGAGATCATTCATATATTTATCATTAACAATAATTGCTCCATTCTGTCCAAAAATGAGAGAAATTGCCCCATCAACACGTGATAATCCCACCCAACTTTCCACACATGGGACTACTCTTACAAACAAGTATCCATTGAAAATAGGCACTTCAATTTTCTTTGAACGGCGTGTGTATTTGACTGAACGTGCCTCCGATTTCATGGGCAACCATGTCTCAATTCCAAAGTTACTCACCGATTTACTAACAGCTTTCTCTTGTTTGTTCGCAGTTTTGAGAACAAACCATTGTTTTTCAGACTGCTCATTACCGGCAGCAATAGCCAAAAATTTCTCTTGCATCCGTATTTTGATACGATCTGGATCGCGCTCATCGAGCTGTCGTGCTATTTCCAAGATACGCGCTTCCTCAAATGGTCTGTTATTTGGCATCATCATTTTTCAATTCCTCGCAACAGAGCCTGTAATTCTTCCAGTGCATCGGGACCGCCTTCCGGCAGATAGACATATTCCATAGTTCCGGTATTCGGCAGCCAAGGCCAGCCACGCGCAGCATGAGCATCAAACCACGCCTGCCACAAATCACCACCAACCTTCACCGCAATCATGCGCTCAGCCACTGGCTGAAGATAAGCCGGGACAAGCGCACCACGTCTACCAGCTGCACGATCGAACAAATCATTCACTGCCGGAAACCCGAACTTGATCTGTTTCTCAGCCAGCAAATGCTCGACAGTAAAAGTACCAGCCTCAACCATGCGCTGCTCCAACGCTGTCAACTGGCCGAGATGAGTGGCACCAGTCAGTAACAGCTCATAAACTCGTGCCGCCCACATCTTGCCGAATGGCGCAGCCTGTGCCGGAGCGTTCGCAGAAAGGTGAGCAGAAGCTGGCAGCTTTTCCCAACGCTTTTCGCTCAGATAAACCGCAAACGAGCAAATGTGCTTGCGTCCTGTTGCCCGTGCTGCCTCGACATAGCGCCCGATTTCCTCAGAAGCCAACTGCCGATTATCAACCGAAAGATTCAACCACGCCCGATAAGCACCCGGTTCGCTGTCAGTCAGCCAAGTAGGCCAAGAAGCGAAAGCTTTTTTGAACGCCTTTTCGTTCGCCTTCCGAATTTCCTTGCTTTCCTGCTCATCCCCGCGCTCTCTCACTGTTACTGGTTCTATTACTGGTTCCCTTACAAGGTTAGTGTCCGAATTCCGGACACGGTTTTCGCCATTTTCCGGACACGGCTCCGGCTGTTTTTCGGACACGGCTTCACCCTGCCCGAGTCCGGATTTCGGACACGGAAAATCAACCTGAAAAGCGAAACGATAATAGGTAGAAATCTGCTTTCTGGAGTGCCTGTCGCGGCGCTGCTCTCGCAAAATCAAACCGGCCTGCTCCAATACAGCCAAATGGTCATTCAGGGCAGAACGCGACATTTCACAATCATTTGCGAGCGTTTCCTGACTAGGAAAACAGCCATGGTCTGGGTGATAGCGGTCGCATAAGTGCCAAAGAACCAGCTTTGTAGCCGGTTTAAACCCACGCTGTTTTAAGGCCCAGCTGGTAGCGTCGTGGCTCATTGTACAGCCCTCCGCAGTTCGCGCAAATTCCGCCCCATAGCAGCCCGTTTGCGCCGGTAGGTTCTAATCCCATACAACACGGTGGTGTGATCACGATTACCCATGCGACGGCCGATCTGGGAGGATGAAAGCTCGGTCAGGCGCCAAGCCCAATAATAGATGGCCTGCCGTGCCATAGAGACTTCACTATCACGGCGTTGAGAACGGATTTCCGTTAAGCTGACATTGAACACACGGCAGAACCGGTGCGCAATCTTATCAAGACGCGGCCTATACCCCTTATCGCCTGGCATTTGTGCAATCAGGGCCGCGTCATTTACAACGGAAGCAATAAACCGCTCGAATTTGACGGCTGTCGCATTGCGCATCGCAATAACTGCAGGATTGAAATTCATATCAGCCCCCGAAACAAAGTCATGCCAAGCGCATCAGCATAGAGCTGCACCATGGCCTCCTCTTCCTGCCGCTCAAGACCCTCTTTTTTGCGTAACCGGATGATCGTGCGTACAGCCTTCGTGTCGAAGCCGGAGCCTTTCAGTTCGGCAAAAACCTCTTTGATATCAGCACCGACAGTTTTCTTTTCTTCCTCAAGACGCTCAATTCGTTCAATAAAAGCACGAAGTTGCCCCACTGCGATGGTCTGCGAGCTGTCTCCTCCAACATCGTCAGTCATGATCTTGCCTCCGCTTTTTATCGGAACGAACAGGCACGAGACAAAGCCGCTGCAAACGGCCTTCTATGGTCAGCCGCGCCAGTCGGTCAGCATTATTAGGAAATTTTTTCAGCACGGCTTTAGATTTGGCCGCACCATACCGAGAGTGGGAAACAAACGGTTCGGAGCCGTGGAAGCGAAAGTGGCACATCATGCGTCACCGCCTTTTGAAAGCGCGCCATCAACCTTCCGTTGAAATGCTCGAAGCATTTGCACGGCTTCCTCAATTTCAATGTCTATTTGCTGCTTTTCACGGGGTGTGATTGAACCGTCTGCAATCGCCTGCGCGTATTCCTGCATCACATCAGATACAGACTTACTCAGGCGCGACATATCCCCGATATCCGGCAAGGTGTTGCCGAAATTCTGATTGCCAAGCGAAACCAGTTTATAGCCGAGCTGTGCAGCCATGATGGACACAATGCCGTTCGAGCGGGTGTCGAGCATCAAATCCATAGCCACATCAATCGGCATATGGTTGATCGCCTCATCAGGTGCGCCGTATCGAGAAAGCGCAGAGGCATTAACCCGTGTCACTTTTTCAAAAGCAGAAACGCCACCGGCCATTGGCAGCAAACGGCGCACGGCCGCTTTCAGCGCCTGCCTATCATGCTCAGTTGTGGGGCGAATTTTCACCATGACAGAACCTCATAAAAAAGACCTGTCTTCGCGCACACGGGAGCCAAAGCACGAAGACAGGCCAGCATCTGCCGTGAGAGGTGCCGGCAGAGATAAGGGAAAAATCTTTTGTGTGATTTTCGGTGACAGCCGCACTGCTGTCGTGTTTTGTGAGGAGGCACACTCATTGCACCACCTCAGCAACAGAAGGACGAATGATATTCTCAGGCCACACAGCCTTTTCCGGCCAATTGTGAGAAAACCACAGGACCACGTCATCGAATTTTTTAATCGTGAAGGTTCTACCGCCACGAATTCTTGAAAAAAAACGAGCATCAGCAGCGCATTGCCTACCGACCGTTGTCTCCTGCAATCCTATCGCAGCACCATAAATCGTGCCGAGAGTAATGAGAGTATTTGCGAGTTCTTTTTCCATATCCGCACAATAGTTGGTTTAAACCAACTTTCAAGCGGAAATTTCCAATTTTTAACCAGAAGGGATTTCCAATATCTTAAACACATGACAAATTTTAGAGACATTGTTGCTAAACGACTTGAGGAATTAGACCTGGGCCCTGTAGAAGCAGCCGTCCGTGCAGGCATGGAACGCAGCTATATTCGAGATATTGTTGAGGGCCGCAAGAAATCAGTTCGCAATGACAAACTTCAAGACTTGGCAAGAGCACTCAAATTGGATGCCGCTGCCCTTGCAAGCGGCGAACTCGTACGAGTTGACACCCAAGAAGGTCTAAAAGCCACGAATGCACCGGCGGGTTACGTAGCTGTGACAGGCAAAGTTGCAGCTAATACATGGCTAAGCGTTGATGATATGGACTTTAGTTACGACGATGTTGAGTATGTGCCAAGCATAGGAGACTACCCAATCGGCCATCAATTTGGCCTGATTATTGACGGTAACTGCCTAAATAAAATTGCAAATCACGGCGATCGCCTGATCTGCTTGGATGTAATTAAGGCCAATATTGATGTCGTACCGAACGATCTTGTGATCGTTGAACGCAGCCGATTTTCAGGCCAAATGGTAGAGCGGACAGCTAAACGAATTCGCCAAACTTCTGACGGATATGAGTTATGGCCGGAAAGTAATGACCCATCCCACCAAGCACCTATAAAATTAAACGGTGCAAACGAAGATGAAACAGTACGCATCGTCGGAAAAGTCCTCTGGATAGTCAGAAAACCATAAGTATGATTCTCTTATTTTCCAACTCCTTAAGCTCCCCACAATTAAGAAAGTTGGATTAATCCATTTTTACAGTTGACGAGTTGGTTATATCCAACTAGCATTTCATCAAATCAATGATGAGGTGCATTTATGATTATTTATGAAACCAGCCCCGCCCGAACACCCACAGCATGGGATACGCTGACTGTATCTGAAATGGCCGCGACTATGCAGGATATGGATGCTGCAGGCGATCCGGTAACACCAGACAATCTTAGACTGCGCGGCTACTCATCCGAAGATATTACACGCTATGGGCTCAAAGCCGCCCATCTTGCACGTTCTCTCTCTGTCAAAACGGTGATGTGATGAGCATCGCAACAACACTGGAACCACGGCCACACCAGCTCACCGATACCCTCCGCATGAAAATCGCGCGTGAAATCGCGCAAAAACTCTTCGACGATGACCTGATCAACGGTGAGGAAAGCATAATACCATGTGCAAACGATATATCGAACAATGCTTTAATCAGCATGGACGGCTATGAACTTGCCAGAGAATTAGAAGAGCGTTGCGGCTGGATACCGACACTCGAAATCGCGCAAATTCTTGACAACTACGGAGATGATGCACGGAGCGCCATAGATGATCTGCAAAAAGATTGGGTCATCCGGAATAACATACAGCCACCCTATTCTGTCGGCACACGTGTAGCCGTAAAACGCGGCTGGGATGACCGTTGCGGAGTCATCGTTAAAATATTCGAACACGGTCCAGCAAAGTACATCGTCAGGCTTGACGGGCAAAGCGCGACCACTGGTGCAATTGTGAACTTTGAAGACGTTACAACTGAACTGAGCAACCAGCCAACCTAATCACCCCAACAACCAGACACTGCCACAATTGCCGCACCTTCCGGCAGAAGGAGAACTTGTATGCAAATTAAGGTCAATATTAAAACACGTATGGCTGAAGCAGGCATCCGCGGCCGCCAATTGGCACCACTGCTCAATATCACCGAGCCAAATGTCTCCTTGCTCATAAACGGCAAATCCAAATCCATTTCTTACAAGCAGATGGCTACACTGTGCCAACTATTAAATTGCCAGCCCAACGACCTGTTTGAGTTAGTGCAGCCATGACAAAGGAACAGGCAAAGCTCATACACAGCTACAAGCTCCTGCTATCCAGTGTCTGCTGTACGAAGCGCATTACGCTGCAGACTGTAGATCTGCAAGCACTGCTGAATGTCGCCAAGGTTAATCATGTAGCACCACGCTCAACGATTGATTTCACTCGCCTTTTGGTACGTATGCCCTTCAAAGGAGTTCCAATTTTTAAACACCAAATGCCAAAAGGGAATGACCAAACGATCATCTGCGGGCAATTCCATCGCGGCATGCGCATCATTGTAAGCCTTAGTATCAATCGCACACATCGTCGGAGGCTCATCTCCCGTAATGCGAACCATATTACTATACCAATGAGCACATTGCTGCTCATCTGGATTGAGCGTAACTTCAATATCCGCCAGCAGGTTGTAATAATCACGTTGCAATTGTTGATGTGTCCTAGCCATACCACCGAGATCGAAGACCAGCTGAGCCGCAGCTATTATAGCAACGGCCGCACCGATCCAGGATTGCGGAATAGACAGACCGGAGAATATCTCACTGAAAGCAGCCGCACCCAGCAAGACTACTGCGAAATTCATAAATCTATTCAAGCGCTCAAAACGCAAACGTCTGGCCGTGTGATACAGCGCATTTCTGAGAACGTTGAAACGGATATTCTCAAGTCTGTCTTCCATAGTTCCTACTTTCCGGGCTTCGGCGCGCTAGGCCGTGTCGCTGGCTGGCGCGGACCTACACCAGCACCAACTCCACCTGAGGAGGTTGGTCGCGGCTGGCGCGTTCCCAAACTTCAGATTTCATATTCAAGATTTCTATTCATTCAGACCGTTCCTTTGTGCTGTTTCCATGAAGGAATGAGAGGTGATGGATCGCGTTCCCGCGCGATTCATCACCGCCAATCTTGCTACAAATATTTGATTTTGTCCGTTTATAAGGCCGCAAAAACAGCTCTCTCCCAGCTATTCACAGGCCATGCAGCACTATTGGAGGCAGGCAAATGAAACTGACAAAAAGACAGCAGGCGAAAGCGGACAAGCTGCAGGCCATTTGTGACAAATTCAATGCCTCCTATCCAGTCGGAACAGCCATGCTTTTGAAAAAGGACGGCCACGACGAATTGTTCCCGACAAAGACACGCAGCACGGCAAAGGTATTGAGCGGCCATTCAGCAGTCATTTGGCTTGAGAATGTGTCGGGCTGCTACCTGCTCGACCGAGTAACGCCAGCAGGCCGCGCAACCTTGGCGCAAGGAGGTAAATAAGCATGGATCACAAAGCCGAAAGAGAGAAAATGCGCTACACCCGCGCGCAAATCCGCAGTGCAGCGATCATTGCCAAAGAACAGGGCGTGAGCGTGCGCCTAGAAGCTGATGGCTCTTTATCAGTGCAACCTGCACCACTCACAGATACCTATCCTCATTTGATTGAACATAAAAATATAGTGCGGCTGTAATGACCAAACTGAGACGCAAACTCCCACCTCATGTTGTGCGTGAAGTGAGCCGCCACGGCAAAGTGAAATATTTTTACAGGATCGGGAAAGGTTTACGCGTGCGCCTGCCCGATGATGTGAACTCACGGGAATTCAAAGAAGGCTACAAGCAGGCTGTAATGGGCTATAAAATCGAAGAAGCCCCGCGTGGTATTCCTGCCCAGCCCTACAGCTTGCGATGGCTTATTGACCGTTATCGCGAAAGCTCCACCTGGAGAGCATTTTCGATTGCAACACAGCGCCAACGAGAGAACATTTTTATTGAGGCAATAAAACGCTCCAATAATACCCGCTACACAGCAATTGACCGCCGCTCGTTGGTTATGGCTCTTGAAGCACGAGCTGATACACCTGCCCAAGCTAATCACTTCCTGAAAGCAATGCGAGGCTTGTTCAGTTGGGCGCTCCAAAATGATTACGTGACCATTGACCCAACTGCAGGCGTATTACCATTGAAGTACAAACCCGTGGGCTTCGCACCCTGGACAATGGAGGATCTGCTACAGTTCTATGATAAATGGCCAGTAGGCACCAAAGCCCGCCTTGCTGTTGAGCTACTACTTCATACCGGATTGCGTCGATCTGACGTTGTACGAGCTGGCCGCCAGCACATGCGCGGCAATATTTTCAGCATTAAAACTCAAAAAACCGGTTCCCAGATAACAGTGGAGTTTCCTAAGGCGTTGCTAGACGTAATTTCCGTTACTGAAACCGGCATCAACACATTCCTCATCAGTGAATCTGGTAATGCATTTGAAGTTGCCAGTTTTGGAAACTGGTTCAGAGACAGATGTAATGATGCCGGCATCAAGAAAAGCGCACACGGGTTGCGCAAACTTTCAGCAACTCTATCTGCAGAAGCCGGTGCAGCCACACATGAGCTAATGGCACAATATGGTTGGTCTAATGTTAAACAGGCAGAACTCTACACCAAAGGCGCAGACAGAGTTCGCCTGGGCATTAAAAACTCCAGACGAGTTGCAGACCAGATTGAGAGTGAAATCGCTCTCACCCGCTCAAGAAGAAAAAA
This sequence comes from Pseudochrobactrum algeriensis, assembly GCF_018436245.1. Lineage (NCBI taxonomy): Bacteria > Pseudomonadati > Pseudomonadota > Alphaproteobacteria > Hyphomicrobiales > Brucellaceae > Pseudochrobactrum > Pseudochrobactrum algeriensis. The sequence continues at coordinate 1,685,195 of NZ_CP075361.1, forward strand.
TAAAAAACAAGCCGATTAAAAACGGAATTTTACAACCATAAATGCCAGCTAATTCTCTAGCTGGCTTTTTAATTTCATTGTTTTTCATGATAGAAATTTAGAGATTATCTACGCACTTTGCCCTCACCTAGTTGGCTAGTGAGGGATTTAAGCAAAATAAATCATATATAACAAATGCTTAGATTTTGGATGGAGGCCTCGCCCGGAATCGAACCGGGGTGCAAGGATTTGCAGTCCTCTGCGTAACCACTCCGCCACGAGGCCATCCGTATGTGGTTGAGTGCTGAATAGGTTAAGCCGCATGACTCGTCAAGTACCCCCGCCATGCTTTCCGCGAAATTTTAAATTTCCTATCAAAATAATGCAGATAGCCGGAATTTTATTCACAGCACATACAATAATCACTCAGGAAAAGCCGGTCACTCCTTCTGCTCCGCCTTCTCTGCTTTCTTGCGCGCCCTGTATTCACGCCAGCGACGCAGCAAACCAACCTCAGACTTGCGCCTGATCCGTCTTATTCGGCTGGAATCACGGGAAAGGATAATCAGCCCGAGCGGAAGCATCCAAACGCCGAGCACCGGTAAAAAGCTAAATACGCCACCAACGATAAGCCCGCCACCGAGGATTCGCCTGAGCCAGACAGACTGCGGGAGCGGCAAATGTTTCCCAAACAATCTGATCCGGTGCTGCGTAGCCGCCTCCCCGCTTTCAGTGCTCTGCTGTTCTGCAGCATTATTTATATCAGCATCCGGTTTCAGCAATCTGTCTGTCCTGCCTGCACTCTCTCTGTTTATATGCCCCTTATATAAGTGCCCTTTTGTTCAAAAAAATACCACTTCCGCCAAAGCTGCATTTTTCTGAAAATTACGACTGCTGTGAATGTGATTATGCAATGCTCTTCCACTGAGCATCAGGAATCAGAACGCATAATCATTACTCCTGATTCCGCAGTTTGTTGCGTGCAATGCACAGCGCCAGCAACTCTAAGATGTTGGAAACACTCAAAGCAGCGTCTTTAAACTGCGATATTTCAGATTTTAACACCTGAAATGCACGTCTCATCCACAGTTCCGCTAAAAAGTTGATTGAAAAGCGAAAAAGGGCTTGGCAAAACCAAAATGCTTTTGCTATACGCCAAATCGCTGAAAGCAAGAGCACCTGTTCCTCGGTAGCTCAGCGGTAGAGCAACCGGCTGTTAACCGGTTGGTCGCTGGTTCGAATCCGGCCCGGGGAGCCACTCTTTTCTCATAAAGAGCGTGCATAAAATTTCCAAAAGCTAAAATCAGAAATGCCTGTACTGCGTATAGTAGCGCTCGTTTTCACGCATCATCTAATTATTTGAAATAAATGATTTTTATCATTTTCAGATGATGGTCGCTGTCTTTCAAACTGGAAAACAATACTCCCTGTCATAAATCTGCTTTTTTCCTGTACAATATCAAAATTAGGGCTTGGCAAGAGCATTTTGCGTTGCTATACGGCTGTCATTGCAAATGCAGAGCAACTATTCCTCGGTAGCTCAGCGGTAGAGCAACCGGCTGTTAACCGGTTGGTCGCTGGTTCGAATCCGGCCCGGGGAGCCACTCTTCTTTAAGAGTTTCAATCTGCATAAATCACCCAATCAAAACTATCTTAATTCTATTACTCAAAGTTTTTCGACGCGTATAAAATACGTTTCGCCAGAGACTTTGTAAAATATCCGGCGAATCCGTCACATTTAAACGTCCGGTTCGCGTAGCCGGTAGCCGACACCTGTCTCTGTCAGAATATAAAACGGCTGATCGGGCGAATCTTCGAGTTTTTGACGCAACTGGCGCACATAAACGCGCAGATATTGCACATCACTCATGCCGCCCCAAATCTGATTGAGAATGAAGCTATGAGTCAGCACCTTGCCTGCGTGCTGCACCATGATCCGCAAAATATCATATTCTTTCGGCGAGAGCTTAATCTCCTGCCCTTTGAGCCGTACGATACGCTTCACCAGATCAACCGACAGCTCGCCGGTTTGGAAGACCGGCTTTTCGCCCTGCTCCTGCAATTTATGGCGCAGTGCCACGCGGATTCGTGCTGCCAGTTCTTTCATACCAAACGGCTTGGTCACATAATCATCAGCACCAAGCTCAAGCGCTTTAACGATTCCGTTTTCATCTGTGCGGCTTGAAAGAATAATCACAGGCAGATCAATCAGTTCCGAGCGCCACAGCGTCAGAAGATCATGCCCCGACATATCCGGCAGGCCGAGATCCAGCAGCACCAGATCAGGCCGGTCATCGCGCATAATCTCTCGGGCGATGGCCGCTGATGGTGCCTCAAGGATCAAAAAACCTTCCGTCCCCAGCCCTACGCGCAAAAGTTTACGGATTGGCGGCTCATCATCCACCACAAGGATTTTGACAATATTCTGTGTCATCGGGGAGATAATCCCTCTTCTGTTCCGCTCATCATTTCAGCGCAGCTGCTGAGCGGTAATCGGATTGTAAAAACAGCACCACTGCGACCGCCATGATCGCTGCGATTGGCAGCTGTAATGGTGCCGCCCATCGCCTCTGTAAAGCCCTTGCAGATTGCCAGCCCCAGCCCTGTACCGGCACGCACCTGATCGGTTTTGCGCACACGGTAGAAACTGTTGAAAATCCGCAATTCATCACCCGCCGGTATGCCCGCGCCCTCATCACTGATGCGCAATACAATATCGCCTTGCTCCGTCTGCCCCTGAATATAAACCAGACTGCCTTCCGGTGCGTATTTAGCGGCGTTGTCCAGCAAGTTGAACAACACCTGCTCAAACAAAACCGGATCAAGTTTCAGCATCGGCAGATCAGCGGCAATATCGGTTTCAACACGGTGATGTTGCAGAATTTTCGCGGCACGTTTCAAAGCACTGCCCACAATGTCGCCCAGATAATGCAGCGATTTATTCGGCTGCATGGCACCTGATTCAATCCGTGTCATATCCAGCAAATTGGCGATAAAGCGGTTGAGCCGCTCGGACTCATCCACCACGGTGGTCAGCAATTCAGCACGGTCAGTATCGGGCAGAGAGCCGGAATAGCTCTTCAATGTGTCTGCAGCGCCAAGAATGGCAGCGAGCGGCGTTTTCAAGTCATGAGAGATCGAGGTCAGCAACGCCGAGCGCAACCGGTCTGCCTCAACAGCAAGCTGCGCGCGATCCAGATCATCCACCAGTTGGATACGCGCAATCGCCAGTGCCGCCTGCTCTGCCAGTGCATCAAACAACCGTTGCTGCTCCGGCGTGAGGATAGGCCCTTGCCGGTCATCATCCAGCCCGACCACACCAATTGTATTACCGACTGCACGCAACGGCAGATAAAGACGCTTGGCACCGGGTAAAGTGTCTGCCCCACGTCCTGCAGGATGGTCATGCTCCCACGCCCAGCGGGCAGCAGCAATATCTGCATCGGCCAGCGTATCATCCGGCGGATAACCGGCACGCACGGAAATAGACGTATTGGCTGTACCTTCATCCGGCAACAGCACCACCACACGCACTTTGAGCAGCGCTGCAATCTGATAAACCGTTGCCCAGAGCACATCTTCCAGCGTTCCTGCACCCGCCAGCTTTTTACTGAACTGATAGAGCCCTTCCATTGTTCTGGCACGGTTACGCGCCGCGGAAGCCTGCCGCTGCACACGCGCTGTCAGATTACTGGCGACCAGCGCCACACAAATGAAGAATGCCAGTGCAATCACACTCTCCGGCCCTGCAATATGCAATGTGTAGAGTGGTGGCAGGAAGAAGAAATTGAAAACAAGCGCACTGACCAGCGAGGCAAACAAGGCAGGCCGCAGACCGGAGGCCACAGCCGTCGCCAGCACCGCCATCAGAAATACCAGCGCGATATTGCGCACATCCAGCACATGATCGAGCAAAGTGCCAACAACCAGCGCAATCGCGATATAGCCAAGGCTCAGCAGATAAGGCCGTAGCGAAAATGCTTTTTCCTCAGCGGTTGCCACCTGACGCACCGGCGCAGCCTCCTGCTGCGTACCGGAAATAATATGGATACTGAGATTACCGGCCTTACGGATCAGGTCGTGCGAGACTGACCCTTCAAACATTTCACGCAGACGCGATTTATTCGGCTTACCGATAACAATATGGCTGAAATTATGCGCCAAGGCATAATTGATAATGTCTTGTGCCACATCATGGCCGGTCAGCGTAATAATTTCACCGCCGAGCTGCTCTGCCAGCCGTGAGGTGGCGGCAATACGGTCTTTCTCTTCTTCCGAGAGCGTTGCCGCGCGGGATGTCTCCACATAGAGCGCTGTCCACGGCGTACGCAGCCGGTCGGCCTGTCTGCGGGCATAGCGGATCAGTGCCGCACCATGCGGCTGTTCATCAATGCAAACAAGCACACGTTCACCCGCCGACCAAGGGCCAGAAATGGCATTAGCCTGCATATGGCTGAGTAGCTGATCGTCCACACGTTGCGCCGTGCGCCGCAGAGCAAGTTCGCGCAATGCTGTGAGATTACCGGCCGAGAAGTAATTCTGTGTGGCGCGTTTCGCCGTCTTGGGCAGATAGACCTTGCCTTCTTTCAGGCGTTTAATCAGGTCTTCCGGTGTAATATCAACGATCTCAATATCATCGGCGCGGTCGATAATACTATCCGGCACGGTTTCGCGCACGCGGATACGGGTGATCTGCGCCACCACATCATTGAGGCTCTCGACATGCTGGATATTCAGCGTGGTATAAACATCAATCCCGTTGGCAAGCAGTTCTTCAACATCGAGATAGCGCTTGGGGTGCCTGCTGCCCGGAGCATTGGTATGCGCCAGTTCATCCACAAGCACCAGCTTGGGGCGACGCGCCAGCACAGCGTCGAGATCCATCTCCTCAAGTACATGGCCTTTATAATCGACACGTGCACGGGGAATAATCTCATAGCCTTCAGTCAGCGCCTGTGTTTCCTGACGCCCGTGGGTTTCGACAACCCCGATCACCACATCCTCGCCGTCAGCCAAAAGACTACGGCCGGACATCAGCATTTCATAGGTTTTACCAACGCCCGGAGCCGCCCCGAGAAAAATCTTGAGGCGGCCGCGTGTTTCCTGTTCGGCTTTGGCGAGCAGCGCATCCGGCGACGGTCTGTTGTCACCATTGCGCATGCTTTCCTGCAGCTGACTGTCATCATTCATCAATTATGATCCGGACTCTGCATGTTCTGTCTTATTTAACCTGATCCAGTGCGAGATTAAGCGCAAGCACATTCACAACCGGCTCGCCCAGCACACCCAGCAAACGCTCCTGTATCTGAGCATCCACCAGTGTCTTGAGTTTGGCCTCATCCAGCCCGCGTGCCTTGGCAATGCGCGGTATCTGGAACAAAGCCGCTTCCGGCGTGATATGCGGATCAAGTCCGCTGCCGGATGCTGTCACCAGATCAACAGGCACAGGCTGATTTGGATTCTCTGCCTGCAGCTTGGCCACATCGGCCTTTACGCGATCCAGTAACGCAGCGCTGGTTGGCGCAAGATTGGAACCGCCGGAGGATGCAGCATTATAACCATCACCTGCAGCACTCGGGCGACCGTGGAAATAACGATCAGAAGTGAATTGCTGGCCGATCAGTGATGAACCGATCACCTTATTATCCTTCACAATGAGACTACCATTAGCCTGAGAAGGAAACAGGGTCTGCGCCACGCTGGTCATAGCCAGCGGATAGGCAATACCGGTAATCACAGTCAGACTGACAATCATCACCACAGCAGGACGTAATTGTTTCAACATGTGTCTATTCCTTACACCAGAGCCAAAGCGGTAATCGCCATATCAATCAGCTTGATCGCCACGAAAGGCACGATAATCCCGCCAAGACCGTAGATCATCAGATTGCGGCTCAGCAGTGCGCCCGCACCAACCGCCTGATATTTAACCCCGCGCAGTGACAGCGGGATCAGCGCCACGATAATTAACGCATTGAAGATGATGGCCGAGAGAATGGCACTCTGCGGACTATGCAGCCCCATAATATTCAGCACCCCGAGTTGCGGGTAGAAAGCGAGGAACATTGCCGGAATAATCGCGAAATATTTGGCAATATCATTGGCAATCGAGAAGGTTGTCAGCGCACCGCGTGTCATCAGCAATTGCTTGCCGATTTCCACGATCTCGATCAGCTTGGTCGGATCACTATCGAGGTCGACCATATTCCCTGCTTCACGCGCAGCTACTGTACCGGTATTCATCGCCACGCCCACATCAGCCTGTGCCAGCGCCGGCGCATCATTGGTACCGTCACCGCACATTGCCACCAGCTTGCCCTTAGCCTGCTCCTCACGGATCAGCGACAGCTTGTTCTCCGGTGTTGCCTGCGCCAGAAAATCATCCACGCCCGCTTCTGCGGCAATCGCGGCAGCAGTCATCGGATTATCACCGGTAATCATCACCGTGCGGATACCCATGCGGCGCAGTTCTGCAAAACGCTCACGGATACCGCCTTTGACAATATCCTTCAGCGAGACAACGCCCATCAGCTGCCCGTCTTTGACCACAGCCAGCGGTGTACCGCCCGCCTTGGCAATCTGCGCGGCAATTGACTGGATTTCCTGTAGCTGGGCAGGTGTAGAAGCTTTGCTGCCTTCCGCCTCAACATATTTCAGCACTGCATCCACCGCGCCTTTACGGATGATACTGCCATCCACGTCCACGCCGCTCATCCGGCTTTGTGCGGTAAAAGGCACAAAGCTTGCGTGCAGGCTTGCCATATCACGGGCACGGATGCCGTATTTCTCTTTAGCCAGCACAACGATGGAGCGGCCTTCCGGTGTCTCATCGGCAAGTGAGGCGAGCTGTGCCGCATCGGCCAGTTGCTGTTCGCTGACACCTGTGACCGGACGGAACTCTGTAGCCTGACGGTTACCAAGCGTAATCGTCCCGGTTTTATCCAAGAGCAGCGTATCCACGTCACCGGCAGCTTCCACCGCACGGCCGGACATTGCCAGCACATTGAACCGCACCAAGCGATCCATACCGGCAATACCAATGGCTGAGAGCAAAGCGCCGATTGTGGTCGGGATCAGCGTAACGAACAAAGCCACCAGCACAATCACCGGCACGGAACCGCCCGCATAAGTGGCAAAGCTCGGAATGGTCACAACAGCAAGCACGAAGATCAGGGTCATACCGGCAAGCAGAATGTTCAGCGCAATCTCATTTGGTGTCTTCTGGCGTTCTGCGCCTTCTACCAATGAGATCATCCGGTCAATAAAGGTCGATCCGGCAGCGGCGGTAATGCGCACGCGTATCCAGTCGGACAGCACTTGCGTGCCGCCGGTCACCGCCGAACGGTCACCGCCGGATTCACGGATTACCGGAGCGGATTCACCGGTAATCGCCGCCTCATTGACCGAGGCCACACCTTCAATCACCTCACCATCGGACGGAATAATATCTCCGGCTTCCACCAGCACAATATCACCGACTTTTAGGCTGTTGCCTGCAACGATAGTGTAATTGGTTTTGCTGTCACCACTCAGCAATTTTGCTTCGGTTTCGGTACGGGTACGGCGCAGAGATTCCGCCTGCGCTTTACCGCGCCCTTCAGCCACCGCTTCGGCAAAATTGGCGAACAGAATAGTAAACCATAGCCACAGAATGATCTGGAACGAGAAGCCCAGATCCGCTCCGCCGCTTGCCATATCTTTGATAAACAGCACGGTTGTCAGCACGGTGACAACGGCAACGACAAACATCACCGGATTTTTCGCCAGCACCCGCGGGTCGAGTTTGCGAAAAGCGCCGCCTATCGCAGGCAGCAGGATTTTGGCATCCAGAATACTGGAAGATTTTGACTGGCTCATGAGAGCCCTCCATCTTTATTTTATGCAAGTTATTTTAAAACTGCATAGAATTTTCATTGATGTAGAGTGATAAGTTAATGTTTTAACTTAAACTCAGGTCAGCGCCTTCACGAGGAAAACACCGGCCAGCATCGCCAGCACAAGGATCAGCATGATACTGGTGAGTTTGGGACAATCATCCTTGTCCGTGCCGCGCAGATTTTGCTTCTGTGCAGTTTTGGAGCAGAATAATTGCTTCATCAGAAAAGAATTCTTCGCCATCATGCACCTTTAAAACAGCTGACCGGAGAGCATTGCGAAATGCTCGACAACCGGCCCCAGCGCCAAGGCCGGAAAGAAAGTCAGACCGCCGACAATCATCGTCACGCCAAACACCAGACCAACAAACAGAGGGCCTGTGGTCGGCAATGTACCGGCAGAGGCAGGAACGGTTTTCTTGGCGGCTAATGAACCGGCAATCGCCAGCACCGGCACAATGAGGAGAAAACGCCCCATCAGCATCGCAAAACCGATGGTGAGATTGTAGAAAGGCGTATTGGCATTGAGACCGGCAAAGGCACTGCCGTTATTGTTGGCACCGGAAGAGTAAGCGTAGAGCACTTCGCTGAAGCCGTGTGGCCCTGCATCCTGAATGCTCGACAACCCTTGCGACAAAACCACAGCCAATGCAGCAAAACCGAGAATGGCAAGTGATGGTCCGAGCGTGGCTAGCAGGCTCATCTTGACCTCTTTGGCCTCGATTTTCTTGCCCAGATATTCCGGTGTGCGGCCAACCATCAGACCGGCAATGAAGATCGCCAGAATGAAGAACAGCAACATGCCGTAGATACCGGCACCAATACCGCCGAGATTAGGGATCTGCATATTGAACAGCGGTACCAAACCACCGAGCGGCATCAGGCTGTCATGCATATTATTGACCGCGCCGGTAGAGGCGGCTGTGGTCACTTCGGAGAACAAGGCAGACAATGCAATGCCGAAGCGCGCTTCTTTGCCTTCCATATTGCCGCCGACAACGCCCAGAGCCTGCATCAGCGGATTACCACCGGATTCTGCCCAATAGAGTACCGATGTTCCCAGCACCACCAGCACACCGAAGACCGCGAACAGCACCCAGCCCTGACGTTGATTGCCGACCATACGGCCGAACACATTGGTCATGGCAGTAGAGATAACGAAAATCGACAGCAGATGGATAAGGTTAGTCAGTGCAGTCGGATTTTCAAACGGATGCGCTGAGTTAGCATTGAAGAAGCCGCCGCCATTGGTGCCCAGATGTTTGATAATCATCTGCGATGCCACAGGCCCTTGTGCAATAGTCTGCTGTGCACCTTCCAGCGTGGTTGCAAGCGTATAGGCATTGAGGTTTTGCGGCACACCCTGCCAGACCAGCACAAGCGTGCCGATAATGCAGATCGGCAGCAGCACATAGAGCGTGGCGCGGGTCAGATCGACCCAGAAATTGCCGATTGTATTGCTTGAAGAACGGGCAAAACCACGGGTAATCGCCATAGCACCAGCGATACCCACTGCGGCAGAGACAAAGTTCTGTACTGTGATACCGGCCATCTGGGTGAAATAGCTCATCGTACTTTCACCGCCATAGCCCTGCCAGTTGGTATTGGTCATAAAGCTGATTGCTGTATTGAAAGCAGATGTCGGCTCCACAGCCTGCATACCCGCAGGATTATATGGCAATGCCCCTTGCAGGCGCTGCAACAGATAGAGCGCCACAAAACCGGCAATGCTGAACATCAGTAGCGACGCCGCATAGACTGTCCAGTGCTGCTCTTCTTTTTCATGGGTTCCGGCCAGTCTGTAGAGGCCGCGTTCAACCGGTGCGATCACTGGCGAGAGGAAGGTTCGTTCTCCGGTGAACACGCGGGTCAGATACCCGCCAACCGGTTTCACCAGCAGAATTGTGAGCCCGAACAGGATCGCAATCTGCAATATTCCGTTGAAAGTCATTGGAAAATACTTTCCGTTTCTAAAACAGTTTTAAAAGCGCTCAGGTCGTGCCAGTGCATAAAGCAGATAGAGGCTGAGCAATGCGGCTACCGAGCCGCCGAGAACATAATCAAACCACATGACGCGCCCTCACAGCCGGTCACAAACAAGGGCGTAGAAATAAGACAAACCGATAAATCCGGCGCCTGCGGCAATCATGATGACATCCATTTTTCAAACTCCTGAATTTCAGCCGGTGCAAGTGCAGCAGCTGCTTCCGGCAGCAGCGCTAAGCGCGACGAGCCGAAATCAGGCGGAACTATGGCGCCAAAACGCATAGTGGTTCGAGAGAGGGAAAGAAGGAGAGATATAAAAATCTCATATATAAAACGCAGTGATTTTGCGTATCACACCAAGTGAAATAAACTAAATTAATTATGATAATTCATAATTTTATTTAAATATCTTAAGATATAAATTTAATGAAAGCGGCATTACATACCACTCTCCGTATAATAAAAATCAGCCCTTACCATAGGTGAAATCATCCACCTTCGGCATCCATTGTGGCGGCGCGTAAGAAGCAGGCTTATCACCAACCGATGCACCGGTGTTCAGCACCCCTGCCTGATAATCCGCATCAAATAAAGCATAAGGCTGCGGTGAAGGCAGAGCACTTGCGGCATCCAGTCTTGCGCTCAGTTCCGCAGGTATCTGCAATTCAAAGGCCGCAATATTATCCTGCAACTGTGCCAGTTTACTCGCACCGATAATCAGTGATGCAACAGACGGGCGGTTCAGCACCCAGCTCAAAGCCACCTGTGCCATTGGACGCTCAAGCTCTGCTGCCACATCCTGCAAGGCCGAGAGAATGGCGTGATTGCGCGCCGTAAACAGCCCCATGCCTTTGCCGGATGCATCTGTAGTCAGACGACCTTCTCCTGCCCAGCGATCACCCTCAACGCGGTATTTCCCTGAAAGCAGCCCCATGGATAACGGGCTCCAGACAGTAATACCCAAACCCATATTTTGCGCCAGCGGCACAAATTCCTGTTCGATATTCCGTTCAGTAAGTGAATATGGCAGTTGCAGACCTATCAGTGGTGTCAGCGCATGGCATTCCGCCCATGTCTGCGCCCGCGCAGCATACCATGCCGGCACATCAGACAGCCCGCCGTAACGGATTTTACCCGCCCGCACCAGATCATCCAGCGTGCGCACCACCTCTTCCGCAGGCGTTATGCGATCCCATGTATGCACCATATAGAGGTCGATATAATCGGTTCCCAAACGGCGCAGGGAATCTTCAACCGCCCGCATCATGGCCTTGCGGCTGTTACCGCCTGCATTGGGATTGCCGGGTTCAAGACTGTTGCTGTATTTGGTCGCCAGCACCAGCCGTTCACGATTACCTTTCTCGCGCATAAACTGCCCGATCAGGCTTTCACTGGCACCTGCACCATAGGAATTGGCAGTATCAATAAAATTGCCGCCCATATCGGTATAATGATCAAATATCGCGCCTGATATCTCATCGGCACTGCCCCAGCTGCCGCCGATCCCGCGAATAGCTGCATTGCCGAAAGTCATGGTGCCGAGCGCCATCCGGCTAACCCGCAAACCTGAGCGACCAAGCGTATAATAATGATCCAGCGCCATGAGCTTTCTTCCTGCAAAAGAGAGACCGGACTAAAATTAATCCGGTCTTTTATTATTTTTAGTCAATCAGACGTGGCTCGCCGACATCACCGGCTGAAGCTTCCATACCATTGGCAGTCAGAATAGATTTGATTGTACCATCTTCATGCAAGGCCTTGATATTGGCATCAAGCGCCGCACCAAGTTCAGGATTTTTCTTGGAATAAGGAAAGCTGCCCTGTCCGGCCTCAGTCGTGGCTTTCACACGATCATCACTCTTGGCAACCTTCACTTCAATATCCGGCATGGCTCCGGCTTTCTTGGCGACAACACCGGTAGAATAACCGTCAATACCAACAGCAATACGTCCGGCAGCCAGATCCTGCTGCATGCTCACGGAATTCGGATAGAGTTTGAGATTGCTGCCGAGCAGCTTCTTTAGGTCAGCAACCCAGAGATAACCCTGCACGGTGCCAACGCTTTTGCCCTCAATATCCTTGACCTCTTCAAAACCTTCCTTGGTATAAATACCCATCTGGTCATTATAGAGCGGCCATGACAGGTTCATCACCTTGGCGCGTTCTGCCGTGCGATACCAGTCACCGGTGGTGATATCGGCCTTGCCTGACAGCACATATTGAATACCGGCAGCGGTATCCACGGCCACAGCCTTAACTTTCAGACATTCCATCTCGGCGATCTTATTGGCAATATCGCCGTCAACGCCTTTGGCTTCACCTTCCGGTGAGAGATAGGAATAAGGCGCATAAGTGGTAACAGCGATGGTCAGCACACCTTCTTCAACTGTTTTAAAACTGTTTTTCGGTGTGCAGCTCTGTGCATTGGCCTGCACTGCAGCCAGTGCCGTCGCACCGGCAAGAACCGATGCTGCGACGATCATTTTTCCCATTAATTTCATATCACTACCCCATATTGTTTATGTTTATTGTTATATTTACCGCGAGAAACGTCCCGCACGTTTTTCAACCCAGCTTACCAGCATAGATGCCGGAATGCAGATCATTGCATAGAGAATACCTGCCGCCAGCAGAGCCGGAAAATACAGGAAGGTCGTCGAACCGATTTCATAGGCACGGCTTATCAGTTCCGGCATGGCAATGGTGAAACACAGAGATGTTGCCTGAAAAATCAGGATCGAAAAACCGAGCAAGGCAGGCACAGCCACCCGTAATCCCTGCGGCAGGATCACATAGCGCAAACCGTCAATCCGGCTCATATTCAGCGCCATCACCGCTTCTTTCTGCCCTGCAGGCACAGATTCAAGCCCTGCACGGATAATCTCGCTGGTATAAGCGCCGGTGTTCCAGCTCAGCGCCGCAATCGCCGCCACAATCGATGTCATCGTGATACCGGCACTAGGCAATCCGAAATAGATGAATTGCAGCAGGATCAGAGCCGGAGCACCGCGCCCGATTTCGACAATCACCAGACACAGCCCGCGCGTGAATTTCGACCTTGCCTGCACACCCAGCGCCAGTAGCAAGCCAAAAGGAATGCCAATCGCCAGACTGGCCAGCGTGACTTTGACGCTCAGCGCCAGACCATCAAGCAGTTCCGGCATCCATGAAATGACATCATCAATCGGAAAATCAATCATCGCGCCACCTTCGCCCGCAGATAGATATCCGCAGTCCGTGACAGCCATGCAACCGGCAGGCTGAGAAGAATATAAAGCAAGGCCACCACGGCAAATACCTCAAGGCCACGGAAGGTCATTTGCGACAGCTGGCTGCCCTGATAGGCCAGTTCTGTCACGCCAATGGCTGAGGCAATCGCACTGTCTTTAAGCAGGCCAATCGCATAGCTGGCGGCAGAAGGCAGCGATACGCGTAACATTTGTGGTGCCACCACATCCTTGAAAGCATGATAACGGCCGAGATTAAGCGCCTCTGCGGCTTCAAACTGCCCGTGATGGACAGCCATCATGCCACCACGAAAAATCTCTGCCATATTGGCTCCGGCAATCATGCCGAAACCGGTCAGCGCCGCCATAAACGGATTGATGGTAATATAACCGGTGCCAAGACCGAAAAAGATCACAAACAGCCACACCAGAGGCGGGATACCGCGAACCAGATTGATATAGGCGGTTGCCAGCAGGCGCAGCGGCCAGAACTTGGAGCGCCGCATCAACATCAGGATCAGCCCGAGTATCGTACCCACAGCCAGAGCCGAGACTGTCAGCGCAACAGTCCAGGGCAAACCGCGAATGATATAGGAGAAATCTGCCAGCATTTAACGCTCATTCACCGCTTTGAGGAAACGCTGCGCCCGCTCCGTCTGCGGATTGCGCATCACTTCGCGGCTGGGCCCGCTTTCAATCACATTGCCGTCGGCCATTACCATCACCGTGTCAGAGACATTCTCCGCAAAGCCCATCTCATGCGTCACGACAATCATCGTCATGCCGCTGTCAGCCAGTTTGCGCATGACGCTCAGCACTTCCAGCCCCAGTTCGGGATCAAGCGCCGAGGTCGGCTCGTCAAACAGCATCACTTTCGGATCAAGTGCCAGAGCGCGGGCGATGGCGATACGCTGTTGTTGGCCACCGGAACAACGCATCGGATATTGCTGCGCTTTGTCGGCAAGACCGACTTTCTCCAGCAGATCCATCGAGCGCTCATCGGCCTCTTTTTTAGAGCGGCCAAGCACACGCTCCTGCGCCAGACTGACATTGCGCAGCACACTCATATGCGGAAACAGATTAAACGACTGAAACACCATGCCGATTGAATGGCGCAGATCATGCAATTGTTTGGCAGAGGCTTTTTTCTCGGCCTGCAGGGTCACATCACCAACCGTGACAATACCGGCATCCGGCGGCTCGATATAATTGATGCAGCGCAGCAATGTGCTTTTGCCCGAACCGGAAGGCCCGATAATCGCCAGCACCTCACCGGAGGTCACAGTCAGATCGATCTCTTTGAGAACAATATGCGCGCCATAATGCTTTTGCAGTTTTTCAAGCCGGATAACCGTTTTCTGACTGGTTTTCACCCGCAGTTTCTCCCCTTATGCATTCTCCATGCCTGTCCGCAGCATTGCACAACCGGCACAGGATATTTCAACGGATCACAGCGTTCTTTTATCTGATTGCAGACCGACGCTTTATGCCGTCCGGCTTGTTTCTGTTTTTATTGTTATAAAACAAAGCCCGTCATACATATTTATAAACCGGACAGGCTGAGAGCCTGTAACCGGCATAGTTCCTCTTATGCTTATCAGCTTAGGCAAACTGGCCGTGCCAGCGAGAGCATAAAAAATAGCGGTTCCGATAACCCGTGGTTATGACTTGACCGCTATTAAAAGTTATTGCTCTTTTTGCGCCCCGAAACACGCTTTTCCGGCATTTTATGTCGCATTATCACAGACAGAATATCTGTCATGCAGAATATGCAAATCTTGCATAACAACCAAAAAACAAAGCATTGGCTCTGCCGGATTTTTTTTCATAGCTTCAGTTTCAGCAGATTCCCATAAAATTTTAACGCCAAGGAATGCGTTGTGAGCCGAATTGTATATGTAAACGGTGCCTATGTCCCTGAAGAAGAAGCCAAGATCTCGGTCTTTGACCGCGGTTTCGTATTTGCAGACGGGATTTATGAAGTCAGTGCAGTTATCGATGGCAAGCTCGTTGACAATGATGCCCATATGGCACGTCTCGGCCGTTCCCTGAAGATGATTGATGTACCGGCGCCGATGAGCGACGAAGACATCATCGCCATGCAGAAAGAGCTGATCAAGCGCAACAATCTCACTGAAGGTGTGGTCTATATGCAGATCACCCGTGGCGCTGCGGATCGTGACTTCGTTTACAGCGCGGATATGAAACCGACACTTGTTGCTTTCACACAGGTGAAAAAGCTGATCGGTTCCGCCTCCCAGCAGAACGGTATTGCCATTCATGTTGTGGATGATATCCGCTGGCAGCGCCGCGACATTAAAACTGTGATGTTGCTGGCTCAGGTACTTGCCAAGCAGGAAGCAACCGCGCATGGTTGTCAGGACGCATGGATGCAGGAAGACGGCTATATTACTGAAGGTGCGTCCTCCAGTGCATTCATCATCACCGCAGAAGGCTCACTGATTGTGCGCCCGAATTCGAATGCAATTCTGCCGGGCTGCACACGTCTGGCCATGCTTAAAATTGCTGAAGAACAGAGCCTGAAGATTGAAGAACGCCGCTTTACGCTTGAAGAAGCCTTCAAAGCGAAAGAAGCATTCCAGACCAGTGCTTCCGGTTTTGTGACCCCTGTTGTGAAAATTGCAGGCACAGTCATTGCAGACGGCAAGCCGGGTGCAATTACCCGCAGCCTGCAGGAAAAATATATCGAGATTGCTAAAGCAGTTTAAAAAACAGAACCGGTTTTCTTTGAAAACTGTGTTTCTAAAAACTGTCGGCTTAATTTTTCGATAAAACTGAATTCATCCGGCCATAATTTCGTAATTCTGGCCGGATACCGTCATGATCGCAAGCGCCCCGTAAACGGTTCTGATCTTTTGGGCCTCCCCCGGAAAAGACCGTTTAATTTCCTTGGCACTGATCATATGTCGGGCATTAGCACCACACTGAAACGGCAGTATCGCCGCAGAAGTGATACTACGTTTCTTTTTAATGCCTGATGATAATGCCCTGACAGCCCCTCCGGAAACCGGTCGGGCTGTCATTCTTTATCTACAGAATCTTGGCTTTATCTGCATCTTATCAGCCTGCATTTACGGATTTTACAGGAGTATCCCATGTCTGCTTCAGCACGCGATTTCGGTATTGTTTGCGGCATCATGCCGACCGGTGCGCATAATGCCATTACCGATGTTCCGGGCGTTAAAGTCGGCCACACCACCATCCGTGAAGGCAATGTGAATACCGGTGTAACCGCGATTGTGCCGCATGACGGCAATATGTTCCGCAAGAAGGTTCTGGCAGCATCCGAATCCATCAATGGTTTTGGCAAAAGCGCCGGTCTTGTGCAGGTCAACGAACTTGGCTCGCTGGAAACGCCGATCCTGCTGACCAATACACTCAGCACCGGCACCTGCGTGAATGCACTTATCAAACGTGCGATTGCTGCGAACAGCGATATCGGCCGCACGACCTCGACCGTCAATGCGGTTGTCGGCGAATGCAATGACGGCCCGCTCAATGATATCCAGGCTATGGCCGTTACCGAAGAGCACGCTTATGCGGCACTCGATGCTGCAACCACCGGTGCAGTGGCACAGGGCAATGTCGGTGCCGGCACCGGCATGACCTGCTTCGGCTTCAAAGGCGGTATCGGCACTTCATCCCGCCGCATCAAACTGGATGGCAAAGACTATCATCTGGGCACTTTGGTGCTTTCCAATTTCGGTCGCAAAGGCGATCTGACGCTGCCGGATGGCCGCCATCCGACACCGGATTTCCCCGATCAACCTGAAAAAGGGTCGATCATGATGATTATGGCGACCGACATTCCGCTGGAACACCGCCAGTTACAGCGCGTCATTCGTCGCTGCGGTGCGGGTATCGCACGTCTTGGTGCATTCTGGGGTCATGGCAGTGGTGATATTGTTATCGGCTTCACCACCGGCAACACTATTGATCACGACCAGAAGTCCGATCTGGTGACCATGCAGGCACTGAATGAAGACAAGATTGACCAGCTGTTCCGCGCAGCAACAGAATCCACACAGGAAGCCATTCTCAATTCCATGTGCGCTGCAGAGAGCTTTACCGGCCGTGACGGTAACAGCCGAAAATCACTGGCAGACTGGCTGAAGCTCAATAGCTAATCGCCAATATTCCACCCAATGAAAAAGCCTGCCGTGATAATCGCGGCAGGCTTTTTTTAATTTATCCAGAGACCGTGAAAGCCACATCAGCATTGGCCTTCAGTGTATTGCTGACCGTACACATGGCTTCAGCCGCTTCTGCCAGTTCATGACGTTCTTCATCAAA
The DNA here is from genome assembly GCF_018436245.1 of Pseudochrobactrum algeriensis. Taxonomy (NCBI): domain Bacteria; kingdom Pseudomonadati; phylum Pseudomonadota; class Alphaproteobacteria; order Hyphomicrobiales; family Brucellaceae; genus Pseudochrobactrum; species Pseudochrobactrum algeriensis. Next base: position 1,702,575 of record NZ_CP075361.1, read on the forward strand.
CAGTTCACCGGCAATCAAAAACTGCACAGTGAACCGCGTGATGCGATACGGCTCATGCTCCGTCTTCTCACCGCTGACTTTGACCTCATAGCTGCTGATACGCTCAATCAAACCGAGCTTGCGCGCGGCTATGCGTGCACTCATCACCAGACAAGCCGAGAGAGACGCATAAAGCAGATCAATCGCATTGAAACCCGCACCGGAGACTGTATTTTCCAATGTCAGTTCACCGCCGGTCAACGAGCGGATCAGCGGCTTCTCTTGCCCCTGTCCCTGCCCTTGTAATGTCGCCATTGCGCCTGTTTCTCTGGTACGTACTGCCAATCCAACCATGCTCTTATTCCGGTTTCAGTCCGACTGCTTCCGCCAGCAATTCAAATGAATGCAGGCGCGCCTGATGGTCAAAAATTTGCGCTGTAATCATCAGCTCGTCAACATCAGTGCGGGCAACAAAAGCATCAATCTGCTGGCGTATCGTTTCTTTATTGCCCACAGCAGAGCAGGCAAGTGCGGCCTTGATAATCGGCACAAAGCGCGGATCGAGATTTTCCTCATAGCCTTCGACCGGCGGCGGCAACTGCCCTGCATTGCCGGTGCGCAAATTCACAAAAGCCTGCTGGATGGAAGTGAACAACAAACGGGCTTCCGCATCCGTATCGGCTGCAAAGACGTTAAATCCGGCCATCACATAAGGTTTATCGAGATATTGCGACGGCTCAAACCGATGGCGGTAAAGCGCAATCGCATCATCGAGATCACCCGGAGCAAAGTGGGAAGCGAAAGCATAAGGCAGACCAAGCATAGCCGCCAGCTGTGCTCCAAACAGGCTGGAGCCAAGAATCCACACCGGCACATTCAGGCCCGAACCCGGATAAGCACGCACACGTTGTTCTGTAGTCGGCTCGCCGAAATAGCCCACCAGCTCCACCACATCCTGCGGAAAGGACTGCGCATCCGAACTGGAATTGCGCCGCAAAGCATAGGATGTCACCTGATCCGTGCCCGGTGCACGCCCTAAGCCCAAATCAATACGGTTCGGATAAAGCGAGGCCAAGGTGCCGAATTGTTCGGCAATCACCAGTGGCGAATGGTTCGGCAGCATAATACCGCCTGCCCCGACACGGATGGATTTTGTGGCACCGGCCACATGGCCGATCAGCACGGCTGTCGCCGCACTGGCAATGCCCGGCATATTATGATGCTCGGCCAGCCAGTAACGCCGGAAGCCGAGTTTCTCGGTATGTTGTGCAAGCTCAACACTGTTCTGCATGGCTTGCGCTGCGGTGCTGCCGAGTGTGATCGGCGCGAGATCGAGTACGGAAAATTTGGTCATGGATCATATATATAGTAATGACTACATAATACCAGAGCCTGAAATCACCACAGTGAAAAATTTTGTATTTTTACCGGTAAAATTTGGAAGCAACATCTTCAAATAAAAAGGCCGGTCATGAAGACCGGCCTTTTTCTTATTTTACAGAACCACCTTAGTGATGGGCAGACTGCACTTCCGCCTTCAGCTCTTCCTCTGTAGGAACCGAAACCAGAGGTTTAACGGTCTTCGCAGAGATCAGCGTGTAGAACATCGGCACCACAAAAAGGGTGAACATTGTACCGACCATCAGACCGGTGAAGATCACCAGACCCATGGAGTAACGCGCTGCCGCACCGGCACCGGTTGCCATCATCAGCGGCACAACGCCGAGCGCCATAGCTGCAGTTGTCATCAGGATCGGACGCAGACGGGTTTTAGCCGAAGCGATAATCGCATCGTGACGGCTCAGTCCATGTTCATGGCGCTGCTGATTGGCGAATTCCACCATCAGAATACCATGCTTGGTAATCAGCCCCACAAGGGTAATCAGACCAACCTGCGTATAGATATTCAGCGTACCGAGACCAAGGTTCAGCGGCACGATCGCACCGAAAATCGACAGCGGAACGGTCATCATAATGATGAACGGATCGCGGAAGCTTTCGAACTGTGCAGCCAACACCAGATAAATCACAACAACAGCCAGCGAGAAGGCGATCAGGATTGTATTACCCTGCTCGATTTCCAGACGCGACTGCCCCGAATAGTCAATGAAGAAGCCTTCAGGCAGCTTGGCATTGGCAATATCAAGGATCGTTTTCAGACCGTCACCGGTTGTAACACCTGGCAGAGGCAGAGCCGAAATTGTTGAGGAGTTCAGCTGGTTGAACTGTTCAATTGCAGTCGGGGAAGCCTGATTTACAATCTTCACCACGGCAGACAGCGGCACCATCTCACCCGAAGCACTGCGAACATAGAATTCACCGAGCTTGGACGGATTGCGGCGATACTCATCCGGCACCTGCATGATAATATCATAGCTGTTATTATCACGGTCGAACTGAGCAACCTTACCACCACCGGTCATCAGACCGAGGGTCGCACCGATTTCGCTGACAGTCACACCCATTGCGGATGCACGTTCACGGTCAACTTCAATCGTTGTCTGCGGAGAATTGAACGACAGGGAGTTCTGAACAATGATGAACTGTCCCGAAGCCTGCGCTTCATTCTTGATTTCCTCAGAAATTTCGAAAACCTGATCCGACGAACCTGTCGACTGGATAGCGATCGAAATCGGCAGACCACCACCGGTACCCGGCAGCGACGGCGGAGCAAAGATGAAGGCCTGTACGCCGGTCACATCTTTAATACGCTTGGTCAGGTCTTCCTGAATCTGCTTCTGCGAACGGTCACGCTGCGACCAGTCTTTCAATGCCCACAGAGCAATACCTTCATTTGTCGCACTGCCGAAACCGACAATGTTAAAACGGGCTTTCAGTTCAGGCAGATCTTTTGTCAGTTCATCGATCTGGTCTGCATAAAGCTTGGTATAGTCTGATGTCGCATATTTAGGGCCGCTGAACATCGAGAACAGCGCACCGGAATCTTCTTCAGGAGCCAGTTCCGATGAGGTGTTCACGAACAGGAAGCCCATAACACCAACCAGAGACACAACGACCAGCATGGTGATCGGACGATAGTTCAGAGAACCGGAAACCCAGCGTTCATAGCCGTTTTCAAAACGGGTGAACAAACGGTCTACAAACTGGGCAAAGCGGCTGGCTTCACCATGTTTCAGCATGCGCGAACACATCATCGGAGAGATGGTCAGCGCCGCCACACCGGACAGAATAACCGCACCGGCAAGTGTGAACGCAAATTCACGGAACAGCGAACCGGTCAGACCACCGGTAAAGCCGAGCGGTGCAAACACCGCAGCCAGTGTAATCGTCATCGCCACGATGGAAGATGTGATTTCCTTCATGCCCACAAAGGATGCATGGATCGGTGTCAGACCTTCTTCAATATGGCGGTGAATATTCTCAAGCACCACAATCGCGTCATCCACCACCAGACCGATGGCAAGAACCATCGCCAGCAAGGACAGAAGATTGATCGAGAATCCGAGAATGAACAGGAAGAAACACACACCGATCAGCGAGATCGGAATGGTAACAATCGGGATCAGAACCGAACGGAACGAACCAAGGAACAGCAGGATCACAATAACAACGATAATCATCGCTTCTGCAATTGTTTTGAAAACCTCAACAATCGAAGAAGAAATCTGCTCGGTCGCATCATAAACCAGAATGATGTTCATGCCCTGCGGCAGGCTGTCCTGAATGCTCGGCAGTTCCTTGTTCACGGCTGTTGCCATGTCAATCGGGTTAGCCGAAGGCGTCGGGAACACACCGATAAATGTACCGCTGGAGCCGTTGAAAGTCACAACAGTATCCGTGCTCTTTGCTGCCAGTTCAACATTGGCAACATCGCGCATACGGATAATATCGGAACCTTCCGCACGGATCGGCATCTCCGCAAAAGCCTCAGGCGTCTGCAAAGTGGAACGCAGGGTAATCGCAGTTGCGAAATATTCGTTCTTTGTTTTACCCGGTGCCGACAGGAAGTTGGATGCTTTAATCGCAGCCAGCACTTCCGAAGCTGTCACATTACGGGCAGCCATACGGATAGGATCAACCCATACGCGCATGGAATATTCCTGACCACCGAGGATCTGCGCATCAGCCACACCTTCAATGGTGGACATGCGCGGACGGATCACGCGGTCAATATATTCCGTAATCTGCTCATTGGTCATATTCGGGTTCTGAACGGCCAGATACATGGTCGCAAAGGACTGACCGGTACCTTTGGAGATGACCGGATCTTCCGATTCACTCGGCAGATCGCCGCGAACCTGATTGACCTTGGAGATAACCTCTGTCAGCGCCGCATCGGGATTAGCCCCGAGCTTCATCTGAACCGTAACAGTGCTGAGTGACTGGCTACTTTTGGAAGTCACATAGTCAACATTTTCAGTCGTCGCCACTGCTTTCGCAATAGGCGCGGTGATGAAGCCCTGAATGAGCTCCGCGCTGGCACCGGCATAGGCGGTCGTAACGGTAATAACCGTTTCGTCCACTTCCGGATACTGCCGCACTGACAGATTGAAAATTCCCTGCAAACCAAGCAGGATAATCATCAGCGCAACAACAATCGAAAGAACCGGCCTGCGTATAAAACTATCAGAAAAGCTCATCTCTCGACCTTATGGTTTCTTCTGGGCATCAGCAGGATTGACCTTATTGTCAATATGCGCACCCATCCCGTTGCTCAGGCGGTTCTGGCCGGAAGTCACGACAATATCGCCTTCCTTGACGCCGCTCAGAACTTCAACATTATTACCGGTACGGCGGCCAAGCTTCACAAACACCTGATGCAGAACCAAATCATCAGCTGTTGCTGCTGCATCTGTCTTTGGTGCATCTGCTGCCTGAGCGGTATCGGTTTTCGCAGCTTCTTTTTTCACCACAGTGAAAACATAGTCACCATAAAGGCTGGTCACGACACTGGTCAGCGGCAAAACAATCACATTGTTTTCTTCTGGCAGAACAACACGAACCTGTACGAACTGACCCGGTACCAGTGATTTTTCAGAATTATCAACCTGTGCCTGAATGGAAACCAGACGGCTTGCAGGGTCGATTTTCGGGTCAATACCGATGATTTTGCCTTTGAAAGCGTAATCTGCAGCGGATTCACCGATCTGAACTTCCTGACCGATCGACAGGTTCTTCAGTTCCTGCTCCGGTACGGTGAAGTCCACACGCATCGTGTCAACATTCTGCAATGTTGCCACAACATTACCGGGTGCCATGAACTGGCCGATATCCACGCGGGAAATACCGATCACACCGGAGAAAGGTGCAATAAGGCGTTTCAGATCAACTGTTGCCTGTGCCTTGGCAACATTTGCCTTTGCGGAAGACAAAGCCGCAGCAGTTGTATCAACATTGGATACAGCGCCGACGCCCTGTGTGCGCAATGTCTGCGCACGCTTGTAATTCTGCTCGCTCAGCTCGGCTTCAGCCTTGCTTGCTACGAGATCAGCTTTCTGGATTTCATCATCCAGCTGCACCAGAAGATCGCCTTTTTTGACGTGCTGGTTAGGCTTGAAGAGGATTTCTTTGACAATACCGTCGATCTGGAAAGTCAGATTGACACCGTCTTCAGCACGGGCGGAACCGATTGCTTCAACGCCGGGCAGCCACTGGCCCGGTTTGACCTCAAGGGTTGAAACGGCCTGTGACGGCTGCTTCATATTTGCAAAGAAGTCCTTAATGGCCTGCGCACGGAACAGGTTAAACCCGATCAGCCCTCCGCATACCAGAACAAGCAATATAATCGCGATGATGAAACGCTTAATCATCTTATGTGGCACTCCTGCCGCAGAATGGATACAGAACGAAGAATGTCCAATCGGCATGGCTGGACACACGTTTTTATTAAATAGGGTGCGATAACTGTACGTTAAGCTGAAAATTGTCAACTCATGCTTGGTCACGCTATGGTCATCAGCATTGTCCGGCAACGAAATTACCGGCGCATATCAGGCCGGTTGGTAAACCCGTTTCCGGCTCAACGCATTCACAAGAAGGAAAATGCGGATCAGAAATGTCAGGATTTGCCCAATTTCGGCGCAAGATTTTGTCTGCAAACGGTAAATTTATCTCCGATCAATATAATTTTTGCCGTTTTCACATCAATTCTTTGAAGCTTAGACTAAAAACCGGATTTTTACACCTTATATTATCGGCCGCGCATCTTCCGGCATTACTCACGAAATTGTTATGAATTTTAACCATTCCGCCGGCGCGATCCGGCGGTTGTGCACTACGGGAATTGTTTTCCTGCACTATATTATGCCATGATTCATTGCTGATTATGAAGACAGCTATTATGCCTAAATTCATCTCAGCCAGTTACAAACGGACAATGCTTTCCCATGAGAAAACGACAAACGGCAACATTATCCGCATTCATGACAGGGGCAGCCCTGCTGCTGACCTTGCCCGCCACGGCTCAGGACATGCGCGCACCGGTAAAGGCAACGCAGGAAGCTCCTGAACCTGTCTACTCCCTGCCCGGTGTTAAACCTGCCAAACCCATTGTGACACCCCCGCAGGCAGAACCGGATGAAACCTATCTTCAGAGCAATCCGGACGGCAGCTTTATGGTCGGCAAGACAAGAGTGAAAATCAGCGGCTCGATCATCATGGATATCGGCAACAATCCGCCAAGCAATAAATAACAAGCGCCGCTCAAAATTCGGGCCACATATATTCCTGCATAAAATAAAAGCCGCAGAGACCAGACAGTCTTCGCGGCTTTTTTATATCAATTCAGATCGGCCGGAAATTACCGGCACTTGCTGCTCTTGTTAAAAATCACAGCAATGCCGTTTCCGCAGATCTCTGGCAGAGCAGGAATAATCTGAATTTCCCCTGCCCTCGTCACAGACTGATTAGCTGTTAACAGCGTCTTTCAGGCCTTTACCAGCCGAGAATTTTGGTACGTTGCGCGCAGCAATTTCAACTTCCTTGCCGGTCGAAGGATTACGGCCTGTGGAAGCTGCGCGATGGGAGACGGAGAAAATACCAAAACCTGGCAGACGAACTTCGCCGCCGTCCTTCAATGCACCGGTGACGGATTCAAGCACAGCGTCAACGGCTGAAGCAGCATCGGTCTTGGTGAGACCTGATTTTTCTGCAACGGCAGCAACCAGTTCATTCTTGTTCATGAGGTAATTCCTTTCGTGTTTTTTTCCGCTGGTTACGACTCAGCCGGATTGGCGAAGTTTATTCAAAGAAACAGCTGAACCAAGCAGAGTTTTCCTTTTCGACCCCGCAAAAGCAGGGTTAAACACAGAAATAACCCCTGAAAACCGGCATTTTGCCCTCTGTAGCACCAAGTGGTTCCCAATTTTACACAATCCAAGGCACGAAATGCCGGCATTGCGAATCTGCAGACTGCTAAGGGATTCTGTCGCTGACAGGCCAGGATTCACCTGTTTGCCGGTCATTTTTCATGCAAGTTTCCGGCCGTGAGCGCACAATAAAAAAAGCGGCCGGAGCCGCTTTTTCAGATTATCCGCGAGGGTATTCCTGCCCTGCTCTATAAATCAGCCGTGAACTTTAGCGGCGATTTCTGCAACGCGCTTGCCCTGGAAACGTGCACCTTCGAGCTCCTGCTCGGAAGGCTGACGGGAGCCGTCACCATCGGCTGTGGTTGTCATACCATAAGGTGCACCACCGCGAACAACATCATTACCGAGCTGACCCTGATAGGCATAGGACAGCGGAACAATGATCATACCGTGATGCTGCAGCTGCCACTGGGTGGAGATCAGCGCCAGTTCCTGACCGCCATGCTGTGTTGCAGACGAAGCCATAACGGAACCGATTTTATTCACCAATGCGCCTTTGGCCCACAGACCACCGGTCTGGTCAAAGAAGTTTTTCATCTGTGAAGACATGGTGCCGAAGCGCGAAGAAACGCCAACGATGATCGCATCGTAATTTTCGAGATCTGCAGGTGTTGCAATTTCTGCTTCCTGATCCAGTTTGAAGCCGGAAGCCTTGGCAACTTCAGCAGGCACCAGTTCTGCAACGCGCTTAATATCCACCTGAGCACCGGCTTCGCGCGCACCTTCTGCAGCGGCTTTTGCCATCTGTTCCATGTGACCATAAGCGGAATAATAAAGTACCAGAACCTTAGCCATATTCGAAAATTCTCCGTTTTAATCAGGTCTGCCGATGCTGTTCTGAGACAAAACCGACAACCACATTGATATCCATGCATCCTATTTAATACAGAAATTGAAATGCACCAGTCGCGACTTACAGGACGCACTGTTCAACATTCAGGACAATAACCGGCCGTTAGCACAGCAATGCTTCCGCTTTATGAAACAATGCGGATCGCAAATCAGCACATCAGGATCACTTGACGATCGGTGCCCAGTCCGGTCATGTTCTGGTTGTGAATGGAGTCTCCCATGACGAATAAACAACCCGTGATTATCCGTGCGGCAATGCTGGCAATCGGCGACGAACTGCTCTCCGGCCGTACCAAAGATAAAAATATCGGCTATATGGCCGACCGCCTTTATGATGCTGGTATCGACCTGACCGAAGTTCGTATTGTCGCCGACGATCAACCGGCCATTGTTAAGGCCGTGCTTGAGCTGAGCGAAGCATATGACTATCTGTTTACGTCCGGCGGTATCGGCCCGACCCATGACGATATCACTGCGGATGCCGTATCTGCCGCTTTCAGCCTGCCTTGTATTTATGATGAAAAAGCCATGGCATTGCTGGCTGCGCATTATAAATCCAGAGACATGGAATTCACACCGTCGCGGCAGCGCATGGCGCGTATGCCGCAAGGCGCACAGCATATTGACAATTCGGTTTCTGTTGCCCCCGGTTTCATTATTGCCAATGTCTATGTGATGGCCGGTGTGCCTTCCGTTTTTCAGGCAATGGTCGAGAATATTCTGCCGACTTTGCGTACCGGCAGCCGCTTTCATTCCCGCACAATTATCTGCCCGTTTGGCGAGGGCGTGATCGGCATTCCTCTGCGTGAAGTTCAGGAAACCCATCCTGAAACAATCATCGGCTCTTATCCTAAATTCGAGAACGGCAAGTTTTCAACAGAGCTGGTTGTGCGTGCACGCGACGAGGAAAAACTCGCCGCAGCAGCCGCAGCCGTTGAAAAAATGCTGGCAGATATTCAGCAATAATTGCAAGCATTTGCGTTTATCACCGCCATAAAATACGTTATAATACACGTCAGGCATTATTGAGGAAACGGACAGCAGATTATGACTGATCCCCCCGCTATAAAAGGGGGATTGGTGCCGAGAAATAAAGTCATCTGAATTTGCGCAGCTTTCACGCGTAACGAATACGGAGTGTTATCCATGTCCTATCGTACCGTCATCGCCTATATCCGCAGCACACAGGAATTGCAGAGAATATACAGGGCTCTTGCGCTGCTCGCGCAAGACGGGGAGCCCATGCATGTAACCGGCCTCTATGTTATTCCGACACCGGTTATTTATTCTGATGCAAGCGGCTTTATAGATGCCAGTTTTTATGAAGGGCATCTTCGGCATCATCAGAAAAATGCCGAGGCTGTTGCCCACCTCTTTCAGGAACAAATTGCCCGCTATGCCACAACGTCTGAATTCCTGATCGTCCGCTCCGAAAGCGACAATGCGAGCCAGACCATCAATGAATTCGGCATGGCTGCAGATCTCATCCTGGCCGGACAGGCCGATCCGGATGATCCGGACACACAGATCACCCCTCTGGATCAGCTCGTATATAATACCAAAACCCCGACACTTATCGTGCCGTATAATTTCCATCCGCCCCGCAGCATCCGTCAGCTCGCTATCGCTTTTAACGGAAAATATGAAGCGTCCAGCGCTGCTTTCGATGCTTTGCCGCTGGCACGCCATTGCGCAACCGTGCGCATTGTCTGGGTCAATGCACCAAAGCCCGAGAGTGAAGAAGCGGCAACAACGGTTATCCCTGCCCCGCAACGCGACCCTGACGCGCCGCGCGAAGCACCGGAAATCGCGGTCAGATTGCAGCAGGCCTATCAGCGCCACGATATCTCAGCCAGAATTGATCTGATCCCTTCCGAAGGGCAAACCGTTCAGGATCGCCTGCGTGCCTATGTCGAAGCCAATGAAATTGATGTGCTGATTATGGGGGCCTACAGCCAGTCGCGCCTGAAAGAGCTGATCTTTGGCGGTGTCACACGCTCATTTTTGGCGAATATGCCCTGTCTGACACTGTTTTCACGCTGATCCTTGTTTCCAGAGCATTTCCGGCAAAAGTGCGAAGCGGTTTTGCGTAGGATAATGCGACAAACTAAAGAATCTAGAGCGAGTATTGCGACCAGCATGGACGTAAACCGCTCTAGAGCGTGTTGCGTTGAATTGCATTCACTGCGCTCGCTCTATCTCTTTGTTTTTACGCATGTCACTATCGGAAAACCGGTACCCACTTTTCCGCGACATGCTCCAGCGCAGAAGTACTCTATATCCGGCACGAGAAACGAAAGAAAACGAAAACAAGTGAAAATCATACACAACTGCAGATTTATCTGCGGTTGTGGCAAAGTTAATATTGCCAGAAAAGCGTTTTTTCGTTTATCACGGTAAATCACCTGAAAACGGTAAATCTGCAATGATGTGCCGAATTTAGGGTCTTGTACTCTGCCGGAATACCGTCATTATTTCTGATAAGAAGCGGATGTAATGAATCCGGTTCCCGGCGGATATTTTACTGTTTTCAAACTCTCTGCCGGTTTGAATCATACTGAAACGAAACAACAGTACAGAGCCACCGCAACTTTCATCTGAGACGGCGGATCTGTCAGACTATTTTATAAACGGAGCATTTCGATGTCCTTGCCTGATAAAGCTTTCCCGGTTTCCTGGGACCAATTTCATCGCGATGCCCGCGCACTCGCATGGCGTATTTCCGGACAGGGTAAAGACTGGCACGCAATTGTCGCCATCACCCGCGGTGGTCTGGTACCGGCAGCCATTATCTGCCGTGAGCTTGGCATCCGCATGATCGAAACCGTCTGCATTGCCTCCTATCATGATTACAGTGAACAGGGTGAATTGCGCGTTATCAAATCCATCGGTGAAAAACTGCTGGAAAATGGCGGCGAAGGCGTTCTGGTCATTGATGACCTCACCGACACCGGCAAGACCGCAAAAATTGTACGCGATATGATGCCAAAAGCACATTTTGCGACTGTTTATGCCAAGCCGCAGGGACGCCCGCTGATTGATACATTCGTCACCGAAGTCTCGCAGGACACATGGATTTATTTCCCTTGGGATATGGGTTTCACCTATCAGGAACCGATTGCCAAAGGCCATCGTGGTTAAATGATTTGTGTCGCCGTCAGATTTTTCTGATGGCGACACTGCAATGCCGGCTCCGAGCAACTGATAAAACCGGCAGCTGTGCTAAATTTTTATCTGCATAAACTACAAAAAATAAGCGCTGCCAGATCATACTGACCGGAATGGGTGGTCAACATGATATCCTGACAGATAAAGCGCCGGAACTTAACAAATATAATTCGCCTTATTCTTAAGACGATCACACCTCAGACAATTTAAAACCATATTGATGAGGATAATGATTTGCATAAACAATATGCATCTCAGAATAAGTATATGAATAAATGCCATATATTCAAAATGGCCAACAAAATATATAAAAAGGTAAGTAAACTCAGTGAATATACAGGGAAGCGGAATTGTCGCGACAGATAAACGGATTTTAACAGCTGCAGGACGCCTTCTGCAGGTTGCGGCATTGGTCTATCGAAATCCCGGCCCCTCTCCTGAAATTCTGTTGATTACAAGTCGCGGCACCGGTCGCTGGATTACACCAAAAGGCTGGCCGAAAGCCGGCAAGACATTGCATGACATGGCATTGCGTGAGGCTTTTGAGGAAGCGGGCATTCGCGGCTCTGTTAATCCTGATCCTGTTGGTCAGTTTGATTATATGAAATATGATCTGCCAGCCGAAGCCATTCCAAGCTTTACCGTTAATGTCTATGCCGTTGAATTTGAACGCATGGCGAAGAACTGGCCGGAGCGCGGTCAGCGTATCAGTGAATGGGTCAGCCCTGAAGAAGCTGCAGCGCGCGTTGATGAACCGGAATTGAAAAAACTGCTGCTGAACCTGCCGGACTTCATCTACAGCAAATAAATTTCAGTAGAGCGCCATGTGCCGGACTTGGCACACAAAACTCGCTTTAACACTTTAAAATCAGAGCATAATGTTGCCTTGAACTGATCCAAGTTTAAGGTAATATGCTCTAAAATTGTAAAGGCGTCGTGCATCAAACACAGCGCCTTTTATTTTGACTCAGATTTCCGCTGCAATGCTGCCGCGCCTCACATTTTCGCCTCTGCTTAAATCAGCACGGTTTTGGGCATTATGCTTCAGCGACCACCGGATACATCCAGCAGCGCACCGGATGTATAAGATGAAGCATCACTCAGCAGCCAGACAATTGCTTCGGCAATTTCAACAGCCTCCCCCGGCCGCCCCAGTGGCGTATTCACTCCCAGCCTGTGTGCTCTGTCCGGCTGCCCGCCGCTGGCATGAATATCCGTATTCACCAAACCCGGGCGCACAGCATTGACGCGCACCTTTTGAGCGCCGAGTTCTTTCGACAGACCGAGCGCCAATGTATCCACGGCAGCTTTTGAACCGGCATAGTCAATATATTCAAACGGAGAGCCAATCCGCGAAGCAACGGATGACACCAGAACAATCGAACCGCCCTTGCCGCCCCGTTCAACAGACAGGCGTCGTGCACTTTCACGCGCGCAGAGATAAGCACCCAGCACATTTACGTCGAACATGCGTTTCAGCCGTTCCGCACTCATATCAGCCAATTGCTGTGACGGCGCAACAATACCGGCATTGACCACAACGCCATCCAGCTGACCAAACTGCTTTTCAGCCTCGTCATACATGGCAATGACATCGGCTTCAACAGCGACATCGCCCTGTAAGGTGGTCGCTTGTCCGCCTGCTTTGCGCACATCCTCGGCAGTCAGCTCTGCAGCTTCGTGATTTCCGGCATAATTAATCCCGACTGACCAGCCTCTTTCACCGCATAAAATTGCTGCCGCCCGACCGATACCACGGCTTGCACCTGTAATCAGAACAACTTTACTCATAGTTCTCCGCCCGTTTCCTCAACCCAAATTCGTGATGAAGATACCACCTCCGGCATCTTGCATATCTTTTATAAACAAAAAGCCGCCGGAAAATTCCGGCGGCTTTCTTATCTCAGCATTTTATCAAAGTTCAGCCTTCAATGGCTTTAGCAAGGGCAGCCAGTGCTTCATCAGCCTTGCTGCCATCAGGACCACCAGCCTGCGCCATATCTGCACGGCCGCCGCCGCCCTGACCGCCAAGCGCTGCCGACGCAACACGCACCAGATCAACGGCACTAAAGCGGGATGTCAGATCATCCGTTACAGCAACAACTGCACTGGCCTTACCGTCTTCGCTTACACCGATGAAAGCAACAATGCCGGAGCCAAGTGCCTTTTTACCTTCATCCGCCAATGGCTTCAGGTCTTTCGGTGCAACACCGGTCACACTGCGCCCCATGAACTGAACGCCATTAATGGTCTTCGCTTCATTATCCGATTTGGAAGAACCGCCGCTGAGAGCCAGTTTCTTACGCGCTTCCGTCAGCTCTTTTTCCAGCTTACGGCGTTCATCAATCAGACTGTTCACGCGATCAAGCGCTTCCGACGGCGTGGTCTTCAGAGCAGATGCAATCGCTTTAACACGGTCATCCTGTTCTTCCAGATAAAGACGCGCAGCCTCACCGGTCAGCGCTTCCATACGGCGAACACCGGCTGCAACCGCGCCTTCCGATACGATGCGTACCAGACCAATATCACCGGTCTGACGGACATGCGTACCACCGCACAGTTCCAGAGAATAGGTTTTACCGGCTTTATCGCCCTGTGTCGCAGTACCCATGGAAACCACGCGCACTTCGTCGCCGTATTTCTCGCCGAATAACGCCATAGCACCGGCTTCAATCGCATCATCCACTGCCATCAGGCGGGTAGTTACCGGTGAGTTCTGCAGAATGATCTCATTGGCAATGCTCTCAACCTTACGCAGCTCTTCTTCGCTGATCGGTTTCGGATGTGAGAAGTCAAAACGCAGACGTTCAGGAGCAACGAGAGAACCCTTCTGCGCCACGTGATCGCCAAGCGTTTCGCGCAGAGCTTCGTGCAGCAGATGGGTTGCCGAGTGATTGGAGCGCATACGGCTGCGGCGGTCATGTTCAACCACCAGCTCAACGGCATCACCGGTTGCGAGCTTACCCTCACGGATTGTTGCCTGATGGACAAAAACGCCGTCAGCTTTTTTCACCGTATCGGTCACTTCAATGACAAAACCATCGCCATAGATGAAACCGGCATCACCCTGCTGACCACCGGATTCCGCATAGAATGGTGTCTGGTTGACGATAATGCTGACAGTTTCACCCTGTGCTGCTTTATCGATGATCTGACCATCACGAACCAGAGCGGTTACAACGCCCTCAGCCTTCTCGGTATCGTAACCGAGGAACTCTGTCGCGCCGACTTTATCGCGTACAGAGTACCAGACTTTTTCCGTTGCCGCATCACCGGAGCCTGACCAATTGGCACGGGCTTCAGCCTTCTGGCGTTCCATAGCAGCGCTGAAACCATCGGTATCAACAGTAATGCCGCGTTGGCGCAGTGCATCCTGCGTCAGGTCAAGCGGGAAACCATAAGTGTCATAGAGTTTGAACGCAGTCTCACCATCAAGGCTCTGACCTTCACTCATATTCTCTGTTGCATCGCTTAAGAGACCAAGGCCGCGTTCCAGTGTTTTACGGAAACGGGTTTCTTCAAGCTTCAGCGTTTCAGAAATCAGAGCTTCTGCACGCACCAGCTCCGGATAAGCCTGTCCCATTTCGCGAACCAGTGTCGGCAGCAAACGGTACATCAGCGGATCGCGTGCACCAAGCAACTGTGCATGACGCATGGCGCGACGCATGATACGGCGCAGCACATAACCACGACCTTCATTGGACGGCAAAACACCATCGGCAATCAGGAAGCTGGCAGAACGCAGATGATCCGCGATCACGCGATGGCTGGCACGCTGTCCGCCTTCAGCTTTCACGCCGGTTGCTTCTTCCGAAGCACGGATCAGTGCTTTGAACAGATCAATA
Source organism: Pseudochrobactrum algeriensis (assembly GCF_018436245.1). Lineage (NCBI taxonomy): Bacteria > Pseudomonadati > Pseudomonadota > Alphaproteobacteria > Hyphomicrobiales > Brucellaceae > Pseudochrobactrum > Pseudochrobactrum algeriensis. The sequence continues at coordinate 1,717,747 of NZ_CP075361.1, forward strand.
TCATAATTGTCGTGCACGCCCTGCAAGACGGCAGCAACACGCTCCAGCCCCATACCTGTGTCGATCGACGGACGCGGCAGGTCAATGCGCTCTTCTTTTGTAATCTGCTCGAACTGCATGAAAACGAGATTCCAGATCTCGATGAAACGGTCACCGTCTTCATCAGCTGATCCCGGAGGGCCACCCCAGATATGGTCGCCGTGATCGAAGAAGATTTCCGAGCAAGGGCCGCAAGGGCCGGTATCACCCATCGACCAGAAATTGTCATTGGTTGCGATACGAATGATACGATCATCCGACAGACCGGCGATCTTCTTCCAGTAATTCGCAGCATCGTCATCCGTATGATAAACGGTAACAAGCAGCTTATCTTTGTTCAGACCAAATTCTTTGGTGAGCAAATTCCATGCAAAGGTAATTGCCTCTTCTTTGAAATAATCGCCGAAGGAGAAATTCCCCAGCATTTCAAAGAATGTGTGGTGGCGTGCAGTATAGCCGACATTATCCAGATCATTATGCTTACCACCGGCGCGCACGCATTTCTGCGCAGTTGCAGCACGGCTGTAAGGGCGCGTTTCAAGACCGGTAAAGACGTTCTTGAACTGAACCATACCGGCATTGGTGAACATCAAAGTCGGGTCATTGCGTGGCACAAGCGGGCTCGACGCCACCGCTTCATGGCCATTCTTACGAAAATAATCGAGGAATGTTGACCTGATCTCGTTAACGCCGCTCATTATTCACCTTTGGGTTCTGCCCGATTTAAACCGTAGTAACACGGCCTGTCATATCTCAAATAAGTATGGGATCCGGTTTGCGCAACAGCTTGATCCGGCCAGATAATTACCCGATCGCCTTCAGCATGTAACCATATCCGTTATTGTTACTGCCTGCTTTTAAACAGATGATCATGCAGTGTCCAGATATCCGCCCATATATCTGCATGCATTGAAGTGCCGCAGCAACAAAATACCCCGCATCACGGCATGTAATGCGGGGTATTGCGATCTTATCAATGATCTGAGCGCAATCAATTACGCTTCAGCGGCATCCGGTGCATCATCTGCACCGCCGCCATTGTCGAGCATCTGCTCGGCAATCAGACCGGCATTCTGACGCAAAGTCAGCTCGATCTCATTAGCCACTTCCGGATTTTCCTTCAGGAAGTTTTTCGCATTGTCGCGCCCCTGACCAAGGCGCTGCGAATTATAGGAGAACCATGAACCGGATTTCTCAACAATACCGGCCTTTACACCAAGATCGATCAGCTCACCGGTCTTGGAGACACCCGCACCATACATGATATCGAACTCAACCTGCTTGAACGGAGGAGCCAGCTTGTTCTTAACAACCTTAACGCGGGTCTGGTTACCTACGATTTCATCGCGCTCTTTGATCGAACCAATACGACGGATATCCAGACGAACCGAAGCATAGAACTTCAGCGCATTACCACCGGTGGTAGTTTCAGGCGAACCGAACATCACACCGATCTTCATACGGATCTGGTTGATGAAGATAACCATCGTATTGGACTTGGAAATCGAAGCGGTCAGCTTACGCAGAGCCTGACTCATCAGGCGTGCCTGAAGACCCGGCAGGGAATCGCCCATCTCACCTTCAATTTCCGCACGCGGTGTCAGAGCCGCAACGGAGTCGACAACCAGCACGTCAATCGCACCGGAACGCACAAGCGTATCCGTGATTTCCAGTGCCTGCTCACCGGTATCCGGCTGCGAGATCAGCAGGTTTTCAAGATCAACGCCGAGCTTGCGGGCATAGACCGGATCAAGTGCATGTTCCGCATCCACGAAGGCACAGATGCCGCCTTTTTTCTGCGCCTCAGCAATTGTATGCAGCGCCATTGTTGTTTTACCCGAGCTTTCAGGCCCGTAAATTTCAACAATACGCCCTTTAGGCAAACCACCGACGCCCAGCGCAATATCTAGAGACAGCGAACCGGTCGGGACAGTTTCAATTTCCACTACCTTGTCATTCTGGCCAAGGCGCATGATCGAGCCCTTACCGAATGAGCGCTCAATCTGTGACAGTGCCGCGTCCAGAGCCTTTGATTTGTCCACTGATTTATCCTCAACAAGTCGTAATGAATTCTGAGACATTTTACACTATCCCTTTGCGTCACTTGAAGTCCGCAGAATGAAACTTTATGGATAATATGTATCCTATTTGTTCTCAATCTGCAATAGGATTAAGTCATTGATTTTAAATCAATATAACATTTTGTTCTTCTGATGTTCTAATTTATAAATAATGCAACGCTAAAAAAGATTTCGAAAATTAAAACAAGACGGGAACGAATTTAGCCAAACGTCGATTCGATCATATTGTCGTACCGGCACAGACTTAGCCCTCTTCCAGCAGGCAATAAAAAACCGCCCCGGCATGACCGGAGCGGCTCTTTGAAACAGCTTTAAAAGCCTTACACGCCTTTGAGCGGAGAAATCTCGATTTCCACGCGACGGTTCTGCGCACGGCCATCCGGTGTTGCATTGGAAGCAACCGGCTGGGTTGAGCCGAAGCCCATAATCGCAAAACGACGGCCATCGATGCCCTGACCGCTCAGATAATTACCAACGGACATAGCGCGGCGCTGCGACAGGTTCTGGTTATGTGAAGCAGAACCGGTTGAATCCGTATGACCTTTAATATCAACCAGTGTCTTGTCGAATTTGCGTAGAACAATCGCCACTGAAGACAGTGTCGAATAGAATTGCGGCATTACAACATCCTGATCGGTGTTAAAGGTAATGCTGGAAGGCATGTTCAGAATGATGCGATCACCGTTACGGGTAACCGAAACGCCGGTTCCCTGCAGCTGCGCGCGCAGCTCATTTTCCTGACGATCCATATAGTTACCGATTGCACCGCCACCCAGCGCACCAAGACCGGCACCGATCAGAACAGCATTACGCTGCGCAGTGCTCGAGCCGCCGACCATCAGACCGCCCAGCGCGCCGACAGCAGCACCAATACCTGCACCGCCGGCGGTGTTGGAGATCTTCTGTTCGCCTGTATAAGGATCTGTTGTACAACCGGCCAGAAAGGTCGCTGCGGTTGCGGCAATAGCAATCTTTTTCAACATGGTTCAATTTTCCTGATTCAAGATGTGCCGCAGGATAACGGCAAATACGGCAGCATGTTGGTTAATTTTGGACGTAAGGTCAAATTCATATCGCGAAAAGCATGTTTTAAAGTTTCACACTTCAATAAACACGCTTTAAAGCTGATAATTACATCCATAATTGCCCGTAATATTGGGCAATGCAGAAGTGCAACCGGAAAATCCGCAAGGATTTTGCTGTTATTTCAAGAATCGCAGCACTTAGCGGATCGCACGCCCCTCGCCGTCAAAACGGTGAATTTTATCACTCTCCGGCGTCGCATAAATGACAGTTCCCGGTTCCACGCGATACTGGCCGAAAATACGCACTGTCAGCAGCCCTGCAGTTTCGGTATCCAGATAGACATTGGTATCAGCACCAAGTTGCTCAACATGAACAACAGAGCCTTTCCACTGACCTGAATTACCATCCAGCGTAATATGTTCCGGCCGGATGCCGATGCGCTTTGCCTGACCGTCATTCAGCGCAGCAGCATCGACGAAATTCATCTTCGGTGAACCGATAAAGCCCGCAACAAATTCATTATCCGGTGCATTATAGAGATCCATCGGCGCACCGACCTGCTCAATCTTACCGGCATTCAGCACAACAATCCGATCAGCCAGTGTCATCGCTTCCACCTGATCATGAGTCACATAAATCATGGTTGCAGACAGCTGGCGATGCAGCTTGGCGATTTCCAGACGCGTATTCACACGTAATGCTGCATCAAGATTGGAAAGCGGCTCATCGAACAGAAACAGTTTCGGCTCGCGTACCAGTGCACGGCCAATCGCCACACGCTGACGCTGACCACCGGAAAGTTCGGCCGGACGGCGCTGTAGATAGCTTTCAAGCGAAAGCATGCCGGAAGCCTGCGTAACCCGCTCACTAATTTCAGCTGCCGGTTTACCAGCCTGTTTAAGACCCAGCCCCATATTGGCTTCAACTGTCAGGTGCGGATAGAGCGCATAACTCTGAAACACCATGGCAATACCGCGCTTGGCAGGCGGCGTCTGATTAACCACCTGATCGTCAATACGCACTTCACCGGAATTGGCATCCTCCAGCCCCGCAATAATACGCAGCAGTGTGGATTTTCCGCAGCCAGACGGTCCGACGAAAACGACCAGTTCCCCGTCCCGCACATCCAGATCGATACCTTTGATAATATCGACCTGACCATATGATTTACGGATATTATTGAGTTTCAGAGTTCCCAAAGTCGTTTTCCTGTCAGAATGTTTTCAAGGCCAAAGCTACGCAATGCAAATCGCAGGCTGTTTTATAATTTCACAGCCAGACCGCTGCGCACGCTTTCATCCGCCGCAAGACAAATACGCAAAGACTGCACTGCATCATCCATATGGCGGGTCAGATCAATATTCTCTGTGATTGCCTTGAGCATAAAAGCCTGTTCGCGGTCACACAGTTCCTGATGATCCGGCTCACCCTGCATGGACAAAAGCTCATCCTGCTTTTTGAATTTGCCGTCAGCATCCGTTTCAGCCTGATGCACACGGATGACCGATGTCTTGGTATGGGTGTTAATGTCAGCAGAACTCGCGCCTTCTTCCATCACGATGGAAACACAGCCCTTCGGCGAGATCACATCTTTCACGAAGAATGCAGTTTCCGACATCATCGGCCCCCAGCCCGCTTCATACCAGCCCACCGAGCCATCCGCGAACAGCACCTGCAAATGGCCGTAATTATACATGCCTTCCGCAACTTCATCGCTCAACCGCACGCCCATGCCGCGCACTTCCACAGCTTTGGCATCGGTGATCTGGCACATCACATCCAGATAATGTACACCGCAATCGACAATCGGCGATGTGGTTTTCATCAGCTGTTTATGGGTCTGCCAATGGGCGCCGCTGGACTGCTGGTTCAAATTCATACGGAAAACATAAGGCCCGCCAAGATTGCGCGCCTCTTCAATCAGACGTACCCATGACGGATGATGGCGCAGAATATAGCCGATCACCAGCTGGCGGCCTGTTTCCTTGGCTTTTGCAACCACACGTTCAGCATCAGCTACGGTAGTCGCCAGCGGTTTTTCAACGAAAACGTCACTGCCTGCTTCCATTGCCATGATCGCATAATCCGCATGGCTGTCCGAATAGGTCGCAACACAAACCAGATCAGGCTTCAACTGCTGCAAAGCCTCTTCATAGGAGGTCAGCAGCGGATAGGAGCGCAGCTCTTCAGGCAGATTGATGCTTGAGCGATTGACCAGACCGACAATCTCGAAGCCCGGATTTTTATGATAGGCCAGCGCATGGCTAAGCCCCATATTCCCCAGACCGGCGACCATTACGCGCAGTTTTTTTGCCCCGACTTCACTCATTTGACTGCTCCTGCGGTAATGCCGCGAATTAACTGACGGGAGAATATGAAATACAGGATCAGTACCGGCAGGATTGCCAGCGACAGCGCGGCCAGAACCGCATTCCAGTTGGTTACATATTGCCCGATAAACATCTGTGCGCCCAGCGTAACGGTTTTGGTTTCCTCAGACGGCGCAAGGATCAGCGGGAACCAGAGATCATTCCAGATCGGGATCATCGTAAACACCGCAACTGTTGCCATAGCCGGACGTACCAGCGGCAGCACGAGGCGGAAGAAAATGCGATACTCACTCAGACCATCCATACGGCCGGCATCTTTGAGATCTTTCGACACCTGCCCCATAAATTCAGACAGGATGAAGATCGCCAGCGGCAAACCCTGTGCCGTATAAACAAGGATCAGTGATGTCAGCGTATTCACCAGACCACTGGCAACCATCAGCTCCAGAATGGAAACGGTGCCGAGGCGGATCGGGATCATGATGCCCAGCGCCAGATATAGCCCCATCAGCGTATTGCCGCGGAAGCGATATTCCGACAGTGCGAAGGCGGCCATTGCCCCGAAAATCAGCACCAGCGCAATCGCCACCACGGTGACAATCATACTGTTTTGGAAATAGAGGAAGAAATTCCCCTGTGATGTGACTGTCTGATAGCCGATAAGACTGAATGTTTCCGAATTCGGCAGCGACAAAGGCGAGCGAAAGATTGCCGCCTTGGTCTTGAAGGAGTTGATGATGATAATCACCACCGGAAACAGGGCGATCAGCGTATAGAGGATAAGGATCGCATGGGCGGCGATACTGCGTACCGGAGACTGTGTTGCGCGGCTCATATTAATATCCTCAGAACTGGTAGCGACGCAGACGTCGCTGAATACCGAACAGATAGACACAGACGCCGATCAGAATGATGAAGAACATCAGCGAGGCGATCGTTGCACCCATATTCTTGTCGCCAACCTGAAGCTGGAAGCCGAAGAAGGTGCGGAACATGAATGTGCCGAGAATATCGGTGGAATAATTAGGCCCTGCCAGCGCACCCTGCGCCGAATAGATCAGATCGAACGCATTGAAATTGCCGACAAAGGTCAGAATGGAGATAATCCCGATGGATGGCAGGATCAGCGGCAGTTTGATCTTCCAGAACTGCGATGCGCCGGTAATCCCGTCGCATTCCGCAGCTTCAATAATCTCGTCAGGAATAGACAGCAGCGCCGCATAGATCAGCATCATCGGAATACCGATAAACTGCCAGACCGAAATCAGGCCAAGGGCTGTCAGCGCATATTCTTTCTGGCCGAGCCATGGTGCGAACAGGCTCTTCAGCCCAACCAGATCCAGCATATTCGGCGCCACGCCCCAAAGCGGTGACAGGATCAGCTTCCACACGAAGCCGACAATCACAAAGGACAGAATGGTCGGAATGAAAATCGCCGAGCGGTAGAAAGCGGCAAAGCGCAATTTCGGATGGCTGAGCAATGCGGCAAGCAAAATACCGATCGGGTTCTGCACCACCATATGGATGATAAAGAACCACATATTATTGCCCAGCGCGTTCCAGAAACTCGCCGACCAGCGCTCATCACCGAGCAATGTGCGGAAATTATCCAGACCGACAAAAAAGCTTTCCTGATTTTCAACGCGGAACAGCGACAATTGCATGGTTCCGAAAAGCGGCAGGATCATAATAGCCGTATAAACCAGCACCGCCGGTGCCAGAAAAACCGCTATATGCCAGCGGAAAGGCGGTTTGCTTGTCGAATTTCGCGCCATACCGGTCGTAAGCTTTCAAACAGGGCATTTCCGGCAGAGCAACTTTCGTCTTGTGCCGGAACATGCATAAAAAACAGGTAACAATAATAACTGGCAAAAAGCCACCCGCCTGCTCCGCACCACATCTTCATCAGACAGTGGCACGGGTTGCGGCGAATGGCTTTAATTCATGTTATTTCGCAGGCTTGTACCAGCTGTCGAGGCCTTTTTGCAGCTTTTCGCCGGCCTGTTCAGGTGTCACTGTACCATTGATAACATTCGCGGATTCAATCCAGGTTTCGTTTTCCAGATTTGGTGTACCGCGTGAGAGGATCTGGTAGGTCGAACGGATGGTCGACTTACAATCCTTACGCCAGCCAACCATTTCCGCAGCCAGCGGGTCTTCCAGTTTGATTTCATTGGAAGACAGGCTGAAGAAGCCCGGCAGCGCATTTGCATAAATGGTTGCGAATTCATCCGATGCCACCCAGTTCAGGAACTTGGCAGCCGCTTCCGGATTTTTTGTCTTGGCATTCATGCCGATACCCAGATCGTTGTGATCGGAGATATAGCAGGTGTCGCCGTCTTTACGAACCGGAGGCGGAAACGCGCCCATTTTGAAATCAACCTGCGGGTTGAAAACGCTGATTTCCCATGAACCGGTCGGATAAATTGCGGCGCGGCCGAGGGTGAACAGGTTCTGGCTGTCCGGATAGGTCTGTGCTTCGAAACCGTCGCCCAGATAATCTTTCCATTTTGCAAGGGTCTTATAAGGGTCAACCCAGTCTGCATCGGTCAGCTTCTGTGTACCGGCGATCAGAGCCTTACGGCCTTCCTCACCCTTCCAATATGTCGGGCCGATATTCTGATAGCCCATCGTTGCGGCTTCCCAAAGATCTTTGGTGCCCATAGCCATCGGAATATAATTGCCGTCAGCTTTGATCTTGTCGAGCGCTGCGAAGAATTCTTCTTCAGTCTTAGGAACGCTGACGCCTACTTTTTCAAAGGCATCTTTGTTATAGATGAAACCGTGAATAACCGAGGCAACCGGCACGCAGAAAGATGTCTTGCCGTCATCGGTCTGCCATGCGGATTTTGCCACATCGCTGAAATTCTTCATACCATCGAGATCGTTGAGCGAAGACAGCTGACCTTTTTCATAAAGCGCCAGTGACTTGTCGAACGGACGGCAGGTGATGATATCACCGGCAGTACCGGCATCAAGCTTGGCACCCAGCGCCGCATCATATTCGGTTGGTGTAGAAGGATTGAAGGTAACTTTAATACCCGGATTAGCTGCTTCAAAAGCCGGAATGAGCTTTTCCTGCCAGATCGGCAGATCATCATTACGCCAGCTTTCAATAGTCAGCGTTACATCCTGCGCCGAAGCGGCTGATACAGCACCCAATACGGAAGCACCAAGAACACTTGATGCCAGCAAAGCGGAACTGAAGTTTTTAAAGTTCATTTTACTCTCCCCGCGCGCACTCATTCAGAGGCGTCATTGAAATATGTTTGTTTCTGTTCTCAGAGCACTTCCGATTTTCCGGATAGTCACTTTCAGATTTACCGTTGCAAAAAGCTGCACCGGTTGTTCATTATCAGCTGCCAATTCCGGCATACGGACAAAAATCATGTCCCTCAGCCTCAGAACAGAACCATTGATTGCAGAAAGAAAAACTTCGGGAATTTTTATGATGCAGGTTGCGGTATATTCCTCAAAATACCCCGTCCGGCACTCACAGCTCCCTTAAGACCTCTTCTCCCGTCTGTCCTCGCATAGAGTAATGCGTAAATATCTTTTCCTGTCCAGCAAAAGCAAAGATTTTATCACCATTACTTGCATTCTCGGGCAGTCGTCTTATTCAAACAGCAATATTGGTTCTATTTTTTTCGACCATATGGATCATCATAAAAGACCATCCTTGAATACCAATTCACGTAACCGGAGTGAAAGCAGAGAGATGCGACTCGCAAAAGCATTTGGCGGGCAATTAACTGGCCTTGCGGATAATTTAAAACGGTTTAAATGAAAATATTCTCGGAATTGGCAATTTGTGTTACCTGCAATAAAACCCGTATCAGAAACGGGCAGAGAATCGGGAGCATAATGTGGCGGATTATATTCTTGGCATAGACGGTGGCGGCACCGGATGCCGTGCAGCAATTGCAGATACAACAGGTAAAGTCTTGGGTACCGGTCAGGCTGGACCTGCCAATATCATGACCGATATGGATATATCTGTCGTGAATATTCTTGCGGCTACCGATGCTGCACTGCTTGCTGCCGAATTGCCGGTAAAATCCTATAGCCGCATTACCGCCTGTCTTGGATTGGCGGGTGCCAATGTTTCCGGCGTTGCCGAACAATTGCAGCAAGCCCTGCCCTTTGCCAGAAGCAGCGTGGTCTCCGACGGTATTATCGCGTTACAGGGCGCTATCGGCGATCAGGACGGCGTTGTGGTTATCCTCGGCACCGGCTCTGTCTATATTTCCCGTCGTAATCATACTGTTACTATGAAAGGTGGCTGGGGTTTCAAAGTCAGCGATCTGGGCGGCGGTGCACGCCTTGGCCAGAAACTTCTGGAAGAATCCCTGCTGGCCTATGACGGTATTTATCAGCGTACACCGCTCAGCAATGCGCTGCTTGATCATTTTGACAATGAGCCGCACGCGATTGTGCGCTTTGCCCATGATGCACGCCCGAATGATTTTGGTCGTTTTGCGCCAATGGTTTTTGAATATGCTACGCAAAATGACCCGCTGGCAGAAAAAATCCTCAAACACTCGGTCGAGACGATTGAAGCAGCTCTCGACGTATCCATGAGTGATGATCAGCCGGTTTTGTCTCTGATTGGCGGTCTCGGCGCGCTTTATGGCCCGCGCCTCTCTGCCCGCTATCAGCCACGCCTGCGCGCACCAGAAGCCGACGCTCTGACCGGTGCAGTTGCTCTCGCAGCCAAACTGAACAGTAAAGCCGCTGCGCTCTGATGACCCGTATCAATTGCATACCACCACAGGAGCTGACGGGCCCGCATCTGGTAGCTGAATATCGGGAACTGCCGCGGATTTTCACCCTTGCCCGCGCAGCCATTGAGCGCGGAGAGAAGCCGGATGATCCGCGCAATCCGCGCAGCTATACTTTGGGCAAAGGCCATGTGCGATTTTTCTATCCGCGTCTGGGCTTTCTCGTGCAACGGCAACAGGCATTGATTGATGAAATGCTGCGCCGCGGTTATCAGCCGTCTTATCAGTCAACAGCACATCTCATTGAAGGCATTCCGCAACACTGGTGCGCTGACTGGCAGCCGGATGAAGCGGCAATTGCTATCAACAAAGCACGCATTGCTGAACGGCTGAATAAACCTGTTTCAAAAGATTAAAATATTACAATATCTTATTGATAAAAATAAAAAAACTCCGCATTCATCATGCGGAATTTTTATATTCTATAAAGCTGAAATCAGCACTCAACCACATTCACGGCAAGCCCGCCGAGACTGGTTTCCTTATAGCGCTCGTTCATATCCACGCCGGTCTGGCGCATGGTTTCGATACAGGCATCCAGCGGCACGAAATGCGTACCATCACCCTTCACGGCCAATGATGCACCGGTTACAGCCTTCACCGCACCCAGCGCATTGCGCTCGATGCAAGGCACCTGCACCAGTCCGGCAATCGGATCACAGGTCATGCCCAGATGATGTTCCAGCGCAATCTCGGCTGCGTTTTCAATCTGCTCCGGCGTACCGCCCAGCACAGCGGCAAGCCCTGCAGCAGCCATAGCCGAAGCCGAGCCGACCTCACCCTGACAGCCAACCTCAGCGCCGGAAATCGACGCATTATGTTTGATAATACCGCCAACCGCTGAAGAGGTCAGCAGAAAGTCACGAATGCCCTTCTGGTCAGCATCATCATGGAAATGCAGGTAATAGCGCATGACGGCAGGTACAACACCAGCTGCACCATTGGTCGGTGCGGTAACAACGCGGCCACCGGCAGCGTTTTCCTCATTCACCGCCATTGCATAGACGGACAGCCAGTCATTAGCGAGCAGCGGATTATGACGGTTCTGGCGCCATTCTTCATTGAGCCGGTCATGCAGCTGCTTGGCACGGCGGCGCACCTTCAGTCCGCCCGGCATAATGCCTTCCTGTGTCAGTCCGCGCTCAATACAGCTGCGCATGGCATCCCAGATTTTATCCAGTCCCGCATCCAGCTCTTCACGGCTCATACGGGTTTCTTCATTGGCGCGTTTCATTTCCGCAATGGAAAGGCCGCTTGCCGCCGACATTTGCAGCATCTCTTTCGCTGTGGAGAAAGGATAAGGCACATTATCGTCAACCTGTTTTTTGCCGCCGCTTACACGCGTTGCATTCAGCTCTTCTTCGGTAACGATAAAGCCGCCGCCGATCGAATAATAAACGCGGCGCAGCAAAACACGGTCGTCACGATCCAGCGCTTCAAATGCCAGACCATTGGCATGACCCGGCAAAGCCACTTTACGATCCATTACCAGATCGGCTTTGGGGTCAAAATCATAGGCGGGATGACCGCTCGGGCGAATTTTGTGCTCTTCATTCACTTTGGCCAGCAGATCGTCCATTTTATCCGGATCAATATTGGCCGGCAAAAAACCGCAAAGGCCGAGAATAACCGCCCGATCCGTCGCATGGCCGATACCGGTAAAAGCCAGCGAACCATGCAGATAGGCTTTGATACGCGTCACTTTCGCATTATGCGGACGTGGCCACTCGCCGTCTTTCAGCTCTTTCAGAAACTGATGCCCTGCCGTCATCGGCCCCATTGTATGGGAGCTGGACGGCCCGATGCCAATTTTAAACAGATCAAAAACTGACAGGAACATAGAAGATACCGTTCTTTCATATCCAGAGCATATCGCAGTTAAATGGACTCATTTAGCGTCCGCGAATATGCGACAAAGCAAAGAATCCAGAGCGAGCGTTGTAGCTACAATTATGCGCCACACGCTCTAAAAAGCGCAGGCAAATCACCGCCCGCAAACTCCCTCATCTCAAGCTCTATATAACCCGTTATGCGGTTCTGTAAAACCGGATCAGATAAGTGTCTCATTTAATATGGTGGCAACATGCGCGGATTGCACCAAAAAACAGCAAGAAAGCGACAATGTTTGAAATATCGCCCTTTGAAAAAGCAGGTTCCAGCAAAACCGGAAGCACAATAAAAAATCACCGGGCTTTGTAAGCACCGGTGATCTGAACGCTCTGAAATTTCTTTTGAATATCCGTAATTACACGGAGAACAAATAGGTCAACAAAATTACAGCGGCCAATCCAATAACTGCCCAAAGGGTTACACCCCAGCAGGACTTCTGAACTGTTTCATCCATGGAATATTTTACTCGTTTCCGGTATTTCATTCATGAGAACATGCACCGCACTCATTGCTATGCCTGTCCTTTATTTATAATCCAAAGCCGGTTCACAAGCAATCTGCAATTGCGACGAAACCATGACATAGCAGCTATGCAAATTTACCATGATATAAATTATCATTTAAATTCAATAATTTAATTACAAAACCTCATCTTGTCATATTTACCATTTCGGCCAAAATCTGTCTGAACTGCATGTAATAACCACACATTAAAGCCAGTTACCCTCCGTTACCACACCAGTCTGACCACCAAATCACGACAAATCTCCTGTCATCTGTCAGCTTGTCACCGGCATGAACTCATTATAGCTATAGGCAATCAAATCCGTACAAACGCATCAGCTGAAAGTCTGCAATGAATCCGGCCAGCACTGCCCTTAACGCTGAAACACCCATGAAATCCGGCTCACGTCTCGGACGACTGGATATTGCCCGCGGGCTGGCACTGATTGCCATGGCGATCTATCATTTCGGCTGGGATCTGGAATTTTTCGGTTATCTGGTGCAAGGCAGCGCCAGTCAGGGCTGGTGGCGGATTTTTGCCCGCTGCATTGCTTCCAGCTTTCTGTTTCTGGTCGGTTTCAGTCTGGTGCTTGCCCATGACCGCACCATTCGCTGGCAGCCATTTTTCAAACGTCTGGCGCAAGTGGTTATTGCCGCCGCCGCAATCAGCCTGCTGACATGGTTTTTCATGCCGCAAGGCTTTATCTTCTTCGGCATTCTGCATCAGATCGCACTGGCAAGCCTGCTCGGCCTGTTATTCCTGCGCATGCCCGTATGGATCACTATTGCACTGGCCGCAGCAATCATAGCAACACCGGTTTATTTCCGCGCAGAAATTTTCGACCATCCGGCACTGTGGTGGGTTGGCCTTTCGACCGTTAATCCGGTTTCCAACGATTATGTGCCGCTGTTTCCGTGGTTTGGCGCAGTGCTGCTTGGCATTGCGGCGGCGCGCATCATGCAGTCAACCGGTTTGCTGCGCTTGCTGCAAGGCGGGATCAAACCGCAATGGCTGGAACGCCTGCTCATCTTTATCGGCCGTCACAGCCTGATCTTTTATCTGGTGCATCAACCGGCTCTGATCGGTCTGCTCTATGGGGTTTCGGCAATCTTTCCGCCATCACCGGCAATTCAGGCGGCCAATTTTGTCCAGCAATGCACTGTTCAGTGCAGTGCCGACAGCGATCCGCAACTATGCCGGATCTATTGTGGTTGTATGCTGGAAAATATCCAGAGCAACCAGCTGACCAATCTCTTGAAAAGCAGCACCACAACAGATGAAGAGCGCGAAAAACTCAGCACATTCTCCGCGCAATGTGTCGCTAAAACGCAAGAAGGGCAGCCTGTTCAATAAGAATAGACTGCCCTTCCGCTTAATTAAAACTCGCTGTCAGGTACGCACACCCAGCTCAGCCATACGTCCGATGCAGGCTTCTTCAACCTGATCCAACTCGCTCAATGTCTCGTCAATATCGCGGCGTTTCTGGCGTAAATCCTCGCGCTTTTCTTCAACGCGCTTAATGAGCAGACGCAGCTGACCGGCCTCACCCGGCGGTTCGCGATACATCTGGATAATTTCGTGAATTTCAGCAATCGAAAAGCCGAGCCGTTTGCCACGCATAATCTGTTTAAGCAAATGCCGGTCTGAAGGACGGAAAAGACGTGTCCGACCACGACGCAGAGGATGAATTAACCCCTCGTCTTCATAAAAGCGCAGAGTTCGTGTGGAAATCCCAAACTCCCTCGTCAGCTCCGTAATCGAATAATATTCACGCATTCAGTCCACCAACTTGTTTTCTTCTCTTTGTGACATCGCATTTACGTAAAAGTCAATATTTCATTCGCAATTGCTTGATAGTCATTGCCGGATTGTTTTTGGGAGTGCCCGAAAAACAATCCGGCCTGTAAAAATCTCATTTTTGCTGTAAATCGCGAAAATCCCCGCTCACAAAGCAAAATATCATTCAATATTAAATAATAAAAAATACGCAACAAAAAATCGCATAAGACGCATATTACGCAACTTTAAAACACACAGGATTTAAGAGAACGAGAAGCCGAACCACCAGGTCGCCAGACCGAGAAAGGCGAAGAAGCCGATCACATCCGTCACTGTGGTCACAAAAACCGCAGATGCAATGGCCGGATCCGCCCCCAGACGGTGCAGCAGCAGCGGAATGAGAATACCGCCCAAGGCTGCCGCCAGCATATTGATAATCATTGCACTGCCAATAATGCCGCCGAGATGCCAGTTATCAAACCAATAACCCGCAACTGTGCCGATCATAATTGCAAACATCATGCCGTTCAGCAGCCCGATCAGCGCCTCACGGCGGATAACGCGTGCCGCATTGTGAATATCAATATTACGGGTGGCAATTGCACGCACAGTCACTGTCATCGTCTGGGTCGCTGCATTACCGCCCATTGAGGCAACAATCGGCATCAGCACTGCCAGCGCGACCATTTGCTGGATTGTCCCGTCAAACAGACCAATCACTGAGGCAGACAGAAAAGCCGTAAACAGATTGACGAACAGCCACGGCGAGCGCGAGCGGGCAATCGTCATGAAGCTGTCGGACAGTTCTTCATCACCCACACCACCGAGACGCATGATGTCTTCTTCGGCTTCTTCCTGAATAACATCCACCACATCGTCAATCGTCAGCACGCCGACGAGACGTTCATTCTCATCGAGAACAGCGGTGGACAGCAGGTTATATTGTTCAAAAATCTGCGCCGCTTCTTCCTGATCCATCGTCGCGGGAATAGCGTGGCGTGCCTCAACCATCAGATCTTCCACACGCACAACACGCTGCACACGCAACAGGCGGTCAAGATCAATCGTGCCAAGCAGATGAAAAGCCGGATCGATTACAAAAACCTGCGAAAACCTGTCCGGCAGATCATTATCCTCGCGCATATAGTCAATCGTCTGCCCGATCGTCCAGAATGGCGGCACGGCGACAAATTCCGTCTGCATACGGCGCCCTGCACTGTCTTCCGGATATTCCAGCGCACGACGCAACCGGATACGCTCGGTAAATGGCAGCTTGGCCAGAATCTCGTCCTGATCCTGCTGGTCCATATCCTCAAGAATATAAACCGCATCATCGGAATCGAGTTCCTGCACGCCCTCGGCAATCTGCTCGTTGGGCATGGCATCCACGATCTCAAGACGGATCGCTTCATCAACCTCGGTCAGCGCTTCAAAGTCAAATTCCTCGCCGAGCAATTCCACCAGCGACTGACGC
This sequence comes from Pseudochrobactrum algeriensis, assembly GCF_018436245.1. Classification (NCBI taxonomy): domain Bacteria; kingdom Pseudomonadati; phylum Pseudomonadota; class Alphaproteobacteria; order Hyphomicrobiales; family Brucellaceae; genus Pseudochrobactrum; species Pseudochrobactrum algeriensis. The sequence goes on from NZ_CP075361.1 coordinate 1,733,652, forward strand.
TCAGTGGCATCCAGAGCTTCAAGCAAATGGCCAAGTTCTGAAGGGTGCAGATCGCGCACTTCATCGCGCAGAAGATCGGCATCGCGCGCTTCAAGCGCAGCCTCAATACGGGTTACAAGCGCCTCACTGACAGAACCGTCCTCATCATACACATCGTCGCGGATATGTTTTTCGGAATCAATATTTTGGGACGGGTCAGTGTGCTGCATATGAACCGTTTCAGTGAGAGAGCAGAAAATGGACGGGAAAGAACGCAATCCGGAAAACAGCGTCTAACAGAACTGTATATCCGTTTTGTGTCGTATCTGTGCAATGCGCACAGCAACTCTATAAAAAGCCATAAGCATAATAACAAGGTACTGCACCGCAGCAAACCACCGGAAAAATGACTTATCATCGCCAATATGTCCGATGTGCAACACAGCTGAAATACGGGCAAAAAGCACTGATCCATAAATCTGCCCTGTAAAGCTGTCATAATTCATTCAAGCGTAGTCTAGAGCGGTTTGCGTTCAGATTGAACCATAGCGTCCGCTCTAGATTCTTTATTTGGTCGCATTTTCACAGCCGTCAAGTTGATCCAACTTGGCGAATTTAAGAGCGTCGAGTTGACCCAACTTGACTGTGAAATGCTCTAGCCCTCAATCCCCCTCCGTGCTAAGGCGGCAGACAGAAGCCTTCCAAACCCGCTCCAGACAGGTTTACGATGAGAAAAGCAGTCATTGCATTGATCGGCATTGGTGGTGTGGTCGCAGCATCCTGCGCTGGCACCTATTTCTATACAATGTCTGCCGGACAGCAGTCTCTGAAACAGCTTGCTCAGGAAGGCGGGTTTTGTAAAGACACCCGTCAGACAGATTGCGCAGACGGCGTAGAATATGCCAAATCCTATCTCTCGACGGAGTTCGGGCTTTCCCCGCGTGGCGTGCAATGGTGCATCGGCGTCGATGAAATCGCCGGCCGTGATTTCCTTCTCGGCGAGACCGTCAAAACGCTGTTTACCGAAATGCTGTATCTTCCCTGCAATGAGGATGAAACCCAGCAGCTACCGACTGACGAGGAATAAATGCGTCGTTTTCCTTTATTGCCTGTTCTTGCCTGGTTGATGCTGGCCTTGCTTCTTGCAGTCACCATTAGTCCGATCGGCTTTCGCCCGCATATTCCGGGCTATGTTACAGCTGAGCGTTTTACAATGCTGCTGGTGATCGGCCTGTTGTTTTGTCTGGCCTATCCGAAGCGCTGGGCGCTGGTTCTGATTATGCTAATTTCTGCTGCTGGTTTGTTTGAACTGATGCAGCGCCTGACGCCGGACAGACATGGTGAAATCTCGGATTTCATCGTCAAATCCGCGGGTGCTATTGCCGGTGTTACACTCGGAAAAATCATTCTTTTCTGGAAACAATCTTTAAAATAATCAATTAGATATTTCATCTTCTTTATAAAATGGAAAAGGCCGGTTTTCACCGGCCTTCATTATATTTTGTATATGCATCGGGGATCAATTCCCGTTACCTTTTCAGGCAACAAAGTCACTTTGCGTGCCGTGTGCTTCAATCGCCTGCGAGAGACGCAGCAGCGCATGAACATAAGCGGCGGTGCGCATGGTTACGCCTTTGTCCTTGGCAACATTCCAGATAGCGCGACCTTCCCGCTCCATAATCACGCGTAAACGCGAATGGATTTCTTCCAGCTCCCAGTAATAGCACTGGCGGTTCTGGACCCACTCAAAATAAGAAACGGTTACACCACCGGCATTGGCCAAAATATCCGGCAGAATGGTCACGCCCATTTTTTCCAGAATAGCATCGGCTTCCGGTGTCACAGGACCATTGGCCAGTTCCACAATCAGCTTGGCTTTCACAGAAGCGGCATTGCGCGTATGGATCATATCTTCCATCGCCGCAGGCACCAGCACATCGCAGGCAACGCCGACCAGATCTTCCGATACCAGTGCCTCATGACCGCCATGCCCGACTGTTGCCAGTACCGAACGGCCATTCTGCTTCGCATGGATCAGTGCGGCAACATCCAGACCGGATGCACAATAAACCGCGCCCTCAGAATCCGACACCGCAACAATCTTATGACCATCACTGGTCATCAGCTTGGCCATATGCTGACCGGCATTACCAAAACCCTGAATGGTGACATGCAGTTCTTCTGACAGCCCGAGATCGGCAGCCAGATGACGCACCAGATAGAAACCGCCCCGCGCTGTTGCATCATCACGACCAAGCGAACCGCCGAGCGCAATCGGCTTACCGGTAATTACCGCAGGCGATGACTGGCCGACAATCTGCGAATATTCGTCAGCCATCCAGCCCATAATCATCGAATTGGTGTAAACATCCGGTGCAGGAATATCGCGGTCAGGCCCCAGAATACGGGCAAAAGCCTGAATATAAGCACGTGACAACCGTTCCAGCTCTGCCTTGGAGAGTTTACGTGGATCAACCTGAATTGCACCCTTGCCGCCGCCATAAGGCAGATTCATCACTGCGCATTTGAAGGTCATCCAGAAAGCCAGCGTTTCCACTTCTTCAGCTGTTGATTCAGGATGGTAACGGATGCCGCCTTTTGTCGGGCCGCGTGTGTCATCATAACGGCAACGCCATGCAATAAAGGATTTTCGAGATCCGTCATCCATACGGATCATCAGTCGCACCTTGGTAGTCTCTCGGGCAAATTTCAGCTTTTCGATAACATCCGCGTCAATATCCAGATGGCTGGCGGCTTCATCAAGACGAACGAGTGCATTTTCGAGAGGATTATCCTGCGACATCGAAATTTCCCTTTCTTGCGATTGCAGCATGAAAAATTACGTTTTGCATAACTTTTGCCAGCCATTCGCGCAATAAAAATATGACAGCTATACTGACATTATGCAAAATCAGCACAATATCAGACCGTAAGCACATGATTAATGCGACATGTGCTGACGCGGAAATGTATATTAGAAAAATAATCTGACACCGTGTCCGCACAAATCCCTGTCGGCGCATATTTTCACCACTTGATTCGTATCAGCGGGATTTCAGTTCTATGTCCTGCCAATGATTTTTTGCGCATTAATGCGCAATTTAATGCAATTTATAACTATATATCCATATAAACAAATCTTTATATCATTATTGACATTCGTTTTTTGATGAGGCAGTCTCTCTATATCGTGGTTCTTCCTGCAATTGCGCAATCCTCCCAAACCTTTGCCCGATTGTATGAAAGCTAAGAGGGAATGCGGTGCGGCCAACGGATCGGCTTTCAGGCAACTGAAATGGCAACATTTCGGGAAGACCGGAAGCGAAGGATAACCCGCAAGCCAGGAACCTGCCCGTTACATTTTTAAGAGACAGAAAGGGCTGCGCGCCTCCTGTCCGAAGCAATAATTTGCCAGCATTCGTCGGGGTATTGAAATGACCATTACTACAGCCAATCTCGGTTTTCCGCGTATCGGAAAACAGCGCGAACTCAAATTCGCCCTTGAATCCTACTGGGCAGGCAAATCCTCACAGCAAGACCTGCTTGCCACGGCCAAATCCTTGCGCGCCGCCAACTGGAAACTGCAGCAGGAAAAAGGCATTAAGAACATTCCGTCCAATGACTTCTCCCTCTATGACCATGTGCTTGATCTGGCTGTAACGCTCGGCGTTATTCCGGCAGCCTATGGCTGGAAAAGCGGCAAGGTTGATCTGGACACCTATTTCGCACTGGCACGCGGGGGTAAGGTCATTATACCGATAGAACTGGCAAGCTGCAGCTGCGGCCGCGATCACGGCAACGGCGCCTCCGGTAATGGCGTGCCTGCGCTGGAAATGACCAAATGGTTCGACACCAATTATCATTACATGGTGCCGGAATTCAGCGCGGATCAGACATTCACCCTGACCGACAATAAAGCACTCAACGAATTCAACGAAGCCAAAGAACTCGGCATCCATACCCGCCCTGTTCTGCTCGGGCCTGTCTCTTTCCTCAAGCTCGGCAAATCCAACGATGCAAGTTTTGATCTGAACAAGACACTGGAATCCCTGCTGCCAGTCTATGCGGAAATTCTTGCGCAGCTTCATGCGGCAGGTGCTGACTGGGTGCAGATTGACGAGCCGGTTCTGAGCCTTGATCTCGATGCCCGCGATCACGAAGCCATCCGCACGGGCTATGAGTTTCTGGCGGGAAAACTGCCGGAACTGAAAATCCTGCTGGCCAATTATTTCGGCTCCTATGGCGACAATCTGCTGACCGCTATCACACTGCCGGTTGCCGGTTTGCATCTTGATCTGGTTCGCGCACCACAGGATCTTGATGCCGCTGCTAAAATCGCCCGCCCCGATCTGGTGCTTTCGCTCGGTGTGATCGACGGCCGCAATATCTGGCGAGCTGATCTGCGTGGCATTAGCGAGCGAGTGAAATCAGTCATCGCCAAGCGTGGCACCGATACTGTGCAGATTGCACCATCCTGTTCGTTACTGCATGTGCCGATTGATCTGACATCGGAGAAGAAACTCGATGCGGAAATCCGTCAGTCATTGGCTTTTGCTGTGCAGAAACTGGAGGAACTTGCCGTGCTTGGCACAGTTCTTGGCGACAATCCGGAAGCTACTGAGCCCGCATTGAAAGCCTCGGATGAAGCTATTGCCGCCCGCAAGGCCTCAGCCAAAGTCAATAATAAAACAGTGCAGGCACGCGTTGCAGCGATTACCGATGCACAGTCGCATCGTAACAGCCCGTTTGATACACGCGTCAAATTGCAGGCAAATCATCTGAAACTGCCGCTTTACCCGACAACAACCATCGGCTCTTTCCCGCAGACAACAGAGGTTCGTCAGGCACGTTCGCGCTTCACCAAAGGCGAATTGTCTGCTGCCGACTATCAGACCTTCCTTGAGCAGGAAACCGAAACAGCAATCCGCTGGCAGGAGGAAATCGGCATTGACGTTCTGGTTCACGGCGAATTTGAACGCAATGACATGGTGCAATATTTCGGCGAACAGCTCGACGGCTATGCCTTCACCCAATCCGGCTGGGTACAAAGCTACGGCTCGCGCTATGTGCGCCCTCCGGTAATCTATGGTGATGTTTCCCGTCCGGTTGCCATGACGGTTGAATGGGCAAAATTCGCCCAGAGCAAAACCGACAAGCCGATGAAAGGTATGCTCACCGGCCCTGTCACCATGCTGCAATGGTCATTCGTGCGCGATGATCTGCCACGTTCGGAAGTCTGCCTTCAGATTGCTCTGGCGTTGCGTGATGAAGTGACTGATCTGGAAGCCGCAGGTATCAGCATTATCCAGATTGATGAACCGGCGCTGCGTGAAGGTTTGCCGCTGCGTAAAAGCGATTGGGCAGCCTATCTGGAATGGGCTGTGACAGCGTTCCGTCTCAGTGCCGCAGGTGTGAAAGACGAAACCCAGATCCACACTCATATGTGCTACTCGGAATTCAACGATATTATGCCTGCAATTGCGGCGCTGGATGCCGATGTGATTTCGATTGAAACCTCCCGCTCCAAGATGGAACTGCTAAGCGCGTTCTCTGAACAGGGTTATCCGAATGAAATCGGCCCGGGTGTCTATGACATTCACTCGCCACGTATTCCTGATGTGGAAGAAATGGTCGATCTGATCGAGAAAGCAGCCCGGAAACTCAAAGCGCAGCAGATTTGGGTTAATCCCGATTGCGGCCTGAAAACCCGCGGTTGGGCAGAAACCAAGCCGGCGCTGGTTAATCTGGTGGAAGCTGCCCGTCAGCTGCGCGCTGCCGCCTGACAATAAAGGTAATTTGATAAAGGTCGTGACAGTCCCCACTATCACGGCTTTTTCATTATGTGACAAATACGGATTGAATATTGAAAAACAATAAGATGGAATATCTTCCTGATATAACGGGTCAATAACCGGCATCACTATGCCTGCACCAAACCTTGTGTAATGGCCTTATGCACCGTAAAAGCGCGACAGATAGAGTATGTCGCAGCTAAATGGACTCATTGAGCGTCCGCGAACATGCGACAATTAAATGAATCTAGAGCGAGCACTGTGATCCAATCTGGACGTAAACCGCTCTAGTGTTTAAATACCGGATAAGGACATGCCTTCTGCGACCCGACAAAGGCATGCAAGGACAAATCCATGACAGCGCCCCTGAATGATGACCAGAAAATCCAACCATCTGATGAGATGATTTATGGTCAGGATGTGCCACTGATTTCACGTCTCGTGACAGTTGTTTTCCCCGGAGACACCAATCATCACGGCACATTATTCGGCGGTGCAGGCTTTGCGCTGATGGATCGCGTAGCGTTCATTGCGGCCACCCGTCATGGCCGCGTGCCTTTTGTAACCGCCTCCTGCGAACGTATTGATTATACAGCGCCGGTTAAGCTCGGGCAGATTGTTGAACTGACTGCCAGAGTTATCCGTGTCGGCCGCACCTCGCTTTCGGTTGAAGTGGAAATGGTGGCAGAAAATATGATCGGCGGCGAGCGTGTGCTCTGTACCCGCGGACTGTTCCACATGGTTGCCAAGACGGAGCTGACAAAAGACAAAGCATGGAGCCTGCCGCCTATGCCGAAGACAGAAACAGCAGAGATTATTGACGACCAGCCGACACTTTTACGTATGTCGGATGTGGTTTTTGCGGATCAGGCCAATTCCTATGGCACCATGTTCGGTGGCGAGGCTATGGCTGAAATGAGCAAAAGTGCTTTCATTGCCGCTACCCGTTATTGCCGCCTGCCAACCGTGCTGGCTTCTTCCCGCAGAATGGATTTCAAATATCCGGTGCGTGTGGGTTCTATTCTTGAACTCGTCTCTAAAGTCATCAAATCCGGTCGCAGCTCTGTGGTTGTTTCCACCGAACTCTGGTCGGAAGATCTGATGAGCGGCGAACGCCTGATGACTGCAAAAGGTGAATTCACCATGGTAGCGGTGGATGAAAGCGGCCATCCGGTGCCGGTGCTGGCTGAAGAAGGCTCACGCCCTTAACTGCATCAATTCATGCCGGCAAAATCGTGTAATTTTGCCGGCGCATCCGGCCATTTAACCGCCAATTGCACTACAAATACAACAGCTTACAAAAAACACTTTTATTAAAATCATATTTTGTATATTTCTCAAATCCATAATATTTCATACTAAAGTGTATTTAATTTCAGAATACTTATTGAATATCATAAAATAAATTTTGAGGCCATTATGCATCAATTCATTAAAGCCACAGCATTATTACTCTTCTTCACCCCTTCCGCACAGGCGCAATCTATCTGGCACGGAAATCATATTCCCGTTACATTCCAGCAGGATGAAAAACCGGAAATTTTTACCGCACCGGATTATAAACCCGGTGTCATTCGCCACATTGTCCTGTTTCGCTACAGACCTGATGTAAGTGATGCACAACGCATGGCCGTTTTACTGCGTTTCCGGAATATGAAGCACACAGCAAGGCGCAATGGTGAGCCTTATATTGTTTCCATTCATGCGGGCAGACAAAACAGTTTTGAAAATCTTGGTCAGGGCTTCGATCAGGCATTTATAGTCAAATTCCGCTCTGAAGGTGACCGGAACTATTATGTCGGCACACCGGCCGTGATCGATCCCGCTTTTTACGATCCGGAACATCAGAAGTTCAAAGAATTTGTTGCACCGCTATTGGCCGATCGGGGCTCGCTGGTCTTTGATTTTGTCTCCGACAAATAATCCATGCTCCAAAAATAAAAAGGCGGCAGCTTCATGCTACCGCCTTATTCTGTACAGCAACTCACACTGTCAGACTGTGCCTTTAAGCGCCTGATTAAGCAGCTTCAATGCGCCTTCTTTTGTCAGTTCAACCGGATTGCCACCGGCTGTCGGATCAACAATGGCCATTTCCGCAATCATATCCTTGCGGGCATCATCCATTTCCAGACCTTTGATAAATTCCGGCAGGCTGTCCGGCACATTCAGCTCTTTGCGCAATTTCATCACTGCCGCAACGAAGCCGTCAAAGCCACCTGCAATGCCCAGATAGTCAGCCAACCGTCCGATACGGGTTTCAATCGCCGCACGGTTATGATGCAGCACATAAGGCATAAAGACTGCATTGGTCATGCCGTGATGCGTATCATAAAGCGCGCCGATCGGATGCGACAGCGAATGGATAGCGCCAAGCCCCTTCTGGAAAGCTGTTGCGCCCATTGCCGCCGCAGCCATCATATTGGCACGCGCTGTAATATCGCGCCCGTTTGCATAGGCGACCGGCAGATTTTCAAACACCAGCCGGATACCTTCCAGCGCAATACCATCCGCCATCGGGTGATAGCCCGGTGCGCAATAGGCTTCCAAGCAATGCGCCAGCGCATCCAGCCCTGTGCCTGCGGTGATGAATGGTGGCATGCCAACGGAAAGCTCAGGATCAGCAATCACTGTCACCGGCAGCATTTTCGGATGGAAAATCACCTTCTTGGTATGTGTCGCCTCATTAGTCAGCACACCGGCGCGACCAACTTCCGAGCCGGTACCGGCTGTTGTCGGCACTGCAATCACCGGTGCAATCACTGCGCTGTCTGCGCGTGTCCACCAATCGCCGATATCTTCAAAATCCCAGACCGGACGTGTCTGCTTGGCCTGAAACGCAATCAGCTTGCCAAGATCAAGAGCCGAGCCACCACCAAAGGCAATCACACCATCATGATTACCGTCATTATAGACCTTAACACCGGCTGTCAGATTGCTCTCGACCGGATTAGGCTTCACTTCGGTAAATGTGCCGTATTTCACACCGGCTTCATCCAGAACTGCCAAAGTCGATGCCACAACCGGCAGTTTCGCCAGTCCCGGATCAGTAACGAAGAGAGGATTGCTGATACCTGCTGCTTTCAGCACTGCAGGCAATTCTTTAATACGACCGGCACCGAACAGCACAGTGGTCGGAAAATTCCATTTTGAGATCAATGTTGTCATTGCATTTGCTTTCACATCAAAATTCAAAGGCAGATCAGATTTTTTCACGCAGATGATAGGATTTCGGACGGGTGAGATTGCCGTAACCGATAGAAGACAGCGAAGCACCCTTGCCCGTATCTTTAACACCGGTCCAGACCAGACCCGGATCGAGATAATCACAGCGGTTCATAAACACGGTGCCGGTTTCAATCTGATCGGCAATATTGGCCGCGCGATCCGTGTCCGGTGTCCAGAGTGATGCTGTGAGGCCGAAATTGCTGTCATTCATCAGCGCAACAGCCTCTTCGTCGCTGCGCACCTTCATAATGCCGACAATCGGCCCGAAGCTTTCTTCGCGCATCACGCTCATCTGATGATCGACATTGGTCAGTACTTCAGGCGCGATATAAGGCGAACCGGCACGGTCATTCTCAACCTGCATATTGATATGGGCTTTTGCCCCCTTACGCAGTGCTTCCGCCTTCTGTTCGCGGATCAGATCGGCAAAACGCGCATGTGCCATCGGCCCCAGTGTTGAGGAGGCATCCAGCGGATTGCCCACCACATATTGGCTGGTCAGATCAACGAAACCATCAACAAATTTGTCATAGACCGCCTCATGCACATAGATGCGCTCAATACCGCAGCAGCACTGGCCGGAATTGAAAAATGCACCATCCACGAGATTGGCAACCGCATGTTCAACATTAACATCCGGCAGCACATAGGCCGGATCTTTACCGCCAAGCTCCAGTCCAATACTCATGAAAGTACCGGCTGCCGCTTTTTCAATCGCACGACCACCACCGACTGAACCGGTGAAATTCACATGGTCAATTGTGCCGGAAGCCAGCAGCGCTTCCGTCGTCGCATGTCCCAGCACCACATTACTGAACACGCCTTTTGGTAAGCCAGCAATTTCAAAAGCTTTGGCAAAGCGCTCACCGGCCAGTAATGTTTGCGTGGCGTGTTTGAGGATAACCGTATTGCCCGCCATCAACGCCGGAATAATCGTATTCACCGCAGTGAGATACGGATAGTTCCACGGCGCAATTACCATCACCACACCAAGCGGCACATGCTTCACATAGCGCCGGAACCCGTCTTTCTCTTCCGGTACCAGAGGCTTAAGCGCCTCTTCGGCTATATTAATCATATATTGGCCGCGCTCCTGCACGCCGCCATTTTCTCCGCCATAGCGTACCGGCCGTCCCATCTGCCAGGCGATCTCCGGCACCAGCTCGTCGTTCATTGCAGCCAGAGCAGCGAGTGCCGCCGAGCAATATTTTGCGCGCTCGGCAATGCTCAGCGCTGCCCAACCTGCCTGCGCCTGTCTGGCCGCAGACACAACAGCCTGCACCTGCCCCAGATCGAGGCAGGCACGTTCCGCATAAACAGAACCGTCAATCGGAGAAATCAGTCTCGCCACTTCGCTCATGGCTTCATTCCTTTTATAATTTGCTGTGTGTTTGAATCAAAAAGCGGCAAGCCGTGGCGAAAATAGTGATTTCGAGAACCGGAACGCAGCGTACGTGTAAGTACGTGAGTACCGGAAGCACAGAAATTGCTATTTGCAGACCGGCATGATGTCTTTTGGATCAGACACTTAATAGCGTTCAAAGCCACGATGCAGCTCCCAGTCAGTGACACGGCGGTCATACTCAACCTGTTCCCAATCAGCCGTATGAACGTAGTGATTGAGAACCTTCTCGCCCAAAGCCTCTTTCAGGAATTCAGAGTTCTTCAGCGTTTCAATAGCATCACGCAGGGTGTATGGAATTTCTTGCAGCTTCACCGCCGCATAGGCATCACCGACAAACGGCTCCTCCAGTTCCAGCTTCTCATCAATACCGCGTAAGCCCGCAGCAATCAGTGCCGCAAAAGCCAGATAAGGGTTGAGATCAGAACCGCCTATACGGCATTCAATACGAATACCTTTGGTGCCCTCGCCGCAAAGGCGGAAACCGGCTGTGCGATTATCCCGGCTCCAAGTGATCTTGGTCGGAGCGAAAGTGCCCGCCTGAAAACGCTTGTAAGAATTGACATAAGGCGCGAGGAAATAGGTGTAATCGGCGGCATATTTCAGCTGTCCGGCCACCCATGAGCGCATCAGCGGCGACATGGTATAAGGCGCATCCGGATCATAAAACAGCGACTTGCTGCCATCCAGACTCCACAGGGAATTATGCACATGGCTGGAACTGCCAGCTTTGCAATAATCATACTTCGCCATGAAGGTGATGCATTTGCCCTGCGCCTCGGCAATTTCCTTCATTGCATTTTTCATGATGACATGGCGGTCGGCCATATCCAGCCCTTCGGCATAGCGCACATTGAGTTCCTGCTGACCGGAACCTGCCTCGCCTTTTGAATTCTCAATCGGAATACCGGCTTTGGCGAGATGATTACGCATCGCACGCAGCACTGGTTCTTCCTTGCTGGTCAGATGGATCATATAATCCTGAATATACGGAGAGGATGTATCCATATGTTTCCAGTATTTATCGCGGGCAGATTTATAAGTCTCATCAAAGAGATAGAATTCAAGCTCTGAAGCAAAATAGGCGCGGTAACCACGCTCTTTCAACCGAGCCAGCTGTTTCTTCAGCATTGCACGTGGTGAGTGCGCGAGATCGGAGTGATCGTGATGATCGAGCACATCGCATAATACCAGAGCGGTTTTCTCCAGCCATGGCGCAATCCGCAGCGTGGACATATCCGGCTTGATGACAAAATCGCCATAGCCCTGATCCCAGCTGGCAGCCTCATATCCGGCAACCGGTTCCATATCGATATCATCGGCCAGCAAATAACTACAACCATGGGTTTCATCATAGGCAGATTCAACAAAAAACTGCGCATAGAAACGCTTGCCAACCAGTCGTCCCTGCATATCTGTCAGGCAGACGAGCACGGTATCAATCTCATCATTCGCGACCGCTTTTTTCAGCGCATCAAAAGTCAGGTTTCCGGTCATTTACAACTCCGTGCTTCATCGGCATTTTATTAGAATGGAGTGTCGCCGCCCCTCCGGCGGCGACAGTTTTTGTAAATTTTGGTTATGCTCCGTAGCGATATGGTGCACCGGCTTTGCGCATGGTTTCCTGATATTTCTTCAGGATTTCGACCACTTTGGCATTGCGCGGGCTCTTGGCAGCAATTTCATCCCAGAACTTCATGGCCTCATCTTCAACCTTGCCCCATTCCGCTTCCGGAATAGTTGTCAGTTCAAGCTTACCTCCGGTGGTGCGGTAATGGGCTTCACCCCACCAATACCAATGCTGGCGGTAGTAATGGGAGCTGTCCATGCTGAGTTTAAACAGCTGCTGCAAATGCGCTGGTACGGCATTCCATTTTTCCGTATTGGCAAAATAGGAACCGGCCCAGGCACCGCTGATATTATTGGTGAGATAATATTTATTAATATCAGCCCAGCCGACTGTATAAACTTCAGTCGCGCCCGACCAGCACACGCCGTCAAGTTCACCGGTCTGAATAGCCACTTCAATATCTTCCCAAGGCAGGGTTACAGGCACCACACCAAAACGGGTGAGGAACTGACCACCCGTCGGGAAGGTAAAGACGCGCAGGCCTTTGAGGTCTTCCAGCGAGCGGATCGGCTTGGTGGTTGCGAAGTTGCACGGGTCCCATGAACCGGCGCTGAGCCATGTCACACCCGGAATTTCCTTATAGGCTTCTTCCCAGATTTCATTCAGGCCGTACCAGTTGAACAGTACCGGCACATCAAGGCTGTAACGTGAGGCGAACGGGAAATACGCCCCGAACACCGACACATCCACCGGCGATGCCATGGAGTCATCATCAGACTGCGCCGCATCAATGGTACCCGCCTGCACAGCACGGAACAATTCGCCCTGCGGCACCAGCTGATCGGAAGTATAAAGTTCGATCACCATCTCGCCATTGGCAGCCTTGTTGAAAGCATCAATGGAAGGCTTGATGACGTGTTCGGCCAGAGCAGGCCCTGCATAGGTTTGCAGGCGCCATTTAATCGGGCTCTGTGCTTTCACATAAGGGGTGGCGAGTGCAGTTGCGCCAACTGCCCCGACAGTGGTCAATGCAGACTTTTTAAGAAAGTCGCGCTTATTCAGAAATTTGCTGTCACTCATTTGCGTGTCTCCCGTCGCAATAGAATTCAAGGTTCCTTTCACCGCAGTTTTGGCTTGTTGCCTTTTTTTGAACTGCGTTATGCACTTCACACTTTATCAGCGTCCCGAATACCAGTTTGGCAGCCACAGAGCGATCTGCGGGAAGATCATCAGAATGATGACCGTCAGCACCATCAGGAAGAAGAACGGAACGATAGATTTATAAATATCAACCATGGTCACGCTGGACGGTGCGAGCGCCCGCATCATGAACAGATTATAGCCGAAAGGCGGGGTGATATAGGCAATCTGACAGGTGATCGTGTAGAGAATACCAAACCAGATCGCATTGAATCCGAGGCTTTTAACCAACGGAATATAAAGCGGCGCCACGATAACCAGCATCGCTGTGTCATCCAGAAACATGCCGAGCACCACAAAGGACAGCAGCATCAGGATCAGAATTGTCCATGGCGACAGATCAAACGTACCGATCAGCAGTTTTTCAATCGCCTTTACTGCGCCAAGACCATCATAAACGGATGAGAAGCACAGCGCCGCGAGAATGATCCAGAGGAACATACAAGAAATCATCAGCGAGTTGCGGGTTGTGGTTTCCCAAACTGCTTTGGTCATCCGTCCGGTGAACAATGCCGCCAAAGTTGCCAGCAAAGCGCCGACTACCGAGCTTTCGACCAGACTGGTTACACCGGTCAGAAACAGCCCCATCATTGTGCCGAAAATAATCAAAGGCAGCAGACCGGCGCGCAGCGTTGAAAACTTCTCCGCCCAAGTAATGCTGTCCAGCTCTTCTTTAGGCAATGTTGGCCCGAGCTCAGGATTAATCCGGCAGCGGATATAGATATAGACTGCAAATAATGTAGCCATCAGCAAGCCCGGCCCGATACCGGCCAGCCATAATTGCAGTACCGGCTGACGCGCAATCATCGCATAAAGCACCAGCACCACACTCGGCGGGATCAGAATACCCAGCGAACTACCCGCCTGAATAACGCCGGTCACCATAATCTTGTTATAGCCGCGCTTCAGCAGCTCCGGCAGAGCAACGGTTGCACCAATGGCCATACCGGCCACACTCAGGCCGTTCATAGAAGAAATCACAACCATCAGCCCGATGGTACCGAGTGCCAGACCGCCGCGAATACCGCCGAACCAGACATGGAACATGCGGTAGAGATTGCTGGCAATGCCGGATTCTGAGAGCATATAACCCATGAAAACGAAGAACGGCACGGTAATCAGAGGATACCAGTTCAGCACTGCAAAAGTGGCATTGAACGGCATTTCAAACGCGCCGTTACCCCAGAGCAGCAGCGCCGCCAGTGAACCGACAAAGCCGATCACACCGAATACGCGCTGCCCTGTCATCAGCAGCACCATCATTGTGGCAAACATGAAAAGAGTAATGAATTCCGAACTCATACAGTTTGCCCTTCCTGCGGTGCGGCATCAGGTATGTAAGCAGCAGGTTTGATCGGCGTGCCGCGCCAGATCGCGAAATCTTTGATAAGATTGGAGATGCACTGCAGCAGCAGCAGGAAAACACCAAGCGTCATCAGCGTTTTGATCGGCCACAGAACCGGAGCCCATGCCGTGTAATTGCGCTGATTATAGACATAGGCGTAATTGGTGCTGGAAAGCCCGCCCGCGAACATCACAACGAGATAGAAGATCACGCAAAGAATAGTAATGACATCTGTCAGCGCCTTCTTTTTCGGCGCGAAACGGTCATAAAACAAATCCATCCGCACATGAGCGCCCTGTTGCATCGCATAGGCACCGCCCAGCAGATAATAGGCCGAGAGAATGAACTGGGACATTTCCAGCACCCAGTTCACCGGCGCGCCCAGCACAACCCGCGAAAAGGTGGAGTAAAGCAGGCAGGCTGCCATCAAAAAGATGAGATACATCGCACAGCGACCGACCCGATAATTCAGCGCATCGACATATTTTACGAAGAGTCTGAGTATTTTCGGCACTTTTTTGTTCCCGTTGTTTCAGGCGTTTTATGGCCGGTTTTCCGACTCTTTTGCCTGTATTCACCAGTTACCTGTTTCCCTTAAATCCCGCCTGCTCCTCAACAGAATGCGGTTAAGGTCATCATCTCCTCACTTCAGCTCAATTTCCTGTAAGATTGATGACAATCGTGCAGCCCAAAGCGCCTGCCCTTTCTCATCAGCAATTTCATTATTGCGGATTTCCACCATCGCGCAGAGATCACCGCGTTTACGCGCATGACATTCCACGGTGTAATAAACACGGTCATCCGGCGAATAAGGCTGGTTCACGCCAACATTGATGCCAGAGCTTTCGCCGTCTTTGCGCAAACCCGCGATCATACGCGCACCCAGCCTGTCATCAGCATCATGAATGATCCCGATTTCCCATGGCCGCCCGACACCTTTATAAACCGGCGTATAGGAGTGGATGGTTATAACGCGGCTTTCCTGTCCGCGTTTTTTACGCGCCTCGATAACCTCTTCAATTTTATCGTGAAAAGGCTTGTGCGACAGGGATATTCGCTCCTGCCGCTCTGCCTCTGACAGATTGTGATTGCCCGGTATCACCGTAAACTCGCTGATCTCAGGAATAAGATCCGGCGCGGAAAGCGGCCGGTTACAATCAATCAGCAAGCGGGAAAGACCGGCCTCAACAAGCGTAGCATCCAGCGCTTTGCTCATACGCCGCGCGACCTCAGCCGCACCCGGATCCCATGCAATATGGGCGGACATATCAGCCTCGCTCAATCCGAGGCGTGCAAATTTCTCCGGCATAAAATTTGTGGCATGTTCACAGATCAGCAGATACGGGCTTTCACCCTGCTCATTGAGAACAGTAACAGCCGGTATATCGCCACCGGCACCAGAATAACGGGTATGCATATCATTGCCGTGAGAATCGCGAATTTCCGCCATTCTTCCCCCCTCATGCGAGTAAATTTTCTCATTTACGCATGTAACTTATGTTACGTTATTTTTTATTTCGCACTATTGTGTATCATCTCATACGCATTATTATCTTTTGTCAAATGGTATTTTTAAATGGGTTGAATCAAAGATCCGGCCATTCAGTCCACTGATGCAAACAGGTGTTTTATGATGAACAACTTCACCAGTATCGCCGAACTGATAACCGAGCGGATTGATTCAATGCCCCCCGGTGAGCGCAATGCCGCACAAACGCTGATTGCCAGTTATCCGATGCTTGGCCTTAAAACCGTTGCCGAATTCTCCGCTCAGGCCGGGGTGAGTTCACCGACTATTCTGCGGTTTATCAACCGGCTCGGTTTTCAGAATTATTCTGATTTTCAGGCACGCCTGCAGGATGAACTAGCCGCTCAGCTGCAATCTCCCCATAACCGCAATGAAAACCGGCAAAGCCAGCCCGACACCGATGATCCGGCGGTTGAACACAGTCTTGAAAATATCCGCGAAACTTTCCGCCATATCAGTGAGAAGCAGTTGAGCGATATTGTCACTGCGCTGGCCTCTGCCCGTGGCAATATTTATCTGATCGGCGGGCGTTTTACCGATCCCATTGCGCAATATATGGCTGCACATATGACCGTGATCCGCCCGCATGTTTTCCACCTGTCAGGGCAGGAAAGCGCGTGGCGCGACAGGCTGCTGGATATGGGTAAAAAGGATATTTTGATTGTCTTCGACATCCGCCGTTATCAGGACAGTCTGCTACATCTGGCTGAAACCGCCAAGAGCCGCGGCGTTGATATTGTGCTGATAACGGATCAGTGGCTGTCGCCGATTGCCCGTTTTGCCCGTCATGTGATTGCAGGGCGTACCGGCGTTCCCTCGGCATGGGATTCTTCCGCCGCGTTGTTCGTACTGGCGGAAAGCATCATTCGCGAAATGACCATACAGCTGGAACAAGACAGTGCCGCGCGCATTAAAGAACTGGAAGGTCTGCGCTTCAGAAACCGGCCATAATAAGCTTCACATTTCTCCGGTAGAGATTTTTATAAAAACTCTTTTCTTCCAACCATGCATCTTTCGATGTAATGGAAAGGCGACAAAATTTCAGACGAGCCGCGTGTGTGGGAGGCACAAACGGATTTGGCTGAATTCCTCTTCAGGCCGGATCACGCCCTGAGCTTTTAAAATAAACACACATAATGAGAGTTGCCTCAGACACTTTCAATTTGTGTCCGCCCCCTATCAGAAACAGTTGCATATGCTGTTTCAGGAAAAATGAAATGACAGATTCCTCCCCTGCCATGGTTCTGGACGCCCCAGCTCTGGCCAATGCTGAAACGCTTGCTACAAGCGCAGATACAACAAATTTCAAACTGGTTTTGCTGGCACTGGCAATGGGTGGTTTTGCTATCGGCACCACCGAATTTGCGGCCATGTCCCTGCTACCTTATTTCTCCGCAGGCTTAGGTATTGATGAGCCAACCGCCGGTCATGTCATCAGCGCCTATGCGCTGGGTGTGGTCGTCGGCGCGCCAATCCTCGCTGTCTTCTTTGCCCGTATGTCACGCCGCACGCTGGCTATGGGGCTGATGGCTGTATTTGCCGTCGCCAATGTGCTCAGCGCTCTATCGCCATCCTATCACTGGATGCTGCTGTTTCGCTTTATGAGCGGCCTGCCGCATGGCGCATATTTTGGTGTGGCCGCACTGATGGCCGCCTCACTGGTGCCGATGAACCGACGCGCATGGGCTGTTGGCCGTGTGATGCTCGGCCTGTCTATCGCAACCGTGATCGGTGTGCCTTTTGCCACATGGCTCGGGCAGCATCTCGGCTGGCGCTGGGGTTTCGGCGTTACCGGCATTCTGGCCACGCTCACATTCCTGATGATTATGGCTTTTGCCCCGAAAGACCCGCCACGCCCCGGTGCCACGCCACTGCGTGAACTGGCCGCTTTGAAAAACCGCCAGGTCTGGCTGACACTCGGCATTGGTGCTGTCGGCTTCGGTGGTCTGTTTGCAGTCTATTCCTATATTGCCTCAACGCTTTTGGAAGTCACCGGCGTTGCGCCCTATTGGGTTCCGGTTGTGCTGACTGTTTTCGGTGCGGGTATGACCTGCGGCACGCTGATTGGCTCATGGGGCGCTGACCGTGCACTCATGCCGACTGCCGGTATTCTGCTGCTGTCAAATGCAATCTTTCTGGCAATCTTCCCGTTCGTGGTGATGAATGTCTGGATTTTGACTGCGCTGGTCTTCCTGATCGGCTGTACCGGTGGCCTCGGCACCGTGCTGCAAACCCGTTTGATGGATGTGGCGCAGGATGCTCAGACCCTTGCCGCAGCGCTTAATCACAGTGCCTTCAACGTTGCCAATGCCCTTGGCCCATGGCTGGCTGGCATGTCCATTGCCGCAGGCTATGGCTTTGCCTCTTCCGGTTTTGTTGGCTGTGCACTGGCGCTGGGTGGTCTCATCATCTGGGCAATTGCCCTGTGGGATGCACGCCGCAGCGGCACTTGAGACATAAAATATAACCAATAAAAAAGCCGGTAGAACGATGGTTCTGCCGGCTTTCTCTTTAGCTCAATAGATCTGATTAATTGGCAACGATTTTGCCGTCTTCCCATTTATAGACCACGAAGGTCGGGGAAGTCAGGTCGCCGTTTTTGTCATAGCTCAGATCACCGATAATGGTTTTTGCTTCAAGACCATCATGCAGTGCCTTGGCAACCGCAGCTGCATCATCAGCTTTACCGACTTTTTCGATACCGGCTTTAAGAACCTGAACAGCAGCATAACCATTCAGTGTGAACACTTCCGGCGCAATATTCTTGGCCTTCAGCGCGTCCACAGCTTCAGCAGCAGCCGGATTCTGCGTCACATCAACAGCATTGGTGAACAGTGTGCCTGCACCGGTTTCACCGGCAATCGCCCAATATTCAGTATTGGACAGGCCTTCACCACCGATCAGCAGCAGTTTCACGCCCTGATCCGAAAGCTGACGGGACAGAAGACCGGCTTCCGGATGATAGCCACCGAAATACAGCACTTCCACGCCGCTGTTTTTGATCTTGCTCACCAGTGCGCTGAGATCTTTTTCACCCGGTGTCAGGGATTCATACAGAACCTCTTTCACACCGGCCTTGTTCAGGCTGTCTTTGAAGCTGTCTGCAAGACCCTGACCGTAAGGGGCTTTATCGTGCAGAACACCGACTTTTTTGTCAGCCAGATTTTTTGCCACATATTCAGCAGCAACAACGGCCTGCTGGTCGTCACGGCCGCAGGTACGGAAAACATTTTCCAGACCGCGATTTGTCAGGTTAGGTGAAGTTGCTGTCGGTGTTACCATAACCACACCGGCTTCAGCCAGCGCATCGGAAACGGCCATAGCGGAACCGGAGGTCACAGGACCAACAACAAATTTAACGCCATCACCGATCAGCTGGTTGGCGCCGGAAACACCCTGTTTCGGATCTGCCGCATCATCAACAAGCTTCAGAACGACTTTCTCACCAAGAATACCGCCGTTTTTATTGATATTTTCTACAGCGGTTTCGGCACCGTTTTTCACCTGAATACCATAGGCAGCCACGCTGCCGGTAACCGGTGCGATCAAACCAATGGTGATATCAGCCTGAGCCTGGGAAGCAAACGCAAGTGTTGCAGCAAAGGCTACTCCGGATAATAAAGACAGACGCATTTCTTCCTCCAATACAGTCCCCATCGGGACAGTTAAAACATAAGCCCCGTATGCGCTTAAAGTTGCGCACCGGTTCAACCTCGCCCCCCGCCTGTCCCAATAACTGGTCAGACACTCAGTCTTCTTTCTCCAGCATCTCCTTCACAGCGGTTGCCAGCTGCTTCAGGGAAAACGGCTTCGGAAGGAACCCGAATTGAGCATCTTCAGGCAGATTCTTTGCAAAAGCATCTTCAGCATAGCCTGAAACGAAAATAAACTTAATGTTTGGATAGGATTTGCGCAACTCTCTTAACAGCGTAGGACCATCCATTTCCGGCATAACCACATCGGAAACGATAATATCGACCTTGCCTTCCAGTTCTTCCAGCACTTCCAGCGCCTCAACGCCGGATGAAGCTTCATGAACTGTGTAACCTCTGGTCTGCAATGCGCGGACACCGCCCATACGCACCGCATCCTCATCCTCAACCAGCAGCACGGTTGCGGAACCGGACAGATCAGCCTGTTTTTCTGCTTTCTTTTCAACGGCAGCAGGCTTTTTGGCGACCACAGCCTGCTCATCAGGCTGCCCATTGGCATCCAGCACAACCGATGCTTTTTCTTCAATGAAACGCGGCAGATAGATACGGAAAATCGTGCCTTTACCCAGTGTCGAGTCACAGAAAATGAAGCCACCGGTCTGTTTGATAATGCCATAGACCATCGACAGACCGAGACCTGTACCCTTGCCTACTTCTTTAGTCGTAAAGAATGGCTCGAAAATCTTGGCAAGAATATCCGACGGAATACCTGTGCCCGAATCTTCAACTTCATAGAGCACATAATCGGCCTGCGGTAATTCGCGATAGCCAAGCGCAACAGTCTCGGCTTCTTCAACATTGCGGGTGCGGATTGTAATCGTACCGCCATCCGGCATCGCATCACGGGCATTGACCACGAGATTCACGGCAACCTGCTCAAACTGGCCAAGATCGGCTTTCACCGGCCAGAGATCACGGCCATGCTCAATTTTCAGCGCAATATCCGTACCGACGAGGCGTGCCAGCAACATACGCAGGTCAGCCAGAACATCGGTGAGATCAAGCACTTCAGGGCGCAAGGTCTGACGGCGCGAGAATGCCAGCAACTGGCGTACCAAAGATGCGGCACGGTTAGCGTTCTGCTTGATATTCATAATATCAGGGAATGACGGGTCAGACGCGCGATGATTGCTCAGCAGCAAATCCGACGACATGATAATGGCAGTGAGTACGTTGTTGAAGTCATGGGCAATACCGCCTGCAAGCTGGCCGACAGCCTGCATTTTCTGGCTCTGCGCCATCTGGCCTTCCAGCGCCTTCTGCTCTGTGGTCTCCACCGCAGAAACAATCGCTGCTTCTTCTATCGCCTCGCCGCCAATGTCGGACACCGGACTGACATAGAAACGGATATGACGTTCATCATTGCCAGGCAAAACCGTATCAATCGGCGAAATCGTCGCCTGCCCCGCAAAGGCGGATGCCAGTGCACGGGAAATCGTCTCACGGTCACGCGGATGCACCACGCTTTCCAGAGAAATCTGTTTGTCCAGCGTATCACGATCCACGTCAGAGCCGAAAATATCCAAAAAACGTGCATTGGTCGAAAGGATACGGCCATTCACATCCACCGAAGCAATCGCCATCGGTGCGGAATTGAAGAAACGGGTAAAGCGCACTTCGGCGGAACGCTGTGCAGCGGAGGAATCATTGCCCTCGGCGCGGTTCAGCACAATGGTGCGGCTGGTGCCGCGCGAACCGTCACGCGGCTGCTGCACACGGTGATAAAAGCGCACAGCAAGGCTCTGGCCGTTGCTTTTTGTCAAATCAAGATCAATCACCGTATTGCGGCTGGAACCCGGATCGGCACGAACCGCATTAATCAGCGACATGCCGTTACCGGCAACAATATCCTGCAAGGTCAGTGAACCGGCCGTGAATTTGGTGAGATCAATCCCCAGCCATTCAGCCAGTGTGGCATTGATATAAATGATGCGGCCTTGCGCATCAGCTGAGAAAAATCCGGCAGGCGCATGATCCAGATGGTCGATTGCTTCCTGCAAATCCTGAAAGAACCGCTCCTGCTCAGCACGCTCTTCCGAAATATCGGTAATCTGCCACGCAAACAAAGGTCCTGCGGTTTCGCTGAGCGGATTGGTCTGCGGTGCAATCACCGGCCGTGCTTTCACACGATACCACGCCGCAGCTTCCATCCCCTTCGGCGAGGCACCCGTAAGACGGATTTCTTCCTGTGCGGCCAGACCATCACGCACAGCATTATTCAGGCGATAAACCGCTTCAAGCGCCGAAGGCTCTCCGGCCAGCACAGCATCAAGCGTCGGCAATTCTGCCGCATTATCCGCACCCATCATCTGCGCATAGGCCTGATTGGCATAGACAATATGCCCTTTGGCATCGGTGATTACCGTACCTTCAGGCATCGAATCCAGTAGTGTATCGACCACATCGTCATGATCTTCACGCGGACTGAACTGGATCAGGCCGGTTGCCCAGCCGATCAGGCAGAAAACACCCATAATCGACAGCAGACCGAGCAGGATCAGCAAAAAGGCATCACCCAATTGTTCACGGAACACAAAATATAATCCCGCTACGGCAATCAGCAAAATACCCAGCGTCAGCAATCTGAGTGCAGCGGGGTTTTTCTTGGCAGGAGCAGTGGATTTCGGAAAAGAATGCGTCCGTGATGGCTGAGACATAAGCCCCATTATCCCTTTTCTTGCGCCGTAACATCGGCGGTTCAGCAGATCCGTCGCTGATGCGTCGTCCGCAATTTCGGGCATCGGCCTATCGGATCAGGCTTGTGATATCAGGCCTGAACAATTCTGATAAAGCGTAGCCTTATGAGGTTTTTCAGAATTATGCTTTAGAGTATTTCACAGTCAAATGGAATTATCTCATAGTGCCATTATTGCCTGCACAGTCTTCACAAGCCATTAATTCCGGACTGTTTTCTTGTTAAATTGCGAATTTTAAAGACATAATTACTAATTATGACGGGCGTCAGTCACGGGCATTTTCAAGCCGATAAATATGTTTTAAAGTTTCATTCAGCTTAAAGATTTACTTTCCGGGCAATATGCGTTTTTACAAATGCAGATTATGTTCCGATTTTTTACAGGATACCGGTTTCAAGCGCCCGTTACGGCCTGAAAACCGTGTTGAAAAACAAGCCGATTATGCAATTTGTCTGATTATGCGTTTATGAAACGCTACAGAAATTGCATGATTCTTATAAGGACGATTAAATATGATGGATTGGCTGAGCGGGCTGGTGGGCGAAAATACAGCTCATATAATCAGCTTTATCGGGCTTTTTGCACTGTTTCTGGCAGGTGTTTTTGTTGTTTTTGCTGCTATCAAGCGCATGACAGCCGGAACCTATGTGACCAAAAACCATGATGCGGCTCCGCGCCTGACCGTAACTGATGCCGCCGCCGTTGACGGCCAGCGCCGTCTGGTACTGGTGCGCCGCGATGATGTGGAGCACCTGATCCTGATCGGCGGACCATCCGATATTGTGATTGAGCAGAATATTACCCGCCATCAGCGCAATCAGCCTGAACAGGCAACGCCCCGCGCCCGTCCGCAGGAAGAACTGGCACCGGTTGCTGCAGCAATCGTTGCTGCACCTGCTGCCCCGCAAATCTCTGCGGCGATTGCAACACCGGAACTCAATATTGCTCCGGCTGATATTATCTCAGCCGTACCGACCTATAAGCCGGAAGCAGAAGCTACACCTGCACAACAGCCGCGCCCTGCGGCTGCCGCTGCTGCGCAAACACCTGTTGCCGCGCCAAGTCAGCCTTTGCAAACCCATGCCCAGCAGGTAGCGGCTGCCGCCCGCCAGCAACAGCAGCGTCAGGCTCCGGTTGCGCGTCCGGCAGAAACAGCGCCAAAGCTGCATCCGGTTTATCCGCTGGGTCAGGTTTCACGCGGTGTGGTTGCAGCAACATCCGGTCTGGCCGCCGCAAGCAATGCAGCGCAGCAGGAACTAATTGCCGCTGCCAAGCGTGATAATCGCAGCGCCTCACCTTCGCTTGATGATGTGCGTCCGGGTCCTGATGCAAAAACCGCAGAAGGCACACCTCTGGTCTTGCAACGGGCAACTCCGCAAATCGCTCGTCCGGCACAGCAGGAACCATCCTTCAGTGCCGCGCCTGCTCCGGCAGCCAAGCCTGCAGCGCAGCCGAATTTTGAGCTTGATCTTGAAAGCGCGGTTGCAGATGCCCTGTCGGATAAGGACTTGTCATCCGACAATGAAATTTCCTTTGAAGATTTGCTCTCGTCCGAAATGGAACAGCATTTCGCAAGCACGGAAAAAGCGGAGCCTGCTGAAAAACCGCAATCGAGTTTGCCAGCCGGAATGCTTGATATTTCTCCGCGCAAATAAGCTCCGAAAAACAGATAATAAAAAAAACGCAGCGCCCTCCAGCACTGCGTTTTTTAATTTCTCGCGAGTATGTGCGAAGCACAAAACCCTATAATTTAGTCGTCGCGATAAACTTTTTCACGACGTTCGTGACGTTCCTGCGCTTCGATCGACAAAGTAGCAATCGGACGGGCATCCAGTCGCTTAAGGTTGATCGGGTCGCCGGTTTCCTCACAAAAACCATAGGTTCCTTCATCAATACGAAGCAAAGCCGCATCAATTTTGGAGATTAGCTTACGCTGGCGGTCACGGGCACGCAGCTCGATAGACCGATCCGTTTCTGATGAGGCCCTGTCAGCCAGATCAGGATGATTAGCATTTTCACGCTGCAATGCTTCCAGCGTTTCGCGTGCTTCACGCAAAATGTCATTCTTCCAAGCGATTAGCTTGGCACGGAAATATGACTTCTGCCGTTCATTCATGAACGGTTCGTCATCCGTGGGCTTGTAGTTAAGGTCGATTAATTCACTCATTTTGAATCACCCCACACCTAGGAGACGAAGCGCCTTATAGGTCTATAAGCGACACGATACAACCTGAAAAAAACAGCTCCTCAAGTATTTTCAACCTGCACCTGAAAAAATAGCCGCATTATCCTAAAGTCATATAAGCAGATATCTGCAAATTTTAAAATCGAAGATACGGCATCAACTTAAGTATAACAAAATTTTCACATGACACTATTTTAAAATATCAATGTATAAAAACAAAACCCTAAAAATTAACGATACAATTACTCAATATTATATCATGATTTACAGAATTTTCGTTATCGCAACCTCCGGATAAATTTCTGCTTTGATATATTCCCCTCTCAATCCGGCAATAACTTCAAAAACAATACGCTGCTGACATAACAAACAAGTTACAGAAAATCAGCTTTTTACCCTTGTTTTCAGTCTGTTCAGCACACTATCTTTTCGGTGCAAAACCTGCAAAATTGCTCCCATGCGCACAATCTTATTCCTTCGCCATGCCCAAGCCGTTCTGCCTGACAGCAGCGGAAAAGATTTTGACCGGCGCCTGAATGCGGCCGGTGAGACCGATGCTGAAAATCAGGCAAAGCGCCTGATCAATGCAGGTATTCTGCCCGATTTTATCCTCTGTTCTCCGGCATCACGCACGAGGCAGACGGCAGATATTTTCAAAACCGCCCTCGCCAATGCACATCCAGCACATCCGGTCACGTTACAGGAAGCCCCTTCGCTCTATCGTGCAAATGCCGCCGGTTACATTCAGGAAATCCGCAGTCAGGTACCGAATACATCCCGATGCGCCCTGATTGTCGGACACAATCCGAGCATTGAAGATTGCGCATTACTGTTTGCGCGTAGCAGCCATCAATTTGAACAGCGGATCGGCTATGGCTTCCCAACAGCCGGACTGGCTGAAATTAAAACGCAGGCAGATTTTTCAGCCTTCTCTCCTGAAAATGCACAACTGACAGCCCTTTACCTTCCGCATGAAGATTAAGGTCTTAAAGGCTGTTTATAAAACATAATTGTCCGTGATAATGCGGATATAAATCAGCATAATAGTTTAACACCCTGCAATTACGGATTTCACATCTTATATTCAGAGAACTGCGTTAAACACCAGAGCGTATTGCGCTTAGCGAATATCAACAGTCTTTACGGGGGCATCTTTGGCCAGACTGACCACTTTAACGGATGAAGCCAAAATTGCTTTTGATACATTGATGGAGCGCACCGGCAGCTTGGTAACACCATCACTGCGCCTCGGTGTGACAGGTCTTTCCCGTGCCGGTAAAACCGTTTTCATCACCTCACTGGTGCATAATCTGGTACAGGGCGGACGCCTGCCCTTGTTTGATGCCTATGCATCCGGCCGCATAGCCCGCGCCTATCTCCAGCCGCAGCCGGATGATGCCGTCCCGCGTTTCCAATATGAAGATCATCTGGCAGCCTTGGTAAAAGACCGTATCTGGCCGGATTCCACCCGTGCAATCTCTGAGCTGCGTTTGACCATTGAATATCAATCGGCCTCTTCATGGGGGCGCATGCTCTCTGCGGGCAAGCTGTCGATTGATATTGTCGATTATCCGGGGGAATGGCTGCTCGATCTACCCCTGCTTGGTAAAAGCTACGCCGAATTTTCCCGCGATTCCTTTGCGCTCGCCAATGAGACAGCACATCTCGGCTTTGCCGGAGACTGGTTGCGGGAAGCTGCAACTGCTGATGCACTGGCTCCTGCTGATGAAATGACGGCGCAACGGCTGGCTCGCAGTTTCACCGATTATCTGCGTGCAGGTAAATCTGACGAACAGGCATTATCTACCCTGCCACCGGGGCGTTTTCTGATGCCCGGTGATCTGGAAGGCTCTCCGGCTCTCACCTTTGCGCCTTTGCCCGATCTGCCTGAAGGCAGTTTCAAAACCGGCTCGCTGGCGGCGATGATGGAGCGGCGTTATGAATCCTATAAAACCCATGTGGTGAAACCATTCTTCCGCGAGCATATTGCCCGTCTTGACCGTCAGATTGTGCTGGTTGATGCAATGCAGGCGATCAATGCCGGTGGCGCTGCCGTGCGCGATCTGGAGCGCGCACTCACCGAAATCCTCGCCTGTTTCCGTTCTGGGCGCTCCAATATTTTCACCGGTCTGATCCAGAAACGTATCGGCCGTATTCTTATTGCTGCGACCAAAGCCGATCATCTGCATCATGAAAGCCATAACCGGCTTGAAGCCATCGTGCGCAGACTGGTTGATCGTGCCGCCAAAAATGCGGACATGTCCGGCGCTGAGATTGATGTTCTGGCCATGGCCGCGGTGCGCGCCACCCGCGAAGCGACAGTCAACCAGAATGGTGATACATTACCGGTCATCGTCGGCACCCCGCTAAAGGGCGAAGTGATCGACGGTGAAGTCTTTGACGGCGAAACGGAAACTGCGATTTTTCCGGGTGATCTGCCGCACAATGTGCAGGCAATTTTTGACCAGCCGGAATTGTCGCCACGTGATCGTGCGCATGAAGCACCGATCCGCTTTGTCCGTTTCAGACCACCAGCAATTAAAGCGGATCTGGATGGTATTCATCTCTCGCTGCCGCATATCCGCCTTGACCGCGCCATGCAGTTTCTGCTCGGCGACCGGCTGGCATAAGGAGCAGTCATGTCGGAAAAGCCAAGAAAACCCACGAGCTTTAGCGTAGACCTACAGGCCGATAACAGTCAGCCGCAGGTGCCGCGCAAACCGGTTGCCATCCGCGACCTGTCCGCAGTCACAGCAGAGCCGGTCGATGTGTTCGAGCAGGAGGCGATTGATGCCGGTGCGCAACTGACCCCGCCGCCTGCAAGTCTCCTCAAGCGGCGCTTTACTCTGCGCAGTGTGTTTTTCACTGCACTGGGTCTGTTACTCAGTTTTGCTGTCGGCATCTGGACGGAGGATCTGATCCGCGCCATGTTCAGCCGTGCCGACTGGCTCGGCTGGCTCACATTCGGCGTTGCACTCATCGCCCTTGCCTCACTGATTGCACTGGTGGTGCGCGAAGGACTGGCATTGCGCCGCCTCTCCGCAGTGCAGGAACTACGTTTTGCAGCAGCAGAGGCCACCGAGCGCAATGATGCGGAGAAAGCCCGCAAAGTCACAGACAGATTGCTGGAAGTCGCAGCCTGCCTGCCGCAAACCGCACGCGGACGCACGACATTAGAGGCATTGCGCGGCGATATTATCGACGGACGCGATCTTATCCGCATTACCGAGCGGGAAATTCTGCACCCGCTGGATCGTGAAGCGCGGATGCTGATCCTCAACGCCGCGAAACGCGTTTCTATCGTCACAGCCGTCAGCCCGCGCGCTTTAGTGGATATTGCCTATGTGATCTTCGAATCATCGCGGCTGATCCGCCGCCTCTCTGAGCTTTATGGCTGCCGTCCGGGTTCTTTAGGCTTTTTGCGGCTTGCCCGCAGTGTGATTGCCCATCTGGCGATTACCGGCACCATCGCCATGGGTGACAGCGTGGTTCAGCAATTGCTGGGTCAGGGTCTGGCCTCGCGCCTCTCGGCCAAACTCGGTGAAGGTGTGATAAACGGCATGATGACCGCACGTATCGGCATTTCCGCCATGGATATTGTGCGCCCGCTGCCGTTTGATGCAGAAAAACGCCCGAATATCAGTGACTTTGTCAGCGATATCGTAAAAGCCACAACTCAGAAAAAACCACTCTGAAACCTGTTTATCCCTTGTTTTAATCATGCTAGAAACCAGCTGTTAACCATTCCGGCCGATTATAAGGGCTGGTTTTGGTATCTTGTTTGACAGCATTTCGCGCCCTGAAAAGTGATGATGCAAGTCCTGCAAAGAACTGAAAAGCCGCCCTCAAACTATCCGGAACAGAGTTCTGTTATGATTACACGTGCCACTGCCGCCTGCCTTATTTTATTCGCTTCTGCGGCCAGCACTGTTTCTGCGCACGCATCGGATAAGGATGAAGCTTTCTTCCGCAATGTCGAAGGTCAGTGGAGCGGCCCCGGTGAAGTTGTTGCCGGTAAATATAAAGGCACAAAATTCGTCTGCAATCTCTCCGGCACCACACCTGATGGCAGCATCGGCATGACGCTCGACGGCACCTGCCGCGTCGGCGTCTTCTCGCAGCCGATGAAAGCAACCGTAGTGCGTACCGGCAAAAGCTATAGCGGCACCTTCAATGACGGTGCAGAAGGCAAAGGCCTGAATGTGACTTCCGGTTCGGTCAATGGCAACCGCGTAGTGCTGTCACTGGCACGCAAGCAGCTCAACGGCGCGATGCTGGCACGCGTCACCGACCAGAACACCATGAATGTTACCGTATCTGTCAAAGTTGAAGATACAATGGTGCCGGTTGTCGGCATGAGCCTGAAACGCGTTGACGGCGGCACCGTCAGCAGCATTGCTCGAAATTAAAGCATTTCCAGCAAAAGTGCGAAGCGGTTTTACGAGGATAATGCGTAAAAACAAAAAAGACAGAGCAGTTCCTACAATTCAGTGATAACTGGAACAGCTCTGAAAAACAGCCCCGACAGTTTTACTCTCGGGGCATTTTTATATCAGGAACTCACTTCACAATCGCCAGCGTAAAACCGTCCCAGCCTTTGGAACCTACGGTTTGCAAAGCTGTTGCCTCAAGACGCGGCTCGGCCGCCATCATATCAAAAAACCGTCGGACACCGATCACATTGGCATCTTCCGATTGCGGATCAGTCACAGCACCGTTGCGCACGACATTATCGCCGATAATGACTGTTCCTTTGCGGGAAAGTTTCAGCGCCCATTCCAGATAGAACGGATTATTGGGCTTATCGGCATCGATAAAAATCAGATCAAACGGCGCACGATCCTGTAATTGCGGCAAGGTTTCCGCTGCCGCACCAATCAGAATTTCGACCCTATCCGCAACACCGGCGGCATCAATATTCTGCTGTGCGATTTCGGCATGCTTTGCGGAATATTCCAGCGTAACCACCTTGCCGCCCTCAGGCAGCGCCCGCGCCAGCCAAATTGTGCTGTAGCCACCGAGAGTACCGATCTCCAGCACATGTCTGGCACCGCACATTTGTGCAAACAGATTAAGCAGTTTGCCCTGATTGGCCGCCACATCATGGTTCGGCAGCCCTGCATCCGCATTGCGCTGCAACACGACATCCATAGCAGGATCTTCCGCAATCAGCTTCTCAGCCATATAGGCATCAACCCGTTTCCACTGATCTTCAGACTGGTACATAATCACTCCTGATTTTTTGAGCTGATTGGTACCATGCCGTAAAGACAGCAGAATGACAGTAACGGGATTTTACAGTCCCGTATCCTGCCACCAGCGATGGCCATAGCTCAGGCGCTGTATCTCACTACTGTCAACTTTTTGCAGAAGGTCAGAGACAATCTCGCCGCGAATTTTCAGCTCGGGGGCAATTGTTGCAAGCGGCACCAGCACAAAAGCACGTTGTTCAATGCGCGGATGCGGCAAAATCAGATCCGGCATTTCCAGCGCAAAAACGCTTTCATAAGCCAGCATATCAATATCAATCGTGCGCGGCCCCCAGCGTTCACTGCGCACACGCTTCAACCGCCGCTCAATCGTCTGGGTTACTTCCAGCAATTCCGGCGGCGTTAATATCGTTGAGATTTCAGCACAGGCATTATAAAACCAGTCCTGATCGGTATTTCCCCAAGGCGGTGTACGGAAAACCGGCGAAACGGTTATGACCCTGACATCCTGCCGTTCATCCAGCAGTTGCAGCGCCTGTGCCATTGTCTGCACAACATTTCCGATATTACCGCCCAGACACAGCCAGGCTTTGTGAACCTCGCGTGCTTTCATCTATGCGGCCACCCGACCGTCACTTCAACATAATCCAGCACACCGGCAACCGGCGCATTCGGTTTACGCACGGTAATCTCTGCATGTTGAATTTGCGGAAATGCATCGCACAGTGCCTTGGCTACATCCAGTGCCAAAGCCTCAATCAGATAACGGCGGGTTCCCGTAATAATCTTCTCGATCATGGAGAAGACAATACCGTAATGCACTGTTTTATCAATATCATCATTATCCAGCGAGTCGCCCGGATCAACCGTCAGCGCGGCATCCACATAGAAACGCTGGCCGAGCTTTTCTTCTTCTTCAAAAACGCCGTGATGCGCAAAAAACGCGCAATTTTTCATACGGATCGTGTACAAAAAGCCCTCATTTCTTTACTTTTTCGTTATGAAACAGGTGTTCACAACCAAAGTTCATAATCGTCTGCCATTCATTCGTCAGCAGACTATACCGCAATTCTGAAAAACCGGTTCACGCTTTTTTTGTAAGAGCTGCGGCATTTAAAACCGCATCCGCCATCATCAGCGCATCACGGTTCAGTGCAACATTATGCACCCGAAAAATATCCGCACCGCTGAGACGCAGCATAACACTGGTTGCCGCTGTTGCCGCATCTCTTTCCGCGGCAATTTCACGACCACTAACGGCACCGGTAAAACGCTTGCGGGAAGTGCCGACCAGCCATGGCAGGCCAAAACTCTGCAACTGCTCAAATCGTGCCATCAGCTCCACATTCTGCTGCGTGTCTTTGGCAAAACCAAAGCCCGGATCAAGCATGATCTGCCGCCGATCAACACCGGCTGCAGACGCGATTTCCAGAGAGCGCTCTAAAAACACATGCTGATCTTCAATCACATCAGCGGCAACGTCTCTGTCCCGTCCGGTATGCATAATCACCAGTCCGGCACCGGTTTCAGCCGCAAGATTGGCAATATCAGGCTCTTTCTGTAATCCCCAGACATCATTCACAATATGCGCGCCTGCTGCGACCGCCAATTTTGCAGTCTGCGCCCGATAGGTATCGACAGAGATCAGACATCCCGTTTCCCGCGCCAGCGCTTCAATCACCGGCAATACGCGATCCTGTTCTTCCTGCGCAGTCACAGTCGCCGCATCAGGACGGGTCGACTCGCCGCCCACATCAATAATCACCGCACCGGCATCCAGCATGGCACGGGCAGAATTCAGCGCTGCATCAAGCGTCTTATGGCTGCCGCCATCGGAAAAAGAATCCGGCGTAATATTGAGAATTCCCATAATTACTGACTGAACACCCGTTTCAAGAACGCGTCCGTGCGCCAGTCGCCATTCTCTTTTTATAGGGAAACTCTTAATCATATTCGGAATTAACCTTTTAAAATTGCTTTGCTTTCCAAACCAGCCATAAGTTCTTTACACATTTCATGGACTGATAAAAGCCAATGGCTGATAACAGCATAATGCAGCAGAAGACAATTCTGCCGTAATTTGTGCTACAACCGGTAATTTCTGAGTGCTCATTCCGTGAGCGCCCGCAATAAAGGAACAGACAATGTCCGGCAAATTTCTCGCGCTTACCCTCACCGGTCTGGTTCTGTTATCCGGCACGCTCGCCTCTACAACGGCAGATGCAGCCTCAGTGACACGGAAATATCGCTATTTTCCGGTTTATGGCACGACGGCAGAGCAGCTGGACAAATCTCTGGCTAAGAACGGCCCGAAACTCAATAATGGTGGTGAAAGCCATCCGGGCGCGACAAAGATCGCTTTTGATGCCCGTGTAAAATACCGTTCCGACGGCAAATATTGCCGTGTCTCTGATGTGCGCGCCAATGTGACCGCCACAATCTCACTGCCAAGCTGGCAGAGCCGTCGCCGCGCCAGTGCCGACACAAGAATGGTCTGGGATGTGCTGGTTAAAGATATCCGCCGCCACGAAGAAAGCCATATCATTATCGCACGCTCCCATGCTTCGGAACTTGAGCGGCAGATCCGCTCTATGCGTAATGAGCGTGACTGCGCAAAATTGCGCGCCAATGTTGATAAGATCACTGACCGGATTTTTGCCAAGCACGACAAAGCACAGCAATATTTTGACCGCGTGGAAACTATCAATTTTGAATCGCGGTTTGAAAATCTGATTACCAAAAGCCTTGAGAAACGCCTGCGGCAGCAGAAGAAATCCTGAGATAGTTTCAGACAAAGAAAAAGCCCTGCATCACAAATGCAGGGCTTTTTTTATTTTAACTCACATTCAAGCGCCGACATAAAAAAGTGTCAAGCCGTGGCGAAAATGGTGATTTTTGAGAACCGGCGCGGAGCGTACTTAAAGTACGTGAGCACCGGAAGCGTAAAAAATTGCCATTTGCAGACCGGCATGGCACTTTTTCATTAGCTAACGCCGAGCTTCTTCTGCAAACTCGTCGATGAAGTCGTGTACTGGAACACAACGCGTTCACCCGGGCTGACGATGCGCTTGGCGGCCTGTGTCATCAGTGCGGCTTCATGGAAACCGGAAAGGATGAGTTTCAGCTTGCCCGGATACCAGTTGATATCGCCAATGGCGAAAATGCCCGGTTCGGAAGTTTCAAACTTCTCGGTATCAACAGTAATCAGGTTCTCGTGCAGGTTCAGACCCCAGTCTGCAATCGGGCCGAGTTTCATGGTCAGACCGAAGAATGGCAGCATACGTGTTGCCGGCAGAACGGTTTCGCCGTCAGCACCTTTGATCTTCACAGCGGAGAGATCACCATCTTCACCTTCAAGACCGGATACCTGACCGACTTCAAAGCGAATCTTACCGGCATCAACCAGTTCGAACATTTTCTTCACGCTGTCCGGTGCCGCGCGGAACTCCGGACGACGATGCACAACGGTCATGCTTTTTACGATCGGCTGCAGGTTCAGCGCCCAGTCCAGCGCACTGTCACCGCCACCAACGATTACTACATCCTGATCGCGGAAGGCTTCCACACGGCGCACAGCGTAATAAACGCTCTTGCCTTCATAGGCTTCAATGCCAGGTACCGGCGGACGCTTCGGCTGGAAGGAACCGCCACCGGCAGCAATCACCACAACCTTGGTTTCAAAAACTTCGCCTTCATCGGTTTCCACATGGAAAGAACCGTCTTCCAGACGTTCAAGCTTGGTCACCATACGGTTGAAATGGAACTGCGGCGAAAACGGCTTGATCTGTTCCATCAGCTTGTCGGTCAGCATCTGACCGGAGATTTCCGGCCATGCCGGAATGTCATAAATCGGCTTTTCAGGATAAAGCTCGGCACACTGGCCGCCCGGACGATCCAGAATATCAATCAGATGGCATTTCAGGTCATACAAACCCAGCTCAAAAACAGCAAACAGCCCGACAGGACCGGCACCGATAATGACAACATCTGTGCGGATAACTTCGCTCATATCTTCAATCTCACTGAATCATAACAGCTGCGCCAGCCATTACGATCTGTCACATTAATCTTATGCTCTGCCAGCTGTCACACAGAACATGCTCTGTAAGTGCTGCCCGCGGGAGAGTGGGGCAACATCAATACCGGAAACCCGCTGACCTCCGGCGATCCTGTGCAATGCATCTGAAAAACTCAGATGAAACAGCACCGGACAAAATTCAACACGAGTTCTATAGTCAAGTTTAATTCAAATGCCTATAGTTTTTGCCGAAATTGATTTCATAAAAAGCATTTTCAGCAAAAGTGGAAACCGCCTCCGTAAGGAAATCAGTTCGCCGGACTGATTTCTTTCTTACTTCGATGCGTAGAACAATGCGTAAAAGCAAAGAATTAGAGCGGTTCCACCGTTTCATCATGACTGGGACCGCTCTAATACCTGTTCTTTTAACAGGCATGTTACGGCACTCATTCTAATGCCTGACAAAAAAACAGAGATACAGACACAAAACTGTGTTTAAACCGCTGAATGCGGAATGATATTGCGCCAAAACAAATAAATAAAAAGCGGCCTGCCTTTTATGCAGACCGCTTTAGGAACCGTAACGAATTGTCCGGACAGATCAGCCCTGACGCTCAGGCACCTGAACAACCAGACCTTCCAGCTCGTCGCGCACGATAATCTGGCAGGACAGACGCGAATTGCCACGCACATCATAGGCAAAGTCCAGCATATCTTCTTCCATCGGCTCAGGACCGCCAACCACATCTGTCCAGTCTTCATCGACATAAACATGGCAGGTTGCGCAGGCGCAGGCACCGCCGCATTCCGCATCAATACCCGGAATACCGTTGCGAATGGCATTTTCCATAACAGTGGAGCCGTTTTCAGCTTCAACTTCATTCCGCATCGCGCCGTCAGCAGAAACAAATGTGATCTTGGTCATGTAGTCATCCTGTAAAATGCCGGCAAAATCATCCGGTGCAGTGCAAACCGCAGCCGATAAAGCTGACACTCTGTAAAAATACTTGTTGCAGGGCAGATACGTGCTGCAGCCAAGGAGTTCAAGCTGTAAACAGCACCTCCCTGCCCGTCTGCGTCAATTCGATCACTCAGGCACATTCCGAAAGTTGTGAAGCGGTGCTCGGATGAGGCACATAGTAAAACAAAAAGACGAAGCCTTTTGTCACTATATATGTTAATCATTTCCGTAAAATTTAACGCTGTTTCACCGGTGCAAAACCACTAATTTCTTGCCGGACTATGGCAAAATATGCCACAATTCAGGGCATATTATATTCATATCTGATGTCTGCTTAAAGATTTCCACAATTAGATAACGCTTAAAAAAGCCCGCATTTGCTTTGTTTTCAATGCCCCTACGAGTGCCGCGTTAACCTTATCTTTAAACATTTCATCAACCGCAATTTCCGTAGTTCCCATATGGCTCCGGAAGTTTTAACCTATAGACTGCGCAACGTGTCTTTGTATCTGCCGTTAAGAATTGAGCGGCAGCAATTCAGAGCATGGTTTTTGCGTATAAGTATGAGTACGGGGTAAAACGGCTATGGCACAAAATACAAAAGCGCAAAAGCTTGAGCTTGATATGGAACAGGCCCTCTCTGACGGGCTGGATCTGGATTTCAGCGACGACTTTGAGCTGGATTTGAATTTTGACGCACCTGAAGCAGAATTCTCGCTTGATGATCTGGAAAGCCAGATTT
The DNA here is from genome assembly GCF_018436245.1 of Pseudochrobactrum algeriensis. NCBI lineage: Bacteria > Pseudomonadati > Pseudomonadota > Alphaproteobacteria > Hyphomicrobiales > Brucellaceae > Pseudochrobactrum > Pseudochrobactrum algeriensis. The sequence continues at coordinate 1,769,218 of NZ_CP075361.1, forward strand.
CGCGCGCAGCAGAAGAACTGGCACTGGAACAGAACGGCGCTTCAACAATAGCCGCCGCTGCTGCGGGCACTGCCGTTGCCGCTGCCGCCGTGAAAGGCAAAGCTGAGACGCTGGCACAGCCAGAGCCGGAAAAGCCTGTTAAAGAGAAAAAAGCAGAAAAAACCGTTCTGCCTGCCGCACCGGTCACACCGGCTGCGCCTCCTGTTGTTACAGCCTCTGCCAATACCCCGGGCAGCGTGACTGTTTTACAGGCCGCAAACCAGCCGGAAGCCACAGCCCCCGTTCACAGTGTCAAATCTGAAGCAGTATCCGCACGCAGCGATGCAGAAATGCAGGCTGAAGCTGTGCTGGCAGATCCTGTAGCTGCACGCCCTGCAGCCACTCAGGCAGCACCGGTCGCTGCCGCATCACCGTTCACACCAGCCAATGACGATCTGCGCAATGATAATTTGTTGCTGCGTCGCACCAATGGCCGCAACGCAAATGTGTTCTGGACAACCACAGCCATCAGCGCCCTCTGGACAGCAGGCGGTCTTACCCTTGCCCATGCGCTGAGCCCGCAAGGTCTTACCTCATTCTCGGCAATCAAAGACTTCTTCGGCACTCCGGCCGGTATCGGCGTTGCAGCCGGTATTGCCGTCCCGGTTGTGATGTTCTGGGGCTTTGCCCAGATGGTGCGTCGTGCACAGGAACTGCAATCCGCTGCCCGTCAGATGACTGCCGCCGCTATGCGTCTCGCTTCGCCTGAAGCCGCAGCCGGTGACCGCGTTTCCACGCTCGGTCAGGCCGTGCGCCGTGAAGTTGCAGCGATGAATGAAGGTATCGAGCGCACACTCGCCCGTGCTGTTGAACTGGAAACTCTGGTTCAGACCGAAGTGCACCAGCTTGAGCGCGCTTACAGCGATAATGAAGTGCGCATCCGCGCATTGATTGCCGAACTGGGCAATGAGCGTGAAGCGGTCATCAGCCATGCTGAACGCGTACGTTCCTCGATCTCCGGTGCCCATGAGCACCTCAAGACTGAACTGTCTTCGGCCAGCGATATCATCCGCGACAATGTTCTCACCGTTTCCAGCGAGCTGACCTCTTCCCTGTCCCATGCAGGTGAAACAATGATCAGCCGCCTGAATGAAAGCGGCGCGGCCATTTCCGAAGCGATTGATACCCGCAGCACAGATATTTCAACACGCATCAGCTCTTCGGGCGGTGACTTTGTTGAAATCCTTGATACACGTATCGCCACATTGGAAGAACGCTCACGCGGCCTCACCGAAACCCTGACTGAAGCGCTGGATGCACGTACATCCAACATCGCTTCGCTGCTCGGCGATGCAACCATGAATATGGTCACCGAATTCGATCAGCGTCTGGCCAATCTGAACGCCACACTGGCAGAACGCGGCCATTCGCTGCTCAATGAATTTGAAGGCCGCGCACAGGCAATCGACAGCAGCACTGAGAAACTCAATGCGGCTCTGGAAGTCCGTTCGCGTCAGATCAATGAAAATCTGATTGCCCGTACCCGTGAGATCGCAGAAACCTTCTCCGGCGTTCGTTCGTCGATCAGCACTGTGGTTGACGAAACCAAAGACAAGCTCAACGGCGAATTGTCCGGCATTACAGATTCTGTTGCCGGTCTGCTTAATGACCGCGCCGGTCACTTCATCGCTCAGATTGCTGACAGCCGTGAATCCCTGTCATCGACACTCTCCGGTGAAGCCGACCGCATTGCAGCTGCAATGCAGCAGCACAGCCAGACGATTACAGAGCGTGGTGCCGATATTGAACGTGCCATTGCAGGCAATGCAGCCAATCTCGACCAGACTGCCAGCCAGCATGCCGCTATTCTGGAACAGCGTACCAATGATATGCGTGAAGCGATGGCTGCCCACAATGCCAAGCTCAACGATATTTTTGCGGAAGAGGAAGGCCGTTTCGAAGGCCGTACTTCAGCTCTCAAGAGCTCGCTTGACCAGCAGCATACGGAATATGCGCGGGCACTGGAAGAGCGTAATCAGCAATTCTCTGACAGCCTGCAGAACAACAGCGCTGCTGTCAGCTCGCTGCTGAATGAACATATCAATACTGTCGGCGACCGCGCCTCGCAATTGCAGGCAGCGATGCTGAGCGGTTCTGAAAGCCTTGATGCCAATCTGCGTCAGCACAGCGATACGCTGGTACAGCGCACTGTTGCCTTGCAGGATGCTGTTGCCAATGCAACCGGCGTATTGCAGAGCTCTTTTGACAATCAGACCGGTATTATTGAAGAACGCACCTCCACCATGGAACGCGCTCTGAGCATCGGTGTAGACAATGTTCGTAAATCGCTGGAGCAGAGCGCTTCGGTGGTTGCCGGAACACTGCGTGAGAAAATCACAGAAGCTGCCGGTTCCCTCACCGCAGAAGCTGCCAAGGCCGGTGATGCACTGCATGGCTTTGGTGAAAACTTCAACGACCGCCTGATTGAAAATCTGGCCGGTACAGAAGCCCGCCTCGGCGAGCGTGCCAGCCAGATTGCATCCGGTCTGGAAGCGATTGAAACCCGCCTCACCGGCGAACTCAGCGGCATTGAATCGCGCATTGCAGAAACCGCATCGCGTACCAGTGACGTGCTCGGCTCGCATAGCGAAGCTTTCAGCGCCCGTGTTCTGGAAAACCTGTCCGGCACAGAAGCCCGCCTCACGGAGCGTGCGGAAGCCATTGCTTCCGGCATCAATGATGTGAGCAACCGTCTGACCGGTGACCTCAGCGGCATTGAAACACGAATTGCGGAAACCGCATCCCGCGCCAGCGATGTTCTCGGCTCCCATAGTGAAGCTTTCAGCGCCCGTGTTCTGGAAAACCTTTCCGGTACCGAAGCACGCCTGACTGAACGCGCTGATGCGATTGCCATGGGTCTTGGTGAAATCGGCTCGCGCATTACCGGTGAACTCGGTGTGATCGAAGCCCGCATTTCCGATGCGACGCAGAACACCTCTTCCACACTGGAAGAACGTACCCGTGAGCTGAATGCGGTTCTCGCAGCCCGCTCGCAGGAAATCACCCGTATTCTGGCCGATACCGCAGAACCTCTGGTACAGCGCCTTGCCGATAGCGGTCAGGGTCTTGCAAGCCAGCTGGAAGAAGCGACCCATGCAGCAACCGACCGCCTGCGTTCAGAAAATGCAGCACTGGTCAATGCACTGGCCAGCCGTACGGCTGAGACCATCTCTGCGGTGCAGGAAGCCAAGTCCAGCCTGTCCGATGGTGTTGGCGGCCTGATTGATCGCTTAGCAAGCTCCAATGCGGAACTTGGTCAGCTGATCGACAAAGCCACGCTCAACCTGAACGATATTGATACGCGTCTGGTTGAAACAACGTCGAACTTTGCTGACAGCACCAACAAGGCTGCGCAGATCTTCTCCAGCTCCAGCGTTGTGATCGATAATAATATCGGTGCCCTGCGCTCGCTTTCCGGCAATACGCTGTCACAGATTGCAGATATCGCCAAGCGTTTTGAAGATCACAGTGCGGTTCTGTCCCGTGCATCTGACCTGATCAACACGGCTCAGAATGGCCTGACTGACACATTGTCCGACCGTCAGGATGCTCTGGAACGTCTGTCTGCCGGTCTGCTTGCCAAATCTGAGAACATTGAGAAAGTAATGCAGGGCTTTGAAACCCTTGTTACTTCCGCTCTGGAACGCACAGAAGGCCGCACACGCAACTCGACCGAACAGCTGCGCGCTGCCATTTCCGAAGTTGTGGAACAAGCCAGCCAGAAGTTTGCAACAGCAACGGATGAAATCCGCCGTTCGGCCGCTGAAATCCGCGGTGAACTGGATGCAACCCGTGGCGAGCTGAAGCGCGGCGTATTGGATATGCCGGCGGAAGCCAAGGAATCCACCACTGCAATGCGCAAGGCGGTTTCCGAGCAGATCAATGCGCTGAAAGAACTGGCATCCATCGTCAATAAATCCGGCCGCCTGGTCGATGTGGGCGACAGCCGTGCAGACCGCACTATTGCAAAACAGACAGCCGCAGCGCAGCCTGCTCCGGCCTATGTTGCACCAGTGGTCACGCAGACTGCGGCTCCGGTACAGCAGCCACAGAGCTACACAGTTTCCGCAGCACCTGCTCCACAGGAAAGCGCACGCGGCGGCTGGGTTTCCAATCTGCTGGCACGTGCTTCCGCAGATGAGGAAACAGCTTCTGCACCGCGTAACCAGAGCAATGTAACGCCGCAGCGTTCTGCCGCCCATGTGGTCGACAGCCTGAATTCCCTGTCGGTTGATATTGCCCGTGCGATTGATCATGAAGCATCGGTAGAGCTTTGGGATCGCTATCGTCGCGGTGAACGCAATGTCTTCACCCGCCGTCTCTACACTCTGAAAGGTCAGCAGACCTTTGAAGAGATCAAACGCAAATACCAGATGGATGGCGATTTCCGCCGTGCGGTAGACCGCTACATGGATGATTTCCAGCGCCTGCTGGAAGATGTTGCCCGTAATGATCGTGATAATATGGTCACCCAGACCTATCTCACATCCGATACAGGCAAAGTCTACACCATGCTGGCGCATGCATCGGGTCGTCTGCGTTAACCGGATACCACATTCAGAAAGGCGGGATTTATCCCGCCTTTTTTATTTTCTGACGCCCCCTGACAAAGCGTCTCAGCTGCTCATAATTTTACCATACCGCTCTTGCCAAATGACGGGGCAGAGCTTCTATAGTGAGTTCTACAGAATTACATTGCGGCATGTCATTTGCTGCTCACAAGCATATATACCGGAGGAACTATGTCTCAGACTGCACCGCGCTATCCAGATACCCAGCTTTTGATCAACGGCGAATGGCGCAATGCGCAAAGCGGGCGTACAATTGATGTGTTCAATCCGGCCACCGGCGAAGTGATCGGCAAGGTTGCTCATGCTGAGAAGGTTGATCTCGACGCTGCACTGGATGCCGCTGCCAAAGGCTTTAAAATCTGGAGCGCAAGCTCGCCATTCGACCGTTCCAAATTCATGCGCCGCGCGGCAGATTTGCTGCGTGAGCGGGCAGATGCCATTGCACCGATCCTGACCCTTGAGCAGGGCAAGCCGGTAGCGGAAGCCAAAGGTGAAATCCTTGCCGGTGCAGATATTATCGACTGGTTTGCTGAAGAAGCACGCCGCACCTATGGCCAGATCATTCCGGCACGCGCTGCCGGTGTATCGCAGATGGCATTCAAACTGCCGGTCGGCCCTGTAGCGGCCTTCACCCCATGGAACTTCCCGATCAATCAGGTGGTGCGCAAGCTCTCCGCTGCCATTGCTGCCGGTTGCTCAATCATCGTCAAAGCACCGGAAGAAACACCGGCCTCACCTGCCGAACTGATCCGCGTTTTTGTTGATGCCGGTATTCCGGCCGGTGTGGTCAATCTGGTTTATGGCGTACCGTCAGAAATCTCCGAATATCTGATCCCGCATCCGGTAATCCGCAAAATCTCGTTCACCGGCTCCACACCAATCGGCAAAATGCTGGCCGGTCTTGCCAGCCAGCATATGAAACTGTCGACCATGGAACTCGGCGGCCATGCACCGGCGATTATCTTTGACGATGCCGATGTGGAAGGCGCGGTTAAAACACTGGCTATGTCCAAATTCCGCAATGCCGGTCAGGTTTGCGTTTCGCCGACCCGCTTCCTCGTGCAGGAAAATGTCTATGAGCAGGTCGTTGAATCCTTTACCGAAAAAGCCAAAGCCATCAAAGTCGGCAATGGTTTTGACGAAGGTGTGCAGATGGGACCGCTGGCCAATGAACGCCGTATCCCTGCCCTTGAATCCCTGATTCAGGATGCCGTGGACAATGGCGCACGTCTGATGACCGGTGGCCGCCGTATCGGCAATGTCGGCAATTTCTTTGAGCCGACCGTGCTGGCTGATGCGCCTAAAACCGCACGCATCATGAATGAAGAGCCTTTTGGCCCTGTGGCAGTCTTCTCTTCCTTCAAAACACTGGATGAAGTGATTGATGAAGCCAACCGTCTGCCATTTGGTCTGGCGTCCTATGCCTTTACCCGTTCCGCTGAAAATGCACGTGAACTGGGCATGCGCATTGAGGCTGGCATGACAACAATCAACCATCTCGGCCTCGCACTGCCGGAAGTGCCGTTCGGCGGCATCAAGGATTCCGGTTATGGTACAGAAGGCGGCTCAGAAGCGATCAATGCCTATCTGACCACAAAATTTGTGACCCATCTGGTTATCTGACATTATTTTATTGCCAGACATTACGCCCCGCCGGTGATCACACCGGCGGGGTTCATTTTATCCTCATGACTAATAAAATTAATCAGAATTCGTTTGATCTTTCAGATTGTTGCGTTACGCTCCTGACCGAGCCGGCCAAAAACAAAAACACGGCCGCGTGAATGAGGGGAACTACAGCATGACACTGATGACAACAGTCAAAAAACACAAGCTGAACAAACTCGCACTGGCGCTGGCATTCAGCACAGCTTTAACAGGCTCAGTGCTGATGAGCGCAGCCAATGCAGCCACACCGGCGGATACGCTGGTGATCGCTATGGCGACCGATGATGTGATTTCGCTGGATCCGGCGGAATCCTTTGAAATTACCACAGCAGAAATTCTGGCCAACAGCTATGGCCGCCTGCTGCGCACAGACTATAAAGACCCGTCCAAGCTGGTTGCAGATATTGCCGAGAGCTGGGAAGTTGCCGAAGACGGCAAAACTTTCACCTTTAAAATCCGCAAGGGTCAGAAATTTGCCTCCGGCAATCCGATTACCGCACATGATGCTGCTTTCTCTCTGCAACGCGCGGTGAAGCTCGATCAGAGTCCTGTTTTCATTCTCAGCCAGTTCGGCCTGACCAAAGACAATGTGGATGAGAAAGTCTTCGCCAAAGATGATGACACGCTGATTTTCACCTCGGAAAAAGCCTTTGCACCAAGCTTTGTTTATAACTGTCTGACTGCCACAGTCGGCTCTGTTGTTGACAGCAAGCTGCTCAAAGAACATGCCAAGCCGGTCACACCGACTGCGGATTCCAAAGCAGATAATGATTTCGGCCATGAATGGCTGAAGCGTAATTATGCCGGTTCCGGCGCTTATGCGATCAAAGACTGGCGTCCGAATGAAATCATTATGATGGAACGCAATGAGTCTTACGACGGCGAGAAACCGCCGCTCAAGCGCATTATCTATCGCTATGTGAAGGAAAGCGCGTCGCAGCGTATTATGCTGGATGCCGGTGATATCGACATTGCCCGTAATCTCGAACCGGGTGATCTTGAAGCCATCTCCAAAGATGAGCGCTTCCACACCGCCAGCGCGCCAAAAGGCACCATCTATTATTTCAGCCTCAACCAGCAGAACGAGACATTATCAAAACCGGAGGTTCGTCAGGCTGTAAAATATCTGGTGGATTACAGCGCTATTCAGTCCACCCTGATTAAGGGTATCGGCACGATCCATCAAAACTTCCTGCCAGCAGGTATGCTTGGTTCAACGGACGAAAACCCGTTCAGCCTTAATGTTGAAAAAGCCAAGGAACTGCTGGAAAAAGCCGGTCTGAAAGACGGTTTCACCATTACCATGGATGTACGCAACACCCAGCCGGTCACCGGTATTGCAGAATCCATTCAGCAGACTTTTGCCAAAGCCAATATCAAACTGGAAATCATTCCGGGCGACGGCAAGCAGACACTCACCAAATATCGCGCTCGTAAGCATGATATTTATATCGGCCAGTGGGGCATCGATTACTGGGATCCGCATACCAATGCCGATACATTCGTGACCAATCTGGACAATAGCGACAATGCGGTTTCAAAAACCAGTGCATGGCGCAATTCGTGGGAAATCCCTGAACTGACCCAGAAAACGCTGGCCGCTGTCATGGAAAAAGACGCTGACAAACGCGCGCAGCAATATCTGGATCTTCAGAAAGAGTTCCGCGATAACAGCCCGTTCACAATGATCTATCAGCTGAATGAAGTGGCGGTTGTATCCAACAAGGTGAAAGATTTCATCATTTCACCGGATACCAACTATGTGCTGAAAGCCTCAAAAGAATAACCAACAGAAACGGCCGCAGACTTATATCTGCGGCCGTTCTCATATCCTGATGCTAAGAGGTCGCTTTTTTAGCGCACAACCAGAATAGCCGTTTTGGTATGTGTCAGCACTTCACTGGTCTGGCTGCCCAGCAATAAGCGGCCGATACCGCGGCGGCCATGGGATGTCATCACAATCAGATCAACATCGCTGTGCTGGCTGAAATCGATAATCGCCTCGGCAGGCCAGCGCTCATCAATATGTTTCAGCGTGGCAGTAATACCGGCTTTCGTAGCCGCCTCACCGGCTGCTTTGAGAATATCCTGCGCCTGTCGCGCCTGATTTTCATTATAGATTTCGATATCTTTCGGGCTGGCAATCCAGCCTGCGCTGCTGGCGGTTGCCATCATCGGAAACGGCTCGGTCACAGTCAGAATAGTCACTTTGCTTCCAAGTTTAGAGGCCAGTTGCAGCCCCTGTTCCAGACCTTTTTGTGCAAGCTCAGATCCGTCCGTAGCAATCAAAATATGCTTATACATTATGCTGTCCCTGCCCCGTTAAATGACCTGTCTTCAGTGAAGCCGGAGCCAAAGCATCAGTAAACCTCACGCTGAAGCAGATTTTATCTTAAAACGCATAATACCATGTGTGAAGCCGGATTCCGCACATAGAGATCAACAAACTAGCGCAAAACGGCAGAGATCCAAGAATTACTGGCAATTACAACTTAAAATAATAAAATATTGTGATACCATCATTTCAGTAACATGGTAAAATTATCATGTTACTTCAAAGATAATAACTTTGAAGAAGGCAGACTTTATTCCGGAAAGGCACTCAAACGCTGCAGGAGAAATAAAATGAAACTTATTTCTAGAATTTACGATCATTACGGCTCTGCAAAACAGGTCGTGCATAATCTTGAGGCTGCAGGCTTTCCTCACTCTGACATTGTCATTGTCAGCCGCAAATTTGCGGAAGAAGATACAACCATGTGCGATGAAATCGTCAACTATGCCGGTATCGGCACTGTGATTGGCGGTATTGCCGGTTTGATTACAGGTTTCGGCCTGATCGCGGTGCCGGTTGTCGGCTCTGCTGCCTTAACCGCCGGCTGGCTGGTTGCTGCTTCGATCGGTATGCTGACCGGCGCTGCCATCGGCGGCATTATCGGCAGTGTTATCAGCTCCTTTGCCTCTCACGGCATCAGCAAGGAAGATGCCCGCCTGTGCATTGAGGCCTCCAAGCTCGGCAATACGATTGTCAGCTTGCGCCTGAAAGGCGGAGCCGGAAACCTCACTGAAACACAGGTCAGCCAGATTATGGATGTTCAGGGGGCAATGACAGTCGACCAGTTCCGCGACCGTATCCAGCAACAGCGCAATGCGAAAAATGCGGGTTCCTATACAGGAAAACCGGTTCACCGCACCTGAACTGACAGCGCGACTATGCTGGCTGAGCTTGACGTAATGCCGGTATAACCGGCATCAGATAATGAATAGGCTATCCTTTTTTCTGGAAAGCCTCCGGCAAGCTCATCGCATTTTTCTGGCTCGTAAACAGCACAGTCGGATCAATACGCCCGACACCGCGATAAGGGCTGGTATGGATCGCCAAAATCCACATACTCATCGTTGCAGTCACAATATAAATGGCGAGCGCTTTGCGCCCTGCTTTCGGCCGATCCGCATGAACAGAAGCTATAACGACCAGAGTCAAAACAGTGAGGAAAAATACCAGATACCACTTGTAATGATTGACAGAGCTTGATCCCAACGCAAGACGCGCATTACGGGCATCCTGCATTTCATCAAAATCCCGCACCATCTGCGACATCAAAGCCCCCGGTATATCGCCGCGTGCAAGGCTGATCATCGAGACACGGATATTCTGCAACGCCTCCTCAACCGCGCGGGCGGGCTGAGTGTTGTAGCCTTTATGCCATTCCTCAGAAATCACTGTCACACGGTAAACTGTGAGCGCCTTAAGTAAAACCGGATCATTCAGAGCCTCCGGCCGCGCCATACCGATCAGACGGGTAATGGATGAGCGTTCTTCGCTTGCCGCCTGATCTGCACGGCCATTCACCGTCCAGATATCAGCAGCAACAAAGCCCAGCGCCAAAGCCCATGCCGTTGCAATTGTGCCGACAAATGCTGCGATCGGCAGCGTCAGAATGTCTTTCGATGCCTGTCTTGCGAAAATGCGCAGAAACACCAGTCCGATTGCATAGAAAATGATGCCACAAACACAAAACAGCAAGAACATCAAAGCTGGTGATATACCGAACAAATGGTGCATTCTGCCCCCTCCGAGCAAATAACGCGCAAACTATATTCTAAAAAGTCCGGAGTGCTTTTGCGCTCTCTTCACTGTTTGCACAATATACTGCCGTACATTAAATAACAGTTCAATGCCAGAGCATGTCTCGCAAAGGTGGTGACTGATTTGAGTACCAAAACATGCGTAAAAACAAACAATATCTCATCACTTTTTATCCGGCATAACCGGCTTGCTGGCGCATATAATCTCGCGGAGAACTGCCCAGCATACGCTTAAACATTGTCGTATAGGCCGCAGCGCTTTCATAACCGGTGTCGAACGCAACAGATGTAATCGGCTCACCGGAAGCAAGCTTTGGCAGAGATGCGAAAATACAGGCCTGCTGACGCCATGTCACAAAACTCACACCGGTCTGCGCACGGAACAGCCTTGTAAAAGAACGGCGGCTCATGCCCATTTTCTCTGCCCAGCTGTCAATATCCGCAGCCGGATCCGGCGCTTTTAAAAATGCTTTGCACAATGCGGCCAGTGCCGGCTTTTCCGGAAACGGCAATCCCAGCTCACGCACTGGCAGGCGCTTAATCTCATGGAGCAGCAGGTCAAAAAGCAAGCCACTGCGCTCATCATCCGCATCAGGCTTTTGCAGCTTCACCACCTCTGCCAGCAGGCTGCGCACCAGCTCATTCACCGACAACACGCAAGGATGACCGCTATGATCATAGTCACGCATATAGACCGATTGCATTTCAACACCGGAGAACATTTCAACCCGATGCTCGATACCGCGCGGAATAAGCAAAGCATGATCCGGCGGGATCATCCAGCGCCCGCGCTCAGTTACAACCAATGCAACGCCTGAACGCGCATAAAGAAACTGCGTTCGGGAATGGCGGTGCATCGGGATCAGCAAGCCGCCCGGATATTGTCTGGCAAGGGCTACAACCGGATCAGCGGCATGTTCGATCAGATGAAAACCCTGCGAAATCAGTGTATTTATATCATCAGGACTATTTAAATGCATGATTTGGCCCAGTTAAGAAACTTTACGTCCTTAGCACGAAAGCAGGCCAGAGAAAAGCGAACTAAGCAGAATGCTGCCAGTCAGAGAAAAATCAAAAAGCGGCATCCGGTCAGATAGGCACAGAGCATCATCTTTATCGGCGCTGAACGCTACATGAAATATTGGCCTCTGACTTACAGAAAGAATGCATATATCCGGCTAATGCCGGACGGCGCGTGACTTCAAAAAAAGGCATAACATATCCGGAGCACTTGCAATGACGACCGTGACCAGCCAGTCACCCAAAGTAACAGAAGCCACAACCGTTTCACTGATTGTGGTTGTCAGCTTCTGCCACATGTTCAACGATATTATGCAATCGCTGCTGTCAGCGATCTATCCGTTGATTAAAACCAATTATAATCTGGATTTCCGTCAGATCGGCTTCCTGACCATGACCTTCCAGATCACGGCCTCCCTGCTGCAACCGGTTATCGGCATTATCACCGACCGCTGGCCGATGCCTTATTCTCTGCCGCTCTCCAGTGTCAGCACATTCACCGGCCTTTTGCTGCTCGCTAATGCCGACAGCTATACGGTGCTGCTGATCGGCTCCAGCCTGATCGGTCTGGGATCGGCGATCTTTCATCCAGAGGCTTCACGTGTGGCGCGTATTGCCTCCGGTGGTCGCCACGGCTTTGCCCAGTCCCTGTTTCAGGTCGGCGGCAATTTCGGCTCTGCACTCGGCCCTCTGCTTGCCGCTTTCATCATTCTGCCAAACGGTCAGTCGAGCGTTGCATGGTTGGCAATCATTGCGGTTTTTGGCTTTATCGCGCTGACCCGCGTCAGCCGCTGGTATGCTGAAAAACAGCGTCAGAGCAAAAACAAACCTGCTGCAGACCGCACTCTGCCGCTGCCGCAGGGACGCGTGATGTTCGCCATTCTGGTTCTGGTGCTGCTCACCACGACCAAGAATGTGTATATGGCCAGTATTTCCAGCTATTTCACCTTCTTCGTCATCGAGAAATTCGATGTCACAGTACAAAATGCTCAGCTGATGCTGTTCCTGTTCCTCGGTGCATCGGCAGCCGGTGTTTTCATCGGCGGCCCGATCGGTGACAGAATGGGCGCACGCTTCGTTATCTGGTTCTCGATCCTCGGCGTTATTCCTTTCGCCCTGATGATGCCTTACGCCAACCTGTTCTGGACATGCGTTCTGGCCGTTGTCATCGGTATTATCTTCTCCTCGGCATTCTCCGCAATTGTGGTCTTTGCACAGGAGCTGGTACCGGGACGTGTCGGCATGATCGCCGGTGTGTTCTTCGGCTTCGCATTCGGTGCGGGCGGTATCGGAGCTGCATTGCTCGGCGATTTCGCCGACAGCCACGGTATTGAATATGTCTATTGGCTGTGTTCATTCCTGCCACTACTCGGCGTGCTGACAATCTTGCTGCCGCGCCTGCCGAAAAAAATGGCCGCATAATTGGCCTAGAAAAGAGAACGGGGAAGACCTTGCGGTCTTCCCCGTTTTTTTATCTCAATCATTATTCCGGAGCGCACTTTTCCGTCGGGACCTAATCGCCGGAAAAGCAAAACGGGAACCGCCGCCTGCTCCGGAACAAAGACCGGATATTATTTCTTGATGCTTTCCAGCAGCTCGTCATAAGCCTTGCAGGCTTCATTCATATCAGTGGTACCCTGATACTTGGTCTGCATTTCCTGCGACTTTGTCATAATTTCCTGAGCGCGGCTCGGATCTTTCGTCAACACTTCCTGAATTGCAGCAGTTAAGTCTGTTGCTTTCTTGGTCAGTTCTTCCTGCGTGCAGGCAGATGCTGCGGAGCTTGCAGCAGCAGAGATGAGCAGTGCAGACAAGGATGCAGCAACCAGTGTTTTGAATTTCATAGAAGTATCTCTCTTTATGATCTGTCGATAAACGAGCAATATTTTATGCACCGACAGCTTATGTTGGTGTTTTTATCTTTCAAAATAACAAATTATTTTCGCTTAAAACAAAAACCACCTGCCACCGGCAATATTTCCATTTCTGCCGAAAATGGATTATAGAAAGCAACAGGACTATGGGGGAGCAATATGTTGCGAGTGGTGTTTTTGTCTGTTGCGGTACTGGGTATGACGACGAATGTCTGGGCGCAGCCCATAGATACATACTGGGCGCGCCTGAGCAAACAGGATCATTACAACTCATCAGGCGTGGCGCTTAACTCCGCAGCCACGATTATCCGTCAGGATCGCGCCAATTTTTACATTTTTGGCAAAATGGATCCGGAAGATGAATCCGACGTGTTTTTCAACGACAAGGCGAACCGCGCAAAGCTGGAGAAAATGCTTTCTGAAGGCTCACTTTCCGACCGCGACCGTGCAATTATTGAAAACGGCACACCGCTGATACGCGTAGATATTCATCCTGAACATGTCGAAGTCACTGTCGCGCAGGACTAGAGCATTTCACAGTCAAGTTGGATCAACTTGACGCCCGTGATAATGCGAGCAAATAAAGAATCTAGAGCGAGTGCTATGATCTAATCTGGACGTAAACCGCTCTAGAGCGTGTCGCGTTTAATTGCACGCGCCCTAAACAGATTTCAGGTCTTTCCAGAAATAGATCGTACCGGTCAAAGTGCCGAAAGGATCGAGAGCGAAATCCGGCACCTCGCCGACCCGCTTAAAGTCCAGCCGCTCATAAACTGACACTGCAAGACTGTCACTTGCCGTATCAAGCATCAGATGTGTGCGGCCATGCTGTAATGCCAGAGCTTCCGCAGCCTGCATCAGCAATGTTGCCACACCGCGCCCGCGACAGGAGACAGAGGTCATCAGCTTGCTGATCTCCGCACGATGCGGCTGGTTCGCGGTCTGCACCAGAACCAGACTGACTGTACCGGCAAGTTTCTCACCATCAAAAGCCCCGAGAATAATCCGCTCTCCGTTCTGCGCAGAGATCATCGCACCGTGCCAGAATGCCTCTGCCGTTTCCGGCTCGAGAGGATGCATAAAGCTGACAGACCCGCCGCTGGCGACTGTTTCAACCAGAAGATCGCGCAGCTGTGCGATATGTATATTATCATAAGGCAGAGGTTTAATTTCGAAGCCAGTCATAACCATCAGCTTTCACAAGAATGAAAATCCGCATAAATTATTTTGAGCGTAATCCTGCGGTAAACAGCATAAATTACTAGTTTTAAAAAAATCAATAAATATTTGAATTATCTAATTTAAAACAGAGCCAATATGCTCTCAAAATAAAAAAGCAATTTAAAAAACTTGCCCTCATAATCGGGCAAACTTGCTGGTCATAATTAGGAAAGCTGCTTAAGAGCAACCTTAGCAATGGTCTGGGGGCTGATGTGTATCAAATTCTTTTAAAAGCAACATTCGTGACTGCCTTGGTCGTCGCGTTGAGCCAGATATTTTCATTCAGCATCCGTTATGCATCCGGCCAGCCCTTCACTGCTTTTGTCTTTCTGATGAATTCAATCATGCCTGTACTGACCGGCTTTCCGATCAGCATGTATATTTTTATACAGAATGCCAAACTGAAGAAGACATCAGACGAGTTGACAGAGGCCAACCGGCTGCTGCAGATACGCGCCGACACCGACAGCATGACCGGTCTTCTGAACAGAAATGCTTTTCTCGAGCAGGTCAAACACGCCAACAAAAACTGCACGCAAGCAGCATTGCTGGTGATAGACGCCGATAACTTTAAAAACATCAATGATCTTTACGGCCATCACGCCGGTGACAAAGCCCTGACTGCAATTGTCAGCGCACTCCGCTCGCCATTGCGGATGGATGACCTTATCGGCCGTATCGGCGGTGAAGAATTTGCCGTATTCCTCAGCAATACCGATATGGCTGAGGCACAGAATATTGCTGAGCAATTACGCAAGAGCGTTGAGGCAATCAATTTCATGCCCCTGCCGGATCAGCCTTATCCGCTGACAATCAGCATCGGCATCGCCCTTTCCTCCGGTATTGTGACCACTGCACAGCTCATCCGCATGGCAGATCAAAGTCTGTATCAGGCAAAAGCAAACGGCCGTAATCAGGTGGTACTCAACCAGCAAAGCCTCGGCCAAAACCGCAACCCCACCAGCTAAGCCGTTGTTTGCGCACGGACATATCAGCTCACAAAAAAGACCGTTCGCAATCTCTGCAAAACGGTCTTTTTCATTTGAGTGCTAGTGAAAGCGCTTAATCAAGCCCGAGAAACTGAAACGGTTCTGTTTCCTTAAACTGCTCATTCACATTGCCGGCAAAGACATTGGTCTGATTTTCACCCAGATCAAGCTTTTTGACCTTGCCGGTCTCAGCGGAGAAATCCATACCTTTCAGATCGACCCAGAATGTATTGGGTGTGAGTGCAGACTCAAAGAAATAGAGTTTGCGCTTCTGATCGGCCACAGTTCTCCAGCGTGTGGAAGAGATATTCGGCTGATCCGGTGTGGTAATACCATATGGCACCGACACATTGCGAATAACGCCAAACACACTTGCCAGCGCCACATCCGGATTTTCGCTCTTCGGAATGGCATTAATATAGAATGATGCGCGGGCAAAACGGTCTGCGGCACGATTGGTGCCCGGCAGCATGACCGTGCCGCCGATCTGCTGCCAATAGCTGTTCAGTGCCAACTGCTGGTCAAAAGTCGGGGAATTCGTCATGACCTGATATTTACGGTTGTGATGAATAACCTGCTTGCCGTCGATATATTCGATAATTGCGCTGTCACCGCTCGCATCGGAAATGGCCAGATGCAGCGTTGCCAGTCTGCTTTCACCCGGAACTTTATCGGTAACAATCGTATAAGGCTCGGTCTTCAGCGCAGCAACGGCTTCTTCCACCGTTGCATAATTATCAAGCACATATTGTGCCCATGCAGCAATTGTCAGGCCGGGTTTGTCTTTTGTAAATTCCGGATATTCGGATTCTACCAGCCATAAAACGCTGGCAGCAAGCCCGACTTCATTCATGCCGTCTGTGGTTGCAATATCATAGCCCGAAGCGATGACGCTACCATATTTCGATGTCCACTCAATCGAGTTTTCACCGGCCTCGCCATTCCGCTTCATGCCCTTCGGAAACAGCCAGAGATTGGTTGCCACATCCACTTTCCAGTCCATGGAACGTGCCGTGATCACATCATCATTTGCGCCCTGATAGACGACACGGGTGCAGGCTTCCGCGATCAGCGGCGAAGCGAATAAGGACAATGCAACTGTTTTAGCCACAAGCGCGGAACGAACCGCTTTACGGTGCAGAAACATCAGAAAACCCCGCTTTTTGAATAAGATCAGAACCGCATGGACAGACCGAGAACCGGTCCGTGCTGCACGACATCCCATTTAAAGGTGTGACCGGTAAAATCGTCCCCCTGATAATCCTGCGACAGAACGCGGTAGCCAATGCGCAGATTGGTCGGGCGATCAAACAGGAAAGTCCGGTAGCCGAGATAGGCCTGCGCATTCACGCTGAGTTTGGAACCGACACCGAAACCACCGATATCAGCCTCACCGGACAGATTCCAGCGCTCGTTCAGGTCAGTTTTCAGGCGCACACCAATAAACGGGTCTGTCCATTCTGCTTTTTTGGTGACACTGAATCTTCCGACAGCAAGATCAGCTTTGATCTTTGTCCAGCGTACACCCACTGTCGGCTCAACTGTAAAACGCTGCGGATCGTTGAAAACGGTTACGCCGCCCAGTTCCTGCTCATAAACGCGATAGAATGCACCACCGGCAATTGAGGTTGTCTTCACATTCAGAGCCAGCTCATTGGCGAACAGATTTTCATCCTGTGTGGTGGAAACATATTGGCCGTCGATATAAAAACCCAGCGGGCCTTTAACAATCTCAACATTTCCCATCACCGCCATATCAAGATTATCAAAGATCTCGGAGAACGGGATATTCACATCCGTATGAATACCGGCCAGTGCGGATTTACCTTTGAGCGAAGCGCCCCAGACATAAGGACTGACGATAATCTTCCAGCCGTCTTCAGCAATATATTGCGGCTGAGCCACATCGGCAGCCATTGCGTTACACATCATAGCCAGACCGGAGAGTGCTGAAGTCGTGAGAAGTGCAATATTACGCATAAGCAGGCATGCCCCTTGCCGATAAATTAAGAATCTATTGAGAAAATAGATGATTATGGCAGCGGGTCAACTTCCGTCAGAAGTATTCAGCCGGCATTTCCAACAAATAACATGATAAGACAAAAATAAATTGAACAGGCGGATTAAAACAGCTGCAACAGCAAGCAATGTTCAAGCGGTTTTTATTTCCAGATCATAGACCAGCACGCCATCTGTACCGCCCTGCGCCGCAGCCACAATTTTCGCGCCGGTTTTTTGATGGTCGGCATCGGCAAGATAGGCATCACGGGACGCAGCATCAGCAAAATCCACGATAAAACCTTCCGAATAATCTTTATCCATGCCGGTTTCAGGGCTGACATTCCTGCCAAGATGCACGGCGAGGAGCCCTTTTAAGCGGGATTTTAATGCCGCGATTTCTGCAAAAATCGCATCCTTCTCAGCCTGTGAAACCGATACTTTAAAGTGAATGAAGACACAGTGACGGATCATAAGGGCTCCTATCTAATTTGATTGCGTGCACGCGGACGGTAATCATTGCGCTCATCCGCGAAAATTGCGGCAGGCAATGGCGGCAAACCACGGATAATATCCGCCGCTTTTTCTCCCACCATTATAGTTGGCGCATTGGTATTGCAGGACGGCACGCGTGGCATCACCGAACTGTCGCAGACACGCAGTCCCTCCAACCCATGAACTTTAAGATCAAGACCGACAACTGCATCTTCACCCGTTCCCATTTTGCAGGTGCCTACCGGATGATGATCGGTTTTCGCATTGGCGCAGCCATAATCAAACAAGTCCTGATCGCTCACCACCTGCTTACCCGGTAGTTTTTCAGCCAGAATAAAAAGTTTCAAAGCCGCCTGATCGAAAATTTCACGTGCGATTTTCAATCCCTCAATCGACATTTTAACATCATGGGGATCAGACCAGTAATTCGGGTCGATCAGCGGCGCAGCAGCAGGGTCAGCCGAGCGCAATCGGACGGTGCCGCGCGAACGTGGATGCAGATAGGCGGAATTGAGTGTGACGCCGGCATTTTTGAGTTTTGCAACACCGGCCTCTATACCGGAGCCGAGGCCAAGATGAAACTGAATATCCGGCGAACGTGCTTGCGGGTCTGCATACCAGAAACCGCCGGTCTCAAACAGGCTGGAAGCCACCGGCCCTGAGCGGAACAACATATATTCCAGCCCTGCCCACAATGTGCGATGCAGCTTGGCGACATTGTCATAGGTATGATCGCCCGTGCATTCTGAAATCACAAACAGGTCAAGATGATCCTGCATATTGGATCCCACACCGGCCAGATCATGCTGAACCGCAACACCGGCAGATTTCAGATGATCCACAGGACCAATGCCCGATTGCAGTAATAATTTCGGTGAGCCGATAGCACCGGAGCACACCAGCACTTCGCGCTCGGCACGGATAATCTCTGTGCCTTTGGCAGTGACAATTTCCACACCGACTGCCCTCGCTCCCTCCAGCACAATGCGTGTAACAGCTGCGCCGAGCCGGATTGTCAGGTTCTTGCGGTTTTTAACCGGCTCAAGATAAGCAAGGGCTGCAGAAGAGCGGCGGCGATTGCGTTGCGTCAGCTGATAAAACCCGACACCGGCCTGTGTCTTACCGTTAAAATCATGATTATAGGGAATACCAAGCTCCTGCCCCGCGCGGATATAAGCATCGCAAATCGGCAAGGCAGAAACCGGCATCGACACGCCAAGCGGCCCGCCATAAGCATGATAGTCATCAGCAAAACGCTGATTATCCTCAGCACGTTTGAAATATGGCAGAACCTCGCGATAGCTCCAGCCTTTGCAACCGTCTTCCTCAGCCCAGAGATCATAATCCGCCGCATTACCGCGTGTATAAAGCTGGGCATTAATCGTCGAACCGCCGCCGATGACTTTAGCCTGCGTATAGCGCAGCACCCGCCCCTTCATATGTTTTTGCGGAACAGTCTCCCAGCCCCAGCTGGCAACACCTTTGGTCATCTTTGCAAAGCCTGCAGGCATATGAAACAACGGATTGCGATCACTGCCACCGGCTTCCAGCAGCAAAACCTTCACATCAGGATCTTCTGACAAGCGGTTTGCCAGAACACAACCGGCAGGCCCCGCACCGGTGATAATATAATCATAATGCATGGTTCTGATCCTTAAATCAGGTCATTTCAGAAATGCACGTCAGAAGCGCGCAATTGACAGGCCGCCATCCGCAGCAATCACTGTTCCCGTGGCAAAATGCATGGCACCGGAAGCAAGACCGGCACAAATCGCTCCGATATCCGCCGCCTCTCCCCAACGTCCGGCAGGCACCAGCCCTTCAGCAATCAGCGCATCATATTTTTCTGAGACTTTTGCAGTCATATCTGTGCGGATAATGCCGGGACGAACTTCAAAAACCGCAATACCACTCTGAGCAAGCCGTAATGCCAGTCCCTGACTGAAAGCCGACAGACCTGCTTTGCTGACACAATAATCCAGCCGCTCGGGTGAACTGGTCGATGCGGAAACCGAGGTAATATTAATGATTGTACGGGGGTTCTGATTGTGCTTCACCGCCAACATTGAGCGGACAACAGCCTGCGTAAAAAAGATTGTGCCCCGCAGATTAACATTCATAACCGCGTCAAAATTTTCCGGACGCAACTCCAGAAAATCCCCGCGAATAACAGAGCCGATACCCGCATTATTTACAAGGCAATCAATTGTGCCAAAGCGCTGAAATATCGCATCAACCGTTGTTTGATGCTGACAGGTATCAGACAAATCCGACTGCCAGTAATGCGCATCGGCACCCAGTGCACCGAGTTCCGCGAGTACAGGATCGTCAGTCTGAGCGGCCTCTACTCCAGTAAGCGCAACATCAAATCCCGACTGCGCAAGCGCTTTGGCAGTCGCGAAGCCAATACCGCGACGGCCGCCGGTAATCAGAGCAACGGGACGCTGTGCAACTGTCATGACTGCAAATCCTTTGCAGAAATATGTGCGGCCACCCGCAAGGCCTGGGCAGCAATTGTGAGTGCAGGATTAACCGCCGCAGATGTCGGCAGAAAAGATGCATCAACCACAAACAGATTGGGATGGTCATAGGCACGGCAAAAAACATCCAGCGGTGCCTGTGCCGGATCACTCCCCATCCGCACCGTTCCGCATTGATGTGACGGTGTACGCTTGTCAAAAACACGGGATAAAACGAGCGGAAAGCCAGCCGCC
Organism: Pseudochrobactrum algeriensis; assembly: GCF_018436245.1. NCBI lineage: Bacteria > Pseudomonadati > Pseudomonadota > Alphaproteobacteria > Hyphomicrobiales > Brucellaceae > Pseudochrobactrum > Pseudochrobactrum algeriensis. The sequence continues at coordinate 1,789,896 of NZ_CP075361.1, forward strand.
TTCAGCACTATTTTCAGCTTTTTCACCAGATCAAGATGCGCCTGCCAATTGGTGCGCTGCCACTGCATGATGATGCGCTCGCCATCCACCATGATCCGGCTGTCGGGATGCGGAAGATCCTCGCTCATCGCGTAGAAATCGATGGCATGGGCGGAGAGTTTATTCAGCATCCATAGCGGTACTTGCGGCAGGCTGGCTTTGAGAATCTGTCCGGAAATACGTCCCAAAAGCTGTACATTCCCCAAAGGTGCGCCACCCTCACCATCGGAAAGATAGAAATCATTAAGACCGAAAGTCTTTTGATAAACGGATGTGTTTTTATACCATGGCGATACGGCCAGAACCGCACTTGCATTATGGTTCATGAAGTTACGGCCAACCTGCCCTGAGGAATTGGCCAGTCCCTGAACGTGCTGCGCATTGGCTGAGCGCAGCAGCAAAACGGCAGATTGCACCGCCCCCGCAGACAGGATCACCAGTTTCGGCGTCAAACGATATTCAGTGCCGTCTTTCACATAGCAGACACTTTCAATATGCCTGCCGTCAGCAACGGTGTTCAGTTTTGTAACCCATGAACCGGTTTGCAAGCGTATATTGGAATGCTGCAAAGCTTTGGCCAGCGCAGTCGTTTCAGCATCCATTTTGCCGTCATCGCAATTGGGATGCGCATCCCACGGCGTTTTCGCCTTGCGCAACCAACGCTCCACATCCACACCCAGAGGCAGTGAAAAAGGCTGCAAACCATTAGCCTTCAGCCGTGCCCTTACCTTAGCAATCGCAGGCTCTTCCGGCACAGGCGGAAAGGCATAGGCTTGTGAATGGAGCGGTTCAGTCGGATCGTCAACCGCAGCGCCCCGCACCTGATAAAGCTGCTCGGCCTCGCAATACCACGGCTCTAGCTCTTCATAGGCGAACGGCCATGCAGGAGACACGCCCTCCCTGTGTTGCATCTCCTCAAAATCCTCGGCACGGTAACGCAACAGCACCGCACCATAGAATTTTGAATTGCCGCCGACATTGTAATAATTACCGGGATTAAAAGCTGTATATCCGTCTGCACGGGCGCTTTTCTCATACCAAAACTCGTCTGGCCGGAAAAAGCCACGCTGAAAAATTGCAGCCTGATCGCGATTTTCCGGTCTGTCCGGCAAATGCCCGCCAGCCTCAAGGATCAGAATATCAGCGCCGCTCGCCGCCAGCCCCGAAGCGATTGTTGCCCCGCCGATGCCTGAACCGATAATGACAATATCCGGCTGCCTGGATGAGGAAATACTCATGCACTTATCTCACGCAATACGCTGTTGCGTTTGCGGATCAAAGAACACAGCTTTATCCAGATTAAAGGCCAGCCGCGCAGTCTGCCCCGCATGGATATGCGCTTCTGCCCGCAATCGCGCTACCACTTCCTTACCACCGAGCTTGGTCACGGCAAAAGTGTCCGAACCTGCCGGTTCTACAACTTCGATATGGCAATCACCTTCCGCGATTGTGCCCGCATTGCGGTCTGTACCATCAGGATCAGTCAGCGCCTCAGGACGGATACCGAAGACCACTTGTTTACCGGCATAGGCGTCCAGTTCCTTCTGTCTCGCAGGCACCGGCAGTTTCAGCGGATCGCTATCTGGCCGCTCAAGTGAAATCTGCAGCCCCTGCGCACTGTTTTCTACGGTTGCAGTCAGCAAATTCATAGCTGGCGAGCCCATAAAGTCCGCTACGAACATATTGACCGGACTGTTATAAATTTCTGCCGGAGTGCCGAATTGCTGCAGAATTCCGTCTTTGAGCACGGCAATTTTTGTTGCCAGTGTCATCGCTTCAATCTGATCATGGGTCACATAAACGATTGTGGTTTTCATGCGCTGATGCAGACGTTTGATCTCCGTGCGCATATCCACACGCAGCTTGGCATCAAGATTGGATAATGGTTCATCGAACAGAAAGACCTGCGGATTGCGCACCAGCGCCCGCCCCATTGCCACACGCTGGCGCTGACCGCCGGAGAGCTGGCTGGGTTTGCGATCCAGTAAATGCCCGATCTGCAGCATTTCCGATACGTCGCGGATGGCTTTTTCACGTTCGTCTTTCGGAACGCCGCGCACTTCCATGCCGAATGCGATATTTCCGGCAACCGTCATATTCGGATAAAGCGCATAGGACTGAAATACCATGGCAATATCGCGCTTGGACGGCGGCAGATCAGCGACCGCTTGACCATTAATAGCAATATCACCTGCGCTGATCGGCTCCAATCCGGCAATCGTGTTCAGCAATGTGGATTTGCCGCAGCCGGACGGCCCGACAAGCACCAGAAAACCGCCTTCCTCAACCTCAAGACTGATATCTTTGAGAATTTCTACCGCGCCGTAAGATTTGCGAAGGTTTGTGATTTTAAGAAATGACATGCTTTATCCCTTCACAGCACCGGACATCAGACCGCGTACAAAATAGCGGCCGGAAACGATGTAAACGATCAGCGTTGGCAGCGCGGCGAGGATCGCCGCTGCAAAATGAACATTATATTCCTTCACCCCCGTTGAGGATGAGACGAGATTATTCAGCGCCACCGTCATCGGCGTGGATGACGCACCGGAAAAAGACGCACCGAACAGAAAGTCATTCCAGATATTCGTGAACTGCCAGATCACCGAAACCACGATAATCGGCCCCGAAGACGGCAACAGAATACGCCGGAAAATCTGCATGAAACTTGCCCCGTCGATCTGGGCGGCACGCACCAGCTCCGTCGGAAATGCCTCGTAATAATTCCGGAAATACAGAGTTGTGAAGCCAAGACCATAGATGACATGCACCATGATAAGCCCCCAGATTGAACCGGAGAGCCCCAGCATTCCGAGAATACGTGCCATCGGGATCAGCACAATCTGGAACGGAATGAAGCAGGACAGCAGCAGCAATCCGAAGAAAACATTCGAACCGCGAAAACTCCATTTGGTCAGCACATAGCCATTGAGCGCACCGACTATGGTAGATATCGCAACAGCAGGCACCACCATCAGAATGGAGTTGATGAAGAACGGCTTCACGCCGGTTGGCTGCACACCGATCTGCGCTGTAGACCATGCAGACAGCCACGGCTCGATCGTCCAGCTTTGCGGCAGATTGAGCATACCGCCCTGCCGGATTTCCTCCAGCGGCTTGAAAGAATTGACCACCATCACATAAAGCGGCAGCAGATAATAAACGGCGAAGATCAGCAACAGCGTATAGATCAGTGCCCGTGTCAGCCTTTTATGCGAGATTGCATTTTGCGGATTGTCAGAACCACTCATCAGCGCTTCCCTCCGCGAATTTCTGCATAAAGATAAGGGATGATGATCGAGAAAATCATCGCCAGCATGATAATCGCCGAAGAAGCACCGATCCCCATCTGATTGCGGGTAAATGTATAGGAATACATAAAGGTTGCCGGCACTTCGGTTGCCTGTCCGGGGCCGCCGCCGGTCAAAGCAACAACAAGGTCATAGGCCTTGATCGCCAGATGCGCGAGCACCACAAAAGCCGACAGGAAGACCGGCCGCATCATCGGAATAATAATCCGGCGATAGGTCGTAAATGTCGATGCGCCGTCTATCTGCGCGGCCTTGATGATTTCATTATCCACGCCGCGCAAACCGGCCAGAAACATCGCCATAATAAAACCGGAAGACTGCCAGACAGCTGCAATCACCACACAATAAATCGCGTAATTACGATCTTTGATCCAGTTGAAGTGAAAGCTCTCCCAGCCCCAGACCTGCATCGTATGTTCAAGCCCGATACCCGGATCGAGAAACCACTTCCATGCCGTGCCGGTTACAATGAAAGACAGCGCCATCGGATAAAGATAGATCGGGCGCAGAAAACCTTCGCCGCGTATCTTCTGATCCAGCATAATCGCCAGAAACAACCCGATTACCGAGCAGATAATGATATAAAGCGACGCAAAAATCGCCAGATTGGAAATTGCCCGCCACCAGTGCGGCAGCGCCCAGAGCTTGGAATAATTCTCCAATCCTACGAAATTATAGGATGGCAACATCTTACTGTCTGTCAGCGACAGAAGCCCCGTATAGGCAATGAAGCCATACACAAAAATCAGGATAATAAAAAAGCTCGGAGCCAAGACAAGTTTTGGCAACAGCTCCTGTAACCAGCTGCGGCTATTCATGGTCAATCACCACACTTGGCACATATCCGGCCAGACAACCGGACAGGCGCTTTAAAAAAATACAAATTCAAATGCTGTCAATAAATGACCGGTCACAATCGGTGCCGGATCACAGAGGCTGCGCAAAGGCAGCCTCCGGTTTTGCAATCAGTTTACTGAGCCGCGGCAACAGCTGCCACGAGCTCTTTCACGGCTTCTTCCGAAGTCAGTTCACCGTTAAATTCGCGTGTAACAACGTCGTAAATCGCATTTTTAACAGCAGCAGGATTGGCATAGCCATGCGCCATGGAGCCAAGCATCGTGCCCTTCTCACTGGCTTCCTTCACATCGGCGATTGCTTTTTTACCGCAGGCATCAAAGGCGGTATCCGGTACATCGGTACGTGCCGGTGCCGAACCTTTAACGACATTGAAAGCGGACTGGAATGTCGGGCTTTCAATCGCGGAAGCCATTTGCAGCTGTGCCGGAACTTTGTCGTCCGCAACCTTAAACATCGCAAACATATCGGAGTTGAATGTTACAGCGCCCTGTGTCCCCGGATAACGCATACAGACGAAATCCTCACCCGGTTTCTTACCGGCTTTGACAAATTCGCCCTTTGCCCAGTCGCCCATAAATTGCAGACCGGCTTTCCCCTCAATCACCATCGCTGATGCCAGATTCCAGTCACGACCGGAGAAATTGTCATCAACATAAGAGCGCAGCTTGGTCATACGATCGAAAGCCTGTTTCATCGTATCACTGCCCAGTGCTTCCGGATCGAGATCAATAAAGGCTTTTTTGTAGAAATCCGTGCCGAATGACAGCACCACGGCATCAAAAATCGTGCCGTCCTGCCATGGCTGGCCACCATGAGCCACAGGGGTAATGCCCTGCTCTTTGAACTTGTCCAGCAGTGCAATCAGCTCATCCCAATTGGCCGGTTCTTTACCGCCTGCCTTGTCGAGTGCTGCTTTATTGATCCACATCCAGTTGGTGGTGTGCACATTCACCGGAGCGGCAATCCAGTGACCGTCATATTTGGCAAATTCCTGCAACGGTGCCGGAATAACCTTTTCCCAGCCTTCTTTACCCGCTACTTCATCCAGATTACCGAGCGCGCCTTCTTTTGCCCAGTCACGAATATCAAAACCGAGCATCTGCACGGCAGTCGGCGGATTTCCTGCGGTAACGCGGGCACGCAGAACGGTCATTGCTTCTGTACCGCCGCCACCGGCAACCGGCATATCCGTCCAGCCGATCCCTTTACCTTCGAGATCTTTCTTCAATACATCCAGAGCTGCCGCTTCGCCGCCGGCTGTCCACCAGTGCAGCACCTCTACATTCTCCGCAGCCTGCGCTGCACCTGCCATAAAACCTAAAGCCATTGCTGTTGTTGTCATAAACTTGCGCATCGTATTCCTCCCGTTTGCAAGTTGTCAGCAGCGGAATCCTCCCGCTTGGTCATTACCTGCTGTCCTCCCGAACAGCATAAATTTTCGGCTCGCAAGATTGATCGGGCTATTCTTTTACGACCAACCGTCAGGCGAAATAGGACGTTACAATTCTCCGTTCGTCAAGCAGTGTTCTGCAAAATTCAAATCGATTAAAATATTATTCTTCAGCCACGCTCCCGTCACGCACCCAAAGCGTTTTTCGTGAGCCGATATGCATATTCAGAGTTTTTGTTTCCGTGTAATCTTCAACAGCATGGCGGCCAAGCTCTCTGCCCTGTCCGGATTGTTTATAACCGCCAAACGGCAATTCCGATGCGCCATCCATGAAAGTATTCATCCAGATTGTACCGGAACGCACCTTGCGCCCCACAGTCAGGCATGTATCGAAATCACGGCTCCAGACACTGGCAGACAGGCCGTAATCTATGGAATTTGCAATATGAATTGCCTCTTCCGCAGTTTCAAATGTCAGCACAGACAAGACCGGGCCAAACACTTCCTCACGCGCCACGGCCATATCCGGCGTAACACCCGATAGCAAAGTCAGCTCCATATATTGGCCGCGGTCAAAATCCACGGTTCCGCCGCCGACACTCAGTGCAGCACCATCCGCTTTGGCACCGGATATATAGGTTTTGATTTTCTCCAGATGCTGCTGACTGATAATTGCACCAACCTGTGTTTGCGGATCAAGCGGATCACCCAGCCTCACCTTTTTGGTAAGATCAATAATACGGGAGATCACATCATCCGCGATGTCTTTATGCAGAATCAGGCGTGAACCCGCATTGCAGCACTCACCGGCATTGAAATAGGCGCCAAACACCGCAGCATCAATAAATGCATCCAGATCAGCATCCGGAAAGACGATTTGCGGGTTCTTACCGCCAAGCTCCAGCGACACTTTTTTCAGAGTCTGCGCTGCATTCGCCATAATCAGACGACCGACACCGGTTGAACCTGTGAAAGACACCATATCCACATCAGCATGTGTGCTCAGCAGTGCACCCGCACCAGCACCCGTACCGGTGATAATATTCACAACACCGGCAGGAACACCCGCCTCGGTCAGAATTTCACCGAGGATCAGCGTGGAAGCTGATGTCATTTCCGAAGGTTTGACAACACAGGAACATCCTGCAGCAAGAGCAAAAGGCAGCTTCTGGCTGATAATCAGAAACGGGAAATTCCACGGCGTAATCATCGACACAACGCCGATTGCCTCGCGCAACACAACGCCCAGCGTGCCGTCACCGAGTGTATTATAACTCTCACCATGCAAATCACGGGCAAGTGCCGCCGCATAGCGCCAGATATCAACAGCACCGGCAATCTCGCCCCGCACCTGACTGATCGGCTTTCCGGCCTCGACGGCATCCCAGAAGCTCAGTTCTTCTGCGCGCTTCTCAATCATATCCGCGATTTTCAGCAGGATATTGGAGCGTTCGGCACCGGTTTTGCTGTGCCATATTCCTGTATCAAAGCTCTGTTTTGCAGCAGCAATCGCGTGCTCTGCATCAATATGACTGCCTTCAGGATAACGGCTCACCGGCACTCCGTGCCCCGGCGCAATGCGTTCCAGCATTCTGCCGGAGGCTGCGGCCACCCATTCGCCAGCAATCAGCATTTTAAAATCACGAACAGCGATATCTGCCGAAAGCTTGGGCGCAATCAGAACGGCCATTACCATTCTCCTTTAAAATTTGCCGGACGTTTGCCGCTGAAAGCCGCAACCCCTTCTTTGAGATCACTGGTTTTGGCGGCCAGCATGGAACCGAGTGCTTCAACTGCTGCGCCATTATCCTCATTATTGGCAACACCGATCATCAGCTTGGATATTTCAAGCGCCGCAGGTCCGCGCGTCACAATACGCGCTGCATAGGTCTTGGCAGCCTCCAAAGCTGAGCCGCTTTCAACAACCTGATCCACCAGCCCCAATTTGCAGGCTTCTTCAGCACCGAACATCTCGCCGCCCAGCACCATACGCCGGATAATCTGTGCACCAAAACGCTGTACCAAACGCTGCGTGCCGGACCAGCCGGGAACCATACCGAGTGATGTTTCAGGCAGGCCGATTGTAACATGCTTTTCGGCAATGCGGATATCCGCCGCTCCGGCAAGTTCCAGCCCGCCGCCAAGGGCATGACCATTTATCGCGGCGATCAGCGGCATCCGCAATGTTGCCAACCGCTCAAAAACCCGATGTCCGAAACGCACCCATTGATGGCCGAATTCATTGGCCTGCATCGCGCCCCATGCTTTGATATCACCACCTGCGGAAAAGGCCTTGCCCACGCCGGTGAGAATAACAGTCCGCACTGCACTGTCCGCCTCAACCGCATCACAGGCTGCTGATAATTCCTTCAGCATTTCAATATCAAATGCATTGAGCTTATCCGGTCGTGTGACAGTGATCGTGGCAATGGCACCGTCACGGGAAGTTATGATACGCGGCTCAGTCATGATCTCCCCCCTCGATCTGCTCTTGCAAGATAAGTTGCGGTTTTTCCGGCAAAGTCAGGCCAAGTGGTTCTTCCCTGAATAAAGCAGCATCCATCAGTTTCAGTTCCGGCGAAATGATGAGCGGAAATTCCGACTGCTCCAGAATATGCGCCTGCAAATCCACACCCGGTGCAATTTCCGTGAGCATGATGCCCTGTGGCGTCAGCTTCATCACGCAGCGCTCAGTCACATAGGTAATATCCTGTCCTTGTGCGACGGCGCGGCTGCCGGAAAATGTGACATGCTCCGTTTCATTGACCAGCTTCTTCAGCTTGCCTTCTTTTTCAATGACCAGTCCGCCGCCCTCAATGCCGAGCTTTGCGCCCGCATTAAACATGCCGGAAAAGACAATCTTCTTTGCCCGCGCAGTAATATCCACAAAGCCACCGGCGCCCGCTGTCACATGCGGGCGGAAAGACAACCGCGATACATTGACGGAGCCGTCACGCCCGATCTCAAGAAAAGACAGCAGCGAGGCATCAAAACCGCCGCCCTGAAAATAAGTAAACTGATAGGGCGAAGGCATATAGGCATCAGCATTGGAGGCACAGCCGAATGCAAAATCCAGCAGCGGTACACCGCCGACAGCGCCCTGCTCGATCACCCATGTGACTGAGCCATGCAGCCCCTCTTCCATCAGAATACGCGGCACATTGGCTGAAATACCAAAACCGAGATTAACGCAGCTTCCCGATTCAAGCTCCTGTGCAACACGGCGTGCAATGACCTTCTGCACATTGAATTCCGGAACGCGGAAGCTCTCCAGTGGTCTGAAAATCTCACCGGAAATCGCCGGATCATAAACTGTCTGCGTTGTCTGTTTCTGCTCCGGATCAATGATAATATAATCGACCAACATACCCGGAACACGCACATCATGCGGTTTCAGCGAGCCCTGCTTGGTAATGCGCTTCACCTGCGCGATAACAATGCCGCCGTTGTTACGGGCGGCCAAAGCCTGATCCAGCCCGCCGAGAGTGGCTCCCTCATGCTCATAAGTGAGATTACCGTGTTCATCAGCCGTTGTTGCCCGAATAATGGCGACCTGCGGTATGATATTGGGAAAATAGAGCCATTCTTCATCCGCAAATTCAATCTTGCGCACGAGCGGCTCCCGCTGTGCTGCCTCGTTCATGGCGCAGCCCTGCCGGTCAGGATCGACAAAAGTGTCCAGTCCGATTTTAGTTATCACGCCAGGTCGTTTGGCAGCAGCCTCACGGTGCATATCAAACAGAATACCGGAAGGCACATTATAGGCGGGAATTTCATTCGCACCGATCATCTGCCAGATCAGCGGCGGTTCTGCCGATGACGGACCGGACGGATAAGACCCGCCGATAATTTTCGCCAGCAGACCTTTTTTAGCAATATGATCAATACCTTTGATACCGCTCATATCCCCAGCCGCAATCGGATGCAGCGTCGTGAGATTGCGCGGATGGCCTGTTGCCTCAAACCGCTCACCGATAGCTCTGAGCATCAGATCAGGGCAACCAAGCCCGCTTGATGAGGAAACGGTAACCACAGCATGATCGGGGATCAGAGCCGCGGCCTGTGCGGGAGTAATATGCTTGCTCATATTATCACTCTCCCAAACCGGTTCTGATTTGCACGGCACTGCCGCTTTTCACGGATTGCGCCACGGCAAGCGCGGTTGCCAGAGACCAGACACCATCCTCTCCGCTGGCAGAAACTGCGTCTTTACCCTTGACCGCATTGTGAAATGCCTCCAGCGCGGTTTCATAGAGATTGCGCTGCTCCAGCGGCAAAACCTGCTCACCTTCCGCATTGCGCAAAATGACAGAACCAACCGGCTTCTGCGTCATCACATTACGGGCAATCAGTGAGCCTTCTGTTCCATGCACTTCAAAGCCTGTTTCGGCATATTGCGTGGTAAAACCATCATGAAACTGAGCCAGCACACCGGATTTAAAGCGCAAGACACCCATTACCGCATCTTCCAGCCCTTGCTTTCCCATCCCGCCGGACTGACCGAAAGCCACCGCCTCAACCGGATCATCATTCAGCACAAAGCGCAGCGTATCCGCATCATGCACGGTTATATCGAGGATAACACCGCCACCGGCCTGCGGTTTATCAAGCCGCCAGCCCTGCAAATGCGGTGGCAGATAAACAGCATGAAAAACCCGCGCGGAGAGCGGTTTGCCGATCCTGCCCGCAGAAATGGCATCGCGCATGGCACGATGACTGGCAGCATTGCGCAAATGATGATTGGTGGCAAAAACCACCCCCGCCGCTCTGGCCGCCTCAACCATGGCACGGGCATCTTCAAGGGAAAGTGCCAGCGGTTTTTCACACAGCACATGTTTGCCTGCTTTTATCGCGGCTATAGCCTGATCGCGATGCAGCTCATTTGTGGTCGAGATATAGACAGCATCGGTTTCCGCATCATTGACCAGCGCATCAAGCGTGGTGACAGATCGGGGAATTCTGTTCTCTTTCGCGTAGGTTTCACCGCGCTCAGCACTGCTGCTCATCAGGCTCACAACCTCACCACCCGTTGCACGGATTGCATCAATCACCCATTCTGAGGCGATTGTACTTGCGCCGATAAGACCCCACCGCACTGTCATCCCGTAATCCTCCGCTGTTCCCCTTGCCTTGTCGCACCGCAGCTTTCCCGCACAACAAGGCGCACAGAACTGACAATCGCCTCGGCTTCCGGTTGCCCTGCATTGATTTGCTTGAGCAGCAACTGTGCCGCCTTTTGCCCCATGCCCTGCGGATCGACGGAGACCGTGGTAAGTGCCGGAACCGCAGATTTGGCCTCAATCACATCGTCAAAACCGATAACGGCAAAATCAGCACCCGGTTCCAAGCGCTGCGCCCGCAACCCGTCACACACACCGAATGCAACCGCATCATTGAAACAAAGCGCGGCTGTCGGTCTGTCCGCAAGCTGCATTGCGCGCAGTATGGCATCCACACCACCAGCGCGGGACGGTGCTGAACCGATAATCAGCGCCTCCTCAAGCACAATGCCTGCCCGTTGCAGAGCATCCGCATAGCCCTGATAGCGCTCAGTAAACACGCCCGTATCAGCAAAACCGCCGAGAAAAGCGATCCGGCGATGCCCCAGCGCCACCAGATGTTCAACCGCAGCCATCGCCCCGCCGTGATTATCCGACATCAGAGAAGAAACCTTGGCACCAGCCACATTGCGCACAGTCGCAACAACCGGAATTCCGCTGGCGATCAGCGGCTTCAGATCAATGGCTTGCGTGCCGCGCGCAGGCGACACAATCAGTCCGGAAATACCGTGCTCACGCATAGAAGTAATGACTTCGCGCTGACGATCCGGACTTTCTCCCGTATGCGAAAGAAACTGCACATAGCCTGCCGACTGCACCACCATATCAACCCCGACCGCAAGTTCTGCGAAGAAGCTGTTGGTCAGATCATTGACGACAAGGCCGATAATTTTTGAATTGGAGCCGGACTGGCGCAGATTGGCCGCGCCGCGATTATAGACATAACCAAGCTCGCGGATAACAGCGGTCACTTTAGCTCTTGTGGCGTCATTCACCAGCGGGGAATTTTGCAGAACAAGCGATACGGTCGACTTGGACACGCCCGCAGCCTGTGCAATTTCAACAACGGTGACACGCTTTTTATTCACGGCATTCTCCCTGTCTCCCTTCATAAAATTAGATCGTTCCAAATTTGTCAAGTGAAGATTAATCCGGAAAATCGATGTAAATTGCCTGTTGCATATGTAAAAAATTGAATTACTCTTTCAAATTGGAACGATCTAAATTTTATCGCTTTTCCGGAGATTACAGCACCATGGCAATGTTGCGGCTTCCGAATGCAGACGGCACCATCACTGACTATCATCTGACAGGCACTGTCGTGCCTCGTCCGCAATCAGTGCCGCAGTTCAATCGCATCGCTTATGCTGCCGCCCATATCGTCTCCGATCCGCTGCGTGAAACCGATCCGTGGAACCGCCCTGCCATTGACTGGGACGCAACCATGGCGTTTCGTCACCATCTCTGGAGCCTCGGTTTCAAAATCGCCGAAGCCATGGATACATCGCAACGCGGTATGGGGCTGGACTGGAACGGCGCACAGCAACTCATCCGCCGCTCGCTGGAAACCGCCCGTACAGTCAAAGGTGCAGATCTCGCCTGCGGGATCGGAACTGACCAACTTGCTCCAGTTGAGGCCAAATCTCTTGATGATGTGATCAGGGCCTATGAAACCCAATTGGAATTTGTGGAGAAACACGGCGGCCGCGCCATTATGATGGCCAGTCGCGCTCTGGCATATATCGCCCGCAGCCCCGATGATTATGCGCTTGTCTATAATCGTATTCTCTCTCAGGCACAGAACAAAATTGTCCTGCACTGGCTGGGTGAAATGTTTGACCCGCAACTTGGCGGCTACTGGACGGGGCAGGCAGACAGCCCCTTTGAAGATGCACTCACCAGTGTTCTGACGATCATCAATGATAACCGTTCCCGTGTTGAAGGCATTAAAATCTCATTGCTCGACAGTACCAGCGAGATTGCACTGCGCAATCGCCTACCTGAGAATGTACTGTGCTTCACCGGCGACGACTTTAATTATGCAGAACTCATTGAGGGAGACGGCAATCGCTACAGTCATGCCCTGCTCGGCATTTTCGATGCTGTTGCCCCTTCAGCCTCCTATGCGCTGAGTGCGCTTGCCGCCGGTGACACTGCAACATTCCGCTCGGTGATCGAGCCTACTGTACCCTTATCACGCAAAATTTTTGAAACGCCGACACAATATTACAAGGCAGGCGTCGTGTTTCTGGCATGGCTGAACGGCCATCAAGATCACTTCACCATGCCTGCAGGTATGCAATCGGCACGCGGCCTGTTGCATTACACCGATATTTTCCGGCTGGCAGATCAGGCCAATGTGCTCGACAAGCCGGATCTGGCCATCCGCCGCATGCAAAACTGGCTAAGCACACAAGGCGTGGAATAAGTCTCTTTAGAGCGCCGTGCGCCCTTTTTGGCGCACAAAGGTCGCTCTAATACTTTATATTTGCAGCATAGTTTTACCTTAAACCGATTCAAGTTTAAGGAATTATGCTGTGAAACCCTGCTCTCTGTTCAATTGACCCTGCGTTCCAAACAGCTATAAAGGCGGCTTTCTCAAAGATGCCTCCCCAATATCTCTCTCGGGCACAGATGCAAGGATTTGAACAATGACTGCGGGAAATCACTCACCCTCGGAGAAGATAACCCTCGGCCTCGATTTCGGCACAACCAACACTGTTATTGCTGTGGCAGATGGTAATGGCATTGCCGAAGTTATGAGCTTCCCGAAAGATGACGCTATCGTTTCAGCCTATCGTTCCGTGCTGTGCTTCTGGCAGGATGGTAATAAAGGCCATCGCAATGTTGAGAGCGGACCGTGGGCGATGGATCGCTTCATTGCTGATCCGCATAATTGCCGTTTTCTGCAATCCTTCAAATCCTTCGCCGCGAGCAAATCCTTCACAGATACACCGGTCTACGGTAAACGCTTTAAATTCGAGGATCTGCTGCAAACTTTTCTGGAAACACTGGCCGAACGCCTCGGAGACAGACTGCCCTCCCGCGGCAACAAAGTCATTGTCGGTCGTCCGGTTACTTTTGCAGGCCATAATCCTGATGAAGCGCTGGCAATGGCACGCTATGAAAAAGCACTGCGCGCCTTCGGCTTCACCGATATTCATTATGTTTATGAGCCGGTTGCCGCGGCATATTTTTATGCGCAGAAGCTGACAGATACATCGACGGTGCTGGTTGCCGACTTTGGCGGCGGAACGAGCGACTTTTCGATCGTAAATTTTGAGGTCGGCGCAACCGGCCTGACTTCAACACCGCTCAGTCAGGTTGGTCTGGGCATTGCCGGCGATACATTTGACTACCGTATCATTGATAATGTGGTCTCTCCGAAGCTCGGCAAGAAAAGCAATTACAAATCTTTTGGCAAGGTGCTGCAGGTTCCGAACCATTATTTTGCGAATTTTGCCCGCTGGAATACCCTGTTTCTGATGAACTCCCCGTCCACACTTCGGGAGCTTCATGAACTCGCATCGCAGGCAGAGCATCCGCAAGCCCTCAACCACTTCATTGAAATGATTGAAGGCGATTACGGCTTCGAGCTTTACCGTGTCGTATCCGATGTCAAAGCAGGCCTGTCCTCATCCCAGACATCCGATCTGCAATTCAAAGCCGAGAACTTTAAAATCGAAGCTCAAATTCAGCGTTCGGATTTTGAAAAATGGATTGCCGAAGATATGCAGGCAATCTCCGCCTCCGTTGACAGCGCAGTACGGAATGCCGGTTTGCAGGATAAAGATATTGACCGCGTCTTCCTCACCGGCGGCACATCCTTTGTGCCGGCGATTAAAACCCTGTTCTCGCAGCAGTTTGAACATGCGGATGTTTCCAGCAGCAACCAGTTCGACTCCATTGCCACCGGTCTCGCACTGATCGGTCAGAGCAATGATATTGAACGCTGGGCAGTCAAGTTCTGATTGATCCTGATCAATGTAAAGCGCTCAGACTCATGCGAAGAATCCTTCAACAAAATAATTCAAGGAAGGAAACAGCATGTCCAACACACCGCATACACTTGGCGAAGAATTTCCGGGCAAACTGGATGAAATTCATGCCCTGAAAGCCGCTGATCCGCGCTTTGCCAAAGTGCTTGAGGAATATGACGACGTGAATGATCAGATTCACCGCGCAGAGACAAAGATTGAACCGACCAGTCAGGACAATGAAACAGCTCTGCGCAAGCGTCGTCTTGCATTGAAAGACGAGATAGAACAGGCACTCAGCCAGCAGGCCTGATATCTCGCATAGTGACTGAAAGCACAGTCCTCAGGAGCATTTTCAATCTCAACCATTGAAAATGCTCTTTTTTTGACCGACCAATTATTTTCTACAATTGATAGCGTGCCCTGTCCGAATCGCTCTACTCTGCTGCCAGCACATAGCGCAGGACGACCTGCGCCGGTGTAACCCAACGGGGACGACCCCGCCTGCCAGGGAGTACATCATATGGCCGGACCAATTGAACAATTTCAAATCAAACCACTGGCAGAATTTGGTGAAGTCGGCGGCTTTCAGATCGCTTTTACCAATTCAGCTCTGTTCATGCTGATTGCCACAATCGGCGCCGGTGCCTATTTGTTTTTATCGGCGCGCGGCAGAACCCTTATCCCTGACCGCTGGCAATCCTCGTCCGAAATTTTATATGAATTTGTGTCCACGACACTGCGGGATAATACCGGTGAAGAAGGCAGACGTTTCTTTCCGCTGGTCTTTTCCCTATTCATGTTCATTCTCACGGCCAATCTGCTCGGAATGTTCCCTTATGCCTTCACTGTAACAGCGCATATTATTGTAACATTCGGCCTTGCCATGACTGTCTTCCTGACCGTGACAATCTATGGCTTTGTGCGCAACGGAACCAAATTTTTCCGCCTTTTCATGCCGTCAGGCGTGCCGCTTATTCTGGCGCCGATTATTGTGCCGATCGAGATTATGTCTTTTCTCTCAAGACCGGTCAGCCATTCGGTTCGTCTCTTCGCCGTTATGCTTGCAGGACATATTACGCTGAAAGTTTTCGCAGGATTTGTTGTCTCCCTGACAGGCCTTGGCACATTGGGCGTTATCACCGCCATTCTGCCACTGGCAATGACAGTCGGCATCACCGCCCTCGAATTTCTGATGGCAGTGATTCAGGCCTATGTCTTCACCATGCTCACTTGCATGTATCTGAATGATGCGCTGCATCCGTCCCATTAAATTATCAGAGACCCTCGGCCGCCGTTTACTCCGGCGGCTGAACCGGCTTCACATCTTCCAGTACAAAACACAGCATATCTTCAACGGCATAAGGCAGCATTGAGCCGTGACTTTCACCGGCAAACTGATGGAAGCTTGCTGAAACGCCAGGCAACGCAACCAGCTCCTGATAAATATCCCTGCCATTCGGTCCGCCACGCAATGCCTTCAGCTGCGCAGCACGATCCTTGTCAACGCCCTCACGCATCACTGACTTGCCTGCTGTCTCAATCAGCACTTTGACCGGCTTACCCGTCTCTGTTGCCTGCTCAATGAAACGATCCTTCTCTTTCAGAATTGAGCGGTTATTCCACCAGACAGACGGATCAGCGGCGCTATAAGTCTGAAAACTTCCTCTTTCACTGAAAAGCGCATGCAGCGTGAATAAGCCCCCGAGTGAGTGGCCGAACAGGGTCTGATTGTTTTTATCAACGGCAAAGCGCCGCTCTATTTCCGGTTTCACTTGCTGTTCAATGAAATTCAGGAATGCGGCATTGCCTCCGGTGCGCGGCAGATCAGCACCATTTCCGCGTGAAGGGATCAGTTCCGCAGGTGTTTCTGGTGTCAGATCATAATATCTGGAGCGCACAATATCTTCGCGTGATTGTGTCGGATAACCGATACCGACAATCAGTGCGCGCAATTGCGGCCTTTTTTTCACCACATCCACGGCCATCGGAAAGGTCGAATTGCCGTCAATCATATAGATGACCGGCATGTGCTTGTCATTTTCCGCAGTTTTTGGCGCAGCAACAAAAATCCGGTAATCAATCCCGTTTGCACGCATATCAAAAACTGAAGTCACCGGATCACCCTGCTCTGCCGCCATCACATTGGCCATTCCATAAAGCTGCATCGCTAAAAAACTGCCAAGAAATGCAATGAGATAAAGTAGTTCAGACGTCTTATTCAAAATGCGCATCAGTACCAACATTCATTTATTATCGGGCATTATCTGGTCATGGCAAATTACAGGCCGAATTGAAAATATGACAGCCTGAAATTCATACTGCAGAACATTACAAATTTGTAATTGGCTTGTTCATATTCAGTACACATTTACAGCTAGATATTACTCCTATGCCAATTAAAGGCTCAAGTTAATTTGTGACGGAGTTATAATTACCATGAATACAAAAACTTTAATTCTTGCACTCGTTGCTTCATCTGTACTCGCATCACCTGTTCTTGCACAGGATGCATCGAAAACGAATACTGAAAAAACTGTTGAACAAATCTCCAAAAAACCTGAGCGTGAGCCGATTGATCTCGCAAAATTCTCCCGCATGGATGAGTTAAAAGCGGCCGACACCGACAAGGACGGCATCCTCTCCCGCGAAGAAATTGAAGCCCATGCTCTCAAAATGATGGTGAAACGCTCGGCAGACCGCATGGAGCGCCGCCTTGATGTGAATGGCGACGGAAAAATCTCGCTTGAAGCCGTTGAGAAAAAGCGTGCGGAACGCTTTGCCGAACTGGATAAAAACAAAGACGGCAAACTGGACCGGAGCGAGTTAAAAGCCGGTAAGCGCCATGGCAAAGACGGACACCATGGCAGACATGGTCAGGATGAACATCCGAAGCCATAAAACCAAAAGCCCGGCTCAATGCCGGGCTTTCTTTTTTCTATAATGAAAACCTGCCCCGCTCATCAAAAAGTGAAATTTTTAGTCATTGATTTTCTTTTTATTTTAGTACCAAATTATAGAAACAGGAGAGATATCATGCCTTTTCAAAAGACTGATTATCTTGGAATTTACAAACCTGAACAAATAAAGACGCTTCAGACCGCCTATAATGAGGTCTGCGAGATTCTCGGTTATTGCCCGACAACGGATGAGAATAAAGATCAGTTAGCGCGCACTGTCATCCGTATTTATGAAAGCGGAATAAAAGATCCGAAGGAAATCGCCGGATTGATCGCCCGCATTGAAAATCTCCGCTCCTGAACCTGCCTGAACCTGCTCTGCTTGATCCTAATCAATGCACCACCATCACTTGCGCGATAAAACCTCCCTGTAATCTTTGAAAGAACTGACCGCTTCGAAAATTGCCGCTTGCGCAGAGAACAGCCTGCGAATGCAGCTCACATCTGCCTGCAGCTTTTCACGAAACCGGCCAGAGACAAAGGCACAGAGCTTCTGGTTCATATTGAGAACCACTCTCGGAGGGACAAATGTCGACTAATTTCCATCTGGCATCAATGATCGGCTCAATCGCATTTATTGTTCTGGTCGGCTCAGGATTCATTGTCGTTCTGACAGTGCCTTCTCTGGCACAAAAACCTATTTATCCAATGCTGGCGATTGTCGGTGCGGCTCTGCTCATCACACCGGTTATCGGGTGGTATGTTGCAACCCGTATACAACGGTAAGTCCCTGTATTCTGCAGGTGAAACATAAATATCGCATCTGCAGAATATGCTTCAAGAATGTGAGAGCATAACAGCAACCACTTGCTAAATTTCCGCTTGCCTGAAATACTTGATTTATCCTGACATTGCTCCTCAGATCTTGCCCTGAGAACCATGTCAGCGGAACCATTTCTTTGTGGTTACGTTGATATGACAGAGCATAAGGGAGGCAATGAAATGTCCACTCGTTTTCAGATTGCCGTTTTACTCAGCCTGATGATTAACGCAGTTCTTTTCGGAATTGGGATGATCATCGTCCTCACAATCCCTGATCTGGCGCAAAACGCCAAATATCTTATTCCTCTGGTTATTGGCTGCAGTTTTCTGATTACACCATTTATCGCCTGGTTTATGGCACCGCGCATGCGAAACCGGTACTGGCAGAACAGAAACCACAAAACCGGAAGTTTTTGATAGTTACAGGTCAGGGTCTCAAACAATAAGGGTCTTACCATGCGTATGTTTATAATTGCTGTGGCCGCCATTGTTGCACTTTCCGGCTGCACAACGACAGAAAAAGATCTCAGCGTTGGTACAGCGGCAGGCGCAGTCATCGGCGGCATTGCCGGCGGCGGCAGAGGCGCATTGATCGGCGCAGGTGCAGGCGCTCTCGGTGGTCTTCTGGTTCGCAATTTGCGTAACGGTTATTGTGAATACCGTAACAGCCGCGGCCAGATTTATACCGCACGCTGCAAATAACAGCGGAACATAGTGCCGGCCAGAACTGGCCGGTATGCACGACCTGAAAGCGGCCTCTGCAGAGACGGCCGCTTTTATCTTTGCTGCTACCTCCTGAAAGTGAGGTACACCCGCACAGATATCTGTCTGCCCTGCACTTCACAGCGAACGGTCTGTGCTTTAATTTCAGCACTTCAGAATACGGGAACAGAAGTCCCGCGCTATAAAATCAATGAACGGCTCTCAATGTCATCTTTTGCACCCAAAACACCAGGCAGAACCGTTATTGAAATTCTGAAAGTCATGTTCATTACCATGCCCATGACGGCAGTGGTTATGTTTGCCGTGATTGGCACATTGATTTTCATCAATAAATATTATCCGGATTCGACGATTACCTTAGAAGATGTGATGAATTACGTCACCGTCGGCATCACAGTTCTGCTGACAATGCCGCTTATGCAACGCGGCATGCACCGGTATTTTTGGTATGTGCAGAATAATCCAAACTCAAAAATTCCACCTTGGGGCACAGCCGTTCCGCCGGTTCCTTATGTAAAAAATCCGGCAAGCATTCATCTGCTTCGCATCGCTCTGTATCTGTTCGCAATCATTTCATTATTGCTGATCTTTGCGCCCTTATCCCATCAGAAAGCTCTGTTTCGCACTACAATGAGCGTTCCGGGCATACACCGGAATTTCTTTCCGTTCTTACAGATCGTAGCCTATTTTTTGATATTCGGTTTCTTATTGCTGATCGCTTTTGCATCAACACAATATAAGAAATATCTGGCAACAAGAGCAGTTACAGAGGCGGATATGCTTCGTTATAACCTGAACGAATGCTGGCTCTTCGCCTTCTCCGTCACCTATGTTCTGACAGGACTGCTGTGCTTTATCTTTGGCACCATGATAATTCGCACACTCACTTAAACAGTTATTTTAAAATCACACCCGCATTTAAAGACAATACACATATTGCATCAGAATATCGCAAGTAGTGATTTAGAATGCATCAGCTTCCAAGATAATCTTTGGCCTGAACCGGTATTACTGCCGATTCCCAAGCAAAATTCATACTGAAAGAGACACCTGCTCTTTATCAGGATCAGGCAGTTAATAAATCTCATTCACAGATCAGAGAGATACACCGATGAAAAGCATTTTAGGTATTGCTCTTATTGTTGTTGCAACAGCGATAGCAGGTTGCTCGAAGGAGCCAGCATGCACACCGGAAATAATTGCCAAGAAAGCGCAGGAACTGAATGCTGCCTTACAAGAGTCGATCATGAAAGACCCGACCAAAGTGCAGGAATTGTCGGCAAAAGTTCAGGAACTTGCCACAAAATACAATGGCGCGGATGATTCTCAGGCATGTAAGGCATATGATGACTTACTGTCTGCTATAAAAGGCTAAAATATAACGGGCTTCTTATCCTCTAAGGAGCCCGTTTTATTGAAATACAGCTATATATAGATACGCCCCGCACAGCGAATCTTCACCTGAGCTGATATCAGGCCGTTTTGCGCTGACGGGTAGAAAACAGCACCAAAAGCCCTGCTGCAAAACCATAGGCAGCCCATTTATAAGGCAACAGATCAGCGACTTCGCTGCGTATAGCACGAACGGCTACAGTACCGGGGCGCGTTTCTACGGCCGTTTGGCCGCTATTGCGTGCCTGTTCAATTTTCTGCGGTGAAACAACCCACTCTGCATCCGCATATTTATCATAGGCCATAAAACCGAAACCTACGATGAGTGCCACGACGACTGCAGTTATCAGGCGAGTTTGAATATTCATCTGCGATCTTCCACGGCCGAAATAATAATCGCGCAGTAAATACTTCAACAGGAAGTTTTCAAGCTATCAGTTCGTCTGAGTTACTTTTGACAATCATTCAGCACCCAAAAAGTATATAATACCGGTATATTCTCGCAGAAAATTCCGCATCTGAATGCGAGTATTTTGTTTATAAAAAATATATCAGCTTAAAATTATTGTTTTAATTATAAAACCAACCTAAGCACTCCCGCAGATAAGCGCTTATTATATCCGAGTGCTTACGCGCCCGATAAATAAAGAAAGTTACAATATGATCATACGTCTATCAAAAATCTTTATGGTGATGGCAATTGCCCTATTTTCATCCTTGGTAGCATTTGGCAACATCACAGATTACGGCTCAAACTTTGCATTTGTGCATCACGTATTCCTCATGGATACAATCTTTCCTGATGCAACAATCAAGTACAGAGCCATTGAATCTGAATGGCTTCATCACGTAGGTTATATTGGCATTATAACCCTCGAAACACTGACTGCCATTATCTGCTGGGTTGCCGGTTTCAAGCTGCTGGCAGCACGCAATGAACCTGCCAAAGTTTTCAATAAAAGCAAAAACCTTGCAGTTGCAGGTCTCACCCTCGGCTTTCTGACATGGCAGGTCGCCTTTATGTCGGTGGGCGGTGAATGGTTCGGAATGTGGATGTCCAAACAGTGGAATGGCGTGCCTGACGCATTCCGCTTCTTCGTCACCATCATTCTGGTTCTGATTTATCTGGTTCAGCCGGATAAAGACGACGAATAAGATTTAAATAACAGTCCTGCCGCAGTCATATATGCGGCAGGGTTTTGCTTTACCTCGACAAAAGCCTGAGCTGACGGTCGCGTGCAATACAGCCCGCATTCAAGACTCCGAATGGCCGCCATATTTGATGTTATAATCAGGCTATATTTTGCGAAGACTTATTGCTGACGGATCTTAATTCGCTGGCAGCATCTTCGGGTTCCAGACTATTTCCCATAAATGCCCGTCGGGGTCGGTAAAGTAGCCCGCATAACCACCCCAGAAAGTCTCCTGCGGTGCCTTCACGATTTTAGCACCTGCGCGCTCAGCTTTGAGCATTACATCATCGACCTCTTCCCGTAGCAGAACATTATGCCCGATACTGGCAGCGGTAGAGCTGACCGGATGCTTCGGTAATCCGCAGTCATAGGCCAGATCATCCTGCGCAAAAACTGCGAGTTTCAGGCCAGCGGAGAGATCAAAAAACGCCACAGCACCATGCTCGAATTCACGCCCGAAAATGCCTTCAGACGGCAATCCCAGCCCATCATGATAGAATGAAAAAGAATGTTCGAGATTGGCCACACCGAGTGTGAGAACAGAAATACGTGGCTTCATATCCATACCCTTCCTATTTAGCGTCCGCACCATACGGACACTTCAATAGTCATGGGCCGTCACCTTTTGTGACAGAAGGACCCGCAAAGCGGGGGCCGGGCCAACCTTCCCGAACCTAACCTGTTTTTGACCGCTTGATGATAGCTGCAGGCCAACGACAGGTCAATATTCGTGTTTTCAGAGCCAAACTGCTGCAAGGTTTGCAACGAGTTTCCATTTACAAATAACACGCGAATACATGCACACCAGCACATAATCAGCGCTTTGCAAAAGCAGATCACTACAAGAATCATGAATATTCAATGAGCATTTCAAGTCAAAATGCGACATGCCTGCCCGCTAATTATTGTACAGACGGCGATATGACGGAAAAGTTCAGGAAAGCTGACGCGTGATGAAAAACACTGTTTTCAACTTATTGTGAGGCAAGAAAAGTGCTGCCAGTCAGTAAAAATAGCACTGTAATAAGCATGTCACAAACACCTTAAAAACCAACGGTAACCGCTTCGAATAATATCAATGCAAACATTTGATTTTATTGAGTAATTTTACGACTATTTATATTCATGACACTAATTTTAAGATAAGTCACCTCTTTAAAAATGCCTCATCCGATCAGGCGTTTTTCCACGCCAATCTCACAACAATTTTACCACTCACTAAATTGTGACCAAAAAGATACAGGGTCATTTCCATCTCATATTTCAGTAATTTTTCATATTTCCATACCCTCCCGCCTTCCATATCAACCAAAGCGCAAGATGTTTCCGAATCTCAAAATTGGAAAGTCTCAACAATCAATCGCTTACGCGGGAGAATACACAATGACCATTAAGAGCCTTCTTCTCGGCTCCGCTGCAGCACTCGTTGCAGCAACCGGCGCTCAGGCTGCCGACGCCATCGTTGCACCAGAACCAGAAGCAGTAGAATATGTGCGCGTTTGCGACGCTTACGGCGCTGGCTACTTCTACATTCCAGGCACAGAAACCTGCCTGCGTCTTTCCGGTTATGTTCGCGCTGACTTTAAAGCTGGCGACGATGTGTATTCCGGCCGTGACCGCGAAACATGGTCAACCAACACCCGCTTCACACTGCGCACACACACAGCTTCGGAAACCGAACTCGGCACACTGAAGACCTTCACCGAAAACCGTTTCAACTTCGGTGACGGCGAACAGAAATCCCACACTCTGAAGCACGCTTACATTCAGCTGGGCGGCCTGCTCATCGGTAAAACCGATTCAGCATTCCACACCTTCACAGGTTACCTCGGCGACGTAATCAACGATGACGTTGTATCGCCAGGTGCTTACAACACAAACATCATCAGCTACACCTTCAAAGGCGGCAACGGCTTCTCGGCAATCATCTCTGCCGAACAGGGTGAAAAAGTTACAGCATTCACCGACACCAACGGCAACGTTTATGACGGCGTAATCGACGACTACATGCCACACGTTGTTGGTGGTCTGAAGTTCGAACAGGCTTGGGGCTCGATCGCAGCTGCTGCAGCTTACGACTCTGAAATCGAAGAGTGGGCTGGTAAAGTTCGCCTCGACGTAAACGTAACTGACGTATTCTCCGTATGGGTACAGGGCGGTTACGCTTCTTACGAAGCTCCTGTTGGCATGTACGGCAACTGGGGCGGCGATTGGGCTGTCTGGGGTGGTCTGAAGTACAAGGCAACCGACAAAGCTACTTTCAACCTGCAGGCTGCTTACGAAGATTTCGGCAAACAGGCTTACACTGCAAACGTAGCTTACCAGCTGGTTCCAGGCTTCACAATTACTCCTGAAGTTTCCTACACCAAGTGGAAAGACACCGACAAATACGCTCCAGCCGTTCGTGGCGAAGGCGCATTCGGTGGTATGATCCGCTTCCAGCGTTCGTTCTAATAAAATTCATTAGGGGGATGAATATAACTCATCTCCCTAAGAGCGTAGTCTAGACTTGGTTATGACCTCCAGTCATCAAAATACTATCCATTCAGCTACGCTCACGGGACACGGCGGGAAATCGAACATCTCGCCGTGTTTTTATTTTCTAAACACAATAAGATATTCCAGCCTCTTTTTACAAACCGCCCTTCGGCATTAGCCTTCTCATTTAAAATGATTGGCACGCCAAGCACTTACCCGAGGATAAGAGTGCTATTCAGGCATATTAAACCGGCGGATTTCTTCATTCATCCAATCTCTGAATGCACAGATCTTCGGATGGTCACGGCTACCTTTTGCGTAAATAAGATCATAGCCATGCTCAACCTCCAGACGGAATGCAGGGAACAGCTCCACCAGCCGGCCTGAGGCCAGATCCTCAGCAATAAGTACGCTGCGCCCCAGTGCCACGCCCTCACCTCTGATTGCCGCCTCTATGGACATACTTCCATGACTGTAACCGGCACCGCGTATATTACTGCCTTTTACCCCGAAGAGCTCAAACCAACGATGCCAGTCCGTTTTCATTCCGTTTTCATGTATCAATTTACAGGAAAGCAAATCTGCGGCAGCTGCTATACCGCCCGTCTTCTCACAATAAGCAGGTGAACAAACCGGACTTACAGTCTCGTCCATGATGCGCTCACTATCCGCATTGGGATATATGCCATTCCCGTAACGTAAAACGACATGCGCGGAGGAAACATTAAAATCGACAGCATTTTCATTCACCTCTAGATGGATATCGTAATCGGGGTAACAGCTCATCAAGCGGTGCAAACGCTGCGCTAACCATTTGCTCGCAAATGAAATACTGCAATTGATGACCAGTTTTGCGTCAGTATTTCTAGTCCGGATATTTTCAGTCTCCCGCGCCAGTTCCGACAGCAAGTGAGTAACTGCGGCAAAGTAATTTGCCCCGTCATCCGTAAACTCAATTTTCCGCGTCAAACGCTTAAACAGCCTGCAACCAAGATTATCTTCCAAAGCTTTGATCTGCCTGCTGACGGCTCCATGCGTAACACACAGCTCTTCTGCAGCCAGCGTCATACTCAATCGCCTGCCCGTAGCCTCAAAAGCACGAAGTGTTTGCAACGGAGGAAGATGGCCTGCCATATTTTACATCCATACATGATAAAATCTCACGCATAGTGTGATTATAAATGGTTTGTCTGCAAGAGGCAGAGAGCGGTAAATCTTAAGAAAAGCTCGCGCTATTCTGAGGATTTCTCAATGAGTCAAACCTTAAGCAACAAAACTGCATATATTGCAATTTCTCACAAGCCGGTCACGCTTATCAGCTTTGGTGCAATGTTGCTTCTGGCGCTGATGTGGGGGCTCTCCATACCGGCAACCAAGCTGGGTCTAAACTCAACACCACCGTTGACACTCACCGCATTGCGGTATGCAGTTGCCGTGCCGTTTATGCTGTTGCTGTTAATCGGGAAAAAGCCCTTACCGTGGAAAGCAGTCCCCACCGTGGCTATGCTTGGCATTATCGGCATTGGTTTGGGACAGGTCGCACAAACAATAGGTGTAAATGGTACATCGGCCTCAGTCGGAACCATTCTCTCCGCAACCATTCCCTTGTTTATTGTGATCTTTGCAACATACCGGTTAAAGCAACCGATCACGATTATTCAGATATGCGGTGTTGCGACAGCGTTTATTGGCATTGTCGTTGTTGCATTTGAGAACACATCTCCTGACATAACCACCACGTTTTCGGGGCCCGTCTGGATACAGATTTCGGCCATTGCGGTTGCATTCTATTATGTCTGGAGTGTTGAACTGACACTTAAATATGGAACCGTTGTGGTCGTAACGTGGAGCACATTCTTCGGGCTGCTGGCAATGATCCCGCTTGCTGCCTGGGAAACTTATCAGGCTCCCTTCACACTCACGGCCATTTCATTCGGTGCGGCTGCATATCTTGGGTTAATCGTGAGTGTAGCCGGATTATTCTTATGGATCGGTATTTTAAAGAATGTACCGGCACCGGTTGCAGCCAGCATTCAATATCTTCAGCCAGTATTTGGGATAATTGCTTCAGCCATTCTGTTCGGTGACAATATTGGTTTACAATTTTTGCTCGGTGTCTCACTTATTTTGGCAGGCCTCGCACTCACTATGCGAAACAAAAAGGCTCGGTAAATATATGTATCCATCAATCAATCAGCCGACGTATAATTGCCAAAATCGCACCATGTATTTCCTTATCTGAACATTGCAACATGCTGCACAGGAATGACGCTTTTGATAAGATCTCGTCTTGAAATGAAAAGAGCTATTCCTCTGCTCATTGCCACACTCGCATTAACAGCCTGCGGCGCAGGCAAAGCTGCAATGGACTCAGGAAAAAACTTTGACCGTTACGCCTGCATGTCCAAAAACTTCAAAGGACAAGAACCCTGCTCAAACCCGACTGCGCAGGAAACACAGCCTTAAAAGCCATATCATCTCAGGCATTACAGCTAAGTGCAAACCAGCCTTTCAGCTGACATGTTAATTGGTAGCAGGCACTATACACGCCAAAACTTCACACATTGCAGCGATGATCAAAGTGAATAAATCCCCCCCCCAACATCCGAGGTCGATAATGTATGCAGCTGGGTTTATCGTTCTGTTGTTAATGAGTTTAATTGCCATAGCAGCAAATAATAAACTTCATCATCTGCACAGACTTCCGATGCAATGGAGTCTTTCCGGACAGGTTAACTGGTCAGCTCCGAGAGTTATAGCACTGGCTTCATTTCCTGCCATTTTTGCGGCGATCAGCTCTGCGCTTATTCTCACCAGTATTTCAGAGCATGAGCAGTCAACAGCTCAATCCCTTATTTTTCTGGGCATCGTGATGATTGGCTTGCAGATATTACATCTCTGGCTCGTCCATAAAAAAAGTAGCCGTTAAACCGCCTTTTCAAAACTATAATTTAATCTCCCCAGCGCTCTGACAATAGCGAACAGGAATCCGAATCCTGACCGCGGAGAATCAACCTTCAACAATCAACGACTGAACAGCATCAAACATGCTGCCAATGAAGCTGACAGGAATAGCCTTTGCATTAAGCAATAACATGTGCGGGAAAAGATTATAAATGCTTCGTATTATCAAATCTCATTTCTGAGATTAGTTGAAAAAGCACAACAATTACAATGATAAGATTGTAAGTGGTGCCCCCAGAGAGACTCGAACTCCCGACCCCCTGATTACAAATCAGGTGCTCTACCAACTGAGCTATAAGGGCAACTGACGGCTAGATAGCATATTCTTTTTGTTTGTAAAACGGAAAATCGCTTAGACGCAGAAAAAATAACAATGTTTTGCCTCTTATCCACATTTAGGCTACAAATCCTCATCCAATCATGCAGCTTTTCGGCAGAAACTGATGAAATACCCGTATAAAAAATTCTTTTATATCACTTCAGGCACTCCGGAATCGGTCTCGGCCGCGGAATCATTACGCAATCGCTATGGTGAATCACCTGCAGGTGAAGCAGATGCCCTCATTGTGCTTGGCGGTGACGGGGTCATGTTACAGGCTTTGCATGATCATATGAATCACGAGCGCCCGATTTACGGCATGAATCGCGGTTCAGTCGGCTTCCTTATGAATGAATATCACGAGGACAATTTGCCCAAGCGTGTTGCTGCAGCGCACGCCGAAACTATCCGCCCTCTTGAAATGATTGCTGAATCGCGTGAGAGCGGCACGGTCAAAGCACTGGCCATCAATGAAGTGTCCGTTTTGCGCCAATCTTACCAAGCGGCGAAAATCCGCATCAGTATTGATGACAAAGTGCGGCTGGAAGAACTGATCTGCGACGGACTGATGGTGGCCACCCCTGCCGGCTCCACCGCCTACAATCTTTCCGCTCAGGGACCAATCCTGCCGCTCGACTCCCCGCTGCTGGCTCTGACCCCCGTCAGCCCTTTCCGTCCGCGTCGTTGGCGCGGTGCATTACTGCCGAAATCCGTCACTGTACGTATGGATATTCTTGAAGTCGACAAGCGGCCGGTCAATGCCGTGGCGGATCATACAGAAGTGAAATCCGTCACTTCTGTAACCGTGCGCGAAGATACGCAAAACCGTGTCACCTTGCTTTTTGATGAAGAGCACACATGGGATGAGCGTATCCTCAATGAGCAGTTCCGTTATTAAGCGCCGTGCGCCTATTGGGCGCACAAAACTCGTACTAGTCAGAAAGCCAAGGAAAATCGGCCAAAACTGCATAGTTAGTCATACGCGGATCTGCAAAACCACTGATAAAACAGAGATAAACAGCATCACTTTATAACAATGCGATGCTTCTATTGGCAGATCGTATAGTTGTGGGCTGCCGGAATATCAATTATATCAACCTAAATCGAAGCAAAAACGGCATTTTTGTTGACTTTTTGGCCTGTTCCCCGTAACGGCTTTATTAATTTTAACGCAATGCGCAAACATAAGCGCTTTTCCTGTCCTGTTGTCATGCGGACATTACCGGTCGGGTCCAGTGCGCTTCTTCCAAAAAGAGAGCTACGCCTCCATTGACGACATTTGCAGAACTCGGTCTGTCACCGAAAATACTGGCAGCGGTAGAAGCCGCCGGTTACACCACCCCTACTCCTATTCAGGCTGGCGCCATTCCTCAGGCCTTGGAACGTAAAGACGTTCTCGGTATTGCCCAGACCGGTACCGGCAAAACAGCATCCTTTGTATTGCCGATGCTGCATCTGCTTGAAAAAGGCCGTGCACGCGCACGTATGCCGCGTACACTCATTCTTGAACCAACCCGCGAACTCGCAGCGCAGGTTGAAGAGAATTTTGTAAAATACGGCGTTAATCACCGTATTAACGTTGCTCTGCTGATCGGCGGCGTCTCCTTTGATGAACAGGAGCGCAAGCTGGAACGCGGCGCTGATGTGCTGATCGCTACTCCTGGTCGTCTGCTCGATCATTTTGAGCGCGGCAAACTGCTGCTGACCGGTGTTGAAATTCTGGTTATCGACGAAGCAGACCGTATGCTGGACATGGGTTTCATCCCTGATATCGAACGTATCTGCAAGCTGATCCCGTTCACGCGTCAGACCCTGTTCTTCTCGGCAACCATGCCTGCGGAAATCACCAAGCTGACTGAGCAGTTCCTGCATTCACCAGCCCGCGTTGAGGTTGCCAAAGCATCGACAACCGCCAAGACGGTGACGCAGCGTCTGGTTAAATCGGCTAAGAAGCCATGGGATAAACGCGCAGTGCTGCGTGATCTTATTCAGGCCGAAGGCGATGATCTGAAAAATGCGATCATTTTCTGCAACCGCAAAATGGATGTGTCAGAACTGTTCCGCTCGCTGGTAAAGCACGGCTTTAATGCCGGTGCGCTCCATGGCGATATGGATCAGCGCGCGCGCATGACCATGCTGAGCAATTTTAAAGACGGCAATCTTCAGCTTCTGGTGGCCTCTGATGTGGCTGCCCGTGGTCTGGATATTCCCGATGTCAGCCATGTGTTCAACTATGACATTCCGATCCATGCCGAAGATTATGTCCACCGCATCGGCCGTACCGGTCGTGCAGGCCGCTCGGGCAAGGCATTCTCGATCATCACCGGTGCAGATACCAAGTATCTTGATGCCATCGAGAAAATGATCGGCGAAAAGATTGAATGGCTGGACGGTGATCTCTCCACTCTGCCTGCACAGGAAGAGACCGAAGAAACCGGTCGCCGCGGCCGCAACAACCGTGGTAAGAACGGCAAGAAATCCCGTGATAAAGATCACAAGGAAAAACAGACACAGCCACGCGTTGCAGAAGAAAAAACTGCTGAAGCACCTCAGGCTGTGGCAGACATTTCCGCGCTCAATGCGCCGCAGCCTGTTCTGCCGGACAATGTCTCCATCGGCACTGCCGTTACAGCGGAACCGGTTCGCCCTGCTCCGCACAAAAACGGTCATGAAGATCGCCGCCAGAACCACAACCAGAATGGCCAGCAGAATAAGCGCCATCGTCGTGATTTTGATGATGAACCGTCACCGCTGGGCTTCGGCGATGACATTCCGGCTTTCATGCTGATACCGATTAATATTTAAGCATTTCCAGCAAAAGTGGGAACCGGTTTTGCGTAGGATAATGCGTCAGACAAATGTTTAGAGCATTTTCAATTGAAAATGCTCTAAAAAAGAAAAACCCGCCGAATGGCGGGTTTTTTATTATCTGTATTTAACGGGATAATCAGGCAGCGCGGTGCGCAGCATCCAGTGCTTCCTGAGTAACCGGTGCCAATTCAACGGATTCACCACAGCCACAGGCCGATGTCTGGTTCGGGTTATTAAAGACGAAGCCTGTGCGCAGAGTTGTCACTTCAAAATCCATCTGTGTGCCCAGCAGGAACAATGCAGCTTCCGGTGCCACATAGACTTTTGCACCTTCATGCTCAATCAGATCATCACCGGCTTTGGCTTCTTCAGCCAGCGCAATCGTATATTCCATACCGGCGCAGCCGCCCTTTTTCACTCCCACGCGGATACCCAGAGCATCCTCATGAGAAGCCTGAATTTCGCGCACGCGTTCCGCTGCTGCGTCGGTCAGGGTCATGATGGAAAAACGTCCCATAAAATTTCTCACTTGTATCTGTTACATGGTTCAAGGCCATGTAGTTTCAACTTGCGAGGCCAACCTGAAATCCTGCACTAAGCCCCGATTGTCAGGTTTACCTCTGATACTCTATCTAGTCTCACACAGTCCTGACTGCAAGTAAAGCAACGCTCTGATCCTGCATTTAAAGCAAGTTTTTCTACTCTTTACAGCGCATAAGAATAAAATGAATAATTCGCAAAACGCGTAAAATTGCCATGATCTGTTTGCAGTCTTTTGCGAATAAAAGAACATCTCAGGTTCTTTGCCTCAGCTAAGCGGAGATTTTAATGGGTATTCAGCAGAGCCGTCATAACCCCGCATCGCATCGCCCCGTTGCATTGGCCATCACAGAGGATCGCGTTCAGCAACAGCGCTTTACAATCATGCGGCTGCTTGGAACCACGATTATCGGTGCAGCTTTGCTGACCGGCAGTGCGATTTATGCCAAGGCGGCTGGGACAGCTGAAACCAAGGACAAGCCTGCAGCACAGCAAAAGGTAAAGCCCGATGCTCTGAAAAAGGCAGGTGAAGCAGCAGCTAAAGATTCTGAGGAAGAAAAAGCCAAGGTCGAAAAAGCGAAAGCGGAGAAAACTGAAGCTGAAAAGCCGAAAGAAGATGCTGTGCCTGCGGATAAGCCGGACGCTAAAAAATCCACAGAAGCCACAAAAGAAGTGGCTGAGGGTTTGGTTCTGCCCGATTATGTGGATGACCGCAGCACACCGCAGAAATTGCTGGAATCCTATTACAACGCCATTAACCGCAAAGAATATGTGCGTGCCTACAGCTATTATGCTGAAGGCCAGCAAGGCGATGATTTTGAGAAATATGCCAAGGGCTATGCCGGAACTGAATCTGTAAGCATTAAGCTCGGCAGCAGCGAACCTGATCCGGGTGCCGGTCAGATCTATTGGTCTGTGCCGATTGCTATCGAATCCAAACTCGCTGAAGGTAAGTCGCAGGTTTATACCGGTTGCTACACGATCAGCATGAGCAATCCTGCCATGCAGGCAGTGCCGCCATTCAAACCAATGGCAATCATGGCAGGCACATTATCAAAATCACCGCTGCCGCTTGAAAAAAGCGTGCCGGAAGAATGCGGTGCACCTTAATTTCTGTATTCAGCTCTTTAAAAAGCCTGTCATCACTGACAGGCTTTTTTGTTTTATGGCTTACGCGGATGAATAAGCTGCGTGCTGACACCAATCCGGTTCCACAAATTGATCATGCCGACTGCCACAATCAGCTTGGCAATTTCTTCTTCAGAGAACTGCGCTTTCACACTTTCATAAAGAGTATCCGGCACGCCGAGTTCTGCAACCCGCGTCAGATGTTCGGTCCATTCCAGCACCGTACGGTCACGCGCATCAAAACACGGCGATTCACGCCATGCGCTTGTCATATATAAAGTCTGCATATCGATGCCATCTTTATGAGCATCACGGATATGAATATCCGTACAATAGGAACAGCCGTTAATCTGTGAAGCGCGGATTTTCACCAGATGCAGCAGACGCTTATCCAGCCCCGCTGCATCAACAGCTGCGTCCAATGCTTGTATTGACTGATAGAGAACCGGAGCGACTTTCGCGACATTCATTCTGTTTTTCATCACATATGCCTTGCAATAAGAATTTGCCTTAGAATCATCGATATATTATATCGATGATTAGAGGACAACAAATCTTAAAGGTATGATATGCGCAGAATGAGCGACGGTGTTGAGGCGGCATTGCATTGCGCACTCGTGCTGTCAGGGCTGCCGGAGGATAAGGTTCTGGCGGGGAAACATCTCGCAGAACTGCATGGCGTATCCGAGAGCTATCTGCTGAAGCACCTGCGTGCCCTCACCGCTGCTGATGTGATTATAGCTGTTCCGGGGCCGCGTGGCGGCTACCGGCTCGCACATGCGCCGCAACAGATTACATTGCTCGATATTGTGGAAGCGATTGACGGCAAAGAACCGGCCTTTATTTGCAGGGAGATCCGCCGCCGCGCCCCCGGAAAATCACAGGATCCCTGCAACTATAAGAGAGATTGTTTTATCAAGTCGCGGATGCTGGCCGCTGAACAGCTCTGGCGCGATGCTTTGCGCAGCCAGACTGTAGCCGATCTCATGCAGGACGGCGAGCAGCAGATCAGCCCTTCCAGCAAGCTACTCGTATCCGATTATCTTAGCTTACATGCCCGCTAAATAAAAAACGCTGCGTTTCCGCAGCGTTTTTTTAAAAAATCAGTACCAGCCCACAGCAACCTGAGCTTCTTCGGACATACGATCCGGTGTCCAAGGCGGATCAAAAGTCATAGTCACTTCCACATGGGAAACGCCCTCAACCGCGCCAACAGCATTTTCCACCCAACCCGGCATTTCACCGGCCACAGGGCAACCCGGTGCTGTCAGTGTCATATCGATTTTGACCGTGCGGTCATCTTCAATATCAACCTTGTAGATCAGGCCGAGCTCATAAATATCTGCCGGAATTTCCGGATCATAGACAGTTTTCAGCGCGCCGATAATATCATCGGTCAGGCGCAGCAATTCTTCTTCCGGAATTGCGGAAGCGGAAAACACTTTTGAAGCACTGTTTTCTTCATCTGCTGCGATCACATCTGCGACCGGCACTTGCTGTTTAGTATCCATATTCATCATCCAAAAAACTGTCTTGCTTTTTCAAGCGCTGCAACCAGAGCATCCACTTCCGCGCGGGTATTATACATAGCGAAGGAAGCACGGCAGGTCGATGTTACTCCAAAGCGCTGCAGCAATGGCTGAGCACAATGGGTGCCTGCCCGCACTGCAATTCCTGCACGGTCAATCAGGGTTGAAACGTCATGGGCATGAATGCCCTGCATCTCAAACGCAATGATCGCGCCTTTATCCGGTGCATTGCCGACAATACGCAGTGAGTTAATTCTCGCCAGAGACTCATGCGCATAGAGACGCAGATCAGCCTCATGGGCAGCAATAGCCTCACGACCTATGCTCTCTATATAGTCAAGGGCTGCGCCCAATCCAATAGCCTGCACGATCGGCGGGGTTCCGGCCTCAAAACGATGCGGCGGATGATTATAAGTGACATTATCAACTGTCACCTCTTCAATCATTTCACCACCACCCATAAACGGGCGCATCTGCTCCAGCATTTCCATACGGCCATACAGCACGCCGATACCGGACGGGCCATAGAGCTTGTGGCCGGTCATAATATACCAGTCACAGCCGAGATCACGCACATCCACCGGCATATGCACGGCAGCCTGCGAACCATCCACCAGAACCGGAATACCCCGCGCATGGGCAAGCTCGACGATCTTTTTAATTGGCAGAACCGTACCCGTCACATTGGACATATGGGTCAGCGCAATCAGCTTGGTTTTCGGCGTAATGCATTTCTCGAATTCATCGAGATGAAACACACCTTCATCATCCACCGGCGCAAAAACCAGCTTGGCACCCTGACGCTCACGGATGAAATGCCAAGGCACGATATTGGAATGATGCTCAAGAATGGTGAGCAGGATTTCATCGCCCTCACCGATCTTCGGCATACCATAGCCATAGGCAACCGTATTGATCGCCTCTGTGGCTGATTTGGTAAAGACGATCTCGTCTACAGAACCGGCATTGAGAAAGCCGCGTACTTTTTCACGCGAACGCTCATAGGCATCGGTCGTCGCATTAGAGAGATAATGCAGGCCGCGATGCACATTGGCATATTCGTTGGAATAGGCATTCGTCACCGCATCAATAACCGCCTGCGGCTTCTGTGCCGAGGCACCATTATCGAGATAGATCAGCGGCTTGCCATAGACTTCACGCGACAGGATCGGGAAATCACGGCGGATTGCTTCAACATCATAATTTTGCAGTACAGACGATAATTGATTCATAATCGTACTCCTGAGCACTTTGTGCTCAAAAAAGCAGGCAAGAGCACTGGATGCTCACAAAAATCAATAAGGCACCATGTGCTCTATATCAGGGAAGAAGAGCGGGAAATTTCCCGCTCTTTTTGCATCATCAAGCGTGCTTTTCGAGCCAGCTCTGCAAAATATCTTCCAGCTTTTCAACGAGGGTTTCGTTTTCCAGCTCTTCGATCACTTCTGCGATAAAGGCTTTGACCAGCAGGCCACGGGCTGCATTTTCAGGCACACCGCGCGCCATCAGATAGAAAAGGTGATCCTTTTCAATCTCACGCACAGTCGCACCGTGACCGCAGGCCACGTCATCAGCAAAGATTTCCAGCTCAGGTTTGGCTGCAAATTCCGCATCATCTGACAACAGCAATGTGTTACAGGCCATTTTCGCGTCAGTTTTCTGAGCGATCTGCGCAACGCGGATCATGCCCTGAAAAATACCGCGCGCTTTGTCTGTCACCACATTGCGCACAACCTCGGTCGAGGTGGTGTTTTCAACGAGATGACCAACATTCATGGTCACGTCAGTCACTGTTTCGCCGCCAAGCAGGTTGAGCGTACGAAGCTGGAAGTCAGAGCCTTCGCCCTTTACATCCACATTGATTTCCTGACGCACCAGCTTGCCGCCAGCATTCATCACGAACAGGATCAGCTTGGAATTCTCACCGATTGTCACATTAATCTGCGACAACTGCGTGGAAAGATCCGTATGCTCACGCACGATAACCCAGACGATTTCTGAATTATCAGCAATGGTCACATGACCGATACTGGTTGCGAAAGTCTCTGCCTCACCGCCGATCTGGCGCTCGATAAATGTCGCTTTGACATTCGAGCCGATCTTGACCGGAAAACGCACATGGGACTGGCCGGAAGGCTGCAAATTTTGCAGCTCAACAGCCTGCTCCAGCTCGGTACCGTCAGCAACAGACAGACCCCAGCCATCGCTGGCATAGGCTGCGTTGATCTGGCCGATCGCATCATCATCACCACGGGTTTTCAGAGTATGGGCAGCAATGCCCTGTCCCAGAATATCGCGGATCGCTTCAACGCGCACGCCTTCGATCTGCACAGGCTTCTGCGCAACACCATTGGCAACGGTCAGCACGGCAGAACCGTCAAGCAGCGGCGCAACAGATTTATGGCTCACATTCGCATCAAACGGTGCAACCGAGCGCAGCAATGTACGCAGATCTGTATAGTGCCAGCTTTCAATACGACGGCCAGGCAGACCATTGATTTTCAAAGCTTCCAGTGCGTTATCACGGGCGCTTACGACTTCCGTATCACCCGGCAGATCACCGACGCGGACAGCGAATGCATCAATCAATGCACTCTCAGCCGGCGTTCTGACCTTCTGAAGATGGACGTTCATATTCATCCCTCTCTTTAAGCAGCTGCGCCGATGATTTCAGCGTATCCGTTTTCTTCCAGATGCAGAGCGAGGCTCTTATCACCGGATTTGATCACCTGTCCTTTGTAAAGAACATGCACGCTGTCCGGAACAATATATTCAAGCAGACGCTGATAGTGGGTGATCACGATCACAGCACGGTCAGGCGAACGCAGAGCATTCACACCATCGGAAACGATCTTCAGCGCATCAATGTCCAGACCGGAGTCGGTTTCATCGAGAACACAGAGTGATGGTTCCAGAAGCTGCATCTGCAGAATTTCCGCACGCTTCTTCTCACCGCCGGAGAAACCGACATTAAGCGGACGCTTCAGCATGGCCATATCCATGTTCAGGCCACCGGCAGCTTCTTTAACGCGACGCAGCAGTTCAGGAATTTTCAGCTCTTCTTCACCGCGTGCCTTACGCTGCGCATTCATCGCAACTTTCAGGAATTCCATTGTGGCAACGCCCGGAATTTCCAGCGGATACTGGAATGCAAGGAAGATGCCCTTGGCTGCACGTTCCGCAGGATCGAGTTCCAGAATGCTTTCGCCGTTATACAGAATGTCACCGGATGTCACTTCATAGTCTGAACGACCGGCCAGAATGTAAGACAGGGTGGATTTACCCGAACCGTTCGGGCCCATAATCGCAGCCACTTCACCGGCTTTAACGGTGAGGTTCAGACCACGGATGATCTCTGTATCCGTGTCAGCGATTTTGGCGTGCAGATTAATGATCTCTAACATGAGTGTAACCTTTTATACCGGATCTCTCAGGATCCGAAAAATATCAATGAGCTGATTAAAGGGGCGGAGATCGCACTCCGCCAGCCCTGTTTAACCAACCGAACCTTCGAGCGAGATACCGATAAGCTTCTGAGCTTCCACGGCAAATTCCATCGGCAGTTCCTGAATAACTTCCTTAACGAAGCCGTTCACGATCAGAGCAATCGCCTCTTCTTCCGGAATACCGCGCTGCATCACATAGAACAGCTGGTCTTCAGAGATTTTCGAGGTTGTTGCTTCATGCTCGAACTGCGCAGTCGAGTTTTTCGCTTCGATATAAGGCACCGTATGCGCGCCGCAATCATTGCCGATCAGCAATGAGTCACACTGGGTGAAGTTACGGGCATTGGTTGCTTTACGATGGGCAGAAACCTGACCGCGATAGGTATTGTTGGAGTTACCCGCCGAAATACCTTTCGAGATGATGCGGCTCGATGTGTTCTTACCGAGATGGATCATCTTGGTACCGCTGTCGATCTGCTGATAACCGTTGGATACCGCAATCGAGTAGAACTCACCGCGGGAATCATCACCACGCAGAATGCAGGAAGGGTATTTCCATGTGACAGCAGAGCCGGTTTCGACCTGTGTCCATGAAATCTTCGAACGGTCGCCACGGCAATCGCCGCGCTTGGTCACAAAGTTATAAATACCGCCCTTGCCTTCCTTATCGCCCGGATACCAGTTCTGGACGGTGGAATATTTGATTTCGGCATCATCAAGCGCGATCAGTTCAACAACAGCTGCATGGAGCTGGTTTTCATCACGCTGCGGTGCTGTACAGCCTTCCAGATAGGACACATAAGCGCCC
Organism: Pseudochrobactrum algeriensis; assembly: GCF_018436245.1. Lineage (NCBI taxonomy): Bacteria > Pseudomonadati > Pseudomonadota > Alphaproteobacteria > Hyphomicrobiales > Brucellaceae > Pseudochrobactrum > Pseudochrobactrum algeriensis. Next base: position 1,827,584 of record NZ_CP075361.1, read on the forward strand.
TCTTCGGCAATAATCAGTGTACGCTCGAACTGGCCTGTATCTTTTTCGTTGATACGGAAATAGGTCGACAGTTCCATCGGGCAGCGAACGCCCTTAGGTACATAGACGAATGATCCGTCCGTAAAGACAGCGGAGTTGAGTGTGGCGTAATAATTGTCCGAAACCGGCACAACAGAAGCCAGATATTTCTTCACCAGTTCCGGATATTCGCGGATTGCTTCCGAAATCGAGCAGAAAATCACACCGGCTTTGGCAAGCTCAGCCTTAAAGGTGGTGACAACGGAAACACTGTCAAACACCGCATCAACCGCTACACGGCCTGATGCGTAAACATTGTCTGCCGGATTGCCGTCAATCTCGCTCGGCTCACCCTGTTTGCGCACACCGGCCAGAATTTCCTGCTCACGCAGCGGAATTCCGAGCTTTTCATAGGTGCGCAGCAGTTCCGGATCAACTTCATCCAGAGACTTAGGGCCGGTCTGATTTTTAGGAGCCGCATAATAGCGGATATCCTGAAAATCAATTTCCGGATAATTGACGCGCGCCCATTTCGGCTCTTCCATAGTGAGCCAGCGCTTATAGGCGTCCAGACGCCATTCCAGCATCCATTCCGGCTCTTCTTTTTTAGCGGAAATGAAACGGATAATATCTTCGTTCAGCCCCTTCGGAGCTTTATCCATTTCGATGGTTGTTTCAAAACCATATTTGTACTGGTCCACGTCAAGCGTGGCGACCTGATCGATCGTTTCCTGCACTGCAGGCATCGCCGTTCTCCATCCTTGTCAGGGTCAAGGCCCGACAGTTAAAAACGTTATGGCAGCAATCATTTTGCTGTCATAAACATATAGTGCGCATTGATGCGCTGTAAAAGCCTGTCAGCTGGCGATGTTTTAAAGAGCACCGCCTCAGACTTTGAACTCCGGCCGGTTTTGCATCACATTACTGTGCGCAAAACCACAGTGGCCATTCAGAAATACCTGCCCTTTCAGGCGGCATTATTTTCCGATTCGCCCGAAAACTGTGCCTGAACCTGACTGCGTGTCTGATCCCGTCTGGCTACCAGTCTTTCGAAAATCGTCAGAAATGCTTCTGCATCCTGCATTGTCGCCGACTTTTCTGTCGAGACGCGCAATGCACCGCATTCATCCTCATAGCCCATCGCCGCGAGCACATGGCTTGCGCCAACCTTACCTGAAGAACAGGCCGAACCGGCAGAAAGTGCAATACCGCCCAGATCAAAAGCGATCTGCATGGTCTCGGCCTTCATACCGGGCAAAGAAATAAAACTCGTATTCGGCAGGCGCGGCACGGCATCACCATGCACCAGCACATCATCTGCCAGCCTGCGCACACCACTTTCAATCACAGTGCGGATTGCATCCGACCAGCGCGGCAGATTGCTGCCCTCCTGCTGTGCAACCAAGGCCTCACGCGCAGCGGCACCAAAACCGGCGATCAGCGGCAAGGCTTCAGTACCGGCACGATGCCCCTTCTCCTGCCCGCCACCGCGCACCAGCGCAGACGGCATAACCAGATCAGAGATCGCAACCACAGCACCAACACCTTTAGGGCCGCCGATTTTATGCGAAGAGAGAATGAGATAGTCGGCAGAGGCTGCAGCAATATCAAGCGCGATGCGCCCTGCAGCCTGCACGGCATCCACAATGAAGAATCCGCCCGCAGCTTTTACCAGCGCGCCGATTTTCTCTACCGGCTGAATAACACCAGTCTCATTATTCGCCCACTGTACTGCTACCAGCGGCAGACCTTTGGCTTTATCATGCGCTTTTAACGCCTGTTCCAGCACATCCAGATCAACGATGCCCTGACGATCAACCGGCAACACAGTCACATTCTCCGCAGCAAAACGCCCGCCGGATAACATGCACGGATGCTCAGTTGCAGAAACATAAAGATGCGACAGGCGCAGTTCCGAGCGCCCCATCTTATAAAGCGGTGTCAGCAATGTGTTTGCTGCTTCGGTTGCACCGGAGGTGAAAAACACATGATCCGGCTTTGCACCGCAAAGGGCTGCCACGTCACGTCGAGCCGATTCAACCAGCGCGCGCGCCGCACGACCTTCCTGATGCACAGAAGACGGATTACCTGTCACATTCAATGCCGCGACCACAGCCTCGCGCGCTGCTTCACTCAGCGGCGCACTGGCATTATAATCGAAATAGATACGCGGCTTTGGCATTGCAGACTCTTTCGCGAAGCACCATATTTGCGTTAAACGCGCAATTATCTTGAAATTTCAAACCAGAGCAGACTATTAAGCTGCATGAGTGTTTTTTTACACCCTCCAGTTTTGAAAGATTCTAAAGTCGGTTGTAAGATTTATGAGCGAAACAGTCAAGGATTTGCTCAGAATTTAAGCCGTAAAGTCATGATTGGTAACAATCAGGCTTATAAATAACAAATACGACACTTGTGTTGCGAACCGGCCATTTGGTCACGCAACCCGGCGGTTATAGCGGAGTACATATGCCAGAAGTCATCTTTAATGGTCCTGCGGGTCGCCTTGAAGGGCGTTATCAGCCTTCAAGCGAGAAGAATGCACCAATCGCCATCATCCTGCACCCGCATCCGCAATTCGGCGGCACCATGAATAACAAGATCGTTTATGATCTGTTTTACATGTTCCAGAGCCGCAATTTCACGACTCTGCGTTTTAACTTCCGCGGAATCGGACGCAGCCAGGGTGAATTTGATCACGGCGCGGGTGAATTGTCCGATGCGGCAAGCGCACTGGACTGGGTGCAGTCGCTGCATCCTGATTCCAAAACTTGCTGGGTTGCCGGTTATTCTTTCGGTGCGTGGATTGGTATGCAGTTGCTGATGCGCCGTCCGGAAATCGAAGGCTTCATGTCGATTGCACCGCAGCCGAACACCTATGATTTCTCGTTCCTCGCACCGTGCCCTTCTTCGGGTCTGATCATTCATGGTGATCAGGATAAGGTTGCACCGCCGAAGGATGTGCAGGTTCTGGTTGATAAACTGAAGACCCAGAAGGGCATCACGATCACGCAGAACACCATGGCCGGTGCCAATCACTTCTTCTCCGGCATGGGTGATGAGCTGATTGCGGAATGTTCGGAATATCTTGATCGTCGCCTGATGGGCGAGCTGACAGAAGTTCGCCAAAAACGTCTGCGCTAATCGACAAAAGCAAAAGACCGGCTAATCGCCGGTCTTTTTTATTTATGCCTTTACCAAGACCCCGCCACTCACCGGCTTGTCGCAACCGGTTGTTGAGGGATAAGTCAGCGGCAAGCCTCTCAGGCTGCGCACAGCCAGATAGCCCCAAGCCTCGGCTTCCATGGAATCACCATCCAGCCCTGCTGTATCCGCATCAATCACCACAGCGCCTTCAGCTTGTGCCAAGGCAGAGAGTTCAGCCATAATCGCTGCATTCTTGCGCCCGCCGCCACTCACAACATAGCTGCGAGGCTTCTGCGGCAGATGGGACGCTGATTGCAGGATCGAAGCCGCCGCAACATAGGCCAATGTGCGGGCACCATCCTCAACCGATACAACACCGATTGAAGGCACAGCAAAGTCCCCGCGATCCAGTGCGCGGCGCTGATTACCGATGAAAAATGCATTACCCAGATAATGCGCGGCCAACTCGGTATTTACAGCACCACTCAATGCCAGCGCACCACCGGCATCAAAGCTACCCTGCCCGTGCAGTTCCATCCACTGATCGATCAGCATATTACCGGGTCCGCTGTCAAAAGCTGCCAGCCGCCCTGTCTCATCGACATAGGTCAGATTGGAAATCCCGCCAATATTGACGAAGACAACCGGCATATCCGGCTGCTGCTCCAGATTATGTGCCAAGGCCGCATGATAGGCGGGGATCAGCGGCGCACCCTGCCCGCCATGACGCATATCCTCAGCGCGCATATCATATACCACATCAATACCGGCTTCCTGTGCCAGCAAAGCCCCGTCACCGATCTGTACTGTCAGCGCATCATCCGGGCGATGCAGCACCGTCTGCCCGTGGAAACCGATGACATCAACATCATCCGCGCTCAGACCATGCGCGAACAAAAAGTCCTGCACGGCAACGGCATGCAGCAATGTCAGATCATGCTCAAGTTTTTCAAGAATACCAATACGCTCATCACGCTGCGTCATGCTTCTGGCATCAACAAGCCCTTGTTTCAGACGGGCACGGAAAGCATCGGAATAATTCATGCTGCCGGAAGCAATGCGCTCAACCACCTGCTCACCGTCTGTTTTGATCAGCGCCAGATCAATGCCATCCATAGAGGTGCCGCTCATCAGTCCGAGTGCGCGATAGAGTGCAGTCATCTTTGTCTTTCTGTTTTCAATATTTCCGGTTTTGTACAGTTGGCAGGTACTCGCAGGTTACATAAACCACACAAACGGCACAAAACGACAGCAATTTGCGATAAAATCGCCTTTTACGATGTCACACCTTTATTGTGATTTGCCCTGCAATAATGTTAAACGCTGGATTGTGTCAGTCACCGGAATAATATTCACGGCCTGCTCTCTGGGGTCTTCCCATATCACAATCCTTTGTCAGACAGGAAAAATCAATGTCCGGCTTTAAGTCCGATTTTCTACGCACACTTTCCGAACGTGGCTTTATTCATCAGGTCTCTGATGAATCGGGTCTGGATGAACTCTTCACCAAGGAAACTGTGACTGCGTATATTGGCTTCGACCCGACAGCATCCAGTCTGCATGCGGGCGGCCTCATTCAGATCATGATGCTGCACTGGATGCAGAAAACCGGCCACCGTCCGGTTGCGCTGATGGGCGGCGGCACCGGTATGGTCGGTGATCCGTCATTTAAAGAAGAAGCCCGCAAGCTGATGACGGTTGAAACCATTGCCGACAATATTGCCGGTATCAAAAAGGTTTTCACCAATTACCTCACTTTCGGCGAAGGCAAAACCGACGCGCTGATGGTCAATAATGCCGACTGGCTGGCAGGTCTCAACTATCTCGAGTTCCTGCGTGATGTCGGCCGTCATTTCTCCGTCAACCGCATGCTGTCCTTTGACTCGGTTAAAACCCGCCTTGATCGTGAACAGTCGCTGTCCTTCCTCGAATTCAACTACATGATCCTTCAGGCTTATGACTTTGTTGAACTCAGCAAGCGCTACGATATGCGCCTGCAGATGGGCGGCTCTGACCAATGGGGCAATATCATCAATGGTATTGATCTCGGCCATCGCATGGGCACGCCGCAGCTCTACGCGCTGACTTCGCCGCTGCTGACCACCTCTTCCGGTGCGAAAATGGGCAAGTCGCTCAATGGCGCAGTCTGGCTCAATGCTGACATGCTGAGCGCTTACGACTTCTGGCAGTACTGGCGTAATACTGAAGATGCCGACGTAGAACGCTTCCTCAAGCTTTACACCACCATGCCTATGGATGAGATTGCGCGTCTGGCAGCACTTGGTGGCTCGGAAATCAACGAAACCAAGAAAATTCTGGCCACTGAAATCACCGCTATGCTCCATGGCCGTGAAGCTGCGGAACAGGCTGCGGAAACTGCACGTAAAACTTTTGAAGAAGGTGCAATTTCTGACAATCTGCCAAGTCTGAGCATTGCCAAGGATGAACTGACCGCCGGTCTCGGTATTCAGGCTCTGCTGGTTAAAGCCGGTCTTGCCTCTTCCAATGGTGAAGCACGCCGTCATATTCAGGGCGGTGCGGTGCGCATCAATGATGTGGCTGTTCAGGATGAACGCGCTGGTATCACTGCCGGTGACGTAACCGAAGACGGTATCATCAAGCTGTCGCTGGGTAAGAAAAAACACATTCTGGTTCGTCCGGAATAAAACCAGCGATAATACAAATACGCAAAAAGCGCGGAGTAATCCGCGCTTTTTTTTGTGGCCGATTACAAATCAAAACTCGAAGATCGAGCGGAAAATCCCCGGCGCAATCGCAGAAATCGGATTGACGATAATATTCGGCTGCTTGGCATTGCCTGCCAGCTTATAGGTAATCCCGATCAGACCGCGATCGCGGCCATTGCCGAGAATTGCGCCCAGTACCGGCACTTCACCAAACAAACGATTCAGACCATAGGCAGGCATGAATGTACCGGTAACGGCCATATTGCCGTTGCGGTCGTAGAGAATGCCCTGAAAAGTAGCACCGATCAGCGGGCCGCGAAGAACGCCGTTCTTCAGCGTCAGATAACCGGAGCCCTTTTCAATCTGCGAATATCCGCGTTCAAAGTCGACCCGCGTCACATCAATATTACCGCGCACGGCCTGATTGAGGCTCTTGCCACCATTGGAGCTGGTAGAAACCAGCTTATCCAGACGCGGCTCATTAATGACCGAGAAATCACGGGCATCAATCGCACCATAAAGCGGCCCCGTGCCCTGCGAGGTCAGATTAACGGTAATTCTGCCGCCGCGCATCTTGTCGTAAAAATCAAAGAAGCGCAGCACCGCACCGGCATTGGCCGAGCTCAGCGCCACAGAACTGGCACCTTTCTGATTGCTGGATGTCGCACTGACCTGTGCGCCGTTTCCGGTCACCGCATTCAGTGACACGCCGGAGACTTTCGCCCCTGCTGTTTCATAAGACACGGTGACATTGCGCAGGCTCTCGTCATAGAAACCTTTCACATCATCAATCTGTGCATTGACGACAATGCGCGGCATCACCCCGTTTTTGCTTTGACCGGCTTTCTTTTCATCCGTATTGCCTGAAACCGCCTGCTGGATCAGCGCCCGCGCATCAAAAGCCGTACCACGGACATCCGCGCGGAAGCCATTACCGGATTTGCGCACTTCAAGGCTGAGGTCGTCATTACGCGTCAGATTGAGCTTGCGGATATTAGCGCTCTGCAATTCATTGTTTTCAAGCGTCAGATCACCGCTGACATGAAAACCGGTGCCGTCAAAGACAAAGTTACGAACCAGTACCGGCCCTTTGCCTTCCTTCGGCAACCTCACATCCATTGTCAGTTTTGCAGGAATACCTGTACCTTTTTTCCAGCCGAGCCATGGCAGATTGACCTGTGTCTTGCCGAGATCAGCGGAGATTTTGCGCATCTCACCCTGTTCCTCGCCCAGATCCAGCGTCAGCGGACCTTTAAAAATATCATTCAGCCCCGGATAATAGGTTTCACGCGTTTTATCATCCAGCTCCAGCCGGATATTTTGCTGACGCTTGATATTCGTATCCGCCAAAGGCTCAACCAGTGCCAGCTTGGCCGGAATATTATTCAGCCGTGCAGTCGCATCGATTTTAGCCACATCATCATTGACGCTCAGATTACCTTTGGCCTGCGTCACATTCTGACCGTTAAACGGTTTCTTCAAAGTCACATCGCTGAAAGCCAGATCAGCCTGCCATTTCAGACTATCCTTTGGTGCATCTTTGGTAACTGAAAACGCCACTTTAACTTTCGCATTCACATTGCCGCTGAGATCTTCAGCGCTGAAAGGCAATTTGCGCAAGGCATTGATCGGCTTATAACCAACAAGCTCTGTGATCGCCGGTGCCTCACCGCTGAGATCCAGATCAAGATCCGCAATCACCGGACGCTGGCGCCCCCAAGGCACGAACAATGTTCCGCCATCCACATTGATCTGACGATTAACCGGTGTAAAGGCCGTGCCTTTTTCAAGCTTGATGGTTGTATGCGCACCGCGCACCGCAATCGTGCCCGTTGCATCACGCACCGGCGGTATCTCACCGATCACGTCAAAACGTGTGCCTTCAACCCTGAAATCAGCCTTGATATCGGATTCTGTCAAATCCGGCGGCAGCCCCGGTCCGTTGAAGTGACCGGCAGGCAAAGCAATATCAATCCGGCCTTCGGTCATATGACCGCCAAACAGATTCTTCAGCACCCAGTCGCGCGCGCCGTCAGCCACATTGAGCGGCCAGAGTTGCTTGGCCTGTGCGACTGGCATACCCGGTATGCGCAGCATAAAAATCATCGCCGGAGAGCCGTGACCAAAGATCATCCGTCCCTGTCCATACAACTCACCGGAATCTGTTTTGACATTCAGATCATTGAAGTCAACGCGGCTGGCATTCTGCATCAGACGACCGGCAATCTTCACGCCGAACGGCAAAGGCGCTTCGGCAGAATTTTCCGGCGCGCTGACGGCATTTCTGGACACCAGCTCAAAACGGTAAGCCGGTTTCTCAGCAATATCGGTCTCCGTTTGCGTGATCGCAGATCGTGCATTCTTCAAAACAGGCAGAGTGTCTGTCTGCTGCCCTGCGGCTGGTATTTCACCACTCGCAATACGCGCTGCCTGTTCGCGGATTTTCTGGGCTGCAGTTTCCGTTTCAGCAACCGGCTCTACCCCGAATGCACCTTCAAGCACCGTGGACAAGCCGCCAAGATTGAGATCAAGCGCCTTAATCTCAAGTTTTTCCCCACCGGCAATATGCTCAAAAGACAGTGCCATATTGCCTTTGATGCCGCGCTCACGCCCCATATCCACGACAGCATCATCAAGCGTCAGCTTGCCGGAGAGGATTTCCTTTTGCACCTCGGTAGAGGCCTGTCCGGTTAAAGCCAGTGATGCCGTGCTGTTCACATGGAAATAAGCCGGATTTGGCCGGTCATTGCCCATTTGCGGCATGACTTCTTCCGGCGAGCCAAGGCTGACCGGAATATTATCCAGTGTCAGGGAGAAGTTAGAGGCATGTGCGGGATCATCGGAACGGATCATTTCCGCCTGCAAAGCCGTGCTTTTGCCCTGCCAGACAAATTCGGCATCCAGCGTAACTTTCTGCCCGTTCTGCCTGACCTGCGCATTACGGATCAGGATTTCCTGATCTTTCTCCATCGCGCGAAAAGCAAATGTCACATCATGCAATGCAATTGCTTTTGTGCCGCGCATATCCAGCAGTGCCAGTGTCTGATCGATACCCGCAAAGACTTCACGCGACAGCTGATCAAAATCGACCAGTCCCCTGTCATTAAACGGCAAAAGGATAAAAGGTTTCGGCTTGGTTTCACCCTCTTGCAGGCGGATCAAAGCATCGCCGATTTCAATCTGGGCAACCTGAACTGAGCCGGTCAGCAGCGGCAAAGGTGCCAGCCCCAGCCTGACAACACCCAGCTTTTCTACGGAAACATCCTGAATGCGGCTGTTCAGAGCAACATCACGCGCTTCAATCGCCAGATGTCTGTTACCATCCAGCGAAACCAGCGCCTTGCTGATCGACACACCGGCATCAGGCCCTAAGATTTCCTGCAATCTTTGCTGTGCTTCATCGCGCAACATATCGCTGCTGATACCGGTACGCAGCACGAGAAAACCGATACCTGCCAGTACAATCAAAGCAAAACTGACAGAGATAAAGGCGCGCCAGCATTTTGCGATAAAGCCTTTGCGCTTTCTGCGCGCTGCCTTGCGGGCTGCTCTGTTATGTAAGCCGGTCTTATAATCAGGGCAGTCTTTCAGCACAGCTTTATTCTCAGGCCCCGCACCGGATGACGGATACTGATCAAGATGCTGTATGTCACGCTTGTTAAAGCGGATTTTTCTTGGTTTTTCTTTCAAAAACTTAAATCACTATCCGGATTGGCTGCACCTGAACTGCATAATTTTCAAAAGAAATTCTGTCATTTCTCATCAATATAAAACAGATCAGATTGCTGTCATTGATGAATCGTTATTTCAAAGCCCTGATTAACTGACAAAATTTCAGAAACAACACATGATTACAAGTCGCGGAAATAAATCAAATCACCTACCCCCGGGAAAATGACACCGGATGCTTTGAGTTTTTCTATTATCCGGCACAACATTAATCCTCGTGCAGAATCATTGTAGAACACATCCTCAACCATTCACATGAATAACAGGCAGAGCGGGTGTCGCGGATCAGATGAAACGTAACACGCTCAGTCCTTGCTCCCATAAGGATGAAGAAAGGCGCACTTATGACCAACCCGACAGATAATGTTGCCGCAATTGCTTTGCAGGCAGGTGATCCGGCTCCGGCATTTTCCCTGCCTAAAAACGGTGATGACACGCTCTCATCTGCTGCTCTTCAGGGCAAAGCCTATGTGCTGTATTTTTATCCGAAAGACGACACCAGCGGCTGCACCCGCGAGGCAATTGACTTCAGCGCATTGAAACCGGAATTTAATGCCATCAATGTCAGCATTATCGGCGTATCCCCTGACAGCGTACGCAAGCATGACAAATTTATCGATAAACATGATCTCACCATTGAGCTTCTTGCTGATGAAGAAAAAGCTCTGAGCAATGCCTATGGTGTCTGGGTAGAAAAGAGCATGTATGGCCGTAAATATATGGGCATTGAGCGCTCCACCTTCCTGATCGGCAAAGACGGAAAAATCGCACAGGTCTGGCGCAAGGTAAAAGTTGCCGGTCATGCCGAGGCTGTGCTTGAAGCCGCCCGTAAGCTCGGTTGAATATCGAAAATATCCGGCACGGAAACCCTTTATTAACTCTGTTACGGTGTATGATCTGCGCAACAGTCCAGAACAGTTTTACCCGTTCGCACAGTTTGTTATAGTTGCAGCATTTCCAGCAAAAGTGGGAACCGGTTTTGCGTTGGATAATGCGCAATAAAGATGAAACAGAGCGGTTCTACGATTCAACTTTACTAGAACCGCTCTGGAAGTGATCTGCTCAGACGGTAATTGCGAGGCAGTAAAGGCGGTTAATTCTGCCATACAAAACCCGCAAATCTGTCTGAGATAATATCACAGAGCTGCTTTTCTTTAATGGAAAGCAGAACGAACAGCAGGCTTTACGGGATAAGACTATGTCAGTCACAGGTAAGATCATGACCCGTTATCTCTCACCACTATCCGCATCGGTTGCGCGACTGCGTTTGCCGTCCCGCGCAGGCAATTTTCTGCTTGCCGGTCTCATCGGCTATAGTGTGAGTGCAGATGTGCTGATTGCCGGTGCTTTGGCTGCCTCTGTTCTGCCGGCTCAGGCTCCGCTGCCTGACACATCCCTGACCATGCTGAAATCTGAAAAGAGTGTCGCCGCTCAGCCAATGCCACCACTGCCGGATCAGATCTATGATGCCAAATTCCACGAAGGCGCTGTTGATCTGAACACCGCTGCCAGTTTTGCCGGAATTGATCCTTTCATCACCGGTCCGGTTCCGAAATAACCGATCATAAAAAAAGCCGCCGGTAAGATCATCTCACCGGCGGCTTTTTTTCATTCAATCAACTCAGATCAGTCAATATCCTGTACATCGGCATCCTTGCCGTGTACGCGCTGCGCCAGAGCAGCTTCCATAAACTCATCCAGATCACCATCCAGTACATCGTCCGGACTTGTGCTTTCAACACCGGTGCGCAGGTCTTTGACAAGCTGATAAGGCTGCATGACATAAGAGCGGATCTGGTGTCCCCAGCCGATATCTGTCTTGGAAGAATTCACCTCATTGGCGGCTTCTTCACGCTTCTTCAGCTCTTCCTCGTAAAGACGCGCACGAAGCATCGACCAAGCCTGTTCACGGTTTTTATGCTGTGAACGCTGGGTCTGGCACTGCACCACAATACCGGTGGCAATATGCGTAATACGAACCGCCGAATCTGTGGTGTTAACGTGCTGACCACCGGCACCGGAGGCGCGGTAAGTATCAATACGGACATCGGATTCCGACACTTCGACTTCAATATTGTCGTCGATCACCGGATAGACCCAGATACTGGCAAAGGATGTGTGGCGGCGGGCATTGGAGTCAAACGGCGAAATACGCACCAGACGATGCACGCCTGATTCCGTTTTCAGCATACCGTAGCTGTTATGGCCTTTCACGAGGATAGTTGCGGATTTAATACCCGCTTCTTCCCCAGCCTGAACTTCCAGAACTTCCACCTTACGGCCGTCGCGCTCACCCCAGCGCGAATACATACGCAGCAGAATGGACGCCCAGTCCTGACTTTCCGTACCACCGGCACCGGCATGAACTTCCAGATAAGCATCATTGCCGTCAGCTTCACCGCTGAGCAGCATTTCAATCTGACGCTTATCGAGTTCCGCCTTGATCTCGCGAATACCGTTTTCCGCATCGGTGATGATGGACTTATCGCCCTCTTCTTCACCCATCGCGATCAGCTCGATATTGTCATCGAGCGAACGGGTCAGCGCCAGAATACTGTTAATGCTGTCATCCAGCTGCTGGCGTTCACGCATCAGCTTCTGTGCTTCCTGCGGGTCATTCCACAGGGTCGGATCTTCAGCACGGCTGTTCAGATATTCGAGTTTCTTCAGTGACTGATCCCAGTCAAAGATGCCTCCTCAGCAGGCTTATGGCCTGCTTGATTTCGTCAACCAAGTTCTCAATCTCGGCACGCATAGCTGCGGCTCCTTTGTCAGTCTTAATAATTTCTCAGTCAAACCTGAGCTTAAAATACAATCAGCATACAGGCATTTTTCATGAAGCCTGTATGCTGATTGTGTTTAAGCCTGTCAATATTTCAGGCTCAGGGCAGGCTTAATAAAGACCGCCAGATCCGGAATTAATTGCCTTATTCGCCTGCGGCGATTGCGGCTGCACCGGCGAGCCTTCCTGGAAGCTGTCGGCACCGATCACAGAATAGCTGTCAGCTGGGCCTGTTCCCGGTTTAAAGGCTTCCATAATCACATCCGGACCACCAGGCGTTGCACGCATACCGGTACGGCGGTTGATTGCAATCATGGTCATGCCTTCAGGCACACGGAAGTCCACTTTCGGCGCTCCCTGCATTGCCACGGTCATGAAATCCTTGAACACCGGTACAGCAAGGCCGGAACCTGTACCGCCGCGGCCGAGTGGTGCAGGCTGATCCATACCAAGATACAGACCGACAACCATATCCGGCGTAAAACCGACAAACCACGCATCTTTTTCGTCATTTGTCGTACCGGTTTTACCGGCAATCGGACGGTTCAGGCTCAGCAGCATACGTGCAGTACCGCGCTGAACAACACCTTCCATCATCGATGTGATCTGATAGGCGGTCATCGGATCAAGCACCTGATCGCGTTCGTCAACCAGCTCAGGCTCTTCCTGATTGTTCCACTCTTCCGCATTACAGTTCTGGCACTGACGCATATCATGCTTGAAGATAGTCTTGCCGTAACGATCCTGCACGCGGTCAATCATTGAAGGCGTGATCGACCGTCCGCCATTAGCCATGATCGAATAGCCGGTGACCATGCGCAGCACAGTTGTTTCACCGGCACCAAGCGACATGGAAAGCACCGGCATCATCTTGTCATAAACACCGAAACGCTCTGCATATTCCGCAACGGTCTTCATGCCCATATCCTGTGCCAGACGCACAGTCATCAGGTTACGGGATTGTTCGATACCATAGCGCAGGGTTGAAGGGCCGGAGAATTTGCCGGAATAGTTTTTCGGGCTCCAGACGCCGAGCGAACCGCCCTGATCGACAGAAATCGGGCCGTCAAGCACCACGGATGCCGGTGTATAGCCATTATCCAGTGCTGCCGCATAAACGAACGGTTTGAAGGCCGAACCCGGCTGACGATAGGCCTGCGTCGCGCGGTTAAACTCCGACTGCGCATAGGAGAAGCCGCCAACCATAGACAGCACGCGGCCGGTATGCGGATCCATAGCAACCAGCGCACCGGAGATTTTCGGCACCTGACGCAGACGGTAAGCATCGCTGCCCTCGCCTTTTTTCTCCACATAAATCACATCGCCGACCTCAAGCACACCTGCCGGTGATTTCGCTGTCGAGCGCTTGCCGCCGATATTCATGCGCATCGCCCATTTCATATCCGCAGCGGCAACGCGGCCGGTCGCCCGTTCTTCACTGATTTTACCGGACGGATCACGGGCCGGCTGCAATCCGATTTCCAGCGCATCCGGTGTGGCATCCAGCACAACAGCCAGATGCCATTCCGGCACGTCGGTCAGACCGGCAACTTCACCCAGTTCCTGACCCCAGTCTGTGCTCAGATTGAGATGTTTGACAGGGCCGCGATAGCCTTGCGCCTCATCATAACGGATGAAACCGTTATGCAATGTTTTACGCGCCATGACCTGCAATTGCGGATCAAGCGTTGTGCGCACGGAAAGCCCGCCTTCAAGCAGCGAAGCATTGCCGTAACGGGTTACAATCTGACGACGCACTTCTTCAGCAAAATATTCACTGGCAAACAAACGGCCATCCGCATTATGCGGCTTCACACCCAGCGGTGTTTCCTTGGCTTCTTTTGCATCCTCAACAGAAATATAGCCGTTTTCCTGCATACGATCGATGACCCAGTTGCGGCGCTCAATCGCGCGCTGGGCATAACGATACGGATGATAATTGGCAGGGCCTTTGAGGAGTGCTGCAAGATAGGCAGATTCGCTGATGGTCAGTTCATTGACGGACTTGTCGAAATAGGTCAGCGCAGCACCGGCAATACCGTAAGCGCCCATACCGAAGAACATTTCATTGAGATAAAGCTCAAGAATCTGGTCTTTGCTGAAAGTACGCTCCATACGCAGCGCAACAATCGCTTCCTTGATTTTACGGTCATAGGTCTGCTCGGAAGTGAGCAGCATATTTTTGGCAACCTGCTGCGTGATGGTCGACGCGCCCACAGGGCGGCGGTCATTACCGGTCAGCTTATTGACAATATTGGTGGAGACCGCACGGGTAAGACCGAGATAATCCAGCCCGTGATGCTGATAAAAGCTCTTGTCTTCCGCTGAAACAAAGGCTGCTTTCACGCGATCAGGAACCGCCTGAATCGGCAGGAACATGCGGCGTTCTTTGTAATATTCCGCCATCAGACTACCGTCTGCGGCATGCACGCGCGTTGTTACCGGCGGCTCATATTTGGCCAGCACTTCATAATCCGGCAAGTCCTTGCTTATGCTGCCGACATAGAAGGCAACGCCTCCCGCAACGATCAGCATCAGCACCGTTCCGATGCCGAAAAAATATCCGATGAGCCGTACCATATTTTATCCGGTGTCCGTTTCAGATTATCTGCTACATATCATTAACTTAGAGCATTTCACAGTCAAATTGGATCAATTTGACGACCGTGATAATGCGGCTACTAAAGAATCCAGAACGAATGCCGCGATCCAATTTGGACGTAATCCGCTCCGGTAAAAATTCACAGGCAATTTTAGCAGGCTTTGCAGCGTAAAATTGTTTTCAACCTGATGAACCCTTCCAAGCCATTCATCTCTGAGCCCTGACCTGAACCCTGATCCGGTGTTAAACCAGACCAACAGCGTGGTAGTGAACAGCAAATACGTCAAAGACAAGATGAATTTACTGTTTTTAACTCTTTATTCATTTCTGTGACGCTTTTGACGCAGCCCTCACAGAATTTACGGCTGCGCCTGAACATTGTTGCGCAGCGTATAATATTTATCCACTGCATGGGAAATCCGCTCCACTGCACGTTTGCGCCATGAAGCATCTTTCAGCAGCTTCTCATCGTCTTTATTCGACAAATATCCGATTTCGACGAGAACCGAAGGAACATCCGGTGCACGCAACACCTGAAATCCGGCAAAACGATGAGGATTATTAATCAGATTAACCTTGCCCTGCAGAGATTTGACCAGCCCGTCAGCAAAATTCAGCGAAAAAGAATGGGTTTCACGCTGCGTCAGCTCCATGAGAATATCATGAACAACCGGAGCCTCTTCGCTGTAAATACCCGCACTGGCGTCAGAATTATTCTCACGTTCCGCCATAGCTCTGGCCACATCATCCGACGCCCTGTCAGACAATGTATAGACCGTTGCACCGCGTATATCCTTATGGCGGATCGTATCGGCATGAAGCGAGATAAACAGATCCGCCTCATGCTGGCGCGCCAGACGCACCCGCTCCCCGAGCCGCAGGAAAGTATCGTCCTCGCGGGTCATGAGAACATTGATATTCTTGTTCTTCATGAGTTCATCACGAAGCTCACGCCCGAAAGCTAGCGTCACATTCTTCTCCAGCGTGCCGCTCACACTTTCCGCGCCGCTGTCGATGCCGCCATGCCCCGGATCAATCATCACAGTAAACTGGTGGCTTGAGCCAAGCGTATCGCTGATGGCAGGAGATGCCCCGCCAGTATCAGCATTTAATGAGGCCGCAGTCACTTTCTGATCGGCAAGAGCCTGTGCAAATTCACGGTCAGAACTGGCGACAATATCGGCAACCATACGATAGCCGGACGAAGATTCGTTTTTTACAACTTCCAGCTTTTCAACTTTGAAAGGCCCTTTGGCATTGAGAATCAATCGCGACCGCGTCTGCGCAATCAGTCCGTAGCGCACTTCAGAAATCAGACCACGCGGCGTCAGTGATTCCTTGTCAAAACCGAAACTGGTTTCCGGCAGGTCGATCACAAGACGATGCGGACGCTCCAGAAGATGCGTCTCTACATTCGGCTCATTGTCAAACATAACCACGATACGGCTGCGCAGATCATCACCGGCCATTTTGAAGGTCAGTGCAGAGAGTTCAGATTTACCGCCTTGCGCTGCAAATGCAGAATTTATCGGTATTATTGCCACAAAAGCCGAAAGCAGCGCCTGCTGCCGCAAAAACTTGCGAAAAGCCGGTTTTAAAGAAAAAAGATTGGCTGTCAGAATTCGTAAAAACATCGTCTCGATCAAATTATTGCAAAGCTGAGATTCGTTCAGATCCTGCACATAGTTTGCAATCCCCTGCCCGCAAATCAGCATTTACGAACACCCGCCCGTGATCGGGCATTATGATTGCCTTTGCGGCAGTTCGGTGACGTCTGAGCAGTTTCATTTCTCCTGTTTCAGAAAAACCACACTACCTCACCCGCTCCTGCCGGATGCTGCAACCGCCCGTAACACAGATATGCTAGAGCTTTATCGTTAATGAAGCCTTTGCAAATTTCATCAAATCTGTCTCTGCATCCGGCATTCATGATTACAAAATTTCAATGCCATTTCCCGTCGCAACCGGCAACTGACAAAGCTGCATGCACAAATCACGCATGAAATAAAGCCGGCTTAGATTCCGCCCGCCGTATCTTCACTTAAATCCCGTGTCAGCGACATCAGAAAATCATTCTAAAACATTGAGATAAATGTCGAAATTATAAAATTTATGCCTGATTAGTTTGAACGGAGTGTGACGCATTATTATATTCTGCTTGTCAGAGGGGCGATCAGGTCCTAAAAGCATTATCAGGTTACAGATCCGCCATCGGAATCATTCTCTGTCCAGCGTCCGGTTAACACCCGCGGACAGGCTCTTATCGTGGCAGATCAGCTCAGAACCTGACGTTACAACCGTCAGAAAACTGCAGAACAGCCGTTTGTGATAATTCTGATTTGAAAGATTATCCGGCGGCTCAGCGTAACTGAACAAGGATTCAGCACTGGCACGGTTCCCCCGGCCACTGCTCATAAAGACTGCGGACTATGTGAGAAATCATAATCGGCAATCTGTTATCTGCGGCATCACGCGTTGTAAGAAACGCAGTTTACAATGCCGTAACACTTTTGAATTGCTGCATATTTTATCCTTTGGGATTTGTGCGGCACTATAATCGGCCTGTTTATCAGGTCTTTCGAGGTCGTTTCGATCGGAACCGCTATGGGTCACGCAGACTTGACCATTGCCAGCCTGAAAATCGCGATTGCCGCAAGGCATCAGCGCGTGAAGACTGTACTCTGCGTTCCGGCGAACCTTAATTTATCCGGCAACCGCGAATATATACGAACCGGCGCTCCCGAAGCGTCTCCGGTTCCTCTTGATTTGCGTTTTTCCGCCGGAAGGAAAAACACTTATGTCGAACAAAATGCTTATCGATGCCTCCCACCCGGAGGAAACGCGCGTCGTAGTGGTGCGCGGTAACAAGATCGAAGAATTCGATTTTGAATCTGAGCATAAGAAGCAGTTAAAAGGCAATGTATATCTGGCACGCGTAACCCGCGTTGAGCCGTCATTGCAGGCTGCTTTTGTGGAATATGGCGGCAACCGCCACGGCTTCCTCGCCTTCTCCGAAATTCATCCGGACTATTACCAGATTCCGGAAGCTGACCGTAAAGCGCTGCTGGAAGCGGAAGCCCGCGCAGCGCGTGATGAAGATGATGAAGAGCGTGAAGAAGCACCACGCCGCAATCGCCGCGGTCACAATGATCGCCGTGGCTCCGGCCGTCACCGTCATCACAACAACAGCAGAGATCATGCTGCGGCACCGGCTGTACCGGCACCTGAATTTGTCGGCGACTTCGCCGTTGAAGCACAGGAAGCCTATGCACAGGCATTGCTCAATGCCGCTCAGGAACAGACAAATGACGATGCGGATGATAATGCATCCGTCATGGCTGCCTCTTCCGATCAGCCGGTAATCCGTGAAAAAGCACCGCGCAAACAGCACGCATCAGACAGTGACGACGATGACGATCACGATGATGAAGACGATCAGGTTGAATCGGTCGGCGCTGAAGATGCGATGGAAGAACTGCCGGGCAGCAACCGTGCGCATCGCAAGCACTACAAGATTCAGGAAGTTATCAAGCGCCGCCAGATTATCCTGGTGCAGGTGGTTAAAGAAGAGCGCGGCAATAAAGGTGCAGCTCTCACAACCTATCTGTCGCTGGCAGGCCGTTATTCCGTACTGATGCCGAATACTGCACGCGGTGGCGGTATTTCACGCAAGATCACCAATATTCAGGATCGCAAGCGCCTGAAAGATATCGTCAAGGAACTCGAAGTGCCGCAGGGCATGGGCGTGATCCTGCGTACGGCCGGTGCCAACCGCACCAAGGCAGAAGTGCGTCGTGACTATGAATATCTGATGCGCATGTGGGATAATGTCCGCCAGCTGACCATGCAGTCGCAGGCGCCTGCCCTCGTCTATGAAGAAGGCAATCTCATCAAGCGTTCGATCCGCGATCTTTATAACAAGGATATCACGGATATTCTGGTCGCCGGTGAAGCCGGTTACCGCGAAGCCAAAGATTTCATGCGGATGCTGATGCCGACCCATGCGCGCGTCGTCCAGCCTTACCGTGAAACCACGCCGATTTTTGCCCGCAACGGTATTGAAGCCCAGCTTGACCGGATGCTGCATCCGCAGGTTACGCTGAAATCCGGCGGCTATATCATCATCAACCAGACTGAAGCTCTGGTAGCGGTTGACGTCAACTCGGGTCGCTCAACCCGTGAAAATTCGATTGAAGAAACTGCATTGCAGACCAATCTGGAAGCCGCGGAAGAAGTCGCACGCCAGCTGCGTCTGCGCGACCTTGCCGGTCTGGTTGTGGTTGACTTCATTGATATGGAAGAAAAGCGCAACAATCGTGCCGTTGAAAAACGCATGAAAGATTGCCTGAAAGATGATCGCGCCCGTATTCAGGTTGGCCGTATTTCGCATTTCGGTCTTCTGGAAATGTCGCGTCAGCGTATCCGTGCATCGGTTCTTGAAAGCACCATGCAGCCTTGCCCGCATTGCGCAGGCACAGGTCTGATCCGCTCGGATTCTTCAATGGCGCTTTATGTCATCCGCTCGATTGAAGAATTCCTGCAGCGCAATTCGCAGAACAATATTACTGTTCGCGCACCGCAGGCTACAGCGCTGTATGTGCTGAACCACAAGCGCCATCTGCTTGCAGAAATGGAAAGTCGTTTCGGCCTGACGATTGAATTACAGATTGATGAAACCGTTGGTCATCAGCATCTGGCGATTGACAAGGGCACACCGGCTGCCGGTCCTGTTAATCCGGTTCCGCAGACAATCCAGTTCATGCCTTATGACGAGGAAAATGATCCGGAAATCATCGATGTGGAAGATGATGCGGAAACCGAAGCAACATCAGGCGATGAAGATAGTGCACGCGATGATAATAATGACGACCGCAAGCGCAGCCGTCGTCGCCGTCGTCGTCGCGGTGCCCGTGATCGCGACAATTCGGGAACACAGGGCGAAGCCGCTTCTGATGAAGATGAAGGCGATGATGCAGACGCAGATGACGCACCTTCCCAGTCGGAAGAAGACCGTCGCAAGAAGCGTCGTCGCGGCCGTCGTGGCGGACGTAAAAACCGTCGCGGCGAATATGACAATGACAACCGCATGCCTGCGGTCGAATTTGTCGGCTTCAGCCGCGATGAAGCTGTCACCCGTCTGACTGCCTATAAACAGGCTGTGAAAAAAGCTGCGGCTCCTCTGCCTTCACCGGAATTTGTGGGCTTTAACCCGCAGCTGAAATCAGCGGCTCCGGCTGCTGCCCTGACACAGGATGCTCCGGCCAAGACTGAAGCAGCCCCGCAGGCTGAGGCAAAATCCGAGAAGAAGACTGCAAAACCTGCCCGTAAACGCCCTGCTAAGCCACGCGGTGCAAAAGCAACGGCGGAAACAGCTGCGGAAACTGTGACTGAAGTAACAGAACCTGCCGGTGAACCGGTTGTTGCAGAGGCTGTGGTTGCGGAAGCTGAAACTGTGATTGATGAGGCTCCGGCCAAAACCACACGCAAAAAAGCTGCGGAAAAGCCGGCCAAGCCTGCCCGCAAGCCGCGCGCTAAAAAAGCAGCGGAACCGGTTGCAGAAACACAGGCCGAAGTTGCTGAAGCCGTTGTTGTGACTGAAGTGGCAGAACCTGTTGCGGAACAGCAAACAGAAAAGCCTGCCCGTAAACGCAGCAGCACGCAGGAAGCATCCAAGCCGGTTGTGACCTCGCAGATCAGTCAGGCTGAAAAGCAGGAAGAACCGGCAGAGCAGCCTAAACGCGGCGGCTGGTGGCAGAAAAAGGGCTTCTTTTAAGCCCTGCCGATAAAACCTATAGAATAAAAAAGCCGCCGGAATTTCCGGCGGCTTTTTTTATTTCATATACATACTAAATTTCAAATTTGTACAAAAAGAGGACTGACCTCAGAGCCAGCCTTCCAACCGGCGCATTGCTTCCCGCATTTCATCGGCTGTGCCCGCATAGGAGAAGCGCATTGTGCGGTGACCTTCCAGCGGGTCAAAATCCAGCCCCGGTGTAGCGGCCACATTAATCTCGGCAATCATTTTGCGGGCGAATGCCATGCTGTCATTGGTAAAACGTGACACATCGCAATAGGCATAGAATGCACCATCCATAGGCGCGGCCAGTGTCAGCCCCATTTTTGGCAGATGCTCGCCAAGGATCGAGCGGTTCAGCGCATAACGCTGCTTGATAATATCCAGCTCATCCGTTGCCTTAAAAGCCTCAATCGCCGCAATCTGTGACAGTTCCGGTGCTGAAATATACAGGCTTTGCGCAATACGTTCATTCGGGCGCACCGCCTCTTCCGGCAGCACCATCCAGCCGATACGCCAGCCGGTCATGCAATAATATTTGGAGAAAGAATTAATCACCGTCACACTATCATCAAAGGCCAGTGCAGTCTGGTCAGGACGATCATAGGTCAGGCGATGATAAATCTCATCGGAGATCACACGAATATTGCGTTCACGAGCCGCCTCCAGAATGGCTTTCAGCTCATCATCTTCAATGATTGCGCCGGTCGGATTGGCAGGACTGGCGAAAAGCACACCTTTCAGCGGCTTTTCCGCATGGGCAGCAATCAGGCTTTCAGCGGTCAGATTGGCACTTTTACCGTCACCGGTGCCGATTTCAACAACTTCAACGCCAAGCGCTTTCAGAATATTGCGATAGGCCGGATAACCCGGACGGGTAATTGCCACGCGGTCTCCGGCATCAAAATAAGTCAGAAAGGCCAGATTGAAAGCGGCCGATGAGCCGGTCGTCACGGCAATGCGCTGCGGGCTGACTTCAACGCCATATTGCTCAGCATAATGAGCAGCAATCGCCTCGCGCAGACCGATCAAGCCAAGCGCATCCGTATAACCGATTTTGCCGTCAATCAGGGCTTTTTGCGCAGCTTCACGCACGCGGAGCGGTGCCGGATCAGCAGGCTGACCAACCGCCATGGAGATCATCGGCGCGCCGTTAGCGCGGCGCCGGTTCGCTTCAGCAAGCACATCCATGGCATGAAACGGATCAACTTCGCTCCGGTAGGAAAAAACTCTCACTTCTCTGCCCTCAAAAAACACCTGCCCTGCCGCCTGCATGAAACAACAGCCTGCAGAACCGGTTAAGCTTTAAACACCGGATGTTCCATAGCCCGAACGGCACAGTGCAACAACAGCATAACAATCACAAAATATTAGCTATAAAACAGAAAAACGAGCCGAAACTTTAAACTTCTTAAGCCTGACTTCAGTTCAGGTCATAAAAAAGGCCTGAAATATCATGAAATATCATGAAATAAACTGTGGTTCACAACTGCGGATTCCTGACGGAATATATCATTCTGTTTTTCGCATCCTGTAAGCTAGAACAGCATTATAAATAGTGCAGCTGATTCACACCTGATGCATGTCCCTGTCCAAACTGACCTGTTTGGATACATCATGCGGTAAATGAAAGTGTCCGGAGCGAATGCGATACCGTGCTACCGCTCTTGATCGTTTTTAAAACAGGATTTTATTGATGGCCGAAACCGCACCTCTTTATACAGCCCCTGCGCCGCAACCGGCAGCACCGGCACCGGTTCCCGCCCGCAACAGGCTGCACCGCCCTCTTTCCCTGATGATTTCCGCCGCTATTCTGGCCAGCTCCGCAGTCACTGCCTCGGCGCAGTCGCGCTCAGTACCGGTCGTGCGTGATGCAGAAATTGAAGCCCTCGTTACCGATTACACGACCCCAATTCTCAATGCCGCAGGCCTTGGTAAAAAGCGTATCGGTACAATTCTGGTCAACAGCCCGAGCTTCAACGCTTTTGTCGACGGACGGCGTATCTTTATCAATACCGGTGCCCTGCTCCAGTCTGAAACACCGAATGAGATTATCGGTGTTATCGCTCACGAAACCGGTCATCTTGCCGGCGGCCATCAGGATCGTCTGCGCGAACAGCTCAAACAGGCCAAAACCATGGCTGTTATCGGCACATTGCTCGGCCTTGGTGCGGGGATTGCCGGTGCGGCGACCCGCAACAGCGCCATTGCCGGTGCCGGCGGTGGTATTGCTGCGGGCGGCGGTGAAATCGCCATGCGCAGCCTGCTGTCCTATCAGCGCACGGAAGAAGCAGCTGCTGACCGTTCGGCAATCAATTATCTGAATAAAACCGGCCAGTCCGCCAAAGGCATGCTGACAACATTCGAACGCTTTGCCAGCGCCCTGTCGATCAGCGGCACACAGGTTGATGCCTATCGTATCAGCCACCCGCTGCCGCGTGACCGTATTGCCAATCTGACGACTCTGGCGCATCAAAGCCCGTATTTTGAGAAAAAAGACCCGGAAGCCCTGCAGCTTCGTCATGATATGGCACGGGCAAAAATCGCGGCCTATTCCGGCGGCCTCGGCTCACTGCAACGCATGTTCCGTAACAATCCGCGTGGCGTAGGCGCGCGTTACGGCGATGCGATTTACACATTCCTCAATGGCAATCCCCGTAACGCCATTCCGAAAATCGATGCATTAATCAAAGAACAGCCGAAAAACCCTTATTTCCGCGAAATAAAGGGCGAAATGCTGCTGAAAGCCAATAATCCGGCAGGCGCTGCTGCCGAGTTCAAACAGGCTGCCGCACTTGATCCGCGCAAATCCAGTCTGATCCGTATGAGCTATGGCCGCGCTTTGATGCTGACCGGCAATAAAGCCAATATGGAAGCGGCTATCCGCGAGCTTAAAGCGGGTATGGTACGTGATCCGGAATTTTCGGAAGGTTACGGCTATCTGGCACAGGCCTATGGCCAGTCCGGCCAGATGGGGCTTTCGGACCTCGCAACGGCGGATCAGCATTATTATGCAGGCCGCATCAATGAGGCCAAGATTTTCGCAACCCGTGCGCAGACACGTCTGAAATCCGGTTCGCCGGACTGGTTGCGCGCGCAGGACATCATCAATACCAAGACCAAAAAGAAATAAACCACGGCAACCAATACCGGTTTTCCGTAACAGAACTTCACATTTCGCCAGTATGGCGGACTACCACCATTAACCCGAACGACAAGGCCGGTTTATCCGGAGTGATCCTATGACCATTCATTTCAAGCGCCGTTTAGCTACCACTGTTTTCGGCGCAGCTGCTCTGGTTTCTGCCGTTGCAGCTTCCCATGCACAAGAAGCAAAGCCGCTCGATAAAGCTGCCGTTGAGAAAATCGTCCGCGAATATCTGATCGCCAATCCGGAAGTGATGCTTGAAGTGCAGGACGCTCTGGAAGAAAAACAGGCTGCATCAGCCCGTGACAGCCAGTCCAAAATCATTGCAGAAAATCATGATTCGATTTTCAACGATGCCAATGATGCCGTTTACGGCAATCCGAAAGGCGATGTGACCATCGTTGAATTCTACGATTACAATTGCGGCTATTGCAAACGCGCAATGCCGGATATGCAGGCGCTGCTCAAAGCCGACCCGAATGTCCGCTTTGTCCTGAAAGAGTTCCCGATTCTCGGACCGGATTCAATGCGCACCCATCTGGTTGCACAGGCATTCAAGCGTCTGATGCCTGAAAAATACATGGAATTGCATGAAGCGCTGATGAAAGAGCCGAAAAGCTCTACCGAAGAGAGCACAATGAAGATCGCTACCTCTTTGGGTGCGGACGAAACGAAACTGCGTGAACTGATGAAAAGCAAAGAGGTCGTGACCTCCTTCCAAAGCGCTTATAATGTTGCTCAGGCGCTGAATATTTCCGGCACACCGTCTTATATTATCGGCAATGAGCTGGTTCCGGGCGCTGTCGGTCTGGAAACATTGTCTGAAAAAATCGCTGAACAGCGCCAATCAAACACCGGCAACAAATAAAATTCATAATTTTATCTATAAAATTTGAATTTAGTGCCGGAAAATGCAGTTAAAGCCTGTACGGATACAATTTACAGGCTTTAACCGCAAAGCATTCCCCATTATATGGGAAGAGTTAAAGACTTCAGACAAGCTGAATTCATACGAATAACGGAATCGTAAAGCGACACCACACCCGATGGCACAAGTGATTTTCATTCTGAACGGCCCGAACCTGAATATGCTCGGTAAAAGAGAACCGGCAATTTACGGCTCGACGACCCTTGATGATATTCACGTAAACTGCCGCAAAGAAGCTGAAAAGCTGGGTGTGGAAATTGACTTCCGTCAGTCTAATCACGAAGGCGATCTGGTCACATGGATTCAGGAAGCCGGTGAGAAAGGCGCGCAGGTTCTGATTAACCCTGCAGCCTATACACATACATCCATTGCGCTGCTTGATGCCATTCGCGCAGCTCAGGTGACTGTCGTAGAGGTTCACCTCTCAAATATTCACGCCCGTGAAGAGTTCCGCCACAAATCCTTCGTTTCTCCGGTTGCCAAAGCTGTTCTGTGCGGCTTCGGTGCGGAAGGCTATTTGATGGGTCTGCGGGCTCTCGCCGGCTATCAGCATAATCCTGAAAGTTGACCGGATTTTCAGAGTGGATTATGCCACGCATACCTAACCAGCATAATGTACCCTGACCGTCAGGCATATGCTAAAAGCAGTTCAAAACTGCGAAAATAAAAATGGGAGCCTATTCCGATCTGCCTTAACCGGATCGGAATAGGCTCTGAAGAAACAACAATATATATCAGCGGTAAAGGGGCCAGACCCATGACGAACAAAAGCTCCGGTATCGATCAGGCGATCATTCGCGATCTCGCGAACATCCTCAAAGATACCGATCTGACAGAAATTGAAGTTGAACAGGACGATCTGCGCATTCGCGTTTCGCGCAATATCACTGTTCAGGCTGCACCTCAGCAATATTTTGCACCTGCTGCCGCAGCACCGGTTGCCGCCGCTGCGCCTGCTCCTGCTGCAGAAGCACCGAAAGCTGCTGACAAATCCAAAAATGCCGTGCCTTCACCAATGGTTGGTACCGCTTATCTCGCACCGGCACCAGGTGCCAAGCAGTTCGTGGAAGTCGGCCAGAGCGTTAAAGAAGGCCAGACAGTTCTCATCATCGAAGCGATGAAAACCATGAACCAGATTGCTGCTCCGCGTGCAGGTACAGTGACTGCTATTCTGGTCAGCGACAGCCAGCCAGTTGAATTCGGCGAACCTCTTATCGTCATCGAGTAAGATCTTTCACAGATCACGGCTGTATTTTCAAACATACAGCCATCGCTGACCAATTTGAATTAATGCATAGTCTGCCTCAGACTATGCCTGAGGCAGGAGCTCCGATGTTTCAAAAAATCCTCATAGCCAATCGCGGCGAAATTGCCCTGCGGGTGCTGCGCGCCTGTAAGGAGCTTGGCATCAAGACTGTTGCCGTTCACTCCACTGCCGATGCCGATGCCATGCATGTGCGTCTCGCAGATGAAAGCGTATGTATCGGACCACCATCATCGCGCGACAGCTATCTGAATATTCACCAGATCGTTGCCGCCTGCGAAATCACCGGTGCTGATGCAATCCATCCGGGTTACGGCTTCCTCTCCGAGAATGCCAAATTCGCTGAAATTCTTGAAGCTCACGATATTACCTTCATCGGCCCGACCGCTGCGCATATCCGTATCATGGGCGATAAGATTGAAGCCAAGAAGACTGCAAAACGCCTCGGCATTCCGGTTGTTCCGGGGTCTGACGGCGGGGTTGCCAGTGAACAGGATGCAATTCGTATTGCTTCCGAAATCGGCTATCCGGTCATCATCAAGGCTTCCTCCGGTGGCGGTGGTCGCGGGATGAAGGTTGCCAAATCGGCAGAAGATATCTCTGTTGCCTATAATACTGCACGCTCGGAAGCTGCAGCTGCATTCGGTGATGATGCTGTTTACATCGAGAAATATCTCGAAAAGCCGCGTCACATTGAAGTTCAGATCGTTGGCGACGGTGCAGGCAAAGCTGTGCATCTGGGCGAACGTGATTGCTCGCTGCAGCGCCGCCACCAGAAGGTCTGGGAAGAAGCCAATTCCCCTGCCCTGAATTCCGAAGCCCGTGACAAGATCGGCATGATCTGCGCCAATGCGGTTGCAGAACTGGGCTATCGCGGTGCCGGTACAATCGAATTTCTCTATGAAAACGGCGAGTTCTATTTCATCGAAATGAACACCCGTCTTCAGGTGGAACATACGATTACCGAAGCGATCACCGGTATTGATCTGGTTCATGAACAGATCCGTATTGCCGCCGGTCTTGGCCTGTCGGTCAAGCAGGACGATGTACGTTTCTCCGGTCATGCGATTGAATGCCGTATCAATGCGGAAAACGCACGCACATTCACACCGTCACCGGGCACGATTAAGCATTATCACACACCGGGTGGTCTGGGCATTCGTGTCGATTCCGGCGTCTATAGCGGCTATAAAATCCCGCCATATTACGACAGCATGATCGGCAAGCTGATTGTGCATGGCCGTAACCGCGTGGAATGCCTGATGCGTCTGCGTCGTGCGCTGGATGAATTCGTCGTTGACGGCGTTGATACAACCCTGCCGCTTTTCCAGGATTTGATTGCCAATCCGGATATCGCCAATGGCGATTATGATATCCACTGGCTTGAAAAATATCTGGAAAAGAAAAACGCATCGGGTCAGTAACTCCGGTGGCGGGACGCAAATCCCCTCCGCCTCAAAATTTAAGCCCGGAGCTTTTGCTCCGGGCTTACGCCTCCGGCATTTTCCCTATGTCAGAAAGTGCTGATGATCCGGAAATATTCTGGGTACGACCGGAACAACGCGGCATTATTCCGCTCGATAAGTTCCACATTTCCCGCAGTCTGCAAAGAACACTGAAGCGCTCCCCGTTCGAGATCTGCTATGATACCGCCTTTGAACAGGTGTTGGAGGGCTGTGCAATCAGACGGGATCCCAATGCCGGTACATGGATCAATCAGACGATCCGTGACGGCTATATTGCCCTGCACAAAGCCGGACACTGCCATTCTGTTGAAGCATGGCAGGACGGGCAGCTTGTCGGTGGTCTTTATGGTGTGTCGCTGGGTGGCGCATTCTTTGGTGAAAGCATGTTCAGCCATGTCACCGATGCTTCCAAGGTCTGCCTCGTGCATCTGGTAGAGCGGCTGCGTGCACATGGTTTCAAACTGCTGGATACGCAGTTTACCACGGAGCATTTACAGCGTTTTGGCGCTGTTGAAATTCCTGCAAAGGATTATGAAGATATGTTGCTGCCAGCGATTTTAACGCCGGCGCAGTTCTGAACCTGCCAAACCTTATTGCGGCGCAGGAATGTCTGACGTCTGCTTGCAGTCTTTCAGCCAGATATCATAAACCGGATGATCCACAGCATTCAGACCCGGACTATCGGCAAACATCCAGCCGGAGAAGATACGGCGGATTTTGCGATCCAGTGTGATTTCATCCACCTGCACAAAACTGTCGGTACGCGGTGCTTCATTTTCAGTACGGCTGTAGCAAACCTTCGGCGTTACCTGTAACGCACCGAATTGCACTGTCTCATTGATATAAACGTCAAAAGTTGTGATCCGGCCGGTGATCTTGTCCAGACCGGAAAATTCAGCAACTTTATTGGAAATACGCTCGGCACGTGCCTCAGATGCTACGCCCAGACCGGCAAGTGCCAGCCCTGCAACCAGCAGAAATGTTGTTCCAAAAGATCGTCCGGAAGAAACATTCATACACATTCTGCCTTTGGTACTGGTTGCATAAACGGATGCGGAGAAAACACCCGCCGGAAAATTAGCCTGTTCTTTACGGCATTTGTGAGAAAAAGACGCGCCGGACAGGGTTTTCCCCAATCCAGAGCGGCAGACCACTGCACAGGACATAACTTTAGGGGAAAGATAAAGGCGGCACAGCTGAAAAACCATGCCGCCTGTCAAATCTATCAGGACTGAAACTTAATTCGGTGTCCATGCATCATAGTCGCCGCTCACTTTAGGGCGCTGACCGGATGCAGAGATCGCACCCTGCGGGCGATAAGCATAAGGCGTACCGGTCAGGTTCTGCTGGTGCGGCTTCTGCCATTCGCGCGGCTGATAGTTTTCTTCAGTCGGCGGCGTGTCGGTGCGGTGATGCATCCAGCCATGCCAGCCGGCAGGAATTGCACTGGCTTCGCTATAGCCGTTGAAGATAACCCAACGACGGGTGCGGCCTTCAGAATCCTTACCACCGGTATAATAAACATTACCGAACTCATCTTCGCCAACGCGCTTACCTTTGCGCCATGTATGAAGACGGGTGCCGATAGTCTGGCTGTTCCACCAGGTAAAGACCTGAATAATAAATTTTTTCATAGCACTTCCGGATCCTGAACTATCCTGACCATAAAGGCACAGGATCATGCAGATTATTCCCTGCTTATGCCCTTATCTGAGGCGTGTCGCAAGGGTCAAGTTGCCGCTGTTTTCAGCATTTCTCAGTTAAGTGATCCCATTTAACACCGGAGAACACTTAACTCACAAAACTTTGTACGAGCGCAACAGGCACAATTAAACGCGGATGCTCCGGTTACATAGACCAGCCTGTCAGAGACTTTTCCATTTTAATAACCGGAATATCTAGATTGAGCGTACCCCAGTCATTTGTCTCGCCGGTCTTTTCAAAACCTTTGCGGGTGTAGAAGTCCAGAGCTTTTTGATTCTTAGCAATCACTTCGAGAGCAAGCTTCTCCACATCAGGAAAAGCCATTTCAATCTCCGCCAGCAACATGGTGCCGATACCCTGAACCTGCTGTTCAGGGTCGACATAAAGCTGGTGCAGCTCCGCAATACCGTCTTTGCTCTGGCTGGCATAAGCCATGCCGACGAGGTTGCTCTCACCGTCATCCGCCACCACAAATTCCGAATAAGGCTTGGCCAGATTACGTGTCAGCGCAGCAACAGAATGATATTCACCTGTCACCTTATTGACGGTCTCAACACCCAGCACATCATCAAATGTGGCATGCCATGTTTTGACCAGCAACTGGTGCACGGCCTTCAGATCATCCTTATTTGCAGAGCGCAGCCACATTATTCGATGCCCAGTTTCGCTTTAACCAGATCATTCACAGCCTGCGGATTAGCTTTACCGCCGGTTGACTTCATCACCTGACCAACAAACCAGCCCGCCAGTGTCGGCTTTTCTTTTGCCTGAGCCACTTTTTCAGGGTTGGCAGCGATGATTTCATCAACGGCTTTTTCAATCGCGCCGGTATCTGTCACCTGCTTCATGCCGCGGGCTTCGACGATCTCTTTCGGATCACCGCCCTCGTTCCAGACGATTTCAAACAGGTCTTTTGCGATTTTACCAGAGATTGTGCCTTCCTTGATCAGATCAAGAATAGCGCCCAGCTGTTCCGGAGAAACCGGAGCATCTTCAATATCTTTACCGGCCTTGTTCAAAGCGCCGAGCAGATCATTGATGACCCAGTTTGCAGCAACTTTACCATCACGGCCTTCTGCAACCGATTCGAAATAGTCAGCAATGGCTTTTTCAGTGATCAGGATGGATGCATCATAGACAGACAGACCCATGGTTTCGACCAGACGGGTTTTCTTGTCATCCGGCAGTTCCGGCAGAGCTGATGCCAATTCATCCACATAAGCCTGTGTGAATTCCAGCGGCAGCAGATCAGGATCAGGGAAATAGCGGTAATCATGCGCTTCTTCTTTCGAGCGCATCGAACGGGTTTCACCCTTTACCGGATCATAAAGACGGGTTTCCTGATCAATCTTCCCGCCATCTTCAAGAATACCGATCTGACGGCGCGCTTCATATTCAATCGCCTGACCGATGAAGCGGATCGAGTTCATGTTCTTGATTTCGCAACGGGTGCCGAACTCACCGCCCGGACGACGTACAGAGACGTTCACGTCTGCGCGCATTGAGCCCTGATCCATATTACCGTCACAGGTGCCAAGATAACGCAGAATGCTGCGCAGCTTGGTCATATAAGCGCGCGCTTCATCCGACGAACGGATATCCGGCTTGGAAACGATTTCCATCAGCGCCACGCCGGAACGGTTCAGATCGACATAGGACATGCTCGGATGCTGATCGTGCAGGGATTTACCGGCATCCTGTTCCAGATGTACACGCTCGATACCAACTTCAACATCTTCAAACTGGCCTTTGGAATCAGGGCCAACAGACACAGTCACAGTGCCCTCACCCACGATCGGCTGCTTGAACTGGGAGATCTGATAGCCCTGCGGCAGATCCGGATAGAAATAGTTTTTGCGGTCAAAAACCGATTTCAGATTGATCTGTGCTTTCAGCCCGAGACCGGTACGAATGGCCTGCGCCACACATTCCGCATTGATAACCGGCAGCATACCCGGCATCGCGGCATCCACCAGCGAAACATTGGCATTTGGCTCGGCACCGAATTCGGTGGAAGCACCGGAGAACAATTTGGAATTGGAAGTCACCTGCGCATGAACTTCCATCCCGATCACGATTTCCCAGTCACCGGTGGCACCGGAGATCAGGCGTTTCGGGTCTGGCGTGCGTGTATCGATAAGGGACATGGGCTCTTAAATCTCTGTTTTGCGGTGCGAGTTAAACTCCGCCGTTTTCTCATGCTTCTGGCTAAAACAAACCGGCCTGACTGGCAAGTGTTCTGTGCATCACAACAGCACTGTTTCAGCATCAATAAACGATCATGGCGCGGACTATAAACATTATGGTGCAACAGTGCACCCTGCATTGACGGAAAAAGTACAAATTCCCGTAACAAAGCATGGGCTTGTAAAGATAAATGACCTCACAGCACGGTCATATATCGACCATACCCAGCCTGCGATAGAGCCGCTCTGCTCCAAAGGGGTTATTACTCTCCACTTTGAGACAAACACTCTCAGCACCACGTAATTGGAAAACCTGAAAACAATGCTGCAATAAGGCTTCGCCGATGCCCTGCCTGCGCCAGTCGGGATGCACGACAATATCCTTGATAAAAGCACTGCTCCAGCAATGCGCAAAAGCAATCAGCTGCCCTTGGATATCTGTCACCGGAAAAATCAGACCGGCATCATATTCCTCATCAGTGGACAGTGCCTGCCACCAGTCACGCAATGGCGGCACTGTATTGCCAACAGCTTGATAGGAGGCTGACAGCAAAGCATGGAGTTCTGCAATCATATCCGACCGGAAGGCGGATAAAATCACATTCTTTGGCCAAACAGGCTGCGGCTGCTCGTCACTCAGCGATTTACATAAATGATAATACGGTCTTGGTTGCATTGCAGCACAATAGCGCAACACGGCCGGCAGTAAAGCACCGCTGACAGCAAACAAAAAAGCCGCGTTTTGCAACGCGGCTTTCTCATAACTTTATGCGGGCTGATTATTCAGCTGCATCATCAGCTTTTTTAGCTGCTTTTTTCTTTGGAGCAGCTTTTTTAGCAGGCTTTGCTTCTTCTGCTGCGCCTTCTTCTTCAGCTGTCAGCTCTTCTTTGGTCACTTTTTTATCAGTGACGGAGATTGTGCCGAGCAGGTGATCAACAACCTTTTCTTCAAAGATTGGTGCGCGCAGATTAGCAACTGCATCAGGAGTTTTACGCAGGAATTCATAAACCTGCTGTTCCTGACCCGGGTAACGACGAACCTGATCGTAAACAGCGCGCTGCAGTTCTTCTTCGGTTACTTCTACACCGGCTTTTTCGCCGATTTCGGAAAGAACCAGACCAAGACGTACACGGCGTTCAGCAAGCTTGCGATATTCTTCGCGAGCAGCTTCTTCAGTGGTTTCTTCGTCTTCAAAAGTCTTACCAGCCTGCTGCAGGTCGAAATTGATCTGCTGCCAGATGTTGTTGAACTCAGCATTAACCAGACGTTCTGGTGTTTCGAACTGATATTCTGCATCCAGACCGTCGAGGATCTGACGCTTAACTTTCTGGCGGGTGATCTGGCCGTACTGACCTTCGATCTGTTCACGAACAACAGTGCGCAGACGATCAAGGCTTTCAATGCCCAGCTTCTTAGCAACTTCGTCGTTCAGTTCCAGCTCAGCAGCTTTAGCAACTTCCTTCACAGTGATGTCGAAGGTTGCTTCTTTACCGGCCAGATGAGCAGCGCCGTAATTTTCAGGGAAAGTAACTTTGATCTGCTTTTCATCACCGGCTTTTACACCGACCAGCTGATCTTCAAAGCCCGGAATGAACTGGCCGGAACCGAGTACCAGCTGTGCATCCTGATCTGCGCCGCCTTCGAAAGGAACGTCTTCCAGCTTACCGAGGTAATCCATGGTAACGCGGTCGCCGTCTTCAGCTTTGCCTTTTTTCGCTTCGAAAGTACGAGCGGAAGAAGCGATTTTCTTAACCTGCTCTTCAACTTCTTCGTCCGAAATATCAACAACTTCACGGGTCACTTTAAGACCGGAAACGTCTTTGATTTCGATTGCCGGCAGAACTTCGTAATTCATGGTGAATTCGAAATCAGCTTTACCGGCCAGAACCTTTTCGGCTTCTGCTTCATCTTCGCTCATTGCAACTTCTGGCTGGGTTGCAGCTTTTTCGTTGCGGTCAGCAAGGATCGAACGGGTTGAATCGTTCAGAATTTCGTTAACGATCTCAGCCATGAAAGACTTGCCGTACATCTTACGCAGATGTGCTGCAGGAACTTTACCAGGACGGAAACCATCGATCTTAGCGCGACCGCGAGCGGTTTCGAGGCGCTCAGCAAGCTTTGCTTCAAGATCCTGTGCCGGAACCACGACTTTGATCTCGCGCTTCAGCCCTTCATTGAGCGTTTCGGTAACCTGCATGTCAAAACCTTCACTTTGTCTTCGTTTCGCATGACCGGCCGCATGACCGTAGCCGCCGTGGCTAGCGAAATTTCTTGTTTTTCTGTTTGTCACATACCGCGCACAAATATGCGCAAAGGCTATGGGACATCCCGGAACGGATATAAAGCCTGCCGGATTATGACAGTGACTCTATATATAAATGGTACGGATTTTAAGCAGCCATACCTGATTTCTGCTATTGAATTTCCTGCACAATATCTGCTCATTCACCGGCATAAAGTCACATTTCGTAACAGAGCCCGTGCGACAGCATTGCGCCAGAATCCCATTTATCGCAAACCCATTACAATCAGCGCCCGCAAAATACAAGATGCGATTGAATGTTCACCCGCAATCCATCGGATTTTATCGACCTTTTACCGATGCGGATTATGCAGTCAGTATATTTTTATAAACAACACCGTCTTTCATAATCAGCTTCATATTCTTGTCCGGATCAGCAATCAGAGACACATCCTCCAGCGGATTACCGTCGATCAGCAGCATATCCGCCATTGCACCTTTTTCGATAACGCCGACAGCTGCACCATAAGGATTACGGTTTCCTGATAGCGCCAGCAATTCGGCATTGGTGCCGGTCGCCATTTTCAGCACGTCACCATTATCAAACCAGCGCGCCAGTTTCGCCAGCTGACGTCCTTGCGAAGCTGTGCCTTTCGGGTTGAACAGAATATCCGTCCCCCATGCCATTTTGACATTATATTTAGGCCCCAGTTCAAATGCACGGATCGTGCCTTCGGCAATCATTTTCTGCTGGTCGCGCTGTATCTGCGAGGCATAAACATTGGCATCCTCATCCGCCAGAAACGGCTGAATGCTCCACCATGCACCGGCATCTGCCATTTGCCTGACGGTTTCCTCATCGGCCAGCTGGCCATGTTCAATCGACTGCACGCCGCAAGCCAGCGCCCGCTGAATACCGGCTGACGTATAAACATGCGCACAGACATAAGTGCCCCAATCCTTGGCAGCCATGACCGCAGCACGGATTTCAGCCTCGGTAAATTGCAGGGAATCCAGCGGATCATAGGCCGATGCCACACCGCCGCCGACCATAATTTTGATCTGGCTGGCGCCCAGCATCAGCTGTTCACGTACACGACGCAGCACTTCGGCCTCACCGTCTGCAATTGCAGCTATACCGGCAGATTCCGCAAGGCTCAGATCATTCGCACTATGGCGCGGAATATCACTGCGCTGGCGGAAATCGCCATGACCGGAGGTCTGGGACACCATCGCGCCGGACGGATAAATGCGAGGTCCCGGAATACGCTTTTCATCAATCGCACGCTTCAGCGCAAAGGAAGGCCCGCCCATATCGCGCACGGTCGTAAAGCCACGCATCAAAGTGCGCTGTGCTTCCTGTGCCGCAACAAGATGCACATAGGCAATATCGGATGTCATCGCCACCATTTGCGGAATAGCCGCCAGAATACTGTGCCAATGGGCATCAATCAGACCCGGCATCAGCACGCGGTTGCCACAATCAATCACCTGCGCATCAGCAACATTCTCTGAAGCTTTGAGAATATCCGCAATTTTTCCGCCGCTCACCAGAACATTATGTCCTTCGATCAGCTTTGAGGATTTTCCGTCGAAAATGCGCAAATTTTTCAGTAAAACAGGCTGGCCTGCAACAGAAACGGGCGTCTGAGCCAGCGCCTGAACCGGATCAGCCACCACGGCACCTGCCATCACAGCCGCAAGGCCGCTCAGAACGGAACGGCGGCTCAGCCCGCGACCAATGCGTTCATTCAGCTGTGTGATTGCCGGACTATGGCACAAGCATCCAAATCCATGAGCATATTGCCCGTAACGCGCACCATAGTTTCCCATAGTCTCAAACCTTTCTAAAGCTTTGATAAGACTGCATCAGCATAAATATATTATGCGGAAACTTCGGCCATAAAGTTTTAGAATTGATGAAATTCAGCACGACCCGTCAGGATATATTTGCTGCGGAGACTATAAACAGCAGGCAATGAGAAAAGATGCCATCTCAAACTGCATTGTAACCCAATTTGTAACACAGTCTGTATCACAAAACCGACCCAAAACGCACCTTCGCCAAAATTGCAGCATAAATCACGCAGCAATTACAAAGACTTACAAAGATCAAAGAGAATAAAAATGGTGCGGATAGAGGGACTCGAACCCCCACGGTCTCCCGCCAGAACCTAAATCTGGTGCGTCTACCAATTTCGCCATATCCGCAACCGAAGCACGTATGCTTTGATGTGCGCCGCTCTATAGCATTCAATTTTCCGGCTTCAAAGGGGAAAAACAGATTATTTTTGATAAGAGACTGTCATACACAGATCTTATCACTTCCCCTTTGCCGCCTCACCTCAGAACAGCGGTTCATCAAAAACCTGTTTGCCGTCAATCCTCAGCGCGCGGATCGCCGCGACACCTTTTTCATTCACTGACAGGACGATATCCACGTTGCTATCGCGCTGGGCATTTTCAACAGCCAGCCCCTCGCCCTCCGGCACATAATAGCGCTCGATGCCATAAACAACAGGCAGGATTGAATAGCTGTCAAAGAGCTGAAACGGAGCCTCAACCTCCCCGCGCAAAAAGATTTCACCATCTTTTAATGCATCCGGAACATCAAATTGCGCCCGCTTCGCCTCCCACGAACCATCGGCCTGTTTCGCCAGCACGACATAAATATAGTTCAGGCCGCTTTTGCGTTTCGGCTGACCGCTAATCATATGTGCAGGCAAGCGGGAGATTTCATAGCTCAGAATAACATAATCGCCGCGCATCAAATCGCGCGGATCAACCGGCAAAGTCCGCAGCACCACTTCCGAACCGCTGCGCAGAATACTGATACGCTGCTGAACACCTGCCAGCATCACACCCGACTGCAGCAATGCCGCGATAATGGCAGCGACATAAAGCCAGCGTTTTTTAAGAAAAGTCATGGCTGCTGCTCCCCATCATGAACGGACGCCGCTTTTGCAGGTGTGCCATGCAGATATTTTTCCATACGGGTAACCAGATAAGCCAGCCCCATCACCAGCAGACCGCCAATCAGGAAGACACCGGACGTGCCAATCATCGTCCCCACAGTCACGGTCGCCAGATACAACACATGCAGAGAGAAACCGGCATAGGCGAACCAGCGTAATTGTCCGCTTTTTTCACCGGCAATAATCAGCGCAAAAACACAGACGGCAATTGCCACCAGCGAATAGACCGCATCGGCACCGGCCTCATAACTATTGAACAAGTCTTTATGCTCAACCTGAAAGATAAACAGCGCGATCAGCAGAGAAGCCAGACCATAACCGGCCAGCTGCGAGCCAAATCCGTAGCTGTAACGTTCAAAAGCCGGCCAGCGCCCCTGACAAATCACCAGCACAGCGCCAAGGGCAATCATCAGGATCAGGATCGCCTGATTTTCAATGTCAAAATACAAAGTGAGGAAATAAGCCAGTGTCAGCGCTGCCAGCAAATGCATGGCCTTATCCGCTTTTGTGTAGATAATGGCTCCGACACAGGCGAGAATATAAAGCGGCATAACCCAGCGATAAGATGCAACCAGATTGACCTGCCCGCCAAGCTCATTCAGCACGGTTGACAGATAAAAGCCACCGATACCCAATGCCGCAGCGGTCAAAATCGGCGCGCGCAGCAGCACCGCAGCAATCAACACGCCAACGCCCCATGCCAGTGCCGCCGTCGTCATATCACCGGACATATGATACATCTGCCCGATCAGCGCGATACCGGCACCATAGGTAATGGCCGAGAGCAGATAGAGCGCCGGTGCAAAAATCGCTGCCAATGTGCTTTGCCCGCTTTCACCGCGCCTTTGCAGCCATGCGCCGCCAAGATAACCGCTCCACATGACAAACAGGATCAGCGCCACGCGCCAGACACGCGGTATGACTTCCCAATTGGCTGCAACAAACAGGATCAGCGCCGCGCCAAGCAATAATGCACCCAGTACAGCGAGAACACCGCCAATACCAAAGCCGTTCTTGCGGGTTTTAACATCAAGACGCAGCCTGTCTGCGGTCTCCTGATCCAGCAGCCCTTGGGACTGCCATTGGTCAATCTGATGTGCAAGGGAAACAAAAATGGACAAATGGCGATCCTGTTATAATGGTTGCTCCGGTTTGCATGAGAACAAACCTGCCCGATGCAATAAACGAGCGCATAGCTTTATTATCGTGTTAAATTAAGACGAGCGCTCAGGCAATCCCGGCTTACCGGCTTCATCAGGGTTCAGGCGCACATAATCAGCCTTCAGATCTTCCGATGTCTTGCGGCTGCCGTCATGGCTCCAGCCGGGCGGCGCTGCCATATACATCAGCCTTTGCCGCAGGCTCAGACCCGGAGCAAACACATCTTTCATCATCCCCGCCCATTCATGAAATGCCACCCGCACCGGATTGAAAGTACCGATATTGCGCACAATCCCGTAGCGCGGCATATCCTCCGGCAATTCTTCCACAAATGTGCCGAATAATCGGTCCCAGATAATCAGCGTACCGGCAAAATTCGCATCCAGATAGCGCGGATTGGTTGCGTGATGCACACGGTGATGCGAAGGCGTATTGAAGATCAGTTCAATAGGCTTCCACATTTTGCCGATTGCTTCCGTATGAATCCAGAACTGGTAGATCAGATTAAAGCCATAGACGAAAGCAATCACCGCCGGATGAAAGCCCAGCAATACCAGCGGCACCTGCAATATAAACATGCCGGTAATCTGCCCTGTCCATGACTGACGCAGTGCCGTGGTCAGATTATAGTGCTGGCTGGAATGATGATTGACATGCTCCGCCCAGACCCAGCGCACCCGATGGGCAATACGGTGATACCAGTAATAGCGCAGATCATCGAAAATAAAGGCAGCGATAAAAACCCACCAATGCAGGCCGAGATCAAAGAAACGGAACTGCCATACCCACAGCAATGCTGTGACAGAAACAAAACCGAGCAGCAGCCCTGCCACAACATTACCGGTGCCCATCAACAGGCTGGTCAACGCATCACGGGTTTCAAACTCACCTTTACGATGCCAATAGCGCACAGCAACCAGCTCAATCATAATCGCAAGGAGATATAATGGCACTGCCAGCAGTGTCACGTCGAAGAATGCCGGATCATGCATAATGACAACTCCCCTTTTTATTGTTGAGGCCGCACTAGAGCGGTTTACGTCCAGATTGGATCATAGCGCTCGCTCCAGATTCTTTATTTGGCCGCACTATCACGGGCGTCAAGTTGATCCAACTTGACTGTGAAATGCTCCAGCCATTCACAGACCTGATCGCGTGTCTTTTTGTCAGCAAAAGAAAAAGCAGCCGCAGGCCATGTAAAATCATGCATCTGCAAAAACAGTCTTGTTTCGTCCTGCTTACGGATTTCCGCAATATCTTGCGCTTTTAAAATACGTGTCAAAAATTTAGCACCCACCGCATGAACAATACCGGTTCCCTGCTGCGGCAAGTCAAAAAAAGCA
This sequence comes from Pseudochrobactrum algeriensis, assembly GCF_018436245.1. Taxonomy (NCBI): domain Bacteria; kingdom Pseudomonadati; phylum Pseudomonadota; class Alphaproteobacteria; order Hyphomicrobiales; family Brucellaceae; genus Pseudochrobactrum; species Pseudochrobactrum algeriensis. The sequence goes on from NZ_CP075361.1 coordinate 1,866,761, forward strand.
GTGCGCCGGTCTTGAGTATAATAAATGCGGGTGATCAGGCTTTCCGGATAATCCTGCCGGAAACGCTCCAGCACATCCTTATCGCTGTCTAAAACCGCCTGCCGGTTACCGCCAAGCAGATGAACAGCCACTGCGCCGGTGATAATACCGGCGACGATCATGCCAATGAGTACAGGCAAACTCAGCAAGCGACCTGATCTCCCCCTATAAACAAGCCGTTCCCCTTCATGAAAACAAGGTTCCCACGAAAATTCTCCGCATTCAAGTATCCAAAAATCGCACAGGTACTCAATAACCAGCCCGCAATTTTACCAGTCGCTAACCTTAATGCCGTGCTGCTTTGCATAGCTCTTGAAATGTCACAATTTCTACACAACCCACAGGCGATATTTTTGTGAGGCTTAATGCGTCATACCGCATTTAAATTACCCGCAATCACGGCTTAACGAACGAAAATTGCGACCGGCACCAATTTTGTCCAAATAGCGACTAAATAGCGATTTAAATCGTTTAAATGAGGTCTGCAAGGCTCGCAGAGGAGCTATGCAATCTTGTCTCTCCTCATTTCTGATTACCCGGGCTATATACAGGACAACAGATTACACAACACAACTGAACACAATCGAGGGTTTTAAAAATGAACATCATTCGCTCTTTCAACAACTGGCGCCGTTACCGTGACACAGTTTCCGAACTGAACCGTTTGTCCAACCGTGAACTCGGTGATCTTGGTATCTCCCGCTCAGACATTCCTTACATCGCCCGCAAGTCCAACACTGCCGGTATGTAATTGGTAAAACTGTCAGGATCGGGAATTCGCCTGAACTGATAGTATGTATGCCACGAAATATCTGTGCCGGAGTTTTTCAACCACCGGCGCGGACGGATAAACATCCTCCCCTTTCATGACCGGTATTCCTCCTCCCGTACCGGTCATGTTTTATTGCCTGCTGTTGTCCCTCCCGTTTTTCAGCAGGCATAGCGCTGTCAGGACTATGTCCTCCATTCTGCGCTGACTGATATCCCCCCATATCAGTCCTCCTTAAGATAGCTCTGTCGCCCTCCCTCCTGCGACAGGGCTATTTTTTATCCATTATTCCTATCCGCAAAAGCTTGTGATCTGACACAGAGGTGATTGATGCTGCGTTGCAAAAGCGGTATTGGACAAAGCATGTCCAATTTATCATCCTATTCACCTGTTCACATTATCGGCGGCGGCCTCGCAGGCAGCGAAGCGGCATGGCAGATTGCTGAAGCAGGCATTCCCGTCATCATTCATGAAATGCGTCCGGTGCGCGGTACAGATGCGCATAAGACCCACGGACTGGCTGAGCTTGTATGCTCCAATTCCTTCCGCTCGGATGATGCTGAAACCAATGCCGTTGGCGTGCTCCATGCTGAAATGCGTCTGGCCAATTCGCTGATTATGGCCTGCGCCGATGCCAATCAGGTTCCGGCCGGTGGTGCGCTGGCTGTTGACCGTGACGGTTTTTCCGATGCGGTCACTGCAAAGCTTGAAGCGCATCCGCTCATCACCATTCAGCGTGAAGTGGTTGAAGGTCTGCCACCGGAAGACTGGGGCAATACCATCATCGCCACCGGCCCGCTGACTGCTGCAGAACTGGCGGAGGCAATCGCGCAGGAAACTGAAGCCGATTCCCTCGCCTTCTTTGATGCGATTGCGCCGATCATCCATTTTGACAGTATCAATATGGATATCTGCTGGTTCCAGTCGCGCTATGACAAAGTTGGTCCGGGCGGCACAGGCAAAGACTATATCAACTGCCCAATGGATAAAGAGCAATATCAGGCCTTTATTCAGGCTTTGATTGACGGTGAAAAGACCGAGTTCAAAGAATGGGAAGGCACACCTTATTTCGACGGCTGTCTGCCGATTGAAGTAATGGCAGAGCGCGGCCCTGAAACCTTGCGTCATGGCCCGATGAAACCGATGGGGCTGACCAATGCCCATAATCGCGATGTGAAGCCCTATGCAGTTGTGCAGCTGCGTCAGGATAATGCGCTCGGTACGCTCTATAATATGGTCGGTTTCCAGACCAAGCTGAAATATGGCGAACAGACCCGGATTTTGCGCATGATTCCAGGTCTGGAGAATGCGGAATTTGCCCGCCTCGGCGGTTTGCACCGCAATACCTATCTCAATTCACCGATCCTGCTGGATACCAGTCTGCGCCTGAAATCCCGCCCGCAAATCCGTTTTGCAGGCCAGATTACCGGTTGTGAAGGCTATGTGGAATCTTCAGCGATGGGCTTGCTCGCCGGTCGTTTTGCAGCTGCACAGCAGCGTGGCGAGACTTTGCCGCCACCGCCTGTCACTTCGGCTTTCGGCGCCTTGCTCAATCACATTACCGGCGGTCACCTCGTCAGTGATGATGAACCGGGCAAACGTTCTTTCCAGCCGATGAATGTGAATTTCGGCCTGTTTCCGGAAGTTACAGTTCCGAAACAGGAAGGCGTACGCCTGCGCGGCAAGGAAAAGACACAGGCCAAAAAACGTGCTCTCAGCGCACGGGCTCTGAATGACTTCAAAGTCTGGTTGCAAGAACAGCAGTAATATTTAAAAAGCCGCCTCAAAGGGCGGCTTTTTTTTGAGCATTTCACAGTCAAGTTGGGTCAACTTGGACAGTTCGGGATAATGCGATAAACTAAGCAATCTAGAGCGAGCACTGCGATCAAACATGAACGTAAACCGCTCTAGATCACAGTCAAACGCCGAAACCGAAAATGCTCTGATTACGCTTTAAGTGAGGATTTCAGATAAATCCACTGGCGTCGTAATTGTGACAGGTCAATGCTCTGTTCGGCCACCAGATCAGCCTTGCGCTCCGCACGTTTCAGCACCAACGGAACCAAACGCACCGGCAGATAAGCAGCTTTCAAGCTTACCGGCATCGGCTGTTTTTCAAAAGCCGCGTAATGTTCCCGCGCCAGAGCTGTCACCACAGCCACAACACGCTGCATCGCCGCTTTGTCATCACCCTTGATAAATTGCTCTGTCGTAACACCCACAGCCTGCAACATATCTTCCGGCACATAGACCTGCCCGCGGCGGCGATGCAAAGGCATCAGCCGTAGCAAACCGCTGACAGCCTGCGCAACACCCGCATGGCCGGAGAGTTCAGCTGAAGATTTCGCCGCATCGGCATCCAAGATCATTGCCGCCATCTGCAAAATGGCGCAGGCGGTTTCGCCGCAATAGCCTTCCAGATCATTGCGGCTCGGCATCGGATCATTATAGAGATCGAAAATCCGTGCCTCACAATAGGCATCAAATACGGAACCTGGCAGCTGATATTCACCAATCGCTTTGAGCAGTAAAGCCGCCACCGGATTGCCGGTCACTGCACCATGTTCGGTGCCATTGATAAGATCACGCCACCATTGCAGGCGCACTTCCCCCGGCAATGCATCATGTACCACATCACGGATACGGGCGATTTCGGCATTGAATGCATAGAGTGCAGCAAGCGCAGGCCGCTTATCTTCCGGCGCATAGAGCACAGCCAGATAGCGGTCAAAATCACTCTGGCGCAGAAATTGCAGGCAATGCTGATAATGTCCGGTCTCGGCCGCTGAAAGTGTCACGGCTTTATTGTCAGTTTCAGCCACGCTCTCACTCCACGGCAATCAGAGCGGCGGCAACGGCGCGGTCTTCCGCAAGCAGCACATTATAGGTGCGCACAGCAGCGCCGGTGCTCATCGGATCGGAAGAAATGCGGTGCTCACGCAGTACAGCCTTAACATCTTCCGGTATCCGGCGCAGATCCATACCCGTGCCAACCAGCAGAATTTCAATATCGCTTGCCTGTTGCAGGATCATATCCAGATCAGCCACCGTCAGAATTGGCGGCTGTTTTGGCTCCCAGCCATGAATGCCGGATGGCAGACACATTAATGAACCGCGATGCGACATTTCCGCAAAACGAAACCCGCCATTTCCATAGGCATCAATCGGAGCCCGTCCCGGAAAATGCGCCTCACGGATTTCAATGCCAGTGTTCATTTCGTCTCTCTTTATCTTGAGCGCTATAATCTGCTCAGCCCCGCATGGATGGCAAGCACTGATATGCGCCCCTTCTACAACAATATGGGAGTTTTACCAGTTCATTACAGTGCATTTCAGCCTGATTAAAACAGCATTGCCCGCAGGAGAACCTGCGGGCAATGCTTATTGTTATATTTTGCTGATTACTCAGCTTGCGGTTTGTGGTTCCGCGTTTTCGCTGACATCTGACGGTCTGATGCCGAGCAGCCAAAGCAACGGCCCCGCAATATAGATCGACGAATAGGTCGCGATAATAATCCCCAGCGACATCATCACTGCAAAGGAACCAATATCCGCGCCGCCAAAGATGTAGAGCGGGATCAGCGCCAGCAGCGTGACCAGTGAGGTCAGAATTGTACGGGACAGCGTCTGATTGATCGCGGCATCCACCAGCATACTGACCCGCGTCTGCGGATAACGGCGCAGATTATCACGCACGCGGTCATACACGACCACCGTATCGTTAAGTGAATAGCCGATCACCGTCAGCAGCGCCGCAAGGCTCCACAAATTATATTCAAAGCGGAACAGCGCAAAAACACCAATCATAATGATAATATCATGCGTTGTTGCCAGCACGGCACCGACAGCAAACTGCCAGCGGAAACGCAGCCACAAATAGGCAAAAACGCCGATCAGTGCCAGTCCGAGCGCTGCATTACCAATACGCGATAAATGATCGGAAACCGTTGGCCCAACCACTTCAACGCGCTGGAAATCATAATCCTGCTCGAACTCGTCGCGCAATTTCACAACTACAGTCTGCTCAGCATCATCACCGGCATCCTGCGAGCCAATCAGCAATTCGGCAAGGTTTTCATTTTTACCCTGCACCACCCGCGCACCGTCAATATTCAGCTCGGACAGACGCAAACGAATATCATCCAGATCCGCAGGCCCTTCACGCGACTGCAGCTCAACGGAAGAACCGCCATCAAAATCGATGCCGTAATTCAAACCCATGGTGAAATAAAACACGAGGGCAGCAACACAGGCAGCGGCAGAGATAATTGCCGTAATGCCGCTCAGCTTCATAAAGCCGATTTTGGTATTGGTTGGCACCAGCTTGAGGAAACGTGCCGGAATCACTGTTGGCTTCGACTGGCGAACCCAGAGAGAAATCAGGAGGCGGGAGAAGGTGTAGGTTGTGAAAAGTGACGTCGCAACACCAATGGTCACGATGATCGCAAATTCATGCAACGGCCCGCTGCCGAACATCAGCAATACCAATGCCGCGATCAGCGTGGTCAGATTGGCATCCACCACACAGGCACGCGCACGGGAAAAACCGGATTCAATCGCCTGTACAACAGAATAACCGTTACGGCGATCTTCACGCATTTTCTCAAACAGCAGGATATTGCTGTCCACCGCCATACCGATTGTCAGCACCAGACCGGCAATGGTTGCCAACCCGACTGCAACGCCGAAGAATGACACCACGGCAATCATCAGCATAACATTGACGCCAAGCGCAATCACAGAGATCAGACCAAGCAGGCCATAGGACAGCACCATAAACAGGGCGACAACCACAAGCGCGCTCAGTGCAGTAATCAGTCCGTAGCTTGTATAATTCTGGCCAAGCGCCGAAGCGATACTGCGCTCTTCCAGAACCTGAACCGGAGCCGCCAGCGGTCCCGAACGCAGAACAACACCAAGATTGCTCAATGTTTCCAGATCAAAGTCACCGGTGATCTGCAGATTGCCGGTCGTAATCGCTTCCTGAATACGCGGAGCCGACACAATCTGATTATCAATCACAACAGCAAGAACAGAGCCGGTATTTTTGGTCGTAAAATCAGCCAGATCCTTTGTGCCCTCTTCCGTCAGGGAGATGGTAATTACTGAATCCTGCGCTGTATTTACACCGACTTCCGCATCGGCAATGTCTTCACCGGTAAGAACCGGTGCTTTTTTAACAATATAACCAACCGGCGGATCATCAAATGAATAGATGATTTCCGAATCCTGCGGAACCAGCCCTTCAGCCAGCGGATCAGGTGTCGTTACTATTTTCGCCTGACGGAAATTGATATCGCCTTTCAGGCTCAGCAGATCTTTGATGAGCTGTGCATCATAAACATCCGGCACTTCAGCGCGTATCTGGTTTTTGTTCTGCACATTGATACGGGCATTATCATAGCCCAGCTCAGACAGACGATCAGCCATAACGGCGGCGCTTTTATCCAGATCTTCTGCAGTAATTTTCGGCGATGCCAGAACAACGCGCGTACCGCCTGTCAGATCAAGACCGGTGATAATCTGCCCTTTCGGGAAACCGTCAGGCAGACCCGACAATTGCTGATCGGAAAAGAAATTAGGTAATGCGAAGATAAAACCGGCCAGAACGACCAGCCAGATCAGTACCGATTTCCAGCGCGGGAAATAGAGCATCGGCAATCCATCCGTAAAATTGATGCCGCTTTGCAGCAAATCCGCAAAACAGACAGGATCAGACGTAACAGTAATGTTTTTGAGAATAACTGCCGAATAAAACACGGCAAATTCTGCTTACACCACCTCATTTTCTGATCTTATACGTGATTCGTACAAATCTCAGCAGGCACACAGGCGGATGGCGCAGATTTTAAGCTGATGATGCGCTATTGCAGCACATCAAATTATATATTCAGACCAATAAAAAAGCCCGCTCAAAGCGGGCTTTAATAACAATAAGCAATAAGCTTACTTGTTCTTGTTGTCGGCAACCGGTTCACCACGGGTGCGCACATCACCGATGGTGGAGCGCAGAACGCGGATCTTGATACCGTCAGCAATTTCAGCTTCCAGTTCATTGTCGTCGATCACTTTGGTAACTTTAGCAATAATGCCGCCACCGGTAATGATTGTGTCATTGCGGCGGATATTGGTCAGCATTTCACCGCGTTTTTTCATCTGATTACGCTGAGGGCGGATAATCAGGAAATACATAACAACGAAAATAAGAATAAACGGCAGAATGCTCATCAGCATATCCGCGCCACCGGCACCACCGGCGGCCTGAGCGTAAGCAGGGGTAACAAACATGAAAGTGACTCCTCGTCAAACTGAAAACTGTCCGATGCTTCTCGGCTGCAGAATTCCTTAAACCGATTGCGGGTTAGGGAATTATGTAGCCAAAGCCGTCATATTTCACCGGCATGCATCAAATTTATTCACTGCGCATTACAACGGTTATACGCCGTTATGCAACCATAGATGCAAATTCTTAATCCACTTTACCAGTGCGGCCATCATTTTTTTCACTCCGGCCTTGGCTACAGGCACAAATACAATATTTTCACACAACCGTACCCATGAGTACTATTCAAAGACAATAATCTTGCTAAAGTCAGACTATTCTTGAAGGCAGTCTTTAAGAAGCAAACAGAAACAGTCCGGTAAAGCCGGTAGCTACAGCTCAAGTGCTTTACTTAAAATCCGGGCATTCTTGCATCCCGTCATAAGTCTGAGGACCGGATACAAGAGTGCCGCGGATAGAATACAGGCTTTAAAATGAACACGACTGAGCAAATATTGAGTGCAAAACTGGATCAGCTGCTGGCTGTTCTTGAGCGCATGGCACCACCTGCCCCGAAACCATTGCAGGCAGAGAGTGCCGATACATTTGTCTGGGAGCCCTCCCGCCTTGAACTGGCACCGGTCAAAAAGGTCAACCGCGTTGATCTCGGCCTCATTCATGGTGTTGACCATGTGCGCGACCAGCTGGTGAGCAATACCGAGCGCTTTGCCCGCGGCCTGCCCGCCAATAATGTACTGCTCTGGGGTGCACGCGGCATGGGTAAATCCTCATTGGTCAAGGCCGCGCAGGCTTCAGTCAATCAAACCGCTGAAAAGCCGCTGAAACTCATTGAAATTCACCGCGAAGATATCAACAGCCTGCCGGTATTGATGAATCTCATCAAAGAGAGCGACTACCGTTTCATACTGTTTTGTGATGACCTGTCCTTCGACCATGACGATACATCTTACAAGTCATTAAAAGCTGCGCTTGAAGGCGGTGTCGAAGGTCGTCCTGACAATGTGATTTTCTATGCCACATCCAACCGCCGCCATCTGATGCCGCGTGAAATGATTGATAATGAGCGTTCCAGCGCTATCAATCCGTCTGAAGCAACAGAAGAAAAAGTCTCCCTCTCCGACCGTTTTGGCCTTTGGCTTGGCTTCCACAAGTGCAATCAGGATGATTATCTGGCCATGGTCGACGGCTATGCTGCGCATTACGGCTTCAATTATCCGGTTGAGAAGCTGCATGCGGAAGCCCTTGAATGGTCAACCACACGCGGCAACCGTTCAGGCCGTGTTGCCTGGCAATATGTGCAGGATCTGGCCGGCAGGCTCGGCATTTCCATTCATGCATAAACAAAAAAGCCCGCTGCATGATGCAGCGGGCTTATTTTCAATTCAGAGCATAATTTTAAAGAGTTGGAACGTCCTTTGCATGGCACATGGCGCTCTATATTCCGGGAATTATGTTTCCAGATATTTCGACGGATTAACCGGCGTTGAGTTCTTGCGCACTTCAAAATGCAGCTTTGGCGATTTTGCATTGCCGCTCATACCGGAACGGGCAATTTCCTCACCGCGACGCACTTTCTGACCGCGTTGCACATTGATCTTGCTGTTATGACCATAGACAGTCACAAGACCATTTTCGTGGCGCACCAGAACAGTCTGACCGAATTCCTTCAGCCCGTCACCGGCATAGATAACCACACCATTTTCGGCTGCTTTAACCGGCGTACCTTCCGGCACCATAATGTCGATACCGTCATTCACAGTACCGCCGTCACGCTGACCAAAGCTGGTCAGCACCTTGCCGCGTACCGGCCAGCGCATCTGCGAGATACCGGTTGCAGAAGGTGCCATGGCGACATCCTGCTCGGCTTCTTCAATCACCTTATTGCTCGCCTGCGGCGGTGTATAAGGTTTCACGCTGCCATCCGGCACCTGTTTTGCAGCTACAGGCGGGGTTGAAGCTGTTTTTACTGTCGTATCAACCGCGGCCTGAACCGGCTTTGCAACAGCGGCGACCTGCGTTGCTGCAGCAGTCGCCGCAACAGGGATCACCAAAGACTGACCGACGCGGATTGTACCGTCGCTCATGCCGTTCGCTTGTTTCAGAGCTGCAGCCGTCACACCATTGCGCTGGGCAATCGCATGCAGCGTATCACCGCTCTGCACAGTATAACCGCCGGTCGCAGCAGCTACTTTTGCGCCTGCATTGGCAACAGCATTATTCACTTTATTCGTCGCAGCCTGCTGAGCATTGGCAACAGCCTGTGTACCGTTTGATTTCAACTGACCAAGGGTCTGCGTACCACCATTGGCAGCAGCAACCAATGCGCCGCCGGCAGCGGCTTTAACGCCCGGAATTGTCAGTGTCTGCCCTGCCCGCAGCATATTCGGGTCAGTAATATTATTCGCAGCCATCAGATCATTCGGAGACACATTAAACCGGCGGGCAACGCCGTAAAGTGTTTCACCCGGCTGCACCATCGCATTATTAACCGAACTTGCCGCAGCATTGGTCATATTGCTGCCAGCCATTGCAACCTGCTGTGTCGCCTGATCGCGCACGGACTGAACAGAGTTCTGAACATTATTCTGCACAACCTGTGCAGCGCCCATCGGTGCGGCAGTTCCTACCGGCGGCAACTCGTTACGCTGCACATTACCGGAAGCCACACGCTGCGCAGCCGGCATCGACGGATAATTATCCGCGCCGTTATTCTGCTGATAGGACTGATTCTGTGACTGCATAATCGCGCGCTGATTATTCGTCGATCCAGTCGTAAGGCCATCCGTAAAGCGTGTCATATCCCCGCTACAGCCAGCAACCACACCTGCAAGCAGGATGACCGCGCTATGACGCAGAAGACGCTCGGACGCATGATGCAAAACTTTTTTACGCATATTCAACCCGTCCATACCCGAAACTCTAAGTAGACTTATTAAAGCGCGTTAATGTTACCTGCTGGTTAAAATTGCTGTAAAAAAATTAAAAGATTCATCAAACGGATACCATAATCGCTAAATCAGGCAAATTTGATACACGACATGCTGCTCCGAAGCCTGTCAGAGCACTGCGACAACTATAAAATCCGGGAAATAAAATCAGCCGAAGTTTCAGAGAAACGCAGCAGAGCCTTCGATAAACGGCTGATAACGCACCATCATCAGGTCTTCACGCTCAAAACGGCTGCCGACTTTGGCCATGCGGCACATGACCTGCTGCCCGTCACCCTGCCCGACCGGTGCAATCATCACGCCATGCGTTGCCAGCAAATCCAGATATTGCCGCGGCATTGCATCCGAAGCCAGCCAGACGATAATGCGGTCATAAGGACCACCGGCTACACCATGGCGGCCATCTGCATGTTTGCAAACAACATTTTCGATCTGATGCGCCTGAAACTGATTACGCGCGGCTTCTGCCAAAGTCTTATAACGCTCAATCGTAGTCACACGCGCAGCAAGACGCGCCATGACAGCGGCAGTGAAACCCGAGCCTGTGCCGATTTCCAACACGCGATGTCCCGCTTCAAGCGACAAAGCCGAAAGAAAACGCGCCTGATCGTCCAGCCCCTCAATTGATTCGCCGCAAGCCAGCGGCAAAACACGATTGCTATAGGCAAAATCCTGATAGGCGGAATTGATGAAATGCTGACGCGGCGTGGCTTCAATTGCTGCAAACAAACGCGGATCGTGCAAACCGCGACTGCGCATACGCAATACAAAAGAGGCAAAACCTTCTTTGCCGCTCATGCGATATTTGCCCGTATTTGCCTGCATATGAATATTCATGAACCCTGCCCGAAGTCAGATTTATAGCCGATCAGGCAGCATCATCCTTTAAAATTGTAAATTCAGAGATAATGCGAAGAAATAAAAATGCCGGAGACATTTCCGCCTCCGGCATTTCCTTAATACACACCTGAATATCAGGCTTTTTCGATACGAGTCATGCCGCCCATATAAGGCACCAGAGCCTCAGGAATGGTGATGCTACCATCTTCTTCCTGATAATTTTCCATCACAGCGATCAGCGCACGGCCGACAGCAACACCGGAACCGTTCAGCGTATGAACAAAACGGGTCGCTTTTTCACCGGCAGCACGGTAACGCGCATTCATGCGACGTCCCTGAAAATCACCGCAGACCGAGCAGCTGGAGATTTCGCGGAATGTGTTCTGACCCGGCAGCCACACCTCAATATCGTAAGTTTTCTGCGCGCCGAAGCCCATATCACCGGTGCAAAGTGTAACAGTGCGGAATGGCAGACCGAGACGCTTCAGAACTTCTTCAGCACAACCGGTCATGCGTTCAAGTTCGGCTTCCGAGCTTTCCGCATCAGTGACCGATACCATTTCCACTTTCCAGAACTGGTGCTGACGCAACATACCGCGTGTATCGCGACCGGCAGAACCAGCCTCTGATCGGAAACAAGGCGTCAGCGCAGTCACACGCATCGGCAGCTCAGCACCATCCACAATCTCACCATTGACCAGATTGGTCAGCGGCACTTCCGCTGTCGGGATCAGCCAGCGGCCGTCAGTGGTGCGGAACAGATCTTCCGAGAATTTCGGCAGCTGGCCTGTACCATATACCGCATCATCACGCACCATCAGCGGAACCATAGTTTCAGAATAACCATGTTCTGTGGTGTGCAGATCAAGCATGAACTGACCAAGCGCACGTTCCAGACGCGCAAGTGCACCTTTCAGCACAGTAAAACGTGAGCCGGACATACGTGTTGCACGCTCGAAATCCATCAGACCGAGGGCTTCGCCCAGTTCAAAATGCTCTTTCGGTTCAAAACCGTAATTACGGATATTGCCGACACGACGTGTCTCGACATTGTCATTCTCGTCTTTACCGACTGGAACGCTGTCATAAGGCACATTCGGCAGGCTCGAAAGAACATCATTCAGCGCTTTATCAAGGCGACGCTCTTCTTCTTCCGCTTCGGTGAGGAAGGTTTTCAGTTCGGCAACTTCCGCCTTCAGGCGGTCAGCGGTCGCCATATCTTTTTCGCCCATCGCTTTGCCGATCTCTTTCGAGGCGGCATTGCGGCGCTCCTGCGCTTCCTGCACCTTGGCAATATGCTGACGGCGGGCTTCATCCAGCGCCAACACATCGGAGGATACAGCAGAGGCTCCGCGCTTTTGCAGAGCAGCATCAAGAGCTTCAGGGTTTTCGCGTATCCATTTAATGTCCAGCATTGGAAGTACCGTTATTTTTAGGTTCAGGTTCACCGTAATCACAACAAGCGGTTACGGCAGGCTCTTATATCGCAACACGATCACAACTGATCCGCTGCAATGCATGAAAAGGCAGCATAAATGCTGCCTTCAATTTCTATCACATGATACGAAAATCAGGACGATTTTTGCTCATTATCATCTGCAGGTGTGAGATTATTGAGAATTTCGGCCTGAGCGCGCTTCTTCTCAATCATCTGTGCCAGCCAGATCGAGATTTCGTAGAGCAGGATTGCCGGTATAGCAAGACCGATCTGGCTTGCTGGATCCGGCGGTGTCAGCACGGCAGCCACCACAAAGGCAATCACAATCGCATATTTGCGCTTATCCCGCAGGCCCTGCGCAGTCACCAGTCCGACCTTGGCCATCAGCGATGTGATAACCGGCAGCTGGAACACCAGACCGAAGGCGAAAATCAGCGTCATAATCAGGCTGAGATATTCCGACACTTTCGGTAGCAGGGAAATCTGCACTTCGCCATCCGCACCCGATTGCTGCATGGCAAGGAAGAACCACATCACCATCGGTGTGAAGAAGAAATAAACCAGCGCGCCACCCAGCAGGAACAGCAAAGGCGAGGCAACCAGAAACGGCAGGAATGCCATACGCTCATGCTTATAAAGGCCGGGCGCAACAAACTTGTAAATCTGCGAAGCAATCATCGGAAAGGCAAGAACCAGACCGCCGAACATCGCCACTTTCACCTGCGTGAAGAAGAATTCCTGCGGTGCAGTATAGATCAATGCAGCTTTGCTGCGATCCATCCCTGCCCAGTCCAGCGCCCATTGATAAGGCAGAACCAGCAAATTGAAGAGATGCTTGGCAAAAGCAAAGCAGAGTACAAAGGCCAGAAAAAAGGCCACAATCGACCAGATCAGGCGGCGGCGCAGCTCAATGAGATGCTCAAGCAAAGGCGCAGCGCTCTGGTCTATTTCATCCTGATCACTGCTCACTGCTCAGTTCCTGTCTTTTTTGTTGTTTTCGCTGCGGCTTTTGCACGGGGCGCGGCAGCTTTTTTCTCTGCGGTTTGCTTTACCGGTGCAGCTTTAACCGCAGAATCGCTTTTTACCGGCGCTTTCTTTGCAGCAGGTTTTGCCGCTGTGTCAGCCGCAGCTTTTGAAGCTCTGGGTTTCGCGGCTTTTTTCACCGGTTCTGCAGCAGCAGGCTCGGTAACAGCAGCTGAAGGCTTTGCAGCAGGCGTTGCCGTTTTCGCCTCTTCCTCTTTGATTTCAGAGAGATCGAGCGGCGAATCCATAGGCACGACCGGTGTTTCCTCCGGCTTCGGCGATGCATTATTCAGGCTGGCACGCAAATCATCACCGGCGCTGCGCACCGGTTCAAAAATATCCGTCACCGTTTTGCGCGGGTCATATTGCTTCACGCCGTCAATTGTCTTTTTGACTTCGTCCAGCTCTGCCTCGCGCAGTGCTTCATCAAAATGCGTCCGGAACTCGTTCGCCGTGGCGCGCAGCTTTCCTGTTGCCTTGCCAAAGGCGCGCAACATTTTCGGAAGATCCTTCGGGCCGACAACAACGATCATAACAACCGCAATTACCAGAAGCTCCGACCAGCCTATATCTAACATCGGCGTTCCATTTCACCATCTGTCCGCCTTTGGCCTGCGTTCAAAGCGAACGCGTGGCCAAAGTCTTTCTGCGCCGCATAAGGCGGCACAGTCCGGCAGAATGATCTGTAATTACAGTTTTGTCGTTTTCTTCGTCGGCTTGACCTGTTCGCCGGTCTCATTGTCGATGGTCTTGGAAGAAGCAACATCGGTTTCTTCAGGCTCGTTCATGCCCTGCTTGAAGTTTTTGATGCCCTTGGCAACATCGCCCATCAGTTCAGGAATTTTGCCGCGGCCAAACAACAGCAGCACAACCGCCAGAACAATAAGCCAGTGCCAGATCGAAAAACTACCCATCTTATATCCCCTAAATGCTCTCGCGGCATATTCATACCGGAGCAGGATTATCCAAATTCAGTCTCTATTTAAGCGCAATCACAGCATTGTTCAAACAGAACCGGCGAAATTTCTCTTTGTTCTACAGCATAGTTACAAAAATAAAAAACATTTATCCGGCAGAACTCCGCTGAAGCCCTTATCCGGTAACCTGCCGCTGTTTGAAATGGCTGCAACCCCGCCGCTGCTTAAAAGTTAACAAGCACAGAATTATGACAATTTTAACAGTAACAGCAGCGAAAAAGGGCTATTTATCTTGTTCATCCTCGACCTTCGGCATGAAAAGACCGAGCTCTTCAATATCACCGGCAGTCAGCGGGTCTTCATCCGCCAGCAACTCATCCGGCCGCACACTCGGCACCGGCACAGAGAAATTCGAAGGCAGGCGTGCGGAGAGCAGCCCTGCCCCGCGCAATTCATCCATACCCGGCAGATCGCGAATCTCTGCTAGACCGAAATGATCCAGAAAACTGTCTGTCGTGCCATAGGTCACCGGACGTCCCGGCGTGCGTCTGCGGCCGCGCAGTTTCACCCAGCCGGTTTCCATCAGCACATCCAATGTGCCTTTTGAAGTTTCCACACCGCGAATATCTTCCATCTCCGCACGGGTTACCGGCTGATGATAAGCAATAATTGCCAGCACTTCGAGCGCCGCACGCGACAGTTTCTTCTGTTTGACCAGATCGCGGCTCATCAGAAAGCTTAAATCCGATGCTGTGCGAAACGCCCAGCCGTCACCGGCCTTGACCAGATTGACGCCGCGCAGACGATATTCACTTTGCAGCACTTTCAGCACCGGCAACAGTTCCACATCCAGCGGCAGTCGCTCCGACAGCATTTTCTCCGTCACCGGCTCGGAAGACGCGAAAATAATCGCCTCAACCATACGCACCACATCACCCAGCGCCTCGCGTGACGGCACGGACGGATTGGCATCATCTGAAGATATGATCGGCATTTCAGCCTCAGCAGCTGTCAAAATTTCAGTCTCGCTCACGCTTCATCCTTATCTTCGCGATCCGTCTTCAGATCATCGGGTACACTGCTTACCGGTTTGCGTTCGGCAGCGCGTACAAAAATCGGCTCGAAAGCTGCATTCTGGCGCAATTCCATCCGCCCTTCACGCACCAGCTCAAGACTGGCGGCAAAGGAACTGGCAATCGCACTAGCACGGTCTTCCGGCCGCGCAATATAATCCAGCAGAAACGCATCCAGCGCCACCCAGTCCTGCAATTCACCTACCATGCGCACCAGCAGCACCCGCGCCTCTTTCAGCGACCAGACTGTGCGCCTGGCAATCTGTACATGGGAAACCGCCTGTCTCTGGCGCTGCGAGGCATAGGCCGTGAGCAGATCATAGAGCGAAGCGCTGTAAAGGCTGGTCTTTTCCACCAGCACCGTTTCCGGCATACCACGGGCAAATACATCGCGCCCCAGCCGGTCACGATTGACCAGTTTGCCCGCCGCATCACGCATCGCTTCAAGCCGTTTCAACCGGAATTGCAAGACGGAAGCCAGCTGTTCGCCGGTCTCACCGTCTTCATCTTTGACTTTGGGGATCAGCAAACGCGATTTGAGATAGGCAAGCCATGCCGCCATCACCAGATAATCGGCAGCCAGCTCCAGCTTTCGGTCGCGTGCCAGCTCGATAAATTTCAGATATTGCTCGGCAAGTGCCAGCACAGAAATCTGTGTCAGATCAACCTTCTGATTGCGTGCCAGATGCAGCAGCAAATCCATCGGCCCTTCAAAACCCTGCACATCCACATGCAGGGTCAGATCTTCCGCACTGTCAGGCGGAATGATGAGTGCCGTCTCTGACTGCCACAGATCATCCATCGGCACATCGGCCTTTGGTGTCTGGGGATTATCCGTCTTTGCGGTTTCGGTACTCATCATCCGGCCTGTTATTTATTGAAGTTCTGCCTGACTATCAGGCAACAGCGACCTCTGGGAATAAAGCGTTAAATTCCGCACGGATCGCTGCCTCATTGCTCAGATCCGCTTCACCTGCAAAGACTTCAGCCAGTTCCGCACGGCGCAGACTCTCATCTTTCAGATCAGGAATAGCAGCGGCAACGGCTATGGTTTCTTCCAGCACGCCGCTGCAATGCAGCACCACATCACAACCGGCAGCGATAATCTCACGGGCAATATCATCCAGATTGCCGGACAGCGCCTTCATGGAAATATCGTCGCTCATCAGCAAACCGTCATAATCCAGCATATCACGGATCACGCAATTGATAACCACCGGCGACAGCGTTGCAGGACGTTCCGGATCGAGCGCCTTGTAAACAATATGCGCAGTCATAGCGGCCGGCAGATCATCAAGCTGGCAGAATGGTACAAAATCACGGGCGCAGAGTTCGCTCAAAGGTGCATCAACGCTCGGCAGTTCCTTATGGCTGTCGGCAAATGCACGGCCATGCCCCGGCATATGTTTCATCACCGGCAGCACACCACCGGCCATCAGCCCTTCAGCAACCGCATTGCCCAATACCGCAACAGTTTCCGGATCATAGGAGTAAGCGCGCGAGCCGATCACCTCATGAGAGCCTTCAACCGGCACATCCAGCACCGGCAGACAATTGGCATTGATGCCAACGCCCATCAGATCAAAAGCATGAAGACGGCCGAGCAGCCAGGCGGCGCGCATACCCTGTTCTTCATCCTGTTCATAAAGCGCACCGATCTGCGACGCTGACGGATAGTTCGGCACCAGCGGCGGGCGCAGGCGCTGCACACGTCCGCCTTCCTGATCGATAAAGATCAGTGTCTCATCCCGTCCGGTTACATCGCGGATTTGCGCGGTCAGTGCGCGCAACTGCTCGAGACTTTCCACATTGCGGGCAAACAGAATAAAGCCCCACGGACGCACACGACGGAACAATTCCTGCTCGGCTTCGGTCAGCATTGTACCTTCGAAACCGGTAATCATGGCTTTAAATGTCATTGCGGCAATGCTCCTCGCCTATTGGAATATGACAAATCAGACAGGCATTTCGCAGATAAATGGCTTCATTTAACGTCCGCGATAATGCGACAAATCAGATAATGCTCTCTGCATAACCCATAAAGAGAAAATGCGCTGCGTATTTTAAAGATACACAGCGCATTTCATGTTTGTTTTACATGATTTCAGATCAGAGTGTCGGGAAGCAGCTGCCACCGGCAGATTTCAGACGCTCGCAGAGCGCTGCGGCTTCAGCCTTGGTACCACCCGGAATACGGACACGGTAATAAGTACCCTTACCGGCAATATCCGCCCTTTTGATATCAACACCACGACCACCGATAACATTACCGTAACGCGAGCTCATATTGGCATAGCTCTTCTGTGCCAGTTCTGCACTCGGCTGCGAGGCAATCTGAATGAACCATGTACCCGCAGGAACATTGGCCGAAACATTGGCTGCAGGCGCAGTGGCGCTGGCAACCTGCTGCGGCGCGGTATTTTGCGCAGGACGCTCCACATTGCCTACAACATTAACCGGCTGCTCGGCCGGACGTGACGGCACAACCGGAGCTGTTGTCACTTCACGCGGTTTGACCTGTTCACCGGAAGCGGTGAAAGTCTGCGTCTGTACAACGCGCGGTGTTGCTGCACTCTGTGCAGAAGGTGCCGGTGCATCAGTACCCAGACGTTCAGGAACAGCACTCTGGCTGATCAGGCGGGATGCCTCATCAAGACCATTATCGGTTGCAGCTGCATTATTATTTGCAGGCGCAGTGGCCGCCGGTGCTTCACTCGGTACGATTGTACCGTCAGCGCGCACGACCATGGTTTTAACCGTACGTGGTGTTACCAGTTCGCGCTCAGCCTCTTGTGCCGGATTATTGGCAGCAGGAGGCGTTGCACTATTGGTGCTTTCCGGTTCATCTGACAGCAAACGGTCTTCTTCCGCATCCGCACCCTGCAACAGACCTACATCAACCGGCTCTTCTTCCGTATTGATAAGGGTTTTCTGTTCAGGCGCAGCAGGTTTGGTACCGGAAACCTGATCGTAAACAGCCTTGTCCTGATTTGGTACAACCATACCGCCCGGATTTTCCGGCTGGACTTTAACCGGCTGGCTGTCAGCCCGCAGAACTGCAGGTTCGCCGCCGACAACACCGCCGGATTTGAGCATATAGTAACCGCCGCCCAGAACGATCAGAGCTGCTACAGCGACCGATGCCCAGAGGATAGGTTTACGCAACGGGTTCTCTTCACGCGGACGGGCTTCCGTATAGTCATCCTCATCACGGGCAAAATTCTCGGACAGATTATAGGTGTCGAAATCATTATTCTGCGCACCCTGAGCCGCCCAGTGATTATAATAATCATCCTGCGTGGCATTGCCTGCCTGGCCTGCACCGCTCTGCGCGGCAGAACCACGCAATGCTGCACCCGCTACGGCTGCACCGGCAAGACCAGCTGCAGCACCGGCAATAGTGCCGAAACCTGCACCATTGGAATCGGTGTCTTCCGGCTCGGCTTTGACGCTCGTATGATAGTCTGCAAAATTATCCTGCAGAATATTTTCGAAAGCCTTGTCCGCTTCACTGGTTGTATCCGGTGCGGTAGCTTCATTCACACTAATCGTGCTGAAAATTTCTGCGAATTCTGATTCGAGGCTGTTCAGCCCCGTTTCTTTAACATCATCACCATAGCTGACCTCAGGCAGATCAAGCGCCTGTGTCTGCTCAACCTTGTTTTCCGACACAACAACGGATTCAATTTCCGGTGCCGGTACAAACGGCTTGGAGGCTGCACTCTGAGCAGGCTGATAGGCCGAAATCTCCGGTTCATCATTCAGATCAAGATCAAGCGGCAGTTCTTCCGATGCTTCTGCAACAGCGAAATCATCGGCAGGCTGCAGGTCTTCATCGAATGAAAAATCGAAATCATCATTGCTGAAGAAATTATCCGCCGCAGCCGGTTCTTCATAAGCCGGTTCTTCGTAGGAAGCTGCAGCAGGAGCAGTGTCACGCACAGGCTGCGAAGCATAGGAAGACGGAACAGCTGCAATCGTATCCGCAAAGCTGCTGACAGTGCGTTCTGTTGTACCTGCAGCAGCTGCGGTTGCACTTGCTGCAGCCGGAGTCGCCGCACCAAATGTGTAGGAAGAATAACCGCGCACTGCATTATGGGCCAACGGAGCTACCGGCTCATTATAAGTCAATGGAGCCTCCGGCTCCGGTACATAAGGCTGCTCTATGGCCGGTTCTGCAACGGGCGCATTTTCTTCTGCTTCGTAGAAATCATCGCCGAAGTTGAAATTTTCAGTCTGTTGCTCTTCTTCAAAAGCGACAGCCTGTTCCGGCTCATAGGTTTCGGTTGTTTCTTCCGCGTAATCAGACTGTGATCTGGCACCGAACAGATCCGCAAAGGAACTGGCTGCCGGAGCTTCAGCTGCATCAGCAGCGTTGTCTTCTTCCCAATTGGTCTGGGCGTTGACTGTGCGGTTAGGCAAACGACTCAGATCAGGAGCAGCAAAGAACTCATCATCAATCTGGTCGTAATTCTGCACCGGTGCAGCCTGCGTATAATCATCCTCGCCCTGAGCATAATGATCCGCAACCGGCTCCTGACCGTCGAAATCGGCAACAGCAGGGGCAACCTCAATGGACGGCGCATCAAACAATGGTTCGATATCGGTTAGCGGAACAACTTCATCCTCATAAGCGGCGACCGGATCAGCAGAGGCCGCTGCTTCTGTTGTTGCTTCAAACGGTGCCTGATAAGCATAATTATCCGTCTGAGCCGGTGCCGCAGCAGGTGCTTCATCCTGCAGCAGGAATGAAAGCTCATCCTCAAAGCTGGTATCAGACTGCTGTGCTGTATTCACAGGGCGGTAAGCCTCGTTTTCCGCAAAAACATTGTCATAGCTCTGGGCAACAAATTCCTGTTGCGGCTCACGGCCGATATCAGAAAAATCGAAATCATTTGCATTCAGTTCAGGCAGATCAAAATCCTGAGCGGCCTGTTCTTGCGAAACATTGGCCGCGACTTCCGAATATTCAGGCGCATGGGAACCATACCCCGCCTGATAAGGCTGGGCATACTGGTTCTCCTGATAATACGGCTCGGCAGCAATCTGCGGAGCGGTTTCCGGTTCAAAGCTCTGGCTCAGCTCATTTTCCAGCGAAGAGAAATAATCTTCATTCGCAGCCTGCACAGGCTCTGAAAATGCTGCATCCTGAGGCAGATCGGAATAGGCCTCATAATAAGCATTCTGCGGTTCCGCAGCTGTATAATCCTGCTCTTCCGCATAATATTGCGGAATATCCTGCTGAAAGGCAGGCTGGGACTGTTCCGGTGCTTTTTCTTCTGCATAGGCACGCTGTAACGGCGCATAGCCGGTAAAGCGCGGCTCGACAGCCTGCTGGTAAGAGCGGCTCTCAGCAGCTGCCTGCTGAACAGGGCTGAACACTTCATCCTGCGGCTGGAAATTGCTGGCTGTCTGTGCCGGTTCAGCAGCGAAGTCCGCCGCGAATTCAGCGTCGAAATCTGCCATCAGTTCCCGCTCAAGGCTCATCTCGGAGGACATTTCCGGTTCAGCCTGCGCATTCTGCATATTTTTTTGTTCTGCCGGTTCATCAAAGCCAAAAATGCGCGACAATTCAAACAGCGGATCATTATCCCGCGCCGATTCGTCGCGAATATCACTGTGATTCTGATTGCGGCCCGTCACGCTACTGTCAGTCATGGCGTTTTCCTAATTTCAACTGGAGCGCCCGCCGACGTCTCCCTAATCATTGCTAATATAGCAAGGCAATGTGGGCAAAACTTGACAGTAGTTTCCTGCAAAAACGGCACGAAAACGCAGCAAATGCGCCTTTCGTGCCGGTCTTTACCTGAATATCAGAGGCGGTAACTTAAACCGCCCTCACTCTATTCAGCGCATTTCTGTCGGAGCATCCGCGCCGATAATCGACAATCCGGATACCAAGACATCAGAAACAACCTGCACCAGCCCTAACCTGGCAAGTGACAAGTTTGTATCGTTAACCTTAATAAAACGTAAGTCCGGGTTGTCCGAGCCACGATTCCACTGAGAATGGAACGCACTTGCGAGGTCATAGAGGTAAAATGCGAGCCTGTGCGGCTCCTGATGAATGGCCGCGGTCTCAATCAGACGCGGATATTCCGCGAGCTTACGCACCAGCGCCACTTCGCTCTCATCGGTGAGCAGAGACAGGTGTTTGGCAGCCTCTTCACGCTCGATTTTTTCCAGACCAAGCTGCTCTTTCGCCTGACGGAAAACCGAGTTCGCACGCGCAGATGCATATTGCACGTAGAATACCGGATTGTCTTTGGACTGCTCGGTGACTTTGGCAAAGTCAAAGTCCAGCGACGCGTCATTCTTGCGGTACAGCATCATAAAACGCACAGCATCGGAACCAACTTCATCCACGACATCGCGCAGCGTAATGAACTGGCCTGAACGCTTGGACATACGCACCGGCTCGCCATCACGGAACAGTTTGACCATCTGGCAGATCAGCACGGTCAACTCGGCCTTACCTTCAGCAACAGCCTTGGCCACCGCTTCCAGACGCTTGATATAGCCGCCATGATCCGCACCGAGGACATAAATCATTTCCTCAAAACCGCGATCAAACTTGTTTTTGAAGTAAGCAACATCCGCAGCAAAGTATGTGAAGCTGCCGTCAGACTTAACCAGCGCACGATCCATATCATCGCCGACTTCAGTTGAACGGAGCAATGTCTGCTCACGATCTTCCCAGTCATCCGGCAGCTGACCTTTTGGCGGCGGCAGCTTGCCTTTATAGACATGGCCTTTGAGCGTCAGATCGTTGATCGCGGTGCGGATCAGCTTGGCATGGTCAGCATGCAGGCTGCGCTCGGAGAAGAACAGGTCATGATGCACATTGAGGGAGGCCAGATCATCACGGATCAGCGCCATCATGGCATCAATCGCACGGTCTTTTACCAGTGGCAGAACTTCTTCTTCCGGCTTTTCCAGCAGCGACGAGCCAAATTCTTTGGCCAATGCCTGACCAAGCGGCACCAGATAATCACCCGGATAGAGACCGGCAGGAATTTCGCCAATATCTTCGCCCAGTGCTTCGCGGTAACGCAGCATCACGGATTTGGCCACAACATCAATCTGCGCACCGGCATCATTGATGTAATATTCTTTGGTTACGTCATAACCGGCGAATTTCAGCAGGTTAGCCAGCACATCACCGACAACCGCGCCACGGCAATGGCCGACATGCATAGGACCGGTCGGGTTAGCGGAAACATATTCCACATTGACCTTACGCATACCGCCCATTTTTGAACGGCCGTAATCGGTGCCTTCTGCCAGCATAACGCCCAGCTGACGCTGCCAGTAATCATCATTCAGACGCAGATTGATAAAGCCCGGACCCGCCACATCAACGGATGCAACATCCGCATCGCCTTTCAGCGCTTCGGCGATTTTGGCTGCCAGTTCACGCGGATTGCTGCCAACCGCCTTGGAGAGCACCATGGCCGCATTGGTGGAAATATCACCATGCGTAGCATCGCGCGGCGGCTCAACACCAACACGGGAAACATCCAGTTCACCACCGTCTTTGTCTTTCAAACCAAGATCTTGCAGTGTCTTTTTAATTTTAACGTCGAAATCAGCAAAGATATTCATAATCTGTCCTGTCGGAACATAAATGCGGAGCAAGGCCGCAATTCACATTCAATCAATTGAACGTCATGCAATGGGGAAGCTCAGCGCCTCGCAAATCACACAGTCAGAAATGGCAGTTTTGCAGCCCGTTTAAGCCAAGTCGGGCGTATGGTCAAACAATCGTCGGTGTTCACGCACGGCATAATTATCAGTCATACCTGCAAGGAAATCCGCAATCTGACGTGCAAAGGCGGAAGTCTCGTTACCGGCGATCCCTGCCCGCCAATCGGCAGGCATCGCATCCGGCGCCGTCATATAAGCATCGAACAGGTCTTTCACGACCTGATCGGCATTTTTACGGATCGGCACGACCTGCGCGTTGAAATAGAGATTCCGGTAGAGAAACTTCTTCAAGGTTTTCTCGGCAATCGCCATATCCGGCGAAAAGCCGACCATCATCTCACTGGCCGCACGCACATCATCCACACTCTGCGGATTGAATTTTTTGATCTGCTCTTGCGCATGCGCAATCACATCTTCAACCATACGGGTGATCTGCCGGCGCATCAGTTCATGACCACGACGCACCGGATCAAGCTTCGGATAAAGGCGCTGAACTTCCTGCAGAATATCCCGTGTCAGCGGCACTTCTTCCAGCTGCTCAAGCGTGAGCAGACCGGAGCGCAGGCCGTCATCAATATCATGGGCATTATAGGCGATATCATCGGCAATCGCCGCACATTGCGCCTCAAGGCTGGCAAAACCGGAAAGTTCCAGATCAAACCGCTCATTATACTTGAGGATCGAACCCGGTACCGGCTCACCATCCGAATAACGGCCGGTCAGCGGGCCGTTATGCTTGACCAGTCCTTCCAGCGTTTCCCATGACAGATTGAGCCCGTCGAATTCCGCATAGCGCTTTTCCAGCAAGGTCACGATACGCAGTGACTGCGCATTATGGTCGAAGCCGCCATAGTCTGCCATTTTCTCATTCAGGGCATCTTCGCCCGTATGGCCAAACGGCGTATGGCCGAAATCATGCACAAGTGCCACGGCTTCAGCCAGATCTTCATCCAGCCGCAATGCGCGCGCCAAAGCACGGGCAATCTGCGCCACTTCAATCGTGTGCGTCAGCCTTGTGCGGTAATGATCGCCTTCATGGGCGATAAACACCTGTGTTTTGTGCTTTAATCGTCGGAAAGCAGTCGAATGGATAATGCGGTCGCGGTCACGCTGATAAGGCGTGCGTGTTCGGCTCTCGGTCTCATGCACCAGGCGTCCGCGCGTTTGCGCAGGGTCGCATGCATAAGGAGCACGTTCACGATAGCCGAAACCAATACTGTCCATCATTCTTCCTGTTATGACTTGTGTTTCATCAACCAAAAATCTGCAAGCTTGCGCAAAGCACATCTGGCCTTTCGCAACAATTGCACTCTGCTGCATTATCATGATTGCAGTGCAAAATAACAGGTTTGATATGCAGTGCAGTATAAAACTTTAGGGCAAATGACGTGTGACAGGAGATTGCGCCCTCTGCGCCTCTGACCTATATTATAGTCCTATCAACATATATCCTGTGCGGAACTTGAACCGCCCATGATTTTAAGGTGACTATTATGACGGACATTTCCGTATCCGATGCGGCGGCCAAACGCATTGTCAAAATTCTGCAAAAGCAAGCCGACAAATCAGCCCTGCGTATTTCCGTTGAGGGCGGCGGCTGTTCAGGCTTTTCCTACAAATTCGATCTCGTCAGCGATACCAATGATGATGATCTGATCATCGAAAAAGACGGCGCCAAAGTGCTGATCGACAGCATTTCCGTGCCTTATATTGACGGTTCGGTTATTGATTTCATTGACGATCTGATGGGACAGTCCTTCCAGATCAACAATCCGAATGTCACGTCATCCTGCGGCTGCGGTGTCAGTTTCGCAATCTGACCGGTTTCTGCCATGAATAGCTGCCGCATGATCTGAAATGCGGCAGATTTTTTATAAAACTCAATACGGGGATACGTCTTTGAAAATTGCCACATGGAACATTAACGGTGTCAAAGCACGTATCGAAAATCTGCTGCACTGGTTGCAGGAATGCCAGCCTGATGTGGCCTGCCTTCAGGAAATCAAATCCGTAGACGATTTGTTCCCGCGACTGGAAATTGAAGCCCTCGGCTATCATGTAGAAACCCACGGCCAGAAAGGCTTTAACGGCGTTGCCATTCTCTCCAAAGTCTCTCCGGTTGAGGTCAATCGCGGGTTACCGGGTGATGACAGCGATGAGCAGTCACGTTTTATCGAAGCCGTATTCACCACTGAAAAGGGTGTGATCCGTATCATTTCGCTCTACCTGCCAAACGGCAATCCGGTTGATACGGAAAAATACCCGTATAAACTCGGCTGGATGCAGCGTCTGGAAGACTGGGCGAAAGAGCGGCTGGAACTGGAAGAACCATTAGTACTCGCCGGTGACTACAATATCATTCCGCAGCCGATTGATGCCAAACATCCGGAAAACTGGGTAAATGACGCGCTGTTCCTGCCGCAGAGCAAACAGGCATTCCGTCGTCTGGAAAATCTCGGTTTTTATGATGCGATCCGCAATGTCAGCGATGAACAGATGTTCTCATTCTGGGATTATCAGGCCGGTGCATGGCAGAAGAATAACGGCATCCGCATTGATCACCTGATGCTGTCGCCGGAAGCTGCCAATCTGCTCGATGGTGCGCAAATCGAGAAACACACACGCGCATGGGACAAACCGTCTGACCATGTGCCGGTTGTTATTCAGCTTAGCTGCTGAAAATTATTCAATGATTTTAAGATTATAGCGCCGCAAACTGAATCATTTTTCTAAGTTGCGGTGCCTGCACAACTGTTTTTACCCAGCTCTAGTGCTGGCCAACGAGTGCAATCGCATTACGGCGGTCAGCCTCACCGGCAACCGAGAATGCCTGTTCCTGCATCGCACGGATCCATTCGCAATCCTGATCCGAACAACGCTCAAAAGCAGCAGTCAGCATCGCAAGGCCGCGAACGGTTTTTCCGGCCTGAAACAGCATATTGCCGAGCATAGCCTGCGCATTGGCATTGCCTTTTCTGGCAGCCAGCTGGAACCATCGTGCAGCCTGCGTTTTGTTCTTCTCTACCCCGTCGCCTTTGAGCAGCATAGCGCCAAGCTCATATTGGGCAGTCGAGTCGCCAAAATTGGATGCGGCCTGCACATAAAGATCGCGGGCCATATCAGGATTGGAATTCACAGGGGTGCCGGGAATACCGCGCTTGAGATAGCGCGCCATCTGCACCAATGCACCGGCCACATAAGATTCGTTCTGTGAACCCGGCTCTGCTCCTTCATGGACGATTTTTTCGAAAATTTTATAGGCTTCGTAATCGTTTTCTGGAACACCGTCGCCCTGAGCATACATGCTCGCCAGTTTCCAGTTCGCACCCGGATGTCCCTGATCTGCCGCATAGCGCAGAGCTTTCAGCGCTTCATCCTTATGGCCGTTCTTAAAGGCGGATACCCCGAATTTGAAAACCTCAAACGGATTGCTCTTCTTTTCCGCATTGTCCGGAATATCAAAAGCAAACGCACTGCTGCACACCAGATAGAGTGCAACACCGGCTCCACACACAGAATACGCGATTTTCTTAAACGACCCGATCACGACAGCATTCTTTCATTATCGTTTGCCAAAATAACTTTGGTAAAGGACAAGTTAACAAGATGAGAAAAACTAGCCATTTTTTCAGGCAAGATTGCGACCTGTGAATAAAGTCGGCTAAACAGATTTCCTTCAACAGACACCGCACCTGAAGTCATCATGCAAGACTGCACGCTAACCTGCGGATTTTTTTGAGAAAAACTATAATTCTGCAATTACCGACCTCAATGAAGGGCAAAGATTGTTTCACATTTTGTCAGGACTAAACTTTGCCCGTCTCCTATCGGTGCTCCGCATTTATGGCGGGAAATAGGCCAAGTTCGTCTCCGTGAACCTTAGCGCGGCTGAAAGGTAAATACTGTTACCAAAACAACACAAATTTACGCTGATATATAAAATTGCCCCCTCAAAACCACGAAACAATCCGGTTTCAGAGCGTCATAGTTGTCATCCCGTTGCGAAATATAGTTAAGCAAGTGATTATAAATCTTGGTTTTATAGAGAAGCAGGATTTTCTGAAGAATCGCTATCCAGAATCGATTCTCTGTGTGCCAACAGAGTTTCAGGATGATGCAGATACGATTTCAACCATCCTTGCGATAATCCTCTTTTCTTCAGGCAAGAGCGCCTTATAGTCCGCCTTATGAAACCATCTGCTTCGGGGCGCAGACCTCAAGTCTACAGACGACAGCCACAGCGCCGCAGTCATCGCAGGCACTATCGCAAACCCTATTCCTTCCTTCGCCGGTCAGGGATTGTGACTGCACTGCTGTTGCTGGGCATATATGCTTTGCTGCAAACCTTTATGCCGCAATGGGCAGAGACTGTCTCCGGCAGCAATCAGCCGCGTCAGCCTGTTCGTGCGGACAAGAATGAAATCCTGCCTGCGCAACTGAGCGGTCGCGGCGGCAGCCTGCATATTTACGACGGCGATACCATTGCCATACAGGGGCAGCGCATAAGGCTGAAAGGCATGGATACGCCGGAAACGAAGCAAATCTGCAGCATGGACGGTAAAGACTATAGTTGCGGGCGCAGTGCGACTGCGGAATTACATCGTCTGATTGGCAATCAGACTGTTACCTGTACAGCGGACGGACGGGATCAGTATGACCGCATCCTCGCCTTCTGCAAAGCCGGAGAGACTGATCTCAACCGCACGATGGTCGAGCAAGGCTGGGCAGTTTCCTATGGGCTCTATCAGCGTGAGGAAGCACAGGCACGCAAGAATAAACTTGGATTATGGGCGGGGGAATTTGAGCGCCCCGGCAAATGGCGGCGGGAAAATCAGTCGCGCTCTAATGAGCGTAACCGGAGCAATCAGTAATATGGCAACGGCATTGCAGACACTGCAACATCAGATCAATGACTGCAGAATTTGCCGCGACCAGCCGCTTGGTCCACGCCCGCTGGATCATGAGCCAAGGCCGGTATGTATCTCCTCCCCGACAGCCAGAATTGCCATATGCGGTCAGGCACCGGGTATACGTGTGCATAATACCGGCATTCCGTTTAACGACCCCTCCGGTGTGCGGTTGCGCCAATGGCTCGATGTGACACCGGAAGAGTTTTATGACGCAGAGCGCTTTGCGATCATTCCCATGGGTTTCTGCTTTCCGGGCTATGACAAGCATGGCGGCGACCTACCCCCGCGCCGTGAATGTCGCCTGACATGGCATGACCGGCTATTTGATCTCATGCCGCAAATCGAGCTGATTATTGCCATTGGCAGCCATGCGCAAACATATCATCTCGGGCGCAATCCTACCTATCGCGAATATTTACAGGCACAGCAAAAACCGCTCAATATGACCGAGACCGTAGAAAACTGGCGACGCTTTATCGAGAGCAATCAGAATGACGGCCCTGCTGTACTGCCGCTGCCGCATCCGTCATGGCGTAACAGCGGTTGGCTGAAGCGTAATCCGTGGTTTGAAAACGAGCTTTTGCCGGTGCTTCGTCAAAAAATCCGGCCTTTATTGTCGAGATAAAAATAATTTCTAACTTAATGCAATTTGATAGTATTATATTCTTCGCGTTTAATCGCGCGCTCATCCATAAGGTATATAGTTTCAAAATTATACAATTCGGCGCTTAATGTGAGGCAAAATGGACAGACTTGACAGAAAAATTCTCCGTCTGTTGCAGGAAGATGCAACGCTGGCAGTAGCAGATATTGCCAAAAAAGTTGGCCTGTCCACCACCCCGTGCTGGCGCCGTATTCAGAAACTGGAAGAAGACGGCATCATCAAGCGCCGCGTCGCTGTGCTTGATCCGGTCAAGATCAATGCCCGCGTCACAGTCTTTGTTTCGGTGCGCACCAGCTCTCACAGCCATGAATGGCTGAAGCGTTTTGCTGAAGTCGTGCAGGAATTTCCGGAAGTGGTGGAATTCTACCGCATGAGCGGCGATATTGATTATCTGCTGCGCGTTGTAGTGCCGGACATTGCCGCCTATGACGCTTTCTACAAGCGCCTGATCAGCAAAATCGAGATCCGCAACGTTTCATCGTCTTTCGCCATGGAGCAGATCAAATATACGACAGAACTGCCTCTGGATTATATGGTGCTGGATAAAGACGGTAACTAACCCATAAAAATGGCACTATCCCACGGCAAGGATAGTGCCACTTTTGCTACAGGCGACATGAAATACCGGCCAATATAAATTGTAAAAAACGCAGCGGATATACCAGCGTAAATACATCCTTCGGCTGACTTCTCAGCAAATATTACTTTGAGTAAAATTGTCGCCTGCTCTTAAAACCCTCATACTCCAATACGCATCTATCTTAAAAACTGACAGGCTGCGCACAACCGCAATTAATTGCAGTTTTGGCAAATTATTTTTGAATCCCAATAAAAAATTACCGAAAAAGCACCGCCTCAAAGTTGCAAAAAAATCCGGCGCGCTCACACGGCCGGATTTTTTTATTTCTGAGACTGTGTTTCGAATTACGAAACGCTGCGGCCGTTCATACCGGCATCTTCAGCAGTTGCCATAGAGACATGACATTGAGCAGCGGTTTTCACCAGACCGGCTGCCAGTGCAGCACCTGTACCGGAACCAAGGCTGATATTCAGATCAAGCAATGGTGTCTTACCCATTTTCTCCAGCAACAAGCGATGCCCCGGCTCGGAAGACACGTGGGAGAACAGGCAATGATCCAGCGCATCACCATTCATCGCCAGCAGAATGGCTGCGGCGGCACTGGCGACATAACCGTCAATCAGCACCGGAATTTTCTCGGCACGCGCGGCCAGAATTGCACCGGTGATCGCAGCCAGTTCACGGCCACCCAGACGACGCAGCACTTCCAGCGGATCACGCAGATTACCTTCATTGAGGGCAACGGCTTTTTTCACCGCAGCAATTTTTGCAGGCAACACACTTGCATCTTCACCGGCAGCCAGTGACACCCAGTCCTCAGCCTGATCGCCAAACAGCGCCAGAGAAATCGCAGCAGCAATGGTTGTATTGCCAACGCCCATTTCACCGATGCACAGCAGATCCGTACCACCGGCAATTGCTTCCATGCCAAAAGCCATAGTTGCCGCACAGGTGCGCTCATCCATCGCCGCTGTCACGGTAATATCTTCAGTCGGATGCTCCAGCGCCAGATCAAAAACCTTCAACCCCAGATCATTGGCGATGCAAATCTGGTTGATGGCAGCGCCGCCGGCAGCAAAATTATTGACCATATCCATAGTCAGCGATTGCGGCTGCGAGCTTACACCCTGCGCCAGCACACCATGATTACCGGCAAAAATTGCCACCAGAGGACGCATGATCTGCGGCTTGGCTTTACCGCTCCATGCAGCCAGCCATTCCGCAATCTCTTCAAGACGCCCGAGTGAACCGACAGGTTTGCTCAAACGCGCTTCACGTTCACGCACCGCTTCGCCAGCGAATTCGCTCGCTTCCGGAAGCTGGCTGATAAGTTCACGAAAATCATCAAATGGCAGTCCGCTGGTACTCACGTTATCAAATCCGTCTTTTAGCCGTAATGGGGGAAATTCATCTGCGCCTGCTATACGCCCTGCTCACAGTTTTTCAAAGTGCAGAAAAATGAAATTATTGTGCCCGCAGGCCAAAGCCTCCATATAAAGACATGCCCTGCTTCGGCAGGATCATCCGACAGTCTCAGGAACAATGACTTCATGAACCGTTTATTCTGGCTGGTTATCGCAGCAATTGCCATTCTCCTGCTCGTTCTGATCGTCAATGACAAGAGCGGTACAACACTCGGCCTTGCCAATGATGATTTTGCCGATGCGGCCTATATGAGCATTTTCGGCATTGTCGTGGCTGCCGGTTTGCTGGGTTCCGGTATTCCGCTCAATCATATGATGCGCAATATTGCGATCTGGGCGGTGATTATTCTCGGCCTCGTCACCGGCTATCAATATCAGTATGAACTGACCAATATTGCCAATCGCGTAACCGCAGGGCTGATACCAGGCAATGCAGTCAACGGAAATAGTGTTGACGGTGCCGAGACGGTCAGCATCGGTCAGTCGGCCAACGGTCATTTTGAAGTCAATGCACTGGTGAACGACCAGCGCGTGCGCTTCATGGTCGATACCGGTGCTTCCACAATCGTGCTGACACAGGCAGATGCTGAAAAAGCCGGTATTGATGTCAGCAGCCTCAGCTATACGAATCCTGTCAGCACAGCCAATGGCCGCACCATGGCTGCATCAGTACGGCTGCAGGAAATCCGCATCGGTAATATCACCCGTCAGAACCTGCGCGCACTGGTTTCACAGGAAGGCCAGCTCAGCGGCAGCCTGCTGGGTATGAACTTCATGAACAGCCTGAGTGCCTATACTGTGCAGCGCGATCAGCTGATCCTCACGGACTGAAAAAGCCGTCAAGCTGGACAGGCCGGTCTTTAACCATTATGTCCGCGCAGAAACATCCGCAGAGAAGACGCCGTAAAGAAGATAATTGTGACCAGACCAGAAAAACTCTATGCCGCCAAAACCTTTTCCATCGCGCCTATGCTCGACTGGACGGACAGGCATTGCCGTTTTATGCATCGTCTGCTCACCCGCCATACTTTGCTCTATACGGAAATGGTGGTCGCCGATGCTGCCATCCATGGTAAGCGTGACCGCCTGCTCGGCTTTTCAGAACAGGAACATCCTGTCGCTCTGCAACTTGGCGGCTCTGATCCGCTGAAACTTGCCGAGGCCGCTAAAATCGGTGAATCCTTCGGCTATGACGAGATCAATCTCAATGTCGGTTGCCCGTCAGACCGCGTGCAGTCGGGTGCCTTCGGTGCCTGTCTGATGCTGACACCGCGACTGGTGGCAGACTGCGTTGCCGCCATGAAACAGGCAGTGAAAATTCCGGTAACGGTGAAATGCCGTATCGGCGTGGATGATCAGGATCAGGAAGCCGCACTCTCAGAGCTCAGCCGCATGGTGATTGCGGAAGGCGCAGATGCACTGTGGGTACATGCGCGTAAAGCATGGCTGCAGGGACTATCGCCGAAAGAAAACCGTGATATCCCGCCGCTGGATTATGACCGCGTTTACCGGCTGAAACAGGATTATCCGCAGCATTTTGTTGGCATTAACGGCGGAATTACCAGTTTTGAGGAAACCACAACTCATTTGCAGCATACAGACGGCGTGATGATGGGTCGAACAGCTTATCACACACCAATGGTGCTGCGTGATGTGGATCGCCTTGTTTATGGCGATGAAACCACACCTCTTTCGATGGAAGATGTGCTGGATGTGATGTGCGATTATGCTGACCGGCACATTGCGGATGGCGGCCGCCTTGCTCATATCAGCCGCCATATGGTCGGGCTGTTTCAGGGTCAGGCGGGTTCACGCCGCTGGCGGCAAATTCTCTCGACGGATGCCACCCGCAATGATGCGGACAGCAAAATCATCCGCAAAGCCTATCAGGTGATGTGCGAAACCGCTGCCGAGGTAGAGGAAAACAACGCTGCCCGTGTGGGACAGGCAGCGGAATAATTTTCAACTATTCTGCAATTATAAAGCGCAGACCTAATCTGTCTTATGGTGAGACGAAATTGTGCCTTTTGAGAACCGGAGCGCAGCGTACTTATAGTACGTGAGCACCGGAAGCGGAAAAAGGTGCAATTTGCAGGCCACCAGAGGGCCGATTTAGCTGACTCTGGTGCCGGAGCGCCAGACTGAGCGCACCACCGGCACATCGTCAATGGCGTGAACGCGCACGAGATCGGCACGCAGGCCTTCTGCGATTGAACCGCGATCTGTCATGCCGACAGCTTTTGCCGGATTGGTGCTGACCATGCGGATGGCCTGCGGCAGATCAATATGCTCGACCACATGGGCAAGGTTGAAGGCGCCCTGCAGCATGCTGAAAGGGATGTAATCCGACGAGATAATATCCAGATAGCCTTTTTCGGCCAGTTCCAGAGCAGAGACATTGCCGGAATGGGAGCCGCCGCGCACCACATTCGGCCCGCCCATCATCACCCCGATGCCGTTGGAGTGCGATGCCGCGGCGGCTTCAACCGTTGTCGGGAACTCGGCAACAGCCACACCATGAGCCACGGATTCATCGACATGGGCTTGCGTCGCATCATCATGGCTTGCCAGCATAATGCCGTTGGCATGGCAATAATCAGCAATCAGCGCGCGGTTTTTCGCAGAGTTGCGCTGTGATTCACCAACGCGACGGTCACAATAGACCTGATAATCGTCCTCGCTGACTTTGTTCTTGCGCATGAAATAGATGCGGTAAGATTCCATATCCGGAAACTGCCGCTGCCCCGGCGCATGATCCATCAGGGATGCAAGGCGCACACCCGATGCGCCACGCAGCTGCTCAAATGCACTGATACAATCATTGGAAGAAACTTCGCAGCGCAAATGCAGATAATGCTCGGCGCGCAAACGGCCTTTGCTTTGCGCCGCCTGCAACGCATCTGCCAGCAACAGCATGTCATCAATCACAACTTCGCATTCGCCGTCATGGCCAACGCGCAGTGCATCAAAAACCGTGGTGATACCGGAGGCGGCGATCTGCGCATCATGCGCCTGAATAGCCGCCAGCGGGTTCCAGCGCACTTTCGGACGCGGTGCATAATGGCCTTCAAGATGATCCGTATGCAGCTCCACCAGTCCGGGGATCAGATAATCCCCGTGCATATCCTTACCCGATGCCGAGATTGTATTATCAATCGCAGCAATCTTTCCGTCGCGCATGACAACGGTGCCACTGATAATTTCATCAGGCAGCACAATCCGTGCATTGGTCAGAATTGTTTCGGCAGATTTATTTTGGTTTGGAGCGGACATATCTTCTCTTAAAGTTTTATAGGACTATTCAGCCGCGGCTTTTTCCAGCTGTAACTCCGCTGAGACCGTATTCTGCGCAGCAACCGGCTTGCCCGTCAGCGGGTGAAGCGAGTGCACTTCGAATGGTACACCTGATTCTGCCTCGGTAAACAGAGCCAGATTGGTGATCTTGACCGGTTCATTCAGCACGGGCGCGAAAAACTCTTCCAGCACATTACGCACATGCGCCTGTTTTTCCTCCGGCACTGCGCCGGTCAGGGTCATATGAAAGCGGAACTGCTCGAACACATAAGGATAGCCCCACTGGTCGAGATTGGCACGGTGGATCGCATCCATTTTCTCGGGCTTGCGCTTGGCCAGTTCCTGCGCATTCAACGGCG
Organism: Pseudochrobactrum algeriensis; assembly: GCF_018436245.1. NCBI lineage: Bacteria > Pseudomonadati > Pseudomonadota > Alphaproteobacteria > Hyphomicrobiales > Brucellaceae > Pseudochrobactrum > Pseudochrobactrum algeriensis. Next base: position 1,901,029 of record NZ_CP075361.1, read on the forward strand.
CACGAAAGCGCTCAAAATGCACCACCACATCATTAGCCAGCTGCTGAAGCTCCGCACAAGGCTCGGATACGACCAGCGCAAAGAAAGGTCCGATCTGCGAAACTTTGAGCTTAGGCAGCTGTACAGCCTGATAGCTGGAGGCAAAATGCATCATCGCAGAGAGAAGCTGATGTTCTTCATAATCATCATGCAGGCGAAACGGTGCTTTCAGCGTCGCATGAAAACCGTAGCGGCGCGGCTCTTCAGTCAGAGCGCTGACCTCATCAGGGCTGACGGAACCAATCACCGGCGTGCGCACAACCATACCGTTAAAGGCATTGCGGCCAAGCCAGTTTGCAGCCACCCGCAGCAACGGATCATGAGCAGAGGGTGTGAAATATATTCCGTATCGCATAAAAATCCCTTTTTCACAGGTTTACGAACCGGCATGTCAGACGATGTCATACCATGCTTTGCCATAAGTGGCCTGATGATGCGGGCTCTATACCCTCACAGTCCGCACCTATTATGACAAGATGCTGAAAAAACGCCTCAATACCCAAAAAACTGAAAAACACCGGACAGCTTTTTACAAAAAGACGTTTTGAATCAACAGAGTTAAGCGTCTTTTGGCCAATCCGGCAATCACCTTGGTAAAATAGGTCAGAAAAGATTTCCGATAACTGCCAAAAATCTCAGCCTGAAACGGATGGCATTGATATCCATATGCCATCCGACGATTTAAAATATGCTCAGGCTTACAGGCCTAATCCGCCGATGCAGACATATTTGGTGTCGAGATAGTCTTCGATTCCCTGATGTCCGCCTTCTTTGCCAAGACCGGACTCTTTCAGACCACCGAATGGTGCCTCAACGGTTGAGATCAGTCCTTCATTGACGCCGACGAGACCATATTTCAACCCTTCCATCACACGGAAAGCACGGCCGAGATCCTGCGTATAGAAATAGCAGGCAAGGCCGTATTCGGTATTATTGGCCTGTTCGATCACATCTTCTTCGGATTTGAATTTATAAACCGGTGCAACAGGGCCGAAAATTTCTTCCTTGGTGAAACGCATACGCGGTTTGGCATCGGCAATCACAGTCGGCTCGAAATAGCTTCCCCCCAGTACGTGACGCTTGCCGCCGGTGACAATGCGGCCGCCTTTTTTAGTCGCATCGGCAATGAATTCTTCAACTTTTTCGACCGCATTCATATCAATCAGCGGCCCCTGCTGGGTACCGGCATCCATACCATTGCCGACTTTGAGCTGCTCCACAGCTTCTGTAAATTTCTCAACAAAGCGGCTGTAGATTTTGGACTGCACGAAAAACCGGTTCGTACAAACACAGGTCTGGCCGGAATTGCGGAACTTGGCCGCAATCGCACCGGCAACCGCGCGATCCAGATCAGCATCATCAAAAACGATAAACGGCGCATTGCCGCCCAGTTCCATCGAGACTTTTTTGACAGTGCCTGCTGTCTGCTTCATCAGCAGCTTGCCGATTTCGGTCGAGCCGGTGAAGGTCAGTTTGGCAACCTGCGGATTACGGGTCAGTTCGCCGCCGATTTCGCTGGCAGAACCAGTGAGAATATTGACTACCCCCGCCGGAATACCTGCCTCTTCACACAGCACGCCCCATGCCAGACCGGAATAAGGTGTCTGGGTTGCCGGTTTCACCACGACTGTACAGCCCGTTGCCAAAGCAGGGCCGATCTTGCGTGCCAGCATAGAAGACGGAAAATTCCACGGTGTAATCGCCGCGACAACGCCCACCGGCTCTTTGGTCACCATAATACGGCGGTCTGCCCAAGGGGACGGCACCACATCGCCATAAACGCGCCGCGCTTCTTCCGCATACCACAGAATATAGGCGGCAGAGCTTGCTACCTCACCTTTGGCTTCCGTGAACGACTTGCCCTGCTCCATGGTCAGAATTTCAGCCAGCGCATCCTGATTGGCCAAAATCAGATCATGCAATTTGCGCATTTTCTGCGAGCGCTCATTGGCTGTGGTTTTGCGCCAGCTTTTAAAAGCTTGTGCAGCGGCTTCAATCGCGCGCGCAGTCTCTGCCTTACCGGATTTCGGGATTGTGCCGATCGCCTTGCCGGTCGCCGGATTCGTAACATCGATCGTGGCACCGCTATCTGCAGCCACCCACTGGCCGCCGATCAGATTAGCCTGTTTGATAAACCGGCTGGAATTCGCATTCATAACTTCTCTCCTCACGACAATACATGCAATTACCCTCAAAATCGCATGCTTGTTTCCCGCTCAGATCAAGGGCTTTGGCGCGGATAATGTCAAGGGATCAGCGCGAAAAACCGCCTCACCCCCAAACCGCCTGCGCCAGAGCGATCCACATTGCCAGCGTAACGGCAGATGCGGCCGTCGCCAGCACCATCGAGGTTGATGACAGTCCCTGCCCCACGCCGAATCGGGTGGCAATCAGATAGGAATTAACGCCCGACGGCAGCGCCGCAGCGGTAATTGCCACCTTAGCCGTCAAAGGCGGCAGCCCGACCAGCCATGCCATAGCAAAAACCACAGCAGGCATCAGCATCAGTTTGAAAGAAGCATTCACACCGGCGGCAATCACATTGCCGGAAATGCCGAATTTCTTCAGCCCCATCCCCATAGCAAACAGTGCCAAAGGCCCCGATACATCTGCCAGCATCGAAATCAGCTGCATCGGTAATTGCGGAATGGAAAAGCCAGTGAGCCGCACCAACCAGCCCGCAAGAATGCCGATAACCAGCGGATTGCGCAGCAGGGACGTGATAAACTTAACCGCCGTGTCATAACGGCTGGTTTCACCGCTGATTATGCCGTCCTTGCGCAAAGCCCATTCATTCAGCATCAGCGATGCGGCCATCATCAGCGGCATATGAATGCTGATAATCAGCGAAATAATCACCAGCCCCGCCTCGCCGTAAACACCGAGCATCAGAGGCATGCCAAGAAAAACCAGATTGGAAAAAGCGCCGGTCACACCGGCCACCACACCTGCCCGCCGGTCACGGCCGAACATGAAACGGATTCCGCAATGCGCAGCAGTCCATGCAACAACGACACCGGTAAAATAGACCAGCCACAATTCCCAAGGATTACTCGACTGAAAATCGGCGGTCATCATTGTGCGGAAAAGCAACAGCGGCGTAGAGACGACAAATACGAAATCAGCAAGACCGTCTCCGGTCGTATCGCTCAATATCTTCAGCCTCGCAAATAGGTAGCCAAGCATAATTATGCTGAAGATAATTGTAATTGTGGCCGCGAGACCCATATTTCACCATACTTATCTGCAATGCCGCGAAGAAATTATGCTTTAAAGCATTCTTGATTCCTGCGCAGATTTACAAATTTCTTGTAAATCGCCAAACTCTTGCTGATTTCTTCATAAATTTGCGCAATATGAAAGATCAGTCAGGGCAAATTCTGAAAATTGCATAACGGTTTTCAGAATATAATATGTGTAAATTGATCCCCGCTTATCAGACAAGCTGTTGCAAAATGGCACAAGCGGAAGATCTTCATATTCTCAGGGTCTTACTCAGAGGGGGAATATATCTTTCCCTTTTGAGCGAAAAACGCTAGACACGCCCTGATTAAACAACGATGCCTGCTGGTTCGGGCCTGATACAAGGATTTTCAAATTGTCCTCAACATTTGACAAAGTAGCTGATATTATTGCTGAAACCAGCGAAATTGACCGCGCTTCCATTACGCCTGAAAGCCATACAATCGACGATCTGGGCATCGACAGCCTCGATTTCCTCGACATCGTTTTCGCAATTGATAAAGCTTTCGGCATCAAGATTCCTCTGGAACAGTGGACTCAGGAAGTGAACGAAGGCAAAGCAGATACTGAAGAATATTTCGTTCTGAAGAATCTCTGCGCAAAAATCGACGAACTCGTCGCTGCCAAACAGGCCTAATTTAAGTTAAATTGACGCGCAGTGTGGAAAACAAACCATACCGCGCGTCTTTTTACAGGCAGTGGTTTATAACCGCGTGTTATCTCAAACACGCAGTGCTTTATAAATGTGATTACAATCACAAAACATTGATCGCCGCTTGATGCGGCTTTTGTCATTGATAAGTATGTTTCAGGGATAAATCTGCCCCTGTCATAATTATACCACTGTAAGATCCTGCCTTCGGGTAAGTTACGACCGGAAATCAAGCGAGCAGCTCATGCACAGCAAAAAAGTTCTCATCACCGGCATCGGCCTCATCACCTCTCTGGGTGAAGGCGTGGAAGCCCATTGGTCTGCCCTCACATCAGCAGGGACGCAGCCGAAGCTCGATACAGAGAATTTCGCTCCTTACACAGTTCACCCGTTGGGCGAAGTTGACTGGTCTCAGCAGATTCCGAAGCGCTCCGACCAACGCCAGATGGAAACATGGCAGCGTCTCGGCACCTATGCGGCAGGTCTTGCCTTGCAGGATGCCGGCATCAAAGAGAATGAAGCCCTTTGCTCGACGATGGATATGATTGTGAGCGCCGGTGGCGGCGAACGTGATATCAGCGTCGACACACAAATTCTCGATGCAGGCCGCGGCAATAACCAACCGGGTCTGATGCTCAACGAAAAGCTCTCCACAGAACTGCGCCCGACGCTGTTTCTGGCTCAGCTTTCCAACCTGCTCGCCGGCAATATTTCGATTGTTCATAAAGTTACCGGCTCATCGCGCACCTTCATGGGTGAAGAAGGCTCCGGCATTTCCGCAGTGGAAACTGCAGCAGCCCGCATCCGCACCGGCCAGAGCACCCATGCGCTCGTTGGCGGTTCTTACAATGCGGAACATTTCGACATGCTGCTCGGCCACGAACTCGGCGGCTTCCTGAAATCTGACGGCTGGGCTCCGGTCTGGGCACGTGAAGGCTCGCAGGGCGGCGGTATGATCACCGGTTCCGGCGGCATCTTCCTCGTTCTCGAAGAAGCCGAACACGCCAAAGCCCGGGGTGCCCGCGCCTATGGTGAGATTGCATCTATCTCCAGCGGCCAGATCCGTCGCGGCAAGGAAGATCTTACCGCAGCTGTTTCCGCGCTGATTGAAGACAACAGCTTTGTTGTGACCGGCGCATCCGGTGCCCACCAGCCGACAGCCGCAGAAAAAGCAGCTTTAAGCGCTAAATCTGCCAGCTATCGCGGTGTATCCGGCCTGTTCGGCCATATGCGTGAAGCACAGTTCCCGCTAGCACTCGCACTCGCCGCGCTCAGCGTCTGGAAAGGCGAAGCTTTTGCTCCGCTTTCCAGTGATGAAACAGCTCGCAGCGGTGCGCTTGACCGCGCCACAGCATTGACCGTCGGAGCCACCCGCTCCGAAGGTGCAGCCATTATTGTAAAAGCCTGATCGGAGGTCACCATGTCAAAATTTACCGATCATCTCGGCCGGCCGTTGGTTGCCATTACCGGTGCCGGTGTTGTTTCCCCGCTGGGAACCGGCAAGGAAGATAACTGGAACGCCTTGACCGGCGGTCAGTCCGGTATTCACGAAATCAACCGCTTCCCGACTGAAAATCTCAAGACCCGTATTGCCGGTACTGTTGATTTTCTACCGGAAAGCACTGTCGGCGCATCTGCTCTGTCTGAAAAACTGGCACGTCTCGCCGGTGAAGAAGCCATTGCCCAGTCCGGCCTGTCTGTCACCGATTTCGGCGGCCCGCTGTTTCTGGCAGCACCGCCGGTTGAACTGGACTGGAAAAGCCGCTTTGCGCTGGATGCACTGGTGAAAAATCAGGGTGAGCCAAGCTATCAGCTGCTGCTGGAAGCCTGCCGCGCCAATCCGCGCATGAATGAATTCAACACCACGCAGTTCGGATACATTGCCGAGCGTCTGGCTGATATTTTCGGCACACGCGGCCTGCCGGTGACGATGTCCACCGCTTGCGCATCGGGTGCTACGGCTATTCAGTCCGGCGTGGAAGCCATCCGTCGTGGCGAGAGCGACCGCGTTCTGGCCATCGGCACAGATGGTTCTGTTTCCGCTGAAGCACTGATCCGCTTCTCCCTGCTGTCAGCTCTATCCACCCAGAATGATCCGGCATACAAGGCATCCAAGCCTTTCAGCAAAGACCGTGACGGCTTTGCTATGGCTGAAGGCTCCGGCGCTCTGGTTATGGAATCGCTGGAAAGCGCTATCGCACGTGGTGCAAAAATTCTCGGCATTCTCAAAGGCTGCGGCGAAAAGGCGGATGATTTCCACCGCACCCGTTCCAGCCCTGACGCTTCACCGGCTATCGCCACTGTGCGTGCAGCCTTGGATGATGCAGGCCTGACCATTGACGATATCAGCTATGTCAACGCGCATGGCACATCGACACCGGAAAATGACAAGATGGAGTATCACACTCTGTCCTCCGTCTTCGGTGAACGCATCAGTTCAATTCCGGTCTCGTCCAACAAGTCGATGATCGGTCATACGCTGACTGCTGCCGGTGCGATTGAAGCCGTGTTCTCGCTGCTGACCATTCAGACAGGCACACTGCCGCCGACCATCAATTACGACAATCCTGATCCGGCAATCGCGCTTGACGTGGTGCCGAATGTAAAACGGGATGCCAATGTCACTGCCATTCTGTCGAACTCTTTCGGCTTTGGCGGTCAGAATGCCAGCCTCGTGGTTGCAGCGCCGCTTTAAGCGGCTTTGCGCTCCCCGATCAGGCACTCAAAATTTAATAAGGATAGAACTCAAACATGCGCGCATTACAGCTCCTCGATGACCGCCGCTTGGAAATCACCGACATTCCGGCTCCTGAAAAGCCGGGCTTTGGTGAAGTTACCGTCAATATCAAAGCGGTTGCCCTCAACCATATCGACGTATGGGGCTGGCGCGGCATGGCTTTTGCCAAGCGCAAAATGCCGCTGGTGATCGGTGCGGAAGCATCCGGCGTTGTCACCGCAATCGGCGAAGGCGTATCCAATGTTCTGCCGGGTCAGCTGGTGTCGATCTACGGCGCCCGCACCTGTGGTCTGTGTAAAGCCTGCCGCGAAGGCCGCGACAATCTTTGCGAACATGTTTCCGGTGTTCATGGCTTCCACCTTGATGGTTTCGCCTGTGAAGCGGTCAACCTGCCAGCACGTCTGCTGATCCCTGCACCTCCGGGTGTTGATGCAATCGGCGCAGCTGTTGCCCCTGTCACTTTCGGTACCGTTGAACATATGCTGTTCGACAATGCCAAGCTGCAGCCGGGTGAAAGCATTCTCATTCAGGCCGGTGGTTCCGGTATTGGTACCGCTGCTATTCAGCTTGCCAAGAAAATGGGCTGCACGGTTTACACCACAGTTGGTTCAGACGACAAAATCGAAAAAGCCAAGGCACTCGGTGCTGATCACATTATCAACTACCGTGAAGACCGTTTTGAAGGTGTTATGCGCAAGCTCACCAAGAAAAAAGGCGTCGACGTGGTATTCGAGCATGTTGGTGCCGATACATGGGCGGGCTCCATGCTGTCACTGAAGCGTGGTGGCCGCCTGGTAACCTGCGGTTCCACCTCCGGTGTTTCGACAAATATGAACCTGATGATGCTGTTCCAGCAGCAGCTCAAACTGCTCGGTTCCTTCGGCTGCCGCATGGAAAACATGGCCGATGCCATGCAGAAAATGGCTCAGGGCATTGTCTCTCCGGTGATTGATACTGTGGTCGGCTTTGAAGATATCGACACAGCACTGAAGCGCATGGAAACCCGTGACGTCTTCGGCAAAATCATTCTGAAAATTGACTGATCCTCAATTTATCAATGCGGATTATCTTGCAGCGCCCTGTGTTTTAACGCACAGGTCGCTGTAAATTTATCAAGACTTAAGGCACCACATGTTCAAGCTGAAACTCCTTGCGTTCAAATATTGGCAAAAGCTGAAAATTGCCAATTACTGGCTGTGGGCGCAGGCAGTCTTCATTTTGCTGGCGCTGCTTCGTTTGCTGCCTGCCAAAGCCGCCATCCGGTTTTCCGCTTGGGTTGCCCGCAAAATCGGCCCGCTGTCGTCACGTCATAAAGTGGCAACACGCAATCTCGCCAATGCCTATCCTGAAAAATCTCCTCAGGAGATTGAAGAAATCGCGCTGGAAATGTGGGACAGCATGGCGCGTCTGCTGGCTGAATATGTGTTTCTCGATGCGATCTTTGATTTTGATCCGGACGCCAAAGAAAAAGGTCTGATTGAAGTAGAAGGCGAAGAGATTTTCCGTCGCCTGCTCGATGAGAAAAAGCCGCATATTTTCTTCACCGCGCATACCGGCAATTTTGAACTGCTGCCGATTTGCGCCGCAACTTTCGGTCTCAATGTTACGGCGCTTTTCCGTCCGCCGAACAATCCGTTCATCGCACGCAAAGTACTGAAAGCCCGCCGAACCAATATGGGGCATCTGGTACCGTCCAAAGCCGGTGCTGCATGGTCGCTCGCTGCGGTGCTGGGGCAAGATGACAATGTGGGCATGCTGGTTGACCAGAAATTCGCCCGTGGCGTACCAAGCACATTCTTCAACCTGCCTGTAAAAACCAATCCGCTTTTGGCCAAACTTGCGCGTCAATATGATTGCGATGTTTATCCGGCACGCTGCATCCGCTTAGCCAACGGTCGCTACCGTCTGGAATTATCGGAAGCAATGGAATTGCCGCGTGATGCAAATGGTCAGGTGGATATTGCTGCCACAGCCCAATTGCTCAACGACACGGTTGAAGGCTGGGTGCGGGAATATCCGGGTCAATGGATGTGGTTCCACAAACGCTGGGGTTAATCCGTGACTTTAGGCACATGCGACCTCACATAAACTTGTATGGATGCGCATAGCGTGCTAACCGCCTGCAAACGGAACAGAGCCTCGCTCAAGGCTTAGAAACAAGGATCTCCTCATGTCCCGCCCGATTATCATTGCACCTTCTATTCTCGCATCTGACTTTTCCAAGCTTGGTCAGGAAATCAAAGATGTTGTGACTGCCGGTGCAGACTGGATTCATATCGACGTGATGGACGGGCATTTCGTGCCGAATATCACTTTTGGTCCAGATGTGGTAAAGGCAATCCGCCCGCATACAGATGCAGTGTTTGACACCCATCTGATGATTGCACCTTGTGATCCTTATCTGGAAGCATTTGCCAAGGCCGGTTCGAACATCATCACCATTCACGCAGAAGCAGGCCCTCACCTGCACCGCTCGCTGCAGGCCATTCGCAATCTTGGCAAAAAAGCCGGTGTTGCAATCAATCCGGGCACGCCTGCCTCGGTGCTGGAAAATGTGATTGATGATGTTGATCTCATTCTGGCGATGACAGTTAATCCGGGCTTCGGTGGTCAGAAATTCATCACCTCTATGCTGCCGAAGATTGAACAGCTCAATGCACTAATCGGCAATCGTCCGATTGATTTGCAGATTGACGGCGGTGTCACGGCAGAAAATGCCGGTGCCGCAGCCAAAGCCGGTGCAAATTCTCTGGTGGCCGGTTCCTCCATTTATAAAGCCGGTAATCTTGAAGGTTACCGTGCCAATGTCGAGGCGATCCGCAAAGCTGCGGAACAAGGCCGCGCTTAAAACTTTGATCATCAGGCGGATAGCAATATCCGCCTGATGCATTTTTAACCAACCGGTTCATCTCTCCCGTAAATGCAACCGGTACTTCTATCTTTGCTGTTAGGAAACGCACATGATCCCGCGCTATTCCCGCCCTGAAATGGTTGCCATCTGGTCGCCGGAAACCAAATTCCGCATCTGGTTTGAGATTGAAGCTCACGCCTGTGATGCACTGGCTGAAATCGGCGTTATCCCGAAAGAATCCGCAAAAACCATCTGGGAAAAAGGCGGCGCGGCGAAATTTGACGTTGCCCGTATTGATGAGATCGAAGCAGTCACCAAACATGACGTGATCGCATTCCTCACTCATCTGGCTGAATTTGTTGGTCCTGACAGCCGTTTCATCCATCAGGGCATGACCTCGTCGGACGTTCTCGACACCTGCTTCAACGTACAGCTGATGCGCGCCAGCGATCTGCTGCTCGCCGATCTCGACAAGCTGCTGGCAGCACTGAAAACCCGCGCTTACGAGCATAAAGACACCATCACCATCGGCCGCAGCCATGGTATCCACGCTGAACCAATTACGTTCGGCGTTAAAATGGCACTGGCCTATGCAGAGTTTGAACGCTGCCGCGCCCGTCTGGTTGCTGCACGCGAAGAAATCGCAACCTGCGCCATCTCCGGTGCGGTTGGCACATTCGCCAATATTGATCCGCGCGTTGAAGAACATGTTGCCAAGGCACTCGGCATGAAAGCCGAACCGGTTTCCACTCAGGTTATTCCGCGTGACCGTCATGCGATGTATTTCTCGGTTCTGGCAGTTATCGCGTCTTCTGTTGAGCGTCTGGCTGTCGAAATCCGTCACCTGCAGCGCACAGAGGTTCTGGAAGCAGAAGAGTATTTCTCACCGGGTCAGAAGGGTTCGTCGGCAATGCCGCATAAGCGCAACCCTGTGCTGACAGAAAACCTGACCGGTCTTGCCCGCATGGTTCGCTCCATGGCGCTGCCTGCGATGGAAAACGTGGCTCTGTGGCATGAGCGCGATATTTCGCACTCCTCCGTTGAACGCATGATCGGCCCTGATGCGACTGTAACTCTGGACTTCGCCCTCGCCCGTCTGACCAGCGTGATCGAGAAGCTGCTTGTTTATCCTGAAAACATGATGAACAACCTGAACAAATTCCGTGGTCTGGTGCATTCGCAGCGCGTGCTGCTGGCTCTTACGCAGGCTGGCGTATCCCGTGAAGATTCCTACCGTCTCGTTCAGCGCAATGCGATGAAGGTCTGGGAACAGGGCAAAGACTTCCTTGAAGAGCTGCTTGCTGATGCAGAAGTGCGTGCAGCACTTTCCGAAGAGCAGATCCGCGAAAAGTTCGATCTCGGCTATCATACCAAACACGTTGATACGATTTTCAACCGCGTATTCAAATAATCGAGCCTATTATTAAGACAATAAAAATCCCCGCCTGAGATTTTCAGGCGGGGATTTTTTCATTGAGGCGACCAATGTCTGAATCAAAAAGCGGCAGACGCCAGCGAAAATGGTGATTTGCGAGCACCGGAACGGAGCGTACAGATAGTACGTGAGTACCGGAGCACAGAAAATTGCCATTTGCAGCCAAGTCGGGTGGCTTTTGGGTCAGACATTTATACTTTATTGACGCGGATCTCATTCCCCCACGGATCATCAATCACGCGCGTTTTTACATCACGCGTATCATTGATCTGCACAAAAGACAGACCGCTGCGGTCAAGATCACGTTTACCGGCGCCAGCACTCTGCCAGATATTATTGGCAATGTGGTGGTGATAGCCGCCGGAAGACAGAAACACAGCTTTTGAGCCGTATTTTGCTACCGTGTCGAATGCCAGTTCATCATGCCACCAGTCATCCGCAGGCTGAATTTGCCCGACACGCAGATGCACATGGCCGACAACAGTGCCTTCCGGCGCTTTTGTCCACTCAGACGGCGCATTGTTCAACTCCTGCAAAAGTCCATTCACGTCCATTGCATCGGTTACCATATGCACCTGATCGCCGTTCCACTTCCATGTATCCGGCGCACGATCAGTATAAATCTCAATACCATTTCCATCCGGATCGGTCAGATATACAGCCTCACTAACCGCATGGTCGGAGGCACCGGCAACCGGCAGCTGCTTGTCGATAGCGCGACGTATCCAGCGCGCCAGATCAGCGCGTTCAGGCAACAAAAAAGCGGTATGAAACAGACCAGCACTGCGCGGATCTTCCGGCTTCAGAGCAGAAGATTGTTCAATCTCCAGCAATTCCCGTCCGCCTGCGCCTAGAATAATCGAGGAGCCGCGGCGTGCCATTTCACGCAGACCGACAATATTTTCGTAATATTGCGCCAGCGTTTCAGCATCGCGCGACTTCAACCCGACGCGCTCAACATAAGCCGGGCGTGTCACTGCAAATGGTAATTTTGTCATAATTTCATCCCCGTTTCTGCACCGCGGAATTGTCTGCCGACAGCAATAACAGGCTTAGCGGTTACTTTCAGATAACCTATAAATCGCTCTAAGCCGAACAAGTTGCAATACACAGAGCGGCAAACACGCTGTTCACAAAATAAAATACAATCACCGCAGAAATCGCAAAACTGTCCACTGAGATGAAACAATTTACGGCATCATCTTTAAAATATGTCTCTGAATAATAATATGAATGGCAGTGAAAACTGCGCTCTCCGCCAAGCAGAGATACGCAGAAGCAATATTGAATTAACGCTTCAGGCAGAGTAAATCAGGCATATGAAAGTTAAAGACGCAGATATTCTCATCATTCCCGGCTACACCAATTCCGGTCCTGACCACTGGCAGACACGCTGGGAGAATAAACTCTCCACCGCCCGCCGTGTGCAGCAGGCTGAATGGTCAAAGCCTGTTCGCGAAGACTGGGTCGCCTCGCTCATCAAGCATGTTGATGAGGCAACGAAGCCTGTCGTGCTGGTCGCCCACTCGCTTGGCGTTCCCACTGCTGTTCATGCTATTCCGCATATCAAAGCCAAGGTTGCCGGCGGCTTTTTCGTCGCGCCGCCGGATGTGCTGGATGAAACGATTCGTCCAAAACATCTGATGACTTTCGGCCCTTATCCGCGCGAACGTCTGCCGTTTCCGGCCATCACCATTGCCAGCCGCAATGATCCGTTCTCAAAATTTGAGTCAGCGGAAGATATTGCGAATGCATGGGGCTCGCTGCTGATTGATGCCGGTGAAGCTGGCCACATTAATGCGGAATCCGGACATGGCCCATGGCCGGAGGGTACCATGGTCTTCACCCAGTTTCTGTCCAAGCTCTGAAAGAAAAAGCCGTTCATCATCTGAACGGCTTTTTTATTATCTCATCACTCGTCCCATGCTTTAAGCATTGCCGATACACCGGCGGCCAGATAACCCCGATCCGAAGCAAGCGTTATAAACCGGAAGCCGAGAGCATTATACCGTTTGGCAAATGCGCTATTGGGTGCATAAATTCCGGCCAGCTTGTTACTAGCGGCTGCTTTTTGCGCAATCCGTGTCAGCGGCTCAACAATATCCTCGGAGAGCGGATTGGCTTCACGGCCATTGCTCCATGCAATTGAGAAATCTGCAGGCCCGACAAACACACCATCAATTCCGCGCACAGCCAGAATATCATCCAGTGCCTCATAGGCTGCACGGGTCTCAATCATCGCGAAACTCAATGTTTCCTGATTGACCGTGAGCAAATATTCATTGGAACCGGCCTGACCATAGCTGATATCACTGCGCAGCGGTCCCCATGAGCGCTCACCGACCGGCGGATATTTCATCGCAGCGGCAAAGGCTTGCGCATCTTCAACGGAATTGATCATCGGGGCAATCACCGCATTGGCTCCGAAATCCAGAGCACGGCTGGCTGTATCAAAGCGGCCGACTGGAATACGCACAATAGCAGGCTTGCCGGCAGCTTTTATCGTGCCGATACCCTGACAAATACTAGCCTCGGTATGCGAACCATGCTGCATATCCATCGTCACCACATCAAAACCCAGAGCGCTGATATTCTCCAGCAAAAGCGGATCAGAGATAGTACTCCACGCGGAACGAACCGTTTCGCCGGAGCGCAAACGGGTGGCCAAAGAGTGAGATATTGTCATGAATGCACCTGTATGTGTCTTATATTTCAGAATGTTCCCGACGGACACCTTAGAGCGCAATGAAAAAGGCGTCTATGCGCTTCACAGTAAACATCAAATAAAAAAGCCGCACGGAACATTCCGTGCGGCTTTTCAGAAAGTCTATAAAGGCACTGATTATTCAGCGCTGATCTGCTTGGCAGCTTCCTCAAGCAAATCAAGCAATTGCACACGCAACTCAGCATCGCTGACATTGACCGATGCGGCACTGAAATCAGCGGTAATTTTGCGGATAACATCCTCGTCACCGGCTTCTTCAAAATCTGCACGAACCACTTCACCGGCATAAGCCTGTGCGTCTTCTCCGGTTTTGCCGAGTTTTTCAGCAGCCCAGAGGCCAAGCATTTTATTGCGCCGGGCAATCGCGCGGAACCGCAGATCTTCGTCATGGGCAAATTTGTTTTCGAATGTATTGCGACGTTCGTCCATTCCGCTCATAGGTCCCTCACATATCAGTTAGTCGGTTTATTCTTGATCTTTATTATACGCCGCCCGCAACGAAATCACAGTGTAATGCGTGGCTGCTTTAGGCATATAGGGTTCGCATAATGGCACAACCAGAGGCTGCGCACAGAAAAAGCATAAAACAATCGCTGAAAAACAGCATAGCGGCATAAAGGATGATTGTTAAAAGTTATCATTTGCGCTAGGGAACGCAGACATTGCGGCTGCAGTGGCCGCTTCCTGAAACATCGGGATGAGACGAGACGTCTCAAAACGGTCTCAGCAAACCCCAGAGGTTCCTAAACCCCATGAATCGACGCCGCCGTATTTACGAGGGCAAGGCCAAGATCCTTTACGAAGGACCGGAGCCAGGCACGCTCATTCAGTTTTTCAAAGATGATGCCACCGCTTTCAATGCCAAAAAGCATGAAGTGATTGATGGCAAGGGAGTGCTGAACAACCGCATTTCCGAATACATCTTTACGCAGTTGAACAAGATCGGCATTCCGACCCACTTTATCCGCCGCGTCAACATGCGCGAGCAGCTGATTAAAGAAGTCGAAATCATTCCGCTTGAAGTCGTTGTGCGCAATGTTGCTGCCGGCTCACTGGCCAAGCGTCTGGGGATTGAAGAAGGCACTGTTCTGCCGCGCTCAATCATTGAATTCTACTACAAAGCCGATGCGCTCGATGACCCGATGGTCTCTGAAGAGCATATCACTGCATTTGGCTGGGCAAGCCCTGCGGAACTCGATGATATTATGGCACTTGCCATCCGTATCAATGACTTCCTCACCGGCCTGTTCCTCGGCGTCGGCATTCAGCTGGTCGATTTCAAAATCGAATGCGGCCGTCTGTTCGAAGGCGACATGATGCGCGTGGTTCTGGCCGATGAAATTTCGCCGGACTCAGCCCGTCTCTGGGATGTTGCAACCAACGAGAAAATGGACAAAGACCGTTTCCGCCGCGATATGGGTGGTCTGGTTGAGGCCTATCAGGAAGTGGCACGCCGTCTCGGCATTATCAACGAGAACGAGCCGCCGCGTCCTACCGGCCCGACACTGGTCAAGTAACGTCATTTCAGCCCGGGAAGTCTGCCGCTTTCCGGGCTGTGTCTTTCAGGCAGTATTTCCGCGCTGCGGAGACTGTACATTCCCTCTTCTAAAATACAGGATAACAAAGTGATTAAGGCACGCGTCACCGTCACACTGAAAAACGGCGTTCTCGACCCTCAGGGTAAAGCCATTGTCGGCGCTCTCGGCAGCCTCGGCTTTGATGGCGTCAATTCTGTACGTCAGGGCAAGGTTTTTGATGTTGTTCTTGAAACTGCGGACAAGGCAAAGGCTGAAGCTGAGCTGAAAGCCATGTGCGAAAAGCTTCTCGCCAATACCGTTATTGAAGATTACAGCTTCGACATCGCCTGATCTCTTTCTTTTGATGTCATCTGACATCATATTATGAAGAGTAGTTAAAGCAGTTGCAGGAAAAGCGGAAACCGCCCTTACGGGCAATCAGATTACCGGCAGTTCGCCGGCTGATAATTTTCCGCTCCGATCCGTCCGCTACTGCGTTGGATTAAAAGAAAGTAATCTGCACCATGAAATCAGCAGTTATCCTTCTTCCCGGCCTGAACCGCGACCGCGATATGATTGCCGCACTGACGAAAATCGGTGGCAAAGCTCCGCAGACCGTGTGGCAGACCGACACAGAAATTCCTGATGTTGACCTGATCGTTATTCCGGGCGGCTTTTCCTACGGCGACTATCTGCGCTGCGGTGCGATTGCAGCCCGTATGCCTGTTATGCAGGCATTGCGCAAAAAGGCAGAAGCCGGTGTGCGCGTCATCGGTGTCTGCAACGGCTTCCAGATTCTGCTCGAAGCAGGTCTCCTGCCGGGTGCGCTGATGCGCAATACTTCGCTGAAATTCGTTTGCCGCGAAGTAAAGCTCGAAATCGCCAATAACCAGACCGTCTTCACCCGCGGTTACGAACAGGGTCAGATCATTCGCAGCCCTGTTGCCCATCATGACGGCAATTATTTTGCTGAAAGCGATGTTCTGAAATCGATCGAAGACAATGGTCAGGTTGTGTTCCGTTATGCGGAAGGCACCAAC
This sequence comes from Pseudochrobactrum algeriensis, assembly GCF_018436245.1. NCBI lineage: Bacteria > Pseudomonadati > Pseudomonadota > Alphaproteobacteria > Hyphomicrobiales > Brucellaceae > Pseudochrobactrum > Pseudochrobactrum algeriensis. Next base: position 1,917,268 of record NZ_CP075361.1, read on the forward strand.
CCGAATGGTTCAGTCAATGACATTGCAGGCATTACCAATGCTGCAGGCAATGTGCTTGGCATGATGCCGCATCCGGAAAATCTGATCGAACAGGCGCATGGCGGTACCGACGGCCGCGCGCTGTTTGCATCGGCGCTGGATCGTCTGGCTTCCTAAATCAGGTTATGCCCGCTTTGCGCAATAACGCGGCGCGGGCATTTCCTTTTACAGCAGCATGACCTGCATAACAGCAAAACGGGAGGAAGTACTATGAAGCTCTATAATAAGCCTTTATCACCCTACTGCGCCTTTATCCGCATTATTGCTGAGGTCAAAGACCTGCCGCTGAAACTGATTGACGCGCCTGCCGGACCACCGCTACCGGAGAGCTTCCGTGAAATCTCCCCGATGCGCCGCATTCCTGTGCTCGTCACCGGTTCCGGTGAAACATTGTTTGAAGCCTCCGTAATTGCAGAATATCTGGAAGAGCGTTTCCCTGAAAAACCGATGCTGCCGGCCGATCCGAAAGACCGTGCGCAAATTCGTATTATTATGCGTCTGCTCGATCTGGATGTGCTGCCGTCGATCATCCCTGTTTTGCTGGCAGGCCCTGCCAATCCGCTTTCTGCGGATAAAGCAGCGAAAGTCTTCAACCATGTACACCATGCATTGAAAACCGTTGAAGACCGTATTTCTTCCGGCCCATATGCATTGGGCGAGCATGTGACACTGGCAGATGCATGGCTTGCACCAACGCGTTTCCTGTTGGAAAGCCTGCGTCGTTTTCCGGGTTTTGAAACCATTCTGGATGATTGCCCGAATATCGAAGGCTACAAAACCAATGCAGAAGGTATTCCTGAAATCGCTGCCGTTTTGGGCGAGATGCAGGATGCCCGCAAAGCTCTGGCGAAAGCTAGTTAAAGCATTTCACAGTCAAGTTGGAACAACTTAGACGTCCGTGATAATGCGACCACTAAAAAATTTAGAGCGAGCGCCATGATCCAATCCGGAGGTAAACTGCTCTAAAGCCTAAAATATGCAAAGCCTGACAAACAATGGTCAGGCTTTGCAAATGCTGAAATACCATACAATCATTTCCCCTGCGGAGCTCAGTCTTTAATGAAATTGGCGCATATAATTGTAATGGCTTTGTCCGCAGTTGCTTTAAGCGGATGTCTCGCGTCTAAAAAATCCCCGTCTCCCGCATCGGGTAATGTCAGTCATACAGCTCTGGCGACCATGGAACGCGTGGCGCTTGGTGCAAGACAATGCTGGTTTAAATCCGGCGACCCTCAGTTCCGCCAATATACGCTGGCGCCGGAACTGGTTTCCTATACCGGCCGACCGCGTATTCTCGTAGTCCCTGCAAAGAACCCAAATGACCGGCCTTTGCTGGTTGTTCAGGCAGAAGGTAATCCGGGACGTATGGAGCGTTTCGGCCCGTTAATGCAAAGCCCGCTTTCCGAACGCATTGAGCGCGATACAGCGCGCTGGGCTTCCGGACAAAAAAGCTGCTAACCGATTATGCCAGCGAAGCTGGCGGCACATAAGAATTAAGCATCAAACCTATCACATATCCGAGCTCCGGCTCATAGATCAAAGAAGACAGCGACACCGATATGGACAGCAAAAAGTCAATCCGTAATGATTACCCGATCACACCGGAACTGATTGCCTCACACGGCCTCAAGCCCGACGAATACCAGCGCATTCTTGACCTGATCGGTCGTGAGCCAAGCTTTACGGAGCTGGGTATTTTCTCGGCAATGTGGAACGAGCATTGCTCGTATAAATCCTCCAAGAAATGGCTGCGCACTCTGCCGACCACAGGCCCGCGCGTTATTCAGGGCCCGGGTGAAAATGCCGGTGTTGTCGATATTGATGACGGCGATTGCGTTGTTTTCAAAATGGAAAGCCACAACCACCCGTCTTACATCGAACCATATCAGGGCGCGGCGACCGGTGTCGGCGGTATTTTGCGTGACGTATTCACCATGGGTGCGCGTCCGGTTGCAGCCATGAATGCTCTGCGTTTCGGTGAGCCAGACCATCCGAAAACCCGTCACCTCGTTTCCGGCGTTGTTTCCGGTGTTGGCGGTTACGGCAATGCTTTCGGCGTGCCGACTGTTGGCGGTGAAGTGGAATTTGATGCCCGTTATAACGGCAACATTCTCGTCAATGCCTTTGCAGCCGGTCTCGCAAAATCCGATGCGATTTTCTATTCCAAGGCTGAAGGTGTTGGCCTGCCGGTTGTTTATCTCGGTGCCAAAACCGGTCGTGACGGCGTTGGCGGTGCGACAATGGCATCGGCTGAGTTTGATGAATCGATTGATGAAAAACGCCCGACCGTTCAGGTTGGTGATCCGTTCACCGAAAAATGCCTGCTTGAAGCCTGCCTTGAACTGATGGCTTCCGGTGCGGTTATCGCCATTCAGGATATGGGCGCTGCCGGTCTCACCTGCTCCGCCGTTGAAATGGGCGCCAAAGGCGATCTCGGCATTGAGCTGAACCTCGACACCGTACCGGTGCGCGAAGAGCAGATGTCTGCCTATGAAATGATGCTCTCGGAAAGTCAGGAACGCATGCTGATGGTGCTGCGTCCTGAACAGGAAGCAGAAGCACAGGCGATCTTCAAAAAATGGGGTCTGGATTTTGCAATCGTCGGTAAAACCACCGATGATCTGCGTTTCCGTGTCTTCCATCAGGGTGAACAGGTTGCCGATCTGCCGATCAAGGAACTCGGCGATGAGGCGCCTGAATATGATCGTCCGTGGACACCGGCTGTTGCGCCAAAGGCGCTTGCTGCCGATGATGTACCGGCTGCCGATATTGCTGACAGCCTGATTAAGCTGCTCAATTCCGCCAATGGTTCTTCCCGCCGCTGGGTCTATGAACAATATGACACGCTGATTCAGGGTAACTCCCTGCAATTGCCGGGTGGCGATGCCGGTGTGATCCGCGTTGACGGCCATGAAACCAAAGCTCTGGCTTTCTCTTCCGACGTAACACCGCGTTATGTGGAAGCTGATCCGTTTGAAGGCGGTAAGCAGGCTGTAGCCGAGTGCTGGCGCAACCTGACAGCAACCGGTGCTACACCGCTTGCTTCGACCGACAACCTCAATTTCGGTAATCCAGAGCGTCCAGAAATCATGAGCCAGCTGGTTCATGCGATCAAGGGCATCGGCGAAGCCTGCCGCGTGCTGGAATTCCCGATTGTTTCCGGTAACGTCTCGCTCTACAACGAAACCAATGGTCAGGGCATTCTGCCGACACCGACCATCGGCGGCGTTGGTCTGATCAAAGACTGGTCGAAAATGGCACGCATCCGTTTTGCAGGCGAAGGCGAAGCCATTCTGCTCGCAGGCGCACCGGAAGGCTGGGGCACACATATTGCCCAGTCCGCCTATATGCGTGACGTCCATAACCGCATCGACGGCCCTGCTCCGCATGTTGATCTGGCGCATGAAAAAGCAACCGGCGACTTTGTTCGCGGCCTGATCGAAGATGGTCTGGTGACAGCTGTTCACGACTGCTCGTCGGGCGGTCTGGCTCAGGCTGTGGCTGAAATGGCTATCAAAGGCGAAATCGGCGCAACCATTAATGAACCGGCAGCCCATAATCCGGTTCTCACCTTCTTCGGTGAAGATCAGGGACGTTATGTGCTGACCGTGACCGAAGCCAATCTGGCACAGGTACAGAGCCGTGCAGAAAAAGCCGGTATTGCAGCACCATTCATCGGTCGCACCGGTGGTAAGTCTGTTATCCTCGGTTCAGCAAAGCCTGTATCTGTTGAACAGTTGCATCAGGCCTATGAATCATGGTTCCCTGACTATATGAACGGCGAAATCTGAAACCAGATTTTAATACCCGTTAATAACGGAGCCTGCGTCTTGAAACACCGAGACGCAGGCTCCAATTTAAGAAGAGTATCCCCAAAAGCTTAAGACAGGTTTTGGACAAGATGCTAAAACAAAAAAACAGAGCTGGTGCGACCGAACAGATCGGTCGCGGCACACTCTGATCAGAAAAAATGCTCTCGGAGGATTTTAATATGGCTATGGCACCTGGTGATATTGAAGACATGATCAAGGCAGGCATTCCCGGCGCTGTTGTCAGCATCCGCGACCTTGCCGGAGACGGTGATCATTACGCTGCCGAAGTCGTAGCGGAAGCCTTTCGCGGTAAAACCCGCGTTCAGCAGCATCAGATGGTTTATGACGCCCTCGGCGGCAATATGGGCGGCGTGTTGCACGCATTGGCATTGCAGACCCGCGCACCGGAATAATAATTCACTGAGCCTGAGTGCAAAACTTGCAGTCAGGCTCACAAAATACCCTGCGGCAACAGGCGTTCTGGAAAATGGTTCCCGCATCGCTTAAAAAGCAGCCAATTTTTAAAGCCTAACTCTGGCGGAATTTGTCCCGCCGGCAATGAAAGGACACTCCCATGAGCGGCATCACTGCGCTTATCGATAATGAAGTCAAAAATAACGATGTCGTGCTTTTCATGAAAGGCACACCGGATTTCCCGCAATGCGGTTTCTCCGGTCAGGTTGTTCAGGTGCTGGATTATATCGGTGTTGACTATAAAGGCATCAATGTTCTGGCTTCTGACGAAATCCGTCAGGGCATCAAGGAATATTCCAACTGGCCGACCATTCCTCAGCTTTATGTAAAAGGTGAGTTCATTGGCGGTTGCGATATCGTGCGCGAAATGTTCCAGGCCGGTGAATTGCAGGCTCTGCTGACAGAAAAAGGCATTGCCACCAAGGCAGCCTGATCCGCAGCAAAGACTTCACGAATATGTGATTATCAAAAAACGGCAGATCTTCTGCCGTTTTTTTCATTTAAACTATTAGAGCGCCGTGCGCCCTATTGGGCGCACAAAGGTCGCTCTAACACTTGAAAATGAGAGCATAATTTAAACTTAAACTGATTCAAGTTTAAAAAAATTATGCTCTAAATAGAATTTATCATTCCGGCCAGATTGCGCTCTGCGCAAATCCCTATATGTTGGAATATACCGGCCTGTAAAACTGCTTCGCCAGAAATTTGAGCGCAGTATCTCACGAATGCGGCGAAAAGTTTTTCCGGTATCAATATTTTCAAACAGTATTTATCTGCGGCACCGCCTGCATAAGGCTGCATCGAATTGCTGCGGTAAATGCCCTTCCTGAAGTTTCAGGTCACAAGATTGCGGACGCCCCTGTAACCGTTTTGAGGCTGCACGGCTTTCGCCCTTTATAGCTCGGCAGATACCGGACTGTTTCTGCCTGCGCGCTATTCAAAACACCTCTGTTCCGTAAACAATCCGAGTTTCAGCGGTTTGCGGAACATCGCTTCAGTATCCGGCCACAGACACAACAATAGCAAATTGTGTCATCATCAGTCTGCCGGTTGCTGATCCGCAATAGATTTTTCCGACCGCATTTCCGGCCGGACAAGGCATGTAAAAGATGAAAAGTGAACTTCCTGCAGATGCGGTATCTGCATCCGGCAATCAAGCCTCCGACGGATTTAAATTATCCAGACCGGAATTTATTGCCCTTATCGCGGCACTGATGGCAATCAATGCGCTGGCTATTGATGTCATGCTGCCCGCTTTGGCCGAAATCGGCAATTCTCTCGGTGTTCTGACACCGAACCATCACCAATATGTCGTTACAGTCTACCTGTTCGGCTTTGCAGTCTCACAGCTGCTTTATGGCCCGATCAGTGATCGTTTTGGCCGTAAGAAACCACTGCTGATCGGTATCGGCATTTATGTCGTCACCTCGCTGGCCTGCGTCTGGGTGCCGGAATTCAATATGCTGCTGGTTCTGCGCTTCCTGCAGGGGATCGGTGCCGCAGCTACCCGCGTCATGACTGTTTCGATTGTGCGTGACCGCTATTCCGGCCGCGCTATGGCTGAAATCATGTCGCTGGCGATGATGGTTTTCATGATTGTTCCGGTGATTGCACCGGCGACCGGTGAAGTCATTCTGATCTTCTCCGAATGGCACATGATCTTCGGCTTTATGGCTTTGTTTGCCTGTGTGATCGGCTTCTGGGCCTATTCCCGTATGCCGGAAACTCTGGCACCGGAAAACCGCCGTCCTTTCACAGCCAAATCCATTATCAGCGGCTTCGGCATTGTTATCGGTAACCGCGTGGCATTCTGCTACACGCTGGCTGCATCCTTCATGCTCGGCTCGCTGTTCGGCTTCATCAATTCTGCACAGCAGATTTATGTCGGCATTTATGATCTGGGGCGCGGCTTTCCTGTCGCTTTTGCTGCCGTTGCCGCCTTCATGGCACTGTCCGCCTTCCTGAATTCACGGATGGTCGGACGTTTCGGCATGCGCCGGATTTCGCAGGTATTGCTGATTACATTTATCAGCCTCAGCCTGCTGCTGTTCCTGCTGTCGGTGTTTTTTGAAGGCCCTGTGCCATTCCCGATTTATATCGTGATTTTTGCACTGATTATGTTCTGCTTCGGCTCTATCGGCGGCAACTTCAACGCCTTGGCGATGGAACCGCTCGGACAGGTTGCAGGCACAGCTTCTTCCGTTCTCGGCTTTGTACAGTCACTGACCGGTGCAGCCATCGGTATGCTGATCGGCCAGTCCTTCAACGGAACAACCGTGCCTATGGCACTTGGCTATTTCATTGTCGGTGCTATTGCGATGGTGTTTGTGCTGATTGCAGAACAAGGCAAATTGTTCCGCGCGGTATCGCCTTCACCGCAGCATGTGATTGAGAAATAAAAGAAAAAGGCCGCTTAATGCGGCCTTTTTCTTTATAGAACAGATAATTACTTCTGCCACAGCGCCTGTTTGATCGCCTTCCAGCTGTCTGCATCAGGTGCGATAATCAAACCGCCATCAACATGACCCGGTCTATAAGCACTGCCGTCAAGCCGCGCAGTATAACCATCGGCTTCCTGATGGATCAGATTGCCGGGCAGATGATCCCAAGGCATCAGCTTGTTATAGACCGCAAAATGCGCGGAACCGGTGGCAATCACGCGATATTCATGCGCTGCACAGCGATAGCCGAGATGCGAGAGAAACTTCGCCTGATTACCGGCAACCAGCGTACGATCCGGCTCCGGCAGATATTGCCATGACACACAGCCGGTCATTTCTTTGAGCGCCGGAGCGTCAGCAACACGCACTTTATGTTCACTGCCATCGGCACGGCGGATATAGCTGCCCGCCCCTTTAACGCCGATCAGCCAGTCACGCCCCATCGGATCATAGATGATACCGGCAACGGTCTCGCCTTTGATATTAACCGAGAGCATGACACCGAACAGCGGCACACCGGATGCGAAATTGAATGTGCCATCCACCGGATCAATGGTGAAAGCCAGATCCGCAGAATTCAGACCATCCAACAATGCCGGATTGTCACTACAGGCTTCTTCGCCAACGATCATCGCACCGGCAAAGCGCTCACGCAGAGCAGCGGTGATCACCTTTTCCGAATTAACATCAGCCTCAGTCACCAGATCAGCAGCCGAGGTCTTCTGACGGATATCGCCACTGTCCAGCCGGCGAAAGCGCGGCAGAATTTCAGTATCAGCGGTCGAGCTGAGCAAATCAGCCAGCCAGTTAATCTCGCGATGATCAAACATTGTCTGCTTCCGTTATTCTTCTGAGGAGGAGGATAGTTCCGGCGCTACCAGCGACGCAAAATCAAAAATCTTACGATCCAGCAAATGGCTCGGGCGCACATTGGCCAGCGCGCGGATCATCGTATCTTTACGACCCGGCATACGCTTTTCAATATCGGTTAGCATCGCCTTCATCATATTGCGCTGCAAACCGTCCTGACTGCCGCACAGATCGCAAGGAATGATCGGGAACTCCATTGCTGTGGCAAATTTTGCCAGGTCATCTTCCGCCGCATAGGCCAGCGGACGCAAGACCAGCAAATCGCCTTCATCATTCAGAAGTTTCGGCGGCATAGAAGCCAGACGGCCACCGTGGAACAGATTCATGAAAAAGGTTTCGAGAATATCTTCCCGATGATGGCCGAGAACCAGCGCCGAGCAGCCCTCTTCACGCGCAACTCGGTAAAGATTACCGCGGCGCAGACGGGAGCAAAGTGCACAATAGGTCTGGGTTTCCGGCACCTTATCCGTCACAATCGAATAGGTGTCCTGGTATTCAATACGGTGGGTAATCTGATTTTTGGTCAGATAATCCGGCAAAATATGTTTCGGGAAATTCGGCTGTCCCTGATCGAGATTACAGGCAATCAGATCAACCGGCAGGAGACCACGCCATTTCAGATCAAGCAGCAGCGCCAGCAAGCCGTAAGAATCCTTGCCGCCGGACAGTGCCACCAGCCAGCGGTCGCCCGGACGCACCATGGCGAAATCATCCATCGCCTGACGGGTCTGACGCAGCAGGCGCTTGCGCAGCTTGTTGAACCCGACCGAGGACGGCACATTGCGGAACAGCGGGTGACAACCGTCTCCGCCCATATCCTCATCACTCATGGATACATAATCATCCAGTTCCTGACTGATATCGGAAACCGGCGCAGGTTTCGCCAATTTGTCCTGCAAATCTGAACCTGTATCGCCGTTCAGGGCTGTGTCGTGAATATTCATAATATCTCTGCTGCAAAAAACTGCTGTTAGAGCCTCGAATAAAGCGAACTGCCCCTGTTCGCAACAAAGAAGCGGCTTTTCAGCCACCTCCCGGTCACAAATTTCATTCAGAGTGTCTGTTATACTTCTTCATAACTTCAACAAGCCGGTCATGCGGAAGCGCGTAGGAGATATTATCGTCACGCCCTTTCATTGTTTCCGCAGCAATCATCGCATTGATAATCGCCTCTTCGGTTGCCAAAGCAGCAGCCTGAATGAGCGGATCCATTTTATTATTGGAGACCATCTCCATTTGTGTAGTCTCCTCACGGCTGAAAGCATCCGGATTGGCCGTTGAAAACGCGATAAAAATATCGCCGCTGCCATTGGCTCCAAAACCACCGACACGACCAATGCCAACAGGCACACGACGTGCCAGCCGTTTCAATTGATGCGGCAGCAGCGGCGCATCCGTTGCCACGACAACGATAATCGAGCCGCTCTCCTCACGCGTCCATGAGGTATCCTGCATCAGCTCGGTGATTTCCTCACCGACAGGCACACCGGCAATCATCAGATCCTGCCGTCTGCCGAAATTACCCTGCACCAGCACGCCGACAGTATAGCCGCCCTCTTCTTCGCTCAGTTTACGGGAGGATGTGCCAGTGCCGCCTTTAAAATGAAACAGGTTCATACCGGTGCCACCGCCGACATTACCTTCTGCAATTCTACCGCCAGCAGCATTATCCAGCGCGGCATAGACATGTTCTTTCTTCACATGCATGCCGTTGATATCGTTCAGGATACCGTCCCATGTTTCAGCTACCACCGGCAGCAGCCAGTAAAGGTCTTTGAAATGCGGCCCCGTCAGATCATTATCAATCAGCCATGAAACTACAGAATCCCGCACCACGCCAACGCTATGCGTATTGGTGATCGCTATCGGCCCCTCAAGAAAACCGCTCTCCTCCACCCATGTTGTGCCGGTCATCTCGCCATTACCGTTGAGAGAATACCAGCCGGAGAACACCGGATTGAATGTCTTACCCCGTGGCAGAATGGCCGTAACGCCGGTGCGTGCAGGGCCTTTACCGGTCTCTAACTTGCCCTCACCCTCGATAATCGTCGAATAACCAACCGTCACGCCTTCAACATCAGTAATGGCATTATTCGGGCCGGTTGTGCCTGTAAACGGAATACCGAGATCACGCGCGCGCGGTTTATGCGATGTGCTTGTCATTAAAATTATTTCCATATTCTGCAATCAAAACAATTCCGCCAGAAGCAGGAGCCGCCGCTGTCGCAAACTGTCTTCAGGCAAAAACACAGCGTCTTTGCCCTGATTTTTGAGAACCCTCCGTGGCGGTATGTCGTCATGCTCCCCGATACCACCACCGGCATATAAGCACCGCAAATTTACCCGCGCAATTGCTTTCACCCGCCGTTACCGGCGGGTTTATGTCATAATCACTATGTCGGGGGAGAAGATTAATAAGGGAAGAGGCACATCTGCCTCGGCAATAAGTTTATACAACATACAAAAATGCCCTGCCGCTCACTTATTTTGGCGCGCAGGGCTTTTGATTGGGGTTCATCCCATTTTGTCGGTAGTCATTCGCCGACAAGCTTTCAGAAAGCTGCCCTGAAGGCAGGTTATCTGCAGAAATGATAAATTGTTGCTCTTTCGATAAAACCACACTTCAACTTTCATTTGTGACAGTCTGGCTCTGAACCGCAGATATAGCATTCAGCTATAATTTTCAGAACCTTACCACTTTCAGCAAATCCTATATTCTGCGATTTGCTGCCGAAGCACACAGACCGGTGAATATAGTCATTGATCTTTCTATGCATACTATCTTCACAGATAGTCCTTACAGAAATCCGGTAGTTTCAGAAAAAACATTATTTTTCGACGATACAATATCGTCATGCATGGTCAGGTGGACTCATCCTTATATTCCTCCTGTTTCGCGCGGAACAGTATAAGTTCCTGTCTGGGCTTTCGCCCGTCTTCAGCTGTTCGGGACTTTACATCCCTTTCCTCCGCTGATGCTGAAGACAATTTCAGTGTGCTCTCAGGACAGCGCATCGTCAACTGATAGGTTTTCACATTATATTACATCGTCATTTGATGAACTTAGAGCATTTCACAGTCAAGTTGGATCAACTTGACGCCCGTGACAATGCGACCAAATAAAGAATCTAGAGCGAGTGCTATGATCCAATCTGGACGTAAACCGCTCTAGACAAGAAATTCTGCTTTGCTGCGATTACAACCAAAATCTGACTGGACTTAAGTTCATATTTTGTTCTATAACCTTTTGCAAAATTGCGGGAGAGCGGCTGGACTGTCATCGGTGCAGCGCGGTTCCGCAAAACAGAGTACAAATCCGGTCAATATTGAGTTTAAGCAGAGCGCACCTATATAAATGTCTGAGTTTTGGCTGAGACATTGTAAATCCTGCCATTCTCCTGTTTCCGGCCAAATTGTTACGCACCAACCGCAGGCACAATGCTGATGAGCGATCAAAAATTTATTTCCATTCGCGGCGCCCGCGAACATAATCTGAAAAATATTGATATTGATCTGCCGCGCGACAAGCTGATTGTCATGACCGGTCTGTCCGGTTCCGGTAAATCATCGCTCGCTTTCGACACGATTTATGCGGAAGGTCAGCGCCGTTATGTCGAGAGTCTTTCAGCCTATGCGCGCCAGTTTCTGGAAATGATGCAAAAGCCGGATGTTGACCAGATTGACGGTCTGTCACCGGCTATTTCCATTGAACAGAAAACCACCAGCCGCAACCCGCGCTCAACGGTCGGTACTGTCACCGAGATTTACGATTATCTGCGCCTGCTCTATGCGCGCGTTGGCGTACCTTACTCCCCTGCCACAGGCCTGCCGATTGAAAGCCAGACAGTCAGCCAGATGGTTGACCGTGTGATGGCTTTTGAAGAAGGCACCCGCCTCTATATCATGGCGCCGATTGTACGCGGCCGTAAGGGGGAATACCGCAAAGAGCTCGCTGAGCTGCAGAAAAAAGGCTTCCAGCGCGTCAAAATTGACGGTGTTTTCTATGAAATCGCCGATGCACCGGCACTGGATAAAAAATACAAGCACGACATTGATGTGGTGGTTGACCGCGTTGTGGTGCGTCCTGATCTGGCTTCCCGCCTAGCCGACAGTCTGGAAACCTGTCTGCAACTGGCTGAAGGTCTGGCGATTGCAGAATTTGCGGATAAGCCGCTGCCACCAGAAGAAACCGCAGCAGACAGCGCCAATAAATCCAAAAACGACACCCATGAGCGCGTGCTGTTCTCCGAGAAGTTTGCCTGCCCTGTCTCCGGTTTTACCATTGCCGAGATTGAGCCGCGCCTGTTCTCCTTCAACAATCCGTTTGGTGCCTGCCCGACCTGTGACGGTCTTGGTTCACAGCAGGCCATTGATCCGAACCTGATTGTGCCGGATGAAACCCTGCGCATGAAAGACGGTGCAATCGCACCTTGGGCAAAATCCTCTTCGCCTTATTACAATCAGACTTTGGAAGCACTGGGTAAAGCCTATGGTTTCAAGCTGACAGATAAGTGGCAGGATTTGAGCGAAGATGCCCAAAAGGCTGTGCTTCATGGTACCAAAGGTAAAGAAATTACCTTTGTTTATAAGGACGGCTCACGCTCTTACGAAACCACCAAGACATTTGAAGGTGTTATTCCTAATCTGCAGCGCCGCTGGAAGGAAACCGATTCCAACTGGTCGCGTGAAGAGATTGAACGCTATATGTCTGCCACACCTTGCCCTTCCTGTGCAGGCTATCGCCTGAAACCGGAAGCACTGGCGGTTAAAGTCGGCATGATGCATATCGGCCAGCTGACAGAAATGTCGATCCGCAATGCAGACCAGTGGTTCAGCACAATCGACCAGCAGTTCAATGACAAGCAGAACGAAATTGCCGCACGTATTCTGAAAGAAATCCGCGAGCGTCTGCGCTTCCTCAATGATGTAGGGCTGGATTATCTGTCACTGTCGCGTAATTCCGGCACGCTTTCCGGCGGTGAAAGCCAGCGTATCCGTCTGGCTTCGCAGATCGGCTCCGGCCTGACCGGCGTTCTCTATGTGCTGGATGAACCATCCATTGGTTTGCATCAGCGCGACAATGCACGTCTGCTCGACACGCTGCGTCATCTGCGTGATCTCGGCAATACCGTAATTGTGGTTGAGCATGATGAGGATGCCATCCTCACAGCCGATTATGTCGTTGATATTGGTCCGGCAGCCGGTGTTCATGGTGGTCAGATTATTGCTAAGGGTACACCGTCCGAAGTGATAAACAATCCAAATTCTATCACCGGCAAATATCTGTCCGGTGCTATGCAGGTTATGGTTCCGGCAGAACGCCGTAAAATCACTAAATCCAAACGCATTAAAGTTGTTGGTGCCCGCGCCAATAATCTGAAGAACGTAACCGGTGAAATTCCGCTCGGTACCTTTACCGCAGTAACCGGCGTATCCGGTGGCGGTAAGTCCACCTTCCTGATCGAAACCCTGTATAAAGCTGCTTCACGTAAAATTATGGGCTCCCGCGAGCATCCGGCCGAACACGACCGGATTGAAGGTCTGGAACTGCTGGATAAGGTGATCGATATCGATCAGTCACCAATCGGCCGTACGCCGCGTTCCAATCCGGCAACTTATACCGGTGCCTTCACACCAATCCGCGACTGGTTTGCCGGTCTGCCGGAAGCAAAAGCACGCGGCTATCAGCCTGGCCGCTTCTCATTCAACGTCAAAGGCGGACGCTGTGAAGCCTGTCAGGGTGACGGTGTCATCAAGATCGAAATGCACTTCCTGCCTGATGTTTACGTGACTTGTGATGTTTGTAACGGCAAACGCTACAACCGTGAAACACTGGAAGTTCTTTTTAAAGGCAAGAGCATCGCCGATGTTCTTGATATGACGGTTGAAGAAGGTGTGGAATTCTTCGCTGCGGTGCCAAGCATCCGCGACAAGATGGAAACGCTGAACCGCGTTGGCCTTGGCTATATCAAAATCGGCCAGCAGGCGACCACGCTCTCCGGCGGTGAAGCCCAGCGTGTTAAACTCGCCAAAGAACTATCTCGCCGTGCAACCGGCAAGACGCTGTATATTCTTGATGAACCAACCACCGGCCTGCATTTCCATGACGTTGCCAAACTGCTGGAAGTGCTGCACGAGCTTGTTGATCAGGGCAATACGGTTGCTGTTATCGAGCATAATCTCGAAGTCATCAAAACCGCTGACTGGGTATTGGATCTGGGCCCTGAAGGCGGTGACGGCGGTGGTGAGATTGTGGCCGTCGGTCGTCCGGAAGATATCGTCGCCGAACCGCGTTCTTATACCGGCCACTTCCTGAAGGAACTGCTGGAACGTCGCCCTGACGGCAAAACACTCGCAGCTGAATAAATAAAAACGCCGCCTGATAAAACAGGCGGCGTTTTTATTAAATGATACGGGAACGAAAATCAGCTCTGTGGTCGGGTTTCCTTATCTCAGTGCTTTGCATTTTTCAGGGATATGCTGTCATTTGAGAGCAAACCATTTTTCGCAAGTCGTGCCCATACTTTTACAATCAGGTCAGGCATATCTTCGGCGATTAAACCGACCGGCGCTTCCTCAGCAAAACAATTTGCAGTTTCCGCATGTATCCACACCGCCGTACAGGAAGCTTCAAAGGCTGGCATACCCTGCGCACATAGCCCCGCAATAATACCGGTCAGCACATCACCGGAACCGGCAGTTGCCAGTAATGCCGTCCCGTTACTATTAATTGCAGCACGACCATCTGGCGCGGCGATCACCGTATCCGCCCCCTTATAAATCACCACACTATGGCTGAGCTGAGCAGCCTGTCGCGCTTTCTCAACTTTACTCTGACTATCCGTAACCAATTCGCCGAATAACCGCTGAAACTCTCCCTCATGCGGTGTCAACACCAGCGAACAGCCTGATCGTTCTGCGGCAGCAAACAGTATTTGCGGCTGATCTTTAAATGCTGTGATGCCATCAGCATCCAGAACCAGTGTTTTCAAACCGACTCCATCTGCACTATCCGCCATTAATGCACAGACCAGCTCCCGCGCCCTTGGCAGATCACCAAAGGCAGGCCCCAGAACCGCAGTTTTGACTTTTCTTGTTCTGATAAAATTCAGAACATCAACAGTTTCACCTAACGGATACAGCATTGTGCCCGTCAGATGTGCGGCATGAACAGGTAATGCATCCGGCGGTGCAATCATTGTCACCAGCCCCGCCCCCGTGCGCGCAGCTGCAGAAGCACTCAGACGTGCAGCACCGGTGGACATCATCCCGCCGGAAAACACCCCGACATGGCCACGTGTGAATTTATGGGCATTGATCTGTGCAGCAGGCAGAACATCACGCCAGAGCTCCGGCAGATTTTCATAAAGCCTGACCGGTATTGTTTCGAATACCGTATCTTCAATGCTGATATCGCGGACATGCACTTCACCGCATAACTCACGTCCCGGCTGCAATAAATGTCCGGGCTTCTTACGAAAAAACGTAACAGTGTGCTGCGCCTGCACAGCCACACCCTTAACCTGCCCGTCCAGCCCGGATATACCGCTTGGCAGATCAATGGCACAGACAGATACACCGGACATGTTCAGCTTTGTGATACAAGTTGCAAGCTCCCCGCTTACATCGCGCACCAATCCCGCACCGAGCAGAGCGTCCACAACCAGCGGATAATCCTCGGGTACAAAATGATGAAGCGGCAGAACCTGTCCGCCTGAAGACACATAGTCAGCATAGGCAAGAGCAGCATCACTGTCCGTTTTGGGTTGTTCCGTATAAAAGCAAGCCACAGATATGCCCGCCGCCCTCAACAGCTTTGCGACGACATAACCATCGCCGCCATTACTACCGGAACCACAGAGCACAGCGACAGAACGGGCATCTGGCCAAAATCTTACAATCTCAGCAAATACCGCCTGTCCGGCGCGCTGCATCAGACTATAACCTGCAATACCACCCGCAATGGTAATCCGGTCAGCCTGCCCCATCTCTTCTGGCGTCAATAATTCCATATCAGGCTCCTGCGAGAATGCTTACTGCTTCACACATGCTTATTTAGAACGCAAAATGCCTAAATTTTAGGCAATTCAAATCCGGCAATCATATTTATCACTGCCATTTTTTCATGCAAAGGCAACAGAGATACAGCCTTGCCAGAAATTTCTGCCCATTCTTTGCCGCGTGTGAATTTCACCATTCGGCACAATTTAAAAATAAATCAAATATTTCAACAAGCTGCATCAATAACTGCCAATTAAAATTCTGCCTGCCCATAAAAAATTATAAAATTTTACCCGTCAGATTATAAATTCGCAGATTTTGGCATGATTTATGCTTATGATATTTCAAGGCCATGTAAGGCTCAGAAATAAACGGAGGCAGCATTCTGATGAAAAAAATCGAAGCTATCATTAAGCCTTTCAAACTTGATGAAGTCAAAGAAGCACTTCAGGACGTCGGCCTGCAAGGTATCACCGTTCTGGAAGCCAAGGGTTTCGGCCGTCAAAAAGGCCACACCGAACTGTATCGCGGCGCGGAATATGTTGTCGATTTTCTGCCAAAGGTAAAAATCGAAGTCGTGCTTGCCGATGATGCAGTCGATGCCGCGGTAGAAGCCATCCGCAAAGCCGCACAAACCGGCCGTATCGGCGATGGTAAAATCTTTATCTCCAGCGTTGAAGAAGTGATCCGCATCCGTACCGGCGAAACCGGCCCTGATGCTATCTGATATGTAAGTCACCGGTTTTTCCGGACAAAATTTTCTCAGTTTAACGTCGTTCAATAGGAAAATGCATATGACGACCGCCCATGACATTCTGAAACTGATCTCTGACAACGACGTAAAATTCGTTGACCTGCGTTTTACTGACCCTAAAGGCAAGCTGCACCATGTGACTATGGATGTGGGTATGGTTGATGAAGACATGTTCACCGACGGCGTTATGTTCGACGCCTCCTCCATCGGCGGCTGGAAAGCCATCAATGAATCCGACATGGTTCTGATGCCGGATCCGGCTTCCGCGCACATGGATCCGTTCTTTGCAGCGTCCACTCTGGTTCTGCTTTGCGATATTCTCGATCCTGTTACCGGCGAAAACTACAACCGCGATCCGCGCGGCACTGCCAAGAAAGCAGAAGCCTATGTGAAATCGCTTGGCATCGGCGACACTGTTTTCATCGGCCCGGAAGCTGAATTCTTCATCTTCGATGATGTGAAATACAAAAACGATCCTTACAACACCGGTTTCAAGCTGGATTCCAGTGAACTGCCATCAAATGATGACACCGATTACGAAACCGGCAATATGGGTCACCGTCCGCGCGTTAAAGGCGGCTATTTCCCTGTTCCGCCAATCGACAGCTGTCAGGATATGCGCTCGGAAATGCTCACAGTTCTGTCCGAAATGGGCGTAACCGTTGAAAAGCATCACCATGAAGTTGCAGCCGCTCAGCACGAACTCGGTGTGAAGTTCGACACGCTCGTCGCTAATGCCGACAAGATGCAGCTCTTCAAATATGTGGTTCACCAGACTGCAAATGCCTATGGCAAGACTGCAACCTTCATGCCGAAGCCGATCTTCGGTGACAATGGCTCGGGCATGCATGTTCACGTATCCATCTGGAAAGATGGCAAGCCGACTTTCGCCGGCAATGAATATGCCGGTCTGTCAGAAAGCTGCCTGTTCTTCATCGGCGGCGTGATCAAACATGCCAAAGCACTGAATGCCTTCACCAACCCGTCGACCAACTCTTATAAGCGTCTGGTTCCGGGCTATGAAGCGCCTGTTCTGCTGGCCTATTCCGCCCGCAACCGTTCAGCTTCCTGCCGCATTCCATTTGGCAACTCGCCAAAATCAAAGCGTCTGGAAGTCCGCTTCCCTGATCCGACAGCAAACCCTTACTATTGCTTTGCTGCCATTCTGATGGCTGGTCTTGACGGTATCAAGAACAAGATCCATCCGGGACAGGCAATGGATAAAGATCTTTATGATCTGCCAGCTAAAGAACTGAAAAAAATTCCTACCGTTTGCGGTTCTCTGCGTGAAGCCCTCCAGAGCCTCGACAAAGACCGCGCCTTCCTCAAAGCTGGCGACGTGTTCAGCGACGACCAGATCGACAGCTTCATTGAACTGAAAATGCAGGAAGTCATGCGCTTTGAAATGGCTCCGCATCCGGTTGAATTCGATATGTATTACTCCTGCTGATACATCCTCCCGAAACAAGAAACCCCGCCACTGGCGGGGTTTTTTATTTACCTGATAATCAATGAATCTAATTGACAGGCGATCCATGTAAGACTTTGATTATTTTACATTTATCGATATAAAAAAGCCGCGACAGACAAACCGGCGCGGCTTAAATTCATATCAATTTCAGCATTGATTAGAGTGCACGCACCAGCGCATCAGCTGCACGGATTTCACGCTCCCGCCATGCACGGCGCGCCTGCGCTTCTTCATCCTCACCCCATTGTTCAATCGTCCAGTCTTCATCGACATGAGCGACTTTCCATGCCGTATCCACATCAATGGCACCTTTAAACAATGCCAGACCGGTGATTGCCGAGCCACAAAGTGTGGTCATAACATGCAGAGCAGCCAGCGCAACAGGATCAGAAACCATACGCAGATGTGCACCGAAGGCAGCCAGCGCCTCACGTGGCTGCGCCACATGCATCAGGCCTTCTGTAACCTCGAAATTCGCACCGAGTGTCGCGGCCCAATCAAGCAGCGGATCCCAATGTTCACGCTGGCGGTCAACCAGTTCTTTCGGACTGTCTGCGCGATAGCACAGCAGATCAGTACCGGCGAAGCGCAGAATTTCCTCCAGCACCGCCTGCGTTTCCGCAGCAACACCATCAATCGCCGTATTGACCAGACGGGTTGCAGGCATATCTGCCGGATTAATATGCGTATCCTGACGGGCAAATTCTTCTGCCACGATCTGCGCAGCGGCTTGCGTTGGCAGAACCAGCTTGTTACGCAGCGGCGTATTGACCAACTTGCCATCCAGCAATATGGCAAAACCGCCAGCTTCATAGGCGCCGACAGTCACGTCCTTATAGAAACGCTTCGGCAATGGCGTCAGCATCTGCTTTTGTGCGCGGATAACCGGATCAGGATCAGACAGCATCGCCTCGTGATCGAGCCGTGCCTGTTCGATATCTTCAAGAATATTGCGCATTTTATTTCCTAAATATTTCGGTTCAGAATCTCACCACGCCTTCAGCGGGCAAGCTGACCCAACAAATCCGACGGATGATGCAATATAGTTGCGGCACCCGCTTCACTTAATCTGCCCGGCTTATGATAGCCCCAATTTACACCGATTGCTGTGGCTCCGGCACTGCCTGCCATCATCATATCGTAAGTCGTATCACCGATTACAAAGGTCTGCGACACATCGCAACCCGTCTCATGGCAACATTCCAGCACCATTGCCGGATGCGGCTTGGACGGACAATCATCTGCGCAGCGGGATACAAGAAAATTCCGGTCGAAACCATGGCGCTCCATCACCGAGATCACGCCACGGCGGGATTTTCCTGTCACCATGCCCAACAGAATATCATCCTGCTGCGCCAGAGCATCAATCAATTCGGCAATACCGTCATAAAGCGGCTCGTCAAAATCATGTTCGAGCCGGATTTTACGAAATTGCTGCTTATATTGCTCGGTCAGATGCTCAACCTCAGCGCCCATAGGAATACCGGAAATCTGCGAAATCGCCAGATTGAGGGTCAGACCGATAATTTCCTGTGTCTCGCTCAGTTCCGGAACGCGCAGACCTGCATTGGCAAAGGTCTCAGCCATACAACGATGAATAACGCCGCCGCTATTCACCAGCGTTCCGTCACAATCAAACAGCACCAGTTTCATAGTGAGGCTTTTTCCTGCATAGTTTTCGCCAAATCCGTATCAAATTGCTGCGCTGCTTTGCGCACAGCAATACGTTGCGCATAATTGGCAATAAATAATCCGCCTGCGATCAGACCAAGCGCTGCAAATAGCTTCCAGCTCATAGGCTCGCCCAGCACCAATCCGCTCAGCATCACACCGAAGGCAGGGATCAACAATGCGAAATTTGACAGGGCTGAAGCAGGATAACGGCGGATCATCCAGAACCACAGCGGATAGGTAAAGGCGACAATAAAGGCCGACTGAAACACAAAAGCCGCATAGGTCAGCATGGTCGGATCACGAACCGCATCCCCCAGCATCGGCGCAAAAGGTAAAGGTACAATCGCCGCAATAAGCAGCTGATAGAGCAAGGTTTTTTCCGGTGCAGCATCGCTCAGCGGTGTCTTCTTGATAACCAGTGTCGTCGCCGCCCAGAACACGCTGGAGATCAGACAGAGAATATCGCCGTAAATGGCATTCTCGCCGGGCATCGACAATTCGTCTGAGAGAACCAGCACCACACCGCCAAAGGCAACAATCATACCGACGACGGTGAGTACCCGCATCCGCTCGCCCAACAGGAAATGCGCACCGATTGCCACCCAGAACGGCATAGTATTCATCATCAGCGTGGAGCGTCCGGCACTGGTAAAATCCAGCCCCGCAAAAATCAGAACAAATTCCAGACCGAACAACAGCCCGATCACCAGACCGGGAATAAGCGTTTTGTCTTTTTCAAACAGGGCAATACCGCGAAAACGGCACCAGAGAAAAACGAGAAAGCCGCCAACGAAAGAGCGCGCAGCCGCCATATACATCGGGTTGAAGCCCTGATTGCCGATTTTGATGGCAACCTGATTCATCCCCCAGCTGACGCAGATAAACAGCATCAGCGCCACGCCCATTGTATCTATCGTCGCGCGGCGCTCATAACCTGTCACCAGCCGTCCTGTTGCCGACGCCGTGCTCCCTGCTGCCCTGCCCATTTCATCCCCGCTTCAAACACATTCCGGCCTGTTATGCGGCGGAACATACAATCAACTATCAGTCCTGTTCCGCATCTGCATCGAAACCAAGCAGGTTCCATGACTGCACCATATGCGGCGGCAATGGCGCAGAAACATCAATCATACCGCCACCCGGATTAGGAATGCGGATACGGCGCGCATGAAGATGCAAACGATTCTGCACACCGCCCGGGAAATCCCAGTTGATATCAGCTTCAAAATATTTCGGATCGCCGATAATCGGATGACCAAGATACTGCGCATGTACGCGCAACTGGTGGGTACGGCCGGTATAAGGCTCCATTTCCAGCCAGGACAGGTTCTGACCGGCTGTTTCCAGCACACGGTAGAAAGAGACGGCGTGATCGGAATCCGGTTCACCATGCTGGCAAACGCGCATACGGTCACCATCCGGCGTGCTGTCTTTTACCAGCCATGTGGAGATTTTGTTCTCGCGCTTGCGCGGTACGCCCTTCACCAGAGCCCAATAGGTTTTCTTGGTGTCGCGCTCACGGAAAGCCTTGGTCAGCGCCTGTGCGGCACCACGGGTTTTCGCCACGACCAGAACGCCCGATGTGTCACGGTCAAGACGGTGCACCAGACGCGGCTTTTCGCCCTTTTTATTGCGCCATGCTTCCAGCATCGAATCGACACTGCGCACCACACCGGAACCGCCCTGCACGGCCAGACCGGATGGTTTATTGAACACATAAACCTTCTCATTCTCAAAAATCAGCATTTTCTTGAGAACATCGCCATCACCCTGATTGCGGATGGTCTTGCCGGTCAGCGGTGTATTATCTTCTTTTTCATCGAGACCCAGCGGCGGAACACGCACGGACTGCCCTGCCTGCAAACGGCTGTCCGCTTTCACCCGCCCGCCATCCACGCGGATCTGGCCGGAGCGCAGCAGCTTTTGCAAATGCCCGAAGCCCAAGCCCGGAAAATGCACTTTGAACCAGCGATCAAGGCGCATGCCTGTTTCGTCTGCATCTACAGTTTTAAGTTCTACGCCAGCCATATTCTGTTTATTCCGCTAAAATTCGGGGCACAATCACGGCGACAAATGCAATGTCTTCCGTGCAGCCAATATACTCTGAAATATGCTCCTAGAGCATTTCGCAGCCAAATGGAAACATTAGATGACACAGGAACTGTTCAGAACATGTTTTCTGCACGGACTCATGCTTAAAGGCGACCTGTCCCCGTCTGTAACCGTAAAGCGTAAAAACACTTAAGAATAAGCTCTCTGGCACCGGATTCTCACCGAATATTTAAATCCATTAAACTTTCTGAACACTCTATAAAATCATGCAATTTCAGCAGGTTACATAAAACTATCACAGCAGGTTACAATCCGTTGTAATTTATGGTCGGTTTCGCACTTAAATTGCCACTTATGAACACCAATTTCCATTGCAGTTTCAGGCAATCAGGATCATGGTCCCGCTGCCGCTAAACATTTGTTTTTCTGACCGCAATCTGACTGGCGGATATAATTCGGTCAGACATTATACCGGAGTGGCCCGTGTCTATTGTGCGCGTTTACTGGAGATCCCTGCAATATCTCTCAGCCGAGAGAACAGCGACAGCGCTTATCGTGCTGGCGAATATTGCGCTTGGCGTGATCACCATTTTTGAACCTGTGCTGTTCGGTCGGGTCATTGATGCGATTTCGCAAAAGACCGTGATTATACCGACCCTCGCTCTGTGGGCAGGTCTCGGTGTGTTCAACATTATCGCTGTGGTGCTGGTTGCACGCGGCGCTGACCGGCTGGCGCATAAGCGCCGTCTCGGCGTTCTGACCAAATCTTACGAAGGCATCATCACCATGCCGCTGGCATGGCACCAGCAACGCGGTACATCCAATGCATTGCACACGCTGATCCGTGCAACAGATACGCTGTTCACGCTGTGGCTGGAATTCATGCGCAACCACCTTACCACCATTGTGGCGCTGGCTGTGCTGATCCCGACCGCGCTCAGCATGGATGCGCGCCTGACACTGGTACTGATGGTTCTTGGTGCGATTTATGTAATGATCGGCCAGCTGGTTATTCAGAAAACCAAAGATGGTCAGGCTGCTGTTGAGCGCCACCATCACAAAGTGTTTGAACATATCAGCGATACAATCAGCAATATTTCCGTGTTGCAGAGCTATAACCGCATCAATGCGGAAGCCTCTGCCTTGCGCGATTACGCGGCAACTCTGGAGAAAACCCAGCGTCCGGTGCTGAACTGGTGGGCACTGGCCAGCGGTCTGAACCGTATGGCTTCCACCATTTCCATGGTGATCGTGCTGCTGATCGGCGCCTATCTGGTATCGAAAGGCCAGCTGCGCGTCGGTGAAGTGATTACCTTTATCGGTTTTGCCCAGCTGATGATCGGCCGTCTCGACCAGATCAGCAACTTCATCAACCAAACCGCCTCTTCACGCGCAAAACTCGAAGAATTCTTCGCGATGGAAGATGCTGTGGCTGTACATGAAGAGCCACAAGCTGCCAATGATCTGAAAAATGTGCAGGGTGAAGTTGTCTTCGACAAAGTGACCTATGAATTCCGCAATTCCGGTCAGGGCGTCTATGATATTTCCTTTACCGCCAAGGCTGGCCAGACTGTGGCGATTGTCGGCCCGACAGGTGCGGGTAAAACCACACTGATTAATCTGCTGCAGCGTGTTTATGATCCTGTGGCCGGTCATATCAGCATTGACGGCACAGATACCCGCAATGTCAGCCGTTCATCGCTGCGCAAAGCCATGGCAACCGTGTTTCAGGATGCCGGTATGTTCAACCGCTCGATTGAGGATAATATCCGCATCGGTGCGGAAGGCGCGACCAATGAAGAAGTGCATGCCGCTGCTAAAGCCGCTGCTGCCCATGAATTCATTCTCGCAAAAAGCGAAGGCTATGACACAGTTGCCGGTGAGCGCGGCTCGCAGCTTTCCGGTGGTGAGCGTCAGCGTCTGGCGATTGCCCGTGCTATCCTCAAAGATGCACCAATTCTGGTGCTTGATGAGGCTACTTCTGCGCTCGACGTGGAAACCGAAGGCATGGTCAAACAGGCTATTGATGATCTGAGCTCTGACCGCACAACCTTCATCATCGCGCACCGTCTCTCGACTGTCCGCAATGCCGATCTGGTGCTGTTCCTTGATAAAGGCCACATCATTGAAAGCGGCAGCTTCAATGAGCTGGCAGCCAAAGGCGGTCGTTTCGCCTCTCTGCTGCGTGCAGGCGGCCTGATGGCTGAAGAAGCAGACCTGACAAATGACATTGATGAAAACAGCAATGTCACACGTTTCCCGTCAAAAGCTTCTGCATAAAGCACGTCAGAATCTAAATACAAGGAAACCCGGCTTGAGCATTTTACAGCTAAATATTTATTTAGCGTCGTACAAATGCGGCTCAAAAAAGGGTTAGAGCGGTGTGCATGATTCAACTCATGCACAAACCGCTCTAACCACCGGGTTTTATTGTATTATACGATATTATTTTTGATTACGTTCAATCCGCAACTTCGCCCAATAATCGAGGCGTTTGCGGATTTCCCGCTCAAAGCCACGCTCCGGCGGATTATAATAGTGCTGACGCCCCATCTTTTCAGGGAAATAATCCTGCCCTGAAAAGGCATCCGGCTCATCATGGTCGTAGCGGTAGCCTTCATTATAGCCCTCATCCCGCATCAGCTTGGTTGGTGCGTTGAGAATGTGCTTCGGCGGCAGCAGAGAGCCGTTTTCTTTGGCAGCGCGTCTGGCGGCTTTATAGGCCATATAAACACCGTTGGATTTTGGTGCGGTTGCCAGATAGACACAGGCCTGTGCCAGCGCCAGCTCCCCTTCCGGCGAGCCCAGATAATCATAGGCATCCTTGGCAGCATTACAGATGACAAGCGCCTGCGGGTCGGCAAGACCGATATCCTCCACCGCCATACGTACCAAACGCCGCCCCAGATAGAGCGGATCTTCACCCGCATCAAACATCCGGCTGAGATAATAGAGTGCCGCATCGGGATCAGAACCGCGTACAGACTTATGCAGAGCCGAGATCAGATTATAATGCCCGTCCTGCCCTTTGTCATAGACCGGCGCACGACGCTGCACGATATCCTGCAATTGCTCGGCGGTAAACACTTCATCAGGCCTTGCCGCACGCCAAACCTCTTCAGCGAGCGTCAGCGCCGCACGGCCATCGCCATCTGCCATACGCACCAGACTGGCACGGGCATCCGCATCCAGCGGCAAAGGCTTCTGCTCCACCTCTTCGGCTCTGGCGAGTAATGTGGTGATACTTGTCTCATCATGTGGCTTAAAGGTCAAAACCCGCGCACGCGACAGAAGAGCGGCATTGAGCTCAAATGACGGATTTTCCGTCGTCGCGCCGATCAGCACAACCGTGCCGTCTTCCATCACGGGCAGAAAACTATCCTGCTGCGCACGGTTAAAGCGATGAATTTCGTCGACAAACAGCAATGTCTGGCGACCGGACATACGCCGTGCCCGTGCCGTTTCAAAAACCTTTTTAAGATCAGCAACACCGGAGAAAATTGCAGAGATCTGCTCAAAGGCCAAATCCGTATGACCGGCCAGCAATCGCGCTATCGTGGTCTTGCCGGTTCCGGGAGGACCCCAGAAGATCATTGAGCCGAGGCTACCGGAAGCAATCATACGCGAGAGAATGCCCTGCTCGCCGGTCAGATGCTCCTGTCCTGTGACTTCACTCAAGTCTCGCGGACGCA
Source organism: Pseudochrobactrum algeriensis (assembly GCF_018436245.1). Taxonomy (NCBI): domain Bacteria; kingdom Pseudomonadati; phylum Pseudomonadota; class Alphaproteobacteria; order Hyphomicrobiales; family Brucellaceae; genus Pseudochrobactrum; species Pseudochrobactrum algeriensis. The sequence goes on from NZ_CP075361.1 coordinate 1,942,548, forward strand.
TACGGTCGGCCAGCGGACGGTTACGATCAGCTAAAGGATCAATAGCAGATGAAAATAAATCACTCATAGCAACAGGCCGGATTGCTTTCGCAAACCGGCCTCCCCGTTTCAATCATGCACAAGCGATTTCAGAAAATGAGGTTTCCCCTCAACCGCTTGTGATAAAAATCAGCGAACAAACTGACGGTAAATTACACCATCGCGCTCAATATCCAAACGCCATAATGCACTGCGTCCGGCAGTTAGCACAGCCAGCAGATCGTCGACATTGGCAATGGCTGTACCATTCACACCGCGCACAATGTCACCAGCCTTTAAATTCATTGCCTGCGCAGGGGTGTTGTTTTTCACACCGCTGATAACCACACCGCGTGTTGTCGGTGCGAGACCGGATTTGCGTGCCAGTTCCGGTGTAATATTCTGCACCTGCGCACCAGCCAGAGGATTACGACCTGTGACTTCCCGTGCAGGCGCTTCTTTTGGCGGCTGGGCAAGCGTAACAGCAACCTCACGGGATTTACCGTCATTCAGCACAGTCATCTGCACTGTCTTGCCAATACCGGCAGTGGATACGCGATAGGCCAGCGCATCCGGATTATCGACCTTCACACCGTCAATTGCTGTAATCACATCACCGACTTTAATACCGGCTTCTGCCGCAGGGCTTTTTTCAGCCAGATCAGTAATCAGTGCACCGGAAGGCTGCCTCAGGCCAAGACCGGCAGCAATATCCGGTGTAATCGCCTGAAAAGTTGCACCAACATAAGGGCGCTCGAATGTATCACTGCCGCTTTCAGCCGATTTTACCACTGCTGAAACCATATTCGACGGAATAGCAAAACCAATACCGACAGAACCGCCGCTACGCGAATAAATCGCCGTGTTGATACCAATCAGATTGCCGTTCATATCAATCAGCGCTCCGCCGGAATTACCCGGATTAATCGCGGCATCCGTCTGAATGAAGAAGTCGAAATCCGAGACACCAACCTGTGTACGTGACTGCGCAGAAACAATACCGCTGGTCACGGTCTGCCCCACACCAAACGGATTACCGATTGCCAGCACCAGATCGCCAACCTCAACCTTGTCGGAATCAGCAAGCTTAATGGTTGGCAGTTCTTCCTTGGCATCAATTTTCAGAATCGCCAGATCGGTCGTCACATCATTGAGGAGCAGCTTTGATGAGAATTCACGGCCATCAGCCAGCGCGACTTTAATATCATTCGCACCGTCAATAACGTGATTATTGGTCACGATCAGACCGGAACTGTCTACGATCACACCGGAACCCAGCGACTGCTCCAAACGTGGCTTATTCGGACGCATCTGCCCGCCGAAGAACTGTTCAAAAAACGGATCACCGGCAAATGGCGAGCGCTGCTGCACTTTACGGCCGGCATAGACATTCACCACCGCACCGGAAGTCGACTTCACCAAAGGCGCGTAGGAAAGCTGAATGTCGCTATGGGACTGCGGCACCTGTTTCTCGGCAATTGCAGGTGTGCTCACGGCAGGCGCAAACACAGAAATTGTTCCCGCTGCAATAACGCCGGTGAGTAAAACAGCCAGACCGGCCTTGTAGATTTTACCTAAGCGCCCCGATTTATTGACCGGATCATTCTGCAGATGTGAAGCCATACTTGTATCCCACTTTTCGGAAACCGACTGATTAGGATGAATATAGGCTTCAAAACCAGACGGAAAAGAGGCCGGACAACAAACATAAAATTAAATTATTGTAATAAAACAGTGCATTAGAAGTGATTTTACACAAATCCCCTATTCTCAAAAGAATACAGGATCATCGCAAAACCGAAAACCTAGACAAAAGTGGATAATAAGCCCTCATCTCGGAAGGCAAGAATATTAAACCTAAAAATAAAAAGGGGCCGTAAGGCCCCTTAATTTATATAATCTGCGTTAAACAGATATTATGCAGCTTCTGCTTCAGCAGCTTCAGCTTCAACGCGTGCGCGATCAGCAGCGCCTTTAGCAGTGATGTCGCGTTCTACGAACTCAACAACGGCCATTGGAGCATTGTCACCGGTACGGAAACCGGCTTTCATGATGCGGATGTAGCCGCCGTGACGGTCAGCATAACGGGTTGCCAGAACGTCGAACAGTTTCTGAACCAGCTGTACGTCGCGGATAGCCGAAATGGCCTGACGACGTGCATGCAGATCACCGCGTTTGCCGAGAGTGATGAGCTTCTCAACGATCGGACGGATTTCCTTTGCCTTAGGCAAAGTGGTTACGATCTGTTCGTGTTCAATCAGCGAAGCAGCCATATTGGCGAACATTGCCTTACGGTGGCTTGCAGTCCGGTTCAGCTTACGGAGTGTCTTTCCGTGGCGCATGAGCCTTCTCCTTTAAAATCTATCTTCCGGTCGCAACCGGTCTCAATATTGATCTTCGTAGCGCTTAGCGAGATCTTCGATATTTTCCGGCGGCCAGGTCGGGATTTCCATACCGAGATGGAGTCCCATCGACGCCAGAACTTCTTTGATTTCGTTCAGCGACTTGCGGCCGAAATTCGGAGTCCGCAGCATTTCGGCTTCTGTCTTCTGGATCAGATCGCCGATATAAACGATGTTATCGTTCTTCAGGCAGTTTGCAGAACGGACAGACAGTTCCAGTTCATCCACTTTCTTAAGCAGAGCCGGATTGAATGCGAGTTCAGCAACCTGTTCCTGCGGAGCTTCCTTCTGCGGCTCGTCAAAGTTGACGAAGATCGCAAGCTGGTCCTGAAGAATACGGGCTGCATAAGCAACTGCATCTTCACCAGTGACAGAGCCGTTGGTCTCAACATTGAGGATCAGCTTGTCATAATCGAGAACCTGTCCCTCACGGGTGTTTTCGATCTTGTAGGAAACCTTACGTACCGGTGAATAGAGGCTGTCAACCGGAATAAGACCGATCGGAGCATCTTCAGCGCGGTTACGGTCAGCAGGCACATAGCCCTTGCCCGTATTGACAGTGAATTCCATGCGGATTTCAGCGCCCTCATCGAGGGTGCAGATGACGTGATCCGGATTAAGGATTTCAACATCACCAACCGTCTGGATATCACCAGCCGTTACGACGCCTGGTCCTTCCTTGCGGACAACCATGCGCTTAGGTCCATCGCCTTCCATACGGATAGCGATTTCTTTAACATTCAGTACGATATCGGTTACGTCTTCACGCACGCCGTTGATCGACGAGAATTCATGCAGAACGCCGTCAATCTGAACAGCAGTCACCGCAGCACCGCGCAGCGAAGAAAGAAGAACGCGACGCAGCGCGTTACCCAATGTCAGACCGTAACCGCGTTCAAGCGGTTCAGCCACAACAGTGACCTTATTCTTCGAGCCCTGGGTAAGAAAATCAACCTTGTTAGGCTTGATCAGTTCCTGCCAGTTTTTCTGAATCATGTGCTTTCCTTTAATCTAGCTTTGCCACTATCCAATCGTGGCAACAGAGAGCGGAAACCACGAAAGACCTGAACATAAGTTCGGGCCCTTGCGGCGATGGACTGATTAGACGCGACGCTTCTTGCGTGGACGGCAACCATTGTGCGGGATCGGGGTCACATCACGGATCGAAGTGATTGTGAAACCGGCAGCCTGCAGAGCGCGAAGTGCGGATTCACGGCCGGAACCCGGACCGCAAACTTCAACTTCCAGCGAACGCATGCCGTGTTCCTGAGCTTTCTTGGCGCAATCTTCAGCAGCGATCTGAGCAGCAAAAGGAGTCGACTTACGCGAACCCTTGAAGCCCTGTGCACCGGCTGAAGACCAGGCAATCGCATTGCCCTGTGCGTCAGTGATAGTGATCAGTGTGTTGTTAAACGACGAATTAACGTGAGCAACACCTGAGGAAATATTTTTACGTTCGCGACGACGAACGCGACCGGCATCTTTAGCCATAACTAGTCCTTCCAATTGATCTCGACACCGCCGTAATACCAGCGGCTCCACCGACATATCTGGCCATCAGGCAAGACATGTCTGGATCTGTTTATTGGCACCTCTCGGAGCCAAACTTTTAAGACGCCCCGTAAACGGAGCATAATCTGCGCTTATCTCTGATCTGCGCCATAAAGGTGATGCAGAGACGAGCAAATACCGGAGCCGTTTTATAAAACAGCCCCGGTACCAGCAAATTACTTCTTCTTACCGGCGATTGCCTTTGCAGGACCCTTACGGGTACGAGCATTGGTGTGGGTACGCTGACCGCGAACCGGCAGGGAGCGACGATGACGCAGGCCGCGGTAGCAGCCCAGATCCATCAGACGCTTGATGTTCATCGAAACTTCACGACGCAGATCACCTTCAACGCGGTAATCACGGTCAATGGTTTCACGGATCTGCAGAACTTCAGCATCTGTCAGCTGGTTTACACGGCGATCAAGCGCAATGCCGACCTTTTCCATGATTTCAGCAGCAAATTTAGGGCCGATACCGTGAATATACTGAAGTGCAATGATCGCACGCTTATTCGTTGGAATGTTTACGCCAGCAATACGTGCCATGCGCTTTCTCCTGTATGAACCGCAAGATAACAGCCGCATCGGCATGTTTTATAATCATACGGTAGTTTAAAATATTACAGCACCGGAAACCGGATCACGCTGTAATGAGCTCTACCGAACGCTATCCGCAAGTTGATCTCACAAAAATCTGCAAGTTAACGGCTAATAACACGTCCGAAATCCAAGAGATCCACCGGATTTTCAACAAAGCCGGATCTGTTCTCTATGCCTGCACCGAACCACCGGATACAGACAGCATAAAAATGAACGAAACCGGAAAACCGGTTGCGCCCATCTGAATTAAGCGAATTGTCGCTGTCTTTGACGGAATCGTGAGGAAAAGTCAACCTCTAAGAGAGAACAGGCATAAATGCTTATCATTTCGTTAAAATCAAATTGCAAACACCTGCTTCTAAAAATCAAAGCGCCGACCCGATATTATCAGATCAGCGCTTTGAATTTTCAAAAAGACCGGATCAGACGATCAGGCAGGAAGCAGAAGCTTTTCAATCTCTGCTGTAACATCAGCCATAGCGGCCATGCCGTCTACCAGCTTCAGTTCACCGGTACCTGCATAATAATCAGACAAAGGTGCGGTTTTCTCACGATACTCAACCAGACGCTTGCGGAAAGCCTCAGGATTATCATCTGAACGGACAGTGCCGCCTGCAGCAATGGTTTCCGCAACACGGTTTTCCATACGCTTGATCAGAGCGGTCTCATCGACCTTCAGTTCAATCACTGCATCCAGTTCAGCATGCTTTTCTTTCAGCATACCTGTCAGCGCCTGCGCCTGAGGCACTGTACGCGGATAACCGTCAAGGATAAATCCGCCTGCACAGTCCGGCTGATCGATGCGATCCGAAACAATCGCATTCACGATCTCGTCCGAAACCAACTGACCTGCATCCATAACTGCTTTGGCACGTTTACCGACTTCAGTCTGTGCGGCAACGGCCGCACGGAGCATGTCACCGGTTGAGAGCTGGGGAATGGCATATTTTTCTGTAAGAATTTTTGCCTGAGTTCCCTTGCCTGCACCCGGAGGTCCTAAAAGTATGAGTCTCATCTCGCCCGTCTTCCCCCACGAAGTTTGGATTTTTTAATCAGCCCCTCATATTGATGAGCAATGAGATGACCCTGAATCTGAGCAACTGTATCAAGTGTTACGTTGACAACAATAAGCAGGGACGTACCACCGAGATAGAAAGGTACACCGGCCGCTGAAATCAGGAACTCAGGTACAAGACAGACAATCACGATATAGATAGCGCCAACCACTGTAATGCGGGTCAGAACATAATCAATATATTCAGCAGTGCGTTCACCCGGACGGATACCCGGAATAAAGCCCGAATGTTTCTTCAGCTGGTCAGCAGTGTCCTTAGGATTAAAGACGATAGCTGTATAGAAGAAGCAGAAGAATGCCATCAGCGCCGCATAGAGGAACATATAGATAGGCTGACCGTGACCGAGAGCGGCCAGCAGCGTGCTTCCCCAGGCAGGCATATTTTCTGTATTTGCGAAACCGGCAACAGTTGCAGGTAGCAAGAGCAGCGAAGATGCAAAGATCGGAGGAATAACACCGGCAGTATTCAGCTTCAGCGGCAGATGCGAAGTTTCGCCCTGCGCCATACGGTTACCCACCTGACGCTTCGGATACTGGATCAGCAGACGACGCTGTGCACGTTCAACAAACACGATCACTGCGATCAGCGCAATTGCGAGAACAATCACACCAAGGATCAGCGCGGTTGACAGAGCACCTGTACGGCCGAGTTCGAGCGTACCGGAGATAGCCTGCGGAAGGTTTGCAACAATACCCGCGAAAATGATCAGGGAAATACCGTTACCGATACCACGCGCAGTGATCTGTTCACCGAGCCACATCAGGAACATTGTACCGCCGACAAGCGTAATCACCGAAGTGATGCGGAAGAATAGTCCCGGCTCAGACACAATACCGCTGCCGGATTCAAGCCCCACAGAGATTGCATAGGCCTGCACAAGCGCCAGAAGCACCGTACCGTAACGCGTATACTGGTTGATAACTTTACGTCCGGCTTCGCCCTCTTTCTTCAGCGCTTCAAGAGAAGGCACCACAGAGGTCATAAGCTGTACGATAATCGATGCCGAAATATACGGCATAATCCCGAGCGCAAAAATCGCCATACGGGCAACAGCACCGCCGGCGAACATATTGAACAGCCCCAGCACACCCTGGCTGTGCTGCTGGAACGACTGGGCCAGCGCGTCAGGATTAATGCCCGGCAAAGGAATATAGGTACCAAAACGATACACAAGCAGAGCCCCGAGCGTAAACCAGATACGCTTCTTGAGCTCAGTCGCCTTCGAGAAGGCTGAAAAATTCAAATTGGATGCAAGCTGTTCAGCAGCCGATGCCATGAGATTACTCCGGTCTGTCGTACGTCAGAATCTGACGCCCCTCCCCAGATATGCCCATAGACAACAAGGCGCAAGTAGGCACATGCAATCAATAGGCATAAAGTTGAAAACGGCGGCACTAAGGCCGCCGTCTTGAAGGTATTTCTGAGGCCTTATTCGGCAGAAGCAGCTTCAGGTAATTTTACCGAACCGCCTGCTTTTTCGATCTTTTCGATCGCAACCTTAGAAGCACCGGCAGCTTCAATCACCAGCTTAGCTGTGATTTCGCCATCGGAAACAACGCGGAAACCATCCAGAGCGCGACGGATTACACCGGCAGCGATCAGGGCTTCAGCGGTAACAGATGCTTTTGCATCCAGTTTACCGGCATCCACAGCTTCCTGAATGCGACCAACCGACACAACATTGAACTTCTTAGCGAAGATGTTGGTGAAACCGCGCTTTGGCAAGCGACGGTAGATTGGCATCTGGCCGCCTTCAAAACCATTGATGGACACGCCTGAACGGGACTTCTGACCCTTCACACCGCGACCACCGGTTTTGCCGGAGCCGGAACCGATACCACGGCCAACGCGTTTGCGGGCTTTGGTTGCACCTGGGTTTTCACGCAGATCATTAAGTTTCATGATAATTCTCCTGCGCTTGATTAAGCTTCGTCCACAACGCGGACGAGGTGCGCAACCTTGGCAATCATACCACGAACGGAAGGTGTATCTTCCAGTGTGCTGCGGCGGCGCATTTTGTTAAGACCGAGACCAACGAGCGTAGCACGCTGTTCTTTCGGACGACGAATTGGGCTACCAATCTGTTCAACGGTAACCGTTTTGCCTTTAGTCGAAGACATAACTTTGTTCCTTAAGTCCTTGCGGGGCTAACGCCCCTCACCCAATGGTTATTCTTCACCGGCAACTACGTCGTGACGACGAGCCTGCAGTGTGGAATACTTAATACCGCGCTGTGCAGCGATATCTTTCGGGTGCATCTGATGCTTCAGCGCATCAAAAGTTGCACGCACCATGTTGTATGGATTGGATGAGCCAAGCGACTTGGCTACAACGTCCTGAACGCCGAGGGTTTCGAAAACCGCACGCATTGGACCACCAGCGATGATACCTTTACCGGCAGGAGCCGAGCGAAGAAGAACCTTGCCGGCGCCATGACGACCCTGCACATCGTGGTGCAGTGTACGGCCTGAGCGCAGCGGAACAAAAATCATATCGCGCTTGGCAGCTTCAGTTGCCTTACGGATTGCTTCAGGCACTTCGCGAGCCTTACCATGACCAAAGCCTACACGGCCCTTCTGATCACCAACAACGACCAGAGCAGCAAAACCGAAACGACGGCCGCCTTTAACAACTTTGGCAACGCGGTTGATGTGTACCAGCTTATCGACGAATTCGCTGTCACGCTCTTCGCGGGCGCGATCTTCGCGATTACGTTCTTTCTGTGCCATTTCCTAATTCCTTTTTCTTTTCCGGAAGCACAAGTGAAACATTAACAAGCTATTAAACCCGAAAATGCACAAATTGACACCCGCAGTTCAGCTCTCTGATAAATCAGAAACCAAACCGGAAGTGTCATTACATCAGACCAGAACCGTAAACGGTTATGAAAATATGATGCGTAGTCAGCTTACAGCAATAAAAAGTGAGTCACTTAAGCCTCACGGCGCTGTAATACAGAAAAAATGTCGTCAAATGCAAGCACCTGACGACATTTTTTAATTTTATTAGAAGCTGAGACCAGCTTCGCGTGCTGCGTCTGCAAGAGCTTTCACACGGCCGTGGAAAATATATGCACCACGATCGAAGACAACTTCTGCTACACCGGCTTTAGCGGCGCGTTCTGCAACCAGCTTGCCAACTGCAGCGGCAGCTGCACTGTCTGCACCAGTCTTCAGGGACTTTTTAAGGTCACCGTCAAGGGTGGAAGCAGCAGCAACAGTGTGACCACGTACATCATCGATAATCTGTGCATAGATATTCTTAGATGTACGATGTACGCTCAAGCGCAGGCGGCCATTCGAAACAGCTTTGAGCTGACGACGAACGCGTGCAGCACGGCGCTGAATAGTTTGTTTAGGCGATGCCATAACACGTGTTCCTTATTTCTTCTTACCGGCCTTGCGGACGATAACTTCACCGGCATACTTAACGCCTTTACCTTTATAAGGTTCTGGCGAACGGTATTCGCGGATCTCGGCAGCAACCTGCCCGACAACCTGCTTGTCAATACCGGAGACAACGATTTCCGTTGGCTTAGGTGTTGCAACAGTGATGCCAGCTGGAACATCGTATACAACTTCATGGCTGAAACCCAGCGAAAGCTGAAGGTTTTTGCCCTGCATAGCAGCACGATAACCAACGCCGGAGATTTCAAGTTTCTTTTCGAAACCGTCTTTAACACCGACGAAGATGTTGCTGATCATGGTACGGGCCATGCCCCACTTAGCGCGGGCGTCTTTCGACTGGGACAGAGGAGTAACGCTTACTGCGCCCTCTTCCATCTTCACGCTTACTTCATCACTTACGACGAACTTCAGTTCGCCTTTCGTGCCTTTGGCAGTAACAGTCTGACCATCAACGCTGGCGGTCACGCCTGCCGGAACCGGCACGGGTTTTTTACCGATACGAGACATTGTTAACCCTGTCCGTTTCTATGTTCACCACTCAGCCACATCAGAAGATGCGGCAGAGCAGCTCACCACCAACGTTTTGCTCACGAGCCTGATGATCAGCCATTACACCCTTAGGGGTGGAAAGAATGCTGATACCAAGGCCGTTAGCGACCTGAGGAATCGACTTTACTGAAACGTAAACGCGACGGCCCGGCTTGGAAACGCGGGTCAGTTCACGGATTACTGGCATACCTTCGTAATATTTCAGTTCGATTTCGATTTCGGATTTACCGTTGTCAAAATCAGTCTGTGTATATCCGCGGATATAGCCTTCAGCCTGCAACACGTCCAATACGCGTGCACGCAGCTTGGAAGCCGGGGTTGTAAGCTTGGTCTTTTTACGACCGATAGCATTACGGATGCGGGTCAGCATATCGCCGATAGGATCTGACATAGTCATATTATAACTCTCCTTACCAGCTCGATTTCACGATGCCTGGCACCTGGCCGAGCGAACCCAGCTGGCGCAACGCAATACGCGACATCTTAAGCTTGCGGTAGAAACCGCGTGGACGTCCGGACACTTCGCAACGGTTGCGAATGCGAACCTTGGAGGAGTTACGTGGCATCTCAGCCAGCTGAATGGTAGCGCGGAAGCGCTCATCCAGAGGCAGGGACTGATCCATAACAATTGCCTTCAAACGTGCACGCTTTTCAGCATGACGCTTAACCAACTTTTCGCGGCGCTTGTTTTTTTCGACTGCGCTAGTCTTGGCCATTTTTGATTACCTCGCTACGCTTGCCGTTACTGGCGGAACGGGAAGTTGAAGGCGCGCAGAAGAGCGCGGGCTTCATCATCCGTTGGTGCAGTCGTGCAAACGATGATGTCCATGCCCCAGATCTGATCAACTTTATCGTAGTTGATTTCTGGAAACACGATGTGTTCCTTGATACCCATGGCGAAGTTGCCACGACCGTCAAAGCTTTTAGGATTCAGACCGCGGAAGTCGCGAACGCGTGGAAGCGCGATCGTGATCAGACGATCCAAAAATTCGTACATACGCTCACCACGCAGGGTGACTTTCGTACCGATCGGCATATCTTCACGGAGTTTGAAGGTAGCGATCGAGTTGCGTGCACGGGTGACAACGGCTTTCTGACCGGCGATCTGAGACAGATCTTCGGCAGCACGCGCAGGCTTTTTGGAGTCTGCAGTGGCTTCGCCAACACCCATATTGATTACAACTTTCGAAACGCGTGGAATCTGCATTTCGTTGCTGTATTTGAACTCTTCAAGCATAGCTTTACGGATTGTATCCTTATAAAGCGTCTTGAAGCGTGGCTCATTCTTTGCTTCAGCCATCGATCGACTCTCCGGAACGTTTTGCTACGCGTACCTTCTTGCCGTCTTTTTCGACGAAACCAACGCGGGTTGGTTTACCGTCTTTAGGATCAGCAATCGCCAGGTTTGACAGATGGATTGCGGCTTCTTTCGAAATAATGCCGGCTTCCTGAGTCTGTGTCTGACGCTGATGGCGCTTAACAATATTGATACCGCTTACGAAAGCCTGATCTTCTTTCGGCAAGACCTTGATCACTTCACCGGTACGGCCCTTGTCCTTACCGGCAAGCACAACAACGCGGTCGCCTTTGCGAATCTTTTGCATCGTCGAACTTCCCTTACAGAACTTCTGGAGCCAGCGAGATGATCTTCATGTGGCTCTTAGCGCGAAGTTCACGCGGAACCGGTCCGAAGATACGTGTGCCGATAGGCTCTTTCTTGTTGTCAATCAAAACAGCAGCATTGTTATCAAAACGGATAACGCTACCATCTGGGCGACGAATGTCTTTGGCTGTGCGAACCACAACCGCTTTCATTACGTCACCTTTTTTAACGCGGCCACGAGGAATCGCTTCCTTGATGGACACCACAATGATGTCACCAACGGAAGCGTATTTCCGTTTCGAGCCGCCCAGCACCTTGATGCACATGACACGACGTGCGCCGGAGTTATCCGCCACGTCGAGGTTTGTTTGCATCTGAATCATGACTGGCCGCCTTCTTATCTCTCAGCTGGTTAAGGGCTCCTGCCCTACCTAAGCTGCGTGTTTAATGTTAGCCCGTTGCTTAGTTCGCGAGAACTACCCAACGTTTGTCTTTCGAAATTGGAGCAGATTCCTGAATGGAAACCTGATCACCAACCTTGAACTGGTTGTTTTCGTCATGCGCTTTGTACTTCTTCGATTGACGAATAATCTTCTGAAGCAGTGGATGCGCGAAACGGCGCTCCACTTTAACAACGACAGTTTTGTCGTTCTTGTCGCTGACGACAACGCCCTGCAGAATGCGTTTAGGCATTATTTAAATTCCTTATGCCTTGCTTTCGGCCGCCTTCTGGCGGGCAATAGTCTTAATACGTGCGATGTCGCGGCGAACCTGCTTCACACGTGCGGTTTTTTCTAACTGACCAGTGGCTTTCTGAAAGCGCAGGTTAAACTGCTCTTTCTTCAATCCACCCAACTGTTCAGTCAGCTGGTCGAGGCTTTTCGCCCGGATGTCTGCGGCTTTCATAGCTGTCTCTCTTATTCAGCGATGCGTTGAATAAAACGCGTCTTGATCGGCAGCTTCGCAGCTCCGAGTCGGAGAGCTTCACGTGCCACATCTTCAGGTACGCCGTCAAGCTCAAACATAACACGACCTGGTGCTACGCGGCATGCCCAGTAATCAACTGAACCCTTACCTTTACCCATACGGACTTCGGTAGGCTTGGAAGTTACTGGCAGATCCGGGAAGATCCGGATCCATACACGACCGGCACGTTTCATGTGACGGGTAATAGCGCGGCGAGCGGCTTCGATCTGACGTGCGGTAACGCGTTCAGGCTCGACTGCCTTCAGACCGAAAGCACCGAAGTTCAGATCCGTACCGCCCTTGGATTCACCGTGAATACGGCCCTTGAACTGCTTACGGAACTTTGTGCGCTTAGGCTGCAACATTGTTCTCTACTCCAATATTCTAACCGAAAACGCTTAAAATTAAGCGTTTTCGCGGCGGCGGTTCGACTGCGGACCCTGAGCGTCGGCTTCAATCGCACGACGTTCGGAAGCCATTGGGTCATGCTCAAGGATTTCGCCTTTGAATACCCAAACTTTCACGCCGCAGATACCGTAAGCGGTCTGTGCTTCAGCTGTACCGTAGTCAATATCAGCGCGCAGAGTGTGAAGAGGAACGCGACCTTCACGGTACCATTCCATACGAGCAATTTCTGCACCGCCAAGACGACCCGAACAATTAATACGGATGCCTTCTGCGCCGAGACGCATTGCGGACTGAACAGCACGCTTCATAGCGCGACGGAATGCCACGCGGCGTTCCAGCTGCTGAGTGATCGACTGAGCAATCAGGGTAGCGTCAACTTCTGGCTTGCGAACTTCAACAATGTTGAGAACCGCATCAGAGTTGGTCATATCGGAGAGCTTCTTACGGAGCTTTTCGATATCTGCACCCTTCTTACCGATAATGATGCCCGGACGAGCCGAGTGAATGGTCACACGGCACTTCTTGTGCGGACGTTCAATCACGATTTTGGAGATCGCAGCCTGCTTGAGTTCTTCAGTCAGGTATTTGCGGATCTTCAGATCTTCATGAAGGAGCTTACCGTATTCGCCGGTATTCGCGTACCAACGCGAATCCCAGGTACGGTTAATGCCCAGACGAAGACCGATCGGATTAATCTTCTGGCCCATTATGCGGCCTCCCCTTTTTCGGCGACTTCGCGGACAACGATGGTCAGGTGAGAGAACGGACGTTCAATCCGGCTCGCCTTACCACGGCCACGCACATGAAAGCGCTTCATGACGATCGACTTGCCAACAGAAGCTTCCGCGACGATCAAAGCATCAACATCGAGGTCGTGATTGTTTTCTGCGTTGGCGATTGCCGATTCAAGCGTCTTCTTAACTGTCTCTGCAATGCGCTTGCGCGAGAATGACAGATCAGCAAGTGCCGCGTTGACTTTCTTGCCGCGGATCAGAGCCGCGACAAGATTAAGTTTCTGCGGGCTAACGCGAATCGTGCGGGCGACGGCTTTCGCCTCGTTATCCTTAAGCTGGCGCGGAGCCTTGGCCTTGCCCATACTTACTTCCTCTTCGCTTTCTTGTCCGCACCGTGACCGTAATAGGTACGGGTTGGAGCGAATTCACCGAACTTGTGTCCGACCATTTCTTCGGAGATGGACACAGGAATGTGTTTATTACCGTTGTATACACCAAAGGTCAGGCCAACAAACTGCGGCAGGATCGTGGAGCGACGGCTCCAGATCTTGATGACCTCATTACGACCGCCGGAGCGTACCTTCTCAGCCTTCTTGAGAAGATAGCCGTCAATAAACGGTCCTTTCCAAACTGAACGAGCCACTTTAGACTACCTCTCTTATTTCTTACGCTGATGACGCGAACGCATGATGAATTTGTCCGTCGCCTTGTTCGAGCGTGTCTTCTTGCCCTTCGTAGGCTTGCCCCACGGAGTAACAGGATGACGACCACCCGAGGTACGACCTTCACCACCACCGTGTGGGTGATCAACCGGGTTCATGGCAACGCCGCGTACGTGTGGACGCTTACCGCGCCATACGGAACGACCGGCTTTACCGTCGTTGGTGTTGCCGTGATCCGGATTGGATACAGCGCCAACAGTTGCGAGACAACCGGAATGTACCAGACGCTGTTCACCGGAGTTCAGGCGAAGGATCGCCATGCCCTGGTCACGGCCAACGAGCTGTGCATAGGTACCGGCCGAGCGAGCGATCTGACCGCCCTTGCCTGGCTTCATTTCCACGTTGTGGATGATGGTACCAACCGGCATCGCACCGAGTGGCATCGCGTTACCTGGCTTAACGTCAACCTGTGCGCCGGAGATAACCTTGTCGCCGACAGCAAGACGCTGTGGTGCCAGGATGTAGCTCAGCTCACCGTCTTCGTAGCGGATCAGCGCGATGAATGCGGTACGGTTTGGATCGTATTCCAGACGCTCAACAGTAGCGGACACATCGTGTTTCGTACGCTTGAAATCAATAAAGCGATACGTACGCTTGTGACCACCGCCCTGATAGCGAACAGTGATACGACCGGTGTTGTTACGACCGCCCTTTTTAGTCAAACCTTCGGTCAATGCTTTGACCGGCTTGCCTTTGAAGAGCTCCGAACGATCCACGATGACCAGCTGACGCTGGCCAGGAGTGATCGGGTTAAAGTGCTTGAGTGCCATTGTCTTTACTCCACGGCCTCTCAGAGACCAGTCGAAACGTCGATGCTCTGGCCTTCAGCCAAAGTTACGATCGCTTTCTTGACATCGCTCTGGCGCCCAACAATACCGCGGAAACGCTTCACTTTGCCTTTACGCACAGTGGTGTTCACAGCTGTAACTTTCACGCCGAAAAGCGCTTCTACTGCAGCTTTGATCTCTGGTTTCGTGGCCTTGCGGGCTACGTTAAAGACGATCTGGTTAAATTCGGAAACCATGGTCGACTTTTCGGTAATGACCGGGCTAACGATCACATCATAGTGACGAAGATCTGTCATTTGAAACGCTCCTCGAGGGCTTCGACAGCTGCCTTGGAAAGGACGAGCTTGCCACGGCGAAGAATGTCGTAAACGTTGATGCCCTGTACCGGCAGCACATCAATATTCGGGATATTGGATGCAGCCAGCTTGAAGTTGGCGTCGATTTCCGAACCACCGATCAGCAGTGCGTTTTCCAGACCGAGATTAGCAAACTGGCTTACCAGCAGCTTGGTCTTGGCTTCTGCAGCTGCCAGATCATCAATGATGATCAGATCAGAGGCTTTAACCTTAGCCGAAAGGGCGTGACGCAGAGCCAGAGCACGAACCTTCTTAGGAAGATCATGTGCATGGCTGCGGGCTACAGGGCCATGAGCCTTACCACCGCCACGGAACTGTGGTGCACGAGCGGAATGGTGACGGGCGCGGCCGGTACCCTTCTGCTTGTACATTTTTGCACCGGTACGTGCAACTTCACCACGGGTCAGAGTCTGGTGGGTACCCTGCTGACGGCGAGCGAGCTGCCAAAGGACAACGCGCTGAAGGATGTCATCGCGCGGCTCAAGACCGAAGATTTCTTCGGACAGCTGCACTTTACCGGCATCCTTGCCTTCAAGTGTTGTAATTGTGAGATCCATTATTCGGCTCCCTCAGTCGCTGCAGGTTCTGCAACCGCAGCAGCTTCACCTTTAGCTTGGCGCAGGCCAGCTGGCTTAGGAGCATTTTCTGGCAGCGATACTTTTACAGCATCACGAACATAGATCCATGCACCCTTGGAACCAGGAACAGCACCGCGAACAAGGATCAGGCCGCGATCGAGGTCGGTAGAAACGACTTCGATATTCTGCGTGGTTACACGGGTCTGACCCATGTGACCGGCCATTTTCTTGCCTTTAAATACTTTACCTGGATCCTGACGCTGACCGGTCGAACCATGGGCACGGTGGGATACCGAGTTACCATGAGTTGCGCGGCCGCCGCCGAAGTTGTGACGCTTCATAACACCGGCAAAACCTTTACCGATTGTTGTACCTGTAACGTCAACTTTCTGACCGGCTACAAAATGCTCAGCAGTGATTTCTGCGCCTACATCCAGAAGATTGTCTTCTGAAACGCGGAATTCAGCTACTTTCGCTTTCGGTTCAACTTCAGCCTTCGCGAAGTGACCGCGCAGAGCCTTGGTCGTGTTCTTCACCTTGGCCAATCCTACGCCAAGCTGTACGGCTGTGTAGCCGTTTTTTTCTACTGTGCGCTGAGCTACAACGTGGCAGTTCTCCATGCGGAGTACTGTCACCGGTACATGCTCGCCAGCGTCTGTATAAACGCGGGTCATGCCCAGCTTTTGTGCAATAACACCTGAACGCATCGGTTCGTTCCTTCCGTCCTCAAGCCTTACAGCTTGATCTCGACATCAACACCAGCCGACAGATCCAGCTTCATCAGCGCATCTACAGTCTGTGGGGTTGGGTCAACGATATCGAGAAGACGCTTATGAGTGCGCATCTCGAACTGCTCGCGGCTCTTCTTATCGATGTGCGGCGACCGGTTAACTGTGAACTTTTCGATCCGTGTTGGCAGAGGGATCGGTCCGCGCACATTGGCACCGGTACGCTTGGCAGTCGACACGATTTCGCGGGTCGAAGCGTCAAGGATCCGATGGTCAAACGCCTTAAGGCGAATGCGGATATTTTGACCGTTCATTTGATTTGTTCCTTATTACGCGGGACGTTTGGCTTTGAAGATGATTTTAAACCACCAAACCAAACGCCCTGCACAAATCTATTATTCGATGATCGAAGCGACGATACCTGCACCAACGGTGCGGCCACCTTCACGGATCGCGAAACGGAGTTTTTCTTCCATAGCGATTGGCACGATCAGCGCAACATCAACAGTTACGTTGTCGCCCGGCATAACCATTTCCACGCCTTCTGGCAAGGTCACAATACCGGTTACGTCAGTTGTACGGAAGTAGAACTGCGGACGGTAGTTTGTGAAGAATGGTGTATGACGGCCACCTTCGTCTTTGGTCAGAATATAAGCTTCTGCCTTGAACTTGGTGTGTGGCTTAACCGAACCTGGCTTGCAGAGAACCTGACCACGTTCAACGTCATCACGACCTACACCGCGAACCAGTGCACCGATGTTGTCGCCGGCCTGGCCCTGATCGAGCAGCTTGCGGAACATTTCAACGCCGGTAACAGTTGTCTTGCCGGTAGCTTTGATACCAACGATTTCAACTTCTTCACCAACTTTAACGATACCGCGTTCTACACGACCGGTAACAACTGTACCACGGCCGGAGATCGAGAATACGTCTTCGATTGGCATCAGGAACGGCTGGTCAACAGGACGTTCCGGAGTTGGGATGTAAGCATCAACAGCGGCCATCAGTTCACGAACTGCATCTTCACCGATTGTCTTGTTGCTGTCTTCCAGAGCTGCCAGAGCCGAACCCTTAACAACTGGAATATCATCGCCTGGGAAGTCGTATTTCGACAGAAGTTCACGAACTTCCATTTCTACGAGTTCGAGCAGCTCAGCATCGTCAACCTGATCAACTTTGTTCAGGAACACAACGATTGCAGGCACACCAACCTGACGAGCGAGCAGGATGTGCTCACGGGTCTGTGGCATCGGGCCGTCAGCAGCGTTAACAACCAGGATCGCGCCATCCATCTGCGCAGCACCGGTGATCATGTTCTTAACATAGTCAGCGTGGCCTGGGCAGTCTACGTGTGCGTAGTGGCGGTTTTCTGTTTCATATTCAACGTGCGAGGTCGAAATGGTGATACCGCGGGCTTTTTCTTCCGGTGCGTTATCGATCTGGTCGTAAGCGCGGAAGTCACCAAAGAATTTGGTGATTGCAGCTGTCAACGAGGTCTTACCATGGTCAACGTGACCGATGGTGCCGATGTTGACGTGTGGTTTAGTACGTTCAAATTTGCTCTTTGCCATCTGAGCTCTCCATAAATTTAGCCTGCTCAGGCATTCTTATTTTAACGAGCGTAAGCCAAAAGGCTTACGCAAACTTCTTCTGGATTTCTGCGGCTACTGCTGCAGGAACCGGCTCATAATGGTCGAACTGCATGGTGTACTGGGCGCGGCCCTGTGACATCGAGCGCAGGTTGTTCACGTAACCAAACATGCTGGCCAGCGGAACATTTGCGTTAACTACAGTAGCAATACCACGGGCTTCAGTACCGGAAATCTGACCACGACGGGAATTCAGATCGCCAATAACGTCACCAACGTAATCCTCAGGAGTCACGACTTCGACCTTCATGATCGGTTCGAGCAACTGAGCGCCGGCTTTCTGTGCACCTTCACGGAATGCTGCACGGGCAGCGATTTCGAAGGCCAGAACAGACGAGTCAACATCGTGGTATGCACCATCGATAAGGGTCGCCTTAACACCGAGCATCGGGAAGCCTGCCAGAGGACCTGCACCCATAACGCTTTCGATACCCTTCTGAACGCCCGGGATGTATTCCTTAGGAACAGCACCACCAACGATCTTGGAATCGAAGATGAAGTCATCGCCTTCATGCGGCTCAAATACGATCTTAACACGAGCGAACTGACCGGAACCACCGGACTGTTTCTTATGTGTATAGTCGATTTCAGCTTTACGGGTGATGCTTTCACGATAGGCAACCTGCGGCTGACCAATGTTAGCTTCAACCTTGAACTCACGACGCATACGGTCAACCAGAATGTCGAGGTGAAGTTCACCCATACCGGCAATAATGGTCTGACCGGATTCTTCGTCCGACTTAACGCGGAATGAAGGATCTTCAGCAGCCAGACGGTTCAGGGCGATACCCATCTTTTCCTGGTCAGCTTTGGTCTTTGGTTCAATCGCGATTTCGATAACCGGATCAGGGAATTCCATACGCTCCAGAATAACAGGCTTCAGCGGATCGCAGAGCGTGTCACCGGTTGTGGTTTCCTTGAGGCCAGCCAGAGCAACGATGTCACCGGCAAATGCTTCTTCGATATCTTCACGGGAGTTCGAGTGCATCTGCAGCATACGGCCGATACGTTCGCGCTTGCCCTTAACAGTGTTTTCGAGAGAAACACCCTTGGTCAGCTTACCCGAGTAAATACGTGCGAAGGTCAGAGAGCCAACGAACGGATCGTTCATGATCTTGAATGCGAGCAGAGAAAGCGGAGCTTCATCTGAAGATTCACGGGTTGTTTCTGTTTCAGTCTTTACGTCGATACCTTTAATCGCAGGTACTTCGTTAGGAGCTGGCAGATAATCAACAACTGCATCCAGAACAGGCTGAATGCCCTTGTTCTTGAATGCGGTGCTGCAAAGTACCGGATGGAACTGAACAGCAATTGTACCCTTACGGATCAGTGCACGCAGCTCATCATTGGTTGGCAGAGTGCCTTCCAGATAAGCTTCCATTGCAGCTTCATCGATTTCAACAGCAGTTTCGATCAGCTTTTCGCGATATTCTTCTGCTTTTGCCTGAAGGTCAGCAGGAATTTCACCAACCTGCGTCGGAGCGCCGATTGAGCCATCCCATGTCAGGGCCTTCATCTCAACGAGATCGATCACACCGCCAAATTCGTTTTCAGCACCGATTGGCAGCTGAATAACGAGAGCAGTTGCACCCAGACGGGTTTTGATCATTTCTACGCAGCGATAGAAATCCGCACCGATCTTGTCCATTTTATTGACAAGAACCATACGTGGTACGTGGTATTTCTCAGCCTGACGCCATACGGTTTCAGTCTGCGGCTCTACACCGGCGTTAGCATCGAGAAGTGCGATCGCACCATCGAGAACGCGCAGGGAACGCTCAACTTCAATCGTGAAGTCAACGTGACCAGGAGTATCGATGATGTTGAAGCGACGCTTCTTGCCATCACGGCCTTCCCAGAATGTGGTGGTCGCAGCAGAAGTAATCGTGATACCACGTTCCTGCTCCTGCTCCATCCAGTCCATTGTGGAGGCGCCGTCGTGCGTTTCACCGATTTTATGGTTCTTACCTGTGTAGAACAGGATACGCTCAGTCGTTGTCGTTTTACCGGCATCGATGTGCGCCATAATACCGAAATTACGGTAGTCTTCGATTTTATATTCGCGGGCCATAATATTTGCTCTTTGAATAGAGTTCGACGATTACCAGCGGTAATGCGAGAATGCGCGGTTAGCTTCAGCCATACGGTGCGTATCTTCACGCTTCTTAACAGCCGAACCACGGTTGTTTGCAGCATCAAGCAATTCGCCGGACAGACGATCAATCATCGTTGTTTCGTTGCGGTTGCGAGCGGCATTGATCAGCCAGCGGATTGCCAGCGCCTGACGACGGTCAGGGCGAACATCAACAGGAACCTGATAAGTCGCACCACCAACACGGCGGGAGCGCACTTCCACATGCGGCGCAACATTGTCGAGCGCCTGATGGAACATCACCAGACCATCCTGCTTAGCTTTCGCCTCAACAGAATCCAGAGCACCGTAAACGATGGACTCTGCAACAGATTTCTTACCATGAAGCATGATTGCGTTCATGAATTTGGTCACAACCAGATCACCAAACTTTGGATCCGGATTGATTTCACGCTTTTCAGCACTGTGACGACGGGACATATTTGTCTCTTTAATTACATCGGGCTCAACTCACCTGAGGATCAGGTGGCCGGTATCCCCGGAAAATTATTATTTAGGACGCTTAGCACCATACAGCGAACGACGCTGCTTACGGTTTTTAACACCCTGGGTATCGAGCACACCACGGATGATGTGGTAACGCACACCCGGCAAATCCTTGACGCGGCCGCCGCGGATCATAACTACCGAGTGTTCCTGAAGGTTGTGACCTTCACCCGGAATATAACCAATAACTTCAAAGCCGTTGGTCAGACGAATCTTTGCTACTTTACGCAGCGCCGAGTTCGGCTTTTTCGGGGTTGTTGTATAAACGCGGGTACATACGCCGCGCTTCTGTGGGTTTGCCTGCAGAGCAGGAACCTTATTACGCTTAACCTGCGCCTGGCGAGGTTTGCGGATCAGCTGGTTTACGGTAGGCATTGAACCTTCCTCTACTAAATAAACTCGTATCTTTTGCCCAAATGGGCCGTTTCACCGTTATGCATATGCACAAAATCGGACATTGTGCCAACGCTAGCGCTGGCATGCCCGAACAAAAGCAGAGGAAGTTACCTTCATGCGAACGGCAATTTGCATTTTAGATCGTAAAACGAACCCTGTTTGAGACAAACTCCAGAGTATGTCACTCCGGAACAGCCAGCCTCACATCGGCTCAGATGGTGTGCTGATACGCTTAAAGGCGCGTTTCGTCAAGACCGGCAGCGGAGTTTTCTGATTTATGACAGACAAATCGGAATTTCAGCCCTCAAAAGCGGGTAATTTTGTCTGAAATTGCATCACTTGTTATGCAAATCACATAAAATACCGGCAGAATCCTTATCCGACTGTCCTTTTGGATGATTATCTTTTATGCAGACAGTCTGATTCAGCCGTTTCAGGCCCTGATACAGGGCAAGTTTAACCGGAAATTAAGGAATGCCCCGTGTCAGACACAAATCCCGATTCGAATGAAGTGTTTCTCATTATTGCAGATGCATGGAAGGACGGCGAGAGCGATCCCGTCAATGTCCACATCCTGTTGAAATCGGAACCGGAAGAAGATGTCATTCAGGCAACTTTGGAAATCCTTGCCAATGAAGGTTTTGCTGAAGCCGAAATTACCGAAATCGGTACATTGACCGAGCAGCCGGAAGAAGAACCATATTTGAGCGGTTACAATACCGCCCTCTCCGGTCAGGTTGCGATGATCGAGTTTGACGGTTCCCATGAAGATGATGAAGACGAAGAATAATCGTCCCTCACCTTAACGATGAAAAAGCGTCGCTTCATGCGGCGCTTTTTTTATGAACAGTTTCTCCTGCTCGCATACAAAAAAGGCCACCCGAAGGTGGCCTTTTCATTTCTTATAAGGTCGGATTATTCCGCTGCATTATTGGTCATGTCGACCAGCATTGCATTTGCAGCATCCGCACCGGAAGTTTTGCGGCGCTCGTCGATAATCAGATCATCGCGGGCTGTCGCAATACGACGGATCTGGCTCATCATACCGCCGGTACCGGCAGGGATCAGACGACCAACAATCACGTTTTCCTTCAGACCCTGCAGCGTATCCATCTTACCGGCAACTGCGGCTTCGGTCAGAACGCGGGTTGTTTCCTGGAAGGAAGCAGCCGAGATGAAGGAAGGTGTCTGCAACGATGCCTTCGTGATACCGAGCAGAACCGGCAGACCTTCAGCAGGCTTCTTGCCGTCTTCAACCAGACGATCATTGATTTCGTCAAGTTCAATACGGTCAACATGATCGCCCGGAATATAGGTGCTGTCACCGGACTCCGTGATCTCAACCTTCTGCAGCATCTGACGAACGATCACTTCGATATGCTTATCGTTGATCGTCACACCCTGCAGACGGTAGACTTCCTGAATTTCGTTCACGAGGTAAGAAGCAAGTGCTTCCACGCCCTTGATCGCCAGAATGTCATGCGGTGCAGGATTACCGTCGAGAATATAGTCACCCTTTTCGATCGCATCGCCATCCTGAAGATGGAAAGGCTTGCCTTTAGGGATCAGATATTCAACCGGCTCCAGATTATGGTCATTCGGTTCAATAATGATGCGGCGCTTGTTCTTGTAGTCGCGGCCGAAACGGATTGTACCATCAACTTCAGCGATGATCGCATGATCCTTCGGACGACGAGCTTCGAACAGTTCAGCCACGCGTGGCAGACCACCGGTAATATCCTTGGTCTTCGCGCTTTCCATAGGCAGACGGGCAATCACGTCACCGACGCGAACCGTTGCACCTGGCTCAACCGAGAGAATGGTCTCAACGGAGAGCTGGAAGCGGGCTTCACCACCCTTCGACAGTTTCGCAACTTTGCCGTTCTTGTCTTTAACAACGAGAGCAGGCTTCAGATCCGAACCGCGTGGGGTCGAACGCCAGTCAATAACAACGCGCTTGGTGATACCGGTGGATTCATCGGTGTTTTCAGCAACCGACAGACCGTCAACCATATCTTCAAACTCAATCACACCTTCAACTTCGGTGATGATCGGACGGGTATACGGATCCCACTCGGCCAGACGCTGACCGCGTTTCACTGCATCACCGTCATCGACGAACAGGCGCGAACCGTAAGTTACACGATGGCTTGCACGTTCCTTGCCGGATGCATCCATGATGAGAACAGCCATGTTACGGCCCATAACCACCAGATGACCGTCGGAATTGCGAACCACATTGCGGTTACGCAGTGCAACAGTACCTTCATAGGAAGCTTCCAGATAGGAGCTATCCACAACCTGCGCTGTACCACCAAGGTGGAACGTACGCATGGTCAGCTGGGTACCAGGCTCACCGATCGACTGCGCAGCGATAACACCGACAGCTTCACCTTTGTTCACCGGAGTACCGCGTGCAAGGTCACGACCATAGCACTTGCCGCACACGCCGGAGCGGGTGAGACAGGTCAGAGCCGAACGGATACGAACGGTCTGGATACCGGCTTTTTCGATCACTTCCACATGACGCTCTTCGATCATGTCGCCGGAAGCAACAATCAGCTCACCCGTAGCCGGATGATTGATGTCGTCCAGAGCAACACGGCCCAGAATACGCATGCCGAGCGAAGCCACGATCTGACCCGCATCAACGATCGGGTTCATTGTCAGACCAACGGTTGCACCGCAATCCGGTTCAGAAATGATCGCATCCTGCGCAACGTCAACGAGACGGCGTGTCAGATAACCGGAGTTAGCGGTTTTCAGAGCCGTATCGGCCAGACCCTTACGCGCACCGTGTGTCGAGTTGAAGTACTCGTTCACGGTCAGACCTTCTTTAAAGTTCGAGATAATCGGTGTTTCGATAATCTCGCCCGAAGGCTTGGCCATCAGACCGCGCATACCGCCGAGCTGACGCATCTGCGAAGGCGAACCACGGGCACCGGAGTGCGACATCATGTAGATGGAGTTCATCTGCTTCTGACGACCGGTTTCCGGATCGAATTCAACAGCCTTAATGCGGGCCATCATTTCGTCGGCGATCTTGTCAGTCGCTTTACCCCAGGCATCAACAACCTTGTTGTACTTTTCGCCCTGAGTGATCAGGCCGTCATTGTACTGCTGTTCATATTCCTTGGCCAATGCTTCGGTGTCAGCAACGATTTTCGCCTTGGCATCAGGAATGACCATGTCATCCTTACCGAAGGAAATACCGGCACGGCAGGCATGGGCAAAGCCGAGCTGCATCACGCGGTCACAGAAAATCACTGTCTCTTTCTGACCGCAATGACGGTAAACCAGATCGATCATCTTGGAGATGTTCTTCTTGGTCATTTCCTGATTGCAGATATCGAAAGGAACATTGGCGTTCTTCGGCAGCAATTCACCGAGGATCAGACGACCCGGTGTTGTGTCAAAGAGTTTCGATACAGGCTTGCCTTCCGCATCAACAGACTTGAAGCGGCCTTTGATCTTGGTGTGCAGCGTAACGGTCTTGGTTTCCAGCGCATGCTGCAATTCGCCCATATCGGCGAAGACCATGCCCTGACCAGGTTCGTTTTCAGCAACGATCGACAGGTAATAGAGGCCGAGAACCATATCCTGCGACGGCACGATGATCGGAAGACCGTTTGCCGGATGCAGAATGTTGTTGGTCGACATCATCAGAACGCGTGCTTCGAGCTGTGCTTCAAGCGACAGCGGCACGTGAACAGCCATCTGGTCACCGTCGAAGTCCGCGTTAAACGCAGTACAAACAAGCGGGTGCAGCTGGATTGCCTTACCTTCGATCAGCGTTGGTTCGAAAGCCTGAATACCAAGACGGTGCAGCGTCGGCGCGCGGTTAAGCAGAACCGGATGCTCGCGGATAACCTCATCAAGGATATCCCAAACTTCCGGACGTTCTTTTTCAACCAGCTTCTTCGCCTGTTTAACAGTCGAGGAGAAACCCTTGGCGTCAAGACGTGCGTAGATGAACGGCTTGAACAGTTCCAGAGCCATTTTCTTCGGCAGACCGCACTGGTGCAGTTTCAGCTCAGGACCGGTCACGATAACCGAACGACCGGAATAGTCGACGCGCTTGCCCAAAAGGTTCTGACGGAAACGACCCTGCTTACCTTTCAGCATATCCGAAAGCGACTTCAGCGGACGCTTATTCGCACCGGTGATGGTACGACCGCGACGGCCGTTATCGAACAGCGCGTCAACAGCTTCCTGCAGCATACGCTTTTCGTTACGGATAATGATGCCAGGCGCACGAAGCTCCATCAGGCGCTTCAGACGGTTGTTACGGTTGATAACGCGACGGTAAAGGTCGTTCAGATCGGAAGTCGCAAAGCGACCGCCGTCCAGCGGTACAAGCGGACGCAGATCCGGCGGGATCACCGGAACGATCTTCATAATCATCCACTCAGGACGGTTACCGGATTCCATGAAGTTCTCAACGATTTTGAGACGCTTCATCAGCTTCTTGGTCTTCAGTTCCGAGGTGGTTTCGGCCAGATCAGTGCGCAGCTGCACAGCAATCTTGTCGAGTTCCATTGTCGCCAGAAGATCATAAATCGCTTCAGCACCGATCAGCGCTGTGAACTGGTCTTCACCAAATTCATCAACAGCGATCATATATTCTTCTTCCGAAAGCAGCTGATGCTCTTTCAGGGAAGTCAGACCTGGTTCTGTTACGATGTAGTTTTCGAAATACAGAACGCGTTCGATATCCTTCAGCGTCATATCAAGCAATGTGCCGATACGCGAAGGAAGCGACTTCAGGAACCAGATATGGGCAACAGGAGCAGCCAGTTCGATATGGCCCATGCGCTCACGGCGCACGCGTGACAGCGTTACTTCAACGCCGCACTTCTCACAGATAATGCCCTTGTATTTCATGCGCTTGTACTTACCGCACAGGCACTCATAGTCCTTGATCGGGCCGAAGATACGGGCACAGAACAGACCATCGCGTTCAGGTTTGAACGTACGGTAGTTGATCGTTTCTGGCTTTTTGATCTCGCCGTATGACCAGGACAGAATCTTCTCAGGGCTGGCAATCGAAATCCGGATGGAATCGAATGTCTGCACCGGAGCCTGAGGATTGAAAAGATTCATGACCTCTTGGTTCATGCCGTTCTCCTTAGGGCATCATGCTTCACAAAAGTTGGCCTACTTCGCGACAGCATCATGCGTTTGAATCTATAAGCAGAGCAGTATCCGGCACAGGCTTTAGCGCCCTGACACTCTCTGACGGGCAATTGCCCTAATCTGCGCAACGGCCAGACACAGCGCCTGAAACCGTCATTCTTTCAAAACATACTGCCGAATAATGGCAATAATGGCGTGGCGCGGAAAACCGCGTCACGCCTTTGTTTTTACTCTGCTGCGTCAGGCAGCTCTGTCGGCGCTACCAGGTCGCGTGTATCGTCGAGTTCGACATTCAGACCAAGCGAACGCATTTCCTTCACGAGAACGTTGAAGCTCTCCGGAATACCCGCTTCGAATGTATCGTCACCACGTACAATCGCTTCATAAACCTTGGTACGGCCTGCCACGTCATCAGACTTGATGGTGAGCATTTCCTGCAGCGTGTAAGCTGCACCATAGGCTTCAAGCGCCCAGACTTCCATTTCACCGAAGCGCTGACCACCGAACTGCGCCTTACCACCCAGCGGCTGCTGTGTGACGAGCGAGTAAGGTCCGATCGAACGGGCGTGGATCTTATCATCAACCAGGTGGTGCAGTTTGAGCATATAAATATAGCCCATTGTCACCTGACGATCAAAAGGTTCGCCTGTACGGCCGTCATAGAGCGTCGACTGACCGGAAGTTGCCAGACCTGCATCTGCAAGCATCGCATTGATGTCTGCTTCAACAGCACCGTCAAAGACTGGTGTTGCAATCGACACGCCGCGCTTCACCTGATCTGCAAGCATGAGGACACTGTCGTCATCATAAGAGCGAACCGGTTCGTTACGGTCATTGTCCGGATAGATATGTTCCAGAGTGTCACGCAGCGGCTGGATATTTGCGGTCTCTTTATAGACCTCGATCAGTTGCCCGATCTTCTTACCCATACCGGCACATGCCCAGCCCAGATGTGTTTCCAGAATCTGGCCCACATTCATACGGGACGGCACACCCAGAGGGTTAAGCACGATGTCCGCATGGGTACCATCTTCAAGGAACGGCATATCTTCTACTGGCAGAATGCGGGAAACCACACCCTTGTTACCGTGACGGCCGGCCATCTTGTCGCCTGGCTGAATCTTGCGCTTAACAGCAACAAAGACCTTAACCATCTTCATGACGCCCGGAGCCATTTCGTCGCCGCGCTGAACCTTTTCGACCTTATCCATGAAGCGTGTTTCAAGCAGCTTCTTGGATGCGTCATACTGGTTGCGCAGAGCTTCGAGTTCGCTCTGGCTCTTTTCGTCTTCAACGGCAAACTGCCACCACTGGGAACGCGGATATTCAGTCAGGATATCACGGTTGACCGCAACCCCCTTCTTGAAGCCCTTAGGACCAGCAGCAGTAATCTTACCTTCCAGCATATCTGCCAGACGACCATAGGTGTTACGGTCAAGGATAGACTGTTCGTCGTCGCGGTCTTTTGCCAGACGTTCGATTTCTTCACGCTCAATTGCCATTGCGCGTTCATCTTTTTCAACGCCGTGGCGATTGAAAACACGAACTTCCACAACAGTACCGTATGTTCCCGGAGGCATACGCATTGAGGTGTCACGGACGTCAGAAGCCTTTTCACCAAAGATAGCGCGCAGAAGCTTTTCTTCCGGCGTCATCGGGCTTTCACCCTTTGGTGTGATCTTACCGACGAGAATATCGCCAGGATGAACTTCCGCACCGATGTAGACAATACCGGCTTCGTCGAGGTTCTTCAGTGCTTCTTCCGAAACGTTCGGAATATCACGTGTGATTTCCTCAGGTCCGAGCTTGGTATCACGGGCAGCAACTTCGAATTCTTCGATATGGATCGAAGTGAACACGTCATCCGAAACAATCTTTTCAGAAAGCAGGATGGAGTCTTCGTAGTTGTAGCCGTTCCAAGGCATGAACGCGACGAGCACGTTACGGCCAAGCGCCAGATCACCCAGATCGGTCGACGGACCATCAGCAATGATGTCGCCCTTCCCTACACGGTCACCAACGCGCACAAGCGGACGCTGGTTAATGCAGGTGCTCTGGTTGGAGCGCTGGAACTTCATCAGACGGTAAATGTCAACGCCGGACTTCGAAGGATCGAGGTCTTCAGTTGCACGGATAACGATACGTGTCGCATCTACCTGATCAACAATACCGCCGCGGCGTGCACCGATAGCTGCACCGGAGTCACGGGCAACAATCGGCTCCATACCGGTACCGACAAACGGCGCTTCCGCACGTACCAGAGGCACGGCCTGACGCTGCATGTTCGAGCCCATCAGAGCGCGGTTGGCGTCGTCGTTTTCCAGAAACGGAATAAGCGCAGCAGCAACAGAAACCAGCTGCTTCGGCGAAACGTCCATCAGATCCACGTTTTCACGCGGCGCCATCAGAACTTCACCGGCATGACGCGAAATTACGAATTCTTCAACGAATTCACCGTTTTCGCCCACTTCAGCATTGGCCTGAGCAACATAGTGCTTGGCCTCTTCCATAGCGGAAAGATAAACGACATCATTGGTGATCTTACCGTCGATAATTTTACGGTAAGGGCTTTCAATGAAACCATATTTGTTGACGCGCGCAAATGTTGCGAGCGAGTTGATCAGACCGATATTCGGACCTTCCGGTGTTTCAATCGGGCAGATACGGCCGTAATGGGTCGGATGAACGTCGCGGACTTCAAAGCCAGCGCGTTCACGGGTCAGACCACCAGGTCCGAGTGCCGACAGACGGCGCTTATGGGTGATTTCAGACAGCGGGTTGGTCTGATCCATAAACTGCGACAGCTGCGAGGAACCGAAGAATTCACGAACAGCGGCAGCAGCCGGCTTCGCATTAATCAGATCCTGCGGCATGACTGTATCGATTTCGATCGAGGACATACGTTCCTTGATCGCACGTTCCATACGCAGCAGACCGACGCGGTACTGATTTTCCATCAGCTCGCCAACGGAACGCACACGACGGTTGCCGAGATTGTCGATATCGTCGATTTCGCCCTTGCCGTCACGCAGCTCAACGAGCGTCTTGATAACAGCCAGAATGTCGTCTTTACGCAGAACACGAACAGTGTCCGCGGCATCGAGGTCAAGACGCATATTCATCTTAACACGACCAACAGCCGACAGATCGTAACGTTCTGAATCAAACAGCAGCGATTCAAACATCGCTTCTGCGGAATCCATTGTCGGAGGCTCACCCGGACGCATCACGCGATAGATGTCGAACAGCGCATCCTGACGGGACTGGTTCTTGTCAGCAGCCAGCGTATTGCGGATGTAAGCACCCACATTCACATGGTCGATATCAAGAATATTGATCTCGTTGCCACCGGTTTCGAGCAGAATCTTCAGAGTCTTTTCGTCAATTTCATCACCGGCTTCGAGATAGATCTCACCGGTAGCATAGTTGACGATATCCTCTGCCAGATAGGAACCGAGCAGATCATCATCCGTCGCACGGATAGCCTTAACGCCCTTCTCCGCGATCTGCTTGGCAGCGCGCGCAGTCAGCTTACGACCGCTTTCAGCAACAACTTCACCGGTATCAGCATCGAGCATATCGCCGATGATTTTCATACCTTTGAAGCGGTCAGCCGAATACGGAATACGCCAGTTTTCGCCGTCACGTGTATAAGGGACAGCGTTATAGAAGGTCGAAAGAATTTCTTCACCGTCCATACCCAGCGCCATCAGCAGCGATGTGGTAGGGATCTTACGGCGACGGTCGATACGTGCGTATACGATATCCTTGGCATCGAATTCAATATCGAGCCAGGAACCGCGATACGGGATCACGCGCGCAGCAAACAAGAGCTTGCCCGAAGAATGGGTCTTACCTTTATCATGGTCAAAGAACACACCAGGCGAACGGTGCATCTGCGAAACGATAACACGCTCCGTACCATTGACAATAAAGGTACCATTGTCGGTCATGAGCGGCATATCGCCCATATAGACATCCTGTTCCTTGATGTCTTTAATGGACTTTGCGCCTGTATCTTCGTCAATATCAAAAACGATAAGACGCAGTGTCACTTTCAGCGGTGCTGAATAGGTCAGATCACGCTGGCGGCACTCATCCACATCGAACTTTGGCGCGTCGAATTCGTATTTGACGAATTCGAGCATAGAGGCCCCGGAAAAATCCGAGATCGGAAACACCGACTTAAAAACAGCCTGCAAACCTTCGTCAGGACGTCCACCCTTAGGTTCATCGACCATAAGGAACTGGTCATAGGATGCCTTCTGAACCTCAATGAGGTTCGGCATCTGGGCGACTTCTGGAATCTTGCCGAAAAATTTGCGTACGCGCTTACGACCGTTAAAAGAGTGGGTCTGAGCCATCGTCGCTCCTCGTTCTGTGCCTTACGGCGTTCTGAGCCCGTGGGAATACCAGGGCCTGTTGCTTGCCGTCTTACGACGGTCCTATGAACGGGTCAAAACCCGTTTCCTGACAGCTGCTCTTCTGTCAGGAAAAGGGTTTGTAACCGTTTGAACTATAAAATCTGCCACGTATCATGAAAGACATATACAGTTCATTATGCTATCCATTTTTGTTTGTCACCTAAAATCAGATGCTTACAAAAAACGTCCGCTCATAAGCGGAAAACGGCGGGCCGTTAAGCCCGCCGGATCACTCAAATTACTTGAGTTCAACCTTAGCGCCAGCTGCTTCGAGCTGAGCTTTGATTTTTTCAGCTTCGTCTTTCGACGCGCCTTCTTTAACAGCCTTAGGAGCACCTTCTACGAGGTCCTTAGCTTCTTTCAGGCCCAGACCGGTGATCGCGCGAACTTCTTTGATCACGTTGATCTTGTTTGCGCCGCCATCAGCGAGGATAACGTCAAATTCGGTCTTTTCTTCAGCGGCTGGTGCAGCAGCACCGGCAGCAGCAGCAACTGCTACAGGAGCAGCAGCAGATACGCCCCACTTTTCTTCAAGAAGCTTGGACAGTTCTGCAGCTTCCAGAACGGTCAGTGCGGACAGGTCTTCAACGATCTTTGCGAGATCAGCCATTTGTATATTCCTTTGATTAAGGTTTGAACTGTTATAACAGCGAGAACGGCCTTACGCCGCCTCGTTCTTCCGGGCATGTGCGCCGATAACGCGAGCAATTTGACCTGCTGGCGCGCTTGTGAGCACAGCGAGACGGGTGGCTGGTGTCTGAACCATACCAACCAGCTTGGCGCGCAGTTCGTCGAGCGACGGCAGGGAAGCAAGAGCTTTCACGCCTTCTGCATCGAGAGTAGTCGCACCCATAGAACCACCAAGAATGACAAGCTTGTCATTGGTCTTAGCGAATTCTACCGCTACTTTCGGAGCTGCAATCGGATCGATTGCATAAGCAATTACAGTCTGTCCGGTGAACAGATTTGCAATGCCTTCGGACTCCGTGCCCTGAAGAGCGATTTTGGCAAGACGGTTCTTCGCGACTTTAACGGCGCCGCCTGCTGCACGGACTTTTTCGCGAAGATCGCTCATCTGTGCAACTGTGAGACCGCTATAGTGGGCCACGACGACCGAACCGGACTCTTTGAAAGTGCCGTTCAGCCAAGTGACAAATTCGCGCTTTTCCGCTTTTTCCACTGTCTCTCTCCAGTTGATAAGAATACACAGGAGTATTCTTACCGGGTTGCCTTTGCCGGATAGCGTGTAAGAAGTGCTATCCAACTTACGAGGTTCCTGTCCCCTTCCCCTTCACCGCCCGAGAGCAGATCCGGTCAAGGCAACTACGGTTCAAACCTTAAAACACAGCAAAGCTGCAAAAAATAAGGTCATTCCACGTCTCATGCAGGCTCATAAAATTAAGGCGAACCACCTGCAATCTCGGACAGGATACCGGAATTTTACTTCCGGTGATCCGGGCCCAGAGGCCCCGGAAACTTGTTTCAATTCGAATGTCGCAATTACTCGGGCAACATTTGAATCAGGCTTTTACAGATTTATTCCGTAAAAGCAAATCAGGCGATTTTAACGCTCGAAGGTTCAACCTTGACGCCAACGCCCATGGTCGAAGAAACCGCAACGCGCTTCAGGTATTCACCTTTTGCACCGGCTGGCTTGGCTTTCAGAACTGCATCTGCGAAAGCGCGGATGTTTTCTTCCAGAGCCTTAACTTCGAAAGAAGCCTTACCAATACCTGCATGGATGATACCGGCTTTTTCAACGCGGAATTCAACTGCGCCGCCCTTGGAAGCCTTAACAGCACCGGCAACATCAACAGTCACAGTACCGACTTTAGGGTTTGGCATCATGCCGCGCGGGCCGAGAACCTTACCCAGACGGCCAACGAGTGGCATCATGTCGGGGGTAGCAATGCAGCGATCGAAATCGATATTGCCGGCATTGATGGTTTCGAACAGGTCTTCCGCACCAACAATATCCGCACCGGCTTTCTTAGCTTCTTCAGCTTTGTCACCACGGGCAAATACAGCAACGCGAACAGTACGGCCTGTACCGTTTGGCAGATTAACAACGCCGCGAACCATCTGGTCAGCATGACGTGGATCTACACCGAGATTCATCGAAACTTCGATAGTTTCGTCGAATTTCGCAACAGCACGTTCCTTTACGAGACCAAGAGCAGTGCTCAGGTCGTAAAGTTTCATAGGCTCTACGCCTTCACGGATTTTAGCGACACGCTTTGAAATTTTCGCCATCGTATCAGCCTTCCACCTTCAGACCCATCGAACGGGCAGAACCTTCAACCATGCGCATTGCAGCTTCAACGTCAGACGCATTCAGGTCTTTCATTTTGGCTTCAGCAATTTCGCGCACTTTATCACGGGAAACCGTGCCGGCAGAAATCTTGCCAGGCTCTTTCGAACCGGACTTCAGATTAGCAGCCTTCTTGAGGAAGTAGGTTACAGGAGGAGTCTTCATCACGAATGTGAAGGACTTATCCTGATAATAGGTAATCACGACCGGAACAGGCGAACCTTTTTCCATTTCCTGCGTGGCAGCGTTAAATGCCTTACAGAATTCCATGATGTTAATACCGCGCTGACCCAGAGCCGGACCGATTGGCGGCGATGGATTTGCGGCGCCAGCAGCTACCTGAAGCTTCAGCTGGCCTGCAACTTTTTTAGCCATTACTATCTGCCTTTTTTCTTGCCCCTCAGGGCAATGTTAAATGCCTTTACGGCACTCTATCACCACTGCATATGCAGCGTTGCAGCGGGTGGTCCGGTTAACAGAGCGGCTAAGCCTGCGCCCCTTCCACCCAATTTGTCACCTTAGTGACAACTCAGCCCTTAGGCTGAAATGATCAGAGCTTTTCAACCTGACCAAAATCGAGATCAACAGGTGTTGCGCGACCAAAGATCGACACTTCAACCTTCAGACGCGAACGATCATCATCAACTTCCTGCACGATACCGTTGAAGGAAGCGAAAGGACCGTCCGAAACACGAACAGATTCACCCACTTCAAACGATACAGAAGCACGTGGACGCTCAACACCCTCTTCCACCTGGGAAAGAATCTGCTGAACTTCACGGTCACTGATCGGAACAGGCTTCGACTCTGTACCGAGGAAGCCGGTTACGCGCGAGGTATTCTTAATCAGATGATAGACATCATCTGTCAGATTGGCACGAACCAGAACATAGCCCGGAAAGAATTTGCGCTCTGCGTCAACCTTACGGCCGCGGCGCACTTCCACGATCTTTTCTGTAGGTACCAGAATTTTTTCAAAAAGATGAAACAGACCTTTTTGCTTCGCCTTTTCTTCGATTGCTTCAGCAACCTTTTTTTCGAAATTCGAATATGCGTGTACGATATACCAACGCGCAGTCATTATGCTTCTCCCGTATAGCTCACACCAGCCAAATGCCAACCAAGCCTATATTAACGACCGAGACTCAGAAGCAATTCAACGCCATAAGCCATCAACTGATCCGCAAAAAAGAAAAACAGCGCCGCCAGAAAAGCCATAATAACAACCATGACGGTTGAAATAACAGTTTCACGCCGGGTTGGCCACGTTACCTTAGCCGTCTCAGCACGAACCTGACGGAAAAACGTAATCGGATTTGTTTTGGACGCCATTTGCCACTCTGCGCTTGAAAAAAATTAATCCCAATCAAAACAAGCCGTTAAGAATGTATTAATCAGAAAGAACTCACAAGATTACGGCACGTCGGACGAAAACTCAATCCCACGCACCGTTTACGTATTGCCCTACATAGAGCCGATTCCATAAAAAAACAAGCCCATATACTAAGATATAATAAATTCCCGCATATCATGCACGGAAAGTGCATGGCGCCCCTACCCTGCGGCGGGTTAATATTATTTATAAAACGACTGTGCTGACACACAAGACCAGCTCGGCACCTATTAAGCACAAAAAAGCGGCACTGTAAATCAATACAGCACCGCTTTTCTGAAATGGCAGGGGCAGCAGGGCTCGAACCCGCGACCTACGGTTTTGGAGACCGTCGCTCTACCAACTGAGCTATACCCCTAAACTCTTCCGCCCTAATCTATCAGACCGGCGGACAAGGCTGGCGTACCAGCCTTGTGAAATCTATTATTCGATGATCGAAGCGACGATACCTGCACCAACGGTGCGGCCACCTTCACGGATCGCGAAACGGAGTTTTTCTTCCATAGCGATTGGCACGATCAGCGCAACATCAACAGTTACGTTGTCGCCCGGCATAACCATTTCCACGCCTTCTGGCAAGGTCACAATACCGGTTACGTCAGTTGTACGGAAGTAGAACTGCGGACGGTAGTTTGTGAAGAATGGTGTATGACGACCACCTTCGTCTTTGGTCAGAATATAAGCTTCTGCCTTGAACTTGGTGTGTGGCTTAACCGAACCTGGCTTGCAGAGAACCTGACCACGTTCAACGTCATCACGACCTACACCGCGAACCAGTGCACCGATGTTGTCGCCAGCCTGGCCCTGATCGAGCAGCTTGCGGAACATTTCAACGCCGGTAACAGTTGTCTTGCCGGTAGCTTTGATACCAACGATTTCAACTTCTTCACCAACTTTAACGATACCGCGTTCTACACGACCGGTAACAACTGTACCACGGCCGGAGATCGAGAATACGTCTTCGATTGGCATCAGGAACGGCTGATCAACAGGACGTTCCGGAGTTGGGATGTAAGCATCAACAGCGGCCATCAGTTCACGAACTGCATCTTCACCGATTGTCTTGTTGCTGTCTTCCAGAGCTGCCAGAGCCGAACCCTTAACAACTGGAATATCATCGCCTGGGAAGTCGTATTTCGACAGAAGTTCGCGAACTTCCATTTCTACGAGCTCGAGCAGCTCAGCATCGTCAACCTGATCAACTTTGTTCAGGAACACAACGATTGCAGGCACACCAACCTGACGAGCGAGCAGGATGTGCTCACGGGTCTGTGGCATCGGGCCGTCAGCAGCGTTAACAACCAGGATCGCGCCGTCCATCTGCGCAGCACCGGTGATCATGTTCTTAACATAGTCAGCGTGGCCTGGGCAGTCTACGTGTGCGTAGTGGCGGTTTTCTGTTTCATATTCAACGTGCGAGGTCGAAATGGTGATACCGCGGGCTTTTTCTTCCGGTGCGTTATCGATCTGGTCGTAAGCGCGGAAGTCACCAAAGAATTTGGTGATTGCAGCTGTCAACGAGGTCTTACCATGGTCAACGTGACCGATTGTGCCGATATTGACGTGCGGTTTGGTACGTTCAAATTTGCTCTTTGCCATCGCTGTCGCTCTCTTTCACCACAACGCTTAATTTAATGCGCTGCAACAATTTTAATTGCCATATAACTTACCCTACGACCTGACAGTCAAGGATATTATATAGTAGAACTAAAGCCCCGCCCCGCTACCGGATCGGAACTCTATCAACTCGCTTCCGGCTTAAGCTTTATTCAAAGCCCGCCAAGTTACTCACGCCAAACCGCCCTGAAATAAATCTGGAGCGGGTAGCGGGAATCGAACCCGCGTATTCAGCTTGGAAGGCTGCTGCTCTACCATTGAGCTATACCCGCGCACTCTAAACTCCTGCTCTGGCAGTGGTGGAGGAGGTTGGTTTCGAACCAACGTAGGCTAAGCCAGCGGATTTACAGTCCGCCCCCTTTAACCACTCGGGCACTCCTCCAGAAACTCACTGCAAGCAGAGTTGAGCGACTAGGCATTCCGTTCACTGTGACCCCGTAGCGCTTGGCTCGTTTGTCGCTGTGAACGAGGCGGGTTATGCCGATAACACCCTGATAAGTCAACAGCTCTTTTTGAAAAAAATGCACAAAATTTTCACAGGCTTATCAATCATCCACAATATAGGGCTTTTCAGGGGTAGTTTTTTCGCATCATGAAACTTTCCTGCCTGTGAATAAGGAAAGATGCTACCTTGAAGACAGGAAAATCGGTATAGAGCGCTCATGAAAGATAAAAAATCGTCACCGGACTCATCCGGCTCCTCCTCCGGCACACCAAAAGATTCGCATTATGCGCGTCTGCGGCGCCAGTTTCGTGATCAAAAATCCGGCGGCAGCGAACAAAATTCGCAAAATAACCGGTTCCCTAAGCGTAAACCTGTAAAAGGCACGCCTGCGGGCGACGGAATCACCCGTCTTTATGGCCTGCATACGGTAAAAGCCGCGCTGGAAAATCCACGTCGCAAAATTTTCCGTATGATGGTCACTAAAAACGCCCTCGCCCGTCTGGAGCTGGATGAAGCAACAATTGCCCGTCTCGCTCCTGAAATGGTTGAGCCGCGCGATATTGATGCGCTGACCGGCTCCGACGCGGTTCATCAGGGTGTTCTTATTGAAACTGCAGCGCTTAAACCACGTAAATTGCAGGATCTGAAAGAAGGCAGCCTGCTTTTGATTCTGGATCAGGTCACCGATCCGCACAATGTCGGCGCTATTTTGCGCTCGGCAGTGGCTTTCGGTGCAGATGCTTTGATTACAACATCCCGTCACAGCCCGCAGGAATCAGGCGTTCTGGCCAAATCAGCATCCGGCGCCCTGGAAATGATCGACCAGATTGAAGTGCGCAATCTTGCTGAAGCGATTCAGGAGCTGCATGAGCTGGGTTACATGACAATCGGCCTTGATTCTGAAGGCCCTCAGGAAATGGAACACACGCTCAAGGGCGACAAGATTGCTCTCGTGCTTGGTGCGGAAGGTAAAGGTCTTCGCCAGAAAACCCGTGAAACAGTTACCGCATTGGCGCGGCTTGATATGCCGGGCGCAATTAAATCGCTCAATGTCTCGAACGCCGCTGCAATTTCACTTTATGCTGCCCAGCGTTTCCTGAGCAAATAACAAGTTTGAACAACAAAGCCCTGTATCGGGGATTCGCTGAGTGCCGCTTTTAACCGTGACATTCTCCTGAATCACTCAATGCAGGGCTTTTTTATAAAATTCGGCACTCAGGCAGTGGCGATATATTGAATCATCTCGGCCGTTTCCTGTTCGGCCTGTTCAATACGACGCTTCACAACGTCACCAATCGAAATAATACCGACAAGATCACCGGCTTCATTCACCACCGGTACATGGCGGAAACGATGTCGTGTCATCATTTCCATGACATAATGAACATTGTCCTGCGGGCTGCAATGCAGCACTTTTGTCGTCATTGCTTTTGAAACCGGCAGCTGCAAGGCCTGTATTCCGTGATTAGCGCAGGCGCGCACAATATCCCGCTCGGAAAGAATCCCTGTATATCGGCCCTTGCCGTCATCAACCAGCAAAGCACCGATCCGGTGTTCTGAAAGTTGTTTTGCTGCTGTTTCCAGATTCGCATCTGACCTGACAGTGAAAACATCACTGCCCTTCTGCTCCAGAATTGCGCGTACAGTCATTATTTCCTCCCGATAATGAAACACATCACATTTTCCTCCTGAAAACAGAGAGGATTATGGCATCAGGCGGCTGACCGGCACACAAAATACTGCATAATGTTACAAGAACGGAAGAGCAGCATGTGTACTGGTGACCGTTGATTCAGTCTAACACAGAATCGCGGAAGGCGATAAAACAAAGCAGTTTCAGGAGCGCCCGCGCAGCAACAAAGCTATACCGAAGAATCCTGCAACAAAACCGCCGATATGTGCCTCCCACGCAATGCCTGACAATTCACCGGCAGGCGTTGCATAAAGTCCTGTAATCACATTGATGAGCAGCCAGAAACCGACAAATGTCAGAACGGTGCGGTTTTGCAAAGTTTCGGCCACCGACAAGAGCGGCCCGCCGAAAGCAGGTACCTGCCGCCCCGTCCCTGTATAATAAGTAACACGGCGGAAACCGAAACGCGCCGCAGCCCCCATCATGCCGGATATAGCACCCGAAGCACCGACGAGCGGAATATTACTGTCCGGATAAAGCGCATAATGGGTGAATGCCGCCAGAATGGATGTGAGTATCCAGAACAACAGAAATTTACGTGTCCCGATACGACCGGCCAATGGCGAGCCAAAAGCGGCAAACCACACGCTGTTCACCGCCAGATGAGCAAATCCGCCATGCATGAAGGAATAGCTGATCGTAGTGAACCATGCTGTAATATCGGTAAAGCCGCCCCACGCACTGAAGCGCTGCGGAATAAATGCAAAATTCAGCAGAAACCAGATATATTGCGGATCACTCAGCAGATAGAACTGCACAATATATACAGCGGCACAGAGACCGATTAATGCCACAACCACCGGCGGCATATTAAAGACCGGCTGAGAACCGCCTTGTCCGCGGTCATCCTCTGTCCGGGTTTCATTAACCGGCTGCTGCATATTATCCTCATCATGATTTACAAATTTATCGGCAGAGTGCTGTCAGAACACAATGCGAGAAGGTCTGTCTGCGGAATTTATCGCTCAAACAGGAACATAGAGCACTTCCGGTAAAAGTGGAAAGCGGTTTTGTCGCGGCATTTTACATCGCACATTTATATACAGGCGTGAGACAAGCCTGAAACATTCCGGTGAAATTCTTGAAACCTTGTCCAGATAAGAAAAAACCGCCTGTTAAACAGGCGGCGAACGGACAATATCGTCCGGACATAAATTCTGGAGTTCAAGCATAAGATGCAATTGGCAGCTTCCCAATAAAACGCCTGCAACTTTTGCGTAAAAGTATCTAAACATACTTAATTGATTAATGCAATCGAAGCAAAGCGTTAACCATAAATTTTATTGTTCGTGGATGTTCGGCGCTCAATCATGGCTTGTTTACGTTCCTGTGCGCATATTATCGCCATCAAACATATTCAAAAACCCGTCAATCTCAGCACCGGCTGGGAATTTTTATCGGGCTTTGAAAATTAAAATATGTTTCGCGAAAGCAGTGTTTCAATCTGAAAGACATGCGCGCTCAACATGTTACACACAGCCGGTATTCCGCTGCAAAAGCAGAAAACATCCGGTCGCAGGAAGATACGAGGACAGCGCCATATCATGAAACATGATTGGACGGCAGATCTGCTCACATATTGGGACAGGTTGCGCGGAACCCGCGCAGCGCCGGATCGTCGTGACATCAGCCCGCGTGCGCTGGGCGGCAAGCTACCGAATATCTTCATTCTGCGCAGTGATACTGAAATCAGCGGCGCGACAGAGCAGCCTGAGACCGCAGATATTCCGCAGGCAAAGCAATGGCAGTTCCGGCTGGCCGGTACCCGCCTCTGCACAATTTATGGCAGAGAATTGCGCAATACCCGCTTTTTATCTCTCTGGCATGATGATGTCCGTTCATGGCTTGCTGAACAGCTGCATCTCTCCGGTCTGGATTACCGCCCGCTGCGGCTGGAACATACCGGCCAGACGCTGAACGAAAAAAACTGCCATTTCGAAACATTATTATTGCCGTTGCATGAGGCAGACGGTTCCCTTGCATGGATCGGCAGCATGGTTGCACTGGATCAGCCGCTCTGGCTCGGCAGTGAACCGCTCATCAGTAACCGCATGGGTCTCTCGGACAATAATACTGCGCTACCTGTTCAGGATGACAATCTGAATGCGGTGAAAGGTATGAAATCTGTTCTTCAGGTCTTGCTCGATCGCCATCACGAACTTCTGCCGAATGCGGAAAATATGCCGATTGCGAAAACCGCATCGGCGGGCACTGCCCTCTTCCTGATGAAAGCATCAGAATTGACGGTATCGGTGTAGCGGACACGGCTTTTGCCAGAGCCTTACTTCCCCAGATCGAAGCCTTGATGCCGGTTGCGCGGGCAACTGAACAAATTGTTCCGCATTCTGCCCGCCCCGCACCGGCAATAACCGGCGCGCCTGCTCCTCTGACGGTCGCTGATCTCATTAAAAGTATTCATACAGCGGCACCGGAAACCGAATCTGCCTATCAGGCACCCAAGGCAGCACATCTCAAGCTGATAACCGGCGGCAAAGACAAATCCTGATTTGTGAGGTCAGTATAACCGGCAGTACTGATGTAAAATTTGTTATCCCCATAGAATGGTGAAGTAAAAACGCTACAAAATTAAGCTTTTAGTAGCGTACTGTTAAATTTTATCGTATCGTATTATCGCCGGTGAAGGGGAAGCACCGGCTTTCATATTTTTAGAATCGCTCAAAGGCACCTTTGAATCATATGTCGGCAGAAACACCTTCATCTTCGCACGCCTCATTCACATCGCCTGCAAAGACTGCGGAGCAACCGGATTCTGCCGTAAGACTGACCCTGAAATCACCTCTGGACGGCCGCTTCATGCGCGCTGACGGCAGTGAATATGCCTGCAAATTATGGCGTATCTCCACCAATAATGCCGACCTCACTCTGAGTGATGATGAAATCATCATCCGTGCGGACGATCATATTATTGCTTATGTAGACAATGTCGGACGGCTTGAAGGCACTGTCATCAGTGTTCAGCGGGATGATTTCACGCTGCAGCTGATCCAGACTGTGCATCAGAAAAATAAACTGGCTGCAAAAATCAACTGGCTCAGCAAAAACACCAGTCAGCAGTCAGAGCAAAGACGTCATGCCCGTCATACACCTGCGCGTACCGAAGCGATCCTGATCCTTGATGACGGTTCGGAACATGCCTGTAAAATTCTTGATCTGTCACTGTCCGGCGCAGCCGTCGCTACCAATCTGCGACCACCATTGCGCAGCATTGTAACGCTTGGCAACAGTCAGGCGAAAGTCATGCGCCATTTTGAAGATGGTATCGGCATTGAGTTTCTGGTTCTGCAAACCGATCTGCCAAAAGACTAAAGCACCTCACATTGAATCCTGCTCCGATTTTATTCACCCGAATATCAGGGTGAACGCATTGACGCGCGCAGATTTCATCAACCGGCTCGTATAACGAGCCGGCATCAAAGCACCCCTTCCCTGCTTGTATCTATGATTCTGAATGATCTTTGCTGCCATGCCTTGAGGGCGCTGCAGCACTATTTTCAGGGCAAGCCTGCGTAAAAAGTCACGCATTCATATTTTATAGTTATCAAACGCTGAAATTCATTTTTACAAATTCGTAAAAGCACAAAACGGCTAGGTAAATATAAGCTTATCGCACACGGCACGTCTTACACCACATATTAACCAGAGGCTGTGGACATCCGGCGGATTTCAACCCGCTGTTAACTGCACAACGCTCTGTTAACCTCAAGCTTTCACACAACCGAAACCTGCGTGAATTTTGCGTATAGTAAGTCCTAATTTTCGTTAAAACACTGATTTTACAGGCAGTTAAGGTTTACGAATTTTCACTTCTGCGTTTACTTTGTCTTATTCATATCCCTTTGGATAGTGTCAATGTCTCGCTGCCATGGTGCTCTCAACAAGGAGCGTCACAATGTATAAAAAGACAGCACATAAAAAGAGTGCCCGCAGCACAACAGCAAAGAATAAGCTGGCTGCCGCAACTCTGCTGCTTACAATGACAGTTTTAGGAACAGTGTTCGGCGGCACGACGACAAGTCAGGCTGCTCAGCCATGGATGCAGACTGAAGGCCGCACAACCCAGCCGGTCGGTCATTATGACTTCTGTAAACAGTATAAAAAAGAATGCAGCCAAACCAGCCGCTCAGAAGCTCCGCTGCAGCTCACACAGGCTCTGTGGAACAAGATCGTTCAGGTCAATGCACAGGTAAACACTGCAATTCTGCCACGCACCGATATGGAAATCTGGGGCAAGGAAGAAGTCTGGTCTTACCCGACACAATATGGCGACTGTGAAGACTATGTGCTGCTCAAGCGCCGCATGCTGATTAATGCCGGTTTTCCGGTGAATACATTGCTGATTACTGTTGTCCGTCAGAGCAATGGCGAAGGCCATGCCGTGCTGACAGTGCGCACAGACCGCGGTGATTTTATTCTGGATAATCTTGAAGACAGCGTCAAAAACTGGAGCCAGACGGATTACACCTATCTCAAACGTCAGTCCGCCCGTCACAGCGGCCAGTGGGTCGATATCCGCCACGCACCGGAAATGCTGATGAGCGGTATTGCAACATCAGCGCTGGGAAATTAGAGCGCCGTGCGCCCTCTTGGGCGCACAAAACTCGCTCTAACACTTTATATTTACAGCATAATTTTACCTTAAACTAATTCAAGCTTAAGAAATTATGCTGTTGAGCAATTAAGGCGCAATTTCCAGACCGCGCTGGTAACGCTTGCCATTGGCAACATAATTTTGTGCGGAATCACGCAGTTTCTCAATTTGCTCTGCCGTCAGTTCCCGCAATACCCGCGCCGGTGAGCCGACAATCAGCGAATTATCCGGAAATTCTTTTCCCTCGGTGACCAGAGCACCGGCGCCGACCAGTGAATTTTTGCCGATTTTTGCACCATTAAGAATAATTGCGCCGATTCCGACCAGACTGTTTTCACCAATTGTGCAGCCATGCAGCATTGCCCGATGGCCGATTGTGCAGCCCTCGCCAATAGTCAGCGGAAAACCGATATCGGTGTGCAAAACACAATGTTCCTGCACATTCGTATCCTTACCGATATGAATCAGCTCATTATCGCCACGGGCGACAACGCCGAACCAGATCCCCGCATTTTCACCGACACGCACTTTGCCGATCAGCGTCGCATCCGGTGCCAGCCAGTTACTGGCACGATGGTCGAATTGTGGATTATGGCCGTCCAACACATAAACCGGCATGGTAGTGTCTCCGTTTTTTTAAGCTCAAATCACCACAACGCATCCGGCTCCGCATGGGTTGTGATCTCTTTCAGACGGCGCATCGTGGCCTCTGTTACGCCGTCAGGCAAGTCACTGAGCGGAAAAAACCCGGCCTCGGCAATTTCCCAATCGGGTGAGCGCGTTCCGGTCTGTTTAAAAGACCGGCATATAT
Organism: Pseudochrobactrum algeriensis; assembly: GCF_018436245.1. NCBI lineage: Bacteria > Pseudomonadati > Pseudomonadota > Alphaproteobacteria > Hyphomicrobiales > Brucellaceae > Pseudochrobactrum > Pseudochrobactrum algeriensis. The sequence goes on from NZ_CP075361.1 coordinate 1,986,155, forward strand.
ACAGTGCCACATGATCGCGGTTGGACGCTTTGGTATTTTTATACAAAGCGAAAAGTTCCGGCGTAGTGGTCAGTTCAATACAGGCCTCTTCACGCAGTTCTTTAATCAAAGCCTGCCCGAATGTTTCGCCGCGTTCCACACCGCCGCCCGGCAAATGCCAGCCTTTGACATAGGTATGGCGCACCAGAAACACACTCTTCCCTTCATCCCCGAGCACGACAGCCCTCACCCCCAAAGTCATAGGACGGCGGAACAAAAAATACGTATGAAAGAACCAGCTTTTAAAATTCATAAATCGGCTTTTCTGCAATGGTCAGAGATACTAAATATAAAGAGTGCGGCTTACGATCCAGTCAATTGGCAAAACTATTAGCCCGCACAGCGTTTTTACACGCCAACCTCTTATATGTATGTTTTTCATTGACTATGCGCAGTTGAAAGCTAAATCTTCGCCAATGTTCAGACTTGCCCATATTTCAGACATTCATCTGTCGCCGCTGCCGCAAGTTCGCTTGCGCGAATTGGCCTCCAAACGCATCACCGGCTATATTAACTGGAAGCGTCACCGTAAAGGCGCCATGCATGACTGGGTGCTGGAAGGGCTGATTAAAGATCTGCAAAGCCACAAGCCGGATCATATTGCCGTCACCGGTGATCTGGTAAATCTCGCGCTTAATCTTGAAATTGATAATGGCTTTGAATGGCTTAAACAACTCGGCTCACAGGAAGACGTTTCTTTCGTGCCGGGCAATCACGATGCCTATGTTCCGGGTGCGCTGGATAAATCCTGCTGCAAATGGGAACCGTGGATGCGCGGCGACGGTATCGACAATCGTGAAAAACGTCCGCAATTTCCCTATTTGCGTGTGCGTGACGGCGTGGCGATCATTGGCGTCAGCTCTGCACGTGCCACCGGTCCGTTCATGGCCAGCGGTGATTTTTTGCCTGCACAGGCCGCGCGGCTGAAAAAAATGCTGATTGAAACCGGCGAGCAAGGTCTGTGCCGCGTTATCCTGATTCATCACCCGCCGATCCGCAATGCAACACCGGCCTATAAGCGGCTGTTCGGCATTGGCCGTTTTCAGAAAGTGATCCGTGAAGCCGGTGCCGAACTGGTGCTGCACGGCCATACGCATCTGGCAACTTATAATGAAATTGCGTCTCCAAATGGCGCAGTGCCGGTGATCTGCGTACCATCGGCCAGTCAGGCGCCCTATCCGATCGGTCATGAAGGACGAAAACCACCGGCGCGCTATAATCTGTTTTCTATTGAAGCACTTGATCAGCCGCAAAGCTGGCAATGCCATTGGCAGCAATATGGTTTTACCGCTGAAAATACAGATGTGCAGCTGATCGGTGAACGCACATTAATGCTTGGCAAAGCTGCGCCGCAAATCAGCGCGGCAACAATTCCGGCAGCATCGGCAGAGTGAAGCCATAATAGTGCAGCGCTAAAATCAGCACCAGACAGCCGAGCAAGGTACCGCCTGCAAACCATAATAGTTTAATCAGCGTTGAATTTTCCGAAATTTCTGCGCTGTTGGTTTGCTCAGCGATATTTTCAGCGACAGCGGTCTGCTGCCCTGCAACAGGGACTTCAGAAGTCCAGTCATCCATCAGCCGCTCGCGCTCAAGAATCCGCGAGGCAATATAGCGCGTCACAGCTTCTGAAATGACCTTGATATCTTTATTATCGGCCAGAATAATCCGCCCCAGACGGGTATCACGGACAAAACGATAGCTGCGCCGGTCGCGGGCAATCATTATAAAGGCGCTGGCATCCAGCCACAAACGCGGTTGCATGCCTTTATTCAGGCAAAAATCCCACTGCTCATCCGTTGCCGGCACCGCATCAAAAACCGGCTGCAAATCCTGCAACAGCAATTCCAGACGGGCAATATCCGTCTCTCTGATATCGGTAATACTGTCGAGACGGTCGGCCTGTGCAGTTTTCGCCTGCCGGATTGCAGCTTTCAGCCGTTCTTCACCGGATAAATGTGCCTCCGGCACAGATGCAGGCGGATATATCGTGAAATCATCTTCGCTTTTATTCATACCGCCGCCTTTTATCTTGCTGCATTTTACAGGCAATCTCATGCATGGCGATTTTATGACTTTAGACCGGCATTATAACAAAAAGGCCAGAAACCGTATAGTTTCAGGCCTTTTATCCGTCACAAGAACAGAGTTTTATTTAATCAGACGGTTTGCAGCGGAAACAATCGCAGCAAGCGATGACGTCACAATATTATGGTTGACCCCGACACCGAACACAGAACCCTGCGGATGCGACAGTTCAACATAGCTGATCGCCGATGCATCCGAACCGCGCTGCAACGAATGTTCCGAATAATCGGCAACGGAAATATCAATGCCGATATGTTTTGACAGCGCATCAATAAAGCCGTCCACAGGGCCGGTGCCGCGTCCTTCAATGGTTTTTGTCACACCATTATCAATGATCTCGGCCTGCATAATACGGACAGCTTTATTATCCGGATCTGCAAAAGTGTGGTGATCAACAAATTCCAAACGCGAGCCAGGCTGGCTCACATAGGCTTTCTTGAACTCTTCATAAATACGCGGGGCTTGCAGTTCTTTACCTTCATCATCCGTAATCTGCTGAATGATTTCGCGGAACTCCACCTGCATCTTGCGCGGAATATTCAGACCGTAATCCTGCTGCAGAATATAAGCGATACCGCCTTTACCTGACTGGGAATTGATACGGATAATCGCTTCATAGGAACGGCCGACATCCTGCGGGTCAATCGGCAGATAAGGCACTTCCCAAACCGGTGTATTCGCGCCTTTCTTGGCTTTCATACCCTTGTTGATCGCATCCTGATGCGAGCCGGAAAACGCCGTATAAACCAGCTCACCGACATATGGATGACGCTCAGGAATAACCAGCTGATTGGAATATTCGTACACTTCTTTCATGCGGTTGATGTCCGAGCAATCCAGTTCAGGATCAATACCTTGCGTGAACATATTCAGCGCCAGTGTCACCACATCAACGTTACCGGTGCGCTCGCCATTGCCGAACAATGTGCCTTCCACGCGGTCGGCACCGGCCATCAGCCCCAGTTCGGTTGCGGCAATACCTGTACCGCGGTCATTATGCGGATGCAGAGAGATAATCAGGTTTTCACGATTATCCAGATTGCGGCACATCCATTCGATCTGATCGGCATAGACATTCGGGGTGTTCATTTCCACCGTGGACGGCAGATTGAGGATCAGTTTGTTTTCAGCAGTCGGTTTAACGATTTCCGTCACCGCATTACAGATTTCCAAAGCCACTTCCAGCTCGGTGCCGGTAAAGCTTTCCGGTGAATACTGGAAACGATAGCCGCCGCCCGCTTTGGCAGCCATATCCATAATCATCTTGGCGGCATCGGTGGCAATCTGCTTGATACCGGCAACATCCTTGCCGAATACAACGCGGCGCTGCAATTCACTGGTAGAATTGTAGAAATGGATAATCGGGGTCTTAGCGCCTTCCAGCGCCTCAAATGTGCGGGTGATCAATTCCGGACGGCACTGCACCAGCACCTGCAAATCCACATCATCCGGCACATTGCCTTCTTCAATCGCCCAGCGACAGAAGTCAAAATCAGTCTGGGAAGCGGACGGAAAGCCGATTTCAATTTCCGGAAAGCCCATATCCATCAGCAACTGGAACATACGAGCTTTACGATCATGCCCCATCGGGTCAATCAGCGCCTGATTACCGTCACGCAGATCAACCGAACACCAGATCGGTGCCTTTTCGATCATTTTTGAAGGCCACTGGCGATCCTGCAAAACTGTCGTTCTGAACGGCGTGTATTTTTCGGCCGCAATCGGCATGCCTTTGCGAGGGGATTTGGAAGCGGAAATAATATTGGTCATTTTAAAGTCTCATCAGCCACAGCAACTGCAATATACAGCCGCCTTAAACACGCCCTGTCTGCTCAATTATAGAATGAAGATGCAGAAAAATCGGGCACAATCGAAACGGATTCTTTGACCGGAGCATGAGTCTGACGGCTCTGTACGACCGCCGGACGCTCCAATCAACGAGCCCGGCGATCGCCGCTAAGGCCGAGTAGAAGTAGAAGCGAGAGTGGACGCGCGCAAGACTCAGCGGCTGCAAAGCCCTGATCTGCTCCGAAGCTCACAAAAGAGCTGGTATGATTATGCGCGTTGTTCATGGGACAAATGCTATACGCCTTGATAACAAGTTGCAAGAGACTTCCCCGCAAACGAAATAAAATTACAGGCATATTCAGAGAAAAATAAAAACGCTGCCCCGCACAATGACAGGACAGCGTTTTTATTATGAAAAATCAATGCATTAAATTTCCATTATGCGAAAGGAACGGCTGCAGTTCCCGGCGGAAGCTTTGCCTCATCCTCAGGCTCAACATGAATCACAACCCGTGAATTATCAATTTTCTCATGCAGCGCATCTTCGATCCGGTCACAGATAATATGCGATTCACCGACCGTCATATCGGCCGCAACAACCAGATGAAATTCGATAAAAGTCACACGTCCGGCAATGCGGGTTTTAAGGTCATGTACCTCAAGTGCCCCTTCGGCATTGGTGGAAATAATATCGCGGATCTGCATTTCCTCAACAGGTTCAACACCCACATCCATCAGTCCCTGCACGGAGGCATTGATAACATGCCAGCCCTGCCAGAGAATATTGAGTGCCACAACAATCGCCAAAATCGGATCAAGAATTGACCAGCCGGTGATAATTGCTGCAACCAGGCCGACCAGCACGCCTGCGGAAGTCACCACATCCGTCATAATATGCTTGCCATCAGCCAGCAAAGCCGGTGATTTGGCAGCGCGTCCCACACGGATCAGCAGCCCTGCCCAGAGCATATTTATTACGCCTGCAATCAGGTTGATGCCCAGTCCAAGCCATGGTTCATCCAGCGTGCGCGGTGTTTCCAGAGCACTCAATGCCTCACGCACAATCAGCAGCGCCGCAACAACAATCAGTACACCTTCAACCACAGCAGAAAGATATTCCGCTTTATGATGCCCGTAAGGGTGATTACCGTCTGCCGGCATAATACTGACTGTAATTGCCCACCATGCACCGACAGCAGCGATGACATTGACAATCGATTCCAGCGCATCGGAATAAAGCGCAACCGAACCGGTAAGCAGATAGGCCAGATATTTAAGCGCCATCACGCCGATGGATACCGGAATTGTCCATGTAGCCAGTCGCCGAATTCTCAGATTAGCATCCATATCCAAACCTTTTATCTCTCCGAACATGACATTGCGCCGTTTTGTTGAAAAACGACGGGACAGCCGGAGATTTACAATTTTGCAGTTTATAAAATTCGGCAGCTTATGCAGAGACTGCTTAACAGTCATCCAAAGCCGCCCTCATCGAAATAAATTCAATTCAGCACTCGCTGAGATGTAATCACCCTTAGCGCAAAATGTGCCAATTCCAAATCTCTAAAGTACCGGACCTGACATTTTTCGCTAATTTCTGCCGTCCAGTTGCAACTGGTTTTCACTCAGCGCTGTATTTTTAATAAATCAGCAAATTCATAGACTTACATATGGTTTAACTGCAAATCATTTGCAAATACAGATGGGGAAAAGCGGGCAATTCGAATCAGATAACCATCCGAAACTGACGTGCCAAACGGTCAAAAAGCGGCATCTCTTTTAATTTTCATAATAATAATATATAGAGTGCCTATGCATAAATGCGCAGCTTAACATCCCGATCCGAAATTACGCACAGCAGTAATAAGACAATATCTGTCCGGATCAGCGCAGAAAAAGTGCTAAAAACAAAAAAGCAGCCAGCTAAACCGTTTTCACGGCATAAATACTTGTGCCCTTCGGTTTCACAGATGGTTGTTCTTTCTACAAAGGCAGACCCTTTAAAATGCAACGTCTCGCACGTTTTGAACAACTGATTTTACGAAGATCAATATTTGTCACAATCTTTATCGGCCTCTTCGGAATAGTCTTCGGCATACTCTCCGGTTCCAGCGCAGTCATTTTTGACGGAATGTTCTCCTCAACCGATGCTGTCATGTCGATACTTGCCCTTTTTGTCGCGCGGCTCCTGACCAGCGAAGGAACACGCCGCTTCCAGCATGGTTTCTGGCATATTGAACCACTGGTTCTCGCTTTTAACGGCATCGTGCTGATATTGTTCTGTCTCTATGCTTTCATCAACGCCGTCAGCACCTTGCTGCAAGGCGGCACAGAGCTGAATTTTGACTGGGCAATTCTCTACGCCGTCATTGTCTGTATCATCTGTTTTGTCATGATGGCCTATCAGCACAAGATCAATAAACGGCTCAAATCGAATTTTATCACGCTTGATACGCAAAGCTGGCTGATGACCGCTTTAATTACGCTGGCTCTTCTGATCGCCTTCAGTCTGGCATGGCTGTTACAGGGCACGGCCTTTGAGCCATGGACGGTCTATACAGACCCCGCCATTTTGCTGTTTCTGTCGGCAGGCCTTATCTTTGCGCCGCTCAAAACAGTTCTGGGTGCATTTCGCGAAATTTTGCTGGTCACACCGGAACGCATGGATCTGCGGGTGCGCAAGATCATGGATAGAATGAAGGCCAAACATGGCTTCAAAAAATATGCCAGCTATGCAGCCAAGATCGGTCGCGCACGTTTCATTGAAATTCACATCGTTCTGCCCGCCAACTTCCCGATAACTTCGATCGCAACGCTGGATGCAATCCGCGAAGAGATCGGCGAGGAAATCGGCGGCGCAGGTCCACAACGCTGGATTACCGTGAGTTTTACCGGCGATGAAGCGTGGATTTAAAAACAGAAAACAAAAAAGCCGCAGATTTTCATCTGCGGCTTTTTTGTTTAAAGCATCATCAATGCTTATTTTTTAACGAGCTTCGACACCACATTCTCAATCATCTGCATACCGGCATTGCCGCCAAGCGTCATGATTGACTCCGGATGGAACTGTACTGCAGCCACCGGCTCTTTTGCATGTTCGAAGCCCATGATAACGCCGTCATCTGTCTCAGCAGTAATAATAAAATCTGCTGGCAATGTTGCCTTATCCGCATAAAGCGAATGATAGCGGCCAACGGTAACTTCCTGTCCGAGACCGTCAAAGACCACACCGTTTTTCAGAATTTTAATCCGTGACGGCTTGCCATGCATCGGAATTTCCAGCTGTTTCAGCGAGCCGCCATAGGCTTCCGTCAAGGCTTGCAAGCCCAGACATACACCAAAAACCGGCAAATCACGGTCACGCGCTTTGCGGATTGTATTCGTGCAGTCGAAATCTTTCGGCGTACCAGGCCCCGGTGACAGTACCAGCAGATCCGGTTTGAAACGGTCAAAGATTTCATCACTCACCGGCGAACGCACGGTTGCCACATTGGCACCGGTCTGGCGGAAATAATTGGCAAGCGTATGCACGAAGGAATCTTCGTGATCGACCAGCAGAACAGAAATTCCGGTTCCTGCCTTCATAGACTGCGCCTTCTCCTGCAATTCCGGCTTAATATGCGCCTCACGGATTGCTGTCAGCATCGCCGATGCTTTCAGCTCGGTTTCGGCTTCTTCTTCCTGCGGGTTTGAATCATAGAGCAAAGTCGCCCCTGCCCGCACCTGCGCCACACCATCTTTAATGCGGATAGTGCGCAGCGTCAGACCGGTATTCATATCGCCGTTGAAATGCATCATGCCAACCGCACCGCCATACCAAGCGCGTGGGCTGCGCTCATTTTCTTCAATGAAGCGCATCGCCCAGAGTTTAGGCGCACCGGTCACGGTTACAGCCCATGCATGGCTAAGGAAACCGTCAAAAGCATCCATACCATCACGCAGGCGACCTTCAATATGGTCAACCGTATGGATCAAGCGGGAATACATCTCGATCTGACGACGACCGATTACACGCACCGATTCCGGCTCGCAAACGCGGCTTTTATCATTGCGATCCACATCGGAACACATGGTCAGTTCGGATTCATCTTTTTTGGAATTGAGCAGTTTCAGAATCTGCTCGGAATCTGAAATCGCATCTTCACCGCGTTTGATCGTGCCGGAGATCGGGCAGGTTTCAATGCGGCGGCCATTCACCCGCACAAACATTTCCGGTGAAGCACCAATCAGATATTCCTGCTCACCCAGATTGATGAAAAAAGAATATGGTGACGGGTTAATGCTTTTCAGCTTGCGGGAAATGGCTGACGGCTGGTTTTCGCACTTTTCATAGAAAATCTGCCCCGGCACCACTTCAAAAAGATCACCGCATTTGAAGCTTTCTTTAGCGCGTTCAACCAGTGCAGCATATTCACCCTTTTGGTGATCGCCTTTTGCCTGCAATTTTTCAGCTGCTTTAAACACGTCAGACGGTGTTTCACGCGGCAAGCCGTCTGTTTTCTTATTGCCGACAGTGAAATCGTAGGAATCCACCCATGCTCTTGCAGAATAATGGTCAACGACAAGAATTTCATCCGGCAAAAACAGGACCAGATCGCGCTGATCTTCAGGGCGTTTCAGCTTGTAAGTAATCGGCTCGAACTGGAAGGCCAGATCATAGCCAAAAGCACCGTAAAGGCCGAGATTGCTGTCTTCCTCGGAATAGAACAGAGAGACGATCTCACGCAGCACGGTGAAGACCGACGGCATACGCGAGCGTTCTTCTTCCATATATTGGCGTGTCGGCTCAGCAATCGTCAGCTGGATTTTTTGCTCTGTTTCATCATTAATCGTCACTTCTTGCAAAGCACCGATCACAGGGCGGATACCGCCAAGCAGAATTTCACCACGGGCATTCAGCGCTTCAATGCGCATAGAGCGGCCTTTGGAAGTAATCACCAGCGGCGGATCAATGATTGCCGTATCCCAGCGTGTGTAACGACCCGGATATTCATAATTGGATGAAAAGACCGCGCCGCGTCTTGTATCCAGCGCATCAATACGCTTGTCGATAGCCGTTTTGTAATCCACCAGATGACGGCGGCGTGCGACAGTAATGCCGCCCTGCGTGATATGATCGTGCTGATCCTGATCGGCAGTTTTTGCCATAATCGCTCTGCTCCTGTTGCTGCGATCCCTATACTGCCAAACGGCCGGTTTCGCACCTGTTTTTCAACAAAGCATCTCTGCTTTGATTTTAAGTAGATACTCAGGCGTTTCAGGATTTCAGGGCAGAAAATAAAAACGGCCGCCCGGTGAACCCCTGAGCGACCTGAATGACACTTATGCAAATGTCTGCGTTGGCCGCTAGAAGCGAGCCCACCACCAAATAAGAGATGCAAAAGTAAAATTAGTCATGCGCTATTTTTAGCTCTGTTTTTCAGACCTTGCAAGCTCTTCTGTTCCAGCACTTTGCGGAAAAGATATTATTGCGCAGAATAAATATATACATCTTAAAATTGCATTTTAAATTTCATTCGAATAAACGCCGATCAAGCCCATTCAACACACAACATGAGCCCGCACAATGAGTCACCGCTGTGCAAATACTCAAACGCTCACACCCTTTTCACCACATCAAACCTCTGAGAACTGCCTCATCCGATGAAGAACACATTTTCATATAACAGTACAATAACAGAAGCTTATATCAAGCCATCAATCAAAAACTTCCAAAAGAAAACCCGGATCAGCAAAAAGATCCGGGTTAAAATGTCCGATATGCGAACTGTCAGGCAGGCGATCATATGGGGAAGATTTGCCCGTCCCGCTTTTCAAAAGCAATTAATTTCAAAAAAATATTATGCTCAGATCTAAAATAACTAAGTGAAGTATGCTTTTCAGTACAAGATCAAAACTACCTCAGGTTGTATTTTTCGTCAACGGAATTCTGTGCAAAACAGCAAATAAAAAATCGCCCGCCACATTTTATGCGGCGGGCGATTCTTTTTCGATAAAACGCAACATATTGCCCTGATTGAGGGCAATCGCGTTGGCTATATTATTCGCCCATCGCGATCAGCGAAGCGTTACCACCGGCTGCTGCGGTGTTAACCGATACGACCTGCTCCAGCGCAAAGCGCAGCAGATAGTTCGGGCCACCAGCCTTAGGGCCGGTGCCGGACAGTCCGGAACCGCCGAATGGCTGCGTACCGACAACCGCACCGATTGTGTTACGGTTGATATAGATATTACCCACATCCAGACGCTCAACCGCACGGGCCACAACCGCTTCAATACGGCTATGGAGACCAAAGGTCAGACCGAAGCCCGAATTGGCAACCTGATCGAGAACATTATCAAGTTCAGATGCTTTCCAGCGCACGACATGGAGAACCGGACCAAACACTTCGCGTGTCAGTTCCGATGCATCTTTCAGTTCAATGATATGCGGTGCAAAGAAATGACCTGCCTGCAATTCACCTTCCGGTGTCACGCCAACCTTGGTCACCTTGGCTTTGCCCTTCATCTGCTCAACATAGTCGTTCAGCATGGCCTGCTGTTCACGATCAATGATCGGGCCGATATCTGTGGTTTCCAGAGCCGGATTGCCGAGATGCATTTCACGGGCTGCACCTTCGATCATCTTCAGCATGCCGTCAGCAACATCTTCCTGAAGATAGACAATACGCAGAGCCGAACAACGCTGGCCGGCAGAACGGAATGCCGACATAACAACATCATCAGCAACCTGCTCAGGCAGAGCAGTCGCATCAACGATCATGGCGTTCAGACCACCGGTTTCAGCGATCAGCGGCACAATCGGGCCCTTCTTGGCCGCCAATGTACGGTTGATTGCCCATGCTGTATCGGTCGAACCGGTGAAGCACACACCGTCAATGCGGGCATGCGATGTCAGAGCAGCACCAACGGAACCGTCACCCGGCAGATAAATCACTGCATCCTGCGGCACACCGGCTTCGTGAAGCAACTTGATTGCTTCATAGGCGATCAGCGGGGTCTGTTCCGCAGGCTTGGCAACAACCGCATTACCGGCAGCAAGCGCAGCGGTCACCTGACCAAGGAAGATTGCCAGCGGGAAGTTCCACGGGCTGATACAAACGAACACACCGCGACCGCGATAACGCAGACGGTTATCTTCACCTGTAGGGCCAGGCATAATGGTTTCATTGGCAAAATGACGACGGGCTTCCGCAGCGTAATAACGGCAAAAATCAACTGCTTCACGAATTTCGGCAATACCGTCATCCATTGTCTTACCGGCTTCACGCGACAGAAGATCGATGAAACGGTCGCGGTTCTTTTCCAGAAGATCACCGGCACGTTCCAGCGCTGTTGCGCGGTCTTCAACGCTCATGCGCGACCAGCCGGCGAAGCCTTTACGTGCAACTTCAACAGCTTTTGCAGCATCTTCAGCAGTTGCTTCGGCAACTGTACCCACCTGAGAACCGTCTACCGGCGACAATACAGGCTGACCGGAGCCTTTTTTAGCAAAACCGGCAAATAATGGCACTGCATCAACATTCGCCCGCGCCTTAACGATCCCGTCCATAAAAGTCCCCAATACTAGTCTGTCACCAAATTCAAGTCCGGCAGAGTTGCGACGCTGCCCGTACATATCTTTAGGATACGGAATATTTGCATTCCGCATGCCTCTGCCATCATTCAAAATTTCAACCGGACGCTTCAGCAGGCTTGCAACCGGTACATTTTCATCGCCCACAACGGAAACAAACGACGAGTTTGCACCATTTTCCAGCAGGCGACGCACCAGATAAGCCAGCAGGTCGCGATAGCCGCCAACAGGCGCATAAACGCGGCAGGCAATCTTTTCACCGGCTTCTGTCACCTGTTTGAACAAGCTTTCACCCATGCCATGCAGGCGCTGGAACTCGAAACCGCTCTTATCATTTCCGGCCATTTCCAGAATCATCGCCACTGTCAGGGCGTTATGTCCGGCAAATTGCGGGAAAATATGTTTACGCTGATCCAGCATATAGCGGGCGCAGGCAATATAAGACGCATCGGTTGCAGCTTTGCGGGTGAAGACCGGATAGTCTTCCAGACCGCGTTCCTGCGTACGCTTCACCTCTGTATCCCAGTAAGCGCCCTTCACCAGACGCACCATCATGCGCTGTCCGGTCTTTTCGCACAGGGAAACAATATGCTGGATCACCGGCAAAGCGCGCTTCTGATAAGCCTGAATCGCCAGACCAAAACCATCCCAGCCAGCCAGTGACGGATCAGCGAAAACGCGGTCGATCAAATCAAGCGACAGTTCCAGACGGTCTGCTTCTTCCGCATCAATGGTGAAGTTCAGATCATAGGATTTGGCTTTCTGAGCCAGCGCCAGCACATCCGGCACCAGTTCACGCATCACCTGCGCATGATGGGTTGCCAGATAACGCGGATGCAGCGCCGAGAGCTTGACCGAAATACCCATGCGATCCGGCAGTTTCCCATTGCCGGCAGCTTTGCCGATTTCATCAATCGCATCGGAATAGGATTTATAATAGCGCTTGGCATCTTCTGCCGTGCGGGCACCTTCACCCAGCATATCGAAAGAATGGCGATAGCCTTTTTTCTCAGCGACTTTGGCGCGCTTCAATGCATCGTGAATATTTTCACCCAGCACGAAATGCGAACCGAGAAAGCGCATTGCCTGTTTGGTGGCTGTGCGAACTGTCGGCAAGCCCATACGCTTAACCAGCGAAGACAGAACGCCTTCCGGTGTTTCGCCCGGACGGATAACTTTTGCCGCCAGACCCAGGCCCCATGCGGAAGCGGATACAAACCATGTATCACCCTGCGCACGATGCTCAGACCAGTTGCCCTGTTTCAGCTTATCTTCTATCAGCTTGTCCTGTGTCGCACTGTCCGGCACGCGCAGAAGCGCTTCGGCCAGCACCATCAGCGCCAGACCTTCACGGGTGGACAGGCCATATTCACGCAGGAAGTCTTCAACACCGCCAATCCCTTTGGACTGCTTGCGGATATTGGTGATGAATTCCGAAGCCCGCGCATCAATGCGGCGGTTGGCGGCATCATCAAATGTTACGCTGGCCAGCAATGCACTGACCAGCTCATGGTCATCCGGCGCATAAGGCGCGGTAAAAGGCGGCAGTGGCAGGGTTGTATTCTGAGCCTTTTCAGAAACAACCTGAGGGGCGTTTGAAAGGGCTGTATTGGGCAGTGTCATAAAAAGGCTCCTGTAGAGTCTTGCGACGGGTTTTTAACTGTATATTTTATCTCATATAGTTTATCTCACTAATTAAAGTGCCTTATTCGGTGGATATCACTGCAAAAATCGGAATTTTAGCTAAAATGAAGCAAATTGACGCTATGGACAAAAAGATCCTCCGTGCATTGCAGGAGGACGGCAAGCTGACCAATGCCGAACTGGCCGAGAAAATCAGCCTGTCACAGACCGCAACGGCCGAGCGGGTCAAGCGTTTAACCCGCGATGGTTATGTGCTGGGCTATACGGCAAAGCTCTCACCGAAAATGCTCAACCGCTCCATGTTGGTATTCGTGGAAATCAAGCTCGACCGCACGACACCGGAAGTTTTTGAAACCTTTGCCGAGGCCACAAAAAACAATCCGGTGGTGATGGAATGCCATATGGTGGCAGGCGGTTTTGACTATCTGGTGAAAGCGCGCGTGGCTGATATGGAACAATATCGCCGCTTTCTGGCAGACTCCCTGCTCTCGCTGCCAGGTGTTCGTGAAACCCATACCTATCCGGTGATGGAGGAGGTTAAAGAAACCTCGGCAATCGGGATTTAAAAGCGTAAGCCTTTGCGTGAATCTATTTCTTCACGCAAAGGCGTAAAATATTGTTTTAAAATAATAAACTATGCAACGCGCTGATCCCAAGACTCGAACGGATCGTAAAGCGACGCCCATTCATCGGGCACAAAATTATCGGCTTCAACCAGACAATTATCCAGCGCAGTTCGTATTGCCCCCTCATCCATCGCGGCAGTACCAATAAAAACCAGTTCCTGCCTCCGGTCACCCCAGAACGGATCAAGATAAGGCTGCATAGACTGACGCCAGCCCTCATCTTCCGGCCAGTATTGCTTCGGGATAGACGCCCACCACAATCCGCGCTTGCCGGTGCGCAATAATGCCCCCGCCTGACTAAGCTCACCCACATAGCGCGGGCGGGTGGCCAGCCAGAAAAACCCCTTCGAGCGGATCAGCCCTGCCCAGCTTTGCTGAATGAAGTCATGGAGTTTAGCCGGATCAAACGGGCGGCGTTCACGATAGACAAAAGAACGGATGCCATATTCCTCAGTCTCCGGCACATGATCTTTAAAACCATAGAGTTCTTTAAACCATAACGGATGTTGCTCGGCCTTTTCAAAACTGAAGCGACCGGTATTCATGATCTTCGCCAAAGGCACTTTGCCGAAGTCAGCGTCGACCACATCGCAGTCCGGATTGAGTGCGCGGATAATTTTATAAATATCCTGTCTTTGCGCAGGCGAAACTTCGCTGATCTTGTTCAGCACCACGACATCGGCAAACTCGATCTGTTCCACCAGCAAATCCACAATACCGCGCTCATCGCCCTCACCGGCTGTCTCGCCACGATCACTCAGAAAATCCTGCGATGCATAATCACGCAACAGATTAGCACTGTCGACAACCGTAACCATCGTGTCCAGCCGCGCAATATCAGACAGGCTGAAACCTTCCTCATCGCGAAACTCAAAAGTCGAAGCCACCGGCAACGGCTCGGAAATACCGGTTGATTCAATCAGCAGATAATCAAACCGCCCCTGTTTTGCGAGCTGCGTCACCTCCTGCAAAAGATCATCGCGCAAAGTGCAGCAGATACAGCCATTGGTCAGCTCAACCAGTTGCTCCTGTGTGCGGGACAGATTGGCGCCACCATCACGCAGCAAAGCCGCATCAATATTCACTTCACTCATATCATTCACGATCAGGGCAACACGTACCTCTTCACGATTGTTCAGAATATGGTTGAGCAAAGTGGTTTTTCCGGCGCCCAAAAAACCGGACAAAACCGTGACAGGTAAACGTTGTTCCATTTCATCTCCTGAATATCGCCATGTTACGGGTCATGCGCGCTTCAGCACACAGTCCGTCATTATCGGAAAGGCGATATTGATATGTTATAATATAACGCATCACAAGAGATTTTACGCTATTGCGACCTGATTACACAGATTGAAGGCTTAAATATAAAAACGGCGGCTGATGCGAATGAATCTCTTCATGCATAAGCCGCCATAAATATTTGTAATTCAAAAGATTTTTAACTTCAGCAAACAGGGTTGCTAAAATTACAGGTCCATTTCCAGAATGGCCATGGAGAAGTTGTAGGACAGTTCGCCCTCATCTTCATCCTTATAGATGATGCCCAGAAACTCATCATCCATATAGACTTCGCAGGAGTCATCCTTACGCGGACGCGCCTTAACAGTCAGGTTCTGATTATCAAAAGTCCGCTTGAAATAGGCGTCCAGTTTCTTGATTTCTTCGGGTTTCAAACGGATTCTCCTGTTTCATTTTACGGGGCTGTCTCATGCGCCCCTGTGCCCGATATGTAAAGGGGCAACATGTCGCTTTATCCTAAAACTATACACGCTTTTTCTTAGCGTACATTTATTCTTACACACGCTTTATCTGATCGGAGCAGGATAAGAAATCAGTCCGGCGAACTGATTTCCCTGCGCAGGCGCTTACACTTTTCGGGGCGTGCTTTTATTCAGCAGCATTAATCAGCTGATCCATCGCGCGCGAAGGCTCAGCACAATCGCAACTGCCAATCACTTTCGCCGGAACACCGGCGACCGTCACATTATCCGGCACGGCTTTAACCACCACAGAACCGGCAGCAATTTTTGAGCATTCACCGATAGTGATATTGCCAAGAATTTTTGCCCCCGCGCCGATCAGCACACCACGGCCGATTTTCGGATGACGATCACCGCCAGCTTTACCGGTCCCACCCAGTGTTACCTCATGCAGGATCGACACATCATCGCCGACCACCGCAGTTTCACCGACAACCACGCCGGTCGCATGATCGAGAAAAATACCGCTGCCGAATTTCGCCGCCGGATGAATATCGGTCTGGAAAATCGATGAAGAGCGGCTCTGCAGATAATAGGCGAAATCCTTGCGTCCTTCTTTCCACAGCCAATGCGCTAAGCGGTGGGTCTGGATGGCATGGAAGCCCTTCATATAAAGCAGAGGATCAAGAAAACGGTTTGCCGCAGGATCACGGTCATAAACCGCCTGCAAATCAATGCGCAAAGTCTGCGACCATTCCGGCGAGGCTTTGCTCATCGTTACAAAAGTCTGGCGCAGCAGATCAGCAGCCACATCGGCATGACCGAGACGCTCGGAAATGCGATGCATAACCACATCTTCCAGACTGCCTTGATTAAGCACTGTGGAATACAAAAACGCCGCCAGCAACGGCTCTTTCACGGCTGCAGCTTCGGCCTCAGCACGCACGGAATACCAGATCGGATCCATATGATCGACGACCTTGCTCACCGGAACAGAACCATGTGCGGCCATTGCATCACTCCTGGCTTTACAGCATTCACTTATTCTTCAATCACCGGAAACCGCCAAATGCTTTGAAATGGCTGGAAAATCTTACCGGAAACCAAATATTTCCGATTATTTTCGCCAGTCCTTCACATTGCTGCTTCCGGCATTTATCTGGGCGAGTTTAAACCGCATTACAAGAGATGAAAATCCCTCTGCTGCTATTGCGGTAAAATTACCTGAGCGGATCGTCACATTTTCATAGAAAACCTGTCCGGCAGCACTCAGCCAATCGGATGCGCCTTCAGAAACTCCAGCACAGCCTGCTTGTAAACTTTATCTCCGACCGCCAGCATATGATCGCGGTCAGGAATATCAACAGCCGTTGCATGCGGCATCAGATCGGCCAGATCCTGCGCATCACCCGCAATATCATCCTTCGTGCCGACAGCAACCAGTGCAGGCTGGCTGATCATCGCCACTGCCTGTGCGGGAATAAGCTCTTTGGAGGTGATAACACAGGCCGCAAGCGCAAAACGGTCGCTCTTTGTCTGATCCGCGAATTTACGGAACATCAGACCGCGCGGATGGGTGATACTGTCCACATCCTCCGACAACAGCGCATCATAAATCGGATCCCAGTCACCGGCACCGGTGACCATACCAATGCCTAAGCCTCCGAATACCAGACTA
This sequence comes from Pseudochrobactrum algeriensis, assembly GCF_018436245.1. NCBI lineage: Bacteria > Pseudomonadati > Pseudomonadota > Alphaproteobacteria > Hyphomicrobiales > Brucellaceae > Pseudochrobactrum > Pseudochrobactrum algeriensis. Next base: position 2,003,297 of record NZ_CP075361.1, read on the forward strand.
TGCACCCGTGACGGGTGTTCCAGCGCCGCAAAAGCACTGATCCGCGCGCCCATGGAATAACCCATAACATGGGCTTTATCGATATTCAGATGATCCAGCAGGGCAACAGCATCAGCCGCCATTAATGACGGGTAGTAGAGTTCACGGTCATGCGGCTTGTCAGAACGGCCATGGCCGCGATTATCAATTGCAATCGCGCGGTAACCGGCATCGGTCAGTGTTTTAATCCAGCCCGGATTGAGCCAGTTCACCATACCGGAAGATGCGAAACCATGGATCAATAAAACCGGCTCACCTTGTCCTTCATCACGATAAGCCAGCTTTAATCCGTCATGTTCAAAATAACGGACTTCATTCACATTCACGACCATAGTTCACTTCCGAGATTTATCTTCCGCCCTGTTTAGCGCAACAGGACTCAAATTCATTGACATTGCCCGCATATTATCCGGTGCTTGACTGTATCACCAGCCTTGATGCCAAGTTTAGCGGCAATGCCTGCATTCACTTCTATGACAAAAGCCACCGGCTCACCGGAAGCAACAATATCTTTTGAAAAGGGCACCGTATTTTCAGCAACCCGCGCGATTGATCCGTCATTACGGACAAACAACATATCCAGCGGCAGCGGCGTATTGGCCATCCACATCATCACCGGACGCTCTTCACCGAAAACAAAGATCATCGCACGGTCAGCCGGAAAATCCTTACGATACATCAGTCCCGCACTGCGTTTCTGATCCGTATCGGCAATTTCCAGCCCGAAACTTTTCTCTCCCGATGCAGTCTGTATTTTCAAAGCCTGCGCATCCAAAGGAACGCGCATCGGCTCTTCCTGCGCTGCTACCGCAAAACTGCCACCCAAAAGCGCGGCCACAAATACCAAATAAGCAAACCACTGTTTCATCGGGCAAACCATACTTCAAAACATGTTTGAGAGAAAATATACGTGCAGACCATTATAGCAAATATAAAAAAACCGGTCAGAGACCGGCTTTAATGCGGATTAGTAAAAGGCGAACCAATATCCGGATGAATTTCTGCCGCCATCAGCCCTTTATCACCATGACCGAACCGCACCAGAACCACCTGTCCCGGACGCAGTTCCATCATACCGAAGCGACGCAGCGTTTCCATATGAACAAAAATATCTTCCGTTCCCTCACCGCGACTTAAAAAGCCAAAACCTTTGGTACGGTTGAACCATTTGACAATTGCCCGCTCCAGCCCGCTCGACGGCGTAACCACAACATGGGTACGTGCAGGCGGCAGAGTTGAAGGATGCGCAACATCGGAAAGGTCGAGAGACAAAACGCGGAAACATTGCCAGCCGCGTTCACCGCGGCGAATTTCGCAAACAACACGCGCACCTTCCTGCGCGGTCTGAAAACCGTCACGGCGCAATGTCGTCACATGAACAAGAATATCACCGTAGCCGTCCTGATCGGGAACGACAAAACCATAGCCCTTCGCGACGTCGAACCATTTAATGACGCCGGAAATCTCGACAATATCGGTTGCATCCTCAGCGGAGTTGGTACCATCCATAAACTCATGGGACAAAGACTTGTCAGTCATGGCACGCTCCTCCTTTCATCTGCCGGGCAAATCAGGTTGATTCTCATCTTCAAGATAACACTTCCTTAACCGTATCCGGCAAGAGCAAACTTTCAATATTCCTGTTTCGATCACAGACTTTATGAGCAGCCATGCTAAAACAGCGGTGAACTATTTCAAATCTGCCCTGTTTTAAATATGACACCTGCTAAAACAGACAGGATCAAACAGGGTAAAACAGGAGGCAAACATGCGCTATTTGCACACCATGATCCGTATTCGTGACATTGATGAGTCACTGGATTTTTTTGTTGGAAAATTCGGACTGGTGGAAACACGCCGCACGGAAAGTGAACAAGGGCGCTTCACTTTGATCTTCCTCAGCGCGTCGAAAGATCAGGAAAATGCAGAAAATTCCCGCGCACCGGAGCTGGAACTGACCTATAACTGGGATGCGGAAACCTATAGCGGCGGGCGCAATTTCGGCCATCTTGCCTATGAGGTCGATAATATTTATGACTTCTGCCAAAACCTGAAAGACAAAGGCGTTGTCATTAACCGTCCGCCGCGCGACGGCCGCATGGCTTTTGTGAAATCACCGGACGGTATTTCTATTGAAATTCTGCAAAAAGGCGAAAAACTTGCACCGCAGGAGCCATGGGCATCTATGGAGAATACCGGTAGCTGGTGAGCAGAACTCAGCAATTTGGTTAGAGTCTGAATCAAAAAGCGGCTGCCATTTGCAGCCCAATCTACTGAGCTAAATCAGGCGACTTTTGGATCAGACACTATTGGCGCGAGAGATCGACTTTCGCCGCATCCACGATGCGGATCTGCGTTGAAACAGAGCCATTCCAGTGATTGAGTGATAAATGGCCGGCGACATGTACCATGTGTCCGGCCTGATCGAACAGGAAACGCCCAAGATCACTGTCAGCAGCACGGAAGGCAATACCGTCGACACGTTTGCCGTCCAGCCCTTTCAGAGCAACCTTCACATGATCGCGCCCGACAACACGCACATCAGCGATTGTATGGTTTGGCAGTGCCAGCAGCGGCTGCACATGACCGGCACCATAAGGCCCTGCTTTTTCCAAAGCATTATACAGTGCAACAGTGGCGCCGGTGGCTGAAACCGCACCATCAATCGCCAGACTTTGTTCAGCGCGCAATTCATCCACCTGCTCGGCAGCCTGTTCTTCAAAAAATGCCCGCAAAGCACCGAGTTTGGATTTCTCCACAGTGATACCGGCCGCCATAGCGTGTCCGCCACCTTTGACCAACAAGCCCTGTTCAACGGCTTTGCGCACCAGCTTACCCAGATCAAAACCGCTGATCGAACGCCCGGAACCGGTGCCCATGCCATTACCGTTAAAGGCAATGGCAAAAGTCGGGCGTTTAGCCTTATCTTTCAGACGGGAAGCCAGCAGACCAACAATACCCGGATGCCAGTCTTCATTCGCAGTAACCAAGACCGCAGGCCCTGACTTGCCGGAAAGCTCAGCAAAAGCTTCCGCCTCTGCCTGCTGCAACATCACTGCTTCCATCGCCTGACGCTCGGCATTCAATCTGTCCAGCTCTTCGGCGATGGTATTGGCTTCAACAGGGTCATCCAGTGTCAGCAAACGACTGCCCAGAGCAGCATTACCGATACGCCCTCCTGCATTAATGCGGGGACCAATGAGAAAACCAAAATGGAAACTATTGAGCGGTTCACCGATACGCGAAACCCGCGCCAAAGCCGCCAAACCTGCATTGCTCTGATTGCGGGCAGCAAGCAAGCCTTTGACAACAAAGGCACGATTCACACCGATCAGCGGCACCACATCACAAACTGTGGCCAAGCCGACCAGATCGAGATAGCCCAGTAAATCCGGCACACCATTTGCTGCTTTGATACCGCGCTCACGTAATTCCCGTGCCAATTGCACCAAAGTCATAAAGACAACACCGGCGGCGCAGAGATGCCCCTGCCCTGAAATGTCATCCTCACGGTTCGGGTTAACAATCGCGGCGGCATCTTCCGGCAAGGCACCGCCAAGCTGATGGTGGTCGAGAACCACAACATCGGCACCGGCCTCTTTCGCAGCGGTAATCGACACGGCACTATTGGTACCGCAGTCCACAGTCACGATCAGAGACGCACCTTTGGCAACCAGCTCGCGCATGGCATCGGGATTTGGACCATAGCCTTCAAAAATACGATCCGGAATATAAATGACATTCCTGATGTCATAGGCATTGAGAAAGCGGGACAGCAGCGCCGATGAACAGGCACCATCGACGTCATAATCACCAAAGATTGCAACATTCTCACGGCGCTGAATAGCATCGGCAATACGCACGGCAGCCTGTTTCATATCCGTTAAAGTCAGCGGATCAGGCATCAGGGAGCGGATGCTCGGATTGAGAAATTCTTCGGCAGCTTCAAGGCCAACGCCACGACCGGCCATAACGCGGGAAACCAGATCGGGAATGCCGTAATTCTGGGCGATAGCGAGGGCGGTATTGGCTTCCCGCAGACCTAAACGATCAACCCATTTCATGCCCGTTGCAGAAGAACGTATTCCGAGAAACAAACGCTCATTCATATCCACGCGGGCAACTCCTGTTTTTACAAACAACAAAGGCGACATTTTTCAATGTCGCCTTATAGCAGAATTTAATTGTGGTGCCACTCTCGTAGCTGTTCTTGTAGCGCCGAGGCTAAAAATCATCAGGTTGCGGTGAAAATGGTGATTTCGAGAACCGGAGCGGAGCGTACTTATAGTACGTGAGCACCGGAAGCACAGAAATCGCCATTTGCAGACCAAGCTGGCGATTTTTACTTTACGCGAACTTGGAGAGGTCCTGGTGCCGCGCTTTAATCTCACGCACAGTCTGTGACTGAGCACGCATGACGATAGTGTGGGTCTGGATGTAGTCGCGGGCAAATTTAACGCCGGAGAGCATGTTGCCGTCGGTTACACCGGTGGCTGCAAACAGCACGTCGCCTTTAGCCATTTCTTCCATCAAGTAAACTTTGTTCGGGTCTGTTACGCCCATTTTCAGAGCGCGGGCGATCTGGTCATCAGAATTGAACTGCAGACGACCCTGCATCTGGCCGCCGATGCAGCGCAGAGCTGCAGCTGCCAGAACGCCTTCAGGCGCGCCGCCAATGCCGAGATAGATATCAATGCCGGTTTCATCCGGATTGGTGGTGTGCATAACACCGGCAACGTCACCATCACCGATCAGACGGATTGCAGCACCGGTTGCGCGGACTTCTTCGATCAGGCGTGCGTGACGCGGACGATCCATAATGCAGGCAGTGATTTCGTTGACTTTAACGCCTTTGGCTTTTGCCAGTGCGTTCAGGTTTTCAGTGGCGGAGGCGTCAATATCTACAACGCCGCGCGGATAGCCCGGACCAACAGCGATTTTCTGCATGTAAACGTCCGGTGCGTAAAGCAGATTGCCTTTTTCAGCAATCGCTACAACAGCCAGCGAGTTTGGCAGGTTTTTGGCGCAGATGGTGGTACCTTCCAGCGGGTCGAGCGCGATGTCGACTTCAGGGCCGTTGCGGGTGCCAACTTCTTCACCGATATAGAGCATCGGGGCTTCGTCGCGTTCACCTTCACCGATAACAACAGTACCGGAGATCGGCAGGCGGTTCAGCTCTTTACGCATTGCGTCAACAGCAACCTGATCCGCAGCTTTTTCATCACCGCGGCCACGCAGACGGGCAGCAGCCACAGCGGCGCGCTCGGTCACGCGAACCAGCTCGAGTGTCAGAATACGGTCGAGACCCTGCGGGGTCTGATCTGCAGAATTGGCCATTTAAACAGTCCTAAATTCGTTATCGAAAGATATGCCTGCAATCCGGAATAGTATCGCTGCGCAACGGATACAAAACTGCTGTAGCCGATTATGATGACAGGGGATTGTCAGACATGGTCGCCATCTTTTGGCAAAGTCGGGCTCTCCCTGCAAGGGATAAAGCGCGGGGAGAAAAAGTAAATCGATTATACTCGGTTGAAAAACCATCACATTTGAAAACGAGTGATACCGGCAGTGTATTTTCGTAAGAATTACACTGCCGGTATCTTTTATTATATATCAGACTATTCAGCCCGCAAGCTGTCCGGCTTCTTCAAAGAATGCTTCCGGTGACTCCACTTCAACCAGCTTATTCTTCACAATCTGCCAGAAACGATTGCCGGTATTGCGCACGAAACTGCGGTCATGCGACACCAGCAGACAGGCGGCATCGCTGTTCAGCAGTTCCGCTTCCAGCGCCTCCTGCCCCTCAATATCCAGATGGTTGGTCGGTTCATCAAGAATATAGAAATTCGGATGTGTCAGCCGTAGCACCAGCATAGCCAGCCGCGCTTTTTGTCCGCCGGAAAGTCGTGCAACCGCCTTCCCCTGCATATCAATATTCATACCCGCCCCTGCCAGCAGCGAACGCGCTTTCTGATCGCCGATATCAAAACGACGAATGATGGTTTCCAGCGGCGTATGCTTGTCATTCAGTTCTGACAATGCCTGATCGCTATAGCCCAGCACCAGTGACGGCGTGGCTTTAAGTGCCGAACTTTCCGGCTCAACACCCGTAATCACATTCCGTACCATAGTCAGCAACCGCGTTTTACCGGTACCATTGGCACCCAGCAGTACAATACGATCACCCGGATTGATCCATAAACGGCCGGTTTTATAAAGAATGCGATTATCCGGTGTGACCACATCAAGATTATCAATCACCACCAGTGCACGGGCATGACTGCTCTGCCCTGCCAGCCTGATAACACCGGCAGACCGCTCCAGATGCGCAGGCTTGGCAGCATCTTCCAACCTCTCCGCACGGTCCTTCAGCTGTTTGGTTTTTATCACCAGCAGGTCACTGCCCGAATTGATACCAATATTATTGAGTTTGGCCGCCTGTTTGCGCAATTGCTGTGCGGTTTTCATATCTTTCTGATATTGGCGCGCATCCGCAGCATCGGCCTCATCCAATGCGACACGGGCACGGCTATAAGACAGAGCATAGATTTGCGAATTTTCAGGCCGCAAAAACAATGTACGCTTGGTCACAGCATCGAGAAAAGCACGGTCATGGCTGCACATAATCACTGCTGTTGAACGCGGCAGATCATTCAGCCAGCCTTCAAGTAGATGGATTTTTTCCAAATCCAGATGGTTGGTCGGCTCGTCCAGCAGCAACAGATCGGGCTCGGCAATCTGCGTTCGCGCCAGCAAAGCAAGGCGCTGCCAGCCACCACTCAACTGCCGCATTGCACGGTCACGCATATCCTGCGGCACACTCAGATCGTCGAGAATAATATCAACGCGCCAGCTTTCATGCAGCTGCGCGTCTTCATCCAGCCCGCTCAGCACCACATTATATAAAGAAATATCCAGCCAGTCCTGCGGCACATATTGCGGCACCACGCCGGTTTTCAAACCACGGGCACGGGTCACCAGACCATCCGTTGGCTCCAGCTCACCGCCGATAATACGCATCAGGCTGGATTTGCCGCGACCGTTGGCGGCAACCACGCCAATGCGTTCACCCTCACCGACAACGAGGCTTAAATTGCGAAACAGTTCAACGGACAGAGTAAGAGAAAGATTTTGAAGATTAAGGTAGGACATAAGATCAGCTCAGAATTTGCCATAGCCGCACAGAACATCGCATAGATGCGAACTGGTAACGGGATGGCTCAAATCAGATGCAGCATGCTCCAAGCAGAACTGCACCTTTCAGAAAAGGCTGATAAAGACAGATTTTACAGTCTTAATCGGCCCTGCACAAATTAATGAGACAGGGCGTAATCAGGGCCGAATGTGTGATGATGCTGATGTCGCAGAGAAAACATCTTACGGCCCTCCTTTCTTAAACTGCATTGAGCTGCTCAGAAATTTATCAAATAGATTTTTTGCTGACAAGAGCTATCCGCAACAAAAAACCGCCGGAGATTCCGGCGGTTTTTATCAATTTCTGTCTTTATTAGAGCGCCGTGTGCCAGGCTTGGCACACAAAACTCGCTCTAACACTTTAAAATGAGAGCATAATTTTACCTTAAACTGATCCAAGTTTAAGGAATTATGCTCTACCCCGCACGCTCAATGCGGATCATCTGCGGCTTGTCGAAGAGATCACCATCTTCGGTAATCGCCTTCAAAGCCTGCTTAACCGCTGATTCCGTGGTTGCATGGGTTACGAGAACAACTGTTTTAATCACAGCCTCTTCGACATTGGCACCCGTGCCGCGCTGAACGATAGATTCCAGCGAAATATCATTTTCCGCCATGCGCTTGGCAATCGTTGCAAACACTCCGGCGCGATCATGCACATTCAGGCGAATGAAATAACCACCGGCATGAGAACGCATTTTCGCGCGCGCTGTCGGCTTCAGATCTTTTGCAGGCGTACCGAAGACCGGCCCGTGCTGGAAGCCCGGACGGCTCTTACCGATATCGGCAATATCACCAATCACAGCAGAGGCCGTGGCATTGCCGCCGGCACCCGGACCTGAAAGCAACAACTCGCCGAGAAGGTCGGTTTCAATCGCCACCGCATTGGTCACGCCATGCACCTGCGCAATAACAGAAGAAGTTGGCACCAATGTCGGATGCACACGCTGCTCCACACCGGTTTCTGTCTTCTGAGCCACGCCGAGCAGCTTGATTTTATAGCCAAGCTCTTCCGCTGCACGGATATCCGCAAGCGAAATATTGCTGATCCCTTCCAGATAAATATCGTCAGCGGCAATCTGCGTGCCAAAGGCAATACTGGTCAGCAGTGCCAGCTTATGCGCCGTGTCATTGCCTTCAATATCAAATGTCGGATCAGCTTCTGCATAACCAAGACGCTGTGCATCTTTCAGACATTCGGTGAAGGAAATCCCCTCCTCACCCATACGGGTCAGGATATAATTACAAGTACCGTTCATAATACCGTAAACGCGCGACACAGTATTACCGGTCAGCGATTCACGCATCGCCTTAATCACCGGAATGCCGCCTGCAACTGCTGCTTCAAAATTCAGCAACACGCCCTTGGCTTCCGCGATTTTGGCCAGTTCCACACCATGATAAGCCAGCAAGGCTTTATTGGCAGTCACCACATGGCGACCGGAATTGAGTGCAGCCTCCACAGCAGCACGTGCAGTACCTTCCGAGCCGCCAACCAGCTCAACAAAAACATCAATATTATCTGATTTTGCCAGTGCAACCGGATCATCGAACCATTCAATATTGCTGAGATCAACACCACGGTCACGCGTACGGTCACGTGCGCTGACCGCAGTCACTACAATTTCGCGTCCGCATTGCCTTGTCATCATTTCGGCTTTATCGCGCAGAATGCGCAAAACCGATGCTCCTACGGTGCCAAGTCCGGCGACACCGATCCGCAATGCATTACTCATTATTGTGCCTCAGCAATATATACTTAATTCAACGGGCGGGAACTGTATGCTCCCGCCTCACTTTATTCGCTTGGCTCAGGACATTCCCTGAAGCCGCCTTTTTATCAGGCAGCTCCGTCAGCATTTCCCAGAAAGCGTTTGATATTACGCGCAGCCTGACGAATACGATGTTCGTTCTCCACCAAAGCAATGCGCACAAATTCATCCCCATGTTCACCGAAACCGAGGCCGGGCGCAACAGCTACATCAGCTTTTTCGATCAATAGTTTGGAAAAATCGAGCGAGCCCATGGCACGGTAACGTTCAGGGATCGGAACCCACGCAAACATTGTCGCCTCAGGAGACGGAATTTCCCAACCTGCACGGCCAAAACTCTCAACCAGAACATCGCGGCGTGTCTTATAAACATTACGCACATATTCAATATCGCTGCCGTCGCCGTTCAGAGCAGCCGTTGCAGCCACCTGAACCGGTGTGAAAGCACCGTAATCGAGATAGGATTTGACCCGCGTGAGCGCCGCAATCAGCCTTTCATTGCCAACCGCAAAGCCCATACGCCAGCCGGCCATCGAGAATGTCTTGGACATGGAGGTAAATTCAACCGCCACATCCATTGCGCCCTCAACCTGCAACACCGATGGCGGCGGGTTGTTTTCATCGAAATAGATTTCCGAATAGGCCAAATCTGACAGGATGATAATATTATGCTTACGGGCGAAGGCCACCACTTCCTTATAGAAGTCGAGCGTTGCCACTTGCGCAGTCGGGTTGGACGGAAAACTCAGAATCAGCGCAATCGGGCTCGGGATCGAGTGCTTAACACCGCGCTCCAGTGAAACAAGGAAACTGTCATCCGGTTTTGCACTGATGGAACGGATGACACCGCCGGACATGACAAAGCCGAAAGTATGGATCGGATAGGTCGGATCCGGACACAGAATAACATCACCCGGCGCAGTAATCGCCTGCGCCATATTGGCGAACCCCTCTTTGGAGCCAAGCGTGGCAACAACCTGTGTATCCGGATTGAGCTTCACACCAAAACGGCGCGCATAATAATTGGCCTGCGCTTTACGTAAGCCAGGAATCCCTTTGGATGAGGAATAGCGATGGGTGCGCGGGTCCTGCACAGCCTCACAAAGCTTATCAATAATGCCCTGCGGTGTCGGCAGATCAGGATTGCCCATACCAAGATCAATAATGTCGGCACCCGCCGCTCGCGCACTCGCCTTCAGGCGGTTAACCTGTTCGAAGACATAAGGTGGCAGGCGACGGATTTTATGGAATTGTTCCGACATATCTCTCTTCCGTTTAATTAAAATGCGATGCAGCATAATCTTGTAAAACTGCACGGCTGTTAAAAGTCCGGATCAGTACGACCCGAATCCAGAGTGCCAAAACAGCACTCCGATCTGTAAATTCTAAAATGCGAATAAATTTATGGCGTATCAAAACGCCTGTCGTCAGATCAGCCTGTTACTCGGTGGCTTCGATTGCCTTTAATGTGGCATCGGTTTCCGCCTGCAACTGGCGTTTGCGGGCTTCGATTTCCGCTCGGCTCGATCCTGTTGCAGGTGCGCTTCCCTGACGCGCCTTGGCGCTGCTGAGGCTACCGGTAATCCGGTCTTTTTCCTCAAAACTCAGCTGCTTGGTTTCACCGCGCGGCATAATCCCGAAATTCGGATAAGCTCCGGTACGCAGCGCACCCTCTTGCGGCACACCGGCAGAAGGCCCGCTTGTGCAACCCGCGAGCGCCACAGCAGCCACGGCAAACATTGCATTACGCAGCGTTGCGAAGTGATGTGTCTGTTGTGCGCTCATAGAGGAAATTCCCTGCATATCGAATTCTGGTCGTAACTCTGGCCGAATAACCGGACAATAAACGTATAGACGCATTTCGCAACAGGAAGCTTTCATTTCCGCCGTGAAAAACACTCTTATTTACGTGATTCTGCCAAGTCTGCCCGCGAACACGAAATGTAACAATTGTTATTGTTTTGAAAAGAATTGTTACAGGGCATAACTTGCGCCCCAATTAATAAAGAATTAACAATTTTTGCGACGAAAACAGTCATTCCGCATATATTAATAATAGCCAGAATTTTGCACAAACGGAGCCTCTTTACAGCCCTTTGTGCCAGCAGTTGCACAGGAAACCTTTGATTTGAGTTCAGTTTCCGCAGATGCACTCAGACAAGTCGCAGCATAATGAAGGGTCTGCTTTGTTCGATACGATAAAACGTATACGAGAAAAAAACGCTCAGCTTTTCTGCGGCTCAGCTATCATTCTCGCTTTAAGCATCAGTGGCTGTACCACATCTTCCGGCACATCCCTGCTGGAAAGCGTCGCCAATGATACGACTCTGGCCGAAAATAAATCCGGCGATTCCGCTTCTGATACTCCGGCGGCAAATACAGCAACCGCTGCGGCAAAAACTGCTCCGGCCTCTGCTATAACTGCAGAAGCCGCAAAACAGACAGCAGAAGCACAAACGGAAAAACCTGTACAGGTCGCCTTGGCTGATTCAGCCGCCGCCGCAACCAATCAGATTGTACAGACACCGGAAGCAGCAGCCCCTGCTGAACAGCCGAGTACTCTGGCTGCACTTTTCGGCACACGAAACAAGCCTACTGCTGCTTTAGCAGCGATTCCGCAGGCAGAAGCCGCAACACCGGCGACAAGCCAGACAAAACCGCAGGATAATGCTGCTCAGGCCGAAACTGCCAAGCCGGATGCAACTGCGAATACGGCACAAACTCCTGCAATTGACAGAACAAGCCAAAGCGCAGGCGCGGCAGCCCGTCTTTTCTCACCGGGCAAAAACAGTGTGCGCGGCACCGGCAAGCAGGAAGCTACAGTCACAGCCTCTGCCACACCTAAAAGAGCAAGTGACTATAATTATACGCTGCCGGGTGTGCGTGCGAATGGCGGCGTAGAGATTCGCCACAGTAATAAAGTGTTCGACGAAAGCGATATTGATCTTGATGAAGACGATTTCAGCGCGCCGGTAACACTCGCCTCCGCGGGCGGCATGGCGCGTCTTGCGCCGAACGGCCTGCGCACCCAGCATGATAAAGTACAGGTTTCCTGTCTGAAACCGCAGCTGGTCTCTATGATTAAGCGCCTTGAAAGCCACTACCGCAAACCGGTTGTTATCACCTCCGGCTACCGCAGTCCGGCGCACAACCGTTCGGTCAGAGGTGCGAAACGCTCATTGCATATGTCGTGTTCAGCAGCCGACTTGCAGATTCCAGGCGTTTCCAAATGGGAAATCGCCCGTCAGGTACGCACATGGCCAAGTCGCGGCGGTGTCGGCACCTATTGCCATACAGAATCGGTACATATCGATGTCGGTCCGGAGCGCGACTGGAACTGGCGCTGCCGTCGCGGCTAAAAATACCGTCAGACAAATCATTTTACAGGCCGGATCAGTTATCTGATTCCGGCCTGTATTTATTTTTTAGATCCGATTGGTGATTTGTGCGGCAGATTTGCATTTATTTGCAGGATGAAACGGTACCCGATTACGCCTCAACTTCCGTCATTCAGCGCTAAACACTTAATTCCACACGACAAAAGCAGCGCTTCCGTGGCTTTATTCACAGGCAGATCGCTGCCGAATGAAAAAAATCTGCATTTTTTGCAAATTTCTTATTTTACCCACTTGCACGATAAATATCATGCCGCTATAAGCCGGTTCACCAGCAGGCGCCCATCGTCTAGCGGTTAGGACAGCGCCCTTTCACGGCGCAGACAGGGGTTCGATTCCCCTTGGGCGTACCATCTTCTCCAGGCTGATGAAGATGTATGATCTCAGGATCAGATATAAAATCCCCATTTCTGAACTAAATCAAAACACTCGAAACCGAACTTCGTAACGCGCTTTAATCCTCCGCGATTCTGATTCCGGCTGTTTCGTTGCTTTTTCATAAGCATCAGATTTTTTTCACATATTTTGTATTTTTTTGCATTTTCCCTATTGCGCATTCAATACGGCTTAGCTATACAGCGCTCACCGGCAGGCGCCCATCGTCTAGCGGTTAGGACAGCGCCCTTTCACGGCGCAGACAGGGGTTCGATTCCCCTTGGGCGTACCACTTTCTCTCTTGAGAAATTCAGTTTCCGGAAACAAATCCCCAAGAATAAAAATTCAGTTTTGCATTCAGATCAGCTTTGATCTAACCAGAAACATGCTTTTTCCTTCTCCCCTTATTCGCGGCACATTATTGCAGCGCTATAAACGCTTTCTGGCGGATATCCGGCTTGATAGCGGTGAACTGATTACCGCATCTGTGCCCAATACCGGCTCCATGCGCGGCCTGACCACGCCGGGTTCAGAAGCATGGCTCAGTGTATCCGACAGCCCGACTCGCAAATATGCCCATACGCTGCAAATTGTGCAGGCCGACGACACTCTGGTCGGAATCAATACCGGCCTGCCGAATAAAATTGCTGAGGAAGCGATCCTGTCCGGCATGATTCCGCAATTATCCGGCTTCACCACGCTCAAGCGCGAACAAAAATACGGGCAGAACTCCCGCATTGATTTATTGCTTCTTGGAGAAACGCATCAGCAGACCTATGTAGAGGTCAAGAATGTGCATTTTAAGCGCACAGGGCAACTGGCAGAGTTTCCCGATAGCGTAACCGCCCGTGGTGCCAAACATCTCGTTGAACTCAGCGAGATGGTCAAAGCCGGTCATCGTGGTGTTATGGTCTTCGTTATTCAGCGTCAGGATTGCGATTCTCTGTCCATATGCGGCGATCTTGATCCTGCTTATGCCGCAGCATTTGCGAATGCGCGGCAGCATGGGGTTGAGGCTTACGCAATTCGGTGCCAAATAAGTCCTGAATCAATTATCGCGGATCAGACGGTTCCCGTTCTGAACCTGTAAATCTTTTGCTTTGCCTTAATTGCAGGGCAGTCAATTCCGGTACAGCCTGAGCGCTGTCCTAACATATATACGGATCACCCGATGGTAACCTATGTCAATGCCGACAGCGCCCCGATTAAATATACAGGTCAGATCAAGCTTTACGGACCTGAAGGTTTTGCAGCAATGCGCAAGGTCTGCGCAATCACATCCGAATGTCTTGATGCGCTGAATGATATTGTCAAACCGGGCGTCACCACCAATGAGATCGACCGTTTCGTCTTTGAATTCGGTGCCGATCGCGGTGTGGTACCTGCCACGCTGAATTATCGCGGCTATACCAAAAGCTCCTGTACTTCGATCAACCACGTTGTTTGTCACGGTATTCCGGACGACAAGCCGCTGCGTGAAGGCGATATTCTCAATATCGACATCACCTTCCTGCAGGATGGCTGGTATGGCGATTCAAGCCGCATGTATGCAGTAGGTCAGATCAAGCGCGCTGCCGAGCGCCTGATGGAAGTCACCTATGAAAGCCTGCTGCGCGGTATTGCAGCGGTGAAGCCCGGCGCAAAAACCGGTGCAATCGGTGCGGCCATTCAGTCTTATGTAGAAGCGGAACGCTGCTCTGCCGTTCGTGATTTCTGTGGTCACGGTGTTGGTCAGCTTTTCCATGATGCACCGAATATTCTGCACTATGGCAAAGCGACTGATGGCGTGGAAATCCGCGAGGGCATGATCTTCACCATCGAGCCGATGATCAATCTCGGCAAGCCGGATGTGAAAGTGCTGAAAGACGGCTGGACAGCCGTCACCCGCGACCGCTCGCTGACTGCACAATATGAGCATACAATCGGTGTGACCAAAGACGGCTGTGAGATTTTCACCCTGTCGCCGAAGGATATTTTCTTCACCACCGGCAACAAATAGCAAAATGGCCGCGTCTTCTAATCGAAGACGCGGCCATTTCATTCGGATTAAGCAGACACCAATATATCGATTGCACTCCCCAACTGCATCTCATGTTCGCCCTGCTCTGCTGTACGGCTGACAACATTCAGCACTGTCGTCGCCGCATTACGTGCAGCTTCTGTTAGAGTGCAGCCATGCGCAAGATTGGCCGTCAGCGTGCCGGTGAACAGATCGCCGGTTCCCACCGGTACAATGGGCACTCGCGGCGATGCCAGTCTTGTCACTTCCCCGCCCTCAAACACCACATTCTCCAGCGAGCCATAGGGCGTATCGGGAAACACACAGCCCGTTGCAATCAAACGCGCATTGTTGAACGCCTGTATCTGCCGCGCCTTTTCCTGCAAAATATCAAAGGATGAAGCATCGCTTCCGGTTATCAGCCCGACTTCAAACTGATTGGGCGTCAGGAGATCTGCCAGCGGCACCAGCTCATTGATAATACAATCAACCACCGGATCGGCAACAAACACCCCCAGCCCCGTATCGCCCATCACCGGATCACAAATATAGATGATTTCCGGATTGATCTTGCGCGCCCGTTTGACGAAATCCGCAACAACCTCGCCATTCGCACGCGAGCCCAGATAGCCGGAGACAATATAGCTGCTGGTGCTGATTAAGCCGCGCTCTTCCACGCCACGCAGCAGATCACTCACCAGTTCCGGTTCCAGAACACGCCCGCGCATAGTTTCATAGCCCGGATGGTTGGAGAGCAATGTCGTCGGCACTGCCGCAACATTTAGCCCCCGTGCCTGCATTGGCAGCACCGCAGCACTATTACCGACATGGCCGTAGACAACCTGACTTTGAATGGAAATCACAGATGTCTGCATTGATAATGGCTGCGACATTATTTTACTCCTTCTTTGGCAGCGACCAGCGCTTCACGATCCCGCTTCGGCAACTGTCCGTTCAGCAACATATAAGCAACCAGACCGATCACCAGCCCCCAGAACGCCCCGCCAATACCGAGCAGATTAATATTGGCAGCCGAGGCCAGAAAGGTAATCAATGCCGCCTCACGGGTTTTCGGATCAGCCAGCGCCCCTGCCAGACTGCCGCCAATGGTGCCGAGCAGAGCAAGACCAGCAAGTGTGGTGATGAATGTTGCCGGAAAGGCCATAAAAACCGCGGCAAGCGTGACACCGAACACACCGACAAGG
Source organism: Pseudochrobactrum algeriensis (assembly GCF_018436245.1). Taxonomy (NCBI): domain Bacteria; kingdom Pseudomonadati; phylum Pseudomonadota; class Alphaproteobacteria; order Hyphomicrobiales; family Brucellaceae; genus Pseudochrobactrum; species Pseudochrobactrum algeriensis. The sequence continues at coordinate 2,019,279 of NZ_CP075361.1, forward strand.
ACATAGAAAACACCCGCAGCAATACCGGCGACCCAGCGTTTGCGTGGGTCTTCATGCGCTTCACGCCCTGTGGCAATCGCCGCGGTAATCGCAGCAATATTAAAGGCATGGGAGCCGAATGGCGCCATGATCAGCGAACCGAGACCGGTCACGGTGACGATCGGATTGGCACTGGTTTTAAAGCCATCATTACGCAGCACCAGTATGCCCGGCATATATTGGCCGGTCAGCGTAATGAGGAATAGCGGCAGAGCAACGCTCAGCAATGCATTCAGTGAGAAGACCGGCATTGTAAACACCGGAGCTGCCAGTGTGAGGCTCAAATTGGAGAAATCCACCCGCCCCTGCAGCACCAGAAAAACAATACCGAGAACCAGAATACCCACGACCGCATAGCGTGCCGTAAAGCGCTTGAGCAAAACATAAGCGACAATCAGCCCGCCAACGAGCAGCGGATCAATGGTTGCACCGCCAAATGCACCAATACCGAATTGCAACAGAATACCGGCCAGCAATCCGGAAGCGATACTCGCCGGAATAAGCCGGATCACTTTCTCGAATGTGCCGGAAAGCCCCAGCACAACAAAAGCAAGCGCCGAGATAATATAAGCACCGACTGCCTCCGCATAAGGCGTTGTGGCCAGCGCAGTAACCAGAAAAGCCGCCGCTGGTGTTGACCATGCGGTGATAATCGGCTCGCGAAAATGCCAGCTCAGCATCAGCCCTGTCACGCCGACACCAATAGACACAGACCAGACCCATGACGCAGTCAGCTCAGGACTGAGACCGGCAATTTTCGCCGCCTGAAAAACCAGAATGAAGGTTCCTCCGTAATTAACAATCACTGAAATCAATCCGGCAACAACCGGATGGGTCAGATCGCTGAAGCGCAAAGGAGATGGTGGCGGAATAGTCTGGGACATAAGACGGGCTCTCTAATATAGCTGTGGCACTGCCGGTTCTGCATAAAGCCGACGGTCACAGGATGGTCATGATGCGCTTGACTTTTAACCCGTGAATGGTCTGTTATCTCCATCCACTTATCGCTTTGGAGCCAGACCAATTGTTCAGGCACTCCCAACTTGAATCTGTCAAAGCATGGATTGCCCATCCGGCTCATGCCACGATGCCGCTTCATGCACGGATACAGCGCGCCATTCGCCAGCTGATCATCAACGGTGCATTGGCATCGGGTAAACCGCTCCCCGCTTCCCGCACTTTGGCAAAATCGCTGGATGTCTCGCGGGACACGATTGAGGCCGCCTATAGCCAGCTTCATGCAGAAGGCTTTATTGAACGTCGGGTCGGCAGCGGCAGTTTCGTGGCTGAGATGACTGATTTCTCGGCGGGGCGCAGGCTCTCGCAACGCGATGCGCTTGCCCGCAATCAGGCACCAAACCTGAGCAAACGCGGCAATGCCATGTTTCGAAGCGGCGGTGTGCGTGAACAACTGGTTCCCCGTCCTTTTGCACCGGGTCTGCCGGAAACCCGCAGCTTCCCGATACAACTCTGGGAGCGGCTGGAACGGCAGGTTCTCAAAGAAACCGGCACGCAGGCACTGCTGCACGGCAATCCGCAAGGCACTGAGCCGCTGCGCCGTGCGATTGCCGATTATGTCAATCTGGAGCGTGGTGCCCGCGCCACCGCTGACCGTATTCTGGTGCTGACCAGTTCACAACAAGCACTCACGCTTTGCGCCAATATGTTGCTGGATGCCGGTGACAGTATTTTCATTGAAGATCCGGTCTATTACGGCGCCCGCAGAGCTTTTGATGCGGCAGGATTGATCCCCGTACCAATCCCCGTTGACCGACAGGGCATTATTGCCGAGCATATTCTCGAAGACCCGCTTAAAGCCAAAGCCGTGTTTCTCACCCCGTCCCATCAGTTTCCGACCGGTGCAACACTGGCGCTGGACAGACGTCTGGCATTGATCGAATGGGCATCCCGCCATCAGGCATGGATTATTGAAGACGATTATGACAGCGAGTTCCGCTAAACGGGCAAGCCGACAGCCTGCGTGCAGGGGCTCGATCCCCATGACCGCACCATCTATATCGGCACTTTCACCAAATCTCTGTTTCCGGGACTGCGCATCGGTTATATCGTGCTGCCGCCGCAACTGGTTAAACCCATGACAGTCGCCCGCACCTTGCTGGATGGTCATACGGCATCTGTTGCCCAGCTTACCCTTGCCCGTTTTATGGAGGGCGGGCATTTCGGTGCGCATATACGTGCCATGCGCAATATTTATGCCGAGCGTCTCGAAGTTCTGACAAAACTCGTCGGGATTCATCTGCGCGAATTTATTGAACCGCATGTACCAATCGGCGGCTTGCAAATGCCGTGCCTGCTGACCTGCGAAATATCGGAACGTGCAGCCATTGATGCCGCAAGACGTGTCGGCATCGAACTTCTGGGGCTATCGCCGCTTCATGCATCCGGCAGCGGCAGAGCCGGTTTTCTAATGGGCTTTGCGGCCTATACACCGGCGGAACTGGAAACTGCCGTTAAAAAGCTCAAAACAGCTTTTCAGAACATCAAAATCTGAAATTTCAAATGGCCTGCCAGTGAATTCAAAAGTGGCCGGTCTAAGCCAGCCATTTCTATACTATGCTCCGTGTCGTATTTTGCCTGCACTCAAGGCAGCAAGACTGAAAGACACATGCCATGGATCAGCTGCTCACCCCGCTTTCTGCCGAAGATATTGCCCGCTTTGGTGAAACACCCGCAATTCGCTTTGCGCAGAATTTGCAGCTGGTACAGGAACGCATTGCTGCGGCAGCCTTGCGCAGTGATCGCAAGCCGGAAGATGTCCGTCTGCTACCGGTTACCAAAACTGTTCCTGCACATATTCTGCGCTATGCGTTTGCCGCAGGCATTACAGATTTTAGCGAAAACAAACTTCAGGAAGCCCGCGATAAACGTGAGAAACTCGATGATCTTGCGATTAACTGGAGCATTATCGGCCATCTCCAGACCAATAAGGTCAAATATCTCACACGTTTCGCCACAGAGTTTCATGCGCTCGACAGTATTCGCCTTGCGGAGGAACTGAACCGACGGCTGGAAAGTGAAAACAAAGATCTGGATGTCTTTGTGCAGGTCAACACATCCGGTGAAGAGAGCAAATATGGCCTGCATCCCGATGATCTGCTGCCATTCATCGAGCGCCTGCCCGATTTTCCGCGTCTGCAACCGCGCGGTCTGATGACCCTTGCTTTGTTCAGCTCTGATCTTGATAAAGTACGTCCATGCTTCCGGCTTCTGCGCAACCTGCGCGATCAGGCGGCGCGGCATCATTCCGGTATCACCAAACTCTCGATGGGCATGTCCGGTGATTTTGAGGCGGCGATTGAAGAAGGCGCGGATATTGTCCGCGTCGGTCAGGCGATCTTTGGCCCAAGGCCGACTGCAGATGCTTTCTATTGGCCGGGTCTGACAGACACAACACAGCAATCAGCTCAACCATAAAAACAATTTAAGAAATATAATCAAATACTTAAATTGTTAAACTACCTCTTAAAACCTATTTTCCGATAGACCATTTTGAAATTTTCCGTTTAATCTGTAAACGGAAACCGCTCATCCCTGCGGTAGCCATCTGTGCATTCGGGGGCACGTTGCAGTATGGCAAATAAAATTGCGTCAGCGGATGAGACAGATCTGTTTCCGCCTGCTGATGAGAGACTTCATCTGCAGATATTCAACGAGGCTGGCATAATGCAACAGCCTTCCGGCCGCTTGTCTGTGCCTGCCGGAGCAACTGAAAACCATTCGGTTCGTTCGGCAGAAACACCTCCGCAACCGGAACAGTCCGTTAAAACCTCTGCAGGAGTGAAGAAAAGCAAGCCTCATTATAGCGGTCACCGCCAGCGCCTCCGCGAGCGTTTCAACAATCACGGCGACGACGTTCTGGCCGATTATGAGCTGCTGGAGCTTTTGTTGTTTCGCACCATTGCGCGGGCAGATACCAAACCGCTGGCCAAAGCTTTGCTCAACCGCTTCGGCAGTTTTGCCGGTGTGCTGGGGGCAGAACCGCAATTACTAAGGGAAGTTGCAGGCTGCGGTGAAGCCGTGGCGCAGGATATCAAACTGCTCAATGCCTGTGCCCGCCGTTCCGGCAAAAGTGAAATCATGAAAAAGGATGTGCTGGATTCCTGGAGCAAGGTCATTGCCTATTGCATGACCGCAATGGCCTATGAAAACCGCGAGCAATTCCGCATCCTGTTTCTTGATAAGAAAAACCGCCTGATCGCCGATGAAATACAGCAAATCGGTACTGTCGATCATACACCGGTCTATCCGCGCGAAGTCATCAAACGGGCGCTGGAACTGTCCTCTACTGCCCTGATCTTATTCCATAATCATCCGTCCGGTGACGCAACACCATCCCGCGCCGATATTGATATGACTAAGGTGATTATCTCAATTGCATCGCCGCTGAATATCGCTGTCCACGACCATATTATCATCGGCAAAGCCGGTCATATCAGTATGCGCGGCCTCGGACTTATCTGAAAAAATACGCACAAAAATCCGGTTAACCCATTATTAATTATAAACAAAACAATAAGACCGGCTTAACAGAAACATGACATAAACAAACCAAATTGGTCACAATTAACCGGCATAACCGGCTCAAAGGCGCAAGACTAAAAAGACTCGGGCGCCAGACAAATTTCAAGATTGCCTCACATGGCAAATACGGAGCCGGACTATGCGTCACTTTACACTTATCAGCACAGCAGCACTCGCGCTGGCACTTACACAGGCTTCTGCTTTCGCAGCAGATTCCTTCAATAATGACTATAACTACAATGACAGCTCATCGAGCTATGATGCGCCTGCGACATGGGAAGGTAACTATGTCGGCGCGCATCTCGGCACCACCTCTTCCAAAACACCAAGCCCGTTCTCCAGCCGTACTTCGGCAATGGGCGGTATCGTTGCCGGTAAGAACTTCCAGTCCGGCAACTTCGTTTATGGTGGTGAACTCGAAGGCAACTTCGGTGAAGCGGAACATAAAATTCAGGATGGCGGCCGTCTGCAGCAGTCATGGAGCGGTGTAGCCAAGGTGAAAGCCGGTTATGCCATGGACAAGACTCTGGTTTACGGTACTGTCGGTTATGGCCTGACCCGCTTTAAGCCAAAAGACAATGTTACATCGGACAGCAAATGGGCTGGCGGCGTACAGATGGGCGTCGGTGTTGAGCAGCAGCTCTCCGGTCCGTTCTCTGTCAAAGCAGAATATAACTATATGCGTCACAATGGTGTAAAAACCAGCGTGAATGACACACGTTATGAAAACAATCTCAAGACCCACACTCTGAAAGCCGGTGTTAATTACCGCTTCTGATTCTTGATTATTTGAACAAAATAAACCAAAGCGCCGTATTTTCTTAAATACGGCGCTTTTTTCATACTTTCAGATTTTTTGCTAAAATACATTGATTTTATTATAAAAAACAAAAGCTTGAATAAGCGTATCCATTCTGAATATGGTTTGTTTTTTCAGCATAGGCTTATGCAAATTTTGCATTTAATCGCCTGATTAATGTCAGGATAATAACTTTTTCGATGCATTTTCCTCTTTGTCTTCGTCATTTTCACTGCTTTTTTGTGCGCGCCTTTGCGTCGTCTCAACCGGTCAACAGCTTGATCGTGCCCCGCAGCTTGACTTGAACAGGCTCCCTGATTTTAAAGTTAGGCTGAGGAAATTGGGAATTTAATCATGCAAGCAGTTTTTGACGGCCATAATGATGTGCTGCTTCGTCTTTGGGAGAACCGCAATAAAGGCGAAGATCCGGTAAAGGAATTTATCGAAGGAACCACGCAGGGTCATATTGATCTGCCACGCTCCCGCAAAGGCGGCCTTGCCGGCGGTCTCTGCGCCATTTACATTCCCAACCCTGCTACCGGCGAAACAATTTTCGACGAACCGGATAGCAACGGTCATTACGACACGCCGCTTGCTGCCCCGCTTGACCGCACCTATTCTTTCGACATCGCCAGCGAATTTATCGACATTGCCTATAAGCTTGAACGCGCAGGCGGATGGAAAATCTGCCGTACCGGTCAGGATATCGATAATGCCATTGCAGACGGTGATTTTGCAGCCGTTCTGCATATGGAAGGCTGTGAAGCACTCGACAAGGATATGAAGGCGCTGGAACTGTTCTATCAGGCCGGTTTGCGCTCGCTCGGCCCTGTCTGGAGCCGCCATAATATTTTCGGTCATGGCGTACCGTTCTCCTATCCGATGAGCCCTGATACCGCACCGGGACTGACCGATGCCGGTAAAGAGCTGATTAAGGCCTGCAACAGCCTCGGCATCCTGATCGACCTGTCGCATATCACTGAAAAAGGCTTCTGGGATGTGGCCAAACTCAGCAATCAACCTTTGATTGCCAGCCATTCCAATGCCCATGCCCTGACACCGGTTGCACGCAATCTCACCGACAAACAGCTGGATGCAATTGCCGAGAGCAATGGTCTGGTCGGCCTGAACTATGTCACCACCATGCTGCGCGCAGATGGTCAGGTGAATACGGCAACACCGATGAGCGATATGGTGCGCCATATTGATTATCTGGTGAAGAAAGTCGGCATCGATGGTGTGGCTCTCGGCTCGGATTATGACGGCGGCCCGATACCGGAAGGTATTACGGACGCTGCGGGTACACAAAATCTCGTTCAGGCGCTGCGGGAAGCGGGCTATGGCGAGGATGATCTTGCAAAAATCTGTCGTGAAAACTGGCTGCGTGTGCTGCGCTCTGCCTGGCATGAACACCACTGAGCAATCATAAAAAAGCACAAAAACAATCAGTTGACGACAAGTGTCAGCCTCCTTGCGGAGTCCTGCCATTCAATCATATGATAGATAAAAATCTTTCTGCCGGATTAGCTCGGCAGAAAGAAAATAACACGGTGCGATACACGTGTTTTCAGTATCGCAGGCACGTTGAACGGCCAATCATTTGGGATGAAATATGGGGTATATAATGATTAAAAAATCCAACGGGATTAAAACATTAAATCGTTTTGGTTATCTCGCAGCCACCGCCGCTCTGGGCGTATTTGTCAGCGCAGCAGCAGTACAGGCCGCAACACCGGCCGATACGCTGGTTCTGGGCTGGACATTCGATGACATGATTACGCTGGATCCGGCGGAATCCTTCGAGCTCTCCACCGGTGAAATCCTCGGCAACACCTATGACCGCCTGCTGCGTCTCGACCCGAATGATGCATCCAAGGTCATCGGCGACGTTGCGGAAAGCTGGGAAGTTTCCGAAGACGGCCTGACCTATACTTTCAAAATCCGTGAAGGCCAGAAATTCGCCTCCGGCAACCCGCTGACAGCTGAAGATGTGGCCTACTCGCTCATCCGCGCTGTTAAGATCGACAAGAGCCCGTCTTTCATTCTCACCCAGTTCGGTTTCAAGCCGGATAATGTGGAAGAGAAGATCAAAGCAACCGATGCCAATACACTGGTTATCACTGTTGACCAGTCCTATGCACCAAGCTTCGTGCTGAACTGCCTGACCGCTGACGTGGCTTCGGTTGTTGACAAGAAACTGGTTGAAGAAAACGCCAAAGACGGCGATTACGGCTATGGCTGGCTGAAGACCAACTATGCCGGTTCAGGCCCGATGATTGTCCGCGACTGGCGCGCCAATGAAATCGTTGTTCTGGAACGCAATGACAATTACCGTGGCGACAAATCCCCGCTGAAGCGTGCGATTTACCGCTATGTCAAGGAAAGCGCGACCCAGCGTCTGATGCTTGAAAAAGGCGATATCGACGTAGCGCGTAACCTTGAGCCGGGCGACATTGATGCGATTGCCAAGACTGAAGGCGTTTCGCTGGCATCCGCACCAAAGGGCACCGTTTATTACTTCAGCCTCAACCAGAAAAACGAAACTCTGGCCAAGCCTGAAGTGCGCGAAGCTCTGAAATATCTCGTTGATTACAGCGCGATTGAATCAACACTGATTAAACATATCGGTGTTCAGCACCAGACATTCCTGCCAAAGGGTCTGCTCGGCGCGTCGGATGAAAAACCGTACAAGCTTGATGTAGCCAAGGCTAAGGAATTGCTGGAAAAAGCCGGTCTGAAAGACGGTTTCAACATCACCATGGATGTGCGTTCCAGCCAGCCTGTAACCGGTATTGCTGAATCCATTCAGCAGACTTTTGCTCAGGCCGGTATCAAGATGGAAATCATTCCGGGCGACGGCAAACAGACCCTGACCAAATATCGTGCCCGCAAGCATGATCTCTATATCGGTCAGTGGGGCACAGACTATTGGGATCCGAACACCAATGCGGATACCTTTGCCAGCAATCCTGACAATAAAGACGATGCATCGGCCAAAACACTGGCATGGCGCAACGCGTGGGATATTCCGGAGCTGACCAAGGAAACCAAAGCTGCTGTTCTGGAACGCGACACTGAGAAGCGTACACAGATGTATATGGACCTGCAGAAGAAACTGCTTGATGACGGTCCGTTTGTCATCCTGTTCCAGCAGACTGAAGTTGCCGCTTACCGCAATAATGTCGAAAACTACAAGCTGGGCGTGACCTTCACCACCAACTCTGTCTACGACGTATCGAAGAAATAATACGGTATGAGTGTAACCACTATTACAGCATCCGGGCGCAAAAACGCCCGGATCAGCAAATGGGCTCTCGGGATCGGGAGCTTCTTGCTGGTCGTCATCACAACCTATCTCGGACTGCTGGCTGTGACCTTCTTCATTGGTCGCGTCATTCCGATTGATCCGGTTCTTGCAATTCTCGGTGACCGCGCACCGGCTCATGTTATTGAGCGCACCCGCGAAGAGTTAGGATTAAATCTGCCGATCTGGCAGCAATTCATTATTTATGTTCAAAAAGCCCTGTCCGGCGATTTCGGCATGTCGGTTCTGACCTCCAATCCGGTTATGACTGACATCAAGCGCGTTTTCCCTGCAACAATGGAACTGGCGACAATCGGCACGCTGATCGGCGCTGTCTTCGGCATTCCGCTCGGTGTGCTCGCGGCTGTAAAGCGCGGCAGCTTCATCGATCAGCTGGTGCGTGTTATCGGTCTGTTTGGCTATTCCGTTCCGATCTTCTGGCTCGGCATGATCTGTCTGCTGATTTTCTACGCCAAACTTGGCTGGGTTGCAGGTCCGGGTCGTATTGATGTGGCCTATGAATATACCTTCACGCCGATCACCGGTCTTTATATGCTGGATGCGATTATTCAGCGCCAGTGGGATGCGTTGGGGAATATTCTCTCGCATATCATTCTGCCTGCCTCGCTGCTCGGTTATTTCTCTCTGGCCTATATCAGCCGCATGACCCGTTCTTTCATGCTCAATGAGCTGGATCAGGAATATATCGTTGCAGCGCGTGCAAAGGGCTTAAGCGAAACCAAGATCATCTGGGGTCATGCCCTGCGCAATGCGGCAGTGCCGCTTGTGACTGTGATTGCCCTGTCCTATGCCGGTATGCTGGAAGGCTCGGTTCTGACTGAAACCGTGTTCTCATGGCCGGGTCTTGGTCTGTACATCACCAATTCTCTGCAAAGCGCTGATATGAATGCTGTTCTCGGCGGCACCATTATCATCGGCTCTGTGTTTATTGCCCTTAATCTGCTTTCCGATCTGCTCTATCGGACACTCGACCCACGGACGCGCGCACGATGAGTGAGACAACACTTCCAAAAGAAACATGGCGGGAATGGCTGCTCACTGAGCGTCCGCAATCCCGTGCACAAGCCAAACTCGGCCGTTCCTACATGATCTGGCGCCGTTTTACCGCGAATAAACTTGCGGTACTCGGCCTGATTATCATCGGTCTGCTGGTATTCGTGGCTGCCTTTGCACCATGGCTGGCACCGCATTCACCGGTTTCCGGTGATCTGGCCAATTCACGCCTGCTGCCAATGGGTTCACCGGGCTATCTGCTCGGCACCGACGATCAGGGGCGCGATATTCTCTCCCGCCTGATCTACGGCTCCCGCTGGACACTCTATGTTGTTCTGCTGGTTGCTATTCTGTCGGCACCAGTCGGTCTTCTGGTCGGCACTGTAGCCGGTTATGCCGGTGGCTGGGTTGATGCGCTGCTGATGCGTATTACCGATATTTTCCTTGCTTTTCCGAAGCTCATTCTGGCGCTCGCTTTTGTTGCTGCTCTCGGACCCGGCATTGAAAATGCGGTTATTGCTATCGCCATCACCTCATGGCCGCCTTATGCCCGTATTGCCCGTGCAGAAACACTGACACTGCGCAATTCGGACTATATTTCAGCTGTGAAACTGATGGGCGCATCCCCTGCCCGTATTGTCATCCGTCATATTATGCCGCTCTGCCTGTCCTCGCTGATCGTTCGTGTGACGCTGGATATGGCCGGTATTATTCTGACCGCTGCCGGTCTTGGCTTCCTGGGTCTCGGTGCTCAGCCGCCGCTTCCTGAATGGGGTGCAATGATTGCTTCCGGCCGTCGCTTCATTCTCGACCAGTGGTGGGTAGCCGCTGTGCCGGGCATGGCCATTCTCATTGTCAGCCTTGGCTTCAACCTGCTTGGTGACGGCCTGCGTGACGCTCTTGATCCGCGAGGCAACAACCAATGAGTGACAAGCTGCTTTATGTTGACGATCTGCGGGTATCCTTCCCTACCCGCACCGGCTCGATTGAGGCTGTTCGCGGCGTGTCTTTCACGCTGGGACGTGAGCGTCTGGGCATTGTGGGTGAATCCGGCTCGGGTAAATCCCAGACCGGCCGCGCCATCATGGGGCTGACACCGCCCCATGCAAAAATCACTGCCAAGCGTCTGGAATTTGACGGTATTAATCTGCTCGGCATCTCTGCAAAAGAACGCCGTGCTTTGCGCGGCAGCCGCGTGGCCATGGTTCTGCAGGATCCGAAATATTCGCTCAATCCGGTTATGACCATTGGTCGCCAGATTATTGAGACGCTTTCGGCTCATGCACCGGTCAAAAAATCCGAAGCCCGTCAAAAGGCTCTGGAAATGCTGGAAGCGGTACAGATCCGTGATCCGGAGCGCGTCTTTGATCTCTATCCGCATGAAGTATCCGGCGGTATGGGACAGCGCGTAATGATCGCGATGATGCTGATTGCTCAGCCTGAACTGCTGATCGCCGATGAACCGACTTCGGCTCTCGACGTTACCGTTCAGCTTGAAGTGCTTGGTATTCTCGACAAGCTGGTGGCAGACCGCGGAATGGGGCTGATCTTTATCAGCCACGATCTGCGTCTGGTTTCCTCATTCTGCGACCGCGTTATCGTGATGTATGCCGGTCGTATTGTTGAAGAAATTGCTGCCAGTGATCTGGCCAATGCCAAACATCCATATACTCAGGGGCTTCTGAACTGCATGCCTAAGATCGGCGCTGACCGTCATCCGCTGCCAACCCTGCAACGTCAGGCGGAGTGGAGCGTATGACCGGTACCAGTACAAAAACACCTGCCAATCCGGCATTGTTCATTGAAAATCTCAATGTATTGTTCAATGAATTTCACGCGTTGAAAGATGCGTCGATCACGGTTGCTAATGGCTCCTCCTTTGGTCTGGTCGGTGAATCCGGCTCGGGCAAGTCCACACTGCTGCGCGCAGTTGCAGGACTGGCACCAACCTCTTCCGGCAAGATTGAGGTCAACGGCAAGCCAATACCAAACCCGCGTGACAAGGCCTTCTATAACACGGTACAGATGGTGTTTCAGGATCCTTACGGTTCCCTTCACCCGCGCCAGACCGTAGATCGCCTTTTGCTTGAGCCATTGGCTATCCACGGCATCAAAGACACGGAGAAGCGTATTGTCCGTGCATTGGATGAAGTAGGCTTGGGCTCCGGCTTCCGCTTCCGCTATCCGCACCAGCTTTCCGGTGGTCAGCGTCAGCGTATTGCGATTGCCCGCGCTCTCATCGTGGAGCCAAGCATTCTGTTGCTGGATGAACCGACTTCCGCACTTGATGCTTCCGTTCAGGCGGAAGTGCTCAACCTGCTGGAGCAGATCCGTCGCGACCGTAAACTGACTTTCGTTATGGTCAGTCACGATCTCGCAGTTATCACCCATATGTGTGATGAGCTGGCGGTAATGCAGAACGGTACGATTGTAGAGAAACTCAAAGCTGATGATCTCGCCAAGGGCAATCTGAAAGAAGACTATACACGCAATCTGATGGTTGCCAGTGAAGGCTTCAAACGCTGATTTCCTGACATCATTAAAAATCAGGCCGCGTGTCTCACGACCGCGGCCTTTTCTTTATCTACACATAATTTCAGATGGTTAGCACCACTACCGGAATCATTTTCTCAAATAAAAAAGCCGCTCTGCATTAAGAGCGGCTTTTTTGTAATTCTCAGCCTATAAAATGTTAGAGCGACCTTTGTGCGCCCGAGAGGGCGCACGGCGCTCTAGAAAATCAGCTGGCCTTTTTCTGCTTTGCTGCAGATTTTTTCGCAGGTGCAGCCTTGGCAGGCGTTGCTGCAGGCGCTTTAGCAGCTGCTTCATTAGCTGCGCGCTGATCGGCACTCATCGGGCTGGTATCAACAACCGAACGCACAGTACCGTTGGCGCTGATTGTGCAGCGTGCATCACGGGAATCCACTTTCAGGATCACATCCGTATTGCCACCGCCGCCCGGACGGCTGTCTACAGCAGTAACCACGCGCTCCGGAATATAGTAGCGGTTAGCCGCTGCTGTAATGCACGGATTTGCCAGTTCAGGCGCTACATTGCTACGCACAAATTGCGGGAAGCTCGGCATTTGCGAAGCAACCGGAACCGGCGCCTGTGCAGCAGCCGTTGTCGGAGCCGGAGTTGTGTTGGATGTTGTGGTACAGGCGGCAACCAGCGGAGCAAACATTGCCAGAAGTACAAAACGTTTTGCGGAACCTGTGCTGGTGCGCATACCATGCCTCATTCATAAAACAGATGTTATTACTGTGAAATCTTCACTTTTTTCTGAGCCGAACCTATTCGCTTTTTCCCAAATGTCGAGTGGCAGCACAGTCACACTGACCAACAATCCTTCATGCTCCACAGTCAAAATGTCCTGCACGGCCATTATCCGCAACAGATTTTATGGAGCCTTGCTAACCAGCCAGTTCAATGCCACCCGCCAGTCTGTCATGCGGATCGGCGTACCGTGATTGCCGCTTTCATAACGATGCATCACCACCGGATATCCGCCCTTTGTTTTGCGCAAAGACCGGTAAAAAGCTTCCTGACTGTCAATCGCAAAAACCGGATCACGACTACCATGGCTTAAGAAAACCGGAACCTTGCGTTTAAACGCAACACTCTTGCGGAACTGGTCATCCCAGAGGGAGCCGAGCAGTGCCAGCCCGTCAATCTGCTGCGCCGCAGTTGCATCGGCAGTCAATTGCCAGCACAGCACACCACCCGCAGAGCCACAGGTGACAATCACCCTGGCGCGTGGTGCCTGCTGCTTCATGGCCGCAATCAATCCGGAAATTTCTGAAGTTCCCTTGGCTGCGAAATCCGAAAAATCAGGGGCGAGATAAACACCGCCGCCCTGCACCACCAGATTTTTAAGCCGGTTAAAATTGCCACCAAATGTAAAGTCATTCACGCCCTGATGGCGGTTGCCGCCTTTACCATGGAGATAGAGCACAATCATGGAGGTCTGCGGTGTCAATTTGCCGACCTGATAGGTCTTCACCACGCCCGCTGCAGTCGGCACAGTCACATCCTTCTGCTGTGCCCGTATTTTCAGCGAGACATATTTATCCTGCACCCGCTTCTCTACAATGGTATCGCGCCCGTTGATGTCGCGCATTTCATTATAATCGAGGATGAGATAATTGCCGCCATCGGCGCTTTTCAGCACGGTCTGCGCAGAAAACAAGTCGTCTTTAAAAGGTTGTAACGGCGGTTGCGCATGAGCCGCACCAGTGCAGAATAATCCCGCAACCAGAACCAGCGCCCCCGCAGGCCGCAATGAAATTCCCAAAACTCCCACTGCAATCTCCCTTTGCAGCCTCCCCTTTTAGTCCTTGAGCATTCTCATAATAAAAATACCCGCGCGCAGAGTGCTGCGCACGGGTATTTTTGTCAAACCAAGTCTCGTTTAATTAACAGGCTTCAGATTTTGAGCTGATGATAGGAGCGGTTGAGATAAACCAGCGCTTCATTGCCCTCGGCCTGCGACTGTTCCGCAGAAATCTGTCGCAAAGCCAGCACTTCCCCGAACAGAACATGATGCGTGGCATGATCCTGACGCGAGATGATCTTGCAATCGAGATTTGCCAGCGCGCCTTTGAGAACCGGTGAACCTGTCGCCATGACATCCCACTCAGCCAAGGCAAAACGCTCTTCCATGGTCAGGTGATTGCGGCCGGCAAAAGCCTCCGCGAGATCTTTTTGCCCCGCATGAAGCACATTGAAAGCAAAAACACCGTTTTCAATGAACATCAGATTATCGGTATGCACACGCTGCAGGCAGATCAGAATAGTCGCCGGATTATCCGATACAGAACAACCGGCAGAAAGCGTCAGAGCACGGCGTCCGGCCGGACCGTCAGTCGTCACAATATTCACAGCACCGGCAAACTGGCTCATCGCATTGCGATAGTTCAGCGGATCCACAGCCTGATTTGTCGTCACAATAGACTTTACCATATTCATTTATATCGCTCTGCCAGTGCACCACTATAAAATGCGCATAAGATTTCAACACCCTCTTACACGTCCGGTGCCCACTTTACAGTACCAACTCCTCAATTTTAGCAATCAAATGACAGTGAGGACTGTCGTTTAACTCTATAAAAGCAGAATTCTAAAGACGACAACAGAAAATCAGCACAGTTACGTAGGTGTGGCCGGAACAAGTTTAAGTATCTGAATCAAAAAGCGACTGACACAAGCGAAAATGGTGATTTTTGAGCATCCGCACGGAGCGTACTTAATGTACGTGAGTACGGAAGCGGAGAAAATTGCCATTTGCAGCCAAGTCAGGCGGTTTTGGATCAGATACTAAGCCATTGCAAGCAGATGCAGAACACACTACCTCTGAGGTCAGAATTTTCTTATCAAGGTTGAACCCGCATCTCATGAGACTTGCCGCCACGCTTTACTGTCTTTGTACCGGACTATCAGCGCTGACCATGAGCACCGCTCACGGCCAGACACAGGCTGATAATTCTCCCCTGCAAATCGGTATTGTTGCCCCTTTTGAAGGGCCTTATGCCACGCTGGCAAAACAGATCATGCTTGGTGCGGAAGCGGCCAAAATTCAAAACCAATATCCGGTCAGCCTTGTCTATATGCAAGAATATTGCAAAGCGGATCAGGATGCAGCCACAGCTGAGAAACTCAGACAGGCAAAAGTCAAAGTCGTTATCGGCTATCTGTGCAGTGAATCGCTGGAAGGTGCGGCACCGGTACTGGCGCGCGACGGCATAGCCATTCTCAGTCTCGGCAGCCGCCAGCCAACAATTCTTGAGCAAGAAACCAGACAAAGTTTCGGTATTTTCCGGTTGCAGCCGGATCGTAAGCTCGCAACGGCAGTTCTGGCTGATAAGCTCGCCCCTCTCTGGCGCACCGTTCCTTTTGCTTTGATTGAAGACGGAACCGTTCAGGGTCGTGACTTTGCGCGCGATGCTCTGCTGGCTTTCAAATCCCGCGGCCTTGAACCGGCATTGACCGACACTTACCGTCCGGCACAAACCTCGCAAAATGCTTTAATCTCACGGCTGAAACGTGCGGGTATCAACCATATTCTGCTCGGCGGTGAAGGAGATGATGCTTCAGTCATTGCCCGCAGTGCAGCAGCTGCCAACTGGCCTTTGACAATAGCAGGCAGCGAAACATTTCTGCGCGTTGATCCGCAAAACCCGTTGCCAGCAGGACTGCTGATGAGTGCCATTCCTGAAGCCATTACACAGGCTTCGGCAGAAAGCGCAGTTAAAGCCATTACCGCTATGGCTGAAAAGCAACCGGATACGCAGGATATGAAGGCTGACGGTTATGCATTAGAGGCCTATAGCGCCCTGCAAATTGCCGCACAGATCCTGACCAATCCGTCAGAAACGCAAAAAATCGCGATCGATCTTTTATATGCAACCCGTTTTGAAACAGCCGGTGGCACCGTCAGCTTTACGCCTGCAGGTTTGCGGCAGGAAAATCCCTACCGGCTGATGCGCTTTAACGGCAAGGATTTTGAACCGGTACAATAAAATCAAAATGGGAAAAACCAAAATGGGGGGACAGAAAATGACAAAGCCGCTGAGCCACAGCCACAACACCACTGTTTCCGGCCCGCGAAATCTGATTACCGATGTAGCAGGGCTGCGGGTTGGCAATGCACAGGACGAGCATATCAAAACCGGCGTCACAACTATTCTCTGTGACCGTGAAACCACCGCTGCGGTGCAAGTGCTGGGCGGTGCGCCCGGAGCGCGGGAAACCGATCTGCTGGAGCCGCATAATACCGTGCAAAGCGTGAATGCGATTGTGCTTTCCGGCGGTTCGGCATTCGGTCTGGATTCCGCTTCCGGTGTGCAGGCTTACTTGCGCGAGAGAAAAATCGGTTTTGAAGCGGCAGGGCATCATATTCCGATTGTCCCCTCTGCCATTCTCTTTGACATGCATAATGGCGGCAATAAAGACTGGGGACGTTACCCGCCCTATCGCGAGCTTGGCTATCTGGCAGCGGAAAATGCGTCAGAAGACTTTGAACTCGGCAGCTATGGTGCCGGTGCCGGTGCTCTGGTCGCCGGCTTCAAAGGCGGACTTGGCTCTGCCTCTCACAGACTGCCGAATGGCCTGACCATGGGCGCACTGGTTGCAGTCAATGCTGTCGGCTCTGTCACAGTCGGCGATACAAGGCATTTCTGGGCTGCGCCATTTGAGCAGGATAATGAATTCGGCGGGATTGGTTACCCCTCACCTATGCCTGCAAATGCGACAGATTTGCGCATAAAATTCCGTGACAATGGCACTGCACTGCCACCTGCAGCCAACACCACCATCGGCACCATTGCCACCGATGCGGTTCTAACAAAAGCACAGGCCAAGCGTCTGGCGATTGCTGCCCATGACGGCTACTCCCGCGCGATCTGGCCGGCGCATACACCTTTTGACGGTGATCTGATCTTTGCACTCGCCACCGGTGCCAGCGGCATTGAACCCTCGGTTGAAGATTTCATTGATCTTTGCGCCGCTGCGGCTTCAACCATGGCACGCGCTGTAGCACGCGGAGTCTATCATGCTGCACCGAGAGAAAATGACCTGTTCTCGTGCTGGAGTTTGAGCGGAGAATAAATAAAAAGCGCGCCGGTCGGGGCGCGCTCTTTCTTTGTTTATTACCCTACTTGAGGGAGTGTGCTTAATCTTCAACCTGTCCGCTATTCTGACGGCGCTCAAACAGCTCCTCCGGTGTAACATTCAGCTGCTCAACCACACGGGCAATCAATGCACTTTCCGCCGGATGAATTTCATTATCCGCTTTTGCAATGGTCAGCAGATGTCCGACAAGCGACTGACGGCGTTCCGGCACCATTTCGCTAAACAAAGCGGCAGCCTGCGTACTGGTCGTCTCATAGGAGAATGTTTTCAGATAATCTGCCACTTCAGGCAGTTCTTCCGGTTTGATATCAAAATCATGCTGCATGATGCGCAATAATGCATTCATTTCAGCCTGATTTTTCTGTCCGTCGGCAAAAACCAACCGCACCAGCAGCAGCAATTCGGAGACCAGAGCCGGATCCTCCGACAGGCGCTGCACAGCAGTCTTCTTGCTCAGATAAGCGCTGATACGCTCAAAAATCGTTTCACTCATCATCGTCCCCGAAAAACGCAAGTCTTTTAAGAAATGCAGTGTTGGCAAGACTGCGGCCAAATGACAAGCCCTGCCTTGCAACTCTTTAGAAATAAGACAAGCTTAAATAAACAATTCCGTTATTGTTCTGTCCCATCTTGCACCTCTATCCGGCAGTCTTTATGAATTGTTCCCAACATAAAAGCCCGCCGCCTGCTTTGCCCCTCTCCGCAAGACCCGCTGCACAGTTCTGAACGGTTCCCCCCATGTTCGCGTCTATGACCGCCTCCATTGATTCCCTGCTTTTGCTGCTCGCTCTCGCCGGTTTTATTGCCGGTTTTATTGACGCGATTGCAGGCGGCGGTGGTATGATTACCGTTCCGGCGCTGATGCTGGCCGGTATTCCACCTGTTGAGGCACTGGGCACCAACAAGTTGCAATCGCTGTTCGGCTCATCTTCCGCAACCCTGTCCTATGCGCGCAAAGGCCATGTCAATATCAGGGAGCAATTGCCGCAAGCTTTAATGTCCGGTCTCGGCGCTGTGCTTGGTGCCCTGCTGGCCACCTATATTCCGGGTGATTTTCTCTATGGCTTGCTGCCAATTCTCCTGATTGCCATCGCCATTTACTTCGCCCTGAAACCGAATGCAGGCGATGTCAGCCGCGTTCAGCGCATGAAGCCGTTTCTCTTCGGTGCAACCATCGTGCCGCTGATCGGTTTTTATGACGGCTTGTTTGGCCCCGGCACCGGCTCATTCTTCATGCTGTGCTTTGTGTCGCTGGCAGGCTATGGCCTGCTCAAAGCAACCGCCCACACAAAATTGCTCAACTTTGCCTCTAATTTCGGCAGCTTCCTGACCTTTTTGGCCTTCGGTGCGATTAACTGGAAAATCGGTCTGGTGATGGGTGTCGCCCAAATGTTCGGCGCCACAGCCGGTGCCCATCTGGCAATGCGTGTCGGCGCAGGTCTCATCAAGCCATTGCTGATTATCACCTGTATCCTGCTTACAATCCGCCTGCTGATGGAGCCAAGCAATCCGCTGCGTCTCTGGATCGGGTTTTAAACTTTTAAGGTCAGCAGAATAACGCCGCCTGCGATCATCACCACACCGGCCCAGTTTATCGCGGAGAGTTTTTCGCCGAGAAAAATCACGCCGAAAATTGCCACCATAATGATTGAGAGCTTGTCTACCGGTGCAACACGCGCGGCATCCCCGATTTTAAGCGCACGAAAATAAGCGATCCATGACGCACCGGTTGCCAGCCCTGACAGAACCAGAAACAACCAGCTCTTTGCCGAAATGTCGGATGTTTTCTGCCACTGCCCGCTGATAGTGAGGAACAGACACAAGGCTGCGATAATCACCAATGTACGGATAAAGGTCGCAAAATCCGAATTAATTCCGGCAATACCCAGCTTGGCAAAAATTGCTGTCAGTGCCGCAAATGCAGCTGATACCAGCGCCCAGAATTGCCAGCTTTCCGTCATTGTCTGTTCCTTAACTTTATCTTCTGCGTTTCTTGTAAATAATCTTCTGAGTTTTCAGATGCTACTAACAATAATGGTCACGCAGCTCATCAATTAATGTATTGCACAATAGAAATAATCTGCATCCTGAGAGAAAAACAATCAAAAAAACTGCATATTTACCACCCGTTAAACTCTTGATAACCGAACGGTAACGATGTGTGTTTAAAAGAGTGGATAAGAGACATTTATGTCTCCCGCTCCGGATCAGGTACTGCGTACCGGAGTTGTATTTTATCTGCCGCGTTGAGTGAGGCAGATAAGCCAAGCGTATTTTGGCAATCACCGCGCAAGCTTAAAAGCGATAGCGCGGTTTTTGCCGTATCTGCTCTCTGTGTGCAGCCGCAGCCAAGCCTGCACCTGTATTTTCTCCGCTCTAAATTCTGAGAAATCTTCCCCGCCTGTTATGCCAGAGCGAGTTTTTTCGCGCCTGTAGCACAGACTGCTTACGCCATCCAAAAATCTCTTTACTATCAAAGTGATACTTAAAATCTCTCAAAGTATAATATCACTATTTTTATCTGATTTTACACCAACCTAAATATTACCCACAAAATCTTCATGACAAAATAAGTCACATTTTTAAAACTGAAGCACTCCATTTCTCTTCTGTCATAAAACAACTGGCAGCGGCAAAGTTTTTCACTCTTTAAATAGGAATGTCGCTAATTCGTTACAGATCGTCGTTGTGAAGCCGCACAGTTTGCTGCTTAGAATATTGCATATCATTATAAAAAATTAACTGTCTCCGGCACCGGTACCACCGGAAGACAGATAACAACCGGTACCAAGGGGAATAGGAGAACACATATGAAGAGGCTCTTTGCTTCAACTATTCTGGCCGCCGGTCTTTTGACGGCTTCCGGCATGATGTCTGTGTCTGCACAAGCTGCCGAATGCGGTGAAGTCACCATTTCCAATATGAACTGGCAGTCCGCAGAACTGCTTTCCAATCTTGATAAAATCATTCTCACCGCAGGCTATGGCTGCAATGCGGAAATCGTTGTCGGCGATACAGTACCGACCATCACATCCATGGTAGAAAAAGGTCAGCCGGATATTGCTCCGGAAGGCTGGGTCGATCTGCTGCCCGATATTGTTAAAAAAGGTTTTGATGACGGCAAAATTATTGCCGTGTCCGAGTCCCTGCCCGATGGCGGTGAACAGGGCTGGTGGATTCCAAAATATATTGCCGATAAAAACCCTGACATTAAAACCTTCGACGACTTGCTGAAACATCCTGATCTGTTTCCCGATCCGGAAAATCCGTCCAAGGGCGCTATTTATAATGGTGCACCGGGTTGGGGCGGCACGGTTGTTACCAGCCAGTTCTACAAGGCTTTTGAATTTGAAAAAGCCGGTTTCAATCTGATTGATACCGGATCCGCAGCCGGTCTGGACGGCGCTATCGCCAAAGCCAATGAGCGCAAAGAGCCGATTGCTGCCTTCTATTGGGCACCAACCGCCCTGCTCGGCAAATATGAAATGGTCATGCTGAAAACCGGCTATGACATTGATGAAGCTGAATGGAAACGCTGCAACACCGTGCTCGACTGTCCAGATCCGAAGAAAAATGGCTGGCCAAAAGATCGTGTGCAAACACTGGTCACCAAGAAATTCTCTGATCGTGCAGGCCCTGCCCTCGATTATCTGAAAAACCGGTCATGGTCGAATGAAACGCTGAACAAGCTGCTCGCATGGATGACCGACAATCAGGCAACCGGTGAACAGGCTGCTGTCCACTTCCTGAAAACACAGGAAGATATGTGGACGAAGTGGGTTCCGGCGGATGTGGCGGAAAAAGTGAAAGCTGCGATCTGATCCTTAGAGCATGTCGCGCTCAAATGAATTCATTTGAGCTACCGCGAACATGCGACAATGAAAAGAATCTAGAGCGAACGCAGTGGGTACGAGTAAACGCGACACGCTCTAGTCACTGATTTTTATCAGTGACAAAGCCTCTTCAAAAATCCCTGTCCGGCCTCATAGTGCCGGACAGGGAGTGTTTAAGAAATTGAATGAGTTGCAAATCGGAGAACAGACGCTTCATGGACTGGCTGTACCGCTTTCCCAATCTCGACAATGCGACACTTACCAATCTCAAAAAAGCCATTGACGAGACATTCCGCAGCTTCACCCGTGCCTACGGGGATGCCATTGAGGGCTTTTTCAACCCGCTGCAATATTTTCTGATTCAGGCAGAACGCTTTATGACAGGCACACCTTGGCCGGTCATATTACTGCTCATTGCCGCAATCGCATGGTTCTCCAGCCGCAGCATCAAAATCACCATCGGCTCTGTCATCACTTTGTTTATCATCGGCTATCTCGGCATGTGGGATGATACGATGAAGACAATCTCGATGATTTTTGTCTGTACGGTTATCGCCATTCTCGTCGGCATCCCGACCGGCATTCTGATGGCCAAATCCAACCGGTTGCAAAGTGTCATCAGCCCTGTGCTGGATATTATGCAGACCATGCCAAGCTTTGTTTATCTCATTCCGGTGGTGATGCTGCTTGGTATCGGCCGCGTACCGGGGCTGATTGCCGTGGTTATCTACGCCATTCCGCCGATTATCCGCCTGACCAATCTCGGCATCCGACAGGTCGACCGTGACGTGCTGGAAGCGGCAGATGCTTTCGGCTCCTCCCCGTGGCAAAAGCTCAAAAATGTGCAGCTGCCGCTGGCGCTGCCAACCATTATGGCAGGTATCAACCAAACAATCATGATGGCGCTGGCCATGGTAGTGATTGCCTCGATGATCGGCGTGCAGGGGCTGGGACAGCCGGTACTTAAAGCCATTTCCAACCAGTATTTCACTTTGGGTATTTTCAACGGCATGGCCATTGTCGGCATTGCCATTATTTTTGACCGCATCAGTCAGGCCTATGGCGCACGGTTGCAGAAACATCTGGAGATCACGCATGGCCAATAATCCGTCTGTATCGACGGCTGAGACACCTGCAGCCGGCATCTCCATCCACAATCTCTACAAGATCTTCGGTCATGATCCGAAAGCCTATGTGCAGCTAGTCAGAGAAGGCATGACCAAAGCAGAACTGAATGACAAGCATGGTCATATTCTGGGGCTGCGCGACATTAATATTGATATGCCTGCTGGCTGTATTCAGGTGGTTATGGGCTTGTCCGGCTCCGGCAAATCCACCCTTATCCGCCATATTAACCGGCTGATTGACCCGACCAGCGGTGAACTTCTGGTCGGCGATGAAGATGTGGTCACCATGTCGCCTGCGCAATTGCGCGCATTCCGGCGGCACAAAACCGCGATGGTGTTTCAGAAATTTGCCCTGTTGCCGCATCGCACAGTTCTGGAAAACACCGTCTACGGGCTGGAGATACAAGGGGTGCCGCGTGCCAGACAGTTGGAGGAAGCCCATCGCTGGATTGACCGTGTCGGCCTGAAAGGCTTTGAGGAAAAATATCCGAACCAGCTGTCCGGCGGAATGCAGCAGCGCGTGGGACTTGCCCGTGCGCTGACCAATGATGCACCGATCCTGCTGATGGATGAAGCCTTTTCCGCGCTTGATCCGCTGATCCGTGTGGATATGCAATCTGTGCTGCTCGATCTGCAAAAAGAGATCAAAAAGACCATTGTATTTATCACGCATGATCTGGATGAGGCCTTGCGGCTTGGTGACCGGATTGCCATTTTGCGCGATGGTGAAATCATTCAGCAAGGCACAGGTCAGGATATCGTACTCAATCCGGCAGATGCTTATATTGAAAGCTTTGTGCAGGAGGTCAATCGCGGGCGGGTTATCCGTGTGGATACAATTATGACACCCCCGCAAGGTGCAGACACCAATCTGCCGGTGATCCGTTTTGACACCCTGCTGGAAGAGGCAATGCGCAAACTCGTGGATGAAAAAACTGAACAGGTCAATGTGTGCTGCGAAAAAGGCATCATCATCGGCCAGACATCTGTCAGTTCGGTTATGGCTGCGATGATACGCCGTTAAATTTATAAAATCTCAAAATAAAAGCCTGCATTGAGCGATCAATGCAGGCTTTTAGAGTATTTTATATACTTATTTACTCAATGGTCTGCTGAACAGCACGGCCGGTGTCTTTCACGTCCTTACCGACACCGCGCACCGTATTGGCACAAGCGGCCAGCGACAGCGCACAGATAACAATAACAAGCGGGGCGAATACAGAAGTTTTCATCAAGATATCTCCCAAATCATGAGCCAAAACCTGATCGCCTGTCAGTTACGGGGCGTTTTCCCAAAGAATAGCCTTAGAAAACCACATCACTCCTGACAAAAAACGAACAGTTTCATGACAAGGAACGCAGAACGCCCCTTTCTGGTTGCATCACTAAAATATAATTCAGGAAATAATTGAGCGCCTTACCGGCTGTGCCTTGCACGATATCAAGAGACGCAAACAATATAGCGTTCGCGACATAATTTCATTTTACACCAATTCTAAGATTACAAAAAAATTGCGTCTGCACGCCATTTTTCGATACAAAATTACCATTTCGCGACAGGCATTTGGCCGCACTTCCCTAAGACCAAAGAATATGTCTCAATACCGATATCCTGATTGCGCCGTCTGTGTGGGACAGAAAACCGGCTTTTCAGAGATCAAACTATACAAAGCGGTTCAGACAAAACAGAGAGTGTTTTACGGGAAAAGCACCTTAAAGGATAAACCCGGCTTCTCTCTGGCCCGATCTGATCTGCACAAATTAATAATTGAGCATCTTGTTTTACGACAGGACAGCTCTGAAAATGCGGGAACATGGCCATGAATGATAAAGCACGGCTTAAGCGGTCTATTGTCTTTTTTCTGGTGCCGAATTTTTCTATGATTGCTTTTGCCACGGCGATTGAACCGTTGCGCATTGCCAATCGTATGCTCGGTTTTGAAGCCTATCGCTGGCGGCTGGCCTCCGCAGACGGTAAGCCTGTCATGGCATCCAGCGATATTGAGATTGCCGCGAACACATCGCTGGATGATGAACGCCGCAATCTGATCGGCGAGAACCGCCCCAGCATGGTATTTGTCTGTTCAGGCGTCCATGTAGAGAATTATCAGAATAAATCTGCACTGGCATGGCTGCGTGAATCCTATAATCGCGGCATTTCCGTCGGTGGACTGTGCACCGGTGCGCATATTCTGGCATCGGCCGGATTACTCTCCGGCAAACGCTGCGCCATTCACTGGGAAAATCTGCCCGGCTTTTCTGAAACCTTTCCGAAGGCTGAGGTCTATGCGGATTTGTTTGAGATCGACAGCAATCTCTACACTTGCGCAGGCGGTACCGCGGCGCTGGATATGATGCTGAAACTGATCGGCGATGATTTTGATGAAAATCTGGTCAACAGCATTTGCGAACAGGCACTGACAGATCGCGTACGCAAACCGCATGACCGCCAGCGCCTGCCACTGCGTGCCCGTCTCGGCGTACAGAATTCCAAGGTGCTCTCAATCATTGAGATGATGGAAGGTTGCCTTACAGAACCTCTGTCACTGCTGGATGTTGCCGGTAATGTCGGCTTGTCCCGCCGCCAGATTGAACGCCTGTTCCGTCAGGAAATGGGGCGTTCCCCTGCCCGCTATTATCTGGAAATCCGTCTCGACCGCGCCCGCCATCTGCTGATCCAGTCTTCTATGCCGGTGGTTGAGGTGGCTGTAGCCTGTGGCTTTGTCTCCGCCTCGCATTTCTCAAAATGCTATCGCGAACTTTATGGTCGTTCACCACAGCAGGAACGCGCCGACAGAAAACAGCTGATTGCTGCTTAGAAACACTGCAAAGGCCGGTTTTACCGGCCTTTTTATTTTGCGCTCAATCCATAAAAAATCACCGGCATCTCAAAGGAAATGCCGGTGATTTTGTCATTCATAATGACTGAGAGTTTTAAGCTCTCAGGCGTTCATTCTCAGGATCAAACGGCGATTCCGGTACGATCGTCGCCTTGTAGTTTTTGCCGAGAATATTGATTTCCAGCTCTGTCCCGATTGCAGCATGTTCCGGCTTTACCATTGCCAGTGCAATGCTCTTATTGAGACGCCATGCAAAGCCGCCATTGGTGGCGCGGCCAACCAGCTTGCCGTCTTTGTAAACAGCCTCGGAACCACGGGCATCGGCATCCTCAACACCGTGGATTTCAAGCGTCACAAAATTCCAGCGCAGACCTTTTTCGCGAGCAACCACAGCTGCATCACGGCCGATAAACTCGCCTTTATTCGGATGAACAAAGCGATCCAAACCGGATTCAAAGGCATTATATTCCACCGACATTTCGCGCGGGATCAGACGATAAGATTTTTCAATCCCCATCGACAGCATGGCGCGGATGCCAAACGGCTTGATACCAAATTCAGCACCGGCTTCCATCACCAGATCATAGATCGTGTTCTGCTGCTCAATCGGATGGTGCAGTTCCCAGCCCAGCTCGCCAACAAAATTGACGCGCAATGCATGGGCGGTTGCAGTGCCGACACTGATTTCCTTACCTGTCAGCCAAGGGAAATCCTCATTGGACAGGCTGGTGCGGGTCAGTTTCTGCAAGACTTTACGGCTATTCGGCCCTGCAAGAACCAGCACACCATATTTCTGGGTGATCGGACGCAGAATAACCGAACCGTCTTTTGGCGCCAGCTTATAGAGATAATCATGATCGATATTCTCATAGGCACCGGCAGACACCAGATAGAAACTTCCTGGTTTCCACTCATAGACGGTGAATTCGCTCTGCACACCACCCTGCGGTGTCAGCATATGGCTCAGTGCCACGCGGCCTTGTTTCTTCGGCACACGATTGGCGAGAATGCTTTCCAGCCACTGGCGCGCACCGGAACCGGTCACTTCCATCTTGGCGAAAGGTGACATATCCAGCAGGCCGACATTATTGGTGACGTTCTTCACCTCGTTGCCGACATGCTCGAAATAATTCGAGCGGCGGAACGACCAGAGCTCCTGAACCTTACCATTGGCATCCGGCTCCGGATGGTTATGGTTCAGCAGCACATCCGGCTTGTCCAGCGATGCAACATCAATGCCATAGCCCTCCGGTGCAAACCAGTTGGCACGTTCCCAGCCATAGACGGAACCGAACACACCGCCCAGAGCCTTCTGGCGATCATAGGACGGCGAGCGCTTCAGCGGACGCGCAGCTGTGCGTTCCTCATCAGGATAATGCACGGTGAAAACATCGGCATAAGCTTCTTCCGCTTTTTCTTTGAGATAGCCTTCGGTCACATAAGGGCCGAAACGGCGCGGATCGACACCCATCATATCAATGGATGGTTCGCCCTCGACAATCCATTCGGCCAGCTGCCAGCCGGCACCGCCCGCAGCAGTCACACCAAAAGAATGGCCTTCATTGAGCCAGAAATTCTGCAACCCCGGTGCAGGGCCGATAATCGGATTACCATCCGGCGTATAGGCAATCGCACCATTATAAACTTTCTTGATCCCCACTTCGCCAAAGGCAGGCACACGCGCAATTGCGGTTTCAATATATGGCATCAGGCGTTCGAGATCTTCCTGAAACAGCTCATATTCGCTCTCGTCAGACGGGCCGTCCTGATAACAGACCGGCGCACCGATTTCATAAGGCCCGAGCAGCAGACCGCCATTTTCCTCACGCATATACCATGAGCTGTCGCTCTCGCGCAGCACGCCCATTTCCGGCAGACCTTTGGATTTGCGCTCCATGATTGCCGGATGCGGCTCGGTGACAATATATTGATGCTCGACCGGCACAACCGGCACAGTCAGGCCGACCATCTTGCCGGTTTTCGCAGCGAAACTGCCGGAAGCGGACACAACATGATCAGCAGTAATGTCGCCCTTGTCAGTTTTCACCAGCCATTTGCCGTCCGGCAATTGTTCAATACCGGTCACAGTGGTGTAACGGTAAATCGTAGCGCCCATATCACGGGCACCTTTTGCCAGTGCCTGTGTGAGATCGGCCGGCTGGATATAACCGTCATCCGGATGCTGGATCGCGCCGAGAATACCGTCCGTTTCCGCCAGCGGCCAGACTTCTTTGACCTGTTCCGGTGTCAGAATATTCACCGGTACACCAATGGTCTTCGCCACACCGGCATAATACATATATTCGTCCCAGCGGTCTTTGGTGCGCGCTAAGCGAATATTGGTGCAGTTACTGAAACCGACATTCAGACCAGTCTCTTTTTCCAGTTCCTGATAGAATTTGACGGAATATTTGTGAATCTGCCCGACCGAATAGCTCAGATTAAACAGAGGCAGAAGCCCCGCCGCATGCCATGTCGAGCCGGAGGTCAGTTCTTTGCGCTCGATCAGCACAGAATCTGCCCAGCCTTTCTTCGCCAGATGATAGAGCGTTGACACGCCTACCACACCGCCACCAATAACCACCGCACGGGCATGGGTCTTCATGAAACTTCATCCTCTGAACCGGCAATGCCGCGTCTTGTTCTGAAGCGGTCCGGCACTGCAACATTCTGATACAGCCTGTTATTTCAGCCCCTTTATCCGGTGCGGTCATAACGTGGCAGGGCGCAAATCTCCCGCCTTGAGACGCACCACTCTTCCGGTGTTTCAAAGCAGATTGCGCTTACTATGCTGTCAGTTCAGTGACTTGTAAGGTCTGTTTGCGACACCGCCGAAAAGCGCCGCGACGCGGCCTCTCCGCAGTGTAAATTCACCCGCGCAGGCAATGTCAAAACAAGGATTGCTGCTTTAAGCATAAGAAAAAGCCGCAACGGTTGTGACCATTGCGGCTTTAAAAAAATCAGTCGCTTTGAAGCGGTTATTTATGCGTACCGCCGCCATTGAGAATTGTGATGGCCTCATTGCCCGTCAGCGCCTCGCGGTCGCCGTTCGGAAAGGTCACAAAACAGCCGCTCGGGCAGATTGATACTGTTTCACCGGGCTGCACTGTCACCTGCTGCTTGGAAGAACCTTCCGTCACCACGAGCGTCTGTGCTGTGCTGTCGCTGTTCAGGACGGATGCTGCCAAAGCAGATGCTGATCCGGCCAGAATGCCTGCAATCATAACAAGGCTGCCAAATCCGGTTTTTTTCATATTCACCATAGCACTCCTCAAACTCTGAACTTCACTGCGGTTTCAATCTCTGTGTCAGTCACATTTTAGTCTGCACCGCATCATTTCATGGCCTTATTTATAATCATTGCCGATGAACCGCAACTGAATGAGAAGTTAATTAAAGCTTAATCCAGACAAGAATCGAACAACTTTTTGGCATTTCCTTCATGATCAGCTCTAAGCGACCTCTTCTGAATTTACATGCGGCTCAGGCAAAGGAATCGGAGACGGCAAAGGCATCACACTGATCCCTTCTGCTGCAAACCGCTCAACAATCGTGAATTGCAATTCATTACGCACACCGAGAGCGCTGGTAATATCAGCCAGAAAAATGCGGATCTCGAAGCGCATCATCATATTGCTGCTGACCAGCTCGGTCATATTAATCAGAAACACCATCGGTTCCGGATTTTTCAGAACCAGCGGCGTTTCCTTGGCAATTTCAAACAGCATTGCCTGAATCCGGCGCACATCGGTACGATACCCGATCAGAAGCTGCATATCGGAACGACCAAGTTTGTTACGATGCGTCCAGTTGCCGACATTGTCATTAATCAGCGTCGAGTTCGGCACAATAATCGTCTCGCGCTGGAAGGTTTCCACTTCCGTTGCACGCACGCTGATCTTTTTCACAAAACCGCTGACAGTGCCTGTCTGTACCCAGTCGCCGACCTTCAGCGGGCGCTCAGCAAGCAGGATCAGCCCCGAAACAAAGTTCGAGACAATATTCTGCAAACCGAAACCGATACCAAGCGAAAGACCACCGGCGACCAGTGCAAGACTGGAGAGATTGATACCGGCAGCAGAAATACCAAGCAGCCCCGATAAAGCCAGACCGACATAGCCGACCACGGTTTTGATGGAATTGCGCACACCCGGATCAATGCGTCCGCGTGCCATGACACTGCCGTCCAGCCAGTTCTGGAACAACCTTGTCAGGAAGTAACCCATAATGAACAGTACGATACCGGTCAGAATACTCAGCAGCGAAATCGAGAAATTCCCGATCTGGAAACCGGTCATAATTCGCACAAAACTCGTGCTCATTTCCGACCACTGGAAACCGAACTGCATCAGAACCAGCGGCACACCAATCAGCAGAACGATAAGATTAATGACAATACCCGCCAGCAGCCCCAGCTGATCCAGCGTTGCTTCATTGGCATTAAACTTGTCCCGCAGCTTCCGTCCGAGGCTGGTATTGGCAAAAGCTTTCTCATGGGTAATCGCACGGGCTGTCAGAAAGCCGAGATACATGGTGACGATAAACGCACCTGTCACCACAATCTGCTGTGCCACAAAACGGGCAAGGCCGATATAACCAAAAATCGCAGCACAAATCGGCACAAGTCCCAACACGATCAGAATGATCTTGGTGAGTTTCGGCCATTCGCGCAATTCACCGGTTCTTGGATTCTGAATCGGTTTCAGAAAGGCAATCGCCAGCAGCAGAGCGCCGACCATTGCTGTGCCGATCACACTTTTCGCCACGGTCAGCGACAAGGGCGAAGACATCACGCCATTCAGAATTTCCAGAAAATATTCAATACTCTGCGTAATCGCAGCGGCTGTCAGCAGCCAGATCAGGATTTGCGCAGGCTTAGGTGCAATCGGCAACAGACGCCAGTTCGGCATATCGGGACTAAGCACGCCCCGTGCCAACCGGTAAATAAACAGCACCACACAGAAAAGAGAAAATAAGGCCGCCAGCAACTGCGCCACATCAGGTCGCAGCAGATCGAAACGCTGGAACAACACATAGACTAGTCCCAGAAACACGACAATTGCCACAGACGGAATGACCGTTGACCAGAAGGCAACGGACAAACGGCTGAGATAGCTCGGTCTGTCCTCCAGCGGATCGCGCTCATAAAGATCGGCGAGCCAGCGCCTTGCACTTAAATGAATAAGCAATGCCGGAATAACGGAAATCGCCAGAACACCAAGCAATGTCCACAGGCGCGGATAGAGCGTAAAATCCCACCATGATTTCAGCAGATAATAAAATGTCTTGGTTTCATAACCGGCCGCATTGATAACCTCAGTCACCAATGCCGTGTTAATATCAACGCGCTGAGACAGGGTCTGCGTAAACAGGTCACGGCGCATGGAGCCGATTTTCTCAATCAGCTGATTGGCCTGTACCGATGCATCTTCGGTAAAGCCGAGAACCGTATTGATCTCGGCCTTTTCTGCGGTCAGCCGCTCCCGCTCTGTTGCAACAATTTCGGATTCAGCAGGCTTACCTTCCGCAGGCGGAGGTCCCATCTGGTCAAGGCGTGAATTAATTTCGCTCAGACGCGGACGAAATGCGAGACCGGCATCGAGAAGCTTTTTGGAAATTCCCTCAAGCTTGACCTTAATATTGGCCAGCGTTTCATCATTGCTTTTGGATTTATCGAGAGTTTTGCCGATCTCATCAATCTGGACGCGCAAGTCCTCGACAATCGTCTTTTGTTGCGCTGCCAGATTTTGCGACACGGATTGCGCCTGAGCCATATCCCAGCCGTTTCCGGTCACGCTCCCTGCAGCAATGCCCGATACCAGCAATACAAAGCACAATAAAAACCTTAAGGAGATTGCTGATAGGAGTTTCAAAATCTGTCTCTCAATAAACTGCTGCTTCCGATTCATATTATTGACTTTTCCGGGGCTTTTTCAGAGCCGTCAATCCACAAATAACAGCATAGAAATAAATGGGCGCAAACGCTGCTTTCTTATGCACAATATAGGCGCAAATAAGATTAAGGCCACAGCTTCATGTCACAGAGAAATTGTTTATCTTCTCGTGCAGGTCGTCAGCAGACATAACTGTTTTTTGTCAGCAAAATGCAACAAAGCCGTGTCATGTCAGCTATTTTCCTTGTGATTAAGCTGCTGAATGGTTAATGAGATGAAACAGTATTTTTGCATAAGCCGGAGACCTTCTGCAAATTTACGCAAGTCAGACATGATTTTCGCAAATCAGGACAAAAGCGAGCCGGAACAATTTTCAGATCCAGACTTTGCAGCGCGATAACGGGGAAAGCACGACAGGAACAGCACAGGCTGTCTCTTCGCACTGTGCTTTATTCTTTCGGCCTGCTGTGGTTTCTGTCCGGACTGCTGGCTCTGCAATCGGCATTAATTACTGCCGGTGATCAAAACTCAATCAGCTATCAGACTGCAGCACTGGTTCAGGATCGCCAAAGCGTTCAGACCATTGATCCTTCAGGGCGCGCACCGAACAGCACGCTGACAGCGCCGGTTCGGGCAATTCTTACCCCTGCGCTTTATTTCAGCAGCAAGGCTCTGCCTTTCAGTGCTGACGGCACTTTCATTGTGCCTGCATTATTTGCCCTTCTGGCAGCTTTCATTTCCGCATCCGTTCTGCGCATTCAGCATAACCCGCAGACAGATGCCCGCCGGAGCGCTATCCGCGCCCGCGCACCGCCTGTTTTCTTCCAAATTTAAATTCTGCTTTCCGGCAGTTCTTTTAAAGTAAGCCCTATTGGACTTTATTTGTCTGACAGGTCTTATGATTTCCATCTGCATTACGGCACGGTCTGTCTGAATACAGCCATTCCTGCCGCAAACAATCGGACCGGATTACTCTCATGCGTACACCCAAATGGGCTGTATATCTTTACAGTCTCATCATTCTGGCGGGCATATTCATTGCCCTGCCGAACGTCTTTACCAAGCAACAGCTGGAAAATATGCCCGGCTGGTTCCCGAAAAATCAGGTCACACTCGGGCTTGATCTTCGCGGCGGTTCCTATCTCGTCCTTGAAGTGGATGCTGCCGGTCTGAAAAAAGACCGTCTGCGTACATTGCTGGATGACGCACGCAGCAAGCTGCGCTCAGAACGCATTCAGCCACAGTCCATTCGTGTGGCCGGCGATGCGGTTCTGGTCAATATTGCCGATACTGCGCAGCGTGACCGTGCGGTAACAGCACTGAAAACCCTGATTAATCCTGTATCGACCAGCGGTTTCGGCACACCGATCAATGATATTGATGTGACAACGCCGGGCGAACAGATCCGTCTGTCGCTGACAGAAGCCGGTTTCAACTACCGTCTCGACAGCGCCCTCACCCAGAGCCTTGAAATCATCCGTCAGCGTGTGGATCAGGTCGGTGTTTCCGAACCATCCATTCAGCGCGTCGGCAGTGACCGTATCGTGGTTCAGTTGCCGGGTCTGCAGGATCCGACACAGCTGCGTCAGCTGCTGGGTTCAACAGCTAAAATGGCCTTCCATATGGTTGCGGATGCAGATCCGAACAGCCCGCCGCCTCCGGGCGTCACGATTATGGAAGATTCCAAAAATCCGGACATTAAATATCCGATCGAAGATCAGGTCGCACTCAGCGGTGAACGCCTGACCGATGCCCGCGCCGGTTTTGACCAGCGCTCAAACGAGCCGATTGTTTCGTTCCGTTTTGACAGTCAGGGTGCCCGTCAGTTTGCTGAAATCACCACAAAGAACGTGAACCGTCCTTTCGCTATCGTTCTTGATGACAAGGTTCTGTCTGCGCCGACAATCCGTGAGCCGATCACCGGCGGTTCCGGCCAGATCAGCGGTCAGTTCACTGTTGAAGATACTGTTGTTCTGTCCGCCCTGCTGCGTGCCGGTGCATTGCCTGCGCCGCTGACAGTTATTGAAGAACGTACTGTTGGTCCGGATCTCGGCGGCGATGCCATTAAAATGGGTGTCTATACCGGTATTCTCGGCTTCATTCTGGTCGCCGCATTCATCATCATGCTCTACGGTGTCTGGGGTATGATCGCGAATTTCGCGCTGCTTCTGAATATTGTTCTGACCTTTGCGGCACTGACCCTGATCGGGGCAACGCTGACCCTGCCCGGTATTGCCGGTGTTATCCTCAGTATTGGTATTGCTGTGGATGCGAATATTCTTATTAACGAGCGTATTCGTGAAGAAACCAAAAAAGGCATGGGCGCTATGGCTGCGCTCGATAAAGGCTTCAACTCCGCCTATTCAACCATTGTTGACGCTAACGTCACCTCGGTGATTGCAACCGTTCTGCTGTTCATGTTCGGGACCGGCCCTGTTCGCGGCTTCGCTATCACCATGATGCTCGGTATTGCCATTTCCATGTTTACGGCTGTTTCGGTCGTTCGCATCATCATGGCATGGTCTGTCCGCCGCCGTAAGCTGAAGGTTCTGCAGATTGAACCTTGGGTTCGTGTTGCACCGGAAAACACCAATTACCAGTTCATGAAAGCCCGTTATTTCGGGATTCTGGTATCTGTGGTTCTGTCCATTGCCTCGCTGTTCCTGTTCTTCAAACCAGGTCTGAACTACGGTCTCGATTTTACCGGCGGTATTCAGGTTGAAATCACCACATCCCAACCGGCTGATCTGGGACAATTGCGTTCCTCGCTCGGCGGACTTGGTCTGGGTGAAGTCGCATTGCAGAATGCTGGCAGCCCTGAAAATGTTCTGATCCGCGTTCAGCGTCAGGACGGTGGCGAAGAAGCGCAGACAGTTGCAGTTAACAAGGTTCGTGAAGCTGTTCAGTCGATCGACAAGGATGTGAAGATCGAGCGTACAGAAGTCGTGGGGCCAAAGGTCAGCGGCGAGCTTGCACGTTCCGGCTTTATCGCTCTGGTACTGGCTGCCGGTGCGATGCTGATCTATCTCTGGTGGCGGTTTGAATGGTATTTCGCCGTGGGTGCGATTGCCACGCTGGTACTCGATACCACCAAGCTGGTCGGTTTCTTCGTCATCACCCAGCTCGACTTCAACCTTACAGCGATTGCGGCCGTGCTGACACTGGTCGGTTACTCGGTCAATGATAAGGTGGTGGTCTATGACCGTATGCGCGAAAATATGCGTATGTATAAGGCCAAGCCGCTGCGTGAAATCATTGATCTGAGTATCAATCAGGTTTTCGCCCGTTGTATCTACACCTCGCTTTGTACCTTCCTTGCTGTTCTTCCGATGGCAATCTGGGGCGGCAGCGCGGTTGAGAACTTCGCGATCCCGATGCTGTTTGGTGTGTTCATTGCAACCACATCGTCGATCTTCATTGCAGCACCGATCCTGATGCTGCTCGGCACATGGTGGGAGCGTACCCATAAGCGCTCGCTCGGTGACACCGACGACGCAGTGACTGCTAAGTAACAAGTACATAATCTTATCGCGCGGTTTAAGAACCGCGCGATATCCCCTTCTCTGCATTGCCCTTTTTCTGAACCTGCATAATTCCGCCGATATTGCAGTTGAGACAAACGGCAAAAGACGCTTATCGCAAGGCGATGAGATGCTACGCATCACACCTTGGAAAGTTCAATCGCCACTCGGGCTTAACCAAAGTCCAATGAGTTTCACTCAACGGACTTTGGTTATATAAGGACAAGCCGCTATGCCTCACGACACTCCCCTGATCGCTACGATTGTTGTTGGTCTGTGTCTGGCCTTTCTGTTCGGGGCTATTGCCAATCGCCTTCGCATTTCTCCGCTGGTCGGCTATCTCCTTGCCGGTGTTCTCTGCGGGCCTTACACTCCGGGTTTTGTTGCCGATCAGGAACTGACACTGCAGCTTGCTGAAATCGGCGTCATCCTGTTGATGTTTGGTGTCGGCTTGCATTTTTCCGTCAAGGAACTGCTGTCGGTCAAAGCCATCGCGGTTCCGGGAGCGCTGGCGCAGATTTTTGCCGCAACCGCTCTTGGCACCGGCCTCGGCCTGATTATCGGCTGGGATCTCACCGGCTCTGTGGTTTTTGGTCTGGCACTCTCCACGGCATCGACCGTTGTGCTGCTGCGCGCTATGCAGGAACGCCGCCTGATGGAAACCGATCGCGGCCGCATCGCCGTCGGCTGGCTGATTGTTGAAGATCTGGTCATGGTGCTGACACTCGTATTGATGCCAGCCATTGCCGGTCTGTTACATGGCGATTCCGGCACGGTTCCGTCAGACCCGATTGCTTCGTATCTGGGGCTTGGCATTACCGGTATTATCCTGCTGACACTGATCAAAATCGCGGTCTTCATTGCATTGATGCTGATTGTCGGCAAAAGAGTTGTGCCATGGGTGCTTGAGGTGATTTCCGCCAGCGGCTCGCGTGAACTCTTCCGTCTCGGCGTGCTGGCCATTGCGCTTGGCGTGGCCTTTGGCGCTGCCAACCTGTTCGGTGTCTCACTGGCACTGGGTGCATTTTTTGCCGGTATGGTGATGAGTGAATCGGAACTCAGCCATCAGGCTGCCGAGGAATCCCTGCCGCTGCGCGATGCATTTGCGGTGCTGTTTTTCGTCTCCGTCGGCATGTTGTTCGACCCGATGGTGCTGATTAATAATCCTCTGTCCCTGCTGGCGACATTGCTGATTATTATGATCGGAAAATCTGCTGCCGCTTTCTTTATTGTGCGCGCGTTCAAACATCCGACAGGCACCGCGCTGACCATTTCTGCCAGCCTTGCGCAAATAGGTGAATTCTCATTCATTCTGGCCGGTCTTGGCGTATCGCTTAAAATCATGCCGCCGGAAGCACGCGATCTGGTGCTGGCCGGTGCTATTCTTTCCATTCTCTGCAATCCGCTGGTCTTTATCGGCTTTGAAAAACTGCGCCCGTTTATTGAAAGAAAGTTGGGAGCGAAACAATCCGCAGATGTTACAGACCTTGACGCTGATGCCGAAGACAGCGCGACAGACGCTTTCAGCACCTATGCAACCACACAGGCCGGCCACACAATCATTGCCGGTTATGGTGAGGTGGGCTCGCGTGTTGCAGCCAGACTGATTGAAGAAAAGCGCCCGCTCGTCGTGATTGAGAATGCAGAAAAACCGGCCACAGAATTACGTGAAACAGGTGTCGAAGTTATTCTCGGCAATGCTGCCGAGGCCGATGCACTGGCCAGAGCCGGTCTTGCAAATGCACAATGTCTGATCCTCGCTCTGCCTTATGCATTTGAGACAGCGCGTGTTATTGCACAGGCCGGTCAGATCAATCCGTCCCTTCACATTATTGCCCGTGCTGAATCGGTAGTTGAGGCTGATTATCTGCGCGATCTCGGGATTGGTACGATTATTCTGGCAGAAGAAGAAATTGCCCGCGGCATTCTCGGAAAAATTTCCGGGACAAAGACAGATTATGTAAAAAACTTGACAGAAACTTCACCTGAAGAACCCTTAAGTTCCATAAATTAATGATTAAGACATAAAAATCGTTAAAAGTGACGAAGTATAAAAAACTGACAACATGTGAATACCTGTTACAAATGAGTGATGTGGAATCAATCAGCAGACATCCGCCCTTAAAAGACGGAATTCCGGTGATGACTTGTGTGACCACACCAACAACAAAAGGGTGTCATCTGATAGATGAAATGGAAAGATTACATCTGGCCGACAATCGGCATCGGCGCGGTTATTGTATCCGTATGGCTTCTGTATAATGAACTGCGCA
Organism: Pseudochrobactrum algeriensis; assembly: GCF_018436245.1. NCBI lineage: Bacteria > Pseudomonadati > Pseudomonadota > Alphaproteobacteria > Hyphomicrobiales > Brucellaceae > Pseudochrobactrum > Pseudochrobactrum algeriensis. Next base: position 2,056,094 of record NZ_CP075361.1, read on the forward strand.
GCATTTCTCTTGAGGATGTAATTGACAGTCTCGCAGCGATTACCCTGAAACAATGGCTGCTGAGTGCTTCCTGTGCATTGCTTTCCTATATGGCGCTGGCTGGTTACGACCGCATCGCGCTCAAGCATCTGCACAAAAAAATCTCATGGCTGTTTATCAGCCTGTGCTCGTTCACGGCCTATGCCCTGTCGCACAATATCGGTGCTTCGGTTATTTCCGGTGCGGTTGTCCGCTACCGCGCCTATTCTTCCAAAGGTCTTTCCGGTGCGGAAGTTGCTGTTCTGGTCGGTTTCTGCTCTTTCACTTTTGCGCTCGGCACGCTGATCCTCAGTGCTATTGTTCTGCTCGTTGAGCCGGAACTGCTCCAGCGTTTTAACAATGATATTCCTGAAAGCCTCGCAATAGCTGCCGGTGTCGTCATTCTCGTATTGGTTGCGCTTTATGTATTTGGCAGCTTCATGCAATTGCGGCCTTTGCGCATCGGCTCAAAATTCCAGCTGTCCTATCCGCGCCTGTCCGTTGTGTCATGGCAGCTGTTGATCGGGCCTCTGGAACTGATCGGCGCCGCAGGTATCATCTATTTCGCCCTGCCTGAAGTGAACCATCCGGGCTTCCTGATTGTGCTGGGTATTTTCCTGATCTCATTCTCAGCAGCTCTGATTTCCAATGCACCGGGCGGTCTTGGCGTTCTGGAATTTCTATTCATCACCGGCCTGCCAAATCTCAATCCGGCCGATGTGCTGGCGGCACTGATTGTCTTCCGCCTGCTCTATCTGCTGATACCGTTCGGCATCTCTCTGATTGTCGTGCTGATTTTTGAGAAGAGCGAATTCTCCAAAAAGCGCAAACTTGACATCAAGTCTTAAAAACAAAAAAGCCGCGAAACTTAAGTTTCGCGGCTTTTTTTGTTAAAGGATGGCACTCTTACGAATGCGCCCAGTCCCAATAGAGTTTGCGGGCTTTCTGCGCAACCGGACCATAGCTCAGTTGTTTATCGTCAAAGCCGATCACCGGAACGACCTTGGAATGATTGCCGGTTGAGAAAATCTCATCGGCTTCACGGAAATCTTCAACCTTCAGTGTGGTTTCCGTCACGGATACACCATTATCACGCAGCAGACCGATCACCCGCTGGCGGGTAATACCGTTGAGGAATGTGCCGTTTGGCGCAGGTGTAAACACTTCACCATCGCGCACCATAAACACATTGGAAGATGCCAGCTCGGCCACATTACCCAGCATATCGCAAACCAGCGCATTACCGAAACCTTTGGCACGGGCTTCACGGATCATGCGGGCATTATTCGGATAGAGGCAGGCAGCCTTGGCATCCAGCGGCATGGTCTCAATTGTCGGACGACGGAAACGTGTGGTGGTAATGGTGAAACCGGTTGGCTCGCCCATCGGAATTTCTTCCAGACACAGCGCAAAATCCGTGCTTTCGGCAGCAGGCAGAACCACATTGGCTTCACCCTCTTCCGCCCAATACATCGGACGAATATAGACCGCAGCATTCTCGCCGAATTTTGTCATGCCCTGACGGCTCAGTTCCATGATTTCTTCAGGCGTATTCGTCGGTTTCAGGCCGAGTGCCTCTGCGGAGCGGTTAACGCGCGCGCAATGGCGATCCAGATCAGGGATCACACCTTCAAAACCGCGTGCACCATCAAAAACCAGCGAACCAAGCCATGTTGCCTGTGATGACGCGCCGAGAATGCGCACATCGCCTTCATGCCATTTGCCTTTATAAAATGTCCAGCTACGACCAATCTGGCCCATGTCACTTCTCCATATGCGAATCAAATTTGAAATCCGGCAGTCTGCTGTAAGCAAAATCCGGCCCGTGGCGACCAGCTGCATTTGTCCGTAACCGGCTGAGTTCATCAGCAATCTTCGGCAAGGTGGCAGCGTCAGCAACGCAGAACCACATTAAAATCCTCTCAGGGAAGTGCAACTCCCCAAAGATAAAAACTATTTTTTTAATTTATTCCGGTGCGCGGAAGCCTCAGTAAAATCAGCAGTCCATACATTTTAAACACAAAATCATTCCTAAAACGCATCAACTCTGCCATTTCCGGACTGTAATATATGTGTGTGACGTAAACGGAAGTCAGCCTTTTCAAGCCAAGGAAAACACACATCATTCTTACTGTGGTTTTATGATTTCAAGACCATTTCCCTGTAATGAGGCAGCAGAAATGCTTCATGCTCTTTGCGCAGGAGCTGTCGCAAAGGCTCTCATTCAACATTGTCACAATGCTAAATTAGCACCTGCACTATGCGACATTAATTGTATGGCAACTGCACAATCAGCTATTGCCCCCCTGCATTTCCTATGGAAAACTTGTTGCAACAAATTTCATAACAATAAACTGTGGGGAATAATCAATGAAGCTTACGCATATTGCATTCACGGCCTGCACCATGCTCGGCGGTCTGGCTCTCGCAGCCGGTTCTGCTCAGGCACGCGACCTTACAGTTGTCTCCTGGGGCGGCAGCTATCAGGACGGACAGCGCGAAATTTATTTCAAACCTTTTGCCAAAGAGCTGGGCAAGCCGGTTCTCGATGAGAGCTGGGATGGCGGCTACGGCGTTCTGCAAGCCAAGGTCAAAGCCGGCGAAACCAACTGGGACGTTGTGCAGGTTGAAGCTGAGGAGCTTGAGCTTGGCTGTGCCGACGGTATTTATGAAAATATCAATTGGGAACAGCTCGGCGGCAAAGATAAATTCATTCCGGCAGCGGTTCATGATTGCGGCGTCGGCGCGATCGTCTGGTCTACCGGCATCGCCTATAACGGCGACACGATGAAAGATGCCCCGCAATCATGGGCTGATTTTTGGGACGTTAAAAAATTCCCGGGCAAACGCTCTTTGCGTAAAAGTGCCAAATATTCTCTTGAATTTGCGCTGATTGCAGACGGTGTTGCTCCGAAAGATGTTTATGATGTGCTGGCATCGCCTGAAGGTGTTGATCGTGCCTTCAAAAAACTCGATGAAATCAAACCGCATATTGTGTGGTGGGAAGCCGGTGCGCAGCCGGTACAGCTACTCTCTTCCGGTGAAGTGGTAATGGCCTCGGTCTATAACGGCCGTATCAATGCACTCAACCGCACCGAGAATAAGAATTTCGGCTTTGTCTGGCCGGGCAGCATCTATGCCGTCGACAGCTGGGCAATCATGAAAGGCACGCCTTTCCCGAAAGAGTCGATGGATTTCATCGCTTTCGCCAGCAAGGCCGACAATCAGGCCAAACTGCCTGAATATATCACCTATGGTCTGCCGAATATCGAAGCCGATAAATTCGTTGACGAAAAATACCGCAAAGACCTGCCGACTACACCGGCCAATATGACCGATGCAGCAGCCATTGGCGTGGAATTCTGGACAGATAATTCTGAAAGTCTGAACCAGCGTTTCAACGCATGGCTTGCCCAGTAAGCTGAAGTCAAAGACCGGCAATCATATGACCGGTTATGCAGTTGTTCCGGAATTTGCATACCTTCCCCCGTAAGGATGCAAATTCTCCGGAACGGCTGCACTTCGCAGCTTAATTTTCCTGACTGCTAAGCAGTCATTTTTTCCCCGGCTGCTCGGCAGTCATTCGATTCAAAAGCGCATTTCCTGTTGCCGCCCCGCAGCAGACAACAGCAAACACTGTCCTGTTTGACTCCCGAAAACGGTCTGACGGTGCTTCGCTCCATTCGAGGTTTTACGCGTGAATAATCCCTTCATTCATTTTGACAAGGTGAGCAAAGCATTTGGCTCCCTGACAGTTGTAGATAATCTGGATTTAACCATCGGCAAAGGTGAGTTTGTCAGCATGCTCGGGCCTTCCGGTTCCGGCAAAACAACTTTGCTGATGCTGCTGGCCGGTTTTGAACGCCCTACCGGCGGCACTGTCAGCGTGGATGGCAAACGTATCGATCAGTTGCCGCCGCATAAGCGCAATATGGGTGTGGTATTTCAGAATTATGCTCTGTTTCCCCATATGACCATTGCCGAAAATGTGGCTTTCCCGCTGAAAATGCGCGGGCTTTCCAAGTCTGATATGCAGGATCGTGTGAAACGCGCATTGGATATGGTGCAGCTCGGCACCATGCTGGAGCGCAAACCTTCGCAGCTTTCCGGCGGCCAGCAGCAGCGTGTTGCACTGGCACGTGCTCTGGTTTTTGAACCGGAAGTGGTGCTGATGGATGAGCCGCTCGGCGCACTCGACAAGCAGTTGCGTGAACGTATGCAGCTCGACATACGCGAATTGCATCATCGTCTCGGCCTGACCATTGTTTTCGTGACCCATGACCAGTCCGAAGCTTTGACTATGAGCGACCGTATTGCCGTGTTCAATCGCGGTAAGATTGAACAGATCGGCACGCCGTCCCAGATTTACGACCATCCGGCCACACAATTTGTTGCAGAATTTATCGGTGAAACCAATCTGATCGACGGTAAAGTCTCCGGCATTCACAATGGCGAAACCCAGATCCGTCTGAACAATGGTCAGGATATTCGCGTGGATGCCGAAGCACCGTTCCATGCCGGTCAGGATATCCGCCTGTCGCTGCGGCCTGAGCGCGTGCGGCTGAATACAGAGGAAAGTGCCGCCAATCATCTGACAGCAACCGTCAGCGATATTGTCTATCATGGCGACCATTTGCGCGTGGCACTGGACTTTGCAGGCCAGAGCCTTGTCACCAAGGCCGACCGCAGTTTCCATAATTTGAAAGCCGGTGATCCGGTTACCTTGTCTTTCCTGCCGGCGGATTGCTGGCCGATTGCAGTTCCTGCCCGTAAATCTCAGGTGGCGGCATGAATGAACTGCAACGACAACGGCTGAAATCTTTCGCACTGGTGGCACCGCTGGCTTTATTCCTGCTGGTCTTTTTCATCATTCCGTTGGTGACGATGATGAAAGAGGCAGTCTCTGATCCGGTTGCCGCCAAAGCCCTGCCGCTCACGGCACAGGCTGTCAGCGACTGGAATCCGGAAGCACCGCCGACACCGGAAATGAAAGCCGCGCTGGCGGAAGATATCCGCAATAATGATGATGCCCAGCTCTTTGGTGATCTGGTGCGCCGCCTCAACAGTGCGCAACCCGGCTTCCGCACATTGATGAGCAAAACCCGCAATCAGCTGACCAAGCTTGAAGAGCCGGTTGATTATGTGCAGATTGATCTCGTCGCCATCGACAAGAAATGGGGCGAACAGCAATACTGGCAGGCCATTGCTTCAGCGGCTTCAACCACGCTGACAGACCGCAATCTGCTGGCAGCCATTGATATGGAACGCGATATTTCCGGTGAAATCCGCTCTCTGCCATCCGATGCTTCTGCCAATGTTACCATTATGGTGCGCACCTTCATCACCGCCCTCAGCGTCACCATTGCCTGCATTCTGATCGGCATTCCGTTCGCTATGGTTGCGGCATCCGTGGAAGGCTGGAAACGCCAGCTGCTGCTCGGCGCGGTCTTACTACCGCTCTGGACATCGCTGCTGGTGCGTACCGCCGCATGGTTTATCCTGTTGCAGGATCAGGGGCTGATTAATAATGCTCTGATCGCAATCGGCATTACCAGTGAACCGCTGGCGCTGATCTTCAACCGTACCGGCGTGATTATCGCCATGACCCACGTGCTGCTACCCTTCATGGTGCTGCCGGTGTTCAGTGTGCTGATCGGCATTCCGAAAAATCTGATGCCAGCCGCTGCTTCACTCGGCGCACATCCGCTGCGCTCTTTCTTTCATGTACTGTTGCCATTGATTATGCGCGGCGTGGTTTCCGGCTCGCTGCTCGTCTTCATGACGGCGCTTGGCTATTACATCACCCCTGCACTCATCGGCGGTGCTAAAGATCAGCTCATCAGCTCGGTCATCGCATTCTACGCCATGGGCGCTGCAAACTGGGGCATGGCCGGTGCACTCGGCATGGTACTGCTGATTGCAACCATCCTGCTCTATACGATCTATATGCGTCTCTCTACTGAGAAGGAGGTACGTTCATGAACGGCTTCAAACTCCTCAAACTTCTGTTTGGCGCAGCGGTCGTATTCTTCCTGCTGGCACCGCTGGTGGCAATCCTGCCACTGGCCTTCACCAGCGGGGCGTTGCTCGGCTATCCTATGGAAGGCTATTCCACACGCTGGTTTCAGGAACTGGTGCAGGCGGACGCATGGCGCAGGTCGATCATCAACAGCCTGATTATCTCTGTCGGCACCACGGCACTGGCAACAGTGCTGGGCACCGTCGGAGCGCTGGGGCTGCGCGGCAATCAATATTCCTTCGTGTTCAATTCGATCAAAACAGTGTTCTTGCTTCCGATGGTCGTGCCTGCTGTGGTGCTCGGCGTGGGCATGCAGCTGATGTTCGCGCAATATGATCTGCTCAACTCCTATATCGGCGTGATTATCGCCCATACGGTTGTGGCAGTACCATTCGTAGTCATCAATGTGCTGGCTGTTTTGCAAAGTGTTGACCGGCGCGTGGAACAGGCGGCTGCCAGTCTTGGTGCACCGCCCCATATAGTCCTGCAAAAAGTGACGCTGCCGCTGGCAAAACCCGGCATTATTTCCGGTGCTGTTTTTGCTTTTGCAACCTCGCTGGATGAAGTGGTGCTGACTTTGTTCGTCGCAGGTCCGAACCAGCGCACATTGGCACGACAGATGTTCTCGACCATCCGTGAGAATATCAGTCCGGCTATTGCCGCCGCTGCATTCGTTTTCATTGTCGGTACAATCTTGATTGCGCTGGTGATGATCCTGACACAGCGCAAAGCAGCAGCTCAGCCGCAATAAAATAAACAATTACAAAAAGATAAAAGCCGCCTTTGAATCAATTTCAGAGGCGGCTTTATTGTTAATTCAATCAACCTGCTTGCGTTCCAGCCAGACTTTCAGCACCAATGTCAGCAATGCCAGTACCGCCAAAGTTGAGGCGGCAGCAAATGCGCCAACTGTGTTCTGATCCTGAAACAACAGATCAACCTGTAAAGGCAGCGTATTGGTTTTACCGCGAATGGCACCAGACACGATAGATGTCGCGCCATATTCCCCCATCACCCGCGCATTACACAGCACGGCACCATAGAGCAGCGCCCATTTAATATTCGGTAGCGTCACATAGAAGAAGGTCTGCAAGCCGCTGGCACCAAGCGACAATGCCGCCTCTTCATCCTCACCGCCCTGCATTTCCATCAGCGGGATCAGCTCGCGGGCAACAAAAGGACTGGTGACAAACAGGCTGACCAGAAAGATCGCCGGAACGGTGAACATGATCTTGAGATCATAGCTCTCCAGCAAAGGCCCCAGCATCCCCTGCGCGCCATAGAGAAACAGATAGGCTGTACCGGCAATAATCGGCGATACGGAAAACGGTATTTCAATAAAGCTGATCAGTAACCGTCGCCCGGGAAAGCGGAAGCGTGTAACCAGCCATGCGACGCAAACACCGAAACCCATATTGATTGGCACAACCACAATCGCCGTCAGCACAGTCAGCCATACCGCATGCATCGTATCCGGCTTGGTAATTTCCAACCAGAAGCGTCCCATACCGCTGCCAAAGGCGGCAGAGAAAATCACCGCCATCGGAATGCCGAGCACGATCAGCGACAGCACAACGGCCAGCCCGATTAAAAAGCGCCGTCCCCAAAGTCTGCGTCGAAACTGCGGTGAGGTTTTTTCAGAAGCCAAAGCAGGAAAAGCCAAAATCGCCATATCAGTTTCGCTCCGCATAGCGCAGCTGCCGTGCCTGCATCAGATTGGTTATCAGCAGCATGGCAAAAGCCATCAGCAACATCACCATCGCCAGAGCCGCAGCTGCCGGATATTCATATTCATCCAGCCGCACAAAAACGAGCAGCGAAGTCACTTCGGTTTTAAACGGCAGATTGGCAGAGATGAAAACAATCGCGCCAAACTCTCCCAAACCACGTGCAAAGGACAAAGCACTACCTGCCAGAAATGCAGGCAGGATCATCGGCCAGATCACATGAGTAAAAACCTGCAACGGATTGGCACCTAGCGTCTCCGCCGCCTCCTCCACATCATGATTCAGATCCTCAAGTACCGGCTGTACTGTTCGGATAACAAAGGGAATACTGGTAAAGGCCATCGCAATTATTATGCCCGCAGGCGTACAGGCCAGGTACAGGCCAAGCGGTTCAGTATATTGCCCGATCCAGCCGTTCTTCGATAAAACGGTTACCAGCGCCAGACCGGCAACGGCAGTCGGCAGTGCAAAAGGCAGATCAACGGCAGCATCCAGCAGGCGCTTGCCCGGAAACTCATAGCGCACCAGCACCCATGCCATCAGCAGGCCAAACAGAGCATTAAACACCGTCGCGGCGGCAGAGGTAAGTATGGTCAGCTTGAATGTCGCCACAGCACGCGGCGAACTGACAATCGACCAGAAATCAGCAAAGCCAAGACTTGCGGTTTTCATCACCAGAGCAAAAAGCGGCAGAGCCACAATCACCGTCAGATAAAGCAGCGTACAGCCCATCGTAATGCCAAAGCCCGGCATCACTGTTTTTCTGACTTTAAAGATTGGTCTTTTCATAACCGGTCTGCTCTGTATGGGATATGGGAAAAACCGGCGCGTCTTTGAAGACGCACCGGCTGTCATTTTCAGATCACGTTATTTGCCCGTGAACAGCTGATCGAGAATACCGCCTTCAGCGAAATGCTCTTTGGTCACATTTGCCCAGCCGCCGAATTCATCTTCCACACGCACCAGTTTCACCTCAGGGAAATTGGCTTTGTGCTTTTCAATGGTTGCAGCGTCATGCACACGGTTGAAATTGCTGGCGAGAATTTCCTGCCCCTGTGGCGCATAGAGGAAATCGAGATAGGCTTGCGCGATTTTACGCGAGCCGCGCTTATCGACAACCTTATCAACGATAGTCACCGGAAACTCGGACAGCAAGCTGATTGGGGGCACCACAACTTCATATTTGTCTTTGCCGAGCAGCTTCTGAGTACCCAGCACTTCGGCCTCAAATGTCACCAGAACATCGCCGATACCGCGCTCGGTAAAGGTTGTGGTCGCACCACGGCCGCCGGTATCAAACACCGGAACATTCTTGAACAGCTTGGTAATGAAATCGCGAACCTTGGCATCGTCTTTATTGAAAGCTTCACGCGCATAGGCAGTTGCTGCCAGATAGGTATAGCGCGCATTACCCGAGGTTTTCGGGTTCGGGAAAATCACCTGTACGTCTTCACGCACCAGATCATCCCAGTTTTTGATCTGCTTTGGATTGCCTGCACGCACAAGAAACGCTGGGAGTGAATAATAAGGCGAGGAATTGTTCGGCAGACGGCTCTGCCAGTCCGCAGGGATCAGATTGCCTTTGTCGTGCAGTACCTGCACATCCGTCACCTGGTTAAAGGTCACGATATCCGCTTCCAGCCCTTCGAGAATAGAACGGGCCTGCTTGGAAGAACCGGCATGAGACTGATTGACGGTGAGTGTTTCACCGGTCTGCTCTTTCCACACCGGAATAAAGGCTGTGTTGACCTGCTCATACAGTTCACGGGCAATGTCATAGGAGACATTGAGGATTTCTTTCGGATCCTCAGCCTGTGCCGCAGTCAAAGAAGTTCCCAAACCGAGCACAAGCCCGGCCGCTAACAGAAGTTTTTTCATGAAATACCCGCCGCCTGTGTCTTTGCCTGAGGCAAATGATTGGAGTTATCTATAGCTCCAAAGATTAAGCAGCAGCGGCATGAAATCAATACTAAATTATTGATTTAAATAGATAATTTACATTTAGAAACAAAATCAGAAATCTATGATACGTCAGAAAAAGAATGAGCAAGATTTTGCTACCGAACATTCATATGACGCAATTTGATTTCCGGAACATGCTTGAAAAATCGCAGTTTGCGGAAGGTTTTACCAAATACCGCGGTGACGCCAGCAGCCGAATTTTTCGGATTGGTTAGGTGCAAGGCGGTTTTGACGCCGCCGTTCAATAGTCTTCTCGTCCTGAGAAATTTCCTGCCAGAATTTTTGAAACGCCTGACCGCGCTGTTTCATCATTCCCTTCAGAGACTGAAATAGAGCCATGAATAACACTCCTGTATCGTCAGATTGCCAGCGTTTCCCGAAAAGTGTGAAACGGTTTTCGGGTAAGATACGCGCAAAAACAAAGAGACAGAGCATTTCCTGTGATCAAGATAAACTGGAAATGCTCCAGAATTAACATTCCGTTAATGTCTGCCAATACAGTGCTATTGTCAATAATCCCATTAATTTTATGTGATTTAAGATTATCAATCCGCTGCCACACAACAAAAAACCGCTGCATTGCTGCAGCGGTTTTTCATTCAACATCAATAAGATGGAAGCTTACTTATTGCGGATTGTCTGCAAACCGTCATTCCAAACTTTCAGCTCTGCCAGAACAGTCTTTGCACTGGCTTCAACCATTTCAGTCGCAACAAATTCACCGTTCTCATTCAGGAACTGCGGATAATTCGGCAGCGGAATACCTTCCGGCAGCGGCATCATACGCAATGTGCTCAGATGCGAACGGGCAACCTGTGCGGAACGCAGACCGCCGGACACACCACCATAGCTCATAATAGCTGCAGGCTTGTAATTCCATTCGGTATTGAGGAAGTTCACCGCATTGAAGAATTCAGCCGGCGGGGAATAGTTATATTCCGGAATCACAAAGACAAATGCATCACCGGCATCAATGAGCTTGCTCCATTTTTTGGTATGCTCATGCTCATATTTCTGCGCACGCGGATGTGTGGATTCATCAAAAAACGGCAGTTTAACTTCTGCCAGATCAACCAGCTCTGCATCGAAATCAGAATTTGCAGCTGCAAAATCATTAAACCATTTGGCAAATTTATCGCCTTGACGCGCAGAACGTGTTGCACAAATGATTGTATAAAGCTTTGGCACGGATATTTCCTTTTTCAGCTGAAAAACAGACAGGCATAACTGCGCCCTCTTTTCAGCCACCTGTTAAAAGTGTTTCAGAAAAACTGCAAGTTATCTCCTGCGACACAGTGTTCACAGAATAGGACAATGCATTTTATATAAAAACGCCGCATCAGATGATGCGGCGTTTCTCTCTTATCAGTCAGGCTGCTTAAAGATCATAAGCAGGCAAAGCTGTGATTTTGACTTTGGCGATGTTACGGCGCTCCATGGTCAGAACCTCGAACTCGAAACCTTCGGCAGTGAATTTTTCGCCACCTGTCGGAATATGGCCGAGATGCCAGAGAACAAAACCGGCCAGTGTCGTATAGCGGTCATCCTCATCCACAAGATCACGATCCAGAATACCGCTCAGACGGCGGATATCTGTAAAGCCATCGACAATCCAGACACCGTCTTCAACGGTCTCAACGCTCGGAGCATCGCCATCTTCATCCGGAAACTCACCGGCAATGGCCTCAAGAATATCCGTCGGCGTTGCAACACCTTCGAAAGAGCCATGTTCATCGACGATAACCGCCATCTGCACCGGAGAACCGCGCAACTGCTCCATAACCCGCAGCACATTGCTGTGCTCATGAACAACCAACGGCTGTTTCATAGCACTCTGCCAGTCAATCGGTGCAGAATCCGCCAGATAAAGCAGCAAGTCTTTTGTCAGCGCCACGCCGACAAATTCATCGACCTGACCACGGGCAAGAATAACACGAGAATGGGCAAACTGGCGCAATTCATTACGAAGTTCTTCTTCACTCGCATCCAGATCCAGCCACTCCACCTCATTACGCGGCGTCATGATGGATCGCACCGGACGATCAGCCAGATCCAGCACGCCGCGGATCATTTCCTTTTCTTCCGGACGGAACACATCTGCCGCAGCAGTATGTTCTGCAATCACGTCAACAGTTTCCGACAGAGCATTGTCGCTGCCGCGGCCACCGCCAAGAAGGCGCAGCACGGCACCGGCAGTGCGTTCACGCAGATCATTGGTCGTCACGCGTTTTTCACGATTGTGACGGCCGACCTGATTGGCAGCTTCGATAAGGATCGAGAAGCCGATTGCCGCATAGAGATAGCCCTTAGGCACGTGATAACCGAAGCCTTCAATCACCAGACTGAAACCGATCATCATCAGGAAGCCAAGACACAGGATAACCACGGTCGGATGTTTGTTGACGAATGTCATCAGCGGCTTGGAAGCAACCATCATCACTGCCATAGCAACAACGACAGCAATCATCATCACCGGCAGATGCTGCACCATGCCCACAGCGGTAATCACGCTATCGAGCGAGAACACGGCATCAAGAACAACGATCTGCGCAATAACCTGCCAGAACACCGCATGAACCGGATTACCTTCCTTGACGGCATTTTCACCTTCAAGACGCTCATGGAGTTCCATCGTACCTTTGGCAAGCAGGAACACACCACCGACGATCATAATGATATCGCGGCCGGAGAAACCAAAGGAGAAAATGGTAAAGAGCGGCTGTGTAAGCGTTACGATCCACGAGATCGAGGCCAGCAAACCAAGGCGCATCAAAAGCGCAAGCGCAAGGCCGAGCAGTCGCGCTTTATTACGCTGGCTCGGTGGCAATTTACCGGCAAGAATAGAAATAAATACGAGATTGTCGATACCAAGAACAATCTCAAGAACAATCAGAGTAACCAAGCCTATCCAGGCATTGGGATCGGCAATCCATTCCATGGGTTGTCGTTTCCTAGAATTTCTGTTGCGGGATGCGGTTGCAAGCCTGTTTTTGGCCAGCCAAACGCGCAAGCACTGGTTCGGCACTGAATCCGGTTACCAAAAACCGTATCAGTTCCGTTCCGCTACCGGTTTTGAAATCAGATAACCGGACATGCTTATTGGCAGTGTGATTTCCTGCTGATCGTGCAGGATCATAAATCCCTTTCTTCAGAGCCGCTTCAGGCACCTGAAATAAGGCTTGATACATCACAGAGAAAAACAGAAGGATTTTATCCCGCGGGCCGGTCTCCTTTGCAGAAAACAGGCGGGCGATGACAGCTGCAGCACCGGCAGTCTTATCACGCAGAAATTGTACAGGACGGGAAACATGCACAACCGGTGGAACAGAGGTCTGATATGTCAAAGACCTGTTTTGTCTGCCAGCGGCGTGCAGGAAAATTGTGTTTCGGATTGTTACCAGTTCGGAGCGGCAACAATCCGGAATAGACGAATCGTCAGAAGTATCTTCCGGCATCGGAGTTTTTAAAGACCCATTTTAGGCGCAATTTGCGCGGTTAAACATTTCATATTCAGCGTAAAGCTTATTAAAAATCAGACCATTGCACGATGAAAGGCTGTCTGCTGGACTGATAATTTGCATTTATAATGAATACAAATGCAAATCTAATCAAGTTCGTCCGGTGATTATTTTGCCAAACCTCTGGTAATACGGCAACAATTTTACGTGTCTGTGTATATCAGACACTGCCCCGACATTTATGACAGGAACTATTATTCAGCCGGTGTTGCAGAGATTTTATTCTTCGCGGCACCGCGCCTGCGCTCATGTTTAGGGCGTGCACGCATAAAGCGGACACCAACAATACTGACAACTGTCGCCAGCACTGTAAGAGCAACAGCCATCCATACCCAGTCAGTACCATCGAGACGTGCAAAAATGCCCGCCCCTTTACCGGCCAGCCAGCCCGGCAGGATCATGACCGGCGCCCAAACCAGCGCGGAGGTAATATTAGCGGTCTGAAAACGCTTCTGATCCATGGACATCATGCCCGCAACCAGCGGCACGGTACAACGCACAGGGCCGAAGAAACGGCCAAAAAACACGGCAGCAAAACCATATTTGCGGAACAGCAGGCGTGCCTGCGCAATATGAGAACGGTATTTGTTCAGCGGCCATTGATGAATAACACGACGTCCGAGCCACCAGCCGAGCAAATAGGAAATAACATCGCCGATAACGGCACCGATAACAGCGCCGATCATGACGGGAATAGGATCGATAATACCGGCCCCGACCAGACCGCCGATTGCCAGCATGATTGGTGTTGCCGGAATCAGCATACCGATCACAGCCAGAGACTCACCAAATGCTATCAACCCGACAATCGGTCCGGCCCAAGCCTGATTGGCCGAAATAAACTGCCCGAGATCGCCGATAAAACCGTCCATTGAACCCTCAGATCATGCAAAGCATGAAAATTTCCGCGCTGCTTCGCCATCATTCCTGTAAATGATTAATACTGCCCGGAAGGCGGATTAACCAGAACCATAGCAGACGCTATGCCAGTTTTTTTGCGCCTAATTATGGCACAAAGACAAAACTCTGATGACAAAACCAGTCAGCAGCAACAATATTCAGCAGTCTGTATAGCTGTTAGATTATTAAAAATCCGATATGCAGGCTGAAACTTAATTCAGCGTGATATACCTATATGTCTGCAATGCAAACTATATGTGCAATGATTTATCACGTATCAAGGCTATTTAGCCGCCTGTTTTGCGGTTTATGAATCGAAACATCTTAGTCAGGCGTAAAAGCACAATCCGGATCAGTCACTTGCCTGCCTCACATCACAAGACATGAAAATTGCACATTTTTTTCAAAAAAATAATTTCATGACTAGACAGGCCTTCGGCTCCACTTTATAGAACCGCTCACTTACTGAATGATTATTCAGAAAAGTGGGTGCGTAGCTCAGTCGGTAGAGCAGCTGACTCTTAATCAGCGGGTCACAGGTTCGATCCCTGTCGCACCCACCAAGCTTTTCAATAGCTTAGTGGAATCCTCCCCAGAACGAACTGCTGTAGCTTACAATCAGTTTACAGATTTTGTGCAATCTCACTCCCTAATCAGCATGAGATTGAATGCACTAGAGCACTCTTTATGCATCTCTGGCAGGAACATAGATGAGCTGGAAGATTGCCATGCAGTTCACAAACAACCCCATCTAAATGAAATTGAAACCGTGTCCGATGCAAGGCTAGAGGCTGCAAAGGTCAGATGCGCATAGCTATGGTCAGGCTGGATGAACTGTCCGGCTTTACCTCAGGGGTGGTATG
Organism: Pseudochrobactrum algeriensis; assembly: GCF_018436245.1. Lineage (NCBI taxonomy): Bacteria > Pseudomonadati > Pseudomonadota > Alphaproteobacteria > Hyphomicrobiales > Brucellaceae > Pseudochrobactrum > Pseudochrobactrum algeriensis. The sequence continues at coordinate 2,071,101 of NZ_CP075361.1, forward strand.
AGTAGAGTAACTCACGCTGTATTAGATAGTTTTAATTTTGTGTTGCAACACGAAGTGCAAGGCCTGCAAAAATAGTTCCCATTACCCACTGCTGCATCTTGATCCACCTAGTGTGACGCAACACGACAAAGGAAATTGAACCAGCTGTTACTATTACTACTGACTGAACCGTAATTGCCGACAGTATCTGCACTAAGCCTAGTGTCAAAGACTGCACAAACACACTCCCTTGTGCTGGGTCAATAAATTGAGGGAGCAGCGCTAAGTAAAGCATCGCAACTTTTGGATTTAATAAATTTGTCAAAAACCCAACTATAAAAAGCTTTTGATAACAATCAACATCAACTCGACGAGGTGTTAACGAAAGTGTTTTCTTTGGCCGCAGGGCTGCCCACGCCAGGAAAAGCAGATACAAAGCCCCCCAGATAACGCAGCACCTCATAAGCGTAAGGCACTGCGAAAAACGCCGCAGTTATTCCCAAGGCACTGCACAAGACATAAACAACAAACCCCATTGCAATACCGAAGAGAGAGATAAAACCTGCTGTTTTTCCCTGACAAACAGTACGTGAGATTAAATAAATCATATTAGGCCCCGGAATGAGAGCCATTCCAAATGTCAAGCTTGCGAAGGCTAATACCGTAGACATTGTCGGCAAGGAGTGATCTCCAATAAGCGCCAGATAACGATGAGTTTATGAATGGCAACTATTGAGAATTAATCAGTTTTTCGTCCGTACCCAACTTGCAACGCTTAACTCAAAAACGGGTCGATGGATGTTACTTTTCTCCTGAGCTAAAACAGCCAACACCTAGTCGAGACCCTTAATTGTCTCTTTGGCACTTTCCCACGTCTCTTCCTTTAGCTTTTTCATACCTTCGCGCAATTGATTGACACGCCCATCAAAGTCAACACGACGTACGTAATCATCACGTGTTCTGTTGATCCTCTTGTGCAACGCATCGTCACCAGACTTGATAGACGCAGCAAGAGACCGGAATGAAACGGCTATAGAGGTAGATATCCCGATCAGCCATTGATATCATCCGAACAACTATCGGCATTAGCCACGTAAACCACCAAGCTCAACACTGCCTAGGCCGTCGATTGCCTCATTAATACTTATCCTGCTCTGTATTTAGCCCACACCCTCCATCAAAAGGCTAATATTGTACTCCGTTTAGCTAGCTTACTTAAGCGTCGCTGCCTTGTTAACTGTCATAGGTATCAAGCTAAACGGAGAGAAAAATGATAAGGTTTGTTACAGCGACTTTCATTATTGTTTTTGCAAGTACAGCAATAGCAGCCGACAAGGCCAGCGTGGAAGAAGGTGCGCGTATCGCTGTGACCGGCGGATGCCATGACTGCCACACAGAAGGCTTCGCTGAAAGTGGTGGTAAAGTCGATCCCAAGAAAGCGCTGTTAGGAAATCAAATCGGGTTTCAAGGGCCTTGGGGGACGACTTATCCGGCTAATTTGCGTATTTCCCTCTCCAAAATGAGCGAAGATGAGTTCGTAAAATACGGACATACAATGAAAGCCCGTCCACCTATGCCGTGGTACGGAGTAAATGCCATGACTGACCATGAGTTGCGGTCATTATATCAATATGTGAAGTCACTTGGGGAAATTGGGCGTCCCGCCCCAGAATATGTGGAACCAAACCAGACATCAAAAACGCCGTTTATTGTCTTCGCTCCACCCAATATGCCCGCTCATTAATTTGCAATTCCCGCATCGCAACCAATAGCACAGTTTGTCTATTTCCTTCGTGCCCTCTAATCAGAGGGGCAAGGGTGAGCAGTATCGTATTCACCAATTTTTCAATAGCTTAGTGATTTCTCGCAAGAACATAACAGCGTAGCTGCATATAAAAACCGTGCATATTTATATGTGATTTTAGCGACAGGTTCGCATGTTACAAAGCTCTGCCATTGTTATTTATTCCTGCCCTGTGGCTCCAGAAATTGCCCTTATTGCAACAGCAATTTCAGCAGCAATGCTTTTATCGAGCGGTAAGAACGGGCGTGGAAGCACAGCATCGGACAAAGACAGCTGATTAAGCATTTCATAAACAACACGCAGGCTGCCATGTCGTTGAAACAAAGACCAAACCGGCTGCAAAATCCCGTTAAGTTTATGTGCCAGCTCTGCATCTTTTCTTTCAGATGCCCGTGTTAAACTGACACAAATCTCAGGCAACACGCCTCCCAAAACGCTATACCAAACATCCGCTCCTTTGAGCAAAGCTTCGGAGCATTTCCAGTCACCGCTATAGCCACACGAGAACTCCGGCGGAACTGAAGCGCGTTGCTTCAGTATATGCTGCTCCACATTACTATCTGCCGGCAATGCATTTTTGATGCCGACAATCCCCGTCACTCTGGATAGACGGGCTATTAACGCATCAGAGAAGTTAAAGTGCGTCGTTCCCGGATTGTCGTAGATACAGATCGGCAGCTGACTATCTCTAGCAACACTAGCATAGTGCTCAAAAACCTCGTCCTGCGTTAAACTTGTGTATGAAACAGGCGCTAAAAGCCCTACTGTAGCTCCTAAAGACTTCGCGTCCTGTGCAAATTTAACGGCATCATCAGTCCGCAGAGCGCTTACGCCGACAATTAGCGGCACCCTGCCTTTAATTTGCTGATGCGCTGCTTCTATCGCCTTTTTTCGCTCTGCATAATTCAGATACATATATGTACCTGTACTGCCGAGAAGCCCGATTGAATCGACCCCGGCGACAATCATTCTTTCGATTAGCGAACATAGGTTTTCTATGCAGACTTCGCCATATTCATTGGCAGGCGTGATCGGAAACGCAGAGAGACCGGTTAATACTGACATAAAATTTCTCGCACCTACCGGTTAAACCACGGTTTTTTGTATGAGTATTTCACTATTCGGTGCCATTTTCCTGATCCCGCTCACAAGCATATCCCCTGCTTCATCAAGAGCAGATGCAGGCATTGCTTTTAAACTTTCCAATATAAACCACATACGGCCTCCAGCATAATCAAGCCGCGTCCTACTTCCTTGACGCCAGTTCCAGCGCCTGCATGTAACACCCAGATCATCACGCCAAATCACCTCCCCCGGCATCGGGTTCTCAATGACGTCCTCGCCGTTATTCTTAGTGTCAAAAATCTCGGTTCCTTCAGCAAGCATCAATTGAGGACGCCCTACATAGGCATCGTAATTTTCCCCGCCTACCGGCAGCGCATAGCGCAAGCTAATTGCATTATAGAGGTCAACAACAGGACTGATTGCAGGAATGCGCCCCTCTTTCAAAACGCGTTTTCTAAGTGCCTGAGCAGAACATGGAGTGCGATTAGGCTTCGCACCAAATCTCAGATAGATGTCGGCCCAACCAGCCAGGTGATCCTCTGCCCATGATGGTCCGCCTGCCAGCACATAAGCACACGCATCGTCCAGAATAACTGGATCAGCCTCATTCATGACACCCGCTTTGGTATCGACATAGATACTCAGCGCACGAAAATCCGGCGCTATTGCCATTATTTTCTCAGAAATAAACGGGGCTTCAGGCATTCAGTTAAACTCCGGTAATTTACTCACGAACCAATAAGAAGGCGGGCAGCAATTCCCCACATTACAAATGCAATAATAACCTCAAGAATTCTCCACGCTGACGGCTTTGCGAATAAAGGCCGCAACCACTTTGCCCCGTAACCAAGCGAAAAGAAAAATAAAAATGAAGCTAAGATTGCACCGGCAGCAAACATAAACTCAAAACCTGAAAACTGGGTCGAAATAGAGCCGAGCAGCATCACCGTATCGAGATAAACATGCGGATTGAGCCATGTGAGCGCGAAACAAGTCAACACAGCTGCTTTTAAGCTTTGCTTTTCAGCAGAATTACCGGATGCAAGGGTTTCAGATGATCGCAATGCCGAGCGCATATTAGCCGCTCCATAGAATATAAGAAATGCGGCTCCGCCATAGCGCATGACCGGATCAAGCCAGGGCGCCATGCCGATAATCGTACCAAAGCCCGCTACCCCCAATGCGATCAGAATTGCATCGGACAAAGCGCAGGTTAAAGAAACGGCAAAAACATGCTCATTGCGCAAGCCTTGCCGCAGCAGGAAAGCATTTTGCGAACCAATGGCAACGATCAGGCTCAGCCCCATCGTCATGCCTGTAATGAATACTGATAAGCTCATATCTGAATTTTAAACTCGGCTGGAATTGCAAACCGTGTTATCAGAAACGTGGGTTTAGTAAAATTAAACAATCTAATTCAAAGTAAGGGAAACTAATGCATGATTGACTATCCTGCCGCTCTTGCTGTCAAGATGGTTGTACAAACCGGCAGTTTTGAACAGGCTGCCAAAGCTCTGCATGTTACACCCTCTGCAATCTCTCAGCGTGTGAAAATCATAGAGGAACGTCTCGGCGTGTCTTTGATCGAGAGAGGAAGCCCGTGCGTGGCAACAGAGAAAGGTGAATGGCTTTGCCGGCATCTGGAGCATGTCAGCATGCTTGAAAGCGAGCTGGCCAAGCATTTGCCAAATCTGGCTGAGATGCAAAACTCAGCGATGCAACGAATTACCATCAACATAGCTGTAAATGCAGACAGTATAGGCACATGGTTCCTAAAGGCTATGGCTCCTTTTGTGCAGGATACAGGCTATTTACTGAGCATTGCGATTGATGATGAAGACTATACGGCTGAATGGCTTGAGCGCGGCCGGGTACTTGCGGCAGTTACATCACTTTCAAAGCCAATAAAGGGCTGCCGTGTTTCGCAGCTGGGAGCATTGCGCTATCAGGCAACGGCCACCCCCGCCTTTATTGAGAAGCATTTTACCAATGGTATTGCAGAAGGAATTGCTAAAGCACCGGCACTCTCATTCAATCAGAAAGACCGGCTGCAACAGGAATGGATTAACCGGACAATGGGGCGTACTATTAATATACCCACGCATCGGATACCTTCAACACAAGGTTTTATCGATGCCTGTTTAGCCGGAATGGGCTGGGGTATGAATCCGGTTCATATCGTGCATGAACACATCAAATCTGGTTATCTGGTTGAACTGGTTCCTGACAGTGCTTTGGAAATTCCTCTGTTCTGGCAGGTCAACCATCTGGCAGCGAATGAACTGACCAATCTCACCCATCAGGTTACACAGGTTGCAAAGCAATTTTTGATCCAGCCGTGAATTTGCTTTCAAAACATGCCCGTTTTGAGTACAACCTGCTATATCCTTCCAACAAAAAGCACACCTTACGTCGGGCAGTGCTTCCTGTACCGGTTATGACTGTTCTTATTAATCAACCGCATCCATCCATCGACAAAGCGTCAATCCAGATTTTGGTTGCCAGATTTTACGGCCGTGCCCGTGAAGATGCATTAATTGGCCCGATCTTCGCAGATGCAGTGCATGATTGGGATCATCACATCACGCAGATTTCAGAATTCTGGTCGGCGGTCATTCTCAAAACCGGTGGCTATGAAGGTCGCCCGATGCCGCCTCACCTGAAGCTCAATTTAAAAAGCGAGCATTTTGACCGCTGGCTCAGCTTGTTTGAGCAAACTGCACGGGAAATTTTTCCTGAGGAAGCCGCCATTATCTTTATTGATCGGGCGCGCCGCATTGCCGACAGTTTTGAAATGGCGATTGCCGCCCATGCCGGAAAAATAATTGCACCGCGTCATTCCCGCCGGATTGTTTAACTATTCACTAAAGCAGACATTCTACACAATTCTGACTGACTTCGGATATTGAATCCGCACAATCATTTCTTTGCTTGAAGACATAGATCGCCACCTGCCGGAAGCTCAGAAAACAGTTTAACATCAGCATCATAGCGATAGGCTATGATATGTGTCGTACAGTTATCCTCATACCGTGCGCAGGTTTGCATCGATACACAGAGACGGTCACCGGCACCCCAGACTTTAGCGGGTGGCCTGTCATAAATCCCCTCATAAATAGTCTGCGACTGCACCTCACCATCAGTCCAGTTCAGCATAATTTCCGAACGGGAATGGTCATAACCGATACTGCTATAGCCGATCTTATATTCAACAGTAGCAGGATTGGACATAAATGCAGTGCCTGAAGCTATATTTTCCCAGTCTGCAACATCTTCGGCATAGGCAGAAACCGGGGTAAAAATAGCAACAACACAAAGCAGGTAGACAGCCCTTCTTGCAGACAAAAAATGAGCAACATCCTCTGCGAAGAACCGGCTGAAAATCATTTTACCCCAACTATCCTCTTCATGCATATCCCGACACCTAGAACGGTTTACGTCCAGATTGGATCATTGCGCTCGTTCTAGATTCTTTATTTGCTCGCATTATCACGGGCGTCAAGTTGATCCAACTTGCTGTGAAATGCTCTAGAACGGCATGCCTTCGCTTACCGGTCTTAACTGATTACCTGCCTGTAGAACAAAACTTTCACAGCGAACAAAACTACAGAAAATTATAGCTGGGCAACACGCCCTTTGACTTGCCATTCTCCACGGACAGGAGATTGATATGGCAGGGTTCTGGATATGTATTTTTGTGATACTCGCCATAAACGGGGCAATCGCACTTTATTATGCTGGTGGCAGACGCGACAACTAATTGGTCAGCCGGACCGTTGCAGTTCCACATGCTATCGCCTCTTGCTTTACTCCGGAAGCCGCGTTTTATTCTCCTCGGGTTTTAATATTTAAATCGGAGGGCAGAATGCGGCAGATTTATTTTCTATTGATGATTATAGGCGCAGTATTCCCTTTATATTTTTTCTGTTTGTTCCTGATCGAAAACAGGTTCAACTCAGCTTTATTTTTTGAGCATTTATTTGCAAACAATATCTCACGCTTCTTCGCAGCAGATGTCGCTATATCCGCACTGGTACTGATTATCTTTATCATTCATCAGAGCCGGAAACTTAAAATGCCTTCCGGATATTATGCTCTGATCGGCTTAGCTGCGGGCGTATCCTTCGCGCTGCCATTATTCTTATATCTGCGGGAAGGTCATATTGAGAAAATGAGCATCCGCGCGGAACTGTAAGAGCTTCTGCCACAACCACTTCTTTGGAACATTCTGCAGATCACCACGTTTTCCTCTTCATCACCACAAAGATGCGAGGAAGCGAATGGAAGCGTTTCAGGCAGCAATCACAACCACGTTCAGCGCCGATAATTTCAATGTCTGGCCGCATGTTATCGCCCTTGCTGCGGCCTATATATTGGCTTTGCCCATAGGCTGGCACCGGGAAAGAGAGGAAAGAAGCGCAGGCCTTCGAACTTTCCCCTTAGTTGCCGTAGCCAGCTGCGGCTTTGTTCAAGCGGCTGAAAGCATCACTGCAGACAATCCGGAAGCGCTTGCCCGTATTATAGAAGGTGTCATCACCGGCATGGGATTTATCGGCGGCGGTGCAATTTTACGCCTCAGCACTTCAGTCAAAGGGACAGCAACAGCCGCAAGTCTTTGGGCCACCGGTGCTGTCGGCATCGCATGTGCGATGGGCACATTTGATGTCGCAATCATCATTGTGGTTTTCGCATTACTGACCCTGTGGATGTTCTCCAACGGAAAATCTCAGACAGATGATCCCGATACCTCCGCGCCTGAAACAACGACCAACAAAAAAGGCAGCCAATAAATAGCTGCCTTCCCATCTCGTAAGATCAAACCGTCAGTACCGAAAGATCACGGGCATTCCTGATCCCGGACAAAACGGGCTTTAACAAAACCGCGCAATGTACCGTCTTCATAGGAATAGCTGACCGGACACCAGCGCTGCCCCCACGGAATTGTCTTCGGTGTGCATTCCCCCTTCAGAGCCAGAACACCATAATTATTGGCAGGAATTGAAATCACAATTCTGCTTTTTGCAGAGGGTCTCGCACGAACATTCAGCGCATCACCGGCATCAACATTCACAACGCGAAGACAACCCGGCCCTGTTGTTGCATGTGCCGAAACCGGAAAGACTGCCAGTGCCAAAGCGATAATTATAGGTTTTGAAAACATACCGGACTTCCTGTCGTAAATTACAGTTGCACAATAACATTCAAAACTGTACCGGGCATGAACATAGCCTCAGTAATACCAAATTATTTGATTTGTTTACTTTTTCGACACATGAAAGTTATACGCCCCTTTATCAATATTCATAAATATGACTGAGGTAAAATGTTAGGGCGTATTCTGAACGGTGTTGAACGCACATATCTGATCCGTGCCTGGTTAATTGGTGCTTGTTTCTTCGCTTTAATGGTCACGGTAGCTTTGCAGGCAAAAAACGGCGCACAGTTCGCCCCGCTTTTCTATTTTGCAATTTGCACGCTTATGTTCCCGTTTTCAAAACTCGTCTGGGATGAGCTGAAAAATCTCGTCATGGGACAGAATATATTCCTGATGAATGCGCTGATCCTGATGATGCTGAAAGTATTCATCAATGCGCTGCTATGGGCTTTCGCACCATTTATCGCCATCATTGGTATCGGATATATTTGGTATCGCACCAAATCGAATGATTGAGAGCACTCAAAATCATCAGCAAAAAGGCAGCCTGAAGGCTGCCTTTTTCATTTTATCAGCGCTTTAAACAACCATCAGCCTTTGGACATATCCAGCGGCGGCTCAACGCCTTCGCTCAGTGGGCTGATATAAGGTGTGCGGGTGGTCTGCGCCGCCAATGCTGCCTTGGCATCTGCCATCAGCACCGGATCACTCAGCACGGCAAGACCGGTTGCGGCCATTGCTTTTGCCACATGCACCATAGCTTTATGTGCTGCCGGTGATTTACCCTGCGCCACCACCTGCCATGTGTGAAAAGGCGTACCAATAGCCACTGTCGGCGCATGAACCTGCACAGTCGGCACCACCCAGCTGACATCGCCAATATCAGTCGAGCCGATCTGCGGCTTATGTGGCTGATCAAGCGGCACCAGAAACTCGGCCAGTGGTGCATCGGTCTCCGGCATACCAATCACATTATAAACGGAAGAGATTTCTTCCGATGAAAGCGTTGCGCGGATTTTGCGGGCATAATCACGATCCTGATCGTCAAATTCCGGTGCGCCCAGCTCCTGCATGGTGCTATACAGTGCCTGTTCCAGCGGCTTGTTGCCCAGCGTATTGGAAACCGCGCTGACGATCTTCATCTCCATACGGGTTTCGGTCATCATCGCAGAACCTTGCGCAATCTTATTCACGCGGTTGACCAATGAAAGCATAGTCTGCAAATCCATCGCACGGATAGAATAACGCACGCGTGCATGGGCTTGCACCACATTCGGCGCAATGCCGCCGGTATCCAGCAGCGCATAATGGATACGCGCATCAGACGGCATATGCTCGCGCATGTAATTGACACCGACATTCATCAGTTCCACAGCATCGAGTGCACTGCGTCCAAGATGCGGCGCAGCAGCCGCATGAGAGGCACGTCCGGTAAAGATGAAATCCGCACGGGTATTGGCCAGTGACAAAGCCGGAGCCACTTCCCAGAAGCTGTAAGGATGCCAAGAAATCGCAATATCTGCATCGTCAAAAGCACCGGCACGCACCATGAAAGCCTTGGCCGCACCGCCCTCTTCCGCAGGGCAGCCATAATAGCGCACACGCCCCGGAATTTTATGCTCAGCGAGATAGTTTTTGAGTGCAACTGCCGCAAGCAATGCGCCAGCGCCCAGCAGATTATGGCCGCAGCCATGGCCATGACCACCCGCTTCAATCGGCTGATGCTCAGACGCACCGGCTTCCTGACTGAGACCCGGCAGCGCATCATATTCGCCCATAAAAGCAATAACCGGCCCGCCTTCGCCGGCCTCGCCGATCACAGAGGTCGGAATACCGGCAATGCCCTCGGTCACACGGAAACCATGATGCAGCAGCTCGGCCTTATGTTCAGCCATAGAGCGCTCTTCGGTATAGCAAACCTCCGGCATTCCCCAGACGCGGTCGCTCATTTCGATGAGGCGCTGCTTTTCGTCCTCAACCTTCTGCCACAAGTCCTGACGGTCATTCATGCTCATTGGATCATTCCTGCATAAAATTAGAGATTGGTTGCTTCTTCAAAGACCAGTTCGGATGCAGGCGGGATACGCCCCTCAAACCAGTAAGCCGCGGCTGCACGCGACATAGCCGCACCATCATGACCAACGCCGGCCACATCAATCAGCTTCCAGTTGAACGGCATGCCTAAGCGCTGCGCCTGTTTCTGCGCAAAATCATAGACGAAATATGCGCGTTTATAGCGGGAAGGTCCCTGCGCGAATGCTTCCGGCTGATCCGGCAAATTGGGATCAGCCTCATCAATATCCTGATCACCGGCGAAGATATGCATCGGATAGGCAAACCAACGGGCAAGCTGTGTCTCGTCGAGACCAATACCGCCCATGCCCTCCGGAAATTTACGTGTCAGATCAGGCAAAGTGTACCAGCCCGGATTGGCCGCAACAACGTCAGAGAAAATACCGTGATCCTGCGTGGCAAGCAGACGGTGCGAGAACTGACCGCCAGCCGAATGGCCATATAAACGCGCCTGTTTCTGCGTGGTCACACCTCCGGCCTGAAGGGCTGCAAGAACACGCGCAGGCACACCATAAAGCCAGCCCTGCTTTTCACGCACAAGCCCTGCACTTTCATCGAGGATCAGCCCGTTATTATAGCTTTCCGCCATCGGGAACTGAGCATCAGGGAATGTCGGCGCAACAATCAGCAAGCGGTGTTTTTCAGCTGCCGGAATCCAGAAATCACGATATTCATCGCCATTGCGCAGCATACCATGCTGCACGATAATCACCGGATCTTCAGGACGATAGCTTTCAGGGCGGTAGAAGTTTACTTCCAGCGGTCTGTCCGGATGATACTGATCAACAAACGGCAGCGTGCTGCGTCCGGTTTCTGGACGAAGAATGGTGGTAGTCATTATGTCTCCGGATTATGCAAATGACAGGCAGCGCTCTGGTCGGCTGTCACATCTTTTAGTTCGGGGCGGCGCTCGCGGCATACCGGCATGGCATGGGCGCAACGCGGATGAAACGGACAGCCGGAAGGCGGATTAAGCGGTGATGGCAGATCACCGGTCAGCGGCTGGAAATCGCGTTTGCGACGGCTGATCGACGGGCTGGCATTAATCAGTGCCGCGCTATAGGGATGCGCAGGCTTGCTGAAAATTGCAGATGCGGAACCAATCTCGACAATGCGGCCGAGATACATGATGGCAATCCGGTCGCTGATATGCCGGACAACACCAAGATCATGGCTGACAAACAGATAGGTCAGCCCGTAGCGGGCACGCAAATCCATAAACAGATTGATCACCTGCGCCTGAATAGACACGTCAAGTGCGGATACCGGCTCATCACAAACCAGAAAATCAGGTTTCACTGACAAAGCGCGGGCAATGCCGATACGCTGACGCTGGCCACCGGAAAACTGGTGCGGATAGCGGTCACGATAGGCGAGATCCAGCCCCACCTCTTCAAGCGCTTTGTTAACCGCACCGGCAATCTCGGCTTTCGGCATCAGGCGATGCACCTTCAGAGCCTCGCCGACAATTTGATTGACCTTCATGCGCGGATCAAGTGAGGCGTAAGGATCCTGAAAAATCATCTGTACTTTCAAAAGAAAGTCGAGCTTTTCACGGCCTTTGAGTTTTTCAACGGCGCGACCGTCATAAAGCACATTGCCTGCGGTCGGCTGATAAATACCTGTAGCCATACGGGACAGAGTGGACTTCCCGCAGCCGGATTCCCCGACAAGTCCCAACACTTCGCCGCGTTTGATACTGAGATCAACACCATCTACCGCACGCAAAACCCGCGCCGGTGCAGCCTGCCCTGTCAGGCGCAGAATGCGGTCAGCCATTGTGGATTTGGAGTGAAAATGCTTTTTCACCCCGCGCATTTCAAAAAATGCATCACTCATGGTCTTGCCTCCTGAGAAAATGCCTCACGGACAGGCAGCGATACCGGATTGTGACAACGGAAAACCCGCCCGTCGATCACCTGCTGTTCGGGATTAACTTCTGTACAAACCGGTTTGGCGCGCTCACAGCGGGTGCGGAACGGACAGCCGCTTGGCCGGTCATCAATGCGCGGTGCATTGCCGTCGATCTGATGCAGGCGTTCCCCGGGTTTTACCATGCCGGAAGACGAGTTCAGCAGACCTTGCGTATAAGGATGCAACGGTCTGTCCAGCACATCATCGACCGCACCGGTTTCAACAATCTGCCCCGCATACATCACCGCCACACGATCAGCGAGTTCTGCCACCACAGCCAGATCATGAGTAATCCACAACACGGCCGTGCCGGTTTCCCGTGCCAGCTTCTGCACTTCATAGAGGATCTGGCTTTGAATGGTCACATCCAGAGCCGTGGTCGGCTCATCGGCAATAATCAGATCGGGATTGTTGAGCAAAGCGGTGGCAATTGCCACGCGCTGGCGCATACCACCAGAGAACTCATGCGGATATTGTTTCAGCCGTACTTCCGGTGAGGAAATACCGACCCGACCCAGTGCGTCCGCAGCTTCTTTCATCGCCTGCGCTTTACCACAGGAACGATGTTCAAGGATCGCCTCACACATCTGCTCGCCGATGGTCAGCACCGGATTGAGCGTGGAGAGCGGGTCCTGAAAGATCATCGCAATGCGGTCGCCGCGTAAATTACGCAGACGTTCATCGGATGCTTCACGCAGATTTTCGCCATTGAACAGGATTTCGCCTTCAACAATTTCCCCCGGCGGATCAATCAGTTGCACCAGAGAAAAACCGGTGACAGATTTACCGGAACCGGATTCTCCGACGAGGCACAGCACTTCGCCACGCGCAATGCTCAGATCAATGCCGTCAACTGCCGACCATGCGCCACCCAGCAGGTGAAATACGGTTCTTAAGCCCTTTACTTCAAGCAAAGCTGTCATCACACGCCTCTCACATTAAAGCTGCGACGCAGGCGGTCACCAACAAAATTGAGCGAGATAATCAGCAGAACCAGTGCAATCCCCGGAAACACGGCAATCCAGTATTCGCCCGACAACAGATAATCAAATCCATTGGCAATCAGAAGGCCGAGCGAAGGCTGCGTCACCGGCACACCAACACCGAGAAACGACAAGGTGGCTTCCAATGTGATGGCACTGGCAATACTGATGGTGGAGATTACCAGCACCGAGCCGATAGAGTTCGGCAGCAAATGCCGGAGCATAATATAATGGGTCGGCAGACCGAAATTGACAGCCGCTTCAATATATTCTTTACGGCGTTCAACCAGAGCAGAGGCACGCATCAGGCGGGCATATTGCGCCCATTGCACCAAAATAATCGCGAGGATCACTTTATCAACACCGCGCCCGACCGAGGCTAGCAGCACCAGTGCCACCAGCATTGACGGAAAGCCGAGCATAAAATCCACCACACGCATGATAATCGCATCGGCAACACCACCAAGTTGTGCGGCCAGCAATCCGGCACTCACACCGATGGTCATGGCACCAAGTGTCGACAGCAGACCGACCAGCAGGCTGGTACGCAAACCATAGAGGATGGCGCTGACCATATCGCGGCCTTGCGCATCCGTGCCCAGCCAATAGACGGAACCGGTCATACTTGCGGAACCCGGTGCAAGGCGGTTATCCATCACACTGAGGGAAGCCAGATCATAAGGGTCTTGCGGGGCGATAAAAGGTGCCAGCACCGCCAGCAGAACCAGCAGCCCGAGCAGAATACCCGCACCGCGTGTTGTCGGCCTGTTGCGGATGCTGCGCAGCACTTTCTGGCGCAGCGGTGTATTGGCATAATCCGGAATAATCGGCTTATTCATACCATATCTCCGGACAGTTTAACCCGCGGGTCGAGAACCGCATAGAGCACATCGACCATGAAATTCACGGCGACGAACAGCAGCGTGGCCAGCAGCACATAGGCAACCACCACAGGGCGGTCGAGCTGGTAGATACTGTCAATCAGCAGCTTGCCCATGCCGGGCCACGAGAACACGGTTTCGGTAATGGTTGAGAAAGCAACGAGACTGCCGAATTCAATGCCGACAACAGTCACAACCGGTATCAGAATATTGCGCAGCACATGACGGTTGACGATGCGCTTGCGGCGTACACCTTTGGCGCGGGCGAATTTCACATAATCCTGTGTCATCGCTTCCGTAGTGCCGGCGGCCACAAGACGGATCATCAGCGCCATATTCGGAATAGCCAGATTAAGCGCAGGCAGGATCAGATGCCGCAGACCATTGGTGGTAAACAGACTGGTCTGAATGCCCAGCACAGAGACCGTTTCGCCCCGCCCTGCGGTCGGCAGCAAGCCAAGTGCCACGCTGAACAGCAGTACCAGCATCATACCTTTCCAGAAACTCGGTAGCGAGAAACCGATGACTGTTCCCGCCATGATGAAACGCGACGGGCGGCTGTCCGGATTGAGACCAGCCAACAGTCCGAGCGGAATACCGACAACGGCGGCAACTGTCATCGACAGCAGCACCAGTTCAAATGTTGCAGGCAGGCGGGCAAGAATAAGCGAGACCACCGGCACGCCGTGAACGAAAGATGTGCCGAGGTCGCCTTTCAGGGCATTGCCCAGAAATGTGAAATATTGCTGCCATACCGGCAGATCGAGCCCCAGCCGTTTGATCAGAGCCAGCCGTTCGGCAGCACTGACCTGCGGTGGGACAAGAAGTTCAATCGGATCACCAATGCCATATACGGCAAAGAAAACAGCGACCGACACGGCAAGCAGCACCAAGGCGCTCTGGATAAGTCGCTGCAAAATATAAGCTGTCATGACATGCTTCTCGGACTATCATTCTGTCAGGATGGCCGAAGCATGACGCAGTGAAATGAGCTGATTTAACTGCGCCATGCGGCCACGAAAGAATCCGGAGCGGTCTCAATATTCCAGCCGGAATGTAAACCGCTCTGGCTTAGCCTTCAGTTACTTGGCCGGCTTGGCAGACATAGCCATCGTGAACTGGTCTGAACGACCGGTATAAGTGACATTGGCCTTATGCGCCCAGATACCGCTTTCGAAATGCAGCGGAATGAAAGCATAGTCTTTCATCACTTCGGTCTGCGCCTGCTGAAGCAGTTCCGAACGCTTGTCATTGTCCATTGTTGCAACAGCTTCATAGATCAGCTTGTCAAAAGCAGGGTTGGAATAGCCGCCATAATTGGAGCCGCCCAAAGTGCCTTCTTCATTCGGCTTTGCAGGCCACTGGCGCAGGAAGGATGAAGCCTCACCACTGGTGGAACCCCAGCCGCCGATTGCCACACTCAGCTCTTTCTTGGAACGGCGCGGGAAATAAATGGCGCGGGTCATCGCATCCACATCCGATTTAATGCCGATCTGCGTCAGATATTGTGCCACAGCCTGCGTGATCTGGCTGTCATTAATATAGCGGTCATTGGTGGTGGAAAGTGTCAGCTGGAAACCGTCCGGATATCCGGCTTCAGCCAGCAGTTTCTTGGCTTCCGCAGGATCATAACGCAGTTCCGGCGGGTTTGGCAGCGTACCGAACATGCCCGTAGGCAGGAACTGATAGGCAGGTTCCGCCGCACCGTCCATCAGACGGGAAACAATAGCATTACGGTCAATCGCCAGCGACATAGCCTGACGGACACGCACATCTTTCAGCGGGTTTTTGCCGTCAGCAGCTTTGACATAAGGGCTTTCATCACGCGCCACATCAAGCTGGTAATAAATCACACGTGTTGAAGGTGTGATCGTATAACCGAAACGCTTGTCATCCTTGATGCGGGACAGATCGCGGGCAGCGGGATTTTCAATAATATCATAGTCACCGGCGAGAAGACCGGCGAGACGCGGACCGGCATTCGGAACCGGCAGGAAGCGTACAGCTTCCCATGGCTCGGCCTCGCCCCAATATTTATCGTTGCGTTCCAGCTCGATAGCAGAACCGCGCACATAGCTTTTCAGCTTGTAAGGGCCGGTGCCGATTGCAAGTTTGCCATCATTGAAATCACCGACCACCGGCCATGCACCGGTCACACCGCAATTCTGCTCCGGTGCGAAACTGATCTTGTCGTGTTTGACGATTGACGAGCTCAGAATACCCACAGTACCGATAAAGGACGGAAGCAGCGGCTCAGGCGCTTTGGTCTTAATCACCAGTGTCTGCGCATCAGGTACTTCAACAGACTCAAAATTCGCGGTAATGTCCGCAAAGGAACCGGCAATCGCTGTTTCGTTTTTCAGCGTGCGGCAGAAAGTAAAGATCACATCATCGGCAGTAAAAGGTGAACCATCAGAGAAAGTCACGCCTTCCCGCAGTTTGAATGTCCAGGTATTCTTGCCGTCATTCTCCCATGAACTTGCAAGAGACGGATGTACATTCTGCTTTTCATCCTGACGGGTCAGTCCGTCAAATATATGGACTGCCAAAGCATTATTCGGTGTCAGATCATGATAATGCGGATCAATTGCAGTCGGTTCTGATCCGAGCGCAATGCGCAGTGTTTCAGCCGATGCCGCACCGCTCATCAAAGCAGAGCTCAGCAGAGTTGTTCCCAGCAGACTCGCCACGAGCATTTTTTTATACATAAAAGTCTCCGTTCCCCAACGAATGTCATTTTTGATATGATTGTCATTATATTTGACATGGTTATTTTCAAAAATAGAGTATATGAAAATTTTATGCCGTCAACACCGGAAACCATCATGTCGCAAACTTTGAATCCCAAGTCCGATTTTGCCAACCGCATGTCTGCGGCATATCCTTCTTTCAGCAAATCCTATCGCCGGATTGCCGATTTTGTTCTGGCAAAACCGCTGGATGTCGTTGCAATGTCTATTGAAGGGCTGGCTCATGCCAGTGGCAGCTCGACCGCCACAATCACCCGTTTCGTGCGTGCGGCAGGCTATAGCGGCTATGGTGAGTTTCGTGAGAAAATTGTCTCGGATTTTCAGTTTTCACCGTCAGAAAACAGATTAAACAGCGCTGAAAACGCCCAATCCGGCCAGCAAAGTGCCTATTTGCATACTGTTCTGGCCGATTGTTCCGACAATATCAAAGACACGATTGCCAATATTGATACGCCTTCATCGGAGGCATTTATTGAAGCCATTATTAATGCCAGACGCATCATCATTCTTGGTACCGGCGCCAGCCATTATGCAGCGACATTGTTGGAAGAAGGACTGGCTCTCTATACGGAGAAAAACGTATCCAATATTCTGTCGCGCGGCGCATCCCAATATTCCAACAATTTTGTGCGCTCGGTGGATGAAGGTGATGTGGTTATCGCTATTTCCATGCCGCGTTATTCCAACAATACCGTGCAGCTTTCCAAAGCTGCCAAGCAAAAAGGCGCAGTGATTCTGGCAATCACCGACAGCCCGACATCACCGCTCGTTCAGGTTGCTGATACGATCTTTTTCGCACCGGCACGAAACCGTTTGCTGCCGAACTCTCCGGCAGCAATCTTTGCGCTGGCAGATGCCATCGTGACAGCGGTCGCGGCACGCCGCCCCGACATTGTCGCCTCCACAATCGGAAGCCCGCCGGAAGATCTGTTTTTATAAATAAAACAACATCATCCGGCAGATTATTGAATCAAAATCAGATCTTTACCCGTTCGGATTTCGGATCATAAGGGCTGCGTAAATGTATCTGCGCGCGATAGCGCTGACCGGCAACATCAACCTCAAAATCCCCCTGCTCCAGCCAGTCTTTACTAGCGCTCTCCGCATGACTGACCAGCCCCAGTGCAACAGCACAGCCCAATGTATGACCATGAGCGGCAGAGCGGATTTCTCCGGCAGGCACGCCATTGCGCAGGATCAGTTCCCCGCCCCACAAAACGGCATCTGCATCATCAAGTGTCAGTTGCACAATGCGCCGCTTCAGAATATTATCCGCCTTGAATTTCACCAGCGCATCCCGCCCGATAAAACCACCGGCCTTATCCATCGCCACGGTAAATCCTAGTCCGGCCTCATAGGGATTAATATCCGGCGTCAGTTCGCGGCTCCATGCACGATAACCTTTCTCAAGACGCAGGGCTTCCAGCGCATAATATCCCGCATCACGCAGGCCGAATTCCTGCCCCGCTTCCTGCAGCGTTTCATAAACACCAACAGCAAATTCAACAGGCACAATCAGCTCCCAGCCAAGCTCCCCCACATAAGTCATGCGGTTGGCAAAAGCGGTTGCATAACCCACGCCGATTTCACGCACCTGACCAAACGGAAATACTGCATTGCTGAAATCCGTATCGCTCAGTTTTTGCAATAGGCTGCGCGACTGCGGCCCCATCAGTGCCAGCACTGCATAGGCGGAGGAAACATCGGTGACCGTTACATAATCTTCGTCGTTGATATGCCGGTTAATCCAGTCCGCATCATGCACTGCCTGCGCGGAGCCGGTAATAATCAGAAACTTCTCAGCGCCAAGCCGCAGCACAGTCAGATCTGTTTCATAACCGCCGCGCTCATTGAGCATGCCCGTATAAACCGACGACCCCACCGGCACATCAATATCAGCGACACAGAGATGGTTGAGAACCCGACAGGCATCACGCCCCTGTATCAGCAGCTTGGCGAAGGAACTCTGATCAAAGAGAGCAACACGCTCGCGCACAGCCTGCATTTCACGCCCGACATTCTCATGCCAGTTCTGCCGCCCGAAACTATAGACCGTCTCCGGCTTCTGCCCCTTATCCGCAAACCAGTTCGCGCGTTCCCAACCCATTTTCGAACCGAAACAAGCTCCCTTCGCCTCCAGAAGATGATAAAGCGGCGACCGGCGGAACGGCCGTGCCGTATCAAGCTCACGGTTCGGCCAGGGCATGGCATAATGCAGACCAAGTGTTTCTTTAACGCGGTCATGTAACCAGCGCTGATTATTGTTGAAACCGGCAAAGCGACGAATATCCACCGGCCATAAATCCATCGTCGGCGCACCATTGATAATCCATTCCGCGAGCGCACGTCCTGCACCGCCGGCACTGGCAATACCCATAGAGTTAAAGCCCGCACCGACAAAGAAATTCTTCAGTTCCGGTGCCTCACCGAGAATAAAATTATTATCGGGAGTGAAGCTTTCCGGCCCGTTATAAAACTTCTTCACTTCTGCTTCCGCCAGTTGCGGCACGCGGATCAGAGCGTTTTCCATCAACGGCTCAAACTGATCCCAGTCATCTTCCAGCAAAGCAAATTCAAACTTATCGGGGATACCCTGCATACCCCATGGTTTGGCCTGCGGCTCAAAACCGCCCATGACCAGACCACCAACCTCTTCCTTGAAATAAATATAACCGTCCGGATCACGCATAACCGGTAAATCCGGATGCACGCCTTCAATCTTGCCGGTGACGATATACATATGCTCGGCAGAATGCAGCGGAACCGTTACGCCGCACATCTGTCCGACTTTACGCGCCCATTGCCCCGCGCAATTGACCACGATTTCTGCAGTAATATTCCCGCGATCCGTTTCAACACCGCAAGCACGGCCATTTTTCACGGTAATACCGGTCACCTGAACCCGTTCCAATATTCTGGCACCGCGCATTCGTGCGCCGCGCGCCAAAGATTGTGTCAGATCACTGGGATTGGCCTTGCCGTCATCCGGCAGCCAGACAGCCCCCTGTAAGTCATCCGTGGCCATAACCGGCCAGAGATCGCCTGCCTCACGGGCTGAAATCACCTCGACATTAACACCCTGCGCACGGGCAGAGGCAGCGGTGCGCTGCAAAACAGTCATGCGATCTTTGCTGCGGGCAACAGACAGGGAGCCGCATTTCTTCCATCCGGTCGCTAAGCCGGTCTCTGCCTCAAGTTCGCTGTAAAGCTGTGTGGAATAGCGGATCAGGCCGGTCATATTGGCATGGCTGCGCAACTGCCCCACCAGTCCTGCCGCATGCCATGTTGTGCCGCAACTCAGACTGCCCTGCTCCAGCAACACAACATCTGTCCATCCAGCCTTGGTCAGATGATAGGCAACGGAACAGCCGATAATGCCCCCGCCAATAATCACCACCCGCGCTTGAGACGGAAAGCTGTCTGCTTTGTCTTTATGATCTGCATTATGCTCTGTCATGACCTCACTCCCTCCGGTTGAGATCACTATAAAAATAAAGCAACAAAAAACAACATTAAATGCAACAAAAAATCACATTTATGAAATATGTAAACGGAGACCCTTCTCAGCCAGTGCTGCCACAAACTGCGGCTCCGGTCTGTGATCTGTAATAATACCTGCGGCTTGCTCATAATGTGCAACACGAAGCGGCGTCATGCGCCCGAACTTCTCCGCACTGGCCAGAAACCATGCTTCACCAGCAACAACGGCAAGCCGTGAGCGCAATTCCGCACCATTACGGGTAAAGTCCGTAATCTCGCCCTCGGCAGTAATGCCGCCCGTGCCAAGAAATGCCAGATCAAACCGGAAATGCTCCAGCGCCTGCAGCACATCAATACCGCCGCTGGCCTCTTCCTCAGGGCTGATCTCACCGCCTAAAATATGCACGCGTATGGTCGGCACATGGCAAAGCTGCAATGCAATTCGCAAACTTGTGGTGCAGATTGTCAGATTTTCCGGTGCTTTATCCTGTTGTGTTAAAGCCTGTGCAAGAGCCAAAGTCGTTGTGCCGGAGTCCAGAAAAACTACCATGCCGGAACGGATCAGAGCACAGGCGGCTTGACCTATCGCGGCTTTGCCTCCGCTATTTTCCTGACTACGCAACCCGAAGGCCGGCTCATGAAGCTGGATTTTTGTTGCCCCGCCATGAACCAGCGCCAGCAATCCCCGCTGTGCCAGCAGTTTCAGGTCACGGCGGATTGTCTCCCGTGAGACATCAAAAAACGCAGCAACCTCACTGATCCCCGCCACGCCATCTTCATTCAGCCTGCGCAGAATTTCATCATGACGCTGCGATGCCAGAATCCGTTGCCCTGACAGGTTTTGAGGATCAGATTGCGATGAGGTTTCTGTCATAGACAACTCCAGATACAGAAATGTTGCATCTTGTGACTTTTAGCAAGAACCAGCCACGCAATGCAACATGATCTAAATCTTCAGATAGCCTTCGGCAACCTTAACCGCACTGCCGCCGATACGCGCACCGGTTAGCTTCTTCGCAGCCACATCCAGCTCCAGCCGGATGCGCGATGGTCTGCCCATCTGAATACCCTGCTCGATCCATAGCTGCGTAAGCCCGTCTACAGGCTGGTCAAATTCGTTGATAGCACCGGCAAAGGCGGCAACCGCAGAGCCGGTGGCCGGATCTTCATAAACATGCTTGCCGGATGTGAACATCCGCGCATGATAATTGCTCTCAAAAAGCCGTGTCTCGCGGGTATAGATGTAGAAAGGTATCGCACGACCTTCGAAGGCCTGCATATGATCTTCCACAAAAACCGGATCGACCACAACTTTGGCAGCGGCAATCATATTCTTCACCGGCACCAGCACAAACGGCTTACCGCCGCTCCACACCGAAGGCACGTGATTTTCAAAGCCGATTTCATGTGTATTGAGGCGCAAGGCAGCGGCGGCCTGCTCTTTCTCTACGGTGATATTCACGCGCTCAGGCAGGCGTGGCAGGTCAAACTCGGCGAAAGCCGCCGACGGTCCTTCCGTGTCGCCGGAGCCTGCGCAATGAACCGCAACACGTACCGGCCCGACTTTTTCCTCAAGTGTCATAATCAGGTCGGTCTGAGGTTTCTGCCCGTTACAATTTTTATAGGCCAGCGCAACCGCCGTACCCACAGTCGGATGACCGGCAAAATTCAACTCATAATCCGGCGTAAAAATCCGTATCGAAGCTGTGTGCAGCGGATTGACTGCGGGAGCAACAAACACGGTCTCCGAGAGATTGAACTCGCGGGCAATGGCCAGCATCGTGGCATCATCAAGCCCTTCAGAATCATGAACAATAGCAAGCGGATTACCGTTTAGAGCTTTCTCTGTGAAAACATCATAGATCTCGTAGAAACGCCCCTGTACAGCCATGCCGTTCATATTCCCTGCCCTTTAAGATGATCCATGTCCGCCCCGCTCCGGAACTTTCGAAAGTACCGTATCTGATTCAACACATTTGCATTGCCGGTTAAAACATTCAAATGATTCATGAAGTGCATAATATGCAATTCAAATCTCAGCCGCCCGCATCATATGCCGTTACTATTGCGCAAAATACCAGTCGGTGAAAGTACGAATATAATCGGGACTGCGTTCATCCAATATGCCGCCCTGCCCGATCATCAGCACCCGCGATAATTCCGGTTGCCTTTGCGCTGCGATAAATTCCTCCGCCTGCCTCTGCAATTCATTCGCCGTGCGGTCGAAATAATAACAACGGAACAGCGCCAGACTGCGATCACACATAACCAGACTATAGCCGCCGGTGCGCACCGCATGGTTCAGATCAATTCCGGTTTCCTCCAGCACTTCACGTCTGGCATTTCCGTCAAGATCAACCACACCGTCAACAATATCCTGATCGTCATTGGAGCCCGCCGGAAAATAAATCCGGCCGCCGACAGCGTTGTGTGAGGCCATTTGTCCGAGCAATAGCTGATTATCTGAGGAGACGATGACACCGCTGCCGAAAATATGAAACGGCTTGTCCGTACTTTTGTCTTTGCGCCAGTAAAGCAGACTGCGAAAACTGGTACGCTGATAGGGCGCACGCAAAATACCGTCTGCTAAAACGGCCTCTGCCGCCAGATAAATTTCTCCGTCATAGAGTGTCGGATTGCTTGCTACTTCCTGCTGCCAGTTTTCATCAATAGCCTTCTGATTCCGGACAACATAATCAGGAACACCGTCAACAACCTGTATCCTGACGTCACGGACAGGATAAACCCTGTTCTGATCTCTGCTTTGCATTCGTCTGCTCCGTTAGACTGAGCCTGTCCTTAAAGCTCAAGTGTGACGGCAACAGGACAATGATCACTTGCTTTTGGTCTGTCCCAGCCTATACGCGGGAAACGCGCCACATCCTGCCCTTCAGGAAATAAGGTGCGGTAAGGCTGCCCATTGCGGATAATTTCCGGCACAGCCTGTGCATTGCGCTGCGCCAGAGCCGGTGATGCCCAGATATAATCCAGCTGGCACAGGTGGCGCTCCTGCGGGCCACGTGTGTGATACAATGTCCAGCGATCGAGCTCCGGCCGCCGCTCTACCAGATTGACCGCAAAACCGTCATTCAGAAACACATTCAGGCAATTATCCGGCTCCTGAACCGGCGTAAAATCATAGCCGCCCCACTGGTCGCCGCTTATCGCGAGCTTCTCGTAATAATCATTGAAATCACCGCAGATCACCCATGAAGCATCCGCAGCACCGTCACGGCCAAATTTTTTCTCGATAATCATACGAACCGCCTGTGCCTCGGCCAGCCGTACCGGCAGCGTTGTCAGCTTCGGATCCTGACCATAGCGCACACCGCCCATGGATTTGAAATGCGTAACAAAGACCGTCAGCGGCTTGCCGCCGATGCGCAGATCCAGCATCAGACAATCGCGTTTAAACACCCGCTCATGGGCTTCAATCCCCACGGAGGACAGTACAGGATCATAAATACCAAGATCCTGATAGGTCAGATGCGCATTGCTCTCCAGCTTCACCAGCTCAATCGTGTGGCCGCTGCGCGTTACGTCACGCATCATCACGCTGACATCAATACCGCGGCTGTCATTGCCGTCGATCAGATATTTATGTTTGTAGCCCTGCCCCACCATCTTGAACAAATAGCCATATTCAAAAGCGTTCAGCGCAGCGAGATCATCAACCTCCTGCAGGCAGAGAATATCCGCCCGTGTCTGCGCAATCGACAGAGCAGATAATTGCCGCGTATCATCCGTATGCGCCACCATCCGCGCCTGTTCGAGCTGACGGTATTGTGTTTCATTATCAATGGCAAAGAGCTGCAATGAGCGATCCTGCCGCAACTCATTGCGATAACCGGTAAAATCAAACCGGCGCATCAGGTTTTCAATATTGAATGTCGCTAAGGTGAATAATACCGGCCCTTCTGGCTGAACATTATCCATAACCGGTGTTGATTGCGCAGAAACCGTCTCAGACATTAAGCTACTCATCATTGCGTTCACATCAGGCTTACAGGATAAACCGGCGCTCCAGAGCAGTTTACGACCGGATTGGATCACAGCGCTCGCTCTATTTCCTGTTTACGTATGCCGTTATCGGAAAACCGATGCCCGCTCTTCCGCAGCATGCGATAACTCAACCTAAACACCATATGTTGAATTGCAATCAGTGATATTGCCTGCAACTGATTTTCTTCAGAAAGCCTGCCTCTTAAATTGGCAGCATTTTTATACTATATTAGCCTTAAGCTATATAAATTCACGAACGGATATCCCTATGTCCAGATTCATTCTGAAAACCGCATTCACAGTGGGCATTGCCCTGCTCTCCGGTGCATCGGCCTATTCAGGCGGCAACCAGATCAGCGGCGGCATTCCCTCTCTGAACCCGACCGGCCTTCTGATTGTCGGCGGCATTACCGGCGGCAACCGCGCAGACCCTGCCAGCCGGAACTGTTACGGCTCCACACTCTGCAAAGAAAGCGGTGCCTATTATACGGAAGACGGCGTGCTGCATTATAAAAACGGCGATCCGCTGGTACAGCGTGGTGCTACAAAACGCATCGGCTCGGCAAAATCAGCCAATGCGGGCGATAATATCAATCATATGCAGTGGTGCAGCAATCAGTACCGCTCATATCGGGCGTCCGATAATACATATCAGCCTTTTGCCGGCAGCCGCACCACCTGCAATTCGCCGTTCTGAAATTGACTTCTCAAATAATTATGCCCCTTCAGCCATTGATCGCGGAAGGGGCATAAATGATTTACAGCAGGCGCTGAAGCTTAGTCTTTGCTGACTTCGGTAATATAGTTGGCATCAGCCACCATATTGAAGTTCTTGACATTTTTGGCAGCAACAGCCGTTTCAATCTGCTGATAAAGCATCACGAACGGGCTTGTCTCCTGAAAATCCTTCTGGATTTTGTGATACATCTGCTCGCGTTTTGCAGTGTCTGTTTCTTTTGCCGCATCCATGGTTTCCTTGGACATTTCCGGAATGTCCCATGAACTGCGCCATGCTGTCGTTTTCATCGACACTTCATCGCCATTATCCGGATTATAGGAGAAGGTCGATGCATTGGTATGCGGATCCCAGTAATCAGGACCCCAGATACCCAGCGAAAGCTGATGTTTGCGCGCACGCACTTTTGTTGTCGTCAGCTTGCCGTCACCCTGCAACAGCTCAACTTTGATGCCCGCTTTGGCAAAAGTCTGCTGAATGCTTTCAGCAATACCAACGCCTGGCTGTGTATTCCGCACATCGAGCGTCACACTGAAACCGTCTTGCAGACCGGCATCGGCCAGAAGCTGCTTCGCCTTATCAACATCCAGTTTGAACGGCTTGTCATCAATCGCGCCGAACATGCCAAGCGGCAGGAAGGACTGATGTGTGCGGCCGATACCTTTAATCAGCGTATTTTCAATCGCATCATAATCAACGAGATATTTCATCGCCTGACGCACTTCCAGCTTGGCAAGGTTAGGCACATTCTGGTTGGCAGTCAGATAATAGGTGCGCCCCTTCGGAGCACTGAGAATATTGAAATCGCTGTTCTTGGCAAATTCTGCAATATCACCCGGCTCAAGGTTACGGGCGACATCAATATCACCGGCCTGCAACAGCAGACGCTGCGACACGCTTTCCTTCACATGACGATAAATAGCACGTTTTACAGCCGGTTTTGGGCCACTGTAATTCTCATTGCGCTCCAGCAGGATCACTTCATTCGAGCGCCACTCTTTCAGGCTGTAAACACCGGAACCGGCATAATTACGCTTGAGCCAGTCATAACCGAAATCTGTATCAAACGGCTTGGCTTCTGTTTTCTCGGTTTTAACCGCATGTTCTTCAACCAGCTTGCTGTCGACAACAGAAGCCACACTGGAAGACAGCCCATTGAGCACGAAGCTCGGCGCGAAAGTTTCTTCCGTGGAGAACACGACCGTATAATCATCCGGCGCAGTCACCAGCTTTTCCACATTGTCTTTATTCAGACCAAACTGGCTGATGATGAATGCAGGGCTGAGATCAAGCTTGATCGCGCGGTGCAGGGAATAAACAACATCCTGCGCCGTCAGCGGATTGCCGGAAGCAAATTTCTGCCCCTGCTTAACCTTGAAAGTAATGGTCTTGCCATCTTCCGAGACCACCCAGCTTTCCGCAATCTGCGGAATGATCTTGGTCGGATCTTTCGGATCTGTGGTCACCAGACGCTCATAGGTGTTGGTCAGAATTTCCGACGTGGTGATCTCGAAAATTTCTGCCGGATCGAGAGAAATCACATCATCAATGGCCATTGCCACAACCAGCGTATCCGCCGGCGTTGCCGCCTGTGCAGCAACCGCTGACAGACCAAGCACCGACGCACAGGCCAGAGCCAGCGTGTATTTTTTAATTATAGTCATGAGTTTCCCCTCAATCTCTCCGCCTGAATCCTGTCGCTGTATAAGGACTCAGATTTATAAAATTATAACAAGGTCAGGCTACAGGATTGCCGGACAAAGCCAAGCATCTTTTTGCAAAGAAAGCCGTAAATTCAGCAGGTTAAGCACCAAAGCATATCGCAATTAAATACATCCATTTAACGGTGATATACTTCAGCTGAAACTCTGTCCGTGAAGATATAAAAAAGCCGGAGCAACGGGCTCCGGCTTTTTTTCATTCAATGAGATTGCTTATTCTCAATTTTTCTCATGGGCACGGATCAGATTGCCAAGGCGCTTGATGCCCTCATCAATCATCTCGTCATTGGCACAGGAATAAGCGAGACGCAGCGTATTGGCACCGGTGCCATCCGCATGGAATGCTTTACCCGGAACAAAAGCCACTTTCTCTGTCTCAATCGCAGCGGCCAGGAGATCAGCACCATTCATATAATCCGGAAGATTGACCCAGACGAACATACCGCCCTCAGGCTTTGTCCATGTGGCCGATTTCGGCATATATTTATCCAGCGCTTCCAGCATTTTATTGCGGCGGTGCGAATAGACAGAACGGATTTTTGCAATCTGCGCATCAAAACCATTGGCAGCAACATGATGCACAGCCAGCTGATTGATGGTTGAGGAATGCAGATCAGCAGCCTGTTTCATCAGTACCAGTTTGCGGATGACTGTCGCATTGGCAACGACATAACCAACACGCAAGCCCGGTGCCAGTGTCTTGGAGAAGCTGCCGGAATAAATGGTGCGGGTATTTTCAATCGAGCCTTTGCGCTCAATTTCCAGCGCTAGAACCGGCGGGATCGGCGTGCCGTCAAAACGCAGATACTGGTAGGCAGCATCTTCGATCAGCGCGATATCCATTTCATCGCCCAGATCGATTAGCTTTTCACGGCCTTCACGATCAATGGTTTCACCGGTCGGATTGCTGAAATCAGCCGAGAAATAGGCAAATTTTACCTTACCTCCAGCCTTCTCTGCAGCTTCTTCATAGGAAGCCGGAGTGCGGTTGCCGTTTGGCTGCAATGTATCATAGGTCGGCTCATAGGCATTGAAAGCCTGCAGCGCACCGAGATAGGTCGGACGCACAACCAGCGCCGTATCATTCGGCGACAGGAACAGCTTGCCGAGATAATCCAGCGCCTGCTGCGAACCGGAAGTGATGAAGATATTTTCGGCAGTGCAAGGCACGCCGATTTTTGCCATTTCACCCTGCAGCCATTCGCGCAGCGGCTTATAGCCTTCACTTACCGAATATTGCAGCGCGGCATCGGATTTGCCCGTGGCGAAAATATCGGCATAAGCTTCTTTAAACTCTTCAGCCGGAAACAATTTCGGATCAGGAATACCACCCGCGAAAGAAATAATATCCGGACGCTCAAGCAGTTTCAACAATTCACGAATTTCCGACGCTTTCATACGCGATGAACGTGTTGCGAATATTTTTTCCCAATCCAGCATGGGGGTTCCTCATAAAGTCAAAAGAGATGCCGTGAAATAGACCATAAAACTTAACTAAAAGCTGTGTGCCTTTGGTTATCACCTTATGCGTATTTCACAACAAAACAAGCAAAATATGTCAGCAATACTGACCTTTATTCATTTTATTGCGATTTGGCAGACGAATTCGTTACATTTGAACAAAACCACCCGTACAAAACTAATAATCATGCATTTTCAGCAAGCGATCGCACCATCATCACTTCGTCATACATTTCACCATTCAACGATATCCAGTTCGGCCGGCGTCCGAATTCCGTATAACCTTCGCGCATATAGAGCTGCAAAGCAGTTTTGTTTTCAGCAAGTACACTGAGTTCAAGCTGACTGAAACCATTATCACGCGCATAGATCTCAACAGCCTGCATCAGCTTCTGACCAATATTCCGGCCACGCATTTCGCTTTTCACATAGACCATCACAACAATCGCACGATGGGATGTCCGCGCGCCATCCTGAGGCCACAAACCAATTAGCCCGACAGCTTTACCGCCGTCGAAAGCAGCAAAAACCGGTGTGCTTAACTTTGCACGCCAGTCAGCTTCAGAGAATTTCACCCAGTCCTCATAGGCCGAACTATAGGCTTCCGGATGCAGTTGCAGAGCTTCCAGCCTGATCTCGCGCATGATTGCAAAATCATCAGGCATCAGCTGCCGGATTGTTATTCCTGTCATTTTTCCGTCCTCCCGCTAAAGCGGTTCCTGTTAATATTGAATCAGCAGAACCGCTCTATCTTTTTATTTTTACGCGTATCTTATCCGATCGTAGCGGGATTAAAAAATCAGTCCAGTGGACTGATTTTCCCGCGAAGGCGGTTCCCGCTTTTCAGGATACGCTCTAGCAGTACTGCCAGAAATAATCAGGCCCGCACAAACAAATCTTTGTGCGGGCCTGATCTTCATAATTTTAGAATGCCAGTTTGGTTGCAGTTCTTACAACCAGTATGCCTCTTAGCAAATTAGTTGCGGGCCTTGTCAACCAGCTTGTTCTTGGAGATCCAAGGCATCATGCCGCGCAGCTTGGCACCAACTTCTTCGATCTGGTGATCGTCGTTCATACGACGGATACCCTTGAAGCGTGCAGCACCGGCACGGTATTCCTGCATCCAGTCGGATGTGAATTTACCGGTCTGAATGTCGTGCAGAACGCGCTTCATTTCAGCTTTGGTTTCTGCAGTGATGATGCGCGGACCGGTTACATATTCGCCCCACTCAGCAGTGTTTGAGATCGAGTAGTTCATGTTGGCGATACCGCCTTCATAGATCAGATCAACGATCAGCTTCACTTCGTGCAAGCACTCGAAATATGCCATTTCAGGTGCGTAACCGCCTTCAACCAGCGTTTCAAATCCGGCGCGGATCAGTTCAACCAGACCGCCGCAGAGAACTGCCTGCTCGCCGAACAGATCGGTTTCGCACTCTTCCTTGAATGTGGTTTCGATAACGCCGGAACGACCGCCGCCAACGCCCGAAGCGTAAGACAGAGCCAGATCATGGGCATTGCCGGAAGCATCCTGATGGATAGCGATCAGGCAAGGTACGCCACCGCCCTTCTGGTATTCGCCGCGCACGGTATGACCCGGGCCTTTAGGCGCGATCATCACAACGTCGACAGTCTTTTTGGTTTCGATCAGACCAAAATGAACGTTCAGACCATGAGCAAAAGCAATGGCAGCGCCGTCACGCAGATTGTCATGGATGTGTTCTTTATAGATGTCAGCCTGCAATTCGTCAGGGGTTGCCATCATCATCAGGTCTGCCCATTTCGCAGCATCTGCAACGCTGAGAACTTCAAAACCGTCAGCTTCAGCTTTTTTAACAGTGGCAGAATCCATGCGCAGCGCGATGCGGACATGTTTGGCACCGGAATCCTTCAGGTTCAGCGCATGGGCGCGACCCTGGCTACCGTAACCAACGATAACAACATTTTTGCCTTTAATCAGATTTACGTCTGCATCACTGTCATAATAAACGCGCATAGGATATTCCCTTCCTTCTATGCTATTAGTCTGTGCCGTTTTTCCTCAAAACCGGCACTATTCCACACCGGCAAAATCAGGCACCGGCTTTATTTCCGTAAAGAGCAAAAAACTGTCGTGTTGCCGTTCTGGCATCACGGATAATTTCTGCATCACTGACCTCATGACGGTCGCCGAGCAGCAGACGGATCTGCATATCGCGCACCACAAGGCCGAAGAACGAGGCAAAAGCCTCATTAATATCATCAAAGTCCAACAGACCTGCATCGCGTCCGGTTTCAAGCACCGGCTTGAGACGACGCGCCATAGCGATCGGACCATTATTCAGAACGATCTCACCAAGATCCGACTTACCGGAACCCGCATGGCTGACCGCTAAGCGGTTCAGTGCGATGGATGTGCTTCCGGACAGAACCAGCAACCAGTCGCGGGCAAAATGCTCCAGACTGGTAAAGAGAGATTCTTCATCCAGCCCTTCCCGCGCCACCGGCACAACACGCACTTTCGACGCCTGCCACTGCACAGTTGCGGTCAGCAGACCGTCACGGTCGGTGAACCATTTATACAGCGTTTCCTTGGAGCAGCTTGCACGTCGTGCAACACCTGCCATCGTAAGACTGTCACCACCCTCAACGAGGAGTTCCAGCGCGGCATTCAACACATCCTTCTGACGATCTGTCAGATCTGTGCCGGTTCCGACATTGCTCACGACATTCTCAGGTTGCTGCAACTGCACGCTTCCACGCTCCTTAATTCTTGTCTGAACAGCAGCCTAACGAGATTCTCATCATGCGTACCGTACGTTACGGTTCGGACTATGCCGCCAGTTTACCAACAATGCAAGAGGGATTTTATGCCGAAACAAATTTTATAGGCTATTTCCCCTGCCCGCTACAGGCAGGGGAAAATAATACAGCATTCTCAACACCGCAAAGGCCGGTTTATGCCTGAGGCCAATATCGCCATTCGCAACCATGTCCGGTGTCTTTTTGGCCAGACACTCAGAGATTAACCTGTGTACCGATCTCCACCACACGACCGGTCGGAATCTGGAAATATTCCGTGGCATCGGATGCGCTGCGGGCAAGCGTAATAAACAATTTCGCCTGCCAGAGCGGCATTGGTGAACGCGGAGAAATACGCAAGACGCGTCGCGATAGGAAGAATGACGTGGTCATGATGTCATATTTCCAGCCAAGCTTGCGACAAATCCCCAGCGCGCGCGGAATATTCGGCGACTGCATATAGCCGAAAGTCAGTGTCACCTGCATAAACCGGTCGCTATATTGCGAGACGCGAGCACGATCATCCTCATCCACCCAAGGGCGCGGTGCTGTCACCACGGTCAAGATCACATTGTTCTCGTGCAGAACCTTATAATGTTTGAGACTATGCATCAGGGCGGTCGGCACACTGGACGGATCACCGGTCAGAAAAACCGCTGTGCCGGGCACGATAACCGGCTCCTTACGCGCCATCTGGCTGACAATAATATCCAGCGGCACTTCTGTTTTGCGGGTTTTCTGGAACAGATGGCGGCTGCCGCGCACCCATGTCCACATCACCAGCAGCACCAGCGCGGCCACAACAATTGACGCCCAGCCGCCCTGATGCACTTTGACCAGATTAGCACTGAAGAACATCAGATCAACAATAGCGAAACCGGCAATCGTCAGCACCACAACCGGCAGGCTCCATTTCCAGAGACGACGCATAACAAAGAACAGCAGAGTTGTTGTCACCAGCATATTACCGGTCACCGCAATACCATAGGCTGCTGCCAGATTTGTCGATTTCTGGAAGGTTACCACCAGCAGAACGACGGCAATGCCAAGCAGCATATTGATGCGCGGCATATAAATCTGGCCGTGCAATGTTTCCGATGTATGCAGCACTTCAAGCCTTGGCAGAATATTCAGCTGCACCGCCTGCCGCGCCAGCGAATAAGTACCAGTCAAAACCGCCTGACTGGCAATAACCGTGGCAACAGTTGCCAGCAGCACCATCGGCAGCAGCGCCCAATGCGGCATCATCTGGAAAAACGGATTGCGTACTTCCTCGCCGCCCGCAGCGCTATGCGTCAGAATGAAAGCACCCTGCCCGAAATAATTGAGGATCAGGCTCGGAAACACAACCCACAGCCATGCCCGCACAATCGGCTTGCGGCCAAAATGACCAAGATCGGCATAAAGCGCCTCGGCACCGGTAACCGCCAGAAAGATCGCACCGATCGTGGCAAAGGACGTGGCCGGATTACCACCAAGAAATGCAAAAGCGTAATAAGGATTAAGCCCCGCCAGAATGCCCGGATCATCAAAAATATGGATAAAGCCTGTGAGACCAAGTGCCAGAAACCAGATCAGCATTACCGGTCCGAAAATACTCGCCATACGTCCTGTACCGTGCTTCTGGACAAAAAACAGCACAACCAGAATAGTGATCGTAATCGGCACCACATAGGGCGTCATATCCGGCGCAACAATTTCCAGCCCCTCCACTGCGGAAAGTACAGAAATTGCCGGTGTAATCACCGCATCACCGAAGAACAGCGACGCACCGACAATACCGATGCCGAGAATAATATCCGGACGATTGGCAAAACTGGAGCGCACCAGCGCCATCAGCGAGAGAATACCACCCTCGCCGTTATTGTCCGCACGCAGCACAAACAACACATATTTCACGGTCACAATCAGCGCCAGCGACCAGACGATCAGAGAGATCACGCCAAGAATTTCAGTGCGCAGCAAATTGCCGTCGGTGATTGAAGCGTGCAGCGCCTCACGAAATGCATAAATCGGGCTGGTACCGATATCGCCATAGACGACGCCAAGCGCGCCCATCATTAAAAGCTTCAGATTTCCCGTATGATTATGAGGATCAATAATTTCCTCATCTGCGCTGACCGGCGCATCCTGATTGGCAATATCTTCACGCTGCGCCTGATTCATAAAATACCTTTTAAATACCTTTTGATACAGAATGAGCACAGATAGCCGGATATAATTACAAGAAAACAGACTTATCCGATGCTCAGTATAACCATGTTCCGGCCATAAAGAAAACTGCCGGAAAGGCCGTATATAAATGCTCAATCCTACACAAAAACAATGTGCATCAATGCATAACTGCCCTGATGAGGCATAACAAATACGGATAGCTCATCAGGGCATAAATTGAATAAAATCAAAATATTACAAAAGAAAACTGAATCAAAACACAAAAAGCACTTTAGCCGAGTGCTTTGATAAAACGCTGCACCGACTGGCGCATACCATATTCCAGTGCATCTGCTGTCAGGCCATGACCGATAGAAACTTCGCTCAATGTCGGCATGACTTTTACCAGTGCAGGCAGATTGGCAACCGTCAGATCATGCCCCGCATTAATGCCTAACCCGAGTTCCGCAGCTTTCAACGCGGCCTTTTCCAGCAATGCCAGTTCATGCGCCTGCGTTTTAGGATCAGCATAAGCGCCGCCATAAGGGCCGGTGAAAAACTCCACGCGGTCGGCACCGGTCTCTTTCGCAATCTCAAGACCATCCGGCATTGGATCAGCAAACATTGAAACACGCATGCCGCGGGATTTCAGCCGCTTGGTCACTTCGCTCAGCATCACCTTATGTTTGGCAAAATCCCAGCCGTGATCCGAGGTATTCTGCGCCGGATCATCCGGCACCAGTGTCACCTGTTCCGGCTCGTGTTGCTCCACCAGAGCCAGAAACTCTTCCGACGGATAGCCTTCAATATTGAATTCAGCCTGAGGGAACTCATCATCAATCAATGCACGAATATCTGCCAGATCAGAAAAACGGATATGGCGCTGATCAGGGCGCGGATGCACAGTCAGACCGGAAGCACCGGCATCAAGTGCAATACGCCCCAGACCGGTCACACTCGGCCAAGGCAGATCACGGCGGTTACGCAACATTGCCACCGCATTAAGATTAACCGACAGAGTTGCAACCATGATCCGAGCTCCCTGCTATGTTCGCCATCGCAATAAAGCAGTTCCATTTAATTTTAAAACGTTGGAACCGCTCTGGCTTCTTATATTTACGCATTATCCCACGCAAAACCGCTTCACACTTTTGCTGGAAATGCTCTAGCGAACGATTGTTAGTTTTTCCGCCGCACGGGTAATTGCCGTATAGAGCCAACGCTCACGCGTATCGCGGAAAGCATAGCTCTCATCAAACAACACCACATTATTCCACTGCGAACCCTGCGCTTTATGGGTGGTCAGCGCATAGCCATAGTCAAAATCATCAAAACGCTTTTTAGTCTGCCAAGGAATTTCCGCATCCGGATCTTCAAACTGCGCCTTCAGAAGCTTGATCTTGGCAACGCCGCGACCCGGCTCTTCATCCTCCGGTGCAATCAGCAAATTAATGCCGGGCTTCACGGTTTCCTTGGAAGATGTCATCACCTTCCAGAGCGAACCGTTGAGCAGCCCCTTGGCCGGATCATTGCGCAGGCAAACCAGCTTGTCACCGGATTGCGGATATTCTGCCGTAAAGCCTTTGAGCTCACGCAGACGCTGATTATAACGCTTACGGGTGCGGTTAGTGCCGACAAGCACCTGATCGGCATCCAGCACTAGTTCCTGATTAACTTCCGCCTTGCTGATGACCCGTGCGGCACCGTAATCGCCATAAGGGATTTCGCGGCCTTCACGCACATCCAGTGCCAAACGGATAATCGGATTATCCTGAGCCTGACGGTGAATTTCTGTCAGCAGATAATCCGGCTCGTGTTCGGTAAAGAAGCCGCCACCGCTGATCGGCGGTAACTGACCCGGATCACCAAGCACCAGAATTGGTGTGCCGAATGTCATCAGATCGCGGCCAAGCTGCTCATCGACCATCGAACATTCATCAACAACAATCAGTGCAGCTTTGGCAACAGGGCTTTGACGATTGAGCGAAAAAGTCGGAGAGATCGACGTTTTACCGGTTGTCTCATCCTCAATCGCTTCTTCGCCTTTCGGGCGGTAAATCAGCGAATGCAGCGTGCGGGCATTGCTTGCACCTTTGGAGCGCAGCACCTGTGCAGCCTTACCGGTGAAAGCCGCAAACTGCACCTCACCATCCACATGCTCGGCGAAATAGCGCGCAAGCGTGGTCTTACCCGTTCCCGCATAGCCAAAAAGGCGAAAAATCGGTGAACGGCCTTTAGCCAACCATTGCGCAACAGCCTGCAGCGCGTTGTCCTGTTCCGGTGAAAATTCCATTATGCCTCTGCCATCATGCCTTCCATTGACCGGATTCGTCCCGAAAGAGCAAGGTTTATCACTTCAGCATCGGCCACAGGCTGACCACCAGCAGAGCCGCCATCGTCAGATTGAACCATTTAAGCCGCACCGGATCTTCCAGCCACTGACGTAACAAACTGCCGAAAGCCGCCCATGACGACACGCTCGGCACATTAATCACAGCAAACACAACACCAATCAGCAGCACGGAAAGCGAATAGGCATCATGTACCGTATAGCTCGCCATTGCTGTGACAGCCATCACCCATGCTTTCGGGTTCACCCATTGAAACAACCATGCCTGCATGAAACTCATCGGCTGTGCACTCTCATCATCGACACGACCGACAGACGTCGATGTGGCGATTTTATAGGCCAGATAGAGCATATAGGCACCACCGGCGAATTTCAGCCCTACATACAGCGCCGGCGCGGTTTCAAGCACAGCACCCAGACCATAGCCGACGCCAAGCAGAAGCGACAGAAAGCCGATGCCAATTCCCAGCATATGCGGAATGGTACGGCGGAAACCGAAATTTACGCCGGAAGCCAGCAACATCAGATTATTCGGCCCCGGTGTGATGGATGTCACAAAGGCAAACACCACCAAGGCCATAAAAACATCATAAGAAAGCAACATCTTGAAAACGCTCTCGTTGCAAAAAACAACACCGCTGTCTCAGACAGAGAACAGCGGTGCCGCTTTCAATCACTTATCAGAAAGAACTACATTCCTTCTGCGCCGCGGATCATAGCAGCTACGCCGGTGCGGCAAACCTCAATCAGACCGAGCGGCTTCATAATCGCGATAAATTGATCGATCTTCGCGCCTTTACCGGTAATTTCAAAAATGAAATGTTCGACCGTTGCATCCACAACTTTGGCTTTGAAAGCATCCGCCAGACGCAGCATTTCTGCACGGTCATCACCTTTGCCAACCACTTTGATCAGTGCCAGCTCACGCTCCACAGGACGTTCATGACCAAGCTGCTGGGCATGATAGGTCAAATCAACCACGCGATGCACCGGAACAATACGTTCCAGCGAGTGACGGATCTGATCCAGCACATTGGCTGTGCCGCGCGTTACAATGGTAATCCGCGACAGATGCTTTTCGTGCTCGGTTTCAGAAACCGTCAGGCTTTCAATATTGTAACCGCGACCGGAAAACAGGCCAATAACACGGGCAAGAACACCCGGCTCGTTATCAACCAGTACCGATAGTGTATGTGTTTCAACTAGCTGGGTTTCTTCGGTCAGAAAGTAAGCTGAACCGGAAGCTGCATTTTGTGCGTTCATAATGAATATCCTTGTTCCGGTATTAGACGAGGTGACGGTCTTTGGCGTCAATGGCATTGGCAACAGCTTCATCCGTCGCTTCATCCGGCAACAGCATTTCATTATGCGCCTTGCCTGAAGGGATCATCGGGAAGCAGTTCGCCAGATTGGCAACGTGACAGTCAAAAATCACCGGACCGTCTGTTTCAATCATTTTCATGATTGCATCATCCAGCTCATCCGGCTTGGAGCAACGGATACCTGTGCCGCCATAGGCTTCAGCCAGTTTAACAAAGTCCGGCATCGCTTCTGTATAAGAATGCGACAGACGGTTACCATGCAACAGCTGCTGCCACTGGCGCACCATGCCCATATACTGGTTATTCAAAATGAAAATCTTGATCGGCGCATTATGCTGAATGGCCGCAGACATTTCCTGAATACACATCTGTACCGAAGCATCACCGGCAATATCAATAACCAGCGCATCCGGATGGGCAATCTGTACACCCAGAGCCGCAGGCAAACCATAACCCATGGTGCCCAGACCGCCGGACGTCATCCAGTGATGCGGCTCCTCGAATTTCATGAACTGAGCAGCCCACATCTGGTGCTGGCCAACCTCTGTGGTGATATAGGTCTTGCGATCTTTGGTCAGTTCCTGCAGACGTTCCAGCGCATATTGCGGCATAATCACATCGCGGCTGTGCTTATAGGCCAGAGAATTGCGCGCGCGCCATTTATTGATCTGCTGCCACCATGCGCCCATGTCCTTTTTGTCAGGACGCTGAGCAGAGGCACGGTACTGACGCACCATATCTTCCAGAACATGTGCAACATCACCGATAATCGGCACATCAACGCGAACGGTCTTGTTGATCGAAGACGGGTCGATATCAATGTGGATCTTCTTGGAATTCGGTGAGAAAGCATCAAGACGACCGGTGATACGGTCATCAAAACGCGCACCGATACACAGCATAACATCACATTCATGCATGGTCATATTGGCTTCGAATGTACCATGCATGCCGAGCATACCCAGCCAGTTCTTGCCCGATGCCGGATAAGCACCCAGCCCCATCAGGGTCGATGTGATCGGGAAATCTGTAATCTCAACCAGTTCACGCAGCAGTTTCGAGGCTTCAAGACCGGAATTGATAACACCACCGCCGGAATAGATAACCGGCTTCTTCGCATTGGCCAGCAGTTCAACAGCAGTGCGGATAGCACTCTGATCGCCGTTCAGAACCGGATTATAGCTGGTGCGCGGGCTGGTTGCCGGTGGCGTATACATGCCGGTAGCAAACTGGATGTTCTTCGGAATATCGATAACAACAGGACCCGGACGACCGGTACGCGCCACATGGAATGCCTCGTGCAGAACACGCGCCAGATCATTCACATCCTTAACCAGCCAGTTATGCTTGGTGCAAGGACGGGTAATACCGACAGTATCGGCTTCCTGAAACGCATCTGTACCAATGAGACTGGTCGGAACCTGACCGGTGATGCAAACCAGCGGAATGGAATCCATCAGCGCATCCTGCAAAGGTGTTACCGCATTGGTGGCACCCGGACCGGAGGTCACCAGCATAACACCGACTTTGCCGGTTGAGCGGGCATAGCCTTCAGCGGCATGGCCTGCGCCCTGCTCGTGACGCACCAGAATATGCTCGACTTTTTCCTGCTGAAACAACTCGTCATAGATCGGAAGTACCGCACCGCCCGGATAGCCGAAAATATGCTCAACGCCCTGATCGATCAGTGCCTGCACAACCATTTCCGCACCGGTCATTTCCCGTTTGCCGGTTTCGTTCTGCGCTGCGGCTGTGGTGCCACTTGTATCTGTACTCATTGTCTTTCGATGTCCCGTCTGCTGTTCCGGTGATTACTTCCCTGATATCCACCGGAAGTCCCGTACTGTTTAGCTATATTCGTTGTGTGAAGATAATAAAAAAGGCCCCCCTGAGGGAGCCTGTGTTTCGCGCATGGGAGCTTTCGCCGGATGGTTACACCATCCTGCCCATACGCTTACCCACCACGAGAATAATTTTCTTAGCCATAAGGGGAGATTAAACAGCTGTTTTTTTCACGTCAATGGCAAAAAACGTAATCTTGTTATTTTCTTTGCCGGTTCGGACAGAAAAGCACCGCTTGATGCCAAGCCTGCGTCCTTCATGAATCTAACAGACAAACAAGGCCTGCAAGCCATTGAAATATTAGAGCATAATTCCTTAAACCTGGATCAGTTTAAGGTAAAATTATGCTCTAATTTTAAAGTGTTAGAGCGACCTTTGTGTGCCAAGTCTGGCACACGGCGCTCTAAAGAAAAATCAGCGGCCGGTCATCTTCTGCAAAGCAACACGCGCCTTTTTATAAAGAGCCGGTGCTTTATCCTTACCATTCCATTCGGCAACCGCAGACACCGCATGAATAATATGGCTGTCATGCCCCATCCGCAATTCGCAGGCTTCCAGCTCCTTGCAGATTCTCGCCGCCATCTTCTCTGCATCCCTTTCCTGCAGATCCGGCACGATCAATGCGAATTCACCATCGCCCATATGTGCCAGAACATCATGATAGCGGGTGCAATTGCGGATACATAAAGCCGCTTCCATCAGCAAGCGGTCAGCTGTATCACGGCCACGCTGCTCGCACAGCAATTGCAGTTTCTCAATACCAATCAGCAAAACGGTAACAGGGTGATTGATCTTGCCGAATTGCAGCAAATATTCGTGCAGAGCGGCATCGAAATAAGGACGGCTTTGCAGCCCCGTCAAAGGATCATTGAAGCTGATCTGATCCAAATCTTTGGAGTTGCGCGCAATCATCCATGTGATGATTTTCAGCTGGCCTTTGTTTTTGACCTGCATACGGATTTGCGGCAACAGCATCAGGCCACCGGCTGCCCCCGCAGCCACCAGCAACAGCAAGGCAATGCCCAAAGGCGTATCCGACAGGGAGCCGGATTTATACGGTTCACCAAGATCATGCATCAGCCGGTACTGCATAAACAGCATCAGGCCTGCGCCGCAGAGCAGCACAATCATGATGATGAAAAACAGTTCAGCCCGCAGATAACGCATGATCCCCCCGTTGACCCGTTGTATCACAACAACAGATTTAGGTGGGAGATTAAATCTTAAGTGTTTCACCTGCGTTAACAACAAAGCCTGCTCAGGCGAAGTAATCTTCCGCCCGTTCCAGACGCCGCCAGTCATCACCAAACTGGTTACGGAACCATGTCATTTGCCGCTTGGCATATTGGCGCGTGGCAATCACCGACAGTTCCACCGCCTGTTCGCGCGATATCTCACCCTTGAGCCAGCTTTCGATCTCGCGCACACCAATGGCTTTCATCACCGGCAGAGCCGCATCCGGCTGCAAAGCCAGCAACGCCTGCACTTCCTGCACGGCGTTACCCTGCATCATCAGATCAAAGCGCTGCGCAATACGCTGGCGCAACCATGTCCTGTCCGGCATCAGCACCAGTTTCTCTGCGCTGTCGGGATCAATCAGCGCCCTGCCTGTACTATTTTGCCATTCAATGAGAGAGCGTCCGGTACTGTCGACAACCTCCAGCGCGCGGACAATGCGCTGACTATCACCCGCCTTCAGCCGCTCCGCCATTTGCGGATCGCGCTTTTGCAACTCCTCATGCAGAAGCGGCGCACCATCTTGCGCCATACGGTTGCGCCAGTAATCGCGCACTTCGTCTTTCACCTGCGGCATATCCGAAAGACCGCCGAGCAGCGCTTTAAAATACAATCCGGTGCCGCCGGTAAAGACTGCGACGCGCCCCTGCAATTCAGGTTTTGACAGCAGTGCTTCCACTTCCTGTAGCCAGCGACCGGTGGAATAAAGTTGCAATGGCGAGACATGGCCGTAAAGATAATGCGGAACAGTTTGCAGATCATCGGCTTGAGGACGTGCCGTCAGCTGATTCAGCACATCATAAACCTGCATGGAATCACTATTTATGATATAGCCGCCGCAATCCCGCGCGAGCCGCAATGCCAATGCTGATTTACCGCTGGCAGTCGGCCCCGCGATCAGAATTGCCTTTTGCTTGTCTCTCTGCTCTATCACTCACGA
Source organism: Pseudochrobactrum algeriensis (assembly GCF_018436245.1). Taxonomy (NCBI): domain Bacteria; kingdom Pseudomonadati; phylum Pseudomonadota; class Alphaproteobacteria; order Hyphomicrobiales; family Brucellaceae; genus Pseudochrobactrum; species Pseudochrobactrum algeriensis. The sequence continues at coordinate 2,111,730 of NZ_CP075361.1, forward strand.
CTCTCCAAACGCACAAAGCGGAACCGGTATTATGTCCCAGCCAGCCTCACTTGTTGCCACACTGATCTGCAATCCTGCCAATCCGGTTCTGACACCTGAATTGGGGCATAAAGCCTGCGAGGCGGCTGATACGCAAGCCCTTTACTGGCTTGCAGATGGTATTGCCTGTGATCTGCCGCTGAAAACCGGCACAGATATCACAGAAACTGCGGCAAAGATCAGAGCAGTTCTGGGCGACGCCCCTGTGGATATTATCATTCAGGAGCAGGATACCCGTCGCAAGAAGCTGCTGATTGCAGACATGGATTCCACCATGATCCAGCAGGAATGCATTGACGAACTGGCAGAAGAAGTTGGCCTGCGCGAACATATTGCCGGTATCACCGCCCGTGCCATGAATGGTGAAATTGCTTTTGAACCGGCATTGCGCGAGCGCGTTGCCCTGCTCAAAGGTCTTCCGGTCAGCATTATCGATCAGGTCATCGCCAACCGCATTACACTGACACCGGGCGGGCGTGAGTTGATCGCGACCATGAAAAAACACGGTGCCTATACGGCGCTGGTTTCCGGCGGCTTCACCAGCTTCACCTCCCGGATTGCTGCGCAACTCGGCTTTGACGAAAACCGCGCCAATATTCTGCTGGATGATGGTGCACATCTCACCGGTCTGGTTGAAGAACCGATCCTTGGCGCTGATGCCAAGAAAGTCAGCCTTGATGATATCTGTGCCAAACTCGGCATTACCGCTCGGCAAGCGATGGCAGTGGGCGATGGTGCCAATGATCTGCCGATGATTAAACATGCAGGCAGCGGCGTAGCACTTCATGCCAAGCCTGCTGTTGCAGCACAGGCGCGCATCCGCATTGACCATGGCGATCTGACTGCCCTGCTCTATATTCAGGGCTATCGAAAAACGGATTTTGTAAAATGACCGCTATTATTGAAACGCCCCGCCTGATCCTGCGCAACTGGCAGGAAGATGACCGTGCATTTTTTCACGAGATCAATTCCAATCCGGTGGTGATGGAATTCTTCCCTGCCCTGCGCAGCCGTGAGGAATCCGATGCACTGATGGATCGCATTGTGGCCATGGTCAGAGAAGACAATTTTGGCTTTTACGCCGTGCAGGAAAAAGCAAGCGGCAATGTCGTCGGCTTCACCGGATTGATGAAAACTGATATCCCTCCATTTGTACCAAAGGGTGTGCTGGAAATCGGCTGGCGCTTAGCACAACGCTATTGGGGCAAAGGTTATGTCACCGAGGCAGCGCTTGCCTCATTGGCTTATGCTTTTGAGAAACGCGGGCAAGATGAGGTGGTGTCCTTTGCCGTGCATAATAATCACCGCTCAACATCGGTGATGAAGCGCATTGGCATGGTCAACAAGCCGGAACGCGATTTCGACCATCCGAAAGTGCCGGATACACATCCGCAACTGAAACGCCACGTGCTCTACACGATCAACAAAGAGCAATGGTTGAATCAACGTGACAAGACGACTGCTTAAACCATTCAACTGATTCAATATTTCAAAATAAAAAGGCCGGAGGATGCGCCCATCCTCCGGCCTTTTCTGCATTCTTGTTGATGTCAGATCAGTCAATGCGCAGGGTTACAAAGCGCAGCTCACCGCTTGGCGCGGCCAGCATCAGCAATGCATTTTTACGTCCCTGCTGACGCAGTTTCTCGATTTTCTTTTGAATGTCGGCAGGCGCCTTCACAACTTCCTGCGCGAATTCAACAATCACATCGCCTGCATTAACCCGCTTTTCTTCGGCGGCTGATTTGCCTTCAACAGCACTAATCACCACACCTTCTACATCGGCGGAGATTTCATACTGCTTGCGCTGCGCGTCATCCAGCTTGCCAAGCGTCATGCCGAGCACCTTTACTGTCTCAGCCTCTTTGGCCTTAGTACTGTCCTTGGCAGCCGCAGCTTTATCTTTATTCTCATAATCTTCGAGACGGCCGAGTTTGATCTTCACAGTCTGCTCTTTGCCTTTGCGCAGCACCAGAACGCTGACCTCTTTGCCCACCGGACTTTCAGCCACGACACGCGGCAGGTCGCGGGCACTTTCCACATCCTTACCGTCAAATTTCAGAATAATGTCGCCTGGCATCAATTCTTTATTCTCAACGCCGCTATTGGCAATCAGTCCGGCAACCAGCGCACCCTTAGGCTCACTCATGCCAAAGCTCTCAGCCACATCGTCCGTTACCGGCTGAATGCGCACGCCGAGCCAGCCGCGGCGGGTTTCACCAAATTCTTCCAGCTGCTGAATAACGGAAACAGCCAGCTCAGACGGAATAGCAAAACCGATACCGATAGAGCCGCCGGTCGGAGAAATAATCGCGGTATTAATGCCTATGACCTTGCCGTTCATATCAAACAACGGGCCGCCGGAGTTACCACGGTTAATCGCCGCATCGGTCTGAATGAAATTATCGTAAGGCCCCGCCTGAATATCGCGGTTGCGGGCAGAAATAATACCAAGGGTCACAGTACCGCCAAGGCCAAACGGATTACCGATTGCCATCACCCAGTCACCGATCCGAGATTTCTCTGAATCGCCAAATCCTACTGCTGTGAGCTTGTGTTTCGTCGGATCAACCTTCAGCAGCGCAATATCGGTTTTGGTATCCGTGCCGAGCAGTTCTGCTTTCAGCTTTTTACCATCGGTGAAATTCACCTCGATTTCATCAGCATCGGCAATGACGTGATTGTTGGTGACAACCAGCCCCTTCTCCGCATCTATCACAAAACCGGAGCCCAGCGACTGCATCTTGCGGGCAGCACTGCCACCGTCTTTTTGATTTTCCTCAGAGAAGAAATCGTCAAAAAATTCCTGAAACGGCGAGCCTTCCGGCAATTGCGGCGCAGGCTCGGCCTTTTCCTCTCCGTTTTCATCTTTCACGGTTTGGGATGTGGAAATATTGACAACAGAATCCAGCAAGCCCTGCGCCAGATCGGCAATGGAAGCAGGTCCCGCAGTGGCAGTTCCGGCAGCCAGTCCGAGCGGCGCCAGCTTGCCGGCAATGGCCGGCTGTGGTGCCTGCGGCGGGTTTGCAGCGGTCTGCTGCTGCGCCTGAGCTGTCATAGCGCCCAGCAGCACCGTGCTTACAGACAAGGCGGCAAGTGCGGTACGCAGGGGAAATGAAACCGTGCTTTTAGTCTGATTGCGAACCATCTGAAACTCCGCCTGTTTTGTTATTTAGAGCGCCGTGCACCCGATCGGGCGCACAAAGGTCGTTCCAACTCTGATACTTACAACGGATTGCAAGCAAAATACGGCCAGAGCATGTCGCAGTTAAATGTCTTCATTTAATATCCGCAACATACACTCACCTGCAATCCGAAGCGCCTCTATGAGCTGCCTGAATGCAATACGCTCAGGTTTAAACCCATTATGCTCTGCTTTTAAAGTGTTAGAGCGACCTTTATGCGCCCGATCGGGCACGCGGCGCTCTGAAGCACATTATCAGAAGTTTGAAGCCCAAGCAGTCGCTATGATTTAATGCTGCAAATTCTGAAAAAAAGAGGCGTATGAAATATCATACGCCTCTTTGTAATTTTATCCGGCAGATCCGCCTCTGACCAGCCATATCACCCCGACGCCAAGCGCCAGTGCAACAATACCTGCTATTCGCAGATAATTTTCCGGAGCTTCTGACACGTCTTTAGCCATACGTCTGGCAAAGTGCGGGAAGCCGCCATAGAGAAGCCCCTCTAAAACGAGGAGCAATCCTATGGCTGTAATCAGGTCACTCACAGCGGCATCCGGTCCTTACTGTACGCTCTGACCGGCATTCGCAGGCTGCTGCGGCAGTTTACCGGCGGCATCCTTAAAGAAGCGGAAGAACTGGGAATCCGGCGACAGAACCATGGTTGTGCCTTCAGCCTGCAAGGACTGACGATAAGCATTCATCGAACGGTAGAATGCATAGAAGTCAGGATCCTGTTTTGCAGCTTCCGCGAAGATACGACCACGTTCACCTTCACCCTCACCGCGCAGCACTTCAGAATCGCGGTTGGCTTCGGAAACGATTTCCACAACCTGACGGTCAGCAACAGCTTTGATACGCTGGGCTGCTTCACGACCACGGGCACGCAGACGCTCAGCTTCGGCAAGACGCTCGGCCTTCATACGGTCGAAGGTCTGCTGGGAAACTTCAGCCGTCAGGTCAGTACGGCGAATACGCACATCCTCAATGGTCAGACCAAGGGATTCCGCATCCGGACGCAGCTGGTCGCGTACTTCACGCATCATACTGCCACGTTCTTCCGACAGCGCCGATTCAAAGCCGCGCAGACCATAGACCTGACGCAGAGCCGCATCAAGACGGGTACGCAAACGCTGTTCAGCAAGCATTGTATTTGCCGAAACAGTCTCACGGAATTTACGGGCATTGGTAATGCGGTAAACGAGGAACGCATCCACATCATAGAATTTACCGCCGGAAACCTGAACGCGGATATCGTCCAGATCAAAGCGCAGCATACGGTCATCAATGATCTGCACATTGTCTGCTTCAGCGAAAGCAAATGGCAGTTTGAAGTAGAGACCAGGCTCTGTTTTCACGTCAACGATCTGACCGAAACGCAGAACGATAGCCTGCTGGCGTTCATTCACCACGAAAACCGAGGAATAAACCAGAAATGCGACAACAGCGATCGCACCAACAATAAAAGGCAAACGATTCTGATTCATTACTGGTTGCCTCCTGCTTTGCCCTGCTGACGCATCAGTTCAGTCAAAGGCAAATATGGCATGACATTATTGCCGCCTTCGATAATCACTTTATTGCTGTCTTTCAGCACCTGCTCCATGGTCTCAATGAAGAGACGGTCGCGGGTAACATCAGGAGATTCTTTGTAAATATTCAGGACAGAGTTAAAGCGCTGGCTTTCACCTTCCGCTTCCTGAACCATACGGGTTTTATAACCGGCAGCATCTTCACGAACCTGCGCAGCCTCACCGCGTGCCTGACCCAGTTTCTGGTTGGAATACTGGTTAGCTTCTTCTACAAAGCGGTCTTCATCCTGCTCAGCACGTTGCACTTCGTCAAAGGCATCAGCCACTTCACGCGGCGGTGCGGCATCTTCGATGGAAAGAGCAGTTACCTGAATACCGGCGCCATAGCCGTTCAGTGTATCCTGAACAATATCACGAACCGACTGGGCAATCGCCGCACGGTTGTCACGAAACACATCCTGTGCAGGACGACGGCCGACGATTTCACGGATCGCGCTTTCAGAAACCTGACGAACCATATTGTCAGGATCCTGTACCTTGAACAGGTAAGAACGCGGATCGGAAACACGGTAAAGTACGGAGAACTGAACATTAACAATATTCTGGTCACCGGTCAGCATCAGCCCCTGTGTGGCACCGCGAGTGCCCTGACCGCCAATATTGATCTGGCGTTCACCGGTCGAAACTTTTTCATAAGTTTCAATCGGCCAGAGATGGAAATGCAGACCCGGTTCGGAAATGGTTTCTTTCGGCACACCGAAGCGCATTTCAACCGCAAGCTCATCCGGCTGCACGGTATACATGGACTGGAACAGCCAGAAACCGGCGAGCGCAAGCGCACCGACAATATACAAAGCAGGGCCGCCGCCACCGCCGCCACCGCCCGGCATCACCTTTTTAAGGCGATCCTGACCTTTGCGCAAAATATCTTCGAGATCCGGAGGCGTTCCGCCCGAGCCGCCAGGCCCGCCGCGCGGTCCTTTAGGGCCTTGTCCCCATGGTCCGCCCTGATTAGAGCCGCCATTATTGGAACCGCCGTTGCCGGATCCGCCATTCTTATCGCCGCCGCCCCATGGGCCGCCGCCATTTTGATTACTCCAGGGCATCCTCACCTCTCGTGCCAGATGTCAGAGGCGGAACACCTCTATTCATCAATCAGTATGTTCCGTTTATAGGTACGCAAAAGCAGTCTTTCAACGCAGGACACGCAGATTCATCACGCTTTTGTAATTTTCTGGCAAAATAGTTGATCGACATGGTAAAAAACAGCTTTTTATGCAGCTGTCTTTTCGTTTAGCGCCGGTCGTAAACCACATAGCGGGTCGGGTAATTATCTTTCTCGCCCGCCGGTACGTCTTCTTCACTGGTGATCTGCCAGACCTGCGGATCAACAGGACCGAAAAAAGCATCACCATCTATGCTGGCTTTAATATGTGTCACATGCAGGCGCGTCGCCTTGTCCATTGCCTGCGCATAAATCTGCGCACCGCCGATAATGCAGATCTCATCAGTACCGGATTCGCGTGCTGCTTTTTCACCGGCAATCAGCGCTTCATCAATTGAGGGCACAACCAGCGCACCTTCCGCGCTGTAACCGGCATCACGGGTAATCACAATATTGGTGCGGTTCGGCAGCGGGCGGCCAAGGGATTCCCATGTCTTGCGGCCCATCACCACCGGCTTGCCGAGCGTAAGCTTTTTAAAGCGCTGCAAATCCGTGGAAAGACGCCATGGCATACCATTGTCACGCCCGATCACACCATTTTCTGAAACGGCGACTACAAAAGAAATAATCATGGTCATCACACCGCAATCGGCGCTTTGATAGATGGTTCGGCCTCATAGCCAACCAGTTTGAAATCCTCAAAGCGGAAGGCAAACAGGTCTTTTATATCAGGATTGATTTCCATGACCGGCAGCGCTTTCGGCTCGCGGGTCAACTGCAACTTCGCCTGATCGAAATGATTGTGATAGAGATGCGCATCACCAAGCGTATGCACAAAATCCCCCAGTTTCAGACCGGCAACCTGCGCGATCATCATGGTGAGCAGCGCATAGGATGCGATGTTAAACGGCACGCCGAGGAAAATATCAGCTGAACGCTGATAAAGCTGGCACGACAATTTACCGTCAGCCACATAGAACTGGAACAGGCAATGGCATGGCGGCAGCGCCATTTCATCAACCAGCGCCGGATTCCACGCAGATACAATCAAACGTCTTGAATTAGGATTCTTCTGCAAATCCCTCATAAGATTCGCAATCTGGTCGATATGCGCACCATCCGGCTTCGGCCATGAACGCCATTGCGCACCATAGACAGGACCGAGATCGCCATTCTCGTCTGCCCACTCATCCCAGATGCTTACACCATTCTCTTTGAGGTAGGAGATATTGGTGTCGCCACGCAAAAACCACAGCAATTCATGGATGATAGAGCGCAGATGCAGCTTTTTGGTTGTCAGAACAGGAAAGCCCTGAGCCAGATCAAAACGCATCTGATAACCGAAAACCGAGCGTGTGCCGGTACCGGTGCGATCACCGCGGTCAGTGCCATTGTCGAGAACGTGCTGAAGAAGATCAAGATATGTACGCATAGATGGTCTTTAGCCTTTTTCAGCGAAAATATCACGCGCAATCTGCGGCAATGCACAATGTGGGCATGCACAGTTATTTGATCGCAGCAGCTATAAAAAAAGCCCCGCTGAATGCGGGGCTTTTTAAACTTATCAGAGGCTTTCCAGCTTACCGAGTGCTTTTGCAGTCAGGTAATAGAAGGTCACACGCTGCTTGCTGTGATCACCCTTCATAGTTTCAGCCACACTGGCGATAACCGCATTTGCTTTTTCAGCATCTTCAATGCCGAGCTTCTTGCCGATCCAGCTGGTGCGTACACGCGCCAGTTCTTCAGGGTCGGATGCAGCAACCAGCGATGCATCGCGGCTGCGCAGAGCAATACCAAGATGTTTTACAATTTTAGCAACAACAGCCTCATCGGCAGCAGCATCGTAACGGCGTACGTCGGCTAGATAATCAGTCATGAAACCAGTCTCCTTCAATCTGACCGCTTTTACGGCCGTTAAACCAGAAAAAGTAAATAAGACAATTGCTCAATATCATAGCTGAATCGACATTCAGCCTATTTACCTCTGTATTATGGAAAGATTGACCAGCAGACAAAACCTGTCAATGCCGTAAAACCTCTATTCTTTCAGAAAACACACCAAACTGTTATTTTAGTCTTTTTCAATAAATGATTGCCCGACTTCAATAAATGATTGCCCGACAAAATCGCCGGAGTTTTATATTTTTCACAGCTGAAAGATAAGGAAAGCCCTTTCCCCTCTTTTCAAGCGCACGGAAGCCACCTATATAAACCTTGTCGGCTTGACCGGCTATGGTGATAAATGGACTGCGTAATAAACCTATTGGACCCGGGGGCGGTACCCGGCGCCTCCACCAGAATACAGCTTAAACTGAAACGGCTGTATTGTGGCGGGGGCGAAACAGGATCGACAAGGGCGTAAAGGTTGATCTTTCACTCGGCATTGTACCACCGTTATCGGGCTAATTGAGTAGTTGCAAATGACAACAAAGCTCAGGGTTATGCTCTCGCTGCCTAATGGCGGTGCGGGAAACCCAACCTAAGTCCTTAGGGTTAGCCCCTTAAGGCGGGGTTCGGAGGCACCTGGCAACAGAAGCCTCCACTTCTCCCCTTTACAAGATGGTATGAAAAAGGCACCGGAATTTCCGATGCCCTATTTTAGTCACTCAGTGAATTTCCGTCACATGCGATGACGGCTTTTTAAGCCCGTGCCGCATGATGGTCAGATAGGTCAGTACCCAGCCAGAAAAACCGCAAAGCGCAATGGCGACCAGCATCGGCAGAACATTCCCTGTCATAATGAATGAGCTGAGCGCCATAGCAGCCGCTGCGACCAGCAATTGCAATGTACCGAGCAAAGCTGCTGCCGTTCCGGCAATCTCACCATGATCATCCAGCGCCAGAACACTGGTGCCCGGCAATACCAGTCCGAGAAAACCATTACCGATGAACAGGAAGGTCATAATCATCCACAGGCTCTGTGTGAGGAATATGGCTGCAAGAACCATGATAACCATCGTCACCAGATAGCCGGTTACCGCATAGGAAACGACCTTACCCAGCCCGTAACGGCTCGCCAGCATGCCATTGAGCTGCGAAACACCGAAAAACGAAATCGCATTGAGTGAGAACACCAGCGAATATTCGCGCGGGGTCAGACCGTATTTCTCAATGAAGATGAAGGATGAATTGGCGATATAGACAAAGAATGCGGCCATGCAGAAGCCGCCGATACAGGTCAGGCCGATAAATTTGCTGTCGCGGATCAGAAATGCATAGCCGCGCAATGCACGCCCTACCCCGCCGGATATACGCTGTTCAACGGGACGCGTCTCTTCCTGCGCGAAAAAGACCAGCGCAAGACCGAGAATAGCCGCCAGCAGAACAGCCCAGAACACGCCGCGCCAGCCAAAATCTTCAATGATGAAACTGCCGGTCAAGGGTGCCAGAATTGGTGAAATCGAAAAAACCAGCATCAGCATCGACATCAGCCGTGCCGCATCCACACCGGTATACAGATCGCGGACAATCGCGCGCGGCACAACCATACCCGCACTCGCCCCCACGCCCTGAATAAAGCGGAAGAAAATCAGCATCTCGATATTGGCCGCCATTGCCGAACCGACACTGCCCGCCGCAAAGAGCGCAAGCCCCAGATAAAGCGGCAGTTTACGACCGTAAATATCCGAAAACGGCCCGCAAAACATCTGCATCAAAGCCGTCGCCAGAAAAAACACCATCAGGCTCATCTGCACGGCGGCATCATTGGCGTGTAAATCTTTGGCAATTGTCGGCAGTGCCGGCAAATACATATCAATAGCGAACGGCCCGATAGCCGAAATAAAACCGAGCACAAGAGCTGTGCGGTACAAACGAGCGGACATGCGTTTAACTTTCAGAAGCGCAATAAAAATGAAGACAGATTATTTCTCCGCCTCTGCACAGAGATCATTATCCACGAGATAAATCAGTCGCTTGTCATCGCATTCGGATTTGTCACATCATCCGGACTGACGGGAGCGCAAAAATAGAAGTGAAGCGGAAAATGGTCAACCGTCAATTTCAGGCGATTTATCCTGTAACACACGGATCTGAACGGCAATTATTTGAGAAAGTTCTTTCACCTTTCATTACAGCGGTATATTGATAAATGAGACAGGGTTGCAGCATTTTTCTCGCACAAGCGATAAAAGCTGCTGTATCAATCCATCAGATTATATTGTCTCGGCCAGAATGACCGGCGCATTTCATTTCAACGGAAATGCCCTGATCCTTGATTATCAATTGATCATACGGCAATGCTGACTTAGACAACATATATGACAACACTCCTCGAATCCGCGGGATAAGGATTTAATGGTTCAGGATCTTATCCGTTACGATATTCTTGCTCAGGATGCGCTGCGCGGCGTTATCCGCAAAGTGCTCATGGAAGTGAATAAGGCCGGTCTGCCCGGCAATCACCACTTCTTCATCACCTTTCTGACAGAGGCACCGGGCGTTCGCATTTCATCTCGTTTGAAGGAAAAATATCCTGAACAGATGACAATTGTTATGCAGCACCAGTATTGGGACCTGGTGGTTACCGAGCAGTTTTTTGAAGTCGGTCTTTCCTTTGGTGAAATCGCCGAAAAGCTGGTCATTCCGTTCTCCGCAATCCGCGGCTTCTACGATCCGTCAGTGAATTTCGAACTGGAATTTGATGTGTCTGTTGCGCTGCCGACCGGTGACAATGACACGGATGATCTGGAAATCGTATCGGAACTGCGTCTGCAGGATGATGCGGAAGAAGATGAAACAGAAGCACCGGCCAAGCCTGCTAAAAAGCCAGCCAAAAAGGCTGACCGCAGCAAGACAACGGCCAAGGAAGACAGCAGCGAAACTACAGATAAGGAAGAGGCTCCGAAGCCTTCTGCCGATGTTGTATCGCTGGATGCTTTCCGCAAAAAATAAACAGATGCAATATTCCGGCCGGCAGCGGCCGGAATATATTCATGAGAATATTCTATTTTGAGAGGGCATAGTCATGAGTGACATTATCAATCTCAAACAATTCAAAAAACGCAAAGCCCGTGCGACGAAAGAAGTTGAAGCGGATGCCAATCGCATCCTGTTCGGTCGTACCAAAGCGGAAAAATCTTTCGATAAAAATCAGAACGATAAGCAAGTCCGGTTCCTTGACCAGAACAGGCTGGAACCACGCAGCTCCGTCTCATCTGTTGATGAAAAAGAATGAGTGATAAAACCGCCCGTCCGCCATTGAGCACAGCAGCACGCAGCAAAGCACAGTTGCGTAAACATTCGATCACATTGCACGGCCATGCCACCAGCTTCTCGCTGGAAGATGCATTTTATGACATCATTGTGCAGATTGCAGCGCAGAACGGTCAGTCGCTGGCTTCACTCATTGCCATGATTGATGATGAACGCGACCGCAACAGCAATCTGTCTTCCAGCCTGCGCCTCTATGCGCTGGACTGGGTATTGAGCATCAAAGCACCTTAAGAACTGCGACATGCTCTAAAACCCAAACCGGCGGTAATTTTACTGTAACTGCGTTTCGGGCAGAGTTTGCAGAAACTCATCAAGGCTTGGTTTGAAATCAGGCGCGGTATTTGGCTGCTGCGGTGTTTCCTGCGGAAGTATTGTTCCTGCACCCGCAGCTTCTTCCGCACGTCTGCGCAAGGCCTCTTCTGCCTCAATACGCTCGCGTTTGCGGGCTTCAGCTTTCGCAGTATAATAATCAGCCTCGCGCTTCAGACGCTGCTTTTCAATAATCAAAGCCTGTGCCGCTTCTACCCGCTGTTGTTCCCGCAACAAGCCGCGTTGCGTCAGAAACTGCACCATCGGCTGATAATCGAACTGCACCTGCGGCTGCTGCCATCCGCCGGAAACCGTGAACTGCAATTGCGGGGTCACATCATTCCGCTCATGCTGCGGCAACACCAGATCCAGCCGCCCGCTGCCACCCCAGAGAAAGCGGTTCAGGTCAAACTGCAAATCCGCCTGCACAATGGCTCTTTCATTCTCTGCCTTAACAGACGGCGCACGGATAATCCCTCCGGCAAGCGACAACGGAGCCTGAATCCGAGCAGCGCTTATTTGTCCGTCCTGTGTCAGGCTTTTCGACAATGTGCTGCGCTCGGCTTCGGCCTGTTTCGGCTCAACCTGAGAGAGCGCCGTATCCGACAATTCATCGGAGCGTCGCAACAAATCCGGTAAAGCTGTGAGGTTAAATCCTGCAATAACAGGCTGCTCGACAGTCACCGTCCCCTCACCGGCCAGAGAATGCACCAGATCAGCCATCGACTTGCCGCTGCCCGTAAAGCCCAGCTTGATATCGCTAGCACTGCTCACTGGCGGCTGCATATTTTCTGGATGATAAAGCACCTGCATATCCCCGCCGGAAAGACGCAAATCCCCGTTGGTGAGCAAGGTTCCGTTGGCATTATTCAACTCCAGCTTGCCAGATAATTTGCCCTTGGCCCACTCACCGCCAATATCACTGAGCTGTAATTGCTGGTCGTTTTTGATAATACGCGCAGAGAAATCGCTGAATGTCGCTGCATCAGTCAGTGCAGCCTGTGCGGCACTCACTTTCAGATCCATACCCAGCGGAAGATTGGTTCTGTTACCAAAACCGGTCTCAGACCAGCTCCTGCCGTCAGCACCGGTGATATCTGCAACCGACAGACCGCTCATTGCCGCAAATAATGCAGCCAGATCAAAACGCTCCAGCTTTATCTCGCCACGCAATTGCGCAACCGACTGCTCGCTGAGCGAGCCGTCCAGTCTGGCACTGACAGTCTCATTATCCAGCTTGCCCTGCAAATTCGGCAGCCGGACAATATTTTTCCCAAACTGGAAATCACTGACAATATCCACCGGCAAACCTGAGCCAAAACCACGGCCAAATGGCAGGGCATAACCGGCGGTGGCCAGAAACGGCTCCAGATCATCGCTTTTCAGCACGGCTTTACCGCTGGCCGTCAGCTCATCACCGGTCAGCGTAATCACACCATCAAGACGGGCATTGCCATCATCGCCGCTGATTTCAAGAACGGTCTTCATACCGGCAACCGGCGCGCCCTGCGCCTGCAGATTAATCTCCGCCTCTCCCATCAGTCCCAGCGGCACAACAGGCAGGCCGAGTAGCGCCAAGGCAGCTTCACCCGAGGCCGCTTTGGCATTGGCCGTCAGCGATAATTGCATCGGCTCGGAACCGGCCAGTGTCCCTTTTGAGGATCCGGCTACAGACAGGATCAGCGCACCGCTCTGACCATTCAGGCTAAAAGAAAATTCGGCAATATCGGATTTTGTACCATCTGCCGAATTGCTACCCGCTTTGACACGGCTGCCCCGCGCTTTGGTATCTTTTGCTTCCGTTTTCTCGGTTCCGGCATCGTCGGTTTTCTGCACATGCGCTCCGTCTCCGAACAGGTTAACCGCATTCACAAGCAGATCGAGCTTGGTGCCGGAGAATAAATCCGGATAGGCATTGGCTCTGGCGGAAAGCGCAGAAATAAGCGGCTCACGCGGGAAAACTGCATCGAGCTGGCGTAAGACAGGACTGAGATCATCAGCCAGAATTGTCGCATCAAGAGACGCATTGACCGAATTATCAAACGGCCGCAATGATCCGGTTGCAGAAACGGTTGCGCCTTCCAGACCACTGACCAGCAGCCTGTCAAAATCCAGTTTGCCATTGCTCAGACGAAATGCGGTATCCAGCTGTTCCGCTTCCAGCCCTGCAAATTTAACGGGGCCAGCCTTGAGATTGACCGTCAGGTTTTCACCGGCAAGTGCTGACAGATCACCTTCCCGCAGGAACATCCCGCTCAGCAACTGCATTGTACCCGCATCCAGAGCCTTGCCCTGAATATTCAGTACCGAAGATGCCGCGCGGCTTTCACCGCCACTGCGTTCAAAACTACCCTGCAGAACGGTCTCACCCAGCACAATTTCCAGATCATCGACACGCTGGGCATCTTTATTCAGATTAATCTTGCCGGAAAATCCGGCGGCAGGAACCTGCCCCGCCAGCGCTTTGCCGCTATCGCCGGACAACCATGAAGCAAATCCGGCAGGCTGGCGCGAAGCCAGCAGGAAACTGCCGTCAAAGCCGAAATTTGCCCCGAGCTGCAATTTGCCCTTGGCCTCAATCTGGGTACGCCCCGGAAGATCAGCCTGTAACTGACTGATATTCCATGAGTCCTTGTCCGGTTCAGCACGGATAATCACAGAGCGGATGGTTGTTCCGCTTGCCACAATAGCTGGCAGCCGCAGATCAATATTGCCCGGAATATCCGGCACCGGAACACGCTCCAGCAATGTCTGCAAGAAATCAATTTTCTGCCGGAAAGACATCACCGGCTGCGTCGGTGCAACAGTCTCATCTTTGAGGCTGACATCCGGCTTCATCCCGTCAAGATAGACCTGCTGGCCATCCGCACTAATCATGAAATGCGGGTTCTCAGCCAGATCAAGCTGTGCCTTACCATTAATCACATAAGGAGCATCGGCATCACCCTGCTCCATCCGGAATTCTTCAATGTTGAAGCCGCTGTTCTGTGCTTCGAATTTTCCGGTCAGCCGCAGCTTGTCAAGGGTAACAGCAGAGGTAACGCCCTGCTTTTTCCGCTCTTCATCGCTTAAGGTAAGAAAGGAAAACTGCCCTTTATAAACAGGCTTGCCGTCAGCAACCGTTACATCACCTTCTGTATCCAGCGTCAGCGGCAGATCAGAAGGACGCAGGCCGATGCGCAAACGCAGCGGATTATCCGGTTTTTTCTCGGCCGTATTGATATCAACATTGAAAACCTGCCCGTCGGCCTGCAATGTGCCGTTGATACGCCACGGCCCCATCAAACTGTCCGCAGACAGGGTGGCATTGATGGATTGCAATTCCTGACGACGCCCGCGCACTTCATCCTGCAGCGTTATTTGCCCGTCGCGTAAAGTCAGCTTTTCCAGCTTTATTCTGGAGCCGGCCAGATCACTGTTTTCCGGTAAAACCCAGTTGAGATGTCCCTGCTTGTCCAGTCCTGCAAAAAGATGCGGTTTTTCCATCCGCATATCAAAAATCAGAATTTCACCGCGCAAGAAGGGCATTAATTCCGCATCCATGGAAAACTGATCCATGGTCAGGGCTCTCTGGCCGTTTTTTCCTTCAACGCGCACATCAGAAAAAGTAACGGACGGAAACGGAAAAAGCCGTGCTTTGGCTGTCCCGTTCACATGCACCGGCCGGCCTAAAATCCGGCTGGCCTCCAGTTCAAAACGGTCGCGATAGCCTGTCCAGTCGATAAAAGGCGGTACGACCAGCGCCAAAGTCAGCACCAGTACCAGCAAACCACCAATAGCAACGAACAAACGCCCCAAAGTCTCACTCCGACTGAGTACAGCCATCTACTAACAAAGCTGCTCTGCAGTCATTGTCATTTATGAATCACATTTCAGCGCGCACCATAGCGGCTCGCAGCCTGCGACAACAAGGTAATTTCACCATGACAAAGGCTGTATGCACCTGAATAGAGCCGTAAACTCGTGCCCAAAGATAAGGACACGGCTTGATCCTCTGGTATCTAACCGCTACAGCTGTCACATGACAGCCAATATCATTTTGTTTTCATATCTTCGGCCGCTTACGCTTCACACCCGAATTGACTTTATATCTGTGACATTATCATGAATTATTCAACGTCCGAGACCAATTCCCAACTTATGGAAACCATTCCTGATTTCTATGAGACAGCCGTTTTCAAGCGGGATATTTTCTCGGAAACCCGTGCTGGCTATTTTGTCGGCGAGCCGGAAACCCGTATCATCCGCCGCGTTGTCAGCGCAGCCCCGTGGTGGTCAAGCCCGCTGGCATGGTGGCTGGCGCGCCGTGAAATCCGCGGCCTCAAAAAAGTGCGCGGCATCAAAGGCACACCTCAGCTTCTGGCAACTGACAAACACGGCTTGTTCCGCACATGGACGGACGGCACGCCGCTGCATCTGGCACGCCCGTCCCATCGTGAATGGTATTTGTCTGCCCATCGTATTCTGCGCGATATGCGCCGCATGGGCGTTACCCATAATGATCTGCAAAAGCCGCAAAACTGGCTGATGACACCGGAAGGTGAAGCCGCTGTAATTGACTTCCAGCTGGCATCTGTGCATCGCCGTCGTGGCGCGTATTACCGGTTGATGGCCTATGAAGATTTCCGCCACCTCATCAAACAGAAGCGTAATTTCGCACCTGATCTGATGACACCAACGGAAAAACGCATTCTGGCACGCCGGTCGCTACCGTCACGTATCTGGCTGGCAACAGGCAAAAAAGTCTATAATTTCGTTACCCGTGGCATTTTCAACTGGTCTGACGGTGAAGGTACGGGCGACCGTATTGATAATGAAGGTCCGGCAATTATTGCGGCGCTGAAATCCGACCCGCGTGTGAAGGATGTGTCTCTGAGTCTCTATTCCCTGCCTGCAAAAGGTGTAGGGATTTATGCTTTTGTTGAAACACTGAATGCCGATGAGAAATCACTGCGTGCACGCCTTAAAGGTTATAAAGTCGAGCTGATCCAGCCGGTTGCCCATTTACCACGCCGTGAGGACGGCACTGTACGCGAAGATATTCTGCGCCTTGTTGCCATGAACCAGATGACAGAACTGGACGATCTTCTGCTGCGCGAGCCGGATATGCGCCCGCTGGTGGAGGCGCTTGCCGCGCATCGTCTCAATTTCACGGATCGCCGTATCACGCAGATGGAGTAGTATTTTCCAGCCTGTAAATTTTAAAAAACGCAACGAATGAAGTGCCTGCAAGCTCTGCAGGTACTTTATTTGTTCTGGTCTATGGCGTTTCGCTTAAGAATCATTACATTCGGAACTATGTCAGACTTTCCAGACGATATTCCCTTCTTCGGGGAGCCGGATGTACCGGCTACACCTAAACCGCAATCTGGTCCAAAAGCCGGGATTGCCGCGCGGGCTATGCAGGCGCGCAACCAGCAACGCGGTGAACCAGATTATCTGCAAGGGCTAAACCCTGAGCAGCGGCAGGCGGTCGAAACGACTGAAGGGCCGGTTCTGGTTCTGGCCGGTGCGGGCACCGGCAAAACCCGTGTTCTGACCACGCGTATTGCGCATATTATTCAGCAGGGTCTGGCATTCCCAAGTCAGATCCTCGCAGTGACCTTTACCAATAAAGCCGCACGCGAGATGAAAGAGCGTATCGGCCATCTGCTTGGCGGCGCGGTTGAAGGTATGCCATGGCTTGGCACATTCCACTCCATCGGAGTGAAGATGTTGCGCCGCCATGCGGAACTGGCCGGACTGCGCTCTGATTTTACTATTCTTGATACGGACGATGTGATCCGCCTGCTCAAACAGCTTATTCAGGCTGAAGGGCTGGATGACAAACGCTGGACGCCGCGCTCTTTCTCGATGATGATCGACGGCTGGAAGAACAAAGGTTACGGCCCGTCTGAAATTTCAGAGGGTGATGCCCGTGCTTTTGCCAATGGCAAAGGGCGTGAACTTTATTATGCCTATCAGGAACGGCTGAAAACGCTGAATGCCTGTGATTTTGGTGATCTGCTGCTGCATCCGATCCGGATTTTCCGCAAACATCCGGACATCCTGCGCGAATATCACTCGAAATTCCGCTATATTCTGGTGGATGAGTATCAAGATACCAACACCGCACAATATATGTGGCTGAGACTGCTGGCGCAAAGGCCTAAATTTACAACACCTCAAGATAACACTCCCAACGCGACCGACTGGTCGTCGGCTGACTTTTCAGCCGCCCCTGCGGAGCACAGCCGCGATAGCGGCGACAGCGTGAGCACAAAGAAAATCAACACAGACAGACCTGCGCAGCAGGTCAATCTGTGTTGTGTTGGCGATGATGATCAGTCGATCTATGGCTGGCGCGGGGCGGAAGTGGATAATATTCTGCGCTTTGACAAGGATTTTCCGGGCGCGACTATCATTCGTCTTGAGCGCAATTACCGTTCCACACCGCATATTTTGGGTGCAGCATCCTATCTGATTGCCCATAATGAAGGGCGCTTTGGCAAAACACTGCTGCCGCAGGCTGCGAGTGAAGATGACCAGAAAGTGCATGTGCATGCGGCTTGGGACTCAGAGGAAGAAGCCCGTGCGGTCGGTGAAGAGATCGAACAGGCTCAGCGTCGCGGCCATCTGCTTAATGATATGGCTATTCTGGTGCGTGCCTCGTTCCAGATGCGTGAGTTTGAAGACCGTTTCGTAACACTCGGCCTGAATTACCGCGTTATCGGCGGCCCGCGCTTCTATGAACGTCAGGAAATCCGCGATGCGATGGCTTATTTCCGCGTTGTTGCCCAGCCTGCCGATGATCTGGCCTTTGAGCGCATCGTCAACACACCGAAGCGCGGTCTTGGTGAGGCAAGCCTACGACTAGTACATGATTATGCACGTGCAAAAAATATGCCTATGCTGCTCGCGGCAGAAGACCTGATTGCAACAGAAGAGCTGAAGCCCAAGGCCCGTTCCGCACTGCGCGAAGTGGTTGAGAATTTCCGGCGCTGGCAGGGGCTACTCGACAATAAATCCCATACGGAACTGGCAGAAATCATTCTCGATGAATCCGGCTATACGGCGATGTGGCAGAATGACCGCTCCGCCGAAGCACCGGGACGTCTGGAAAACCTCAAAGAACTCATCCGCTCCATGGAAGAATATGAAAGCCTGCGCGGCTTTCTCGAACATGTGGCGCTGGTGATGGATACGGAACAGAATGAAGGCATGGATGCTGTCAGCATCATGACCCTTCACTCGGCCAAAGGGCTGGAATTTCAAACTGTGTTCTTACCGGGCTGGGAAGAAGGCCTGTTCCCGCATCAGCGTGCGCTGGATGAAGGCGGCCGTTCAGGGTTGGAAGAAGAACGCCGCCTCGCCTATGTCGGCCTGACCCGCGCCAAGAAAAACCTGCATATCTGGTTTGTATCCAACCGCCGTATTCACGGCATGTGGCAGACCACGATCCCGTCCCGCTTTCTGGAAGAATTGCCGGAAGAGCATGTGGATATTGCGGAGTCCGACAGTTCCTATGGCGGCGGTTATGGTCAATCACGCTTTGATGCTGTGGGACGTGGTGATCCGTTTGCCAATTCCTATTCCACACCGGGCTGGCAGCGGGCGCAGCAAAACCGCTCCGATGCGACACGCAACAATTGGGGTTCCCGCTCCGGTGCCAATGTCGAGCGCATCGGTTATGGCGAAACAGATTCCGGTTTCGGTGCCGGTCGCGGCTCGGTCAAAGGCAAGGTCATTGACGGCGAGCTGGTGGCAAAATCCGTTTCCTCAACACCATCAGACTTTAAGGTCGGCGACCGTGTTTTCCATATGAAATTCGGCAACGGCAATGTCGTCTCAATTGACGGCAACAAACTGACCATCGACTTTGACCATGCCGGACAAAAACGCGTCATCGACAGTTTTGTGAAACGGGTATAAAAATCTGCAGATGCCTGAGTTTAGAAATAATATTCTAACATTGATATGTATGAGAGTATAACTTCATCAAGTAGATGCCCGCCGCAGCATGACATTGCTTAACCGAGCCATGAATCTCCGTTAAATTTCGAACCAACGAGCGAAGGAGCAAATTTGCCCCTTCGCTTCACTTGTTTTGAAAGAAAAAATCATGTCCGTCGCTCATGTGAAAAAACCTTCTGCGCAGGCCAAGCCACTCTATCTGAATTTCGGTTTTCAGGTATTGACGGCGATGGTTATCGGCCTGTTGCTCGGTCTCGTTGCCCGCAATATGGGGCCTGATATCAACGGCAATGCCAACTGGCTGTCTGTAAGCTTACAAACAATCGGCTCGATCTTTGTGCAGATGCTGCGTGCGCTTGTGCCGCCGCTGGTTTTCACCGCGATTGTGGCCTCTATCGCCAATCTGGCTGCGCTTAACAATGCCGCCAAGCTGGTCTGGCAGACCCTGCTGTGGTTCGCCATCACATCCTTTATCGCTGTGCTGATCGGTATTGCGCTGGGTCTGATTATTCAGCCTGGTATCGGCTCCGGTGTAGCCGCAGAAGCCGCCAAAGCGCCAGCCTCTTCCGGCTCATGGCTCGACTTCCTTAAAGGCTTGGTGCCTGCCAATATGCTCGGCCTTGAAGCCAGCACCAAGCTGAACAACGGCGCTGCATCAACTTCGCTGAACTTCAACGTGCTGCAAATCCTCGTTATCGCCATTACCTTCGGCGTTGCGGCGCTGAAAGCCGGTGATACTGCCAAGCCTTTCCTCGCCTTCAACCAGTCTTTGCTCGTTGTGGTGCGCAAAATTCTGTGGTGGGTTATCCGCCTCACCCCGCTCGGCACTATCGGTCTGCTTGGCCGCGCTGTTGCCCAATATGGCTGGGAAACACTGGTTCAGCTCAGCTGGTATGCCGCAGCCGTCTATATCGGTCTGGCAATCGTGCTGTTCGTGGTCTATCCGGCTATCCTGATCTTCCACGGCCTGAAACCATCTCGCTTTTTTGCAGGCGCGTGGCCTGCAATCCAGCTGGCTTTCGTGTCCCGCTCTTCCGTTGGCACACTGCCGGTAACTGAAGCCGTGACCGAGCGTAATCTGGGTGTGCCGCGTGAATATGCAGCTTTTGCTGTGCCTCTTGGCGCCACCACTAAAATGGATGGTTGTGCTGCAATCTATCCGGCGATCTCGGCGATCTTTATCGCTCAATATTTCGGCCTGCCACTCGGCCTTCAGGAATATGTGCTGATCGCTTTTGTCTCGGTACTGGGTTCGGCTGCAACTGCCGGTCTCACCGGTGCGGTGGTGATGCTCACCCTCACACTCTCCACCCTCGGCCTGCCGCTGGAAGGTGTCGGCCTGTTGCTGGCGATTGACCCTATCCTCGATATGGGACGTACCGCTGTTAACGTTGCCGGTCAGGCACTGGTACCAGCCGTTGTTGCCAAGCGCGAAGGTATTCTTGATGAGGCTGTCTATAACAGCGAGAAGAATATCGACGATATCGATCCTTCACATCTGACAGCGCAAGGCGTTGCTGCTTAAAACAACCTAAAACAAAAAAGCCGGAGGAAACTTCGGCTTTTTTATTATCCGCCGGTCGCCACATCATAGATCAGTTTCAGGTTCAGCACGATCACGATCAGTGCCACAATCCATGCCGCCCCTGTCAGCCATAAAGGCGCGCGCAGAGCACCCATCTTTTGACGGTCTGATGTGAACAAGATCAGCGGCACAATGGCGAATGGCAGTTGCAAACTCAGCACCACCTGACTGAGGATCAGCAGATTGGCAGTTCCCTTATTGCCATAGAGCATCGTCACAATAATCGCCGGTATAATAGCAATACCACGCGTAATCAGCCGCCGCAGCCATGGCCGGATGCGAAAATTGATAAAACCTTCCATCACGATCTGCCCCGCCAGTGTCGCCGTTACTGTCGAGTTCAGCCCCGCACAGAGCAGCGCAACACCAAACAGGATTGGTGCCAGCGTGCTGCCAAGCAGCGGCGCGATCAGGGCTTCGGCCTGTTCAATCTCCACCACATCGGTACGGCCGACCTTGTGAAAAGTCGCTGCAGCCAGAATAAGAATAGACGCATTGACGGCCAGAGCCAGCATCAGCGCAATGGTGGAATCCCACGTGGAATAGGAAATCGCTTCGCGTTTTTCCTCTAAGTTACCGCCATATTTACGCGTTTGCACAATGCCTGAATGCAAATAGAGATTATGCGGCATCACGGTCGCCCCGATAATCCCGAGCGACAGATACAGCATTTCCGGATTGGTCACGATTTCAGTGGTTGGTGCAAAGCCACGGATTACAGCGCCCCAGTCGGGATCAGCCAGTGCAATCTGCACCAGAAAACACAAAGCAATAATGCAAAGCAAAACCAGCACATAGGCTTCAATCCAGCGGAACCCCTTGCTCTGCATATATAGCACGACAAAAACATCGAGCGCGGTCAGCAACACACCGAGTTCCAGCGGCATACCAAACAGCAGATTAAGCGCAATCGCTGTGCCGATTACCTCGGCAAGGTCGGTGGCACAGATTGCAATCTCCGCGCCGATCCATAAGAACCATGCCATCGCCGGAGAATAAGCGTCACGGCAGGCCTGCGCCAGATCGCGTCCCGTCGCCACAGCCAGTCGCGTGCAAAGTGACTGGAGCAGAATAGCCATGATATTGGAAACCAGCGCCACAACCAACAGCGTATAGCCAAAGCGTGAGCCACCGGCGATAGATGTCGCCCAGTTGCCGGGATCCATATAGCCGACCGCCACCAGATAACCCGGCCCTGCAAAGGCGGCAAATTTTCTCCACCGCGTGCCATGACGCGGAATTGTAATGGAACCATTGACCTCAGCCAGCGATTTCGCTGCCGGTTCCTGACGCCATGCGCCGGAATTATCAGCACCTTCCGCCAGTGGAAATTCATTTTTCTTCATGAAAAATCTTCGTGCGCAAATAGTAATGAAACTCATTTGCAACTAGGCGCTCAATTTTAATATCCGTCAAGAGAAAATACTGAAGTATAAAAGCAGCATAAAAAATGCCGGTTAAAACCGGCATTTTCTTATAAATAATTTATTGCGGCTTACCTTTTTCCCACATCACATCACCGCGATAAAGCGGCACGGTTGAGAGCGACGTCTTGGCAGAACCGTCCTGCACCTGTGAGGCATGTGCCAGATAAATCAGCGTATTATTGGTCTGATCATAAATGCGGGTAATCACCAGCTTCTTCCAGATCAGGCTGGTGCGCTCGGAAAATACCCGCTCACCGCCTTTGCCCAGCTTGATATCTCCGATGGTAATCGGCCCTGTCTGCTCACAGGAAATCGACGCATTGGACGGGTCTTCAAACCAGTTCCCCTTCTGCAGCCGGTCAATCATACCGCGCGAGAAAGATGCCAGATGGCAGGTCACACCCTGCACTTTCGGATCGCTGACCGCATCAATCACAATATCATTGCCGAGCCAGTCCACACCAACTTTGCCGATTTCCTCCGCCTGCACCATGCTGACACTTGTCAAAGGAGACAAGGCCAGCATTGCACCCAGAGCTGTAACGGTCAGAAATTGCTTCATAAACATCTCCTGCATTCAGATTTGAATCAAATATGGAATGGCTCACGCATCCTCTGCCAAAGGCAGCCACTTATCGAGAAAAGCATTAATCTCCATGGTCTGAATATCCGGCAGCGCTTTATAAATCAGTTCCACCGGCCAGTCCCACCATGCACTCTGCAACAGGCGCTCAACCGTCTTCTCATCAAAACGCGGTCGCAGAATTTTTGCAGGTACACCGGCAACAATCATATAGGGTGGCACATCTTTAGAAACCACTGCGTTAGCGCCGATCACGGCACCGGTGCCGATGCTCACACCGGGCAATATCACCGCGCCATGACCGATCCAGACATCATTGCCGATTGTCACCCGTCTTGAGGAACGGTGTGCACGATACTCCATATCCACACCGATATTGCGGAAATATTCATTCGGCCGGTAGGTCATTTTATGCATGGTCAGGCGTTGCATCGGATGTTCCAGCGCATTGATCCGCACATTGGAAGCAATGGAGCAAAAATGTCCGATCTCAGCATAAATTCCCTCGCCGTTGCGCTCCAGATAGGTAAAATTACCGATCTGTACATCACGCAGGATCACCCGCTCAGCGATTTCGGTATATTGTCCGAGTTTAACGGATTTCAGCTGCGCGCTCGGATGAATTTTCGGCTGCACATCACGCGAAAACTGCAAAACATCCTCACTCATCACGTTTTATTCCTGCATAAGTTCAATTTCAAAAATTTCTGAAATTTCATAAAAGATGGGAAAATCACACAGACAGCCTTTGCCAAACTGCCACAAGCCAGCTATAACATTATTATGACGACAGCTGATAGACAGGCCAACGGACACGAGAGCAGAAAATTGCTTTGGATTAGCGGCGTGGTATTAATCACCGCTCTGGCCGCTGGCGCTTTGTTTGCAGGCTGGATGAATTACAGCGACACCATATTCATGACCATGCTCATGGATGGTATTTCATGGTGCTTCTGAGGATCTGATTTATGCGTAAATATCTTCCTGTTCTGGTGCTGTTTGTTGCCGCTTTCACAATCGGCATTGTCGGCTTTCAGGCCTATCGCGACAAACAAATGGCCTCCGGCGAAGAGAGCCCCTATGGCGGCGCATTCAAGCTTGTCTCTATGAATGGCAGTGAAATCACTGATCAGTCTCTGCGCGGCAATCCTTCAGTCGTGTTTTTCGGCTATACCCATTGTCCGGTTGTCTGCCCGACCACCCTCTTCGATCTCGACAGCTGGCTGAAAGAGCTCGGCCCTGAAGGCGCGGCTATTCGCGGCTATATGGTCACTGTTGATCCTGAGCGTGACACACCGGAATATATTCAGAAATACATTACCAATGTCTCCGACCGTATCACCGGTATTACCGGCGATCCGAAGGACATTGCTGCGATGCTGAAATCCTATAATATCTACGCCAAGAAAGTTGATGAAGACGGCGAGAATTACACGATGGATCACACCGCCTCCATCCTGCTTCTCGACAAGAATGGCCGTCTGCGCTCAACCATCGCCTATGGCGAACCGTCAGAAACAGCAATTTCCAAGCTGAAACGTCTGGCAGCAGGCTGATTATAGCGGATAGCATTCGCATCTGACCAAGCTTCGTGATAGAGCAGTTTTCCTGAGTAAGGAAACTGCTCTATTCTTTTTTATAACTCCAATTCAGAGACCCCACATGGCACAGTACCGCTTATATCTCACACGGGACAAAGATCAGGCTGAGCAGATTTTCGATCTGCTGGAACCGGTATTTGAAGAAGACGGTCTGCCGCTGGCCAATACTGAAATTGATGAAGACAAGCAGATTTATGAAATCTCGCTTTATACCGAAGATAAAGCCGGTGCTGATGAAGCCCTGCCGCGCATGGCCGCTTGTCTGGGTCTGAAGCCGGAAGAAATCGGCGTGGAAGAACTGCCGGATATTGACTGGGTTCTGCATTCTCTCGAAGGTCTGAAGCCTGTTCGAGCCGGTCGCTTCTTTGTTCACGGCTCCCATGACCGCGACAAGCTGCAGGATGGCGATATCGGCATTGAAATTGATGCAGGCCTTGCTTTTGGCACCGGTCATCACGGCACTACCGCCAGCTGCCTTGAGATGATCGAAGAAATTGTTGCGCTTGAAGAGCCGAAAAATGTGCTTGATCTCGGCACCGGCAGTGCGGTTCTGGCCATTGCCGTTGCCAAGTTGCGCGATATTCCGGTTCTGGCCACCGATATTGATCCTGTTGCGGTTGATGTGGCGCAGGAAAATGTGGAGAAGAACGGCGCGGATAAATGGGTTTCCACCCTCACCGCCACCGGTTTTGACAATCCGGAAATGCAGGCGCGTGCGCCATTTGATCTGATCATTGCCAATATTCTTGCCAATCCGCTGATTGAACTGGCAAGCGAGATGCGCGCCCATGTGAAAAATAATGGCTCGCTGATCCTCTCCGGCATTCTGGAAACGCAACGCGACAGCGTGATTGCAGCTTATGAAGCAGCAGGCATCGAGCATCACAAAACTATTTACAAAGAAAGCTGGGTTGCTCTTCACCTCAAGCCAAAGCTCTGATTATAATGAGGGTCTAACCTTTTTCAGGATCAGAATCTCATGTTTCAGAACTTTGAAGTCAGCAGCAATCCGGCAACCGGTGCGCCGCGTGTAGCCAAATTGCGCGAGGAATTAAACCGTCTGCAACTGGACGGTTTTCTTGTACCGCGTGCCGATGAGCATCAGGGCGAATATGTGCCGCTGCGTGCTCAGCGCCTTGGCTGGCTGACAGGCTTCACCGGTTCTGCCGGTGCAGCGCTGATCCTGAAGAATAAAGCCTATGTCTTTGTTGACGGGCGCTACACATTGCAGGTGCGCACTCAAACAGATCCGGCCGTGTTCGACATTGAAAGTCTGGTCGACAATCCGCCTGCCTCATGGCTGGAGAAAAACGGCAAAGGTCTGGTGATCGGCTTCGATCCTTGGCTGCACACAATTGCAGAAACCCGCGCACTGAAAGCAGCACTCGAGGCACAAGGCGGTCAGCTCGTGCCGGTGCAGGACAATCTGGTTGATCTGGTCTGGACTGACCAGCCTGCCGCCCCGCTTGAACCAGTGACTATTCAGCCGCTGCAATATGCCGGTCAGGAGCCACGTGCCAAACTGAACAACCTGAGTGAAGCAGTTGCGGCAAGCGGTGCCTCAGCCACTATTCTGACAGACCCCGCCTCCATCGCATGGGCATTCAATATTCGCGGCCGCGATGTCAGCAACACACCATTGCCTTTGAGCTTTGCGCTGATTGCGGCTGACGGCCAGCACATTCTGTTCATTGATAAGCGCAAGCTGCCGATTGAAACCGAAGCCTATCTGACGCAGCTGACCAAAATCACTGCGCCAAATCTGATGGAAAACACGCTGGCTCAACTGGCAGGTGAAGGTGCAAGCTTCATGCTTGATCCTGCACTGGCTGCGGAAAAGCTGCGCATGATTATCACGCAGGCCAATGGCACAGTGGTTGAAGGCACCGACCCTGCCCGCCTGCCACGCGCAATGAAGAACAAAGCCGAACTGGACGGCTCCCGTGCTGCCCATGAGCGTGACGGCGTGGCCATGGTCAAGTTTTTCTCATGGCTCGACAGCCAGCCTGCCGGCAGCGTGGATGAAATCAGCGCCGCTCAGCAGCTGGAAGAAAGCCGTCGCACAGTCGGTGAAATGTTCCAGAAGCCTCTGGAAGACCTGTCTTTTGACAGTATCTCCGGCGCAGGGTCTGACGGCGCCATCATCCATTACCGCGTCAATACCGATACCAATCGCAAGCTCAAAGATGGCGAACTATATCTGATTGATTCCGGTGCGCAATATCGTGACGGCACCACGGATATCACTCGTACCGTGGCGATTGGTGAAGTCTCTGCTTTTGAGAAGAAGACTTTCACACTGGTGCTGAAAGGCGTAATCGCACTGTCACGTCTGCGCTTCCCTGTCGGCACACGCGGTCAGGATATTGATGCCTTTGCCCGTGCCGCTCTCTGGCAGCATGGCTATGACTATGCGCATGGCACCGGCCATGGCGTTGGCTCCTATCTCGCTGTGCATGAAGGGCCGCAGAGCATTTCCAAGCGTGGTGCGCAGGAACTCAAAACCGGTATGATCCTCTCCAATGAGCCGGGCTATTATCGTCCGGGCGAATTCGGCATCCGTATTGAAAATCTGATCATCGTCAAAGAGCCGCAAGCAATTGATGGTGGCGATATCGCGATGCATGAGTTTGAGACACTAACCTTCTGCCCGATTGACCGTCGTCTCATTGATGTTTCACTGCTCAATGCGGATGAACTGGCATGGCTCAACGATTATCATGCACAGACACGCGACAAGCTGCTGCCGCATTGCTCGGAAGACGAAAAGAGCTGGCTGATTGCTGCGACCGAAGCCCTGTAAAGCCTGCCATACAGACATAAAAAAACCGGCGATTTCGCCGGTTTTTTTGTATTTTAAAAAGGCATATATTGGCGCAGCAGCACAATCAGCACACCGCCGAAAATACACAGCGGAATAATACCGATACGGAATGCCGCCAGCGTGCAGAGCACCATAGTCAGAAACTCTTTCCATCCTGCATTGAAAGCCGCCGGAGCAACAAGCGTTGTCAGCACCGCCGCAGGCACGGCATTAAGACCGGCCTCAACACGGTAATGCACACGCTCAAACTGTGAAAGAATGAGATGCCCGCCAATACGGGTAATATAGGTCAGCACAGCCGCGCCGAAAATAATCCAAACAGTTGAAGACATTACTGCACGTCCTTCACAGTTTTCACCGGTTCATCATCCAGCGTAATCACGGTTTCACGGCCAGACAGTGGCTTGGCAATCACAACAGCCATGACAATACCGCCGATTGCACCAACGGTGACATGCCACGGCGAGCCGATCCAGAAATAAGCAGCAACGGAAGTCACAGAACTCGCCGCAACAATCGGGAACCAGTTTGTACGGGAGCGAAAGCCCATCACCAGCCCGAGGAAATAGATCGGCAACAGCATATCAAGACCGATGGCTTTCGGATCGCCGATCATCCCGCCGAAAGTCGCACCAATATAGGCTTCAATCACCCATGACAGATAAAGCGGAATGGCCAGCCCCATATACCAGACAAAGGTAATCGGCTTTTTCTGCTCCGCCTGCTTTTCACTTTCCGCATATTGAACATCGGTCAGGAAAAAGAAGGCCACAATCTGCTGCAAAGGCGTGAAATGCTTAATCAGTCGTCCTGTGCCTGCAGAATAGAGCACATGGCGGAAATTCACCGCGAAAATCGACAGCAGGATCATCCATGGTGCAACATGTTTGCCAAACAGCTCCATGCCCACCAGCTGGCTGGCACCGGCAAACAGTGCCGCGCTCATCCAAACCGATTCACTGACATTCAGGCCGTTATCAACGGCAACAACACCAAACAAAATGCCAAAAGGCGCGACCGCCGCCATAACCGGCCCGCCGCGTCTTGCACCATCCCAGAATTGTGCAAGTTTACCTGTCTGGGTACCAGACAGGATTTTTGGATTACATCCATCCATCATCATTACCAGTATTTTTCAAACGCGCCTTAAAGCCCGCGTTTACATTTGAGGAATGGACTAAAGCAGAAAACTACTCTCCGTTCCCACACTGGTTATGAATAGGCTGATGCATAAAACCAATCAAGTGCAGGGCAGACACACCTGCCCTGTCATAAAGGGTAATATTTAATCCCACCAACAAGCGTAAACCACGCATCTTCGTCGATCACCTCAATGCCCAGCTCCGCAGCTTTGGTGAGTTTTGAGCCTGCCCCCGGCCCTGCAACCACCAGATCTGTCTTTTTTGAAACCGAACCCGCTGCTTTTGCGCCATAGCGCTCCGCCATAGTCTTGGCTTCATCGCGCGACATACGCACAAGCGATCCGGTGAAGACAATCGTTTTACCGGCAACTGGTGAGCCGCTCACGATTTCGTGAACTTCATCCAGTGGTGTTACCTCTGCCAGCAATGCATTCAGCACTTCCGTGTTATGCGGCTCCTGATAGAAGTCGACAATCGCTTCAGCAACAATTGTGCCGATGCCTTCCACATCCGTCAGGTCACGCCATGCATCATTGCCCTTGTCGCTCTTATCCTGCGGCACCAGAGCGGCTAGCGCCACTTCTGCCAGCTTGGCATAAGAACCAAAGGCACGAGCGAGTTTCTTGGCATTGACCTCACCGACATGGCGAATCCCAAGCCCGAACAGAAAACGGCTCAGCGCAATCTCCCGCCGCTCATTAATCGCGGCATAGAGTTTCTTCACCGATGTCGTGCCAAAGCCCTCAATATTTTCCAGCTTCTTTAGCGATACAGCCTGTCGTTTTTCCAGCGTGAAAATATCTGCAGGTGTGCGAATTTTTAAACTCTCATCTTCGGCATTGAAGAAGAACTCAACCTGCTTTTCGCCCAAGCCCTCAATGTCAAAAGCATTACGCGAAACGAAATGGCGAATGCGTTCAACTGCCTGCGCCTCGCAGATCAGACCACCGGTGCAACGGCGCACCGCCTCACCTTCTTCGCGCACCGTATGGCTGCCACAGACAGGGCACAGACGCGGGAATTCATAGGCAACGCTCTCCGCAGGGCGTTTATCGGCGACAATATCCACGATCTGCGGAATCACATCACCGGCACGCTGAATTATGACGGTATCGCCGACGCGGATATCACGCCCTTCACGCAACGCATTGCCCTTTTGGTCAAATCCGCGAATATAATCTTCATTATGCAGCGTGGCATTGGTCACCACCACGCCCCCGACTGTAATCGGCTCAAGGCGTGCCACCGGCGTCAGCGCACCGGTACGCCCGACCTGAATATCAATTCCTTTGAGAATGGTGAAAGCACGCTCTGCCGGAAATTTATGCGCAATCGCCCAGCGCGGGCTGCGCGAGATAAAACCAAGGCGCTGCTGCAAAGCCAGATCGTCGATCTTATAGACCACGCCGTCAATATCATAACCGAGCGTGGCACGCTGTTCTTCAATCGCGTGATAGTGAGCAACCAGTTCCGGCACACTCTCAAAACGGCGCATCAGCGGATTGATTGTGAAACCATAGGATTTGAACTTTTCCACCATGCCCATTTGCGTAGTGGCAGGCATTTCACTCACCTCACCCCATGCATAGGCGAAAAAACGCAACACACGGCTGGCGGTGATTTTACTGTCCAGCTGGCGCAGCGACCCTGCTGCTGCATTGCGCGGATTGGCAAAAACCGGTTTACCGTCTTTTTCCTGTTTTTCATTAAGCGCCGCAAAATCGGCATGGCTCATATAGACTTCACCGCGCACTTCCAGCACATCCGGCGCATCGCCTTTCAACACCTGCGGAATATCGGCAATTGTACGCGCATTATTGGTGACATTCTCGCCTACAGAGCCATCGCCGCGTGTCGCAGCACTCACCAGCCGCCCCTGCTCATAACGCAGCGAGAGCGACAGCCCGTCAATCTTCGGCTCTGCGGTAATACCAAGCGGGCTGCCCGGAAAGAGTTTGAGGAAGCGATAAATACGTCCGACAAATTCACCCACATCCTCATCGCTGAAAGCATTATCCAGCGACAACATCGGCACATTATGGGTGATTTTGGAGAATTTCTCGGAAACCGCTGCACCGACTTTCAGCGACGGCGAATCTTCGCGGATCAAATGCGGAAAACGTTGCTCAATTGCCTGATTGCGGCGGCGCAAAGCATCATATTCCGCATCAGAGATTGTCGGTGCATCCTGCGTATTATAGCGGAAATCATGTTCGGCGATGGATTTAGCCAATAAGGCCAGCTCAGCTGCGGCCTGTTCTTCGCTCAAATTTTCAACGCTGATTTCGCTCATCTTCAACCCGTCTCCGTTTACGAATTGAATATAGCACCGATAGTTAAAATCAAATATTCACGGATGATTTTTATGCAGTCAGCGCGCCGTTTTCTCTTAACAATCGCTCTGCGGCAGCACGGGCTTCATCAGTCACACTGGCACCGGCGAGCATACGCGCGATTTCTTCTTGCCGCTCTGCGACTTCCATCGTGCGGATAGAAGTGCGCATCTGCTCGCTCTCCCCTTGCGCCTTGGCGATCAGGAAATGCGTTGTCGCACGGGCGGCAACCTGCGGCGCATGGGTGACAGAAAGCACCTGCACATTGGAAGAAAGACGTGCAAGACGCTGACCGATCGCATCAGCCACTGCACCGCCCACACCGGTATCAATTTCGTCAAATACCAATGTCGGTGCCGAGCCGCGATCAGCAAGCGCAACTTTGAGCGCCAGCAGGAAGCGGGACAACTCACCACCCGAGGCCACTTTCATCATTGGCCCTGCGCGTGTTCCCGGATTGGTTCGTACCCAATATTCAACAATATCAATACCTTCAGCACTGCGGTTTTCCGCATCTGTTTCGATATTGACGATAAATTCTGCACGTTCCAGCTTCAGCGCCGGCAATTCCTGCATCACAGCCTGCGTCAGCGATTGTGCAACCTTTACACGCTCTGCCGACAAAGCAGCCGCTGCCGCGTCATAAATTAGGCGATTTTCCTGAGCCTGCTTCTCCAGCTGCTCCAGCTTTTCCGCACCTGCATCCAGATCCTGCAAATCCGCATCCATCTTGTCGCGCAATGCAGCCAGATTAGCCACCGGTACAGAGAATTTACGCGAAGCTGCACGCAGCGCAAACAGACGCTCTTCTACGGTTTCCAGCACGCGTGGATCAAAATCAATCTCGCGCATTGCCGTATCAATCCCGCTCTGCGCATCGCCGAGACGATCCAGAGCCTCATCAATCGCTTTAATCACCGGCTCCAGCAGATGCGGTGCTTCCGGCATTTTGCGCTCAAGACGGCGCACCAAGGCAGCCAAAGTCGGCACCGGCGATTCATGACCGGACAGCAGATCATTGGCTTCGCTCACATCTGTCGCGATCTTCTCAGACTTCATCATGATAGAGCGCTTTTCAGCCAGCTCGTCTTCTTCGTATTCTTGCGGATTGAGCTTATCAAGCTCTTCAGCCGAGGCGCGCAAATAATCCGCCTCACGCGCTGCGGCTTCCACTTTAGCGCGATGCTTGACCAGAGCACTCTCACTGTCGCGCCATTGCTTATACAAACGACGCAGCTGCAAAGTCTGCCCGTCCAGTCCGCCAAAAGCATCCAGCAATGTGCGATGCAAATCTGTGTCAATCAGCGCACGGTCATCATGCTGGCCGTGGATTTCCACCAGATGACGGCCAAGTTCACGCAGCAAGCCAACGCTTGCCGCCTGATCATTGATGAAAACACGCGAACGGCCGTCACTATTCTGCACACGACGCAGAATAATATCGCCGTCATCATTGATTTCATTATCTTTGAGAAAATTACGGGCGGGATGATTGATGCCGACATCAAACACCGCCGTCACCTGCCCCTGCTCCGCACCATGGCGCACAAGGGAAGCATCGCCTCTGGCACCAAGCGCCAGAGACAAACTGTCGAGCAAAATAGATTTACCCGCACCGGTTTCACCGGTGAGGACAGACAGACCTTTTTGAAACTCGATATCGAGTTTCTCAATCAGGACAATATCGCGGATCGACAGTTGCGCTAGCATGGCTGCCTTTTATAGCATTTTACAGTCAAATGGCCACATTGGGCATCGTATAAATGCGGGGAAACAATAAGGCAGAGCAAGCTGAAATTATCTTGTAATCTCAACTTGCTCTGTTTTCATTAAGCGCCGCCAGTGATGAACGAAGATGCTTTGGAAAGCCACGAACCGGTGTTTTCACGCGGCTCAAGACCACCACCCTGCAAGAGCTTATAGGAATCTTTATACCAAGGGCTGTCCGGGAAGTTCTTACCCAGAACCGCAGCAGCAGTCTGTGCTTCAGAGGTCAGACCCAGAGCAAAATAAGCCTCAGTCAGACGAGCCAGCGCTTCTTCCACCTGACGGGTGTTGGAATATTCCTCAACCACATTGCGGAAACGCTTGATCGCGCCGAGATATTCCTTGCGCTCAAGATAGTAACGGCCGACCTGCATATCCTTACCGGCGAGCTGGTCGCGGGCAAAGCGGATCTTGGTCTTGGCGTCTTCAACATATTCCGATTTCGGGAAGCGATCGACAACTTCCTGCATCGCAGCAATCGCACGGCGGCTTGCCGCCTGATCGCGCGTTACATCCGGAATCTGACGGAAATAGCTCAGGCCGATAATGTAATAGGCATAAGCGGATTCATCCGAAGTCGGGTAAAGCGTGTTGTAGCGCTTAGCCATCGAAATGGCCTCTTCATAATTACCTTTGCGGTAATTGGTGAATGCGGACATCACCAGCGATTTGCGCGCATATTCTGTGTAAGGATGCTGACGGTCAACAGCGGCGAATTTCTTCGACGCTTCGTCCAGACGTCCGGCTTCGAGATTGGCAAGACCTTCATTATAAAGCTTGTCTGCCGGATCAATGCTCTCGACATATTTGGACAGGTCAACATCTTTGTCACCGGAGGCACAACCTGCAAGCGCCATTGTCAGCACGACAGCACTGGTCGCCATAGCCAGCTTGGTCATTTTACGAATTTGAGAACCCTCAGCACCAGTAATATTGGCTGCAGTATCTGGGAATTTAGAAATCGTCATGCTGTCTCCGGTGTTTCGGCAACACAAATCATGGGCAAATCATTCCTGTGTCAGAGGGTTCATAAACCATAGCTGAGAACAATCGGCAATGTTAATACAAGTTTATTCGCACTGCTTCGAGACTGCAATGCCTGCCAGACACGACTTTTTCAACCCGTACAGTCATAAAACAGCAAAATCTCTTACAAACCGCCATCACACTGCATGTGTTCGCGGCTCAATTAAGGCTGACAGAACAGACTCTCAAAGAATCATTGAGTAATTTATCCTGATTATCATTTATAGCTGTGTGCTGTGTTCTTCAGATAACAAAAACTCAGCTTTCCAGCCGATAGTGATCCGGTTTTTCCAGCAATGCCTTTACCAGAAGCGCGTTCAGCTTATGACCGCCGCGATAGGAGCGGAACAGGCCACGAAACGGATGACCTGCCAATGCCAGATCACCAACAGAATCCAGCAATTTGTGACGCACGAATTCGTCCGGATAGTGCAGCCTGTCAGGATTAAGCACCTCACCCTCATCGCCGATAGCAATAGAATTTTCCAGCGACGAGCCAAGCGCCAATCCCATGGAGCGCAGTTTTTCTACATCGCGCATGAAGCCGAAGGTGCGTGCTTTGGCAATTTCACGCTCAAAAACATCCGCATCAAGATCAAAGCTGAAAGACTGGCGGCCGATAGAGGCGACAGGAAAATCAATTTCCACCTCATAGCGGGTACCGTTATGCGGTATAAACTCTGCCCAGTTCTGTCCGTCTTCCACACGCACGGGTTTCAAAATAGTCAGATACTGACGCGGGGCATCCTGCTTCACTAATCCGGCCTTACGGAATGCACTGATAAATTCAGCCGAACCGCCACCGAGGATCGGCACTTCAGGGCCGTCAATTGCAATAGTCAGATTATCAATGCCAAGCGCTGCAATCGCTGCCATCAAATGTTCAATCGTGCTGACACCGAAATCAGCAGAACCGATAGACGTATTCAGCGTTGTCGAACCAAGCGAAGCAGACAATGCAGGAATGCTCTCACGCCGCCCCTCACTATTGTGACGAATAAAAACAATACCGTGGTTCACAGGCGCCGGACTGATATCCAGCGTAACAGGTTTGCCGCCATGCACACCAAATCCCGAGAGCGGGAATGATCCGGCTATTGTTTGCTGCATAGTTTTCATAACAATCCTGTTTCCTGTCTTATCTGCCAGTTCCATATAGGACGCTCAGCCTCAAGGCTCAATCTTGTTTCCCGATAAAACACCAGCCTTAAAACAAAAAAACACCGCGTCCCTGATGAGAACGCGGTGAAATTTAAGCAAAAGGTATTTTATCAGATCAGTTGGCCTGACGGCGCAGGAACGCCGGGATTTCAAGCTGATCATCTTCAGAAGCCATGCGCGGCTGTGCACGACCCTGACTGTCAAGCTGACCGTTGCGCGGTGCGTAGATCGAGGCATCCTGCGACAGCGGACGACGCTGTTCAGGGGCACGAGCCTGCATCGGGGCGGCTGGCATTTCACGTTTCTGAGCCGGTTCCAGACGGGCAGTCGGCTGTTCGTCATCACGGCGGGACAGGCTGGCAGTCAGACGACGCAGCAGACCAAGCGGGCCGCGTTCTTCATGTGCCTGCTGTGCCGGCTGCGGAGCCGGTGCGCGACGGGCATTCATTTCCGCCTGAACAGCCGGAGGAAAGTCCGATACGCTTGGCATACGCGGAGCCTGACGCGGCTGCTGCGGAGCCAGAGCCGGATCCATGTGCTGCTGCGGCTGGAACTGCGGCTGAGGTGCCAGATTATGCGCTGGCTGCTGCATCTGCGGCTGAACCGGAGCCTGCATCTGCGGGCGCGGAGCGGCTGGCTGCTGACGCATTTCCATCATATCCGGTGCAGGTGCCTGAAAAATACGGCTCTGCGGCTGGAAAGCAGCATCATTGGTGGCGGCTGGCGGCGCATAAGAACGCTGCTCACCTTCACCCAGATGCAGAGACTGCTGAGCCGGAGCGGCGTGTTCAACAGGTTTAGCCTGAGCAACAGGCTGCTGAACAGGAGCCTGAGCGGCTGGCTGCGGAGCTGGTTTAGCTACTGGTTTCGCTGGCTGGCGAAATTCCAGCGGCGCAGGCGCCGCGTCTCCGATCTGCTTATCGATTCCGGTAGCAACGACAGAAACACGGATCACACCTTCGAGACCTTCATCGAAGGTCGCGCCGAGAATGATCATAGCATCCTGATCGACTTCTTCACGGATACGGGTAGCAGCTTCGTCAACTTCAAACAGTGTCATGTCACGGCCACCTGTGATCGAGATCAGCAGGCCGCGCGCACCGCGCATGGAGGTTTCATCCAGCAGCGGGTTCGCAATAGCGGCTTCAGCAGCGGCAATCGCACGACCGTCGCCGGAGGCTTCACCGGTGCCCATCATGGCCTTGCCCATTTCGCGCATAACCGAGCGAACGTCAGCAAAGTCAAGATTGATAAGACCTTCTTTAACCATCAGGTCGGTGATGCAGGCAACACCGGAATACAGCACCTGATCGGCCATCGCAAAAGCGTCGGCAAAAGTGGTTTTGTCATTGGCAATACGGAACAGGTTCTGGTTCGGAATGACGATCAGAGTATCGACATTCTTCTGCAGTTCTTCGATACCCATATCAGCCGTTTTCATACGGCGCTGGCCTTCGAAGTGGAAAGGTTTGGTGACAACACCAACGGTCAGAATACCTTTTTCGCGCGCTGCACGGGCAACAACCGGCGCGGCACCGGTACCTGTACCACCGCCCATACCGGCGGTTACAAAGCACATATGTGTGCCGTTCAGGTGATCGATGATTTCATCAATGCACTCTTCAGCGGCTGCGCGGCCGACTTCCGGCTGCGAACCTGCACCCAGACCTTCGGTCACAGCTGCACCCAGCTGAATAATACGTTCAGACTTGGACATAGTCAGAGCCTGGGCGTCGGTATTGGCCACAACAAAATTTACGCCACGCAAACCGGCGTTAATCATGTTGTTGACAGCGTTACCGCCACCCCCGCCCACACCGAAAACGGTGATGCGCGGCTTCAGCTCGGTGATATCCGGCTTTTGCAGATTGATTGTCATCAGTTTCGTTCCTTTTGCCTTTCACCGCTTCGCCGCCGCGGTGCCGTATTCTGATTTATTTTTTGTACGCATACCCCGGAAGGAACCGCGTTTTCATTTTGAAATTATCCGGTCATTTACCATGATTTGGCAAAAAGCCCAGAGTGTAATCGGGTCAGAAATAAAAAATCTCAAACCCTTGTTTCAAAACTGCTTTCCTTCAATTTTACTCCTCAGGAAAGCTGCAGCACCTTCTTACTAAAAACTTGTTTTCAGCCATTGGCCGACCCGTGAGATACGTCCGCCGGAGCCGATAAG
Organism: Pseudochrobactrum algeriensis; assembly: GCF_018436245.1. Classification (NCBI taxonomy): domain Bacteria; kingdom Pseudomonadati; phylum Pseudomonadota; class Alphaproteobacteria; order Hyphomicrobiales; family Brucellaceae; genus Pseudochrobactrum; species Pseudochrobactrum algeriensis. Next base: position 2,148,749 of record NZ_CP075361.1, read on the forward strand.
ACGACCACCGGAGGCAGCACGAACAGACCGTTCTTCAATGCCTGCTACCTGCGGATAAATCAGCAGGCCTACTGTTGCCGAGAATGCCGAACCTTTTGCAGCTTCCGGCAATCCCGCAATTCCTAAAGGGCGCCCGATACGGACATTGCGCGCCAGAATACGGCGGGCAACTTCCGGCATACCGGTCAGCTGGCTTGCGCCACCTGTCAGCACAACACGCTTACCTACAATATGACCAAGTCCCGAAGCATTCAGCCGATCACGAACCAGCTCCAGTGTTTCTTCAACACGGGCACGAATGATACGGGTGAGAACTGAACGCGGATACTGGTTCGGCACATCCCGATCGTCATCGCCGATCGGCGGAACGCTGATAAGGTCACGGTCATCGGCAGCGCTTGGCAGCGCCGAGCCATACATAACCTTGAGCCGTTCAGCATCTTCCATACGGGTGGAGAACCCGCGCGCCACATCCATTGTTACATGCATACCGCCAATGGCAATGGCGTCAGCATGGATAAATTTGCCTTCCGAGAATACGGAAATCGTTGTGGTGCCGCCGCCCATATCAATACAGGCCGCGCCCATTTCCGCTTCATCATCCACCAGAGCCGCCAGACCGCTGGCATAAGGTGTAGCGACAATCGCTTCAACAGAGAGATGGCAGCGATTGATGCACAATTCGAGATTGCGCAAAGGTGCGCTGTCTGCGGTCAGTACATGCATATCAACGCCGAGTGAATCGCCCAGCATTCCCATCGGATCGCGGATACCGCGTTCACTGTCGAGCGTGTAACCAATCGGCAGCGAGTGAACCAGATGACGCTCAGCCTGCAGCGCCTGTTTGGCACCGGCAGCAAGCACACGGCGGATATCGGTTTTCTCTACTTCATGGCCGCCCAGATCAATGCTCGCATTGAAGGTTTCGCTTTTCAGGCGACCGGAAGAAATATTGACGATCAGCGATTCAACGGTCAGACCGGCCATACGTTCAGCCGCATCAACGGCCAGACGGATCGACTGCTCGGCCGCATCCAGATCAATCACCACACCGGATTTAACGCCGCGGGATTTCTGATAGCCGATACCCAGCACATCCATACGATGCGTACGGCCCGGCAGAAACGCGCTTTCATCCCGTGGGCGCAGACGCGCAATCACGCAGGAAACCTTGCTCGATCCGACATCAAGCACAGTCAAAAGTCGCGTGCGGCGACCTGAAGATGCGGAACCGGAAGTGTTTTTTGCAGACCAGATACTCATACGCGCCTACCCGCTGCCTTGGCAGCCTTCGCAGCTTTTTCACGGTCTTTCAGCATTTTCTCACGGCTTTCCATACCGGTCGGTGTGAGCTGTACAGTCACACGGTCATCCAGACGCATGTCGAGGCTGAGAATATCCCGACCAAGAATATTTTTAGTCCGCTGCAGGGTTTCAACCTCTGCCAGAGCACGCTTTACATCCTGCTCAGGCAACAAAACCCGCACACCATTATCAAACAGCAGATCCCAGCGACGGTCAGAAACCCGCGCATAGGCACGCACTTTGGCGGCCAGATCAGGATAGGCTGCGACTGTTTCAATAAAAGCCTTGCCGCGCTTCTGCGCACCTTCGCCCACCACCAGCGGCAGCGAGGCATAACGGGAACCGTTCAGCGGAACGATCGGCTTGCCTTCTTCATCCACCAGCAGCAAATCACGGCCGGACTGCCAGACTGCAAATGCCTTACGCTCCTGCAGAGAAACCACAACCGAGCCCGGATAGACTTTGCGGATTTCAACACCGGCCACCCAAGGCAATGTTTCAATCGCCTGACGTGCCTCATCCGCATTGAAACCGATCAGAGATGTCTCTCCGTCCAGTCCGAGCTTTTCAAGAATATCAATTTCAGAGGTTTCATTATTACCGGCAACGCTCACCTTCTCGATTGCAAAACCGAAAGTTGATGCCGTTGCCTTCACAACCTCATGCGTATGGTTACCAATGACCATACCGTAAATGCCGGTCGCACTCAGAAAACCGATCATGCCGAAAGTGCCCGCATAACGCGGAACATTAACCCCGCCGCCGAACAGGCGCGAGGCAATACGGAAAGGCTTGCGCAGAAAACGCGGAAGAACAAAAGCACCACCGTGCGAAAGTGATGTACGGGACATCATCGCATCACGATTACTTCTGTCAGATCTCGCCTTTATCGCATGCACGAGGCATCCTCCACCATCCAGCTCAACAACTCACCGAATGAATACCCTTCAGCCTTGGCAATATCCGGCACCAGAGAGGTCGGCGTCATACCCGGCTGTGTATTCACTTCAAGCCAGATCAGCTCACCGTCACCGGAGCTGCCCTCATCAAAACGGAAATCGGAACGACTCACGCCGCGACATCCGATTGCCTGATGTGCCTGAAGTGCCATTATTTGTATTTTTTGGTAAATATTTGGTGAAATTTTCGCAGGACATTCATGCCGCGAGCCACCATCTGCATATTTTGAGTCATAATCGTAGAAGGAATGTGCCAGCGGAATGATCTCACACACTCCAAGGGCGCGATCACCCATCACAGCGCAGGTTAATTCACGTCCGGCGACATAGCGCTCGACCATAACCTCGTCGCCGTATTTCCATTCATCCGAACCGAGAATCTGCGGCGGAGCGCTCTGCCCTTCGCGCACGATCACCACACCGAAGCTGGAACCTTCACGCACCGGCTTTACCACATAAGGCGGCTGCATCGGATGCTGATTACCGATATCAAAACGGTTCATCACGCGCGACGGCGCGACAGCCACACCGGCAGCACCGGCAACAAGCTTGGCGCGACCTTTATCCATTGCCAGCGCCGAGGCCAGCACACCGGAATGCGTGTAAGGAATTTGCAGATATTCGAGAATACCCTGAATGGCACCATCCTCACCAAAAGGACCGTGCAATGCGTTAAACGCAACATCAGGCTTCAATTCAGCAAGCACAGCAGCCACATCGCGGCCGACATCAACACGCGTCACACGATAGCCCTGCTCTTCAAGCGCTTTGGCGCAGGCAGCACCCGAGGAAAGACTGACCGGACGCTCCGATGAAAATCCGCCCATCAAGACAGCAACATGTTTACCTGTCATTTTAACCATGTCCCCTCTGCCAGCAACGCTGATACACATAAAACAAAAACTCTGAGCCCGCCGGAGCTGAGCCGCATGTCGAACAGACACGCAAAACACATTAAAAATATTCCCTGGCACGCCGTACAATCAAAAAACTGAACCAAAATTCAGACAATCATACAGCGCTCCGGCGGAAGATTTCCGCAGAACCCCAAGGCAAAATTAACTTGCCGACCCAAATCACTAACGCTTGTTCACTATAAGAATCAGAGAGTTGATTCTATGGCAAGCCCTTACAAAAAATTACGCCTGCAAGATCCGAATCAGATTCGGGTGAAACTACTGATTTATTATGGTTTTTTGATAATTAGTTTGTGCGGAAATTTATTTTAGCAAAATGCAAAGACAGGACTCTTGACAGGGGCAAATCACCCGCAAAACCGCGTAAAACGCCCCTCAAAAACAAATCACCGCTGCCCTCCCAAATCAGAGAAAACAGCGGTGATTTTACAAAACTTCAGCGGCCTTCCCAAAAACAGAACGACCACTGCAAAAGAGTAAAAGATTAATCGAGAAATTCGGTGACTTCGCGCCCTTCGAGGAACTGGCCGAGACGGCGGATTTCCCAATGGAGATTAATACCGGAATTCGCACGCACTTTATTGCGCACAGTCTCGCCCAGCAGCTCCAGATCATAACCGGTGGCATTATCGCCATTAATCATGAAATTGCAGTGCATATTCGACATATGCGCACCGCCGACAGTGAAACCACGGCAACCGGCTTTATCGATCTCTTTCCACGAAGATGTACCTTCAGGATTTTTAAAGGTTGAGCCGCCGGTCTTCTCGCGGATCGGCTGCACAGTCTCACGATGGTTCTGCACTTCATCCATGGCGGCGCGGATTGCAGCCGCTTCGCCACGCGGTCCTTCAAACAGCGCACTGGTGAAAATCAGATCTTTCGGCGCGGAACAATGGCGATAGGCATAGCCCATATCCGCATTACTCAGAATGTGCAGATTGCCTTTACGATCAAGCGCGCGCACTTCGACAACACGCTCACAGGTTTCAACACCATTGGCACCGGCATTCATGCGCAATGCACCGCCGATACCGCCCGGAATACCGTGATAGAAATGGAAACCGGCAATTTCAGCTTCAAGCGCAGCCGCAGCCACACGTTTGTCAGGCGTTGCCGTACCGGCACGCAGTTGCGTATCCGAAACCCGCTCGACCTCACCAAAGCCTTTGGCAGACAAACGCACCACAAAACCCGGAATACCGCCTTCACGCACCAACAGGTTCGAGCCGATACCGACAGTCATCACCGGAATTTCTTCCGGCACATTTTTCAGGAACTCTGCCAGATCATCTTCATCGGCAGGCTGAAACAGAACTTCCGCAGGGCCACCGGCACGAAACCATGTGATCTTATCCATGCCGGAATTTGGTGTCAGACGTCCGCGAATACCGGACAAAGGTTTTTCGAGCTGCTTTAACAGCGCTTCACCATCAAGCTTTACAGCCATTTTCAACCATCTCTCTTAAATCGATCCGGACTTCAAATTTTCCGGATTATAAGCATCGCAATAATTCGGATAAGGTCAGGAGAAAGGCGGCAGGATCAAGGCATTATCCCTGATCCGTACCGGTATTTTTTTAAGTCCGCTACATTTCAGTGTCTGAATCAAAAAGCGGCAGACGCAAGCGAAAATGGTGATTTTAGAGCATCCGAACGGAGCGTACATATTGTACGTGAGTACGGAAGCGGAGAAAATTGCCATTTGCAGCCAAGTCGGGCGACTTTTGGATCAGACACTCAGGCTGCGCTTGTACCACCTAACTGCTTAGGCAATGCGTATGCCCATTGCGTGATATTACCGGCACCGAGGAACACGACAAAATCGCCTTCCTGTGCCAGCGCTTTAATCGCTTCAGGCAAATGCGCAGGATCTTCCAGATAACGTGCATCGCGGTGACCGGCAGTTTTGATCTTGCTGACCAAGGCCTCCGAGGTCACACCCTCAATCGGATCTTCACCGGCGGTATAAACCGGCGCAATCATCACTGTATCCGCATCATTGAAGCAGGTGGAGAAATCGTCGAACAGGCTCGCCAGACGCGTAAAGCGGTGCGGCTGGGCAATCGCAATCACGCGCTTCGGCGCGGCTTCGCGGGCAGCTCTCAGCACAGCTTTGATTTCCACCGGATGGTGGCCGTAATCGTCAAAGATTTCAACGCCGTTCCACGAACCGGTATGGGTGAAGCGACGCTTCACACCACCAAAACCCGACAGACCTTTGCGAATATCATCGGCAGTCAGACCAAGCTCATGCGCCACAGCAATGGCTGCAGTCGCATTGGACACATTGTGACGACCCGGCATCGGCAGACGCAGATCTTTGATCTCAACGACTTCGCCCTTGCGATCACGGATTACGACATCAAACACCGAAACGGCACCATCCATGCGATGATTGGAGAAACGCACATCGGCCTGCGGATTTTCACCATAGGTGATCACGCGACGGTCTTCGATACGGCTGACAAGTGCCTGCACTTCCGGATGATCAAGGCACATAACACCGAAACCATAGAATGGCACATTCTCAACAAACTGACGGAAAGCCGCACGTACATTATCGAACGAGCCGTAATGGTCGAGATGCTCAGGATCAATATTGGTGATAACCGCAATATCCGCAGGTAATTTGAGGAAAGTACCGTCGCTCTCGTCGGCCTCAACCACCATCCACTCACCCTCACCCATACGGGCATTGGTGCCATAGGCATTGATGATACCGCCATTGATAACGGTCGGGTCCAGATGACCGGCTTCCAGAAGGGTAGCAACCATCGAGGTCGTGGTGGTTTTGCCATGGGTACCGCCGATGGCAATTGCCTGACGGAAACGCATCAGCTCGGCCAGCATTTCCGCACGACGCACGATTGGCAGCAGATTTTCCCGCGCTTCAACCAGCTCCGGATTATTCGGACGGATAGCAGTAGAGACAACAACCACATCAGCCTTGCCGATATTTTCAGCTTTATGACCGACAAAAACCTCAATGCCCTTGTCACGCAGACGCTGCACATTGGCGCTGTCAGCCTGATCTGAGCCCTGAACTTTGTAGCCCAGATTATGCAGCACTTCCGCAATGCCGCTCATGCCAATGCCGCCGATCCCGATAAAATGAACCAGACCAATATTCAGAGGCATTTTCATGCGCGTTTTCCTTCTTTGTATTCAGAAACAGACAATCCCGCTGCAATAGCTTCTGCAAGATCAGCAAGCAACCGTGTTGCATCAGGACGACCGGAACTTTTTGCCCGCGCTGCCATATCTGCCAGCCGTTGCGGCTCATTCAGCGCTGCAATCAGGATTTTTGCCAGTTTTTCCGGTTTCAGGTCTGCCTGACGGATAACCTCGCCGCCACCGGCCTTTGCCAGCGCCTCGGCATTGGCGGCCTGATCGTGGTCAAGCGCAAACGGAAACGGCACCAACAGGCTCGGACGGCCAATTGCTGCAATTTCAGAAACCGTGGAAGCGCCGGAACGGGAGAGAACGAAATGCGCCTGCGCCATCATCTCCGGCAGATTGCCAAAGAATGGCGCGACCTGCGCTTTAACGCCGAGCTTTTCATAGGCTTTACGGCAAATCACTTCATCTTCAGGACGCGCCTGCTGAGTGACAAACAGTCGTTCACGCTCATCAATTTCAAGCAGCGCAATAGCTGCAGGCACAACGGTTGAAAAATACTGCGCGCCCTGACTGCCGCCAAACACCAGAAAACGGAACACATCCGGCTCGGTAGAAGGCTTATAGGCAACACCAGTCTGCGCCATAACGCTCGGGCGCACCGGATTACCTGTCTGCACCGTTTTAGCCGCATGAGTGCCGCTCTCGGCCGACAGGAAACCACCGGCAATCGCTGTCACGCGGGCGGACAGGCCTTTATTGGCACGCCCCATCACCGCATTCTGCTCATGAATAATGGTCGGAATATTCATGCGTGATGCCGCATAGAGTGGCGGCAGCGTCGGATAGCCGCCAAAACCGACAACCAGCTTGGGATTCAGACGGCGGAAAAGCTTGCGGCAATCGAGATTACCCTGCCACAGGCTGTAAAATGTCTTCGCCAGTGCAATCGGATTTTTACCGGCAATGGTTGCGGAACGCACGACATGGACATGGTTTTCATCAAAACCGGAAACAAAACGCTGCGCACGTTTATCCGTTACCAGATGTACATCATAACCGTCATTTGTCAGCTCATGCGCGAGCGCTTCAGCAGGGAATAAATGCCCGCCGGTACCGCCCGCCGCCAAAACGATAACACCTTTTGTCATCATCATCCGTTCTGTATTTTTTAACAGGCAGCCCCGAACAATCATTCGCCGGAACTGCGCAATTCGTCTAATAATTTAAAGCACAGGAATACGTTCGCCCGCGCCTTTCAGCGAGGCAGACATACGGCGCTCAGGATTTTGACGTGTCAGCGCCAGCAGGAAACCCATCGTAATCGCTATCGCCACCAGCGATGAACCGCCATAGGAAATAAACGGCAGTGTCATCCCCTTTGCAGGCATCAGATGCAGATTCACTGCCATATTAATGATCGACTGGAAGCCAAATAAAATCACGATACCGGAAATGGCCAGACGCGAGAAAGCATCACGCTCTCTCATGGCAACAACAAGCCCGCGAATAACGATAAAGGCAAACAGCAGCATAATCAGAATACACAGGATAATACCGTATTCTTCCGCAGCCACCGAGAAAATAAAGTCCGTATGACTGTCAGGAATAATACGCTTGATCGTCCCTTCACCCGGCCCCTGCCCGAACCAGCCGCCGCTGATAATCGCTTCGCGGCCGGTATCAACCTGAAACGTATCACCTTCACCGGTCATAAAGCGGTCAATACGGCCCGCCACATGGGGAAGGAATGTATAGGCACCCAACCCCAGCACGACCGCACCACCGCCGAAAACGACAATCCACATCCATGACATGCCCGCCAGAAAGAACATAGCGCCCCAGCTCACAGCGGTCAGCGTGGTTTGCCCGAAATCCGGCTGCGCCATCAGCAGCGTTGCAACCAGACCGAACAGGATAAGCGCCATGAAACTGCCCGGCATATCGCCGCTGCGCTCTTGTTCGGAGAACAACCATGCACAAATCACCACAAAAGCCGGTTTCATAAACTCGGATGGCTGGATAGAAACTCCGGCCAGAGAGACCCAGCGCCGCGCACCTTTGACTTCAATCCCGAAAAACAGGGCTGCAACCATCAGCAACAGCGAAATTCCAAGCAGAGCCAATGCAAAACGGCGCACCAGACGCGGGCTGAGAAAGGACGTGCCGATCATAGCGATCAGCGCAGGGATCATGAAAAAGATCTGGCGCTCAACAAAGTGAAAGCTGTCGAGACCAATACGCTCCGCCACCGCAGGACTGGCGGCGTAAGACAGCAAAATGCCAAGCCCCATCAGTGCCAGACAAGCAGCCAGAAAATAACGGTCAATCGTCCACCACCAATTGGCGACAGGGCCTCTGTCTACGCGGCTAACCATCAGTCTGCCCTCCCGATCGGTGCAAATCCCTGCAGCGTCATAACTTTATCGCGGAATGCTGCGCCGCGTTTTTCAAAATTCGGAAACTGGTCAAAACTGGCACAGGCCGGTGACAACAGCACAACCGGCTCATCAGCCGCATCCTGTGCCGCATCCAAGGCTGCATGATCAATTGCAGCATCCAGCGTATGACTGATTTCAAACGGCACATCATTGCCCAAAGTGGCCGCAAATTGTGCTGCCGCCTCACCGATCAGATAGGCTTTGGTAATGCGCGGGAAGAAGGTGCGCAGACTTTCAATGCCGCCGCTTTTCGGCAGGCCGCCCGCAATCCAGTAAAGTTGCGGGAAAGACGACAGCGCGGGCGCGGTTGCTTCCGCATTGGTTGCCTTTGAATCATTAATAAACAGGGTTTTACCCTGATGGCCGACCTGCTCCATACGATGAGCAAGCCCCGGAAAACTACGCAGACCGGCGCAGATCTGGTCAAGGCTCAGACCGACAGTCAGGCAGGCGATGATTGCGGCCAAAGCATTTTGTGCATTATGCGCGCCGCGCAGAGAACCGATACCCTCCAGCGACAACAGCAATTCAGCCTTACCATTCTGTGCACGATAAATCTGTGCGCCCTGCGCATAATAACCGTCCTGCAAAACCTGATCTTTGGAGAAACGGATCAGCTTCTTGCCAGCTTTTTCCAGCCGGTCGGCAACGGCAACACAATAAGCATCATCAATGGCGACAATCGCCGTATCACTGCCTGCAACCAGACGCTCTTTAATGGCGGCATAATTTTCCATCGTGCCGTGACGGTCGAGGTGATCGGGCGTCAAGTTCAGTAAAATACCCGCTGTCGGATTGAGTGAAGGCGCCAGATCAATCTGATAGGACGAACACTCAACCACATAATTACGGCCATCTGCCGGTGCTTCAAGCGACAGCACAGCAGTACCGATATTGCCGCCAAGCTGCATATCACGGCCTGAGGCTTTGATAATATGGGCAATCAACGCAGTCGTGGTAGATTTGCCATTGGTGCCGGTAATGGCAACAAACGGTACATCATTGCCTGCAGCCAGCGCTGCATTGCGCTCACGACAAAACAGTTCGACATCACCGATAACCGGCACCTGCGCCTGATGTGCCAGTTCCGCGCTCCAATGCGGCTGCGGATGGGTCAGCGGCACGCCGGGAGAGAGGATAAATGCACTGAAACCTGACCAGTCTGCCTCGCGCAAATTCTGTGTGAGAATGCCTTCCGCTACCGCACGGGCAACACTGTCCGGATTGTCATCCCATGCTACAACCTTCACGCCACCGGCGATCATAGCTTTTGCCGTTGCAATACCGGAACCGCCAAGGCCAAACAGCGCAACAGTCTTATCTTTAAAGGTCAGGGTTGGGATCATGGTCAGGCCGCCAGTCGACAATGCGTTCAGTCAATAATGTAAAAACAACTTCGCCGGATTATCGCTCCGGCATCTTTATAAACAATGAAGCTGCCCGTATTACGGGCAGCCTGATTATTGTAATCTTAACGCAGTTTCAGCGTTGAAAGACCGATCATCGCCAGAATAATCGCGATGATCCAGAAGCGGATAACCACCTGACTCTCAGTCCAGCCTTTTTTCTCAAAATGGTGATGGATCGGTGCCATCAGGAACACACGCTTGCCGGTCAGCTTGAACCAGCCAACCTGAATAATCACCGACAATGCTTCCATAACGAACAGGCCGCCGATGATTGCCAGCACGATTTCATGCTTGGTCGCAACCGCAACCGCACCCAGCATACCGCCCAGTGCAAGCGAACCGGTATCACCCATAAAGATCGCGGCAGGCGGAGCGTTGAACCAGAGGAAGCCCAGACCGGCGCCGATCACAGCACCGAGAATAACAGCCAGCTCACCGGTGCCTGGTACAAAGTGGATTTGCAGGTAATCCGCAAAAATCGCGTTACCCGACAGATAAGCAATAAAACCGAAAGAAGCTGCGGCAACCATCACCGGAACAATCGCCAGCCCATCAAGACCATCGGTAAAGTTGACCGCATTACCGGAACCAACCATGACAAAAGCGGCAAAAGGAATGAAGAACCAGCTCAGATCCAGCAACATGCCTTTCAGGAACGGGAATGTCAGCGAGGACGAAAACGGCTCCTGACCGGTGCGCATGATGACATAGGCAGCAATTGCAGCAATGATGAACTCAAGCCCGAGACGCGCTTTGCCGGAAAAACCTTTATCCGACTGTTTTGTCACTTTCAGATAGTCATCGTAGAAACCGATAGCACCGAAGCTGATTGTTACCAGCAACACAACCCAGACATAAACGCTTTTGAGATTGCCCCAGAGCATGACCGAAGCCAATGTTCCGAACAGGATCATCAAACCGCCCATGGTTGGCGTACCGGCTTTCTTGAAGTGAGTCTGCGGGCCGTCAGCACGGATCGGCTGACCGCGCCCCTGCCGGACGCGCAGACTGTCAATAATGCGTGGCCCAAGTAAGAAGACCAGCAAAGCTGATGTAATCAGTGCACCGCCGGTGCGGAAAGTAATATAGCGGAATACGTTGAAAAACGACAGATGATCCGCAGCATTGGCTAATAACATCAGCATCGGGTGAATGCCCTTCAGGTCGGTATCGGCACTTTAACACATCGCATTACACAAGAAATGCAGTGCTTAGTTCCTGTTATTCTTTAGCAGCCAGCTATGACTGTATATGAAAATCCGGTTTTACACTTTGAACATAAAACCGGCCTGTTTATTCTGCGGCCTCAGAGACGGCATATTTTTTCAGCAATGCATTGACGATTTTCACAAAGCCGATCGACTTTGACGATTTAATCATCACCACATCTCCGGGACGCACTGCTTTGACTACAAGTGGAAGCAGTTCGTCAACGCTTTCCCGATACTCAACCTGAATTTCTGCAGGCATTGCGGATTTCAGGGCACTCATATGCGCGCCGCCGATGAAAAGCATATTCACATGTGCATCCACAATCGGACGTGCCAGATCCCCATGTAGCTTGGAAGATTGTTTGCCCAGTTCCAGCATATCGCCAAGCACTGCAATGCGCCGTCCCTTCTCAATCCCCTCGCCTTGCGGCTCTGTAGTCTCAAGCAGTGACAGTGCAGCGCGCATGGATGCCGGATTGGCATTATAGCTTTCATCAATCAGCGTGAATGTGCCGTCACCGTGACGCAGACGATATTGCGCGCCGCGTCCGGCTTCAGCCTGCAGACTTGCCAGCGCCAGCACAACCTTCGTCATATCCGCGCCAACCAGATGTGCAGCGCCCATCACCGCCAGCATATTCTGTACGATGTGCCGGCCGGGAGCGCTGATTTTCACAGCCGCTTCCTGACCGCCGAGCGAAACCGTGATGCAGGAGCAATCCGTCTTCATCACCAGATCACGCAGCTTGTAGGTTGAACGGGCATTTTCACCGAATGTGGTGATGTGCTCAATACCGGCAGCAGTTGCCAGCGCCTCCAGCTGTTTGAAGCGTTTGTCATCGCGGTTCAGCAATGCATAACCACCGGGCAGCACGCCTTCAAAAATCTCCGCTTTGGCAACGGCAATTTCTTCGAGATTAGCAAAATGCCCCAGATGTGCAGGCGCAATCAGCGTAATGACAGCCACATGCGGCTGAACCATTTTCACCAGCGGGCGAATTTCATCATGATGGTTCATACCGATTTCAAAAACACCATAATCGGTATCTTCCGGCATCCGTGCCAAAGTCAGCGGCACACCCCAGTGATTATTGAATGAAGCGGCGGAAGCATGAACCTTGCCGCAATCAGACAGAACATGGCGCAAGGCTTCTTTGGTGGTGGTTTTACCCACAGAGCCGGTAACAGCAATGATCTGCGCTTTGGAGCGTGCGCGGGAAGCAATGCCAAGGCGGGTCAGTGCGGCCAGCACATCATCCACCACAATCATCGGCACCTGTAATTTACCCAGAGCAGGCAAACGCGCTTCGGTCACAACCAGCAGGCCTGCACCGGCAGCCATAGCAGCGGTTGCAAAATCATGCCCGTCAAACACATCACCTTTAATCGCGAAAAAGGCTTCACCCTTTCGCAGCGTGCGGGAATCGATCGAAATACCGGTAATACCTTCAGGAAGGTGACCGACCGGCCGCCCTTCCATCGCTTTTACCATGTCAGACGATTTCCAAAGCAAATCACTCATTTAAAACGCGCCTCAAGCGAACGGGCAACTTCTGCATGATCGGAGAATGGCAGTGTCACATCATTGATGGTCTGCCCTTCTTCATGCCCCTTGCCCGCAATAATTACTGTATCGCCTGCCTGTGCGAGCAGCACAGCATGGCGGATAGCTTCATGACGGTCACCGATTTCCAGTGCATCCGGTGCCGCAGCCAGAATTTCTGAGCGGATAGTAGCCGGTACTTCCGAACGCGGATTATCGTCGGTGACAATCACCACATCGGCCAGACGGGTGGCGATTTCCCCCATGATCGGACGCTTGCCTTTATCGCGGTCACCGCCACAGCCAAACACCACAATCACACGACCGGTGGTAAACGGGCGAACTGAAGTCAGCACATTTTCCAGCGCATCTGGTTTATGGGCATAGTCCACATAAACAGGCACGCCGTCTTCAGTGGAGCCGACCAGATCCAGACGACCCGGCGCACCTTTCAGACGCTCCAATGCTCGGAAAGCCGCATCCGCTGGCACACCGGAAACAATTGCCAGACCGGCTGCAACCAGTGCATTCGCCACCTGAAAATCACCGGCCAGCGGCAAAGCAAATTCGTAAATCTTACCGGCATGGCTCAGCTCAACATGCTGGCGATGGCGCTCGTGTTCCACGCGTTTCAGCGTAATGAAATCACCTTTACGACCAACGGTTTTGACATCAGAACCGGCAGCAACAGCGGCTGCAATCGCCTGCGATGAAAAGGCATCATCGGCAAAAATAATCGCCGGAGCACCTTTTGGCAGCAGCGTATCAAACAGGCGCATTTTGGCGCCGAGATAATCTTCAACCGTCGGATGATAATCCATATGGTCGCGGCCGAGATTGGTAAAGGCTGCGGCTGTCAGCTTCACGCCGTCCAGACGACGCTGATCCAACCCGTGCGATGAGGCTTCCATACAGGCATGGGTCACACCTTCATCCGCCAGTTCTGCGAGAAGTTTCTGAAGCTCCACCGGATCAGGCGTTGTCAGCGAGCCATATTCATTCCGTGTCGGGGAGAAAACGCCGGTTGTACCGATGCTTGCTGCCGCAAAACCTGCATAGGCCCAAATCTGCTGGGTAAAGGAAGCCACAGAGGTTTTGCCGCTGGTGCCGGTAACGGCAGTCATTATCTGCGGTTGTTTGCCATAGAATGTTGCAGCAGCCATTGCCAGCGCATGGCGCGGGTCTTTGCTGCGCAGCACAGGCACAGTGATGCCTTCGGCATTCATGTCTTCATCGGCCAGAATTGCAACTGCACCGCGTTTGACAGCATCAGCCGCATAGGCCGAACCGTCATTTTTCACGCCTTTCAGAGCCGCAAACAAGCTACCCTTCTGTACCTTACGGGAATCGGAACTCAATCCGGAAATCTCAGTCTGCGCGACTGAGTCCGTCATATCATTTACATAGGCTGCGATATCTTGAAGTTTCATGCCATTCAGATCCCGATTTTGAATTCATTTCATGTGACATAATAAGTGCTCAAGGCATTATTACGTCACATTGATCCCCTGCTCAGATCAGTCATTCTCATAAGCTGCCAGAATTGGTGCATTATCCTGCGCAAAATCAGGCGACACACCCAGGAATGATGCTGACCGGCGAATGATATTTGCAACCATTGGGGCAGCATTGAGTCCGGCGGTCGCAGAAAGTTTGCCTTCCTCCGGTTTTGGCTCATCAATAATGGTCAGAACCACATAGGTCGGGTCATCCATCGGGAATGCAGCAAGAAACGCATTAAAACGGACATCTTTGGAATAACGGCCGTTAATAACCTTTTCCGCTGTACCGGTTTTACCGCCAACACGATAGCCCTTTACCTCAGCACGACGACCGGAACCGATCTCGGAATTGAGACGATAGAGATAACGCATATCATCGCTGGTTTTAGGTTTCAGCACCTGCGTGGCAACAGCATTGGCCTCGTCTTGTGTGCGTGGCAGGAATGTCGGCGGAATGAGCTTGCCGCCATTGACCAGCGCCGCAGCAGCAACGGCTGTCTGCAAAGGTGTGGTCATCATACCGTGACCATAGGAAATGGTAATGGAGTGTACCTTCTTCCACACGCGCGGCTCAACAGGACGTGCCACTTCCGGCAGTTCGGTCTGCATACGATCCAGCAAACCGACGCGCTTCAGAAACTCGCGATGGCCTTCAATACCAATCGCGTCAACTTCTTTACCCGAACCGATATTGGAGGAATAAATAAACACTTCTGCCAGTGTCAGCCAGCGTGCCTTACCGTGGAAGTCGCGAATGGTCTGACGACCGATCGTAATCGGGCGGGTCGCATCAAATTTGCTTTCCAGATTGAACTTACCGGAATCCAGCGCCATCGCTGTGGTGAAGCTCTTGATCGTCGAGCCCATTTCATAAGTACCGGCTGACATCCGGTTCAGACGGTCTTTCTCCAGCGCATTATACGGATTATTCGGATCAAAATCCGGCACCGAAGCCATAGCAACCACTTCACCGGTCTTGGCATTCAGCACCACGGCTCCGGCAGCAATCGCACGATATTTTTCAACAGCGCGCACCAGTTCGTCGCGCATAATATGCTGCACACGCAGATCAATCGACAGGCGGAACGGCTCGAGATTGTCCGGCTGGGCAAGGCCTGCCATACGCAGATCGCTCAACCCCTGACTATCGATATATTTTTCCATACCGGCAATGCCCTGATTGTCGATATTGACCAGACCGACAATATGAGAAGCCGTAGGCCCGCCCGGATAGAAACGGGATTTCTCTGTGCGGAAACCGATACCCGGCACACCCAGCGCCATGATCTGGCTCTGCTGACGCGGTGTCAGACCGCGCTGAATCCACACAAAACCCGCACCGCTTTTCAGACGGCGATAGGTGCTTTCCCAGTCAAGATTAGGCAGAACCGTTGCCAGCAGTTCCAGAGTTTCGTCCGGATCGGCAATCTTTTTCGGCTCGGCATAGAGCGAAGCGGTTTTGATATCCGTCGCCAGCACTTCGCCATTGCGGTCAAGAATATCCGGCCGTGCTGCAAGCGTGCTGGCCGCACCGGCGCGATAACCCTCATTATCGCCGCCCTGCATACCGTAATAAACGAGACGGCCGCCAATCACCGCATAAATACCAACAAAGCAGGAAATCGCCATAATCAGACGATTACGCGCGCGGTTTCCGTGTTTCTTGCGGTTTCCGGCAAAGGCAACACTGTCATTGAGCGGAGACGTGGCAATGCCGCGCTCACTCTCGAGCGCGGCACTGTCAAATTCAGGTGCCTGCCCCAGAACCGGAGCATCATCTGATGAGGATTTTTTGTTTTTACGCCGGAACCAGCTGCTTTTTCCGCTCATGGCCGCACTCCCGGAACCACAACACGCATCGGTGCCGCATTTGAAACCGCACCCGCCGGTGTAGTTTGCGCAACGCTGCCTGTGCTCATCGTATCAACAGATGCAATCAGATCGGCACTGCCGCCGATCAGTTTTTCAATATCATCAGCCTGTTTCATCGGAATATCATCGAACAGACCGATCTGCGTCACATCAACCGGCTGCAGTTTCAGCTGTGACTGATAAATATCGGACAGACGCTGCAAACGGTTCGGCTGGGTCATCAGGCTCCAGTCTGCTTTCAGCAGATTGATCGTGTCTTTTTCAAAAGCGATCTGACGCTGAATTTTCTTGATCTCAACCACCTGCTTTTCAGCATCATGTTTGATCTTATAGGTCACGGTTGCCGCCACCAGCATGACTGCGATCAATATAATATCTATAGTTCGCATCATGATGATTTCCTCTTCGCATTATCAGTTTCTGGCAGAACAGGCAGGGTTGGCAGGCCGAAAATACTGTAATCCGCTTTAAGCGGCGGATATTCTGTGCGTATACCGGCGCGTAGCTTGGCCGAACGCGCACGCGGATTGCGCTCCGCCTCTTCCTCGCTGGCACCCACTGCTCCTTTGACTGCAGGCGCGAAACTGCCCTGACGCATATGCGCCTCCGGCAAATGGCGTGAGCCGCCGCCGCCGCCCGCACGGTCGGCAAAGAAGCGCTTCACAATACGGTCTTCCAGCGAGTGGAATGTCACAACAACCAGACGGCCACCCGGCTTCAGCGAACGTTCTGCAGCAATCAATGCACGCGCCAGTTCACCCAACTCGTCATTCACATAAATACGCAGTGCCTGAAAAACACGGGTCGCCGGATGAATTCGGTCTTTCGGATGACGCCCGACCAGCATCTCAATCGCATTGGCGAGATCACGGGTGCGGCTGAACGGTTCGCTCTCACGGCGTTTTTCGATCATGCGCGCAATGCGTCCGGCATGACGTTCCTCACCGAGAAAATTAAAGATGCGTGCCAGATCACCCATTTTATACTGGTTAACCACATCAGCAGCACTCAGGCCCTGCGAGGACATGCGCATATCCAGCGGCCCGTCTTTCTGGAAAGAAAAACCGCGGTCAGCCTCGTCAATCTGCATAGAGGAAACGCCGATATCCAGCACAACACCATCAGGCTGCACATCGCTCAGCACATCTTCCATCTGGGAGAAGCGTGCCTGCACCAGACGCAAACGTCCCTGATATTCTGCAACCACCGCCTGTCCGGCAGCAATTGCATTCGGGTCGCGGTCAATGGCCAGAACTTCGGCACCGGTTTTGAGAATTCGTTTTGTGTAGCCGCCAGCCCCGAAAGTGCCGTCCACATAAAGCTTACCGGCTTCAGGCTGCAAAGCACTGACAACCTCTTCCAGCATAACCGGAATATGGCGGGAATAGTCTTCATGCTCTGATGCGCCCGCCTGTGTATCAGCGTGCGGTGTCAGTTTGTCTGCCTGCGCTTCCGGAACCATAATTTCCTTCGGTCCTGTCATTGTTTTGCTTTCTTCAGCGGACCCAGCGTGAGAACGGCAGATCCTTGCCCGCCAGCGGTTAAACCGCGGCTGCAGATTTCAGCATTTTGCATACCGGCCAATGCCGGATGCAGCACAAAATGTCTGGAAACTGAACAAAGTCTGGACGCAACAAACTGCATTAAGAAATACCACCGGGGTAAGGTAGGCGTCAACGCAGGCGCAAAAACCGCTCCGAACGTTGCCATATTATCGATTTTTGCGACTGCGCAGCCGGCCGGACACGCAATACGCCGTGAATAAATTTATCCAATATTAATATTAAGGAAGGGTTATTATACGGGCACAGTTATGATTTATCAGCGGTTAAAATGACGCTTTGTGCAGCATCTTTTGCCGAAATATTTAAACAGAATTGTCAGCCGGTCTGTAAGCCGGGTTCTGTATGGCCGGACTGTTTCCAGCCCGACGCGGCAGCCATTCATCTGGGACGGATGTCGCCACCCGCCTCTTGCAACCCACCCGGACGGCTATCCGGAAACTGATTACCAGACCGAAGCCTGATGCGCCGTCCCTATTCGGTCTTGCTCCCGATGGGGTTTACCGTGCCACTCCCGTTACCGGCAGCGCGGTGGGCTCTTACCCCACCCTTTCACCCTTACCTGCCCGATGCCCTTACGGGCGATGGCAGGCGGTCTGCTCTCTGTTGCACTTTCCCTGAGGTCACCCTCGCCGGGCGTTACCCGGCATCGTGTTTCCATGGAGCCCGGACTTTCCTCACTTGCCACCTTTCGGTATTGAACAAGCGCGGCTGCCCGACCGGCTGACATGCGTCTATAGGCTTGATCTGTCATAAAACGCAATAAAAAAGCTGGGCTCCGGCGACGGAAACCCAGCTTTTGTATAAAATCTCAGCCCTGCTGTGTAAGGGCTGTTTAGATTTAGGTTATGGCGTACAAATTGTCCCGCCAGAGCCTGAATATAAACAGGCATAGAGCATTTGCAGTTAACTGACCTCAGTTAACGGTCGCAATTGTGCTCTTAGAATGAACGCATGAAGTCTTTAACTTTGCTGCAATATTTTGCAGATGTCGGGTTCATACGCTTGGCACCGTGACCGGCATTATATTTCAGAATTGTGCCGCAGGTTGTACCGCCGCCGAGCTTCTGAGCCTGCGCAAGATATTTCATGCCATATTGCACATTGGTTGCCGGATCATAGAGGCCTTTTGCCGAACCGGTATAACCCAGACCGCGTGCAGTACCGAGCTTGATCTGCATCAGGCCGATTTCACCGGCGCTGCCACGAACATGTGCCTGATAATTGCTTTCATTGCGCACAACCGCATGAGCCAGTGCCAGCGGCACACCATAGGAAGATGCATAACGGGCAATGATGCCGGAATAAGGCTTGCCCGACTTGTCTGTCTGCGCCTGCTTGGTTTCTGCTTTGCCGCTGATCTGATTATTCAGATCAATGCGGGTGCGAGCGGAACGACGCTCAATAACCGGCATTTTGGCAGTACGGGAAGCCTGTTTCTGATAGGCAGTACGGCTGGTATCAGCCTTGTTTTTAGTCGCGTCATTCTTCTTTGTTGCAGTCTTTTCTGAAGCTTCTTTTTTCGCTTTCAGGATGTCTACAAGATTTGTTTTTTCAAGTACCGGTGCACTCATGGCTGGTGTCAGACCGAACGAAACCACCGCCCCGCTGAGAGCGCATAAAAATCCAATTTTTTTAATCATAAACCTTAACCGTTGGAACTGTTGCATAATCCGTCGAAAGGTTTTGCAAGACATGCAAAACCAGCTTTCAACGCCCTTCCTTCTGGGAAACAGTCCGCCCCATCACCAGACTTGCTCAAGGAAATTGAGGTTGTATCTGACGGGGAAATGCAGCCGAAGATTGTCGGGGCAAGTCACAGATTGCAAAAACCTGTAACATTAGCGGATTATTTCTTGCGGCCAACAATAAGGTCTTTTTAAAAATCAGCTGGTTACGGTTTCACGCAAATTCGTAGAAATAAGCTTGTGCAGTGTCTCAATTGTCGAGATATCCGCCACACCATCAATCTGAATCGGGCGAAAATGGCGCTGAAATGCGCTCAGCACCACTTTGGTCCGCTCGTTAAACTCGCCATTAATGGTGATATCATAGCCATACATTGCCAGCATGGACTGCAAGGCCTCAACCGGCTGCCCCTGATCGCCCATGGCAAAAAACCGTCCGCCGCGGATCGGAGCCGGTTCAACCCAATGACCGATCCCTGCTTTAAACAGGGTCTCCCACGGAAAATTCTCGCCCGGATCAATCTTGCGTTCCGGTGCAATATCCGAATGGGCAAGCACATTCTCCGGCGCAATATTATAGCGTTCGCAAATCGAGCGGCAGAGAGAGATCACAGATGAAATCTGCGCATCAGGAAAAGGCGGAAAATTCTCCAGCACACCCGGATTGACGATCTCGATACCGATAGAGGCAGAATTGATATCCCGCTCCCCTTTCCAGCAGCTCTGGCCTGCATGCCATGCGCGTTCGCTTTCCGCGACCATCTGCACAACCTGACCATCTTCATGCACGAGATAATGTGCCGAGACTTCACGTTCAGGACATTTGAGAATATCCAGAGCCTCCTGCGCAGTCGCAAGCCCTGTATAATGCAGGATCAAAAAACGCGGTTCTTTACCGTCTTTGCGCGGGCCGAAATTTGCAGATGCATCAATAACAGCGCCCTCATAGTCAGCTTTGCTCAGCAAGGCGCGCGGGGCGGCCTGATTATTCTGCGCCAAACCGGCCTCCGGTGTTGAATTATCCTGCATAGTCATGCTGACCCAATTGTTTCTCAAGTGTCGCCCAGGCTGCATTGATCGCAGCCAGACGGTGATTGGCTATTTTCTGAAATTCATAGGGCATACCGCGGGCAATCACCAGATCCGGATGGTTCTGACGCACAAGTTTGCGATAATGCTGCTTGGCCTCAGTAAATCCTACACCGCGCGTCAAACCCAGAACGGCATAGGGATCGGAAGGGCCGAGATTGACATGCCTTCCGGCGATCAGCAAAAACTCGTCTTCCTCAATACCAAAAATTTCAGCTACACGCCTCAGGAACTGCATTTCCTTATCGTGTACATAGCCATCGGCTTTGGCGATATAGAACAAACCGTCGAGAACATCGGAAAGCGCACCGCAAGGCTCATCCGCTCCGTTTTGCTGCGAGGAACGACACAGTGAAGCAATTTGACGGGCATAGCTCTCAAAACCGGCCACATCCTGTTTGGCAAGATTATACAGCCTTGAGACGTGATCCGCCTCTTTTTCCGGCACTTCAAAAATATCCTGAAAAGCCCGTACTTCGTGCTGTGAGACAATGCCATCAGCTTTGGCCATTTTGGCAGACAGCGCGATCATAGCGATGGAAAAAGCAACGCGACGGCGTGTTTCCGCATCACCCTCAAAATAGGTGCGGACGGCTTCAATCACTCCGGAAAACGCACTGTAAGCCGTCTGCGTTAAAAAATCAGCGATACTGGACCAAATCGACATAAGCTTATGTAATTCAAAACAACTCTGATGAAAACCATCAAGCGCGAAGAGTTGAATGAAATTCAGCCGACATTGCTTATGGTCAATACCGGAACGCTACGAGCCTTGCCCGGAACGAGGCGTGTAAAAGCATAAAGCAGAGAACATTTCCGGCAATTCACACCAAACCTGAAATGCTCTTATAGTCTTACATCAGGCTTACATGGATTTTGCAGATGACTGTTCCGTGCGCATCTGACTTTCCATGCGCACACGTACAAAATCTTCTGCAGTTTTTTTAGCTGCCGCAGCCTGATCTGACGTCTGACCGACACTCAAAGCAGTTTTCTCCGCATCATCACCGGCTTTTTGCACTGCAACCCTCACATCTTCTTCCGTGAGCGGTTTCTTCAGCTCAGGTAAAAGCACGGCAGGACCTGCCACACTGTTCTGCGACGCTTTGGCATCAATTTCAGCCAGTTCCTGATCGGCCTTTGACTGCAATTCCTGCTCCGAATGAGCAATTACGGCTGCAACACTGTCAGTCTGTTTTTCTGCGGTCTTGTCATGCGTCAAAAATCCGCCGGAAAAGACCAGACCGGTCAGCACACCGACAGCAAGTATAAAAGCCAGCAGACGATACATTTGACCTCCTCAACCGCCTTCAGCAAGGCGGTTTACAATCTCTCGTTAATGCCGGAAATATTTAATTGTTCCGCTTTTTATTCCGGCAATTCTGACAGTATCCCCGTCAAACCTGTATAAGTTATGACCCAACTAATCAAAAAATATTTATAAATCAAACAGTTTGGCACAAGACATTGACCGCCTGAGACAAGATGCGCACGTCGGCATCCCGCTGGTGGG
The DNA here is from genome assembly GCF_018436245.1 of Pseudochrobactrum algeriensis. NCBI lineage: Bacteria > Pseudomonadati > Pseudomonadota > Alphaproteobacteria > Hyphomicrobiales > Brucellaceae > Pseudochrobactrum > Pseudochrobactrum algeriensis. The sequence goes on from NZ_CP075361.1 coordinate 2,170,880, forward strand.
AGGAATTATCCTTATTCCTCTAAAGGAAAAATTTAACCTTTTGCAGTAAGAAAGCATTCATGATTTCCCTGTGATTGTTGTGAGATGATACCCGATGAAGCCAGCAGCACTTGCCGTTCTCAGCCTTGTGCTGAGTGCATGTACATCTGTGGATTATGATTTTTCAGATGTAAAACCGTCGGCAGGTTCTGTCTCCGGCACAGGGATTGCTCTTCCTTCTTCCAGCGCCAAGGCGCCGCGTTTCTATGATCGCAAGCCTCATGACTATACCGGTAAAACCCCTTGGCATTATCCGGTCCATGGTACGGATGTCTCCAAATATCAGGACAAAGTTGACTGGCAGCAGGTGCGCAACAGCGGCATTTCTTTTGTCTTTATTAAAGCGACAGAAGGCGGCGACCGCGTTGATGACCGCTTTGCGGAACATTGGGCAGGTTCACGCGCAGCCGGTATTCCGCGCAGTGCCTATCATTTCTATTATTTCTGCCGCAGTGCAGCCGATCAGGCACGCTGGTATATCCGCAATGTACCGAAAGACCCGAACGCCTTGCCGCCGGTTCTGGATATGGAATGGAACCCGCTGTCACCATCCTGTAAACTTCGCCCTGATCCGGCTGTTGTGCGCAAGGAAATGCGTACATTCCTGACCATGATCGAGCGTCATTACGGTAAGAAGCCGGTCATCTATACCACGGTTGATTTCTTCGATGACAATGACCTGCGCAGTTTCAGCGATTATCCGTTCTGGCTGCGCTCCACAGCCGGTCATCCGGATGAAAAATACGGCCCTCACCCGTGGGTCTTCTGGCAATATACCGGCACAGGCACAATTCCGGGCATCAAGGGTGACGCTGATATTAACGTATTCGCGGGCAATCATGCCCAGTGGAGAAAGTGGCTGGAAAGCAACAAAGTCAGATAAAATCGCCTTCACTGCGTGAATCTGACTTTACCATCTTCTTTTTCACAAAATGTTTATGCAGGACATAATTCAGAAAACTTGAACGCTCTGGTCAAAACCGGCCCGATCAACCAAAACAGCAAAACCTTACCGAGGTTTGCTGCAGAAAGAACTGAGTTATGTCACGCCCTGCCTCCCTGTCTGCCTTCAGATCAGTTTTTAAACCACTTCTGACTGCCGCTACTCTTCTCTCTACTGCAAGCTTTGCTTTTGCTACTGCGACACAGCCTGCGGCTCCCTCGGCAGCACCATCCGCACCGGCCGCTGTCGCGATTGAAAAGCCGGCCTGCGGCGGTGATTATAATGTCTGGCTTGAAGGCGTTGTCACTGAAGCCAAAGCTGCCGGTATCTCAGACAAGGCACTTACAGAGCTGCATAAAGCCCAGCTTGATGAACGCACATTGAAGCGTGACCGCACGCAGACCGTTTTCAACCTGACCTTTGCCGAATTCTCCAAACGCCTGATTTCCGAACAGCGCCTGAAAAAAGGCCGCGAAAATCTCGTTAAATATGCAGATGTCTTCAAGAATGCCGAAGACACCTATGGCGTTCCGGGGCCAGTGATTGCTGCATTCTGGGGTCTGGAAACAGACTTCGGCGCTATTCAGGGCGATTTTGACACGCTGAACTCGCTCGTTACGCTGGCTCATGATTGCCGTCGTCCGGAGCTTTTCCGTCCGCAGCTGATCGCTTTGCTGAAACTGATGGATAAAGGCGTTGTGGATGCCGGTACCATGGGCGCATGGGCAGGCGAAATCGGCCAGATGCAATTGCTGCCGAAAGATTATCTGGAACGCGGTGTCGATGGCGACAATGACGGTAAAGTAGATTTGCGCAACAGCGTGGCTGATGCAGTAATGACTGCAGCCCGTATGTTGTCTGAACTCGGCTGGCAGCGCGGCGAACCGTGGCTGGAAACCGTGCAGCTGACACAGGATCTGCCATGGGAGAATTCCATCCGCACCTATCGCCTGCCACATTCGAAATGGAGCGGCTGGGGTGTAAAGTCTGTCAATGGCAATGCACTCGGCGCTGATGACGGTGACGCCTCCCTGCTCATCCCTATGGGACGCAAAGGACCGGCATTCCTCTCCTACCGCAATTTTGATATTTTCGTCGAGTGGAACAAATCCATTGTCTACGCAACAACTGCTGCCTATTTCGCATCGCGTCTGGCTGGCGGTGAGCCTTTCCTGCTCGGCACACCAGAGGCCGGTCTTTCAACAGAAGAGCTGAAAGAACTGCAGAACAAGCTCGTTGTACGCGGCTATGACATGGGTCGAATCGATGGTGTTTTCGGCACCATGACCAGAGATGCCGTGCGCACTGAACAGCTCCGTTTGGGCATGCCTGCCGATTCATGGCCGACACGTGAATTGCTCGAAAAGCTATAAATTTAGTGGGATTTTGATGCCGTCTGTAAAAAAATTTACGGCGGCATCAAAACTTTTGACACCTGCCTAACATATTGTATTTTTTACAAGTTTAAAATTCTGCATTGATTGCGAAAGCCGCCTTCGCCGCTCCGCCCAGTCCCCTCCCATGAAATTAGACTTTTCTTTGGCCGTTTATGTCGATAAAATGACACAAACGGGAAATGTGCTGACACAGTTAAAAAACAGTCAATTTGATCGTGAGACCATGCCTCTTGCATGGGTGGTTAAAGAGACTGGAAGCGGCATTTCCGGTTTAGAGTTAAGAGAAGCGGCTCCGGCATATTCCCTCAGATCGGGTTCTGTCAGGAGTGACTTTCCGGCCTTTGAATGTTGTTCATACGGCATTTGAAAACTGAACTTACAACCTGCTCAGGAGGCAATCCATATGGGTTTAACGCGTTCAATCAATGCCTTGGTATTTTGCGCAGCTTTTGTTTTTGTCGCAGCAATGATTGTCGGTGTATTTCCCTGACCTCGCATATTCACCATCTGAATTTCAGATGCTGACCTGATATCTGCATTTCGGTTTCATAATCAGAAAATATACAGATTACGGTCTTAATCAGAGACATTTTGCAGGCATCACTTTTACAGATACCACCGGCATATTTGGCATTCCGCAAAAGTAGATAAATCAAGTCCTGTCATTTTTTAAAAACGAAAAAGCCCTGCGGAAACATTTTCCGCAGGGCTTTTTCGTTTCATCCCATATATTTTAAGCTGCGACCGGCGCCCTCACCCCAAGCAAATGGCAAATCGCAAAAGCCAGATCCGAGCGGTTCATGGTGTAGAAATGAAAATCATTCACACCGCGCTCGATCAGATCATTCACCTGTTCGGCTGCAAGCGCCGCTGACACCAGCATATGTGTCTGCGGATCATTCTCCAGTCCGTCAAAACGATCTGCCAGCCATGCCGGTATGCGCGTTCCTGCGCGTTTGGAGAAATTCGCCACCTGCTTGAAATTATGGATCGGCAAGACACCCGGAATAATCGGAATATAAATGCCTGCGCGGCGCACACGCTCTACATAACGCTCATAAAGATCATTATCGAAGAAGAACTGCGTAATCGCGCGGGTTGCACCATTATCGACTTTGCGTCGCAGCATTTCAATATCAGTAGCAAAATCCGGACTTTCCGGATGCTTCTCCGGATAGGCAGAGACGCTGATATCAAAATTGGCAATGGATTTAAGACCGGCCACGAGATCGGCACCATTCTGATAGCCACCCGGTGTCGGCTGATAGGCTTCACCGATGCCGCTTGCAGGATCGCCACGCAGCGCCACAAAGCGCGTCACACCCAAAGAGGCAAAGGAGCGAACAATCGAATTGACCTCTTCCTTGGTTGCATCCACACAGGTCAGATGCGCGGCAGGCGTAATGGATGTTTCTTTGATGATACGGGCAATGGTTTTATTGGTGCGCTCGCGGGTCGAACCGCCCGCACCATAGGTCACCGAAACAAAAGCCGGATTAAGCGGCGCCAGACGTGTCACTGTCTCCCAGAGACGATCTTCCATCTCTTCGGTTTTCGGCGGGAAAAACTCGAAGGATACACGGATCGGATGCGCGCTCTCGGAACGGCGCTGCTGGCCAAAACTAGACATCGGAAATCTCCGTTATTCTTGCCGTCATAGTTTGCACCATGGGGCAAATATTCATGGTCACGTCACCATGAAGAAAATCAAAACTGCGCCTGCCCGCGCCTGAATGGCGCAAAGCTAAACATTAGAATGCTACTCAATATTGCCGATGCCCCTCAAAGTGCGCCTCAAAGTGTGCCTCAGGCAGCATCGGCGATCAGCATTCGCGGATCACGCGCAAGCCACAGTTTAATCACCAGTCCGGAAGCCTGCCCGCCCTGCGGCTCAAGCGCTTCAATCTTTTCCGGTTCAAGCCCTGCAGCTCTCATCCAGCCGGTCATTTGCTCGTCGCTGAAACCAAGTCGCAAATGGGCATGTTCGTCACGCAGGAATTCGAGATCATGCGGCGCAAAATCCACCACCAGTAAACGCCCCTGCGGGCGCAGCGCACGCGCAGCCTCACGAATGGCCGATTGCGGCTCATCAAGGAAGTGCAGAACCTGATGGATTGTCACCAGATCATAACCGTCGCGATCAACCGGCAGCGCATAAATATCGCCCTGACGCACCTGCGCATGGGCAACACCAGCCTGATCCAGATTGGTACGCGCAACTGTGAGCATATCGCGGTTGATATCAATGCCCACACCGCGCACATAAAGCGGGCTGAACATTTCCAGCAAACGGCCGGTACCGGTGCCGATATCCAGCATAGACTGGAAAGCCTGTTCACCGACAATACCACGCAGCGCATCTTCAACCATTGTTTCGTCAATATGCAGCGAGCGGATCTGATCCCAGCTTTCTGCATTGGCGCTGAAATAGGCAGTCGCACGCTCATGGCGCTCGGCCTTCACCTGTGCCAGACGCTCCTGATCGCGCAGCAGCAGCGGATCCTGATTATCCTGCCAGCCGATCAGTGCACGGGAAAGCCCCTGATGGATCGGCGTTTCCGACAGGCGGAAATAGGCCCATGACCCTTCCTGATAGCGGCTGATTAAACCGGCTTCACTCAGCAATTTGAGATGGCGGGATACACGCGGCTGCGACTGGTTGAGAATGGATGTCAGATCAGAAACTGTCAGATCACCACCGGCAAGCAGCGTCAGAATACGCAACCGGCTTGGCTCTGCCGCAGCCTTCAGCACTTCCACCATTTCTTCCAGAGCCAAAGGCTTGCCAGTCATACCGCACTCCGCATTTAAAACACATAAAGATATGTTTATGTGATCTATGCGATTATTGCAACTAAAATCAACTGATAAAAGTTTTAAAATACCATATTTGATTTAAGCATAATCACGGCAAAGCACATTACAGGAAGCTTCCATGGCCGCATCCGCAAAACGCCGCAAAGAGATCGAACTGGCGCTCCGCTTATTGGCACCACATACGCCTTATTTTGATACAGAGCAAATCCGCGAAGCAGCTGCCGCGCCGCATATGCGCAGCCTCACCGCACAAAATGCTGTACGCCTGACACTGCTCGCATATATCCGACACAGCTACACAGATTATGACAGACTCCGCGATGAAGGGCTGGATAAAGACAGCGCACTTTACTGGATTCAAGATCAGATTTCAGAAAAACTCACAGAATGGCAGGCATTAAACTTACTTCCTGACAGTAATTACAGTGACCAATAAAATAAATATATGGAAGATTAAAAATGTAATTTAAATCATTAAGAGGGTTTTTAAATGCCATATACATTTCAAATACAGTCATCATTAAATCAAAACTATATTATTCCCAACACGAGTACCTTAAAAAACAGTTTTATTAATTACACGATACAAGGAATAGACAAAGCTGGAAACAATAAAAAATTAGAAACATATTGGATTTCCAAAACAAATCCAAAACTTTTAACTGCAGAATTAAGTCAACCAGTACTCATGTACAATCCAAATAAAAATCTCTTCTTTGGCGATAGCGAACAAATCATACCGATGAAATCCCCCAATCAAGGAAAAACTGGATCGGTTGCCGGCGCCTTTAATTTTACAACCTCGGACATATCGCCAAGGTTTATTTTCAAACTTGTGGGTTCACAATACGAAATTTTTCTCGATGACTACCGTGTAACAGATAAAACAGCGCTTACAAAAAAACTTGTTATGGATAAAACCAATGCAAGTCGAGTATTAATTACAGACGCAGAAATACTTCGCGACGGACTTAATGTAGACGACAAATGGATAGTCACGATTGTTTCTTAATTTCTATGTTTTTAAATAAAAGGCTTTGAAAATGTCACAATACTTAAATATATACCTGTACGACAATAAAGCAATCAGCCAATTCCAGCTTGCTATTGATTATATTGGCGACGGCAACAATCTGCTTTTAATGGAATATCAAGCCGAAGCAGTATCCCCGTTTTATCCTGACGCCACAGATAAGGGGCAGTATTTTGTGGTTGACAGTTTCCCGGATTGGAACACTGTCACCAATGGGGAAAGAGTAAATATCCCTGAATTCCCGATTTATAATCCCTGGTCTGGCGGTTTCTTAAACACAACAGGCCAGCAGACAGGTGATACAACAAATGCTGGCGGAACCATTGTAGGAACTTCAACTTTCTTATCCCCGAATAGTGTTGATAAATTCAACGTTTTTGCCCTTAACTCTTTTGGAAGTTGCTATATTTATAAAGTTGTAAAAACCCCAAATGCAGCAGGTACCGGAACTGTTGATACCATACATTATCTTGCATATGACGTGGTAAACCACACAATTTGTTATTTTCCAACAACTAAACCTGATGAATCAGGAGGTCAATACTTTGTGGAATGGAGAATTGAAAAAATAGATACTACTCCTATACCTTCCGCTTGAATAATATCTCTAAAAAATAAATTTATAAGCTACGCGCTCCAATCCGGCGCGTAGCAGATTTGTTCCAGTATTCGTACAGCTACCTTATCAGAAGCTGCAGCTGCACCTGTGCGCTCTACCCAGCCGGTCTGACCACGCAGATATTTCGCTGCTTTTACAAAGTTAAGCGCCAACACAGCCTCATTCTGAGCGCCAATATGCTGCGCAATTGATGTTCCGGCGATTTTGCACGGTGCATTCAGCCCGTTCAGCTTCAGTGTCAAACCACTGTCAAAAAACAGCACCGTACCGGCAGGCAGCAATGTGAAATCTGCGATGCCCTCCACCACAATATTGGCCCCGATCCATTCCGGCCTGATCGCATCAAGCCCCATTGCCGCAGCAATTTTTTCCAGTTCTTCAAGAGAAATCAGAGAGAGCTCACGGTCATTACGGATCACCGTGCCCCGCTGATACCACGGCTCACGGCCACCGGCTCTACGCGTCATTCCATAATGATGATCACCAATAATGCCACCATGATCACAGTGCAATTTGTCTACTGCTTGCGTGACAAAATCCTGCCCTGAAGCAATATAAAGACCACGGACACGACCTGTAACTTTGCGTGCCGCTATGCGTTTGCCATGAATATTATCAAACAAATCTGTCATCGCGGCTCAGCTTTCACCGCGGACAACAACCATAAATACGCGCGGGAAGTGCAACAGCACCTTGCCGTCCACCGTCAGCGGATAATGTTCTGCCAGCCGCTCCGTATATTCTTCCAGATAATCGCGTTGCTCTTCTTCATTCAGCGGATTTAAAAACGGACGCAGGCCGGTGCTTTTTACCCATTCAGTAATTGCTGCATGCCCCTCAAGCGGGTGATTATAAATCGTGCGCCAGATGTCGATATGGGATGCGAGTGGTATCAGAGCATCATAATAAGCATTCACACTCGGCATTGGCGGACGAGGCGCTTTATTGAGACGTTCAATCCAGCGACTGTCTTTTGCCACTTGTCGCATCATACGATGGGACGGTTCATTCCAGTTATCCGGCATTTGTACAGCCAGTGCGGCACCTGATTTCAGCCCCTTCAACAAGCGCTGCAAATGCTGAATATGCTCCGGTATCCACTGGAACACCGCATTTGAAAACAGCAGATCAACATCCGCATCCGGCTGCCATTGCGTTACATCGCTTAAATAAAACGGCACATCAGGCAAACGCGCCTGCGCCTTTTCAATCATATCCGGCGACGCATCAAAACCGGATAGTTGCGCCTGCGGCCAGCGCTTTTTCAAGGCCTCAGTGGAGTTACCGGGGCCGCAACCAATATCAACAATGATGGCAGGATCTTTCAGCGGAATACGGGCGATGAGATCATTAACCGGTCTTGTGCGCTCATCCTCAAATTTCAGATATTGCTGTGCCGACCAGTCTTTCATCGTGATGCTCCTCTGTCTTACCTGTAACAAGCAATCTATAGCACCGGTGCATTTTGCCAAGCACTTTACAAACAAAAACGCCCTCCTTTCGGAGAGCGTTTCCATAACTTCAAATCTGGAGTCAAAAACTACAGGCAGTGCCATTTGCAGCCCTGCATGCGGCTTTTGAACCAGAAATTTTAGCGTGTCAGCGGCTTATAGGTCACCCGCTTCGGATTGACGCTTTCAGGTCCGAGACGACGTACCTTATCTGCTTCGTAATCTTCGAAGTTACCTTCGAACCACTCCACATGGCTGTCGCCTTCAAAAGCCAGAATATGCGTGGCCAGACGGTCGAGGAACATACGATCATGCGAGATGATAACAGCGCAACCAGCGTATTTTTCCAGCGCATCTTCTAGCGCCGCCAGTGTTTCTGTGTCCAGATCGTTGGTCGGTTCGTCGAGGAGCAGCACGTTGCCGCCAGCCTGCAACATCTTTGCAAGATGCACGCGGTTACGCTGACCGCCGGAAAGATTGCCGACTTTAGCCTGCTGGTCGCCGCCCTTGAAGTTGAACGCACCGCAATAAGCGCGGGAGTTCATTTCAAACTTGCCGAGCTTGATAATATCGTTACCGCCGGAGATTTCTTCCCAGACATTCTTGTTCGGGTCGAGGTGGTCGCGGCTCTGGTCAACATAACCGAGCTTAACAGTATCACCGATACGCACGCTACCGGTATCCGGCTGTTCCTGACCGGTGATCATTTTGAACAGGGTCGACTTACCGGCACCGTTCGGACCAATAACACCAACGATACCGCCCGGAGGCAGTTTGAATGTCAGGTTGTCGATCAGCAAACGATCGCCAAAGGATTTGGACAGGTTTTCAACTTCGATAACCACCTGACCAAGACGCTCACCCGCAGGAATGAGAATCTGTGCATCGCCCGGACGCTGATTTTCAGCCGCTTCAACCAGCTTGTCATAAGCTTTAATACGGGCTTTCGACTTGGACTGACGTGCCTTAGGGCTCGCTGCAATCCACTGGCGTTCACGCTCAAGAGCTTTCTGGCGGGAATCGTCTTCACGGCCTTCCTGAATCATGCGCTTAGCCTTGGCTTCCAGATAGGCAGAATAGTTGCCTTCATAAGGAATACCGCGACCGCGATCAAGTTCGAGAATCCAGCCGGTCACATTGTCAAGGAAGTAGCGATCATGCGTGATGAGCAACACAGCGCCCTTATATTCACGCAGGTGCTTTTCCAGCCATGCTGTGGTTTCAGCGTCCAAATGGTTGGTCGGTTCGTCGAGCAGCAGCAGGTCTGGCTTGGAGAGCAGCAGCTTGCAAAGTGCAACGCGGCGACGCTCACCACCGGAAAGCGTGGTCACGTCAGCATCTGCCGGCGGGCAGCGCAGCGCTTCCATTGCCATTTCAACCTGACTTTCCAGATCCCAGAGATTCTGGCTGTCGATAACATCCTGAAGCGCCGCACCTTCGTCAGCAGTTTCATCAGAATAGTTCATCATCAGCTCATTATAACGGTCAAGAATGGCCTGTTTGTCAGCCACACCTTCCATCACATTGCCGAAAACAGTCTTTTCAGGATCGAGATGCGGCTCCTGAGCCAGATAACCACAGGTCGCACCATCGGCGAGCCAGGCTTCACCGGTAAACTCTTTATCGAGACCAGCCATAATCTTGAGGATTGTCGATTTACCGGCGCCGTTAGGGCCGAGAATACCGATTTTCGCATCAGGATAAAATGACAGGTGCAGATTTTCGAGAATCTTCTTTGTGCCGTAGTTTTTATTCAAACCCGACATATGATAAATAAATTGACGTGCCATTGGGTGGCTGTTCTCCGAGAATTTGAGCCCGTAATGTGTGGGAATTCGCTTTGATGCGCTATTTAGGCTAAATATTGCGCAGGGGCAATGCCAGAACAGAGGCGAAGCAGGCGCGATAAGCATCTTCCCCTGTTTAACCTCTGAGGGTCTGAATAAAAAATCACCATTTGCAGCCAAGTGGGCGACTTTTGGATCAGACACTGAATAGCTATTATTATTACAAGTATAGTCTCCGCACTCCTGAAACAAGGTTTCACAATGCCGTTTGACAATCCTGAAATCCTGTTAAGTCCGAGCGGTGCAAAACTGGCATTGCGTTTTCAACCGGCGAAGAAAACGGCAATCGGCAATATACAGATCAGCCATGGCCTTGCCGAACATGCTGCCCGCTATCAGGAATTTGCGGATTATCTCGCGGAGCATGGATTTAACGTCTATGCCCATGACCATCGCGGACACGGGCTTACCAGCGCACCGGATGCACCGCTCGGCCAGTTCGCAGCCAAAGATGGCGATGAAAAAACTCTGCAGGATATCGGCTTTGTTGAAAAGACAATCCGCGAAAGACATGAGCAACTGCCGCTCATTCTCTTTGGCCACTCCATGGGGGGATTGGTAACACTGGCCGCTTTATGCGGAAAATTCTGCACGCCCGATGCAGCGGCCATATGCAATTCCAATTTTGCTAATGTCTTAAATCAGACGCTGGCTTTCACTTTACTCAAAGCCGAGCGCATGTTTCTCGGCTCCGATGTACCGAGCCATTTCCTGCCAGCCATGACTTTCCGCACATGGGCAAAGCAGGTGAAAAATTACCAGACGCAATTTGACTGGCTGTCCCATGATACAGCGGAAGTTGCGCTCTATAATAATGACCCGCTCTGCGGCTATGATCCGTCCGTCAGTATGTGGATCGATGTTTTCCGTTTTATGCGTCGCTGCAACAATCCTGCACCGCAACAAGCGATACCGCTACATATGCCACTTTATTTACAGGGCGGCGGACAGGACCCTTCAACTGAAGGCGGCAAATCCCTGCTTGCACTGGAGAAAAAACTGAGAACCTCCGGCTTCAGCAATATCACCACACAGATTTATCCGGATATGCGTCATGAAAGCCTGCATGAAACAGATCGCGCGCGTTTCACGCAGGACTTTACAGCATGGGCATTAAAGGCAATCGCCTGACAGAACTTTAAGCCAACCACTTGTCATAATCAGACACCAACAAATGCAGTGGCTGGACATCATCTTCCACATCAGAGAACCGGCCGATCGGTTCACGGAAGATATTATCCGTCAGATCATCATTGACGGTTGAAACCTCGCCGATCAGCACATCACCACCCTCGCCCCAAAAAGCATGCCAGTTACCGGGCATCAAGGTCACGCTTTCACCCGGATCAAGCTTCAGCAAACCTCCGGCAGACAGGCGCTTGATACGTCCGTCACAGGCAACAACTACGTCGCTTTTATCGTCAATCGAGCCATCCGGATTGGAATTGAACATTTCCAGTACCAGCTTGGCACCGCCGCGATTGATAATATCCTCTGCTTTCACCACATGGCGATGCATCGGCGACAGCTGGTTCTCGCGCGAGATCATGATCTTCTCCGCATAAAGCATACCGGTACCTTTTTGCAGATCTCCGGCCTGTCCGTTGCGCACGGTAAACAGGAACAGTCCCATTTCATCGAAACGCCCCTGCCCGTAATCAGTAATATCCCAGCCGAGACGCGCATTGCGGATTGCTGCACTGTCATCACTCACACGGGTGCGCATTTCCTCCGGCGACCAATAGGCAAAAGGCGGCATGACAAAACCGAAAGACCGGATAAAGCGGTCACTTTCACGGATAATTTCATTAATTTCCGAGCGTTTCATAAATGTTTCCTCCAGCGGTCATCCGTTTGATACGGGTCTTGTCTGCGCAACAGAAAAGCACGGCCTGCCCCGTCTGACCAGTCCCTTTTCGGTTACAAAATATTGCCGCCGATAAATTTCCGGATGCGGCGGTTTGGCGTGTCGTCTTTACGCGAAGCCCATGTCGTTTTCGTATGCGCGTCCGCCATATTTCAATGGTTGAATACGGATAATCAGAGCAGATTTTTTGAGAAATATTCTGAGACTTAACTCTTGTCGTCAATCTTAATACCCATACGGGATCAGGCTTTTTCATGTCGCACATAAGCCACTCCGGCAGCGACATATTTTAAAGTCCGGCACCCCCGATGAACAACGCTATGCGAGGCATATTATGGACGTCCGCAATCAGATGCTGAGTGACTTGTTGGGGCGCGACCCGAATTTCAGTCTCGGACAGAAATTCTACACAGATCCGGACTTTTACAAGCTGGATCTTCAACATATCTGGTACCGTGAATGGGTTTTTGTCGGCCATGATTGTGAACTGCCGAAAGCAGGCAGCTATATCACTGTGCAAATCGGTGATTATCCGGTGATTGTCGTGCGTGACAGTCAGGGCGGCATCCGCGCTTTTCACAATACCTGCCGTCATCGCGGCTCGCGTATCTGCACTGCGGAAAAAGGCACCGCTGCCCGCCTCGTCTGCCCTTATCATCAGTGGACTTATGATCTGGATGGTAAGTTATTGTTTGCCCGTCAGGTCGGACCGGATTTCAAACCGGCAGATTTCGGCCTGAAAACCGTGCATTGCGAAACTGTCGCCGGTTACATTTATATATGTGTCGCGGATGAAGCACCGGATTTCAACGCTTTCCGCGCAACAGTTGAGCCTTATCTGGCTCCGCACCAGATTAAAGATGCCAAGATCGCCTTTGAAAGCACGATCATTGAAAAAGGCAACTGGAAGCTGGTCTGGGAAAACAACCGCGAATGCTACCATTGTGCCGCCAACCATCCGGAACTGTGCCGCACCTATCCTGAAGCTCCAAGCGCCACCGGCGTACAGGGCATGATGGAGGATGAGGAAACCAACCAGCTCTGGAAGCGCTGTGAAGATACCGGCCTGCCTGCCAAATTCAATATGTCCGAGAACGGCCAGTATCGTATTGCCCGCATTCCGCTGCTGCGCGATGCCGACAGCTATACAATGTCCGGCAAGCCCGCTGTGGCGAAAAGCCTGAGCTCTGAAGTCAGAGCGTCCAAAATCGGCGCGATGCTGCTGTTCAACTATCCGTCCACATGGAACCATGTGATGATCGATCATGCGATTTCTTTCCGCGTGCTGCCGATCAGCGCCGAGGAAACCATGGTCACCACCAAATGGATGGTCAATAAAGATGCGGTTGAGGGCGTCGATTACAATCTCGATGAACTGACCCATGTCTGGATCGAGACCAATGATCAGGATCGCCGGATTGTGGAAGAAAACGCCCGCGGCATCCGTTCACCGGCCTATCAGCCGGGGCCTTATTCCGTGGAGCATGAAGGCGGCGTCATGCAATTTATTGAATGGTACGCCAATTTCATCACCCCACGCCTGCAAGGCGAAGTTGCTAAACTCAGCCGCGTGGCCTGATGCTCAACGCAACATCCCGGAGCGCAACACAGCGCTCCGGACAATATCATGACAGGCAGGTTCACTATGAACCCACCTCAAGCCCCCTTCAGGTGAAGAGCAGCACGAATGAAATATCTTGATGAAATGCTGCCGTGGAACGACAGGCTTCAGGTTCTGGAATGTGATGCGGCGATAGAAGAAGCGCCGGACGTGATGACTTTCTCGTTCCGCACGCCGGAGAATAATAACTGGTTCCGCTATATGCCGGGTCAGTTCATCACGATTGAGATACCCGCAGCACCGGAACCGGTCATGCGTACCTATACGCTGTCTTCCACGCCGTCGCGCCCTTATTCCGTGTCCATCACCATTAAGGCACAGGCGGGCAGTATCGGCACCCGCTGGATGCTGGATAATATGCGTCCGGGTATGCAGCTGAAAGCTTTTGGCCCTGCCGGTGACTTCTCGCTCGTTTCGCATCCGGGCAAAAAATACCTGTTCATCTCGGCCGGTTCCGGCATCACACCGATGATGTCGATGACCCGTTTCCTTTATGATACGCAACCGGCCAGCGATGTGGTTTTTCTCAATTGCGCCCGCTCACCGGATGAAATCATTTTCCGTAAGGAGCTGGAACTGCTTGCCAGCCGCATGGATAATCTGCGTCTGCAGCTGGTTGTCGAGCGTTCCATCGCCCGTAATGTCTGGAGCGGCGTTCATGGGCGCATCAGCCACAGTATTATTGATATTTCCGCGCCGGACTTCAAAGACCGCACAGTCTTCTGCTGCGGCCCCGAGCCGTTTATGCGCGCTGTACGTGACATGCTTGAGGCCAATGGCTTCAACATGGACAACTATCATCAGGAAAGCTTTCAGCCGGCTTCGGAAGCACCCGCCATACCGGTACCTGCTGCACTTGAAGCCGCAGCCGGTGATGCGGAGACCGAAGCGCCGAGCGTTATTTTCACATTATCCGGCATGGAAGTGCAATGCAGCCCGACAGATACTGTGTTGCTGGCAGCTCGTAACGGCGGGTTGAAAATACCAAGCGCCTGCGAGTTTGGTGTCTGCGGTACGTGCAAAGTCAAATGCCTCAGCGGCGAAACCGTCATGAATCATAATGGCGGTATCCGCGATGATGAAATTGAAGAAGGCTATATTCTTGCGTGCTGCTCGCATCCTTTGGGTCGGGTGGAAATCGAAGCCTGATCCTCTTGACCTTTCCGCGTGCTTTCGTCACTGATCGCTCTCAGACGTGACGCAGCGGGAGAATGGGATGCCACAACACGATCAGAAAAACTCCGCCTTTATTGTGATTGATATTCAGAATGATTTTTGCCCCGGAGGCGCGCTGGCTGTAGCCGGCGGGGACAGTATCGTTGCAGGCATCAATCAGGAGATTGAGCACTTTGACCATGTCATCCTGACACAGGACTGGCACCCCGCAGGTCATTCCAGCTTCGCCTCGACCCATGAAGGCCGCGAGCCTTATGAAATGGTAACAATGTCCTATGGCAAACAGACTTTGTGGCCGGATCATTGCGTACAGGGAACCCATGGAGCGGAGTTTCATAAAGACCTGCAATGGACAAAGGCCGAGCTGGTGATCCGCAAAGGCTATCGTAAAGCTATCGACAGCTATTCCGCTTTCTTTGAGAATGACCACATGACCCCGACCGGTCTTGGCGGCTATTTGCGTGAACGCGGCATTAAACATGTAACACTGGCGGGTCTGGCCACGGATTTCTGTGTGGCCTATTCGGCACTGGATGCAGCGGCACAAGGTTTCAAGGTCACTGTGTTGCCGGATTTAAGCCGCGCCATTGATATTGGCGGCTCGCTGCAGACCATGATGAGCCAGATGCGCAATGCGGGCGTAGCGTTCCGTTAAAACTGCTTTCACTCCGCAATTAACAAGGCAGCGCTCGACGGCTGCCTTTTTTGCTTTATATAGACGCCTTTATCCTCCTACCCGTTTTCCGGAACAGAAAGCCTCACCGTGATTGAGAAAAAAGACGTTGTAATTATCGGTGCAGGCGCAGCCGGAATGATGTGTGCAATCCGTGCCGGTCAGCGCGGACGTTCCGTCGTACTGATCGACCATGCGAAATCCCCTGGTGACAAAATCCGCATTTCCGGCGGCGGCCGCTGCAACTTCACCAATATTCATGCAACGGCAAAAAACTATCTGTCTGCCAATCCGCATTTTTGCAAATCCGCGCTGGCACGCTTCACGCCGCAGGATTTCATCGCCATGGTCGATAGTTACGGCATCAGCTGGCATGAAAAAACATTGGGGCAGCTGTTCTGTGACCATAGCGCCAAAGACATCATCAATATGCTGCGCACGGAAATGCAGCAGGCGAATGTGCGGCTCGACCTCAACACCACGGTTTCGGACATCAGCAAAACCACAGACGGTTTTCTGATCACAACAAGCTATGGCAAAATCGAAGCGCAATCGCTGATCATTGCCACGGGCGGCAAATCCATTCCGAAAATGGGAGCCACTGGTTTTGCTTACACTATTGCCGGTCAGTTTGGGCACAGCCTGATTGAACCCCGCCCCGGTCTTGTACCCTTGACGCTGGAACCCAATCTGCTGGAACAGCTCAGCCCGCTTTCAGGGATAGCCGTCGATGCCGAGCTTAAACATGGCAAAACCCGATTCCGAGAAGCACTGCTTTTCACCCATCGGGGTATGAGCGGCCCTGCGATTCTGCAGATTTCATCCTATTGGCGCGAGGGCGATGAGGTTGTTTTGACCATTGAACCGGACTTTGACTTCCTCACATTGTTAAAAAATGCACGAAAAACGACTGGCAAACAATCTGTCCAGACAGCCCTTGCAGAAAAACTGCCCCGCCGTTTAGCCCAGTTTTTCACGGAAAAGACACAATTGAACAAGCCTCTGGCTGATTTGTCCGACAAGATCTTAACAAATCTCGTTGCCGCAATTCAGGATTGGCATATCAAACCGGCAGGTTCCGAAGGATATCGCACGGCGGAAGTTACACTCGGCGGTATCAGCACTGATGAGCTCGACTCAAAGACGATGGAATCCAAAAAGGTACAAGGCCTTTATTTCATTGGAGAATGTGTGGATGTAACCGGCTGGCTTGGCGGATTTAACTTCCAATGGGCATGGGCATCGGGCCACAGCGCAGGTCAGGCCGCATAATATTTACGTGACAAATCACACGTTTTCGTGAGCGGCGCGCAGAATTACATTGTGTCCAAAAGGTGTCAAGACGATCACATTTACTTCAAGTCGATAAGAGCTTGCTGTTGCATATTTGTGACAGACATTTCCGAGGGTATATTTTATGTTTCTAACGAAATCTAAAAGGAGTTCATCACATGAAATATACAACTCTGGCAGCTGCTCTGCTTCTCTCCTCCACAAGCGCTTTCGCAGCTGATGCTATCGTTTACAACGAACCAGCTCCTGCTGTTGTAGCTGACACTTTCTCCTGGACAGGCGGCTATATCGGTCTTAACGCCGGTTATGCAGGCGGCAAGAACAAGTTCAACGGTTACGACAACTTCGCAGTATCCGCTAAAGACAATGCAAGCGGCTTCCTCGGCGGTATTCAGGCCGGTTACAACTGGCAGTTCGACCAGACCGTTGTTGGTATCGAAACCGACTTCCAGGGCGGTAACCTGAAATCCGATGCAGAAGTAACTTACGGCGCGACCACATACGGTGCAGAAGCCAAAATCAACTGGTTCGGTACAACCCGCGTTCGTCTCGGTTACACACCGGTTGACCGCTTCATGGTTTACGCAACAGGTGGTGTTGCTTACGGTAAAATCAAAGCTTCCGCTTTTGATGGCACAACAAGCTTCTCCCAGTCCGACACTAAAGTTGGTTACACTGTAGGTGCCGGTGCAGAATACGCTGTTACAAACAACGTAACTCTGAAGACCGAATACCTCTACACCGACCTCGGCAAGCTGAAACTGGATGATGTTAACGGCGTTCGCTTCGGTGAAGTTAAGGCTCCGTTCCACACAGTACGCGTTGGTGTGAACTACAAGTTCTAATCCATACTGGCGAACTAAAAAAAAAGCCCCGCATTGCGGGGCTTTTTTTTATTTCTGAACAGCCAACTCAAACCGGCAGCAAAAACGCCGTCACAAAAGGTCTTGCAATTCCCTGCCGGTGGTCAGCCCGTATTCTTTATCACCATACCCATATTATAATCCCCGGCACCTACCCCTCGGCATGGTTTATGCTTATCTATACATCAGCACTATGATGTATAGGGAGAGATATGAATAAGTCCTATTTCGCAATTCTTCTGGCTTGCAGCCTGTTTCCGTCTTCACTTCATGCCGCCCCTATCGGCGAAGTGATTGCCGAAATGGCAGGTAAATGCTGGAAATTGCCGGAGAAAATTGACTATCAAAAAGCATCAGCCATTTTTGAAGTCACTTATAATGCGGATGGTGAGTTATTGGAGATCATCACTGTCGAATATCGTCCTGTGCGGGAAGCAGGCAAAGTCTTTGCTCTCAGCGCACAACAGGCACTTCTAGATTGCGCCAATAAAACCGATGTTAAATCCAGAACAATACGGGTGGTCATGAATTACACCGCGCCAAGATCCAATGAGCCCCTGATTATGAAAAGGTCTCTGCGGTAATATCGGCGCAAATTTCCCGAACAGAAAACCTATATCAGTAAGCCGAGTTCTTTTTGCTTTTTCTTTGACAGTCCCTGCGCAACAAGATGGTAAGATTGCAGGATATAATCCTTCAGCTCATCATCATTGAGACCCGGCTCCGCATAATGCTGTATCCACTTCATGCCGCGTGAGGCAAGATATGGCGCAGGGCGCAACCCCGGCTGCTCTTGCAGCATTTCAAATGCAATATGGCTGACTTTGAAACTGAAACTCGGCTGGTCATTATGCCAGCCGCCGATGACAAAAACCTTGCCGCCGACTTTCCACACATGTGAACCACCCCATTGAACAACATAAGTTGTTGCCGGCAAGCTGCTGCAAAAGGCATTATATTCGTCATAAGTCATAGCTACTCACCACATCAAAAAATGATCTGCACGGATCAGAGATAATATCTTACTGTTTTTAAACACCAAGATGTTAAACTACGCACTTCCGTCCTTTTCACCATTTAAGAAGCATCCGACATTTATGGCCAGTGAATTATCAAACCTAGAATCCGCAACAAAATATCTTTCCCCTACCGACAAGGACCGCTTCTTCAAAATTAAGCGCGACATGGAAGCATCCGGCGCTTCACGAAAAAGCATTGAGGAACGCCTACGCGCCTTTCTATGGGATGTTGTTGAATCCGATGATGATGATGAAAACGAGGAAGACGCGCTTTAAGCAAAAGCCGTCTCCATGAAACCAGTTATGAACTCGGCTGCAACTCTTATAATATTGGCTTTGCTGCACGGAAGCAGCAAAGCTCTCGGGAAGGTTGTTTCGGGAACAGATGTCTCTGAAATACTGATTAGCTTCACCGGAGCCATATTTATCGGTACTGCCGTAACATGGGCTGTGGTCTGGTTTGTTTTAAGATTGCTCCAGAAGCAGGAACTCACAATCACAGTGACCAACTGGATTTTAGCCGCAGCAACAATCACCAGCTTTGCGCTGGCAATAATGCGCATATAATAACGCTAACAAATCCAAGTGAGGATGGTGGGCCCGGAGGGACTCGAACCCCCAACCAAGCGGTTATGAGCCGCCGGCTCTGACCAATTGAGCTACAGGCCCACGCAATTCCGATCTACCTGAATCGAAACATGATCGCAAGACTAACTCGCTTATCAGCCAAAACATTATCAATCAGTGTTTAAAGACATACCGGATATTGACGGTGACCCAGCATATCATTCTGTAAAACAAGATATTTCCGTAATCTTAGCGCCCAAAGCTGTATTCTCATCCGCATAAAAAATCAGGCTGCGAATCTGTTCGATTCACAGCCTGACAGGAAATCAATTCAACCGGTCAATGCCGGATTAGCGCAAGATCGGGCAACCGCGCGCTTTACCGAAGAGCACGCTCACCGGACGGCCATGGCGATAACCGGAGACGCGGATCGTTGAGCGGTTGCTATGCACACGCATCCCGCGAATGCCCATACGCGATGCTTTGGAGACCGCATTGCGCGGTGTGCAGGAATAGCGGTTCGGACGATATTGCGGACGGTTATAATGGCCATGACGATGGTTCACCTGCACCAGCCGCGCACCGGTTGTCGCCACACCGCTGACGGCGAGCGATACTGCAGGCGATGCGGCTTGTGCCGATGCACCCGCCGAGAAAACACCGGCAAGACCGATCAGGCCGGAAACAATTGCTGCCTTCATTGAGAAACCCGACATATTGTCCTCCTTGGATAATTCTTTGCTTGTTGCGATATCCAATATTTAGCAGGCTATTTCTGAATGCAGCAGCAATCAATCATTCATTTGCAGTTCATCTGATCACTTTTTATCAGGCAATATGACCGGTCATATGTTTCAGATATGCCTCTTCATCCGGCAGATCATGATCATAGGCAGTGATCTTGCCACGCACGGAAATACCGGCTTCATGCACTGTTTCTTTGGAGCCGGAAACAAGCGGATGCCACCACTCCAGATCCCTGCCCTCTGATACACGACGATAACCGCAGGTTTCCGGCAACCAGCGCACGGTCTCAATGATTTTCGGTGTCAGAAATACGCAATCCGGCACGGTTTTTCTGCGGTTCGGATAATCCGAGCACTGGCAGCTTGTACCGTCCAGCAAAGTACAGGCAACACTGGTGCCGTAAATCTCGTCAGTATCATCATCCTGCAATTTATGCAGGCAGCACTGGCCGCAGCCATCACAAAGGCTTTCCCACTCCTGCTTGTTCAGCTCACGCAATGTTTTGGTTTGCCAGAATGGTTTCTTCATAACGTCCTCACCTTCCCGCAGCATTTTAGCAAATTTACTGCAGCCGGATAAATCAATTTCAAAATAAAAGGCCCGGTAAACCGGGCCTTATGTCTCGTCAATTTCGCCTCGGTTTAACGAAATAAATTGTCGCCCTGCTCGTCAATAATCTGACGGGCTTTGATGAGGGTAATATTTACCGCATCATCCATGGTTGCGAAACGATCCGCGCGGATGAATTTATGTTCTTTCATCTCGCCAGCGATTTCCTTGCGGATCAGACCGCAGGTCTGAAACTGTCCGGCTTCGGCAAACGGCGTTGCCAGAATAACAAAACCTTTATGCTCACTGCTGACCGGCTCAGCCTGAGCCTTGCTGTCTGCTGTCTCAGAAGAACCAAAACCGAAAAGGCGTTTAAGAAAAGACATTCTATCCCCTAGAGCATTTCGCAGTTAAATGGGATCATTTAACGTCCGCGACAATGCGACAGTTAAAAGAATTTAGAGCGAGCGCAGCGGCTAGTATTAAACACGACACGCTCTAAAAAATGCCGCCACCACAGGGATGACGGCACTTTCTTATGCTTTTTAGCTATCCAGGAACGAGCGCAATTTACGCGAACGGCTCGGATGCTTGAGCTTACGCAGTGCTTTCGCCTCGATCTGACGGATACGCTCACGGGTAACCGAGAACTGCTGACCAACTTCTTCCAGCGTGTGGTCGGTGTTCATACCGATACCAAAACGCATACGCAGAACACGTTCTTCACGTGGGGTCAGCGATGCCAGAACACGGGTCGTGGTATCACGCAGGTTTGCCTGAATGGCCGCATCAATCGGCAGCAGCGCATTCTTATCTTCAATGAAGTCGCCCAGATGTGAATCTTCTTCATCACCCACCGGCGTTTCAAGGGAGATAGGCTCCTTGGCGATTTTCAGAACCTTGCGCACTTTTTCAAGAGGCATAGCCAGCTTTTCAGCCAGTTCTTCCGGTGTCGGTTCACGGCCGATTTCATGCAGCATCTGGCGCGATGTGCGAACGATCTTGTTGATCGTTTCAATCATATGCACCGGAATACGGATGGTACGCGCCTGATCCGCGATAGAACGGGTGATCGCCTGTCTGATCCACCATGTCGCATAAGTTGAGAACTTATAACCACGGCGATATTCGAACTTATCAACCGCCTTCATCAGGCCGATATTGCCTTCCTGAATAAGATCAAGGAACTGCAAACCACGGTTGGTATATTTCTTAGCGATGGAAATCACGAGACGCAGGTTTGCTTCAACCATTTCCTTCTTGGCAATGGTTGCTTCGCGCTCGCCCTTCTGCACCTGATTAACAATGCGGCGGAATTCGCCGATCGATATCGCGGTTTCAGTGGCCAGATTCTGAATTTCCGAACGCAGATTATCAATGCCGCGTTTTTCCTTGGCGACAAAGTCCTTCCAGCCGCGGGCTGTCAGGGTTGCAAGACGGTCAGTCCAGTTCGGGTCAAGTTCATTGCCCTGATATTCTTTGAGGAATTCTTCACGGCGCACGCCGAAAGATTCCGCAAGACGCAGGAGTTTGCCTTCGTTCTGAACGAGACGTTTGTTAATGTCGTAGAGCTGCTCAACCAGCGATTCAATACGGTTCTGGTTCAGCGACAGCGACTTAACGGCCTTGATCAGCTGATCTTTCAGTTCCTTGTAGCGGCGCTCCTGAGAGGTCGACAATTCACCGGCAGCAGCCAGACGGCCTTCAACCTGCTGATCCTGCAATTTGCGCAGTTTCTTATAGGTATCAGCGATCAGATCGAGGGTTTCCATGACCTGAGGACGCAATTCGGCTTCCATCGCAGCAAGCGACAGATTGGCCTCATCATCTTCATCCTCGTCATATTCTTCCTGAATTTCACCGCCGACATTGGTGATATCATCGTCATCGCGTGAGCGACGGCCACCCTTGTCATCACCGCGCGCAGGCTGTTCTTCCACACGCTCGATAACCGGTGCCTGTTTGGCTTCAGGACCCGCATAAGTAGTTTCAAGATCAATGATTTCGCGCAGCAAAATCTGCTGGTCGTTCAGTGCTTCACGCCAGATAATCAGAGCCTGGAATGTCAGCGGGCTTTCGCAAAGCCCTGCAATCATAGTTTCGCGGCCAGCTTCAATACGCTTGGCAATCGCGATTTCACCTTCACGCGACAGGAGTTCAACCGAACCCATTTCGCGCAGATACATACGCACCGGATCATCGGTACGGTCTGTCGGCTCTTTTTTGGTGGTCGTTGTCGCCAGCGCGGTACCGCCGGCTTCTACCAGATCACCGCCGCTTTCTTCGCTGTCATCGTCGCGCTCTTCTGCGTCAGCATCCTGCTCGTCATCTTCAACAACATTGATGCCCATATCGGACAACATCGACATTGTATCTTCGATCTGCTCGGATGTGACTTCCTCAGAAGGCAGCACGGCATTCAGCTCGTCCATCGTGACATAGCCACGCTTCTTGGCGAGCTTAATCATCTTCTTGACAGCGTCGTCCGAAAGGTCGAGAAGCGGCCCATCGGTCGCGCCATCGCGCTCGACTTCAGCTTCTTCGTTTTCCTTTGCCTTCGTTGCCATATATTTATCTCCAGACGATCGGTTTGTTTTGTCCATCGGGCAGAATGAACAACAAAACAAACGATTCGCGTTATGCCCCGTGACTATCGATAGTATCGGCAATAGCGCTTTCGCGTTAAAACCGGATTAACCGTGCTGATTACCGGCTGCGGCAATTAAAACAACGGTTTGCAAATTTCATATTTACAGAGCCTTCTCAGCCCCGTATTGACCTCATACCGGTCATAAACTCCGGTCATGACATTGTTCAGATGCTGTGTATTATCGCCTTTCAGCGACGGACAGGCTCTCACCGATACAATTAAAGAATGCGACTCATATGATTCGCATGGAAAAAGCGAATCATTTATGCAGATTCGCGACAGAGTGACGCCGGTTAAGCACCGAACAATGCAGTTCTGAGCAGTTTTTGTTCAAATTATCTCTGTTTGGCGACCTTATTCACATATCTGCTTATCCTCAGAAACCGCCGGGCGGGCGTCCTGAAGACTGACCGAAACCTTCAATAAGCGCTTCGGTTGCATCGGCCTTGCGAATTTCGCTCTGAATATCAATCAAACGCGCAAAAACCTCGGCTGACGCTTCAGTAGAAAGAGCTTCTTCTACGGCTCTTAGTTCCTTATGTAGTGTCCGTGCGCGCAGATGCAAGTGCATCGCCTGTTTGAGGGCTTCACGGGCATCATCTTCGGCTGCCAGCAGCGTTGCAGGCCACAGACGCGCACGGCGCACCACCAGCTCCAGCTCATCCAGCAATTCTGAAAAACCGTTTTCATTGAGGATTTTACGCATCATCTTACCGTCTTCGGCAAGATGGCTGGCCATCACATCCAGAACCGCGGCATGAAGCGCCGTCAGCCCCGCATGGGTCAGTTCCAAAGTGGCTACAACCTCAAAATTCTCATCAATCAGCGCCGGATGATTAATCAGCGTCAGAACGATCGTCGCCTCGCGCAGACTTGGTGCGGATGAACCACCTTTCACAATCGCGGAACGGGTCAGACTGTCAGAAGCCTTGGTTGAGGCCGCATTGCCAAAGCCACCACCGAAACCGCTACCTTTACCGCGCTGCGGCTGGAAATTGCCCTTACCGCCGAAGCCGCCTGCCTGCTTACCGGCATTCTGCCGCCCCCATTTAGGACCGAAGAAGCTCTGTGACTTCTCACGCATATGCTGGCTGTAATAATGCTTAACGCTTTCGTCTTTGATGCGCGCCACATGGGTGCGCATCCGTGCATCAAGTTCAGCACGGCGCTCCGGCGTTTCAAAATTACCGCCCGCAGTTTCCCGCATCCACAGCATTTCCGCCAGCGGCTTGGCATCCTGCAACACAATTCTGAAAGCAGAAGCGCCCTGCTCCTTGACCAGATCGTCAGGATCCTTGCCCTCAGGCAACAGAGCAAAAGCCAGCGATTTACCCGGCTGCAAATTCGGCAAACCGGTATCCACCGCACGATAGGCTGCGCGAAGACCGGCCTGATCACCGTCAAAGCACAAAACCGGCTCAGGGCTGATCCGCCAGAGCAAAGCCATCTGCTCCTCGGTCAGCGCTGTACCAAGCGGCGCTACAACCTCGTTGAAACCGGCCTGAGCCAGTGCGATCACATCCATATAGCCTTCAACGGCAATGACCGGTTTGGCTTCTTCGCCATTTTGCGCCTGACAGGCACGGCGCGCGCGTACCATATTGTAGAGCACGCGACCTTTATGAAATAGTTCGGTTTCCGGTGAGTTGAGATATTTCGCAGGCGCATCCGGTGACATTGCACGTCCGCCAAAGGCGATCACGCGATTGCGGCTGTCAGTAATCGGAAACATAATGCGGTCGCG
Organism: Pseudochrobactrum algeriensis; assembly: GCF_018436245.1. Lineage (NCBI taxonomy): Bacteria > Pseudomonadati > Pseudomonadota > Alphaproteobacteria > Hyphomicrobiales > Brucellaceae > Pseudochrobactrum > Pseudochrobactrum algeriensis. The sequence continues at coordinate 2,195,795 of NZ_CP075361.1, forward strand.
GAAACGGTCATAAGACACCGCAATGCCTTCGCCATGCACAACCATGCCGCATGCTTCGATCTGCTCACGGGTTGCACCTTTAGAGGCCAGATATTCCTTGAGAATATTGCGCCCTTCCGGCGCATAACCAATGCGGAACTCAGCCTGCGTCTGTGCATTCAAACCACGGTCGCGCAAATAAGAGCGGGCTTTGGCACCAACGGATGCCTGCAACTGATCTTCAAAAAATGCTGCGGCCAGTTCCATCACATCATAGAGCGTGCCGCGCTTTTCCTCGCGTCTCTGCTGCTCGGCATCCATAACCGGCATCGGCACACCGGCCATATCGGCAATACGTGCGACAGCCTCGGGAAAGTTCAAACCTTCAAGCTCGGTGAGAAAACGGAAATGATCGCCCGTCACACCACAGCCGAAACAATGATAGCGGCCTTTGCGATCCTCACAGTGAAAGCTCGGGCTTTTTTCACCATGAAAGGGACAACACGCCCAGAAATCCCCCTTGGACGCATTGGTTTTCTTGCGATCAAAACTCACGCGTGTCCCGATCACAGACGATATCGGAACGCGGTCGCGGATTTCATCAAGGAAGGACGGGGGGAAACGCATGCGCCTTTAAATTCTCTCTCAGTTCTCTTGCCAGAACAATACTGACTTCGGGGGACATCAAACTTGTCCCCTCACCTTAATAGCACGGAATACAGAAAAACACGCCTCAACAACGCATCTTTCCCCGATACTCACATGCCCGCTCCTGTGCAAGTGCAGCCTCTCCTATAAGCGGGCAGCACAGTTGTCATAATTATCGCTTATCATCGTATACAACGGGACAGCAATATTATCCTTCAGCACCTGAAAATGCAGGATTTTGATTTAGTCGGCTAATTGTCATAAATTTGTCATAAAAACTTTAAATACCATCTGTTAGAGGTAAAATCCCTCTTCCAAATTAAGCATAATGTGCCTAGATTGATTAGCCAGTGCATGATTTTCGCACTGCATTTTTATCCGTCCTGAACATTCCGCCAAATCACTGCAGCAATGCTGTGCATGCGCGAACAGGAACGGAGCATCCGGAGACAATCCGGGGAACCACAAAGGATGAGCTAATCATCCGGTAATAAAAAAGGAATACGCATTTGAATGGTTCAGTCGTCCTCCTGCATCTTGCAGGGGCAGTCGCGTTGCTCTTATGGGCAACCCGTATGGTTCGGGCAGGCGTTGAAAGCGCCTATGGCGACCGGTTACGCCGACGACTGCGCAAATATATGCAAAAACCGCTTCTGGCGGTCAGCTTCGGTGTTTTGCTGGCTGTATCCCTACAAAGCTCCACGGCCGTCACTTTGCTGGTCGGCTCTTTTGTCGGCGCAGGCTTTGTCAGCGGTGTGGCCGGCCTTATGGCCGTGCGCGGCGGTGAGCTCGGCTCTGCCCTTGTCGTTAAAATCCTGAGCTATGACCTGACTTTGCTGGTGCCTTTGGCACTTGTGGCAGGCACATTCATTTCCATGTCTTCCGAGCGGCTGTTCTGGCGGCAAAATGGTAAGATTCTGGTCGGCATTGGTCTGCTTATTCTCTCGCTTGAACTCACAGGGGAAGCGACAACGCCATTGCGCGACAGTCAGTTGCTGCCGGTGATTGTCAATTATCTGGCGAGCGATCCGGTCACCACCTATCTGCTTGCAGCGCTGATGACATGGCTGTTCCATTCATCAATTGCCGCGATCATTCTGCTGACATCTTTCGCCTCACGCGGCCTCATTCAGCCGGATCTGGCGGTGGTGATGGTGCTCGGCGTCAATCTTGGCTCTTCTATCATCGCCCCCCTGCTCACACGCAATGCCCCGCCGGAAACCCGCGTGGTGCCGCTCGGCAATCTGCTGATGCGCGGCGCAGGCTCTCTCGTTATCCTGATCCTGTTTCTGTCCTTTAAGCCTCCGGTCGAGTTTCTCGGCTCCGATCCGGTCAGTCAGGTTGTGAATGCGCATATCCTGTTCAATACCATTATTCTGATTGCAGGTATTCCGCTGTCAGGACTTGTGCTGCGCGCTACGGAAGCACTGGTCAATCTTAAAGCCAAACCGGAAGCACCGGCAGAAACTGTTTTCACGCAGGAAATCAGCGCGCTGGATATGAGTGTCATCAACTCCCCGCCGCTTGCCCTCGGCAATGCAACCCGTGAAGTTGTGCGCACCTGCGAAACCGTTGACGTGATGCTGCGACGGATTATGGATCTTTATGAAAAGCCGGATCAGGTCGGCATTAATGAACTGGCAAAACTGGATGACCGTCTGGATGCCCGTCATGCCGCAATCAAGCTTTATCTGGCGAAACTGGCTACCAAAAACCTGAGCGAAGATGAAGCTCTGCGCACGCAGGAACTACTCGGCGCCTGCGTTAAACTGGAACAGGTCGGCGATATTATTGTGCGCAATATGCTTGCCCATGTGCAGAAGAAAATGGATCGTAAGCTGGAGTTCACCGAAGAAGGCTGGGACGAACTGACCGAATTCCACGCTATGGTTGTTTCCAATGCGCATCTGGCCTTCAACGTATTGGTGTCACGCGACAGCTATACGGCGCGCCAGCTCGTGCATGAAAAAGACCATCTGCGCGATATGGAGAAACGCACCAGCGAAATGCATTTCCAGCGCCTGCGTGAAGGAACTGTGCGCAGTGTCGAGACCAGCTCGATCCATCTGGATACGATCCGCGATCTCAAGCAGATCAACTCGCTGCTGGCTTCAATGGCCTATCCGGTACTGGAAGAAAAAGGCATGCTCGGCGGCACCCGCCTGAAAACAGTAACGGAAAGCTGAAACAAAAAAGCCCGCTTTAATCGCGGGCTTTTTCTCAATTATTCAGGATCAGCTACCGAGCAGTTCTTTCAGCACACCGCTGGCCTTAGCGAAATCCATCTGGCCGGTATAGCGCTCTTTAAGAACCGCCATTACCTTACCCATATCGCGCAGGCCTTCCGCACCGACTTCGGCAATGGCGGCGGCGCTGTTGGCGCGAATTTCTTCATCGCTCAACTGCTGAGGCAGAAATTCTCTGATGATCTCGATTTCAGCGCGTTCATTTTCAGCCAGTTCAATACGATTGCCTTCTTCGTACATCTTGGCGGATTCTTCACGCTGCTTGATCATCTTGGCAAGAATTGCCAGAATTTCATCATCCGATACAGGGTCTTTGCCTGCACCGCGATTGGCAATGTCGCGATCCTTCAGAGCAGCCATAATCAAGCGCAGCGTTGAAGCACGCATTTTTTCATGGGCTTTCATAGCCGTTGTCAGAGCTTGCGAAATTTCCTGACGCAGCATTTCTTATCTCCTTGGCAGGACAGCATTATATATTCGTATCCGGCCTGTTAAATTTATAAAATCCGGTCAGAGCAAGGCGCGGTCAGTTGTCTTTTTATGATCACGCGCGTGATGCAAATTTTTACAGAAATCAGAGCGTGCGCGCAGAACAGAATAAAGGCGATACGCTCCTGAATGCAATAAAGCTGGCCGGAATAAGCAAATCAAAGGCCTTATAGCGCAATTTGCAGTCTTGGCAAAACCATCCGCTTATTTTCTTCGCGCAGCCTCATTATTGTCTCTGCAATATACAAGCAGAAAGCGGCTCATTCAGACTGTTTTTATGAAGGCAAACTACAGGCCGCGTACTGGTCGCCGCTTTTCCCGCGAAAATATCCGTCACAGCAATTGACCGCAGGGCAAGATTTCTTTACATTATTAATCTTAGCAGAAGATTTTTTTCATTCTCGCGACGGAGCTCATTGTATCCGGCGCGTTTTTGCACATCTGGTGTTTATCATACCGGGTTGCATCTGCACATATAACACATAGTTGCCGTTCAGATGGCCGACCACAAAGCCGGTTCCGGACGCGACATGCCCCACAGCACAGCGCGCAATTTTGATCAGGAGTGCCTCAATGACCGAAACCACACCCAAAACCGCACCCTGGACGACTTCCAAGCCAACAGCTGTTCTTGTTTTGGCGGATGGCACAGTGATCGAAGGCAAAGGTGTCGGCGCAGTCGGTGCGATTGAAGCGGAAGTCTGCTTCAACACCTCCCTCACCGGTTATCAGGAAGTTCTGACCGACCCGTCCTATGCAGGCCAGATCGTGACTTTCACATTCCCGCATATCGGCAATGTCGGCACCAATGAAGAAGACAGCGAGCGCCTCAATCCGGCCAGCCGCTCCGGTGCAGTCGGCACAATCATCAAGGCTGATATTACTGCCCCTTCAAACTACCGCGCCACTCAGGATTTCGACAAGTGGCTGAAGCAGCACGGCATTATCGGCCTCAGCAATGTTGATACACGCGCACTGACCGCCCTGATCCGTGAAAAAGGCGCAGCCAATGCCGTGATCGCTCACGATCCGAGCGGCAATTTCGACATTCCGGCTCTGAAAAAACGCGCTAGCGCTTGGGCAGGTCTCGTAGACCTCGACCTCGCCAAAGATGTTACTTCCGGCCAGTCTTCTGTATGGACAGAAAAGTCATGGGTCTGGAATGAAGGCTATGGCAGCCAGACAGAAGAACAGTTCCATGTCGTTGCGGTTGACTATGGTATCAAACGTAACATTCTGCGTCTGTTTGCAGATCTTGGCGGCAAGGTAACGGTTGTTCCGGCCACGGCAAGCGCTGAAGATATTCTGGCACACAATCCGGACGGCGTATTCCTGTCCAACGGCCCTGGCGATCCGGCAGCTACCGGTGAATATGCAGTGCCAACCATTAAAAAGCTGATTGAAACTGATATTCCGCTGTTTGGTATCTGCCTCGGCCACCAGATGCTGGCACTGGCAACAGGCGGCAAGACAGTGAAGATGCATCAGGGTCATCACGGCGGCAACCATCCGGTGAAAGACCACACAACCGGTAAAGTTGAAATCGTATCGATGAACCACGGCTTTGCGGTGGATGCGGACAGCCTGCCTTCAGGCGTGGAAGAAACCCACATCTCGCTGTTTGACGGTACGAATTGCGGATTGCGGATTATCGGCAAGCCGGTCTTCTCGGTACAGCACCATCCGGAAGCTTCTCCGGGTCCAGAAGACTCGTTCTACCTGTTCCGCCGCTTTATCAACCTGATCCGCGCACGCAAAGGTCAGGAACCTCTGCCGGAACGCGAAGCGGCCTGAGCTTAACAAGCAGGACACAAATAAAAAGGCCGGTGATTTTCACCGGCCTTTTTCTATACTCGTAGTTTGATTTTTCTATCAAGCGCGAGGTCATATTCGGGATGATGACGTGGCGAAAATAGTGTCTTACGAGAACCGGAACGGAGCGTACTATAGTACGTGAGTACCGGAAGCGCTGGAAGGCGCTATTTGCAGACCGTCAGCACCCGAATATATTAAATGGGGTTGTTGAAAGTATCACAAGCATCAACCCGCCCTGTGTCAAAGCCGCGCTTAAACCATTTGGCACGCTGTTCAGAGGTACCGTGGTTGAAGCTTTCCGGCACAACATAGCCCTGCGAGCGCTTCTGCAAAGTATCATCACCGATCTGATGGGCGGCGTTCAGAGCTTCTTCGAGATCGCCTTGCTCCAGCAGACCTTTCTGCTCAGTGAATTTACCCCAGACACCGGCAAAACAATCGGCCTGCAATTCCACGCGCACAGACATGGCATTGGACTGTGCTTCGCTCATACTTTGGCGCATCTGGTTAAATTTCGGCAGAATACCGAGCAGGTTCTGCACATGATGGCCAACTTCATGCGACAGCACATAGGCATGGGCAAAATCGCCGGAAGCGCCGAAACGCTTGTCCAGTTCACGGTAGAAACTCAGATCGATATAAACCTTCTGGTCGCCCGGGCAGTAGAAAGGCCCCGAGGCAGCAGAAGCAAAACCGCAGGCAGATCTTACCTGACCGTCAAACAACACCAGAACCGGCTTTTTATAGGTCTGACCCGCAGACTGGAAAATACCGCTCCAGACTTCTTCTGTTTCTTTCAAGACAACACGACTGAAACTGGCCGCTTCATCATCGGCGCGCGGCGTGGAAGCACCAATATTGGAAGAGCCGCCGGATGTCTGTGTGCTCTGGATAGAACCGTCACCGAACAGGATAGGCAGCGGATTAATACCGGCCATCCATAAAACAAGTGCCATAACACCCAGAATAAGAATGCCGGAAAGCCCGCCGCCGCGCACAACACGGAAACCCGGCCCGCCGAGTCCGCCACCGCCTCTCAGACCACCTCCGCCATTCCCACGGCGATCCTCAACATTGTCACTCTCTTCGCGACCTTGCCAGCGCATCAGCGCTCTCCTTATTTTACATAATTCTGTGGCAGCTATAATAAAACGGAAATGCTCTGCCCGCTACTCTGCCCGCAGTCTATTTAGCAAAGATAAAACACAGGACATTTCAAAACAGGCTGACAACCGGTCAAATTTCAATAAGAATTGTTATAAACGCATATTTTCTCCCAAATAACGTATTTAAGGGGTTACTTTCCGCAAATTGATTACCTATAAGACACGCTTAGCCCAGACGCATCATATAGCCTCTGAACCCGACGGTCATACCGTTCGGGCTTTTGTCGCAGAGCCGAATAAGCGCTAAACACAGGATGAGACCATGCCAAAACGCACAGACATCAAATCGATTCTGATTATCGGAGCGGGACCAATTGTTATCGGTCAGGCATGTGAATTTGACTATTCAGGCACACAGGCCTGTAAAGCCCTGAAAGAAGAAGGGTACCGGATCATTCTGGTGAATTCCAATCCGGCCACGATCATGACAGATCCTGATCTGGCGGATGCTACATATATTGAGCCGATCACACCGGAAGTTGTTGCCAAGATCATCGCCAAAGAGCGCCCTGATGCGCTGCTGCCAACCATGGGCGGCCAGACTGCACTAAACACCGCGCTATCGCTGAAGCGCATGGGTGTGCTTGACCGCTACAATGTGGAAATGATCGGCGCAGACGCCAAAGCCATTGATAAAGCCGAAGACCGCGCACTGTTCCGCGAAGCCATGGCAAAAATCGGCCTTGAGACACCAAAGTCCATGCTGGCCAATGCCACAGACGTTAAAGACGAAGACCGCAAAGCCCATAAGATCAAACGCGAAGAGCTGAAAGCCAAGCTCTCCGGCGACGATCTCGACAAAGCACTCGACAAGCTGGAAACCGAATGGCAGCTCGGCGAAACCGACCGCAAGCAGCGCTACATGACCCATGCTATGGGTTTGGCAGCACAGGCGCTCGATCATGTTGGTCTGCCTGCCATTATCCGCCCGAGCTTTACCCTCGGCGGCACCGGCGGCGGCATTGCCTATAACCGTTCGGAATTTTTTGAAATCGTCGAAGGCGGCCTTGATGCATCGCCAACCACCGAAGTACTGATTGAAGAATCTGTGCTCGGCTGGAAAGAATATGAAATGGAAGTTGTACGCGACAAAGCGGACAACTGCATTATCATCTGCTCAATCGAAAATATCGACCCGATGGGCGTTCACACCGGTGACAGTATCACTGTCGCCCCTGCCCTGACGCTGACTGATAAAGAATATCAGATCATGCGCGATGCCTCGATCGCAGTGCTGCGTGAAATCGGCGTTGAAACCGGTGGTTCGAACGTACAGTTCGCGGTTAATCCTGAAAATGGTCGTCTGATCGTTATTGAAATGAACCCGCGTGTGTCCCGCTCGTCAGCGCTGGCATCCAAAGCAACCGGCTTCCCGATTGCTAAAGTCGCCGCCAAGCTGGCTGTCGGCTACACCATGGACGAGCTGGAAAACGATATTACCGGCGGTGCAACACCTGCTTCGTTTGAACCAAGCATTGACTATGTTGTTACTAAAATCCCGCGTTTCGCTTTCGAGAAATTCCCGGGCGCCAATAATGTTCTGACCACCGCGATGAAATCGGTCGGTGAAGTGATGGCTATCGGCCGTACCTTCCAGGAAAGCCTGCAGAAAGCTCTGCGCGGTCTGGAAACCGGTCTGACCGGTCTTGATGAAATCGCAATCCCGAATATTGAAGACGGCGATGAAAAAGGCGCAATCCGCGCAGCTATCGGCACACCGACACCGGATCGTCTGCGTATGGTTGCACAGGCCATGCGTCTCGGCATGCCGCTTGATGAAATTCACGCAGCCTGCAAGATCGATCCTTGGTTCCTTGAGCAGATGGCCGAGATCGTTGCGACTGAAGATCGTGTCCGTGAACACGGCCTGCCGCAGGATGCGGAAAATATGCGCTATCTGAAAGCCATGGGCTTCTCAGACAGCCGCCTTGCAAGCCTGATCCGCAAAGATGCCAAGGATGTTGCCAAACATCGTGCAGAACTGAGCGTGCATCCGATTTTCAAGCGCATTGATACCTGCGCTGCGGAATTCTCTTCACCAACGGCTTATATGTATTCGACCTATGAAACGCCGTTTGCAGGTGTTGAAGCCTGTGAAGCGGATGTATCCGAGCGCAAAAAAGTTGTGATCCTCGGCGGCGGTCCTAACCGTATCGGTCAGGGTATCGAGTTCGATTATTGCTGCTGCCATGCGGCTTTCGCGCTGAGCGATGCCGGTTATGAAGCGATCATGATCAACTGTAATCCGGAAACGGTTTCCACGGACTATGACACATCGGACCGTCTGTATTTCGAACCGCTGACCGATGAAGATGTGATCGAAATTCTGCGCAAAGAGCAGGAAAAAGGCACTCTGCACGGCGTGATCGTGCAGTTCGGCGGCCAGACCCCGCTGAAACTCGCCAATGCACTGGAAAAAGCCAATATTCCGATCCTCGGCACCTCACCGGATGCGATCGATCTGGCGGAAGACCGTGACCGCTTCCAGAAACTGCTGATCAAGCTCGGCCTCAACCAGCCGAAAAACGGCATTGCCTATTCCGTTGAACAGGCACGTCTGATCGCTGCAGACCTCGGCTTCCCGCTGGTGGTTCGCCCGTCTTATGTTCTGGGTGGCCGCGCCATGCAGATCATTCATGACGAACGTATGCTGCAGAAATATCTGCTGGAAACCGTGCCTGAACTGGTGACCGAAGATATTAAAGCCAAATATCCGAATGATAAAACCGGCCAGATCAACACCCTGCTGGGCAAAAACCCGCTGTTGTTTGATACCTATCTGACCGATGCTATCGAAGTGGATGTCGACTGCCTCTGCGACGGTAAAGACGCTTATGTTGCCGGTATCATGGAACATATTGAAGAAGCCGGTATTCACTCCGGTGACTCAGCCTGCTCCCTGCCGGTTCACACATTGAGCGATGAAATCGTTGCTGAACTCGAACGCCAGACCATTGCTATGGCCAAGGCGCTCAATGTCGGCGGTCTGATGAACGTGCAATATGCGATCAAAGACAATGTAGTCTATGTGCTGGAGGTCAATCCGCGTGCATCGCGTACCGTGCCTTTTGTGGCTAAAACCAACGGCACACCGATTGCCAAGGTTGCAGCACGCATTATGGCCGGTGAAAGCCTTGAACAGGCACTCGCAGCCTATGGCGGCAAGCCTGATGTGAAAGCACAGCGCCACATCGCCGTGAAGGAAGCCGTGTTCCCGTTCGCCCGCTTCCCGGGCGTAGACACCCTGCTCGGACCTGAAATGCGTTCGACCGGTGAAGTCATGGGTCTCGACTATGACTATGCACTGGCCTTTGCAAAATCACAGCTCGGCGCAGGCGTTGATCTGCCACGCGACGGTACAGTGTTTGTCTCCGTCCGCGATGAAGACAAAGCGCGCATCGTAGCGCCTGTTAAGCGTCTGGCAGACCTCGGCTTTAAAGTTCTGGCAACCGGTGGCACACAGCGCTATCTGGCTGAACAGGGTATCGAAGCCACCAAGGTCAACAAGGTTCTGGAAGGCCGTCCGCATATTGAAGACGCCATCCGTAACCGTCAGGTGCATATCGTCTTCAATACCACAGACAGCGTCAGTGCGGTTTCCGACAGCAAATCGATCCGCCGTGCGACCCTGATGCACAAACTGCCATATTACACCACACTGGCTGGTGCAGAGGCGGTTTCTGAAGCGATTGCCGCGCTCAAGGCCGGATCACTGGAAGTTCGTCCATTGCAGGATTACTTCAAGAAAGCCTGATAAGCACATAAACGATCAAGCAAAAGGCAGCCTTATAAGGCTGCCTTTTGTGTTTTCAGCACTGTAATTCCTGCTCCGGATACATCGCTCCCCTGCATTGAACTCTACAGAGATACTTTTCGGAGAGTGGCAATTTGCAGAAATATTCTCACGCGTTGTAAAGGTTTGCCGGAGATTTATTCTCCGTCCATGTGCGTTTTCCTGAGAAGCCGCCTTGTATTGGTCAAAAATGTCGCATATGTTGAGTTCATCGAATTTTCGGTCGAGTGATTTTGCGGCCCGCACGGCAACGCCTTGCTTCTCATGATCTTCCATCAACAACTTCGATCCACCGGGAACGTCGCAAGGCGAACCTGAATTTACTATGAACTTGAAGGAATTTCCCATGGCTACGGGAACAGTTAAGTGGTTCAACACGACCAAGGGTTTCGGTTTTATTCAGCCTGATCAGGGCGGCACAGACGTGTTCGTTCATATCTCCGCTGTACAGCGCGCTGGCTTGGCTCAGCTCGATGAAGGCCAGAAAGTCACCTATGAAATCGTGCAGGACCGCCGCTCTGGTCGTTCATCTGCCGACAACCTTGTTGCAATGTAATTTGCGATAAGGTTAAGAGCTGCATTTCATGCGGCTCAGGGTTGAGATACAGGGCGTTGAGGTCACACTGACTGACAATCTGGGATCGAATAAAAGGCGGGTTTTCCCGCCTTTTCTTTTTTCTGCACATCCCAAATATAAAACGCCGCAATTACGCTGCGATGCAAAAGCTTTCCTTGCACTTTGCCTGTGATTGCGACATAAAGCTGTAGCCTCTGACTGAACAGTCCGGCTCTATATCAGCGTTGCTCCCCACCGGCATAAACAGCCTCAAAACTGTAAACTCCCCGGATATCATATGCGACCAGATCAATCTGCGCTCGCGAAGGGCTCAACAACGTCGCTATAGCGGCTGCTCAGGCACCGGCAGCAACGCTTAAACACACGCGGTTGAGGAGATTGCGCTGTGTTTTAGGTTTTCTTTTATCCTCCGGCTCATCAGCCGGATCGCCAGTTCCATTCAGGAGTAATGATCATGGCATTCCTCGCCGACGCACTGTCCCGCGTAAAACCATCTGCCACAATCGCTGTCAGCCAGAAAGCACGTGAGCTGAAAGCTAAGGGCAAAGATGTTATCAGCCTTGGTGCAGGTGAGCCGGATTTTGATACCCCTGATAATATTAAGCAGGCAGCCATCGACGCAATCACCCGCGGCGAAACCAAATACACCCCTGTTTCCGGTATTCCTGAACTGCGCAAGGCAATTGCTGCGAAGTTTAAGCGTGAAAACGGTCTGGATTACACCTGGGAACAGACCATTGTCGGTACCGGCGGCAAGCAGATCCTGTTCAATGCATTGATGGCAACCCTCAATCCGGGTGATGAAGTTATCATCCCTGCGCCTTACTGGGTAAGCTATCCGGAAATCGTTGCTCTGTGCGGTGCAACACCGGTAACTGTTGAAACCACAATGGACAACCAGTTCAAGCTGCAGGCTGCCGATCTGGAAGCTGCGATCACGCCAAAAACCAAATGGCTGATCCTCAACATGCCTTCCAACCCGACAGGTGCCGCTTATTCTGAAAGCGAAATCAAAGCGCTCACCGATGTGCTGCTGCGTCATCCGCAGGTCTGGATCCTGACCGACGATATGTATGAGCATCTCGTTTACGGCGAATTCAAATTCATGACCCCTGCGCAGGTTGAGCCAAAGCTCTATGACCGTACCCTGACCATGAACGGCGTTTCCAAAGCCTATGCCATGACCGGCTGGCGCATTGGTTATGCAGCAGGCCCGCTGCAGCTGATTAAAGCTATGGATATGGTTCAGGGTCAGCAGACCTCCGGTGCCTCCTCCATCGCACAATGGGCAGCGGTTGAAGCTCTCAACGGCCCGCAGGATTTCATCGAAAAGAACAAGGCAATCTTTCAGGGTCGCCGCGATCTCGTTGTTTCCATGCTCAATCAGGCCAGCGGCATCACCTGCCCGACACCGGAAGGCGCATTCTACGTCTATCCGTCCTGCGCAGGTCTGATCGGCAAAACCGCACCTTCGGGCAAGGTTATCGAAACCGACGAAGATTTCGTTTCCGAATTGCTGGAAGCAGAAGGCGTAGCCGTTGTTCACGGTTCAGCCTTTGGTCTCGGACCAAACTTCCGTATTTCCTATGCGACTTCAGAAGAGTTGCTGGAAGAGGCCTGCATCCGCATTCAGCGTTTCTGCGCTTCCCTGCGCTAATACGAAACGCATAAAGTATCTGAAGCCCCGAACATATCGTTCGGGGCTTTTTTATTGCGCACAAAACTCTGCCTGCATAAGCAGGGTCACATAGAATACGGAAAAAGAGATGGCTTTTGTCGCCCTGAAATTTGGACAAAAAAAAGCCGGACATAAGCCCGGCTTGGAATTTTGAAGGCGTCATATGGACAAGCCTTCAGAGGGGAACACTTAGGATGCGCAATGGGAGGAGGAGACGCATCACTAAGATGAGTTGTATATGCTCCTTTAAGCCTGGTTTCACAACGCCCGATATTGCAAAGCAGCCATGCATTTTCAGATAGCTCAGCATCTTGAAACCGGTTTTTCTGCACAGATGGGCGTTAAACAACAAAAAAGCCGGTAAAACCGGCTCTTTTTAACGTCAATTGGTCTGTTTCAGAAGGACCAGTTTCTCGCTTTGGAGAAAATGAAATCACGGAAAACATGCAGCTTGGCCGCATTTTTCAACGCTTCCGGATAACAGAAGAATGTATCGAAGGAAGGAATCTCTCCCAAAGCCGGCAACAAACGCACCAGCCCTGATGTTTTATCGACCATATAATCCGGCAGAACCCCGATCCCGACACCGCTGAGAACCGCGCGGCGAATGGAAAGCAGATTATTGACCTGCAAGGTCGGAATGCGCGCACCGCCATCAGTGCGACCTGCTGTTTCCAGCCAGTTCAGCCCCATCAGATAGGACGGTGCGGATTCACCAAAGGTTACAATGCGATGCTCATCCAGCTCTTCAATAGCATTGAGCTTACCATATTTGGCAATATAGCCTTCAGATGCATAAACATGCATATGCACGGTAAACATGCGGCGCTGGATGAGATCCGGCTGCTGCGGCTGGCGCAAACGCAAAGCACAATCCGCATGACGCATGGTCAGATCAAGCTCTTCATCATCGAGAATGAGTTGCACCTGCACATCAGGATAGAGATCGGCAAATTCTTCCATCCGCTCGATCAGCCAGCCGGAACCAAGCCCGACCGTTGTCGTCACACGCAGGCGACCGGAAGGCTTTTCACGGTTTTCATTGAGTTTGGAGCGGACATTTTCCAGTTTCATCAGCACATCATGTGCTGTGCGATACAAAACTTCGCCCTGTTCAGTCAGAATAAGGCCACGCGCATGACGATAGAACAGCGCCACACCGACATCCTGCTCAAGCGCGCTGACCTGACGCGAAATCGCAGATTGCGACAAGTGCAATGTCTGCGCCGCATGGGTAAACGAGCCGGCCTCAGCAGCGGCATGAAAAATGCGTAGCTTATCCCAGTCAAGTGGTGCCACCACACTATCCCCTTTTCATGCAATGCCCGCCTTTATAGCAACGGACATTGCTTTTCATCCTCCGGCACAATGCGGTTCATCCGCTATGCACTTCCCATTTCAACTTCTCGCCGATGTCCGACAGTAAATCAGAATCAGCTTATAACTGCCACAAGACAAAGAACTAAATTTTGTGGCAACTTTAAAGAGCCAGAGCATTTTCAACAAAAACGAAAACCGGTTTTGCAAAGAAAATGTAGCCGAAACAAAGAAACAGAGCGGTTTTACGATTCAGGGTCATTCAAAACCGCTCTGCAGTGCAGAATTATCAGGTGCCGGTTGTTTAAACCACGAGCTTTACCACTCAGGCTTCCGGTTGTGCTGCCAGCCAGCGCTCAGCTTCAAGCGCAGCCATACAGCCCATACCTGCCGCGGTCACAGCCTGACGAAAAATATCATCCGTCACGTCACCGGCAGCAAATACACCTTCAATGCTTGTCGCGGTTGAATCCGGTGCAGTCCACAAATAACCGCTATCCTTCATCTTCAGCTGATCTTTGAACAATGACACCGCCGGTGCATGACCGATTGCGACAAATACACCATCAGTTTTCACTTCGCTGATCGCACCGCTCACCGTATCTTTGAGCTTTGCTCCGGTTACAACCGGCCCCATCGGCGGATTGGCAGGATTACCGGTGATTTCCTCAACCGCATGATTCCAGATGATTTTTACATTTTCGCGCTTCAGCAGACGTTCCTGAAGAATTTTCTCGGCACGGAAACTGTCACGGCGATGCACAACAGTAACTGATTGAGCGATATGCGAAAGATACAGTGCTTCTTCGACAGCAGTATTACCGCCGCCGACAACAATCACATCCTTGCCGCGGTAGAAGAAACCGTCACAGGTTGCACAAGCAGACACACCGCCGCCCATGAAATGCTGTTCGCTTTCAAGACCAAGCCATTTGGCCTGCGCACCGGTCGCAATAATCACAACATCACTGGTAAACACCGCACCGCTGTCGGTTTTCGCCGTGAACGGACGCTTTGACAGATCAACTTCCGACACCAGATCATAGACAATTTCAGCGCCGACATTTTCAGCCTGCTTGGCCATTTGTTCCATCATCCACGGCCCCTGCACGGTTTCTGCATAGCCCGGATAATTTTCAACATCGGTGGTAATCATCAGCTGACCGCCCTGCTCCAGACCGGTGATGATAACCGGTTTCAGCATGGCACGAGCCGCATAAATAGCTGCCGTATAACCGGCAGGTCCTGAACCGATAATGAGGACAGGAACATGGCGCTGTGTCATAGACTTTTCTCTTTCCGCGTAACTTCATTGCCGCGCATTACAGAATAAAATCCGTATTGCACCCAGATAGTGTGAAACTAGGTTTCGCAGTCTCCGATTACAAGCTGAAGCGGGGCTTAATCACAGGCAAGTTTATCCATCAGTCAGAAAACTGCGCTTGTGTTTCTGAGAAGTCACAAATCGGCTTTTGTGTCTGCCCCCCATAGGAAATGCATAAAAATTTTGCTAGATTCCTATAGTTTTCCTATAGAGTTACCAAACCCGTGCTGCTTTACGCATAAACAGGCAGTCCTGCTGACGGGAAGAGTTATTACAGCCGAGAGGGCAGGATCATATTTCGCTTCGTTAGTAATATTTGCGCGCGTTTAGGCATGATGATGGCCGTCGCCATGCTGTTTCCTGCAATGTTTGATTTGCGCGACGGTACACCGGACTGGCTGATTTTCATCCGCTCCTCCCTGTTTACCGCCGTTGTATCGTCACTGGTCTTTCTCTCCACGCAAAACAGCCATGTCCGCTTTTCGCCGCGTCTCGGCTTTCTGCTCACAGTCTCACTCTGGGTAACGGCTGCCCTGCTCGGCTCAATTCCGTTTTACTTCTCCCATCTGCCGATCAGCTTTGCGACAGCCCTGTTTGAATCCACATCCGGCATTACCGCCACCGGTTCCACGGCATTGACCGGTCTCGACCAGATGCCGCGCGGCATTCTGATCTGGCGCTCATTGCTATGCTGGATCGGCGGTATCGGGTTTATCGGTTTGGCGCTGTTACTGCTGCCGTCTCTGCGTATCGGCGGCGTCCAGCTTTTCCATATGGAATCTTCGGACAAGTCCGAGAAAATTCTGCCGCGCGTCAATCAGCTAGCGATCGGCATCATTGTCGCTTATTGCGGCCTGACCATCCTGTGTATTGTTGCATATTTTGCCGCCGGAATGGGCATGTTCGATGCCATCAATCACGGGCTGACCACGATCTCCACGGCCGGTTATTCGACACATGACAGTTCTTTCGGCTTTTTTGATGGTAATAAAGCCATTCTGATTGTGGCTATGGTCTTTATGACGCTCGGCTCCCTGCCGTTCATTCTTTTCATCAAAGCTGTCATTCCGCAGCAAATGCCCAATCTGCTTGATCCGCAGGTCAAGCTTTTCCTGTCATTGATCCTTATCTTCACATTCGGGCTGGCAGTGATGCTGCGCATCAGCTCCGATATGCCTTTCGGCACTGCTTTGCTGACCGCGGGCTTCCATTTCATTTCCGTTATCACCACCACCGGTTTTGCAATGGAGGATTACACACTTTGGGGCCCTGCGGCTGTCGGCGTGTTCTTTCTTGCCTCCTTTATCGGCGGCTGTGCCGGCTCCACTTCCGGCGGCATGAAAATCAACCGCATCATCATTTTGTGGCGCACCACACAAGCCAGCCTCACCCGTCTGGTCATGCCGCATGCGGTTGTCAAAGCCCGCTACGGCACATCAGAAATCACCCCGGATATTGCCCAGAGCGCCCTGCTCTATCTGTTTCTGTATTTTGCCTCGCTGGTGCTGGGCACGATGGCATTGTCCATCTTCGGGCTGGATTTTGTCTCCGCCTTTACCGGCGCGCTTACCGCCCTCTCCAATGTCGGCCCCGGCCTTGGCGAAACCATCGGCCCTGCAGGCAACTTCTCCACCATCAATGACAATGCGCTCTGGGTGCTGAGCTATCTGATGCTCGCCGGACGTCTGGAGCTGATTACTGTGGTCATTCTGTTCACCCGTGCCTTTTGGGTACGCTGAACAGTGACAATCACGAAAAACTGATCCGGTTCCGGAAAAGAAAATGATGCAGAATGGTTGATAATTTCAATTAAGCATTCTCATTGTTTCATTCATGATATAATGCAATGACTCTAAAGCAATTCTTGGAAAGCCCGTCACTGGCACTGAGCCTTGCATTGTTGTTATATAATTGCTTTATGCACTTCTGAGACTTCCATTCTGCCTCCGGCAGTTCACAGCCCTTTTATTGCCACCCTCTTACGGAGTTCCTATGCCGATTAAGGTTGATCTTGATGATATTGACTGGAAAATTCTGCGGGAACTGCAAAATGACGGGAGGATGACAAATGTCGAGCTGGCGGAACGCGTCGGCATCTCGGCACCGCCATGCCTGCGCCGTGTTCGCAAGCTTGAAGAAAGCGGCATCATTCAGGGCTATCAGGCGATCATTAAAGGTGAAGCTGTCGGTCAGGATCTGGTGGCTTTCTGCTCAGTCGGTCTGAAACACCAGTCCGATGGCGAATTGAAAGCCTTTGCCGAGAAAACCAAATCCTGGTCGCTGGTGCGCCGCGCATGGATGGTGTCCGGTGAATCCGATTTTCTGCTGCATTGCGTTGCACCAAATCTCAACGCGTTCCAGACTTTTGTGATTGAAGAACTGACCGCGACGCCGAATGTGGATTCCGTGCGCACAGCACTGACCATCAAGCCGGTCAAAGACGAAGTTCTGATCGCAATTTAAACGCGACACATCTCAGAAAATGAAAAAGCCGGTGAAAACCGGCTTTATTTATGCCTGCTCGAAAATCCGTTGGTAGAAATCACCGATTGTTTTCGCTTCGCGTTCCAGCGGGAAAAACTCGCGCACCCGCTGCAAACCTTTTTCCGCATGCTGTGCGGCAAGTGCGGGGTCGCGCAGATAATTTTCAATCGCAGGCGCCATAGTCGCACCGGACGGCACAACATAACCGGTTTCACCTTCAACCACAATTTCCGGATAGGCACCGGCATCGCTGGTCACCACTGCGGTTTGTGAAGCCATGGCTTCAAGCGGCGTCAGGCCAAAACCTTCGGTACGGGACGGCGCAACATAGACATCCAGACGGCGATACCATGCACTGATACTGTCGCCCGCAGGATCGGCACTGACAAACGGCACCTCACCCAGAAAAATAATCCGGTCAGCCAGACCCGCTTTTCTGACCTTTTCCTGCAGTTCTTTTTCAAAGCCAACATGCTCGGCTGTAGCACGCCCTGCCACCACGGCCGTCCAGTCAGGATAGCGCGGCAACAGCTCAATCATCGCATCGACAAAAAGATCGGTGCCCTTCTGATGCCGCACACGGCCAAAACAGCCAATAGCATATTTTCCGGGCAGACCGGTTGCCGCGAAACGATCCTGCGCGCTTTGCGGCGGGCGGAACTGTTCCAGATCAATACCGTGCATGCTGACAGTATTCGGCACGTCCAGATAGCTCGCAGTGCGGCCACTGGTTGCCAGAACACCGTCCATACGACGGATCAGCCATTTGGTAAATTTCTTATGATGGCGTTGTGAAGCCGAGGTAAAAATCACCTTCAGCTTCATCCGCAGCACATCACGCATAATAATGCCGGCCAGCATTTCAACATTGCGGCGGGCATGCCAGATGCGGAATTTTTTGCCGGACGCAGGCTTGCGCCATAATCCGGCAAGATCACGCAAATTCACATGCGGAAGATCATCCGGCAATCCCCGCCCGACAGCTGCAATCCTGATCCCCATTTTGCGTTGCACCGGCACCAGCTGGACAATCGTCGAGGTGACGCCGGAGAGACGCTTTTTAAAATTCGGAGCCAGAATATCAGTGTCAAAAAGGGATACGCGCACTGGTTAAATAAATCTCATACCAAGGATTTCATAGGAACGGGCGCCGCCCGGTGCATTGAATTCCACAGTATCGCCTGCGCTTTTACCGATCAAGGCACGCGCAATCGGTGACGAGATAGAAATGCGGCCTTTTTTAACATCCGCTTCCTGATCACCGACAATCTGATAAATGCGCTCTTCTTCGGTATCTTCATCAATGAGCGTAACAGTCGCGCCGAATTTGATGGTCGTACCTGTCAGCTTTGAAATGTCGATCACTTCAGCACGGGCGATAAAGTCTTCAACTTCACCGATACGGCCTTCATTGAGGCTCTGTGCTTCTTTGGCTGCATGATATTCGGCATTTTCAGAAAGATCGCCGTGCGCGCGCGCTTCCGAAATCGCCTCGATAATGCGCGGACGCTCTTCCTGCTGACGCCAGCGCAGTTCCTCTTTCAGCTGATCGAAGCCAGCCTGTGTCATAGGGAACTTTTCCATGCCCTGTCCTTTCTCATGCCTGATGCGCGGTCTTCAATCGCGCTAAAGCACTCCGCAGCCTTAAAACCACGAAAATGCAGAAACAAAAAATGAGACTATCTCCCGGCTAGCAGAGCACCATGCACCCTGTCGGGTGCACAAAGGTTGCTCTAACATTTATATTTGCAGCGTAATTTTACCTTAAACTGTTTCAGGCTTAAGGAATTATGCTGCAGCAGCCGGAGAACACCCCCGAGACTCAAAAATAAAACGGTCGCCGAAGCGGTGCTTCGGAACCGTTCATCATTCATCATCTGTTTCAGTTATCGTGCCAGCTTTGCAAACAAAAAGAAAGAGCAAAAAGCATCGGCAAAAAACTTGTGAAAAACTCGGGGCCTGCCCGCCCCACGCCAAGCTTTTCTGAAACATTTTTTTAAAAAAACAGATCTTTTTTACTGAAAACCTGAGACAGCTTTTACATGAACACAACACCATGAAAACGCTGAAACAATATATAAGACTTCAGTATAAAGTATTATAAGTCCGAAAGTTTCAAAAAAACTACAGCTGACAGCGTGAGAATCATTTCGGATATACGTTGTAACATCATATATTATGCTGAAATCCGGCTTGCTTTCCTGCAATAATACAGCATAGTGGCCGCGGTTCAGCACATAGTGTCAGCCTGCTCAGATCCGGTTTGCCCTCAGCTTTGTTGCCTATCATACAGAGAAAAGCAGTTCCGGCCTGCCGGACAGTTCCGTCTTCCGCAAGACAAACATGATCTGAACTGTAACGATCCACGTTTATTGCATTCCGCAGGCATATCATGACCCAGTCACGCGCTAATTTATTGCTTCTTTTTGCCGGCCTGATCTGGGGTCTTGGCTTTGTTGCCCAGTCAACCGCCATGGAAAATATCGGCCCGCTGACCTTTATCGGTCTGCGCTTTATCGTGGCCACTGCAACAGTTGCACCTTTTGCCTTTATGGAAGCCGGACGCGCATCCAAACCACTGTCCTTTTCCGATCATAAAGCCTTCATGATTCTCGGCAGCATGTTGTTTTCCGGTATGGTTCTGCAGCAAACCGGCCTGCTCACCACTTCAGTCACCAATGCAGGCTTTCTCACCGGTCTTTATGTTGTGCTGGTGCCGATTTTAGGCGTGATTTTATTTTCCCAATGGCCGCATCCGGTCGTATGGATCTGCGCAGTACTCAGTCTTACAGGCATATTCATGCTGTCCGGCGGTTCGCTTGACGGTTTCAGTCAGGG
Source organism: Pseudochrobactrum algeriensis (assembly GCF_018436245.1). NCBI lineage: Bacteria > Pseudomonadati > Pseudomonadota > Alphaproteobacteria > Hyphomicrobiales > Brucellaceae > Pseudochrobactrum > Pseudochrobactrum algeriensis. The sequence continues at coordinate 2,216,149 of NZ_CP075361.1, forward strand.
CGATTGGCTGATGATTGCCGGTGCATTTTTCTGGGCTTTGCAGGGATTGTTCATTGCCCGCTATGCATTGCGCATCGGCAGACCGGTCACCATGGCCTGCGTTCAGTTCGCAGTCGTTGCATTTGCCGGCATTGTTTGCGCTGCGATTTTTGAACAGATCGAATGGCAGACCATTCAGGCCGCAGCGCCGGAAATTCTGTTTACCGGCATGTTCTCATCCGGCGTGGCGTTTACATTGCAAGCCATCGGCACCCGTTACACCAGCGCACCACAGGCAGCTATTTTCCTGTCTTCCGAAGCTTTATTCGCAGCCCTGTTCGGTGCAATCCTGCTCGGTGAACGTCTGCCATTCATCGGCCTTGCCGGTTGTGCGCTGATTTTCCTGTCCATGCTGATGGTCGAAATTGTACCCCGTCTGCGCTTCAAAAAACCGGCAACCGGCAAGACAAGTCTTTCAGAGGTTCCGGCAGAAAACCTGTAAGGCAAGCCGTTACAGCTATGGTTTAAAAGACACGACAGCACGTTAAACCGCCGGATTTATCAGTGCGGTTTAGTTTTACAGATTGCCAGACTTGTTAATTACTGCTTTTAAAAACACTGAACATCCGGTTACGTACACGGAAGATGTTCCGCTTGGTTGAACAGTAACAGGCTTGGCAAGGATAGAGCAGCGAATGACTCGTATTTTGTTTCTGGCATTCGTTTCCATCATTATCAGCGGCTGCACCGGCTCCCGCGCGGTACTCTGGCACGGCCCCAATTCCAATCCGGCTTCTGTAGCTGCAGCCAATGCTGCCATTATCAAACCGGCTCAGCCAGCTTCCGTCGTCCCTGTTTATGTAGCCACAAGCCGTCAGCGCAGCGATGATTTTTCAATGCCTTACAATGCGAAACGTTCAGATAAGCTGAATTTTTCACGCGTTGATATCGGCATCCCGAAATCCCATATGAAAGGCGTTGTGGAAAAGACCGGCTATAAGCCGGATCCGGCTAAGCATTTCGCGGCAGTCAGCTTCCAGCCTTTTGATAACAGCCAGATTTTCGTCAATCAGCTGAATCAGGCTCTGGATCAGCACTCGGCAAAAGATCAGGAACTGCTGATCTTTGTGCATGGCTATAACAATAATTTTGCAGACAGCACGTTCCGCGCTGCCCAGTTTACCCATGATTACGGGTTGAAATCCGTAACCGTGCATTATGCATGGCCGTCTGCGGCCTCGCTCGGCCTTTATGTCTACGACCGCGACAGCGCCAATTTTGCGCGCGACGGTCTGGCAGAATTGCTGAAACTGGCATCAAAGACCAAAGCCAAGCGGATTTTGCTGGTTGGGCACTCCATGGGCAGTTTCGTCACCATGGAAGCCCTGCGCACATTGGCACTCAATGAAGAACGGACTGCACTGAACCGTCTGACCAATGTTCTGCTGGCTGCCCCTGACATTGATCTGGATGTGTTTGAAAAGCAGGTCAAAGATGTGAAGCCTCTGCCTCCTATGGCCGTTCTGGTTTCGCGCAATGACAGTGCGCTGAATATTTCAGGCCGCATTACCGGCGGACATTCCCGCGTCGGCGACGGTTCCAGCATTGAAACGCTGCAGAAATATGGCATTGCCGTGCTGGATGCCAGCACGGTTGACGGCGGAGATCACAGTGTCTTTGCCTCTTCGCCAACGCTGATGGCACTGGTTAGTGACGGCAGCCTGTCCTTCAATACTTTGAAAGGCGAAGGTCAGACATCCGGTCAGGCCATATTGGCCGATGGTACAAATGTGATTACCGGTGCCGCTTCTATGGTTATCTATCTGCCGGGACGTATTTTAACTGCGGCTGCCACAGGCTTCCAGCAATAGTTTCAAGCTCTCACACCATCCCCGACCTGTTTTGACTTCGGGGATGGTGTAAAATCTGTTTTCTGCAGTAACCACATTTTGCAATATTGATTTTATCCCTATCAATAAAAGCCTATATTGAGCCGGTAAGCATTCAGGCTGCATTCACATAATTCCGTATATATTCTGACAAACGAAAAAGCTCCGCTATCCGTCCGTCCACATTCCGAATGGATGTATGACGGAACCGGAACAGGTGCTTATTCGTTTATAATTCATGGCGCCCTTTGATGCTCTGAGCTCAGAAAGCCTCTGACATGAAAAGCGCGCAGATTGTTCTGCTGCAAAAACAGACAATTCATCACGGGGAGACCGAAAAATGAAACTTGGTATCAAATCGGCAATTATTGCCCTTGCTTTATTCTCCGCCACAGCCGCACAGGCTGCGAATGCGATTGTAACAACCAATCTTAATCTGCGTACCGGCCCCGGCACGAATTATCGTACGCTCGGCTCTATTCCGAACGGTGCACGCGTTGATGTAAACGGCTGCACCAGCGGTTATGGCTGGTGTCGGGTCAATTACGCAGGGCGCTCGGGCTGGGCATCTTCACGCTATCTCGCAGTGCGTGAAGGATCATCCGGCAACTACAGTAATAATAATTTCGGCAACACAGCTGCCGCCATCGGCATTCCGCTGATTGCCGGTGTAGTTATCGGCTCGGCGATCAACAATGACAGGTATGACCGCTGGGATCGTCCATATTATCGTCCGCACCGCCCATATTACCGGCCGAATTATCGTCCGGGCTGGAACGGTCACCGTCCGGGTCGCCCGGGCTGGGAAAACGGCCATCGTCCGGGACGTCCGCACTGGAACCGCCCGCGTCGCGGTGGTGATGGTCCGCACGGCCAGTAATCACTAAGCCTCTAAAAACGCCGCAGAGATTTTCTGCGGCGTTTTTTTGTTTCTGATAATTATCGGTCAGAATGAAAACGTACCCTTTTCGTTCTATACTTATATGCCTATATTCGCTAATGTCTGACTACCCGCTTTCTTTTGATCGGGTTACAGACTGGCTGTATCCATCACCTGTCCTTCGCTTCTGCTTGCCGAGAGAGTTCTGACATGTCCAAAAAAGATAAGTCATCACAGCCCCCTGCTGATTTGAACAAGCAGAAACAGGACGCTGGTTTCGGTGAAACACCTCATAGCTCAGGTTTCGGCGAGGTGCCTCAGGCAGAATTTTCAGGCATTCCGCTCTCCTCTTCGGTCGGAGACTGGTCGCGGATGATCAGTGAAATGGCGGAACAGCCGGAAGCCATGCCTTCCGCACCAGTCGCTAAAAAACCGGCAGCAAAAAAGACAGAAGCGAAAAAAGCACCTTCATCCCGCGCCAAGGCAGCCACGCTGAAAGAACGCGTCGCGGCAGGTCTGAATCCTGTCTCCGGCATGGATATCACCATGGAAGATGCAGCCAATATGCCTTCCAGCGGTGCCACCGCAACCGTGGAAGCTCTGTCTGCTTTGATTGAATCCGGCAATCCGCTGTTCAAAAACGGTAAACTCTGGACACCGCATCGGCCGGAACGCCCTGCCAAATCTGAGGGCGGCATCCAGATTAAAATGGAAACCGAATATACTCCTTCCGGTGACCAGCCGACAGCCATCGCCGATCTGGTAGAAGGTATTGAAAACAGCGATCAGACACAGGTACTGCTCGGCGTGACCGGTTCAGGTAAAACCTTTACCGTTGCCAATATTATTGAGCGCACCCAGCGCCCTGCTCTTATCCTCGCGCCGAATAAAACACTGGCCGCCCAGCTTTACGGAGAGTTCAAAAGCTTCTTCCCGAATAATGCGGTCGAATATTTCGTTTCCTATTATGATTATTATCAGCCGGAAGCCTATGTGCCGCGCTCCGATACCTTCATTGAGAAAGAATCCTCGATCAATGAAGAAATCGACCGGATGCGCCACTCCGCAACCCGTTCGCTGCTGGAGCGCGATGATGTGATTATCGTCGCCTCGGTCTCCTGTATTTACGGTATCGGTTCGGTCGAAACCTATACGGCAATGACCTTTGAAATGACCATCGGCGACCGTCTCGATCAGCGCCAATTGCTTGCCGATCTGGTGGCGCAGCAATATAAGCGTCAGGATATCAATTTCGTGCGTGGCTCTTTCCGTGTGCGTGGCGATACGATTGAGCTCTTCCCTGCCCACTTGGAAGACCGTGCATGGCGTATCTCGCTCTTTGGTGACGAGATTGAAACCATTACGGAGTTTGACCCGCTGACCGGTCAGAAAACCGGCGATCTCAAATCCGTTAAAATCTATGCGAATTCGCACTATGTGACGCCGCGTCCGACCCTTAATCAGGCAATCAAATCCATCAAGGAAGAGCTGAAGCACCGCCTCGTCGAGCTGAACAATGCCGGACGCCTGCTCGAAGCCCAGCGTCTTGACCAGCGCACAACCTTTGATCTGGAAATGCTTGAGGCGACCGGCTCCTGCGCCGGTATTGAAAATTATTCGCGTTATCTCACCGGCCGCCAGCCGGGTGAACCGCCGCCGACTTTGTTCGAATATATTCCTGACAATGCTCTGGTTTTCATCGATGAAAGTCATGTTACCGTTCCGCAGATCGGCGGCATGTATCGCGGCGACTTCCGGCGTAAAGCGACACTGGCGGAATACGGCTTCCGTCTGCCTTCCTGTATGGACAACCGCCCGCTGCGCTTTGAGGAATGGGATGCCATGCGGCCGCAAACAGTCGCAGTTTCGGCAACGCCGGGCAAATGGGAAATGGAGCAATCCGGCGGTGTATTTGCCGAGCAGCTGATCCGCCCTACCGGCCTGATTGACCCGCCGGTGGAGGTGCGCTCTGCCCGTTCGCAGGTGGATGATGTGTTGGGAGAAATCCGCGAAACAGCAAAGAACGGCTACCGCTCTCTGGTTACAGTGCTGACCAAACGCATGGCCGAAGACCTGACAGAATATCTGCATGAACAGGGCGTGCGCGTCCGTTACATGCACTCGGATATTGATACGCTGGAGCGTATCGAGATTATCCGCGACCTGCGCCTTGGCGCATTTGATGTGCTGATCGGGATCAACCTGCTGCGCGAAGGTCTGGACATTCCGGAATGTGGCTTCGTCGCTATTCTCGATGCGGATAAAGAAGGTTTCCTACGCTCGGAAACCTCGCTGGTGCAGACAATCGGCCGTGCAGCGCGAAATGTCGATGGCCGCGTTATTCTTTATGCCGATACAATCACCGGCTCTATGCAGCGCGCGATGGAGGAAACCAGCCGTCGCCGTGAGAAGCAGGTCGCCTATAATACCGAACACGGTATTACTCCGGCATCGGTGCGCAAGAATATCTCGGATATTCTCAATTCCGTTTATGAGCGGGATCATGTGCGCGCGGATATTAGCGGCTTTGCAGAACAAGGCGGCATGGTCGGCAATAATCTCGGAGCACATCTTGAGCATCTTGAGAAGAAGATGCGTGACGCCGCAGCCGATCTCGACTTTGAAACAGCCGCAAGACTGCGTGACGAAATCAAACGTCTGCGAGAAAAAGAACTGGCTATTGCCGATGATCCGCTGGCGCGTGAAGCGGAGCTGTCCCTTGAACGGCCGTCCAGAGGTGGCAGAACATCGCCGTCGCCATCACTGTTTAAAAAGCCGTCGCTCGACAATATGGGGCCCGGAACGGATATGGCGAAACCGCTCGGCCCGCAGAGTGACGATGATCCGGCTCCGGTCAGACGGCATCGCGCCGGTGCAGGCTCCTATGAAGATCCGGTGGATGTGAAGCGTAAAACCCGCCGCTCCGGCAAGACCGGACGGCCCGGCAAATAGCGTCTGCTTCTTGACCGTATTGACAGCACAAGACGGAAAACGCATGAAAGCGATGTGCGTTTTCCATTTCTTAGAGCGTCGCGCACCCTTTCCGGCACACAAATATCGCTCTAACACTTTATATTTGCAGTATAATTTCACTTTAAACTCATTCAAGTTTAAGAAATTATGCTCTGGCATTAACATATGTCTCAAAACCCGCGCAGGACTTTTGCGATATATTCTGACAGGATCAGCCTATGCGCCTTCCGGCCGGATTATTTGCTGCACTCATGCTGTCTGTTCCGGTCTCTGGTCTGTCTGTTGCCTTTGCACAGCAGCAGCAGGAAAAACCGGCTGAATCTGCCCCTCCCGTAACGGAGAAAACACAGAGCGAGAAGTCTGACACCGCTGCGAAACCTGCGCCGGATGTTGCGCAAATCTGCCGCCTGATTGCCGGATCGGCTGAAAAACATGGCATTCCGCCGAATTTCTTTGCCCGCTTGATCTGGAAAGAAAGCCGCTTTGACCATCTGGCTGTCAGCCCTGTCGGTGCGCAGGGTATTGCGCAGTTCATGCCTTACACAGCCAAAGAACGCGGCCTGACCGATGCTTTTAATATTGAACTGGCGCTACCCGCCTCAGCATCATTCTTGAAAGATTTACATGGCAGTTTCGGCAATTGGGGGCTGGCAGCAGCGGCCTATAATGCAGGGCCGACACGCCTATCCAATTGGATGAAGAATGGCGGTTTTCTGCCGCTGGAGACAGAAAATTATGTTCTCTCCATTACCGGCAAAAGCGTGGATCATTTCAGTACCGGACAAGAGCTGACTGACACGCCGCTGGATGACAAGCTGCCCTTTCAGCAAGCCTGCCAGCTTTTACCCGTCATCAAATCCCGCTCAATCTCTATGGCACAGCTTAATCCGTTTCCATGGGCGGTTCAGGTGGCAGGAAATTTCCGTCAAAGTGTTGTCAGCGCGCAATGGAACCGCTTGCGCAAACAGAATCCGAAACTGTTCGCCGGTCGGGAAATCTATATTTCCCGTGTGCGCAGCCCAATCGGCAGAAGAGGAATCTATGTCGCCCGCCTCGGTGCGAACAGCCGTCAGACAGCGGATAATCTCTGCCAGACCATCAGAATCAGTGGCGGCTCGTGCATTATTCGCAGAAACCGCTGAAACTTTCAGAGCCTTTGTCGACAGTGAATGTGAAATACACGGGGCTGCATCACTTTCCGGAATAAGCGACAACCCGAATACACAACCGGAATGCCAGCAAATGTTCAATTTCAGCAGTGAAAACAACGCTCTTTAAAATCGAAAGCAGCCTTTTCGTGTATTTTTTTCTCAAAATATGCGATTTTTTAAGTGATCCGACTTCTTCCAACCATAAAGAACTACATAATTCAGTTATTATACAACAATTTTCAAAACTAAATAAAACTTAAGTCATCTTGAATTTCTTTTTAGTGAAGTATCTTTGTATTTATGACTATTTAATTTTTATTACAGCCCATCTTGGCAAAGAAAAAACAGCGTCATAACAAAAATTTGCTTGCCAAATACCTCTCTATAGATCAGTCTTCAAATGTTCGGGCATTTGGCGAACAATGGAAGACTGGAAGAACGGCGCGCCGGAACCGCTATAAGCTCCGGGTCAGGCAACTGACAATGATCGGCTCCTTTCCTGATTTCGATAACTGCCTGCATACCCCTACCGCTGGGCGTGTGGTGCGCATAGCGGTTCGAAAAATTCCGTTGCGGCTGAAAGGCCAAGACGGCGCCAAGGAAAAGGAACGTATCCCATGGCACAAACCGGCGTAGTCAAATTCTTTAATGGTGAAAAAGGCTTTGGCTTTATCAAACCGGATAATGGCGGACCAGATATTTTCGTACATATCTCTGCTGTTCAGGCTTCCGGCCTCACAAACCTCGCTGACAATCAGAAAGTTTCTTTCGAAACTGAACCGGATCGTCGCGGCAAAGGCCCTAAAGCTGTAGACATCAGCATTACCGAGTAAAAAGCACCAACTGCCTATATATGATTTCTGCGTGACATTCTCACAGAAGTCAGATTGTAAGCAGTGCTTTATCCAGAAACCCCGGTTCCGCCGGGGTTTTTTATTATCTGCAGAGCGGCTCCTGTGAACGCTCGCTGTTCACTTTCTGATACAGTCTGAAAACCAAAAAAAGGCGGCTCAAGTCAGCACGCAGAGCATTACGGGATTGCTCCTTTCATTAGAGAGTCTCCTATCCCGTTGTTTTCATGAATGTCTTACAGCTGAAGCCCGCCTCCCTCTAAGCAATGTGTCCGCACGCTCTCAAAGCGCATGAAGCCATGTTTTCAAATCCACGCTGCTTGTCATTAATCGTGACATACGGAGATATTTAAAAAGCTGAACATTCCCCCTATTTTCTGTTCAGCAAGCATTCATATGCCCTGCTCTAATGATTGGTCATCATCTTATCACAGCACATAAAGTTGCTGCTGAGAGAAGACCAAAACCGGCATTATCGAATGCGTAAAGCTTCGTAAGGAGGCACAGATTATGATGAATAAGTTGACCAAGACCGCTCTGATCGCAGGCCTCTCCATTGCCACGATAGCCGGCAATCTTTCAGTTGCATCCGCTGATGACTGGGGACGCCGCCACGGTGGCTGGAACAATGGCGGCTGGAATCATGATAATGGCTGGCGTAACCGTGACAGAGACTGGGATCGCCGCGACCGCCGCCGTGATCGCAACAATGCGATAGCCGCAGGCGTGCTTGGCCTTGCAGCCGGTGCGATTATCGCCGGTGCCATGTCGCAGCCGCAACCACAACCTGTTTATCGTGAACCTATTTACAATGCACCGCCACCGCAGACTTTCTACCCGGCCCAGCCGGCACGCGGAAATTATGGCCGCGACTATCGTGGCTCTTACCAGCCATGGACACGCGAATGGTATAACTGGTGCTCCCAGAAATACCGCTCCTTTAATGCCCAGTCCGGTACATTCCGTGGCTATGATGGTCAGGATCACTTCTGCGTCGCAAACTGATCCCGTTCAGATGAAAAAACCGCCGGTCACTCCGGCGGTTTTTTTATGAGAGTTTTGGGTGCCTGTGGCAACTCAATCAAACCAGAAACGGATTGCCTCTGCGCTCATCACCAAAGCGGCTGCCTGCACCATGACCGCAGATAAAGCTGAATTCATCACCAAGCGGCAGCAGCTTCTCCTTGATGGAGCGGATCAATATATCATGATCTCCGCCCGGCAAATCCGTCCGGCCCACTGATCCGTTGAACAAAACATCGCCGACAATTGCAAAATGCATGGCTTTATTGATGAAAACTACATGTCCCGGCGAGTGTCCCGGGCAATGCAGAACTTCAAAATCCTCACCGGCAACCTGTAGAACATCGCCTTCTTTCAGCCAGCGATCCGGCTGAAAATTGCGGAAGCCGTCTCCCAGACCAAATTTGGCCGCCGAGGCTTCCACATTGTCGTAGAGAAACGCATCCTCTTCCTGAGAGCCAATAATCGGCACCTGTAATGCATCACGCAGATCAGCGGCAGCACCGATATGATCGACATGACCGTGGGTGATCCAGATCTCTTCGATCTTCAGCTGATTGTTCTCGATCACATCTTTCAGCGCATCAACATCACCGCCCGGATCAACAACAACGCCTTTTTTACTGTCCTTATCGAACAGGATTGTGCAATTCTGCCGAAAAGGCGTGACTGCCACTATGATTGCCTGAAGCTTGCTCATTTATCACCCGATTATCGTTTGCGTGCTCTGACCGGTTTTCGTTTAACTGGAACATGTCTGGTTCAAATGGATTCATTTGAGTTCCCGCGAACATGCGACTATAGAAAAATCCAGAGTAAGTGCCATGCGTATAATTAAGCGCGGCACGCTCTGGTGCAAACAAAAAGGACAGCCGTAGCTGTCCTTTATATAGGCCGGATAAATCAAAAAAGCAGTGCATCACGCACCGCCTGAAGAAAAAACATATTCATAAGACCGGCACGACATCCCGCCCTGCCGGTCATAAGGTAATTAATCCCGAGTTTTTACGGTCAGGCTTTATTAGCCATGCTGTTTTTAATCAGACCGATCACGGCTGTCAGAACGGCACCACCGGCACCGCCGCCGATCAGCTGTCCGACAATACCGCTCAATGCAGAATCGACACCGCCACCGGCCAGCATTGGCAGAAGCTGACCGAGGATCAGACCGCCGATACCACCGGCAACTGTATTGCCTGTTGTTCCAAGGCTGAGATTCTTAACTGCACCGGCCAGGTTGCCGCCGACAGCACCGGCGACTAACTGTACAAGAATAGGAATAATGGCATCCATAATTGTCACCCCAATTAATGTTAAACATCAAAGTAGAACGCCTTGACATCTTGATGATGACAAGAAAAAGGAGACTGTCAATTCTTATAATTATTACCTGATAAATTCAGCATGTTTCATCCCTCGGCGCTGCCCGCAATCATACAGTTTCACACAGAATCAGATTTAAACGGCAGATAGTGTGAAAATGCAGCGTGTTGCGCCGCAAAATATTGCCATGGTTGTTTCTAAAGCGGATAATCGAAAGTAAGATGCAGATAATCTATCCGCATAGCAAACAGGCTGATAGAACTAGCAGGCTGAAATATGAATGAACCGGAGACCGGACGTGCGTTTCAATCACAATGATACTACTATTCGTGCTGCCCTCTCAGAAGATGAGGTCAACGATCTGGGCATCATTGAACTCCTGTTCTTTTCCTATCGCGATTTTACAGCTGATCCCGATAAGCAGCTTGAAACCATGGGCTTCGGCCGTGCGCATCACCGTGTCTTATATTTCGTCAACCGCAAGCCCGGCATGAGTGTTGCGGAATTGCTGGATGTTTTGAAAATCACCAAACAAAGCCTTGCCCGCGTTCTGAAACAACTGGTTGATAACGGCCATATTATCCAGCTGACCGGTGAAACAGACCGCCGCCAGCGGGAATTATATCCGACTGTTTCCGGCCGCGAGCTTATTCTTTCTCTGACACAACCACAGTCAAACCGCATTGCCGCGGCTCTGGCTGAAAGCAATGTCACGGAAAAACAAATTATCCAGAATTTCCTGAAAGCCATGGTCAACAGTGACCAGCGCGATCAGATCGACAGCCTGCCGCTCAGCCGGTAAATATAAACAGCCTTCATTCACATAGTGTGTATATCCGAAGGCCGTGCACACAGATAAACAGACTGCAGAAGCCGAGATAACAAGCTGAATACACGCCTCGCCTGAGGCAGGAAAAGCTCTGTACTGAAAGGGTAAACCAATGACCAGCGAAGACACAATTCTGTCCGACGATGCCCCGCACCTGCTGGTGGTTGATGATGATACCCGTATCCGCAGCCTGCTCTCGCAATATCTGAGCACCACCGGTTACCGTGTCACAATGGCAGCCAATGCGCAGGAAGCCCGCCGCAAGCTCGAAGGCATTGATTTCGATCTCATTATTCTCGACGTCATGATGCCGGGCGAAAGCGGTGTGGAGCTGACCCGCTCGCTGCGTGAACAGAAGAATGTGCCCATTCTGATGCTTACCGCGCTTTCTGAAACCGACAGCCGTATCAGCGGCCTCGAAGCTGGTGCCGATGACTATCTCTCCAAACCGTTTGATCCGCGTGAACTGACACTGCGTATCAATAATATTCTGCGCCGCGGTGCCCAGCCGACACAGCATATTATTGAGCAGATTGTTTTCGGCCCTTACACTTTTTCCATTCCGCGCAAGGAACTCAAACAGGGCGGCGAAGTTATCAAACTGACGGATCGTGAACAGGATATTATGACGATCTTCGCTGAACGCGCCGGTGAGACAGTGCCGCGTCATGAACTGACAGGTCAGGACGGGGAAGTCGGAGAAAGAACAATCGATGTGCAGATCAACCGTCTGCGCCGCAAGATTGAAGTCGATCCTGCCAATCCGATCTGGCTGCAAACAGTGCGCGGCATCGGCTACAAGCTGAGCATTGAGCAATAAAAGCGCTCGTCGCCAATAACATAATCCTGACGGACAGGAGAGAATAGCAGTTGCTCTGGAAAAGGTTTTCCGACTGGCTGGCATTGCGTATGCCCAAGCGGCTTTATGCGCGCTCGCTCATCATCATCATCGCTCCGATGGTGCTGTTGCAGTCGGTTATTGCCTTCGTTTTTATGGAGCGGCACTGGCAGATGGTCACAGAGCGTCTGTCCACTGCGGTCGTGCGCGACATCTCTGCTATTATTGATATTCTGGAAACCTATCCGCAGGAACCCGATTACGCGAATATTATCCGCATTGCGCAACAGCGGCTGGATCTCAACGTATCTGTTCTGCCGCCCTCGCCGCTGCCACCGCCGGGGCCAAAGCCGTTTTTCTCCATCCTTGATTATTTTCTCAATGAGGAAATCACCCGCCAGATCAATCGCCCGTTCTGGATTGATACGGTCGGCGATTCTGACTTGGTAGAAATCCGCATTCAGCTGGATGACAAAGTCTTACGTGTTTTTGCCAAGCGTAGTCAGGCTTATGCATCCAATACGCTGATCTTCCTCACATGGATGATTGGCACCGCTCTAGTCTTGCTCACCATTGCGATTGCCTTCCTGCGCAATCAGATCAAACCGATCCAGCAATTGTCAGAAGCGGCTGAAAGCTTTGGTAAAGGCCAGCCGATGCCTGCCGGTTTCCGGCCTCATGGTGCTGAAGAAGTGCGCAAGGCGGGCATTGCCTTCATTCAGATGCGCGAACGCATTGAACGGCAGATTGAACAGCGCACAGCCATGCTCAGCGGCGTGAGTCACGATCTGCGCACCATTCTCACGCGCTTTAAACTGCAGCTGGCCATTGCAGGCAGCAAGATTGATACGGTGCCGCTCAATCAGGATATTACCGACATGCAGAATATGTTGGAAGGCTATCTGGCTTTTGCACGCGGTGAAGGCAGTGAGGAGCAAGGCGTTCTGGATCTGCAAATCCTCATCACAAAACTGGAAGAAGAAGCGCGGCTGCGCAATCGCGGCTTCTCCGCCGAGATGCACGGCAACAGTAATATTCACGTCCGACCGAATGCATTCACACGGCTGGTCAGCAATCTCGTCGGCAATGCTTTCCGCTATGCGCAATCCGTGCATTTAACGGCAACCCATGAGAATGACTGGCTGACCATTGTTGTCGATGATGACGGCGCAGGCATACCGGAAGACAAGCGGGAAGAAGTTTTCAAACCTTTTGTCCGTCTGGATGAAGCCCGCAATCAGGATGCAGGCGGCACCGGTCTGGGCTTAGCGATTGCCCGTGATATTGCCCGCAATCACGGCGGCGATATCACACTGGACAGCAGTCCGACCGGCGGTCTGCGCGCCATTGTCAGCATTCCTGCCTGATGCCTTCTCAAGCGGTTTAAATGAGACAGCGTAACGCGGTATAAGACTAGATCAGCTTCTGCCCGTTCGGCACATTTCGCTCTGTTGCCGCCAACACAATATCACCATTTTCATCAGCAAATCCGAGCGTCAGAACTTCAGACATGAAAGGGCCGATCTGACGCGGCGGGAAATTGACAACAGCCAGCACCTGACGACCAACCAGCGTTTCCGGTGTATAATGCACCGTAATCTGTGCAGACGATTTTTTAATACCTATCACATCGCCGAAATCAATTTTCAGCTTGTAGGCGGGCTTACGAGCCTGAGCAAAAACTTCCGCTTCAATAATCGTCCCGGTACGGATATCGACTTTTTCAAAATCCGCAAAACTGATTTCCTGCTGCTCAGACACGACACCCCCGCCCATACTTGTAGAGCGTGTCGCGTGTAATTTTATCCACTGCGCCCGCTCTGTCTCCAAGTTTTTACACATGTCACTATCGGAAAACCGGTAGCCGCTTTTCCGCGACATGCGCTAGAGCATAATTCCTTAAACTTAGATCAGTTTAAGACAAAATTATGCTCTAATTTTAAAGTGTTAGAGCGACCTTTGTGTGCCAAGCCTGGCACACGGCGCTCTGCCGCTGCCTTTTTAAACAGGCAGCGCTTGTTTTATCACCTTAAGCCCGGCCGACTGTTTCAAACAGCACGCCCTGCAAAGCTTCTTTCGCCGGCACACCCGACCACACTACAAACTGGAAAGCCTGATAATAGCATTCACAGGCTTCCAGCGCGCTGGCCAGCAATACTTCGACCTGACGACTGGTTGGCTTAGCGCCGCCCGCCAGCAACAGGGACTGACGATACATAATCGCCCCTTCCTGACGCCACAGATCAAAATGCCCCATAAGCAGCTGCTCATTAATAAGCGAGAGCAGACGCATGACTTCATTCACGCGCGGCTCACTCACCTTTACATCAAAGGCGCAGGCCAGATGCAGCGCTTCAAACTCTTCCATCCACGAGAATGAAAGATGATAATCCGTCCAGTTACCGACAACAGAAACCGCAATCTCATCGTCACCGGTACGGTCAAAAGCCCAGTCATTGGCATGCGCAACCTGTTCAATGACATCCACCGGATGTGCATCGCGAGCGATATCGAGCTCAAGAAGGTTCATGTTCGTTCCCTGTTTTTGGGCTTACCCGCAAGAGTAAAACCCGGATTCCGGCTGTCATAAACACGCAGCCGGAATGTATCCCCCGCAGCAATTGCCACAAAAAAGACACACTGGTTAATAGGCCGAGACAAATGTTGCCAAACGCTGCAACCCCGCCTCCAACACACGCGCAAACACATGACTGTTACACTGATGCATCAACCGGATCTGTGCGGCTGAACTTATTGTCCTGCCGCTCCCCGCTTCTGCCATGCTTCATGACTCAATTACGAATCATGCAGTGTTTTCAGTCTATTGATGCTGAGTCAGAGTACCAGTCCTTTTTGTCAAAACTCTAAGAAACCATGTGGAAAGAACAAACGGCGCCCGAGTGGGCGCCGCTGTAACCGATTCTGGAATAAGGGCTTTTAGGCATTCGCCCCTGTGAATAAAAAGTTAAAAAATCTTTGAGATTTTTAGACCTTAAGCGCCTTTTTTCGCTGGTTTTTCTGCCAGTGCTGCTTCGATTTTAGCAATACGCTCTTCGAGCTCGGCAATTTTGACCGTCAGGGCACTGTTTTCGGTGCGGGTTTTAACTGCCATTTCACGCATGGCTTCAAAATCTTCACGCTGCACAACATCCAAAGTATTAAGCAGTTTTTCACCCTGAGAGCGCATTGCTGTTTCAACTTCACGACGCACGCCCTGCGCGGCACCCGCAGCATCAGTGACGAGTTTTGCGAGTTCATCAAGAACTTTACCGGTTGCATTACTCATTGGATCACCTCTTTTTAGCCGCCACAGGCGGAAATAATTTCTGCTTCTGAGATAAGCCCGCATTATATCGTATGCAAGACTTAAACAGCCTTACTTTGTCAGACATTTAAGTTCGGCTTAAGGCTAAAACCCGAATAAAGCCATAAAAGCAACGGACTTTTATCCTGAACAAAAATTCGCTATGCCTCATTAACAAAAGCATCAACCAGTGCTGAAACACATGATAGCAGACGCAGCCATAACGGAGTGAAGAATGACCGAACCGCAGATCATGATGGCTGCACTGCCCTTCCCGAATATTGATCCTGTGCTGTTTTCCATAGGGCCGCTCTCCGTGCACTGGTATGGTATCGGCTATGTCATCGGCATTCTGTTTGCGTGGTGGTATGGCAAGAAACTCGTAAACACAGCGCGTCTGTGGCCAAACAATAATGCGCCGATGGATCCGCTGGCTCTGGATGATTTTGTGCTCTGGGCAGCCCTTGGCGTTGTGATCGGCGGCCGTCTCGGTTACGTGCTGTTTTATAACTTCGGTTTCTATATCAGCAATCCGCTGGAAATACCGGCTGTCTGGGACGGCGGCATGTCTTTCCACGGTGGCATTCTCGGCACGACCGTTGCGATGATCCTGTTTGCCCGCAAGCGCGGCATTCCTGTCTGGAGCATGTTCGACACCATCGCCGCCGGTGTGCCGATCGGCCTTGGCGTCGTGCGCATTGCCAATTTCATCAATTCAGAACTCTGGGGTCGTGTCAGCGATGTTTCATGGGCGGTCTATTTCCCGAATGGCGGCCCGCTGCCACGCCACCCGAGCCAGCTTTATGAAGCAGCGCTCGAAGGTTTTGTATTGTTCTGCGTACTTGCTCTACTGATCTGGAAGGGCAATAAACTCAAAGCTCCGGGTTTCATCGCCGGAGCCTTTGTCGCCGGTTATGGCTTGTCACGTATTCTGGTGGAATTCTTCCGCGAGCCGGACGCACAGCTCGGTTATCTCGTCGGCGGCTGGATGACCATGGGCATGGTTCTGTCCGTACCAATGGTGCTGCTTGGTGTCTGGGCAATGTGGCGCGGAAACCGTGCTGCGGCAAAGGCATAAACAATGGCAGAAACGACAATCCCCGCCGCAGACAAGCTGAAACAGCGTCTGATCCGTCTTATCAGCAATGGCGGGCCGATCAGCGTGGCAGATTATATGGCTTTCTGCCTCGCCGATCATGACGGCGGCTATTACATGACCCGTGAGCCGTTCGGGGCGAAAGGTGACTTCATCACTGCGCCGGAAGTTAGCCAGATGTTTGGTGAACTGATCGGCATTTGGGTCGTCAGCCATTGGGAAGCTCTGGGCAAACCGGAAAACTGCACCATTTGCGAGATTGGCGGTGGTCGCGGCACATTGATGAGCGATCTGCTGCGCGCGGCTGGCAAACTGGCACCGGACATGCTGCGCACCATCCATATTGCAATGGTGGAAACCAGCGACCGGCTGACAGGCGTGCAAAAGAAAAAGCTTGAGGGCGCCGCCCCTCACATGGCTTGGTATAAAAGCTTCGGGGAAATCCCGCAAAACACGCTGATCCTCGTCGCCAATGAATTGTTCGACGCGCTGCCCGATCATCAATATGTCAAACATGAGGGACGCTTTGTTGAGCGCATGGTAGCG
Source organism: Pseudochrobactrum algeriensis (assembly GCF_018436245.1). Lineage (NCBI taxonomy): Bacteria > Pseudomonadati > Pseudomonadota > Alphaproteobacteria > Hyphomicrobiales > Brucellaceae > Pseudochrobactrum > Pseudochrobactrum algeriensis. The sequence continues at coordinate 2,232,831 of NZ_CP075361.1, forward strand.
ACCTGCAATGAGGCAGCGCCGGAACTTTGCTTCACTACCGGAACCGGCGGCATTGACCTTGCCCTTCTGCCGAAAGGTCATGAAGCAGCACCGGAAGGCGCTATTTTTGAAGCCTCACCAGCGCGTTCTGCGCTGATGCAACAAATCAGCGAACATATCCGCAAGCACAAAGGCGCGGCGCTGTTGATTGACTATGGCTCTCATGAAGCCGGTTTCGGCGACACTTTGCAGGCGCTCTATCAGCACGCCTATCAGAATGTTTTTGCCGCTCCCGGTCAGGCCGATATTACTACCCATGTAGATTTTGCCGCTCTCGCGCAAATTGCTTCCGGCCTCGGCTGCACGACAAAAGCTGAAGAACAGGGCGATTTCCTGCTGAGAATGGGGCTGCTCAGCCGTGCCGGTCAGCTTGGTGCCGGTAAATCTGCCAGCGTGCAGGAGCAAATCCGTGATGATGTCGAGCGGCTGGCTGCGCCAAACCAGATGGGCAGCCTGTTTAAAGTCTTAAGCGTCACTTATCCCGACCTGAAAACAATCTGATATTTCATTTTCCAGAGAGACTATCATGACCAATATGCCTGATCCGATCCGCTCTCCTTTGCTCGAAACCAATGACCGCATCGCACATGGTTTTTTCACCCGTCTCGGCGGCGTATCTTCCGGCATTTATGACAGTCTCAATGTCGGCGCAGGTTCTAAAGATGATCCTGATGCTGTTGCAGAAAACCGCCGTCGCGTAGCGGCCTATTTCGACCTCCAGCCGGAAGATCTGCAAACTCTCTATCAGGTGCATTCACCAACCGTTCTGACCATCACTGAAGCCCTGCCTTCGCCACGGCCGCAAGCCGATGCGATGGTGACCAATGTACCGGGACTGATTCTGGGGGCATTGAGCGCCGATTGTGGTCCTGTGCTGTTTTGTGAGCCGGAAGCGGGCATTATCGGCTCCGCACATGCCGGTTGGCGTGGTGCGCTTGCCGGTGTTCTGGAAAACACCGTGGAAGCCATGATTAATCTGGGTGGTGAAAGGTCAAAAATCCGCGCAGTTCTGGGGCCGTGCATTGGTCAGGACAATTATGAAGTCGGCGCTGAATTCGTTGCGGAATTCACTGCCCGCGATCAGACTTATGAACAATATTTCCGCCCATCGAGCGATCCGGCACGTAAAATGTTTGATCTTTGGAGCTTTATCGTTGATCGTCTGTCAGCCTGCGGTATCCAGACAGCGTCTCTTGATCTCTGTACCTATGCCGATGAAGCGCGGTTTTTCTCTTATCGCCGCACCACCCATCGCAAGGAACCGGATTACGGACGCCAGATCGCCGCTATTGCCATCCGGAAGTAAGCGCTTCCGGTTCTGAAAACATGCATGATCCTGCCGGACTGCTCGCAGAGCGGTAACCGGCACGGTCGTTTGTCCAATGCGGAGACAAATATGGCACTTCATTTTGCACCGGAAGAATTTGCGGCACGCCGTGACCGGCTGATGCTCTGCATGGCTGAGAACAAGCTTGATGCATTGCTGCTGTTTTCTCAGGAAAGCATGTATTGGCTGACCGGCTATGACACTTTCGGCTTTTGTTTTTTCCAGTGTCTGGTCGTCAAGCAGGACGGCAGCATGGTGCTGATGACACGCTCCGCCGATCTGCGTCAGGCGCGCCACACTTCTACGATTGAACATATCGTGCAATGGACAGATCGCGAAAACGCCAATCCTGCGGTTGATCTGCGCAATCTGCTCAATGATATGGATCTGCTTGGTGCCCGCATCGGCGTTGAATATCAGACCCACGGGCTTACCGCCGCCAATGGCCGCAAACTGGATGAGCAGCTGAACAGCTTTGCCAAAGTCATCGATGCTTCCGGTATGGTTGATCGCCTGCGTCTGCTGAAAAGCCCTGCGGAAGCCGATTATGCCCGCAAGGCCGCAGCATTGAGCGATGCGATTTACGACGCCGCACTTGATCAGACGCGCAAGAATGCCAATGAGGCGAATATTCTTGCCGCGATGATGGAAGCCAATTTCCTCGGCGACGGTGATTTTCCGGCCAATGAATATATTATCGGCTCCGGCCCTGATGCTCTTCTTTGCCGTTATAAATCCGGCCGCAGGCAGCTGCACAAAAATGACCAGCTGACCCTTGAATGGTCCGGCGTCTACCGCCATTACCACGCGCCGATGATGCGCACGGTACTGACCGGTAAAGCAACCAAGCGTCACGAGGAGCTGTATCAGGCTGCACATGAAGCCCTGATGGCTGTGGAAGCCGCCCTCACCCCTGCCTCGACATTCGGCGATGTTTTTGAAGCCCATGCCAAGGCACTGGAAGCGCATTCGCTGACGCGGCACCGCCTCAATGCCTGCGGTTATTCCGTGGGTGCACGTTTTACGCCGTCATGGATGGACCCGCAGATGTTCTATGCGGGCAATGCCGAGCGCATCGAGCCGGATATGACGCTGTTTGCCCATATGATTATTATGGATTCTGAAACCAATACGGCCATGACCTTAGGCCAGACCTATCTGACCACCAACGGCCCTGCCGAAAGCCTGTCGAAGAGCAGTCTTGATCTGGTGATTATTTAACGGGAACTGAAGCCGATGCCGGTTACTTTATCTGCCTCTGTTGATGCTTCTTTAAAACAGAAAGCAACACCGCTGTTGCTTTTTAAGTCTTCCGCAACAGTACCGTTGCTGGCATCAGTCCTTCTGCTGGCTGGCTGCTCCGCGCAGACGACCAGTGAGAAAAGCGCGGCGCTTGCCCCGCTGACCTCTGATTTTGGTCAGCCCGCACAGGTTGCTCAGGCACCTTTGAATATGGCCAAAGTGCGTAATTACAAACTCTATATTGCACCGATCATCGGCGCACCGCTGGAGATTGTGACACCGCTCTCATTGCGTTTTGACGACATCCTCAAAACCCAGTCCATTACTCTCGCCTCGAATATGGAAACCGAAGCCGATTATATTCTCAAAGGCTATCTGTCCAACCTCACCGAGAATAATCAGACTTCTGTGCTTTATGTCTGGGATGTTATGGATAAGCAGGGCAATCGCGTACATCGCCTGCAAGGTCAGGAGAAAGTCTCCGGCAAAAACGGCTGGTCTTCCGTTCCTGCGACTGTGATGGGCAAAATTGCCGACGATACGCTGGCGGACTATTTCCGCTGGGTCTCGGCCAACGCTCCGTAAACAGCTTCAATCGCGATCAAACATCAGGTGAGACTCAGTTTCACCTGATCCTGCCGGTCATGTTAAGCCTGTTCTCAGAAACTTCACACAAACGTGTCTTTTTGGCCTATAGAGAGCATGAAAATGCAGCTTTTGTGAAATATCGGGACATTAATGCTGCCCTGCGGCTTTTGTACCCTTGCAATACTGGCCAAGCTTTGTAAAAGGCCGCTCATCCAGCCAGTGTTGTATGAAGAAATGATGCATAGCTGCTGAAGTTGAAATTCTATGAGACGGACGGGTTGCAGACCCTGAACTCTCACAATCAAACCCGGATACAGGGAATCCGCGCATGACCAATGCAAAATGCATTCAAGGTTTATGCGCTAGGCAAACCAGCGCCAGAGGCAAAAAAGCATGAAACTTTTCGCGGGCAACTCCAATCGTGTCCTAGCAGAATCCGTCGCAAAACATCTGAATATTCCGCTCGGCAAAGCCGTTGTGAAGCGTTTTGCCGATCAGGAAATCTTCGTGGAAATTCAGGAAAATGTGCGTGGTGAGGACGTTTTCGTTCTGCAGTCCACCTCTTATCCGACCAATGACCACCTGATGGAACTGCTGATCATGATCGATGCATTCCGTCGCTCTTCAGCACGCCGCATCACTGCAGTGCTGCCTTATTACGGCTATGCCCGTCAGGATCGTAAACCAGGCCCGCGCACACCGATTTCCGCCAAGCTGGTTGCCAATCTCATCACTGAAGCCGGTGCAAACCGCGTTCTGACCCTTGATCTTCATGCCGGTCAGATTCAGGGCTTCTTCGATATCCCGACCGATAATCTCTATGCTGTTCCGGTTATCGCCCGCGATGTTAAAGCCAATTACGACACATCCAATGTGATGGTGGTTTCGCCTGACGTTGGTGGTGTGGTACGCGCCCGCTCGCTGGCGAAGCGCATTGATGCGCAGCTGGCAATCGTTGACAAACGCCGTGACCGTCCGGGTGAATCGGAAGTTATGAACGTCATCGGCGACGTGACCGGCAAAGACTGCCTGCTGTTTGACGATATTGTTGATTCCGGCGGCACACTTTGCAATGCGGCTGAAGCTCTGCTGGCCAAAGGCGCAACCAGCGTTACCGCCTATATCACCCACGGTGTTCTCTCCGGCGGCGCGATTGCCCGTATCACCAATTCCAAGCTGAAAGAACTGGTTATCACCGATTCCATCCAGCCAACCGCTGCAATTGATCAGGCACACAATATCCGCGTTCTGTCGATCTCCGGTCTGATCGGTGAAGCGATTGCCCGCACCGCTGCGGAAGAATCCGTATCCAGCCTGTTTGACTAAAAGCTGCTGGTCATCTGAATTGAAAAAGCCGGATCACTGATCCGGCTTTTTTGTTTTCTTCTTCACAAAGACAGTGCATTCTTTCTCTCAAACGGAGGAGAATGCATCATGTCAGATCCCATACTCTATACAAATCCGATGTCGCGCGGACGTATTGCCCGCTGGATGTTGGAAGAAACCGGCTCTCCCTACACTACACAGATCGTCCCTTTCGGTCCGGTTATGAAAGATGCGGAATACCGGTCAATCAATCCGATGGGCAAAGTACCGGCATTGCAGCATAACGATCATATCATCACCGAAACGGCTGCAATCATCGCCTATCTCGCCGATGTTTTTCCGGATGCTAAACTCGCACCAACCGCAGACGAGCGGGCAAAATATTATCGCTGGCTGTTTTTCGGCGCAGGGCCTGTGGAAGCGGCTGTCAGCAACCATGCCAGCGGCTTTAATCCGACAGAAGAACAAGGCCGGTTTATCGGATACGGCTCCTATGAAACCGTTATGGATGTGCTGGATCAGGCGCTGTCAGAAACGCCTTACATCACCGGCGACCGCTTTACCGCAGCCGATGTCTATGTCGGTGCGCAAGTGAATTTCGGATTGGGGTTCAATACAATTGAAAAACGCCCGAGCTTTATCGCTTACAGCCAGAGACTTCTGGAACGCCCTGCCCTGCAACGGGCAACAGCGCTCGATGATGCCGACATGGCGAAAATGAAAGCCTGATTATTCTGCAGCCTCAGCGCCGTCTGCGCTTTCATCCGGCCCGTTCGGATCACCGGCTGCGGTTTCACAACCCATATCGGGAAATGCAACAATACGCATGCCCTTGAAGTCATTTCGCACAACCAGCAGACCGCGCTCTTCAAAATAAGTCAGCAGACGACGGGCGCGGCTGGTGGAGTGGCTGCCATAGGCACGCGCCAGCGTGGCATCAGACGGACATGGAGCCCCTTTAACCGCAGCCTGCGCCACAATCAGGAACACGCCCTGCACATCATCCGTCAGGCTTTCTGACAATTGCAGTGCAGTCTGCCACTTTTCATCATCAATCAGCTCATCCCCGCCGCTGGCTTGTGCTACAGCAAGACGACGACGGAATGCCGGTAACGCCAGCGGTTCCCCCGGCACACGATGAATACGGCAACGTACCAGAAAATCCTGATACAGCACGGCCACAGTGCGATAAGCGGCTTCCGGATCTTCGATGATCTCGGTCATCACCTTATCCAGCAATTCCTCACGCTCGGCTTCCACCAAGCCCGGGAACAGCGGCTCATCCGGCACTTCGGCTTCCGGTTTGGCTTTCACCACCTGTTCCAGAATTTCAGCAATCGGGCGCGGCGGTGGTGGCGGTGGTGGCGGACGACGCACAATCATCTTCGCTTCAGCCGCACTTGGCGTAAAAATCAGATCAGCCGCATCAACCGGAGAATCCGGCAATGGCATCAGTTTCGGGCTGGATGAGCGCGCAGAGGTCTCAACCTTGCCGATTTTCACCGGCAGCGGACGGCGCGATAAGGCAGGCCCCAGCGCCACAAAATGACCGCGCTGCAAATCACGGAACTGTTCTGCCTGACGGCGATCCATACCAAGCAGATCGGCCGCACGCGCCATATCAATATCAAGGAATGTACGCCCCATCAGAAAGTTGGAAGCTTCAGCCGCCACGTTCTTGGCAAGCTTTGCCAGACGCTGCGTGGCAATGACACCGGCCAGTCCGCGCTTACGGCCACGGCACATCAGGTTGGTCATAGCGCTCAGCGAGATTTTACGCGCCTCGTCTGACACTTCGCCACCGACAGAGGGCGCAAAAAGCTGCGCTTCATCGACAACCACCAGCATCGGATACCAGTAATCACGGTCAGCATCGAACATACCATTGAGGAATGCGGCAGCGGCTTTCATCTGCTGGTCAATATCCAGACCTTCGAGATTAACCACCACAGACACACGGTGCTGACGGATACGCTGGGCAATACGGGTCAGTTCAGCCTCGGTGCGTGCAGCATCAACCACCACATGGCCGTAAACATCGGCCAATGTGACAAAATCGCCTTCAGGATCAATGATACATTGCTGCACCCACGGGGCGCTCTGCTCCAGCAAGCGGCGCAGCAGATAGGATTTACCGGAGCCGGAATTGCCCTGAACCAGCAGACGTGTGGCCAGAAGCTCTTCGAGATCGAGCATAGCCGCGGTGCCGTTCGTTGTGGCTCCCATGTCGATGCCGACCTTCATATGACCTCCTGAAATACACGTGAAAAAACACCCTGATGAACGGGTGTGGTAAAATAAGATTCGGGATATGGAACTTGTCTATCAGCTATGTATCATAACACCAAGTCACGAAGCTTGCGCATTTATCACGATCGCCTCTGAATACACAATGCCACCGTTATGCCAGTAAAAAATACTGTTTTTGAGCACAAAAACTTGCACAATCCGGCTTAATCCCCTATGAGAGCGCATCCGCGTAGACACCCTTGGAGGCAACGCGGAATGATATGCCCGCATCATCGCTGTTTTTGCTGCGTATTTCGCGGATATATCATGTTTCGGAATCTCACCTGATTTTGCGGAACACTCCAAATTACTTGATAAGGAAAAGCCATGAGCGAAGTTAAAACTCTCAAGGCCGTAAAACGCGAACGGGCTGGTAAGGGGTCCTCCCGTGCACTTCGCGACAACGGTCAGATTCCAGCAGTCATCTATGGTGACAAGCAGCCTGCTATTTCGGTCGCTATCGACTATAAAACAGTTTACTATCTGATTTATGGCGGCGGCTTCAAGTCTACCGTTTTCAACATTGATGTTGACGGCCAGACCATCAAAGTTCAGCCTAAAGACTACCAGATGGATCGCGTTAAAGACACGCCTCTGCACGTAGACTTCATCCGCGTAGCATAAATTTCAAGCCTTCAGGCTTCTGATTTATCAAACATCTCCGGTGCAAACCGGAGATGTTTTTGTTTGTGATACCAGCACAGCCTGATAAAACGCTTGCCATATCTTATTCTCGGAGACGACCATGCTGCTGATAACCGGCCTCGGCAATCCCGGTGCGCAATATGCGCGAAACCGTCATAATATCGGTTTTATGGCCGTGGATGAAATTCATGCCCGCCATCGCTTTTCGCCATGGTCGAAAAAGTTTCAGGGTTTGATTTCCGAAGGCATGATCGACGGCGAGAAAGTACTGCTGCTCAAGCCGCAAACTTTTATGAACCTTTCCGGTCAGTCTGTCGGCGAAGCCATGCGCTTCTACAAACTGGCAATCAGTGACCTTGTTGTGATCTATGACGAACTTGATCTGCCGCCTGCCAAATTGCGTGTCAAAGCCGGTGGCAGCGCCAATGGCCACAATGGTATCAAGTCCATCGACCAGCATATGCACGGGTTGCTGAACTCCAAGGAATATCGCCGTATGCGCCTTGGTATCGGTCATCCGGGCTCAAAAGATCTGGTGCATCATTATGTGCTGGGTGATTTTGCCAAAGTCGACAATGAATGGCTGGATCTGCTCTTTACCGGTATCGCCGATAATCTGTCCTATCTCATCAAAAAAGACGATAACGGCTTCATGAATAAGCTTACGCTTGCCATGGGCGGCAAGCAGGATGCCAAAGCGGAAGCACCGGTAAAAGCTGCACCAAAAGCTCAGAGCCATATTCGTCAGGCACGGCAGAATAATACGATTGCCCCCAAAGTTCCGACAACCGGCCCTATGGCCGATATGCTGGCCAAACTCTTTGGCAAGAAAGACAGCTAAACAGACTTTTAGATCACAAGCGGCAATTTTCAGCAGCTTTTGCCCGCAATTTACGCCACTGCCCTTGACCTGTGCTTGCCCCATAGCGCATAGGCAATGGCAATATTCATTACGTTTCATGCTGAAGGATAAGGGCTGAACCGCATCATTGTCGGTCGTTCTTAAAATTCGCTCCAGACCGGATAAGGTTCTACCATGGGTTTCAAATGCGGTATCGTTGGCCTGCCAAATGTCGGCAAGTCCACTCTCTTCAACGCACTGACCAAAACTGCTGCTGCACAGGCTGCAAACTATCCTTTCTGCACCATTGAGCCGAATACCGGTGAAGTTGCAGTGCCGGACAGCCGTATGCGCCAGATCGCAGACATTGCCGGTTCAAAAGAACTGATCCCGACCCGTATCAACTTTGTTGATATTGCCGGTCTGGTACGCGGCGCTTCCAAGGGTGAAGGTCTGGGCAACCAGTTCCTCGCCAATATCCGTGAAGTCGACGCGATTGTTCATGTACTGCGCTGCTTTGAAGACGATGACATCACCCATGTTGAAGGCCGTATTGATCCGGTCTCCGATGCGCAGACTGTTGAAACAGAACTGATGCTCTCCGATCTCGAAAGCCTTGAGCGCCGCATCGTGCAGATACGCAAGCGCGCAACCGGCAAAGACAAAGAAGCAACAACCGTTCTGCCGATGATGGAAGAATCCCTGAAGCTGCTTCAGAATGGTGAGCCTGTCCGTATGCTGCTGAAAGGCATTGCACCGGATGATCTGCTGATCCTCAAAGGCCTGAACCTGCTGACTTCAAAGCCTGTGCTTTATGTCTGCAATGTCGCTGAAAGCGATGCAGCAAACGGCAACGAGCACACCGAAGCTGTCGCCAAAATGGCAAAAGAACAGGGTGCGGAAACTGTTATCATTTCCGCGGCGATTGAAGCGGAAGTTTCGCAGCTGCCTGATGAAGATGCACAGCTGTTCCTTGGTGAAATGGGTCTGGAAGAGCCGGGTCTCGACCGTCTGATCCGTGCGGGCTACAGCCTGCTTGATCTGATTACTTATTTCACTGCCGGACCAAAAGAAACCCGTGCATGGACTGTGCATCGCGGCGCTAAAGCCCCGCAGGCAGCCGGTGTGATCCATACCGATTTTGAACGCGGCTTCATCCGCGCGCAGACTATCGCGTTTAATGACTACGTTACCTTTAAGGGTGAAGTCGGCGCCAAAGAAGCCGGTAAAGCCCGTGATGAAGGCAAGGAATATGTGGTGCAGGACGGCGATGTGATGCTGTTCAAATTCAACACCTGATTTTATATATCACCGAATTTAAAGCCCTGCTCTGCAGGGCTTTTTTGTATCTGTGCAATTTAACAAAACATCATTTGACGTTTACGTAAAAGATCATAGGATACAACACCGAAAACAAAGCAGCCACATATCACTATTGCACGGCAGCTTGTCATATAAACGGAGGAGAGCGCCGTTGAGCCAGCCCCATTTCACCTATAATGATTTTATCGTCGGCGACAGCCTGCAACTCGGCTCCAAGCTGGTGACTACAGAAGAAGTCATTGCCTTTGCGAGCGAGTTTGACCCGCAGCCTTTTCATATGAGCGAAGAAGCAGGCAAAGCGTCTATTCTCGGCGGCCTCTCCGCTTCCGGCTGGCATACCTGTGCCATGCTGATGCGCATGATGGCTGACCGGTTTATCAGCAATTCCGACAGTCAGGGTGCACCCGGCGTGGAATATGTCAAATGGCTGAAACCTGTATTGGCCGGAGACACAATCAGCGCAACCACAACAGTGCTGGAAAAGCGTATCTCCCGCTCGCAGCCTGCACTCGGCATCATCCGGCTGAACCACAAGATCACCAATCAGAATGATATTCCGGTTTGTGAAGCGCAGGGTTCAATTTTCATGCGCGTAAATATTCAGGAGGCGTGATGATGGAAAAGACCAGCAAGCCATCCATTCTTGAAGAGAATATCGGCAAAACCGTTACCATCGGTTCTTATGAATTTACCGAGGCAAAAATTATCCGCTTTGCTGAAAAATATGATCCGCAGGTCTTTCATACTGATCCCGTTGCAGCCAAAGAGAGTTTTTTCGGTGCACTCTGTGCCTCAGGCTGGCACACGACTGCGGTCTGGATGCGCCTGAATGTGCAGTCCATGATTGGTATAGTTAAAACCTGCATGGAGCGCGGAGAAACACCGCCGGTTTTCGGCCCCTCACCCGGCTTTGAAAATCTGCGCTGGGAGCATCCGGTCTTTGCAGGCGATGTGATCGCTTATACTGCACAGATCACCGGTATTCGCCCGCTGGCGACGAAGCCGGGCTGGTCTATGCTCAGTCACCACTCCACAGGCACCAATCAGCATGGCGAGCGCGTGATGCAATTTGACGGTGCCGCTCTGGTAAAGCTGCCCTGATCGTAAGCACATTAGAAATATAAAAAAGCCTGCCTGATTGCTCAGGCAGGCTTTTTATTAGAGCGCCGTGCGCCCGATTGGGCGCTACACAAGGTCGCTCTAACACTTAAAAATGAGAGCATAATTTTTACCTTAAACTGATCCAAGTTGAAGAAATTATGCTCTCATCTCACAGATAAGCAGACTTAATCGCCTTCAAATTCCAGCAAGGTGCGAACCTGCACACCAAGCTCTTCCAGTTTCTTGCGTCCTCCAAGATCAGGCAGATCGATAATGAAACAGGCAGCAACAATTTCAGCTTTCATCTGACGCAGCAGATTGACCGCAGCAACAGCTGTACCGCCGGTTGCAATCAGATCGTCAACGAGGATGACCCGTTCGCCCGGATGGATCGCATCGCTATGCATTTCCATTTCATCAAGGCCATATTCCAGACTATAGGCAATACGCACAGTCTCATAAGGCAACTTGCCTTTTTTACGGATCGGCACGAAACCGGCCGACAACTGATGCGCCATTGCGCCGCCGAGAATAAAGCCACGGGCTTCTACGCCGGCAATCTTGTCAGCCTTGCCACCGGCAAAAGGAAATACCAGTTCATCAATCGCACGACGAAACGCTTGGGGATTACCCATCAGAGTTGTTACATCACGAAACATCACGCCCGGATGCGGATAATTCGGAATTGTACGCAACGAAGCCTTCAGAAACTCTTTGGTTTCATCATTCATGGCAAATCCTCATTTGTAACTCTCTGGTTGGCTCTATCCGTTCAATCCTCTGTTGAGACAGATAATCGCCATCCGGCGTTATAGCGCTCTGTTTACCGGCTACGCACAGTAAGCAGATAAAACAGATCAAACTTCACATAAAAAAGGACGCCTTAAGCGCCCTTTTTCTTATTTATAGGATCACACGATCAGTGTGAAGCCAGATAGAGCATAATTTCATAAACTTGAAACAGTTTAAGTTAAAATTATGCTCTCATTTTAAAGTGCTAGAGCGACCTTTGTGCGCCCAATCGGGCGCACGGCGCTCTAGTGCTTAATACCCGCAAAAACACGACGTTTCGTTGCGTAAACAATTGCACCCAGCAACAGCAGGAACACGATAACGCGGAAACCGGTTTTCTTACGATCTTCCATATGCGGCTCAGCAGCCCACATCAGGAACGCAGAAATATCGCGCGAATATTGTTCAACTGTTTCCGGCGAACCGTCATCATAGGTCACCTGACCATCGCTGAGCGGCTTGGCCATAGCAAGCGACTTACCGGCGATAAAGGCAGGGTTATAATGCGTACCTTCCGGAATCTGCATACCTGCAGGTGGTGTTTCATCATAGCTGGTCAGCAGGGCATGAATATAATCAGGACCCGCTTCCGCATATTGCGTGAAAATATCAAACACAAATGTCGGGAAACCACGCTCAACACCACGCGCTTTGGCGATCAGCGAGAAATCCGGCGGAACTGCATTATTATTGGCAGCGGCCGCGGCTTCCGCATTCGCGAAAGGTGACGGGAAATAATCGCCCGGACGTGCAGCACGGGTGAACATTTCACCGTCAGCATTCGGGCCGTCCTGCACTTCATATTCCGCAGCAAAAGCTTTGATCTGGTCATCATTATAACCAAGATCGCTCAGCGTGCGGAACGGTACCAGTTTCATCGAGTGACAGGCGGAGCAGACTTCCTTGTAAATTTTCAGGCCGCGCTGCAACTGTGCCTTGTCATAAGTGCCGAAAGGCCCTGCGAATGACCAGCTTTCCTGTGTCGGATGCTTGATCGGGTAATGTGCCGGTTCTGCTTCACTGCCCGCAGTCTCAGCCTGTACAGCGCCCAGTGTGAGCGCTGTGGCCAGACCGAAAGCAGCAAGACCGGTAAAGAACATTTTCATAACTGTACTCTTCCTATCTGGTGCTGCAATCAGGCTTTAGCATCTGCTTTTGCAACTTCATCATCCGAACCGAGAACCGCTTCAGTGATGGAGTTTGGTATACGCTTCGGCTTTTCAACCAAACCGAGTACCGGCAGAATGATGATAAAGAATGCGAAATAATACAGCGTGCCGATCTGCGCCATCAGGGTATAGACACCCTCAGCAGGACGGGAACCGAGCCAGCCGAGGAAAATCGCATTGGCGACAAATACCCAGAAGAACATCTTGAACCAAGGACGATAAACCGCCGAACGTACCTTCGATGTATCAAGCCATGGCAGCACAAACAGGATAGCAATCGAACCAAACATCACCAGAACGCCGCCGAGCTTGGAGTCGATCGGGCCGATATTGAAGGTAATCGCACGCAGCATCGCATAGAACGGCAGGAAGTACCATTCAGGGACGATATGCGCAGGGGTTACCATCGCATTTGCTTCAATATAGTTATCCGGATGGCCAAGATAGTTCGGCATATAGAAGACGAAATAGGCGAAGAAGATGAAGAACACGACCGCGCCGAATGCGTCTTTGATCGTCGCATAAGGTGTGAACGGCAGTGTATCTGTCTTCGTTTTCACTTCAATACCGGTCGGGTTTGTCTGACCGGTCACATGCAGTGCCCATACGTGCAGCACAACAACACCGGCAATCATGAACGGCAGAAGATAGTGCAGCGAGAAGAAGCGGTTCAGTGTCGGATTATCCACGGCAAAACCGCCAAGCAGCAGCTGCTGGATCGGTTCACCGATAATCGGAAACGCCGTAAAGAAGCCGGTGATAACGGTCGCACCCCAGAAAGACATCTGTCCCCATGGCAGCACATAGCCCATGAATGCGGTTGCCATCATCAGCAGGAAAATGACCACGCCGAGGATCCACAGCAGTTCGCGCGGAGCCTTGTAGGAACCGTAATACATACCGCGGGCGATATGCAGGTAAACCGCAATGAAGAAGAAGGATGCACCATTGGAGTGCATATAACGCAGCAACCAGCCGGAATTGACATCACGCATGATCTTTTCGACCGAGCCGAAAGCCAGCTGGGTGGATGCTGCATAATGCATAGCCAGCACAATACCGGTCAACAGCTGAGCGATCAGCATGAAGGCCAGAATGCCGCCGAATGTATACATATAGTTCAGGTTACGCGGAACCGGATAAGCAATAAACGAGTCATAGACGAGGCGCGGCAGAGGCAGCCTTGCGTCAACCCATTTTTCGATACCGGTCTTTGGCGTATATGAAGAGTGTCCGCCGCTCATAAAATTTCTCCTCAGACCACTCAACCGACTTTAATGACGGTATCGGAAATGAATGCAAATTCCGGAATGTGCATGTTTTCCGGTGCCGGACCACTGCGGATACGGCCAGCCGTATCATAAGTCGAACCGTGGCACGGGCAGAACCATCCGCCGAATTCACCGGCTTCACCAAGCGGCACGCAACCCAGATGGGTGCAAACGCCGATCATGACGATCCAGTTTTCTTTGCCTTCACCGGCAGTGCGTTCCAGATCCGAAGCCGGTGCGTCTGCTGCCAGATTGGCATTACGCGCCAGAGGGTCCTTCAATGCAGACATCGGCGTGTTTTTGGCATCTTCGATTTCTTTAGCCGTACGGTTACGGATAAATACCGGCTTACCGCGCCATTTTACTGTCAGCGATCCGCCTTCCGCGAGGGACGAAACGTCCACTTCAATGGATGCCGCCGCAAGGGTTGAAGCATCCGGCCGCATCTGGTCGATAAATGGCCATGCCAAGCCGGCAGCACCGACTACGCCGGCCATTCCCGTCGCTATGTACAGAAAATCACGCCGTGTCGGCTCAGCTGTGTCGTGTGCGCTCACGTACCACTTCCTTTTTGACTTGCATGTTGAACTGTCCTCTGTTGTCCGCGAGCACATTCGTCCGTAATTATGTGACGTTTTGTGCTGAGAGCTGTAAGACCTGAAAACAGATACAAACCGGACATAACTCCCCCACCTTGTTCAAGGTTTAGGCATGATAAAAAAGCTTGTCCAGTCATCTGAGGCACTTACGGCACCATGTCGCAGGCATGGAAACCGGCAAAGTGAAGGCCGCACTATGGTCAAAAAACGGCTTTCCTCACCCGTATCAATGGCAAAGCACCTGTGACCATTTCGTGCAAAATCACACGGGGCAGAACAGACAAACGGCCATTCCGCACCTGTATAAAATTACCTGAGAACAGTTTTAAAAATAAAGCGGGGCTCTGCCCGAACCGGTCAGGAAATCCGGTTTACTGATATGCAATATAAAATATGAGAGGGCAGACTGCAGATGCAACAACCGCATAAAGAGTTACAAAAACGTCATAAAACACTGCATTTCCGTCATCAACCGGCATAAGAACTCTGTTTTGACCGATCACGCGCAAAGTTCACGCGGGGAGAATTTTCCCCGCTATTCAGATTTCCTCATCGGCCTCACCAAGAAAGCCACCGGACTGACGCGCCCATAAACCGGCATAAATGCCACCCGAAGCAATCAGTTCGTCATGAGTGCCGCTTTCGGCAATCCGGCCATGATCCAGCACAACCAGACGATCCAGCTGCGCAATTGTCGACAGGCGATGCGCAATAGCGATCACGGTTTTACCCGCCATCAGCCGTGCCAGATTTTCCTGAATGGCTGCCTCGACCTCTGAATCGAGAGCCGAAGTGGCCTCATCAAGAATAAGAATCGGCGCATTTTTCAAAACGGCACGGGCAATACTGATTCTCTGCCGCTGTCCGCCAGACAATTTAACGCCGCGCTCGCCGACAAAAGCATCATAGGCTTTACGTCCTTTGTAATCCTCCAACGCGCCGATAAATTCCTCAGCTTCGGCCTGACTGGCGGCAAAACGCAGCTCTTCCTCAGATGCATCGGCTTTTGCCAGCATAATATTGTCCCGCAAAGAGCGGTGCAGCAGTGCCGTCTCCTGACTGACCACCGCAAAAGCCGCACGCAATGAGCTTTGCGTCACATCGCGCACATCCTGCCCGTCAATGCGTACAGAGCCGGTATCTACATCATAGAGCCGCAGCATCAGATTTATCAGCGTGGTTTTACCAGCACCGGAGTGACCGATCAGACCGACACGCTCGCCGCCGCGAATGGCAAGGCTGATATCACTCAGCACACCGGCCTTCATCTTGTTTTCATTCTCGGAGCCATAACGGAAAGTCACATGCTCAATATCAATAGCACCGGAGGTCACCTGCAGCGGTTTGGCATCGCGTTTGTCTTCCATGCCAAGCGGTGCAGAGATCAGCCGCATGGAGTTTTCAATCACACCATAGGAACGCAGCATACCGTTCATCTGCATCATCAAACGGCCAAGCAGCATATTCAGACGCAGAACCAGACCGAGCGTAAAAGCCACCTCACCCACTGTCGCCTGACCTTTGGTCCACAAATCAATCGAGAATGCCGCAACCAGCACAATCATCAGGCTGGAAAGTGCAGTCATGGAAACACGCATTCCTGTGAGCGTGCGCATGAAAGGCAGCATGGTCTTGATATAGCTGGCAAAGCCTGACCGCAGATAGGCCTGATCCATATCCGGCGTATTCAGCTTGATGGTCTGAATATTGGTATAACTATCGACGATACGGCCGTTGATCAGCGAGCCGGCCTCAGCACTGGCCTCAGCCTGTTTACGCATAGTCGGCAGATAGAGACGTGCGATCCATGCAAACAGCACCATCCATACCACCACCAGTACCGCAAGCCGCCAGTCGAGCTGACCGAACAGCAGCAATGTTGTGATGCTGTAAATAATCATAAACCAGACAACCTGAATGAAACTGGTAATCAGATCACCGGCCGCCTGCCCTGCCTGCCAGACTTTGGTAGCGATACGCCCTGAAAAATCATTCTGGAAAAACGCATAGGACTGACGCAACACATAGGAATTGGCCTGCCAGCGGATCAGATTGTAAAATCCGGGCGTGATTGTCTGGTCATCCAGCAAGGAGCTGAGCGCGGTCATCAGCACCCGCACCACCAGCACGATAAACCCCATCGCCAGCAATTCATAACCGGCGCTGATATAAAGACCGTGCCAGCTACGCTCCATTGCGCTCTGGTCAAGAATATCAACAATGCGTCCGGTAAAATAGAACAGGCCTGCTTCCAGAAGCGGCAGAATACCACCAACGATCAGAGCCAGCAGCAAAGGCCAGCGCGCCTGATAAATATAATGCCAGAGAAACCGCATTGTGGTTTGCGGCGGGCGTTTACCGTCGAAATCCTGCAACGGATCAATCCAGTTTTCAAACAGACGGTAAATCATATTCATCGGGAAGGCCTTTCCGCAGCATCCCGCAATCATTACAGGCAGGAAGGCGCATGCAAAACAGAATCGGCAAGCAAGTTGCTGATGTTTTTAATATATAAAATAAAAAACTTTCCGTCCGCGATTAACGCCGGACGTCATCTTTAAAAGACTGAAAACGTACCCGCCGCCGCTCGAGTAGAACGGCGGCAGGTATTTTTCTCTGCTTGAACAGTAATCATTCAGCAGGCTCAGGCAGTGCCTGTTTTTCTTCCTCATCATCAAAGCCGAGGAACCCGCCGGACTGACGCGCCCACAACGAAGCATAAATGCCGCCCTGCGCAATCAGTTCTTCATGGGTGCCGTCTTCGATAATGCGTCCCTGATCCATGACGATCAGACGATCAAGCGCGGCAATGGTCGACAGGCGATGGGCAATGGCAATCACAGTCTTGCCTTCCATCAGCCTGTACAGGCTGTCCTGAATTGCCGCTTCCACTTCGGAATCAAGCGCAGATGTCGCTTCATCCAGAATAAGGATCGGCGCATCCTTCAGGATCACACGAGCAATGGCCACACGCTGGCGCTGACCGCCGGATAGTTTCACACCACGTTCACCGACATGCGCGTCAAAGCCCTGACGGCCTTTCGGGTCAGTCAGATGCGGCAGGAACTGATCGGCCTGCGCCTGTGCAACCGCTTCCAGCATCATTTCATCCGTTGCATCAGGACGGCCATAGCCGACATTATCCCTGACGGAACGATGCAGCAGCGAGGTGTCCTGCGTCACCATACCTATATTGGCGCGCAGACTGTCCTGTGTGACTTTGCAAATGTCCTGACCGTCGATCAGGATTTTGCCCTGCTCCAGATCGTAGAAACGCAACAGCAGATTGACCAGTGTGGACTTACCCGCGCCGGAGCGGCCGACAAGACCAACCTTCTCACCCGGACGGATATTCAGCGACAGATCATTGATGATGCCTTTGCCCTTGCCATAGTGGAAACCGATGCGGTCAAAGGTGATCTCACCGGAACGCACATGCAGCGGCTTTGCACCTTCATGGTCGATCACTTTGCGCGGCTGTGCGATCGAACGCATACCGTCTTCCACTGTGCCGATATTTTCGAACAGTGCCGACATTTCCCACATGATCCACTGGGACATACCGTTCAGACGCAAACACAGCGCAATACCGATGGCCACCGCACCTACAGAAGCAACATTGTCCATCCACAGCATGATACCCAATGCACCGACTGAGAACAGCAGCAAAGAATTCATGAAATAGAGTGAACCGAAGAACTGCGTCACCATACGCATCTGGCGGTTTACTGTACCCTGAAACTGCTCAAGACTGTCACGGACATACCCTTCCTCGCGCTGTGTGTGCGAGAACAGTTTGACCGTGGCAATATTGGTATAGCTGTCAACGATACGGCCGGTCATCTCGGAGCGGGCATCGGCCTGCGCTTCGGAAATCACCCGCAGGCGCGGAATGAAATAGCGAAGCAGACCGACATAGGCCAGCAGCCAGACAATGAACGGGATCATCAGGCGCCAGTCAGCCGTGGCTGCGATGAAAATTGTACCGGTAAAATAGACCGCTACATAGACCATCACATCCGCAAGTTTGATAACCGTTTCACGCACAGCCAGTGCTGTCTGCATCAGCTTGGTGGAGATGCGTCCGGCAAATTCATCCTGAAAGAATGTCATCGACTGACGGATCAGATAACGGTGCATCAGCCAGCGTATGCGCATCGGGAAATTCCCGATCAGTGTCTGGTGCAGAACCAGAGATTGCAGCAAAACAATCAATGGCAAAATCACCAGAACAACGCCGCCGATCAGCGCCAGTTTCCAGCCCTCCTGCTGCAGGAAGGTTTCACGATTATGCTCACTCAGCCAGTCCACGACATTGCCGAGAAAAGCAAACAGCGACACTTCAAAGATTGCGATCAGCGCTGTCAGAAAGGCCATCACAATAATCCAGCCCCACGCGCCGCGGCTGTAATACATACAGAATTTGAACAAGCCCTTCGGCGGTTGTTCAAGCGGAACATCCGGATAGGCGTTCAGCTTCTTTTCGAACCAACGAAACATTTTCGACCTCAAATACGGGCTATCCCGTGCGAAAACCAATTCCCCCGCATCATTTTCGTAAAACGAAGACGGCAGGGGTCAGTTTTGATTCATTTGGGTTCTGCCATTCACTTCAGCAACTGAATATGAGGCAGAATTTCAGCATTTTTAAAGCATCGGAAAATCAACGGGCACAGAACCCGAAACACTCAGATGCGGTTTGAGGATTAAATGCGTGAGTACACTTAACCGGAAGATAGATGGAAGAATCGTATTTGACCTGCGGATCCGACGGCACAACTCATCATCGGTTTCAGGCTATCAGGTGGTTTGCTACAGCAATCTGATATATACGCTCATTTTAACAGTCCCGTTCAGCGCAACGCCCGCAAAAACAATTCGGGAAAAGATACCACAGCTTCGATTGGTGCGGTACCCGCCATGAAAGCTACCGGAGCGGGGTTAATCACGCCGGATACAGGTGCGGCTGCAACTGGGCAAAGATTCAAAGAAATCTTAATATTCATCACAGCCTCCTTCAAAGTCAATCTGATAAAATGGATGATCCGTATAGCACTATGTTATTTTACCGGCTAGTCACTGCAGGTTCTTTTCTCTTCACTTTACCGAGAACACATTAAACTGTGACAGATTGCACACAATTCTTATTGTTTGAAATTATATGCTATAGGCCGCTTATCTGATGTCACCCGAAACAGAAGCAAAAGCCTGATGACAATACATATCGCCCTCTTCCAGCCTGATATTCCCGGCAACACCGGAACCATCCTGCGTATGGCAGCCTGTCTCGGACTGGCGGTGCATGTGATTGAACCTGCCGGTTTTGACCTCTCCGATCGCGGGCTGAAACGGGCGGGCATGGATTATCTGGAACAGGCAGCGCTGACCCGCCATCTCGACTGGGAGCATTTCAACAACTGGCGCTTGTCTGAAAACCGCAGGCTGGTGCTGCTCTCCACCAAGGCGGCGCAACCCTATACAGATTTCAGCTACCGGCCGGACGACATTTTGCTGTTTGGCCGTGAATCTGCCGGTGTGCCGGACTATGTGCATGAGACCTGTGAGGAACGGATCATCATCCCGATGGTCGAAGGCGCGCGCTCACTCAACCTCGCGCTTTCGGTGGCGATGGCCGCCGGAGAAGCTATTCGACAGGTTAAAGGCTAGAAGCTATTCGACAAGGTAAAAGCTAGAATTTATTAGACAGGGTAAATTTAGAATAAATCTTAAAATATCAGTCAATTAAAAAGAAAAACAGAATCATATTCTGATCCTCTTGAATCAGAATATGAGCAAACAGCGCTAACCTGTTTAGTCAGAGCTTGGCAGACGACGGATGGTGAATTCGATCACATCATTCGGGCGCACATACCAGCTTTCAATTTCTGTCCAGTAAGCAGCTTTCGGATAGGTTTCAAACCATTCCCGCGCCTTAACCCGCGCTATGCTGCGTGGCAGTGAAAATGTTTCGCGGATATAGCCGTCGCTGATATTCGGCTTCACGCCGGATGCTGCTTTGTGCATCTGCCTGCGCAAACCTTCCAATGGTGGCTTTGGCGGAATGGATGTCATAAGCGATTTCCTTTACAGCGCCGCAACGGGGCAAAAGACAAAGCGGACATAAATTATGAGTTACAAAGGGTTACAATCCACAGATGCACCCATCACAACCATATCTTGTAATTTACAGCAAAATCTCATCCGAAACGAGTCATTTCCGCGCCTGTTATCGCTGTAAAGTATGAACGAAATCTGTCATTTTCCGAAAAGCAGAAAGCTTTCATAAACATAATCCCGTTTATGAAGACTATATAACCTGTTGACAGCTGCTGATATGCTGGCGCTGCGGCTTCGCCCAAAGCACCCAAAACATAATAAGGAACCAAGCATGCAACGTCCGGATCTTCCAGCTCATCTTCCAGATAATCTTGATGACAAAAAACAACTGGCACAAAACTGGTTCGAAGAATTACGTGACCGTATCTGCTCCCTGTTTGAAACCCTTGAAGACGAACTGACAGGCCCGCTCAGCGACCGTGAAGCCGGCCGCTTTGTCCGCACCCCTTGGGCAAAAGACGAAGGCCGTGGTGGCGGCGGTGTTATGTCGATGATGCATGGCCGCGTTTTTGAAAAAGTCGGCGTGCATGTCTCCACTGTCTATGGCGAGTTTTCGCCGGAGTTCCGCGCCCAGATTCCGGGTGCCGATGAGGATCCGCGCTATTGGGCGAGCGGTCTCTCGCTGATTGCCCATCCGCAGAACCCGAATGTTCCGGCAGTGCATATGAATACGCGTATGGTTGTGACCACACGCCAGTGGTTCGGCGGTGGCGCCGATCTGACCCCTGTGCTTGACCGTCGCCGCACGCAGGAAGACACCGACAGTCAGGCTTTTCATAAAGCGCTGAATTTCGTCTGTAACAAACATGCAGGCATTGCCGATTACGACCGCATGAAACAATGGTGCGATGAATATTTCTATCTGCCGCATCGTCAGGAACCGCGCGGTATCGGCGGCATTTTCTATGACTGGCTGCACTCAAGCGATGAACAGGGCGGCTGGGATGCAGACTTTGCATTTACCCGCGATGTTGGCCGCTGCTTTGCCGTGGTCTATCCGCATATTGTGCGCCAGAACTTTAACCAGCCTTGGACAGAGGCTGACCGCGAGGAACAGCTGATCCGTCGCGGGCGCTATGTAGAGTTCAATCTGCTGCATGACCGCGGCACGATCTTCGGTCTCAAGACCGGCGGCAATATCGCGTCGATCCTGTCTTCCATGCCGCCGGTGGTGAAATGGCCTTAATATAAAATCAGAACGGGGGGCATCAGCCCCCGCTTTTTATTGGTCGAAGCTTTGCAGAAATTGCCCGCGGATCAGTAGTCCAGGGCTGGTCTTTAATGCCTTGTCAAAGACCTGCATATTCGCAAAAACCAATTGACGGCCATCCTTTTCCGCCCAGCCAACAAACCAGCCTAAGCGCTGCTCCCCTGCAAATTTGCCATTTGCATCACGCAACCGCGCAGCGCCGGTTTTGCCGGTAACTTTCCAGCCCTTTTCCGATGTAAAAACCGTCATGGCAGCTTTGGTTTTCTGCTGCGCCTGCTTGGAAACCGGCAAAGTCTCATGCACAAGTTTATTCAGAAATTGCACCTGCTCGTCCGGTGAAATCTCCAGTGAAGAGCCGATCCATGAACCTGTCAGCCCGTCCTTTTTTCCGGCTCTGCCAGAAACATCCTTATTCCCGTAATCAAGAGCTGCAACAGCTTCGGAAAACTGCTTCTGTCCCAACTGTTTTGTAATCTCACGCGAATACCAGACAACTGATTGCTCCAGCCACCGTGCCGGATCAACGGCAATCCGGTCACGTTCCGGCGCTTCCATTTCAGGCTTCCACTGCCAGACCGGATCATGCTCAGAGCGAAGGATATTTTTATCATAACCGATCACGGCAAGCGGCACTTTAAACGTCGATGCCGGTGTAAAGCGTTTGTCGCAGACACCTTTACGGGAAAGGATTTTCTGCGTTGCGGCATCCATGACCACAGCACATTCCGTTACAATCCCCTTCTCTCCGGCCTGAGCCTGAAAACTCGTGCCGCTTGTCAGCGCAAAAGCCAATAATGCCGCTGATCGCAATTTTTTATCCATGATACGCAACTCCGGAATTCTGAAATTATTTAAATCACCTCAGATGAATCATAACCTGCAGAAATCGCATTAATCATCTGAACCGGCAGCTAAAAACAAAAACGGGGCGGAATTTCCGCCCCGATATGTCAGGATAATGTTGCTAACAAATTTTCTTTACTGAGCTCAAATCCGGAAGCCAGCCATGCCGCCTCCAATGCTTTGAGCTGTTTGCCAAGCTCGGGGCCTTTCTCAAAACCCAGCTTCATCAAATCAGCTCCGCTGACCGGAAATACCGGTATTTCAGCCTGCACTGCCACATTCAGCAAACGGCTGTACTGACCTGCCCGCATCATCGCCTGATTATCATTTTCCGCCTCTGCACGCGCAGACACCAGCGCCAGCTTAATCCGGTCAATCAAAGCCTGCCGTGAGCCGCTATAAATCAGCTTAATCAAACCTGTCTCCGACAGTTCCGGCTTAGGCAGATCAGCCAGCGCCCAGCTTTCCAGACGGGCTTTATCGGCATTGGACAGGCGCAGTCTTTTGCCAAGCTCGGCCATGCGTGCTGCATCCGGCGGCACAATCGCCTGCAAGCGCAACAGAGCATCCGGCTTCCAGCCCAAATCGCGCTCAGAGCGCACCAGCGCATGAATAGCATCAATGCCCCATTTCTCACTCTCCGGCAAAATCTGGGTCAGCACACCGGACTGACGCATCCATAGCAATGCGCGTGACGGATCAGGAGCAGAAAGCAGCTTCTTCAGCTCTGACCACACCCGCTCAGCGGACAATGTCTGTAAATGGTTTTTCAGCTTGGCACAGGCTTTCAACCCCGCCGCATCCGGCCGCCCCGAACCATACCAGGCGAAAAAACGGAAGAAGCGCAGGATACGCAGATAATCTTCCGTAATCCGCGTTTCCGCATCGCCGATAAAACGCAACTCGCGCTTTTCAATATCTGCAAGCCCGCCGACATGATCCACCACATCACCATTGGCACGCACATAAAGCGCGTTGACGGTAAAGTCCCGCCGCTCGGCATCAACCTGCCAGTCACGGCCAAAAGCGACCGTGGCCTGCCGTCCGTGCGTTTCCACATCGGCGCGCAGCGTCGTCACCTCATAGGGCACACCATGGGCAACAACAGTCACAGTGCCATGGTCAATGCCGGTCGGTACAACTTTAAAACCGCATTTCTCGGCGCGCGCTTTTGTCTCTTCCGGCAGGGTTGTGGAAGCAATATCAATATCGCCCACCGGCTCGCCCAGTAAGGTATTGCGCACGGCACCGCCAACCACCCGCGCCTCTTCACCATCTTCAGCCAGTGCTGCCAGCAATTGCTGCAAAGACGGCACGGCAAGCCACTCCGCACGATCTGCAATATTCAGCACAGTTGTTGTCTTTTCACTCACGCATAGAGCCTTTCATAGAGGCTGCGGATAATCCCCGCTGTTGCGCCCCAGATATTCCGATTCTGATAATGGATGGCATAGAAAAACCGCTCATGCCCCGCAAACATCCGGCTCTCACGCTGATGCTCACGCGGGTCCATCAGAAAATGCAGCGGCACTTCAAAAATATCCGCCACCTCGTCGGGATTGGCATGGAGTTCAAATGGTGTCCGTATCACCGCCAGCACCGGCGTAATCGTATAGCCGCTGCCGGTCATATATTGCGGCAGACGGCCGAGTGTCTGCGTCTGCCTTGCATCCAGTCCGATTTCCTCATGGGCTTCACGCAGAGCCGCATGTTCAGGACTCAGATCCTCAGCATCAATCTTGCCGCCGGGGAAAGCAACCTGGCCGGAATGGCTGCGCATCTGCGCATTGCGCGTGGTCAGCAGCACACTGGCATGGTCACCGTGATCCACCACAGGGATCAGCACCGCCGCCGGTTTGAGCTTAATTTTCAGCCGCGGATCAGCTCCCGCCATCACATGAGAGGCAGTCCATTGGGGATTGAGCGCATGATCGCCGGACAAAGGCAGGCCGCCTGAATCAAATTCATCAGCAACCGTCATAAAACTTTGTTTTTGTTCAACTCTCCGCATCAGATCCTGTGCGGTAAAACCTGTATCAGTCATCAAGTTTTTCATTGTATCACTGTAATTGTTCAACCGGCATCACCGGAAATATCCGGCCATTGGAGCGCAGGGCAAACATCAGTTTTCCGTCAATCATCAGTTCTTCTCCGAGTGCTGCCAGATCATACATGACCGCACGGCTGATCAGCGCCTCCAGCCGCCCTCTCACCAATATATAAGGTTTGAAACCGCCGGTTTCACTATCCGTTACAAAACGCAGCGGATGCTGCTCCCCCGCCTCAACTACATCCCCGACATTGGTGCGGAAGGTGAGAACCTGCGTCTCCCCCTCGCCGGAAACATGCATCTCCACGGCATTGAAATGCGCATCTTCCACACGGATAGCGATTTTCTCCACCGGTGTTACCAGATAGGTTTTACCGTCGGCATCTTTACGCAACACGGTTGAGAACAGGCGCACCAATGCAGGGCGACCGATCGGCGTGCCCATATAGAACCATGTGCCATCGGCTTTTATTTCCATATCCAGCTCGCCGCAAAAATCCGGCTCCCAGCGTTCCACCGGCGGCAGACCTTTGCCTTCTTTTCCTTCAGGCAACTGGCTGGCGGCACGGCGCATCAACGCATCAAGCCCGCTTGCAGAGCTCGTGGCAGAACTGGTGACAGAACCGGCATCAACATCGGCAGTTTCTTTATTTTTCGATATATTACCGCTGTTCATTTCAGTTTCCTGTTAAGACCTGTGCCTGACAGTCCGGTGCATTCCGGTTAATGCGAACTGTGCCATTTACGCTCCCGTCAGCATGACATAGTCTTGCCCGATGATTCAAGTAAACCAGATAAAGCATCTGATCTGGAATAAAGAGGACATCATGAATTTTACCGCTGCGTCGAAAATTGATCCTGATGCCGTGATACGGGCTGCCGATCAGGCTGCCAGTGACATTAATCTGATCCGCCAGCAAATCGGACAGGTTATTTACGGTCAGGAGCAAGCGGTTGAAAATACGCTGGTCGCATTGCTGGCCGGTGGCCATGCCCTGCTCGTCGGTGTGCCGGGGCTTGCCAAAACCCGTCTGGTAGAAACGCTGGGCACTGTCCTCGGCCTTGATGAAAAACGCATCCAGTTTACACCTGATCTGATGCCGTCCGATATTATCGGCTCTGAAGTCATGGATCAGGACAGCGACGGACGCCGTTCATTCCGTTATATTAAAGGGCCGGTTTTCGCCCAGCTGCTGATGGCCGATGAGATCAACCGTGCATCGCCGCGCACGCAGTCTGCTTTGTTGCAGGCGATGCAGGAATATCATGTCAGCGTAGCCGGTCAGCGCCATGATCTGCCAAGCCCGTTCCATGTGCTGGCGACCCAGAACCCGCTGGAACAGGAAGGCACCTATCCGCTGCCGGAAGCTCAGCTCGACCGTTTTCTGATGCAGATTGATCTGGATTATCCGGATATTGATGCGGAACGTGCAGTGCTGCTCAACACCACCGGCACTATGCAGGCACGGCCAGCCAAAGTGATTGAAGCCACGCGCCTGCAGGAAATCCAGCAGCTGATCCGTCAGATGCCGGTGCCGGAAACTGTGCTTGAAGCTATTCTGAAACTGGTTCGCTCAGCCCGTCCTGATGCTGATAATGACCATGCGAAAAACCATATCAGCTGGGGTCCCGGCCCGCGTGCCGGACAGGCGCTGATGCTCTGCACCCGTGCGCGCGCGCTCTATGAAGGGCGTCTTGCCCCTTCTGTTGATGATGTGAAAGCCTTGGCAGAGCCGGTTCTCCAGCACCGCATGGCTCTCAATTTTGCCGCGCGTGCCGATGGTGTGGGCGTGCGTGATGTGATTGCCAAACTGACACAGGCGCTCAACTGATGACAGCAACCGGTGCCATAACCCGTTCTGAACAGGCCGTTGACCTGCTTGCGCCATCGCGCAGGCAGGCGGCACTGATGCCTGATCTGATTACGCAGGCACGCCATATTGCCGGCTCTGTTATCAATGGCTGGCATGGCAGGCGCAAACGCGGCACCGGCGATAATTTCTGGCAGTTCCGTCCATACGCGCAGGGCGACATGCTCTCGCGCATTGACTGGCGGCGCTCAGCCCGCGACGATCATACCTATATGCGCGACCGTGAATGGGAAACGGCACATACAATCTGGCTGTGGTGTGATCCGTCGCCGTCTATGCTCTATCAGTCCCGTTTCAGTCCGGTTTCCAAACAGCATCGCGCATTGGTGCTGACACTGGCACTGGCCGAATTGTTCAGCCGCTCCGGTGAGCGTATTGCCTATCCTGATGTGCTGCCGCCATTGCTCGCCCGCAATGGTGCAGAGCGTCTGGCAACCGCCTTGTTGCAAACCGGCTCTTTGGCAGCGCAACCTGATCTCCAGCCTTTGCAGCGTTTTAATGAACTGGTGCTGATCAGTGATTTTCTGCAGCCTGCCGATATACTCAGCGCGCAGCTTGATCAGATTGCCAGACGCGGTATCCGTGCGCATCTCATCGCCATTGCCGATCCTGCGGAGGCGGATTTTCCGTTTTCCGGCCGCACAGAATTCAGAGACCCTGTATCCGGTCAAATTCTTGTCGCCGGTCGGGCGCAGAATTATGCGGAAGATTATCGCAGGCTCTATCAGGCACAGCGCGAATTTCTGCGTGAAACCTGCACCCGTTTTGGCTGGAGTTTTATCACCAGCGCTACAGATAAACCGGCAGCACAGGCTCTGACCACACTCCATGGCTTTCTCGGACATCATTCTTCCACCGGCGGAGGCGCCGCGTAAATGCCGCTGATTTTTACTGCCCCGTGGCTGCTTGCCGGTCTTCTCACTCTGCCCGTTATCTGGTGGCTGCTGCGTGCAACGCCGCCGAAACCGGCACAGGAACCGTTTCCGCCGCTGGCTATTCTGGCAAAAATTGCCCGTCACGATCAGGAAGCCAGTAAAAGCCCGTGGTGGCTGACGCTGTTGCGTCTGGTTCTGGCCGCTCTGGTCATCTTCGCCGTTGCAGGGCCGGTGTGGAAACCGCAGCCGATCACTTTCACCGGTGCGCAGCCGGTTGTCATCATGATCGACAATGGCTGGGCTTCAGCGCCACAATGGGCAGCCTATGAAAATCAGGCGCAATGGCTGATCTCCAATGCTGAGAAAAATGATGCGCCGGTCTATCTGATTGCCACTGCCGACCCGCAAAACACAGCAAGCGGGCCTTTCACGGCCGCACAAGCGCTGGAACGTTTGCAGGCACTGGAACCGCGCGCTGTTCCGGTCGAACGTCTGGCTGCTGCTGAACGTCTTGGCACTGCTCTGAACAATATACCGGAAAGCCGTATTTTTTATCTGAATGACGGACTGGAGACTGCGCAGGATCAGCAAGCCTTTACGGCTCTCGACAAGCTGAAAGCCACGACCATCCAGCTGATTATGCCGGACAGTCAGCAGCTTTTTGCTGTTCAGGGTGTAGCCAATCAGCAGAATGCATTGGTGATTGATCTGTTACGCCCGTCCAATGATGTGCAGGCAGCCAAAGTTCAGCTCAGCGCCTATGATAATCAGGGGCGTGTGCTGGCGCAAACACAGGCGGATTTTGCTGAGAAAGAAACCAAGGCCGTGGCGCAAATGACCATTCCGGTTGAGTTGCGCAATGATATTGCCATGGTGCGAGCAGATCAGATGCGCCATGCCGCGGCCACGTGGCTGCTGGATGAGAATAACCGCCGCCGCCGTGTCGGCCTGCTGGATGCAAGCAATGCCGACAAGGCACATTCGCTGTTGTCGCCATTGCATTATATTTCCTCGGCACTGGCACCTTTTGCTGACCTTATTAACGCCAATGACCGCGACCTGAGCCAGTCAGTTGAGCGCCTGCTGGAGCAGAAACCCTCCGTCATTGTCTTGTCGGATATTGGCAGACTGCCGGAAAGCACGGCTGCAAAACTGATGCAATGGGTTGAAAACGGCGGCACATTGCTGCGTTTTGCCGGCCCGCGTCTGGCGGCAGCGCAAAGCGATACGGACACCAAACGCGATCCGCTGCTGCCGGTGCAGCTGCGCAGCGGCCAGCGCAATCTTGGCGGCACTTTATCATGGTCAACGCCGCAGCCCGTCGCTCCCGCACCGGAAAACAGTCCGTTCCGCAATATTCAGCTGCCTGATGATGTCACAGTATTGCGCCAGGTTCTGGCTGAACCGTCACCGGATCTGATGCAAAAAAGCTGGCTCAATCTTGCCGATGGTACACCGCTGATTACCGGTGAAAACCGTGGCGCGGGGCGCTTGGTTCTGTTTCATATCGCACCGGATATCGGCTGGTCTAATCTGCCACTCTCAGGCGGATTTGTTGATCTTCTGCGCAGGCTTACCGAAACATCAGGCGCACAGGCTGCCAATGCAGCCGGTGAGCAAGCAGTGACACTGCCTGCCTATCGCCTGCTGGATGCCGCAGGTAATCTGACAGGCCAGCCTGCAGCCGCGCAGCCGCTGGTGATTGAAAAAGGCAAGGCACCGGAAGCATCACTGCTTAATCCGCCCGGACTTTACGGCACAGAACAGGCTTATAAAGCACTGAACCTGATGAAGAGTGACACAGTTCTGAACCCGCTTACCAAACCGGAAATAACGACCAATCTTGCAATGGTACCGGCCACCAAGGCACAGACCGTTAATCTGCAAGGTCCGTTCTTTGCGCTGGCCGCAATATTGCTCGCGCTTGATGGCTTGCTAATGCTGTGGATCGGCGGCACCTTCTCGCGGAACAGGTCGCGCAATTTCACCGGCAAAGCGTCCGGCACCGTGAAATCCCTGCTTATCCTGTTCGCTTTATCCGCAAGTCTGACAGCTATGCCCTTCATAGTTCAGCCGGTTCTGGCGCAGGAAACGCAGGTCAGAGACGATAGCAAGCCCGACGATCAGGCAAAGATTGACGTGCTGGATGTCACACATCTGGCTTATGTGATTACCGGCGACAAAGCGACAGATGATGTGAGCCGTGTCGGGCTTAGCGGTCTCAACCAGTTTGTTGCGGATAAAACCTCACTGGAACCCGGCGCGCCGGTCGGTATTAATCCGGAAAAAGATGAACTCGCCTTCTATCCGATGATCTATTGGCCGGTTGATGAAAAAGCACCTTTTCCAAGTGAAAAAGCGCTGCAGCGCATTGATGCCTATATGCAGCAGGGCGGCACGGTAATTTTTGACACCCGCGACCAGCTATCCGGCGACACCGGCGGGTTGAATGGTACCAGCCCTGCTACCCAGCGGCTGCGTGATATGCTGGATGCGATGAATATCCCGCCGCTTGCACCCGTTGCTGATAATCATGTGCTGAGCAAAACCTTTTTCCTGATGCCGGATTTTCCCGGACGCTACCGCGGCAGCCCGCTTTGGGCGGAAGCCCCTGCCGATAATCCGGATGCCGCTGAACAACCCGCCGACAGGCCTGTGCGCAATGGTGATGGTGTCAGCCCGATCCTCATCACCGCCAATGATCTGGCCGGTGCATGGGCGATGGATGAAAACTGGCAGCCGCTATATCCGACCGTGCCGAATGATCCGATGCAGCGCATTTATGCGCTGCGCGGCGGTGTGAATATGGTGATGTATGTGCTCACCGGTAATTATAAAGCAGATCAGGTGCATGTGCCTGCTTTGCTGGAACGGTTGGGGAACTGATGATGAGTCTGTTTTCCCTGCATTTCTCTCCCCTGCTCTCTCCGCTCTGGCTCGGACTTTGTCTGGCTCCGCTGGCATTCATTACTCTGGCTGGCTTGTTCTTGCGCAAACGCGGCAGCTGGCTGCGTTTTGGTGGTTTTGCAGCACTTGCACTGGCCTTGTTTAATCCGGAGATCACACGCGAGCAGCGCGAGCAGCTCAAAACCATTGTCGGCATTGTGGTTGACCGCAGCGCCAGCCAGTCTCAGGGCAGTCGTACACAGGATACGGATGCCGCGCTTGAAGCGCTGAAACAAAAGCTCGGCGCACAATCCGATATTGAAACACGGATTATCGAAGCCGGTTCCGGCACTGAAAACCGTGACAATACACGCTTATTTACAGCCCTGAATGAAGGCCTGCGTGACGTGCCGCCGTCACGCATCGGCGGCGCGGTTATGATTACCGATGGTCAGGTTCATGATGTGCCCGCCAAAGCAGACGAGCTGAATTTCAAGGCACCGCTTCATGCGCTGATTACCGGCACCGGCGATGAATTCGACCGCAGTATCCGCTTCATCCGCGTGCCGCGCTTCGGCCTCAGCGGCAAGCCGCAGGAACTGGTTTTCCGTGTGGAAGATGCCGGTAAAATTCCGGTGGATGCATCACAGTCCAGCGTCACCATCCGTATCAATGGCGAACTGGTCGCCACAGTTCCGGCAGCCATTGGTCAGGATGTCAAAACCGAGATCACCCTGCCCCATGCCGGTCGCAATATTGTGGAAATCGCCACAGAACCGCTGAGTGGTGAAGTCACCGCCGCCAATAATCAGGCGGTGGCACTGATTGATGCCATCCGCGAAAATCTGCGTGTGCTGCTGGTATCCGGTGAACCGAATAATGGCGAACGCACATGGCGCAACCTGCTGAAATCCGACACCTCTGTCGATCTCGTGCATTTCACCATTCTGCGTCCACCGGAAAAGCAGGATGACACGCCGATCAATGAATTATCGCTGATTGTCTTTCCGACGCGCGAATTATTCGTCGATAAGGTGGAAGATTTCGATCTGATTATTTTCGACCGCTATCAGCACCGCAATGTGCTGCCGCTGCTCTATTATGATTATATCGCCCAATATGTGCAAAATGGCGGTGCTCTGCTGATCGCCGCAGGCCCTGAATATGCAGACAGTATGTCGATTGCACGTACGCCGCTGCTCAGCGTTTTACCTGCATTGCCAACCGGTGATGTCACGGAAAAAGGCTTCTATCCGCGTCTGACGGAAGCCGGTAAGCGCCATCCTGTCACACGCGGGCTGGAAGGCAGTGAACAGGAACCGCCGCAATGGGGACGCTGGTTCCGCTCGATTGATATTGCCACACCGCAGGGCGAAACCGTCATGCAGGGGCCTGATAACAAACCGCTGATGGTGCTCGGCCATCAGGGCAAAGGCCGTGTCGGCATGTTACTGTCCGATCAGGGCTGGCTCTGGGCGCGCGATTTTGAGGGTGGCGGGCCTTATGCATCGTTCTATCGTCGCATGGCGCATTGGCTGATGCAGGAACCGGAACTGGAAGAAGAAGCTCTGACGGCCAAAGGCACTGCGGATCGTCTGGAGATTACCCGCCAGACCATGAGTGACAAGGCCGCTCCGGCCAAAGTCACCACGCCATCCGGCAAAATCATTGAAGTGCCGCTGACGCAATCCGTTGCCGGACAGTTCACAGCGCAATTACCGGCCGATGAACAGGGACTGTATAAGATTGAAAACGGCGATTATTCCGTGCTCGCCCATGTCGGCAATGTGGACACGCCGGAACTGCGCGACAGTATTTCCACAACACAAAAATTGCTGCCTGTGGCGCAAGCCAGCGGCGGTAATGTTCTACGTCTGAAAGAAACGACTGAACAGGCTGCAATTTCCGTGCCGGATATTTCACTGATGAACCCATCGCAAAAACAAAGCCCTGCCACTCTTCTGGGGCTGCGGCCTACTCAGGATACAAGTCTGGTGGCAGTGCATCGCATTCCGCTTTTCACCAGCCTGCTGGCTTTAGCGGCACTGCTGCTTATTCTCGGCGGCACATGGTATCGCGAAGGGCGCTAAACAAACAAAGAAGCGGTTTCAGATCACTGAAACCGCTTTTTACATCAAAGCTGGTTGAAATGCTTAACCTGTCCCGCAAGCTCATTGAGCGCAGGGCCTGACAGAGTTTTTGCCCCTGGCAAAATACAGGCAAGCAGCCGCTCCGGATTAACCGGTGCAGGCATAATCACCTTATTGGCATCCACTTTCACAAAGCCGAACGCATTATAATAAGGCGCATCGCCGACCAGCAGGCTCAGCCTGTGCCCTGCTTTTGCTGAGGCTTCCATCGACTGGTTCATCAATATCCGGCCAATGCCGCGGCTTTTCCAGCCATCCCGCACGACCAGCGGCCCCAGCAGCAACGCAGGTGTTGTACCGATAGCAATCGGTGTCATTCTGATTGAGCCGATCAGCCTTCCGCCATGAAGCGCCACAAAAGACAAATCGCGGTCATGCGCCCCGCCCTCGCGGATACGCGCTGCCGCGCGGACAAATCTGCCCGGGCCAAAAGCTAGCGCATTGATTTCTTCGATTTCCGCATCGTGGGCGCAGGTTTCCTGCGTGTAAGTCAGTTCAGACTGCAACATGGCACTTCACTATTTCAGAGATTTAACTTCAGAATTATCGCGTGATTTGTCGCCGCTATGGGGCATAAAAACGCAAACAGGTATCCACCGGTGCCGCGCACCGTTTACAATTTCATCGTCGGATGAACTGCAGACCTGTCAATTCCGTTCTCCTGAAAGGTGAATAGCCGCAAACTGATGCGGTGTGTTTGCTTAACATCATTTTTTTTGATCGTAAAGAGCCGTGCCGGAAAACAGTCCAAACAAAACATCGTCCTGTTTTCAGGACAGCGTGTTTCGTAAAAACAGCCAGATCAGGCGAGACTTTCCCGCATTATGTATTACATTAAGGATCAGAATTCTCTGCCGCTGCCGTTGAGTTATCCGGATTAACGCGGCCAATATAAGGAATATTCTTATGGGTCTCTTAGTTGACGGCAAATGGCACGACCAATGGTATGATACGAAAGCCACAGACGGTCGCTTTGTCCGCTCCGCTTCGCAATTCCGCAACTGGATCACAGCAGATGGCAGCGCAGGCCCCAGCGGCATTGGTGGCTTCAAAGCCGAAGCCGGACGCTATCACCTCTATGTATCACTGGCCTGTCCGTGGGCGCATCGCACACTGATTTTCCGCGCGCTTAAGAAACTGGAAAATGTCATCAGCGTCTCAGTTGTTGATTATCTGATGGCGGAAGAAGGCTGGACACTGACCGGCAAAGACGGCGCAACGCCGGATCATCTCTATGGTGCCAAACGCCTCTATGAAATCTATACCCGTGCCGACCCGAACTATTCCGGCCGCGTGACTGTTCCGGTTCTCTGGGACAAACAGCAACAGACCATTGTCTCCAATGAATCCGCTGAAATTATCCGTATGCTCAACACTGCTTTCAATGAATTCGGTGACGCGTCGCTTGATTTCTATCCGGAAGATCTCCGCGCAGAAATTGATGCAATGAATGAGTTCGTCTATCCGAACATCAATAACGGCGTTTACCGAGCAGGCTTTGCCACCTCTCAGGAGGCCTATGAAGAAGCCTATAGCAATGTATTTGATGCTCTGGACAAGATTGAGACCATTCTTGGCAAACAACGCTATCTCACCGGATCCCGTCTGACTGAAGCGGACTGGCGTCTGTTCACCACGCTGATCCGTTTTGATCCGGTCTATGTCGGTCACTTCAAATGCAATAAAGCACGGATTGCCGACTATCCGAATATCTCAAACTATGTGCGTGAGCTTTATCAGGTGCCGGGCGTTGCCGGTACGGTGAATTTCATACATATCAAAAACCACTATTATATGAGCCATAAGACAATCAATCCGACCGGTGTTGTCCCTCTCGGTCCGCAGCTTGATTATAATGCACCGCATGACCGTGCCCGTTTCAGCTAAGCTCACATATTAAGTGACAGTTTTATCACACCGCATAGCGAACATCCCGCTATGCGGTGTTTTATTATCTGCAATTGATTTCAATCAATGGAAAGCCGCCTGCCCGCTGTCAGTTTGCCTTCATTCTCAGACTTTAAGGAAAACAGACATGGCTATCCTCCCGGCAAATCGTCATACATGTGCTCTTCTTGCTGCAACTGCTCTCACCGCAATCGCTATGCAGCCTGCACTGGCCGCAGATGCGGTTATCGCACCGGTTGAACCGCAGGTATCGGAACCGCTTCCGGTAGCGCTCAGCCCGTGGCAGGTTCGTGTACGTGCGCTTGGCGTCATCACAGAAAACAAAGGCCATGTGAATGAAGTTCCGGGTTCCGGCCTGAAATATTCCAACACAGTGGTACCGGAACTCGATATTTCCTACTACTTCACCAATAATATTGCAGCTGAACTGATCCTCGGTACAACCTATGCCAATGTTGACGGTAAAGGCGCGATCGACGGTCTGGATGTCGGTAAAGTCTGGCTGCTGCCACCAACTCTGACCCTGCAATATCACTTCACAGATTTCGGCGCGTTCAAGCCTTATGTCGGTGCCGGTGTGAATTACAGCATCTTTTACAACCAGAAATCTCATGATGCTGATTATCTGAAAGTTAAAAACACTTTCGGTGGCGCATTACAGGTTGGTTTCGATTATATGATCGACGATCATTGGGGCTTCAACTTCGACGTGAAGAAACTCTATCTGCGTCCTGATTTTGATGTAACCGTTGGCGGCGCACAGATGAGCGGTAAAGCCAAACTTGACCCATGGCTGATCGGTACCGGTATCACCTACCGCTTCTGATATGAGTCATTAAAAAAGCCCGCTGAAAAGCGGGCTTTTTTTTGTAATGCGATTTTCTATTCCGCACCGATCCAATCACCCCAGTCGGCGCGACGCGCCTGTCCGAACAGGTCTTTATCCCGCTTGGTAATCAAATGTTCTGCAACCTGTCCGTCAGTGCTGCATAGTTTAGCAATAACTTTCCCGCCACCGGTTTTCGGCTGCATCAGCACCCGCTGACCTGAAAGGGATACCGGCTGACGGCTGACAGCCAGATAGCTGAACTTCTCATCCTCCCAAGGCACATCTGCCTCTTTGGTCAGACGGTGGATTTTGGAACGTGCCACGCGACGGGAGAAATGACACCAGTCCGGTGCCTGCACAGCACAAGCCTGACTATGGGTGCAAGGCGCTGCAATATGCGCGCCCAGAGCCTGCAATTGTGCTCTGGCATCGAGAATGCGCTGCCAGCCTGCCGGTGTTCCGGGCTCCACAATCACAAACATACCTTCCGTCAGGCTCCATAATTGCGCAATCAACTGTTGCCGTGCAGGCTCATTCAGTTCATCCAGCACATAGGCCAGTGTCACAAGTTCTGCAGCTTTGGCATCTTTCAGCCCCGTTGTCACATCGGCGGCACGCCATTGCACATCGGCCACCGGCGCATGAGCAGAAAGCTTCTCGCCCACAGCACGGATTGCATTGCTGCCTTCCAGAAGAAGCGATGTTTCAATCTCCGGCCAGACGGCAGATGCCGCCCATAATGCTGTTCCCGGTCCTGCACCAATATCCAGATGACTGCGCGGGGCAAAGTCTGGGATGATATCGGCCGCATGTTGCAAAGCAGAGGTCACAGCAGCAAAAGTCGCAGGCAAACGCGCGGCCAGATAGGCATGTGCTGCCAGTTCGTCGGATAGATGCCATTTGCCATCGCGCGTCTCGGCACGGTAACGACGGCTGAGGATGCCGGAAGCCCGCTGCAGATCCGCCAGCGCCACACCCTGCAACTGCGCATCCACAGCCTGTCTCAATGCCGCCGGTAATTCCATAATTCTATCTCACGTAAAAAAACTCTGCCGCGCTATAGAGCATTTCCAGCAAAAGTGTGAAACGGTTTTGCGTAGGATAATGCGACAAAGAAATAAATAGAGCGGTTCCCTTAAACAGGAACCGCTCTAACACGCGGCAGAGCAATTTAAAACATTAACAATTGCGGCAATCAGCGTTCAAGAACCTGACGGATATCCACCAGATTGGAGCGTACGCGCAGAATGTGGAAACCCATTGTCGTCAGATGGGACGGCGTGAACC
Organism: Pseudochrobactrum algeriensis; assembly: GCF_018436245.1. Taxonomy (NCBI): domain Bacteria; kingdom Pseudomonadati; phylum Pseudomonadota; class Alphaproteobacteria; order Hyphomicrobiales; family Brucellaceae; genus Pseudochrobactrum; species Pseudochrobactrum algeriensis. The sequence goes on from NZ_CP075361.1 coordinate 2,269,409, forward strand.
ATGCATCCTGACGACCATTGGAAACGATGGTTGGCTGCATATCCAGTGCCGAGCGCAATTGCTGCTCCATTGTATCCCACAAACCATCGAGATGTTTCTCAGCCAACACAGCTTTAAAGTCGGAATGCGTTGCGCGGATCAGCCCGTAATAAGCGTAGAGCTGACCATAGGCGAACCAGAACCGGTCGTCGGCCCGTGTGTCAAACCAGCCTGCATGATAATTATCAGAGCGGTCTTTCAAAATGGCAGATGTCGAGCCGAGATCGCTGGCAATACGATCTACATACTGGATCAGATTGTCTGCGCGAGCATCGAAAGTTGCCTCGCATTTTTCAAGGCGCGCATTGAAGGCACGCAGCTCTTTAATGGCGGAACGATAATAGCTTGGTGTCGGCGTTTTCGGGCCAAACGGGCTTAGACCGAAATACCATGTATCCTCACGGAACTGCATGTTTCCGCGCGCCTTTTGCAGATCATTATCAATCTGCGAGGTGCCGCGCAGGCGGCCGAGAGAATCCACCAGTTCAATCGTTGTGCGGCGCACTGCCGAATGCACACCGCGCTGGAACGAGGCTTTATTATCCAGAAACGGTGTCCGGTCCCAATCCAGCCCGAAGAAACCTGTTTTATAAAACAGCATGGAAGAGACCCATGCATTCTGGTTCACATTGAAATCGGTCAGTTCAGCAGTCACTTCGGCCAGAGCCGATGGTGCACAAACCCGCGCCCCTGCCGGCTGCGATAAGGCCATTTGCGGCGCAGGCTGCTGACTGGCTGGCTCAGTTGAAGGTGCCGCATTATTTGTCGTGCTATCAGTATTCCCCGTGGCACCTTCCGCTGGCAGTGCCGTCGGATTGGCTGGCGATGTGCTTTCTGCCGATGATGGTGATGGGGCTGCCGGTGGTGTAAGCGCTTTTGACGGCTCAACAATTTCACCCGGTGTAACAGCACTTTGATAAGCATATTTTGCCGGATAATCCGGATCAAAATTCGTCCAGACCTGTGTCTGCACTACGAAATAGCCATACAGTCCCGCCCAACCGATAACGGCTACGGCGATAAGGGTTTTCCACAAGACGCTGAGGCTCTGATAAACGCGCCACAAAGCGCCGAAAGGCACTGCGATCAGCCGCAACAGCGCTGCAATCATACGCCCTATAAAAGCAAAGATATTTCCGATGACCGTCACGATCTTGTCCTTTGTGTCAGCTCTTGCCCCGCATCCTGAACAGAACGCAGCCCGAAAGGTATTTTTCCTGTAAACCCTTGCATAGTTTCAAAGAAATACGCAACAGCGCCGGATTTTTTAAACAGCAATCATTCAATCCGGCACAAATCGTTGAGCACGCTTTACCTGAAACCGGCACAAGCAGCTTCCGCATAACCGGCACCGGCGCCTTACAAATAAATAATGCCATTACGACTTTGATATAAACCGCAACAGCGCAGGTTCAACCGGTGAGTCTGAATTTAATTTTCAGCTTTAGCCTTGAAATTACTGCATATTATTTTTAGCCTGCCTCATTCCGACGTTAATTGTCGTGTTTGCGGATTCTAGGATCACAAAACTGCTTGAAGACTCCGGACTTTGATGCTTGTTTAGATTTGGGGCCGGGACATGTCGCGCAAAACAGTGCTGCGGTTTTCTGTTCAAACTGCATAAAAACAAACAACAGAGCAGTTTCGGGGAAGCGGAAATGCTCTGCTATAAATAAATATAATCCCGTCGATGGAGATATTCATGCGTTTTCTGCCAGTGAAACATCTGTACCCTGCCAACCTGTCCTTAGCCAAAAGCCACAAATCCGTGCTGGCGCTCACCTGTGCCGCTCTTATGGCGGGCAGCGCAGGCGGTGCATGGGCGGCAGAGCCTGAAGCCTGTTCCACAATCCGCTTTTCTGATGTCGGTTGGACAGATATTACCTCGACCACAGCGGTTGCCACAGAAATTCTCAAAGGTCTTGGCTATAAAACAGATATCAAAATCCTGTCTGTGCCGGTGACCTATGCTTCGCTCAGCAAAAAAGATATCGACGTTTTCCTCGGTTTCTGGAACCCGTCCATGGCCGCTGATCTCCAGCCATATCTTGATGACAAGACCGTCATCACCCTGCGCACCAATCTGACCGGCGCGAAATACACATTGGCAGTGCCTGCTTTCGCCTATGATGAAGGCCTGAAAAGCTTTGCCGATATTGCAAAATTCAAAGATCAGCTCGGCAATAAAATTTACGGTATTGAACCGGGCAATGACGGCAACCGCCTGATCCTCGACATGATTTCCAAAGGTGCTTTTGATCTGAAGGGCTTTGAACTGGCGGAGTCTTCCGAGCAGGGCATGCTGGCGCAAGTTGCCAAAGATATTAAAGCCAAGAAACCGGTCGTTTTCCTCGGCTGGGAACCGCATCCGATGAATTCCCGTTTTGAAATGCGTTATCTGGAAGGCGGCGACGACTTTTTCGGCCCTAATCTTGGTGGTGCGAAGGTCGAAACCAATGTCTGGAACGGCTATACGGAACAATGTCCGAATGTCGGAAAGTTCCTGACCAATCTTGAATTCACCCTTGAGATGGAAAACCAGATCATGGGTAAAATTCTGGATGATGGTGAAGATCCGGCCAAAGCAGCAACGGCATGGATCAAAGCCAATCCGGATGCGCTGAATGCATGGCTGAAAGACGTTACCACTTTGGACGGCAAAGACGGCCTTGCGGCTGTTAAACAAACTTTCGGTCTCTGACCGCACACAGACAATCTGCTGCCGGTATCACACCGGCAGCAGATTTACCGTACGACTATTCATGGTTTTCACAAACCAAACCCGATTGAAAAATAGACTGACAGGAAAACGGGGACCTGACTTTTGGACTGGCTGACATCACAAAAAATTCCCGTCGGGCGTACAGCGAAGAATGTTGTCACCTGGTTAACTGAAAATCTGAGCTGGCTGTTTGATGGTATTGCCGCCATTATGCAGACATTGATTGACGGCTTACTGGCCGCACTCAAATTTCCGCATCCCTTTATTCTGATTGCCATTTTTGCCGCGATCGCATGGGGGCTGCAAAGAAAAATCTCGACTGTCATTCTGACGATTATCGGATTTTTATTCATCCTCAATCAGGGCTATTGGGATCAGACGCTGGAAACCCTGACGCTGGTTCTGTCGGCCTGTTTCATCTGTATGGCGCTTGGCGTACCATTAGGCATCGCAACGGCACACCGGCCAAAGCTTTATGCGGTGGTGCGCCCGATCCTTGATCTGATGCAGACATTGCCGACCTTTGTTTATCTCATTCCGGCGATTGTGTTTTTTGGCATTGGTATGGTGCCGGGTCTGCTGGCAACAGCCATTTTTGTGCTGCCCGCGCCTGTCCGCCTCACCCATCTCGGTATTTCTTCAACGCCGGAACATTTAAGAGAAGCCGGAGAGGCTTTCGGCGCTTCGCGCCGCCAGCTGCTCTGGAAGATTGAACTGCCCTATGCCATGCCGCAAATTCTGGCTGGTCTCACCCAGACCATCATGCTCTCTTTGTCGATGGTGGTGATTGCAGCGCTTGTCGGCGCCAACGGTCTTGGCGTGCCGGTTGTGCGTGCCCTTAACTCGGTCAATACCGCGCTCGGTTTTGAAGCGGGGCTGGTGATTGTGGTTGTCGCCATCATCCTCGACCGCATTTTCCGTCCGGGCAGGGAAAAATAATCATGGCCTCTATCAGTCTTCAGAATATCAGCATTGTTTTCGGCAATAAAACGGACAAGGCGCTGGATCTTGCCGATCAGGGCTTTACCCGCTCGGAAATTCAGGCAGAAACCGGCCATATTCTCGGCGTGCATAATTGCTCCCTCGATATCCGCGAGGGTGAGCTGCTCGTCCTGATGGGATTGTCCGGCTCCGGAAAATCCACGCTTTTACGCGCGATTAATCGCCTGAACCCGATCAGCCGCGGTTGCGTCACCGTCTATAATCAGGGTGACGAAATCAACGTAACCGCAGCCGGCACTGCACAATTGCGCGCGCTGCGCACCCATGTGGTTTCCATGGTGTTTCAGCAATTCGGTCTGCTGCCATGGCGCACAGTCGAGGACAATGTCGGCTTCGGTCTTGAAATTGCAGGCCTAGGCAAACAGGCACGCAAGGAAGCGGTACAGAACCAGCTGGAGCTGGTCGGATTGCAGGATTGGGCAAAGCGCAAGGTCGGTGAATTATCCGGCGGCATGCAGCAGCGTGTCGGTCTTGCCCGTGCCTTTGCAACCGGCGCACCGATCCTGCTGATGGATGAGCCATTCTCCGCGCTTGATCCGTTGATCCGCGCGCGCTTGCAGGATGAGTTGCTGCATTTGCAGGATCATCTGAAAAAAACCATTGTCTTTGTCAGTCATGATCTGGATGAGGCGATGAAACTCGGTAACCGCATTGCTATCATGGAAGGCGGCCGTATTATTCAATGCGGCAGCGGACAAGATATTTTGCTCAATCCGGCTAATGATTATGTGGCGGATTTTGTGGCCAATATGAACCCTCTGGGTGTGCTGCTCGCCGCCGATATCATGTCTCCGCTTGACCGCAGTGCGCCGCCCCGCCCTTTTGCAGCAACGGCAAAACCGGAAACTGCAATTCAGGATATTATGCAGGCGATGGTGCGCAATAATGGCGATGTCGGTGTTGTGCATAATGGTGCGATTGTCGGCAAGATTTCTGCCGATGATGTGGTGCGCAGCCTCACCCGCCACCGAAGATAATTTAAAACCTGCAAACAAAAACGCCGCGCTGATCTTATCAGCGCGGCGTTTTTTTATCACTGTAATCGCGGTTTAGGCTGCAGAACGTTTTTTCGCACGTTCAGTCACACGCTGACGAATACTTTCTATATCCGAACGCGGAGTGGCCCCGAACAGCTTCTTCGTATAGTCATGACGCGGATGATTAAACACCTCGTCACGTGTGCCATATTCAACAACCTCACCATAATACATCACCATCACCTCATCGGCGATATAGCGTACCACAGACAAATCATGGCTGATGAAAACATAGGTCAGTTCAAACTCTTCCTGCAGATCCGCAAGAAGATTAAGCACCTGCGCCTGCACCGAGAGATCGAGTGCCGAGACCGGTTCATCCAGCACCAGAAGACGCGGGCTGAGCATCAATGCACGGGCAATAGCAATACGCTGACGCTGACCGCCAGAGAACATATGCGGATAGCGATTGAAGTGCTCGCGGCCAAGACCGACCTTGAGCAACATCTGCATCGCTTTTTCCTGACGCTCTTCCGCTGTCATATTGGTATTCAGCAGCAGTGGTTCCGCCAGCACATCACCGATTTTCTGACGCGGATTGAGCGAGCCATACGGGTTCTGAAACACAATCTGCACACGCTGGCGCATTTCGCGGGTCAGACCATCGGTGGCAATATTCACCGGATGACCGTCAATCAACAATTCGCCGGATGTCTGCGGGTCAATCAAAGTCAGGATGCGGGCAAGTGTTGACTTGCCGCAACCGCTTTCACCAACAATAGCCAGTGTCTTGCCCTTCTCGACCGAGAAGCTGACATTTTTCACCGCATGCACAGTTTTCGCCTTGGAAAACAAACCGCCGCCAGTGTGATAATCCCGCACGATATTACGGGCTTCAAGAACGATCTCACTCATTGGGCAGCTCCTGACGATGCGGCATTCTGCAAGACAAAATCCGAAACCGTTGGCAAACGGTCACCGGTTGCATTTTCCGGCAGGGCTGAAAGCAGTGCTTTTGTATAAGGGTTCTGCGGATTCTCAAACAATGAGAGCACATCCGCATCTTCCATCTTATGACCTTTGTACTGCACGATAACGCGGTCTGCGGTTTCTGCCACAACACCCATATCATGCGTGATCATAATCAGCCCCATACCGTGCTCTTCCTGCAAACGCATCAAGAGATCAAGGATCTGCTTCTGAATGGTCACATCAAGCGCAGTTGTCGGTTCATCCGCGATCAGCAATTTCGGATTACAGGCAATCGCAATGGCAATCATCACGCGTTGGCACTGACCACCGGACATCTGATGCGGATAGCTGCCCAGACGCTCAGAGGCATCACGGATGCCCACCAATTCCAGAAGCTCAATCGCACGGCTACGGCGCTGTGCTTTGCCCATATTCAGGTGGAAGCGCAGAACTTCCTCAAGCTGGAAACCAACGGTAAAGCACGGGTTGAGACTGGCAATCGGTTCCTGAAAAATCATGGAGATTTCACGACCGATAATCGCGCGGCGTTCTTTATCGCTCATATTGAGCAGATCACGGCCGTCAAACAGCATCTTGTCCGCAGTGACTGTTGCAGTCTTCGGCAACAATCCCATCACCGCCAGCATACCAACGGATTTACCCGAACCGGATTCACCAACGATGGCCAGAACCTCACCGGCATCGACAGAAATATCGATGCCGTCTACGGCTTTGAAAGCACCTGTTGACGTATCAAAGGCAACTGTCAGGTTTTTGATTTCTAAAAGAGCCATTATCAGCTCCTCTTCAGTTTTGGATCAAGCGCATCGCGCAGACCGTCGCCAACCAGATTGATCGCGAGAACCGTAATCAGGATAGCAAGACCCGGGAATGTAACAACCCACCATGCACGGGTGATAAATTCACGTGCTTCAGCAAGCATTGTACCCCATTCCGGTGTCGGTGGCTGTGCACCCATACCAAGAAAGCCCAGAGCAGCAGCATCAAGGATCGCATTGGAGAAGGACAAAGTGCCCTGCACGATCAGCGGTGCCATGCAATTCGGCAGAATAGTCTTGAACATCAGGCGCAGACGGCTGGCACCGGCTAAGCGGGCAGCAATCACATATTCACGGTTCTTTTCCGCCATCACGGCTGCACGGGTCAGACGTGCAAAATGCGGCTGCAAAACAAGCGCGATAGCGATCATCGCATTCATCAGACCAGGTCCGAGAATTGCCACAAGAACCAGCGCCAGAATAAGCGACGGGAAGGACAGGATGATGTCCATCACGCGCATGATGATTGTATCAACCACGCCACCGAAGAAACCGGCGATCAGACCAACGGTCACACCGGAAACCAGCGACAGAACAACAACCACAAGGCCGATAAACAGTGAATATTGCGAGCCGTAAATCAGACGGGACAGAACATCGCGGCCAACCGCATCGGTACCGAGCAGAAATGCAGCTTTACCGCCCTCTTGCCAGACCGGAGGGGTCAGCAATGCGTCACGATATTGCTGTGTTGCATCATGGGGAGCCAGCAAAGGTGCAAAAACAGCCACCAGAACCAGCGCGACGAAAACGATCAGGCCGAGAACCGCACCGCGGTTCACGCTGAAATAATACCAGAAATCGGCAAGCTGGCGTCGCAAAGACACATCAACTGACTTTTCCATTGGTACAGTAGAATTACTCATTGGAAGCCTCACTTATGCCGGATGCGCGGGTTGATTAAGCCGTAAAGCAAATCAACAGCCAGATTAACGACCATCACAAGGATGGCGATCAGAAGCAAACCGCCCTGAACAGATGGATAGTCACGACGGAAAATACTGTCGATCATCCATTTGCCGATCCCCGGCCAGGAGAAAATAGTTTCAGTCAGAATAGCACCGCCAAGCAAAACGCCGACCTGCAAACCGATTGTGGTAATAACCGGAATAAGCGCATTGCGCAGAGCATGCAGCCCGATAACACGACGCTGGCCAAGGCCTTTTGCGCGCGCTGTGCGGACATAATCCTCACCCAAGACTTCAAGCATAGCCGAGCGGGTCTGACGTGCAATCACCGCCATCGGAATTGTTGCCAATACGACTGTCGGCAGGATCAGATGCGAAAGCGCAGAGGTAAAAGCCCCCTTCTGCCCCGACAGCAGACTGTCAATCAGCATAAAACCGGTAACCGGCGGGAAAAAATACATCAGTGAAATACGGCCGGAAACCGGTGTCCACTGTAAAATACCCGAAAACAGAATGATAAGCAGCAGGCCCCACCAGAAAATCGGCATGGAATAGCCGACCAGTGCTACGCCCATCGATGTCTGATCAAACCACGAACCGCGCTTAACCGCCGCGAAAACACCGGCAGGAATACCGATCAGAACGGCAAGCACAATAGCACACAGCGCCAGTTCGACTGTCGCCGGAAAAAGCGTGAAAAACTCGGTAATAACCGGTTTTTTGGTAACCATGGACATGCCGAAATCGCCGTGTAGCAAATTCCAGATATAATCCAGATATTGCTGCCACATCGGCTTGTCAAAACCGAACTGCTTCATCAGCTCCGCATGTCGCTCCGGCGATACGCCGCGCTCACCTGCCATCAGCAGGACCGGATCACCCGGCAAAACGCGTACGAAGCCGAAAGCAAGAATAGTGATGCCGAAAAATGTCGGTATCAGATAGGCAATTTTGCTTAAAATGAATCGTATCATGAATATAGCAAGACCGGGCGCTGAAATATTTCATCCAGCGCCCGGTCATTCTCCTTTTAAGAATTACTCGGAAATATCAACACCGTCGAAACGGTAATCACCGAGCGGGCTCATCTTAAAGCCCGTAACTTTGGCAGACATCGGCACATAGACTGTGGAATGTGCCAGTGTGTTCCAAGGAGCCTGCTCCTTGAAAATTACCTGTGCCTGCTCGTAAAGCTTAACGCGCTCTGCCTGATCGGAAGTCACTTTGGCCTTCTGGATCAGATCTTCAAATGGCTGGTAGCACCATTGTGCACGGTTGTTGCTGCCAACACCGGAACAGCCGAGCAGAACGCCGAGGAAGTTATCCGGATCACCATTATCACCGGTCCAGCCGAGGATAACCGCACCGTCACGATCCTTTTCGCCCGACTTCTTGAGATACTCACCCCATTCCATCGAAACGATTTCAGCTGTTACACCGACTTTGGCCAGATCGGCCTGCATCAGCTCAGCTGTACGACGTGCATTCGGCATATAAGGACGGCTTACAGGCATAGCCCAAAGCTTCATCTTCAGATCTTTAACGCCGGCAGCTTCCAGAGCCTTTTTCGAGGCTTCAGGATCATATTTGTCGTCTTCAATCGCGTTATTGTAACCCCACATTGTCGGCGGGATCGGGTTTTTGGCAACCTGACCGGAACCCTGGAACACGGCGTCAATGATCGCCTGCTTATTCACAGCCTGATTGAGTGCCTTACGCACTTCCGGCTTATCGAAAGGTGCAACAAGCGTATTATATGCAAAATATGCAATATTCAGACCGGCCTGTTCATCAACCTTCAGATTGCTGTCAGCCTGCAGGCCTTTGATATCTGCCGGAGCCGGATAAGACATCAGATGGCATTCGCCGGCTTTCAGCTTCTGCGCACGAACTGCAGCATCGGTTGTGATTGCGAAAACCAGATCGTCGATTTTCTGCTTTTCACCCCAGTAATCAGGGTTCGCTTTGAAGCGGATAACCGCATCTTTCTGATAGGCTACAAAAGTAAACGCACCGGTACCCACTGGGAACTGGTTAAGGTTTTCTCTTTTACCATCTGCGTCCAGCTTGTCCGCATATTCTTTCGACATAATGGATACAAAAGGCATCGCAATATTGGCGAGGAATGGTGCTTCAGGACGTGTCAGCACGAACTTAACGGTATTATCGTCAACCTTGACGATATCCTTGATCAGCGTGCCCATTTCCATACTGTCGAAATATTCGTAGGAAATACCGGCAGTATACTGGTGCCAAGGATTGTCTTTGTTACGCTGACGGTCGAATGAGAACAGAACGTCATCGGCATTGAAATCACGGGTCGGTGTAAAATAATCCGTTGTCTGGAATTTTACGCCCTTACGCAGATGGAATGTATATTCCAGACCATCTTCGGACACTTCCCATTTCTCAGCGAGACCTGGCTCAACAACAGTTGTGCCGTTCTCAAATTCAACCAGACGGTTATAAACCGGATGCGCAGACGCATCAAAAGTATCACCACCTGTATAAGGTGCCGGATCAAATCCCTCCGGCGATGCCGGCGAGCAATATACCAGCGTCTTTGCGGATGCAGCGCCGGAAAAACCCGCCATCATGGCAGCGGTCAGCGCAGTCGCAGCAAGAAGTTTAGTGTGAAATTTCATTATAGGCCTCCACCCGATAACAAGCTGCAACGCCTCACGTCGCAGTCTGAGGCGTAAAGAAGCATTTTGCGCGGCAAAAAGGCAAGTTGAATTTACGTCTTGGTCAACGGCGCAGAAAAAATAATTCCGCTCCATAATTAGACATAAAAAATATATATTTGATTTTTAATGATAATTTCGGCTTTTCAACCGTTTCAATTTCACAAAGCACGCAGGATTTTTTTGTGATTAGCTGCTAGTAATCAGCCTGTTTGCGCCGGTTCCTGTCAGAATCGGAACAGTACCGGACGTTACGCAAGCTATTGATAGATCAGGACAAGACACGGAAAATGAGGCAGGATTATGAGTGAAAAGAAAGACGTCATCCAGCAGACAACAGAAGAAGCACGTGTACTCGCTGTTCAGCTGATTACAAATGCTACTTACGGCTCACTCGCAGTACTTGATCCGGCAACCGGCCGTCCGAGTGTAACACGCGTTGCAATCACCACCGATACGGATAACACTCCCCTGCTTCTGGCATCCGGTCTTGCCACCCATACACCGGCCTTGGATGCCAATCCTGTCTGTTCGCTACTGCTTGGCGAACCGGCCGATAAAGGTGATCCGCTGGTTCATCCGCGTATTACCCTTGCCTGTTCAGCAGAGAAATTCATGCGTGGTCAGGAGGGATATCAGCGCCTGCGGGATTTGTTCCTCGAAAAACGCCCTAAAGTTAAACTTTATATTGATCTCGGCGATTTTGTTATTTTCCGCCTCAATGTGGAAAGTGCCGGCCTCAATGGTGGTTTCGGAAAAGCTTTCCACTTAAAAACCGAAGATATTGTACTGCCGCAATAAATATCGATGATTTTCCCTATGTCCCGCATGCGACATTTGCGTCTTAAATGATAATTTTTAAATGACATGGCGGAGCTCAATTGGATTGAGCTTCGTCTTATCTGCCTGTGTTTGACTTAGATTTTTTCTCTATCAATACTCTAAATTAACAAGATCACAAAAATGTGTACTTACTCAAAAGCCTGCTCATAAATTTTGAAATTCAACGATTATTTTCTTACCCAAAGCGCCAATATTTATTATTAATATTTTAGTTTAAAATGACATTTTCAATATTTTAGCAATCACTAAATATAAAATAAACAAATAATTTTGAAATCGATTTATCACTCCCTTAAAGAGTAATTATTCTGTACGTTTTAATATAATTCTTGCAAATATCAATTCTATTGGTAGTTGTAATAGTGCGCTGATTTCTTTCTTATAAGCGCACTATCAAAATTGCTGTCATACGGGGGTAGGACTGCACATGAAACATGATAATATCTACGCAAATCTTGTCGATAACGCGGATCAGGCTGCCGACTTCCTGTCGGCTCTGGCGAATAATAAAAGGCTGCTGATCCTTTGCAAGCTGTTGCATAATGAAATGTCTGTGGGGAGTCTTGCAAAAGCAATCGACCTCAGCCAGTCTGCATTATCACAGCACCTTGCAAAACTGCGCGCACTCAATCTTGTTTCCACAAGACGGGACGCCCAGACAATCTACTATGTTGTTTCATCTCCGCATATTGAGCTGGTGCTTTCAACATTAGGCAGTCTGTATCTGGCACGCAGCGAGAAAAGACGGGAAGCGTTTGCTTAAACTGAACTGATGCATAATCAGACTAAAAATAATTCCGTCATATTTATTAATGACTTAGCAGATAAGCGCCTCGGCGCTTATCTCAATATTAAAGAAAAAGACCTTACAGGGCGCGAGTCCCGCTTCATTGCAGAAGGCAAGGTCGTCTTACGCGTTCTGCTGAATTCATCGCAGTTTGAAGCTGAATCTCTTCTTATCACCGAAAACAAACTGGCCGGCCTTCAGGATATTTTGCCTTTGGTTCCGGATCACGTCCCTGTTTATGCAGTTTCGCCATCCGATATGGATCAGATTGCGGGCTTCAATGTCCATCGTGGCATTCTCGCTGTAGGGCAAAGAAAAACCCTTCATAACATCCAGAATCTCATAGAGAATTTGCCGGATAATGCCCTTATCCTGATACTTTGCGGCATATCCAATCATGACAATATCGGATCAATTTTCCGCAATGCCGCCGCCTTTGAAGCCAGTTGCGTAATGCTGGATGAAACATGCTGCGATCCGCTTTACCGTAAAGCAATCCGTGTTTCAGTCGGCGCAACATTACAAATGCCCTATGCCCACAATGGCAAGATTGACGATATTGTAAAAACCGTTGCCGAGGCGGGCATCAACCTCATTGCACTGTCACCGCAAAGCCCGCAATCGCTCTATGATCTGCCTGTAAATGGGCGAACCGCGCTTTTGCTGGGCACTGAAGGCGAAGGACTGCCGCAGCATCTGCTTACCTCCCTGCAAAGCGCCCGCATTCCTATGTCCCGCCGGTTTGACAGCCTGAATGTAGCGACAGCCTCCGGCATCGCATTATCCTGCCTGAGCCGCGCAAATTTTGATTAAACTACCTGATTTCAAACTGAAGCCGCTCGTTTCATACCACCGGAAACAAACAAATCATTTCACTGTAACGCGGGCAATGCCGCAAAACCTCAGCATCAATTGACTGAACAGAATACTGGATACATACAACCTGAAATAGAATTATTAAATTCTAAATTATCAGTTCAATAAATCATCAAATATATGAATTTCAACACTCTTTTCCGGGTGAAAATCTAAGCTCAATTTTATTGATGAAGCGTATCAATTCTGAAAATATTGGCTTCAGCTTCTGGCTGTTACTCAAGTGCCGTGTATTTCAGGAGTTTTTTGATGCCGGCTATATCAGATCAAGATGAAATACTTATCTGACAGGTTATCGCAATCACAGGAGCGATGAATATATCCAAAACACAGCTTTGCAAGCATATATATTCTGAAGATAAGTTTAGCACATAAATAATCCGGAGCAAACAAATGTATCATTCATCTGTTTACTCCGGATCATAGTCTTCAACACTCATATGCAGCTCAGGCTGCGGACACTGAGCCTGATGTCGCTCCTGCGCCATTGCCGGTCAGTTCACGCAGCATTTTTTCGGCTTCCGGAGCACGTTCGGAACGGGCAATAAAACCACCGCCGAATACGCGCGCCGTATTGCTGTCGTCGGAATAGAGCACACAGGCCTGTCCCGGAGCGATACCGCTCTCACCATCAATCAGCTCAACCCAGGTCTGACCGTCCGCATGATGCAAAACAGCAGGCTTTGGCGGACGCGTTGAACGCACCTTGGCAAAGACTTCCATACCTTCCGCTGGCAGATCAGCAAGCGGACCGTCACCGAGCCAGTTCATATCACGCAGGAATACTTTATGTGTTTCAAGCGCTTCACGCGGGCCGACAATAACGCGTGCATGGGCAGCATCGAGATGCACAACATAAAGCGGTTCACCGGTCGCAATACCAATACCGCGGCGCTGGCCAACCGTATAATGAACAATACCGTCATGGTCACCCAGAACACGACCGTCAATATGCACGATATGGCCGCGTGTCGCCGCTTCCGGCTTCAGGCGCGAAATAATATCGGAATATTTACCCTGCGGGACAAAGCAAATGTCCTGACTGTCCTGCTTCTTGGCAACAGTCAGCCCCATTTCCTCAGCCATTTCACGAACCTGCGCTTTTGGCAGATTACCAAGCGGGAAGCGCAGATAATCGATCTGCTCCTGCGTGGTGGCGAAAAGGAAGTAGCTCTGGTCGCGATCCGCATCAACTGGGCGGAATAGAGCTCTGTGAGCGCCGTTTGCACCGCTGCGGATATAGTGACCGGTCGCAAGCGCTGCCGCGCCCAGATCGCGCGCTGTGGCCAGCAGATCAGCAAATTTTACAGTCTGATTACAGGCAACGCACGGGATCGGCGTTTCACCGCTCACATAGCTGTTGGCAAAAGGATTGATAACCGCTTCACGGAAGCGCGCTTCATAATCCAGTACATAATGCGGAATACCAAGGCTTTCGGAAACGCGGCGCGCATCTTCAATGTCCTGTCCTGCGCAGCAGGAACCGGCACGGTGCACGGCAGCGCCATGATCATAGAGCTGAAGGGTTACACCAACAACATCATAGCCTTCACGCTTGAGAATACCGGCAACAACCGAAGAATCAACGCCCCCTGACATTGCAACAACAATGCGCGTATTTTCCGGCTTTCCCGGCAAATCGAGGCTGTTCAGTTTCATGATTAGGTCCATATCCGGGGTCAAAGCCCGATATCTTGCTTCAAATTCTCCCCTTATATAGGCCATTGTAACCCGCCTTGCCAAGATGCCGCAGGGAAAAGGAGATTTTTTAATAAAATATTTTGAGCCGAAAACGAGTAAAAAAGCCTCAAAACGGCTTAAATATGGCGTTCTCAAGCTCTTTCTACATAATCTTTAATGAAAATTATTATTTATTACCAGAGCCTTACCGAGTGCTTAGCTCTTTTTTAAAGCTGTGACGCTATCGTGAAGCGTGATTAGGTCCTTGAGTGTTGTGTAGAGAGTACAATGACCGATCTGGTAAGACCACGAGTAAAGTACGTCATCGGTCCGGACGGAAGTCCGCTCACCGTTGCAGATCTTCCGCCGTCGAATACACGGCGCTGGGTTATCCGCCGCAAGGCTGAAGTTGTTGCCGCTGTACGCGGCGGCCTCCTCAGTCTTGAGGAAGCCTGTCAGCGTTATACGCTGACAGTCGAAGAGTTTCTGTCTTGGCAGTTGTCCATCGACGAGCATGGTCTCGCCGGTTTGCGGACAACACGCATTCAACAATACAGACACTAATTTCATCTCCCCTCTTTTAAGGGCTGATGAAAACAAAATAAGGATATGCCGTACGCGGCGCATTCTACAGATCAAGCCGGAGAGTTCTGCTCTCCGGCTTTCTTTGTTTTCAGAGGCTTAAACAAACCTCACCAACAATCCCCAAATCCAAAAACAAAAAAATGCATAATTCCTTAGACCGTGTGGTTTAAGGAATTATGCATTTGTAAAACTGTATCTCATCATGCCCGAGGAAGCAGAACCGGTCAGATTTTGGTTATGATGAGACGAAAATGGTGATTTTCGAGCCCCGAAGCGGAGCGTACTTACAGTACGTGAGCATCGGAAGCGGAGAAAATTGCCATTTGCAGGCCATCAGAGCCGAAATCTTCAGCCGATCATGACGCGACGATCGTAGACCGGAGCCTCTTCAATCTCTTTGAGCTTGCCGTCACGGGTTTCGAGGGCTTCGGCGCGGGAGAGATCGGCTTCGGCTTCCAGAAGTTCGGCTTCGGCCGCTTCTTTCTGAGCGGTCAGATCGCGGATCGAATCAAAAAGATTGTCGCGGCGCTGACGGGCAGCTTTGGCAAAGGTCGGATAAGCAAAATGCGTGGTATCCGTAATCCCTGCTTTACGCTCTTCTGACTGGATTTGCGCATCAAGCTCACCGGCCATCCGCTCAAACTCGCCCATCATCAGGTCCAGCTGACCAATTTGCCGGCGCTTTTCTTTAACCTGAAACAGTTTCAGCCGGACAAGACTCTCACGTGGCTTCATACGCATTACTCCTTGAACACCAAGTTCCCAGGCAATTTTTCAACACTTGCTGCCTGCGACCACCCTCTACGCAAAGAAATCACTTAATTTCGAAACAAAAAATTAAGATTTCGGGCTTTTGGTAACCATTCCTTTACGTACAGCGTTAATCATAGCCGTTAGGACTTAAGGCTAGGTAAATTAACTGTGTTTTTTCAGCAACATTAAAACTTTGAATCCAATGAGTCACTTATAACGATTTCTTAAACTAATTTGTTAAGAAATTTTTCGAGTGATTATCCTGTAAATTCAATTAGTTAACTGAAAATTCTATAAGACTCATATTTACTATTGCCAATGAGAATCATATTTTGTTAACCATTCGGTGGCAGACTTGGTTCAAAGCGAGTGCTGTTAGGCAATTAACTGCTGGATCAGGTTAAGCGGCGGAAAAAAGGATTCTGAAGATGCGCGTTCTTTTGATTGAAGACGATAGTGCAATCGCACAAAGCATCGAGTTGATGCTCAAGTCAGAGAGCTTCAATGTTTATACGACAGATCTGGGCGAAGAAGGCATCGATCTGGGTAAGCTCTATGACTATGATATCATTCTGCTCGATCTTAACTTGCCGGATATGTCAGGTTATGAAGTGCTGCGCACACTGCGCCTGTCCAAGGTAAAGACACCTATCCTCATCCTGTCCGGTATGGCTGGCATTGAAGATAAGGTTCGCGGCCTCGGTTTCGGCGCTGACGACTATATGACCAAACCTTTCCATAAAGATGAGCTGATTGCCCGTATTCACGCAATCGTTCGTCGCTCGAAAGGCCATGCACAGTCTGTTATCACCACCGGCGATCTGATCGTTAATCTGGATGCCAAGACTGTTGAAGTCGGCGGCCAGCGCGTTCACCTCACCGGCAAAGAATATCAGATGCTGGAGCTGCTCTCCCTGCGTAAGGGTACAACCCTCACCAAGGAAATGTTCCTCAACCACCTCTATGGTGGCATGGACGAACCGGAACTGAAAATCATCGACGTTTTCATCTGCAAATTGCGCAAGAAGCTCGATGCTGTTTCCGGCAGCCAGAACTATATTGAAACTGTCTGGGGTCGTGGCTATGTGCTGCGCGATCAGGACAGCATGGATCACCGCGAAATCGCATAAGTTCTTATGCAATTCAGGTTTCAAAAAGCCCCGCTTCAGCGGGGTTTTTTATTGCCCTGTGTCAGCAATATTAAAAAGCCGCGCAATTCAAAACTGCGCGGCTTTCAAATTTAACTGAGAGTCAGAGCTGATTAATCGTCAGCCAGTGTACCGGCATCGGCGGCGAGTGTGCCGTCATCGGCTTCAGGCACATCGCCCTGAAAAGCCGGTTCGACTTCTGCTTTCTGCGCACGGAAGACGATTTCTTCTTCGCTCACATCAATAATGATTTCCATACCGGCTTCCTGTGCCAGCAACAGCGTGTAGTAAGGCTGCACGGAATGCGCATCAATTGCCTCATCCGGAATGATACCGTCGTGCAATTCCTTAAATTTCGGCGGAACGCGCAGCATACGGCCGCGTGTTTTAATGCTGATTTTCGGATCGGTTTCCGCATCTTCCAGCACCACATCCAGATTTCCGCCACGCGGAATGGAAGAAATACCGATCAGGATCAGGTTCAGCAGCAGTTTCACCTGATTTTTAGGCAGGAAAGCGCGGTTGCCGGTCCAGGTAAATTCAGGCTTTTCATTCGCCATATAAGCGGTGGCAACATTTTGTGCATCACCTGTATCAATCTGCACTCCGGCAGAACCGGCAGCACCGAAAGCGATACGGGCAAATTGCAGACGGGCAGACGCATTACGCGCGCTGGCAGCAATCAGCGCCATTGCATCTTCATCCGCACCGCCCTCTTCCAGCAATTCCAGACCATTATTAATCGCACCGACCGGTGAAATAATGTCATGGCAAATGCGGCTGCACAGCAATGCGCCGAGATCAACCGCGGAAAGAACAACAGGCAAGGACATTGATTGCATCTCCAAATTTCATATCTGCCTGCCGGCAGGCTTCGATCAAAGTTCCGGCTCAGCCTTGCGGGCAAAATCTGGCACATCGCAAAACGAATCACCGGAACATAAACTGATAACAGGACGCCATGGCATCCTTGTGCCGCGATTATGCGCCAATAGGCTTAATGATTACCAAATAACAGGACAAAAACAGCTTTAATGCTTTTTCATTAAGCCATTGAAAGGACAATTTTTCATATAAACAATTCGACAAGGTTTTTGACGCTACAATAAGGGTCATATCCGTGCGGAAGGCTATAAAAATCAAACAGCCGTTTCGCCAAACCACCGTATCCTGCTGTTCCGGCAAGATACATACCGGATAAAGCAATCATCAGAATTGCGACTCCGGACAGGGATTTAAGCATGTGTAGTAATCATTTGCGCATGTTTGGAAATACGGACAACAGCGCCTGTTCAGGGCGCTCATTGTCCCGTCAGACAGAATGAGCCAAGCAGCCAGAAGGATTTTTTTATGGCTACCCTAAACCTGTCCTCTTTCCGCATGCATATTGCATCGGTCATAATGGGATTACTGGCTCTGATCAGCGTCGTACCGCAGCAGGCCAAAGCCAATGAAGGCTTCAGCATGGAGGAAATTGTTGCCTCCGGCCATCGTTTCTTTGGCTCAACCTCAGGCGGCATTGCCTCCGCCATTGAAAAAGCGTTCCAGAGTTACGGCCTGCCAAACGGCTATATTCTGGGTGAAGAAGGTTCCGGCGCCTTTGTAGGCGGCCTCACTTACGGTGAAGGCACGCTCTATACCAAAAATGCCGGCGATCACAAAACCTACTGGCAGGGGCCGTCCCTTGGCTGGGATTTTGGCGGTCAGGGTTCGCGCGTCATGATGCTGGTTTACAATCTTGATGATGTAAACATGCTCTATGGCCGCTATGCGGGCGTTTCCGGCTCTGCCTATATTATTGCCGGTGCAGGTTTTAATGTGCTGAAGCGCGGCAATATTCTGCTGGTACCGATCCGTACCGGTGTCGGTGGCCGTCTCGGCGTCAATATCGGCTATCTCAAGCTGACACCAAGCGCGACATGGAACCCGTTCTGAGCGCAGACATATGACCGGAGAGAGAATTGGAAAATTCTCTCTTTTACAGGCGCATCCCGTATATTTTGCGGATCAGATACGCATTCAGTCAAAGGGACAGAGCGGCAATCCGGTTAAATCATACCGGATGCACTCTGAATGATTTAAATTTCATGCATTCATGTCATAATCTGAAAGCACCGGAGATCGGCAGATCGTGATACAATCCGTACTGGTTTTCCTGCTGGGCTTTTTATGCGCAGTCTTTCTGATTTTGCTGGCAGCGCCATTGTTCTGGCGACGCGCGAATTATCTGTGGCAAAAACAGATGAATGCCCAGCTGCCGCTTTCGCTGACAGCCATTGAAGCCGACAGGGATATGCTGCGTGCATCCCATGCCGTTGCGCTCCGTAAAGCGGAAATGCAAGCCTCGGAAATCCGCGAGAAGCACACTCAGGCATTGTTGAAAATCAGCACGGATCGTCATGAAATTGAGAAGATTCTGCCTTTGCAGCAGGAGCTTGAAATTGCCAGAATACAGCAGAAAGACGACCGGCAGACTTTAAACGCTGCGCAGGAGCAGATGAAAAAGCTTCAGCAGAAACAGCAGGCGTCCTTTGAGGAAAACGGCCGGATGCAACGCCAGAATGAAGCCCTGAGCCATCTCAGTGATACGCTGCGTGAAGAGGTCTCCCGTCGTGAAAGCGAAGCAGACCGGTTGCGGCGTGAGGCAGGCGATCTGCGGCAGGAAAAGAAACAACTTAACAGCTTGAAGTCAGAACTGGCTTCTCAGGTGGCATCATTGAAAACATCTCTTGAAAGCGAGAAACAGCGTAATCAGGCGCTTGAGGAGAAACTGCATCGTCTGATTTCAGAACTCTCTGATGCGCAGGAAAAACTCGAACGACAGAGCAAAACCATGCGCTCCAGCGAAAAATCCGCTGAGAATGAAAGCCGGACGCTGAGTGATGAAGATAATCAGCTACGGGAAACCATCAGCGATCTCGCTGCTGAAATGGTTGCCAGAACAGCTGCTCAGGAAGGTGAAACCTCCCCTATCCACACATTGCTGAAAGAGCCGGACACAGAACCGGATGCTCCAGCCAAAAGCACCAAAAAAGCAAAAGCATCAAAACAGAAAAGTCTGGCCGGACGCATTAAAAAGATCACAGCCTGACATGAGAGCGTCGTGTGCCGGACCTGGCACACAGGTCGCCTTAACGTCAGGCAGTAGCTTTCCTTGAAATCACACAGCCAAAGCCATCCGCTTAATGGTCATCCGTAACACCACGCCGCCAATAGGCAACCGCCATGTGGTCATCGCGTTTCAGGCCGCATTCTTTACGCCAGAAGCCGCGAATAGCTTTAAAAGCATCGAACTCACAGCCAGCCCATGCAAATAACCGGCGCCCTTCGCTTTGCACCGGTATGGCCTGCTTTACCGCATCGATCAGCAGCGTTGTTGTTCCGGCTTCCGCACCATTACGATGCAGCCATTTCAGATCAAGCTGTGCCTGAGTTTCCAGTAGCTGCTCTTCGGCACTGTCGGCCACTTCAATACGCACGATTGCCGATGCCGTCGCCGGCAGTCTTTCCAGTATACGGGAAATAGCGGGTAAGGCAGTCTCGTCGCCGACCAGAATAAAATCATCACCCGCAGGCATATCCCCGCCACCGGGGCCGGTCATGCCGATAATATCACCGGTCTGCGCCTGCATGGCCCATTCTGTTCCCGGTGCTTCAACCGTGCTGGGATGCACGACCATATCAATATCAACCCAGCCCTGCTCAACATCAATGGTCCGGATTGTATAGACACGGTTTTGCAGACGGTGCTCACCATCCGGCCAGACCGGACGACCGTCAGCACCCAGATGCGGCCATTTTGGTTTGAGCGGCGGTTTAGGCGGCAATATCAGGCGGATATGAAGCCCGCCGCTGGCATAACGCCCCAGATCATCGCCCTGCAATCTGATCCGGCGCATATGCGGCGTAATATTGCGCACGGCAATGACCTTCATTTCACGGAAAAACGGTGGCAGGCTGCCCTCGCCCGCGCCGTCGCCTTCCCAGCGGAAGCTCACAGCTTCGGCTCCCGCATGGTGGACAATACCTTCCGCGACAGCAAATTTCAGATAAGACAGATCGCTTTCATTGGCAGCCTCGGCGGTTACGGTAAAACGCTCCTGTTCCAGCCTGAGTTTTGCCACACCCATCAGCAGCGGAATTGTACCTTCATTCCCTGTGCGCTCCACGGCATAATGTTCGCCATAAACACGCAGCAGATTTTCGAAAATTATCTCTGCCTGCGCGGAGGAAACTTCCGTTTGTGCAATAAATACAGGCTTATTCATCATCTCTCCTGCAGTCTCTGCCGATTAAAACCGGCGGGTTATCTGCAGCTAACACCCGATAATATGAATTTTCAATTCATATTTTAATTTGCAGTCACACTGACTGCCCGCCTGAAACAGCAAAAAGGCCGGATGTTTCCATCCGGCCTTTAAGATCATAACTGAAAGCGGAAAATTCCGGTTACTTACCGTGGAACTCACGAATCGCAGCAATTACGCGTTCCTGATCTTCCTCGGAGAGGTAAGCATGCATCGGCAGGCTGAGAATGCGTGAAGGCAGAGCTTCAGACACCGGCAGACCACCTGGTGCTACCATATAATGCTTATAAGCAGTCTGCAGATGCAGCGGCTTCACATAATAGATAACCGAAGGAATCCCCTTCGCCTGCAGATGGGCTTTCAGCTCATCACGGCGTTCGGTTTCAATCGAATATTGCGCCCATGCGGAACGGATACCGGCAGCCGGACGGGTTACTTTAACAATGTCACCCAAGCCTTCGGCATAACGATTGGCAACCTTTTGACGGGTTTCCATTTCGTCTTCGAGAATAGCCATTTTTTCCAGCAGAACCGCAGCCTGAATTGTATCCAGACGGGAGTTCAGACCAATGCGCACATTGTCATACTGGGTTTCGCCTTTACCGTGGAAATGGATGGAGCGCAGAACATCGTTCAGCTCGTCATCATTGGTAAAGATTGCGCCGCCGTCGCCATAGCAGCCGAGCGGCTTGGCAGGGTAGAAGCTGGTTGCACCGACATGACCGAAAGAACCGCACATGGCATTGTCACGCTTGCCGCCGATCGACTGGGCAGCATCGGAAATAACCTTGAGGCCTTCTTTATCAGCAATTGCCATAATGGCACGGTAATCAGCAGGCAGACCGAACAGATCAACCGGAATGATCGCCTTTGGTGTCAGACGGCCTTCCTTGCGCACTGCATCAATAGCAGCCTGCAACTGTTCCACATTCATATTGTAGGTGTCTTCTTCGACATCCACAAAAACCGCTTCCGCACCAACCAGCGCCACCACTTCAGCGGTTGCTGCAAAGGTAAAGCTCGGGCAGAAAACTGCATCGCCGGGGCCGACGCCCATAGCCATCAGCGGCATCTGCAATGCGTCTGTACCATTGGCACAGGCCAGAACATGTTTGACGCCAACATAATCAGCAAGCTGCTTCTCAAACTCAGCAACTTCAGGTCCGAGAATATACTTGCCTTCCGCGACCACTTTAAGAACAGCAGCGTTAAGACGGTCTTCAATGCGAGCGCGCTGGCTCACAAGATCAATGAATTGCATGTCGGCTCCAATATCAATTGATCCGCATCATGCACGCGCACACCCGCGAATCGAGTAGTATGTAGTCCCTCATAAGAGACTTCGCCATGGTGCATTCTTCACTGTTTGGCAAACAATGTAACACAGCTTGAAGCAATGGCGGAACATCGCGTCTCCCTTGTTCCGCACAGCAGTCGCGAAGACCGGCTCGCCGGTTCTTATACCAGAAAAGCCGCTCAATCGCGTTGTTTTATTCGCATCCTGCAGTCTGTCCACATAGATACAGTCTGATTATCCCGTTCAGCCCCTCAGACTATGAGCCAATCTATCAGTACCGTCAGCATGACAAAGAGCCGGATATCTCAAATATCTGTGATTCCGGTTAGCGTACCGGATGGTTCACAGTGCCTTTGGTCAAAATCCGCAACACACTCACAGCTTCTTCACCATTGGTGCGCGGTGTTTCACGCGTTTCAATGCAATGAATGAAATGTTCCAGCTCACGAGTCAGCGGCATGCCTTCCTGTACCGGCACATATTCCGGATCAGCCTTGGTGAATGCGATCTGCCCGTTCTCCTGCCAGACTTTATGACGATACAGGGTCAGCTTGCGTTCCCACGGCTCAGCATCGTCAAAAACAGCCATCGCCTTATCACCGACAACCGCAAGACGGCGATCCATGATCGGGTTCAGGCGTGAAGCGAACAAATGACTGCGAATACCATTCGGGAATTCCATATGCAGATGGGCAAAATCGCTTAAATGATCGATTATTGCCGCACCTTCACCACGCACAGCGGAAGGCTCAGAGCCGGTCAGCGCCAGAATCATCGACAAATCATGCGGTGCGAGATCCCAAAGCGCATCATTCTGACCGTGGAACTTACCAAGACCAATGCGATGCGCCTGAATATAACCGATTTTGCCGAGTTCACCGCTTTGTGCCAGTTCCAGCAATTTCTCGAATGCCGGATGGAAGCGCAGAATATGACCAACCATAAACACACGGCTATGCTTCTCAGCCGCCTGTATTGCGGCTTCACCATCCGCAACAGTCAGAGCGATCGGCTTTTCAACCAGCACATCCTTGCCGTTTTCAACGGCGCGGATGGCATATTGCGCATGAAACTGCGCAGGCAGCGCCATAACAATCGCATCGATGTCTTTTGAAACAAAAAGATCATCAACACTGATTTGCGCCACATCATAATCCGCAGCAAATTTTGCGGAGCGTGCCGGATCAATATCACTGACAGCAACGAGTGCGCCCAGACCTTTAAGAGTGCGGATATGATTGTTGCCCCAATAGCCACAACCGAGAACTGCGATACGCGGTGCCATATTTTCCTGCCTTTGCTTGTTGAAAACTCAATAACTTTGCAAAAGTTGGATTTCAATACCGATTAATGCATAACAGTGCTTGACAGCTATGCGCATACCGACTTATACGACCCCCGTTCCCAACGAGAACATTGCTTCGCGAAGCAGCTGAAAAGCTCTGAAGCATCGTGGGGCGGAGTAGCTCAGTAGGTTAGAGCAGAGGAATCATAATCCTTGTGTCGGCGGTTCGAATCCGTCCTCCGCTACCAAAAAATTACAAAACAAAATCAAATAGTTATAAAGCACGTAGCTGGAACATGATGTAAATTTCATGTCGCATCGTGTTGCAAATGGCATTCTATAAATTTCAATGAGTTACACTGGTACACGGTAGCTCCACGCGACATGCCGTGCAACATGCCCCGTCGAATCGTTGTGACACTCAGCCCAGATTTGGACTGAGCAACCTTTCGCTCAAATCGAAGGGTTGAATTCAGCCGAACCAGATTTGGTTTGGCCTGACATGCCAGCTTGAGCGGCAACTTGCTGGCGGATAACTTGGGGCGGCGACTATCAGAAGTTACAAGATCATTTCGAGTCCCCTATTGCGGCACAATCTGCTTGCGGAATTCACCTGCCCAACGAATAGTGTAATTCAACTTCCTCAATTTAAGGAAGTTGAATTGTTCATCCACAATTTGTGGACGTGCCCTAAATTTGGGGCATCATCAATTCAGTGATACCTTTTACTCAAATTTCAGTAAAAGTCCGCACCATAAAATGATGGAGTGGGAGATGCGTCCAAGGTTGGTACGAATTTCGCCCATTCCTGACTTCCGATAACCAAAATGATATGTTCGGCCGGATCAGTAGCTATAACATCAACACATACAAAGGACGGATATTTCTCGAAGATGAGAAAAGACCAGTCCCGTTTATTTTAGTAGATATGTGCCGAGATATTGCCACAAGAAATCTGATTGTTTCGAGCCTGCGCGCAAACAATAGAGACAGAATATCACCCGATGGTCGGATCTCATGTAGTGCTTTCAAATTTGTTAGCAGTACGGAGCGTTAAAGAATATTCTTATTACCAAAGTGGAACGGCCTTAGAATAAATAACTGATTAGCCGCCCTGTTCCAGTCGGGCGGCTTTTTTATTGCTGACCGGTCATAGCGACTTCAAGCCTTCACCGATCAGAAAGCCACGAACGCCGTTTAAGCCACTTGCGCCAGTCTCATGGCATTCAGCGCGGTCTCATATGGCAGTCCGGTCTTATCGCGTACCCACGGCCCAAATTCGCCGTGCGGAAGCGATAGCTTATTCTGGATGAGAATTGCCCTATCTCGATCAGCTCCGCTTCTGTGTGGCGCGTATAGGGCTGGAATATAGGCCTCTCGTCTGAAATGGCGACTGGTTCCTTCGAGGTTGCCGTGTGGCGTGCTTTCTCGCTTTTGTAGGTCGCATGAGTGCTTTCAGTTGGGGCGACTGGCTACAGAATAAACTACGCCGCACACACTGGCGCAAGCAATCCTTCAAGCTCCGAAAGTATCAATGTGCGTAGTGTCCCGCGTACCGGCCACGGCCTGAGCGCTAGAGAGCGACCACGGAGCACGGCAAGGTCTATCTGATCAAAAGCCGCCATAAAGTCACCAGCACGCCTCTCTGCCCAATCTGGGCGCTGCAGCACTATGTCTGAGACTGCACCGATTGTTTCAGACCACAGCTCATCAATATTACCGGCGCTTTGCTTTATGGTTTTCACAACAAAGACCAAATGACCTTCGCCGTGTGCGTCCCTTATGGCTTTCATTGTGCCCCGTGCATGGCTCTGGCCGCGCGCTCTGCGCCGGTAGGTAGGCACCAATTTAACGCCCAATTGATCCATTAAACTATCAAGACGACCTTTAGCCATAAAGCACCTCTCATATTAGTTTATTACAGGCAGTATTCCCACCTTCTAGGATATTGTTATGCTGACGGATAGACGCAGTTCTCCGCCCCCCCCCATTTGTCAGGAGTCGTTTTCTCCGCCGGCTCCCAAAAGATCGCTGCCAGATCGTAAAGCCTCACCCGCTTCTCTGAACTTGCCTTGTGATTGAGCAAACGCCCCATTTAATCCCTTCTCAATCTCCGCGCGCAATTTCACATCGCGCGTTACCGCTACGGGGATGCCGGTAAGTTCTGCGCGTAGTGTTGCAAAAACATTTGAGACGACGGCTTCAACGTCTTCCATATCGACGAGACGACCTTCCTCTTTCCCGATCCGGAGTTCGACCTCTCTTTGCCGTGCGGCCTTAAGGCCGCTGTCGGCTGCTGCTTTAGATGACCTTCGTTCCTCGTCTTTAAGGGAGCGGACATAACCTTGTACAACAGCAACCAGTGGGTACTTTCCCTTGATTGCCACGGGGATATAACCATTCGCCGATAGCTGACGAAGCCATTGAGATGTAATACCCAACAGTGAAGATGCCCCACTCGTTGACAGCATTTCTTCACCCGTAAGGTCGATGATTGCGGACGAGGTCGAAGATGTTGTGGCCTTTTTTGCCATTTCGATTTTCCTCAAAATGCAAAGCAAACTCCGATTTTCCAAATTTGGAAAACGCTCATATTTAGGGGTGCAGCGTGACCGCACAGCTTGCCTATGGGGTAAGGTACCTTTTCTTTGCCCCTTGACGTCGCGATGCAGAGGCGCACAGAGGGGGGGAAGGCAAATGAATGATTTACTACCATGAACCGTTCCGCGCTTGTACAGCCCGTTCAATCGCACAAATGGGCAAGCTTGTTGTTGGATTGTTCAATTCGAGTAAGGGTGCGCGGATAGAGATCGACATGTCGAGTAACTGGCCATCCACTGACTTCAGTCACAACAATAAGAACTTCCTCCTGAGGTTCAAGTTCAAGACGTTTATGTAGAGTCGCACGACTCGCTGTATGCTGTTCGGCGAAGGTCATTGCGCCATTAAAGTCCAGATCGGCAATCATTTGATCTACCTTGGCCTTTAATTGGTCTTGCAAAATTCATATCCAAATATCGCTTCCATTATTGCCTAGGATCACGTCATGCGTCAAAAAAGAAGAAACTCAATCCATAATAGCACAGATATTGTCCGATTTAGACTGGAACCAACATAAATAAAAAATGATGCTTTTTGGGGCAGAATGTAACTTTTATTACAACAAAAAGAAATAAACAGTATTGACTGCAATCAATGACATTTATTGATTCATATAACACCTCATAGACAAAGTTTCATATAAACTCAGGCATAGTAAATGATCAAAAGCAAATTGATTCGGTTTAAGAAATACACTTTTGTTGTCGTTACAGTCCTGCTTGCTGGAGGCGGATATTATACATGGCAACAACTGAATAATGACAACCTACCCGAAGGCATTGCCTCCGGAAATGGACGTATTGAAGCCGTTGAGGTCGACATTTCCACCAAAAGTGCCGGTCGTATTCGTCAAATTCTGGCGGATGAGGGTGATTTTGTGAATGCCGGCGATGTTCTGGCGCAGATGGATACCGATCAGGCCGAAAGCCAGCGTCGTCAGGCTGAAGCACAGTTGCGCCGTGCAGAAATCAGTATTGAAACAACCCGTAGCCTTGTAGCACAGCGTGAAGCAGAACAAAAAGCAGCTGCTGCCATCATCGCACAACGCGAAGCACAACTAGATGCCGCGCAGCGCCGCTTGGTACGCTCGCAGCAGCTGAATGAATCCCGTACTGTCTCCCAGCAAATTCTCGATGATGACCGTGCCAATGCCCGTGGCGTTGAAGCGGCCGTAAGTGCTGCCAAAGCGCAGCTGGCTGCAACTGAAGCCGGTATTAGCGCCGCCAAAGCGCAGGTTGTTGATGCGGAAGCAGCCGTTGATGCTGCTAAAGCCGCGATTGCAACAATTGCCGTTGAGATCAATGATGCCAGTTTGAAAGCACCCAAACCGGGTCGCGTTCAATATCGTATTGCCCAGCCGGGTGAAGTGATTGCTGCCGGTGGCCGTGTGCTCAATCTGGTTGACCTGAGCGATGTTTATATGACGTTCTTCCTGCCAACTGCACAGGCCGGACAGGTCGCAATCGGTGCTGAAGCCCGTATCGTTCTGGATGCTGCACCGCAATTTGTTATTCCGGCCAAAATCAGTTTTGTTGCCGACGTTGCCCAGTTCACGCCGAAATCCGTTGAAACGGAAGAAGAGCGCCAGAAGCTGGTGTTTCGCGTAAAAGCCAAAATCCCGCAGGAACTGCTGCAAAAACATATTCAGCAGGTCAAAACCGGTCTGCCGGGCACTGTCTATGTTAAGCTGAACTCTGAAGCCACATGGCCACAGAACCTTGCGGAACCTGTACAATGAACATGGATCTGGCGAGCGATAACAGCGCGGACGATGAACCTGTCGTCCGCATACAGAATGTCAGCCTGACCTATGGCGCCAAACAAGCCCTGTGTGATCTGACGCTGGATATTCCGACTGGTCGCATGATCGGCCTCATTGGCCCTGACGGCGTGGGGAAATCCAGCTTGCTGTCACTGGTTGCTGGTGCGCGTATTATGCAGCAAGGGCGCATTGACGTGCTGGGCGGGGATATTGCTGACAAGCGCCATCGCCAGTCCGCTTTTCCTCGTATTGCCTATATGCCGCAAGGGCTGGGTAAAAACCTATATCCGACCCTGTCGGTCTTTGAGAATATTGAATTCTTCGGCAGATTATTCGGCCATAACAAGCATGAACGTGAGCGCCGAATTACGGATTTGCTGGCACGCACCGGCATGTCGCCCTTTGCGGATCGTCCTGCCGGCAAACTCTCCGGCGGGATGAAGCAAAAAACCAGTCTTTGCTGTTCGCTGATCCATGATCCTGACCTGCTGATTCTTGATGAGCCGACCACCGGCGTTGATCCTCTGTCGCGCCGCCAGTTCTGGGAGCTGATCGACGATATCCGCAAAGATCGCCCGGGTATGAGCGTGATTGTTGCCACGGCCTATATGGAAGAAGCCGAGCGTTTCGACTGGCTTATTGCTATGAATGACGGGCAGATCCTCGCCAGTGGCACACCAAAAGAGCTGATGCAACAAACCGGCACATCGAATGTGGATGATGCCTTTATCGCCTTATTGCCGGAAGAACTGCGCCAAGACCATCATAAGGTGGTGATCCCGCCGCGTGATGAAAGCATCACGGATATTGCCATTGAAGCCGAGCATGTCACCGTGCGTTTTGGTAAGTTCACAGCCGTTGATAATGTCAGCTTCCGTATTCCGCGCGGCGAGATTTTCGGCTTCCTCGGCTCCAATGGTTGCGGCAAATCCACGACCATGAAAGTGCTGACCGGCTTGCTGCCTGCAAGTGATGGTATTGCCCGCCTGTTTGGCCGTGAAGTTGATACCAAAGATATCGATATCCGCCGTCGTGTCGGCTATATGTCACAGGCTTTCTCGCTCTATTCAGAACTGACTGTGCATCACAATCTGGAACTCCACGCCAAATTATTCGGCATGGAAGAGGCCAGAACCAAACAGCGTATTACAGAGCTTTCACAGCGTTTCGATCTGACCGAGATGATGGATATTTACCCGGATGATATGCCGCTCGGTATCCGTCAGCGTTTGTCTCTCGCGGTCGCCCTGATCCATCAGCCGGATATTCTCATTCTCGATGAGCCGACTTCCGGTGTTGATCCAGTGGCACGTGATGCCTTCTGGCAAATCCTCGCCGATCTTTCGCGCAAGGATAATGTGACGATTTTCGTCTCCACCCACTTCATGAATGAAGCAGAGCTTTGTGACCGGATTTCCCTGATGCATGCCGGTAAAGTGTTGATCAGTGATACACCGGCTGCAATCACTGCCAGCTGTTCGGCAGCAACACTGGAAGAGGCGTTCATCGGCTATCTTGAAGATGCCATTGGCGAAACCGCACCTGCGCCGCAACCTGCCCATACAGCAGTTGCAGAACAGACAGCACAAACAGTAAAACGGGTACGAGAGCTTCCGGCTCCGTCTGCAAGCTGGATGCCTGATCTGCGCCGTATGCTCGCTTATACCAGACGCGAAACGCTGGAACTGCGGCGCGATCCGATCCGCGCCACACTGGCAATGCTTGGCAGTGTTATCCTGATGTTTGTGATCGGTTTCGGTATCAATCTCGACGTGAATAACTTAAGTTTTGCAGTGATTGACCGCGACGACACAACGATCAGTCGTGACTATATCCTCCAATTCTCCGGCTCACGCTATTTTATCGAAAAAGATCCGATCCTTGATTATGACGATCTCGACCGGCGCATGCGAAACGGCGAGATCAGTCTGGCGATTGAGATACCACCGAACTTTGCCCGCGATGTCGAACATGGACGTCCTGTTGAAGTCGGCGCATGGATTGACGGTGCAATGCCGACGCGGGCAGAAACCATTCAGGGTTATGTGCAGGGCACGCATCTCAACTGGTTGTCGCAAAAAGCCCGCGAGCTCTATGGCAACACCACGGCCCTCACCAGTTTCAATATGGAAATCCGCTATCGCTATAATCCGGATGTGCAAAGTCTGGTAGCCATGGTGCCAGCGGTTATTCCGCTGTTGCTGCTGGTTATACCGGCCATGCTCTCGGTGCTGAGTGTTGTGCGCGAAAAAGAACTGGGCTCGATTATCAATTTCTACGTGACACCGGTCACGAAATTCGAGTTTCTGATGGGTAAGCAGCTGCCTTATATCGGGCTGGCTTTCTTCAACTTCCTGATGCTGACCGCCTTCGCAGTGTTCATCTTTCAGGTGCGGTTTACCGGCAGTTTTCTGACCTATTCAACGGCTGCCTTGCTCTATGTGATTATCACAACAGGCATGGGGCTGGTGCTCTCCACTTTCATGAACAGTCAGATCGCCGCTATCTTCGGCACCGCCTTGATGACGTTGATACCTGCCGTGCAATATTCGGGTATCATTGATCCGGTTTCTTCTTTGCGTGGTGCAGGGGCTTTGATCGGTCAGATTTATCCGACAACCTACTTCACCACCATCTCGCGCGGGACGTTCTCGAAAGCGCTCAGCTTCTCTGATCTGGGCATGCCTTTTCTGATGTTGCTGATAACCATTCCGGTGCTGATGGTGCTGGGTATTGTTCTTCTCAAGAAACAGGCGCGCTGAGATGAGGATTTCCAATATATTCCGTCTTGGCATCAAGGAGCTACGCGGTCTTGCCCGCGATCCGATGCTGATGATCCTGATTGTTTATGCGTTCACACTGGCAATCTATACGGCTTCCAAAGCAATGCCGGAAAACCTAAACAATGCGGCGATCGCAATTGTTGATGAGGATCAGTCCCCGATCTCCGGCCGGATTACCACCGCATTTTATCCGCCTTATTTTGTGCCGCCGAAACTCATCTCCACTTATGAGATGGACAAGCGCATGGATACCGGTCTGGATACATTTGCGCTGGATATTCCGCCGAACTTCCAGCGTGATCTTCTGGCCGGACGCAATCCGACTATTCAGCTGAATATTGATGCGACGCGTATGAGTCAGGCCTTCAGCGGCGGGCGCTATGTGCAGGCCATTGTGACCAATGAGGTGAGCGAGTTTCTCAATCATTATCGCAGTGCCACTAAAATGCCGGTCGCGCAGAACCTGCGTGCGCGCTTCAATCAGGATCTGAACAAAGGCTGGTTCGGTGCGGTTACCAACGTGATTGCCTCGGTGACGATGCTGTCAATCATCCTGACCGGTGCGGCACTCATTCGCGAGCGTGAACATGGCACGATTGAACATCTGCTGGTGATGCCGGTCACCCCGATCGAGATCATGATCAGTAAGGTCTGGTCTATGGGGCTTGTGGTGCTGGTTGCCACGGCAATGTCCTTGCTGTTCATCGTCAAAGGTGTGCTGTCGGTACCGATCAATGGATCGATCATCCTGTTCCTGCTCGGGGTGGCACTCCAGCTTTTTGCCACCACCAGTCTCGGCATTTATCTAGCAACCATTGCCGGTTCCATGCCGCAATTCGGACTATTGATTGTGCTGATCCTGCTGCCGTTGCAGGTTCTCTCCGGTGCAATGACACCGCGTGAGAGCATGCCGGAAATCATTCAGAATATCATGCTGGCAGCACCAAACACGCACTTTGTGATTCTCGCGCAATCGGTGCTGTTCCGCGGTGCAGGATTAAGCGTGGTCTGGCCGCAGTTCCTCGCCCTCATGATTATCGGTTCCGTGCTCTTCTTCTTCGCACTCAAACGTTTCCGTAACTTCCTGAGGTGAGCTGACACAATAAAGCCTGCCTCACTTTTCCTGCAAAGCTGTTGATTATGGAAAGACTTGGAATGAATGATTTAATTCTCACATTCAATACAGGATCATCGACCGTCAAAATCGGCAGTTTTGAATGGAACGGCTCGTCTTTGCATAAATCCGCTAAGGCTGGCATTGATTTTGCCGCGTCTCCTTTGAGTTTTCATATGGAGCGCGGCAAAGAACGGCTGGATTTGCAACTGCAATCTGAGGCTTCTGCGGATATAGTCAGCGTGTTGAGCGAGGTTTTCGATAAGCTTTCTGCGCATATAGACCTGACCCGTATCAAAGCCATTGGTCACCGTGTGGTGCATGGCGGCGATGTTTTTACTGGTCCTGCATTGATTGATGAACGCTCAATTCAGGCCATTGACGATTTGTCGGCCTATGCGCCGTTGCATCAGCCTAAAAGTCTGGCGCTGATTAAAGCGATCCACCAACTTTTCCCTAATATTTTGCAAACAGCCTCTTTTGATACAGCCTTCCATCGCACCATGCCGGATGTGAACCGCCGGTTTGCCATTCCGCGGGAAATGCATGACCAAGGCATCAAGCGCTATGGTTTTCACGGACTCTCTTATCAATCCATTGCACAACATTTTAACGAGCTTGACCCGGATTTAGGCCGTAAGAAACTTGTTGTTGCCCATCTTGGCAGCGGCGCCAGCCTTTGCGCACTTAGAGAAGGCAAAAGCGTTGATACCAGTATGAGTTTCTCCACGCTGGACGGTATTCCGATGGCAACGCGCTGCGGAAATCTAGATGCGGGTGTGCTGCTGCATCTGTTGAGCCAGCAGAATATGAACGCCGATGAGTTGACTGATATGCTTTATCATCGCTCCGGTCTGCTCGGTGTATCCGGCATCAGCGGAGATTGTCGTGACTTGTTGGCAAGTGAGGCACCTGAAGCAAAGCAAGCTATTGATCTCTTCACCACACGCATTGCCGGTGAAATCAGTCGTCAGGCGACCAGCCTTGGCGGGTTGGATACCATTATTTTCACCGCAGGTATTGGCGAACATCAGCCCGAAATCCGCACCCATATTGCCAGAAAATTACAATGGCTGGGCGTCGAACTGGATGGTGTGGCCAATGATAAAAATGCTTTCCGCATTAGTACACAATCAAGCAAAATCGCGGCTTTCATGCTCGCAACTGATGAAGAGCAAGTGATTGCTGCGGAAACCCTCACTGTTTTAAACCAATCCTCCCAATAGGTTAAGGAATTTTGGAATGAATAATCAGACTGGCGCCCAGCCGCTTACTCCGGATCAGCTGAAACTGACCGACCGCTATTGGCGCGCGGCCAATTACCTCTCCGTCGGGCAGATTTATCTGATGCAAAATCCGCTGCTGCGTGAGCCTTTAAAACCTGAACATGTCAAGCCGCGTTTGCTCGGCCATTGGGGCACTACACCCGGTTTGAACTTCATCTATGTACATCTCAACCGCATCATTAAAAAGCGCAACAAAGATGTGCTGTATGTCTGCGGCCCCGGTCACGGTGGCCCTGGCATGGTGGCGAATACCTATCTGGAAGGCACTTATACGGAAACCTATCCCGATATCACCGAAGATGTTGACGGAATGCAAAAACTCTTCCGCCAGTTCTCGTTCCCGGGCGGTATTCCAAGCCATGTGGCACCGGAAACTCCGGGTTCCATCCATGAAGGAGGCGAGCTTGGCTATGCGCTTGTGCATGCTTATGGCGCAGCTTTTGATAATCCCGA
Organism: Pseudochrobactrum algeriensis; assembly: GCF_018436245.1. Classification (NCBI taxonomy): domain Bacteria; kingdom Pseudomonadati; phylum Pseudomonadota; class Alphaproteobacteria; order Hyphomicrobiales; family Brucellaceae; genus Pseudochrobactrum; species Pseudochrobactrum algeriensis. The sequence goes on from NZ_CP075361.1 coordinate 2,303,112, forward strand.
TCTCGTCGTTGCCTGTGTTGTCGGTGACGGTGAGGCCGAAACCGGCCCCTTGGCGGCTGCATGGCATTCTAACAAATTCCTCAACCCGAAGCGCGACGGCGCGGTGTTGCCGATCCTGCATCTGAATGGCTATAAAATCGCTAATCCGACCCTGCTTGCTCGTATGTCAGATGAGGACTTGTACAGCCTTTTCACAGGCTATGGCTATGAACCATTTTTCGTAGAGGGCCACGAGCCGGAAGCCATGCACCAACTGATGGCTGCAACTTTTGACCGTGCTTTTGATCGTATCAAAGCCATTAAAGAGCAAGCCGATCTTAAATCTCCGGAGCGTCCGCGCTGGCCGATGATTATCTTCCGCAGCCCCAAAGGCTGGACAGGGCCAAAAGTGGTTGACGGCAAAATGGTGGAGAACCATTGGCGCTCCCATCAGGTGCCGGTTGCCAATTGCCGCGCAGATGATGCCCACCGCAAAATCCTTGAAGACTGGATGCGCAGCTATGATCCCGAAGATCTGTTTGACGCAAGCGGCAAGCTGAAACCGGAACTGCGCGCGCTCGCACCAAGCGGTGAAAAACGCATGGGCGCTATTCCGCATTCCAATGGTGGCTTGCTGCGTAAAGACCTGAAAACACCCGATTTCCGCAAATATGCAGTCAATGTTAGCGTGCCGGGTGCGGTACAGGAACAAACCACCAAAATCCTTGGTGATTATCTGCGCGATGTCCTCCGCCTCAATGATGAGGATAAAAACTTCCGTGTCTTCGGGCCAGATGAAACGGCGTCCAATCGCCTTGGCAGTGTTTTTGAGGCAACCGACCGCGTCTGGATGGCTGAAACGCTAAACAGTGATGATCATCTGGCCTCCGACGGCCGCGTGATGGAAGTGCTCAGTGAGCATTTGTGTCAGGGCTGGCTGGAAGCCTATTTGCTGACCGGTCGTCACGGCTTCTTCTCCTGCTATGAAGCCTTTATCCATATTGTGGATTCAATGTTCAACCAGCATGCCAAATGGTTGCAGGTCGCGCGCGAACTGCCATGGCGCAAACCGGTTTCATCGCTCAACTATCTGCTGACCTCCCATGTCTGGCGGCAGGACCACAACGGCTTCTCCCATCAGGATCCGGGTTTTGTCGATCTGGTCGCCAATAAGAGCGCCGATATTGTCCGCGTTTATTTCCCGCCGGATGCCAATACACTGCTTTGGGTGGGTGACCACTGTCTCAAAACATGGAACCGTGTGAATGTGATCGTTGCCGGTAAGCAGCCATCACCACAATGGCTAACCATGGATGAAGCAGAAAAGCATTGTGAGGCCGGTCTTGGTAAATGGGATTGGGCAGGCAGCGAAGATGGTATGGAGCCTGATCTGGTGATGGCTTGCGCCGGTGATGTACCGACCATGGAAACTCTGGCCGCCGCCGCAATGTTGCGTGAAGCGCTGCCGCATTTGCGCATCCGCGTAGTCAATATTGTTGATCTGATGGCACTGCAATCACCGCAGCATCATCCGCATGGTATTGCCGACAGTGAATTTAATGCGCTTTTCACCACTGATCGTCCGGTAATTTTCGCTTATCACGGCTATCCGTATCTGATCCACCGGCTGGTTTATAAGCGCACCAACCATCCGAACTTCCATGTGCGTGGCTTTATCGAAAAAGGCACAACCACAACGCCCTTTGATATGGCTGTGATGAACGAACTTGATCGTTATAATCTGGCGATTGAAGCGCTTAACCGTCTACCTTTGGCTGCCGGTATAGCAGACCCGATTATCGCGTATCTTCAAAAAAAGCTTCAGCAGCATCATGACTATGTGCGTGAGTATGGTGAGGATATGCCGGAAATCCGTGACTGGAAATGGCCGCATAGCCGCGTAGCCAAGAGCTGATTGCAGATATTTACCGGAGCGGTACATACCGCTCCGGTCTTTGAGTTTTATTCTGATGAACAGTGAATGGATATGTTAATATGGCTCTGCACTCTGCTGAGAAACGTCTGACCATTCCTCTGTTCGGCAATGAAGATCTGGCACGCGCGATTGCCGCCGCAGGTAATTATCAGCTTGGATCGCTGGAAACCCGCAATTTTCCGGACGGTGAGAGTTATCTGCGGTTTCTTGATGATGTGGAAGGCCGCGATGTGGATCTCATCTACACACGGCACATCCCAATCATAACTTCCTATCGTGATTTTTTGCGGCGGATGCAGCTCGCGAGTTTAAAGACCGTTCTGTCAATCTGGCCCCCCCCTTTCTGGCCTATTGCGACAGGACAAACGCTTCAAATCCGGTGATGTGATCATTGAATAACCCTAGATTTGTAGACACCTTGTGACTTTAAAAAAGGTAAAGAGCTTACGATGAGTAAAGCTAATTTCACCGACGAATTTAAATTGATGCTGTTAAACAAATAACTGAGCGCGGTTATTCCGTAGCAGATGTTTCGCGTCGCTTGGGCGTAAGCACTCATTCACTTTATAGCTGGATGAAGCATTACAACGCCCCTGAGAAAGCAGCTGCTCAGGATGATCAATTGTCAGAGATCAGGAGTGGACTTGCTGTCCAAACCGAGTTGCGAGACTGACTCGACTGGCAGGTATCGTAGCTTAGATTGGCTACATCAAAACATATGTGAACGGTGCTATTCTGGCTGTCGTAGTCGACATTTTGACAGACGTTTTATTGGCTGTTCAATACAATCGCACCAAACCACAGACCTGGTCTTACAGGCTTTTTGGATTGTCGTGTGGCGACGTATACCAAAAGAGCTAGTACTGTTTCATTCCGACCAAGGCTCCCTGTTTACAAGTATGAACTGGGTTCATTCCTGAAACAGCACAACTTCTGCACAGTATGAGCCGGCTTGGGAATTGTCACGATATTGATCTAGCTGATAGCTTTTCTAATCGACTTGATAGAGAATGTGTTTGGCGCAAAGTAGAACACGATTGAAAGGAAGGCAAGATTGCCTGATGCAGTCTACAATTGTCTGTTTAACATCGGAGCAAGCCGCTAAAAATCACGATACCTTGCTAGATAGGAATCTGAATAAATTTTACATTTACACCCGATCTAGACTGCACATTTCTTTTAATAGAACAGATTCCAATACCTTTATTCCCGCCTCACTATCATTCAGACATGGTATAAAAGTGTATTCTTCCCCACCGTGTTCCATAAAGTACTCCCGATTTTCCACCGCAATTTCTTCCAGTGTTTCCAAACAATCGGAAACAAAACCTGGGGTAATAACCGCGATTTTTTTAACACCACTTTCAGCCAGTGACTGAATTGTTTTGTCTGTATAGGGCTTAATCCACTCTTCTGGCCCAAAGCGAGACTGAAAGGTAACAATCAATTGCTGTTTTGACATGCCCAATCTTTCACGCAGTAAGCGAGCTGTCTTCATACAGTGACAATAATAAGGGTCGCCCTTATCAAAGTAGTTCTGCGGAATGCCATGAAAAGAGGCTACAATAACCTCAGGCGTCCAACTAATAGTGCTCAGGTGTTGAGTTACAGAATTATACAAGGCGTCAATATAAACAGGATCATCATAATAAGGCGGCACTGTTCTTATGGCGGGTTGCCAGCGCATATTTAATAATTTGCGATACACCGCATCATTAACCGATGCTGTTGTAGCCGCCGCATATTGAGGATAAAGAGGGAAAATAATAATACGCTCAGATCCGGCACGTTGCAGTGCATCTATGCGGTCTGCAATGGAAGGGTTGCCATAGCGCATAGCCCAATCGATGATAATGTTATCATTATCGTTGAATTTCTCGGCAATAAGACTTGCCTGATTTCTGGTGAACGTACGAAGATAACTTTCATTCAGTTCGTTATTCCAGATAGATTTATAGGCTTTGCCAACCTTCTGCGGCCGCGTATTGAGCACAATGCCAAATAGAATTGGGTACCACTTCCAAGGCGACCATTCTATAACCCGTTTATCCGTCAGGAACTCTTTGAGATAAACACGAAGTGACTTGTAGTCTGTCCCTTCAGGTGTGCCGAGATTAATAAGCAAAACCCCGATTTTCCCGTTTTTGACATCAGGATGTTGTACGGGATTGCCATTATAAACAAGACTATGTTTCACTGAAAATACATCCGATTTTTTGGTTAAGTAACTATCTAATCATCCTTTACGTTTGCCTGAACAAAACGGATCACCGGAAAATACGCATAATTACAATCAGAGTGCCGTGCGCCCATCTGACATACTAAAATTTACGTAAAATCGACCTTAAGCTGAAATCAGAATAAGGCTTTATGCTCTAAATCTCGTTCTTCATAATCATCTTGAAGAACCTCTGGCTTTCTGCAATATCCGCAATCGGCAACGGATAATCGGTGCCCAATTTCAGTTTTGCTCCGCGCAAGACATCAGCAGGCGCTTGCTCCGGACTGTGTATCCATTTTGTGGGCAATAAGCGCAGTTCAGGCACCCATTGACGCACGTAAGCACCTTCTGGATCGAAGCGTTTTCCTTGCACGACAGGGTTAAAAACCCGAAAATACGGGGCAGCATCCATCCCGCATCCCGCAACCCATTGCCAACTGGCAGGATTGCTGGCCACATCAGCGTCAACCAGCGTATCCCAAAACCACTCTTCCCCAAGACGCCAGTCGATCATAAGATTTTTCGTCAGAAATGACGCCACAAGCATTCTGACACGATTATGCATCCATCCTGTTGCCCACAATTGACGCATTCCAGCATCAATAATCGGTATGCCGGTCTGTCCTTTTGTCCATGCAATGAAAGATGCGGGATCCTTGCGCCACTCAATTGGTTCAAGTGTCGGGCGCATATCATGCGTGGTAATATCTGCTCTGTGATAAAGTTGATGGTACTGGAAATCACGCCAGATCAACTCGGACAAAAACTTATCAGCACCATTTGCCACATGCGGATGCTGCTGCGTGAACTGAACAACTTCATGCCATATCTGGCGCACACTCATCTGCCCGAAGCGCATATAAGGCGAAAGTTTTGAAGTGCCGTCAAGAGAAGGACAGTCGCGGTCATCCGCATAAGACCGGACCAGATCTTTCAAAAATACGGTCAAAAGCTGGTAACCCACCTCCTCGCCGGTTTGCCAATGCTGGGCAATTGTGTGTGCCCAGTGCGGTTGTTTATAAATCATAACCGGCTGGTGCTGCACGCAATTTCTGGAGGCTGCCATCTGAGCCGATATAGCACGAGGCTGAAGAACACCTTGCCGGCGCAAGGCTTTGGCATAGGGTGTATAAACCTGATAGGGGTCACCGTTTCCAGTCATAACCTCCCAAGGTTCGATCAATAAATTACCCCTGAATGAGGCAACATGGATACCTTTGCCTTTGAGGTTATGTTTTATATCTGCGTCGCATTCACGCTCTGTATGCGCATAACGCCTGTTCCAGAAGACAGCTTTAACATGCTCCGTTGTTACGATATGTTCTATGATAATCGCCGGATCACCTGTCTCAATTATTAATTCGATATTTTTTTGCGCCAATTGCGCAGCAAATTTTTCAAGGCTTCTCTCAAGCCACCATCGCGCAGCGCCGCCAGGACAGCGCGAAATTCCTGTTTCCTCATGGATATAAACGGCTGTAACAGATCCGCCCGCTAACAATGCCGCATCAAGTGCCGGATTATCTTGCATTCTAAGATCATTGCGCAACCATATAAGACTATGATTTTTCATAGAAAATCCTGAGAGCTAAGAGAAAGAGCGGATGATGGATGAACCGCTGCCACCCCTGTTGCGTATAGAGAATGTAAAGTTTGTCTAATGAGGTGAATGTAATGGAAGCTCATATACATAATAAACTTGTATGGATAACGGGTGCCGGCACCGGAATGGGGCGCGCTTTGGCAATAAGGCTTGCCAGCCAAGGCTGGAAAGTAGCAATCAGCGCCCGCACAAGAGCGCATCTTGAAGAGGTCGCCGCACAAATACCGGACAAGATTTTTGCTTTTCCGATGGATGTGACGGACCACGCAGCGGTACCGGCTGCATATGCCGCGATTGAAGCACAGCTTGGCCCTGTTAGTGTCGCAATCCTCAATGCAGGCATATATAAGCGGGACAATGCGTTTAATTTTGATGCTGCGCTTTTTGAGGAAACGGTCAATGTCAATCTTATAGGAACTGCCTATTGTCTGGGCGCCGTTATGGAGCCCATGCTCAAGCGGCAATCGGGACGCATATTGGTCGTCTCCTCCGTTGCAGGATATACCGGCCTGCCAGGTGCAGCAGCATATGGCGCGACCAAAGCCGGTCTCATTAATATGTGTGAGGCCCTTTATCCTGAGCTGCGACGTAAGAATGTGCTTCTCAGCGTTGTTAATCCCGGTTTTGTAGATACGCCGCTCACACAAAAAAATGACTTTCCTATGCCTTTTATAATTTCAGAGAATGAGGCCGCTGATCACATCATTCGCGGCCTGAATTCACATCGTTTTGAAATTGCATTTCCGTGGAAGATGGTTTGGCTTACCAAATGTCTGGCATGTCTGCCCGCTGGATTGCGATTTGCAATTACGCGCAAATTGTTACGTTAATCCTGATTGACGCAGAGCTGACGGAAATGAAACTGCCCGACATCAATGCGCTGCGCTCTGAAACCGGCAGCGCAATAATGGAAATAATATCGCCACATCCGCTTGAAACGCGCATCAAAGCCGAGTGGCTCGATAGTGCACCATTGCTTTATGAATTGATCATCCCATTGAAGCAGCGTCTTCTCATAATCACGTCCAAACATCAGCTGGTCAGTCAGCTTTAAATTATGTCTTCGTGCGACATCAATAAGTGCGTTGCATGAAGGCAGCATACCGCCCGGAAAAATATAGGTCTGAATGAAATCAGCATTGCGCCGGTATTCATCAAGGCGGTTATCATCGATGGTAATAACCTGTAGCAAAGCCTCGCCGTCACTCTCTAACAAGGCTTGCAGTCTTGCAAAATATACAGACCAGTTCTCCTCGCCGACAGCTTCAAACATCTCGACAGATACGATTTTGTTGAAATGCCCCTCACAATTTCTGTAATCTTCAATACGAATTTCAACACGATCAGATAGGCCCGCTTTCATCATGCGCTCTCGCGCAAAATGTGCCTGCTCCTGAGAAAGTGTCAGGGCTACAATGCTGCAACCGGTTTTACGCGCAGCATATTCCGCAAATCCGCCCCATCCGCAGCCGATCTCAAGAACACGGTCATTTTTCTGAATATTCAATTGCCTGACGATGCGGTCATATTTGGCATTTTGCGCATCAGATAAGGACTGTCCGGCCGTTTGGAACAAGCCGGAAGAATATGTCATGGTCTCATCCAGCCACTGAGCATAGAATTGGTTGCCCAGATCATAATGGAAAGCGATATTGCGCTTGCTTCCTGTAGGCGTATTGGCACGGAGACGATGGCGCAAATTGGCCATCAATCTTGCAAGTGCCGGCAATGCGAGAACCGAATTTAAATAATCCTCATTGAAAATTCCCAGATCCAAAACAGCACCAATATCTGGACTATCCCAGTTATTATCAATAAATGCGCGCGCCAGCCCGAGTTTTCCTCCGGAGAGGACTTGCCACACAAATTTCGGCGAACGAATGATCATTGTTGCATCAGGGCCCGGTCTTGAGCCTTTGACATAAAAACTGTGCCCATCAGGAAACTCAACAGTCAGTGTGCCGAAAGCAATCCGGCCAGCCCATTTCTGCGCAATGCGCATCCATAGCGGCGGACGTTCGTTGAGCCCTGCTTTGACTTCCCTCTTGATGTTCATTGTCTCTTCAGTGGTGCTCATCAGGATTTAACTCACGGGGCTGATTGATCGGAGTGGGGTTTGAAACAACAGTACTGTCGACCTTGCTGGCCGCCGCCTTATAGCGATAAATGGTAAGGCCTTTTCTCCAAAGGCGCAGTGCCTCCCAATAAATGCTCGCGCTGACTTTCAGGGTCATCAACGGGTGACGCAACAATGCCAAACCAAGCGTGCGGTCATTTATGGGGCTTCGTGTCGCTTCAAAATTTGCAACAAGCACCATGCCATCAGCATCTTCCTCATGGATACGAACCAGCAGCTTTTCATCGGGAGGCTCAATGTAAAAATTATAGAAACAGTCCATCGGCAAAAAAGGAGATACATAAAAATCCTTCTTACATTGCTGGTGAAAGCCCTGTCCTGTCAGCTTCCCCTCGAGAACACGCATAATATAGGTATGACGTTCTGCGAATGTATTGCTGACCTCATAAAGAACAGCGCGCAGCCCTCCTTGCGCGTCATAACAAAAATAGAGTGTCAGCGGGTTGAAGACATAGCCATAAATGCGCGGATAACAGAGAATATAAATACTCATCCCTGCCCCCTGAAGACCAGCACGGGCTAGTTGCCCTTCAACCCAATGGCGCAATCCGCCCTTTGTGCCATCTCCGTGATCTTTATCGTGAAAGCTCACAATTGCGCGGCGATTATAAGCAAAAAGACGCTTTGCCTTGTCTAATGACGGAAGCTCATCAATATTCAGCAGCAATGAAAATACACGATAAGTGAAGCGATGCCGTTGAGGACGCAACCGCATATGCATCACTTTGCCTGTATAAAGACCTGACTGTATCTTCTCACTAGAGCGCATTATTATGATGCCTCACTCTCAGACGGCTGTGAAATTCTGGAGGATGCGTTTGGTACATTCCAAGGTCGTTTCAAACCAGCCAGCCCTTCTGCCACTGCAAGCCCTGCCTGCAAACCATCCTCATGAAAACCATAGCCAAAATACGCACCACAGAACCATGTATTACGCTTGCCTTGCAGGACATGCAGCGCACGCTGCGCTTCCAATGCTCGAAGGTCAAAAAGCGGGTGCTCATAATCAATCACCTTGATAATTTTTTCACCGGCGATCGGCTTAGTCGGATTAAGCGTAACAAAAAGCGGGTATTTCCTATCAAGAGATTGAAGCTTATTCATCCAATATGTCACACATAAAGGTTGCTTTTCTGCATTCTTTTGATCGCCGGTATAATTCCAGCTCGACCAGATCCGCCTGCGCCTTGGCATAAGTGACATATCGGAGTGCAAAACGGCGCTATTGGCTGTGTAACGAAAAGCACCAAGCAGTTTCTGCTCCTCAAAGCTGGGATCATCCAACATTGCAAGCGCCTGATCCGCATGCGCGGCAATAACCACATCGGTAAAACGCTCTGTATGGCCTTTGTTATCTGTCACCATGACGCCGTCAGGAGTGCGCTTGATGCGCACAACCTTGGCATCAAGCCTGATGTCACCGGATATTGCCTGTGCCAATCGCTCAACATAACGGCGGCTGCCACCCGTAACAGTGCGCCATTGCGGGCGATTTTTAAGACTGAGCAATCCGTGGCTGACAAAAAAGCGCACAAAGGCTTGCACAGGATAAGCCCGCATTTCATCCGCGCCCGCAGACCAGATTGCAGCCCCCATAGACAGCAGATGATTTTCAACAAAATCATTACCATAATTATGAGAACGAAGATATTCGCCAAGGCTAGTCTGCGCGTAATGTTCACTATCCAGAACAGAAGGCGCCTCGCGGTAAAACCTCAACACATCCCTGACCATAAACCAGAAACGGGGACGAATGATATTACGCCGCTGACCAAGCAAACCGTTGATGCCAGAACCGGAGTATTCCAGCCCGCCCTCATTGAGTGATACGGCAAATGACATATTGGATTTTTGTGTCTCAACCCCGCATGTTTCAAATAATGCGACAAGATTGGGATAATTCCGCTCATTATAAACAATAAAGCCCGTATCAACGGCAATCTCGTTTTGTCCGCACGGAACCATAATCGTATTGGAATGCCCGCCTAAGCGGTTATTCTCTTCATAAATGGTGACCCGCGCAGTTTTGCTCAACAGCCATGCTGCAGACAATCCGGAAATACCTGATCCGATGACAGCAATGTGTTTTTTATTTTCAGAGAATGAGTGAGAACTGCTCACGGCTATTCCTTTTGTTTTTTATATATTCCAATACGCGCCGTACGACGTTTCGGATCTCTTTTTTTAAATTATTTTGATGTCGTGATCCGTTTGCTGATTTTCTCCGTAAAGATGGCATGAAAACAAACATTTCCATCCAGCCGCAATCGTGGCACAACAAATACAAAGGAATTGCAGAGCGCAGATCTATGCTGCTCCGATTCAGGCGGGAATGTTTCAAAATGAAAAAAACCACCCCCAATGCGGAGATTGGGAAACTCGAAGTATTAATGAAAGCTGTCACATTGGATCGCGATATTGATGCTTATGAGGTGATTTTTAAATACTTTGCGCCGCGTGTTAAATCTTACATGTTGCGGCTTATGACCGATGAACAGCTCGCAGAAGAGCTGATGCAGGAAACAATGATCACTGTATGGCACAAAGCGGACCGTTTTGATCCGCTCAAAGGAGCGCTTTCAACATGGATTTTTACGATTGCACGAAATTTGCGCATTGATGCTGTAAGACGAGAGAAAAGACCCGAATTTGACCCGGATGATCCGGCTTTTGTTCCTGATGAAACAATACCCGCTGATGCTCTAATCATAATGCAGCAATCAAGTAATGAATTACAGCAAGCAATGGAAAAATTACCGAAGGAACAGTTCGAGCTTATAAAAATGTCTTTTTATGATAATCACTCTCAAAGTGCTATTGCCGAGAAAATGAATATTCCGCTTGGTACAGTTAAATCACGAATGCGACTGGCATTTGAAAAATTGCGTCTTTCCCTCAAACACTTAGGGAGAGCGTCATGAATATACATCATCATTTAAGCGATGCGTTGCTTGAAAGCTATGCTGCCGGCACCTTAAGCGAGGGCTGGAGCATTGCCGTAGCCACACATTTATCATTGTGCCCTTCATGCCGTTTTCGTCTTAAAAACTATGAATGTCTGGGCGGAAAATTGCTTGAGGAACTACCTGCTGATACGTCTGTGGATAAAGCATGGGAGGCTGTTCGGTCGAGATTGGCAAAGACATCACTAAAGACCAAGCAAGAACGACCGGAACCACAACCTCAGGCACCTGTTTTACCTCAGCCATTACGCTCTTATCTCGGAGGAGATGTCGATAAGCTGAAATGGCGCGCTCTTGGTCGCGGAGCAAGTCATATTGTCATTCCGACCAGCGACAATTCATCAACCGTACGCCTGCTCAAGATACCTGCCGGCAAGCCGGTTCCTGAGCACGGTCATGGCGGACGGGAATTGACACTTGTTCTTAGCGGAAGTTTTATCGATGGCGACGAGAGTTTTACTCGCGGCGATATCGAAGAGGCAAATTCCGATATTATTCATCAGCCTATAGCTACATCGGACGCTGATTGCATTTGTCTGGCGGTTACAGATGCCCCGTTACGTTTCCGCTCATGGATTGTTCGTTTAGTGCAACCTGTGCTTGGAATTTAGCGGCTAACGAATTCTGAATATAACAAAGATGAGATCTGCAATGTTAAAACAGGCCATAATTGCATATACTACGACTGCCATAGTGTTCTTTGTTGTTGACTTTATCTGGCTGTCAAAGATGACAAGCTTGTTTTACCGCCCACGAATGGCCAACATCCTAATTGATCAGCCAAATTTCACTGTAGCGGGTCTTTTCTATCTCGTTTATGTAGGCGGGATTATTTATTTTGCGGTAATACCTGCTCTCAACTCAAACAGCTGGCTTACTGCTGTTATTAATGGTGCCATTCTTGGGCTTATTGCTTATGGAACCTATGATATGACAAATCTCGCTACGTTAAAAAATTGGTCCTTATCAGTAAGTATAGTTGATATGGTGTGGGGTCTGCTTCTCACTGCTATGGCTAGTTCAGCAGGATACTTTGCAACATCGTTTATTCTCCCCAAAATATAACAAATTAGATGTGTTTTTTAGCTGCAGAATTACTATTTATTCCAAAACATTAGTGGAGTGAACCGACGCCGACCTAAACAATCTTCGCAGCTATTTATTACGAGTATTATCTTTCAGAAGATTTTGATCGGCAAAGACGCTTATCGTACTTCTAATTGGGTCGCTTAAGAGTCTCAACCCGTTGAGCACCACAAGAACCGTGCCCCCCTCGTGGCCAAGTACCGCCAAAGGCAATGGCAATTCAAAAAAAGCTGCACCCACAACCAAAACACACATCATACAAATCGCAAAAATAAGATTTTGACGAATTATTGATACGGTTCGCCTGGCAAGACGATGGGCTGCCGCTAATCTTTCCATATTCTCTGAAAGCAGAGCGACATCAGCAGCCTGTAAAGCAACTTCAGATCCTGCCGCCCCCATCGCAATGCCGACATCGGCGCGCGCTAGTGCCGCTGCATCATTCACACCATCACCAACAAATGCAACTTTCCCACCACTAGCCATTTCTGCAACCAGCCTCACCTTATCCTCTGGCAACATCTCGGCATGAATCTCATCTGGCTTGAATCCAAGCAGCTTGCCAATACGCAGCGCCACTGCCTGTCTATCGCCTGTCATCATTGCGATGGTCTTAACGCCGTTTTCTCGCAAAGCGACAAGTGCTCCAGCTGAAGTTTCACGTACTTTGTCCGCGATACTGATCGCACCTAAAACAAGCGCCCCACGCCCAAGATAAACAACTGTCTCTGCTCCGTCCTGTAAGTTTTTAAAGCGCTCATCATCAAGAAGAGCACCCATATTATGGGCCATTCGACGATTACCTGCCCAAATAGGGCCGTCCATATCACGTCCAACAATGCCAGCGCTTGGAATTGTTTTCACATCATAAACATCATGTAGTTTCACCTCTCGACGGAGCACTTCGCGCCTCAGGGCGTCGGCAATATGATGCTCGGAATTGGCTTCAATACTAGCTAGTGCGGATAAAAAACTCATCTCATCATCAGCTAGAGGAACAACTCCAGTTACTTCTGCACGCCCGGTTGTCAACGTTCCAGTCTTGTCGAAAGCAAAGATATTAACTGCTGCAAGTGTCTCAAGCGCTGCCCCACCTTTAAATAAAACGCCTCCCCGTGCAGCTGATGATAGAGCGGACAAAATTGCTGCTGGCACCGAAATGACTATCGCACACGGGCTCGCGGCTACAAGCAAAGTTGCTGCAAAGTATAATGCAGCTTCCCAGTCATGCCCAAACCAATAGAAAATGCCAAGAGCAATCAGCGAGACCATTAAAACGGCAACTGTATAACGTTGCCCAAACCAAACACTGAACCGTTCTGAAGGAGCTTTCGCTGCCTGAGCTTGTGTGACTAGCTCAATCATGCGTGCCACAGTACTTTGTTCAACAGTTTTAGTAATCCTAATCTCAAGTACGCCATCAAGATTGACCGTTGCCTCAAAAACTTTAGCACCAGTTTCTTTGCGCACAGGCATAGATTCACCCGTAATCGTAGACTCGTCCAGCGCTCCACTTCCGCTTGCTATTGTTCCGTCAGAGGGTATTCGTGCGCCAGGCCGAACGATAACAATATCTCCAACACGAAGACTTGCTGCCTGCACTTCTTTGATCGAACTATCTGCTAGTTTAAGTAAAGCGATTTCAGGCCGTAACGCCATCAATGCTTCAATGGCGCGGCGCGCTCGCCCCATGGCACGCTCTTCCAATGTCGTGGACAAACTAAACAGCGTCAGCAAAATAGCACCTTCGACAAACGCACCAACAATCGCCGCAGCAATAGCTGCAACAATCATCAACAAATCGATGTCGAGTACGCGCTCATGGACCAACACACTCAACGCCCGCCATCCGGCGGGAACACCGCCAGCAAGATATACCAGTACCACGCCGAAACTAGTCAATGCGAAAGCCAATGCACCACTGAATAGCCATGTCCCAACCAAGGCCAACAAAAGCCCCAACACGGTTGCAGAAGTAAGAGCAACTAATGGATTAGTTAAAAATCGATACATTGATACATTGCTCCACTTCGCTAATGAACTAAGAATGTTCAAACAGCTGCGCCAATGATCCTATCATAACTAAAGTCGCCGCAAGGCGTTTTGGAACCAACTCCATAGAAGTTATCCCGGCTGCGACTATGATCACACCATACAGTGCAATCGCAGCGTCACTGAGCATACTAAAAAATTCAACAAGGTTAGTTGTTTGCCATAAAGTCGTATGAAACACAGCCATCGTCCGTGAACGGGACTTATTATGCAGAATATTTTTTATTGCATTGATTGCAAGCAGAACAAAAACAAAACCGGTTACTGGAAAAAATGCTGATAGGACCTTTTCAGGTCAAAACCTCTCGATGACTGGCAAGAGACTTCAAATTTAATAGTTATTTCAGAATGTGCGTAATATTTTTTATCATTCGGGGCAGTCATTAATTCCTGCCTGCGCCATGATAACGGGCGGATATTACGGCGTAGATTGTGATCAATCTGTGGTGAAGTTTCAACGTTGATTAAACCGCGGAAAACTCTCATCCTAAATACTGTAATTACAAATTTTATAAGGATTGGTGAGTTCTACTCTAATTAATCTAAGCTGTCATTTCTAAGGCAATGAAACTGATAAATATTATGCCACCCCTCCACCCCATAATGTTGCAATGCTATTCAACTCTTGCTGGACAGCGCGCGAAAAGCCTGAAAGCTGTTCATGCTGCTGCTCGGCCGTCAGACCAATTCGGATGAGGTGTTTGCGGTTAGCAGCAATGACCTGTTTCCAATACAGCTCTGCATCTTCACCATGTTTTTTATAGAGCAGAGAGGCAGTACGCCGCACCTTTCCAATTCTGGCATCGAGTGGGAATATTATTATCTTACAAAAATCTATACTCATGCTGCACCAAGGTTCTTGTTGCTTCGCAATATGAGGATTTCATCCTCAAACTCCTGACTGGGGGATAATCCCCCAGACCCTGACGACCCGCTACGCGGATCGTTTTGGTTGACTGCGTGTTTGCTTCTACCGAGCACGAACTCGCAAAGGCATTTACCAGTTAGGCTTTTGAGAAAAGGATCTACTTGGGGATCTACCGGTGTGCCTGCCGGGCGAGAGAAGCAGAACTCTAAATCACAAATAGCAACGTTAATTTCAGCTTCAGCGAGGTCTTTCGTCTCGTGCCGTCCTAGGTCAAGTTCTTCGCCATCAACCGTAAGCATTGAGCGCCAAAGTTCACGATTACTGTCCCACCAAATTCTCCCAATGCAGCGATGGTGTAGTGCGCCGTCATCACCGTATATATTCTTCCTTATATAGGAAATCGTGGGCGCACCGGACATTTGTCCGCTTAATACGCCATGGGCAGCACCGGACAAATGTCCGGTTAATGCGGCGTTGTTTTTTGCGGACAAAATGACATCCTTCGGTAGGTTAAAGTCGAGATCAAGTGATAAGTAAATCGTGTCTGTCGACCGCCCCCTCTTGCCCCACTCAGACTGTTTTGATCGGTCAATTACTTCAAGCGCTTCTAATGCTGACAGACCACGCCGAACATGGCGTTCGGACATGCCGACCTTCTTAGCAAGGCGCATCTGAGTAATTTGACATACCCCACCAACAGAGGAGGCTACCAAACCTACCAATATCGTGTTTAGTGACTTGTCATCAATTTTTTGACGCTTAAGCCAGTCCTTTGCGGATTTACTCATGCAGACCTCTTTCTGGCCTGCGCGGACTTGGCGCAGCGGGTGGCCTGTCTATGATGCCAATCGGCAATTGCGAAGTGAGCGCGACCTATAAGAATGAGGATTAAGCGCATTGGCCTGCTCCCGCGCTGTGATCAAGGGCTTCATTCCATGTATCAAGACTGGACTTGATGAAGCGCTGCAGCTGGCCGGCCGCAAAAATGATATTCGAGGCATCACTTTCAGACACAAAGTAAAACTCACGATTGCCGGTTACGGACGAATGATCTTTGTCGAATACATCATGGAGCAACCCACCGAGGATTGAAGCCATATTCTTTGAATCGTTGATCGGATTCTCAAGATTGAACAGAGCTTCGTTTATCTTGACCGTTGCACCTGTAGTTGCCTGCGGAACACCCTTTGTGTTATTCCTCTGCATGTTCTTCATTCCTGCGATGGTTTGGCTTGAACTCTGGCTCGGTTTTGAGGTTGCCGCCTCTGCCGAGCCTTTTGATTTCTGGCTCATGCCGCATCATCCATGAAAAATGCAATCAGCTTGCTACGTTCAGCGACCCATCTGCCACCCACCTTCTTCGCGGGAAGCTGGCCAGTATTGAGCAAATGGAACGTCTGCCGCTCATTGCGCCCAATCAGCTTTCCAATTTCTGAAACTTCCCAAATTAGTTCCATTGAATTTGTATTATTACTCATGACTTAAATTCCCTATATGTTCATGGGTGCAACTCGCATCATCATTCAATGGCTACCATCAATTAACCATGATATCAAGTCGCACTCTTGACATTTTTGATGGCAAGTTGCACTCATTGCAAATGAATGAAAAAAATAAGTACCCAAGTGAAATCGCTGACCGCTTTCAACTCCGACTTCCTCCGGGGCTGAGAGACCGTATAAAAGTCTTCGCGGAAGCACACGGTCGCTCAATGAACACAGAAATAGTGCGTGTTCTTGAAAAAGAGTTCCCTGAGCCAATGCCTCTTGATGTTAGACTGAATGAGTTGCTTGGCCTATTTACAGCGCTTCGTAAAGTCAGAGGACATGAAGACGCTATCAACGAATTAACTGACGGTTTGTTAGAAGCGGTCGAAGGGATTGCCTCTGGCCGTGTCCCCGACATCGACGAGGTAACACGACAACGCATTCGAGAAAGCCTCGACGACTGGCATCTTGCACGTATTGAAGAGGCTCAATTTTCCATCGATCAAATTGATGAGAAGTATACTCCCAAAACAATAAATCCAGACCTCACTGATTAAGCAATGTCGATACGCAAACGCAAATGGACTAACCCAAAAGGCATTATTAAAGAGGCGTGGGTTGTCGACTACGTTGACAGTCAGGGCACACGCCGCCTGAAAACATTTGCGAAGAAAAAAGAAGCGGATGCATTCTCAGCCACTGCTAAAATTGAAGTGCGCGAAGGCGTTCACGTTGCAGATAGTGCAAGCGCAACAGTTGCACAGGCAGGCGGTTTCTGGATCGCTAGCGGTGAAAATGACAGCTTAGAGCGCTCCACCATCAACCAGCGCCAAAGACACGTAAAACTGCATATTGACCCGTTCATAGGCAATACGTTGCTTTCGCGTTTGAATGTTCCCGCTATTCGAGAGTTTGAAGATAAGCTCCGCGACGAAGACCGATCGCCTGCCATGATTAAAAAAATCATTGGCTCTCTTGGTTCAATCTTAGCCGATGCGCAGGAGCGCGGCCTTACCATTCGCAATCCGGTCAAAGATATGCGCGGTACACGCCGTACGGGGAAAGATAGACAGGCAGACCGCCGTCAGAATGGCCGTATCAAGGTCGGCATAGACATTCCCACCAGAGAAGAGATCAAAGCTCTTATTAACGCCATAGACGGCCGCTGGAAGCCATTGCTCATCACTGCAATCTTTACAGGCATGAGATCATCCGAGCTACGAGGTTTGCGCTGGCAGGATGTGGACTTTGAAAAGCGCGCTATCAATGTACATCAGCGCGCTGATGAATTTGGAGAAATTGGTCGACCGAAGTCTGGTGCAGGCGAACGGACTATTCCAGTACCACCACTTGTCATAAACACATTGCGTGAATGGAAATTAGCCTGCCCTCGCAGAGAAACCGTGAGACTGGATCCTAACGGCAATCTTGTCACGGAACTTCACTATGTATTCCCGAACGGTTTAGGTAAAATCGAGAGCCACGCAAACATCATCAATCGCGGCCTGATACCCGTTCAGATAAAAGCCGGCATCACCCAACAAGACGGACAGGAAGTGAAAGCCAAATATACAGGCCTTCATGCTCTGCGCCATTTCTACGCGTCGTGGTGCATTAACCGCCTAGAAGATGGAGGCCTTGGATTACCTCTCAAGGTCGTTCAAGAGCGCATGGGACACTCATCAGTCACCATGACTGCAGATACATATGGGCACTTATTTCCCCGTGGTGATGACGCTGCTGAGCTTGCAGCGGCCGAGCATGCCCTTTTAAGCTAACTGCGGGTGTTAAAGCTATTAAACGCGACATGAGCGCAACATGAATATAAATTACCTTATAAAATCAATGAAGATATAAGGCATCATAATCCTTGTGTCGGCGGTTCGAATCCGTCCTCCGCTACCATTTTATTTTTCATGAAAAATCAAGCATTTATCGTACCGCAGGGGTTCCGGTAATTGTGATACATCTCACGCTCATGTACGCGGAGATGTCATGGCTCGCTCTTCTTATCTGACCCGGCGCGATGGCCGATATCATATTCAGATTCGCTTTTCATCTACGCTTATGCCACTGATTGGCCGACCACTTTATCGAGCGTCTTTACAAACCAGCGATTACAGATTGGCGTTGCTAAGACTTGCAGAATGTTTGGGATGGTTCCACCGAATGAATGATAGTGCCGATTACGTAGCCTTGTTTCAAAAGAATACAAAAGAGCTTCAAATATATCTGCGTGACTCATGGCCCATTACAGATGAGCGACTGTTTGCTCGTGCCTGCTTTGAGGACCTTCTTAAAGGCCTTAACCGGAAAGCTAGAGCAATCAATTGCGATCCGGATATGATTGAGCCGGAATTTTCCAAACTGCTTAAGCTATTCATCCAGCAAAATGTCGAAGCAGAAGCATATCAGCGCAAAGCAGAGCGCGTCATAGAATATGAACGTGGCCGATCAGATATGAGAGCTGCAATTGAATTTGGTGCAGTACCGACCAGTTTTCAACAGCCTGCAAGCCTAGCTGCTCCCTCCGTTATACCTTACACATCATCCCCTGCCCCTTCTGATAATCTCATCCCCACAAGTACCAGCCCCATCTTTTCAGTGGCATTGGCGGAATATCTCGAAACCGCAGACGGCAGCAAAGACAGTCGTCGCGACGTCGAGCTCATTGTGCAGTTTCTAATTGATCAGATGGGTGATAATCCAGTGCATCAATTCAGTGCGGAAAATGCAAAGCAGCTTGATCAAATGCTGCCAGATATTCCAGACCGCGCGCGCATCCCTCGCGATCAGTGCACATCTCTATCAACAAGATATGCATATGCACAGCAATATGGATGGGAAAAACTCAAGCGTCTGACCGAAGCACGTCTTCGCAATGGCTACCATAATTCATTATCAAAATTTTTCGGCTGGCTTATCCAGAAGGATTATTACAAGCAGCCAAAACCGATCTTCAATACTGTTAGCGGTAAAAATCTGACGTCGCTCACACGTGATGCTTTTGAATATGACGAAATCGTCAAAATTTTCTCTCAGCCCTTATTTCAAGGTTGCAAAACAGAAAAACAAATATGGCAGCCTGGAAAGGTTTTCGTCCAGTCGCATCTCTATTGGGGTTACATTATCCTGATCCTACACGGCATGCGTATTGGTGAATTTGGCCAGCTTGATGCCAGCCATATCAAAGAAGTGGATGAGGTTTTCTATTTCGACTTGCGATCATTCGATCCAGAGAAAGGGCGAGTACCACTAGAAGAAGTAGTTAAGCTTAAAACTAGCGGCTCCGAACGCATCATTCCCATTCATCCTCTCGTTCTTGAACTCGGCCTATTGGATCGTGTGAAAGAACTGAAACAGCGTGGCTGCACAGCATTATTTCCAGAATGGGAACCATATCCAAAGCCTAATGGCGAAATACGCTGGGGGCAGCCGATCACTAAAAGCTGGCAATATCTCAAACAAAAAATAGGTATCCAACGTGCCAACGTCACAGCCTATTCGGCACGTCACTCATATGCACAATTTTTGGATTCCACAGGCATCAGCAATAGAGGCCGCAACATGCTTATGGGGCATTCTATACGGAACGATATTCCAGCACATTATGGCTCGAAAAAACGACTATCACCGCGCGACCTTAAAGAACTTACCGAAACCTCATCGCGTGAGATTCAGTTCATGACCGAGACGCTTCTTGCCACTAAAGAAAAAGCAGATGCGGGAGAATTGTCTATTGTAAAGCCATGGCTACAACGCACGAACTGGTCAGAGTTTTATCGTCAAAAATTTGGTTGATACGTTGAGAAAAGTTGATTTCATAAATATCAATGAACGATGCAGGAACTTTCTATAGCAGAAACTATCAACTCTTATATCCAAATTGATAACGACACGCCTCTTCATGAGCCTACGTTACTCCTCTTGCGTTCAACCGCCCGGACAACATTAAGGTCCCACCCAGACTGCCTACTCATCATTAATGGATGCATGAAAGCATCTGATCGCCTATGACCAACGAAATATCATTTCTGTGTCTTTCAGGAGAGGAGTAGATTTCAGCGCGAATATTAAATCGTATCAGACGGCTTCTCTGAAATGTCACGAGTTATAGCAATCACTTTCTTACCGTCATTGCGTACTTGATTTATTGCCGTACATTTCTCTTGTACACATTTTACGAGCTCCTCGAAGTTAACAGCCTTACCATCGACAGTTTTCCGGAAAGCGCTTCTTTTTACCTTCTTAGTCTTCTTGTCTTTCTCAACCTTTCTAGGATGAGAAGCATTGACTAGTACATAGATACCGGTGTGAGATGACGTCTCGAAAAGATATTGATTTGAAAGTTGTTCACTAGGAGTACTCACCAGTTGATTCCCAGTCCAATGTTTCATTTCAGCAAGTTTAATCTCGACCGACACTTTCCCCAAAAATTCAAATCTTGAATGCAACCTTAGATCAGGCCGCTTCTCGCCTGCAACTTCTTGCTCCCGTATAACGGTATAATAGCGTTCCCCAACATCTCTAAGGCGGCCTGCCAACCAGTTCCTTAGGTCGCCTTCCTTCGCGTGTCCACGTCTAAAGAATGCGCTTTCATCATCGTCAGAGGTATGAAGTTTTTCTAATAATGCCTCTAAATGTATTTGGCAGAGTTTTCTGAACTCCTCCACGCTTGCAGGCGGCTTGGATTGATCGTTCAGAAACTGAATCGCCTCATCGCGCGAAAGTTCTGCGCGTCTACCCGACTTACGTCTCATCAATTCGATCTGATACAGAAACGTATCTCGGTAACTGGAAAGCTGCTTTGATCGTGACAGCCGAGCAAGTGCATCTATCGCATCAGGCGTTTGCAACGCCACCAACATATTGATGTAATTTCGTCGGCTACTCTCTGCATGGTCATTTTTTCCCGGTGAATAAACACTCTCGTGCCTTACATCCTTCTCAGGCGGCCATGCTAAATATGATGCCCGAACCAACCACTCCAGCAGATTTGAATCCCGGCCATACTCTCTTCGCACATGGCCCGCACCTTCCACGAGAGCAGGCTTGTTCTCTTCGCGCGCCAAAAATTCGAAGTAGAGCGCTTTCTGCGCTACGCTGTCCAATTCAGTAAACGTTAAGGCCAAAACGTTTATCGCGGCACCGGAGTTCGCATTCATTATCCCACCAAGCCACTCCCACGCCTCGCGGAAATCGAAACGGGTAGTTGCAGCCCGATAGCCCGAGACAAGAAACCTAGATAGGCGGTTTAGCTCGACAGTTGGGGCCCGAGCCACGATATCAAGGCAGAGCATTCTATCGCGACGGTTTCTTGGAAGAGCAATCATCAGCATCCGCAGAAGCATCGGAGCCACAAGGTTCCTGATTCCGCTGCCAGAGTAGGCGATTTTACTTATGCAATCTGATACTTGGTCGCCGCCGTCACAGTGCTCAGAGTTAAAGTCCGCCAACAATGCACCTTTGACTTCGGAGCAAAATTGAGTTGGGAAGTTAGTCGCCAATTCCTCAACCCACTCGGGAAAGCCGTTTAATTCGTGGAAAGCGTAACGAAAGGCCTTTCGCGCAAGATCGGCGTCACTAGGCAACTCCCCATATGAATAATCCAGGTTGACGCCGGCTAGGCCTATGTGGCCTAGGTATGTTCGTCTTTCAGCGTAGCTGGTGTCATGGGTCTTCCAATATTGCCGCAAGCCATCGCTGAATAGATTGGCAATCTCAACACCATATTCTTCATTGACAGCACGGATAGTTCCAGTCCCAAGCTCATTTGGTGCTTTTTCAAAAAGCCAAATGGCGTTGCTGTTGTCGAAGTCACCTGCAGAAATCTCTCTGCGGTTTTTCATTATGAACTTTCGATTCTTGCGAGCTGATCTCCAAGACTGCAAAGCTTCCTTCTTGTCCTTAAGCCACCTGTCGACGTCATAGCGATATTGATGCTGGCAGCGCGATTTCGTTCGAAGAAGCCAACCATGGATACCGAATTGGCGCGTTTGCTCCTTGTCTCCATATTTCTTGAGGCACTGCCTAAACTGACCTAACGCATACTCGTGATCATCTCCTCGGAGGTTTCTTAAAATTGTTCCCGCCAAATCGAGATATAATACCCGCTTGGATAGATCGGTTGCTTCCGATGCAAGCTCACAATAGTGAGATACATCAGAGTGGTGGAAAAGGTATCCGTTTTCTTCTTTGTCACGGATCTCCAAGGGGTAGATCGCTCCGAACGGAACTCGGCTTCTCTGAACGCACTCAGGGAACAAAGCGACTCGTCGTTGAATGAGCGCGTGTTTCACTTCGGATCTTGACCGGAGGCCATCAGTTAATCTCTTCATTGGTGTATTGAGACTGAATACGTCGATCCTATCATCTTTACCCAACGCCATCTCGACGGCGTCGAGCAAGTCACTGTCGTCAGAACGAACATCTTCATCAACAACTAGTTCGGTCGCTAGGTAAACAATTGCTGGCACAAACCTTTTGTATCGAGCCGAAGCATTGGGCATTCGGTACCGGTTCTCGTCACGGCCAGAAAACGCAAAGCGCAACAAAATGGACAACCAAATCTGCTTCTCCGATTTCGATAGACCATCAACTATTTCGATCAAATACTTAGACGTTGCTGATGAATAGTTCGCGCGCTCCCTTTGAATTCTTGAAAGAATGGCAATAGCGTCGAGCAGTGTGGCTTCGCCAAGGACGTATTTTAGAGCCTTCAGCTGAAACATATTCCAGTCCGGTGCGGCGTCAGCATCCTCTACGTTTGGTGTTGTGGCCATCAGAGCTTCTAACAAGATATCTGCTCGGAAGCTTTGGTCCCCAAATTCATCAAGGGCTGCGCATGCTTCCGCTTTAGTCCGATAACCAATGTCTGGATTTCTAACATAGCCCACCAGTTTTGGGGCAAGCGACTTCATTTGACCAAAACGTGCAATCTCAATTAAAAAATCCGTCAGCTCAGGAGAACTAGATTTATCTAGGAGTTCATCAACTACAGGCCACAACTCAGGATGAGTGAAACGCTTTACATCATCATGCGAGAACCACTCACCTCTATATCGGATGTCGTCATAGAGACGCGCTTGATTACGTAGAGCGACCTCCTTGTCACCTATAGATAATGACTGTGGGTCTCCGGTTTCGATGAGAAGGGCGGGTCTTACGTTTGCCACAACCGCCTTTGCCGAAGAGTTCAGGGTGGCTAGCCAGCCCATGACATGTTCAGTCGATTGCGGGATCGAACGCTGTCCCAACCCCTCGGCAAGGAGCGGCGCGATTGTGCGTTCGGAATGCGCTCTGGCTCGCAAACTCTCATCGAAATGCTCAGCCGCAAGAAAGTCCTGAATCTCTCGATGCGCGAACCTGATGCGTCCACCGACTGATGGCTGGAAAAGCCCGCTGGCGAGTAGTTCCCGGACTTCCGAACCAGTCCATGAATCCACGTCCGTAGACAGTATCTGAGCTGCATTGATGGCATCACCTGTAGTCAACGGGAGTGCCTTGAAATCCCGCTCGCCAGACAAGACTACGAAAGCGGCGAGCTTAGCCGCGGCCTTCCTCGCTCGGTTAATATCAATGTTTAACCGATCTTTACTTTCGGATCTGCCGAATAGCCGCCACGCAACCAAATCGCGCATGACTTGAAGTCGAGACTTGAAAACCTCCTCGGGTGTTCGGCCTTCATCAACGGCCTTTTTCCAAACATCCAAGAATAGATGCGCATCCAACGGTTGCTGAATGAGATCAATGGCAAGATTAGCGCTTACTGCGCTAATGAAGTCCGATGAATTGACGCCGCGAGCCACAGCAAGTTTCTCGATGTCTCCGGTAGTAAGCGGTGCAAGGCGAAAAGTTCTGCAACTTGGATCGCTTACCGCCAAGTCTTGTTTGGCATTTCGTGTCTGTCTAATGAACCGAGTTAGACGTCTTACATCGCCATCCCCAAACCACTCACTTGGACGACTTGTGATCACAACATGTATAGGTCCCAGTCGTCGTCCGATTTCTCGCGAAACAATGTCGAGGGCTTTCTCAAGCGCACTTTCATTGCGTGACGAAGGTAGACGAGCCTCATCCAAAGCGTCAAAAAACAGAACTCCACCTTTTTTTGATCGCTTCCAAATGTCGAAACGCTCTCCCTGGTCATCTAATCCGAAGTCGAATGAACCCACCAAGGAGTCGTCTTGTAGTGCCTCCAGTCGCATTAGGAATGCGTCTTGTCCTGCCTCAACGAGGTGCTGCACTTGCTGTCGAACTTCAGTTGTCTTGCCAGAGCCAGCTGTACCAAGGAGAATAGATACATCATTTGAGAGAATTTCTTCCCACGTTTTTCCAGTTTTGCGCATTGCAAGCGAAGCCCAAATACTGTCCGGTTCATTCTCAAAATCTGTCGATTGAATTTCGACAAAACGTCGTGACAATGAAATATACTGACTGTTATCCAAAAGTGCCCCCTGATACTTCTGAGTTTACAATATCAAGAGCCAGGCGCAGGTGCCATATAAGATTGCTAAATATTCTGTTTTTACAAGATGAAGGAGAGTAGAGGTCAAGACGAACCTTCCTTCTTCTCGATTCTGTCATTCCGTTTACTTCGACCATGGTCCAACAGGTCCCCTCGGACTCTGGCAGAAAAGCGATATCCCCCAGTCCACTCGCAAATGTTTAGCACTACCTAAGTCTGGATGCTTGGCACGTTTGTTAAGGCCTCATTTATAGCTTCATTGGCTGTAGTTTTTTCAGCATCACATTCAGCCTGCCATGATGCGATTACTTTGGCATCATGCATGCCAAGGCGAACATGTACTGCAAGGCGATTAATTCTCTCCTGGTGGATTTGGTCAATGATCCAACCTCGTAATGCAACGTCATCAATACGCGCCAACAAGAACTGCATCGCAATCTCTCGTGCAGAAGGGCGACGAAGATCACGCATCAGGCGTTTCATCGACGGCTGCTCACTATAGCGTTCACGACGGGGCTTTGGTGAGGTGGTGTAACCGCGCTCGTAATCCGAAATCGGCCAATCATTATCGACATCAGATTGCTGCGGCATAGATGGCTGCATGACGAGTGTGCGGAGCGATAGTAGTGTTGCAATGAATGCCCACCCAATCAAAATGGGATGCTTTTTCTGACGTCGCGCCTGGCACGCCCGTACCAGAGCAATTTCCCAACAGCTCTTTTGGCGTCGTTTTCTCTTTTCCATAATAATTCCCGATTTTCTGCGTTGAGATAATTATGAATGGAAAAGCCACCGGCGGCAGATTTTTGGGCTGTTTTTATGACCTGTAAACATTCTAACGCACAGAAACAGGGCATTGAGCGCGAAGATTGATGTCGCATGATGTTTAGGTCATCCAATTTTCGGACCATTTGCCTCAAAACGCTCATCTTCAACATGAAGCAGCCGATCCCGTTGACGTCGTAATTGATCACGATCACTGCGAATGGCTTGCATGGACTGAGTGGTATTGGAAAGTCTGGTTTCGACAGACGTCCGACGTCGGATTTCATTCTGTAGACGATTTTCGGCATCAGTTGTGCGCTTGCGTTCACCCTCGATTATTGGCAGAAGCTCGTTCCAGAGAGATTTACGGATTGATGATATGCGCAAGCCATCCCAAAAATTCCGCAGCCAATTCGCAATAGAACGGGCTTTCCGTATCTCAGCGTCGACACGAGCGACTAGTTTATCGGATTGATACTGCGCATCCTGCACAATAGACTTAGCTTCCACTTTAGCATTGGCAACGGTCTTTTGTGCTGTCGTTTCGTGCTGCTTACGATTGACATCGGCTGCTCTCGCAGCCTTCATTGCTGTTGCTGCCATCGTTTGCGCTTGCTGAACGCTTTTGGCTGCAGCCTTTTCCACCATCCACTCTGCACGTGTCAGACGACGTCGCGCCGGACCAAGGCGGGTCAGCCCATGTGGCAAGCCAACATCGGTTGAATATGAATCCTGCCATATTCGCATGGTTTCCACATAGGCTTTGTCGCCCATGGCGTTCGCAGTTTTCTTTTCCTGCCCGTCCGCAATGGCAGCTTCCACAGCTTTTTTCTTGAACACTTTGCCAGGGTGCAACCGATCAGCATTGCCGGAAGGATGGAGACCGTAAGCATGAAGGTGCACATGTGTTTCATCTAGATGCATGATGACGGTTTCTAACGTACCGCCGCGCGTTTCGAGATCATGGCGCAGCCATTTCACGGAATCCCGTGCCCACGCTTCAACGGCAGCTTTGACGTCGGTGTCGTTGCGGCATTCATCTGGCGTCGCGGGATGCGACAAAACACACGTAAAAAGCGAGCCTGTATCTTTTCTAACTGCCCGCGTTTTGCCATTGGCCAGAGTTTCCTGTGCGTGATTGATTATCGCGTCGTGACGGCGCACAAGCTCATCAAAATCACAGCCGAACACATGAATATGAGCTTTGGGGTTTTCAACATGCAAAGAGGCTTCCGGTGATCGCCGTGCCTCGGCAATAATTTCCGCTATAGTCAGCTTTCCGCTACGGCCACCTGATCGAGAGTAAGTTTCGACATGAGCGAATTGAAACCCCATTTTTGTTATCGTTTCGATGCAATGCTAGCAGCAAGCTGGCGTTCTGTTTCTTGTATCAGCTTCCACACAGCATTGAGATCAGCATGAATTTTCATAAGACGGGAATCCAACTCTTTGCCATTTGACCAACCAAGCCAATGCAGTTGTTCAAAACCACGCGCAGCCGAGCGCAATTCATCCATGATATAATTGTAACGGGTATGGTTGAGAGGGAATTCTTCGAATGGGATTTCAAGCAGATTCATAGTCCAGTCTCCTATCATAGAGGTTAGACTAAAATGATCACCTGTCGGCGTGAATGAAACAAGAACGAAAAGATGTAGTGACCGACTACGTCTATTCGTTTAACGCCTGTGGCTACTCATAGACATCGGTTCTCCGAAGGCCATTGCATGGAGCCCTGTTCAAAATATAGCGTATCTTGAAAAGGATTTTTTAAGCTAGACCGTATGGCTCCATGCTTTTTATCAATACACCGTTTTTTACATCCTGAGATTAATCGGATTTTCTTAGTGTCTTGTCATTTGGTTTTCTTGAGACATCCGAATTTATTGGAGAGTTCCGGCCAATATTTGTTGATTGTTGGACGGCTAATCCCGCATTTCCGCGCAAGATTGGCTTTAGTGACACCAATGCCTTTCTCGGAAAGGCTTTTAATCGCATTTTCAATGCTGTTTAACGTGCGTTCTGCGTTTTTCTGGGCAGAGTATCGCGCAGCAGTCAATTGCCGTTCTTTCAAGGTTTTCTGGCCTTCAACAACATGCATGAGAACTCCACGGTTCTTTTTTGATTGCTGCAAGACATCAGGGTTCCAATGCGAAACCGCATATTCCGCAATCTTTGCAATGATCAAAGACGCATGCTCTGCATCACTGCGTTTAGATTGTGCTGCACCAGTTATTAGAACGTTTTCAAGTTCAGCATGCAGCCGATCAACGATCAAACCAAAGGATTTGTTTTGATAGTCAGTATTGAATTGGGCGTCGGCAGAAAAATGCCAGCCATTCAAAATCTCATAAGCCTTTTTCTGGCAGAAATTAAAAAGCTCATTACTAGCAACAATGCCCATACCTGATTGAATGCACGCTGCTTTGCGCAGTAGCATCTCACGGTTATGATTCAGTTCGAGATATTCGGCATGTTCGGACACGTCAGGGAAACGGACGTCTTGCGGACAAACAGTGTGCCACTCTGGTGAAAGCGGACATTTCACCTGCTGCGATGCAGCTGGTGCGCCAGCATCGGCACCCGCTTCGAGCAATGCATGACAAAGACCGAAATAGACCGAATGGAACAGATCAACAGGGCCACGTTTCCAACCCTGCTTGCCCGGTTCATTCCAAACTGCACTTCCACGGGGCAGCATCCAGATTGCGTGAGGTCGGATAAAACGACCATCATCCAATTTCAAACCCACTAAAAAATGTGGCTCGCAAGCTATTTGTCCGTCATGAGCAAGCAGACGATAAAACAGACAACATTCCTCAACCGACGCCCAAATGCGATCCGTGTCTATACGTAAAAAGCCGAGAAATTTGCGGTTACCTTCAACGTAAGGTTCGTCCAGCGAGAAGAGTTTTTGATGAAGCCGCTCCAACGTGCCCTTTCCCCAATTGCTTCGCAAACTTTGGGCTCGCGGCACAGCAGCCACGAACAGTTCACCAGCTTTGGATTTTAGCGTTTCAGAACGTAAGCCCTCTTCACACACCGGTCCAACTTGATGGCCGGAAAGTTCTTTAAAGCCGCGCCGACGGTAACCAAGCTCAAGTCGTTCTTTCACAAGGGCTTGTTGATCTTTATAGCACTGATGGAAAAATTCTTTGTCTTCTGCACGGCGCGTCATAAACGCTGGCGGCAAAATTTTTATCTGCGGCAACTCTGCTGGATTAGAAAAATCCAGACCAGTTCTGTGTTTGTCAATATTTTTGGTTTGTGGGGTAGAATTATCTTGATTGCTGAATACGGGAGTATTCAGCGCCGCGCTCAACGCAGCATCACAGGGTGCTTTACTTTTCTTCCGCCGTTAAGCATCATAAGAGACCTCAAAAACAAACTCCGTGCAGGGTTCCAGCCCTTTGACCACGGAGTTTTATTTTGCTCGGAACATTTGGACACTGTCAAACAAGCCAATCCGCCGACAGAAATTTTACTGTCCGCTCAATCCCGTATTCCTCAGATATCAATATGGGATTGCGCCGGCGATTATTCTGGCGAAAACTATGAATGCAGCATCCCTCCCCCTCCCCATTCATATGATGCTGTAAAGCGGCCTTAGAACAAAAAAGAGGCCGCTTTTATATTCCCCTTCTAATCACCGTAAGCACCGTATTCACCACTCATATCAAAGCGACCACAGGGGGCATTTTCGATGTAGAAGTGGATGCTGCCGTTGTTAAAAGCCAAAAGCCAAACAAGTGGATCGTCCTTATATTCCCCCACCAAAGCATCCGCATATTGTTCCCGTGCTGTAAAAGTTAAACTATCCCGTTTCATCGGGATTTCAGCTTTGCAAAGGGTTTTCCGTGTATCCATGGGATCGGTTGCTGTGAAGCGCAAATGATAGTTTTTGCCTTTCTTTTTCGTAATCTCGATGAAACATTGAGCCTTTTCACAATTGCCCACATACTCACCAATATAGGGATCACTTGCAGCAATTGCGGAGAAAACGGACGTCGAGATCGCCATAGCAGCACCCAATGAGATAAGAAGTTGCCGCATATTACGCTCCGAGCTGAGATTTCAATGTAATCACATTCTGATCGACTTGCCTCCAAGCACGATTGGCAGCACCAAAAGAGCGAGCAGCAAGATAACAAAAACCGGATGCCAAGACGACCAGCGTAATGATCGGCCCTGGATGGCCAATTGGCACACCTCCAAAAGCGCATGATAACGGTGATGTCAGGAGTAGAAAAACCGGCAAAACTTTGATCCAGGTTTTTCGATCCAAATGACCGAGCGGATTAGCATATTTAATCCCCCCATCCGTCTCGATTGCAGTGATAATATGAGTTCCAGAGATTTTCGTTAGATAGATTTTTTGAGCCTGATTAGAAAACAGATAGTTTTGCAAAGGGTGCGGAACGACTGTTTTTTTCAGAAGCTGATCTTCAACGTAGAGGTATTCATATACATCACCAACGTTCGCGTCAGTTCGATGCCCGCTCCTATTCGTTACTCTTCCTGAAAGCGTGAAGATATTTTTCCCAACCGTAAGCTTATTCATCTCTGCCCCAATAAAATTCAGGGCTAAATAAACGCCCCTCACAATACAAGGATTGTAAAGGGAACCCTTATCAAAGGAATTCAGCGAAATATTGTTATTGAATAATCAATTCAAAGAATCCTTGCAAAATGGCCGATAAAAATAAAACCAAATAAAATTTCACATCAATTTTGTTGACGATACTTGAATTTATAAAGGCTTCCCTTTTCGTCAACAAATTTGAGGCTAGAAAATCATGAAAATCAATCAAATACTAAGAGAAAGGCGCAGGAATGATCCATTGAAAGATAAGAATACTTCAAAGAAAAATGACAATAACATCCGCAATTCTCCTCTAAAAATTGGCTATGCACGTATTTCTACTGACATGCAGCGCTTGGACTTACAGCTGGATGCGTTAACCCAAGCAGGGTGTGACCGGGTATTTAAAGATCATGGTATATCAGGTGCCTCAACCGAACGACCTGGATTAAAACAAGCAATGGATATGCTGCAGGAAGGTGATACCCTCATCGTCTGGCGTCTTGACCGACTTGGACGCTCCCTTGTGCATCTCGTTGAGCAGGTAAGTGCGTTAGGGAAGCAAGGCATCGAGTTCAGATCATTAACCGAAAGCATCGACACAAGTTCTTCAGGCGGAAAACTGATGTTTCATCTGATTGCTGCATTGGCTGAATTCGAACGTTCATTAATCAGCGAACGGACAAAAGCAGGCATGGCAGCAGCAAAACTACGGGGTAAGCACGTCGGACGTCCGCCTCGGATCAAGCCAACTTAGTCATCAAAAACCACTTCAAAGCGGCATGAGTGAATGCTTCTAAAAAGTCCGTCCTTGATTTTTTGTACTCACTCTTGTACTCGGGTACATATCTTAAAATCGTGAGATAATCATGATTTTTCTATAAAAATATCAAGGACTTATAGTCCATCGGAGGACATCATCCGTCCTCCGCTACCAACAGATTTTCCCAATCATAGAACAATATTATGAATGTCTCTTCTGTTTTAAGCATGAGATATTTGCTTCACTTCGACGGTATTTTTGTAAAATGCTTCGTGCATGAGCAATTTGTTCCCGTTTCGGGAATCACTTGAGAATCAATCGGATAGACCTGTAAATTTCACAAGACCGGTGCCGGAAGATAATTCCGGCACCGGTTTTTCATTTCGGCTGACTGGAGCATTTCACAGTCAAGTTGGATCAACTTGGACAGTCCGAGATAATGCGACAAACTAAAGAATCTAGAGCGAGCACTACGATCCAACATGGACGTAAACCGCTCTAGTCATTTTCAGCAGCATCAATGTCCGCCGAGCACCAGCACCTGTACCGGCATCATAATCGCCTGAATACGCAGAATGACAGCATGAACGAGGCCGGTGGCATCCACTGCGTGCAGGAATGCCGAACGCAATGGCCCTGCGGTGCCTGCCTGTAGCTCTTCATGATTGCTAGTATAGGCATTGGCAATGCAATTGCTGCCCGGAGGCACATTGCCAAAACTATTTTCATAAAGAGGTTCCAGCGTCGCGGTAATCGTACCAGGACGGCTCAGCTGCTGCACATCAACCAGTTGGTCACTGGCACGCACCTGCCCGCCTGCAATCACATCCTGAACCTCTGTCACCACCATCGGCACGACAGTAAAAGGCTGACCGATACAGGTAACTTCGGCGATCATGCCGGTCTTGATGACCTGTGTCTCAATCTGGTTGAAACCGGCAACCAGCCTGCCCCGTCCGGCATCATCCGGCACCAGAACACCTGCAGGGCGCAACAGCGGGTTCACCACCTCACCCGTGCGCAAGGTAAACTGCTGCACGGTACCGGACACACCGGCGCGCACAGTGGTTTTATCCAGCTGCACCCGTGCTTCTTCCAAGGCGGCCTCTGCACTGGCTTTTTGCGCAGGCAGTAAAGTACTGATCTTGGTCTGCAATGTCTGCTTTCTGGCAATTGCCTCAGCCAGTGCACCTTTGCGTCCTTCAAGGCTGGATGTCAGGCGGTCAATCTCGCGCTGAGCAACCACATTCGGATTGCGGCGTTGCAACTCAGTCTGTGTATTGAGATCAATCTGCGCCTGCAAATAGGCGGCCTCAACTGACTGTATCGCACCATCTGTTGCAGCAATCTCAGATTTCGCCACCTCAGTTTCTGCCTGCACTTCAACAATGCGCTGCTCTGCAGTTTTCATCGCAGCTTCCTGTTTGCTGCTGTCAAGGCGGAACAGTGGATCACCGGCTTTCACTTTCTGAAAGCGGGACACATAGACCTCTTCAACACGCCCCGGAATTTCCGGCAGGATTGTCACTGTGCGATAAGCCGCGGTCACATTGGATGTGGAAGGATGATAATAAAAGATCATCGTAATCAGCGAGATTGTCAGAATAAGACAGGCTGTAATCCCCCAGCGCAGCTCAAACCACACGGAATAAAGCGTGATATGGTGACCGATAAGTTTACCCTGACCATAACGCCGGAACAGATAATCCGGCAAAATCGTCACCATTGAACAGAGAAGAAATTCCAACATTATTGCTTCTCCCCGTTCTGATCCGGATTATGAGATGAATGCTCGTCTTGTGCTGCCTGCGGTTGCACTGTTTCCGCTGGTTTAGCGGCAGCTTCCGCTACAGGAGCAGGCTGTTGCGCGGCCGGTGCTGATACAGGCGGATAGTTCTGCGGCACATAAGTGCTGCGCGCAATCCTGTTCAGAGACTTGGCCATCGAAGTGACCGGCGTAATAAAATTCGGCAGTTCAATCATCGCCAGCAACAGGGCAGCAATCCAGAAAAGCTGATTATGGGTAAAGAGCGCAATCAGCGCCAGAACCGCAACAACTTGCAACTGCACCTTATTGGTACGATGCGCCATTTGCTCCGGCAAAGCATGAAGCCGGAGATAGAGGGTGCCAACGGCAAAGATCATGCAAATGAGAAAAACAATGACGAAATTAAACAGAATATCGGTCTGTCCCGGTGCCGTAATAAATGCGGGCACATGATCAATGGCTATGGGGTGTTTACTCACATCCATAATTTGCCTGGCTCCTGATCTGAAGATTAAGTTTCAGTGATTAAATACACTCAGCGAAAAACAGGCCGCACTTCCTGTGCAAACAAGGCCAAAAAATGTTGGTTTTAGTGCCAGAACAAGGCGCATATGAGTAAAACGGCATTAACGGCTGCTGATAACGCTAAGTTGAAAAGTTCCGTGCGTCCTCATCATGAGTACAGCAAATATTTTATCAGAATTTTGCAATACACAAAACAATATTGCTCAGTCGTGAAACTCTCTGCGTCATATTCCGGGAAGGATATGATTCCCGCCTTCAATGCGCCGCATCAAAGCTCTATGATAAAGGCGTTATTATCAGCATGAGATTCTTATGACAGACATTACCAGACGGATTGCCGCCATCATTGCCGGTGAGATCAATGCCAAACAGGAACAGGCGGTTGCCGCTATCGGCTTGCTTGATGAAGGCTCGACCGTGCCGTTCATCGCCCGCTACCGTAAAGAAGTGACCGGCGGTCTTGATGACACGCAATTGCGCAATCTGTCCGAGCGTCTGACTTACTTACGTGAACTGGAAGCCCGCCGCAGTTCCATTCTGGACTCCATCCGTACACAGGAAAAACTCACACCGGAGCTGGAACTGAAAATCGCGAATGTCAGCACCAAAGCTGAACTTGAAGATATCTACCTGCCATATAAACCAAAGCGCCGTACCCGTGCCGAGATCGCTCGTGAGCGTGGCCTTGGCGCATTGGCGCAGGCTATCCTCGATAATCGCGCTGCGGTGCCTGCCGAACTGGCAGCAGCCTATATCACGCCGGATGTGGCCGATGTGAAAGCCGCCCTTGAAGGTGCGCGCGATATTATCGCCGAAGGCATTACCGAAAACGCTGATCTGCTTGGCCGCCTGCGCTCTTATATGAAGGACAATGCGGTTCTGCAGTCTCGTGTCGTTGCCGGCAAAGAAACTGAAGGCGCAAAATTCTCCGATTATTTTGCCCATAGCGAACAGTGGAACAAGGTTGCCGGTCACCGTGCGCTTGCCATGTTGCGCGGCCGTAATGAAGATTTCCTGACATTGGATATTGTTGTTGACCAGCAGGATACATCGCCGGTCAAACCGGTTGAGCGGATGATCGCCCATAGCTATCAGGTCGGCGGCACGCTGGCCGGTGATAAATGGCTGATGGAAGTGATCGGCTGGACATGGCGCGTTAAGCTCTCACTGTCCCTCTCCCTCGATCTGATGCGCGATCTGCGCGAACGCGCGGAAGAAGAAGCGATCAATGTTTTCGCCCGCAATCTGAAAGACCTGCTGCTGGCAGCACCTGCCGGTTCCCGTGCTACCATGGGTCTTGATCCGGGTATCCGCACCGGCGTGAAAGTGGCGATCGTTGACGGTACCGGCAAGCTGCTGGACACTGCAACGGTCTATCCGTTCCAGCCGCGCAATGATCTGCGCGGTGCACAGGCTGAAATCGCCTCGCTGATCCGCAAGCATAAAGTAGAGCTGATCGCTATCGGCAACGGCACCGCCAGCCGCGAGACCGAGCGTATGGTTGCTGACTTATTGGGCGACATGCCTGCTCCGAAACCGCTTAAAGTGATTGTTTCAGAAGCCGGTGCATCGGTTTACTCAGCATCGGAAACAGCGGCAGCAGAATTTCCGCAGCTTGATGTGTCGCTGCGCGGTGCGGTTTCTATCGCCCGTCGCCTGCAAGACCCGTTGGCAGAACTGGTGAAAATCGAACCAAAATCCATCGGTGTCGGCCAGTATCAGCACGATGTGGATCAGGCGCGCCTCGCCCATATGCTGAATGCCGTAGTGGAAGATGCGGTGAATGCTGTCGGTGTTGATCTCAATACGGCTTCCGCATCATTGCTTGCCCGCGTTTCCGGCCTTGGCACATCGCTTGCAGAAGCCGTTGTTGCGCACCGCAATGAAAACGGCCCGTTCAAGAAACGTAAAGACCTGCTCAAAGTCGCCCGTCTCGGCAACCGCACATTTGAACAGGCAGCGGGCTTCCTGCGTATCCCGAACGGTACCGAGCCGCTTGATGCCTCATCCGTGCACCCTGAAGCCTATGGCGTGGCCGCCAAAATTGTTGCCGCTTGTGGCCGCGATGTGCGCTCACTGATGGGCGATGCCGGTGCTTTACGTGCGCTTGATCCGAGGCTCTTTGTTGATGAGCGTTTTGGTCTGCCAACGGTGAAAGACATTTTGTCGGAACTGGAAAAGCCGGGTCGCGATCCGCGTCCGGAATTTAAAACCGCGACTTTTGCTGATGGCATTGATGATATTAAGGACCTCAAACCCGGCATGTTGCTGGAAGGCACCGTAACCAATGTTGCCGCCTTTGGTGCCTTTGTTGATATCGGCGTGCATCAGGACGGCCTCGTCCATGTGTCCCAGCTTGCCGATAAATTCGTCAAGGATCCGCATGAGGTGGTGAAGGCCGGTGATGTGGTGAAAGTGCGTGTGACAGAAGTGGACGTACCGCGCAAACGTATTGGCCTGACCATGCGTAAAGACGGCGGCGGTGAAGCTGCGCCCAAGCCTATGGGTGAGCGTGGACAGCGTCCGGCACAGAAACATTTCACAGCCAAGCCGCAGGAGAAACCTGCTGAAGCTCAGGGCGGTTTTGGTGCAGCACTGCTGGAAGCCATGAAACGCAAATAATCCAAATAATAAGGCCGCTCAATTGAGCGGCCTTTTTCATATCTGAATCGAAAGAAGAACTTATCTATCTAAGTGTCTGAATCAAAAAGCGGATGACGTGAGCGAAAATGGTGATTTACGAGCATCGGAACGGAGCGTACAAAGAGTACGTGAGTACCGAAACACAGAAAAGCGCCATTTGCAGCCATGTCAGGCGACTTTTGGATCAGATACGAAAGACCTGATAAGACTCTCATTTAGCTCCGTCTCACCAAACCAGTTGAGCCGGTTGATGCAGATGAAACCGCGATCAATCAGATCATTATCATCACCTTCGGAAGATGAATGCGGGCGACCGCGCGGCACCAGCAGCACTGTCTCGGCCCCATCTGTGCTGACCACCTCAGATGATGATGCAATCTTGTCCCGACCGATACGCGGCTGGGCAATTGGTGCAGGCAGACTATGCGGCAGATTGATGCTCAGCCAATGCCCTTCGCACTGCCAGTCGGTGCGCTGCTCTAACAGGTTGCGCAATAATTGTACCAGCGCGGTCAGATCATCTTCGCCACGGCGTGGCTGTTTGACCTGTGAAAAACCAATCGCGAGGATGCCCCAAAATGTTGCCTCACGGGCAATACCAAGCGTGCCGGAATAGGCCAGATCTTCAGCCACATTGCGCCCGTCATTAATCCCCGCCAACACCAGATCAGGCTTGGCCTGATCTTTGAACAGCCAGCTCATCGCCGACACAACGCAATCTGCGGGGGTACCGGAACAGGAGTAACGCTGTTCCGCGCGCTTCACCATGGTCAGTGGTTTGCCGATAGTGATGGATGCACCCGCAGCTGTACGCTTGCCATCCGGTGCCACCACCCACACATCATCACTCAATGCCCGTGCAGCACGTTCCAGAAAAGCCAAACCTTCGGCATCAATACCGTCATCATTGCAAAGCAAAATACGCATCAGGCTGCTCCCAATTCTATCATGTCACCGCTCTTCACATCCTGACGCACAACTGGAATATGCTCTGCCAGTTCACTGAGCAATGCAGCGGAACAGGAATGGCCAAGCATATCAGGCTTACCCGCCTGCTCCCAAAGTGCAACCATACCGCTCAGTGTCGGATGGGTTGGCAGTCTTATCCAGTCCGCCAGTTCATCACGCAGCATATCAAAAGCCGGTGTATCTTCCGGCACATGACCGGTGAGCAAAACCGGCCAGCCGGTGCGCAGCGCACGATTCATCGCATAGGCCGAAGGCCCTGCCTGCCCCATCGCATCGAATGTCAGCAGCGGACAGCGCGGTAGCGCCTGATCTTCACGCCAGTCCTGCGCATTATGCAGCAATTGTTTCAACCGTCCCGCCACACCGTCCCGCAGCGCACCAGACGTTGCAATCTGCTCAGCCAATGCAGCACGCATATCCGCATGAATGGCAAAATTGACCGGCATCAGCGCCATCAGTTCCAGCGAGCGGCCGGAGAGTGGTGTTGGCAACAGACAACCGTCACGGTTCTGCATAATCCATTCGCGGATTTGCTCCGCTCGCGCAGCACCCGAAACCGTATCAGCACCATAAGACGCATCCAGCAGCAACAGATCACAGTGCGGAAATGCATCCATCTCAAGCACCGGACTATCCGGTACGACATCGCCGCTATAGAGAACCTTGTGCCCTTCGGCCTCAACACAGAACCACACGCCTCCAGCCACATGACCGGAGCGACCGGTGGTGATTTCTGCATCACCAATGGCTAGCACATCACCAGCTTTGAACAGTTCAATACATTCATGAGGAAATGCAACATTCTCCAGATGCTGTTGTTCGGCATAGTTCTTCAGGGTCTGAGCTGTTTCTGCCAATGTCTCGGCGGTCATCAGGATGCGCCCCTGAAAACCCTGCGCCAGCAACCACAGCAACCCGCCGACATGATCTTCATGGGCATGAGAGATCAGCACCGCATCAAGTGTGGCAATCGCATCGGCCTCAATCAGCGGATAATAATCGCGCCCAGTGGCTCCGACCTTAATGCCGATATCAAACAGCAACCTGGTTTTAGTTGTGCTGATACCAACGCCTAAGCGTCCTTTTTCAGCGAAACCACCATAGAGATTGATCTTCATACGGCACCTGCTTCCGGTATTACCCAGCCTGACCGGATACGTAATTGCGCTGTATCATCCGTTTTGAGATGCAGCGGATCCGGCAGATTGAAATGCAGGTTCAGTTCCGGTGCCTGTTCGGCAACGGCTTCAATCCGCGATGCACCACCCTGATAGACCGAACGTGTCACCCGCACGGCAAATCCGTCCTGTTTCACCAATTCCAGATCATCTTCACGGATACAAATCTGTGCGTCTTTGCGCACCACTTCATCGGCACGGCAACGCAAACGCACCTGCTGCCCCAGCACCAAGGCCTCACAAGCACCACTGCCATTGACGCTCAAAATCTCCGCAGGCAGTACCATGCCCTGCGCGATAAAGGACGCAACCATCGCATTGGCCGGTTCATTATAGAGCGTTTTCGGCGAGGCAAACTGCATCAACCTGCCTTTGTCCATCACCGCAATACGGTCAGCCAGCGCCATCGCCTCGGCCTGATCATGGGTAATATAAACAATCGTCGTGCCGGTACGTTTATGGAAGCGCGCAAATTCATCTTCCATCGAAGCACGCAGATGCACGTCCAGATTGGCCAGCGGTTCGTCAAACAAAACCAGTGAAGGCGCCGCCACCAGACAACGTGCCAGTGCCACGCGCTGACGCTGCCCGCCGGACAGGTTCGCCGGACGGCGATCCCCATAGCCCTGCAGATCAACCAGTTTCAGTGCCTCTTGCACACGGCGCTCACGCTCAGCTTTTTCCACCTTGGCGATTTTCAGACTATAGCCGACATTTTCCGAAACGGTCATATGCGGCCAGAGCGCATAGTTCTGGAACACAATACCGACACGGCGTTTTTCCGGCGGCACGAATTGTCCTTTGCCTGTCACCAGATTATCGCCGACATAGATCACACCGTCATTCGCCTGTTCAAATCCGGCAATCATACGCAGCAATGTGGTCTTGCCGCAGCCGGAAGGCCCCAGCACGGCAATGAATTCACCATTGGCGATATCCAGCGACACATCGGTCAGCACTTTGGTGTCGTTAAAGCTTTTGGAAAGCTGAGAGATAGTCAATCCCGCCATGGCAGAACTCCGTCAGGCAGATATCTGGCAAACATATTGGTCACCAGCATCAGTAAGAATGTAATCAACACGACCAGCACAGATATTGCAGCCGCATAGGGTGAATCGCCACCCTGTTCAAAAGAGAAAATCACCACGCCCAGCGTTTCCGATCCCGATGACCACAATAGCGCAGAAA
Source organism: Pseudochrobactrum algeriensis (assembly GCF_018436245.1). NCBI lineage: Bacteria > Pseudomonadati > Pseudomonadota > Alphaproteobacteria > Hyphomicrobiales > Brucellaceae > Pseudochrobactrum > Pseudochrobactrum algeriensis. Next base: position 2,342,292 of record NZ_CP075361.1, read on the forward strand.
CAGTCAGCTCCGAAAAGGCGGTCATGAAAATCAGTACACCACCAGCCAGTGTCGCCGGTGCCACCAGCGGAAACACAATGGTGCGCAACCGTGTCAGCAGTCCAGCACCGGCCACCTGTGCCGCCTCTTCCAGAGCACGGTCAATTTGATGCAGACCGGTAATGGTCGGGCGCAGCGCCAACACCAGAAACCGCGCCAGATAGGCGTAGAGAATAATCCAGATCGTATTATAGAGATGCAGTCCGACAACCGGCAAAGGTTTGAGGAACATCAGCAATGCGGCGATCGACAGCACCACACCCGGCAAAGCATAGGGTAGTTCGGCTGCGAGATTGAGCAAGCGTGTCCACCAGCGCGACCGCCATGTGATGAGATAGCCGAGCGGCACCGCCACCAGCACCGCGAAACCGGCTGCGGCCAGCGACAGTGTGAATGAATTGACCAAAGCACGGCGAGCCCCTGCATGATCCAGCAGCACAAATTTCAGATTATCCAGAGTTGCGGTATGCCAACTCAGCGGAATACCAAAAGCAGGCACCAATGCGGTGAGCAACAGGCCAAACATCGGCAGCACCAGCACCACAGCAATCAACAGCCAGCAGGCTATCTCAACAGTCAGACGCCATGAGCCAAGTTCAAAAGGCGCGGCAGGCAGTGAGGTTGAAGCGATACGATAATCGCGGCGGCGTGCCATATAATCCTGACAGAGAATACCCGCCATCGCGATAACGCCGATCAGCAGCGAAAGCACAGCGATTTCCGACAGCACTGATGGTCCGCCACCGGCAAGCTTCTGGTAAATCAGGGTCGGCAGCACCAGCACATTGGCCGGAATACCTAAGAATGCTGGAATACCAAAATTGCCGACACAGGAAACAAAAGCCAGTGCAGAAGCACCGATTACCGATGGTGTCATCAGCGGCACAATGATTGTGCGCGTTACCTGCCATTTGCTGGCACCGCTGCTCAAAGCGGCTTCAACCAGTTCACGCGGCAACTTACGCAAACCGGCACGCACAATCAGGAACACCAGCGGCGCATATTGAATGCCGAGCAGTGCGATAATGCCGGTGGTCGAATAGAGCGGATTACGGCTGCCAAGCTCCGGCGCCATGCCGATCATTTTGAGAAACGGGCTCGCGGGACCAAAGAGTTGCAGCCATGCCAGCGCAGTCACCTGCGGCGCAATCAGCAGCGGCACCACAAACATCAGCACGAATACGCCGCGTCCGCGAATATTGGTCAGGCTCACCAGCAGCGCCACGGCACTGCCAAGGATAACAGCAGCAAGTGTACCGCCAAATCCGGTGATTAAAGAATTACGCGTGGCAACCCATGTGGAAGTTGAAGAAAGCGCCGAGCGCAATGCACTGTCAGAGAGCTGACCATTCGGCGCGATGATCTCGCTGGCCAGCCGTAACATCGGCCACAGAGACAGCGTGAACACCACTGCCGCCACAAGAAAAATCAGAGCCGTATCCCGGCTCTGATCTGATTTTCTGAATATCATATGCGCGTGCCTTAACCGCCGAACAGTTCAGAAAAACGCTTCTTGTCGGCTTCTGTCACACCCAGAACTTTGAGTGTATCAATCGACATGATGTTGATTTTTGTACCTTCCGGCAGCCAGCTCGGGCGACCAACAGATTCTTTCGCTGGCAGATAGCCCTGCTCCAGTGCCAGTTTCTGACCATCATCAGAGAGAATGAAATCAACGAATTTCTCCGCACCAGCAACATTCTTGGCAGTCGCCATGATTGCAACAGGCTCAGTTACCGCAGGCACACCTTCTTTAGGGAACACGAACTCAACCGGCGAGCCTTTGGCTTTGGCATTCAGCGCCATGAAATCCACGAGGATACCGTAAGGTTTTTCACCGCTGGCAACGGATTTCAGCACCGCACCATTGCCGCGCACGCTGATAAGCTCATTGGCCTTCAGCTTTTCGAAATAATCCCAGCCAAGCTCCGAGTTCAGCGCAAAGCCGGAGAGAAGATAGGCAGCCGCGCCGGAATAAAGCGGGCTTGGCATCACGATCTGGCCTTTATACTCTTCTTTGCCGAGATCAGCCCAGCTTTCAGGCTTGCTTTTCGCCTGTGTGTTATAGGCGATACCGGTGGTGATCAGCTTGGAACCGAAATAGGTTTTGTCCTTGTCGAACGAACCTTCGGTCAGACCCTCTGTCTTTGCACCTTCATAGGCTTTCAGACGATTGTCTTTTTTCAGCAATTCCATCGACACGGCATCGGCAATCAGCAGCACATCCGGCTGCGGCGCACCGGCAGCAAATTCAGCAGCCAGCTTGCTGAGAATATCGCTGGTGCCGGAACGGAACACCTGCACATCAATATCAGGATTGGCTTTGCGGAATGCTTCAACGGTTTTGGTCGCATCAGCTTCCGGCTGCGAGGTATAAAGATTAAGCGTTTCTGCATTCACCGCAGTTGCGCCCATAAACACTGCCAGAGCAGTCGCCAGAACTGTTTTACGTGACGTGCGTTTCTGCATCATGATTCTTATCCCTGAAATCATTTATCCGATACCGGAGAACCGGTTATTCGCCGTTCATTTATTAAATGAACACTACAAGTTTATGACAAACAATAAACTCACCACAGAAAACAAAAAGAAACAGGGCATTGCTCCAGCAATGCCCTGTTAAAACTTCGATTACGCCTCTTTAAGCGCTCAGAAGCGAGCGCCGGCAAAATGTGCAATCTGTGCGCCGGTTTCATAATAGGCTTCGCGGATACCGAGGAAGGACTGTGTTTCCGGCTCAGTCACCGGCAATGGCAGATCAGCTTCGCTGATTTCACCGCTGATATGACGTGCCAGCACATTGCCGAATACAGTACCGGTGGCAATGCCGCGGCCATTATAACCGCTGAAACCAATCACATTCTTATCAAAGCGATGGAATTTCGGCAGGCTGTCATTGGTCATGCCGATCAGACCGTACCATTCATAATCAAATTCGACTTTACCAAGCTGCGGGAACAGACGCTTCATTTCGCGTTTTGCCCATGCCGTATGAATACCTGTGCCGGTATTGCGCAATGCACCAACGCTGCCGAACACCAGACGACCGGACTGGTCATAGCGATAAGACGACAGCACCTGTTTGGTATCCCATACGCCCTGACGTTCCGGCAGAATCTGTGCCTGCTGCTCTTTGGTCAGCGGCTTGGTAGCAAGATTGAAATAAGGCAGATGCATAATCTCTGCACGAATCTGCGGCCATGGTGCCTGTGTATAGGCATTGGTTGCCACCACGATCCACTGCGCACGCACTGAACCCTTGGCAGTGCGAACCACCCAGTCATTGCCCACACGTTCAGTGGAAGTCACCGGAGAACCAGTGAAAATCTGTGCACCCGCAGCAAGTGCCGCATGAGCAAGGCCACGCACATAGGCCAGCGGCTGAATGGTGCCTGCACGCATATCCAGCAGCGAACCGCTATAGGCTTTAGTACCGACTTTCTTTGCGGTTTCTTCGGCGCTCAGCAGAGTGACCGGCGCACCACGGCGCTGCCACTGCTCCGCACGATCCTGCAATTCGCGCAGGCCCTTCAGGCCGACAGCGCAATGCAGCGTACCGGTGCGGGTCGCTTCACAGGCGATATTATGTTTTTCAATACGCTCGAAAACCATTTTCGGGCCATTGCCGAGCGCTTCGAGCAGACGGTCACCATACTTCTGACCAAGCACACCCGGCAGATCATCCGGCATAACCCACATACCGGCATTGACCAGACCGACATTGCGGCCGGAACCGCCGAAGCCGATTTCAACGCCTTCAAGCACGGCAACTTTGCTGCCGCGTTCGCTCAAATTCAGTGCAGTTGAAAGGCCGGTAAAACCACCGCCGACAACAACCACGTCAACGTTTAACTCGCCTTGTAGGGCAGATGTAACCGGAGCGGCAGGAGCGGATTTTTCCCAGAGACCGTGAGAGCGGGGATTATTCAACATGTCAGTTCATTTCTCAAAAACAACGTTGCCACTTATGTCAGCCTGTATTGCAGCAACAAGCCTACGATTATGCGTCTGAAATATACGCACCACGCAAAAGCGGCTCAGACAAAAGGTCAACGATCAAAATGGATAAAGAGCGCCGTATATATAATGCGGATACACACACAACACTCTGAGTGTTTGAAATTTGAAGCACAACACGGAAAATCATCCGGCTTGTTATTTACCAGTGTTATTATCGTCTTTTTCTTCTGGCGCCTGAGTAGCCATACACCTTTCGGTTTTGGCAAAAGTAGCAATTTTTGCGCAACAGATCATTCATTTGCGGAATGACCTGTTCTACTTAAATTGCATTACATATCTTATTCTGCGTTCAGATGCACCAGCGCCATATAATCATGCTGGCCGACCTGCCCGCGAATCCAGCTGGAAAATGTCTGTATCAGCGGATTTTCATGTTTGCCTTCCGGCACCACAAGATAATAATCATTCTCGGTACGCATCGGCTTATCAAACAGAATTCGCAGGCGACCTTCCTGCAACTCCTGCTCAATCAGATAAACCGGCAACAACCCGATCCCAAGCCCTGCAGCAGCGGCCTCGATCACCATAGAGAACTGATCGAAACGATGTCCGCTATAAGTGCTGCGCGCATCCACTTCGCAAAGTTCAAACCACTGCGTCCACATTTTCGGACGCGTTGTCAGATGCAGCAGAGGCTCTTTCTGCAGGTCTTCCGGCTCAACAATGCGGTGACTTTCAATCAGCGCATTGCTGGCGACAGGCACCACCATCTCACTGCACAGATAGTTGCAGGTGGCATGTGCCCAAACCGGCTGACCATAATGAATAGCCATATCAAACGGATATTCTTCAAAATCGAACACGCCGGTGCGTGAGCCAACATTAAAAGCCACACCCGGATTTTCTTCGATGAAATTCGGAATACGCGGCATCAGCCAGCGCGCGCCGAATGTCGGCAATGTCGCCACGCTGAATGCTGAAGACGACTGTGCTGAAGCCATCGCCCGCAGCATCGTGTCTTCGGTCTGGTTCAGCAGACGGCGCACTTCCGGCAAAAACTTGCGTCCTGCATCGGAAAGCAGGATGCGCTGACGGATTCGCTCAAACAGCAAAACGCCGAGCTGGCCTTCCAGATCCTTAATCTGACGACTCACCGCGCTTTGCGTCAGGTTCAGCTCGTGGGCTGCCTGTGTAAAACTTCCGTGACGTGCAGCGCATTCAAAAGCCTGCAAAATGGCGATATCCGGTATCAGTCGTCGGCTGAGCTTCATTCCTGCCTCGCATAAACATAGTCGGTTTCGTCGCAATCATGCGGCCACTACAGCTGATATGATCAATTTTAGTCATGATATCAACATCTGATACGTGTTTCTGATAGTCGAAAATCGATTTAAAAAGAAATTACGCATCAAATTTAAAGCATATCCCGAAAACTGGCTGACATTTTTCGGATCAGATAGGCCTTTATAACAACATCAGGATGGTTTTGTGCGACTCCCAAAGAGCACAAATCAACCACACTAAGCAGTTTTAGGGCAGTTTCAGGAAAAACGTCATCCGCTTTTCTTTATGGAACTGCACCAAGAGCAAAACAGACAGGGCTTTATCTTCTCCCAAGACAGATAACAGCTCGCATACGGAAAGCCCTCAAGGAGGCAAACCATGAATTTCGTATCAGCCGACAGCATCCGCGCTGCATTCTCAGCCGCAATGTCCGCAATGTACCGTACAGAAGTGCCTGCTTACGGCACGCTGATGGAACTGGTTGCAGATGTTAATGCTGCGACCCTGAAAGCCCAGCCTGAACTGCTCGCCCGTCTCGAGGATACCGATTCTCTGGATCGTATTTCCGAAGAACGTCACGGCGCGATCCGCCTCGGCACCGCCGCTGAACTTTCCATGATGCGCCGTGCTTATGCCGTTATGGGCATGTTCCCGGTTGGTTACTACGACCTGTCCGCTGCCGGTGTGCCTGTGCATTCCACAGCTTTCCGTCCGGTTGATGATGCATCGCTGAAGATCAACCCGTTCCGCGTTTTCACCTCGCTGCTGCGCCTCGACCTGATCGCTGACGAGAAGCTGCGCAAGGAAGCTGAAGAAACACTCGCAAAACGCAATATCTTCACTGCCGGTGCGGTTGAACTGATCGAGATTGCTGAAAAACAGGGCGGCCTCACACAGGAACAGGCTGACAAATTCGTTTCCGAAGTTCTGGAAACATTCCGCTGGCACGATAAAGCCAATGTGAGTGCAGAACTCTATCATCGTCTGCACGACGCCCATCGTCTGATTGCTGACGTTGTGTCTTTCAAAGGCCCGCATATCAACCATCTGACACCGCGCACACTCGATATTGATGCCGTGCAGGCGCAGATGCCGGCGCGCAATATTTCGCCTAAAGCTGTTGTTGAAGGCCCGCCAACCCGTAAATGTGCGGTTCTGCTGCGTCAGACCTCGTTTAAAGCGCTCGAAGAATCCGTTTCTTTCACTGATGCTGCAGGCGAATGGAAAGCCGGTACACACACTGCCCGTTTTGGTGAAATTGAACAGCGCGGCATTGCACTGACACCAAAGGGCCGCGGCCTTTATGATGCGCTGCTCGACAAGACCCGCGCACGTATCCGCCCTGCGCCGGATGGCTCGAATGCTGCTGAATATGTTCGCATTCTCGGTGAAGTTTTTGAAGAATTCCCGGATACATGGGCAGAAATCCGTGAACAGGGTCTCGGTTACTTCGCTTACAGCGTTGCAGACCGCTCGAAAGCCAAGAGCGAACTGACTGCTGCCAATCTCGACAGCCTGATTGCTGAAGGTGCAATCCAGTTTGACCCGATTGTCTATGAAGACTTCCTGCCGGTCAGCGCCGCTGGTATCTTCCAGTCCAATCTCGGCGACGATGACACTCAGGAATTCACTGAAAGCCCGAACCAGAAGCGTTTTGAAGCTGATCTCGGCGCAACCGTGCTCAATGAATTTGAACACTATGCACGCATCGAGCGCGAATCTGTTGAGGGTGCATTGAAGGCTCTCGCCTTTAAAGCTGCAGCAGAATAACTAGATAACATATGAAAACGGCAATCTGCCCTCAAAGCGGATTGCCGTTCAGCTGTTTATACCGGAGCAGTAATCTGCTCCACCGCATCAGATAGAATATCAGGTCTGCTCACTTACCCGAGCGAAGCGCCTGTTATTCTGAACGATAAACAATAGGGAATGCGATTTATGAGCACCGAAAATAAAAAAGTGAACGTTAAGCAGGAAGCTGCTGACATTCTCGCCAAGCTTGGCGTTGACAGCGCAGCCTATACAGGCGGTGATCTTGCCTCGTTCAGCCCGGTTACCGGCGAACAGATCGGCGCCCTCAAGACTCATTCGGCTGCAGACACTGCCCGCATGATCGAAGAAGCTGATGCAGCATTCCGCACATGGCGCGATGTTCCGGCTCCACGCCGCGGTGAGCTGATCCGCCTGCTCGGTGAAGAACTGCGCGCTTCCAAAGCTGATCTCGGCCGTCTCGTTTCGATCGAAGCCGGTAAAATCATCTCCGAAGGTCTCGGCGAAGTTCAGGAAATGATCGACATCTGCGATTTCGCAGTTGGTCTGTCCCGTCAGCTTTACGGCTTGACCATTGCGACTGAGCGCGCCGGTCACCGCATGATGGAAACATGGCATCCGCTTGGCGTTGTCGGCGTTATCTCTGCCTTCAACTTCCCTGTTGCTGTCTGGTCATGGAACGCGGCTCTGGCTCTGGTTGCCGGTGACTCTGTTGTCTGGAAACCTTCCGAAAAGACCCCTCTCACAGCTCTGGCTTGTGAAGCGATCTTCAACCGTGCAGCTGCCCGTTTCGGCGCAGATGCTCCTAAGGGGCTGTCCGCTGTTATCATCGGCGACCGTACAATCGGTGAAGTTCTGGTTGACCATCCGAAGGTTCCGCTGGTTTCCGCAACCGGTTCAACCCGCATGGGTCGCGATGTAGGCCCTCGTCTGGCCAAGCGTTTCGCACGCGCTATCCTCGAACTCGGCGGCAACAATGCCGGTATCGTCTGCCCGTCAGCCGATCTCGACATGGCTCTGCGCGCGATTGCTTTCGGTGCCATGGGTACTGCAGGTCAGCGTTGCACCACCATGCGTCGTCTGTTCGTACACGAAAGCGTATACGACACACTGGTACCACGTCTGGTCAAAGCCTATCAGAGCGTATCCATCGGCAATCCGCTGGAAACCCCTGCACTGATCGGCCCGCTGATCGACAAGGCTTCTTTCGATGGTATGCAGAAAGCGCTTGCTGAAGCTAAAGCACATGGCGGCAAAGTTGTCGGCGGTGAACGCGTATCCGTTGGTCCGGACACAGGTTACTACGTACAGCCAGCCATCGTTGAAATGCCAGAACAGGCAGGTCCGGTTCTAGAAGAAACCTTCGCACCGATCCTCTATGTGATGAAATACAGCGATTTCGACAACGTACTCGAACTGCACAACGCAGTTGGTGCCGGTCTGTCGTCTTCGATTTTCACACTGAACCTGCAGGAAGCTGAGCGTTTCCTCTCTGCATCCGGTTCGGATTGCGGTATCGCCAATGTCAACATCGGTACATCCGGTGCTGAAATCGGCGGCGCATTCGGCGGTGAAAAGGAAACCGGTGGCGGTCGTGAATCCGGTTCGGATGCATGGAAAGCTTACATGCGCCGTGCAACGAACACAGTAAACTACTCGAAGGCACTGCCGCTCGCACAGGGCGTATCCTTCGATATTGACTAATCATCTCAGTACTGATGACAAAGAAAAGCCCCTCTCGCGAGGGGCTTTTTTATTGACTAAAATCACACGCAGGTCTCTATTAGACGCAGCATTCACGCATATCTTGTCAAAATTCTCCGCAACGGAGGCTCACATGCGTTTATTTTTAGCAGCCCTGACGACTATTATTTATACTGCGTCTCTGCCCGCAGCGCATGCGAGTGAGAATAATGCTGTATTTTGCACCAAGCTCGGGGAGCTTGCGGGACGGTCGATGGCGGCACGTTTACAAGGAAAGCCGCTGGCTGATCTTTTGCAGGTCAAGTTTGATCCGGCGGTGCATGAGATTTTTCAGACGGTCATTTTGGATGCCTATTCCAGACCTCTGGTTGAGGGGGAAAATGCGTGGGTGAGAAATATGTCTGACTTCAGAAATGCGGTTGAAGAGAAATGCCAGTCATCTCTGCAAAAATAAAAGCCGGAATTTCCGGCTTTTATTTTCTCTACACTCAACCTTCTCAACCTGCCGGCGCCCCAACAAAGCGCGACACTTTGAATTTTGGTTATGGCGCGGCGAAAATGGTGATTTTTTGAGAACCGGCGCGCAGCGTACTTATAGTACGTGAGCACCGGAAGCGGAGAAAATTGCCATTTGCAGCCCGCCAGAGCCGAAATTCCTTAGCCCATACGTTCAGAGGCGTACGACCCTGGTGACGCCGGGAATACGACTGTCCGGTTACCATTAAGAAACACGCGGTGGTGAATATGCGCGTGAATGGCACGTGCAAGTACCTGCGCTTCGACATCACGACCGATGGAAACATAATCGGCAGCCGATTGCGCATGGGTAATACGGGCAACATCCTGCTCGATAATCGGACCTTCATCAAGATCAGCGGTCACATAATGCGCTGTCGCACCGATCAGCTTCACGCCACGCTCATAAGCCTGCTTGTAAGGATTGGCGCCTTTGAAAGACGGCAGGAAGGAGTGGTGAATATTGATGATCTTACCGGACATTTTCTGGCTCAGTTCATCAGATAGCACCTGCATGTAACGCGCCAGAACCACCAGCTCCGTGCCGGTCTGGTTGACGATATCCATCATTTTGGCTTCGGCTTCAATTTTATTCTCTTTCGTCACCGCAATGTGATGGAAAGGAATATCGTGATTGACCACAACCTTCTGATAGTCAAAATGGTTGGAGATCACGCCGACAATATCAATCGGCAGACCGCCGATTTTCCAGCGATAGAGCAGATCGTTGAGACAATGGCCAAAGCGGGAAACCATCAGCAATGTTTTCACCGGCTTGCGGGTATCGTGGAAATCATAATCCATGCCGAACTTATCTGCAGTTTCCTGAAAACCGCCGGCAATTTCTTCAAAGCTTTTGCCCTGCTCGGTAATAAAGCTGACGCGCATAAAGAATTTATCAGCACCGAGATCATCGAACTGTGCGCTGTCAACGATGTTACACCCCATACCCGCGAGATATCCGGAAATAGCGGCAACTATACCGAGGCGTGACTGGCAACTGACGGTCAACACATAATTCTGCATGGGAGTGTCCCTTAAGCTTCAACAGTTCAAATGAGAATGAACCGGAAAATTCCGGTTCCGTATGAAGCTCTTACACAGAATTTCAGCGCTTAACAGTCCCGATTACGCTTTTGTTTGACGGATTCCTGCCATTTGCAGACAAATCTGCATGACCCATAATCTCAGGTTACAGGTGATGATTTCCTGACTTATGGGCGGTATGCAAAACTCACAAATGCGGATTGCGGGTCTTATATTTTTCAATCAGCCGGTCGTTAATTTCCGTAGCACCCGGCATATTCGCACTGCGATAGACCGGAACATCCCCGCCCTCTTCCGCCAATTCAGCAGCAACAGCGGTAAAGATTGCGTGGAGAATGGTGGCACCAACAGCGGTGGAAACCGCGCCCGCTTTCATCTCGCTGTTTGGCAACTGCATCATCGCATCACCGGCCGGAATTTCATTATCCAGCACCAGATCAGCCAGCTCAGACAGACGTACACGACCATTGGCGGCACTGGCAGAATAGGAAACTGATGTCAGCGCGATAATTTTTGCACCGGCTTCACGGCCAAAGCGTGCGGCTTCAACCGGCGCGGCATTAACACCGGAATTGGAAACAACCAGCAGAATATCACCGGCACCAATATCATAGCGTTGCAGCAAAGGCTGAACCATGCCGCTGATACGCTCGAATTTGGTGCTGGAAGATGCGCCTTCATGCAGCATCGTGAAAGCCGACAGAACCGGTACGGTAATCGCCAGACCACCGGCACGATAATGCACTTCTTCGGCAAGCATATGCGAATGACCGGTGCCGAACACAAAAACACGCTTATCATTGCGCGCAGCCTCGCCGATCATGGCAACAGCCTGCGCCATAGCCTCAGCCTGACTGTCACGCAATTGCGTGAGATGCGCTGTCAAGCTGTCGAAATAGTCATTGATAATACTACTCATGCCTGCTGATCCTGTCGCACACCGGAAATCCATGTGGCACGGACATGGCACTGATCGTCCAGCCAGACCAGATCAGCACGCTTTTTCGGTGCCAGCACGCCACGGTCTTTGAGCTGCAAAAACGCAGCCGGATAGGATGTCGCCATGCGCAGAGCTTCTTCGGAAGAGAGATCCAACATTGCCATACCATAGCGAATACCCGATGCCATATCGAGATCAGAACCCGCCAGCGTAGTTCGATCTTCCAACACCAGTTTTGGGCAATAACCACCCTCGACACGATAGACTGTGCGGCCGTTGAGTTGGAATGTATCGCGGCCGGAACCGACCAGCGACATCGCATCGGTGACAAAGAACAATCGCCCCTGCCCGCGCTTTGCCCGCAGAGCCACGCGCAAAGCTGCAGGCTCGACATGATGCCCATCAGCAATAATGCCGCCCCAGACCAACGGATGATCAAGTGCCGCGCCCACGAGATTTGGTGCACGATGACCGAACTGGCTCATCGCATTAAACAGATGGGTTACGCCCTGCGCGCCCGCATCGAACCGCGCCATTGCAGCTTCATAAGTGCTGTCACTATGGCCGATGCTGATAATAACACCGCCTTCGGTCAGCTCACGCACCTGATCGGGTGTGACCTGTTCCGCAGCCATTGTCACCAGCAGACAACCGATTTTCTGCGCCGCTGCAGTCAGCGCCTGAATGTCAGCTGCCTCTACAGGGCGCATCAATTCAGCCAGATGCGCACCTTTTTTCGCCGGTGCCAGATGCGGCCCTTCAAGATGCAGACCGGCAACGCCCTTGTCAGCCTGCACCGCAGTCACGGCGGCAGTCATTGCCTGCGCCGTCACATCACCGGTATCGGTAATCAGGGTTGGCAACAGGCTGGTTGTGCCATATGGGCGATGACCTGCCGCGATAGTGAACATGATTTCCGGCGTCGGGCCGTCATTGAGCATTGCCCCGCCACCGCCATTGACCTGCGCATCAATAAAACCGGGGCTGAGCATACCGCCCTCCAGTTCAATAATATGCAGATTTTCCGGCAATGCGTCACCATCCTGAACCAGACGGACAATTTTGCCCTTCTCGATCAGAACGGCTGTCCGCTCATGAAAACGATGACCGTCAAAAACACGCGCACCACGCAGCAGCTGAAAACCCATCAGACAGTCTCCGTTACCTTATTCAGATTAAGCGGCTTATCAGGATTAAAACCACGGCGGCGCGTCACCGCTTCGATCACACGATAATAGGCACCGAGCGATACCAGCGGATCAAGCAGAGCCGAACCCGTTGCCGGTGTTTTAATCTGGCTCCATGGCAGATCCAGTGGTGAAATCGCCAGAATATTACCGCCAATGCTTTCCAGATGTTTCAGCGCCTGCAGATTATGCTGATAGGCCTGATCCTGCGAGACAAAGGCCACAATCGGGAAGCCTTTTTCCACCAGACGCATCGGGCCATGCATCAGCTCTGCCAGCGAGAAAGCTTCCGCATGAATGGCTGAAGTTTCCTTGGCTTTCAGTGCCGCTTCAAGCGCAATCGCCATTGAAGGGCCGCGACCGCCGATAAACAGCGACTGTTTTTCAGCCAGAATATTCTCAAGCGCATTGCCTGCATCAACCTGAACCGCGCCCAGTGCGTCCGGCAGCTGATCAAGCCCGCCCTGCATTGTGCTGTCTTTGCTCACTGCAGCAATCACACCGGCCAGAGCCGCAGCAGAAGCGATAAAAGATTTGGTCGCAGCAACACTTTTTTCAGGGCCTGCACCGATCCCCAGCACGATATCAGCTTCATTGCCGAGCGGGCTGTCGGTCACATTGACCACGGCGACAGTGACCGCACCGCCTTTTTTAGCCGCTCGCTGCATGGCAACGATATCAGGGCTGGCGCCGGACTGCGAAACCGTGAAATGCACAGCAGAACCAAGCTGCAACGGCGCATCATAAACTGATGCCACCGACGGGCCGATTGCTGCCACCGGTAAACCCAAACGGATTTCTGCCAGATATTTGAAAAATGTTGCCGCATGGTCAGAAGAACCGCGTGCACAGGTCGAAATCAGCGCGGGCTTACGGGAGGCAAAGACCGCCGCGATTTCTTCAAAAACCGGCTTCTGGTCTTTTAACATGGCTGCAACAACTGAAGCAGCCTGTTCGGTTTCCTGAAGCATAAGTGTTGGTGATACGGTCATCGGACCCCTCCCGTTTTCAATTCTGCAATAAAGTCATAAGCATCGCCGCGATAAAGCGAGCGGGTATATTCAACAATCCGGTCTGTCTGTGTGCGTGATACGCGTTCCATTTGCAGGGCAGCAGCCTTGTCAGCCACACCAAGCAAACGCGCATTGACCGGATCAAGCACAACAGCGGTCAGACGCTGCAAAGCGCGCACCGGTTTGTAGCCATGTTGTTCGAGTGCTGTATAAAGCGACAGCGCACCGCTGAGCACAGCCTGTGCCAGTTCCGTTTCCTGTCCGGCAGCAGATAATGTAGCGGTACCCAACAGACGCTGCGGCACCACGGCACGTTCAATTGCCATCGGCATATCATCGGCAAGGCGCAGGCGCTCCACCCGCACCACCAGATCCTGCATGGAAATGCCAAGCTGGAATGCCTCTTCCGGTGACGGCTGCCCGATACCGCCGGATAGAATACGTACCCCTGGTACTTTACCACGGGCGATCATATCCTGCGAGAATGAGGTAAGCTGCCAGAGCGGCTGACTGATCTTTTTCGGACGTTCGCAAATATAGGTGCCGCTGCCATGACGGCGTTCCACCAGCCGGTTTTCAAGCAATGCCTGATAGGCCGAACGGATGGTGACCCGCGCCAGACCAAGCGCCTGCGCCAGTTCACGCTCGGGCGGCAGACTACTGCCAGCGGCAAGACTGCCATCCTCAATCAAATTGGTAAGCACGACGGAAACCTGCTTATAGAGCGGCCCGCCGGTCGTTTGCGCCGCTAATCCGCGCTGAAGAAGAGGAAGTAATCTGGTATTATCCATACCCAGACTATAATACCTTTTTAATACCAATGACAAATGGAATTATCTGCCAGCTCAAAATAAAAAGGGCAGCTTCTGTTGAGAAAGCTGCCCTTTAGAGCATTTCACAGTCAAGTTGGATCAACTTGACTTCTTGATTATGTCAAGTTGGATCAACTTGACGCCCGTGATAATGCGACCAAATAAAGAATTGAGACGCGAGCGCTATGATCCAATCTGGACGTAAACCGCTCTAGCATTTGAGCTATTGTACTGGCACCGGCTCAGCCGGTGGCACCTCGGAGCTATCTTCCGGCTCCGGATGCTCAGGCTCTTTCACACGGAACCAGGCCACATAAAGCGCAGGCAGGAACAGCAGTGTAATGACCGTTCCGGCAATAATCCCGCCCATCATAGCATAGGCCATCGGCCCCCAGAACACTTCGCGGGAAATCGGGATCAGCGCCAGACTGGCCGCCGCTGCGGTCAGCGCAATCGGACGCATACGATGCTGGGAAGCCTGATAAACAGAATCCCACGGATGCATCCCCTCTTTGATATGATCCTCCACCTGCACGATCAGGATCACCGAGTTGCGGATCAGGATACCGATCAGCGCCAGCACACCGAGAATAGCGACGAAGCCCAGAGGTTTGCCGCTTGGCAGCAAGGCCGCCACTACACCGATCAGACCGAGCGGAGCAACCGCCACCACCAGAAACAGTCGCTGAAAGCTCTGCAATTGCAGCATCAAAATCGTCGCCATAACGAACAGCATCAGCGGCACAACAGCAGCAATCGGCCCCTGACTTTTGGCGCTTTCTTCCACAGTACCGGCAATATGCACGGAATAACCAAGCGGCAGTTTCTGCGCAAATGCATCAACCTGCCCCTTCATCTGTTCCACCACCGTATCCGGCATGGTCTTGTCGAGAATACCGGCAGAGACTGTGATCGTCGGCAGACGGTCCCGACGCCAGACAACCGGCTGCTCAATCTCGTAACGGAAATTGGCAATCGAGGCGAGCGGGATAGAATCCCCGTTGCCGGTACCGATCTGCAGATTGCGCAGAGTTTCAATCCGGTCACGCTCCTGCGCCTGTGCCCGCACCACCACATTAATCAGATAGGTAGCATCGCGCACCTGTGTAATCGCCAGACCACCGACCACGCTGTTGAGCGTCATCGAGATGTCTTTGGAAGAAACACCGAGTTTACGCGCTTTATCCTGCAACACATCAACCCGCACCACACGTGCCGGTTCGTTCCAGTCATAGGCCACAACACCCAGACGCTGATCCTGCGCCATGATAGTGGAAACCTGATGCGCATAGCCGCGAACAGTCTGAATATCCGGCCCGCTGACGCGATATTGAACAGGACGGCCAACCGGCGGTCCCAATTCAAGGAATTTCACATAAGCATCGGTGCCGATATAATCTTTACGCAGCACCGCATCGAATTTCTGCTTCAGCCGGTCGCGCGCCTCCACATCCTTGGCGACAATAATCATCTGACCGAAATACGGATTAACCGGCTGCACATCGAAAGTCAGCACGAAACGCACTGCACCCTGCCCGATATAGCTGCTCCAGTGGTCTATATCCTCATTGCCTTTGAGCATCGTCTCTTCAAAACGCAGCATCTGCGCCTGCGTTTCGGCAATTGAACTGTTTTCCGGCAATTTCCAGTCAATCACCAGTTCCGGACGATCCGAAGACGGGAAAAACTGCCGTTCAATCAGCGTCATACCGCCGAGAGAAATCAGAAACAGCACAACCGTGGCAAAGATTGTTGTCCAGCGATGGCGCATGCACCACAGCAAAGCCGCAGCAAAAGCCTTGCCGACACGGCGCGGCTTTTCCTCATGTTTTTTCATCGTTTTTGGCAGCAGCGTCACGCCAAGCAGCGGCGCAAACAATACAGCCACCACCCATGACACGACCAGCGAGACCGCAATCACCACGAACAAAGTATAAGTATATTCACCTGCCTGACTGGTGTTCAGACCGATCGGGATAAATCCGGCAATCGTCACCAGCGTACCGGTCAGCATCGGAAAGGCGGTGTGAGAATAGACATAGGTCGCCGCTTTATTGATCGGATCGCCCGCCTCAAGCCGTGCAACCATCATCTCCACGGCAATCATCGCATCATCCACCAGCAGGCCGAGAGCAATAATCAGCGCGCCCAGTGACACGCGCTGCAGCGAAATATCCATATATTGCATGGTGAGGAAGGTGATCGCCAAAACCAGCGGAATAGACAGCGACACCACAAAACCGGCACGCACGCCAAGGCTTATAAAGCTCACAGCCAGAACAATAATCACCGCCTCGAACAGGGCTTTGGTGAAACCGGAAACAGCCTCATCCACCACATCCGGCTGATCGGCCACCTGATGCACGCTGATACCAACCGGCAGTTCCCCTTCAACGCGCGCCATCAAATCATTGAGCGCCTTGCCGAAGTCCAGCAGGTTTTCATTCGGCTTCATGCCGATAGCCAACCCGATGGCCGGTCCACCATTCACGCGAAACAGGCTTTCCGGCGGATTGGTATAGCCGCGCTTGATTTCCGCCACATCGCTGAGACGGAAGAAGCGGTTATTGACCCGCAGATTGACGGCTTTCAGACTTTCTTCTGAGGTAAACTGCCCGCTCACCCGCACAGAAACCCGCTCCGGCCCTGCATTAATCACACCAGACGGAGTAATCGCATTCTGATCCTGAAGGCTCTTTAAAATCGCCTGCTGATCCAGCCCCAGCGCCGCAATCTGACGGGATGAAAATTCGAGATAAATCACCTCATCCTGCGCGCCGATCAGATCAACTTTACCGGCACTCGGCAATTGCAGAACCTGTGTGCGCACAGTCTCTACATAATCACGCAATTGCCGGTGGCTCAGACCATCAGCCGTGAAGGCGTAAATATTACCAAACACATCGCCGAAGCGGTCATTATAAAAAGGCCCGTAGACGCCTTCAGGGAAATTCCCTTTGATATCATTGATCATATTGCGGGTCTGGAGCCAGATTTTCTCCACATCCCGCGCTTTGGTCGTCGCTTTCAGATTGACAAAAATCACCGCTTTACCCGGCGTTGTAACCGATTTGGTAAAATCGAGACTGTCGAGTTCCTGCAGCTTTTTCTCAATCCGGTCAGTCACCTGATTGATTGTCTCATCCACCGATGCACCGGGCCAGTTGGCCTGTATCAGCATGGTTTTAATGGTAAATTGCGGGTCTTCCTCACGCCCGAGATTGATATAGGCGGCAATACCGGCAATCAGAAATACCAGCATAAAATACCAGACCAGCGAGCGGTGATTAAGCGCCCAGTCAGAGAGATTAAATTTCTTCATTATTCCTCTCCCTGCGGCAGCTTAACCTTCTGGCCATCCTGCAAACTGTTCACGCCTGCACTGACAATGCGCTGACCGGCTTCCACGCCTTTGGCAATAAATTGCCCGTCCCTGCGGCTGACAACTTCCACAGCCTGACGGCGCACAGTCTGGCTCTGCGGATCAGCGATCCAGACATAGGTCTTGCCCTCCAGCTCCAGCAAAGCGGATAGAGGCAGGGCAATCTGTTCCTGATGGTCACCATTACTGCGCAGCGCTGTGATTGTTGTGCCTAAACGGAAAGCTTCCGGTGCATCATCAAGCGTGATTTTTACACGGCGCAAACGCGTGGCATTATCCGCCTGCGGTGCAATTTCCCGCACATGACCTTCTGCCTGCACAGTCGGATCAGCCTGCAGGAAAATCATAAATCTATCGCCGTCTTTGACCGTCTCCGCAATGTGATCCGGCACATCGACAACGGCTTCACGCACATCCGGCCGCGCCACGGTCAAAACACTCTGTCCGGCAGCCACAACCTGCCCGACTTCGGCATTTACCGCAGAAACAACACCATCAAAATCCGGATCCAGTTGTGCAAAACCACGCTCGTCTTCAGCCTTTCGTAAGGCGGCACGGGCTTTTTCCAGACCGGCAGCCGCAGTGTCGCGCCCCTGTTTGGCACTATCATAAACCGCCTGCGGAATACTACGCATGGCCAGCAAACGCGCCTGCCTGTCCTCTGTGGCCTGTGCATTCACATATTGTGCCTCGGCACTGGCCATATCAGCTTTGGCTGCCTGCAAATTCAGATCAAGCTGCGCGGGATCAATCATCGCCACAACCTGATCTTTTTTGACAAAATCACCGATATCCACATCACGCTGGATCAGCCGCCCTAAAACGCGGAAGGCAAGATCCGTGCTGAACTGCGGCTCCACAGATCCGGCAAAACCGCTTTGCTGTGAGGCCTCCGCTTTTGCGATAACAAACAATACCGGCCGGACAACCGGCTCTTTCGCTTCATCAGCCTGTTCACCACAGGCTGCCAGCATCAACAAAACTGATCCTGCCGCAGCTGTTCTGAAAATTCTGCGCTTCATCGTCCAACCCGTCGCCCGCATCACTGTGTTACTTTCTGCTCATCAGCCACCAGAAGCTCCACAACAGCGCCTTCACTCAGCAACTGCCCGCCGCGGGTTATGACCATTTGCCCGTCCTGCAAACCTTCAGAAATAATGATTTTTTCCCGCTCATAGTCCATAATCCGCACCAAAGCGGAAGAGACCGTTTTCGTCTGCGGATCAAGTACCCACACAGCCGGTTTTCCGCCCTGTGATGTCATCGCACTCCATGGCAAAATCACAGCGCGCACCACTGGCAATTGCAGACTGCCGGTCACCGGAGCCGCGAGTGTCATGGCTGACGGCGGCGTATCCAGTTCAACCTTGATCCGCACTGTGCCGGTTGTGGCATTTACCACCGGTGCAACCTCACGCACATGGCCGGTTGCAGTGACGGACGGGTCAGAAACCAGTGTCAGACTCACCTGAGGCAGCGCCTGTTTCCCGCCTTGTTGTTCCATGGACTCCGCATGGGCAGCCAGCGCTTCCTGCACATCAAAAACGGCGTCCCGCTCACCATCGGCAGCAATCACAAAGGCAGTTTGTGCCGCCTGCACCAGTTGTCCCGTTTCAATATTACGGGCAGTCACCACACCGGCGCGCGGCGCGCGCAATTCCGTATAGCTCATCATATCCTGCGCATTTTTCATCTGGCTTTGTGCACTGATCAGAGCTGCCTCGGCACGCTGCTTGGTTTCCTCCGCAGTGCCGAACTGACTGCGCGTGGTGAACCCCTGATCCAGCAATGCCTGTTGGCGTGTATAATTGGCAGTCGCCTGTATTAATTGCGCCTGCGCCGCATTCAGAGAGGCCAGAGCCGAACGTAATCCAGCTTGCTGCTCCACAGCATCAATACGCGCCAGCAATTCACCGGCTTCAACTTTTTGCCCCACATCAGCGCTGCGTTCTGTCACCTGACCGGAAGCGCGAAAAGCAAGATTGATAAGATTGCGGGCTGCAATTGTACCAGTCTGCACCAGTTTCGGACGATAATCGCTGACACGGACAGTCTGCGCGCTGACTGCAACACTATGGGCATTCGTGACAGGCTGCTCCGAGGGAGGATTGGCCTGAGCAAAAACACTGCAAACAGATGCAAACATAAAGGAAGCGAGGGGAACAGGAAGAAGAATGTGTCTGCGCCGTCTGACCATCAAATTCACAACCTTTAAAATACCTATTGCATTACAGCAAACATAGCGGATCATTCCGGTATTAATAGCCTTTCTGAGCCTGACTTTATAAAATCGGGATGATAATAACTCTTTAAAACTGAATTTAGAAAGCAACTGATATGAGTACTGTTCTGGAAATCGCCGATCTGAAAAAACTGGCGCGTCACCGCGTGCCAAAGATGTTTTTCGATTACGCAGATTCCGGCGCATGGACAGAATCGACCTATCGGGCGAATGAAAGTGATTTTGCCAAAATCAAACTGCGTCAGCGTGTACTGGTAGATATGACCGACCGCTCTCTGGCAACAACCATGATCGGCCAGAATGTGGCTATGCCCGTAGCCCTGTCTCCGACAGGTCTGGCAGGGATGCAGCATGCGGACGGGGAAATTCTGGCAGCGCAGGCAGCACAGGAATTCGGCGTGCCTTTCACCCTTTCCACCATGAGCATCTGCTCGATTGAAGATGTTGCCGCGGCAACGAAAAAGCCTTTCTGGTTCCAGCTTTATGTGATGAAAGACCGTGACTTCGTCCGCAATCTGATTGAGCGTGCCAAAGCCGCCGGTTGCTCGGCATTAGTCCTAACACTTGATCTGCAAATTCTTGGCCAGCGTCACAAAGATTTGCGCAACGGTCTGTCGGCTCCGCCGAAATTCACGCCGAAACATATCTGGCAGATGATGACCCGCCCGCAATGGTGTCTCGGTATGCTGGCAACGCAGCGCCGTACCTTCCGTAATATTGCCGGTCATGCCAAAGGTGTCAGTGACCTCTCATCCCTGTCCTCATGGACGGCCGAGCAGTTTGATCCGAAACTGAACTGGGATGATGTGGAATGGATTAAGAAACTCTGGGGTGGCCCGCTGATCCTCAAGGGCATTCTCGATGAAGAAGATGCGCTGATGGCAGCCAAAACCGGTGCCGATGCGATTATCGTCTCCAATCATGGCGGTCGCCAGCTCGACGGCGCACCATCATCCATTTCGATGTTGCCGCGCATTGTCGATACAGTCGGTGACAAGGTGGAAATCCATCTTGATGGCGGTATCCGCTCCGGTCAGGATGTGCTCAAAGCCGTGGCACTCGGCGCGAAAGGCACCTATATCGGCCGGCCGTTTCTCTATGGTCTTGGCGCCATGGGCAAAGCCGGCGTGACTAAAGCACTGGACATCATCGCCCGTGAGGCGGATGTGACTATGGCTCTGTGTGGCAAACGCCGTATCACGGATGTGGATGCCTCAATCCTGCATAAAGACTGAGTATTCTTACACGAATAGAGCGCCGCTCTAATTTTTAGCTGACGCATTATCGTATCCATCAAGTTGTTTCAACTTGATGGCGAAATGCTTGTACCGGCGCTCTGCTCAGCAGCACACTGCGGATCGAGAAGCTGGAGTGAATACGCACCACGCCTGGCAGGCGTGAGAGAATTTCTTTATGAATGACCTCATAAGCTGCCGTATTTTCTGCCTCGGCACGCAGGATATAATCGGCATCACCCGTCATCAGATAACATTCCTGAATTTCCGGATGACGGCGCACCGCTTCTTCAAAACGATTGAGATATTCCTCCGTCTGCCGCTCCAGCGTAATACGCACCAGCGCCACCAACCGGTCATCAGCATCGGGTGCCGCAACAATCGCCGTATAACCGCGGATAACCCCGCTTGTTTCCAGCAATTGCACACGCCGCAGGCACGCCGATTGCGACAAACCGACCTCTGTGGCCAGCTGACTATTGGTCATACGCCCGTCGCGGCGCAGACAGCGGATAATATTACGATCAATAGCATCTAAGGTCGACACGCAGAATCTTCCAATTCATAGTATTTTATCGTGCTGATTTAGCTACAATTCGCATAAATTGCGAAAAATAGCAAAAACATTCGAAGACTATTCGACTACACTGAGAAATAGGGAGAGAGTTTCGGCACGTGATACCGCTCGTAAAGTTACGAAGCTGAACGATGCTGCCTCTTATAAAATTTGTTTGGCATCTCTGGCATGGTCTGCATGCAGAGCATAACCTGAAACTGTGTTATAGTTTTCCGGATATGCATACTGGCAGCCAACCAACTTGTTGAACATGACAATGCGGAATTGCTTATGTCTGTACTCTTTTCTGAAACCCGTGCGGCAGCGCCTGTTGATACAACTGCCGGTGAAAATCCGGAAATCCTCGCGGCCGGCGGTATTCTTACCGTTGATCTGGCCGCTTTGCGCGCGAACTATAAGCTGATCGCCGATGCATTGAGTCCGACCAGAGCCGCAGCCGTTGTGAAAGCCGACGCCTATGGTCTGGGTGCGGATAAAGTCGCCCCGCAATTTTATGCCGCCGGTTGTCGCGATTTTTTCGTTGCACATCTGGGAGAAGCACTGAAGCTGCAACCGCATATCGGCAAAGATGCTGTTATTTACGTCCTCAACGGCCTGCAGCCGCAGACAGAAAAACTCTGCGCGGATAATAATATTATCCCTGTTCTGAATTCGCTGGAACAGCTGCGCAACTGGGCAGCTCTGGGCAAGGCCGGCAACCGGAAGCTTCCGGCACTGCTTCAGCTTGATACAGGCATGTCGCGTCTCGGTCTTTCCGAACAGGAATTGAAAGAACTGCTGGCAGATATTTCCCTGCTGGACGGCATTGATGTAAAATTCATTATCAGCCATCTGGCTTCTGCTGATAATGTGCAGAGCCCGCAGAACCACGCCCAGCTGGAGCGCATGCAGGCAGCTCTTAAACTTCTGCCGCATTATGCCGTTGCTTTTTCCAATTCCGGCGGCAGCTTTATGGAGCGCGGCTATCATTTTGATCTGGCACGTCCGGGCATCGCACTTTACGGCGGCGCACCACAGGAAAATGCACCAAACCCGATGCAGCCGGTTGTGTCACTGCAGGCGCGCGTCATTCAATGCCGCACCGTTCCGGCACATACTCTGGTGGGTTATGGCGGCAGCTATGAAACACAGGGCGAGACACGGATTGCCACGATTGCCGTCGGCTATGCAGATGGCTGGCCACGGCATTTAAGCAATAAAGGCGCAGCATATTATGGTGCTGTGCGCCTGCCTATTATCGGCCGTGTTTCCATGGACTCCATTACGCTGGATGTCAGCGCCCTACCGGAAGGCACATTAAAGCTCGGCAGCCTTGTGGAACTGATCGGCGCACATCAGAACCTTGAACAAGTGGCACAGGATGCCGGAACAATTTCCTATGAGATTCTGACATCTCTGGGGAACAGATATCATCGCAATTACATTAACGACATTCTTGCCTGAAGAACCAACAAGCCTGCACATGCGGCATCAGACAGGATATGACAGAGGCAGACCATGAAAGTTACAATACTCGGCAGCGGTGTGATCGGCGTAACGACCGCCTATTATCTGGCAAAAGCCGGCCATGAAGTGACTGTACTTGACCGTCAGGAAGGACCGGCACTCGAAACCAGTTTCGCCAATGCCGGTCAGCTTTCCTATGGTTACTCGACCCCATGGGCTGCTCCGGGTATTCCGCAGAAAGCGGCAATGTGGCTGTTTAAAAAACACTCACCGTTGATTTTCCGTCCGACCTGCAATCCGGCAATGTATAGCTGGCTGATGTCCATGCTGGCCAATTGCACCGCATCGGCCTATGCGACCAATAAAGCCCGCATGCTGCGCATTTCCAATTACAGCCGCGAATGCCTGACCGAACTGCGCAATGATACCGGCATCACCTATGATGAAGGTTCAAAAGGTACTTTGCAGCTGTTCCGCAGTCAGAAAGATTTCGACGCGGTAATGACCAAGGATATTGAAAGCCTGCGTCAGGACGGCATCAAATTTGAAGTGCTGGATGCCGAAGGCTGCACCAAGGCAGAACCAGCCCTTGCCAATGTAAAGCACATGATCACCGGCGGCCTGCGTATGCCGGATGACGGCACCGGCGATTGCTTCACCTTCACCAATAAACTGGCCAAAATGGCTGAAGAACTGGGCGTAAAATTCCACTATAATGTGGATATTAAAGGCTTCCAGCTTAACAGCGGTAAGATTGTTGCGGTTGAAACCAATAAAGGCATCTTCACTGCTGATCGTTATGTAGCTGCACTTGGCAGCTTCACGCCGCAGCTGGTCAAAGGTCTCGGCCTCAATGTGCCGATCTATCCGGTTAAAGGCTATTCGATCACTATTCCGATTGTCGATGAATCCCGCGCACCGGTTTCCACCATTCTGGATGAAACCTATAAGATCGCGATTACCCGTCTCGGCGACCGTATCCGCGTCGGCGGCATGGCTGAAGTCACCGATTATGTGACACGTCTGCTGCCTGAACGCCGCGAAACGCTGGAGCTCTCCGTCAGCGGTCTGTTCGGCGGCGCCGGTGACCTGTCCAAGGCAACTTTCTGGTCGGGTCTGCGTCCGATGACACCGGATTCAACACCGATTATCGGCGGCACAAAATACGACAATCTCTATATCAATGCCGGTCACGGCACACTCGGCTGGACAATGTCTGCCGGTTCTGCCCGCGTTATGGCCGACCTGATTTCCGGCAAAAAACCGGATATTGATACTTCGGATCTCGGCCTGTCACGCTACAAATAAAATTACATCCTCCGCTTAAACGCCGCCGCAAGATTTTGCGGCGGCGTTTTGCATTTCAGAGCAGACCAATCAGATGCGCCTTCATCACCGCATGAACCTTGTTGGAAACAATCAGCTTATTCAGAACATTATTCATGTGAAAATGCACCGTGCGCGGCGTGATATTGAGTATGATTGAAATATCCTCAGCGGTTTTACCGTCACCGGTCCATCGCAATATTTCCCGCTCCCGCAGTGTAATAATCTGATCCTCAGTATTATAGGTCTCATCCAGCCGATAAAGATCATAAAATCTTGTGAACAGAGACAGGCTCAACTCGCGCAATTCCGGCTCCAGCTCTTTCAGCTCGGCTTTGCTGATTGCATCGCCGACACGACTGAAAGACAGAAAACCGGCAACCGATTGCGGCCCCCAGCAAGACTGCGTAATCCCCACAGAATGGCCGTCACGCCTCATTTCCTGCCACAGAATTTTATTCTGCTGATAGAGTTTCTCAGTCCAGACTACCGGCTTGGAAGACCGCATCGCCTGCTGAATTGCGGGATCGGTCAAAATACATTCATTACGCACATAATAATTGCGCCAGCCTTCAGAATAATTGTCGAAACCCTGAATTTTCGGGCGCGTCAGTGACTGCGGGATACGAAGAACAAAACTGTAATAGTCAAAGCCAAGCCGCACCGCATGACTACTGATAATATCGACAAGTTCAATTTCCTGTACATCTGTTAAATTGACACCATAAAGTATTGGCCGCGATATATTCATCGGAAAACCTTATCTTATTTTAAAATATCAATAAAAATAAAACAGTATTAAAAATCAGGACACCCAAAGAATAACAATTCAAATAAAAAATGACAATCAATTATAATAAATTTCACAAAATATGTTCACATCTTAAGAAAGATACAAATATTTAAGAATAATCATGAAAATTTATTGAATAACATAGATTGATAAATCTAATTTTCTATAAGATGAAAAGCTGCATGAAACGCTTTTTACAAGACGTGACATTTTTGCCATGAGCTTTGACAAGGCGAATGCGACCTTTAACGCCGCTATTCCCGCTAATGATTCTTATTACGAACCAATAAAAAAGCCCGCCAAAGGCGGGCTCATTTGATGGAGCAATCGTGCTGCTGATTACTTTTTCGTGCTCAGCACCTTCACCAGACTATATTTCAGGCTGGAACTATCCATAGGCGGATTTTTGATTTTGCTCACATTCACTTTCAGCTTGTAGCGATAACCCGGCTCATAGCGAAAACCGTCAATACCGCCATAGAACAATGTCCACTCGCTTTTCGGGCTTTTGCGCACCTGCATACATTTTTGCGGCCCTGCACCAACACAATCAACCAGCTTGTTATTGATATAAAGCACCTCATTCTTACCGGCTGCACTCGCCTGCTGCATCGACAACAGACCGGCACCAACAATGGCCGCAGTTACAACAGGTATAATAAAGGTCTTTTTCACAGGCTTCTCCGTCTTCGCTTCTTACTTGCGTCAGCACTGAACTTAGCTAAAACAACCTGAACAGCAGGTGAACCGGATGACATCTCAAAACACAACTACCAAAGGCAAGACCATTGCCATTATTGGCGGAGGTCCTTCAGGCCTTGCTGCGGCAGAAATTCTGTCCGCGCACGGGCATGACGTCACAATTTATGAAGCCATGCCGACTGTTGCACGCAAATTTCTGCTGGCAGGCAAATCCGGTTTGAATATCACCCATTCAGAACCCTATGAACGCTTTCGTACCCGCTATGGTTCCGCCGGCTCGCGTCTCATTCCCGCACTTAACGCTTTTACACCTGAAGATATTTGCCAATGGACAGAAGCGCTGGATATCGAGGTCTTTACCGGCAGTTCCGGCCGCGTCTTTCCGAAACGGATGAAGGCCTCGCCGCTACTTCGCAACTGGGTCGCACGACTGGAAGCGCAAGGCATCAAAATCCTGAAACGTCATCGCTGGAAAGGCGTCAGCGAAGACGCTCTTTTGTTTGACACGCCGGAAGGTGAAAAGCAGATCAGCCCTGATGCCACATTACTGGCTCTGGGCGGCGCCAGCTATCCGCGTCTTGGCTCTGATGCCGCATGGGTGCCGTGGCTTACGGAAAAAAATATCAATATCGCACCTTTCCAATCGGCCAATTGCGGATTTGATGTTGATTGGAGCACAGTCTTTCGCGAGCGCTTTGCAGGTGCACCGATAAAATCGG
Source organism: Pseudochrobactrum algeriensis (assembly GCF_018436245.1). Taxonomy (NCBI): domain Bacteria; kingdom Pseudomonadati; phylum Pseudomonadota; class Alphaproteobacteria; order Hyphomicrobiales; family Brucellaceae; genus Pseudochrobactrum; species Pseudochrobactrum algeriensis. The sequence goes on from NZ_CP075361.1 coordinate 2,368,986, forward strand.
TTACCGTCACATCTCCGACAGGCCGGATTGAGGGCGAATTTGTTATCTCGCAGCATGGTATTGAAGGCAGTCTGATCTATGCCCACACCGCTGCTTTGCGCGATCAGTTGAATAATACCGGCACCGCCAGCCTCTATCTTGATCTGACACCGGCACGGTCAGTTGAACGGCTGATACGCGACCTTATCAAACAAGGCAGCAAAAGCAGCTTCTCCAACCGCCTGCGCAAAGCCACCGGCCTTGAAGGTGTGAAAGCAGCTTTATTGCGCGAACTGGTACCGGATGCTCATATGCTCTCCGCAGAAGATCTCACGCAGCAAATTAAAAATCTCGCAGTGCCATTGCTGCGTCCGCGCCCGATTGCAGAGGCGATTTCCTCTGCCGGCGGCATTGCCTGGGATGAGGTCAGCGACAATTATATGCTGCACAAATTGCCGGGTGTTTTTGTTGCCGGTGAAATGCTGGATTGGGAAGCGCCGACCGGCGGCTATCTGCTCACTGCCTGCTTTGCAACAGGCAGAGCCGCCGCGCAAGGTATGCTGAATTGGCTGGAAGTTGAAAATCTCAAATAATCTTCGCTTTCACAAACACATCATAGCGGGTGCTTTTTCCTAATATCTGATGCGAAGGTTTGCGGATACCTGCCATTGGTTCCGCACGCAGCGGCCATTTCAGTACAACACGGTTTTGCGCGGCTTCCAGTGCCACCTGCATCAGCCTTTCCGCATCAGGGTCAGTGCCGACAATCTCGCGGATCTGGCGCATTTCTTTTTTGACCAGCGCCGTATTTCCGCGTGGCGGATGCATCGGATCAACCAGAACTACCTGCGGCTTCAGGGCCGGCAACAATGCACAGGAGTCACCAAAGAGCAGCGTCATCCGCGCCACGGTCTCCGCCAAACGTCCGCCTTCTGCCGAAGCGCGTTCCAGCCCTGCGGCCAGCAAAGCATGCATTTTTTCTGATCGCTCAATCAAGGTCACTTTTGCGCCAAGCGATGCCAGCAAAAACGCATCGCGGCCAAGTCCGGCTGTTGCGTCCACAATATCCGGCGTTGCACCACGCACCAGCCCTGCCGCTTTGGCAAGCGCCTGCCCGCGCCCCTCACCGGAGCGGAAACGATGACCGACAGCCCCGCCGACAAAATCAACAATCAGGTCATTATCATCTGCTTGCTGCATAGGTTCTCTCAAAACGGGCAAGGTATGGTAAAAGTAACAGCACGGCCATCAGGATGACGGAAGCTCAGGCTCTCCGCATGTAACAGCAAGCGATCTGCCGCCTGCAATGCAGCACCCTCTGCATAGAATTCATCACCCAGCATCACATGACCGATGGCCTTCATATGCACACGCAACTGATGCGTCCGGCCGGTCAGTGGAAATAAACGCAGCCTTGTTGTCTGCTCTCCGCGTTCCAACACCTGCCAGCGGCTTTGCGCCGGTTTGCCATGTTCGTAATCCACACGATGACGCGGTTTATTGTCCGGATCAATCGCCAGCGGCAGATCAATCAGACCTTCATCCTCAGCCACATTACCCCAGACCACAGCAACATAGGACTTCTCCGTGCTGCGTTCTTCAAACTGTCTGGCAATCTGCGCATGAGCTTTGCGGTTCAGCGACATCAGCACCACGCCGGACGTGTCTTTATCCAGCCGGTGGATCATCAGTGCCTTTGGAAACTGCTTCTGCACCCGTGTTGCCAGACTATCAGACAAAGCAGGGTCGCGCCCCGGCACGGACAGTAAACCGCTTGGCTTATCCAGCACCAGAATATCCGCATCCTGATAGATCACCGATACAGGATCCATAGGCGGATTATAAACAGGAGAAGCGGAAGAGTATGTGCTCATGCCCCCCTCTAACATAGTTTATCCGCCGCATAGAAGTGCTGACTTTCAGGAGAAACCAAGAAAAACGGGAACTGAAACGGCAGTTCAGCGGTTTACCCAGGCATTCCCTGCAAAATCAGTCGTGATTTTGCACTCACGGAAAGGCTTTTGATGCGATATTTTCTGCCCCTCTGTTTGCTTGCAGTGCTGAGTAGCGGCACTTGGATGACAATACCGGCCACAGCGAAAACTGTTCCGATACCTGCACAAAAACCCGCAGCGGAAGTGAATAAAACCATTACCCCTGCCCTAAAACCGGAACTAAAAGAACCGCCCGTTACCCCAAAACCGGATATATCAAAACCGGAGATACCGAAAACCGAACGGATTTATCAGGCTGCCTGCCTGCCATTAGTGCAAAATGAAGTGACCGGCAAAGTCATCCCGCCTGTCAATGAAGGGCAATGCCAGATCAGAAGCCCGCTGGAAATCACGGCCTTCACCAAACCTGTCCCGATAGAACTGGATCAGCCGGTTACAACCAATTGCACGATGACTGTCGCTCTCACTGAATGGATGCAGCAGGCCAACAAACTGGCCAAAAACCATCTCGGCAGTGATATCAAAACCATCGGCACCGGTTCGCATTATCAGTGCCGGAAAGTGAATAACGGCTCGGCAGGGCGTGTATCCGAACATGCTTTTGGTAATGCTCTGGATATTATGTCTTTCACACTCGCCAATGGTGAAAAGACCACACTTGCCACAGACTGGAACGGCAGCGAAAAACAAAAGAAATTCTGGCGTGAATTACATAAGGCAAGCTGCTCGCTGTTCATGACCGTATTGGGACCGGAGGCCGACAGCGCCCATGAAACCAATCTGCATCTTGATATGGGATGTCATGGTAAATCCTGTACCTATCGCATCTGTCAGTAATCTGATGAAACAGAAAAATAGACGCCCGATTTCCGGCGGCACAGGAGGCAAATCATGATAAAGTCTGTTTATGCTATTTTCTTTACCTGACCCTAAAATTCTTTATCAGGCACTTCTTGATCGTGACCAGTCCTATGACGGCCATGTTTTTGTCGGTGTGACCAGCACCGGCATCTTCTGCCGCCTGTCCTGTCCGGCGCGTAAACCGAAATTCGAGAACAGCCGCTTTTTTGATCATCCGGCCGCCTGTATGGAAGCGGGCTTCCGGCCGTGTCAGCGCTGCCGTCCGCTGGATTTTTATCGTGGCAAGGAACCGGTTGTCGCCAAATTGCTGGATTGTCTGGATGCCCGTCCGGATCATTTCTGGTGCGAAGATGACCTCATCGCCATGCAACTTGATCCTTCCACAGTGCGCCGTGCTTTCAAACGCCATCTGGGTATGACTTTTCTGGATATGGCACGACTACGCCGCAAAGCACGCGGGCTTGAAAGCATTGCCGCCGGTCATTCCGTGATCGATGCCCAGCTTGAGGCCGGTTATGATTCCGGCAGCGGTTTTCGCGAAGCCATTACGCAGCTAATCGGTGATACGCCTGCCCAACTGAAAGGGCGTGACCTGCTGAAAGCCGACTGGCTGGAAACACCAATCGGCTCCATGCTCGCCGTTGCCGACCAGCATCATCTGCATTTGCTGGAGTTTTTTGAGCGCAAAGGCCTGCCCAATGAGCTGAAAAAACTGCGCCTCTACACCAAATCATCCATCAGCTTTGGCCGTCTTGCGCCGATTGATCAGATTGAAGCAGAGCTGAAGCTCTATTTCACCGGTGGCTTTACCGGCTTTAAAACACCCTTGGCGCTTTATGCTCCGGCCTTTACCCGCTCGGTCTGGGATACATTGCAGGAAATTCCGTTGGGTGAAACCCGTTCTTATGCCGAGCTGGCAGAGTTGACCGGACGTCCCGATGCCATACGTGCCGTGGCCAATGCCAATGGTGCAAATCAGCTGTCGATTATTATCCCGTGTCACCGCACCATCGGCTCGGACGGATCACTCACGGGATATGGCGGCGGTCTATGGCGCAAACGCTGGCTGCTTGAGCACGAGAAACGTATGGCTGCCCGTTCCGCCGCCTGAATGAGATCAGAATCCTGTATGAGTTTTCAGGAATTCGGTTTCTTCCGGTGTGTTTTTGCGGCCGAGAACGGCATTGCGATGCGGAAACCGTCCGAATTCCTCGACAATATCACGATGCTCTCTGGCAAAACCGAGAGCAAAATCATTGCCGAGCGCTTTATAAAGCTTCACGCATTGCTCCTGATCTTCAATCACCTCGCTATGCATCAGCGGCAGATAGAAAAACTGCCGTGCTTTCTCATCCACAGCCATGTCGTAATCATGTTCCAGCGCATATTTTGACAGTGCACAGGCAAGCGGATCACTCGCAAAAGCCTTAGGATCACCGCGGAACATATTGCGCGGAAACTGATCAAAAATAATGGTCAGAGCCAAAGCGCTTTTGGCATCATTCCTCCAATGCGCAAGCTCACCTTCCACTGCCTGCTCATATACCGCACTGAAACGCTGTTTGATTTGCTGGTCAAGATCATCAGAACGGACAAACCAATGCGCTTCCGTTGCATCAGAAAACCAGAAATCCAGAATATCCTGCGGGGTTACCTGCGTCATAGATCATCTCTCCTGTCTTATTTTCATACATAATACATAGAGCAAATCTTCAGGCTTACCAGTTTCAGAACGTTTACATATGCGCATCAACAAAAAAGGAGCCGCAAGCGGCTCCTTTTGCAAATCATCTTCATGAAATGATCAGGAAGAAAACTCTTTGTCTTTATGACCGAGAATGGCCAGCAAAGTAATTGCCGCCGCAGCCAGCAAATACAGACCGACATAGCTAAGGCTGTAGGTTGTAGCCAGCCATGTCGCAATATATGGCGCCAGCGAAGCACCGAAAATACTGGCCATGTTAAAGGTCATGGAAGCACCGGTATAACGCACGGCAGTCGGGAACGGCGAAGCCAGCGCCGCACCAATCGGACCATAGGTCATGCCCATCAGTGCGAAACCGATGATCGAGCACATCACAGCGCCGACAACACCGGCACCCAGCAGCGGCGCCATGAACAGGCCGAATACACCAATACCGATTGTAGTGAGGATCATGATTAAGCGGCGTCCAAAACGGTCAGACAACAAACCGGACACCGGAATCAACAGACCAAAGAACACAACACCAACCATCTGGATGAACAGGAATTGCTCACGGGAATAGCCCATGCCGGCCTGTTCAATCGGACGTGTTGCCCATGACAGCATGAACACGGTCATCAGATAGAACAGCACAAAGGTAGCCAGCGCCGAGAAAGTGCCGAGAACCAGCGCGCGCTTGTGATGTTTGAAGACTGCTGCCAACGGCACCTGAACGCGCTCCTGCTTGTCCATCGCCTTCTGGAATTCAGGTGTTTCGGTGATCTTGATACGAACATAAAGACCAACAGCAACCAGCAGGATCGAACCGACAAACGGAATACGCCAGCCCCAGCTCATGAACTGCTCATTGCTCAGTGTTGCACCGAGAATAATAAATGTACCGGCAGAGAGGATAAAGCCGATCGGCGCACCAAGCTGCGGGAACATTGCATACCATGAACGCTTTCCTGCCGGAGCGTTTTCGGTTGCCAACAACACAGCACCGCCCCATTCACCGCCAAGGCCAAGTCCCTGACCGAAACGGCACAGTGCGAGCAACAGCGGCGCAACCACACCAATTTGTGCATAAGTTGGCAGCAAGCCGATGATGACGGTCGAAAGACCCATGGTCATCAGCGCGGCAACCAATGTTGCCTTACGGCCGATTTTGTCACCGAAGTGACCGAAAACCATGGCACCAAACGGACGGGCAAAGAAAGCAATCGAGAATGTAGCAAAAGATTGCAACATTGCCGAAGTCGGATCGCTGGCCGGAAAGAACACAGCCGGAAACACCAGAACGGCAGCCGTTGCATAAACATAAAAATCGAAAAATTCGATGGTTGTTCCCACGAGGCTGGCAAACAGCACACGCGCGGGTGAATTCAAGGCCGGAGCTGCCTCGCCGTTTTTACCGGCAACAGCACTCCGGGGGGCACCGGAAACACTCATTTTTTTATCCTGTTTGCGCAAGTTTACGAGGGTAAAATCCGATCCCGCAGACCTGCTGAAATATCAACACAGAACAGCCGTTTAAAAAGAAAAAGACTGACCTGAAATTATGTGTCGCCGACACCGAAAACCGAAGTCCGGGACATTCTGATCGCAATGGTCTATCCGATAAAAAGCAAGAAAACTATCAAAGATATCAGGGTTTCTTTTTAAAATTGCGCAAAATGCACGTTTATTTTGCAGTTCGCCATGCCACATGCATTTTCGCGTAATAGTCTGATAGCGACATTTCAATCCGGCCATGCATATGACGCGAACCGGTGCCGGACTTATCACAAATGCGTTGCACAACAGTCATACGCTGTTCATTGAAATTGCAGAGAATGCGGCAGTCCTGTTTTTCGGAGATTCCGGCCATGCATCCGCCCTCGGAAAATACCAATCGCAGAAAACAACCGCCACCGGTCAGATCAAACAATAATAATTGCTCTTCCGCCATCTGGTTTCCGCGCTGGATACCGCACAACACAAAAAGAGCGCTGCCCGTCAATGCGCCTGTCAACCGCGTCTGGTGAACTAGCATTTATCTGACAAAAAAGCCCTTGTGCAGAACACAAGGGCTTTTCATTTTTAAAGACTGAACAATCAGAACTTCGAGGTCATGCTGACCCAGAGACGGCGTCCGTCAACCGAAGCGTTGAAGTCACTCTCTTCAATACGCTTGTCGAACAGATTGTAGAGTGCCGCATTGAATGTAACATTCTCGCTGAACTCATAGCTCGTACCGATATCAAAGGTCATATAGGCATCATATTTGCGGGCAATGACCTTGCCGTTTTTGTAAACCGGCTTGCCGTTGCTGCCGATACGGGCTCCGGCATTCGTTTCCGAGCCATGGTAATTGGCAGCTGTCCATGCAGAAAGACCTTCAACCGGTGTAATCCAGTCCGCACGGATATTACCCATATGTTCAGGTGTACGTGTCAGTGGCAGACCATCATAGTCCCCGCCCTTCTGACGGGAATGTGTATAGGTATAGCTGGCGCGCAAACGGATGTCAGATGTCGCTTCCCAGTTTGCAGTCAGTTCCACACCCTGCATCACGGCATTATCGATATTGAAGCTGCTCCACAGAACGTAATTTGTATTTTCGCTCCAGCGGATCGGCTTGCCATTCGCATCAAGCATCTGCTTGTTGGAGATCTTGTCCTTGAAATCCGTGTAGAAATACGTCGCACCAAGCTGCAAACCGTCCTGATTGTCCCACAGGGCACCCAGTTCATAGCTCGTGCTCTTTTCTGCTTTCAGGCTTTCATCACCAATAATCACGCCGCAAGGGTTTTTGCCGGATGGCAGGCTCGCTTCAGGACCATAGAAACAGCCGCCGCCGCCGGTTGTATAAGCATAGCCCGGTGCGATCGTGCGGATTTCCGGTGCTTTAAAGCCTGTGGAAATACCGCCTTTCAACGTCAGTTGCTCCGTTGCATGCCACACGGCATAAGCACGCGGGCTGAGATGGGAACCGTAGATTTCATGGTCATCCATACGCAGACCACCGGTCAGCGAGAAGTCCGGTGTAATCCACCACTCATCCTCAGCAAATATCGCCCATTGGCGAATGCTGAATGTCTCATCGAGACCGGTGCGGCGTCCCGGATTCTGATCTGTCAGTTGTGCATCAATGAACTGACCGCCGGTGACCAGCGTATGATCGCCGTAAAACTCAAACGGTGTGGTGAATTTGCCGTCGAGAACAGAGTTGCGGATTTCCGGTGAACGCAGATTTTCCACATAGGAGCCCTGAGCTTTATCCCAGTTGAAATTGGTGCGTTCTGCCCATTCCTGCGAGAACGAGAAATCAGACGTTGTCGGACCCCAGCGGCCGGTATGGCTGATCGACCAATGTCTGCGGTCGTTGTAATTATAAGTATCTGTTCCGGTCAAAGCGATTGTATCACCGACATTGCCTTCACGACGCACGCGGGTGACACCGCCTTCGATGAAAATGTCATGATCTTCATTCGGCGTAATTGTCAGCTTTCCGCCCAGATCACCATCGCGCTGTTCCTGCGTACCATTGAGGAATTTATCCTCACTGCGCTTCAGACCACGTCCCCAGGCCTGAACACCGACAACGTCAGGTACCAGTGGTCCGCTGACATAGAAGGAAGCCTGTCCGCTGTTGCCGTAGCGTGATTTGGTCTGCACGGTACCGTCAAGCGTCAGTTCCCCATGCCATGCATCATCAACTTTACGGGTAATAATATTGATAACGCCACCCATGGCATCCGAACCATAGAGCGAAGACATCGGGCCGCGCACCACTTCAATCCGCTCGATGGCCGATGCAGGCGGAACAAAACTCTGTTCAAAACCGGCATTACCATTGGTGCGGGCATCACGGGTGCTCTGGCGCTTACCGTCAACCAGAATAAGTGTATAGGCACCCGGCAAACCGCGGATATAAATATCCTGCTCATTGGCGATACCCGTCACGCTGACACCCTGCACGCTGTTAAGCGCATCAGTCAGGTTGCGGAAAGCACCTTTTTCCAGCTCTTCGCGCGGTACGACAGTAATGCTGGCCGGTGCGTCTTTAACATTCTGTTCAAAGCCGGTAGCTGTGACAACGATCTGATCCAGACGCACAGTACCTGCCGGAGCTGCAGCCTGCTCAGCGGACTGATCCGCAACCTGTTCCGCAGCCTGTTCGGCCTGCGCTTCTGCCGCAACCGGCTTCTTTTTAACAGCCTGTGCCTGAGCCGGAAGGGCGAAAGACAGCATTGTTCCGGCCAGAATTGTGCCGCAAGCAAGAGCTGCGAGACGACGCATTTTGACCTGTTTTAACATCTCAGATCCGGAAACTGTCTGAATTTCCGCTCTTGAATGTCCGATATCTGTCATTTCAATTGCCCTCTGCCACAAATATGAGTTATTTACTCCCCTTATGTGTGGCAAGGTAACAGGTCAATCGCCATGTTTCAGACTTATTCCAACATCAGCTTTTTGCATTCCGCATAATGAAGATATCGCACCGCCTGAAAAAAGCTTTGCTCTGCACCAAAGCCGGAAGGAACAGTTAAATGCGTGAAAAGACTGTGCCTGATGACAAGAAGTCAGCCAAAGACAGCACAAACAGCGCCTTGCCCGCGTCCCGCTTAGGGCAGTTAAGGCTGTTGATAGCTTTGGATACATTGCTTGTGGAAGGCAGCGTGCAACAAGCTGCCAAGCGCATGAATCTCAGCGCTCCGGCGATGAGTCGCCTGCTCAACCAGATTCGGGAAGCCTTTAACGACCCCATTTTAGTACGTTCCGGCCGCCGGATGATCCCCTCTCCGCGCGCGGAGATGCTGCGCCTGCGCCTGCGTGCTCTTGCGGATGAGGCTGAAAATCTGCTCAGCCCCGATATACCGGCAACGCTGACACCGGCGGAAACCGGCTGGCAGCAACAGGCTTTGCTCGCCGTTCCGCCTTTATCTCTCAGAACACCGCTGATCGGCGGGCAACCCAGCCCCAAACAACTGGCCAATCAGCTGGCAGATCTGAGCAGCAGCCATGATCCTGTTTTACGCTTTTCTCGGTTTTTAGGCATACTCGGCCGTGGTGCAGGAAACAGCCGTCCGCTGACGATTGAGGAGGCCGAAGAAGCCTTTTCCCTGATCCTGCAGCAACAGGTTGATCCGATGCAGGCCAGCGCATTTTTCAGCCTGATCCATTATCGCGGAACAGCCGCTCAGGAACTGGCAGGTATGGTCAGGGCTGCAAGCCAATATTATCAGCTGGATGATACATTCAGTCCGCAGGCGGATCTGGACTGGCCGGCCTATCTCTCCCCCAATTCACCACGTGCACCATGGTTTTTACAAGCAGCCAAACTGCTCGCACAGGCTGGATATAAAATCGCACTCCATGGCAGCAATGGCAGCGGTATGAATAGCGGTAAGATTGAACAGGCAGCGCATGCGCTTGGCATTCCTGTCGCACAGAACCTTACCGATGCGCGCCAAACACTGAAGAACAGCCACATTGTCTATATGTCGTTAACAGGTTTTGCGCCTGCTCTTGCATCCATGATGGCGCTCTATCCGCTATTTGCCGCACGTTCACCGGTGGGCGACTGTGTGCATCTTCTCAATCCGTTGCAAGCGCGTGCCAGCCTGCTGGGTGTATCCCGACCAGCCTATCGGGAACTGCACAGAGATACGGCAAAGCTGTTGCAGGAACTGCCGGAAACGCATAGCACTGCTGTTTATGGAAACAGCCAGCGACAATTGACCGTTCTCAGCGGCAATCGCGATGTTGCGGAGTTTTATCCTTTCCGTGTGGCAACACTTTTAAGCCTCAGCGGCACGGAAAGCTCTGACATTATTATAAAAGCACTGCATGAGCCGGAAGCCCTGCCCCGTATCGGCATGGATTCCTTTGAATATTGGCAGGCTATCTGGGCAGGAACTGCCATTGACCCGCGTCTTGAAACCGTTGTCACAGCAACAGCGGCGCTCGGCCTGATGACATTGCACAATGATCCCGACTTCAGCGCCTGCCACACCAAGGCAAAGCAACTCTGGCAGCAGCGCCACAATAAATAAACGGCACCTCCCGAAGAAGGTGCCGTTTAATCACTGTCAGGTGCCCCGCCATTTCTGTGTCTTGCGCAGCAGCATTTGCGACAAGCCATAATGCACAAGTCGTGCCGCGACATTGGTATAGAAGATCATCATCCCCATAGCGGCAGCGGGTGCCACATCCCCTGCATCATCCATATTCAGCACGGCCACGGAAGCCAGCGTAGTATGAGCAGAATACAGGAACACCACGGCGGAGACTGTCGTCATCGCATTGACGAACAGGTAGATTGAAATATCCAGGATGGCTGGCAGACATACCGGCACGGTCACCCGCGCAAATAATTTGTAGAATGGCTGTTTGAGTGATGCCGAAACGGATTCAAATTCCGGATCCATCTGTTTCAGCGCAGTCAGCGCCGTCAGATGAGACACCGTATAAAAATGCGTTACGGTACAGATGACAAGAATAATCATTGTCCCGTAAATAGTGCTCAGCGGGTTGGCCGGATTATTGAAGAAAAAGATATAGGCAAGCCCCAGCACCATACCCGGCACAGCCATTGGCAGCATGGCCAGAAACTGAAACAGCGCACGGCCTTTGGCAAAGCCCTCGGTCTTCTCAACCGCATAGGCACCGACAAACACAACCACGGTTCCGATAATCGCTGTCAGAAAAGCCAGCTGGATAGAATTATAATAGGAACTCCAGCCACCGCCATCCATACGCCCGAACTCAAAATTGCGCAGACTGAGGCTCAGATCATAAGGCCAGAATTTTACGATGGCCGCTAATTGGCAGACCAGCAAAAGACCGGTGATGAAAACAGCTATCAGAGCGCAATAAAGCAGGCACAGATTGTCAAACAGCGGTTTCTTTTTCGGGGCAAACGGCACCGCACGCGCAGATAACAGAGCAACCTGTTTGCGCTGGATAACTCTGTCGACGGCAAAAGCAATCACAGCGGGAAACAGCAGCATTACAGAGACAACCGCACCGATTTCAAAATTCTGCTGGCCGATAACCTGCTTATAAATATCCACCGCCAGCACATTATACTGACCGCCGATCACTTTCGGCAAACCGAAATCCGTAATAACCAGATTGAACACCACAAAAGCTGCTGAAATCAAACCATAGCGGGCACCCGGTACAGTTACCGTCCAGAATGTGCGCCATTTGCTTGCCCGCAGGGAATCTGCCGCCTCATAATGACGGGCATCCGACACAGCCAGAGCCGTTGAGATAATCATCAGCGCATGGGGAAACGTAAAGAACACCGATCCCAGCACAATGCCCAGAGGTCCGTAAATCGGCAGACCGAACAGCAGTTCTTTCAAAATTCCCTGATTACCGAACAGATAGATCAGCGCAATCCCCGGCAGCAATGACGGCACAAGAATTGGCATCACCGCCACCAGCTTGAAAAAGCCTTTAAAGCGCATTTTGGAACGGTTGAGCGCATAGGCAAAACCAAAAGCCAGTGAAACGGTGAGCACCATGCTGACCAGCGCGATCACCAGAGAATTCCTGATCGACTGAAACAGCGCGGGTGATGAAAAATAAGTGCGGTAATTATCCAGCCCTGTCGTTTGATGCGGCATCAGCATGACACGGCGGAAATTATTGGAATCCACCTCCTGCCATTCCTGCCCCTGATAGGGAGCAGAGCCGATCAGAAACCGGCTGTTATCCGTCAAACCACGGATGCGATAATGCTCTGGCCCGCGAAAGCTGAATTCCGGAAACAAGGCAACCGGAGACAAACGACCGCTATTGGAGGTTGCCAGCTCATCTTCTGAAATGGTTTTCAGACCGGCATTCAGCTGGCTCAAAGACTGAGCAGGAGCCCAGTTGCCTTTGCCGTCACCAACCTGCACTTCATAATTTTCCAGCTGAAACTGGTAACTGGCAAAGGATTTGGACAGCATCACATAGAGCGGCGCAGCCAGTGTAATCAGCAGGTAAGCGCCGATAATCAGCATCATACCGCGCTTGGTCCAGTCGTCCGAACTGACCTTCTGACGGATAGCCTTGCCCGCCGGCATGAGCGGAGCGGCAGAATAATCGCTTACAGCGCTCATCGCCTGCCCTTTCCGTCAAAAATCAGCAAACGGCTTTTCGGCAATTCAACAAGAATAGTCATACCTTCTGTCAGGCCGAGGCGCCGCTCCGCATTGATGGAAAAGTCGGCAATCAGCTGCTGGTTTTGCAAATAGGTGCTGCGCATATGCGTGCGCCAGAAAGAGCCGAGAAATTCCATGGCTTCGATTTGCACCTCAATCAGATTTTCCCCGTTTCCGGCAGAAGAACTCGCATCCACAGCGCGGCCATGGGGGATCACATCATTCGGCCTGATCACTGCAACCGCCTCGCTACCCTCCGGCAGATTATGCTCATTGCATTGCAGAACCAGATCACCGGAAAATGCGGTGCCATCCGCACCAATTGTGACCGGATATTTATTGGTCTCTCCGATAAAATCCGCCACAAACAGGCTGCTCGGTTGGCGATAAACATCAAGCGGCGTGCCAACCTGTTCGATTGTCCCTTTATTCATCACCACGATACGATCAGCCATAGCGAGCGCTTCTTCCTGATCGTGGGTGACCATGATTGTTGTCACGCCGAGCTTGCGCTGCAATTCTTTAATCTCGTGACGCAGATGCACGCGCACTTTGGCATCAAGCGCAGAAAGCGGCTCGTCAAGCAGCAAAAGCCCGGGAGAAATCGCTATCGCCCTTGCCAGCGCAATACGCTGCTGCTGTCCGCCGGAAAGTTGTGAAGGGTATTTTTTCGCCTGATCTGCCAGTCCCACCAGTTCCAGCAATTCGGCAACACGCTGCGTAATCTCGGCGCGTGATTTCTTCATATTTTCAAGCCCGAAGGCGATATTCTTTTCAATGGTCAGATTGGGAAACAAAGCATAGGACTGAAAAACAATCCCGTAATCGCGTTGGGCAGGCGGCAGGCAGGAAATATCTTTGGAAGCCTGATGAACCGTCCCCCTTGTCTGCAGATCCAGTCCTGCAATGGCACGCAGCAATGTGGTCTTGCCGCAACCGGAAGGCCCGAGAAAACAGATAAACTCGCCTTCTCTGATTTCCAGATTGATGTCTTTCAGCGCATAAAACTCTCCGAAAGCTTTCCAGAGGCCGTCAACCTTGAGATATTCCTGTCTGTTTGCTGCCGCATCGCCGGCATTATATGCCTGCTGACCGATACGAACAGCATCTGTAGCCATTTCATGTTTCACGAATTCATTCCTCTGGACTGACATGGTCACACTCCCTGAACGAACGCGGAAAAGCCCGCGTTCGCAGTCGCATTATGCGTGTCTGTTAGAGCAGCTTCGGAAAACACGGGAACCGGTCTGTGTCCGAAACCATATGAAGACAGAAATTCTGCCGCTCAATGAGACAGCGTTCCGATCAGCCTTTGGATTCAGATTTTGAATCGTACCGCTTCGACCATTCTTCCAGAATGGCTTTGCGGTTATTCGCCGCCCATTCCAGATCATTTTTAATCATCTTCTTTTCGAGATCAGCGGGGATATGTTCCACAGGCTTGGCAATGCCCGGCAACGCGACCACGGCAAAACTCTTATTGAGCGCTTCCATGGCATTCGGTGTCAGTGTCCAGTCCATCAGGGTTTTGGCGGCATCCATATTCGCTGTACCGGCCATAATTGCTACGGCCTCGGACTCCCAGCCGGAACCTTCCTCAGGGAAAATAATATCCACCGGCGCACCGGCACTTTTCACCTGAGAGGCAGGGAATTCAAAGGAAACGCCGATCGGTATTTCACCCGCACCGGCCATTTTGCACGGTTTGGAGCCGGAATGCGTGTAATTGGCGATATTCTCATGCAGGGCATCCATATAGTCCCAGCCGCCCTTTTCGCCGAACATCTGCAACCATGACGAAACATCGAGGAAGCCGGTGCCGGACGATGCCGGATTAGGCATGACCACATGGCCTTTATATTCAGGCTTGGTCAGGTCTTTCCAGCTTGCCGGCGGTTTCAGGCCAAGTTTCTCTGCTTCAACCGTATTGAAACAGACCGCGGCCACATAGGCATCAAGCCCGATCCAGCTGGTCGGGCGATCCTTATCCACAAAACGCGGATCCAGCTTATCGACATCTTTCGGCGTATAAGGCTCTAGCATGCCTTCATTTTTAAGGATCAGCAGCGATGTGGCCGCAATACCCCAGACAATATCTGCCTTAGGATTGTTTTTCTCGGCCAGCAGCTTGGCGGTCATGACTCCTGTGGAGTCACGTACCCAGTTCACTTTAATATCCGGATGATCCTTATTAAAAGCTTCTGCAAAACGTTGCAGATCAACCGCTTCAAAAGCAGTATAAACAGTAAGTTCTGTTTGTGCATAAGCACTTGATGCCAAAGCAATACCGGCAGCAAGGGACAGAATAAAAGCGCGATGCTTTTTCATTTCATATTTCCCCATTGTTATATCAGCTTTTTGTTATGTGTTTGATAGCTGATTGCTTATTTTTATACCTGCTTTTGCAGGCTGTTCCCTCTTATGGCTCCTCATAGTGCGAACCGCAGTTCAATAAGTAAAATCTATTTATTTTATACATCGCCCTCCAGAACTTATAGGTTAGAGGGCATTTCTTCAGAACAGAAAAATCTATGCGCGTTCCAATATCGCTCTTTCGACAACGGACAGCGCCTGTTCAAGCTCCTGCTGCGTAATGATGAGCGGCGGTGATAAAGTCAGCACATTGCCCTGACTGATCTTGAAGCTGACGCCGCCCTCCAAACAGCGATAATAAACCGCCTCAGCCAGAGCATTATCCGGCTCACGGCTATGCCGGTCGCGCACCAATTCCACGCCGAACAGCAAGCCACGACCACGCACATCTCCCACATGCGGTGAGCGCAACTGCAACTCCCGAAGACGGTTCATCGCATATTGGCCAAGCTCGGCCGCACGCTGAACCAGCCCTTCTTCCTCAATAATCTGAATTGTGGTGAGCGCGGCGCGCGTCGTCACCGGATTTTTCTCATGGGTATAATGCCCGATCGCATAATCACCGCATACATCCAGATCGCGGCGCACAATTGCCGCCGCGATCGGCAGCATACCGCCACCCAGCGACTTACCGAGCACAATCATATCCGGTGTCACACCATCATGATCGGACGCAAAAAACTTACCCGTCTTGCCAAGTCCGGTCGGAATTTCATCAAAGATCAGCAAAGTTCCGTGACGGTCACAGGCCTCACGCACTTTTTGCCAGAAACCAGGCGGCGGCGGATAGGGTGTGGCGCGCATCGGCTCTGCCACCACAGCGGCAATATCGCCTTCACGTTCCAGTACAAAAGACACAATATCCGCACAGGCAATGCCGCAGCTCTCAGGCCCTTTATGCTTGTAATGACAACGATAACAGGCAAAAGGCGGCACATGTTCTGCGCCCGACAATAAAGGCCCTGCAATACCCGAACGGAATGTTGCTTCCCCGCCGACTGAAGATGCGCCAAACCCTGCGCCATGAAAGGCATCCCAGAAAGACAGGGTTTTAAATCGTCCTGTGGCTGCCCGCGCCACTTTCAGCGCCACCTCAATTGCATCTGAGCCGCCGGTGGTGAACAGCGTTTTGCCCAGATTGCCCGGTGCTATTTCTGCCAGTTTTTCAGCCAGTTCAATTGCCGGTTCACAGGTAAAACGGCGTGGTGCAAAACTCAGATCATCCATTTGCTGTTTCACAGCAGCAATCAGTTTGGGATGGGCATAGCCGATATGATGAGCACTGTTACCGTGAAAATCCATAAAACGGCGCCCGTTAGCATCCTCAATCCAGATACCCTGCGCCTTAACAATCGCTGTGAGGCAAGGACTGGAAAGGCTCTGATGCAGAAAAACATCCGCATCACGGCGCAGCACTTCCTCCATATGAGGACTGTTTTGCTGCGTCTGCCATCGCTGCCTTGCCTCGGAGCGGTTGGACTCGCCCTCTGTGTGCACTGCCAGTTTCATACTCGCCGCCTCCCCGAACGGTTTTCAGATAATGTGGCGGTTGCGATACGTATGCCTGTTATAATTTATTGCATTTTACGTATCGCGAACCTTGTTTTAAGCCCTTCTCCCGCGTCTCACTCCCATGGCAGTGAGAAGGTTTTAACATTGGTGAAGCTTTTCATCGCTTCAATCACACCTTCTTTATAACCATTGCCGGAATCTTTAATCCCGCCGAAAGGCGACATCTCGATACGGTAACCCGGCACTTCCCAGATATTGACCGTACCGACATTGAGCCCGCGGATGTATTTCTGCATACGCCGGTAATCATTGGTGCAAACACCGGACGACAAGCCGAAATCTGTCGAGTTGGACAGTGCAATCAGCGCATCATCATCATCCGGCGCGCGAATAATCGGAATAACCGGCCCGAATGTTTCCTGCATCACCAGCTCCGAGCTGTGTGGCACTTCGTCAACCACAATCGGTGGCAGTAAAGCGCCCTGACGACCCGGATCATAGAGAATTTTTGCCCCCTGCTCGGCTGCCATATAGACCAGTTTTTCAAACCGTGCGGCAGCCTGTTCATGTACGACGGTACCGAGTTCTGTTTTCGGATCCATCGGATCACCAAAGCGTATTTTCTTTGCCCGTTCCAGCACCATCGGTACAAAACGATCGGCCACGCTTTCCTGACACAAAATACGTTTAACGGCCGTGCAGCGCTGGCCGGAGTTTTTTGTCGCCCCCGCCACAGCAAGATCGGCCGCTTTTGCCAGATCATCGTCACTCAGATCATTGAGAATAATCAGCGGATCATTACCGCCGAGCTCCAGTACTGTGCGTTTATAGCCCGCAGTATTGGCAATCATCTTGCCCACAGGAACGCCGCCGGTAAAGGTAATCAGATCAATATCCGGATTGGTAATCATTTCCGAACCGATATCTTTCGGCAGGCCTGTCACCACCGACAGCATTTCCGGCGGCAATCCGGCTTCATACATAATATCGCACAGCAGCAATGCGGTCATCGGTGTCAGTTCGGTCGGCTTTACCACCACACAATTATTGGTGGCAATCGCCGGTGCCACTTTATGCGAAACCATATTCAGCGGATGATTGAACGGTGTGATTGCCGAAATCGCACGTAATGGTTCACGGAATGTGAAAATCTTACGGGCCTTGCCGTGCGGTGTCAGATCACAGGAGAATATCTCACCGTCATCATGCAGGCACATCTGCCCTGCAAGCGTAAATACGTCATAGGCACGGCCGACTTCGTAATAGGAATCCATCTTGGAGATGCCCAGTTCCGAAGTAATCAGGTCAGCCATTTCCTCTTTGCGTGACACCAGCAATTCAGCTGTGCGCAGCAGGATTTTCTGGCGTTCATAGCGTGTCAGCTTCGGCTTATAGGCTGCAGCAATCCTGAAAGCCTCGCGGGCATGTTCGGCACGCCCTGCCGGAACCGTACCGATGACCGCATTTGTGTAAGGATAATGCACATCAAAAACGGCATCTGCGTCGACCTTTTTACCGGCGATACGCATAGGCTCATGTCTGGTTTTAATGATTGTTTCCGGCTTCACCACAAAGGCTCTCCCTTCAATTCACCTCACCGGTAAACCGGTCTGATTTTAAAATCAGAGACCGGTTTACCGGCACGGGGGAATGTTTTCCCTCAATTTACGACTGAGCTACCGCAGCTGTAACCGCATAGAAAAACGCATCAAAATTGCGCAGAACCGGTGCTTCCGGCAGGTCCGGCATCTGACGGTTCACAATGAAAGGCACGGCCTGTTCTGTCAGCCCGCCATGCGAGCGCAGAGGCTCGTTCAATGCTGCAAGATCATGGCGATGCTCACTGGTACCGATGGCTTTATTCTCCGATGATACCAGAACAATATCGCCGATACGGTCTTGGGGCAGTTCAAAACGCTCAGCAGCATCAGCATTGTTCAGCACCACATCAATGCCTTCAATAGCCGCCAGCCGCTTCATAATATCACTTATATCCGTACCATCCGGCAGATAGGCCGTTGCAAAAGAACCAAGCGCGCCGTGATGCACCACATAAGGATCTGTAATCGGCAGAATAACCCGCGCTGCATCTTTGCCCAGCCAGTCGTCAAGAACGTCCTGCACATAAACCACATCCGGTGAGCCATCAGCCTTATGTTTCGGCTTCATGCCGTGATCCGCAGTCACCACAATGGCCGCACCTAAAGCATCCAGCTCGGCCAGATATTTGTCGAACATTTCATAAAACGCATTGGCCTGCGGCACACCCGGTGCATATTTATGCTGCACATAGTCAGTTGTGGTCAGATACATCACATCAGGCCGGAAAGTTTTGAGCAGCTTCACACCGGCAGCGAACACAAATTCTGAAAGCTCTGCGGAATAAACCTCCGGCACCGGCATACCCAGCCATTGTGATGCATTATCAATGCCGTTTTCCGCTTTCGTTGTCGTATCGGAACGCTCTGCCGAAAAACAAATCGCGCGATTATCACCAAATTGCAGGCCTGCCCCAGCAAAGCTCGCAGCTTGTCTTTGGCAGTAACAACCGCGACTTTCGCACCGGCATCATAGAAGCCTTTGAAAATAGTCGGCGCACGCAGAAAGCGCACATCATTCATCATCACTTCCGTACCGGTTTCGCGGTCATAGAGATAGTTTCCGCAAATGCCGTGCACTGCAGGCGGGCGCCCCGTGGCGATGGAAAGATTATTCGGATTGGTAAAACTCGGAATAACACTATGGGCTGTGCGCACCGTGCCTGTTTCTTTAATGCGTTTCAGTGTCGGCATCAGCCCCGCAGCAATTGCCTCATCCAGATAAGCCGGTTCGCACCCGTCAAGGCAGATCGCGATAGCGGGGACGTTCGGCCAGTTATAATCACGGCCGTTTACGGTTACGGTTACCTTGGTCATCTTGTTCACTTCATTATCCTCCGCAGGCGGCATTGCGCTAACCTGCTGTTTTAAATTTAAAACTCAGGCTGCGAGCTTGGCACGCTCATCCAGTGCTGCGGCTGGCGGGGCAGCTGTGTCCACACCCATTTCTGTCAGGCTGTCTGCGGCAGCGGCAACGACCTGCCGCATGATATTGGCATCCATGCGACCGATGCAGCCGACACGGAAACTGTCGACAACAGTCAGCTTACCCGGATAAATGATGAAGCCTTTATCCTTCATCAGATCATAGAAGCGGGAAAACTCGAATTTCGGATGAGCAGGATTGAAGAAGGTTACGATGATCGGCGACAGCCAGCGATCTCGCAGCAGTGTTTCAAAACCCAGCTGGCGCATCCCCTCCACCATCACATCACGATTATTGGTGTAGCGTGCCAAGCGTCCTTCAGCACCGCCTTCGGCTTCATGCATCCGGAGCGCGACCAAAAACGCAGCAACCACATGGGTCGGCGGCGTATAGCGCCACTGACCGGTTTTATTCATCGTTGCCCATTGCTCATAGATGTCGAGGCTCAGAGAATGGCAGTTGCCTTTGGCGGCTTCCAGCTCACTCTTGCGGGCAATCACAAAGCCAAAACCAGGCACACCCTCAATGCATTTATTGGCCGAGGATACCATGGCTTCATAGCGGATTTTATTCACACTCAGATCAACCGCGCCAAATGCGCTCATACTGTCGACAAGCAGCTTGCGCCCCTTGGCGTAAACAACTTCTGAGATTTCCGCGACCGGATTGAGAATGCCGGAACTGGTTTCGCAATGCACCACAATCACATGTGTAATTGCAGGATCAGCATCCAGCGCTTGTGCAACTTCATCTGCACGCGGCGGCAGATAATCGCCCTTGTCGATTTTGCTATAAGCACGTCCCAGATATCCCAAAGTCTGCACGATACGCTGACCATAGGCACCGTTCATCAACACCAGAATTTTACTGTCTTTCGGGAGAAATGTGCCGAGCATCGCTTCAACAGCAAAGGAGCCGCTGCCCTGTATCGGCACACAGTCAAATTCATGCTTGTCATCACCGGCCACACGTAACAAACGTTCACGCATTTCTGCGGTCATTGCCCGAAAATCACCATCCCATGAGCCCCAGTCACGTAACATCGCCTGCTTCACCGCATAATCGGTGGTCAATGGCCCCGGTGTCAGCAAATAGGGTTCTCCCAATGCCGGCGCCAGAAACTGATTGGCTTTCCAGTGAGGAAGCATATCTGCTTCTGACTGCGGTCGTTTTTCACCGGCTGATTGCATTTCCTGTCCCTCCGGATAGCTTGCATAAATGCGGATTTGCTTCATCCTCAGGCAAAGGTAATTATTTGTAAAATCGTTATTTCAAATCAAACTATAAGTTTTACAGATGCATATTGTGCTAGAAAATTGCTGTGCTAAGCTTGGCTCTCAAATCAGAAAAACACTCTGCATCAGGAGAAATCCATGCGCTATGTTCAGTTACGGGCATTTCATTATGTGGCGGTTTCCGGCGGATTTTCCCGCGCTGCGGAAGCTTTATGCCTGACGCAGCCCGCTATTTCTGATCAGGTGCGCAAGCTGGAAGAGGAATATGATGTTCTGCTGTTCAATAGGCATAAAAAACAAGTCAGCCTGACCGATGCCGGTGTAAAACTGCTGGAGATCACGCACCGGCTATTCGAAGTGGAGCAGCAGGCACTGGATTTCCTGTCAGAATCGCGAGTGCTGCGTGCGGGCAAATTGCGTATTATGGCTGATGCAGCACATCATATTCTTGGTATTCTCGGAGCCTTCAGGGAGAAATATCCCTCCGTGCAAATCAGCGTGCAAACCGGCAATAGTGAGGAAGTTATCTCCAGCCTCTATCGCTATGAAGCAGACATCGGCGTGCTGGGAGAAGTCCCTAAAGCACGGGACTTTCTCATCCACAAGCTGAACTCTTCGCCGATCATCGCCTTTGTCGCCAGAGATCACCCGCTTAGCCGTCATTCTAATATTGATCTGGCAGATTTACTGCAATGGCCGCTAGTCTTCCGTGAAAAAGGCTCGAAAACGCGTCAGAAGCTGGAAGATCTCGCGCTTGAAAAAAATGTCGTGCTGAAACCTGCTATTGAGGCAGAAGGACGCGAAGCCGTTCGTGAGATTGTAGCAGGCGGTGCCGGTATCGGCTTTGTTTCATTAGCCGAATTTAGCAATGACAGCCGCTTGCATCCGCTTTCGATCAATACGCGTGAAGAGCTGATGGATGAAACACTGATATGCCTTCAGGAACGCAGCAATGGCACGCTCATCAATGCTTTTTTTAAAATTGCTTCCGAAAGTGAGACACATAATATTATCAAGAATTAACAAGTAAAAACCCCGCCGGAATGATCCGGCGGGGTTTTAATATCAGACTTTTTTATAGATTATGCCGCGGGCAAGCCAGCAGCCGATTGTCAGCCCCGAGATCGCACCGGACGCATCTCGTTCGGCCACCACAGTCCAGTCTCCCGGCGCCGGTGCATCCATTCCGCGCTGACATGGTAAAAGCCAGATATCTTCAGCAATCGCATAAAGCGGTTGCATTGGCCCTTTACCTAAAAAGCCTTCAAATGCTGCATAGGCGGCAGTGCCTGCAATTTCACAGACAAAATCAGCATCCATTTCCGCGCAATGATAACGTCCGGCAATATCCTGTCGCCCGTTTCCGCAAACACGATGCAATTTTGCAGAGAGGTTTTCCCCATCGCGACGGAGAACAATCTCATCACTTTTACGTTGCAAAACCATTCCCGAAGATTGCAAACTGCCATCAACCTGCATATCCATCATTTCAGGGGATGTACCAAAACGTGCATGAACCTGCCCACCGACAGCTGGCGCAAGACTAAGGCTCAACTTGGTAGCAGGATCGAAGTAATTACCATACCAGCCTGTATCAACTGGCAGTACTTCAGTCTTTGCTTTCGGAATACCCAGAGCAGCACGCATCAACTGCTCAGCTGCACCATAGGCGCTGGCCTGATGATTAAACATCACAATAACAGATACACGTGCATCAGCCGCATGGAACCGCTGGCAGCGCCAGCCGCGCAGCGCCCCGCCATGGCCGGTAATTTTAACACCGTCAAAATTTACATGGTTAAGGCCATAGCCGTAACAAGCCGGTTTACCATCCGTGTAAAATTGCGGGCGGGACAAACGGTTATAAATACCGTTTTCGTCTTCACGCGTTGCATCAATAAACTGATCCCACGTAATCATATCATCCAGAGAGGCGCAAACGCCTGCATCCCCGCTCCAGTGAATATTATTCACTGCCGGTGTAAAACCGGAGACAATATTGCCCTCATAACCGATTGCATCACCAGGCGTCACAGATGTGTCAGGGAAAAGTCCGGCAGTTTTCATGCCCGCAGGCAGGAAAATACGCTCGCGCAGAAGTTCATCCAGTGAGCGGCCGGTTTTCTCTTCAATCAAAAAAGACAGCAGACGGAAATTGCCGTTATTATAGGAATAATGCGTACCGGTTTCAAAATGGGTTGTCCGGATTTTTCCAAGAAGCTGACGAGCATCATCTGCCGTAAAAACACCTTCCGGATCGGCACCACTGATCACAGTCAGCGCCCAGTAATCCCGTAAGCCGGACTGATTGTTGCATAGATCAGCAATTGCAGGGCGTCTCCCCTCAAAGTCAGGTAAATAGGTAGCAAGCGCTTCATCAAGAACAGATGTCTCACCAAAGACATCCAACAAGGCTGCACAGGTAAATTCTTTACTGACAGAGCAGATCGGCATCATGGTCGCCGTACTCATCGGAACTCTTTTTTCCAGATCGGAATAGCCCCAAACCTGTTTTGCTATAACCTCACCGTCTTTGAGAACCGCAGCAACGCCCCCCGGTCCTTTATATTGTTCGGAGAGGCTCAGCATCACAGCATCAATTGCTGACTTATCAACGGCTTGCATAAATTTCATTCCCGCTTATGTGTCTTTGCAATCAGGCATAAGCCACTCACCTTCACAGCTCAAGAGGGATTATCTGCCTGTAATGCCGCAGGATCAGGCATGAGCATTAAATAACCTGCAAAGCAGCTACTAAACCAACCACACCTCCCCTCCTCTTGCATGTTTTAAACACAAAAAGCCCCGCGCATTTCTGCCGTGGCTTTATTGCTTTGAGGGGATTTGGTTGCGGGGGCAGGATTTGTGGTTTTGTATCCCGCTTAGTCGGCTTTGCTTCCTTGCGGGCCCTTGACTAGGCTTAAAATCTACGACCCGTTACCAAAAAAAATCCCGCTCAAAGAGCGGGCTGTTTGTTTGGTTGCGGGGGCACGCAACTACCGATACCGACACTTATTCTCAATTGAAATTTAAGCCTTATCTATTAAAATAAGCACCGAATTGATGTCACACAAATAACTGTCCATTTGTGGAAGACAAGTTATTAAAATTTTCAGTGCTACATTAGAAAATATAGCTATTTTACTAGATGTAATAAGCGGAGACGCGCAGCACGCCACTACCGCGCCTAAACACACTTAAAAAGTTGCGTTGATAGATATCTAGCCGCCTTATCAGCTAGCTGGTCTATGGAGAGACAAAATAGCTGGCACAACTTTAATGTCCGTGACTATCGGAAATTAAAGTTGTGCCATAATCACTTTTACGACGGTTTTTCCTGGCGTTGATGAAATTTCTAACTTGCCACCAACTTTGAGAATTCTTGTCGTCATACTTCTCATACCAACACTGATATTAGCTGTTTGTACCGCTAAAACATCAAACCCAATACCGTCATCTTCTACCTCAAGTACGAGTTCATTTGGGCTTTGCTGCTGTAACCGAAAGCACATCTGCTGCGCTCGACTATGCTTTATGAGGTTTGTTAATGCCTCTTCAACAACACGTGTGAGTGCCAGACATTGTAATGTGCTGGGTGTACTCCGCCAAGCCGATGGAAATTGCCAGTCGGACTTAATGCCAAGCTCATCAAAAAGAATGCTAAACCGATGACGTAACGGGGCAATCCATTCCTGCGGCGTAGCTGGAACTTTAGTGCTAGGGCTGGAATTATGATCGATGGTTTGACGCAAGTCATCCCGAAGCAATTTCAACATTGAAATGACTTGGGGACGGTGAACCTGCTCACTGCCTTGTTCAACTTTTGCCATCATATGAACGAGCGTTCCACCGATACCATCATGAAGATCATGGGCGATATCCAAACGCTCTCTTAATTTTGCATTTTTTAACTCTAAGAAATGTTCTCGCTCTAATGTAACGGCTAGTTCTGAACGTGCGTTCGCAATGCTCTCGGCTAATTCAACATTAAACCGTTCAATGCGTCTAACATTATGCGCCTGACGCAACCCCAGTATCCCCGCCAGGCACAATGTGATGACAATATTCGCATATGGCAATATTGGAAATTTTTCCGGATCAGGCCGAAAGAGGAGGAACGCATCGTACTGAATCGTCACGAAAAGTACCAATAAGCAAATTGAGAACAAAAAATATTCGTTATTGCGCTTTTGAAACGTCAATACCGGAAACTGCAAACAGTTAAACAAGAAAAAGCCTAATGCAACGAGTACACTCGATATTTGGATCGCACCAAGATAATCTTGTGGTGTAAGAATGAGTGCGCCAATAAATACGCTAAAAATCCCCCATAAAAAGCGTTCATAATGCTTTAAAACCAGCTCGCCAAAGCGCAATGTAAACATGCAAAAACATGCAATATTCAGCAATAAAGCAATTGCGTTAACTCTTACGAATGTTACAGAATTCGAAAAAGGCCAAGGCGTGGTCACAAGAATATTAGCTATGAAGACAAGCCAGAACAGTGACGAAAATGCATACCACCCGTAGTAGGTCTGATCACGGCGTATGATCCAGATACAAAAAAACAAGATACCGATAACGCCGGAAACTATCACATTTGCAACATATAAAGTCCGTTGCCGCCACCAGTAGTTGTCATAAATACTTTGGACCTGCGTTGGCTCACCAATGATAACAGAGCCTAGCCCAAGTGCTTGTCCTTTGACACCAACAGTTTTAACCCAAAGTGTATTGATACCTTCAGTCAGCCATGCATTATGCAGAACCCAATAGCGCGGCATATTCCAGCTACGCGATAATGGTTCTGTCAGATTCTTATCACGCCAGAGAAAATGGTCATTAACGAAAACCTCTCCGGCCATATTGATTGTCTGTATGAACAATGCAACAGGATTATGACCTGCTTCAGAACATGTCTGTCGCCAATGAATGCGATACCAAACTTCATCTGAATATTCTGAATGTAGTTGGTTCCAATAATTTGGTAAAGTTACGGCTTCCCACCGTAAATTTTCAGATTTACGTCCATCAGGACCAGCTTTTGCGGCAGAAATATCAATGATCTCTGCGGAACATTGCGCTGAAGTGCTCTCTGCCAAAGCTGGCATAGCAAAAAGGCCAAAACATATAATAAGCAGCCACTTCACTTTAACAAACCACGCTCTCTCGCCGCATGAATAGCACGTGTGCGTGAAGAGACTGCGAGTTTTCGGTAAATATGTTTAATATGGCATTCAACTGTATAGCGCGACAAAGAAAGATGGTCTGCAATATCCTTATTGCCAAGTCCGTCGGCGACCAGCAATAAAATTTGATTTTCGCGTGCCGTCAAAACTTGCTGACATAAGTCTTTATTGTCTCCGTCTTTTTCAGGGGTTTTGGAAGGCAGTTCATCGATAATTCGCTTTGCAATAAAAGGATCTATCGGCGCCCCCCCGCGTAAAACACTACGCAATGCAATAGCAATCTCCAGATCATCCCGCTCTTTAAGCACATAACCGACAGCACCGGCGCGCAAGGCACCTAGAATGACGTCCTCTGTGGCCCATGCCGAGATAACCAAAATGGAGAGGCCAGGATCGCTCGTGTTCAGCTCGGATATCAAATCTATACCACTACCATCCGGCAAGCCAATATCAATCAGCGCCAAGGCGACTGGCTGGTCTGACAATTGTGCGCGCGCTTCACTCAGTGAAGCAGCAAAAATAAGGGCATCAATTTTATAGCCAAACTGTAGCAGAAGATTTTCCAGCCTCAAGCGAACCTGCATATCGTCCTCAACGATAAGTACCGGCGCAGGCAAAATGAGATTGACCGCTATTGCACCTAAAGACATAGGTTGGCTCCTCAAGAAGGCCGTAAGGGTTACACAATCTAATACAAGATAATTTACCCGCATGAAACTTAACGGCTAAATTTATCTACATACAGCTCTCCAAATCCAGTTTATTCTTACTCACTCTCAAAACTTCACGCTGAAATTGGCATTCACGCCGTTTTGAGTGACACCGGAACCAAACTGCCCCTGATATGAGACACCAAGTTTGGAATTTTTCGTAATGGCGAAATCAAGTCCGGCTTCAATCAGTGCGGTATCTTTGCCAATCGGACTGCCCGATGCTGTGAACGCATTGGAGCCTGCAGCAAAGCTCGCAGTCGATGACGGGATCACATCGCCAAAAGCATGCCGCCAACCAAGATCAACACGAGCGGTTGTCAGTGTATTACCAAGCTCAAAGCTGGTTGAGAGACGCATGCCGAGGGTTGAGAGGGTTGTGTCCATCGTACCGGATTGTACGCTGAGCGCTGCACCATTATGGCCTGTTTCGGTAAAACTATCCGTTCTGACATTGACATATGCAAGATTGGCATAAGGCTCGATGATCGCGCGCGGGCTGAGATCATGCTTATAGCCCAACTCGCCAAACACCTGAAACGTACCGCCATTGTAATCAGCGGACAGCTTGTCGGAATAGCCATTAAAAGCAACCGAGCGGCTCATCTCGATATTGTGCCAGGAATAAGAAAGCCCTGAGCGGAAACCGATGGAACCTTGGCCCGTCGCCCATTCAGTGCCCGCATAAGCACCAAGAGTATAATTATCGCTGGAACCAGATGAAGAAAGGCTTGGTGTTTTAAAGGTTGAACGGCTGTATCCGGCCATAAGACCCAAGCGCCAATTATCATAAACATCACCGTCAATACCGGTGATGAACCCACCAATGGTCGACTTGGTGCGTGCGGCATTATCTGTAGCAGATTGTGTGGCCCAACTGCCAAAAGCGGCACCCCATGCGGCATAGCGCTGAAGATCATCAACATTAACCGGAGCAACATGATCAATGGCATTGCCTGCCTGGCTGGTTTCGGTTTTCGGACCATAGGCCATCACAGACACCGGATTAACCGGTGTACCGCCAAATGCCTGAGACAGGCGATTATTGACCGATGACCGGGTGATGCCATTGGCATTGAGCAAAACGCCACTTGCGGATGCATAGGCCTCACCACTTAGTTGCGGCAGGCTTGAGCGAATGGTTGAGCCGTCAGGTGCAGAAAAATCCAGTGCTGCGAGCAATGGTTTAAACTCTGCCGCAGCATTATTGGCGAGACTATCCAATGCAGCGCCAACTTCGCGGTCGTCGTTATTGTCTGCATATTGCGAATAGGCATTCGCATCACGGCTCAATGATACGGTATAAGACAGATTACCATTATCTGTCGCACTCGCGTTAAGTGTCGGCGAGGTCAATGTGGTGCTAGCATTTGTGAAGTTACCACTCACTGCGTCCACTTGTAACCACTCGTTTGAAGTGACGGTGAAACCATCACGATAATAACCCCGATCAGGTGCAAAGCTGATCGTGCCATTAAGACCAGCACTACCGTTTACAATTAGGCTGCTGATGTCAGACTGATCATTGAATGCGAGTTGCAAGGTGCCTGTAGCAGACTGAGTATAATTGCCGTCAATAGTGATTGCCGTTCCAGCAACAGAAGGATTTAATATCCCGCTATTGCGGAACTGCTGAGCTGCATCTATCTGGTAAATCCCTTGACCGGAAAGCATTGCCGTTTGCGCCACACCGACATCAAAGACTTGATGGTTGCCAGTCAGAACAGATGTGCCGCCATCAAGATGCAGCGAAATATTCTTGCCCTTGATATTGCCACCGTAAGCCAGTCTGAAATCCGTATCAGCTGTGCCAGTCGAATTCCCTTGTGCATCAGCCTTCAAACCGAAACTCAGCTCAGTCAGGCGCAGATGGCCATCTTCATCTGTTTGATAATAATCAGAGATAATATCCCCGAAAATGCTGGCACCTTGCATGACATTGATCTGTCCCACCAAGGCATTTTCTGACATGAAGATTGCAGCCTTGTTACCTGCAACACGGCCGGTCAGGTCGAAGGTGGAAACTAAGGCCCCATTCAGCTCCTCAAAAATAGTAGCGCGCTGATCCTCCACTCTGTCATCAAGTTCCAGAATATAAGAGCCACGATAGCCCGTTCCGTCACCACGCGAGTTATGACCAAAATCAAAGCTGACCGCGATACCATTTTCACCCATTGCTTGCACATCACCACGATGGGTTAATGTGTGATCTTTACCATAAGCAAACATGATGCCACGGCCATTCGCACCATTGGCATGAACCCTCACATCAGGGGCAACAATCAGATTATTGGCTGCGCCATCGACACGGATGCCACCGCCGCCAGACCCTACGGACAGTAAATCGGCATTCTGGGTGATAGTATTATGACTGCCATAGACATGAAGTCCCAAGCCCAAAGTGGCAGTATTATATGTATTATTGATATAGGCTGTGCCTTCCGCATTCCGTCCAAAATACGGGTTATTATTGATGATGGTCAGTCCGTTGCCGTAAACAGAATGCCCATAGAAATTACGTCGGTCGATTGTGTAACCAATATCTTGTAAAGCTGCGAGCTCTGCTTCCATCAGCGTGCTATAATTGCGATATAGCTGATGGCTCATCAAACTGTTTTTAAGTTCGATATGGCCGAATAAAGGGGAATCATAGGGCCCGTAATCCGTGGCAACACGCATAGGCAGCCCCTTCATCGCCCCGTTCAGTACCTCGCTCACATGGGCGCCGGTAAAATAGGCCTGATCTTTACGAACATCAAAGGCATCAGCAATTGCTGCGGGAGGAAGCCAACAGCCATTGCAGTTTATCCATTGATTTGGTCTTGCTGCATTATCATTATCGTCACGCAAATGCGTGCTCCAAGCATCAAATCCACCGCCAAATCCTGCGATTTGAACACCGTTATCATCATCGAAAAAGCTAAAAGCATTCGCAGCTATACCAAGAGCATGGCCGATTTCATGAATAAGCACTGTGCCGAGTGATGTTTCAGCTGTCAGCGCAATATGAGACGGCGTATATGGAGCTTGTGACCAATCCTCAGTCCCGACTTTATTCGCAACCACAATATAACCATGCGCCCCATTCGTCAGGTTCGTATAATACTGATTGGTCAATGCTGCTTGCACAGTTGTGGGGGAACCATTTTGCATAGTCGCATTCGGACTTGAAGCCGCCGCGCCCCAATCGGCTGTATTAGTACCCACATTAATAATTGCAGGATTTTCACCTGGTACAAGTTTTATAATTTCCGACCAATAGCCTGTCGCGTTAATAATCTGATTTTTATATATATCAGTGATATTCCAAGTCGACTGATTATTAACATCAAAATCACCATCCCCCACATCGAAAAACCGCAATTGAATAAAGGGCGTGCCTTGCGGGTCATTGACCACATGCGTGGTTATCGCAACTGCAGGATTAATCATTGCCCCATAGAGAGCACCTGTGGCCAGACAAGTTGACATGGTCAGTTTGTCGATCAGTCTGGATGTCATTGCTTTCCCCTCAAATGCTGCATTCCCAGCATGACATTGTCTTAGACAGAATGTCTTATTCTAATCTATGTCGTCATTTTTATTGTAAATCCATCCCTGAAAACTGGTAGTTTTACTATAAAAAGTGTTTTCAAGTGATAGCTAGTTATCCCGGCAATCGCTGTCAGCACCGATGTCTTGCATCAATGATGCCACTGCCGCCTCCAATTGCGGATCAGACGTCATACTGTAGCGGTTTGGATCGAATTCCACGACGATATCCGGTGTAATGATACCATTTTCATATTTGCGCCCGTCAGCATGCCGATAAGGCAAAACCGGAAATCTATATTGCAGTCCGGGTACGATTTTGCTGTTGACGGTAGTTACTGCGGTACCCGTATTAAGGAGCACATCGCCAATCACTTTGCCAAGTTTACGATCCTGATAGGCTTGCGGAAAAATTGACCCATCAGAATAACTGAAACTGTCAACCAATACTGCACTTGGCCAGAGCCAGACATTGTCAGGGCCGTCTTCACGAGGACGGTCATCTACTCCGTAGCTGAAGGCTGGTGTACCACTGAGCAGCGTGATCAATTCACGTGTCAAGTTACCACCGGTATTGGATCGAACATCTATCAGGGCAGCTTTCGCAAGACCTCGTTGTGACAGCAAAGCACCGAGTAACGACAGGTAATTGTCATTATCCATCGCATCCAGAGACTGATAGACAATACACTGGCGAGAAAGCTTACTGACCATAGCACGGCGATTATCGCTCAGATTTTTACTGGCCAAAATCAATTCGTCACGCCAATGGATGGGGGTAACCTCAATAAGACGCTCGCCATTATCACTGTTATCCGCTACACCAATAACGACCTGCCGTCCCGCATTGATATCAAGCAAACGGTCAATACCACCAGCCTCCGGAACTAGCTGTCCGTTTATCGAGGTGATGATATCACCTGCACCAATATTTAGTTTTTGCCGATCTAACGGTCCGCCGGGCAGGATGGCGGCGATTTTACGCCCTGCACCGTTGTAATCATTATCCAGATAAATCCCCAAAGCATCATTCTGTGTTCCCATCCCAACAAGGGCAGGATCAGGTGCTGTCATATCCGTAAAGAGATGCGACGCTGACAGTTCGCCAAACATGGCGGCCAGCAGACGTTCAAGATCACGTGGTCCGGCAATAGAGGGCAGATAAGCTCGGTACTTGGCACCAATCTGCTGCCAGTCACGATTTTCATGTGCCGCATCATAATAACGGTCATTAATATCAGCCCAAGCCTGTTCAAAGGCGGCGCTCAACGCAGCATTTTCATTTCGGCTGAACAAGATTTTAAGCGGTATTTCCACCCTCTGCGCCGGATCCTCTATAGAGCTTCGGATGATATGCGTGGGTGTTTTAATATCAACTGTTTGTATAGCAGGGTTGTGGCGGATGAATTGTATCTCTTCCGAGTTAGCCACCGGAATTGTTGTAACTTCCTGTAAATCACCATTCTCAAGGCTGATCAAATTCACCGACAGCCCCTCATCCATTGCGGAAAAACCCAGCAAATTTTTACCATCCGGTGCAGTGGCCAGCAATTCCATTTTTGGCAAGTTGCTGGTCAAGCGCTCTTCAAGCAAAAAGCTGCGCTGACGATCCGGCGTATATTGGGTGAGCAGTTGCTCCCCATCATTCGGATCGGTTTCGTCCTTGGCATTTGCCAGAAAATCCTGCCGTGACTGCCCAGACAAAAAGGCGCGATAAAGATCAAAGCGCGAATTCTGATGGCGATTATCAGCGCTGCGTGCAGTATAAAGCGTCGTTAAGCCAATAATTTGTGTGCCATCCGCACTCCACAAGCCATCATAAAAATTAGGGACAGCCAGTGCCAGCGGGCGCATCGGGGCACTGCCATCAGCGGGAACGATTGCAACACGATTCAATCCTGATCCGTCAATACTACGCCATGGAACAAGTAAATCTTTTGAGGTCGGAGACCAGCTGAACTCACCATTTCTGTCAAAGTAATCCGAGTTATAATCTGTCGGCTGATACAGCGTGGCAATCTCTCTGCTGGTCAGATCTAAGACTTTGATCTCGCGACGATCCGACCAAAAAGCCAATTTACTCCCATCAGGCGAGAATTTAGGATCGAGAGCATCACTATTGGCAGACACAACAAGCGGAACTTCATCGTAGGTCAGGCCAAGCTTGCCATTTGCCTGATCTTCAGAAAGATCAATGCCATAAATGCCCCATTTATGATCGCGCATTGCCGCATAGGCTAGCATGCGACCATCAGGTGAGAAAACAATATCGCGTTCCTCGCCTGCTGTTTTAGTCAGTTGCCGGTAATTACCTTTCAAATCAATAAGAAAAACATCTGCATTGATTATCAGTGCAAAATACTGCCCGTCAGGAGAGCTTTGAAAATTCTGACTGCTCAACGCTTGATAATTCACGAGATGGTTCATCCCCTGTTCCAGCGTATTGATATCAACCAGCTCTGCTTTATCCGCACCCGCTGCGAGCGTATGGACCTGACCATTGAAAGAAAAGGCAATTGTATTGTCATCAGCAACGGTTAGGTCGCGCACCGGAGAGCCCTCAAAATGAGTAAGCTGCTCTTCGCGCTTATTTTCCAGATTTAGCTTCCAGACATTTAGCCAGCCGGAAGCTTCAGACAGATAATAAAGCGATTGACCATCTGCACTCCAATGCGGATCAAGCCGATCAATGCCATCAACAGCAAAAAGGCGCTCATATTTGTCGCTAGCCCGCTCATAGATCCATAATTGACGGGCATTTGCCGCAACTCTATGCTGGCGCTCTATGGGGTCACCTGACGGGTCATAACTATAAACCAGCTTGGTAGCATTCGGATTCCAGCTGGCTTCAAGCGCAAAATTCGGCAGCACCAGTGACTCGCGCCCGCTGGCAATATTTACGGCGTAAAGCTGGGGCTTCCAAGTTGCAGCCCCCTGCACACTGCGTTGTGCATCTCCTAGCCGAAGTGCCGTATAAAGTACGCTTTTACCATCCGGAGAAAAGCTCGTCGGTACTTCTCTCGCCGATGAATAGGTCATGCGCTGCAATTTACCCGAAAAATCAGCCAGATAAACATCATCATTGCCGTTCACATCTGAAGCAAAAGCCAGCCGCTGAGAATCCGGAGCCCAGACAACACTATGACTATAAGCATTGGCCGGTGAAACTGCGACTGACAACCCGCCATCATTATCCGTCAGAAAAACCTGACCGCGATGGGTGAAGGCGATCAGTTTGCCATCTGGTGATAGCGCCGGCTTTTGAATCCAGCGCGCCGGCTCACCGTCAAAATCGGCTTTTGTTTGATTGGGGGCAATCACGGTCAGGGTTAGTAATGCAGTAAAAATTACCAAGTTTTGCATTATCATGACCGTCTCCGTCAGAATTTCACGCTGAAATTTTCATTCACGCCATATTTAGTAATACTAGAACCAAACTGCCCCATCCGTCGAAACACCCATACCAAGTGTCGACAATGAAGCATTCACTAACTCTGATTTCTCACAAATTGCTGCACAATTACTGCCTGTTTTTGTAGAACTAACTGTTCTGACGTTGGCAAGATTGGAAGAAGGCGCAGAATTTTCCGAATGGTTAAACCGTCAGGCATAGAAAGATCCATCACCGCGATCAATCTCGAGGCTTTTTCCTCTCATATACTACATTTTCAGCTTAACTATCGACTACGACACGTCGAAACGAATGTGAGAACTTCTAGTATTATTTATAACACTATATTTCCTGCAAAAATATCCCTGAAAACTGGTAGTTTTCAACAATTACTAAGAGGGTAAATACATAAGAAACAATTACAAATAATAATTATAAAACCAATATACCAGTTTTCAGGGATATCTATTGACCGTGCGTGATGATTAACATTCTTAAATTAAATGTTCATTCTGCAAAAAAATATCGCGGAATATCTTTTTCTTAGAGGAAGTGGAAGTTATGTCTCTTATAAAGGTTGGTTTAAAATACCTGACGTTAACCACGGCACTTGCAGCGCCAGCTTTTGTCCCAACCTTTGCCTATGCACAAAACGCCGAAGCCATTCCACCAGCCGCTGATGCGGAATATCACGCCAATTGGGGGCTTGATATGATCAACGCCCTGCCCGCCTATCTTAAAGGCTTTACAGGTAAGGGCGTTACAGTTGCGGTTATCGATACAGGCTTTGATATAAATCACCCTGAATTTAATGGGCGAATTTCGCCATTTTTTTATAATTTTGGCAACGATCAGGCTCCTGATAATCTTTTTCCTGCGCATTTAAAGAACGGTTTGCTGAACGGGCATGGTGTTCATGTTGCGGGTACCATTGGAGCTGGCCGTAATGGATTTGGTATGCAGGGTGTGGCATATGATGCGATGATCATGCCGTTACGCGGAGTTGAAGTCGATAGCACGCAAGACGATGTTCTCGCGGAGAATGAGGCCATTGTTCACGCTGCTGATAATGGCGCTCAAGTGTTGAATGGCAGCTATGGCCCCGGTGCATTTCCCGTTCCAAAAATTGATGGGCAGCCAAATCCTAATTATCAGGTTCTCGACTATCAGTTAGTTGATTCTAATCCATATTTTTTTGAACAAACTTATGAAGCCTTAAAATATGCGGCTGCCAAAGATGTCGTTATGGTCTTTGCCGCAGGTAACAGCCGTATGGTCCAGCCTGGTTATTATACGTCTATTCCCGGCGGAAATGGTATGTTTCCGCTTGTGACCCCAGAGTTCATTCGTAGTGGAAAGATCAGGTTTATCGATCACGAAAATCCTGATCTGGTTCTAAACAACCCATCAACTTATACTTTCCTTGATCCGGCAGACTCTGATTTCGATGACATGGATTTTTCCGATCTGAAAGGGACACTTATTGCCGTTGTATCGGTAGGACCTGATGGGCAAATGGCACCCTACAGCAATGAGTGTGGTGAGACTGCAGAGTGGTGTTTGGCCGCGCCCGGTGGTCATATGACGATAGAAGGTGATCCAAATGGCATCTATTCTACCTGGCCGGAAGGCGATTCAAAAAATGGCTATAGCGAATATCGCTATTCGCAAGGCACTTCGATGGCATCGCCGCATGTTGCAGGTGCTGCAGCCGTGGTGCGTTCGGCATTTCCTTACTTAAATGCTCGTCAGACGATCGAAACAATTCTCACAACTGCGACCAAAGAAGGCTTCGAAGACGAAACAAAATTCGGGCAAGGCTTGTTGAATCTCGGAGCAGCAGTCGACGGACCGATGGCGTTTCGTTACGCTGGTGTTTTTGATGTGGATACACAAGGTTATTCTTCAATCTGGTCAAACTCCATTTCCGGCATAGGTGATCTCACCAAGCGTGGCGATGGTATTCTCATCCTTGCGGGGCAAAACACCTATCAGGGACCAACCAATATTGTTGGCGGAGGTCTGGAAGTACAGGGAAGTATTACATCGGAAAGCCATATCTCGCAGACAGGCCAATTGTCCGGCAGCGGCTCTGTTGGCAATGTAATGCTGGCAAAAGGTGGCAAGATCTCTCCGGGCAGTGCGATTTTTGCAGACAATGCAATCGGCACTTTAACAGTTAATGGAAGTTTCATCCAAACAAGCGGCTCAACCTATATTGCAGGTCTGGCAGCCGCTAATGGCACTGATCACATCAGCATCAATGGTGTAGCTATATTTGGCAGCAATAGTTCATTGGAGCTTGTGCGCCAAAGCGCCGGACGTGGCACTGCTGCTGGACGCTACACGTTACTTACAGCCCGTGACGGTGTTATCGGTACCTATGATAATTGGGGCGGCAGCTTGGTTACGCAAACGCCGTTCATCGATTTTGCCTTAGATTATGATAGCAATAATGTCTTTTTAGAAACCAGCCGCTCAGATGTGGCTTTTGCAGATATTGCTGTTACGCATAATCAAACAGCCACCGCAACCGCCTTGGAAAGTCAGGGCGAAGGAAGCATCTTATATGACCACATGTTGTTTTTAGCTGCAACAGAAGCCCGGCAGGCCTATGATCAGCTCTCGGGCGAGGCATATGCCTCGATACAATCCTCATTGATCAATAACAGCGCATACACCCGCTCAGCTATTTATAATCAATTGACCCGAAGCTTTTCCAAGTCTTCAGGCATTGGTGAAACAACAATCGGTTATCTGGATCAGCCGAATTTCTGGATGCATGGCCTTGGTGAATGGACAACACAATCCGGCAACGACAATACGGCAAAAACAAGAAACAGTATTGGCGGTTTTCTGACCGGTATTGATGCACAGGTTTGGGATAATTGGCGGTTTGGCTTACTGGCTGGTTACAGCTACAGTAAGTTCCGCATTCATGAACGCATGTCTTCTGGCAAAAGTGACGATTACACCATCGGTTCTTATGCTGGCACTGAAAAGGCCTATAATCAAGGCACTTTGGCGTTCCGGTCGGGGCTCACATATACATGGCATAATATTGATATGAAACGTGGTATCGCCTTCGCCGGCTTTGAAGATAAGCTATCATCGGATTATAAAGCGGGAACGTTCCAAATATTTGGAGAACTCGGCTATAAGCATCAAACCACAGAACAATTCGCTATCGAACCCTATGCCAATCTTGCGTATGTGCATTTGAGAGCAGATAAATTCAGCGAAGACGGCCGTAATGGCGCAGCCTTGAACATTTATAAATCCACAATGGATACGGCGTTGGCATCGCTCGGATTTCGGATCTCGGCCGACCTTAATCAAGGGGTTATCCCGGTTAAAGCACGTGCGGACATTGCATGGCGACACGCTTTTGGCGATGTGACACCAACATCAAAAGCAAATTTCACCGGATCTGATGCTTTTACTATCAATGGCATGGCTATTGGTCGCAACACCGCACTTATCTCGACCGGACTGGATTTCCAACTTGAAAAAAATGCAGTTCTTGGAGTTACCTATCAGGGGCAATTCGGTTCCGGCATCACGCAAAATGGTCTGAATGCCAGCTTGAAAATCCAGTTCTGATGAATTTACGTTAAAACATGTCGCTATGCAGCTTACTCGTGCAACGTCTCCTTCTCTCCCCGTTGTGGGACAGAAGGAGATGTTAATGAACATGGGTGACCGCGATATTTTGCGCCCATCCATAGTCATATCCGTGGACGTGAGAATGTCTTCACTTCATCGAAAACAGAAGCGATTTTTTCATAAGCTTTGTATGCCCAATACTTAAATCTGAGGCAACTTGGCGGCGCGGCAAGTCACTGTCCAGTGCGATGCAAACCGTATCACGCTTAAACCAATCACTTTGCCATAATGACATACATGGTCTCCTGGACAACTGAATAGATGGAGTGGTTGCCGCCCTACTACCTAAGCGACAATTCTTGGGTGAAGATTGTTGCATTCAATCTACTCGATGGGAAGGATGGCAGACATAACTACAGATACAATGCTCGGGATCGATTTGGCTAAAAGCGTTTTTCAGGTGCACGGAGCATCGATGACAGGGCAGATAAAATTTCGTAAAAAGCTATCGAGGCTACAATTTCGTAAGTTTCTGGCGGAGCACCCCTCGGCGACCGTGGTTATGGAAGCCTGCGGCAGTGCGCATTATTGGGCACGAGAGATAGCCAAACACGGTCATGTGGTAAAACTGATTGCTCCCCAGTATGGACTTGCTTCGTAAAAGTGGAGAGGCGTTTTATATTAAACTGCCATTCTCTCGAAGTGAGCTGGGCTCATATAGTCGAGTGAGGAATGCCGACTTATGGGATTATAGAAGCGGTCAATATATTGAGCAATGGCTTTTTGTGCATCATCACGTGTATGGAATACGGTTCTCCAAATCATCTCTGTTTTCAATGTCTTAAAGAAGGTTTCAACCATGGCGTTGTCGTAGCAATTGCCTTTGCCGGACATGGAGGTCATGATACCATTTTCCTTCAGCTTTGCCTGATAATCAAAGGAACAATATTGGCTGCCACGGTCCGAATGATAGATCAACCCTTTTGGCGGTCGCCGCATTGTTATAGCTTTCTCGAGCGCCTGAAGAGCCAGCTTACGGTGTAAACGATCACTTACGGCCCAACCGATGACACGACGCGTGAACAAGTCAATGACGACCGCAAGATACAGCCATCCCTCGCACGACCATATGTATGATATGTCGACACCCCATTTCTGATTAGGTCCTGTTGCTGCAAAATCTTGTACGATGATGTTGGGCGTAATCGGAAAGCTATGATAGCTGTCTGTCATCTTCTTAAAGCGGCGTTTTTGGCGGGCGTATATTTTGTGGACTTGCGCCGCTTACGTTCCGGTCTACTGCTCACATTATGCGGCTTTTTCCTCTCTAGCTACTTAAATTATTATCGAATTACGATATAAAAAGCAGGACCTCAGGAAAAGCTATCACTGAAACTTGGTAGAAATAAAAATATGTCATTGCCAAGTTTACGATCCTGATAGGCTTGTGGAAAAATTGACCCATCAGAATAACTGAAACTGTCAACCAATACTGCACTTGGCCAGAGCCAGTCATTGTCAGGGTGGTCTTCACGAGGTCGGTCATCATCCCGTAGCTGAAGGCTGGCGTACCACTGAGCAGTGAGATCAATTCGCGTGGTATGTAGGCCGCACGAAACTGTTGCGCCTTTGCTCATGCGGTCATTTCCGCAGTGTAGTCATGCCATAATGCAAATGCATCGATATGTGCATGGCGGTAGGAATGAGCTGTGAGTTTATGGCGACGCGGACGGAAAATCAGGTTGATCTGATCGTGAGCGACAAGGAACCTTTGCGCCTGTCGCGCTGACTTGAACCGACCCAATATCGTTTCCTGTTTTCGCGTTGGCCTATGAGAGACTTCTATAGCATTATTCAAGCCTTTATGAACCCGGTGATCCGCATCTGCTGAAAGGTTTTGTATCGGCTCAATGTAACTACGCAGCTTGTCCGTCACGATCACACGTGGTTGACGAATTGCTTCACCAGTCTGGAGAAAAACCGTTTGGCAGTCTTAGTATTTCGACGCGTTTGAACTATAATATTAAGAACATCGCCATCTGCATCAATTGCCCACCAAAGCCAAAACTTCTTTCCTCCGATAGTAATGAAAGCCTCATCAAGGTCCCACTTGTCTTTTGGCTTTGGTAGACTCCTGCGGATACAGTCGGCTAAATGGCGACCGAAGCGATTAATCCAGACGCAAACGGTTTCTCGGCTGACAAACTCGCCACGCTCAGCAAGAAGATCTTCCACATCGGCCGTGCTCAATGCAATTCGGTGATAGGTCTAGACAGCGTAAGCAATAAATTCACGCGGAAAACGCCCCCCCCTACCTCAAACAACCTGGCAATGATGTCATATGCCTAACATTACTCCTCACCCTCAATTAAGGGTGAGAAATAACCGAATAATTCGGGGCTATTACAATTTATTGCACAGGTACCAGTTTTCAGGGATGGCTTTGCTGAATTCTCAGGGACATAAATCAAGTGAAAGTAGGTTGAATATTCATTTTGCGTCGAGGATCAGAAATATGCCCAGCCACAAAGTCAAGTCTCCTTCAGCTCTCACGAGACGGACTTTTTTATGCTCGTCCTCGGCAGCACCTCTTCTTGCATTATTTCCCCTGCCAGTTTGGGCGGCTACATCAATTTTTGATGTCAACTCATTCATGAGACTCTCAGAAAAACAACTGGGACAGACCGGACTTTCTAAGGACATGGCGACCACAATTATGGAAGTCTATATCAGACTTGGCAAAGAAGATGATCTCGTCCAACTGGCAGCAGGTGATGACAATCAAGATCTATCTGATTCATTGGTTGCCACTTGGTATACAGGTGAATCTCCAAACCCGGATGATCTGGTGGTGGTAGAATATACGGATGCGCTGATCTGGCAGGCGATGGATTACACCAAACCAATGGGATACTGCGGTGGCACAATTGGCTATTGGTCTGAACCGTCAGAAGCTTAATTCCGTTAATCGGGGCACTAGGGATTGTTACATGTCGGAAAATATTTCTGTTGATGTTTTGATTATCGGAAGCGGTATTGCTGGTGCAATTGCTGGTGCAAAATTGGCGCAAAAGGGTATGAAAGTGGCCTTTTTGGAAAGTGGAAAGCGTATTGATCGTTTTGATGCCGTCGAAAAATTCTGGAATGCGAAAATTAAGGTTCCGGAGTCGGCTTACCCGAATGATCCGACTGCCCCGCATCCGTTAGCTCACAGGATTGGTGATTATTATCAACAAATGGGGCCTGAGAATTTCAAATCGACTTATATCAAGGTTGTGGGCGGAACCACCTGGCATTGGTTGGGAACGACACTTCGCAATGTGCCTGCTGATTTCAAGATGAATTCACTTTACGGACAAGCGGTTGACTGGCCATTCGACTATCATGCGCTTGAGCCTTTTTATCTGGCGGCTGAACAGGAAGTCGGCGTAGCAGGTGATAGCACTGAGGACCTTGGCTCACCAAGATCGGGTGATTTCCCGATGCCGCTGATACCGCAGACATATCTCGATAAACAATTCACAAAAGCACTGGAAGGATCGAAATATCAAGTTCGATCCACGCCTCAAGGTCGCACCTCTGTAGCAATAGGCGATCGGCCTGAATGTTGCGGCAATGGCTCGTGCATCCCTGTCTGTCCGGTGCAGGCGAAATATGATGCGACTATCCATCTGGATCAGGCAGAAGGTGCGGGCGCGGTTATCTATGATCAAACGACAGCAACAAGATTGAACCTCGCGCCAGACGGGCAAATTGCCTCTGTCGATTTTCGGCGTGCTGATGGCAGCACTGGAACGGCAAAAGGCAAGGTGGTTGTTGTAGCTGCTCATGCTATTGAGACGCCACGCTTATTGTTAAACTCTGCTCAGGAGGGTGCCGCAAATGGTGTTGCCAATAGCTCCGATCAAGTTGGTCGCAATTTGATGGATCATCCAAGCAAATTAAGTTGGGCAGAGGCTAAGGATCCCGTCTGGCCTTATCGTGGACCGCTTTCCACATCAGGAATTGAAAATCTGCGTGACGGTGAATTTCGTAAAGACCGTGCGGCCTTTAGAATAGAAATTGGCAATGATGGTCATAATTGGCCAACGGGTGCGCCTTTGTCGACGGCGGTAGAATTGGCAAAGCAAGGATTACGCGGTGCCGAGCTTGACGCTGCAATCAGACAGGTGACTTCGCGACATATCCGCTTGGCTTCTCTGGTAGAGCAATCGCCCGAAGCCAGTAA
The DNA here is from genome assembly GCF_018436245.1 of Pseudochrobactrum algeriensis. Lineage (NCBI taxonomy): Bacteria > Pseudomonadati > Pseudomonadota > Alphaproteobacteria > Hyphomicrobiales > Brucellaceae > Pseudochrobactrum > Pseudochrobactrum algeriensis. The sequence goes on from NZ_CP075361.1 coordinate 2,410,408, forward strand.
TCGCGTTACACTCGATCCGGAAAAGCGTGATGCCAATGGCATGCCACTGCCACGGATAGAGTATAATTATGATGAATATACGCGAGCCGGATTAGCTGAAGCTGAAAAGGCTCATACGGAAATATTCACAGCTTTAGGTGCAACAAACATCAATCATGCTAAGGACATACAAGGATCGGGTCACGTAATCGGTACGGTTCGTATGGGGACGGATGCTGCCAGTGCAGTCGTTGATGCTGATCTTCGTAGCTTCAATCATCGGAATTTATTTTTATTGGGTTCAGGGACATTTCCAACATCAGCGACGGCCAATCCTACACTCACAATTGCTGCCTTGTCATTGAAAGCAGTGCCGGCAATAGCTGCGACGGTAAAATTTTGACTTTAAGGTAAGAGTTATCAGACCATGACCTTCCTTCTGTGTTTTCTATCTGCGATTTACATTTGTGTTGATTTGGCAGGAGTTTAGCGATGGCCACTTCAATGGAGTTTCTCAAGGGCTCTGACTCAGATATCCGTGGGAATGCTTAGTGGCGCTGGACAAAATATATAAAGACGTGGTTGTTTTGGAAAAGCTTAAAGCTTGGAGCAGTAGTGAATGCAGTTGCCGCCCGCTACAGACTTCGGATGTACCATCTTTCTGAATGGCGCAGCCAGGTGCATTGCCGAAATCGTGTGGGCGATTAGATCATTCTCATGATATTTGACCTGCTGATGCACCAGTTCATCAGGGCATTTGCCTTCGGCCTTCAACTGCGTGATGGCAATCCCGTAGGTTGGTGCTTTATTAGTGTTGATGACACATTGCTTTCCCCAGTCTTTCAAGCTATTCAAAGCCTTCCCCAAGAAGCGCTTGGCTGCTTTGGCGTTGCGCGTCGCAGACAGGTAGAAATCGATCGTGTTGCCGAATTTGTCGACGACTCGGTAAAGGTAAGTCCATTGTCCCGGGACTTACACATAAGTTTCATAAACTCGCCGACTCGGGGGGAACGCGAACGCCGTCGGCAGCCATGGAGAAAAGAACACCGGTTAGATCCTCAACATTGGATAGTATGATGGCTTTGGCGATCAGGCTGGTGTATTTGACCTGTTTTTCTTGCTCGACTGGATCGCCGCATACGACGACCCTGACGAAATGGCAGGCTGGGTGAGTATGGCCTATAATGCAGCAGTAAGAGCCAAAGCATAATCGCCTTTCATACATTTACTATTGCGGACGCTAAAAGCTTCTAGCCATTCATAGGCCCCTAAATGGTACCGAACTGCGTCATAATAAAAGTCATTTGGCAAACGATCGCTAGAACGAGAAGAACCGATTGCGATTTCTGCTGGCGCGCATAGATAGCGGCACTACAAACTACAACCAAGAATAAATTGCGCAAAGGATATTCCAGCCCGAGAGAGAGGAAATGATCCATACCTTTTAACGCAGTATCGACAAAATCCATTAAGAAAACTGATATCAAAATGCAAAAAAACCAGCCGCGCTGTGACGTAAAATAATGTTGAAAGCCGGAATAGCCTTCCATGTTGTCTGGGAATAGCAAACTACAAGCTAGAAAATGCAAGCTGGCGAAGAAGATAAGGAACAGGTAGGCCTCAAACCTCCACACTAGTGTCTGGTTCAAATATAATTCATACCACCAAAAATGTACAACTGTCAGAAAGGTAAATAATACCCATCCCAAATGAATCAGATATATATTCTGGCGCTGTGGATGCTGAATAATACGACAAACACCCGTTAACAGCCTTGAAATACTTAGACCAAGTACAATGCCGATAATGACGCGTACATGGGTAAAGACTTCTACACTCGAAATATTAACATCCATCCCCCCGCCCCCCTTTGCAAATCCCCAAAGTGCTTAGAATGACAATTGCGCGCGCGCTTCACTCAGTGAAGAAGCAAAAATAAGGGCACCAATTTTTTAGCCAAATTGTAGTAGAAGATTTTCCAGCCTCAAGCGAACCTGCATATCGTCCTCAACGATAAGTACCGGCGCAGGCAAAATTAGATTGATTGCTATTGCACCTAAAGACATAGGTTGGCTCCTCAAGAAGGCCGTAAGGGTTACACAATCTAATACAAGATAATTTACCCGCATGAAACTTAACGGCTAAATTTACCTACATGCAGCTCTCCAAATCCAGTTTATTCTTACTCAGTCTAAAACTTCACGCTGAAATTAGCATTCACGCCGTTTTGAGTGATACCTGAACCAAACTGTCCTTGATAAGAGACACCAAGTTTGGAATTTTTCGTAATGGCGAAATCAAGTCCGGCTTCAATCAGTGCGGTATCTTTGCCAATCGGACTGCCCGATGCTGTGAACGCATTGGAGCCTGCAGCAAAGCTCGCAGTCGATAACGGGATCACATCGCCAAAAGCATGTCGCCAACCAAGATCAGCGCGTGCGGTTGTCAGTGTATTACCAAGCTCAAAGCTGGTTGAGAGACGCATGCCGAGGGTTGAGAGGGTTGTGTCCATCTTACCGGATTGTACGCTGAGCGCTGCACCATTATGACCTGTTTCTGTAAAACTGTCCGTTCTGACATTGACATAGGCAAGATTGGCATAAGGCTCGATGATCGCGCGCGGGCTGAGATCATGCTTATAGCCCAACTCGCCAAACACCTGAAACGTACCGCCATTGTAATCAGCGGATAGCTTGTCGGAATAGCCATTGAAAGCAACCGAGCGGCTCATCTCGATATTGTGCCAGGAATAGGAAAGCCCTGAACGGAAACCGATGGAACCTTGGCCCGTCGCCCATTCAGTGCCCGCATAAGCACCAAGAGTATAATTATCGCTGGAACCAGATGAAGAAAGGCTTGGTGTTTTAAAGGTTGAACGGCTGTATCCGGCCATAAGACCCAAGCGCCAATTATCATAAACATCACCGTCAATACCGGTGATGAACCCACCAATGGTCGACTTGGTGCGTGCGGCATTATCTGTAGCAGATTGTGTGGCCCAACTGCCGAATGCTGCCCCCCATGCGGCATAACGCTGAAGATCATCAGCATTAACCGGAGCAACATGATCAATGGCATTGCCTGCCTGACTGGTTTCGGCTTTCGGACCATAGGCCATCACAGACACCGGATTAACCGGTGTACCGCCAAATGCCTGAGACAGGCGATTATTGACCGATGACCGGGTGATGCCACTGGCATTGAGCAAAACGCCACTTGCGGATGCGTAGGCCTCACCACTTAGTTGCGGCAGGCTTGAGCGAATGGTTGAGCCGTCAGATTCAGAAAAATCCAGTGCTGCGAGCAATGGTTTAAACTCTGTCGCAGCATTATTGGCGAGACTATCCAATGCAGCGCCAACTTCACGGTCTTCACTATCTCCCGCATATTGCGAATAGGCATTCGCATCACGGCTCAATGATACGGTATAAGACAGATTACCATTATCTGTCGCACTCGCGTTAAGTGTCGGCGAGCTCAATGTGGTGCTAACACTTGTAAAGTTACCACTCATTGCGTCCACTTGTAACCACTCGTTTGAAGTGACGGTGAAACCATCACGATAATAACCGCGATCAGGTGCAAAGCTGATCGTGCCATTAAGACCAGCACTACCGTTTACAATTAGGCTGCTGATGTCAGACTGATCATTGAATGCGAGTTGCAAGGTGCCGGTAGCTGACTGAGCATAATTTCCATCAATGGTGATTGCTGCTCCAGCAACAGAAGGATTTAATATCCCGCTATTGCGGAACTGCTGAGCTGCATCTATCTGGTAAATCCCTTGACCGGAAAGCGTTGCTGCTTGCGCCACACCGACATCAAAGACTTGATGGTTGCCGGTCAGCAGTGTTGTGCCGCCATCAAGATGCAGCGAAATATTCTTGCCCTTGATATTGCCACCGTAAGCCAGTCTGAAATCCGTATCAGCTGTGCCAGTCGAATTCCCTTGTGCATCAGCCTTCAAGCCGAAACTCAGCTCCGTCAGGCGCAGATGGCCATCATCATCTTTTTGCTGATAATCAGAAATAATATCCCCGAAAATACTTGCCCCCTGCATGACATTGATCTGTCCCACCAAGGCATTTTCAGACATGAAAATGGCAGCCTTGTTACCTGCAACACGGCCGGTCAGATCGAAACTTGAAACAAGTGGGCCATTCACTTCATTCAGAGCCGTTTCATAATAATCGGGAAAATAATTTTCTAAATCTCGTTTTCCCGAGGTTACAAAATAAGAACCGCGATATTCATTGTTGTCACCTAGTGAATTATGGCCAAAGTCAAAACTGACCGCGATACCATTTTCACCCAGTGCTTGCACATCACCACGTTGAGTCAGGGTGTGATTTTTTCCGTACGCAAACAACACACCAAGACCGTTCTCACCGTTGGCGTGAACCCGTGTTCCGGGCAAAATAGTCATCGTATTGCCGATACCATCGACACGAATACCTGCACCGCCCGCCCCTGCGGATAGCAAATCTGCACGTTGGGCAATTATATTGCCGCTTCCATAGATATGAAGGCCGAGCCCCATGGTCGCGGTGTTATAGCTGTTGGGGATATAGGCAGTGCCTTCACTATTGCGAGCGAAGAAGGGATTATCATTGATCAAGGTAATGCCATCATTATAGACCGAGTAGCCAAACAGGTTACGGCGATCAATTGAGTAGCCAATATCTTGTAAGGCTGCGAATTCAGCCTCCATCAGCGACATATAATTTGAATATTGTTGATGGCTCATCATACTGTTCCTAAGCTCAGTATGCGAAAACGGGTCGTCCTTATAGCCAGGCACCAGATTTGAATCAACACGCACAGGAACACCCGGCATGGCACCATTGAGCACTGCATCTACATTCGACCCTGCGAAATAAGCAAATCCGTCACCGACATCAAATGTATCAGCTCCTGCCGCAGCGGGTTCACAAAAATTACAAATGATCGTTTGATCAGGTGCGGCAGCCTTGCCATTGACATCAATCAGATGGCTGCTCCACGCATTCAGGACGGGTGCAAACTTTGCCTTAATAGGGTTGTTGCCTGATTGTTGAGAATAGACTGATGCGGATATTCCGAGCGCATGGGCTATCTCATGTATGAGCGTGCTGGTCATATCGACCTTAGGGGTTTGGATCAGTTGTGATGGGACAAAGGGCTGCTCCCAATCCCAGTCCATTTTACCAATCCATATCACCCCATGCGCGCCGACCACCAAGTGCGTCGGGTCGATTTCTCTATTATTTAAAGCGGCCTCAATAAGTGTTCCTGCACCATTTTCATCTCTGGCAATCGGGCTTGTCGCGGCAGCATTTTCTACATCTTCAGTACCAATATTAAAGATGGCAGGGTTTTCCCCCGGTGTGATCTTGATGATGTCTGCCCAATATTGCGCAGCGGAATAGGTGCGCTCCAGCGTTGCAGGATCAAAGACCCAGGTTGAGGTATCATCCCTGAAAAATTTCCCGTCTTGCGGATAAAACATCCGCAATTCAAAAACGGGATTGCCGTTCGCATCAGTAATTATATGGGGGGTGAAAGCATAAGCGCTACCGGAGTAAAGACTCGTCAACAACCCCGCTGATAAACAGGTTGTCGAAGCCAATGCCAGTATAGAACTCAGTTTCATCAAGATACCCCTCTGCCTGCTTAAATTATTATCGAATAACGATATAAAAAGCAGCATCTCAGGAAAAGCTATCACTGAAACTTGGTAGAAGTAAAAATACTATCATTATAAATATATCTGATGAACAATGAAGCCATGACTACATAATTAAAACCAAACTTAATTTTGGGAAACCCAAACCTGACCTAAACCATCTGAATTTGCACCCAAACAGTCATTCGTTTCTAATCGCAAGAGATGTCATTCAGAGAACTGAAACATATAGAAAAACAACCCTATTTCCATGAGTAATAGTATCAGATTTAAAATTAGCTACGGCATCAATTAGACTAAAGGCACACAGATTACTGCACACAAAATATCGCTAAAACAGATACCTGCACCCATTACGGTCATTAAATATTATATGTGGTCCGCTACGCCCCGATTTGAACCTATTTTACCTAAGGCACTGTTATAACTGATAAAAAGAGATTTCGATACATTTCGGGTTTTTTTGAAATACAAAAACCATCAACTAACTATTTGAATTAATTGAGAGTTCTCGGTTCTATTTAGTTGCGGAGGCGCGCAGCCACCGATACCGACATTTATTCTCAATTGAAATTTAAGCCTTATCTATTAGGCTCCAGTCTCATTGAGTTTCACAGCCAGAAGATAACGATTGCGGCGAGGAGGATGGCTGAGAGTAAAGTCTCCGGACATCGGCGGATCGCGTTGCAACGCGCCGCCAGTCCTTGAGGCGGCCGAACATGATCTCGATGCGATTGCGTGTTTGTAGCGCCGCTTGTCATATTTGCAGTTTCGCGCCAGCCGAACCTATCATTTCAAGTGAATGTGAAAGTGAAAGTGAAAGTGAAAGTGAACCCAAAATCCATGAATTTGCATCATTACAACACCAGACAGATCATATAAGCGAGATCGCGCACCAGCAAGACACCCTAAGATATGAAGCTGAAATATGAATGCTTATTCTTTTGCGAATATAGGGCCTGACAATTGAGGAAAAATTTTTAGCCCGGAATGGAGCCGATAGGCCAATCACCGAAACTCACCTCAATCTCCGAAGCTTCGGATGGACACATCATCACAAGTGAAAATGCTTTTTCACCCTCTGCATACCAAGCTGCCTCTTGGGCATTCTTGTCTGCAAATTGTCCATAGCAGACCGCAGCCACACTCCCGTCAGCGGCGATCATCACGCCCCAATTCACGTCACCACCACTCGCTGGCTCAAAACCACGTGTATAAAGAAGTTTTTCACCCACCTTCATGATCGGTGTGGCGTCCGCACTTCCGTATAAAGAATATCGCGCACGTCCCCAGTCGGCACTGCGGCTTCAATAGCAGCGCGCACCTGCGGGTGGTTCAGAAAACGCGTGCCATCCACTTCATCATAGACATATTTTCCAGCATAAACAGCCAACGGCGGCGTAGCCGAAACCATTTCAGCCTGTGCGAATACATTGGAAATCGAGAATAGATTAACCAATAAAGGGTAACAATTTCATTAAAACAAATCTTTTAAATGTTATAAAATCTTAAGCCATTACTCACCTATTTGCGCTGATTACCACGATAGACTTTTTGATCAAGATACGCACAGGCTCTCCTATAGGAGAGCCACAAGCACGAAATTTTATATGCGCAGAGCTTAGTTCTGCATTTTTTTCATCTGTTCGCACATGGTCTGCTTCTGACTTGCACTGCCTGCAGCAATTTTAGCTTTGGTTTCTTCATAGCCTTTGGTAAAAATTGTGTCGAACTCTGCTGATGAAAGTCCGCCAGCGGAAGATGCAGATTGCTGTCCTGCCTTCATTTCTTTCAGCTGATCAGCAGAATAACTACCACATTCTTCAGCCATGGCATGCATCGCGCCGCCGAACTCGGCGATTTTTGCCATATTTTCTTTTTCCTGCGCCATAACAGCACTTGGCACAAACACAGTCGCGCATAAGGCGGCCGCAAATAGCGTTTTTGTTACACTTGAATAGAACATAGAAATTCTCCCACAATAAATAGCCGAATAAAAGCTGCTGGCCTGCGTAAAGCACCCTGCAATAGCTTTCAATGATAAAATTATAGTATCGTGTAAGTATTATTGGCTTTTATTCTCACAGCGCTGCCATTCAAATTTACCTGAATCATAGCACCAACCAGCTTGCTCCATGGCATCTTCAAGCGCGAATAGCGGGGCAATTTTGGTTTGCCCATCACGCTGACAAGTGAAGGACGCGATATCCTCGTCCCCTTTGAAGATGTGAACACCTGCTTCCAGCTCGGCCCCCTCATCAAGCCGGTCAAAACTCTGCCAGACCTGATATTTATAGCCCTCATTATTAAAAGTAACGGTTGAGGTAATGGCTCTGCCAACACCTTTCCATGGTGAGACGGTTTTGGCAGAAAAAGCCTCACTCAACGAGAGCCCGTCTTTGCCCTTTTCGGTAAATTGATAAGTAAATTTCGGGGCTGCATCACCATTCTCCGGCTCAATGCAAATTTGGAGATGCTTATTCTTGGCAACATTACAGGAAATAAATGTTTCACCCGAGCAATCAGGCGCAGCGAATGCAAGTTCCGTATCAACCACTGCTAGCCCGCCGCCCAGTGCCAGCAGTGTTAAAAAGGAAGTAACAAGGCTTTTATTTCTCATAAAGATAAACCACAAAATAAAGAAACTTATATACTTGAATCAACGTGCATTAAGATTGACACATAGGGCGTATACATTAAGCATTTGCATTTTGAAATAACGAATCAAGGATACTTATGCAAAAACCTGTCTTCATTCTGATAGCCAGTCTGGTGCTTGGTACTATTTTTGGTTTTCTGGATGTCAGCAGTTTTATAGCTGATCAAGGCTTGAGCAATATTACCGGCTACGGTATTGGTGCTGCAGCAGTAACTATTCTTGGTATTGCCGGATTAATACGCCTGTCATGGGTCATTGCAGGCGCTGTTATCAACGGCTTACTCATTGCGGCTTTTGCCTATTTTGCATCCAACGGTATTCTGACAGGTGAATTTACCGGGCAAACAGTGGTAGCCACACCGCTTTTGATGATCATTTTGCTGCCGCTGCCATTTTGGGTTTCTTATGCGCAGACCCGTCATTTTGATTATGCAATCGTCTATCAATCCGCATGGAATATTTGCTGGCGCGTCTTCGGAGCGCTTGCCAGCCTATTTTGGGTCGCGATTTATTCAACCGCCTCGGGCATCGGTTCAGATATTGTCGATCCGGAACTGATGCGCTTTTTTCCATGGCTCATTGGTGGAGCGATAGCCGGTGTGGTTGCCATATTAACAGATCGGCTTGAGCCATCTTTCATCTCGCCAAGATCGCGCTTCATTGCACATCTGATCGGGCCGCAGTTGCTGTTGCCGCTCATGGCAATGATGATGCTGATCGTATTTTTCAGCACAGAAGCGGTCAATGACTCTCAGTTTTCAATCAGCCTCACTTTATGGGCCATGCTGAGCTGGTCAATTATTGCCACCATCATTGCCGAGCGTAATGAAGCAGAGCGTCTGCAAGGTGGTTATGACAGGCTAGGCAAAATCGCAGTGATTGCTGTTTTGGCTTTCGGGTTCCTGACCGCATGGCTGCTTTATGGTGATTATCAAAGTTTCGGTCTGGTGCCAGTTGATGTCACATTCATTTACCTGACAGTCATCGGGCTTATCTACGGCTTTGCCTATCTATGGGCACTAACCGGCGGAGCAGCATGGGCACAGCGTTTACGCTGCATCAACCTTGTCATGGTGCTTCCGGTTTACTGCATTTTTGCTCTGGCTTTGACGGATGCGCTCTCGCCGCTACGAGTTGCCGCACAGCAGCAAGTGAGCATGGCCTTGGCGGGAGATGCGCGCTTTACCGAACATAGTGTCAAGCAGCTGATGAAATGGGGGCAACCCGGTGCCGATGCCCTCAAAACCTTAAGAGAAGCTGTTGTCGACAAGCCTGAGCTTGGAAAACTTCTGGGCACGCTGCTCCCTGAAAAATCCAAACCACTATCCGTACCGGAACAAGTCATCACGCCTACACAGGGGCTTAAACTGCGCGATCAGCTCATTGAGCAGGCGGTTTTTGTGCCGGACAATGAGGAAATCCAGCAGATAACCCGCAATGCTTTTACGCTGATGCCGGATTATCTGTTTCAGAATTATGCGAGCCTATGCGCAGTAACGGAAGCGAATACAGGCTGTACCATTTATCTGGCCGATTTTCTTCCCCAAGCCACAGGCAAAGTGATCCTGATTGATAGCGGCAAAGCGGATCCGTTGCGTTTTCAGGCTTTACAGGTCAATGGAACAAATTCTGCGTCGCTGCAAACCTTTGTTCATGGCGACATCACCGATGAAGACAAAGGCGGCGCAATGGTTGCTGTTGCAGGATGCGACGTCAATGCTATGCAATTTGGCAAGGCACTTGTGTTGGCTCTCGATGGATTTGATAAGAAAAAGGCATGCCAATTATGAGCAATAGATTCACCTTTAAAATTTTGTCAGGTCTGATGCTCGTTGCAGCCTTAAGCCTGTCGCAGCCATTATCTGCAAAGGCGGATGCAGCAGAAGGCGATCTGGAAGGCGCCAAACTCAGCGAATTGCTGGAGCAATCCGGCATTCAATGCAGCGATACTAAGGGGCTTAACTGTAGCGCAGGAAATTACGAAGTGACCATTCATAGTGATTGTGCGGTTGCACCCTATTATGGCGCGATCTATGGCGGGCCTGCCAAGCTCAGCGCACGCGCTGGCGGCAGTGATCAGAAAATAGTCGCCAGTCTGGCCGAGGATCAGCTCATCTGCATCAAAGCGACAGCCAAAACCGGTATTTCAGATGCTGAATATTTTGTCATGGCAATGCCGATAGATCGGTTCGGTAAATGCGACGGTGTGAATGTTTTATGCCGCGTCTCTGCACCATTGCCGGAGCCTTACCGCACGACTATGGAAAATTGTAAACAGCTGAAGAACGGCGAAATTTCATCTTGTCCGCAAGGCTGGGTACAGGCCGATGCGATCGAGCCTTATCCGAACGGCTTGGAATAAGAAGGGTACGGGAATCATGATCAATTACAAGTCATTATTAGCGAGTGCCTGCCTCGCCTTCTCATTCACCAGCACTGCTGTGGTCAGTGCACAGACACCACAACAGCAAGAAGCCAATTTCGAGCGCTACGGGCCGTTTTTCTTCTTTCCAGATAAGCCTGAGCTTCTCATTTATACCGGTCAGGTGGGCGCAAATGACCTGCTCAATCTTAAAAAAGCATTGCGCGAGAACCCTGCTGTCAACACGCTTATTTTGAGCAACAATCCAGGTGGTCTGGTTCATATCGGGCTGGTTATCGCGGAAGAAGTCTATGAGCGGGGCATGAATACTTATATTCCGCCGGATTCATATTGCGCTTCAGCCTGCTCCTTTGTGTTCTTTGCCGGCAAAAACCGTGTTGCCGATGGCCGTCTTGGCGTTCACCAGATTTCCGCACCGGAACTCAGCGGCGAACAAGCGCAATTTGGCGTATCGGATATTGTGGCGACTTTGCCAAAATATGGCGTATCAGCCGATGTGCTGGGCATTATGTTCAGCACACCAGCCAAGGATATGTATTATTTCAGCCCGCAGGAAGTGGTGAAATACGGTATCAACCGCACCGGTGAAACCCAAGTTGCCTCAGTGCAGCCGGTCCAGCCCAATAGCGGCAATGTTACTACACCAAGTCATGTTAGTCCGGCTCAGGCACCGCAACAAGCCGCCCGCCCGAGTGATGCCAATGCCAATCCTCAGCAACAGCACAATGCGCCAAGCGCCATGCCGGCAATGAATGATGAGAATAAGGCCATGAATGTTGCCGCCCTCATGATCCAGACTGGCAGTGCCAATAATGATGATGCGATGGCATTCGTTAATGAATATTACGCCGATACTGTCGATTACTTCAAAAAACGGCGCCCCAAAGCAGAAATTTTGCAGGATAAAAACAGTTATTTCAGCCGTTGGCCGGTCAGACGTTTTGTCGTTGATGAAAGCTCACTGAAAGCCAAATGTGAAAATGGCCTTTGTGCAGTCTACGGTCTTTATGATTACACAGTGTCCAGTCCTGACCGCAACAAGCAATCCAGCGGAACCTCGAATTTCACTTATGTACTGGACCTACAAGACAACTACCGCATTGTCCATGAAGATAGCGAAGTAGTTAAGCGTTAAGGCTCTCCGCCATATTCTGATGTGCCAGAAAGTAGACTATCTGCCTTCTGGCACATCCACATCAGAGCAAATGACCATACGCCACTTACTTAAGACACTGACACTGACACTGACACTGACACTGACACTGACACTGACACTGACACTGACACTGATCACCTCATGAAATTCAAGTTTTGGCAAGACCAGACCAAGATCATCCGCAATTTGTTACAATCCAAGCGTGATATCCTGACAGGCAAACGCAAAATCTTCTGTTTTCAGCCATAAACGCAGCGAACTATCGCAATATTGCAACGCCCGATAATCAAGTATGGATAACCGTGCTGTAGTCATGATTTGCCGGATCGCGTCAGCCGGGATCAGGCGGCGCTTACCATTTTTCCTCTACCAATACAGCAGATCATCAAGACGGTAGAAGATAAACGGCAAGGTTTCGCGTAGCCAAACCACTTTCAGCGCATATATGCTTAGTGTTCTAATTCGCTATGATTTACTATTGAATAGTCTGCCATCTTTGCATGTCACGCTCACAATTTTGACTGCTTGGGCTCTCTGGAAAAAATATTGCCCCTTACGCAATCTTATAAGCACCGTTTAGAGCATAACGATTGCGGTTTACATTTTGCAGCTTTATCGCCATCAATTTATTGACGCTTTCGGCGGAACCATTCTGGCTTGTTCGGCTGGTTGGCTGGCGTAAGCTTTGCTCACTGCAAATGCTGAACACTGCAAGAGAAGCACCATATAAAAGTGTTGAGATGCGCTATTTTTGCGCAGGGCACAGCCTATATCAACGCAATTTCAAGCCGTCGTCGAAATGAAACCTGTCCGACGTAAGTATTTTAAGCTGTGCTTCATTCAAAAATTCTGCACGTAGTTCAGGTTGCTCGTATTTTGCTTTCAATGAATATTCATCGCCACCAATTAATTTTGGTTCTGAAAATTCACATTGAATTTCAGCTATTCTAATCATTTGATTGCTAATTTATGCCGCGTTTTTATTGCCAACCGTTTTACAAAATGTGCCTTCAAGATTATAGCGCCCGTCTGCCAAGGGCAGCTGATCATCAGCAAAGCTTGGCAATGTAAAAAAGCATAAGATCAAAAACTACGTATCATCAAACCCACCATCAGATATTAATCCCATTTATGTAGCGGCTGCGGTGGTGGCGGAAAGCTTTCTGACCCCAAAATCGTATAGCGCTCTGCCAACATAGCTAGTTCTTTGCATTCAGAAATTATGTTCGGTAAGATTGCGCCACCCCCAGCTTCTTTATCAGCATCCGCATGACAGCGGGCCTGAAGCTGTTTCTTCCACGCAGCATAATCGCTATCTGTCTTAGCACCAGTCATTTTGATCGCATCACCCAGCAACAATTCCGCCTGAATAGCACGCTTAAAAGCACATAGATTCATATTGCGCTGATTTAATTCACAATCCACGAGCACAAGTTGCAAATCATCAGCCGAAACACCGCTTCGGTTTGCAAGCTCGGTTAACACGCGTTTCTTCACGTTTTCTGAAGGATTTCCGGCCATTACACTTGACGGTAAGAAAATCAGTGCGGCGGTATAATATAATATTTTATGCATAATGTAGTTCTCAATCCCCAGCACTAACACGGAAACACTCGCCCATCAGCTCTTGTTACCACTTGAACCGGCCTCATCACAATAAGGCTCTGGAGGACGGCAAGCCGTCTTTGTTGTTCTAAAATAAACGGACCACCAAAATCGTCAATCGTCGCTTTTCGTCATTAGTTAAAGATATCACATACTCAAAGTTGCAAAGCCAAGAGCCTGTCACCAGATTAAACCCACTGGCTTTTACTAAAGGCTAATCCAGTGTTTTGACCTATTTCATAGGTTGCAGAGCGTGCACTTAGAAAGATCTGTTGATCTACCCCAAGCGCAGTTTGCAAAGAGGGTAATGGTAGCTTGATCATGGCGTTAAAAGCAGTTGTCATCGCGCAATCAGCTTTTGCCAAGGTCACCGTCCAGTTGATCAGCGGTATAACAAGGTTGCTTTCCGAAACAGTCTTTCAGCTTGCAAATTTTTCGGCAGCTCGAACATCCAACATGGACGAGCAAAGCTGCCTTTCGATTATCTTAGGGCTTCAACAACCTGCGTTAGACGAACATCATCATATACCACCACGCTCGCACCTTTTGGGTTCTCCGCCCCCCAAACTACGATCATTAAATATTGTATGTGGTTGCGTAGTTCGTTACCCCCGATTTGAACCTGTTTTAGCTAAAGCACTGTTATAACTGATAAAACGAGTTTGCGATGCTTTTCGGGGATTTTCGACAAACAAAAATCATCATCCAATTATTTGAATTAATTAAGTATTTTGAATTTTATTTGGTTGCGGGGGCAGGATTTGAACCTGCGGCCTTCAGGTTATGAGCCTGACGAGCTACCGGGCTGCTCCACCCCGCGTCAAAGTTAGTACAAGCCTTTGAGGCCCGGGAGCGAAGTCAGCCTCTTTTTCAGGTTATGGGCCTGATGAGGTGAGGCCGTATAGCAATCGATTGATTATCGATTGTAGGCCGAACGGGCGCTCCACCCTAGATATATGATCGCTTAAGATTTGCTTTGAAGATTGTCTTATCGGTAAGCGATTGATTTGCGCGTTTAGCGCTGAATGTTTGAGAAGATGTTTTGATTTCTGTGCCTTTTGCAGACCTGGCAGCGACCTACTCTCCCGTGTCTTAAGACAAAGTACCATCGGCGCTGGAGCGTTTCACGGCCGAGTTCGGAATGGGATCGGGTGCAGCCGCTCCGCCATAACCACCAGGTCAGCAAAGGGCACAGAAACAAATAAGAAGCTGGGTTTTTCGTGCATAAGATCTTAGCGCCTCGGTCACGAACACACAGTGTTCGCAAGTGCGACCGCACGTCGGCCACTTTTGGCCGCCCTCGCGGAGGATCAGCAGCTTTAGCTGCGTACGATCCGTGAGCGCTAGTCTAATTCTATCAAACTCATCCATTGGATGAGCTTGATGGATATTGATAATGAGAACAATCAAGTCGATCGAGCTATTAGTACCGGTCAGCTGCATGCATTACTGCACTTCCACATCCGGCCTATCAACGTGGTGGTCTTCCACGGCTCTGATAGGGAATACTCGTTTTAAGGTTAGTTTCCCGCTTAGATGCCTTCAGCGGTTATCTAGTCCGTATATAGCTACTCTGCTATGCCGTTGGCACGACAACAGATCCACCAGAGATACGTCCATCCCGGTCCTCTCGTACTAGGGACAGATCCTTTCAATATTCCTACACCCACGGCAGATAGGGACCGAACTGTCTCACGACGTTCTGAACCCAACTCACGTACCGCTTTAAATGGCGAACAGCCATACCCTTGGGACCTGCTCCAGCCCCAGGATGCGATGAGTCGACATCGAGGTGCCAAACAACCCCGTCGATATGGACTCTTGGGGGTCATCAGCCTGTTATCCCCGGCGTACCTTTTATCCGTTGAGCGATGGCCCTTCCACACGGGACCACCGGATCACTATGACCGACTTTCGTCTCTGCTCGACTTGTCTGTCTTGCAGTCAGGCGGGCTTATGCCATTGCACTCGACGAACGATTTCCGACCGTTCTGAGCCCACCATCGCGCGCCTCCGTTACTCTTTAGGAGGCGACCGCCCCAGTCAAACTACCCACCATACACGGTCCTGGACCCGGATATACGGGTCGCAGTTAGACATCTATGACGATAAGGGTGGTATTTCAAGGATGACTCCACGAAGGCTGGCGCCTCCGCTTCAAAGTCTACCACCTATCCTACACATGTCGCCACAAATGCCAGTGTAAAGCTATAGTAAAGGTGCACGGGGTCTTTCCGTCTAACCGCAGGAACCCCGCATCTTCACGGGGAATTCAATTTCACTGAGTCTGCGTTGGAGACAGCGGGGAAGTCGTTACGCCATTCGTGCAGGTCGGAACTTACCCGACAAGGAATTTCGCTACCTTAGGACCGTTATAGTTACGGCCGCCGTTTACTGGGGCTTCAATTCAAGGCTTGCACCTCTCCTCTTAACCTTCCAGCACCGGGCAGGCGTCAGACCCTATACGTCGTCTTGCGACTTCGCAGAGCCCTGTGTTTTTGGTAAACAGTCGCTACCCCCTGGTCTGTGCCACCCTCATCTGCTTGCGCAAACAAGGGTCACGCTTCTTCCGAAGTTACGCGTGCAATTTGCCGAGTTCCTTCAACGCAGTTCTCTCAAGCGCCTTGGTATACTCTACCAGTCCACCAGTGTCGGTTTAGGGTACGGTCTATATGTGGGAGCTATTTCCTGGAACCGCTTCGCTGCAAGATCAATCCAATAAGACCTTACAACACACGCGATCCGTCACTACCCACAGGCCCACGAATATTAACGTGGTTCCCATCGACTACGCCTTTCGGCCTCGCCTTAGGGGCCGGCTAACCCTGCTCAGATTAACTTTAAGCAGGAACCCTTGGACTTTCGGCGAGAGTGTCTCTCACACTCTTTATCGTTACTCATGTCAGCATTCTCACTTCTGATACCTCCAGGATCTCTCACGAGTATCCCTTCACAGGCTTACAGAACGCTCCGCTACCACGCACATACGTGCATCCACAGCTTCGGTGTATGGCTTTAGCCCCGGTACATTTTCGGCGCAAAGACCCTTATCTAGACCAGTGAGCTGTTACGCTTTCTTTAAATGATGGCTGCTTCTAAGCCAACATCCTGGTTGTTTTGGGATCCTCACATCCTTTCCCACTTAGCCATAACTTAGGGACCTTAGATGGTGGTCAGGGTTGTTGCCCTCTTCACGACGGACGTTAGCACCCGCCGTGTGTCTGCCCAGTAGTACTCTCAGGTATTCGGAGTTTGATTGAGATCAGTAAGACGGTGAGTCCCCATTACCCATTCAGTGCTCTACCCCCTGAGGTATTCGCTGGACGCTCTACCTAAATAGATTTCGCGGAGAACCAGCTATCTCCGAGTTTGATTGGCCTTTCACCCCTAGCCACAAGTCATCCCAATCTATTGCAACAGATATGGGTTCGGTCCTCCAGTTGGTGTTACCCAACCTTCAACCTGCTCATGGCTAGATCACTCGGTTTCGGGTCTAATCCGACGAACTGAACGCCCTGTTCAGACTCGCTTTCGCTACGCCTACACCTACCGGCTTAAGCTTGCTCGTCAGACTAAGTCGCTGACCCATTATACAAAAGGTACGCTGTCACCCAGAACTAATCTTGGGCTCCAACTGTTTGTAGGC